>NZ_JWIG01000009.1 GCF_000814675.1 Pseudoalteromonas distincta | reverse complement strand
GTTTAGGTCGAGACGCTTTCTTTAGTTACCTGAAAAATGAACATTTATTGGTTAAGCCTAAGCGTAGTTATACAAAAACTACGTTTAGTAAACATTGGATGAAAAAGCATCCTAATTTACTTAAAGATAGGCAGCCATCGAAGCCAGAAGAGGTATTTGTAAGCGATATAACCTACGTTCAATCAGCGCAAGGAGTTCACTATCTATCACTAGTAACTGATGCGTATAGTCGAAAAATTATGGGATATGAACTCAGTGATGAAATGAAGGCGACAGATGTGGTTAAGGCATTAGATATGACCATCAATAATCGTCAGTATCAATGTAGTACGATTCATCATTCAGATAGAGGGTTGCAGTATTGCTCGCGGGTATATCAAGTAAAGCTTAATGAAAATGGCATTATTCCATCAATGACCGATGGCTACGACTGCTATCAGAATGCACTGGCGGAGCGTATTAACGGCATATTGAAGCAGGAATTCTTACTCTATAAATGCCAAAACCTAGAAGAGCTAAAGCAGCTCGTCGATGAATCGATATTGATATACAATGAATTGAGGCCGCATTTAAGTTTAGGAATGAAAACACCAAACCAAGTGCATAAAAAAGACCAGGAGCAAAAGCTACTGGCCTTCATTTAAAACCGTCAACGTATTTTAGGACGGGACATTAAAAATAATATTCACCTATTTGCCAAGTCTTTGTCTTACTGATAGTTTAACTCTATAAATATAACCCCCAAAAGGAATAATGATGGGCACACTTCAACTTATTTTATTTATTGTTTTTGCTGTACTAACCACAATTGGCTACAAAAAGAATAACCGCAACTTAATGCTATTAGGCGCCGTTGCAATATCGTTTGCGTTTGTAGGGCTCGACTTTTTAATCGGCGTAGATGAAGGGATATCAGGCATTAATTAATCAATAAAAATTTAGCTTGAAAATTAAAGGGACTTTAATGCGCTTATACATACTGATTATTTCTTTAGTTATTTTTTTAAGTGGTTGTCAGAGCTATATTGCTTATCAAATAACTAAGCCTCCGGAGAAAGTTCTCCCTAAAGAATTTGAGAGCTCTATCGCTTTATCTGGAGTACAAACCCATTACTGCAGCAGCGAAATAGGTTGTCTTGATTTTAGGATTATTTCACCTAAGGATATTGATAATTATCTACTAAGTGGCAATACGTTAACATTAACTTTAATTAGTAAAGGAAGCACTGAAGACGATACTTTTGAATATCAACTCAATGCTGATAATTTACCGAGTAAGTCAAACGATGGGCTTTTAATTATTTTTCCGGGATATGGCGTAAATAGTTTGGTTTACACCATGCAAGCCCGATGGCTTAGCCATATCACTGGAAAGAATGTAATAGTGATGCCTGCAAGTAATCAATACGATGAATTTAAGTATGGCTTAAACTCCCTTGATTTATTAGTAAAATATATAAATGAACACCAATACACCGACATTTCATTGCTTAGTTACTCTATGGGTGCAGTTGCAAGCATCGACCTCACAACCAAACTCAATATTAATAAGCATATACTTCTTGCTCCAATGATTAATTTTAAAGCCGCACTAAGAACAATTGCTAAATTATCATATCCTGTTTATAGCAAACTGTTAGGTGATGATTATATAAACGAAGTCGCGGCTAAGGTAATTGAAAACAGTAAAGTACCTCTTAATAAACTCGACATATTAAGTAATCTAAATAAGACCCCTCATGCAAGGCAAACTTACATCTTTTCAAGTAATGCAGACAAAGTGAGTCCATATAATGGGTTGCTTACTCTTAGTAACCCAAAAGTGAGCATTTATGAGGTAAAAGATTTAAATCATCTTGAAATGGTTTCTTTAATATCCGCACAACAAAGGAATGTGCTCCTTTCCTTGCTTGATGGATAACTTTGGCAACAATCCTAATAATTGAGAGAAATATTGCTCGTTTTTTATCCCTAATACGTTATGGTATTTAAATAATAAATAGACATAATAAAGTTAAGGAACAGCCATGAATACATCCCCCTCTGATCACATTCCTCAAGAAGCCTTTGATTGGTATGACGAATACGCCCACGGTTTAATGGACCGACGTACTTTTATGAAAAAACTCGGTGGCCTTGCTGCACTTGGCTTTTCGATGGCTGTACTTACATCAGCATTATTACCTAACTATGCACTTGCTGAACAAGTATCGTTTAATGACGATGATATTAAAGCAACATACGAAGAATTCGATTCGCCAGATGGGCACGGTAAAGGCAAAGGTTACTTAGCAACCCCTAAAAACATAGAAGGTAAGCTCCCTGTTGTACTTGTGATACACGAAAACCGTGGATTAAACCCTTACATAAAGGATGTAGCAAGACGCTTAGCGAAGGTAGGCTTTATTGCATTTGCACCCGATGCGCTTTTTCCTCTGGGTGGTTACCCTGGTAATGATGATGAAGGACGCGCTATGCAAAAAACCATGGATCGCGCTAAAATTCAAAACGATTTTGTTGCCGCAGCGCACTTTTTAAAATCGCATGCTAACAGTAACGGTAAATTAGGCGCTGTCGGTTTTTGTTTTGGTGGCTACATTGTTAATTATTTAGCGGCAGTAGATAGTAATTTAATCAGCGCTGGCGTGCCTTTTTACGGCACTCCCGCCAGTGAAAGTTTACGTAAAAATATTAAAGCACCGTTAATGATTCAATTAGGCGAGCTAGATAAACGTGTAAACGCGTCGTGGCCACAGTACGAACAAGATTTAAAAGCTAATAATGTTGAATACACTATGCATATGTATAAAGGGGCAAATCATGGTTTTCATAACGACTCGACAGGTCGCTATGATAAAGACAATGCCGAACTTGCATGGCAACGTACCGTTGAGTTTTTTAATAAAAAGCTAAGTTAACGAATAAAAAATAATGCCACCAGCTCTAAGCCGGTGGCACTATTAAAAATACTTGGTTTTTATTAACTTTAATTTTTTTTGCTACGCATAACTAATAACGACAACAAAAAGAGTAAATAAATACTCAAAGAGCCACCGCTACTAGAGCCATCTTTATTTTCGACTTTTGCAATTTTTTCTTCTTTAACACGTGTTTTAAACCTTGATAGCTCTGCATCTAAATTAGTAGTCATATCACTAACTGCTAGATTAAAACCTTCAGCCGACTTTTCAGATAACGTTTCATCAATACCTATTGCTGTTGTTCTTTTTTCAAGTTTACTTATACCTGGTGCTCTAAATAGCATTTTTCTACTTTTAATATCAAAAACAGCTGTATCCACAAAGGTTTGAATTGTATTTTCATTACCTGGAATAACGTACATACCCACTATTGTCCAATAAAGTAAGGCTGCATTATTTTCATACGATTGCGTAACTTGATCATATGAAACCAGTGCCATTACATCTACATCGTAAAGCCTCCCGACTTGCTCGAGTGTTGCAAAACCTTCACCTCCTTTTAAATAGGTACTTGGTATAACTTCAATGCGGTCAATGTAATCATATTGTAGAAATGACTTTTTTACTTTTTCGAGTAACTCGACTTGGTTTTGGGTCTCTAACCCGTCTGGCTGCCAGTTTTTAGACGGTACAAATGCAATTCCGACGGTAACAGGGAGTTTTAAAACAGGTATCGCAGGTTTATAGGTAGAGCGGCTTTGTTGATCAGGATATAAGAAGTCCATTAAGCTACTAGATTGCGTATTTTTACCTGTATTGTTACTCACAAGCGAACTACAAGAAGCAAGTAAGGTCGCCATAAAAATAATTATATATTTATTAAATTTCACATTTATTCCTTTTTATTTTTAATTTAATTCAGTTACGTGCCAAAGCTCACCCGATGGTCCCCATAAGTAAATAACGCTACCCCAAGGGTCTAGGGCGTGTTGACCTTTGGTGGTTGAATTTGCAGCTGTGTGTTTGGTATTTAGGCAAGGCAGAGCCTATGATATGTGGTTGTTCCCCATACATAGGCGATAACGTAGCATAAAGACCAAACATACGCTGCCCTTTGGGTTCTTTCTAGGGGCGATTGACTCTTTGTTGCTCGGTTTTTACTTAGCCCACTAGGTTACAAACCCTGCGCCGCGATTAAATCGCCCCTAGATTGAACAAATTTCAATCCATAAAGTTCAACACGCCCTCGTTTTATACCCTCAAAGCGGATATCAAAACCGTTTAGGTTACTAATAAGTTCATATGCTTCATCTATATTTAACACACAAAGTTGCAGCATTAAGTTTTCAGCAAACGTTTTATTATAATAACGCTGTAAAAAAAACGTACATTCGCCAAAAGTACACACGCATAAATCATTTGAGGCATCTTCAATCTTAAATCCCAGCGCTTTATAAAAGCGCTGAGATTGCTCATAATTTTTACAGGGAATAAAAATTCTAATATCATCAACTTGCATAACTCTTCCTTAATTAGCTCAGTACGCTTTTATCAATAATTCCTTTATTTACCAACTGCTGCAAAATAGCTTGGGATTTTGCTCTGCATGCATCACGTAGTAAACGCACCGCTGGGGTTATTGACTGCCTACTTGGGCAAATAAGCCAAAGTTCACCATTAACATGTTGATAATTTGGCATTACAGTAACCACCCTGTCATTGAGTAAATCATCGGCTATATCAAGGGCTGATTTTACAGCCAAGCCTTTACCCGCAACGCACCAGCGCCTTACTAAATCGCCATCGTTTGAGGCGCGCCTGCCATTCATTTTAACTTTATATTTTGACTCACCATCGGTGAATTCCCACGTATTATTTATAATATCCTGCAACTGATAAAACAAACCTTGATGCGACGCTAAATCATCGGGATGCATGGGAGCCCCGTTTTGTAAGAGATATTCGTCAGTTGCACATAACAAGCGCGGTACGTTACAAATTTTGAATCCATAAACGCTAGCATCATTAGGTGAGCCATAACGAAGCGCTATATCAACTGAGTCACGGTAAAAGTCGATATTACTATCACTTATATGCGTTCTTAAACTTAGCTTTGGATAAGTGTCCATGAGTTCATCAATCCATGGGATCACTAAGTTACGGCCTAAGTCAGATGAAAGGGCAACACGCAGCTCGCCTTCTATTTCGTCGTGTTCACCTTTTAGATTTTGCTTTGCAAGCTCAAGTACAGCTAAAGCCTGCTCACATTGTGGTATGTAGCGCTCCCCAGCAGCCGATAACCTTAAATGACGTGTTGTACGAACAAATAGCTCACTGCCAAGGGCTGCCTCAACACGTTTAATAGCAGCGCTTGCTGTGGCTGTACGCATATCTAACTTAGCAGCTGCGAGCGTAATACTTCTAAACTCAGCTACTTTTAAAATAAGTTTTAAATCTTCTATGTTCATATTATCTATTTTTATTTGATAATGATTCAACAATTATGCGGTTTATCTATATTAAAGCAAGGTCTACTATATATCCATCAGCTAGCCAAAGCATGGCTTGCACCTTATATGTAAACAAATTAGGACACTTATTATGAAAGCCATTGGTTATAAAAAACCTCTTCCTGTTTCTAATCCTGAATCGTTAATTGATGTTGAATTACCACAGCCAGTTGCAACAGGTCGTGATTTATTAATTAAAGTTAAAGCTATTGCAGTTAATCCAGCAGATTACAAAGTGCGTGCATCTATGCCCCCTGCTGATGGTGAAGTAAAAGTTATTGGTTGGGATGCCGTTGGTGAAGTGGTTGCCATCGGCGATGCTGTAACGGCATTTAAACCGGGCGATGCTGTTTACTACGCAGGTGATATTACCCGCCCAGGTAGTAATGCAGAATTTCAATTAGTGGATGAGCGCATTGTAGGGTTCAAACCACAAAGCTTAAACGATGCTGAAGCTGCTGCATTACCCCTTACTGCAATAACAGCGTACGAATTATTATTTGAGCATTTAAACATTGTAAAACAAGCAGCTGATTCAACAACAAAATCAGACGAAGTTATTTTAGTAACAGGTGCCGCAGGCGGCGTTGGTTCTATTTTTATCCAGCTTGCTAAAGCGATTACTGGCGCAACTGTGATTGCCACTGCATCGCGTGAAAGCTCACAAGCATGGGTTAAAAAACTAGGCGCAGATTATGTTGTTGATCATACAAAACCATTACCCGCTCAAATTGATGCATTAAACATTGGATCGGTAACACATGTAGCAAGTCTGCACAGTACTGATACTTACTTTGAAGCGTATACGGAGGTACTTGCACCATTTGGTAAAATTGCAATGATTGACGATCCTGAGTCATTAGATGTGAGTAAATTAAAAATGAAGAGCTTATCGCTACATTGGGAATTTATGTTTGCCCGCTCAATGTTTAATGCCAAAGATTTAATTGAGCAAAGCAAGTTACTAAATCATGTTGCTGAGTTAATTGATCAGGGCCATATTCAAACAACGATTGGTAAAAATTTAGGCATTATAAATGCGGCTAACCTGCGTATTGCACACGCAGAACTTGAAGAAGGTCGCTCTATTGGCAAAATAGTGTTGGAAGGTTTTTAATTCCATAAATACTAAATACGCGCTGCCTGAATTAATTGAAGGCACCAATGTAATTGGTGTCTTCAGCCAATATTTCGGGGTGGCTATGGCTGTATTTATATTTATTAAAGAAACTATTACCTAATAATATTTGATAATGATTCAACCATATACCTGTTTATCATATTGTAATAACCCACTACTATCCGTACCTAGCTATATTGATAGGCCTTACTTTACGTAGATATCAATTGAATTAAATAAGTAGAGTGATTTAAAAACACGATATTATTTTTGTAATAAATTTTTAAAAGGGTTTGTTTTTACTAAAACTGACTCAACATAGTAAATACTGGTAAAACACCTACTCAATGGAGAAACTAATGGCTCACCCTATTATTAATGACTTAGAAAAGCGTTACACAGCAAAACGTTACGATGCAACGAAACGTGTATCTCAAGACGATTTAGCCGTTATTTACGAAGCTATGCGCCTATCTCCATCATCTATTAACTCGCAGCTTTGGAAATTCATCGTAATTGAATCAGATGAAGCTAAAGAGCGTATGCATAGTACATTTGCTAATAAATTTGCGTTTAACCAGCCACATATTAAAACAGCTTCGCATATAATATTATTCGCTCACAATCCTAAATATACCCGCGATGACTACGCACAAGTTATTGATGCAGATATTAAAAATGGCCGTACTAAAGCAGAAAATCGCGAACAAGCTTTTGGTGCTTATGCGTTTGTTGATATGAATACTGATGAGCAAGGCGTTAATGAAGAGTGGACTAAAGCACAAACTTACATTGCACTGGGTAACACTATGCATGCCGCTGCACGTTTAGGCATTGATTCAACCCCAATGGAAGGCGTAGATGCCGAGCTGATTGGCGAAGTCTTTGAAAAAGAACTTGATGGTTACGTATGCGACGTGGCATTAGTACTTGGCTATCATGATAGCGCTGAAGATTATAATGCTAAATTACCTAAATCTCGCTTAGCAAAAGAGCAAGTTATTCAGGTTTTATAAGTAATACGTTATAAACTTAAATGATAACAATATTAAAAAACCACTTATTTAAATAAGTGGTTTTTTTGCTTTAAAGCAGTTTAACTTACTTTGCGCTGTGCAGCCTGAATGTATTGCACTAAATCTTCAATAGAAACAACGGTCATATTATGTTTATTAGCATAATCACTCACCTCAGGTAAGCGCGCCATTGAGCCATCAGGATTTGTTAGCTCGCAAATTACGCCAAATGGTTTTAAGCCGGCAAGTTGCATTAAATCAACGGATGCTTCGGTATGACCGCGACGCACTAATACGCCACCCGTTTGTGCCTTTAAACCAAATACATGCCCTGGGCGCGATAAATCACTTGGTTTTGCATTATCCGCTGTCGCTGCTTTTATAGTAGTTACTCTATCAGCAGCAGACACACCTGTTGTAACACCATGCTTAGCTTCAATAGTGACTGTATAAGCGGTGTTATTTTGACTCGTATTGTTAGCTACCATTTGCGGTAAGTCGAGCTGTTTAATGCGCTCCTCCCCCATGCATAAACAAACAATACCGCTGCCTTCGCGGATCATTTCGGCCATTTGAGAAGTAGTTAAATGCTCAGCTGAAAAAACAAAGTCGCCTTCATTTTCACGGTTTTCATCATCAACAACAAGTACGCCTTGGCCTTGCTGTAGTGCAGTGATTGCGCTTTGAACGCGGGTATGGCTTTCGCCGAATTGAGTAAGTAGAGACTGAATCATCATTATATTCCAAATAAAAATAATAGATTCAGGACTGTGAAAGGATCAGTAATACATCACTTAAATTTAAAGCGATCACTACCAAAATAGCTTAAATAGAATAACAAAAAGCACGCAGCAAAAAGCAGCGCACACTGTTATACCAATAACATTAAATTAGTGACTAATTATAGCGCAAAGAAAATAGCTCACTTAACGCGATACAAGGATCATGTTTTTAATTAAATTGGTTTTAGTATAATAAGCCATATTCTCTTTCATCCGGACTGTAACCGTCGGCTCTGGCATCTCACCAGATCTGCTTGACCTTTACTTAACCTAAAATAAGTTAAATAAAGCGCTCGCGGGCTCGTTTAAGTCATAAAAAACATTAAACATACCGCCGGTGGGGAATTTCACCCCGCCCTGAGAATTTACAGTAAGCATTAGCACTTACTGTAGGCATATTATACGCTTGTATTTATTTGTTTTTCAAAACTAAATACAATAAAAACTACGAAAGTTGAATATTTAACGATGCGCGATCTACTATACCTTCGTTTATATCAGCAACTAGCGTACAGGTAGCACCATTGACCAAATTTAAGTTAGGTTGAACGTGCCCTATATCGGCATCAAAAATTACAGGAAATAAACACCCACCTAGCGCTACATCTAACGCATGGCGATAATCAAAGGCATCGTAATGACCTTGTGTTATTTCACTTCGCCCTAAAACCAAGCCATTGATATCATCGAATATACCGGCTAATTTTAATGACAGTAAAAATCGTGCAACGGTTGTTGGTGTAAGTTCTGAGTTTTCGAGGTATAAAATAAGCCCTTCGGGCGCACTGTCCTTTTTAAACTCATGCAGCGCTAAAAATGGCGAGTCGAGCAATAAACCTACGGTATCTAAACACCCACCAAATAACCGACCAGACATTTCTATGGTACGTTTATCTGTGTAGTTTAAACATTGCCAGTTTGTGGGCTCACTCGGGCTGAGTAATTCGTTCGGGTTTTTCGCGTAATTAGGCTTATTTTTTTGGTATAAAGAAGAAGGACCTTGCTCAAATTTACTACCGGCTTCGTAGGTCAGAGTTTCAAATATTTGTAAGCTATACGGATTTTTTTCATCTGGGTGTAACTGCATAAGATTGGCGCTGTGTAGGGTTGCCCATTGGCACTTAGCAGTGAGTGCACATGCAATAGTACTCACATCAGAAAAACCAACTAACCACTTAGGCTTTGCTTCTTTAATGGCGTTAAAATCAAGTAGTGGCAGTATTTCCATTGCCAGCTCACCACCCATTGGCGGCATAATCGCATCTATTTCATCATCTAATAAAAAACCCATTAGCTGCTTAGCATGCGCTTTAGCATTAAGCTGTTCACGTGGTTTGTTTTGACGTAAAAACTCGCCTTCAACAACATTATACCCTCGTTGTTTTAGTCCATTTATAACAATATCTAATCGTCCGTGATACTTTTCTTTTAGCCCAGATGAAAGCGAGCAAATAGCAATTTTAGAGCCTACTTTTAAAGGCGCTGGGTAAAGTATATTAGCCATTGAGTGTTCCTTTTAATGAAGTGATTATGTACCTATATCATCATGCTCACTCTTTATGCAATATGAACACCCTTATCAGTATAGTGATTTATTTAAGGCATAAAAAAACCGATGTAAATACATCGGTTTTTATTTAAAACGTTAAAGTGAGTTATGCGTTAAAGATACTCAACTTCAATGATTTCGTACTCAACGATACCTTTTGGCGTTTGGATAGACACTGCATCGTCTACTTGTTTACCAATTAAGCCACGTGCAATCGGTGAATTAACAGAAATTAAGTTGTTTTTAATATCTGCTTCATCATCGCCTACAATACGATATTTTACTTCAGCATCCGTATCTACATTTACTATAGTTACTGTGGTACCAAAAATAACTTTGCCCGTATTTGGCATTTTAGTTACGTCGATTATCTGAACATTTGAAAGTTTAGCTTCAATTTCTTGAATACGACCTTCACAAAAACCCTGTTGCTCACGTGCAGCGTGGTACTCAGCGTTTTCTTTTAAGTCACCGTGTTCACGCGCAACAGCAATGTCGGCGATAATTTTTGGACGGGTAACTGTTTTTAATTCGTTAAGCTCTTTGCGCAGTAAATCTGCGCCACGAACTGTCATCGGAATTGATTGCATACTTTTCTCACTTAACACCAAGGCCCTAGTTGGCCTTGGCACATTTCCTTAGTTCAATCGCAGGTGTAGCTCTTGAACTGACGTTACTTTACTACGGTCATCTGCTTTGTTAGCAGTACAGTTAGCAAAAGCCGCGTTCAAGGTTGTCGTATAGTTGGTTTTATTTTGCAATGCACCACGACGTAACACCTTCGAATCTTCGATCGCTTGGCGACCTTCGGTGGTATTAACGATATAGCTGTACTCTTTATTCTTGATATAATCAAGAATATGCGGGCGGCCTTCATATACTTTGTTTACACGTCGTACTTCAATGCCAGCTTCTTCAAGAGCTTGTGCCGTGCCACCCGTTGCGTCAAGTTCAAAACCTAAGTCGGTCATAATCTTGGCTAATTCAACAATGCGTGGCTTATCGCTATTACGAACAGATAATAACGCGCGACCACCGCGTGGTAAAGTGTTGCTTGCACCTAATTGTGCTTTTGCGAATGCTTCGGCGAAAGTATCACCAACACCCATCACTTCACCCGTTGAGCGCATCTCAGGGCCACGAATTGGATCCACACCCTGAAACTTAGCAAATGGTAAAACAACTTCTTTAACGCTGTAATAAGGAGGGATCACTTCTTTAGTGATACCTTGGCTTGCCAAAGACTGACCCGCCATACAACGAGCAGCTACTTTTGCAAGCGCTACACCGGTTGCTTTTGATACAAACGGTACAGTACGAGCTGCACGTGGGTTGACTTCAATTAAGTACACTTTGCCATCTTTTACAGCAAACTGTGTATTCATTAAGCCAACAACACCAAGCTCAAGCGCCATATCGGTTACTTGCTTGCGCATTACATCTTGCACTTCTTGCGATAAAGAATGTGCTGGTAATGAACATGCTGAGTCACCAGAGTGAACACCGGCTTGCTCAATGTGCTCCATGATACCGCCAATAATTACTTGCTCGCCGTCGCAAATTGCGTCAACGTCAACTTCAATTGCGTTATCTAAGAAACGGTCCAGTAATACAGGTGCTTCGTTTGATGCAGATACAGCTTCGGTCATGTAGCGACGTAAATCGTCTTCATCGTATACAATTTCCATTGCACGACCACCTAGTACATACGACGGACGTACAACGAGTGGAAAACCAATTTCGACTGATTTAAGTAGTGCTTCTTCAGTTGAAGTTACTGTTGCATTTTCTGGCTGAAGTAAATTTAAACGCTCTACAAGTTGTTGGAAACGTTCGCGGTCTTCTGCACGGTCAATCGCATCAGGTGAAGTACCAATTACTGGCACGCCATTCGCTTCAAGCTCACGTGCTAATTTAAGTGGTGTTTGACCACCGTACTGCACAATAACGCCTTTTGGCTTTTCAACACGTACGATTTCGAGTACGTCTTCAAGTGTAATTGGCTCAAAGTATAGTCTATCAGATGTATCGTAATCGGTAGAAACCGTTTCAGGGTTACAGTTAACCATAATGGTTTCATAGCCGTCTTCGCGAAGCGCAAGCGAGGCATGTACACAACAGTAATCAAATTCAATACCTTGGCCGATACGGTTAGGACCGCCACCAATAACCATGATTTTGTCTTTATCTGTTGGGTTTGCTTCACACTCTTCATCGTAAGATGAGTACATGTAAGCTGTGTCTGAGCTAAATTCTGCAGCGCACGTATCAACACGTTTGTATACTGGCACGATGTTTAATAGGTGACGTTTTTTACGAATTTCAGCTTCAGATACACCAGCAATTTCAGCTATACGTGGGTCTGCGAAACCTTTGCGTTTAAGTTTACGTAGGAAGTCGGCATTTAAACCAGCCATACCTACTTCACCAATTTTTGCTTCGTCTTTTAAAATATCTTCTATTTGTACTAAGAACCAGCGATTAACTTTAGTCAGCTCATAAACATCATCAACGCTCATACCATGGCGCATTGCATCGGCAATGTACCAGATACGCTCAGCACCTGGCTCGCGTAATTCGCGGATGATTTTTTCTTTCGCTTTAGGGTCATCAAGTGCAACTATTGGGTTAAAACCTGTTGCGCCCACTTCAAGACCACGTAATGCTTTGTGTAATGATTCTTGTTGGTTACGACCAATCGCCATTACTTCGCCAACTGATTTCATTTGCGTAGTTAAGCGGTCGTTAGCACCGGCAAATTTTTCAAAGTTAAAGCGAGGAATTTTTGTTACAACGTAATCGATTGAAGGCTCAAAAGATGCTGGAGTTTTACCGCCAGTAATATCGTTTTGAAGCTCGTCAAGCGTATAACCGACTGCTAGCTTTGCAGCAATTTTAGCAATTGGGAAACCCGTTGCTTTTGATGCAAGTGCAGATGAACGTGATACACGTGGGTTCATCTCAATGATAACCATACGGCCATCTTCAGGATTAATACCAAACTGCACGTTAGAACCGCCAGTTTCTACACCAATTTCACGTAATACCGCCATAGAGGCGTTACGCATAATTTGGTATTCTTTGTCGGTTAGCGTTTGCGCTGGTGCAACGGTGATTGAATCGCCAGTGTGAACACCCATAGGGTCAAAGTTTTCAATGGTACAAACAATAATACAGTTATCGTTTTTATCACGTACAACTTCTGTTTCGTACTCTTTCCAACCAATCAGTGATTCATCAATCAATAATTCGTTTGTTGGCGATAAGTCTAAACCACGTTCACAAATTTCTTCAAACTCTTCCATGTTGTAAGCAACACCGCCACCGGTGCCACCCATGGTGAAAGAAGGACGAATGATACATGGTAAGCCAATTCGGCTCATTGTATCTTTAGCTTCTTCCATTGAGTGAGCAATTTCAGCACGAGGACATTCAAGGCCAATGTTTTTCATTGCTACGTCAAAGCGTTCACGGTTTTCTGCTTTGTCGATTGCATCGGCCGTTGCGCCAATTAGCTCAACGCCATGCTTAGCCAATACACCATGCTTGTCTAAATCAAGTGCACAGTTTAATGCTGTTTGACCACCCATTGTAGGCAATACTGCATCTGGCTTTTCTTTTTCAATAATTTTTTCTACCACTTCCCAGTGAATTGGTTCGATGTAGGTAGCATCGGCCATTTCAGGATCGGTCATGATAGTTGCAGGGTTTGAGTTAACTAATATAACTCTATAGCCTTCTTCTCTAAGTGCTTTACACGCTTGAGCACCAGAGTAGTCAAATTCACAAGCTTGACCAATTACAATTGGGCCTGCGCCTAAGATAAGAATGCTTTTTATGTCGGTACGTTTTGGCATTATTACTCCAGTTAAATTAGTGTTTACGCGCTTGCATCAAATCGATGAAGTGGTCAAATAATGGTGCTGCATCGTGTGGACCTGGACTTGCTTCAGGGTGACCCTGGAAGCTAAACGCAGGCTTATCAGTACGATGAATACCTTGAAGCGTTCCATCAAATAACGATTTATGCGTGGCACGAAGCGTACTTGGTAGGCTTGATTCTTGAGCTGCAAAACCATGGTTTTGAGCTGTGATCATAACTACATTACGGTCTAGGTCTTTAACTGGGTGGTTACCACCGTGGTGGCCAAATTTCATTTTTTCTGTTTTAGCACCTGAAGCAAGGGCTAATAACTGATGACCTAAACAGATACCAAAAATAGGTGTGTCGGTTTCTAAAAAGGCTTGAATGGCTTCAATAGCGTAAGTACATGGCTCAGGATCACCAGGGCCATTAGATAAGAAGATACCATCAGGGTTTAAAGCAAGTACGTCAGCGGCAGAAGTTTGCGCTGGTACTACTGTAAGTTTACAACCACGGTCTACAAGCATACGTAAAATATTACGTTTTACACCGAAGTCGTAGGCAACAACATGAAACTTTTCATCAGCAGCGTCGAGGGTTTTAAATCCTTCACCTAATGTCCAGCTTGATTCGCGCCACTCAAAATTTTCCTTGGTTGAGACAACTTTTGCTAAATCCATACCTTTTAAGCCTGGGAAGGCTTGCGCGGCTTGTAACGCTTTATTTTCGTCTAGCTCGTCACCGGCAACAATACACCCGTTTTGTGCGCCTTTGTCACGCAAAATTCGAGTTAGCTTTCTGGTGTCGATGTCCGCAATACCTAAAATATTACGTTCTTTTAAGTAATCATCTAACGATTGCTCGTTACGAAAGTTACTTGCTAGCAGTGGCAAATCACGGATCACTAGGCCTTTAGCCCAAATTTGATTCGCTTCTTCGTCTTCGCTGTTGGTACCCGTATTACCGATATGTGGGTACGTCAAAGTTACGATTTGTTCCGCGTATGATGGATCAGTCAAAATTTCTTGATAACCAGTCATAGACGTATTGAATACCACTTCACCGACTGACATGCCGTCAGCGCCGATTGCAGTACCGCGAAACACTGTGCCGTCTTCTAGGACTAACAGAGCGGATTTAGTCAAGTTAAACCTCCTAACAGTAAAAAACGGGAGTAAGCAATTGCTTAACACCCCGCCAATACCCAGAGGGATCGTCAAAACCAGATTTTTGTGAGCTTAAATTGTTTTACGCAGTCTTAAATGATGCAGATGTAAAGCATTCAACCTTCAATCATTTTTCTTGCCTAAAACTATTTTCATTCCCACTGAAACCCTGGATTTACTAGCCACTTGGGTATAATTGGAAACACGCATTTAGTAATTTTTGGCAAATTGGCTGCATATTACATGAAGTTGCTATTTAGGTCTAACATTATTTGGTTAATTGTTACAAATAAGTCACTGTAGGTGAAATTAGACCCAAACAGTTAAAATAGTAACTAAACTACTTAAGATCTAGCACATCTTGCATATCATAAAGTCCAGCAGGTTTGTTTTTTAACCAGCTTGCAGCCCTTATAGCACCTAGAGCGAACGTCATTCTCGAACTTGCTTTATGTGTTAATTCAAGCCTTTCGCCCATTGTAGCGAAGTATGCGGTATGTTCACCTACTATATCGCCCCCTCTTAGGACAGAATAACCAATCTCATTTTGAGATTTCGCTGTTTCTATTTGGCTTCGGTCATATACCGCAACCTCGTCGTGATCCCAGCCTTTCGCTTGCGCGATTGACTCACCTATTGCCAGTGCAGTACCCGATGGTGCATCTATTTTATGACGGTGATGCGCTTCAAATATTTCGATATCTAAATCGTCACCAAATTTAGTCGCTGCAGTTTGCACAAGGTTAAGTAATACATTGACACCTACGCTGTAATTTCGCGCAAATACAATAGGGATATGTTTAGCGGCATCGTGTAATAGCGCCATATCATCATTTGTTAAACCTGTTGTGCCAATCACCATAGGAATTTTTTGTGCAACAGCTGTTTTTAGATGGTTTTTCATACCCGCTGGCAGCGTAAAGTCGATTAAAACATCTACATCATCTATTGTACTTTCGTCGCTAAAGCTAACACTGTTATCGGCTGCGCTATTTACTTGATTTACATTAATGCCCAATAGCGATGAACCACTACGAACATATGCGCCTGTAAGTTGTGTTTGCTCTTTAATTGTCGCGGCTTCTAATAGGGCTAAGCCCATTCTGCCGTTAGCACCAAAAACACCTATTCGATTTGTAGTCATGGTTTTTACCTAATTTAATTTGAATCCGTTTATTAGCCATATATCCGGGCATTACAAAATACGCAGGTGGGTATTTTTATGCAGTTGGATAAATATTAATCGCTGAAAATCGCGTTGCTTTATAGATATTATCTAAAAGTCATGCAATAGTCAGGTGACCTTTTAATTTAATAATAATAACAATACCAGTTTACTTTAGCCATCTATACATTTAAACTTCTCTTTCGCGTCGATTTGGTCTTTGGCTTGCGGACGCTGCGGCTAACAACTTTTTAAAATAAAAAGTTGTACTGCTAAATTCAGCTAAAAGAGGAGTTTTGGCTGTGATAAATTTTACTGGTTATGAGGATTATGATGCAGCCATCATTTAATAAAAACAAAGCAATACTTTCTTTACTTCCCCTACTTACCTTTGTAGCGCTATTTTTAGGCTCAGGTTTGTATTTGCAATCGCAAGGGGTTGATTATGCTTTTTACCAACTACCTGCACCTGTTGCTATATTGCCCGCCATCATGCTTGCGTTTATTTTAAATAAAGGCACGGTAAACCAATGTGTAGAGACCTTTATTAAAGGTGCCGGACACAACAATATTATTACCATGTGTTTAATCTACTTACTTGCAGGTGCTTTTTCGGCTGTGGCAAGTGCAACCGGTGGAGTAGATGCGGTAGTAAATGCAGGCTTATCACTTATCCCACCTTCGTTATTGCTCCCTGGTTTGTTTTTAATTGCAGCCGTTGTTTCTACTGCAATGGGAACGTCTATGGGTACGATTGGCGCCATTGGCCCTATCGCTTATGCGGTATCAATTAAAACAGGTATAGACCCAGCATTAATGGCAGGTACGATTGTATCAGGCGCTATGTTTGGCGATAACTTATCTATTATTTCAGACACCACTATTGCAGCTACGCGCACGCAGGGCTGTGAAATGAAAGACAAGTTTAAAGAAAATCTTAAAATTGCAGTCCCTGCAGCCATTCTAACAATCGCCCTGTTGTTTTATTTAACACCTGCTGCACAAGTAGTTGAAACTAAAGACTATGATATTTGGTTAGTACTTCCTTATGCCTTTATTTTAGTGTTAGCAGTTGCCGGCTTGAACGTATTTGTAGTGTTGTTTAGCGGTATTATTTTTGCCGCATTAATGGGCTTTACCGGTAGTTACGAAGGCGCAAGCTTTGTAAAAGACATTTACAAAGGCTTTACTGATATGCAGGAAATATTTTTACTTTCTATGTTTATTGGTGGCTTATCTGAATTTATTCGTATTAACGGTGGTCTTGATTACATTGCTCAAAAAATTCAAGCGATTACTAAAATCATTGCAAAATGGCACCGTAAAGTGGCTGACCAATTAGGTATCGCTGCGTTAGTTTTAACAAGTAATGTATGTATTGCTAATAATACAGTGTCTATTATTGTGGCCGGCCCTATTGCTAAAAAACTTGCTGATGATGGCGAAATAAGTGGTAAACGCTCTGCCAGTTTACTTGATATATTTGCCTGTGTTACACAGGGGTCATTGCCATACGGTGCCCAAGCATTGTTATTAGGTGCTACGTTTAAAATTAGCCCGTGGGAAGTATCAACGTCTTCTTATTACTGTTTTATTTTAGCATTTACAGCCATTGCAGTTATTTGCTTACGCCGTAATAAAGCATAATTTAAACACCGATACTATGTTGCAGCTTAATAAGTAAGCTGCAACATATGTTAAAATAACACTCTACATATCAATCACTTTTGCTATAATGCGCGCCTTCGCGTGTCACTAAAATTATAGTTAAATACAGATATGAAATTTAAAAAATTACTTCCTCTCATTACTTTTACATCAATTGCTTTATCGTCTTCTGCTTTTGCGGCTAATTGGAGCAGCACAGCACTACATATTAATAATGGCGACCAAAAAAACCCATTCACTGAGCAAGAGTCAAACACCACTGTTTACTCGGTTCAACATGCATCGGGTTACGATTACGGCGATAACTTCTTTTTTATCGATTACAGTAAAGACGATACCGATGATGGTTACCAAGATGCTGATTTTTATGGTGAGTGGTATTCAACGGTAAGCTTATCGGCCATTAGCGGCGAAAAAATTGGCGCAGGCGCATTATTAGATGTGGGCCTTACCGGTGGTATTAACGTTGCTGGCGACGCTAAAGTAATGAAATACTTGCCTGGTGTTAAATTAAGCTGGGATGTACCTGGGTTTAACTTTTTTCAAACGCTGTTCACAGCTTACATTGACGATAGTGAAGGTGTAGCAAAAGGCGGGGCTCCTATTGAAACAAATAGCTGGATGCTTGATGTTGCCTTTGAATACCCTTTTAATATTGGCTCACAAAAATTTAGCTTTAAAGGCCACGCTGAATACATTGCAGAACGTGAAGATGAATTTGGTAACGATGTAGAGGCGTGGATACTCGCACAGCCTATTTTAGTATGGGATATGGGCCACGCTCTTCAAATGAAAGAAAACACACTACTGTTGGGTATGGAATTACAATACTGGCACAATAAACTAGGTACTGAAGTCACTGAGTCAGTGCCACAAATCCATATTGAGTGGACGTTTTAAGCTTTAACAATACTCGTCTTACCCTACATTAATAAGCGAAGCTCTATTTTAGCTTCGCTTTTTTCATCTCCAAATTAAACAACGTTGTGCATGACAAAGCCTCAATTGAATAGTACTTAATGTTTGGTTACTATAATGAATTATTCTGAGTTTTATATATTAGAGCTCATATTATTTGTCCTTAATTGGAGTAACCAAATGTCGTCGATTAAAGTTATTTGCTTTTCTACTTTATTGTTATTAACAAACAATGCATTAGCGAGCACAACGCAAGATACCTCTTCACTTTCTTATGATGCACTTTTAAGCAGTTACCAGTACGATTTTAAAGTAAATTACTTTAACATTGAGTCACAAAAACAGTCTCTTAAAATGGCCTATATTTACTTAAAGCCCACCAAATCCGACATGCCAACAGTGACGCTTATGCATGGCAAAAATTTTAATGCAGATTACTGGACTACTACTGCGCAATACCTGCAAT
The DNA here is from genome assembly GCF_000814675.1 of Pseudoalteromonas distincta. Classification (GTDB taxonomy): domain Bacteria; phylum Pseudomonadota; class Gammaproteobacteria; order Enterobacterales; family Alteromonadaceae; genus Pseudoalteromonas; species Pseudoalteromonas distincta. The sequence continues at coordinate 142,014 of NZ_JWIG01000009.1, read as the reverse complement.
CTTTAGGCTACGGCGTATTAATCCCTGATCAAATTGGTTTTGGAAAATCATCTAAACCAACTAATTACCAGTATTCATTTGCGGCTCTTGCTAACCATACTCATGCGTTAATGGACTCACTTAATATAGAAGAGTCAATTGTATTAGGGCACTCTATGGGTGGGATGCTAGCGAGTCGTTTTGCATTAATGTACCCAAACACAACAAGTAAATTAATTTTACTTAACCCTATTGGGCTTGAAAACTATCTGCAGTATGTTGATTACAAAGATACAAATTTTTTCTATAAAAACGAATTTTCAAAAACGCCAGAAGGCGTAAGAAAATACCAACAAAAAAATTACTACGATGGTAAGTGGAATGCCACATATTCAGCCTTAACCGACTTTATAACAGGGCAAATACAAGGCCCAGATAAAGAACAAATGGCATGGGTAAATGCAAAAACATACGATATGATTTTCACTCAACCTGTAATAACCGAATTTAAAGATTTAGCAGTACCGGTTAAATTAATTATTGGTACACGCGATAGAACCGGCCCTGGCCGTAACTGGAAAAAAGACGGTGTTGATTACGAGCTTGGTCGATATGATAAATTAGGCAAACACGCTGCAACACTTATCCCTGACGCACAATTATTTGAACTGGATAATTTAGGGCACCTACCGCACATTGAAGATTTCGAACGCTTTAAAAATGTATTTAAACAAGCACTTGCTGCTGAATAACCACGCTTAAAAACTAAAATAAAACCCCTGTAGGTAAATACTTACAGGGGTTTTATTTTAATTACGCATTAATACTAAACGTACACTACTTCAGATAGTAAAGCGCTTAACTACAGTGTGCATTGTGGGTTTTTACCCTGTGCTTTAGCAGTGCTTTGCTCGCTAAGTGCTTTACTCATTTGCGCTTGTAGATTTTTAATACGGTTACTTGGCGCTGGGTGAGTAGATAAAAACTCAGGGGTTGTACCGCTGCCCGCTGCACTCATATTCTCCCAAAGTGTAACCGACTCTTGTGGATTAAAACCCGCCTGTGCCATTAAATCCAGACCTATAGTATCGGCTTCTGATTCGTGAGAGCGGCTAAATGGTAAAACAACTCCATATTGTGCCCCCAAACCTAAGCCTTGCATAATTTCGTTACGGTATTGAATATTACCCATTTCAAGTGCCGCACTACCAAGCTGCATACCGGTATCTAAAATAGAGCTTTGTGAAACACGCTCATTAGAATGCTCAGCAATTACGTGCCCTACTTCGTGCCCTAGTACTGTTGCTAGTTGGTCTTGATTGGTGGCTATTTTTAATAAGCCCGTATGAACCCCAATGTAACCACCAGGTAGTGCAAAAGCGTTAGCAGATTCATCTTCAAATACAACCACTTCCCAATTTTGCGACGCGTATTCTTTTGGTAATACAGCGACTACTTTTTCAGCAATGCAATTTACATAAGAATTTGTTTTAGCGTCTTTATTTATTGGCTGAGATGCTTTCATTTCGGCAAAGCTAGCTGTGCCCATTTCACTCATTTGTTGATCTGAGTAAAGCGCTATTTGAGTACGTCCTGTTGGTGACGTTTTACAACCGGCTAAAACGGCTGTCGCTAATACTGCAAGTACTAGTTTTTTCATGATAATTCTCTTAAGTAATGAATTTTTTATTGCTTGTAGAATAGCAAACACAGTACCAATTTAAAATATTTGCTTTATGTACCGTTATATTAAAAAAAAGCAATATGACGATAAACTTAGCGGGCAAACTAAGTTTATCCAAATACAATGCCCTGTTACACTATAACCCTTGTTTTTAGTGATTGTTGAGTTTACACATGGACGCCTCAGCCTCGTCTTTTAATACCCGTATTTTATTGCCTTTATTAGCCAGTATCGTGGCGATTACGCCATTGGCGATAGATATGTACTTACCTGCCATGCTGGTAATTGCAAACGATTTACACACTAATATGCCCAATGTACAAATATCGTTGAGTATTTACTTAGCGGGCTATTCATTAGGGATGCTATTTTTTGGCCCCATTGCCGATCAAATTGGCCGCCGTAAGCTTGCACGTATTGGCTTAACCTTATTTGGTGCAAGCTCACTTGCACTGGCATTTACCACCGAAATCCATGCTTTTTGGACTCTTAGAGCAGTGCAAGCATTTACGGGAGCGGCAGCAACGGTAGTAGTACCGGGTATTATTCGCCATATTTATCAGCAAAATACAGCTAAGGGAATGTCGTATGTGTCGATGATTATGATGGTAGCGCCGTTAGTTGCCCCCTCAGTTGGCTCGTTTATTTTAGGATTTTCTGTTTGGTCAACCATATTCTTGGTTCTTGCTGGGTATAGCTTTTTAATATTAGCATTTGTGCAAGTGTATCTAATTGATATTCCTATTCACAAAAACGAAAAAAAGGGTCTCGCTCTATTTTTTGATAGCTATAAAACAGTACTCAGTAATAAAGATGCACGTGCCGACATACTCAGTTCTATGTTTGTATCGTTTGGATTTTTTTGCTTTTTAACATCAGTACCTTTTATATATTTAGATTTATATGAAGTATCAGAACAATTATTTGGTGTGTTATTTGCGTTTAATGTAATGGCGCTGATGTTTGGTAACTTTTTAAATACGCGAATTGTACCAAGGCTGGGCTCTCGAAAGATGCTCTATATTGGGCTTGTATGTGGGTTTGTATCGGGGCTTGCTTTGTTAACATTTAGCTTATTGCATTTATCACTTTATTATATTGTGGCTGCTATTGCGCCATTAATGATGAGCTTAGGCGTCACTGCAAGTAATGCTGACTCGTTAATTTTAATGAAGTTTGAAAAAAACACAGGCACGGCAACCGCCGTAATTGGCACACTTCGTTTTGGCAGTGGCGCATTAGTTGGCCCACTACTCGCTATTATGCATGCAAAAAGCGCAGTGCCATTTTCAAGTCTAATGTTTAGCGCTGTGTTGCTTACTATGCTCGTACAGTTAATTCACTATAAAAAAGACAAAAAAAATGCCTCAATATGAGGCATTTTTTAAAACTAATAATTCAATTAAGCATCAGCAGCTTTAGAAACCATAACCATTGCAGGGCGTAATAAACGACCATTCAATGTGTAACCTTTTTGCATAACAGCAAGTACTGTATTAGGTGTTACATCGTTACTTGGTTGAATTGACATTGCTTGATGAAAATCTGGATTAAACTGCTCACCTTGTGGGTTTACAATTTCAACACCAAACTTTGCAACAGCATCGTTAAAGCTTTTAACTGTCATATCGATACCTTCAAGCAACGGCTTTAAAGTCTCATTTTCTTTATCAGAAAACTCAATAGCACGCTCAAGATTATCAATTACAGGTAGTAATTCGTTAGCAAATTTTTCTAGTGCAAACTTATGCGCTTTTTCTACATCTTGTGCTGCACGACGACGAATGTTGTCTACGTCTGCTGCAGCACGAACAACACCATCTTTTTGATCAGCAATAGTTTGTTTAGCAGCTTCAAGCTCTGCATATAGCATAGCTATTTCTGCTTCAGGGCTTTGCTCTTCTTCTGCATGTTGATCAGCGGCTTCTACTGCTGCTTCTACATCAGCCTGCATTTTAGAAATTTCTTCGTTTAATTCTACTTCTTGCTCAGGGTTTTGTGTCTGCTCAGACATAAAATACGTGCTCCAATTCTTTACAACTGCGGTAATTATGGGGATTGAATAAAAAGATTCAAGAGTTAGATGCCTCAATTAATTTAAATTCTCGAATTATTTCTTCGATTTGCGCTGATTTAGGGCAAATTATACAAAAGCGGCTTTGGTATTCTTGGTTTTGAAAGTACGGCACGCTTATTACGATCAATTCATCACACTCAGTAAAAGGCAATTTTTCGCTATTAAGTACCGATACACCGTTTTTAAAAGCGAGTTTATCTTCTACATAATTTAAAAACGAAACACCAATATTTAAACTTTGCTCACAATCGATTTGTTTATAGAGGTAATTTTCGCCAACTACAATACTATTATCTGAGCCTAATTTTTGACTTAGCTGTCGCGTCCATTGATTAAGTGAATCATGACAATTTCGAGGCGCTGTATTTGCCATCGCCTGCATACGATACAAACCCTCCATAAGAGTTTGTTGGCTAAATACGGTATTCAACCATGTTGCAAACTGATAACGAACAGAATCTGACGAATCATGAGGTTTATCAATACAAATGTTGTGGCTCTGCCCAGCCCTGTCTATTAATAGAATAAGCCAGTCGGTAGAATCAAAATCAAGCACCTCTACTCTAAACACTTGCTGCGAGCTGGCTTGTGGTAAACCAACACAACAACATATTTGGTATTTTTGGCTCAAACCATGTGCTAGTTCAACGAGTTGTGATTGCTCTGGTTGCCAATAATTAGCAATTTCAGCGAGTGGAAAAAACTCATCAAACCAATAATCAAACCCTTCATTTGTGGGCACTCGTCCTGCAGATGTATGAGGTGAATACAATAGCCCCACTTTTTCTAAGCGAGCCATAGCATTACGAACCGTAGCCGAGCATACTGCCATGCCTTTGAGCTTGGCAATTTTTGTTGATGGAACAGGCAAGCCTTCACCATTACAGTACATGTTCATAACAGCTGAAAAAATTTGCTGATCTCGTGAGTTTAGTTTCATGGTATCTACATCTTGTTGCATGAAAGAGATATCGGGGCGTTTAGTTGTTTTTCAAGTCGTGCAGTTAACTGACTGCGAATAAAATTGAAGGTTTATAATATTGCTATAATCTGTATTTTCAAACACTTCTGTTTTGAGTTACTCTACAATTATTAAATCTTTTTGTGCGTACATTATGGACTCTCCTTTTAATACCATAGGCCTAATTGGCAAACCTAATCACCCGGGAGCCGCTGCTACCCTTCAGCGCTTACATACATTTTTACTTGCGCTTGGTTTTGAGGTAATAGTAGAAAAACGCACAGGGAGTCAATTAGACGATATCCCGCATGACAAACTTGTTAAGTTAGTCGACTTAGGAGAACAAGCCGATTTAGCTATTGTTGTAGGCGGTGACGGTAACATGCTTGGTGCTGCACGCGTGCTTGCGCGCTTTAACATTGCTGTAATTGGAGTAAATAGAGGTAACCTTGGCTTTTTAACTGATTTAAACCCTGAAGGGTTTGAAGCGAGCTTAGAGCAAGTCCTCAGTGGTGAGTACCTTGAAGAAAAACGCTTTTTATTAGAAGTAGAAGTATATCGCCACAACGAATTAAAGAGTGCAAATTCTGCCGTTAACGAAGCGGTACTTCATGCCGATAAAGTAGCGCATATGATTGAGTTTGAAGCTTTTATAAATAATGACTTTGTGTTTTCTCAGCGCTCTGACGGTTTAATAGTATCAACCCCTACTGGCTCTACGGCATATTCACTTTCAGGTGGCGGGCCAATTTTAACGCCAGAGCTAAATGCAATATCGTTAGTGCCTATGTTTCCTCATACCTTATCTAGCAGACCTTTAGTGGTCGATGCCGATAACGAAGTACGCTTAAAGCTAAGCCTAGAAAATACAGATAGCCTACAAGTAAGTTGCGACAGCCATGTTGTGCTTGCCGTATTACCCGGCGATGAGGTAGTAATTAAAAAAGCGGATAAACAATTGCGCTTAATTCATCCAAAAAATTACTCGTACTACAACGTTTTACGTACAAAACTAAATTGGGGTAGTCGTTTGTACTAATTTTATTGCCAAAAGTTAAACGATAGAGCAAAATATTAGTAACAACTAAAAATTAAACATTTCAGGAACAAACGGCAATGACTTATGTAGTATTCTTTGCTTTACTGCTATTAATTACACTTTTATACAGTTACCTCAAAATTGAGAGTAACCGCAAAAAAGCAATCGAAGCTAGAAAAAAGCTATTTAATGAACGTGTTTCGCATGTAAATTCACGCCTTAGAGTAAAGCTTAATGATCTTCTTGATGCTAAAATAATTCGCCCAAAATACGTTCCTCGTATTCAAGCTATTGTAAATAATTTTTTTGTTGTTCAATCGCATACAGACGAGAATTTACAGCAACTTGAAGATACCGCTGACCTACTAATTAATACGTTGTCCAACGAGTTAATTAAAACTAATCAAACGAATGTAATCCAACCATTGATTGATAATATACAGTACTTTGTATCTGAGTTACCTCAGCAAGGAATTTTATACAATAAGAGTTTTTACCTAAATACTTTACCTCCACTTATCGGGCTACTTAAGACCGAAGACATTATACAAGCTACTGATATTGTTGATGATCAAATTGATACCTCTCCAAAAACTTCTGATACACAATTTACTCAAGATGTAAGCGTTGCATAAATAATAAAAAATTAATTTGCAAAAAACCAAAACACTGTATAAATTAACAGTTAATTGACTGGATGGATAAACAGTATGTTAATTGGTTTAGAAGTTAAAAATTTTGCAATTGTTAGTAATTTAAGCACAGAATGGCGCAGCGGTATGACCGCGATCACTGGCGAGACAGGTGCTGGTAAATCTATTGCTATTGATGCGCTATCATTATGTTTAGGTGAACGAGCTGAAGCATCAGCAGTGCGCCCAAGCTCTGATAAAGCAGAAGTATGCGCTCAATTTGACTTAACAGATTTACCGCTAGCTCAATCGTTTTTAGAGCAACATATGCTAAACAACGACGATAATGAATGTTTATTGCGTCGTGTTGTTTGCAAAAATGGACGCAGTAAAAGCTATATTAATGGCAGTGCCGTTACCGCATCACAATTAAAAGAACTTGGTCAATATTTAATATCTATTCATGGACAACATGCCCACCAACACTTATTAAAAGCTGAGCATCAGTTACAGCTATTAGATGCCTATGCAGGGCATCACCACTTAGTAAATGATGTAAATAACAACTATAAACAGTTTGCTAACTTACAAAAAGAATTTAAACATTTAGAGCAACAACAGCAGCAACAAGCAGCGCAAAAACAATTGTTAGAATACCAAGTAGCAGAGCTCGATGAGTTTGCCTTACAAGAGGGTGAGTTTGATTTAATTGAGGCCGAGCATTACAAACTTAGTAATAGCCAAACAATATTAGAATCGTGCCAACGTGAATTACAATACTTATATGAAAGTGATGAACAAAATGCTTGTTCAATGCTGCAGCACAGTGCCCAACAATTCGCTGAGCTAGCTCAATACGACGAAAGCTTAGCTGGCGTAGCAGCCCTTCTTAGTGAAGCCGCAGTACAAGTTGAAGAAGCAAGCCGTGAAGTTCGAAATTATACTGAGCAAGCAGATTTAGATCCTGCTCGTTTAGGTGAAGTAGAAAATAGACTAAGCGGTGCGATGGATTTAGCGCGTAAGCATCACATAAAACCACAGCAGCTAGTTGAGTTTCATCAATCGATTGCTCAGGAACTTGAGTCAATAAGTAATAATAGTAATCGTCTAGAGCAACTAGAGTCAGAAATAGAAAGTGCGTTACTTAGTTATAAGCAAGCTGCCGATGAACTAAGTAAAAGTCGCTATGAGTATGCTAATACACTTAACACACTAATAAGTGAAAGCATGGCTAATTTATCGATGGAAAACGGTGTATTTGAAATAGCTTTAACTCAAGAGAGTAGCCGCGCACCTAATAGCTTAGGGTACGATAATGTGTCGTTTTTAGTATCAACTAATCCGGGGCAGCCACTTCAGCCGTTAGCTAAAGTAGCCTCAGGTGGTGAGCTTTCTCGAATTAGCCTTGCTATACAGGTAATTATTGCCCAAAAAGTAACAACCCCAACGCTTATTTTTGATGAAGTTGATGTAGGTATTTCTGGCCCTACAGCATCAGCCGTAGGCAAACTATTGCGCCAGTTAGGTAAGTCTACTCAAGTGATTTGTGTTACCCATTTACCGCAAGTTGCTAGTAGCGCACACCAACAATTTTTTGTAGCTAAAGAAATAGCACAAGGCGAAACGTTCACTCATATGCTGCCTTTGAATAAAGATGGTCGTATTAATGAAATAGCTCGCTTACTTGGTGGTGATAATATCAGTAAAACAGCTAAAGCGAATGCTAAAGAACTAATAATGGCCCATGCCTAATATTGGTTAATAGAGCTTTGAAGGATTAAATAATGCACAGTACTTTAGTTAATTTTTGTATCATTTTAAGTTGGTTTTTATTAGTGCTAAGCAGCTGTTTAATTATTTTTAGTAAATATAAGCATACTTACTTTAAACAGCGTTTACTGTGGTTTTTAAATAGCTTTTTAGTTCTTCAGATAATCGCCGTAGCCTATTACTTTACTAGCGAAAAAATAAATAACCTAAGTGACTTAGGCATCAGTTATTGGCTATTAATTACAATGCAGATTGCCTGTAATGCAATGTGTTACATGAGCGTAAAGCGCAGGAAGGCTAAAATAAAGCCATCACTTGATTCGTTTTCAATGGATTAAAGTAGATAAACTTTTAAGAAGAACACGTTCTGTTTTTACCTTGCGCTTTTGCTTTATAAAGTAGTTCATCAGCACGCTTGATATCAAGATCAATTGAGCGTTCGGCACTTGCAGAGATAACACCAATACTTAGCGTAATATTGGTACTATCTGAAAATAAGCTCACAACTGAAGCTTTAAGGGCGTTGTGGATTTTTTCTGCAACTTGCTCCCCCTGCTCAACTATTGCATCTGGAATAACAATCAAAAACTCCTCTCCGCCCCAACGTGATGCAATCGCATTTTTTGGAATACTTTTATCAAAGGTTTTAGCTAACTGAATAAGTGCTTCATCGCCAAAATCATGGCCGAATTGATCATTAATTTTTTTAAAATTATCTACATCAGCTAATAAAATTACAAAAGGAGTATTATTATCTTTCAGCTCACTTTTAAAAGCCACAAGCTTATTCATGGTATAGCGACGGTTTGGCAGGTTGGTGAGTGGATCTATAGTTGCTAAAAATTCATTTTTTTGACTCAAAGCAATTATTTTATTGCTGTATTTTTCTCTTGAACACTCGTAGTAGCCACTCAGCGACGCGACAATCATAAAAGCAATTATTATTCTTATAGGAAACTGTTCCGGACTATAGTCATATATGTTGAATATATCAGCACAGTAAAAGCCTAAAACAATCGCTAATAAAAACAAAATTATATCAAATGTACCTCGTTTAAGTCCGCGTATTGAATAAGTAACAGGAGACACTATGAATATCCATATAGGCCCTGTTCCTTGTGCTCCCCCAGTGAGAACTAGGTAAAACATTAGTGCATAAAGGTTGTATAAAATTATAGTGCCTGACTTCTCTACTCCCCTACTTATGCTAAATGCCAATAAATAAACAAACGAAGAAACAACCAGGGTACACGCTAATAAATAACTGCTATTAATAAATGCTAAGCTAGCCATCGAAAACGTTGCTATAAACCCTATTGAAGAGAAGAATCGAACAATGAGTTTCCTTTCCGATTTGTTTGAATATTCGTACATAATTTCTATTTATTTTATTAATGTATAAAAGCCTACTTGTATGTAAAAAGTAAGCAAACCGTAAACAGCGTGCGATAATGAACCAACTTTATATTTAAATCAACTCCAAAGATTAGTTATTTAGGCTTGATAAAAGCGTATATTTTAGTCATTATTTACCTTTATCAGGGATGAATACGGTTATTGTAATGTATGATCCCATGATGTAATACGCTTTATTTAAAAAAATAAAGCCTAGGATAAAACAATAACGTTAAGGATTAAAAATGAATAAACTTGCTCTTCTTGTTCCTGCACTAATAGTACTGAGTGGCTGTAAAAGTAATGATATAACTCGCGCAGTTAAAGATGGTATTAACGGTGCTGTAAATAGTGTATCTAGCTCTAGCAACCAATCAATTAACTCTTCAAATCAAAGTGCTTATACAACGACGCAAACAAAAGTTTTAGCGTATAAAGCAACAAAAGAAGCTAGAGATTATGGCCAAATAACGTTAGCTAGTACTGCTGAAAATCCAAAAAAACAAACTCGAGTTGCTATAAATAAGTGCCTGCATCCTCGTGTAGGTGAAGTAAAATGTAAGGCTTATATGTATGAGATTAGCCCTCAAGGCTGGTTAATAGATGCGCAAAGCAACCGTATTTGGCTCGAAACAAGAACAACCCACTATGACAAGGTAGTTCCTTCTGGTAGTTACTATATGAAAGTAAGAACGGAAGGTGTCGCTAAAGAAAGCTATGCTACAGGTGATATTAATATAATACCGTTTGTTACTAACTACGTTGACATTACATTCGAATAAAACAAATAAAAAAGCAAGCCAGTTGGCTTGCTTCTTACATCACTTTATTAATACGAACAATTAAACTTTTAAGTAATCCATAATACCTTCTGCAGCATTACGTCCTTCAAAAATAGCGGTTACCACTAAATCTGAACCACGCACAATATCGCCACCAGCAAATATTTTAGGGTTCGTTGTTTGATGTGTAAATTCACCTTGTTCTGGAGCATTAATGCCGCCCCAGTGGTTTATTTCTACATCGTATTTTTCTAACCAAACCATTTTATGAGGCTGGAAACCAAATGCCATAATAACTTGGTCAGCTTCTATCACATGCTCTGAACCAGGTACTTCTTCAGCACGACTTCTGCCATTTGCGTCAGGTTCGCCTAATTTAGTTTTAACCATTCTAACGCCAGTTACTTTACCTTTATCGTTCAATACAATGCCTTTAGGCTGAACGTTATAGGTAAATATAACGCCTTCTTCTTTGGCGTTTTTAACTTCACGTTTAGAACCAGGCATATTTTCTTTATCACGACGATAAGCACACGTTACTTTTGCAGCATTTTGACGAATAGACGTACGCACACAGTCCATCGCTGTATCACCACCACCAAGTACAACTACTTTTTGGTTAGCCATATCAATACACGGCTGCTTAGTCTCGTCATAACCCATTACACGGTTAGTGTTACCAATCAAGAACGGGAGTGCATCGTGAACACCTGGTGCATCTTCATTTTCAAGACCTGCACGCATACTTTGATACGTACCAACTCCTAAAAATACGGCGTCGTAATCTGCTAAAATTTGATCAAGCGTAATATCAACACCTACTTCAACATTTAACTTAAACTCCACGCCCATTTCAGTGAAAATCTCACGGCGCTTTTGCATCACTTCTTTTTCAAGTTTAAAAGAAGGAATACCAAACGTGAGTAGTCCGCCAATTTCTGGGTGACGATCAAACACTACTGGTTTTACGCCGTTACGAACTAAAATATCAGCACACCCTAAACCAGCTGGGCCCGCACCAATAATAGCCACTTTTTTGTCGGTCCATGTTACATAAGACATATCAGGCTTCCAGCCCATTTTAAATGCCTCATCGGTAATATACTTCTCAATATTACCAATTGTTACAGCACCAAACTCTTCATCTAATGTACACGAGCCTTCACACAAGCGATCTTGTGGGCAAACGCGACCACACACTTCTGGTAAACTGTTTGTACGATGAGAAAGCTCAGCTGCCTCTATAATACGACCTGTGCGTATTAACTTTAACCATTGTGGAATGTAGTTATGTACTGGGCACTTCCACTCACAATACGGGTTACCACAATCTAAACAACGATCAGCTTGTGAGTTAACCTGATTCTCTGAAAAGGGTTCGTAAATTTCTACGAAAGATTTTTTACGTGACGAGATTGGTTTTTTGCGTGGGTCTACACGCTGCACGTCTATAAATTGATATACATTTTCGCTCATACTGCCCCCTTATTGCGCCTGAACACGTAGTTCGGCACTACTACGAGCGCGATGCCCGAGTAAACTTTTTACGTCGCTTGATTTTGGTTTTACTAATTTGAACATCGGTAAGTACAGTTCAAAGTTAGCTAAAATGCTTTCTGCTCTGCACGAACCCGTAAGCTCTAGATGCTCAGCAATTAAGCCGCGTAAATGTTCTTGATGCGACGTTAGTTCGTCTAGTGTTACTATTTCGACAAGCTCTGGGTTAATGCGTTTTTCAAAATCATTTCGCTCATCTAAAATATAAGCAAAACCACCAGTCATGCCCGCGCCAAAGTTAACACCTACATTACCAAGTACACACACAACGCCACCGGTCATGTATTCACAACCGTTGTCACCTACACCTTCAACAACCGCTTGCACACCTGAGTTACGAACTGCAAAGCGCTCACCGGCACAACCCGCTGCAAACAGTTTTCCGCCTGTAGCGCCGTACAAACATGTGTTTCCGGCAATGGTTGCTTTATGGCTTTCAAAAGATGAGCCAAGTGGTGGACGAATAACTAACTTACCGCCTGCCATGCCTTTACCTACGTAATCGTTAGCATCGCCAACCAATGTCATTTCAAGACCACCGGCATTCCATACACCAAACGATTGACCCGCAGTACCGTGTAATTCAATTGCTACTGGGTCTGCCGCCATACCTTGATTACCGTGTTTATCAGCAATATAACCCGAAAGCATTGCACCTACAGAGCGGTCAGTATTACAAATACGACTCACAAGCGAGATACCGCTTGACGTATCAATTGCCTCTTGCGCTTTAGCTAATAAACTTTCGTTTAACTTACCTAGGTAATGTGAACTGTTAGGCGCACTACAATAAAGCGTTTCGCCAGTTGGGTTGTTCGGCTGAGCAATAACAGACGATAAATCAATTTTCTTCTGCTTTGCAGTTTTGCCTTCAATTTCTTCTAATAAATCTAAACGGCCAATTAAATCAGTTAAATTTGCAACGCCTAGGCTAGCCATAATTTCACGCGCTTCTTGCGCTATAAACTTAAAGTAGTTCATCGCCATTTCTGGTAAACCGTGATAATGCTTTTGACGAAGTGTTTCGTCTTGTGTTGCAACACCGGTCGCACAGTTATTTAAGTGACAAATACGTAAGTATTTACACCCAAGGGCAACCATTGGACCAGTACCAAAGCCAAAGCTTTCAGCACCTAAAATTGCCGCTTTAATAATATCTAAACCTGTTTTTAAGCCACCATCTGTTTGCAGGCGAATGCGATGACGAAGGCCATTTTCAACTAGTGCTTGCTGTGTTTCAGCAAGTCCAAGCTCCCATGGGCTACCCGCATATTTAACAGAAGTAAGTGGGCTTGCGCCTGTACCGCCGTCGTAGCCAGAAATAGTAATTAAATCGGCATAGGCTTTAGCAACACCTGTTGCAATGGTTCCCACACCTGGCTCTGAAACAAGTTTTACAGAAATAAGTGCTTTAGGGTTTACTTGTTTTAAATCGAAAATTAGCTGTGCTAAATCTTCAATTGAGTAAATATCGTGATGCGGTGGTGGCGAAATTAACGTAACACCTGGTACCGAATAACGAAGTTTAGCAATATACGGCGTTACTTTTTCACCTGGTAATTGTCCACCTTCGCCTGGTTTTGCACCTTGCGCTACTTTAATTTGAATAACGTCAGCACTGCGTAAGTAATGAGGCGTTACACCAAATCGACCTGAAGCGACTTGCTTAATACGCGAGTTTTTCTCTGTTCCATAACGCAGTTTATCTTCACCGCCTTCACCAGAGTTTGAACAACCACCTAAGCGGTTCATTGCAATTGCTAGCGCTTCATGCGCTTCTGGTGATAACGCACCAATACTCATTGCTGCTGAGTCAAAACGCTTGTATAGGTTTTCTGCAGACTCTACTTCATCAATGCTTATACCTTGCTCAGGTAATTTAAGCGCTAACATATCGCGCAAAGTCGCAATTGGACGATTATTAACTAAATCAGCGTACGCACTGTAGTCTTTATAATCACCTGATCGAACCGCTTTTTGCAGGGTTTGAATAACATCTGGATTATAAGCATGATACTCGCCGCCATGTACGTACTTAAATAAACCACCGTGGCTTAATAATTTACGCTTACTTAAAGCAAGTTTGTGCAAACTTTGCTGATCGTCATCAAAGTCGGTAAAGCATGCACCTTGTATACGACTTGCAACGCCTTTAAAACACATTTCAATAATCGCATCAGATAATCCCACCGCTTCAAACAACATTGAACAACGATAAGACGCAACCGTACTTATGCCCATTTTAGACATAATTTTGTATAAGCCTTTATTAATGGCTTTACGATAAGCAAGGGTCACTTCGCAATACGACTTATCAATAATTTTGCTGTCGCTCATCGCAACTAACGATTCATACGCCAGGTATGGATAAATTGCCGTAGCACCAAAACCTAATAGCACAGCAAATTGGTGCGCATCTCGCACGCTGCCAGTTTCAATGATAATATTTGATTCACAGCGCAAGTTGTTATCAACTAAGCGTTTTTGTACCGCACCTACAGCCATAGCTGCTGGAATTGGTAAATTTATTTCATCAAAGTTACGGTCAGTTAAAATAAGCATGATACAGCCCGCAGCTGCTTTTTCTTGTGCTTGGTCACAAATACGCGTAACCGCGTTTTCTAAACCCTCTTCAACTGTATAGGTAATATCAATTTTACAGTAGCTGTAGTGCGCTTCATCAGCATTTAATAGCTGCTGCATGTCTGCGTACATTAAAATTGGTGTATCAAACTGTAGGCGCTTAGCGTGGCCCGTTGTTTCGTTAAATACGTTTTGCTCACTACCAATACATGTTGCAAGCGACATTACATGGTTTTCACGTAGTGGATCGATAGGTGGATTTGTTACTTGCGCAAATTTTTGGCGGAAGTAATCATAAAGTGAACGATGCCCTTCACTAAGCACAGCAAATGGCGTGTCATCACCCATTGAGCCTGTCGCTTCTTGGCCGTTTTCACCCATTACACGAATAACGCTATCAAGCTCTTCGTTGGTATAACCAAACATTTTTTGATATTTAGCTAGCGTTTCGTCATCAAATGAGCGATTACCGGCGTCTTGCTCAGTAAGTTCTTCAAATGGAACTAAACGTTTAACGTTTTCTTCAAGCCATGACTTGTAAGGATGGCGAGATTTTAAATCCTGATCGATTTCATCCGAGTGCCAGATTTTGCCAAGTTTAGTATCAATAACTAATAATTCACCTGGACCAACACGGCCTTTTTCAACCACTTCATCGGCAGTGTAATCCCAAATACCCACTTCTGATGCAAGCGTAATAAAACCATCTTGTGTAATTACATAACGTGCTGGGCGAAGTCCATTACGGTCAAGGTTACACGCCGCAAAACGACCATCCGACATAACAATACCTGCCGGGCCATCCCATGGTTCCATATGCATAGAGTTAAAGTCGTAAAATGCACGTAAATCGTCGTCCATTGCACGGTTTTTCTGCCATGCAGGCGGAACGAGCATACGCATAGCGCGGAATAAATCCATGCCGCCAGCTAAAAATAGCTCAAGCATATTATCTAGGCTTGATGAATCAGAACCGGTTTCGTTTACAAACGGCGCTGCGCTTTGTAAGTCAGGAATAAGCGGTGACGCAAACTTATAAGAACGTGCGCGTGCCCACTGGCGGTTACCTTCAATAGTATTAATTTCACCATTGTGTGCTAAATAGCGGAAAGGTTGAGCTAAAGGCCAACGCGGCTGAGTATTAGTAGAAAAGCGCTGATGGAAAACACAAATCGCACTCGTCATACGAATATCAGCTAAATCTAGGTAAAAATTAGGTAAATCCGCAGGCATCATTAAGCCTTTATAGATAGTTACCAAACCAGATAAACTTGCGATATAGAAAGCTTCATCATCAACAATGCGCTTTTCAGCGCGGCGGCGTGCTACATATAAGCGACGCTCTAAGTCTTTAGAACGCCAACCTTCTGGCGCGCTAACAAAAATTTGTTCAAAACCTGGTAATTGCTGTACAGCAATAGGACCCAACATAGATGGGTCGGTTGGTACAACACGCCAACCTAAAATATTTAGCGTTTCTTTTTCTAATTCTTCGCTAAGTATTTGTTTTGCAGCTTGTGCTAAAACAGGGTCTGAATTTAAAAATATCATACCCACTGCGTAGTTTTTGCCTAAGTGCCAATTATGTTCACTGGCAATTGCACGGAAAAAGCTATCTGGTTTTTGTAATAATAAACCACAGCCATCACCTGTTTTACCATCGGCAGATATACCGCCACGGTGCTGCATGCGATCAAGCCCCGTAATAGCAGTACGAATAAGCCTATGACTAGCTTGACCATTAACTTGGGCTATTAAGCCAAAGCCACAATTTTCTTTTTCTAACTTTGAGTCGTATAACATAGACCCCTCCCCTTGCTGCACTGTTAGCGTGGATGAACTGCTCGACGATTTGCTAACAGACGGACAAAACTAGCCTCTATCTTAAATAGAGTCAATAGCACTTTGAATACATATTCACATTCTTGAATATTTCTCACTTCATAGCAAGATTTCTTTTTATCATTATTTTTAACATTTAGCGTTATTTTAACCACTATTTTTTCATGACACTGGTGTCAAGTTTAACATATTGTAAAAAACACAAGCGCTCAAAGCCGCAGCTTACGTAAACGTAAAGGTAGACAAAAGTGAATAAGTATTCAACACATGAGGCGCTATTCAGTTAACATTTAGATAGTTTTATGCTATTTCATTACTTTAATGGCTTAACATCCCCGATTATTGCTGCTCATTAGTATAGTTATGAAAGTTCATGTCCTTTTTTGTACATTAATAGTGAATTTTTATTTAAAGCGGTGTCCGATGCGGACATAAAAACTGTCCGCGGACATCATTTTAAAGAACAAAAAATAAAAAGCACTTTAATATCAATGCGATAATAGTTGGCATATTAATCGTATAGCTTTACATATAATCGCTAATTGGAATTACCATGTTTACTCTAAGCTTATTTTTGCTCTCTCCTATTGCCGCCATTTGCACCGCAGCTTTATTACTGCTGTGCGAAAAATACATAAAAGCAATGTAGGGGGGAATTAAATGATTAAAGATACCAGCGCACAAGACGTACAAGTAAAGGCACCTATAAGCTATAAAAAATACGCGATAATCACTGCGGTTATTTTCATTGTGGTCTCAACAGTTGCTTATATTTTTTTAACGAGTCATAGCGCTAAAAGCTCTATTAGCCGCTCAAAAGTACAGGTTGCCAAAGTACACGTTAAAGCGCTCATTCGAGACATTGCCGCCAGTGGTAAAATTGTTGCTGCTAATGCTCCTAAAATCTACAGTCCAGAACGTGGATTTATAGATTTAAAAGTAAAGGCCGGCGATACAGTAAAGCAAGGCAACACACTTGCCCTGCTGCAAAGCCCTGAGTTAACTAACGAATTAAAGCAACAGGAGTCTGTACTTAAACGACTACAAGGCGAGCAGCAAAGGCAACATTTGCAAGCAAGACGCCAAACACTCACTTTAAATAAAACACTCGATATGGCACAAGTTGAGCTTAACGCCGCTGAGCGCGAAAATCGTCGCGCGCAGTTATCAATACAAAAGCACTTAATTAGCCAAATTGATCTTGAAAAAGCAGTAGATGATTTATCACGTGCAAAGCTCTCGTATAAACATGCACAACAAGAGGTATTGCTTGCCAAAGACACGCTCGCTTTTGAACTACAAGCTGCTAAAAGTGATGTGACCCGCCAACAACTTATTGTTGATGATTTAATCAGAAAAGTAAGCAACCTATCTATTAAGGCTACCGTTACTGGGATCGTGGGTAACCTACTTGTGCAACAAAAAGCCGCAGTGACGCAAAGCCAACCTCTTATGACACTCGTCGACTTAAGTAATTTCGAAGCGGAACTTCAAGTACCTGAAAGTTATGCGAACGAATTAGGACTCGGTATGGAAGTAGAGCTTAAGTTAGGAAATGAAACAGTGATGGGGAATTTATCCGCCATATCACCAGAAGTTAATAATCGTGAAGTAACAGCACGCGTCCGATTTAAAGGTGTTACTAACAACATTCGTCAAAACCAACGCTTAACTGCACGTATTTTACTCGACAACCGAGAAGGTGTAATGCAGGTAAAACGCGGCGCTTTTATGCAGCAAGGCGGAATTTTTGCTTATAAGGTAGAAGGCAATATTGCAAAGCGCATACCTATTACAATAGGCGCCACCAGCATTAATGCGGTTGAGCTTTTGAGCGGACTAAAAGAAAACGATGAGATTATTATTTCAAGCTACAGCGACTTTAAGCAAGCCGATACGATTTTATTAAATTAAACAGACGTTCTCAACCAACGCTAAAAATAATTAGGAACAACCATGTTACAAATGAACAATGTAAGTAAAGTATACCAAACAGAAATGGTACAAACCCATGCGCTTCGAGACTTTAACCTGCAAGTAAACGAAGGCGAATTTATTGCTGTTACCGGTCCTAGCGGCTCAGGAAAAACAACCTTTTTAAATATTGCAGGTATGCTCGAGCCTTTTAACGAAGGTGAATACCTGTTGGATGGCGTTAATGTTGGCAGCCTAAACGATAACCAACGTGCTGATTTACGTAATCAAAAAATTGGCTTTATATTCCAAGGCTTTAATTTGATCCCCGATTTAAATTTATACGAAAACATAGAAGTTCCTCTTCGCTACAGAGGGATTAAAGCAAATGAGCGAAAACGTCGAATTGAGCAATGCCTTGAACAAGTTGGTTTAGCATCTCGCGCTAAACACTTACCTCAACAACTCTCTGGTGGCCAGCAACAACGTGTGGCAATAGCCCGTGCGCTTGCTGGTAAACCTCGTTTTTTACTTGCCGATGAGCCAACAGGTAACCTTGACAGCCTAATGGCTCGCCAAGTTATGGAGTTACTTGAACAAATCAATCGCGACGGTGCCACTATTGTAATGGTAACGCATGATAGCGAATTAGCCCGCCGTGCTCCGCGTAATATTCAAGTAGTTGATGGACAACTTGCCGACTTTACGCTTTATCAGGGCGCGCAAACTATAAAAACAGCATCGGGGGTTTAACTAATGTTTATTCATTATTTAGATTTAAGTTGGCGCAGCTTCAAGCGCACCCCACTGGTTAGCTTTTTAATGGTACTTGCCATTGCGATAGGTATAGGCATAACAATGACCAGCCTTAGTGTTTATCACATGATGTCGGCCGATCCTATCCCAGAAAAAAGCAGCCAACTTTACAGTGTGCAATTACAAACAATGGACGATGGTAGTACGTGGTGGACAGAAGATAACATGCCACTGCAACTGACCTATCAAGATGCTGAGAACTTATTAAACGCACCCACGTCAGAGAAAAAAGTGGCTATGATGCGTACCGGCTTTTCAGTTTATCTAGACTCCGACAAAATAAAACCTTTTATAGGTAATGCTCGCATGACAACGCCTGACTTTTTTAGCATGTTTAATTTGTCATTTTTATACGGGGGGGCTTGGAGCAAAGAGCAAGAAGACTCTGCCGCACCTGTCGTTGTTATTACCCAAGAGATAAACGATAAACTATTTGCAGGAAAAAACTCTGTCGGAGAACTGATTTACTTAGATGATACAAGCTATCAAGTAGTTGGTGTTATTAACCATTGGCCTCTCAATATTAAATATTATGATTTAAATAACGGTGCATTTAATCAAGTAGAAGAGTTATTTATGCCCTTTAGCTTAATAAAGGCAAAAGAGCTCGTAAGTTGGGGCAATAGCAATGGATGGAAACACGAAAACACACCAACCTTTGCAGATAAACTGCAATCTGAGCAAGTATGGATCCAGTTTTGGGCAGAGCTAAATACGCTTGAACAAAAACAAGCCTATCAAAATTACTTATTAGCCTACATGCAAGAACAACAAAAACGTGGTCGATTTAATCGTAAAGAACTTGAGTATAAACTTCGCGATGTAAACCAATGGATGCAATACAACAACGTCGTCACCGAAGACAATAAAATTTTAGTGGGCCTGAGCTTTATGTTCTTAGGTGTCTGCTTAGCCAATATTTTAGGTTTACTTTTAGCTAAGTTTTTACGCAGAGCGCCAGAAGTAGGTGTAAGACGCGCATTAGGTGCTAGTAAAAGGCAAATATTTTTACAGCACTTAGTTGAGGTCGCCATGCTTGGCTTTATAGGTGGCATGCTAGGAATTGTACTAGCACAACTTGGTTTAATGGGCGTAGGGCAAAGCTACGACTACTATGAAAACTTAGCGACAATGGATTTAACCATGCTATTGAGCGCCCCATTGATTGCAATTACAACCTGCATTTTAGCTGGTTTGTACCCAGCTTGGTTAGTGTGTAAAACCAATCCTGCTATTTATCTTAAGAGCCAATAAGGAATGTCACAATGTTAGAAATAAAACCTATATTTAACGCCTTATGCCGCTCAAAGGTGGGCGCTGTATTACTACTAATTCAAATTGCAATTACCACAGCTATAGTCAGTAATGCTGCATTTATTATTCAAGATAGAATTAGCTATTTAAACCAAGAAACGGGCTACCCTGAGCAAGATATATTTAAGTTTAATGTAATGACCTTTGGTACTGATATTAACTTAAGCCAGCAGTTTGAGCTTGATGAAAGCATGCTTAGAAAAATGCCAGGCGTAGTTGATGCCGCATTAAGCAGTAGTATTCCGCTATCAGGGGGTGGCAGCGCTTCGAGCTTTAATTTAAAACCTGCTCCACAAGAAGGCCTAAGTGTCAGGACCGCTTATTTTTTTATAGATGACCACGCAATTAATACCTACGGCGTTAACTTAATTGCAGGGCGAAACTTTACCGAAGATGAAGTGCTCGTTACAAACGAAATTACACAAAAGCGCACCAACGTCACTATAGTCACTAAAGCCTTACTTGATGAGCTCTACCCTGATGGAGATGGTTTAGGGAAAATAGTTTATTTTGGCGACCTACCGCTTAAAATTATTGGCGTGATCGGAAAAATGAAAGGCCCGTGGCTCAAAGACAGTAAACCCGATAATCTTGCGTTTATTCCTTATATTAAAGCAGCAAGTTATGCACAAGTTGCCGTTCGTACTAAGCCTGGTCAGCGAGCAGCTGTGATGAAAGAAATAGAAAATGCTATGCTCGAAAATTACAGCAAACGCGTTATTAACAACATTAAAGGGCTTGATGAATTAAAAAATGAGTATACCGCTCAAGATCGCCTTATGATGCGCATGCTCATAGTATTAATCACTATTTTAGTGCTTATAACCGCTCTCGGTATTTTTGGCTTAACCTTATTTAATATTAGCAAACGTACTAAGCAAATTGGTACACGCAGAGCACTTGGCGCAAGAAAGTCAGCTATTGTTAGCTACTTTTTAGTAGAAAATGCATTAATTTGTAGCCTAGGTTTAGCCTTAGGTGTAGTAACAGCAATACTGCTTGGGAAAATGTTAATGCAGTATTTTTCTGTAGCTGCACTACCGCCAAGTTATATAGCCGTTACCGCCATTGCCGTATTTTTAATGAGCTTACTTGCGGTATTAGCGCCGGCTAAACGCGCTGCTAATATTTCGCCCAGTATCGCAACTCGCACTATTTAATAATATGTAAATCACTATGCTACACTGCTTAGTAAGGCAGTGTAGCCATTAAAAAATTATAAAAATAACCTATGACTCATAAAATACTCATTGTTGATGATAACCAAGCAGTACTCGACGCACTTTCATTGTTGCTCGAGATCCACGACTTTTCGGTAGTCACTGCAACAAATCCGTTTGATGCTCTGCAAATAGTTCGCTATCAGCGAATTGAGCTTGTAATTCAAGACATGAACTTTACCAGTGACACCACCTCTGGTGAAGAAGGTAAAGCCTTGTTTTATGAACTACGAGAAATAAACCCACACCTCCCTATTATACTTATTACAGCCTGGACCGAACTTGCCACCGCCATTGAGCTTGTAAAAGCCGGTGCTGCTGATTACTTACCAAAACCCTGGGATGATGCAAAACTACTAGTTTGTATCGCTAACTTAATAGAGCTAGGCAGTGCTAAAAAAATAGTTGCTACACATAATCGCCATCAACAAGAGCGTGAAGGTACATTTAAAAGCGCAGACCTTGCCGGGCTAATATTTAAAAGCACGGCTATGGAACGACTGGTCACTATGGCGCTACAAGTAGCTAAATCTGATATATCTGCATTAATTACAGGCCCTAATGGGAGTGGTAAAGAGTGCATTGCGCATATCATTCAAAAAAACTCCCCACTTGTATCGCAACCTTTTATTAAGGTAAACGCAGGCGCACTACCGCAAGAACTTATAGAGGCCGAGCTTTTTGGCGCTGAAGCCGGTGCATATACGGGGATAACCAAACAACGTATTGGTCGATTTGAAGCAGCTGATGGCGGTACGTTATTTTTAGATGAAATTGGTAATTTACCACTTTCAGGACAAATAAAATTACTACGCGTACTACAAACCGGCGAGTTTGAACGTTTAGGCTCAACAAAAACACGAAAAGTAGATGTGCGGGTTATATCGGCCACTAACGAAAACTTACTACAAGCAATTCAACAAGGTAGATTTAGGGAAGACTTATATTATCGCCTTAATGTAATTGAGCTCAATGTGCCTGCCCTGTGCGAAAGACAAGATGATGTTTTAGCACTTATTAGCCATTTTTTACCTCACCGAGAGCTGACTATAAACACAGAGCAAGCACTTCAACATTACAAATGGCCGGGTAACGTTCGAGAGCTAGAAAACGCTTGTAAACGCGTAGCGGTACTAAAACCTACAGGTGCGCTTACAGTCGATGACTTTGTACTTTCGTCACCGGTTACTGCTCAACAAGAAGCAAAAGCAGAGCCGACCAAACAAGAAATAGAACACGCAATGCGCGCTCATCAAGGTGTTATAGCCAAAGTGGCCCGTGAATTTGGTTTAAGCCGACAAGCACTTTACAGGCGGTTACAAAAAATGGGTATTGATTATTAATGCTAAACATTATTAGCAACTTTACCCTAAGCCAAAAGGTTGTATTAATTTGCGGGTTTTGTAGCGCGCTGCCTGTTGTTATTATTGCCGCGCTAAGTGGCTTTGATATTTATTACACCCTGTTTTTAATATTACTAACGCTTACATTTAGCACCCTGCTTTCAAGAGCTCTCTCCAAGCCAATAAAGCTTGGCATGCAATCACTTGAAACCGGATTACTTAATTTTAAAGATGGTGAGCTCTCCAGTTTGCTTGCGTATAAAAGTAATGATGAACTTGGAAAACTATGCCAACTTTATAATCAAACCGCAAAACAGCTTCGCCAAGAAAAACAATGGATTTACCAGCGCGAGTTAATGCTTGATAAAGTATTGCAAAGCTCGCCGCAAGCGTTATTGCTGGTCAATGATAATAATACGGTGGTATTTAGTAATTTAATTAGCCGTAGTTTATTTAATAGCGCAACTCGCCTTGAAGGTATGCAGCTAAGTAAATTGCTCGAAAATTCGCCTCTGCAATTAGTAGCAGCTATAGAGCACGGTATTGATGGCCTCTTTAATATAGAAATAGAGAATCAAGACTCGCAAACTTGGCATTTAGCCACTGGGGAGTTTTTACTTAATAATCAAAAGCATCATTTATATATATTTAAACAGTTAACCCGTGAACTTAGTCGCCAAGAAGTTGCGGTGTGGAAAAAAGTAATACGCATTATTAGCCACGAATTAAATAATTCACTCGGCCCTATGTCATCCATGCTACACAGCGCACAATTGCTCGCAAATAAAGTTGATGAGCCTCGCCTTGCCCGTGTATTTGCAACTATTGATGAGCGAATTAGTCACTTAACTGAATTTGTACAAGGCTATGGCAAGTTTGCTAAATTACCTCAGCCACAAAAAACGCGGGTTAACTGGCAAAACACCCTCAATAATTTAAAAAATCACTGGCAATTTAGCTACGAAATAAAAAATTCACACAATGAATTACAAGCTGATCAAACACAACTCGAGCAGCTGCTGATAAACCTATTAAAAAATTCACACGAGTCAGGCTCCAACGCCAATGAAATACATATTCAGGTCGAGTTTGTACCCCAAGCATGTGTTATAAATGTAAGCGACTGCGGCAAAGGAATGAGCGAGCAAGTAATGGCAAATGCTTTAGTGCCCTTTTATTCAACAAAAAGTACGGGGAGTGGTTTAGGGCTAGCCTTATGCAGAGAAATAGCAGAAGCGCACCAGGGGCATATAAGTTTACATAACAAAATAGAGGGCGGCTTAAACGTACAAGTGAGCCTTCCTTATTCATAAATTCACACAAATTAAAAACAACAAAGCCACTTAAAAAGTGGCTTTGTGTTTAAAGAGCTTAATAACCTGAGTTCAGGTTGAGTAATAAATTACTCTGCGTCAGCTTCTTTGTATTTAGCAGCAGTTTCAGTAATTAACGGCTGTAATTCACCGCGTTGAAACATTTCGATAATAATGTCACAACCACCAACTAATTCGCCATCTACCCAAAGTTGTGGGAATGTTGGCCAATTTGCGTATGCTGGAAGCTCAGCACGAATGTCTGGATTAAGTAAAATATCAACGTATGCAAATGGTTCACCACATGACATTAACGCTTGCGATGCTTGTGAAGAAAAACCACAATTTGGTAATTTTGGTGACCCTTTCATGAAAAGGATTATTGGATTTTCTGAAATTTGCTGTTTAATTTTATCAATGGTTTCCATCTACAACCTCAAAGTAACGATAGCTAAATATATTTAGGTCTTGAAAACAACTCATCGTGACCACAAATATATAACTTAAAATGGGCAAATAAAGCCGCAATTGAAATAGTCTTTCGCAATAGCATTGCTGTTTGCTTAAACTTGAGTAAAATACTCAACAATTATAGTAACACTATATTACCGCTTGGTATAGGTAACTGCTCTGTTTCAACAGGCATTACGTATTACCAAATGGACTATCAACCAAAGAAGATGGAGATAAAAAAATGGCATTTGAACTACCGTCACTACCATATGCAATCGACGCACTTGAGCCACATATTTCAAAAGAAACGCTAGAGTTTCACCATGGCAAACATCACAACACATACGTGGTTAAGCTTAATGGTTTAATCCCTGGTACTGAGTTTGAAAACAAATCTCTAGAAGAGATCGTATGTTCATCAGAAGGCGGCGTATTTAACAACGCAGCACAAATCTGGAACCATACTTTTTACTGGAACAGCTTATCTCCAAACGGCGGCGGCGAGCCTACTGGCGCAGTTGCTGATGCAATCAACGCTAAATGGGGTTCTTTTGATGCGTTTAAAGATGCATTAAATGACAAAGCAGTAAATAACTTTGGTTCAAGCTGGACGTGGTTAGTTAAGCTTGCTGATGGTTCACTAGACATCGTTAATACATCTAACGCTGCTACACCATTAACTGATGATGGCGTTACTCCAATCCTGACAGTGGATTTATGGGAACACGCTTACTACATCGATTACCGTAACGTTCGTCCAGATTACCTTAAAGGTTTTTGGTCGCTTGTTAACTGGGAATTCGCGAACGCTAACTTCGCTTAATTAGCCTTTAAACGCTAATGTAAAAAAGACGCTTAGGCGTCTTTTTTTGTTTGTTGTTTATCACACCTAAGCGCCTCATCATTCAATAAAACACTTTTAGTAACATGATCTTTTTTCACTTAAATTTTTAATTTTATTGCACAAACATACACATTCGTGACTAGACTTTAAAAGGTAAGCACCTTTTTACAGCGGGTTTCGGAGGTTATTATGACGATTTTTGAGCATTACCAAGCACGATACGAAGCGGCACAGGAAGAAGAATACAGTATCGCTGAATTTCTTGAGATTTGTAAAACCGATAAGTCTGCCTACGCCAGCGCACCAGAACGCCTACTTATGGCAATTGGCGAACCACACATGGTAGATACCGCAACGGATGCACGACTAAGTCGATTATTTTCAAATAGAGTAGTTGCGCGCTACCCTGCCTTTGCTGATTTTTATGGTATGGAAGACGCCATTGAGCAAATAGTCTCTTATTTAAAACATGCGGCTCAGGGGCTAGAAGAATGCAAACAAGTGCTTTATTTACTTGGACCTGTTGGTGGGGGTAAATCATCCATTGCTGAAAAACTAAAGTATTTAATGCAACAAGTGCCTATTTATTCAATTAAAGGGTCTCCTGTAAACGACCACCCCCTCTCCTTGTTTGATCCTATCGAAGATGCAGACGTACTCAGCAAAGAATACGGTATTAAACCGCGCTACTTAAAAACCATTATGTCGCCTTGGGCTGGCAAACGCTTAAAAGAGTTCAATGGTGATATAAGCCAGTTTAGAGTGGTTAAACGCTACCCTTCTATTTTAAACCAAATAGGCATTGCCAAAACCGAGCCAGGAGATGAAAACAACCAAGATATTTCAGCACTGGTTGGTAAGGTCGATATTCGCCAGCTTGAGCACTTTGCCCAAAACGATCCTGATGCATACGCCTACTCTGGCTCTTTATGTTTAGCTAACCAAGGGCTGATGGAATTTGTAGAAATGTTTAAAGCGCCTATTAAAGTGCTGCATCCTTTACTTACCGCAACCCAAGAAGGTAACTATAACGGCACAGAAGGCATTAGTGCCCTGCCCTTTAATGGCATGATCCTCGCTCACTCGAATGAGTCTGAGTGGCAAACCTTTAAAAACAATAAAAACAACGAAGCATTTTTAGACCGTGTTTATATTGTAAAAGTCCCTTATTGCTTACGTGTAACTGAAGAAATTAAAATTTACGACAAATTACTTGAGCACAGCGAGCTATACAACGCGCCATGTGCACCGGGTACACTTAAAACATTGGCGCAATTTACGACGCTATCACGTTTAAAAGAGCCAGAAAATTCAAGTATCTATTCTAAAATGCGGGTATACGATGGCGAGACCCTAAAAGACACCGACCCTAAAGCAAAATCGTATCAAGAGTATCGTGATTACGCAGGTGTTGATGAAGGCATGACGGGGCTCTCTACTCGCTTTGCGTTTAAAATTTTGTCCCGAGTGTTTAACTTTGATACCACTGAGGTTGCTGCAAATCCGGTGCATTTATTCTATGTGCTTGAGCAACAGATAGAGCGCGAGCAATTTTCAAGTGAAATAGAAGAGCGTTATTTAAGCTTTTTAAAAGGCTATTTAATTCCACAATATGTCGAGTTTATAGGTAAAGAACTGCAAACCGCTTATCTAGAATCGTACTCGGAATACGGACAAAATATTTTTGACCGTTATGTTATTTATGCAGATTTTTGGATACAAGACCAAGAATATCGCGACCCCGATACAGGACAGCTATTTGACCGCGCAGCGCTAAACGCTGAACTTGAAAAAATAGAAAAGCCAGCGGGTATTTCTAATCCTAAAGATTTTCGTAATGAAATAGTGAACTTTGTACTGCGTGCCCGTGCACACAACAACGGTAAAAACCCACTATGGACAAGCTACGAAAAACTACGCACGGTGATTGAGAAAAAAATGTTCTCTAATACCGAAGATTTACTCCCTGTTATTTCGTTTAATACTAAAACGTCTGCAGAGGATCAGCAAAAGCACGAAGACTTTGTGAACCGTATGGTCGAAAAAGGCTATACACAAAAACAAGTTCGCTTGCTTTCTGAGTGGTATTTACGGGTTAGAAAATCGCAATAACCTTCATAGTCGTAGTATATAGGAGGTCAATATGGCGCATTTTATAGATAGGCGTTTAAACGGAAAAAATAAAAGTACGCTTAATCGCCAGCGCTTTATTAGGCGCTATAAAAAGCAAATTAAAGAAGCGGTTTCAGATGCGATTAACAAACGCAGCGTTACCGATTCAAGCTCTGGTGAGAGTATTTCTATTCCACAACGCGATATCAGCGAACCTACATTTCATCAAGGGCAAGGCGGGAATAGAGAGCAAATTCACCCTGGTAACGATCAGTTTTCTACAGGTGATAAAATTGAGCGCCCTAAAGGCGGACAAGGCGGTGGTGCCGGTGAAGGTGACGCCAGCGATTCGGGCGAGGGACAAGATGAGTTTGTATTTTCAATATCAAAAGATGAATACCTTGATTTACTGTTTGAAGATCTAGAACTTCCTAACTTACAAGAAAACCAACTTGATAAGTTAGTGCAAATGAAAACCCATCGCGCAGGATTTTGTAGCGACGGCATGCCAAGTAATATTGACATTGTACGCTCTCTTCAAGGCTCGCTTGCACGGCGTGTTGCCATGAGTGCAGGTAAAAAACGCCGTTTAAAAGAGCTCGAAGAACAACTTGCTCTGCTGCTTGCTGGTCCACATAACGATAAAGCGGCAATTGCTTTGTTACAAAAAGAAATTGCAGCATTAAAAGTGCAAATTAAGTCGGTTCCGTTTATTGATAACTACGATTTACGTTTTCGTAATTACGAAAAGCGCCCTCACCCCACCAGCAAAGCCGTGATGTTTTGTATTATGGATGTGTCAGGCTCAATGGATCAGCCAACAAAAGACATGGCAAAGCGTTTTTATATTTTGCTCTATCAATTTTTAACGCGCAGTTATAAAGACATAGAAGTTGTTTATATTCGCCACCACACACAAGCTAAAGAAGTAGACGAACAAGAGTTTTTTTACTCCCAAGAAACTGGCGGCACTATTGTTTCAAGCGCACTTAAATTAATGAACGAAATAATAAAAGAGCGTTATCACGCAAATGAGTGGAATGTATACGCCGCACAAGCCTCTGATGGCGATAACTGGGCGGACGACACCCCGCAGTGTGGTGAAATATTACGTAATAAGCTCTTAAGCGCAGTACGTTATTTTGCTTATATTGAAATAACCACTCGTGCTCATCAAAGCCTATGGCGCGAATATGAATCTATAACACACAGCCATAATAATTTCGCCATACAGCATATTCAAAGCGTTGAAGATATTTACCCAATTTTTAGGGAGCTATTTAAAAAAGGTCGTCAACAGCAAAACTCTGCATAGCCAAAAGCGAGGTAGTATTATGAATGATAAACGATTGAGTGATGGCCCAGATTGGACCTTTGATTTATTGGATGAGTACCAAGGTGAAATTGCCCGTGTTGCAGCTCACTACAGGTTAGACACCTACCCTAATCAAATTGAAGTGATAACCGCAGAGCAAATGATGGATGCTTATTCAAGCGTTGGTATGCCTATTGGCTACAGTCATTGGTCTTACGGTAAGAAATTTATCCAAACAGAGCAAAATTATAAGCGCGGACAAATGGGTCTCGCTTACGAAATAGTGATAAATTCAGACCCTTGTATTGCGTACTTAATGGAAGAAAACACCCTACCTATGCAAGCGCTTGTAATGGCACATGCGTGTTACGGACATAACTCATTTTTTAAAGGTAATTACTTATTTAAAACCTGGACCGATGCAGGTTCAATTATTGATTACTTGGTATTTGCTAAAAACTACATAAGCCGCTGCGAAGAAAAGCATGGTATTACACAAGTAGAAGCCCTACTCGACTCATGTCATGCATTAATGAATTACGGGGTCGATCGCTACAAACGTCCACAACAAATATCGCTATTTGAAGAGCAAAAACGCCAACAAGAGCGCGAAGACTACCTTCAATCGCAAGTAAACGAATTATGGCGGACTATTCCTGAGCAACAGCAAGAAACCAAAAAGAAAGTCCGCCATTTCCCTTCTGAACCTCAAGAAAATATTTTGTATTTTATTGAAAAAAATGCCCCATTACTCGATTCTTGGCAACGTGAAGTGATACGTATTGTACGTAAAATTTCGCAATACTTTTACCCACAAAAACAAACTCAAGTAATGAACGAAGGTTGGGCAACTTTTTGGCACTACACCATCCTTAATCACTTATATGATGAGGGAAAGCTCACCGACTCTTTCATGTTAGAGTTTTTACAAAGCCACACCAACGTAGTTTATCAGCCACCTTATAACAGTAAGTATTATTCAGGCATTAACCCATATGCTTTAGGCTTTAATATGATGGTTGATATTCGCAGAATATGTGAACACCCAACTGAAGAAGATAAACGCTGGTTTCCTGAATATGCAGGTAGTAACTGGCTAGATACACTGCATTTTGCAATGGAAAACTTTAAGGATGAGAGTTTTATTAGCCAGTTTTTATCGCCTAAGTTAATTCGTGATTTTAAATTATTTACTATTATTGACCATACTAATAATCCCCACCTAGAAATTGGCGCAATACATAACGACAACGGCTATAAAGCAGTGAGAGAAGCACTCTCAGCGCAGTACAATTTAAGTAATCATGAGCCTAACATTCAAGTGTATGATGTTGATATTAGAGGTGACCGTTCATTAACCCTACGCTATGTACCTCATAATAATATCCCTTTAGCAAACTCGCACGAGGAAGTGCTTAAGCATCTTTACAGATTATGGGGCTTTAAAGTAAAACTAGAGCAAGAGTCAAATTCTGGTGAGGTTTCAATAATTGGTCAATGCCCAATAGATGACTCTCGACACACAACACAATAATGAAGAGCAATACAATTTCCATACTGATTGGGTTTGCTCAGCAGATTGTAAAAAAACACGGTATTATTTAACTCTAAATTCTGGATATAAAAAATGACGCTTAAGCGTCATTTTTTATATCTTCGTAGGCTATTACTTTATTTCGCCCTGTATTTTTAGACTGGTACAGTGCTTTATCTGCAGCCTCTATCCAGCGCTCATGATTTTTAAAATCATTACTGCTACCAGCCAGCCCTATACTTACCGTCATTGTTATTTCAAAGTGTTTATACTTAACAGGGTTAGTTTCAATCAATACCCTTAAACGCTCAGCAAATACAAAAGCGCCTTCTTTATCTGTATCAAGCAATGTCACTGCAAACTCTTCACCGCCATAACGCCCTGCAACATCAGTCTCGCGCAGCGTCGTACGTAGTAAGTTAGACAAATGACGAAGCGATTCATCACCACAGCTATGACCATATTCATCATTTATTTTTTTAAAGTGATCAATATCAAACATTAATAATGTACTACAGCCACCACTTCGCTTAACTCTTAAAAACTCTTGGCGTAGCGTACCTTCCCAGTGTCCACGGTTTGCAAGCTGCGTTAAGCTATCTGTTTGACTTACTTGTTCTAATTTTTTATTTAACTCTTCAAGCTCTTTTTTATTTACCGCGACATCTGTTACATCATATAAAATAATACAAATGTGGCTAACTTCGCCCATCGTATTGGTAAGAGGGATGAATGTCGCATTTTGATACATGTAATCAGCTTTACCAGTAATAGGTCGATAATTTTTAAACCTAAAAATGTATGGCTGCTGCTCCCAAATCGTAAAAGAGCGGTTTTTTAAAACAAAAACCGACTCAGATTTACTTCTAAACCATTTTTCGTCTATTGCAGGAAATAAATCAAATAGATCTTTATCTTTTACTGCGCTTGGTAGAAGCCCTGAATGGTTTTCCATAAAACCATTCCATACACACACCTTATAATCCCTATCGAGTACCACAAGGCCTACATCAACGGTATTAAACATATCCATTAACCAATGGATCTCATTCATTTCTAAATCAGCGGCCATAACTTAATCTTCTAATAGGTAAGCAACTTTGTATTTCAAAGTTTTAAGTGAATCTTCAGTAAATAACAGCATGAGGTCGCAATTTATATCATGGTTTTCAATACCGTAACTAATCTCTATTGCAAGGGTGCGTTGCCAACGTGACTTGTTTGATTTAACCAACTCAGATACATCTCTGTGTTGGCCAAGTACTATGGGGTGCCCTTGGCTAAATGACATGTCGAGCTGTTTTGAAAGACCCGTTAAAATAGCGCCTATCAAAATATTACTAATATCCATAAGCAGCTCAAGTTCAATTTTATCGTTTAATTCGCCGTCATAGTTCATCAAAGAAGCTATTTCTTTAAAGCTTGAATCATTTAAAAGTAATAGCGCCTCGCCCGAAATACCACCGCCAATAAAGCCCTGGCACACACCCGATGTAGCTGCGTTATTATCTATAGACTGCAGCGCCATATCGAGTTCATTAACTTCCAAAATATTCACATTAGGAATTGGTAGCTCTACAAATACATTAAGAAGACGTGCAAGTAAATCCCCAGCCTGCCCCATAGCAACGTTAGTTAGCTCTTGGTATATATCCCGAACATCAGGGTCGACTTGCTCTCCTAGCGAATGAGAGAGACGCTCACGCATGGCTTTATCTTTAATCCCATGGTGTTCAATTATGCTGGCTAGTTTTTCGGGGGAACATGGTTTTTGAATAAAGTCGATAGCACCAAGCTCAAGCACTCTTTGGTGTGCACTTGGTTGTATATCACCAGAGACAACAACAGTGAGAATATTAAGCCCCTGTTCTTTCATAGCGATTAATACTTCATAACCGTCCATTTCTGGCATGTTTAAATCGAGAAAAAGTATCTCTGGTTCAATTAACTTTATTTGCTTTATACAATCAACGCCGTCAAGTGCAAATTCAACTTTAATGTCCCAATCTTCAGGTAATGAGCGAGCCAACTGACGCCTAGCTAATTTTGAGTCATC
The DNA here is from genome assembly GCF_000814675.1 of Pseudoalteromonas distincta. Classification (GTDB taxonomy): domain Bacteria; phylum Pseudomonadota; class Gammaproteobacteria; order Enterobacterales; family Alteromonadaceae; genus Pseudoalteromonas; species Pseudoalteromonas distincta. The sequence continues at coordinate 109,479 of NZ_JWIG01000009.1, read as the reverse complement.
ACATATTAATACCGATGTTGACATATTATCTCTCTGTTTCTAAACCAGTAATGAGCATTAAAATCATTTTATGATGGTTTTTATTTTTATTATTGAAGATATCTTTTGTAACTTCATGTTAATCAAAGTTTAGCATAGTTACAATTTTTATATTTCAGAGCTAATACCCACTCTATTAAGCAGGTTTAATCACTTGGTAACTAAAGCCCAGTATAATACACTGACGCCCATTGCGTTAATTTAAAAGGAAATACCTTATGTTACGTTCACTTGCCTTTGCTTTGAGTGCATTTTGTTCTGTGGCTATTGCAGCCGACTATCCAGAAAACACACTTGATGCAGGAAAAGTATCCGCGCAAGGCAAACCAGTCACTTTATTAGGTCAAGGTATCTCAATTGGAGATAGTGCGCCAAATTTCAAAGTTGTTGATGACAACTTTATTCCAGTGACACTTGAGGATTACAAAGGCCAAGCTGTATTAATAAGTGTAGTACCCAGCCTAGATACCGGCATTTGTAGCCTGCAAACTAAGCACTTTAATGAAAAAGTAGCCTCACAATTCCCAAGTGTAGTTATGCTAACAATTAGTGCTGATTTACCATTTGCTCAAAAGCGTTTTTGCAAAGCTGAAAATATCGATAAAATCACTACGTTATCAGATTCTGTTTGGCGTGATTTTGGTCAGAAATACGGATTGATTATTAAAGATATGGGCTTACTAACGCGAACAGTCTTTATTTTAGATGAAAGCCATAACGTCATTTATAAACAGTTAGTTAGTAGCCTTTCAACTGAACCAGAATACAACAGCGTAATTGAGAAACTTAAAACATTGTAAAGTCCATTAAGTAGCACTAATTAAGCAATGCTAAATAGCCTTAAAACAAAAAACCGCCAATTGGCGGTTTTTTAATGTGCTTTTATAATTAACCTAAAAGTTCACCAAGTTGTTGGCTAACAGTTTCAACAGCTTGTGTACCATCTAGTTTATGGTATTGAGTATTACCAGCAGCCGCTTCTGCTTGATAGTAATCAACCAATGGCATAGTTTGCTCGTGATAAATACCTAAACGTTTACGTACTGTTTCTTCAGTATCATCAGCGCGAACAATTAAGTCATCCCCAGTTTCGTTGTCTTTACCTTCCACTTTTGGTGGATTATAAACAACGTGGTAAACACGACCAGAACCAGGATGAACGCGACGTCCGCCCATACGCTCAACAATGACTTCATCAGCCACGTCAAATTCAATAACGTGATCAACCACTACGCCATTTTCTTTCATTGCATCCGCTTGCGGGATTGTACGCGGGAAGCCATCAAGTAAAAAACCTTTCTCACAATCCGCTTTAGTAATACGCTCTTTAACTAAACCAATAATAATATCGTCAGAAATTAGTTGACCAGCATCCATTACTTTTTTTGCTTCTAGACCTAGTGGCGTGCCTTCTTTAATTGCCGCACGTAACATATCGCCAGTAGAAATTTGTGGAATACCGTATTTGTCCATTAAAAACTGAGCTTGAGTACCTTTACCTGCACCCGGCGCGCCCAAAAGAATAATGCGCATATTATTGTCCCCTAGTATGGATATTTATTTTAAAGCCTGAATTCTTCCACAAGCGCCGCCGATACTCAAGCAACTTATACTAATTGATGAGCCGTTGGGGTGTTTACAGGGCATTAAAAAAGGGAACACACGTTCCCTTTTATTTAAAGTACATAATTTATACTTTATTAACTGAGTAAATAGCTATTTGCTTATTTACTTATTTACTTAGTTCAAGCATCAATTTATTTAAGCGAGTAACAAATCCTGTTGGATCTTTAAGTGTACCGCGTTCTGCAAGTAGTGCTTGATCTAGTAAAACGTGTGACCACTGCGCAAACTTATCTTCATCTTGTTCGTCATTTAAGTGCTTAACAAGTTGATGATCTGGGTTTAGCTCAAACACAGGTTTTGCTTCAGGGGCTGCTTGACCAACAGATTCCATTAGCTTTTGCATTTGTGAGCTCATGTCGTTGTCGTCGCTTACAACACATGCTGGAGAATCTGTTAAGCGGTGCGTAAAGCGCACTTCTTTAACGTCATCACCTAGTGCTGTTTTAATACGTTCAACAAGGCCAGCCATTTCTTTTTCAGACTCTTCTTGCGCTTTTTTAGTTTCTTCGTCGTCAAGCTTACCTAAATCTAAGTCACCACGTGTGATTGACTGTAGTTGCTTATCAGCAAATTCAGTTAAGTGGCTCATCATCCACTCGTCAACACGGTCACTTAGTAGTAATACTTCAATGCCTTTTTTGCGGAAAATCTCTAAATGCGGTGAGTTTTTCGCAGCGGTGAATGTATCAGCTACTACGTAGTAAATTTTGTCTTGGCCTTCGTTCATGCGTTCAACATATTGCTCAAGCGACACATCTTGTGTTTCTGAATCAGTGTGTGTCGAAGAAAAACGAAGTAGCTTACAAATAGCTTCTTTATTTGCAGCATCTTCAGCTGGGCCTTCTTTCATTACTTGACCAAACTCATTCCAAAATACTTGGTAATCGTCAGCTTTGTTTTTAGCCATACGCTCAAGCATTTTAATAATACGCGATGTACACCCTTTACGAATAGCTTGCGTTACTTTGTTGTCTTGTAGAATTTCACGAGATACGTTCAGTGGTAAATCGTTTGAATCTAGTAAGCCTTTTACAAAGCGAAGGTAGCTTGGCATGAATTGCTCAGCATCATCCATTACAAACACACGTTGTACGTAAAGTTTTAAACCACTTTGACGTTCACGGTTCCATAAGTCGAAAGGTGCTTTTTTAGGAATATATAAAAGGCTAGTGTATTCAGTTTTACCTTCAACCTTATTATGTGCCCAGCTAAGTGGCTCTTCCCAATCATGGCTTACATGCTTGTAAAACTCTTTGTATTCATCATCAGAAAGCTCTGATTTATCGCGTGTCCACAATGCAGTCGCGCGGTTAATGCTTTCCCACTCACCTGGTACTGCTGGAATTTTTTCGCCGTCTTCACCTTCAGATTCTGGCACTTCTGCTTTAAACATTTGTACTGGCGTTGAGATGTGATCAGAGTATTTAGTAACGATACTACGTAGGCGCCAGTCATCAGCAAATTCTTTTTCTTCATCGCGAAGATGTAAAATAATGTCGGTACCACGGCCTTCTTTTTCAATTTCTTGAAGTGTGTATTCGCCTTCACCTTGAGATTCCCACTCGTATGCGGTTGTTTCACCGGCTTTGCGTGTACGAACAGTTACTAAATCAGCAACAATAAATGCAGAGTAAAAACCTACACCAAATTGACCAATTAACTGTGAATCTTTACTTTGATCGCCTGTTAAGTTTTTGAAAAACTCAGCAGTACCCGACTTTGCAATAGTACCTAATGAGCTAATGATTTCATCTCGCGTCATACCAATACCATTATCTGAAATGGTAATTGTATTTGCTTCTTTATCTGCACTAATACGAACACGTAAATCGGCATCACCTTGGTAAAGGTCACCTTGAGATAATGCTAAAAAGCGTAACTTGTCTGCTGCGTCTGATGCATTTGACACAAGCTCACGTAAAAATATTTCTTTATTAGAATAAAGAGAATGAATCATTAAGTTTAATAATTGTTTTACTTCTGTTTGAAAGCCTAATGTTTCTTTTTGTGCTGCAGTCATTTATATATCTCCAATTTGCAAAGTGTCTGCGTTATGCACTTAATATGGGGTGAGGTGTTAGAACTTCAAGGGAAAAATTTAAAAAAGGTGAAACGAAAACAAAGAACCATTAATTTGTTTAAAACGAATGCGGACAATTAATATGAATCTTTTCACCCGTTGCTGGGTGCTCAAAAGATACATCGCTGGCATGTAATTGTAACCGCCCTGCCATATGTTCACTTTGCGCACTTTTATATAAATCACAGCCTAAAATTGGGTGCCCTATAAACTGGCTGTGTATTCGTAATTGATGGGTACGCCCGGTAATAGGTGTAAATTGCACTAAGGTTCTGCACGGCTGCCTGAGCCGCTCAAGTACTTTATATTCACTCAGCGCTGTTTTACCTGTCGATTGGCAAATTTTAACACGCGGAAAAAGCAGTTTATCTTTTGCAATTGGCGCAGTAATTTGCCCTTCATCAACAGCTAAGCTACCCTCTAACATGGCTACATAACGCTTTTGAATACTGCGTGCCTGAAATTGCTTATTAAGGTGCTTTGACGCAATCGCGTTTAATCCAACAATCATAATGCCCGATGTGCCAAAATCTAGCCGATGCGGTAACTTAGCCTCTGCAAATGCAGCTGTTAAGCCCTTTTGACCATGTACTAAGCGGTAATGCACTGAGTCCCAATTAAGCGGATTTTTACCTGATAAGCTTAATAGTCCACTGGGTTTATTGATCAGTAAAATATCGTCATCTTGATATAATATTTCAATAAACCCGTCGCACTTGGGCGCTACAAAGTCATCAACAATCATTTGTGACTCTACCGGTGTATCCAATATTGAGTTAGCCATTAAATTAGTCAATATCTTTTGAATGAAGCGCTTTTAAAGCCAATACTTGCTCACGTAAATCGTCTGCTACTACTTTGTCAGCGGCAATCGGGGTACCTACTGCAACCGACACCAAAGACCATTTTAATCGTGGTAGTTGCCACTTAGCTTTTCGGCTAAACATACTTCCCCACAGGCCCCCTAAATGCACAGGAATAACGGGCACAGGTGAGCGCTCAATAATGCGCTCTATTCCACGGCGAAAAATATCCACTGAGCCGTCACTGGTTAGTTTTCCTTCAGGGAAAATACCAACAAGTTCGCCTTTATTAAGCGCAGCAGCCACTTCGTCAAAGGCTTTTTTAAACGCTTCTGGATTGGTTTTTTCACTGTTAATGGGAATAGCCTTGGCCATTTTAAATAACCAATGTAGGGCCGGCGAATAATAAATAGGGGCAAATACCATAAACCGGATAGGCCTTGGTGATGCGGCTAAAATAAACATCCAATCAACAAAGCTGACATGATTACACACGACAACCGCAGCGCCTGCATCAGGTATATTACTTTCACCTTTTGTACGCACTCTGTACATACAAATAGCTAAAATATATATAATAAATCGTAAAAAGAACTCTGGTACTTTGGTATAAATATAAACAGAGATAAGTAAGTTTAGCCCAGCAAGTAACAGTAGCAACTCTGAAATACTCCACTGAAAAACAGACAGCGTTACAATACTTAAAACAGCACTGCCCACCATAAACAGTGCATTTAATACATTGTTAGCCGCTATAACTCGTGAGCGACTCGACTCTTCAGTACGCTGTTGAATAAGCGCATACAGCGGTACAGTGTAAAAACCTGAGCCAATACCAATGCCTGCCATCCATACAAAATGCCACACCATGTCGCCTGTTTTTAATAACTGCTCAAGCGTCAATAATTCAGGGTTTTGAGGTAGATAAGAGCTAATAGCGCTCTCTTGGCTCAGTAAGTATAAAAACAAGGTAATTAAAATAGCGCCAAAAGGCACAATGCCTAGCTCAATACGAGAGCGAGAAAGCTTTTCACACAGTAACGAACCAATCGCAATACTTAGTGAAAACACAACAAGCGCGCTAGTGACAACCAGTTCATCACCACCCATTGTGTGTTTTACATAATTTGGTAGGGATGTTAAAACGATGGCGCCAATTAACCAAAACCAACTGATCCCGAGGACTGATTTACCAACCGATTCTGTTTGCGAATTAAGTGCTGAAAATACGTTTTTTGTAGATGAAAATATATTATAGGTAAATTTTAAGTTAGGCTCGTTTGCTTCACTAGTGGGTATAAAGCGACTGCTCACATAACCCATCACGGCCAATACTAATACTGCAATACTTATAAGCGTAGGCCCTACTGATTGAGTAATATAATAAGTGCCAAAAATTGTACCCATTAGTATGGCCACAAACGTGCCTGATTCAACCAAACCATTCGCTTTTGTTAATTCATTAGGTGCTACGTGCTGCGGTAAAATAGAATATTTTAATGGACCAAAAAACGTACTTTGCACGCCCATTAAAAATACGGTGGCTAACATTAGCCACACATACTGCGTTAAAATAGAAACTGCCCCTACAACCATAATAGGGATTTCACATAGTTTTACGATTCTAATCAATTTTGATTTTTCTGTTTTTTCTGCAAGCTGCCCTGCCATCCCTGAAAATAAAAAGAACGGAAGAATAAATAACCCAGCAGCAATATTTGAATAAAGTGCGCCATCTGCAAGCGTTGCAGCCTGAAATATTAATAGAATAAGCACTGATTGCTTATACACGTTATCGTTTATCGCTGAGAAAAACTGCGTAATAAAAAGCGGTAAAAAACGCTTACTACCTAGTAATGCACCTTGATAGGGTTGGTTATCTTTCATTGTATTCCTTACTAATTAGAGACATAGCCCAAAAATATATTAAATTGTTTCTAAGCTTACCTTAAAAACGAAAAAGCCTACATGATTTAATCATGTAGGCTTTTGTAATTTGTTTTCAAATAGTGACTTAGAGCTAGTCTTGAGTAACTAGGCGCCTGCCGCTAAAGGCATGCATAAGTGTTCTACCATCTACTAAATCAAGCTCACCTCCCACAGGAATACCATGGGCAATACGTGAAGCGCCGACTTTGTATTTATGACAAAGCTGAGCAATATAATGTGCGGTAGTATCGCCTTCAACGGTAGGGTTAGTCGCTAAAATAACCTCATTAATATCGCCTTGGGCAAGCTTTTGCTCTAAAACATCTAAGCCAATCTCTTTAGGACCAATACCGTCTATTGGCGATAAGTGACCCATTAATACAAAGTATAGACCTAAATACTGACCTGTTTGCTCGATGGCAAGTACGTCAGTAGGCGATTCAACAACACATAATATACCGCTGTCTTGGCGTTTTGTACTTAAACAAATATCGCACTGAGCTTGTTCGCAAAAAGTACGACAAGACTGACAGTGCCCTATGGCGGTCATTGCTTTAGTGAGTGCATTGCCCAGCTGAGTGCCTCCCTTTCGGTCGCGCTCAAGCAGGTGAAAAGCAATACGTTGCGCTGACTTTGGACCAATGCCCGGTTGACAGCGCAGTGCTTCTATAAGCTGATTTAAACTATCTGAAAGTTGCATTATTTACTTAAAACGGCATTTTCATACCTGGTGGTAATTGCATACCGCCAGTTACTTTACCCATACGCTCTTGTGTTTCTTCTGCAACACGGCGAACAGCATCGTTACATGCTGCTGCAAGTAAGTCTTCAATCATGTCTTTGTCGTCTTCCATCAAGCTCTCATCAAGCTGAACACGACGTACATTGTGGTTACCAAGCATAGTTACTTTAACTAAACCTGCACCGGCTTCACCAACAACTTCAAGAGTTGCGATTTCGTCTTGGGCTTTTTGCATGCGATCTTGCATTTGCTGCGCTTGCTTCATCATGTTGCCCATTCCACCTTTAAACATAACTTTCTCTCTTTCTTTTAATACATTAATTAACATGAACATAAGGGCGATTGTAAGTAATTACAATGCCTGAATACTGTTTTCGTCAATTTCGGCGCTAAATACTTGCTGAAATTGTACTATGTTTTCATCCGATGTGATCACATCGATTGCTTGTTGATGGCGTCCTGCATCTATTTTTTGCTGAATAAGATAAGGAGAATCAATAACTCCCTTAGCAAAATTAATACTTAACGACACGTTATGCTCATAAATACTCGACAATGCGGCATCTAATCTTTGGCGAAGCATCGGTGTATCTAAATGCTTTTGTGATTCATCAACGTCTATATGTAAACTGTTGCCTTGCTTGGTAAATATTGAATGCAACGCAAATTGGCGCATACGACCACCCAGTCCCATACGTTTAATTAAATAAGCCCATTCATCTTGTTGGTGTGCAAACCTAATTTCACTAATTGGACTTTGAAAATCATCAGGCGCGGGAATGCTAATTTCCTCGGGCGCTGCTTCAGGTACTTTTTGAGGATTTATTTGCTCAAGTAGCTCTGGCGCTAAATTTTCGGTAATTGTTTGATGTTTTTCTTTAAAATCAACTTTTCGTGCTGGTTTTGTATTAGCGTGACCATGTGCCTGGCTTTCGCTCCCTATTGGTGGGAGCTCATGCTTTTTTTCACTTGCACCTGCACTATCAGTCACCCAAGGTGGGGGATCGCTAGGTGCTATGCTTGAAACGCTGTTGAGCTCGTTTGTATTTTCAGCGGTGCTACCTTGGTTAACACTTTGAGCTTTAGGCATTCTTGCGTGATGTTCTGGCTTTTTAGCGGGCGCTTGGTTTGGCTGCGCTGCTACATTATTTGCAGAGGTGCTTGTACTCTTGCTTGATAACCTACCCGCACCGGATATGTTTCTGTCACGTAAAATACGAGCAATGGCAGATTGCGCCTGCGCTTCTTGTTCAGCTATTGGCGTACTTACATTGTGATTAGTAACAGGCTCTGATTGAGGTTCTGAGTTTGTATTAGTTACAGGGTTAAAGCCCTGATCTACAGCGCTACTCATTATATCGTCAAATTGCGAGGCCAGCGTTTGTTCAGCATCACTATGGAGCATATAAGCTTCATCTTCGCTTTGTCGCTGGGCTTGAGCATCTGAAACAACATTGGTTTGTGGTTGCTCTTTAGCTAAAGCCTGTTGCTTTGAAGCGTTTTCACTTTGTTGAACCTGTTGCTCTACTGCAACTTGGGCAGGCTCAATATTACTTTGCACGACTTCATTATTTGATGACTGAGCGGCAGCGTTAGCTGAAGGCTCTATCTCAACGGCTTTAGGCTGCTCTGCATTGCTAACTGGCTTAGTATTGTTTACAGGGACACTACTTTGGCCAGCTACGGTGTTTTGCGATGTTTTATTTTTATTTAATATATCTCGCAGTGCATTTGCACGGCCTTGTTTATTTGGGGCCGGCTCTTCGTTTGCTGTGTGTACAGTTTGTTGCACATCTGAAGGCTTAAATGCTAATAATCTTAGCATTATCATTTCAAAACCTAAGCGAGGCTCTGGTGCCCATTGTAAATCTTTTTTACCATTTAACAGTAACTGATAATAAATTTGAATTTGTTGTGGGCTCGTATGTTGTGCAACATGAGCAATATAATCTACATTTTTTTCATCTAGCCCTGCCGCTTCAGGCACTAACTGGGTTAGTTGAGTCAAATGCGTAAGTGCAATTAAATCATCAAGCAATGCCACATAATTAGGATTACGACTTGCTACCTGCGCAATCTCATCCATTAACGCAGCGCCATCTTGTGCAAGTAATGCTGCAAGCAAGCTTTGGCTATAATGAGTATCCATTAAACCAAGCATTGTTTGTACTGCTTGATTATTAATATCACCATTTGTTTGCGCAATAGCTTGGTCGGTTAAGCTAAGTGCATCACGCATACTGCCATCAGCGGCTTTTGAAATAATGCTAAGTGCATCGCTATCAAAGCTAAGCTGCTCTTGAGTAAGTACGTGTTCAAGCTGTGTTTTAATTTCACTTTGCGACAAGGCATTTAAGTTAAATTGTAGACAGCGAGATAATATAGTAACTGGTAATTTTTGAGGATCAGTGGTCGCCAATAAAAATTTCACATGCTCTGGTGGCTCTTCAAGTGTTTTTAAAAGCGCATTAAAGCTGTGCTTAGAAAGCATGTGAACTTCATCGATTAGGTATACTTTATAACGTCCACGCGTTGGTGCATATTGAACATTATCAAGTATTTCGCGAGTGTCTTCTACTTTTGTACGAGAAGCCGCATCTATTTCGAGTAGGTCAATGTAGCGCCCTGCTTCTATATCCAAACAGCTGCTACATTGTCCACACGGATTTGCAGATATACCTTCATCGCAATTTAAGCTTTTAGCAAAAATACGTGCAATGGTGGTTTTACCTACACCGCGGGTTCCAGTGAATAAATAAGCGTGATGCAGTCTATTTTGCGTAAGCGCATTTACAAGCGCTTGCTTAACATGAGACTGCCCAACCAATTCATGAAAGGTTTGAGGACGCCATTTTCTCGCTAGAACCTGATAACTCATCGATTACTCGCCTTCGAATTCAACCAATTTTAGGATTTTAATACCCATTTTTTTGATGCGCTGCTCGCCACCAAGTTCTGGTAGTGATACAACAAATGCTGCATCTGTGGCTTCGCCACCTAGTTTATTAACTAACTTAGCTGTGGCTTCAATTGTGCCACCAGTTGCTAATAGGTCATCAACTAGTAATACTTTGTCGCCAGGTACAATTGCATCTACATGCAGTTCTAGCGTGTCTTCACCGTACTCAAGTAAGTAATCTTGGCGAATAACTTCGCGTGGTAACTTACCTGGTTTACGTACTGGAATAAACGGAATGCCTAACGCATAAGACAATGGCGCACCAAAAATAAAACCACGGGATTCTGTGCCTATGATTTTAGTAAAGCCCTGATCTTTATATTCTGCGATAAACGCGTCAATAGTTGCTTTAAAGGCTTCTGGATTTGCCATTAAAGTGGTTACATCGCGAAACATAATGCCCGCTTTTGGATAATCAGCAATTGTAGTTATGCTGTTTTTGATAATTGCTGGTGTTACTTGAGTCATAATTTTAACTGCTCAATTGTTTATATTACAAAGCAGGTGATTATAACCTTAACTAACCTTTAATTGCGAGTTTGGCGTTATTATAAAAGAAGTATTAAATATGGACGGGGTAATTAAAATAAAGTGGTTCAAGGCTGAAGTTAGCAACAGCCTTAATAAACGCTATACATTTTACGTTAAGCTAGTGATCCAGCCTAATATTGCATTTAAACAACCAATCCCTGCAAATACAGCTAAAAAAGCAAGAAAGTAAGTAGCGTTGAACGGATCTTTAAAGTCTTTATCATCTGACATTGGTACAACCTTTTATTAAGCACGGCAAATAAGGCTGCCATAATAGACGATGTAAAATCATCAATAAAGACCTTAGTCTTGATTTTTTGTCACAATTACTCCTCGTTCAACCATAGCATTAAGAGTAACCAGTGCACCTTGAGTAATTTGCTCTGCATTAAATTGTGGTGCATGAGCTAATACCTGTTGGCAGACGTTGTCAAATGTCGCGCCTTCGCTTGCCTCTATGATTGACAATAGCAAAGCTGTCATCGCATTCGTAGCCAGAAATTGAACGTCATCATCTTCATCTCTATATACAACAAAATAATTAGGCTGAGGTGATGGCTCTTTTGGTTTAAAGCGATTGCTAATATTTTGAACCGGAAATTGATAACTTAAATTTCTTGCCGTTTTCGATAAATATAAAGCTGAACTAGTAAGCGCTGTTGTTTGTAATTTTTGCTCTTGCTCATCTTCGTGTGCAATGGATACATCTAGCTCTACCCACTCATAATGTGCAAGTTCTAGCATAAACACGGGATCGTATCTTTTCATTTTATAATCACTTGATAAGTAATTAATAAACTCCCCTGCTATATCTAAAAAGTACGGCGAATGACAATCATATTCGCTAAAAAACTGGCGTACAAGAACCAGCCATTGCTTGTCTGTATATAAGGTTTTTAATACCGGAAAGCCTGATGATATAAAACCTTCCATGTTATTAAAAAATAGGTCGCGATAAATGGCCATACGCCTGTCTTCGATACCGCTGGGCTTTTTATTTTTTTTAGGCTCGCGAATATGCGCCATAAATTCGTTTTGTATTTCAATAAAGCTCATAACCAGGCACTCTTTTAATATTTATAAAGGCTTATATTAAGCTCGTTGTTTTGAAACAGTTGAATCAAAGTGTTTAGCTTGTAGATCATGAATTATATCTAACTCTTTGGTTAAAACATTCATGGTAGGAATATTAAAATCGCGCTCAAGCAAGGTTGGAAATACGCCATGCACTTCGTATGCTTTATCGAGTAGCTCCCAAACAGGATCAATCACATCAGCGCCATGTGTATCAACAATTAAGTCATCAGCCTCATTATAATGGCCAGCAACATGCCCATAGGCTATACGATTAGAAGGTAACCCAGTTAAAAATGCTTGCGCGTTGTAGCCATGATTTATCGAATTAACATAAATGTTATTCACATCAAGTAAAAGTTTGCAGTCAGCTTGCTCTAAAATAATATTCGTAAATTCAAGTTCTGATAATTGCTGTCCAGGCGCGCCATAATAGGAAACATTTTCTATCGCAATTTGCTGCTCTAGTATGTCTTGAACTTGTTTAATACGAGGAACAACATGTGCTATAGCATCTTGTGTAAATGGAATGGGCATTAAGTCATACATATGCCCTGTACCGGAGCAGTAACTTAAGTGCTCACTAAAAATTTTTATATTGTGCTCTTCAAAAAACACTTTTAAAGACTTAACAAATTCAACATCAAGAGGTTCTGGAGAACCGATAGACAGTGATAATCCATGACACACAAAATTATTAGCATCGGTTAATGTTTTAAATTGTTTTTTAAAGCGTCCACCTAGTTTTAACCAGTTCTCTGGCGCAACTTCTAAAAAGTCTACTTGATTAGGTACATGCTCAAGCAGCTCATCAAGCATTTCTCGTCGTAGGCCAAGGCCCACCATCCCAAAATCTTTACTTTGAGTTTGTATCATAACTACCTCTAACTTAAAAAAAAAGGGCCTTAGGGCCCTTTTAGCATAACTTATTTAGAATAAGATATTAACGGCCACCACATTTACCTTCGCCGCACTTACCTTCTTTTTTAGTTTTTTTAGCGTCGCCGCCACATTTACCTTCACCACATTTGCCTTCTGTTTTAGCTTTTGCGTCTTTTGCATCGCCGCCACACTTACCTTCGCCGCATTTACCTTCTTTTTTATCTTTTGCGTCGCCACCACATTTGCCTTCGCCACATTTACCTTCTTTTTTACCTTTTGCATCGCCGCCACATTTGCCTTCGCCGCATTTGCCTTCTTTTTTATCTTTTGCGTCGCCACCACATTTGCCTTCGCCGCATTTACCTTCTTTTTTATCTTTTGCGTCACCGCCACATTTGCCTTCACCGCACTTACCTTCTGCAGCATCTAATTGGTAACCTGTTACTAGTTGTTGAAACTCAAATGGGTTAGCTTGTACATCTGCAGATACAAAACTTGCAGAGCCAACTACTACTGCACCTAAAGTTAACGCGATTGTATTTTTTTTAACTGTATTCATTTTATGACTCTCTTTAATCAAGGATTGTAAATCTCAGCAATAAAAATGTATTTTTAAATTGCTTGTATGCTTAAGTAGACCCGTACAAAAATAAAAACTTTCATTTATTTTCATAATATTTACTTTTGCAATTTCTACATTAAATATGGTCGGTAATTACAGATTTATCAATGTGTGATTTACAGGTAAACTATGCCTCCAGTTTTTTATCAAAATTAATCTCCTTATGAAACTTGTTTTAGCACCTATGGAAGGTGTCGTTGATTTTAAAATGCGCCAATTACTCACAGACATTGGTGGGTTCGATTTGTGCGTTACAGAGTTTGTAAGAGTGGTTGAAACATGCTTACCTGACAAAGTTTTTCATCGATTTTGCCCTGAACTACATAATAATGGATTTACACGAGCAGGTACTCCTGTGCGTGTTCAATTACTCGGTCAAGAAGCAAATCCGTTAGCCGAAAATGCAATAAGAGCAATCGCATTAGGGTCCCATGGGGTCGATCTAAATTTTGGTTGCCCAGCAAAAACAGTTAATCGTAGCCGAGGGGGGGCTGTACTGCTTAAAGACCCTGACCATATGTATACGATTATTAAAGCAGTCCGAGATGCTGTAGATGATGAACATGAAGTAAGTGCAAAAATTCGCTTAGGCTTTGATGATGACAGTAACAGCCAAGAGATTGTTGATGCTGTGGTAAGCGCAGGTGCAAATAGTGTAGCTATTCACGCCAGAACCAAACGTGATGGTTATAACCCGCCAGCTTATTGGGAAAAAATTCCACCAATAATAAAAGGTAAGAATATTGCCGTTGTTGCCAATGGTGAAATTTGGCAAGTAGAAGACGCAATGCTTTGTCAAAAACGAAGTGGGTGCACTGATTTAATGCTTGGTCGTGGCGCCCTTTCGCACCCTGATTTAGCAAAAAAAATTAAAGCTCATGTGAATAATGAGCAATATGATGGCCTTGAGTGGGAGCATATTATTTATCACTTAATTCACTCAGCTATTCATCAAGACCCCGCGAAGGATGAAAAATATTTTGCTTCACGTACTAAACAATGGCTTGGTTATCTAAAACGCCAATACCCGCAAGCTATCGATTTGTTTGATGAAATCAGACGTTTAAAAAGTAAAGAAGATGTGGCGAGCATATTAAATAAATATGCCAAAGCACCGCAACTTGATTCAAATCATAACGACTAACTTAAAGACTCTAGATAATATCAGTATAACGTAAAGCCCATTTAATAAGGTTGTACTGATAATGCATCATCAAAAAAGACTTAACGATGAAATAGCACAAGTTAAATTAAATATATTAACCATGCTTTCTAAATCAGCTTACCCTGCACATCACCATTTAATACAAATTTTAGCTAATACAGCAAATAATGAATGGTTAGACTGCGCAGCAGAGAAGTTAGGCCCTGAGTATGCACTTTTAATCAGTCGCATGACCAAACTAGAAGCCGCACTAAGTCAAATAGAAATTGGCCAGTATGGCTACTGCTGTGATTGTGAAGAAAAAATATCAGCTGAGTCACTTGAACTAGACCCCGCAACTCAACGGTGTACAAAGTGCGCACAATAAGCGCACTTTCAAATCATTATATAATGTGTTGTATGAAGCTAAATGATTGCCCAGGGTAGAGAATTATATCTTCAACCAAGTACTGTGCTTCTTCTGGACTCATTTGTAGGCGCTTTATAAGGTTCACCTTTGCTTGAGGCAAAGTCCACGCATGGTAGTGAATACCTATATCTGATTCCATCATCGCAAGCATCAATGTTTTATCTTTATCAGACATATCCATAGCGCTCGCCATTGCAGGTAAGTCTTGATAGTTAGCTTGCCAATCTAAGCCTTCTATTAATTTTTCATCAGATAAATACTGAACTAAAAACGATTTTTGGTGAGAAGTTGGCAGCTTACTGTCGAATTCAACACGATCTAATACTTTTATTTTTTCGTTTAAAAGAGTAACCCATTCTAACGGTGAATGTACTTCGCCACTAAAGTAATTAAGTTTACTCTGATACCACTGAGTGCCATTTGGCAGACCTCTTAGACCCACACTTCCTCTTGGCTTATAACTAGCTAAATAATCGCTAAAAGCTCTTATATGGCTTTTAAGCGCTGGTTGAACATTGTTACTTGCTATCGCACTTAATAAATAGCTTTGTAACAATGTAAGTTCAACCTTGTTCAGCTTTAAATTGCTTTGTTGAGCACTGTCTAGGGTATCTTGGGTTAACTTGAGCCAAGTAATAACATTATCCGGTGTGTTTTTTGAGCCTTCAAAAGCAAGCATGTTTTTTAACACATTTACTTGGGCCGGCCAATTAAAGTAGCGTTCAGGGAAACGCTCTGCAATTACCAAATAGTTCACTTGCGCAATTTGATTTAGATTAAGCTCCATACCCATTAGGCTCTGATAAATAGTATGGCGTTTTGTTAAGTAAGCATCAGAGAAAACCAATTGATCTTTTTCAATGTTATTGCCTTTAGTCGCACCTGTTTGTACAAGCGCCATGTTTAAAGCTTTTAAAGCGACTTGTGCGTCCTCAAACGACTCATAAGGTTGAGGCTGCTTTGAACATGCAGCTAAAAATAGGCACAGTAATGATGATAAAAAGAGCTTCTTATACATAGTAGTTCCAATAAAAAAAGCCCCAGAGGGGCTTTTTATAAGTTGCTTAAGCTAATTAAAATTAAATTTTAACACCGTTGCGAGCGGCTTTATCTTTAATATATGTAGACCAACCTTTTGCAAACTTACGTGTGCGAGGGTCATCCATAGCTTTAGTAATTGCAGCATATGCTTGCTTATACTTACCTTGGTAGTAATACGCTTCAGCTAAATCTGAATAAATTGTGCCTTTTTTGTCAGAGCCAAGCTCCAATGCTTTATTCAAGCGAACAATAGCAGCACTGAATTTTTCAGATTGTAAAAGTAATGAACCAGCTTTGCGATAGTACTCAGCATCATCATCAAATTTAGCAGCTTCTTCGTAGTACTTAGCAGCTTTTTCTAAATCTTTAGAGCGATGGTAATTACTCGCAATCGCGCTAACATTCTGCTTTGTACGTTCTACTTTTTCACTCTTAATGGCCTTTTCTAGCGTTACAGCTGCTTTAAAAGGGATCTCATTTAGAGAGTAAAAGTTAGATAAGACTTTATACTCAACTTCATTTTCAAAGTAACCATTCTTGTATGCAACTTCCATAGTTGCTAGACCTTTAGAATAATCTTCAGTTTGTAGGTAATATTTACCTAAGCTAACCCAAGCTTTTTTATCATCAGGCCATACACGAACAATTTCTTCGCCAACTTTAACCATGTTTGCATAATCTTTAAGTTCAAAATATGCAGCTAATTTTAGTTGGAAAGGGCTTTTATTTGGCTCTTTTTGAAGTTTTATTGCCTTATCTGCTGGTTCAAAAACATCACGAAACTGCTGTAGCTGGAAATTAGCTTGAGCAATACGTGTATAAACCGTAGGGTCCTCTTCACCGGTAAAGTCCATCCAAGCTAAATATGCTTTTTTAGCTTCTTGGAACTTATCTGTACCAGCGTATAAGTCACCTAACAACTTAAGTGTCTGTTCTTGGTCAGCAAAGTTTAAAACATCAGGTGCAACGGCTTGCTTAGAGTACTTGATCGCTTCGTCATACTTTTCTTTTTGAGCGTACATGCTACCTAAGTAACGATTTACGGTCGCTTTATCAAAGTCATTCGAAGGGTCAATTTCCCTAAGCAAAACAATTGCTTCATCAACTTTTTCTTCGTTGTACAAATCAAATGCTTTAATTACTTTTTTACCAGTACGCTCGCCCATGATTTTAGTTTTTGCTTTTTTACGCTCTTCAATCTTTGCGTAATCCGGCGCTGCTAAAACAGATGCACTTAAAGTAGCACCCGACACAGACATAAGAATTGCAAGAGCAGTTACTTTAGAAAAATTTCTCATTACTCGCCTCCTTAGTTGCCTTGGTTAAGTTTAAAGTCTAATTGAACTTGTAAACCTGGTTGTTTCTGTGGTTTTCCGTCAATGATCTTAGGACGGTACTTCCACTTACGCAGTGCACGTTTAGCTTCACGGTCAAAGATACGTTTCGGATCTGCGTCAATTACTTCAACGTCAGTTACTCCACCTAACTCATCAATTGTGAATGAAAGTTGAACCCAACCTTCTTTACCATCACGTGCTGCTTGCGTTGGATATTTTGGTTCTATACGAACGATAGGTGTCGCATCACCATCTCGTCCAAATGCACCAGGACCACTCAATCCACCAGCTGAACTACCTATATCGATACTACCCATATTAAATGACATAGCACCAGGATTAGGATTATTATTTTCCGGCTGTGGCGGCTGCGGTTTAGGCGGCTGCTTTGGCGGTGGCGGAGGAGGAGGCGGTACACGCTTCCTCTCCTGCACCTTAGATTCAGGCGGATTCGTCATTATTTCGACTATGATCTGCTCTTTTTGTTCCGTATTACGGTCAGCCCCACCAGAGATGAGGAATGCCATGAAGTAGAACAAGCCGAAAGTAACTGCCCCACCTGCAATCAGTGAAAACAGAAAACGAATCATTACTGATCTCCAGCTATTGAAATTCTCAGGTTATCACCCGTCGCTTTAATCTGGTCCATAACTTTAACCACTACGCCGTGTTTTGCTTCTTTATCAGCTTGCAAAATTACAACTTCAGTAGGTTGTTCTGCTAATAAACTTTCGATTTTTGCTGAAATACGTTCAACATCAACCTGCTGTTTATCAATCCAGATCTCGCCGTTACTACGAATAGCAATAAAAATGTTAGCATTTTTTTGCTTAGTAGCTTGAGCCGCTTTAGGTTTATTGACCTCGATACCAGCCTCTTTAACGAACGATGTAGTTACGATAAAGAAAATAAGCATGATAAATACGATGTCAAGCATTGGCGTCATATCAACCGCTGCTTCTTCTTCTTCACGAAAACGTTGTTTACGTGCCATATTTAATTCTCTCTCTAGTGATGAGGCATACTATCAATAAGTTTGGCTTTCACCATTTTAGCTTTTGTCTCAAGACGTGAGCTAAAAAATACTCCAGATAATGCCGCAACCATTCCAGCCATTGTTGGGATTGTTGCCATTGAAATACCTGATGCCATTAAACGTGCGTTACCCGTACCCTGGTTGGCCATGGTTTCAAAAACCGAGATCATACCAGTAACAGTACCAAGTAAGCCTATTAAAGGACAAACAGCTACTAATGTCTTAATCAACAACATACGCTGATCTAATTTTTCAGACGCTTCAGAAATCCATGCTTCACGGATTCTGTGTGCGTACCAAGACGTAGTGTCTTGGCGGGCATCCCACTTTGCTACAATTTCTTTCGCTGTGCGAGGAAATTCTGCAAGTAGGAACCAATAGCGCTCAATCATTAAAACCCACATAAGAAAGAGTGCTATCGCGACCACGTATAAAACCTGGCCGCCTGTGCCAACAAAATCCCTGATAGATTCCCATATCTCCATCAGGACTAGCATTAGGCTTTCTCCTTCTCCGCGTGAGTAGCAACGATACCCGCGCTTTGCTCATCAAGGATGTGTAATACCGACTTACTACGACCAGCTACAAGAGCATGAAGTAGAATTAGTGGTAATGCAGCAATTAGACCTAGCGCTGTAGTTACAAGTGCTAGAGAGATGTTACCTGCCATGATCTTCGGATCACCCGTACCGAACAATGTGATTGTTTGGAACGTTAAGATCATACCGATTACTGTACCTAGTAGACCTAGTAACGGTGCGATTGCAGCAAGAATCTTAATTATATTGATACCAGCTTCAATGCGTGGCGTTTCACGTAGAATCGCTTCATCAAGTTTAAGCTCAAGGTTTTCAACATCTTGGTTCTTGTTGTCATGGTACACTTTAAGAATACGACCCAGTGGGTTATTTGTATTCGGTGTAGCAACATTTTTAAGCTGGCTCTTAATCTTACTAGTAGTAAGTGTAAGGTCAACAAAGCGGATTAGAGTAATTAGCATACCTAGGCCAAGTAAAGCCGTGATGATATAACCAACTACGCCACCTTGATGGAAGTATTCCATAAGGGTCGCTTTTTGAGTGTTGATACGTAAGATAGCACCACGAGTCGGATCTATGTAAACACCAGCGTAGTTATCTGGTGATGTATTTTCTAGAGCCGTGATACCGTCTAAGATATAACCGTCTGGTTGCTTACCTAGAGGCTGGATAGACTTAGTCTCTGGTGAATAAATTAAGTAACCATCGTCTGTAACTAAGTTAAAGTTACCGATACGTGTTACTTTTTTCATTGACGGGTTACCGTCAAGACCAGCAACTTCAGTTTCAAAAGTTGAAACTTTAGCTGATTCTGTCATTTCAGTTTGAAGTGAAATCCAAAGTTCTTCAAGTTCGCGAACTGTAGGAAGTTCTTTAGCAGCTGCTAACGAACGTAAGATTTCAGCACGACCTGGTTTTTCAGCACTAACTAGTGACGCTTCGATAGAACCGATAGCATCTTGAGCTGCACGACGTACAACACCAAACATCTCACCTAAAGTACCTTGGGCACTTTGAAGAGCTGCTTCTTTTTCAGCTAGCGTATTTTCGTTTTGTGCATATTGCTTAGCTAAGCTTTCACCACGAGACTTCTCAGAAGCAAGTTGGCTTTTAGCTTTGTTAAGTAATGCTTGCTTGTCAGCACGTTCTGATAAGAACTCTTGCTCACGTTGCTTATTGATTTTACCTTCAGAGATACGCTCTTGCTTTACTTGCTCAAGAATTTTATCTAGAGCTCCAGTATTTGCATGTGCATTAAGCGCGGTACCTGCAGAAACAGTTAGTACTGCTGCAACAGCAAAACCTTTAAATAGTTTCTTCATTATTGATTACTCCGCGCCAAAGATAGGTAGTTTAACAAGTTCTAATGTCGCTTGCTTACGCGCCATACGAATAACTTCTTTAACAGGTTTTAGGTATTCTTCGCCTAATTCTTTCCACTGTTTAGTGTTGTTATCCCACACCCAAGCATGTTTCAAGTCAAAAGACTGAGCAACGTAAGTGATACGACCTAACTGACCGATATCAACGTTAATGCTTTTACCATCAACTTCTAGAGTACCTTGTGAAGCAGATACAAGAGAGCTGTATGCTGTTTCAATAGTGTAAGCTTCAAGTACTTGACGGAATTTTTCAGACGTCGTTACAGACGCAGAAACCATGATCTCACGTAGTCTTTCAACACGTCCTAAACGCGTTTCAAGATTAAATGGAACGTCCGCTTTGATGAATTGCTCAAGCGTATCGATCATGCGATACATCAAAGGCACAACGTTTTGTTTAGTGTTATCAATAGTCGCGATTTGACGATCAAACGATTCAATTGAAGCGTTTTGGCTATCAACCAAGCGCGACACGTGATCGTTATACACTTTCATAAGTTCAGTCTCATCAACAACGCTACGGTACTCAGCGATTAGCTCCTGAGTTTGACCATATACATTGTCAATTTTAGTTTGAGACTTAACCGCAGCCTTTTGAATTTGTTGACCTGCTTTTTGCACGTCATTCAAAGGATCTGCAATCACATTGCTGCTTGCAAATGCAAATGCGCCAACCAACGCAGTTGCTACAAGACTCTTTCTGATTTTAACAGACATAGTTCCCAACCAATTAAGTAATGTTACTTTTATAATTTAATTATCCTCCGAGGAGAACAACCCTGATATCTTTTAATAGATATCAACCTTCCAATAATGCTAAATGCAATTAGCGCTGTCAACTTGATGTTTACTAATCTCAGTAAATAAATAGCTAAGTTAATGCTTAAACGAAAGTACCAGCCCACAACAGTTAACATTATTGCAACGAAGCTTTTTCTTAATATTTCTATTAAAGCCTTTTAAGGGGTGTATTTATTCGCATTGCACTGACATAAAACAACATTATTGCAACATTTAGCTAAAGCTGAATTCGCACTGAAAAAAAACTAAAAAAAATATAAATTGATATAACAAAAGTTATTTTTTACACGATTTTATCGTGTTTTATCACCTCAGTTACACTTCATCTGAAAAAACAAACCATTTGTCGCACAAAAAAACAACACTGGATAATCTTTAATATCGGATACTCACGCTTTATATACTTAACTTTTAAAGCTATTTTAAAACGTGTTTTTCCATAAATAGTAATAATAAACTCAACAATGCATTTCTTTTATCAGCATAAAAGCTTTTGATAATTAAACAGGTTGTATTTACCGCTTTAAAGTATTCTTTAATACTATTTTAACGTTAAGGTTAATTCAGTAATTAAGTTAATCATGAAGAGTTACCCTACTTTATTAGTAATACACTATAAATGAAGCTTTACGTTCACATAATAAAGTAATAGAAGCACCTAGAAGCCCTTATCAATGAGTAGCCTTCGTCACACAGAGTAAGCTTGAAACAGAATTTGCATGGATTGATATTGAGCATCGATTTTATTTAAGCTGGTATCAGGCCCATTGAATAAATTCTTATGAATGGCTTTTAAAAGTATTAGAGGATTGTTTTGTCCGTTAGATTATTGGTTGTTTAGCTTTGCAAAGATAGAATGTTTGAGTAGTTTTTTAAGTTTAAAAAAAGGAGAATTTGAGGTATGAAATAAATAGATTTAAGGAAGGGGAATTATGGTGAAACAGAAACCTGCTTCACCAAGATGAACTAGAGTTCACATAATAAATTATGCTGCTTCTACGTTCTCAGCTTCAGGGCCTTTTTGACCTTGTTTGATGCTGAATGTCACTGCTTGACCTTCGCTAAGAGTGCGAAAACCAGAACCAGTGATTGCGCTGAAATGTACAAACACGTCAGGACCATTTTCTTGTTCAATGAAACCAAAGCCTTTAGCTTCGTTGAAAAACTTTACTTTACCAGTAACCGACATACTAAATTTTCCTGTAAGTCAATAATTAAAATTCAGCCATATTATTATGGCAATATCCTCCCTGAGTCAATGCTCAAAAATATGGAGGTACAGTACAGGAACAAGTAATAACCTAACCGGTAACCTTAAACGCAGCACAATATCCGTAAATTCAATACATAAAAACTCAAAGCAAGGTAAGATTAACACATTATATTTTTTTTCGCTCTATTAATTAGGAATTATTTCTTAAAAATATAAATTTGTTTTAAATCGCCTTTAACTGACTAATTTACAAGCAAAAAACTATAAGTATTATTGTAATATTTATTGCTGTAAGCGAGATCAAAAGCCACCTACAACCACCCTGTCGTCGAATTACGCTTCAATAATATCAAAAGCACAAACAAAAAAGCCGCATTAAAAATTAAGCGGCTTTAGATTTAAATATATTATTGGCTATTCGACAGACCAATCCATTGTATTTTCAGCCTTTATAGGCACAACTTCAGAGTCGCCCAATGTATAACTTGCAGGTACTTTCCACGGCTTTCTTTGTAATGTAATTGTATCTGTATTACGCGGCAATTCGTAAAAATCAGGGCCAAAGTGGCTTGCAAACCCTTCAAGCATGTCCAAAGCTCCTGCATCCTCAAATGCTTCAGCATATAATTCAATAGCGGCATGAGCCGTGTATGCACCAGCACACCCACAAGCTGCTTCTTTTTTATCTTTATAATGTGGTGCAGAGTCAGTTCCTAAGAAGAATTTTTTATTTCCACTTATTGCTGCAGCCATTAATGCTTGCTGGTGAATGTTACGCTTGAGAATTGGCAAACAGTAATAATGTGGGCGAATTCCACCCGCTAACATATGATTGCGGTTATAAAGCAAGTGATGCGCTGTAATTGTTGCCGCTACATTGCTAGGTGCATTAACTACAAACTCTACTGCATCTTTAGTCGTAATATGCTCGAGTACAATTTTAAGCTCAGGAAAGTCATTTACTACATCTCCTAAAATTGTATCCAGAAATACTTTTTCACGGTCAAAAATATCAATCGACGAATCTGTCACTTCCCCATGCACTAACAGCAACATGCCTACTTCTTGCATTGCTTTTAAAGCTGGATAAATATTTTTTACTGATGTAACACCCGAGTCAGAATTAGTGGTAGCGCCAGCAGGGTAAAGCTTAGCTGCTACTATTTTACATGTCGCTTTAGCTTTTATTATTTCATCTGGTGTAGTTTTATCCGTGAGATACAAAACCATTAATGGCTCAAAGTTGCCTTGAGGATTTGCAGACATAATGCGTTCTCTGTACGACAATGCCGTATCTGTGCACGTTGCTGGCGGAACAAGGTTTGGCATAACAATAGCGCGGCCCATGTATCTGCTAATATCGCGTACAGTGTCTTTTAACTGGTCACCATCACGTAAATGTACATGCCAGTCATCAGGGCGAGTGATAGTAAGGGTTGTTACAGAGTTTGTATTATTGCTTGTCATTACTTTGTTCCACGGCTGAATTTATCCGATCATAGGCATATGATGTTTTCGAGTAAAGATTTTATTAAAAATAAAGTTTTTATATGGATAAAATTACTGAGGTACTATTTAAAAACACCAATGAACAAATTCAATGTTATTAGCTTATTGTAATGATTTATGATTAATTAAAACTCGCTATCTTAAAACTTTACAGTGTATTGAAACCACTCATCGCTTTAATTTGTACAAAAATCCAAGATTAGGTTAACTTAACTGCGAATTTAAAAATAAAAAGAACAATATAAATTGCCTATGTCTTATAAAACCGATGCTACTAGAGCGCTTGAGATAAAAACTGATCAACTAAGTATCATTAATCAATTTTCATCTAGCCTATTGCAACTCGATACATTAGAAGAATTGTTTGAGTATGTTACAACGCACGTTGTAAATCGCTTAGGGTTTGTTGATTGTGTCATATATCTAGCTGACAATAATGCAAATACATTAAACCAAGTTGCATCAATGGGTATTGCACACGCGCGGGACAAATATCAAGCGGAACGTAAAATAATACGTTTTAGTGAAGGTATAACGGGCGCTGTTGCAACGACCGGAAAAGCGGTAATTATTAACGATGTAACGAAAGACAGCCGTTATATCGCTGATGAACGCCCTGCTCAATCAGAACTATGTGTCCCCCTTATATATAAAGAACAAGTTTTAGGTGTTATTGATTGTGAGCACCCTATCAAGGGTTATTTTACCAATGCACACCTTGAAATTCTTACAACAGTTGCTCACTTACTCAGTGCCAAAATTAACCAGGTTAATACAGTAAACAACTTACAAAAAACAGTTGAGCAACTCAACAATGCACAAAAATTAGAAAACAGCTTATTACAAATCGCTAACCTAACTTACAAAGCGAATGACCTAGATACATTTTTTAAAGCCTTGCATTCAATCATAAATAACTTACTTCGAGCCGATAACTTTTTTATCGCTCTATACGACAAAAAAGTAGATATACTTGACCTCGTTTACATAGTCGAAGAAGGCATAAACACTAAAACTCATCAAAAAATATCTAAAGAACAACTTAAAGATACCGCTTCATATTACCTTCTAAAAACAGAGCAAACCCTATTACTTAACAAAGATGCCTTTCAAAGTCACATTAATAACGGTGATTTTAAAATGGTAGGTCGGCAATCTGAGTCTTGGTTAGGTGTTCCATTTCAAACAAGTGATCGTATAAGCGGGGTTATCGTTGTACAAAGCTACGATAAAACACTGCATTACAACGAACACGATAGTGCTCTTCTAACGTATGTAAGTCGCCAAATAAGTATGGCAATTGATAGGCAATTAGCCCGCCAAGAACTTGAGCACAAAGCATTACATGACGAGCTTACAGGCCTTGCTAACCGCTCACTACTCATTGAACGTATAAAACATGCTATTTTACGTTTAACGCGTGCTAAAAAGAGTACTAGCCATGCCCTGTTGTATCTAGACTTTGACCGTTTTAAAAGTATTAATGATTCGCTCGGGCATGAAGTTGGGGACCACTTCCTTATAAAAATATGCGACTTGATTAAAGGTACAGTACGAAGCACGGATACATTTGCACGTTTAGGCGGCGATGAATTTGCAATTTTTATGGAAAACATCACGCATAAAAACCAAGTTAATGAAGCTTTAAACCGCATTAAAAACGCGTTATCAAAACCTTTAAATATAGATAACCACCTACTCCAAGCATCAACGAGTATTGGGATTGCCTATACAGATAACGTAAACGACAAAGCTTATATATTACTGCAACAAGCTGATGCTGCTATGTATGAAGCTAAGTCAACCGGACGTGGTCAGGTAAAGTTTTTTAATAACACGATGCGTAAAAAACTTAAAACCCATGCCGATATAGAAAACGACTTACAACACGGTATTGAACACAACGAGTTTGAACTCTATTTTCAGCCAATTTTCACAATTAATACCAGTGAAGTTATCGGCTTTGAAGCACTTGTTCGTTGGCACCACCCTACAAAAGGGTTTGTACCCCCTAATGACTTTATACCGATAGCTGAAACTACAGGGCAAATTATAAATCTTGATTTACATTTACTTGATTTGGCGGCCCAGCATATTTCAAATTGGCACCAACAAGGCCATCGCTTTTTAAAAGTCACCGTTAACGTATCGTCACGACACTTTGCAAGCCTCGATTTTGTAGCGCAAATACATTCCATTTATAATAAGTATCAATTACCTCTAGGTTCTTTGTGCTTAGAAATTACCGAATCTGGCTTAATAGAAAATCTAGAACTCGCCACTCAAATAATTGAAGGTCTCTCACCTTTAAAAGTAAAGTTATGTCTTGATGATTTTGGAACAGGTTATTCAGCACTAGGCTACTTGCACCAACTGCCTATTCATATTTTAAAAATAGATAAAAGCTTTATTGACCATCTACAGGATTCTACTAACCCACTTGTTGAAGCCATTTTATCACTTGCGCAATCATTAAAACTTGAAGTTGTAGCTGAAGGAATAGAAACAGTTGAGCAATTAACTATTTTGCAATCCACCGCGTGCGACTATGGCCAAGGCTTTTTAAAATCAAAACCTGTTACTGCCAAAGAAGCCATATTACTAATTAATAAACCCTTATAAAAAGAGCCAGCGAGTAGGTCGCTGGCTTAGGTATTACGCATATACTCACCCATTGAGCTAAACTTAAGCTATAAGGCAAAACGACTCTAGCTTTTAAATCACAATCTAAATTATGCATTCAACAAATCTCACCTCATACCGTTATCAACATGGTTAATACCAATCAGCAATAATACTTAATCATTTTGCGGGGCTAAACGTGTTGCTACCGGCGTTAAAAATTTCTCATTTACGACTGCATGGATGCTGAAGGTAGAGCAATGCAGGAGCAATTGCCGAGAGCAACTAAATAGCGAATTTTTTGCCTATCTAACATCACGTTTTCCACCCTCAAAATAGATCTCTTAATTAAGCGGATTGTTATAAAACTCACGCTGAGCTAAAACGCACAGCAATCGTTATATTTAAAATACAACATGAAGCAAACTCATCTAAAACTCATCAAACCAGTTTTCAAATGACTTTTATTATTACTAACTCTAATATTTTCACGATTCATAGCGATAAATTGCAATAAAACGCATAATTTTAGCCATCTAGACGTTGAAACGTTTTTTATATAGGCGTAGTATGTAATTAATCTGAGCTGAACTCACTTTTTCCATGAGAATTTTTAAAGATGATTGGTATTAAACATTTAAAAACCATAGCAACCCTAAAAGAAACAGGATCTTTGGTTAATACAGCACGAGAGTTATTTTTGACACAGTCTGCTTTATCTCATCAAATCAAAGATTTAGAGAATAAATTGGATTGCCAATTATTTGAGCGTAAAACTCAACCAGTCCGCTTTACCCCTCAA
Organism: Pseudoalteromonas distincta; assembly: GCF_000814675.1. Classification (GTDB taxonomy): domain Bacteria; phylum Pseudomonadota; class Gammaproteobacteria; order Enterobacterales; family Alteromonadaceae; genus Pseudoalteromonas; species Pseudoalteromonas distincta. The sequence continues at coordinate 82,336 of NZ_JWIG01000009.1, read as the reverse complement.
GGAATGCTATTACTTGAATTAGCTCACGAAATATTGCCAAAAATGGAAGCGACTAAATGTCGTTTAAAAGAAAGCTTAAACCAGCCTATTTCTCAACTGCGTTTGAGCGTGGAATGCCATGCATGTTTTCATTGGTTATTACCTACTATTAAAGAATTTAATAACTTTTGGCCTGATATAAAAATTGATTATGAACGTGGCTTTAGTTACGACGCTATTCCTGACTTACTAAGCGATGAGCTCGATTTAGTTTTAACGTCTGACATACGCGAACCCAACACATTAGAATACGCGCACTTATTTGATTTTAAATTGAAGCTTATTGTGGCGCCGGATCATGAACTTGCTAAAAAAGCGTATGTAACAGCGCTTGATTTAAAAAACGAAACTATTATTTCATACCCTATTCCGCGTGAACGCCAAGATATATTTAAGCATTTCATTCAAAATGCTCGTTTTGACGGTACATTAAAAACGGTTGACCAAGGACTACTTATTTTTCAACTAGTAAGTGCTGGAATGGGCGTTGCCGCTTTACCTGATTGGCTAGTTACACCTTATGAAAGCCAAGGCTTAATTAAATCAATTCCTTTGGGCGCTCTTGGTCTTACTCGCCCTATGTATTTAGCGATGAAAAAAGACATGAAAGATAACCCTGTTTATCGTCACTTTTTAAATACCTGTAAGCTAAATAACGGTCGATAATCATCAATATAATAAGTAATATCGCTGTAATTAACTCTACAGCGTTTAACTCTTATGTTTGTTATTAAAAAAATGATTGGTGGTTTACTTATGCCACTGCCTCTATTTGGTTTATTTGCGTGCCTGATGCTTCTACTGGCATTTAAAGGCCGCAAATCAGCCCTCTTCTTGTCTACTTTAAGCTTAATTGTATTACTTGCATTGAGCACACCCTTTATCGCCAATTTAATTATCCAAAATAATGAACCAGCGTCGCTTGCATTTAATGCCCTAAAGCATCCAAAAATAGACAAAATAGTTGTACTAGGTTGCGATATAAACCCAAATTCGGCTTTAAGTTCAAATAATCAATTAGGTAATTGTGCGCTAACGCGCTTAGTCGAAGGTGTAAAACTGGCGAAACACTACCCTAATGCAGAGCTTATAGTTTCAGGCGGGGGTTATAAAAATACCACTAATAGCGGGCTTATGTATCAAACGGCAATTAGTTTAGGCGTTAATAAGAGCCGTATTTTCCAAAATCCAAAAGCAATGGACACAGGTGAAGAAGCTAAATTACTGGCATCAAAATTAGTCGACTTTAAAGTTGCACTAGTAACATCTGTACTGCACATGCCACGCGCAAAAGACTTATTTAATGCTCAAGGTATTGAAGTAGTTACCGCAGCCACTGATTATCATAATTTTACAGCGCTGCCGTGGAGCAAACAGTTTATTCCCAACGCTCATGCCTTACTTGTGGTTACGCAATACAGTCACGAAGTAGTAGGAAATATATGGATAAGTTTGCGCCGCTGGATAGATCCAGAGGCGCTGTAACTTATTTAGCCTAATTAAACTGGGTTATCTATGTCTATAAATGTCACATCAAAACCATGCTCTTGAGCAAGTAACTCACCTAGTGCTTTTACACCATAGCGCTCTGTTGCATGATGCCCAGCTGCAAAAAAATCAATGTTTTGCTCACGAGAACTATGAATTGTCTGCTCCGATGCTTCACCCGTTAAATAAGCATCAATGCCTTGATCTGCTGCTAAGTCAATATATCCTTGCCCACCACCAGTACACAGTGCAATGGTTTCTATTTTAGCTGAGCGTACTAAGCTTGTGAGCGGGGTTCGATTAAGCACTTTTGCAATTTTATCTGCAAAATTTTCACCACTTAATGGTGTTTTTAAACGCCCTTTCATTGCTACGCTATTTGAAGTTGGCTCTAGCCCTGTTTCAATTTCAATATCTAATAACTTTGCAAGTTGTGCGTTATTGCCAACTGCTGGATGAATATCGAGTGGTAAGTGATAGCCGAATAAATTAATATCGTTTGCTAGTAGCGCGCCTATGCGACGCTTTTTCATACCCGTTATTGGTTGAGATTCCCCTTTCCAAAAAAAACCATGATGAACCAAAATAGCATCTGCTTGTTGCTCAATGGCAGCTTCTATTAAAGCTTGACTTGCGGTTACACCCGTCACAATTTTTTTAATTTCGTTTTTACCTTCGACCTGTAAGCCATTTGGGCAAAAATCTTTTATTAAATGAGGTTTCAAAATGTCATTTAGGAGTTGGTTAAATTCTCTACGTTGCATACAACTTACCTTACTTAGCACTGAATTTTGTGCAAATTTTGGCGTTTATAGGCCTAAAATGGAAGGAAAATCGCAAAAAATTGAAAAACTGTTTTAAAATAGGTATAAATACCTCTTCTTTATCTGTGTTCACAACGTATAGGGTCTCTGATGAGCAAACTAGACAAAACAGAAGTGTTATCTGCCTTTGAAGCAGCGTACGAAACTGCCAATGGTAAAAAACCTGAAATCACAACCAAACCTGGTTGGTACAGCATTGATGGCGGTAAAAATTTACGCCTAGCTGACGTAGCAGAGCTTACTAAAAAATTAAACTCTGGTAAAACAACTAAAACGAAAAAACCAAAAGCAGCTGCTCCTGTTAAAGCACAGAAAAAAGCGCCATTCACTGTTGTTACCGAAAATGAAGAAGGTTACACAGCGGAAGAACTTTGGATTGTAATTTTAGCTCGTAAAGATCATGACTGTCGCTTACCGCGCGGTGTTGTTTAATCAACATTTATGATTTTTAAAAGAAACCGCGTTAAGCGGTTTTTTTATATCCGTTATTTGCCAAAAACATAAAGCTTTATAAGTTGTGTAAGGCTAAAAAAAGCGGCTATGTAGCCGCTTTAAAAAGTTTAAAATAAATTACAGTTCTTCAAAATAAAGTGGTTCGCGTTCTTTTTTACCCACTTCATTCATTGTCTCTGCATTGAATAGTCGACCATTGATCATGGTGTAATCTACTTTATCCGAATCTCGAATATTTTTAAGCGGATCGCCATCTATAACCATTAAATCAGCCAGTTTGCCCACTTCAAGCGAGCCTACGTTTTTATCAAGTCCTAAATACTTAGCCGGATCGAGTGTTGAAGCACGTATTGCTTCAAGCGGTGTCATTCCACCTTGTGCAAACATCCACATCTCCCAATGTGCACCTAAACCTTCACGCTGACCGTGCGCACCTAAGTTAACGAGCACACCTAAGTCTTGTAACTCAGCAGCAACACGTGCGTTATTAAAGTGGTTATAGTGATGATCGGGCGCTTTAACTCGGCGCATAGAGCGTGGTAATAATTGATTTTTTGGCACAAATTTACTTAAACGCGGGTGATTCCACACATCAGTTTTATCGTACCAGTAGTTCTCACCCCAAATGCCGCCATAAGCGACTACAAGAGTTGGCGTATAACCAACATCACTTTGCGACCATAACTGCTTTATATCGTCGTAGATGTGCTCTACAGGGATTGAGTGCTCAATACCTGTGTGTCCATCTACAATCATACTCAAATTATGTTGTAATAATGAGCCACCTTCAGGGACAACCATCATTTCAAGTTCACGGCCTGCTTCAATAACTTGTTGGCGCTGCTCTCGGCGTGGCTGGTTATACGATTTAACACTAAACGCCCCTACTTTTTTAAGGCGCTCTAAATGAAATTTAGCATCGTCTAACGAGTCAATATGCGACGTATAACCTGGCATATTTGCGCCATATAAAATAGTACCCGTTGAGAAAATACGCGGGCCAACAATCATGCCTGCCTTTTGCATTTCGCTTGCGGTAAATATTTCTGAGGTATCGTTTGATGGATCGTGAATTGTAGTTACACCCAGCGCTAAACCTGCAAAGTTTTTCCAGTTTTGCTCAGGTATAATTTCACCGCTTGCTTGCGAGCCATGTGCATGAGCATCAACAATACCAGGCATAATAGTTTTACCTGTTACATCAATAACCTCAGCACCTTTAGGGATGCTTATATCGCTTGCTGTACCAATTGCTTTAATATGCTTGCCATCAGTGATAATAACACCATTTTCAATAACCTTTTCGCCGTCCATAGTTATAATTTTTGCACCAGTGAGCGCAATCATGCCTTTAGGCTCTGCCATTTTTTTACTGAAACCGATATTATCGCCACTTTTCACTTTAAAGTCGGCATCTTCGGCTTTGTTAATGGCAAACATCCCCTCAAGGCTTGCATGATAAAGCTCAGGCCCTAATGTCCAATAAAGTTTGTTGCTCTTAGCACTCCAACTAATGTTTTCACCAGCACGTACCGATAACTGCTCTATTGGAAATTGACTATCTTTAGGCCCAATATTAATTGTTTTACCACTTTGAACAAACGGCGTTACAAATACTTTAAATCGCTCAGCAAAAGCCAGATATTGCCCATCTGGTGATACTCTAAATTCTGTCGCATGTTCTGACTCGTACAGTTTACGAACTTTTTTACTTTCAAGCTCAACTACGCTAAGCGTTGGTTTTGGCCAAGGACTCATTATAAAAACGCGATCGTTTGCATCTCCAAATTGTGGTTGATAACCACTTTTTGAAATAAGCTCACTTTTACCGCCTTTTGCGCTTACGCTATAAACCCCCGGATTAAGTGACCACTTAGGGTTTAAAATACTGCCGCCAGTGGCTTTTCGATAAACAACCGTCTTTCCATCTGGGCTAAAAGTTGGCTCTACATACTTGCCTGGCTGCGTTGTAATGGTATCGCCACGGCCACTGCGCGCAGACACAACCCTTACAGACCCTTGTTTGTTATCATCCCATGTGGTGTAAACTATTTTTTTACCATCGCGAGAGTACTGTGGAAATAATTCGTAATGATCAGTTTGCTTTGTTAAACGCTTAATTTTACCTGACTCTAAATCACGTTTATAAATATGCCCAAGCGCTTCAAAAATTGCCGTTTCGCCATCTGGGCTTACTTGTACATTACGTAGCATTTTTACATCAAACTCATCAGTATCTAAGTTTTGTGTAAAGCGCACCGCTTTTTGAATTTTTTTACTTGTTTGCACTTTAAAAGGAATGGTTTTAACAGATTTGTCTGCAACATCTAGCTTGTGAATTGTACCACCAGCCCAAAACACCAGTTCTTCGTTATCTGGTGTCCATGCAATGGTTGGGTATACACCATGAATAGCCCATGTTTCTTGCATATCTCGCTCAAGCTTATCGTAAAGCTTAGTGTGCTCACCGCTGGTTAAGTCATATAAATAAAGACTAGTTTGAAAGTCATCACGCTTTATATAAGCAAGCTTTTTACCATCAGGTGACGGTGTAGGCCTAATGGCACCGCCCATCGTATCGATTATGGTTTCAATTTCACCCGTTTCACGGTCGTAGCGCTTAATTTTATAAATGCCCGCTACAGAATCCTTTGAATAATGAAAGGTTTTACCGGGTGTTGCATCATGCGAAAAGTATACATAACGACCATCCGGTGAAAACATTGGCTCACCTAAATCTTTTTGATCGTTCTCGCGTTTTGTAAGCTGTACGCCCTTGCCACCCGCTTTGTGATACAACCACACTTCACCTGCTCCCAATGAGCGGCTAGCTGTAAAGTGTTTACGCGCAACTAAGTAGTCGCCATCAGGACTCCATGCAGGGCTATTTAGTAATCTAAAGGTTTCATCGGTAACAGCGTGTTGGTTTTCGCCTTTTAAGTCCATTATCCAAATGTTATCGCCACCACCTTGGTCGGAGGTAAACGCAATACTTTTGCCGTTAGGACTAAAGCGTGGTTGCATTTGCCATGCAATATCAGAGGTGAGCTTTGTAGCTGTACCACCACTCATTGGCATAGTGTAAATATCGCCAAGTAAGTCAAACACCACGGTTTTACCATCAGGGCTAATATCTATATTCATCCATGTGCCCTGCTCAACGCTAATTGCAGCGTCAACAAATTGCCCCTTAGGTGAATCTACTTGCCATTTTTGTTCGTCTTTTTCAGCGGCATTTACCTGCCCTATCGCTAATGACACCGACACCGCCAATACTGTATGAAGCATTTTTTTCATGCGTTTCTCGCTTGTTATTGTTGCAGTAAAAACTATTTCACATGATTGCAACAAAAACAAACGCAACTTGCCAGCGTTATATGATAAAGCGCGGTTTATGTAGGTTTAATGCCAAACAATAGGGTCAAATTGATAGTAATTAACTAGCATACTGTAAATTTCAGGATCGTATCGGCGAAGCTCTGCGGGTTTTTCGAGGAAGGTTTCGGTGAGTACAGCAAAAAACTCAGCTTCGTTAGTCGCACCATAGCTGTGAATAACATGCGGCATGCTATAGGCAACATGACTTTTTAACTGGGTGAAAGCACGGCTAAATACTCGGCCCCACTCTTTGTAATCTGCTGAGCTTTTTAAAATGGGCGTACCCGTTGTTTTACCTGTTTCCTGATCAAGTTGATGCGCAAACTCATGAAATACCAGGTTATGTCCATCGCTTGGTAAACGATTACCTTCAAGCACGTCATGCCAACTGAGTACAAGTGTGCCGCCAGGCCATGACTCGCCTAGTCTTACCGTATTGTGGTAACTCACAAGTCCTGCACTATCGCGAGTTGATTGCGGAGCATAATAAGCACTTGGGTATAATAAAATTTCTTTTACATTTCTATATAACGGCCACGGTTTATTGAGTACTAATACACATGCATCGGCGGCAACAATTAACTTCATTGCAGACGTTAGCCTTAAGCCATCACAACCGACAAAGCGTTTTTCGTTTAAAAACCACGTAATATGTCGCTCTAACTTTTCTCTGTCAGCGTCGGTCATTTTTTTATAGATGGGCATGCAACGCAGTAAAATATCTTTTTGCTGCGAATTTAAAGCAAAATCTTTATATTTACTGCGCCATAATCGGTTTTGAATTGATGGCCAACGCCAGAAAATCACCACAAAAAGAATTAAAACAACAATTAACAGTCCATTTATCATGGGGATTTCCTGAGCTAAGGTATGGTATATAAATATGTCCAGCACACGTTCTTTTCAAGCATACAAGGTTATGTATTTGAATAAACAGTAATTCACATCGCATTGCTTATAGATTACTTATAGATTACTTATAAATTGTTTACTGCTTTGCACTGCCGTTACTGATGTGTTTAAAGTTAACCTTTGCAAAAGGTATCAAATGTACCCTGCAATGTGCTTATAAATTTCGCTACATGCAAACCATCCATTAATGAGTGGTGTACATCGATAGCTAAAGGCATTGTGCCTGTGTGTTTATCAAACTGACCAAATACAAATTTAGGAATGCCTAAACTCTCCCCTTCACTAAATGCATGCGAAAACGCACTAAAATTCAGCCACGGCAAAACAGATATATGAATTAAATCGGCCTGCCCTTCTGTTTGAGCAAATGCATCAGAAAATAACGGCTGTAATTTCGCTTTTTTGCTTACGTCACTTGCATGATTTGCAAACTCTTTAAAATCGCTTGCGCTGTTAAAATAACTAAAAACAAACGTATCGTTTTCAGACAACTCAACCACACTTGCGCGAACACTGTTAAGTAGCCATGGCTTACTATCTATTATACGTAGCATTATTGAATCGTACTCATGGCACGCTTTTAAGGTGCAATATACATATGCTTGAAAAAAAGAAAATTGATTGGTTTTGCAATAGTCGTAAAGTGCTTGAGCATCTAAACGCACACACACATTAAAATAAGGCTGAGAAAAGTGTTTAAATAATTCAAAGTGTTGCTTTCTAGGCCAATTATCTAAATCGATAGGCTGCATGAGAGAAGTTGAGGGAGTCATAATTTGCCGCACAAAATTAAAAATAAAGTGTACCGCTGTTCAGTAACAATTGCATTAACTTAGAGATAAACAAAAGGCGTGCAATTGCACACCTTTATTGCATTTTAGCTTAAATTTATAAACCGTTTTTAATGATCTCTTGCGCTAATTCGTCAGCAATTAAATGCGTTGATTTTTGCTCTTTTTCGCTACGGGCAAAGATTTCAGTTAACGTATTAAAAATACCTTCAACATGTTTATTAGACGCTGCTGCACTGTAACCTTCTGGCGCTGTTTCGTAATAAACATTAATAATACCACCGGCGTTAATTACGTAATCTGGTGCATATAAAATGCCTTTTTCACGAATAACTTCACCGTGGCGAGATTCTGCCAGCTGATTGTTAGCACAGCCTGCAATAATAGTCGCTTTTAAACGCGGTATCGTTAAATCGTTAACGGTTGCACCTAATGCACAAGGTGCATAAACATCAACATCTAAGTCGTAAATGTCATCAATGCCAACCGCAGTTGCACCAAAATCACTTACTACACGGTCAATGGCAGCTTGGTTAATGTCAGTTACAAACAACTCAGCGCCCGCATCATGTAAATGTTTACATAAACCATAAGCAACAGCACCTAAACCTTGAACAGCCACTTTTACGCCTGCAAAATTTTGATGGCCACGTTGATGCTGTAGCGCTGCTTTAATTCCTAAAAACGTACCGTATGCTGTAAATGGCGATGGGTTACCACTTTTACCTTCAAGACCCAGTACGTAATTAGTTTCTTTATTCATAATAGCTACATCAGCACATGTGATGTTTACATCTTCTGCTGAGTAATAACTGCCATTTAATCGCTCTAACTGACGGCCAAATGCACGAAATAATTGCTCAGATTTAATTTCTTTCGCATTACCTATAATCACAGATTTACCGCCACCAAACGGTAAGCGCGCAACTGCATTTTTATAAGTCATGCCCTTTGATAAACGTAGCACGTCATAAACAGCATCTTCGTCGTTCGCATAGTCCCACATTCTACATCCGCCAACTGCGGGACCTAGGTTGGTATTATGTACAGCAATAATTGCTTTTAAACCCGACTCTTCATCAGAACAAAAAACCACTTGTTCATGGTTATCAAATTCAACTCGATTAAACACAGCCACTTAAAATACTCCGAAATAGTTAACCCGTGAGAGGGTATGCGCGCTGGAAATTGCCGAGACTTTACCACTTCATATACGTGTTCGCTATACTCACAGATGATAAAACCAATGAAAACATTAAGCTTAAATTAAATAACCTAATTAAAACTTTTATATAGATAAAAAATTCAAAAAACCGTAATTTGTAAGTTTTAAATACTATAAATATAAGAACCTCACTAACTTACGTTTACGTACACGTAATACAGCGTTTGTGTGTAAAGTTTAATATACAAGTGCTGCTTGCCCGCCACGTACTGCTGCCTATAGGTTTCCAGTAAAAAGTGAGCTTTTTCGCAAACTGGTCAGAGCTGTAAACTTGGTAATGACTCTATTTAAAAAAACAAAAAAGCGAGCACTAGGCTCGCTTTCTAAAAATACCAAAACGTACGTTATTTTAGCTTGCTATCAAGCTCTTCAATTTTAGCTTTCCAGATTGCAGGGCCTTGTGTATGCGCATTGGCGCCTTCACTATCTACTGCAACAGTCACTGGCATATCTTCTACTTCAAATTCGTAAATAGCTTCCATACCTAAATCTTCAAAAGCAACTACGCGTGCTTTTTTAATCGCTTTAGATACTAAGTAAGCTGCGCCGCCTACAGCCATTAAATAAACAGATTTATGCTCTTTAATAGACTCAACCGTTGCAGGGCCACGTTCAGCTTTACCAATCATGCCTACAATGCCTGTTTTTTCTAGCATCATATCGGTAAATTTATCCATGCGAGTGGCTGTTGTAGGGCCAGCAGGACCAACTGCTTCATCGCGTACCGCATCCACAGGGCCTACGTAATAAATAAATTTATTATCAAAGTCTACGCCCTCAGGTAAACCTTCACCTGAGTTGATCATATCTTGCAAACGTTTATGCGCTGCATCACGACCTGTTAAAATAGTGCCCGAAAGTAAAACGGTTTCACCCATTTTCCATTCTTGAACATCTTTTTTAGTCAGTGTATTTAAATCAACACGACGTGTGCCTTCGCCCACTTCAAATGTTACTTGTGGCCAATCTTCTAGTTTAGGTGCTTTTAAATTAGCAGGGCCAGAACCGTCAAGCGTAAAATGTACATGGCGAGTTGCCGCACAATTTGGGATCATTACTACAGGTTTTGAAGCGGCATGCGTTGGTGCCGTTTTAATTTTAACATCAACAACCGTTGTTAAACCGCCTAAGCCTTGTGCGCCAATACCTAATTTATTAGCACGGTCAAAAATTTCTAAACGCAGTTTTTCTTCAGTTGTCTCTGCGCCGCGTTCCATTAGTTCATGGATATCAACCGGATCCATTAACGACTCTTTAGCCATTACTGCCGCTTTTTCAGCCGTACCACCAATACCTATACCTAGCATGCCTGGCGGACACCAACCAGCACCCATTGTTGGTAGTGTTTTTTCTACCCATGCAGCAACATCATCTGACGGGTTTAACATAACCATTTTACTTTTGTTTTCAGAGCCGCCGCCTTTAGCCGCAACCATTACTTCTACTTTTCCACCCGCTACTAAATCAATATGCACAACCGAAGGCGTATTATCTTTAGTATTTTTACGCGTACCAGCAGGGTCTGCAACAATAGATGCACGTAAAGGGTTATCTGGATTCAAATATGCACGACGAGTACCTTCATCAACCATTTGTTGAACGGTTAAATCTGTTTTATCCCACTTAACATCCATACCTACTTTAACAAAACAGGTAATAATACCGGTGTCTTGGCAAAGTGGACGCTTGCCTTCAGCCGACATGCGTGAGTTAATTAAAATTTGTGCAATGGCGTCTTTAGCCGCTTTACTTTGTTCTTTGTTGTACGCTTTTTCGAGTGCTTGAACAAAATCAAGTGGGTGATAGAACGAAATATATTGCAATGCATCTTCAATGCTATCAATAAAGTCTTGCTGACAAATTGTACTCATAGTGGTTCCTTAAGTTACCGTTACGCGTTGTCGCGTAATCTAAATCAAACCGGTGACGGTGGTTTGCACTGTTTTTTGCAGCTTAGTGCTGCCAAAAAATTTGACTTATGATACCCTCCCAGCCCGTTTCGAGCCAGTTCTTAAAGGGGCAGTAAATGCTAAACAATAAAAAAAATTGTATTAAATTAGGCATAACACAAAACTGCATTGACGTTTTTACGCATTTTTCACATTTGCCCTATGCAATTCTATTAGATTCTGCAAATAGTAATCATATAAACAGTCGTTTTGATATTGTTGCCATTGAGCCGCAAAGTACCCTTGAAGTAAAAAATAATAAAAGCTTTTTAAATAATATAGAAAGTAGTGATAACTGCTTTGAAATTATGAATAATGAGCTTTCGCATCTTGATAAAACAAAAGCCGATTACGATTTACCCTTTAACGGCGGCTGGCTTGGCTACTTTGGCTACGACCTAGGGCGTACAATTGAAAACATCCCCACTCATGCTATTGAAGACATTAATCTTCCCCAAATGGCTATTGGCCTTTATTTAGATGCCCTTATTTACGACAAGCAGCAACAAAGCTGGTTTTATGTATCGCAGCCAAACACCAATAGATTATCGCTTTATGAGCAATATTTAAATACACACGTTAACTCTCAAGTTAATACGCAGTCCTTTGCCCTAAACAGCGACTGGCAATCAAATATGAGTAAAGAAGAATACGCTACAAAATTTGCTCAAATTGAGGAGTATTTAAAAAGTGGCGATTGTTACCAAATTAATTTAGCGCAGCGCTTTAACGCTCAGTTTGAAGGCTCCCCTTGGGCAGCTTATATTAAATTGCGTGAAGCAAATAAAGCGCCGTTTTCGAGCTTTATAAATCACCCTCAAGGGGCTATTTTATCGATTTCCCCTGAGCGCTTTATATCTGTAAATAATAACGTTGTAGAAACCAAACCTATTAAAGGCACACTGCCACGAAAAGCGGATGCACTGGAGGATCAACGCCAAGCCCAAACACTCGCAGCATCAGCTAAAGATCGCGCTGAAAATGTAATGATTGTTGATTTACTACGTAACGACTTAGGCAAAGTGGCAAAACCTGGCAGCGTTCACGTCCCTTCCCTTTTTGCTATTGAAAGCTTTCCGGCAGTGCATCATTTAGTCAGCACGGTCACCTCAGAACTTGATGAAGGTAAAACAGCGGTCGATCAGCTAAAAGCGGCTTTTCCGGGTGGCTCAATCACCGGTGCGCCAAAAATTAGAGCGATGGAAATAATTGAAGAACTAGAGCCGCATCGCCGCAGCATTTATTGTGGTTCAATAGGTTATTTAAGTGCATGTGGAAACATGGACACCAGTATCACTATTCGTACCTTGGTGTGCCACAAAGCGCAAATTTACTGCTGGGCAGGCGGCGGAATAGTAGCTGATTCTAAAGTCGAATTGGAATATCAAGAAACTTACGATAAAGTAAATAAAATCCTCCCTTTATTAAAACAGTAGGTCGCTTTGAATAGTGAACACATTATGGCGCGGTTTCTGTTAAGCCCTACAGCTTCGCCAAACCAGTTAAAAGACACGCGTAAAAAACGCGCTAGCGCTGTTATGCTGCCAATTATTGATATAGACAACCATGCACATATTTTACTGTGTAAACGCCCTACTTATTTACACCATCACCCTGGGGAGATTTGTTTGCCCGGAGGTAAGTTTGAAGTAAGCGACATTACCCTTCGCACCACAGCCCTTCGCGAACTAAAAGAAGAGCTAAATATTGCCCAAAACAACGTTAATGTATTAGGTCACTTACCTGAGTATTCAACATTAACGGGTTTTAGTATTAGCCCCTATGTGGGTTTACTTAATAAAGGCACCACCTGGGAAAATGACTATAATGAAGTACAAGCGAGCTTTTTACTCTCTGTCACTGAGCTAAATAACGAAGCTAACTGGCAACCCTTACCTTTTCAACGATTTGGGAAAACGGTTATTTTGCAAGGTTTTAAAACGCCACATGGTTTACTTTGGGGTGCGACTGCAAGCATTATAAAAAACTTTACAAAACAACTCGCCTTACCAGTTTAAATCTTCGTTATTAGTAGTTACACAATCACAATTCCACGTTATCATGCTCGACCGTTCAAAGAGCAGCTTCGTGCTGATAAAACAAAGTAGAGACACACACATTATGATCAGTGCATTTGATATGTTTAGCATTGGTATTGGCCCTTCGTCATCACACACCGTTGGCCCAATGCGCGCATCACGCTTATTTGTTAATGACCTACAAGAACAACAATTATTAGCAAATGTTACCGATATTAAAGTAGAGCTTTATGGCTCTTTGGGTCAAACAGGTGTTGGCCATGGTTCGGGTAAAGCCGTAATTCTTGGTTTAGCCGGTTACGACCCTGAAACTATAGATGCCGATTTAGTCGACGACATTTTAGCGACCATCGAACAAGATCAGGTTATTTATTTAAACAAGACACATAAAGCTAAGTTTCCAAAACAAGGTGCTATTGTTTTTCATCGTCGCAAAACGCTGCCTAAGCACTCTAATGCAATGGAAATTATCGCTTCAAACAACGGCGAAAAAGTTTACAGCAAAGTTTATTACTCTATCGGCGGTGGCTTTATTGTGACTGACGAAGAGTTTGAAAACGAAAAACAAGCAGCCCTCGATATTAGAGAAGAAAACCCAGCTCCTTTCCCTTTCAGTAGCGCAAAAGAGCTACTAGAGATGTGTAAAGAGTCAGGGCTTAGTGTTTCAAGCTTGATGATGAAGAACGAAAAAACACTGCGCACTGAAGATGAAATAAAAGACACGCTGTTTCATATCTGGAAAGTAATGATGGCCTGTATTGAGCGTGGTATGCGTACCGAAGGTATTTTACCTGGCGGCTTAAAAGTAAAGCGCCGTGCGCCAAGCCTATACTTAAAACTAAATATAGAGGTCAGTAACGACCCACTTCGTGCAATGGACTGGGTTGATTTATTTGCCCTTGCCGTAAACGAAGAAAATGCGGCAGGTGGCCGTGTAGTTACCGCACCAACTAATGGTGCTGCGGGTATTTTACCGGCTGTGCTTATGTACTATCACACATTTGTGAAAGAAGTAGACCGCGATATAGCCACACGTTATTTATTAACGGCTGCTGCTATTGGTATTTTATATAAAAAGAATGCCTCTATATCGGGTGCTGAAGTAGGTTGCCAAGGTGAAGTTGGCGTTGCGTGCTCTATGGCAGCAGGCGCATTAACAGAAATTGTTGGTGGCAATGTTGTGCAAGTAGAAAACGCAGCAGAAATTGGTATGGAACATAATTTAGGCCTCACGTGCGACCCTGTTGGTGGCTTAGTACAAGTACCGTGTATTGAACGTAATGCAATGGGCGCGATTAAAGCAATTAATGCCTCACGTTTAGCTATTCGTGGCAGTGGCGAGCAAAAGGTATCACTTGATAAAGTAATTAAAACCATGCTTGAAACCGGCAACGACATGAAAACCAAATACAAAGAAACCGCTCGCGGTGGATTAGCAGTTAATATTATCGAATGTTAATCAGCTCGCTATAAAAAGAAAAAGCTGCCTATTTTAAAATAGGCAGCTTTTTTATTGTTCGTTCAATGCAATCACCTTATTTAACGGGTAACTCTATATCTGCAAATAACTTATCTACGTCATCTTGGTTACGTAACAAACTTGCTCGCTCCACGCGTTCTTTAGTTAAGTGCGGTGCAAAACGTTCAATAAAATCATACATGTAAGTACGTAAAAAGCTGCCCTTTCTAAAACCAATTTTGGTCGTGCTAGCTTCAAATAAGTGGCTTGCATCAATACACACTAAATCGGTATCGCTCACTTGATCTATCGCCATTGAAGCGACAACACCAACTCCTAAACCCAGTCGTACGTATGTTTTTATAACATCAGCATCGGTTGCAGTAAATACAATGTGTGGTTCAAGTCCGTGTGCGCTAAATGCTTTATCCAACTCTGAGCGGCCCGTAAAACCAAATACATATGTAATGAGTGGATATTGGGCAATATCAGCAACGGTTAAACTATTTGCCTTTTTAGCGAGCGGATGATCTTTAGCAACAACAATACTGCGGTTCCAATGGTAGCAAGGCAGCATAACTAAATCTGAATACAAATGCAGTGCTTCTGTTGCAATAGCAAAGTCGGCATCACCG
The DNA here is from genome assembly GCF_000814675.1 of Pseudoalteromonas distincta. Taxonomy (GTDB): domain Bacteria; phylum Pseudomonadota; class Gammaproteobacteria; order Enterobacterales; family Alteromonadaceae; genus Pseudoalteromonas; species Pseudoalteromonas distincta. The sequence continues at coordinate 67,144 of NZ_JWIG01000009.1, read as the reverse complement.
CGTGCTGCAGCATCCGATATTTGCTGTGGAGTACCTTGGTGCATATGAAGCGATACCGCAGGGTATTTTTTCATAAACCCTTGAATCACGTTAGGCAAAGCATAACGAGCTTGGGTATGTGTTGTGGCAATATTTAACTTACCTTGATCAGGTAGCGTATGCTCATTAGCAACGGCTTTAATACCTTCTACTTTGGAGAGTATTTCACGAGAAATATTAATTATATCTTCGCCAGCACCGGTTACATGCGTTAAATGTTTACCACTGCGACCAAAAATTTGTACACCCAACTCATCTTCTAACATGCGTACTTGTTTAGAAATTCCTGGCTGCGAGGTAAATAAACTCTCAGCAGTCGCTGAAACATTTAATTTATGATTTTGTACTTCTACGATGTATCTGAGTTGTTGTAATTTCATGGCTGCAAATTTTAACGTTATTATTCATATTATTTATAAAGGCAATACCGCTTAAAACCAAGTGTTATTTACGTAAAATATCACTTTAGGTCTTTAGGTGTGCAATTATCTGATTAGAGCTCAAGGCTAGCATAATAAATATGCTTGAGGTAGCGATGTTTATTCAGCTTTAGTTTATAAGCCCTTAGGGTGACTACAGTTTATAAAGAGCTCAACCTATCAGTTTTTTGGTATATTTTTTAAGTTAATCGGCGCAAAGCTACCCTGTTAACGTATATTTAATGTAAGATTAAATAATTAGGTTATATATCCGAGAATTACACCATGATCGTTTCTATTATAATAGTGCTTATAGTTGCATTGATTGTGATTGCACTTTGGGTAAGTGCTGTACAACAACACAAAGAAAAACAAGAGGCAGAACGCCGCAAAGAGCTTACAAAACAAAAAGCTATAATAGAAGAAACTGAAGAAGCGCTAATGAATAGTGCTAACATACCCCTATCTGAGAATCTAATTCGTACGTTACAACGCCGTATTTACGAAGCTTTGAATACAATGGTTAATAACTCGCAAACATCTAAAGCACTTAAAAGCCGCTTAAGTGAAGCGAAAACGCACTTATCTAATCCAGTTAAAGATAATAGCAGTGAAGCTTTAACGCTACCGAGTAATGACAAGCAACTAGTAGGCCTAATTCAGGGCATTAAAAAATTACGCTCAATTTTACGCTCTGAACACAGTAAAGGTCGTATTGACAGCCAAGTTTTTGTTTTAGAAGATAAACGTCTTGAAAAACTACAACTGCGTATTAATATCGAAAGCCAAATAAAGCGTGGCTTATCTGCCCGCTCAGCAAGTATGGTTGGCTCTGCAAGGCAGTATTTTGAAAAAGCACAGGCAACGCTCAATGCAGTTACATACACCGATGAATATGTAACAACAAAACGCCAAGAAGTTGAAGGTTACTTAGAAGCAATTAGTGTTGAACTTAGAGCTTCTAATGCAAGCGCACTTAAAAAGAAAACAGAAGAAGAGCAAGACGACTTAGATATATTGTTTGCTCCTAAAAAGAAATGGTAGCGTTTTTATACTAAAATAAGTATTAAAAAAGCCTGCACAAATTAAATTTATGCAGGCTTTTTTGTATTTTTTGTTAGCTATTAAGACAAAAATGCAAACTTGAAAACAAACAAGGCTGTTAATATCCAAACACTAATACTGATTTGATCTTGCTTACCACACAATACTTTTACCGCTGTATAAGATATAAAGCCAAGTGCAATACCGTGCGCAATAGAAAACGTTAATGGTGTCATTAGTAATACCACAGTAACAGGAATTGCATCGGTCATATCATCCCAATTTACAAACTTTAAATTTTGTAGCATCAGTACAGCGACATATAAAATAGCACCTGCCGTAGCATAAGCCGGTACCATTTGTGCAAGCGGTGCAAAAAACATCATTAGTAAAAAGCAAATACCTACAACGACAGCCGTTAAGCCAGTACGTCCGCCAACAGAAACACCAGCAACCGATTCTATATACGATGTAGTCGTAGACGTGCCTAGCATCGCACCTGCAATTGTTGCAGAGCTGTCAGCACTTAGTGCGCGTCCTAAACGAGGCATGTTACCTTTTTCATCAGCTAAACCAGCTTTTTGAGTGACCGCAACTAATGTACCCGAAGTATCAAAAAGATCGACAAACAAGAATGCAAAAATAACACTCATCATTGATATATCAAAAGCGGCGGCAAAATCTAGTTGCATAAAAGTAGGCATTATTGATGGTGGCATAGCCATAACACCATGATATTCAACAAGCCCTAAACTTAGTGCAATACCTGTCACTAATAAAATACTAATAAGTACACCGCTTTTAAAATCGCGGTATAAAAGCGCTGCAATTACAAAAAAGCTTAATATAGCTAATAATGGGCCTGGGGAAGTAATGTCGCCCAATTGCACTAGTGTTGCTGGGCTTGAGACAATAATGCCTGCATTTTTAAGGGCAATTAAGGCTAAAAAAGCACCAATACCTGTTGCGATAGCTCGCTTGAGCACCAGAGGTATGGCATTAATAATCCATTCTCTGACTTTAAATAAACTTAAAAATAAAAATATACAACCCGACATAAAAACAGCCCCTAATGCGGCTTGCCAGGTATAACCCATTCCTAATACGACGCCATACGTAAAAAAAGCATTTAGTCCCATGCCAGGCGCTAATGCTAATGGATAATTAGCCCATAAACCCATTATAAAACAGCCTATCGCAGCTGCTATACAGGTAGCTACAAATGCAGCCCCTTGGTCCATCCCTGCCTCAGCAAGCATAGCCGGGTTTACAAATACAATGTATACCATAGTGATAAAGGTCGTTAGGCCAGCAACGCATTCGCGTTTAACTGTTGAGTTATTTTCGCTGAGTTTAAATAAGGCTTCAAACATAATAAACTTGTGATAGTAAAAAGTGGCGAGATTTTAACATAAAAATTATCTTTTACAGGACATTTTACCTTGCTATATACTAAACTGTTAAAGTAGTTAAAATAATAAATGAACCAATATGCTTAAAACAACACCTTGTGAGCAAGACTTAGAGCAACAGCTAGACAACATTTTAGGTTTTGTTACTCAACCAGAAAGCAGCCCCGCGCCCATTGATAATAAAAAAGATGAGCAAAGTACTATTAATAAAGCCCTATATTATTTAAAAAATAATCAAGCTCCATTGGCTGCAAAATGGATGCGCCTTGCTGCAATGGCAGGAAACCATAGAGCACAGTTTTATTTAGGTTTATTTTTTGTAAAAGGTGAAGGCGTGCCACAAAGTGTATTTCATGCTGTAGCGTGGTTGAGCTTAGCGAGTAGCCAAGGGTACGCACCTGCCACTGCAGCGGTTACAGATATACGCAAACATATCGAAACTAAGCGATTTAAAGATGCTCAATGTTATGCAGCAAGTTTGTACGAACAAATCCACCAACTCCAGTTTTCTCATATGATCCCTCGCACCAGTGAAAACACATAAACTAACTAAGTTATAAGTACTGTATACAGTGTTGAAAAATACTGTATATAGTTACAAAGATACTCCTACACAGTATAAAACCCACAAATGAAAACATGACTCAAAAATTTATTTTAAAAATACCCTCTCAAAAACAAGCCTATAACAAGTTGATTAATAAAGAATTATAGATTAAAAAATAAAAAACAATGATCAAAAGCTGAATAACTGTACAAATAAATAGCATAAAATGCTTGCACGAAAGCACTGTATAAACTACTGTATATGAATACTGTATAAAAACCCAGTGAGTGAAATTATGTTACAGCCTATTACCGTAAGAACAGTTAAAAGTTACCAACAAGACGAGCAAAGCGATTGCGTAAATTTGATCCAAATTGAAGATGAAATTTCAGCTACCTTTGAGCTTTTAAAAGTATTACACCAATATAATAGCTCTAATGCATGGACGTTATTAATTGCACCAGATCATGTACCTAGCAAAGCTTTACTTGACTCATGCTCTATTGATACAAGTAAATTACTTGTAATTAGACAGAAGCACCTAGTAAATCTAGAGTATGTATTAAATTCTGCGTTACATAATGGAAACTTTGCAGCGGTAATTACCTGGACCGATATAGTTAATAACCAACTACTTACAAATCTATCGTTCGATTTGAGTAAAACGAATACAAAACTATATTGTTTTACTAAAAACGCTCAAACAACAGAGATACCACTCGCTCAATAAGCTTGTTAAACTAATGTTTTAGACTTTGTATTATTATTATGACTTCACTCAATACCACATTATGTTTTTGCAGCAGTGGGCACAATTATGCCGATTGCTGCGAGCCGCTTCACTTATCTGTTAAGCAAGCTGACACTCCTGAACAACTTATGCGCTCACGATTCAGCGCTTATGTTATTAAAAATGCAAAATATGTTTATCAAACCTACGCAAAAGAAAAACAAGCTGAGAATCCGGTTAAAGAAATCAATGATTTTGCTAACAGCTGTCGATTTATAAATCTTGATTTAATTGACTCAAGCCATGATGGCGATACTGGAACGGTAGAATTTAAAGCCCAATATTTTTATCAAAACTTATTTTGTGAGCTTCACGAAAAGTCGCTGTTTATTAAAGAAAACACTCAATGGCGTTATTTAGATGGCACTATATATCCTGTTGAAGATATTAAAGTAGGCAGAAATGATGACTGCCCATGCGGTAGCAATAAAAAGTACAAAAAATGTCATAGCATGTAATCAATAATCTTATTTAATATTTATTACCTAAAAGGTGTTTTTAAGTGGCAGAGTGATTTATTAGCTAACTAAACTTAAAAACACACTTTGTTACGCCCTTGCATTTTAGACTCATACATTTTTTCATCTGCGATCTGCAACGTGTTTTTGTTATTTACGTATGGTTGTAGGGTTGCACCGCCAATACTAATAGTCACAAAATCATATTCTGAATATTTGTGTAATATTCCTAAATCGGCCACATTCTGTTTAATTTTATCAGCAACACAAATTGCACCTTCAGTGCTTGTATGCGGTAGAACAACTACAAACTCTTCGCCGCCATAACGCGCAACAAAATCGGTTGGCCTTTGCAAACTATTAGTAATAGTTTGTGCTACTAGGTTTAACACCGTATCCCCCTGCACATGACCATAGATATCATTGTATTGCTTAAAGTAATCTATATCGATGAGTAATAATGCATAGTCAACTTTTTCTCGTAAGGCGCTTCGTTCCATTTTAGAAAAATGTGCATCAAAATAACGGCGATTGAATACTTTAGTTAAATCATCTAAAAATACTTTTTGATTGAGTAAGTCGTGTTGTAATTTTAACGTTATATGGGCACGAACCCTTCTAAATAGTGTTTCTTTTATAATCGGCTTTTTAATAAAATCAACAGCTCCGGCTTCCCAGCACTCTTCTTCTTCGTTTTCAAAGGATGTAACAAAAATAACTGGGATATCCTGTGTTTCAGTATTATTTTTTAATTTTAAACATGTATCAATACCACTCATTCCACCCATACTAATATCGAGTAGGACTATATCGGGTACATTTACATTACAAATTTCAATTGCTTCTTCACCACTTCCAGCTGTTGTCACATTAAAATGCTCAGATAATATTTTTTTCAATACGATTAAGCTTAATAACTGATCGTCAACTATAAGTACTTTAGAATTCTTTAAACTTAGTTTTAATTGATGGTCAGAGTAATTTATTGGCATAGTAAAAATGTTTTGTTTTTTTAATTAAAAACAGCCTATAGCATCACATTTTGTTATGCAAATGTTAATTAAGAGGGGTTCTACTTATTGGTTACTAATAAAAATACTTTTTAGTAAATCTTTACTGCATAAAAACAAAAAATGAGCCACTTGGACTCATTTTATAACTTTGAATACTTAATTTAGTTAAGTATTATTCGTCATCATCTAAATCTAATTGCTGACGTTGAGCAGGTCGAGCTAAAATCTCTACGTAGAAAGAGGTCAAACCTTGCTTTTCAATTTCGCCAATTTGGTTACTTAATTCAGCAACGTGCACAACTTGCGCATCTTCAGCTGTGTTACCAAACTTACAGTCAAATGCCCAATAGTCAGCATCTTCAGGTAGCGTTTTATTACGCTCTCTTTTCAAATATTTTTTCACTTCGTGCTTTGCAGCATCAACCATACGAGGGTATTTGATTTTCTCGTGATTTAGCGTGAATGTTTTCTTCATTACGTTCCTAATTACCTTGGTTTAATGATAATGGCATTTCATGTCATACCATTTGACGCCATTATAGCAATTGCATTTAATTTTTGGATGCTTTTTTTTCATTAAATCAATTATTAGCAAATATATAAAGCAGACCCGTTATAAAGCATATATTAACTGATGATTATTACAATCATATATCACACCGCAATAAGCTGAAGTGGTTGATGTATTGCATCATTATTAAGGCTGTCGTAAAAAGCAGCTGCATCTATAGGGGGATTCGCTAGTTGTGTTTGTTCGCTTTTAATTCTTCTTCTGACAGCAAGCTCACAGTTATCTATTATATTAAGTGGAATATGCTTATCATCATTTCTAATCGCAAGTGGTTCAGGGCTTAAGCATTGCCTTAACTTAATACTTGTCATACCACAGCGCTCCCCTTCTTGAGATATTAATGATGCATTAAACTGTCCAACCAACATATTGTATTCATCAGGGGCTAAAAGTTGCTTTGGACCTACGCCAAATTGCTTTCTTAATGCCTCTTCTTCTATAACTAAATTATCTATTTCAGTTTTTGGTAAATGAAATTGGCTAAAGTCGAGTGCGTCATGTGACAGCATCGCTAATAGTAGAGAAAATTCGCCACGGCGATTTTCATGCACACTATTATTGAGCCTACTGTTTAACTGACTCTCTGTGATTAACAAATCATCTATTTGCATAGTCTTTAGTCGATTGTGGTAACTGATAGATATTTATCGGCTTTATTTCAATTTTCTTTAGCTTTTTTCTTTACTTAAATACGCAATTTGCTATTATCAGCGCCGTTGCATTGGAGGGGTTCCCGAGCGGCCAAAGGGATCAGACTGTAAATCTGACGGCTCAGCCTTCGCTGGTTCGAATCCAGCTCCCTCCACCACTTTTCTTACCGCTAAGTTAAGTGGGGCCAAATGCAATAAAATTAGTGTGGAGGGGTTCCCGAGCGGCCAAAGGGATCAGACTGTAAATCTGACGGCTCAGCCTTCGCTGGTTCGAATCCAGCTCCCTCCACCACTTCTCTACTATTCCTATATTCCTATATTCCTATATTCCTATATTCCTATATTCAGGTAACTTCAAAATACCCATTGTAAACTCATACTGTTTTTCTTTAGCCATGTTGATGATGCTTTATAATTAGGAAAAAAATGCTCAACGTGTTGCCAAAAAGCTTTGCTGTGGTTTAAGTGACGTAAATGCGCTAACTCGTGAACAATCACATAATCAATAGCATGATAAGGGGCTCCGATTAAATGCAAATTAAATGTTAGCTCTCGCTTACTATTACAACTTCCCCACTTTCGCTTATAAATAGCTACTTTTAGACTCGTAGGTAATTCTTCACCCATTTGTGCGCAGAAGTACGCTAAACGCATTTCTATATATGCAGTTAGTTGCTCTTTTAAATATTCTTCAAGAAGTTGCTGATATTTTTGCGAAGTATTTTTAACGCGCGAAGAGTGTGTAATAAGCAAGCTGTCGTTACAGTTTAGTACTTCGGACTTAGTACCTTGCTTAAATTCTATGTTTACAATGCTATCAAAGATTAAAATTTGTTTGTCTTTGAGCGGGTTCTGTCTGCTATCAGCAATATTGTGCTGTTTAGTTAATTGAGCATTTACCCACACCTGCTTATCAAAAAGCCATTCTTGGATGTGTTTATTACTAACAAATTGAGGGGCATATACAGTCACCTTCTTGTTATGTACTTTAATGGCAACCGTTTTACGTTTTATACTTTTCTTTAACTGATATTCAAACACTTTCATACTCATTAATGATATTGCTACGAGAAAATTCACCAGCAACTAATAAAACCAAATAAGGTGTAATTTTCGCTTAGTTAAGCCAATTCATTAGTTTTCTTAAGGTTGCTCGATAGAAACTTAAATATGACCATATAAATCGAACTTAGCCCCGTTAAAGGCAATACATTAGAATAAAAAACACCAACTAAAAAACTACTTCCTGATAAATAAAAGAAAACTAAAAGTAATAAATTCGTTATTTTAATCACTTCATTGAATTAACAGTTTATTTATTAATTAATTAGATTAAACTTGATAAATAAAGATTATATTTTGAGCCATTATGTTATCAGCTTTTTTTATCACAGACCAAGATCCTAGCTTAATCATTAATGGCGTTTACGATCCTCTATTAGTTTCAATGTCATTGCTAATTGCTATTTTTGCAGCCTTTTTCACCATTAGACTTATAGATCTCGCAAAAGAAACTCAATTTCCTAGCTACCAACGTTTAGCAAATGTGACCGCTGCTACTGTTTTTTCGGCTGGTATTTGGAGTATGCACTTTATTGGTATGCTTGCCTTTTCACTGTGTACTAATATTGATTATGATCCAACAATCACTCTCCTTTCTTTTATACCAGCATTTATTGCATGTCAGTACGCTGTATCAATGCTAGTAAATAGTAAAGGGAATCTAAAAGTATTGTCGATTTGCTCCGTGTTACTAGGAGCCGGCATTGGCACTATGCATTATAGCGGCATGGCTGCAATGGATCTTGCTCCTTTACTTAGATATGATCCATTGATATTTGCGTTATCAATCATTGTTGCTGTAGCCCTCTCCTTTATAGCCCTTTACAGTCGCTTTAATCTTGAGCGTTTTTTACCCTCTTTATCACCTCTTCAAAATAACTCAATTAGCGCTGTTATTTTAGGGTGTGCTGTTGCTGGTATGCACTATATGGGTATGGCCGCTACACGTTTTGTAGCTACATCGCCACTAATCTATGATGATGCTAACGCAACCGCAGGACTAACTTTTATCGCCATTGCAGTCGCCACAGCAACTATCGCGATTACAAGCGTGGTTGGTGTAATAAATGGTATGGTTCGCTATCGCATGCTACTTGAGGATAAGTCGGCAAAAGAATCCCGTCTAAATGCTATTTTAGGCACCGCTATAGATGGCATTGTTACCATTGACCATACTGGTATTATTTTAAGTTTTAATGAAGCCGCAAGTAAAATTTTTGGCTGGCAAGAAAACCAAGTTCAAGGCAAAAACGTAAAAATGCTAATGGACGATAACATTGCCAAGCATCACGACGAATACCTCTTAAATGCTCACAATGTTGATCTAGGTAAAATAATAGGCATAAACCGTGATGTATATGCAAAACACATGAACGGATATGTTTTTCCTATTCGCTTAGGTATAGGCGAAGTAAATCAGCCGGGCCATAACCCTTTATATGTTGGCTTTATCACCGACTTGACCGAACAACGCGCTTTGCAGCAAAGTTTAGAAGAGAAAGAACAAAAATACCGCTCTCTTATCGATAACATGCCCGGAGTCGCGTTTAGATGCAAGTTTGATGACAACTGGACTATGTTATTTATTAGTCCAAATATAATTGAGCTTACAGGGTATAACCCAAATGAGTTTACAGAGCATTGTATCGAGTTTAATGACTTGGTCTTGAAATCAGACCAAAAACAAATAGTTGATGAAGTCACTAAAGCTGTTGATGCAAAGTCTCAATATTCTATTGAATACCGAATTAGACATAGAAATGGCAAAATTTTGTGGTTGTTAGATAAAGGGAGTATCGACTTTGATGCTCAAGGCAACCCAAAGTGGATTGATGGTGTTTTAGTCGATATTACTGAACGCAAAGAATATGAAGAAAAACTAGAGCAAGCTAAATTTAAAGCTGAAGAAGCTGCTCATGCAAAGCAATCTTTTATGGCTAATATGAGCCATGAAATACGCACCCCAATGAATTCTATAATAGGTTTTAGCGATCTATTAATGGACACCCCACTTGATCAAGAACAACAAAAGCACTTGGTTACCGTAAATAATGCAGCGCGTTCATTGCTAAGATTGTTAAATGAAATTCTCGACTCTGCAAAACTAGAACGCGGTAAGCTCACCATTGAGCCAGTCCACTTTAGCTTAAAACCAGTGATAGACAGCATTATTTCTACTTTTTGGCTAGAAGCTAAAAAGAAAGATTTAGAACTTAAACTCCATATTAAAGAATCAGTAAGTTCTACGTACTACGGCGACCCAGATCGACTCAGACAAGTACTCACTAATCTAATTGGTAACGCGATTAAGTTTACCGAAGAAGGCTCTGTTACGGTCACCGTTGGCATGACACAAAATCAGCATCTGTTTTTTGAAGTGCAAGATACCGGAATTGGTATTGCAAAAGATCGTATTCAAGCTGTATTTCAACCTTTTGAACAAGCCGATGGCACTACTACCCGCCGCTTTGGTGGTACAGGCCTTGGTACAACCATAAGTAAACAACTTGTAGAGCTTATGGGCGGAACAATAAACTTAGTAAGTGAGCTAGGTAAAGGCACCTGTTTTTACTTTTCATTGCCGCTTACTTTAGGTGACGAATCTAAAATAGATTATTTTGATGGTCTACACACCCAACTGCCTGCACTTAGAGTGCTAGTAGTTGATGATATAGAGCAAAATACAGAACTACTGTCTTTGCTTCTGTCACGCGATCAGCATTCAGTTACCAAAGCGTCAAACGGACTTGAAGCGATTAAAGTATTTGAAGAGCAAGACTTTGATGTCATATTAATGGATATACATATGCCATTGTGTGATGGCATACAAGCAGCACAAAAAATAAGAGCAATAGAAAACCAAAGGCAGCTTAAGTACACGCCAATTATCGCGCTCACAGCAAGCGTATTACAGCAAGATAAGCTTACGGCTAAAAAAGCAGGCATGAATGGCTTTGCCAATAAACCCGTCGATATAAATCAGCTTAACCAAGAAATAGCGCAAGTGCTGGGGCTTGGTATTGCAAAAGAAATGGTTATATCGCAAAGCGATCCTAAAGCGCAGCATATAGATTTTGAAAAAGGATTAGCACTTTGGGGTTCTAAGTGTAAGCAACTTACAGAGATTACTAAGTTTATAAGTGATAGTGATAAGCGGTTTGAGAGATTATTTAATGATAAATTATCAAACATAAAAGATGTCGATAGCCTCATTCACACACTCAAAGGTGTTGCTGGTAACTTAGGGCTAACAACGTTAATGAAGTTATTAACCGATTTAGAGCACAAGCAAAGTGATGCTAAAGTTATTAGTCTTTTAGACGATATCAAAAACGAACTACTTATTATAACGCAACTGCTGTCATCAAATACTTGCGATGAGCCAAATAGCAAGCCTGAAGATGATAGCTCAGACACTCTATCAATAGATGAAATTAAGTCACTGTGTGAAACACTTCATCAAGATGCGCAAAACGCAGAATTAAATGATGAACTACTCGCAAAGTTGCAACGCGGCGCACCTTCTACCTTTCAAAATGAAGTTGATGATATAGCCGAAGCCTTTGATGAATTTGATTTTGATAAAGCACACGTAATACTAGAAACCTTACTTGAAAAACTAACAAACAATGAGTATTAATTAATGGATTTTACGACAGATAGGCCACGGGTATTAATTGTTGACGATGAGCCTGCAAATCTAAAAGTAATGCGCGAAGTGTTAGGTAATCAATATCGTATGTCGTTTGCTAAATCTGGTGATGCCGCACTAGCACTACTTGAAAAAGAACTACCAAAGCTAATTTTGCTCGACATAATGATGCCAGATATGAATGGCTTTGAAGTGTGCCAAATTGTTAAGAGAAATCCTAAAACATCACACATCCCAATTATTTTTGTAACTGCGCTTGGCGATGAAAGCGATGAATACAAAGGTTTTGAGTTAGGCGCAGTAGATTATATTACTAAACCAATAAGCCCTGCCATTGTAAGAGCAAGGGTTAATACTCACTTGTCGCTAGTACAAGCAGAGCAATTAAAGCAAGCTCATGTAGATTTAGTAGAACGTCTAGGCCGTGCAGCGGAATATAAAGACACCGACACGGGTGAACATATTGTGCGCATGAGCCAATACAGTAAAGTATTAGCGTTAGCACTAGGTATGGATGAGCAACGTGCAGAGCTTTTACGTCAAGCTGCCCCAATGCACGATGTAGGAAAAATAGGTATTCCTGACGCTATCCTACTCAAACCTGGAAAGTTAACCTCTGAAGAGTTTGATCATATGAAAGAACACGCCACCATTGGCGCGCAAATTTTAGCAAACTCATCATCTCCTTTACTACAACTTGCGCATACACTTGCAATTGAACACCACGAAAAATGGGATGGCTCAGGCTATCCTAACGGGATCAAAGGCGAAGAAATATCAGTTGAAGGTAGAATTGTTGCTATAGCTGACGTATTTGATGCACTTACCTCAAAACGCCCTTACAAAGAGGCTTGGAGCGTAGAGAAAACAGTTTTGCACATGCAAGAGCAAGCAGGAACTCATTTCGATCCCGCTCTAATCGAGCTATTAGTAAAAAACTTAGACGATATTATTGCTATAAAAAATGCAAATCAAGAAAGCTAATTCTTTTTAGCACTGTGAGAGCCAAGCTCAACATTTGGGTAACAAGATTTTATATAACGATAGTCATGTGACGTAATTTCATGGCTATTACCACTTTCGTCTTTAAAGTACATAGAAAACGTTACACCATGATCTGCTAAAACTACTTTTATATTTAAACTCTCAAGATGAATACGCCATTGAATAAATTGATCCCCTGAGGCCAAAAATGCAATCCCTTTACTGCGCCCCTCTCCTTCAAACAATGCTAAACGAGTGGTTGAACAAGCATCCTCAAGCGTTAAAGGGCCTCGCCCATGCTCATTCCAAAAGGCAAGCTCTGGCACTACGCTAAAACCTAAAACCCGCTCATACCACTTAACGGCATTAGCTAAGTTATCAACATTTAAATGGCAATGATCAATGCCTGATAATTTCGGTATGCTTGTATTATTCACGTTACTCACCAATTTCTGACTTTAATTGCTCTAAAAACTCATGCATATACCTTGTTCGTCTATTCGCCTCTGCTTTAGCTGATGGGGTATTCATACTATCGGCAATATGTAATAACTTTATGAAAAAATGATCAAGCGTGTATGTTTTATCATCAGCCTCGCGTTCAACACAAAAAGGGTCATTTGGGTTATATAATAACCGAGAAATTGATCCACCAACCTTCATGCATCGGCTAACGCCAATAGCGCCCAATGCATCCATTCTGTCGGCATCTTGTACTATTTGCGCTTCAACTGTTTTAATTTTTATATTTGCGCTGAAGCTATGTGCTGCAATTGCATGATGAATCTCATCAAAAAGTGACTCGTCATAATTAATCGATTTTAAAAATTCCAATGCCTTATCAGCTGCCATAGTAGAGGCTTTTGCACGATCAGGGTGGTTTTTAGCCACCGCCACACAGTCGTGCATCCACGCTGCAGGTAATACTACTGACATGTTTGCCTGCTCCGCATTACATAACTGTATTGCAACGCGCACCACTCGCTCTATATGAGTAATGTCATGAGCAACATCGGCATGCACTAAAGAGGCGATAAACCCTCTACATTGTGAGTTAAGTATTTCTAAATCAGGGCTTAAAGCGACGTCAGACAAAGTTAGGTTCCAAAAAGCTAATTAATCAATGAATTATCCGTACTTTACCGTGCTTTATGCCCCCCTTGCAAAACATTCATTGTATGTTGCTCCTTGCTTGACTAAAATACAGCGCTTATTTATTACTACTGAGAAGCCTTATGTCATCTGCCGTTTACCTACAAGCTGGTCGCGATAAATCATTAAAAAGAAAACACCCTTGGTTATTTTCAAAAGCCATCAAAAAAATTAAAGGTAAACCTGGATTAGGCGACACAGTAACGATTCACGATAGCGAAGGTAAGTTTTTAGCAACTGCTGCGTATAGCCCTCACTCACAAATTCGTGCACGTGTTTGGAGCTTTGACGAAAAAGAAGTCATCGATCAACACTTTTTTGAACGCCGTTTACGTCGCTCATTAGAAGCCCGTAGTCAAGTTATTGAAGAAGGCGGATTAACAGGGTTTCGCTTATGTGCTGCTGAGTCTGATTACTTACCAGGCGTTACAATCGATAAGTTTGATAACGTGTTAGTGTGTCAGCTATTAAGCGCCGGTGCCGAGCGCCATAAAGGCGAGATTGTAGGCGCGTTGATGTCTATTTTCCCCGGCTCTAGCATATATGAGCGTTCTGACGTAGATGTACGTACTAAAGAAGGCTTAGAACCAATTAAAGGCGCACTTTGGGGCAATGAACCAAAAGAGCCTGTGCTTATTGAAGAAAACGGCTTAAAAATCGAAGTTGATATAATTGAAGGTCACAAAACAGGATTTTACTTAGATCAGCGTGACAGCCGTGCTGCACTTGAGCGCTTCTCAAAAGGTAAAACTGTCCTTAACTGCTTTAGTTACACAGGTACATTCTCGTTGTATGCCCTGCGTGGTGGATGTGAGCATGTAACTAACGTAGATGTATCACAACCTGCTTTAGATACAGCAAAGCGTAATGTTGAGCATAATAACTTAGATTTAAACAAAGTGAGCTTTGTTAAGCAGGATGTATTTAAATTATTACGCCAATACCGCGACGAAGGTAGACAGTTTGATACCATCGTAATGGACCCACCAAAATTTGCTGATAATAAAGCGCAGTTAACGGGCGCGTGTCGTGGCTATAAAGATATCAACATGATTGCCATGCAAATACTAAAACCAGGCGGAACACTATTAACATTCTCATGCTCTGGTTTAATGGAACAAAACTTGTTTCAAAAAGTAGTAGCCGATGCAGCACTTGATGCAGGTAAAGACCTACTGATAATGGAGCGATTAAACCAGGCAGCCGATCACCCAATTGCTGGCAGCTACCCTGAAGGCTTTTACTTAAAAGGCTTAATCTGTAAGGTTTTTTAATATCTACTATTGAGTTTAACTGAATTCGATTTAGTTAAACTGAATGATTTCAAGACCTGCTGTTACCGTGCCATCATCTTCTTTGCTGGCACGTATTACTTTTGCTGTTGCATTTAAAGGCGCAATACTTGGATGAGTCGAATCAATGTTCACCGTCAGTAAGGTATTAGGTTCAAGCAATTCATCTAAATGAATTGATAAACCTGTTGCACTTAAATCCACGCACTCTGCGGCAAAACTTAAACCCGCTATTGGTTCTATCGTTGTTAAATTTGCAGGAGTGTTAATCTGCATGCGTCTAAAATTTCGCTTATCATCAGTAAACATATGTTACCTCTAAACAACCGTGTTAATTTCTTCCAACAAAGCACCCACTGAAAATGGCTTTACAACATACGCGTTACAACCAGCATCAAACCCTGCTTGTTTTTCAGATGGGGACTCTAGGCCCGATACCATAACAACAGGAATATTTTTTGTTTCAGGTGTGTGCTTTAGCATTCGGCATGTATCATAACCATCAAGACCAGGCATACAAACATCAAGCAAAATTATATCTGGCGGACTCGCAATTGCTGACGCAAGGCAGCTTTGCCCTGAATCTGCGTAACTAACATCAAATTTCGACGCTAGTGCGGCTTTGAGCATTTCAAAATTAAAATACTCGTCATCTACCACTAAAAGTCGCTTTGTTTTATGTTCAATCGATGAGGACATAACTATGTCGCTTCCTTTTCAAAACAAAAATAAATCCTTCTATTAAGGTACTAAGCTTAATAGAAAATGCAAGTTTTATTCTATCTCTTTTATCGCATTAAGTACCCGCTTGGCTGAAATTGGGTAAGGCGTCCCTAGTGTTTGAGCAAATAACGACACTCTAAGCTCCTGTTGCATCCAAAAAATAGCGGTTACCTCTTGTGGTATAGGCAACCCTTTAGGCGTTTTATTAACTACTTTTTTATACTCTTGCGCAACTTTATCTAGCTCTAGTACACATAACCTATCACGATTTGGATCCACAGGCAGCTTTTCTAAACGTTTTTGAATCGCTTTTAAATAACGAATTAAATCCGCTATTTTATCTGCGCCATGCGCGCTCACAAAACCTTTAAATATAAGTGACTCAAGCTGTGACTTAATATCGCCGTGCGCGGTTATCATGGTTAAATCAACGCGCCCTTTCATTTTTTTATGCAGCGCATGAGCAATACTTAATACTTGCTCAACTTGCGTTGCAATCGATACAACGGCATCGCCCAGCTCACCGCGTATTTGCTCTTTTACTGTTTCAAATGCTTTTTCGTCGCGTATATCACCGTGTTTTACTAATAAGCTATCAACACCTGCGGCAATACAGTCATCAATTAAATCAGCTATTTTACCAAATGGGTTAAAGTACAAACCCAGCTTTGCCTTATTCGGTAAGTTTTGTTGTAAGTACTTAATTGGCGATGGCACATTTAATAGTACTAAACGGCGCAAACCTTGTTTATGTGCTTGCTGCGCTTTTGCTTCGCTATCAAAAAGCTCCACTGCAGCGGCTGATTTTTTGTCCACCAGCGCAGGGTATGCTTTTATCTCATATTGACCTTGCTTTTTAACGTATGAAGCCGGTAACTCACCAAAGTCCCATTGTGTTAGGTCTGATTTTTCAATGCCTTTATCGGCTACTTTAGACAGTGTTTCGGTTACTTCACCTTGCAGCTCTGCTTTGAGCTTGGCTAAATCAAGTCCTCGTGCAAGTAACTTATCGCTCTCATCACGTACTTCAAACTGTAATCGTAAATGCGGTGCTAATGCACTTAAATCCCATGCCTCGGGATCAACCCTCACACCTGTCATTCTTAATAAACGCGTGGCTAAAGCATCAATTAAGCTACCTTGCATTGGCTCAATAGCTGCCAGTACTGCATCAGCATAGTTTGGTGCTGGCACAAAATTACGACGAAGCGATTTAGGCAATGACTTTATAAGCCCACTTATTAGCTCATGCCTAAATGCTGGTATGTGCCAGTCAAAACCACTTTCTTGTACTTGATTTAAAAGCGCTACTGGTATTTGTACCGCAACGCCATCAACTGCTTGGCCTGGGTCGAAATGATAAGCAAGCGGCAATATAATATTGTCTTGCTGCCATGTGTCAGGGTAGTCAAACTCAGTGATATTACTTGCACCATGCTGCATTAGCTCTTCACGAGTCATGTGTAGGTAATGCTTATTTTGTTGTTTTTGTGTTTTATACCATTTTAAAAATGCAGCGCGGTTATTAATTTCTTTGGGTATTTTTTTATCGTAAAACTCAAATAACGTTTGCTCATCAACTAAAATATCACGACGACGTGACTTATTTTCCAGAACTTGAATATCTTCTATTAGCTCACGGTTAAACGCTAAAAAGCCCTCGTTTAAGCCCAGTTCTTGCTCAACTAATGCAGTGCGCACAAAAAGCTCTCGACTCACTTTAGGGTCTATGTTGCTATAAACACAGCGGCGTTTATTTACAACAAGTAAGCCGTATAAAGTTTGCTGTTCAAACGCGATTACCGCACCTGGCTTTTTCTCCCAATGAGGTTCTGTGTAACTACGTTTAACTAAGTGCTGTGCTAATGGTTCTACCCAGTTAATGTCTATTTTTGCATTTGTGCGGGCATATAATTTACTGGTTTCTACCAGCTCTGCCGACATAATCCATTTAGGGCTCTTTTTAAATAAACCTGAACCCGGAAAAATATGAAACTGACTATTACGTGCGCCTTTGTATATTTGTTTTTCATCTTTAAAGCCAATATGGCTTAGCATCCCGCTTAACAACGCTTTGTGAACAAGTTCGCCATCAGCCGCTTGGCTGGTTGCTTTCATGCCCATTTCGTTACACACAGTACTTATTTGATAAACAATATCTTGCCATTCACGCAGGCGCATATAGGCTAAGAAGTCTTTTTGACACAGCTTTCTAAATTGGCTATTAGTCAGCTCGCTTTGCTGCTCTTCTAGGTAATTCCATAAGTTTAAAAAAGCGATAAAATCAGAATCTGGATCATCAAAACGACCGTGTTTTTCATTGGCAGCAGCACGTTTTTCTTGTGGGCGTTCACGTGGGTCTTGAATAGACAACGCCGCCACAATAATAATCACTTCACGCAATGCGCCAAGTTTATGGGCTGTTAGCACCATTTTTGCTAAACGTGGGTCAACGGGTAATCGACTAAGCTCCCTGCCCGATTGAGTTAGGCTGGTTTTACTATCGCGTTTAGCTGGTTTTACCGCTTGTAGCTCTTCAAGCAATGTTAGGCCATCATTAATATTGCGGCTATCTGGCGCTTGTACAAACGGGAATTGTGCCATATCACCAAGCCCTAGCGCCAACATTTGTAAAATAACAGACGCAAGGTTAGTACGCAGTATTTCAGGGTCGGTAAACTCTGGACGTGATAAAAAATCATCCTCAGAGTACAACCTAATACAAATACCCGCTTCAACACGTCCACAACGACCCATACGCTGATTAGCACTTGCTTGTGATATAGGCTCTATTGGTAGGCGCTGTACTTTTGTACGATAGCTGTAGCGACTTATACGCGCAGTACCTGGGTCTATTACATAACGAATACCCGGCACGGTTAATGATGTTTCGGCTACGTTAGTCGATAAAATAATATGACGACGAGAATGCGGCGCAAATATACGGTTTTGCTCTGCGTTAGATAAACGCGAGTAAAGTGGCAATACATCGGTGTGTTTTAAATTACGCTTGCTAAGTGCATCTGCGGTATCGCGTATTTCACGCTCACCATTTAAAAATATGAGAATATCGCCAGGGCCTTCAGTGCACAGCTCATCAACGGCATCAAAAATACCTTGTAGCTGATCGCCCTCCGCTTCCATATCATCTTTATTAATATCAGTAATAGGGTTGTAGCGCACATCAACAGGGAAAGTACGACCCGATACTTCTATAATGGGCGCATCATCAAAGTGCTTTGAAAAGCGCTCAGGATCAATAGTCGCTGAGGTAATTATTATTTTTAAATCAGGGCGTTTTGGAAGCAGGTTTTTTAAGTAACCTAAAATAAAATCAATATTTAAACTACGCTCATGCGCTTCATCAATAATAATCGTGTCGTATTGATTTAAAAAACGGTCTTGCTGAATTTCAGCCAGCAAAATACCGTCGGTCATTAATTTAATATACGTATTATTAGATACCTGATCGCTAAAACGAATTTTAAAGCCAACTTGCTGACCAAGTTCACACTTCATTTCTTCAGCAATACGATTAGCCACCGTTCGTGCTGCTAATCGACGTGGTTGCGTATGACCAATTAAACCATCAACACCGCGACCAAGCTCTAAACACATTTTAGGTATTTGCGTTGTTTTACCTGAGCCCGTCTCACCGGCAATAATAACCACTTGGTTATTTGCAATGGCGTCTTTAATTAATTCCTTTTTTTGACTTACCGGCAATTGCTCAGGGTAAGTCACTTTAGGGAGGCCAGCTAAGCGTTTATCGCGTAATTCTTGGCTACGGGTTATATCAGCCGCTATTTTTTCAAGCGCGTTGGCATGCTTGTTTTCATCCGTTATTTTTTTTACGCCATGTAAGCGTTTTTTGAAAATGAATTGATCTTTTTTTAAGCACGTTTTTAGCTCGCCAAACAACTGACCTAGGTTTACCACCCGCATACCTTATAAAATTAGTTAAAGAGCCGTAATTGTATCAAATTAAACGGCTGGGGTTAATCCTACAAAATGCATAACGCGGGGTTGTTTGTTATATAAACGCTGCTATTGAACTAAACTGTGAGTAATAAATTTATTTTAAACGATTATTTTCAGAGCTAACTACATTGAATAAATTAAATGACGTTGGCTTATTCGTCACTAAAAATGCCCACGTAGGTCGCTTGCGTATTCGATTTACTTGCCCGATACATGCCAGAGGTATTAAACGGTAAGCTAATATTACCCTTTGTATCAATAATAATTACACCGCCCGTGCCACCAATAGGCTTAAGCACACCGTTTATAACTTCATCCCCAGCTTCGGCTATGGTTTTACCTTGGTACTTAACTCGCGCACATATATCGCTCGCTACGTTATAGCGAATAAAGTATTCACCATGCCCTGTTGCCGATACCGCGCACGATTCATTTTCAGCAAATGTTCCGGCCCCAATTACCGGCGCATCCCCCACACGACCATAACGTTTTGCGGTCATACCACCTGTTGATGTACCTGCCGCTAAATTACCATTTTTATCAAGCGCCACAGCGCCAACCGTGCCCATTTTGTAAGAGTTAGGTAATGCTTTGTGCGCGGCTTGGTACTCTTTACTGGTTGCTTTGGCTTTATCTAATTTTTGTTTTGCTTTTAAAAGCGCTTTGTAGCGAGGCTCGGTATCAAATAAGTTATTTTCGACAAGCTCAACACCTTGCTCTTTAGCAAACTCTTCAGCGCCTTGCCCACTAAGCATTACGTGTACAGAGTTATCCATTACCAAACGCGCTAAGTTAATTGGGCTCTCAATATGCTTTACACCCGAAACTGCGCCTGCTTCACGGTTTCGACCATCCATTATGGATGCATCAAGCTCATGCCCGCCATCGTAGGTGTATACCGCTCCACGCCCTGCATTAAAATAAGGGGATTGCTCTAATACTGCAATTGCTGCAATCACCGCATCTAAGCTTTCGCCGCCTTGGTGTAATACTTTATAACCGGTCTCTACTGCTTGCGTTAATTTTGCCCGATACTCTTTTTCTTGAGCGGGTGTAAATCGTGCTTTTTCAATTGTCCCTGCCCCACCATGAATCGCAATGGCAAAAGGAGTCTCTGCAGCTAATGCACTATTGCTTAAAGCAACAAGGCTGCTCGCAAAAATGGCTAATAATGGTGTTTTCATAATGAGTTCTTTTATGGGGAAGTTATAAACTAATGTGAATGGTTACGGACTTAATTTCAACTAAAGTGAGTTTAATGGCATAAAAAAAGCGCCTTAAGGCGCTTTTTAAAATTTTACGTGTTTGTAATACCAATTTTATTAAAAACATGGTCATTCTAGCGTATTAAATAGCTCACTAACTACGTTGAAAATTATTTATATAGAACAACTATGTATCATAATTTTAGCCTTGTTATTGAGCCATTTTTTTATCGCTATAATAGATCACTAATTTAATGCAATTGGTATAATTAAGCTTGTTTAGCTTTTAAACGCGCTAAACGTGCTACTTGGTGAGTAGACGTTAAGAACGAGTAAATTGGTGCTAAGTAACCACGTTTACGAAGCTCTAAGAAATCAGCATCGCTTAACTCGTTTAGTTTTTTCTCATCGATAAGGTAAATACCGTTGATGTCTTTTTTCTCGCCTTTAATGTCTACTGTTAGCGTTTGCGCAATTAGTAGCTCTTTATCAGCAAGGAATTTAGTGAACGCTTCAGTTACTTGAGAAAACTCAATAAATGATACTAGCGCTTCTTTACGACGTTTTAGGTAATCTGTTTCTTCGCCGTTTTCAAATAATGCGTTACCTTCGTCTTCACCAACAAGCGCACTTGCTTCATCAATTACGATACCGTATTGATCTTGATCTGGGTGTTTAACTAAACCAAGTGGGTAACGAGTAGATGCCATAGGTGCAAATGCTGCAGTCCATTTACCATCTTCTACAAAAAGGTTTTCGCCTGGCTCTAAGCCAAACATAGCAACTGCTTGAAAAGTGCCTGTTTCGTTGTTTTTAACGAATGACATTGGAAACTCGTTTGCTACACGTGCAAACTCATGTGCAACTACTGGCACTAAGTGTTGAGTTTTCATGAATTCTACATTGATGCCGTTTTGAATTTTAGTGTTGGCATGTTTTTCGTTGTGTAAAGGCTGTACTTGTTGCTCCGCCATGTTACTGCTCCGTTTATTTTAATTTATATGTTTCATTGTTAATGCCTTTAGGCTAATGCTTTTGAGCTAAAAAAGGAAGGGAAACTTTTATGACAACAACCATGAAAAAATAAAATTTAACTAAATCTGAACGTTGCTAAAAAACATACAGCTCAAACTCATAAACTTTGTTCAAAAACAACACACTTCGTGGTTGATTTTAATACAAACCAAAGTTATTCATTAACATTGGTTAACAGTTCAAAGCTATTTTTTTGCAGTGTTTAGGCTTAAATTTAAGCAAATAAAAAAGGCCGCTTATATAAGCGGCCTTTAAAAATTAAATTGGCATCTAAATTAAGGTGCCCAATATACTTCAATATTGATACTTGGGTGATTAAGCACAGCGCGTAGTGGCATGTCATTAACATCGCCGCCCGCTTTTGCTTGCTTATAAACAGCGAGTTTTTCTTCACCGCTAATTAAAAGCTTAACCACTTTAGATTGCGCAATGGCATTTAAAGTTAATGTCATTCTCTCAGTAATACTACCCGTCACATCACTTTGTATCGCATTAATTGCACATACTGTTTGCTCAGTTGTTAAACCATGCTCCAAACCGTCTGCATTTGGGAATAACGACGCTGTATGGCCATCTGGGCCCATACCTAAAATAGTTACATCATATGGGCTTTTTAGCTCGCTATAAGCCGCTTCACACTCTTGCGCGCCCTGTTGAGCCGTTGCTGCAGCGTTCTTCATAGTAATAAAGTTGGCAGCACTACCATGATTTTGTAATAAAGTACTTTTAATAAATGCTTCATTACTTTTTTCATGGCTTGGGTCTACCCAACGCTCATCAACCATAGCAACATCAACGTGTTGCCAATCTAAATCAAGTGTTGATAAATGCTTATAAGCGGGCGCAGGAGACGAGCCGCCCGACACCATTAATACAGCACGGCCATCGTTTTTAATGCCATCACGTAATGATTGCTCAAGCGTTGCAGAAAGCTCAGCTGTTAACGCGTCTTTATCATCAAAAAACTTTTCAACTAGTGTTGCCATGCTTATACCTTATCGCCTGTGTTAAACCATACATGATTGTTTTCTGCCAATAATTCATCAGCATCATCAGGTCCCCAGCTACCAGCACGGTAAAGCGCAGGCTTGCCTTTGTCTTGCCAACGGTCGATGATTGGATCAATCCACTTCCACGCTTGACGAACTTCATCACGGTGAATAAATAACGACGGGTTATCAGCAGCGGCATCAAGCATTAAACGCTTGTACGCATCTGAGTGGAAACCATTGCTGTAAGCTTGTGAAAGCTCAATATTCATTGTTACTGGCTCAAGTTGCATTTGAAGATTATCAAGGCGCTTAGACATAAGCGTTAGTTGAATTGTTTCCTCTGGCTGCAAACGAATAACAAGACGATTTGGCTCGATATTACCCACGTTATCTTCGTAGATATTGTGAGATACTTTTTTGTATTCAACCACAATTTCTGCACAGCGCTTAGCCATACGTTTACCCGTACGAAGGTAAAATGGAACACCTGCCCAGCGCCAGTTATCAATATGCGCGCGAATAGCTACAAACGTTTCTGTTTTACTAGAACCTTCATTTAGCTCTTCTAAGTAACCCGGTACAATTTTACCGTTTAAGTCACCTGGTACGTATTGACCACGAACAATATTTTCATCAACATCACCATCTACAAGCGGGCGAAGTGCTTCTAATACTTTTAGTTTTTCGTTACGAATGCTGTTAGCGTTTAGCTTATTAGGCGACTCCATTGCAACTAAGCAAAGTAGTTGTAATAAGTGGTTTTGAACCATGTCACGAAGTGCACCGGCTTTATCATAAAAACCAGCGCGGCTTTCAAGGCCAACCGTTTCTGATAAGCTAATTTGAATATTATCAATAGATTTAGCATCCCACATATTTTCAAACAATGAGTTTGAAAAACGCAGCGCCATTAAGTTTTGTACTGTTTCTTTACCTAAGTAATGGTCAATACGGAAAATTTGTTCTTCATTAAAAAACTCTGCAATTTTTCCATTAATTGCTTCAGCAGAATCACCGCAATAACCAATTGGCTTTTCAACAACAACGCGTGATGTAGGTGTAATTAAACCTTTAGTCGATAATATTTCACAACATGTGCCGTAAACAGCAGGCGGAAGCGATAAGTAAAACACACGAGACTTAGTACTTTCGTGCTCATCTAAAATGCCTTTTAGCACATCCCAGTTGTCGTCTGCTTCTGTAACATTACTTACCACTGGCACTAAAAAAGTAGAAAACGCTTTCCAATCTTTAGCGTTAAACTCACCTTTGCTTAAAAATTCTTGTAATGCTTTATGCGCTGTTTCTATGTATTCAGCACGTTTCGATTCTTCGCGCACTGTTGGTAGGATACGTGAGCCTTCAGGTAAGTTACCTTCTTGATATGCTCTGTACATTGCAGGTAGCAATTTGCGTAACGCAAGATCACCACCGCCCCCAAAAATTATAATATCAAAAGGATTAAGCATAGTTACTCTCTACGTTGTGATACCCAGTACATTTGGTAAATGCGCGGGTATGCCTATTTATTGCTAGATTAGATGGCTTTTATAGCTGTATTTAAATAAAAGCCTGCTGAATTGTTCTGTATCGATGATTTATTATTATTGTTTATCATTGCGCTTATTAAATGAGCCTTAGGGGCCCTGTATCTCCTCTCACAAAAATACAGACCCTAAGCACTCCAGCGCTACCCGTTCAAAGGTACTCGGTTTACTTACTTGCGTAAGCGAATTTTTTACTGCGTACGGTTTTGTTTGTAGTACGCCATTAAGCCGTTTGTAGAACTATCATGAGCGTGTTTCACGCTATCATCAGTGAGTTCACTCTCAATTTTAGATGCTAAACCTTTACCTAGCTCTACACCCCATTGGTCAAACGAACATATTTCTAAAATAATGCCTTGGCAAAATATCTTATGCTCATACAGTGCAATTAAACGGCCCACTGTTTTAGCATCTACTGTATCTAATAGCATAGACGTTGTAGGACGATTGCCTTGATGAATTTTATGATTTAATAACTCATCAATCTCTGCTTGCGATTTACCCTTAGCGGTTAAATCCGCTGTAACTTGCGCTGCATCTACACCACTCATCATCGCTTCTGTTTGTGCAAAGAAGTTCGATAATAAAATATCGTGATGCTTATCAACATTCACTTGTGGCTTAACTGATGCAATAAAATCTGCAGGTACAATTACATTACCTTGGTGTAAACACTGATAAAATGCGTGCTGGCCATTAATACCCGTCATGCCCCAAATAATTGGAACCGTAGTATAAGGTACCGTTTCGCCTGCAAAGTTAACGTGTTTACCGTTACTTTCCATTTCGCCTTGCTGTAAATACGCAGGCAACATATGCAGTGCTTGATCGTACGGTAATATAGCTTGCGCTGTATAACCTAAAAAGCTCGTATTCCATACACTAAGCAATGCCATAATTAATGGTATATTTTGCTCAAACGGCGCAGATTTAAAGTGCTCGTCTATTTCAAACGCACCTTCTAAAATTGCTTCAAAGGCGTCGTACCCTAAATATAAAGCAATTGGTAAGCCTATCGCACTCCAAAGTGAAAAGCGACCACCAACCCAATCCCACATAGTGAATACGTTTTCGTCGCTGATACCAAAGGCTGCCGTTTTTTCTAAATTTGTACTTACTGCAACAAAATGCTTTGCAATTGTACTTTCATCTTTTGTTGTTTGTAAAAACCAGTCAACCGCCGTTTTTGCGTTTGTCATGGTTTCTGACGTCGTAAATGTTTTTGACGAAATAACAAATAATGTTGTTTCAGGGTCAATGGCTTTTAATATAGACGAAATTTGTACACCGTCAGCATTAGATACGTAGTGAACATTTAACGTATCATCAGCAAGTGCTTTTAATGCCTCAGTTGCCATTTGTGGTCCAAGGTTAGAGCCACCAACACCAATACTTACAACATCTTTTACCGCTTTGCCGGTATAGCCTAACCATTTACCGCTACGAACTTTTTCTACAAACACTTTAATTTTAGCTAACTCGTTGTCTACGGCTTGTGTCACGTTTTCGCCATCAACAATTAATGGAGTGTGAGCACGATTACGAAGTGCCGTATGCAAAACTGAGCGATCCTCAGTGATATTTATTTTTTCACCGCTAAACATTTTATCGCGCCACGATGCAATATCGCATTCTTTAGCAAGCGACATTAAGTTAGCAAAAACATCGTTATCAATAAGTTGCTTAGAATAGTCGAATAATACGCCTGGTACTTGAGTAGAAAACTGAGAAAAGCGCGTGTCATCTTGTGCAAATAACGTTTTTAGATGTGTTTGTTTCATCTTAGCTGCACTTTGTTCTAGTGCTTGCCAACTTGCTAGTTGCGTTCGGTTAGACATGGAAATATCCTCTATTTTTTTCAATCAATTGATTTAAAAATGTTTTTTATAAAAGCAAAACTCTTAATACTACTTATTCACACTAAATTAAAGCGCAAATAGTATAACTAAAAATGCAAAAAAAGTGCTATTTTTATAATTTTATGTGCAGATGATAACGCAATTTTTAGCTTTTGACACCGGTATCATAAAAATTTTATAAATTAATTTACCTGTAATTTTAAAGGCAACGGCATAGCTTAATCAATCAAAATGAAATATTAATGAATTTTTATAAGCGCTGCTAATTACTTTTCATAGTTATTCACTAATTACTGTAATTGTTTGCCTTGCAAACAAATAAACCTTAAAAATAAAAAATCGGCTCTAAAGCCGATTTTGTATAAATTACAATCTTTGCTTAATTACTAAGCGCTAGCCCACCACTTAGGTTATAAACAGTTTTGTACCCTAGCTGCATTAAATTGCTCGCAGCAATCTTTGAGCGGTTACCACTGCGGCATAATAAAATATATTTGTTATTTTTACTTAACTGCCCTTCAAATACCGCATTTGCCATTCTGCTAAGCGGTATATTTAATGTTTTTTCATCTAGTGTATTAAATAACTGAGCAACATTATTTGCTCCATGTTCATACGGCTCCCGAGTATCTATTAAATACACATCGCTGGTGTTTAACATTGCTTTAGCATCATCAAAATTTAATTGCTGTGTATCAATCTCAGGCAATGCATTTACATAACCACACAATTGCGTGTTATTTACTTGCTTTGAAGCGTCGTACTGCTGCTTTTGTATTGTAAATTCATCAACTGAAATACTGCCGCTTACTAACGCATTAAGTAATGGCGTTTGGTTTTGTTGTACAGCCCAGTTCATGGCAAAACATTGTTGGTAGTCGTGCCCTGAGCAAATAATGCTGGTGCTATTAAGTTGCTCGCTGATTGCTAAAATAGAGCGTGCCATTGCTTTTGCATCCCCACCTATAAGCGATGTATTGCCAAGCCCTGCAGGCAAAATTAAATCACCACAAAAACAATAACGCGTTTCGCCATTACTATTTTTTAATAAATAACTTACGCTATCTTTGCTGTGCCCAGGTGTCGCTACTTTTTCAAGTACGTCATTTGCTAAGCTAATACTTTCTGCATTTAGTGGCCAACCTAAAGCATCAACCTCACCTTTTACAACTCTTGATGCAAGAACACTGGTTAATAAATGAGTCGCTGACTCTCGCTCTTGATGCAGATGTGTATTAAGCACCGCTGATATAGTTAAGTTTTGTGTATTAGCTATTTTTTCAAAGCGCGGAATAAGCTCAACAATCGGGTCTATTATAACTGCGTATTTATCATCGCTTACATAAAGCCAACTACATGCTCCTTGGTGCCTAAACTGAGTAAGGCCAAGTGCGCACACTTCTTGTTGTGGTGTAGTGCTATCAGATACAATTAAACAGTTAGCCTGTAGTATTGCTTTAAGAGCGCGAATACGCACACAAGCATCATCAATATCGTGTTGTGTTGCTGCAGGTCCAAACGATAGCCTAATCGCGTTTTCGCTTTGCCACTTACTTGCACCCATTGCATCTAAAACAAAACTTGTTGATGCGCCCGTACTACAAGCCGAGCCACCACTTACGCGAATGCCCGCAGCATCAAATAAATCAATGACTTCTTTGCTCGTTAAGTCGTTTACCGCAAAGTTAAGTGTGGTAGGCACGCTATAAGCAAAATCATGATTGAATGTAATATCGCCAAAGGTGTCTTTTATCGCGCTTTGTAGCTGGCTTCGATAAGAGTTAAGTATGCTAATTGGTTTAAATGTATCGTCTGATTTATCAAGCAACATACTAAATAGTTTATTTAACCCTGCAATACCGGGTAGATTTTCGGTGCCTGAGCGCATTCCACTTTCTTGACCGCCACCCGCTATAAAAGGTGTGTACGCACTGCCACTACGAATATATAAAAAGCCAATACCTTTAGGTGCGTAAAGCTTATGCCCCGAAAAAGGAGCGTAATCAATAGTTGTATTACTCAGTGCGAGCGCTTGTTTACCGAGTGCCTGCACGCAATCCACCATCCACGATACATTTTTGTTACGGCTACGAATTACCTGCTCTATAGCGGGTAAATCTTGATATACACCGGTTTCGTTATTAACGGCCATGGTGCAAATCATCAAAGCGTTATTAATATGCTCTGCGATAAAATCTAAATCTAAAATACCGTTACTATCAACCGGAATAGCAAGCACCTGAGCATTAACATCAAGTACGCTATTCCAGTGCTTGAGTGTATTTGGCACCGCTTTATGCTCAGTAGCGCCATATAATAATACAGGGTTTTTAATAGACTGCTTTTTAGCATTAATTAATGTAGAAACCACCGCAGTTTGAATACCCTCCGTTGCACCAGAGGTAAATAGGATATCGCCATTAGTTGCGCCAATAACCGTGCGTGCCTTTTGACGTGTTTGTTCTAATAAATGCTTGGCTTGAATACCTGTGATGTGCGGGCTTGAAGGATTACCAAAACATATTTGCATGGTATGAGAAACAACATCAGCAATACAAGGCAACACAGGGGTCGTTGCATTTGCATCAAGGTAAACTTGTTTTACTGGCTCATCGTGCAATAAAAACTCAGACATTAAAAAACGCACCTTATTACTAAAAAATATATCTTATTACCAATAGTACATAAGTTTACAGGTAATGAGTAATAATCAATTAGCACTAGAGGTGCGTTTACTATGCTTTTTTAAACTAAAAGTCTTTTTGCTTAACTATTCACTGAGCTCTTTGCTGATCTCTTCGTGCGTTGACGACCAAGCTGTTATTAGCGCTTTTACTAATGAGGCCAACGGGATGGCAAAAAATACACCCCAAAATCCCCATAAGCCACCAAAAAATAATACCGCGACAATTATAAATACCGGATTTAAATCAACTGCCTCAGAAAACAACAGCGGTACAAGTACATTGCCATCAAGCGCCTGAATAATTCCATAAATAATTAAAATGGTCCAAAACTGCGTTTCTAATCCAAACTGAAACAGTGCAACTGCCGCTACCGGAATAGTGACGAGTGCCGCGCCAATAAATGGAATTAATACCGAAAAGCCAACAAGCACACCAAGTAAAGCTGCATAGCGCAAATCTAAAACAGTAAATGCAATGAAAGACACACCACCAACAATTAAAATTTCGAATACTTTACCGCGAATGTAATTCATAATTTGTTGGTTCATTTCGTTCCACACTTGTAAAATCAAGCGTCGTTGCTGCGGGATCAGTTTAGCTATACTCCCTGTCAGCTCCAGCTTATCTTTAAGCATAAAAAACACCAGTAATGGCACAAGTACCAAATATATAAGCCAAGCAACAACATCTTTTAAAGACGTAAGTGAAAACGATAATACCGCTTGGCCAAACTCAATAATTTTAGCTTCTACGGTTGCAACAATAGCTTGTACTTGTTCTATATTAATTAAACTTGGGTATTGTTCAGGTAAAGCCATTAAATAAGACTTCCCCTGCTCTAGCATATGCGGTGTTTCTTGCACTAAGTTACTGGTTTGCTTCCAAAGCACTGGGCCAATAACTAAAATAAGAGTGAGCATAATGCTAATAAATATCAACATTACAATAATTGTTGCAGTAAAACGTTTTAAGCCAACACGCTCTAAATGAACAACCGGCCAATCAAGTAAATAAGCGATAACCAGTGCAACAAGCACAGGAACAATTAACGCGCCAAAAAAGTAAAGTAAGGCAACTGATACCAATAATAAAAATAATAAGGTAGACGAATGAGGATCCGAGAACTTCCTTTCGTACCATGTTTTTACGTATTCAAACATGTAATGGCTCCACTAATAACAACCCACGTTGTTTATCAAAATTGTAACTATAAGCATTTTTTTGCAAAAAACGTTCAATGTCGTTCGCACTTTCACCTCTATTAAGACTAAAAGTGATGCATTGTTTTGATGACTGTGCACTTCGAAGCGCAAGCTTAAACTGCACAAATTGCTGAGGACACTTAAACTCTTTTAAATCGCGCTCTACCATAACTACTTTATCCGTATAGTAAATGAATAATAAGTCGCATATTTACGGTCTACGTATTTATATACTCAAACCGTTGTAACTTTTTGTTAAAACAATTCCTGCAATAGTTTATCCTTATAACATAACTAGCAGTAAGGATAAGTTAATGCCTGGCACGCATAATAAAGCGCAACTACCAAGTAATCCAACACTCAAAGAGATTAATTGGTTTAAAAAGCAGATTAATTGGGGCGAACTACCTCCTTTTTATCACCTTGTTGCCTCATCAATAAGCGAATCAGAAGGAATTTTAGATCATGGGTTCGACAATGCAGTTAAACAACTTTTAGATAAACGCAATTGGAACTTAGATTTATTAGAAGGCTATGAAGATAACTTAGGTGAGATACATACCAAACATAAGCCACGTATTGCGCTGCACCAAGTATTTACCGACAGAGGCTTTGAGCTATGGGCACAGCCTTATGCTAAAGATGTTATTGTTGATCAATACATAAAAAATAATCGCTTTATGGAGTTTAGAGTGTGGGACCCACATTCAATGAAAAACTTGATCAGAATAAGTCAGTTACATAAGTTTATTGGCTTTTATTTTGAACGAGGCGACAAAGCAGATAAAGCCATTATTTTACATGCACACAAAGTAGTACATAAAATTATTACTTTTTTGCAGCGAGAATTGAACGTTGTAAAGCTTGATGGAGTCACAATAAAAGAACTCTACCAATTGTGCGAAAAAGACAGCCGTGCAAGCAGTGACGAAATAGACATAGCCAAAATTGCAATTGGCGAACAAATTAACAAGGAATAAAATGCAGCTAAAATCAGCATTTATCACTTTATGCAGTGCTGCGCTTACGTTTAGCTTATTAATAAGCGAACCTTTAAAAGCGCAAACCAACTTTACGCTTCCTGATTTAGGAACATCTGCATTACAAGCACTGCCACTCGAAAAAGAACAAGCCATTGGCGAAGTAATGATGATGCAAATACGAGGCTCATCACCAGTAATAAATGACCCAGTGCTTGATGAATACCTCACAACTATTGGCCGTAAACTCGTTGCTAATGCTAATGACGTGCGCTTTCCGTTTTCGTTTTTTTGGATAAACAACTCAGAAATAAATGCCTTCGCCTTTTATGGCGGCCATGTAGGCGTGCATACAGGGTTAATAGCTCAAGCCGATAACGAGAGTCAGTTTGCCTCAGTGCTTGGTCACGAAATTGCTCACGTAACACAGCGCCACTTAGCACGAAGAATACAACAACAACAAGATAACAGCGCGCTGACTATTGCCGGTATGATAGCCGGAATATTAGCAACCGTTGTTGCACCAGATGCGGGTATTGCGATTATATCTGCCAGCCAAACACAATCTGCTTTTAGTCAGTTAACGCATAGTCGCTCAGCCGAGCAAGAAGCTGACCGCATAGGCATGCAAACGCTTAACAATGCAGGCTTTGATGCTCGTGCATCGAGCGAATTTTTAACTAAACTTGCCGCGCAAATTCGTTATAAATATAAACCACCTGCGTTTTTACTTACTCACCCATTACCAGAGAGTCGAGTATCTGATGTACGTTTGCGTGCAGAGCAATTTCCTGTGCGTCATATGAGTGCCAGTCTTGAGTTTAATTTAGCTAAAAGCCGCGTGCTTGCGCGCTACGACAACAAACCAGAAAACGCCGAAGACCTATTTAGAAAACGACTACGCGAAAATAGCTACGATAACACCGCTTTAAAGTACGGTTTAGCTATTAGCTTACTTGATCAAAAAAAGCTTGATGAAGCAGCCCCAATACTAGATGAGCTTTTAAAAAACGATCCTAAAAACCTATTTTATATAGATACCCATACCGATTTACTCATCGCGCAAAAAAAGGCAGATGAAGCCGTAAAATTTTTAGCTGATTTAAATCAGTATCGCCCTAATAATCAGGTAATTACGCTTAACTATGCCAACGCAGCACTTGAAGCTGAGCAATATGAACTAGCCGAAAATATTTTGAAGAGTTTTTTACTCGAAAAGCCAGATCATAACCTAGGCAAGCAACTTCTTGCTGATGCGTATAAAAAACAAGATAAATTAGCCTCATATCACGAAGCGAACGCCGATGTATTGGCTCAATACGGTGCTTATTTAAAAGCCGCAGACGAAGTACAAAAAGCACTTAACTTCGTAGAGCCAACCGAACTTGTAAAGCAACAACGTTTAAAAGCACTACTTACCCAGTATCGACTTTTACAAAAAGAGCTTGCAAGACTTTAAGTCTGCAAGCGCTTACCCTAAAATAGACGCAATTCACACTTTGGAATCATTTTATGTCTGTTACTATTTACCACAACCCACGTTGTTCTAAATCACGCGAAACGCTAGCGCTACTGCAAAGTAAAGCGATAGAGCCAAGTGTTGTAGAGTATTTAAAAAACCCTCTTACTCACGAGCAAATTTCAACGCTTGTAATCCAACTTGGTTTTTCATCCGTACGTGAAATGATGCGCACAAAAGAAGATGACTACAAAGCGCTTAATTTGAATGATGAAACAAATGAGGACGCACTTATTAACGCTATGGTTAAATACCCAAAATTGATTGAACGCCCTATCGTAGTTAATAACAATAAAGCAGCGATTGGTCGTCCACCAGAAAACGTACTAAGCGTTTTATAATGAGTGCAACCATAGTGGTGCTTTATCACTCAAGCCATGGCTCAGTTGAAGCAATGGCTCACGAGATAGCAGAGTCGATAGAGCAACAAGGTGCTAGTGCACTACTTCGCACCTTTGTGGCTAAAAATGCGCACGATATTGTGATCACTAAAGATGATTTAATAAATTGCGATGGTTTAGCATTTGGTACACCAACCCGATTTGGCATGATGGCCTCTCAAGCAAAAAGCTTTTGGGAAACCACCAGCGACTTGTGGCTAAAAGGCCAATTAATCGATAAGCCAGCTTGTGTATTTTCGTCATCCAGTAGTATGCATGGAGGAAATGAAGCAACCTTACTTAACTTATCTTTGCCACTACTACACCACGGCATGATGCTACTGGGCGTGCCATACGATGTACCCGAACTACTTGCAACACAAACCGGTGGAACACCATACGGTGCAACACACGTCGCTGGCAGCGCTAATAGTGCACAGCTAAGCAAAGACGAAATTAAAATATGCCAAAGCGTTGGTAAACGCCTTACTCACATTGCGAGAAAACTTAAATGACTACAGCTGACAGTCCAGCTAAAAAGCCGATTACGGTAAAATTTCAACGTGCCGCACTATTTGGCTATGTTGGTTTACTTGTTCTGATTCCTTTGTGGATGTATTTTGTACCCCCTCTAGACGGTAATACTAGTTGGGTGTCATTGTTTTTTCCTATCATTCCTTTACTGCTGCCGCTAAGAGGCATAATTAAAGACAACACATACACCTATGCGTGGGCTAACTTTATTGTAATGCTTTATTTTATCCACGGGCTTACTATGCTGTGGGCCGCTCCTGATGAATTAATTTGGGTGTTGTTAGAGCTGGTATTTGCATCATCTATGTTTATTGGTTGTACTTACTACGCAAGACATCGCGGACAAGAACAAGGTTTAAAAATCCGTAAGCTTAAAGAAGAATTAGCTGAAGAAAAAGCAGCAAATGAGCACGGTAAATAAGGCTTAACAATAACGCTATATACAAAAAAACGCGCTTAAATTACTTTAAGCGCGTTTTTTATTAACTGTTTAAAACTAGCTAAACTAAATCGCTCAAGGCAGCTAGCACCACAATACTCGCCAACCCTATTTGAGCAATTAAGCTAATAAACGAAAAGCCTCTAAGCACAAATAAACCCCAAGGGTGTTTAATATGTGGATATAGAGCACAGCGTTTTAAAGTGGTCGCAAAGAAAAAACAAATCACCGCAGTCATAGTTAAACCCAGCGTCAGCTCACTTTTAATTGAGAGGGTTTCATCAAAAAAGAAAAACAACTGTAAAGGCAGCAATATAGTCACAATAGCATGTAGCACATGCACTTTTTTAATGCGATCGAACTGCCCTTCTGGCGAAAGTTCTTTAATACCAAAGTCACGCTCTAAACATTTAACTAAGTTATTAGCTTTAATACTCACCGCTAAACGGTAACAGCTTAAACCTTCTTTATTACGTGCTCTAAAATCGTATCCGGCTTTAATAAGCAGCACCATTAACGACTCATTTTTAGCAAACACAGCATAATGAAGCGCAGTATTACCTAAGTTATCTGTCGCTTTTTTGTCTTGCTTTGCAAGTAGCGTTTCAACCACATTTACAAAGCCTTTTTCGGCGGCCCACATAAAGGCTGTTTTATTGTTTTCATCAGCAAGTACACCAGTAGCGCCTTGTTCAATAAAACGCATAGCCATTGTTTGCTTAGCTGTTTTTTTACGTAAATGAGTAAGCAAAGCTTTTTCTAAGAGAACAACAGAGTCAACATCAGGAGAAACCTGCGTCAGCAGCGTAAAATAGTCTTTACCCGCAGCTACTTTTTCGCTGGCAAGTTCAGAGAGAGTATCTAAATCAGCAATAGACTCTGGTATAAACGCACTTAGGCGCTCTCTAAAATCAACTTCTTTCCAAAGCGCTAATGTGTCCTTTGCCGAGAGTTTACTTTTATTATTTAACGCATGCTCAATTAAGGTGAAGTAGCGTTTACTAAAAAATAAATCGACTAAAGACAGTGGCGTATCTATGGTATTTTGTGCAGCCACGCTTGCGTATTTTTCAAGGCGCTGGCACAGCATAAGTACTAAGCTTTCAGGGGTGTATTCATTATCGTAGTAATGGCTTTTAACCGCACTAATATACGCTTGTGCGTCTTCGTCATATTCAGAGATATGTTGAAAGTAACATTCTTCAAATGGCTCCAGCGGGGTTAGCCATGCCAAATAATAAATAGGTGGCAGCACGGTGGTGCATACACCATCGTCTTCATTTGTAGAACGACAAGCAGGCCAAGCTTCCAAAGCATCTAAAATAAAGGCACCGTTTTGTTCTACCAGTCCTTTAATAAGTAATGGGTATTCCTTTGGCCAAATCAGTACATTTTCCATTAAAACAACACAACTCCAGTGTGGCTTGGGGGTGGTAAGTTATATCAGTTTTAAGCTGACACCACGCTTAATCAAAGTGCCGATATTCTAGCACACCTTTGTTTTGCTGCTAGCGCAAAATTACGCAATAACAACAATCCTTTAGGATTATACCAATTCGCTTAATTAAGTGATTTATTTTGAGGTAGAAAACCGTGTGATAGCAAGGCAAAAATTTTGTTATTTAGTTGTTCAAAATGATTAAGTATTACTGTGGATTGGTATTGTCCTTAGCAAAAATATAAAAACGGCCAAGTACATAAGTAATTAGCCGTTTTTGAGGTTGGAGTTGGGCTTAATCAGAGCCAGACAAATAGTCTATTTACTTTTTAACTCGCTAATAACTTGCTCTAAACCCACATCAGAAATGCGTTGAATAATCTCTTTTTGTTTAGCACTTAATAGTGAAATGCCTTCGGCAACAATATCGTATACTTTCCACTCATTGTTTTTACCTAAACGAAGCTTAAAGCTTAAGTCGATAGTAGGCGCATTTGGCTCAATAATTTGCGTATTAACTGTTGCGTACTCAGAGTCACTTTTTGCGTTATTACGCTCAAATACTACTTTTTGACCCGTGTACTTCATTAGTGCACCGGCGTATGTGCCTGTTAAGTAATGCTCTACTGCATCTATAAATTGAACAGCTTGCTCGCGCTCAATACCTTTAATGTGTTTACCTAATAATTTAAACGACACAAACTTAACGTCAATATGTGGCATTAAACGTTTTTCAACAATGGCAGCCATCGCGTCTTTGCTGGCTGTACCTTTTGAGTTTACTTGGCCAATATCTGCAAAAAGCTTGTCGGCTACCGATTCAAGTAACTGATCTGGTGATTGCTGAGCTTGTGCAAATAACGAACTGCTAAAAAAAGCAGTGGCTAAAACGAATAGTTTAAAGAGTTTCATAATTGTATATGTCTGTGTGATTAAGATGGCTGTAATTTACGCGAACTATACGCAATAAAAAAGGCACAAATAAGCAACTTATTAATGCCCAATTAGCACCAATCAAATAAATAAAATAAATTCAAGCAGTTAGAAAACTCCATTAACAGCTCATATACAACCGGCATTTTGTCCTCATTGTAATTGTTAACAGGCCGCCCTTATCATTTAGTTATCAACTTAAATCAAACAAACATTTGGCACCTATGAAAACGTCACTTAAAACACTTATTATCTCATTTGTATTAGTAGTTTCACTTTTTGGCAAGCTTGCTTTTGCTCAATCGGACCACGGTTATGCCGTTGACTTTCTCAAAGGCGAAGGTAACGTAAACGGCGTTAAGCTTGCGTATCAGTACCATGCACCTAGTATGCAAAACATTATTGGTGATGCACGCTTTTACTTTGAAACCAGCGTAAACATGTGGGAATACCGCCACGGCGATGAAACACAATCAAACCTAGTACTTGCTATGTCACCTGTACTGCAATTTCCTGCTTTTAGTTTTAACAACACCCCATTTTATGTAGAAGCAGGCATTGGTGTATCACTGATTGATGAAACGCAGTTTGCCGGTAAAAACATAAGTACTCACTACCAGTTTGAAGACCGCATAGGCCTTGTAGCCGATTTTGGCCACACCAATGTTGCCCTTCGCGTTATTCACTATTCAAACGCAGGCTTTAAAGAGCCAAACCCTGGGCTTAACTTTTTAACGCTTTCGGTAGCGAGACGTTTTTAAGGTTATTGGTTGTATTTTTGAGTAAATTAATTGCTGTTATAGCGCAAAGCGGTCACACTTAAACGTACTAAATATTAAGTGATACTGCGATGCAAACTTGGCATATTGTAATTATTGTCGCTGTTGTTTTTGCCATTATCATTGGTAATATTGCGCTGATTAGACTCTCTGCAAAACAGGAGTTTATAAAGCCCAACGCCAATATAAAAAATACAACAGACACAAAAAAGCCCTGATCAATCAGGGCTTTTTCAATAATACCAATTCGCTAAATCATATTTTTGCTAATTTAGCCTACTAGCCAATGCGCCATTAGCGCAATAACAGGTAAAGTAATTAGCGTTCGCAAAATAAATATAATAAATAGCTCTAAAATATTTACCGGTATTTTACTGCCAAGTAAAAGTGCACCTACCTCAGACATATAAATAAGCTGAGTTACACTCATTGCGGCAATAATAAAGCGCGTTACATCACTTTCAATAGTCCCTGCAGCTAATATTGACGGAATAAACATATCAGCAAAGCCTACCATAATAGTTTGCGACGCTGCGGCTGCTTCGGGTACTTGCAATAGCTCTAAAAATGGCACAAACGGCATACCTAAATACTGAAATATAGGCGTATGCTCAGCAATGATCAGTGCAAATGTGCCTACCGCCATTACTACAGGTAACACACCAAACACCATATCAAGCGCATTATGTACGCCCTCTTTTATAGTGCCTTTAACACCCGTTGAGTTATCTGCTTTAGCTAGTGCAACATCTAACGAATGGCCAAATAAAGTTTTATGACCCGGAATTGTTTCAGCGTCTCTATCTGGCTCAGTGCCATCAATGAGTAAGTCTTTTTTAAAGCGCAGTGGCGGTAATCGCGGCACAATAATAGCGGCAACAATACCGGCTAAACATACCGTTGCGTAAAACGGTGCAAATAGGTATTCAAGTTTAACTTGCCCAAGCACCACTAAACTAAATGTAATTGAAACCGCTGAAAACGTAGTACCAATAATAGCCGCTTCACGTTGTGTATAATGCTTTTGATCGTACTGCCTTGCAGTCATCAAAATACCCACACTGCCATCACCTAACCACGACGCAGTACAGTCAACCGCGCTTCTACCTGGTACACCAAATACAGGGCGCATTACTTTGGTCATTAACGTACCAGCAAGCTCTAATAGACCAAAGTTAATTAATAGCGGCAGTAATAAGCCCGCTAAAATAAATACCGAAAACAACACAGGCAATAAGTCATTTAATACCAGCGCGCCAGTATTGGCCGAGGTAATCATCTCGCTGCCTAGGCTTAAGTACGTCATTAAACCAAACGCCATACCAAATAAGCGTACCACCAGCCATGTCCAGCTCACATCAAATAAATGCTTTAACAAAGGTGAGTTACATATAGCGGTGGGTTTAAACACTTTAGTAATTACAGAAATAACCCCTGTAATACAAATAATGAGGGTAATAATTGTTTGAGCAGAGCCAAGCATCATTGCTTGAACCGCTTTTGCCATAACGGCAATAGGAATGGTCATCCCTTGCGAAGTACTAATGGGTGTCATAAATAAAAACACGCCAATTAACGAAGGAACCAAAAAAGTAAACCAAGTGCGCCACGTATAGTGTGAACGTTCAGGTAGCTGAGACATATTGTTTAACCTATAAAAACCACAAAAAGAGCATAGCGCTCTTTTTGTGGTAAAACTTATTATTATTTAAATTTTAATGCCGCGCTGAATGAGTGCTGCTTCTAATGCTTGTTGTAAACCATTCATAGTACCTGGCTCAAGCGTTTCGCCTTTATCATCCATCCACGTTAAGCTAGTACCGCCTTCTTTAGTTTTACTTACTAAAATTTGGTATTGGCCTTCATCAATAGGTAGTTGAGCTACGTCATCACCCCAAATTGAATCCCAAACGCTTGTTTCTGGTTTAGTATAATCTGCAGTAATTAAGCCCGTATCTGGGTTAATTTCGACAATAGAGAACGACAAGCGCTCTAAAAACCCAGAGAAACGGTCAAACACAGCGTCGTAAGATTGCTCAGTTACAAGTGCTGCATTACCTTTATTATCAAAGCCCATTTCAAGAGAAATAATACCTTGGCGTTTACGCATATCAACTTCAAGTTGACGGTAACGGTAATCAAACTCGCTCACTACTTGGTTAAGCGCACGTACTTCTAGCTGCTGCTTGAGTAAGTCTGTTAGCGTTTTATCACCTTTAAAATCAATCAGCTCTACACGTAAAGACGCAGTGCGTTGATGTGATTTTTCTTCAATAGTGAATCTAAACTTTTCTAAATCATCGTTAACTTCATCGCCCCACCACCAAAAACCTTCTTCGGTTTTAATGATTGAGTACCAATCAGTTTCAATAATACCAAGTAGCTTATCTTCTTTAGTTGTGCCCGCGTTATTATCAGCTAGGACAGATTTAATCGTATCCCAAAGAAACTCATCTAAATCAGCGATGCCATCGTTTTTATCAAAATAAATACGCGCTTGTTTATCTGTCTCTTCTACCCAACTGCCTTTAGCAATTGTTAATACTTGTGCCGGTGGGCGGTAATTTGTAGCTTCAGGATTATTGTCGTATTGACCTACATCCATTTTATAAACTGGGTCTTGAGCTGGTTGAGATAACGACGCTGGTGCTTTTACAGGCTCATGCGTACGATAATTACGCTCGTCATGTGCCTTATTAATAAATACACTACACCCTGATAAACTTACCAATACACTTACTGCAAGTGCTTTTGGGATCCAATACTGCACAGATATTTCTCCTTAGCATACCCTTTAATTGTTTTAACAAATATATGAGTGGGTAATACCGATTTGGTTCAGTGTAAAATCAATATTAACTTTACATTTATTATTTGGCTGCCTAAATGCAATAAAGTTCAGCACTTCAACTTAGTAAGCAACTAAGCGCAAATAAGCAAATTTTAGCTATGGTACTTTCCCGTGCCAGTAAAAACAAGAAACACCGCACTTTAAAAGCGCTTAATTAGCGTGTGCTGTAGTTTAGAGTCCTTTTTGTGTTAAACTTCGCCGCCGTGCAACTTCTCGTGTGTATTTTTGGTGTTGCCAACTCGGTTGATATAATCCAAGTAACAAGGTATTTGAACTCATGACTGCATTTTCAAATCATCAAATTGTTTTAACAGCGATTGGCGAAGACAGACCCGGTATAGTAAGTGAACTAACCCAACTGGTTAGCGATTGCCACTGCAACATTATTGACAGCCGTATTGCTATTTTAGGCTGCGAATTTACCTTCATTATGCTACTTAGCGGCGACATGTCGGCAATAAGCCGCATAGAACACGTACTGCCAACTAAAGCCATGGAACTTGGCCTGCTAACCATGATGAAGCGTACAGCAAGTCATACTCCTAGCGAGTTTTGTGCAGGTTACACACTAGAATACACAGGCATAGACACCCCTGGCACATTGAGCAAAGTAACGCGCTTTTTTGCCGACAATAATATTAGTATTTGCTCACTTAAGTCAGACACTTATTCCCAAGAAGACAACATTAAAATGCGTTGTGAACTTGAATTCAACATACCTGTTGATGTAGATATAGATCAATTTAAAATTAGTTTTGAGAGCCTTTCTCACACGCTAAACGTAGATTATATTTTTAAACGAATTCGTTAAGGATGCTAAACATGAACACAATTAGTCCATTACAAGCTGGCGATACTGCACCCGCTTTTAGCCTACAAAACCAAAACGACGAAACAGTAACATTAAGCGAGCTGTTAAAAGAGCAACAAGTGCTTGTGTACTTTTACCCTAAAGCGTCAACGCCTGGCTGTACTGTACAAGCCGAAAACCTACGCGATGAGCAAGCACAGCTTGCTAAATTTAACACACGCGTTGTAGGTATTAGCCCAGATCCAATTAAGCGCCTTAAAAACTTTGAAACTAAAAAAGAGCTTAACTTTGATTTATTAGCCGATGAAGACCACGCCACTGCTGAAGCATTTGGTGTATGGGGCTACAAAAAATTTATGGGTAAAGAGTACGATGGTATTCACCGCTTAACGTTTTTAGTAGGCCAAGACGGTAAAATTAAACACCTATTTGATAAGTTTAAAACCAAAGATCACCATCAAGTAGTTTTGGATTATTTAGCTGCAGAATAAGCTAGCGGCAGAGTAAGTTAGCTACCAGCTATTAGACAAATACAGAAAAGCGTTGCTCAAGGGCAACGCTTTTTTATGTCTATACATTTGCGCTATATAAAAACTTAAATAGTAATTGAGTAAATAATTTGTTAAAACTGCCAAAGCACTTATTATTAGCACCTTGCCAATTGGATATTTAAACCTTGAATAAAAGCCTAAAATTTAAACTTTATTTAACTGCCTTAATCATCTGTATTATCGGTTTTAACTTTTCAGAACCAAGTATGCAATTTTACTCAAACCCGTTTTATATCGGTAGTTTTGTTTTTGCTATTGCGCTTATAATCTCTGTAATTAATTACGCCTGCCCTGCCTGTAAGAAAAACCAAGTAATGCGCTCTATTTCTAGTTATAAGCTCCCAACTAACGACTGTTATAATTGCGGGAAAGAGATTGATGAGAAGTGAATAAATCAAGTGGCTAGTAAGATCTATCGATACTTACAATATAACCTAGTCTATATTAAGTGCTTACTCTTCATTATTAGCCGCAGAAAAGCCAAGTATTTACTAAAGTAGCTCATGATTTTAGAGCAATTTTTGGTACTTGAATAGCTAGTACTTTATCGAGTACTTCGTTGTTTTGGCCAATAAACATTTAAAAAAGTAAGATTCTACACGTTATTCGATTCAATTTTTTCTAAAAGAAGCTTATTTTTATCCTCTACTCTAAGCAATAAAGAAATCACTAATTCTTTAATATTCAATACTAAATCACTATCAGGCTTTTGTGCTTTTGCCGAAATTGGTATCACCATTGATGGGAACTTTCCGAAAGCATTCACTTTTATCAATTTATGATATTCAAATTCAGTTTGCCCTCTATGAGCTACGAACTTCATTCTTAAATCATATAACAGTTCATCCGTCTTTCCATACTTACTTTGTTCAATATCATTTTTAGATAACTGGACTTTTTTTCTGATAGTATTTTTCGTTTGAGCAAAACACTTATAATAGGTAATTGATATAGAGGTAAATAAGCTATCTACAATTACAGCGTTATCAGAGGCGTCTAAATTAATTTTTAGAAGATGATCAACCCAGCCTAAAACCCTCTTGAGATCAGAAGTAAGTAAAGCCCTTTCATTGTACTCTTTTGATAGAGCATCATTTAAAGTTAATGACTTTATTTTTTTTCGTTTATATTTTACCGAATGAATCAATTCTTTTTTGTTTTGATCAACAAATGCCTTTATCTCAAAATACTTTGTCTTCTTCGTTAACATCGTCGATCCTTGTAATATTTTTTAGCTGATTTTACTACTTGCTTTTATATCAAATTTTAAGCTTAAAATAATAGTTTAATGTCGCATCGGGTACTTTATCAAAAATAAAACCCAAGCACGTTACGGTGTCGGTTGACGCTTTCAAATATATAATGCGGGGTTATTGGGCCGTGTGTATTGGAGGTTCGTTGGAGCTCGTTGGGTTTCGCTGCGCTCTACCCAAACTTTTATCTCTTCTTGATGAGTGTTTGT
The DNA here is from genome assembly GCF_000814675.1 of Pseudoalteromonas distincta. Taxonomy (GTDB): domain Bacteria; phylum Pseudomonadota; class Gammaproteobacteria; order Enterobacterales; family Alteromonadaceae; genus Pseudoalteromonas; species Pseudoalteromonas distincta. The sequence goes on along the minus strand of NZ_JWIG01000009.1, from coordinate 24,151 downwards.
CTTAAATTTTTACGCAGACAAAAATGGCGTTGCCTGAGCGCTCTGCCCATGGGGTTATTTTATCGTAGTCATGTTCAAATATGTGAATTTCGAAGTACGGCTTTAGGGCTTCTTTAAGCTCGGTATAACTAAAAGCGACCATTGGGTGCTCGTCGTACCATACGAGTGTTTTGTCTGCGGTGGTTTTTTCTATGCTGAGTTTTAATAACTGTTTACTGCCGCTGCCACTATAGTGCCAGCCAGAACGAAATGTGAAGAAGCTATTTTCGCTTGTTGCTGTGTGCTCTACAAATGAATCGCTGTCGATTTTGTTTTTATCAACCGTGTTAAAACAAAATATTCCACCTACGTTTAATGCGCTGTGTACGCTGGCAAGGCATTCTTTTAACTTATTAATGCCGTCGCAGTAATGGATTGAATACAAAAAGCAGGTAATTAAATCCACGTGCTCAGTTACCTTAAATTCACTCATATTTTGCAATGAAAATTGCGCTTCTGGGCAACGAATTTGTGCTTTATCTAGCATTGGCTGGTTTAAATCAAGCCCACTACTTTTATAACCGAAATCAATAAAGTGGCGTACATGCGGGGCGGTGCCACATGCTAAATCGAGATGGGTATTTGCGCCATTACCAAAAATTTGGTGCAGCCTGTGAATAGAATTGCTTTGGGCTTGATAATTAATATCTGCACACATTAAGTCGTAGTAATCAGAAAGGTCGGTGTAAAGCGCATTTGCGGACATATAAGCCTAGTGGTAAGTAGTAGAATATTTTTAAGTCGCGCATAGTAAACTAGTTATGGCTATTAGCGAAGAAGATATGAGCTTTAGGGTTGTCGGGTGGTGCTTCGCTTATCCGACCTATGTATTTAAATATTATAAAACGTTATTAGAAAATTGTGCGGAAGTGGAGATTTGTTGGGTTTAGCTTCGCTCTACCCAACATACGTAATATAACTTTAAGCTGGCTTTAACTAATTCCTAAATACTTATGTACTTGTATTGATAGGCGCCAGTTTTTGGCAATACAGGTGTCGATTGCTAATTTGGTTGCTGATACTTTTTGGCTAATTGGCTGCAAATAAACAAGCTTAGGATTAACGCCTGTTTTAGCAAATAATTCTTCTAGCTCTTCTACGTGCTTTTGCATGGCAACGGGGTGTTTAATTTCGTTGGCACGCTTCATCGCGCTGGTAAGTACTTCATAACCGCCGCGCATATTGATTTTTGGCGATACCGTTACCCATGTTTGCTCTGGGGCGAGTATTTCAAACGTGCCGCTGGTTTCTATTTGTGTGCTAAAACCGTGTTCATGTAATAAGTTACATACTGGATTTAAATCAAACATGCATGGCTCGCCGCCAGTAATTACAACATGCTTTGCGGTGTAACCACGTGATTGAAACAGCGCTAAAATTTGCTCTGCACTGGCGTTAGCCCAATGATCTGAGTCGGCTTTTTTTTCTACGGTTTCATCCAGCGATACTTTATATACATTATCAACATCCCACGTTTGCTTGGTGTCGCACCAAGAGCAGCCTACAGGGCAACCTTGTAGACGTAAAAATATTGAGGGTGTGCCAGTAAAGCTAGCTTCACCTTGAATGGTTTCAAACACTTCATTAATTTTGTACAAAAGAGATCTCACTTACTACCTAGCAGCCAAATTGCTACTATTAAAAAACCAAAAAGCGCTGTGCAAAAATTGTTATTTAAGCTGCGGCCGTGTAGTATATCGCGCCCTGATATAAACCTCTATTAAAACTAAGAGCAAAACAGATATGACGCAAAAAGTAGTTGTTATTTATTCCGGCGGTATGGACTCATTTACCGTATTAAATAAAGCCCTGCAACAAGGCCATGATGTATATGCCCTTTCATTTGACTATGGTCAGCGTCATGTAAAAGAGCTTAAAGTAGCGGCAAGTGTGTGTGAAAAATTAAACGTTCCGCATAAAATTGTTGATATTTCGGCGATTAACCAACTTATTGGTGGCTCATCACTTACTGATGATATTGACGTACCTGAAGGCCACTACGAAGAAGAAAGCATGAAAAGTACGATTGTACCTAATCGTAATATGATTTTGCTCTCGCTTGCTGTTGGCTACGCGGTATCACTTAAAGCTAGCCAAGTTTATTACGGCGCTCACTCTGGGGATCATGCTATTTACCCTGATTGCCGTCCTGAATTTGTGCAAAAAATGGATGATGTGTGTCGTATTGCGAACTACGACGCGGTAGAAATTTTTAGCCCGTATTTAAATAATACTAAAATTGGTATTTTAACCGACGGTATTGAAATGGGTTTAGATTACAGCCAAACGTGGACCTGTTATAACGGCCGTGAAAAGGCCTGTGGTAAATGTGGCGCGTGCCAAGAACGCCTTGAAGCATTTGCACTAAATAACATTACAGACCCGTTAGAATACGAATAAGCCGCAATTAATTAGTAATACAATTGCTGCAAACAAAAAAGGCTATCATCGATAGCCTTTTTTGTTTGTCACGTTTTAAGTCAATGATATTGATTACAGCCAGCGTTTTACGCGCGCTTTATAGGCGGTAAACTCTTCACCAAATAATTTAGTGAGCGCACGCTCCTCGGGTATTATTTGAAAAAATGTTAAATACGCAATAAACCCGATAATACATAAAAGCGCCCACAAGGAACTTAACCAAACACCCCACCCTGCTAAAATAAATGCAAAACCTACGTACATTGGGTTACGCGAAATTTTATAAATGCCGCTCGTAATAAGTTTTGACGCTTGCTCAGGTTTATTTGGGTTTACTGTGGTGTTTGCTATTTTAAAGCTCGCTACCCCTGCAATACAAAAAACACACCCAATAATGACCAAACTTGCTGCTAGGTAGGTAATAAATGCGGTGAAATCAATAACACTGTAATGCGCAATAAGCGCCATTATGCCTGCAAAAAACAGCACAACGATTACCGGTGGAATTTTATTATTTAACATGGCAACTCACTGTATTGGCTAAAGTATGTTTATTTAAGTAGCTATTAAACAATATCTAAAGTGTATAAATGATGAACACGCTCAAAGCTGAATTAAATAAAGTATACAAATTAAGTTACAATTGTCAGCTTTATCAAAAGCGCTTAAAGGTTATACTTTAACCATAAACGAATAATAAAATGATAAGGAATGAGGTTATGTCTGGAACTACGATGATTGTACTTATTGTGCTAATTTCGGTTGGCTCAGGAGTGGTTTACGATATGTATAAAAAGCATCTTGAGTTTAAGCATAAAATGCAAAACAACAACAGCGATGCCCATAAACAATTAGCTGAAACAAACGCACAAGTGCTTGCATTAAAAGAGCGTGTACAAACACTTGAGGCTATTGTTACTGATTCAAGCTTTAACGTTAAAGATGAAATTAATAAACTTTAAGTTGTTATAAGTAATTTGGATATAAATGCGCATTTTCTGGCTGCTCAATGCCGTGAGCAGCTAAAAACCCACCAATAGCTTGCCCGCAGCCCTGTGGTGCTCGCCCACTGTCTATCTCAAAATTTAACTGATTAGCATGTTGCTTACCCATAGAGCAAAGCCCTACGGTACTTGGCGAGCGCATAGCGATACTTAGGTTACCTATTTGTTCAACCACAACGTGCTTACTAAAGCGGGCAAAACCTTTGTATTTAAACTGCTCGTTTACGTAATCATTACTTGTGGCCACCAATGCCGCAATTAAGCCGTGTAAAAAGTTATTAGCGGATGAGTCTGCTGTTAAAAACGCAATTGTTTTTTTATTAAACTCGCTAAGCTGGCAATCCTCACACAACAGTTCAACAGTATATAAATGTTGCTCGGCTACTTGCTGCTGACTTTTAAGCTCAATACTTTTTCCTGCAAATACAATACGTTTAAGCACTTCATCAAAGTTACTTGTAACCGCTTCGCTTTTAACAAGTTCAGGGTTTTGCGCCATTACAGGTAAGTCATGATGGTTATTAAATGGCGTACTTGTTGCGCCGCTTTGCATTAACTGAAAAAGCTCTCTTACTTCATGTTCTCGCGCTACTTTTAACGCTAAAAATGCGGTTTGAATAAGCTCTGAGGTAGGTAAGTTTTCCTCTACAATCCAGCGTCTGCCAAATAATAGTTTTTTAGCTTTGGCTTCATTAGTAGATGCGCTTTTTTGGTAGTTATCAGGGCTCAGCACTGCTACTTGCAGGTAAATTTCTTCACCTTTTTGTGCAGCAAGCACCCTAAAGTGAGCCGAAAACTCAATACTCTCAAGTACTTCGTTTACGCTTTGAAGCGTGTGCTTGTAACGTAAAAAATGCTGTGGCACCACCCAATTACTATTAGCCAGTTGCACAAGGGGTGCATGAGAAATAGGTTGCTCGTAACTGTGTTGCCATTTTTGCTCATTGCTAAGCAAATGATTAATGTGACTCTTGTTATCTGACATAAATAAACCAAATAAACTCGCGTTGTGCGATATAAACTATGAACACATTACGTCGTCAATGTCGTAATTAGATCACATGTACGCCCTACTTTTGGGCTTTTTTAACTATCGGTGAGTTCTTGATAGTCTGTTATAACTTTTTGATAGTATGGCTTATCTTTATTGAGCATTTTATTATAATGATTTATGAGTTGCCGTTGGTACATATCGTGCTCTGTACTAGCAAAGTCCCACATTTTGTTGCCGGTATGGCTAATCTCAATATTGGTACTAAAGCTCACTTCAATCACTTCATAAAAACGTTTGTTGTCGTAAACTATTTGCTCACTTACAAGCCCTAAACCAAGTTGTTTTAAACCCACTCGCAACTTATAAGTGTGATGCACTGGGCATAAAATAAACCGAACATTATTTAAATGCTCCACTGCGTTATTAGCAATAATTTGTTGTACTAAACTTAACAATAGCTCACCGCCAACACCTGCTATTACAACTACTTGGCTTTTACTTTGAGTAATTTCTATTTTGCCTACATCCTGACATAAGACCTGCCACTGCGGATTTTTATCACAGGTTTTTTGTAATTTATTAATAGATGATAATTGCGCTTCTAAATCGTTCATTAAAGTGGCGACTATATCTACAAAAATAACGTGGTTTGCAGCTGCGCGTTTTAATAGCGCCATGCCTAAATAACCATGGTCGCAGCAACAATCCCAAATAATATCGTGATGCTGCGAAATTAATTTATCAATGGCAGTTAGGCGTTTACTGAGCTTCATTTAAGCAGGTATTTGTGACGTTTTATAGACAAGCGCTTTTAAACTTTTGTCGCTGTCTACTTCAATAAAACGCTCGGTGGGGGCTAGGCGCTCAACAAATTCAATTGCGCCTTGGGTGTTCTCGTTTATTAATGCTTTAAATGCATCTTCGCCAAGCTCTGGGCTATTCGCACACAATAGTAATTGTGTGGTATCGCAAAGTAGCTCTGGCAACCTGCGCAGCACTTTTTGATAGTCTTTAGTTAATATAAAGCTGCCTTTTTGAAAGCTTGGCGGATCAACTATTATTAAATCAAACGGGGCTGCTTTTTTTAGTTTTCCAAACGATTTTAAAATATCGTGAGGTAAAAAACTGACGCCGCGCTCAAAACCATTTAGTTGATGGTTTTGCTTGCCGACTTTAAGCACGCCTTTGCTCATATCCATGTTCATCACATGATCTGCCCCGCCTTGCATGGCGGCAAGCGAAAACCCACATGTATACGAAAACAAATTAAGCACTTTGCCATGCTTGCTGTTAGCCATTACAAATTCACGGCCGCTGCGCATATCGGGAAATATTCCGGTATTTTGGCGGCTTTGTAAATCAACCAAAAAGCGAATGCCATTTTCGGTTACAACATGTGGGTTAGGTAATTGCCCATAAACCACGGTGTTTTGGCTTTGTACGCCAGCACGCTGCTGGTACACAAGTGACGTAATAAGCTCAGGCTGGTTTTTTTGTGCCCACTGCCACACAACATTGGTGAGCTCGCTTAGTGTTTGCTCATCAATTTCATCGTACGAAACCAAAAATAAACTGGGCGGGTAAAAGTCTAAATTAATATGGCTTAATGCTTCGACGCTGTGGCCTCGGCCATGAAAAACACGACACAGTTCATTTTTTAAAATTGGCGCGTCTTCAAGCGCAGTAATAAGAGGTGTAAAGTTTGCTGTCATTTTTAATTAATCAACTGTTGTTGTAGTTCATGTATTTCATCGCGAACAGAGCCCGCTTTTTCAAATTCTAGGTCGCTTGCGTATGCATGCATTTTGGTTTCAAGCTGCTTAATTTGCACGGCAATTTCTTTCGCACTAAGAACCTTTTTAGACTCTTTACGAATAAGTTTAAGGTTGTCTTTAGGAGCCGCTTCTTCGCCTACATCCATTACATCAAGTATTTTTTTAGCCAGAGCATGAGGCTCTATACCGTGCTCAACGTTGTATGCATGCTGAATTTCGCGTCTGCGTGCTGTTTCGTCCATGGCTTTTGCCATTGATTTTGTAATTCTGTCGCCATATAAAATAGCGCGGCCATCTAAGTGACGCGCAGCACGGCCAATGGTTTGTATCAGCGAGCGAGCCGAGCGTAAAAAACCCTCTTTGTCAGCATCAAGTATGGCAACAAGTGCCACTTCTGGCATATCAAGGCCTTCTCGCAGTAAGTTAATGCCCACTAACACGTCAAACACGCCTGCTCGTAAATCACGAATTATTTCTACGCGCTCAACGGTATCAATGTCTGAATGTAAGTAACGTACTTTTACATTATGCTCGCTTAGGTAGTCTGTTAAATCCTCAGACATACGTTTAGTAAGTGTAGTTACCAGTACGCGTTCGCCCTTCTCCACACTTTTGTATATTTCTGAGAGTAAATCATCAACCTGATCGCCCACAGGGCGTACTTCTATAAGTGGGTCGAGCAGCCCTGTTGGGCGAATTACTTGCTCTGCTATTTCGCCCGCGCAGCGCTCTAACTCAAAGTCGCCAGGCGTTGCCGATACATAAATAGTTTGTGGTGCTATGGCTTCAAATTCTTCAAAGCGCAGTGGCCTATTATCCATTGCTGAGGGCATTCTAAAACCATACTCAACAAGGTTTTCTTTACGGCTTCTGTCGCCTTTATACATTGCGCCAATTTGCGATACGGTTACATGCGATTCATCAATAATCATTAATGCGTCATCAGGTAGGTAATCAAGCAATGTTGGCGGCGGATCGCCTGGCGTACGACCCGATAAATAACGGCTGTAGTTTTCTATACCCGAGCAATAACCAAGCTCGGTCATCATTTCTATATCGTATTGCGTTCGCTGTGCTACACGTTGCTCTTCTACTAACTTGTTTGCACTGAGTAACTGGGCGCGTCGCTCTTTTAGTTCTTCTTTTATTTTTTCGATAGCGCCAAGTATTTTTTCACGCGGGGTAACATAGTGCGTTTTAGGATAAATAGTAGCGCGTACTATGTGCTTTTCAATTGCACCGGTAAGCGGGTCAAAAATACTTAAGCGTTCTATTTCATCATCAAACATTTCTACACGTACAGCAAAAGTGTCTGATTCTGCTGGGAATATATCAACTACTTCGCCACGTACACGGTATGTACCTCGGCTAAAATCTATATCATTACGGGTATATTGTATTTCAGCAAGGCGGCGTAGCATGTCGCGTTGATCGACTTTTTCGCCCACTTTTAAAAGCAGCATCATTTTCATGTACGATTTAGGGTCACCCAAACCATAAATAGCCGATACCGATGCCACAATAATGGTGTCGCGACGCTCAAGCAATGCTTTGGTCGCACTTAAACGCATTTGCTCTATGTGCTCATTTATCGAAGCATCTTTTTCAATAAATGTGTCGCTAGATACAACATAGGCTTCTGGCTGGTAGTAATCGTAATACGATACAAAGTATTCAACCGCGTTTTTAGGAAAAAACTCTTTCATCTCGCCGTATAGCTGCGCAGCCAATGTTTTATTGTGCGCCATTATTATTGTTGGACGATTTAAATCGCTAATAATATTGGCCATAGTAAAGGTTTTACCTGTACCGGTGGCACCTAATAACGTTTGGTGTGCAAGCCCCGCTTCTAACCCTTCGCATAGCTGTTTAATGGCGGTAGGCTGATCGCCTGCTGGTTTGAAATGTGATTTTAACTGAAAATGGTCGCTCAATTATTGCACTCCTGTAACGATTCGCCGCTCAGCGCTTCTAGTTTTTTCATAAACCATTTATATGCCACTATTGCTGTAAATAAATTACCTATGGCAGCGCCTATAAATAACCCTAATAATCCGGCTATTTCGTTGCCGATATAAGCAAATGGTACATAAAATATGAATAAACGAATAACGCTTAGTACCAATGCGTTCATTGGTTTGTGTAAAGCATTAAACGATGAGTTTGATAATATGATCACCCCTTGTAAGCCATAGCTTAGTGGGATGGTATAAATAAAGAGCTTAATTACATCTATTACGGCTTGTTCTTTACCAAATAATTGGCTTATTACACCTGAAAATGCAATTAGTAATACGTAAATGGCAAATTGCCATACCATCACAAATTTTAGTGTGCCGGTATACGCTTCTTTAACACGGCATAATTTGCCAGCCCCAAAGTTTTGACTCACAAATGGCGGTAATGTCATCGATAGCGCAAGCACTAAAATACTTGCAATAGATTCTATCCGGCTTCCCACTCCAAATGCGGCCACGGCTTCTGGCCCATGATGCGCTACTAAGGCGGTCATTACAGCCATTGCAACGGGTGTAAGCATGTTTGCACCTGCAGCAGGTAAACCAATTTTTAATATTTTACGAATAGCGCCAGTTACAGTTTGCTTGCCCGCTTTGAGACTCAACAAACGTTTTTTAACCGCTAATATATATAAAATAATAACCACAGCGACCGACCATGCAACAACACTTGCTATGGCAGCGCCTTGAATTCCTAACGCGGGTACCGGCCCAAAGCCAAATATAAGTATTGGGTCAAGTACGGCGTTTATCAGCCCGGCTCCGCCCATTACTATACTTGGCGTTTTGGTATCACCGCTGGCACGCAGTACCGAATTACCAATCATTGGGGTTATTAAAAATACGCTACCGATAAACCATACATTCATGTATTCGTGTATTAACGGCAATACTTGTGCGCCCGCTCCTAGCAAAGTAAATATGGGGTCAATCAGTAAATATCCAACAGATGACAACACAATAACCAAAACCACACCAACCATTAAAGAAATACTGGCATCAAAACGTGCTTCATCAATTTTATTACTGCCGAGCGCTTTCGCTATTACTGCTGATGTACCGATCCCCAGCCCTATTGCTAAGCTGATAACGGTAAAAGTAACCGGAAATGTAAAGCTCACGGCAGCTAATGGTTCGGTGCCAAGTAAACTTATAAAAAAGGTGTCTACAATATTGAACATCATTAGTGTGATCATGCCGAATATCATCGGTATGGTCATCGTCTTTAATGTAGACAAGATAGGATCGTTTAGTAAATCTGGGCGAGTCTGAGATTTTGAAATTGCGCGCATGAAATAAATAGGCCTCTTTTACTGAACGAATCATTTTAAAGCATCAAGGCAGTTCAAGCCACGGATTTATCACTACAATTGACGTAATTACGGAAGTAAATATTCTAAAAAATAGTAAAACTTGATTTTTACATCTTTTTGTTAAAATAGAGCCTAAACACGCCAAAAAACAATTAAAACACATTTTTATAACTTTTATTACAAACACCCTGTGTTATCTGATGCTTTTTTACACAAAGCAACTACTTGGTTTATCGTTACGAAAAAATTCATTCATGGAGTTACATCTATTAGCCACCAAAACATAACCTACTGTTTTACAATGAATAAAAAATAGTGATTTAAAAGCTTGAAATCGTTGTAGCACCCTAAAACATTGGTGCCGATGATGTTCTTAAAGTTTCATAAACAGAGTTATCCACAGAAACCGTGGATAACTCATTCAAAGCCGCATTTATAAAGGCCTTGAGAGACTCGCAATTTTCTCTGAGGTCCAACCAATTGATGATTTGCTAATTTGTGGCATTTTTATAAACTCACACTGAAAACGCAAGCTTGCCGATTTTTCTTCTTAACATAGTTATACGTTAGTAAATAAAAAACGTTTAATACAAAGTTAAGTTATTGATTGTTCTATTTTTGAGCGAAGATAATAAATACTCAATTTATAGATCAAAATTGGATCACTATTAAGAGGGAAAATACTTTTATGACTATTCGTGCAGGTATATTTTTAGAAAATTAAAATAAAAAAGTAAATAAATACGAAGAATACCCCAAAGTAAAAAATGAAATTTTATGTTTTTGAGTTGTTTTTTAATTACAAGTGGCTTTAATGGCGTGTTTAATTTAACCAATTTAAAGACTCAACAATAATAAAACTCGCATTAGTATTCTTAAATTCTCAAAAAAATAGCTTTAATAGAGCTATAAATCACGCAGATCGAACACAAAAACAACGAATAAACCTCTTTTTTCAATTTATGACTTTTATATGTTGACACTTTGCGGCTCGGTCATTAATATTTCGCCCCGTTGAAAGGCAAGACGCTTCCCCCTTAGCTCAGTTGGTTAGAGCGACGGACTGTTAATCCGCAGGTCCCCCGTTCGAGTCGGGGAGGGGGAGCCAAGTTTTTCAACCATAAACGATTCCCCCTTAGCTCAGTTGGTTAGAGCGACGGACTGTTAATCCGCAGGTCCCCCGTTCGAGTCGGGGAGGGGGAGCCAAGTTTATGTTTATGATGTAGTTCCCCCTTAGCTCAGTTGGTTAGAGCGACGGACTGTTAATCCGCAGGTCCCCCGTTCGAGTCGGGGAGGGGGAGCCAAATCATCATAATAATATCAGCACTTTAGTTCCCCCTTAGCTCAGTTGGTTAGAGCGACGGACTGTTAATCCGCAGGTCCCCCGTTCGAGTCGGGGAGGGGGAGCCAATTCTAAGAATTTCATAGACATTCCAAGCTATTTCCACTACTCTTATTTATATAACTAAAGCATTAGTTTAATTCTTTAATGCGCTGTACTTAGTTTATTAATCAAGGACTTGATTCCTTCCCTTTTGATTATTAAAAGACTGAAAACATGGCTGGATTTAAAAAACTTATTTTTATACAAATTATCTCTTGGTTATTGTGTGTTGCAGCAGGAAGCTACTTCATATCTATAAGCTTTGATACTGCGGTAAGTGATGCACAAAAAAATGCACAAACAACTGTTACTAAGTATATTAATGACCTTTCTTTAGACGATATTTCTGCTCAAAATTTAAAACAATCAATTGCAGATGGTAATACGTTTTCAAGCTTTACTCTAAGAGATTACCAAGGTGCTGAAGTATTTAGCATTAACCCCCCTACTCAATTACCAATGTTTGCTGATTTTGTACTCTCTAACTTTAACTCTGTACGCCCACAGTTTGCTGTAAACGATGCCGCAGATATAAAAGTTGAATTTGTACTTAACATTGAGCATTTAGCGTCGCAGCTACAAACGTCCCTTTTTATTGTTATTTTGATTTCTGCCATTTTAGTTATTATTCCAATAATTCTAATGAAATCTATTTTTTATCATTTAAATAAAAATATAAGTACAACAGTTGCTGACATTATCGATATTTATATCAATCAAAACCAACTTGATAATGATTTAGAAACAGCACTAGATGGCACTCGATTGAAAAAAATGGGAAAAGATTTAGTACCTAGTTTTAATCGGTTATCACATTTTTTAAAAAACAAAAACGAAGACATACAAAGCGCTGCTATGACTATCAAGCATGAAGCGTACAAAGATGTAATTACCTCGCTTGGTAATCGTAATATGTTTGTTGAGTACTACGAAAAAAATATTGAAAACACTGAGCAAAGTACATTTGGCTCTTTAGCTATGGTTCGTTGTAGCGAACTACAAGCTATAAACCAAAGCCGTGGTTATCAAAAAGGTGACGAGTACGTTAAAGGCGTTGCTGATATTATTAAGCACATAAGCGGCACTTACACGGGTAGCCAAGTATTTAGATTAAACAGCTCTGATTTTGCGGTAGTACTACCCCACATTCCTTTAAAAGAAGCTGAGCGCTTTGGTGAAAACCTGCAATCGCGCTTCACGCAGTACCAACAAAACCAAGAGTTAAGCTCGGTAGCTAATACGGGTATTGTAGGTTACGAAAAAGGTAAACCGTTAGGCGAACTACTTTCTGTTGTTGATAACGCGATGAGCATGGCGCAGTCAAAACAAGTGAATGCATGGCATGTACAACGCGAAACCGATTTAGTTAATAACGTAAGTGCGGGGTTTGGTAATCAAAACTGGCGTAAGGTTATTAAGGAAGTTATTGAATCTAAGCGTGTGCATTTAGTGATGCAAAACATTATGCCGCTTGGTAAAAGCATAAAAGCCTACGCTGAAGTACAAGTTCGATTTAAAACAGAAGACAATCAAGTACTGCCTACCGCTTCTTTTTTAGCGATGGCCGAAAAACTTGATATGGCAATAGAAATTGATCGCCTGATCATCGACTCTTCTCTTGAAAAAGTTAAAAGCCGTAATTTATCTGAAAAGTTTTTTGGTTTAAACGTAACAGCCTCAAGTGCACACAACGATCAGTTTGTAATTTGGCTAGAGCGCCGATTATTGAAAGATACGCATATTGCATCTAAACTAGTATTTGAGGTGAGCGAGTTTGGTTTACAGCAAAACATCAAAGCTAGTAAGCGCTTTATCGACATGGTTCACCGTGTTGGCGCACGCGTAACTGTTGAACGTTTTGGTGTTGGCTTAACTTCATTTAAGTTTTTCCGCGATTTAAAACCTGATTTTATTAAAATGGATGCAAGTTATACTCGCGGCCTAGAAGATGATAAAAATAATCAGTACTTTATGCGCTTAATGGTCGATTTAGCCCACCGCATTGGTGTTAGCGTATTTGCTGAAGGCGTTGAGAGCCAAGAAGAGAAACACATTATAGAAACGTTGTGTTTAGATGGCGTTCAAGGTTATTACATAGAAAAACCTAAAGACATTTAATTAGTTTTCAATTAATACAAAAAAGAGCATTCGTTGCTCTTTTTTTGTTTCTGCTATTTGACTAATTCCTTACATCAAAATCACATTAATTTTACAGCCTTGTGATCAATATGTTTGTCCTTGCGTTTATTTAACTGATAACGACTCGCAAATGTTGTTTATCGGGGCAGAAAAAAGGATAATAAGCAGGACTTTAATAGCGTGAGGCACACATGACAGAATATGTCTTGTTATTGATTGGAACCGTTCTGGTTAATAACTTTGTATTAGTACAATTTTTAGGCTTATGTCCGTTTATGGGCGTATCAGGTAAGCTTGATACGGCGATTGGTATGTCTTTGGCAACCACGTTTGTGCTTACCCTTGCCTCTGTAACTAGCTATTTAGTTAATCAATATATTTTAATCCCTCTGGATATCGCCTTTTTACGCACCATGAGCTTTATTTTAGTGATTGCCGTTGTAGTGCAATTTACCGAAATGGTTGTGCGTAAAACCAGCCCTACCCTATATCGTTTATTAGGCATATTTTTACCGCTGATCACCACTAACTGTGCGGTATTAGGTGTGGCTTTATTAAATATCAAAGAAGATCATTCGTTTTTACAATCTGCGGTATATGGTTTTGGTGCTGCGGTTGGTTTTTCTTTAGTGCTTGTATTGTTTGCAGCACTACGAGAGCGTTTAGCAGCTGCTGACGTTCCTACGCCTTTTAAAGGCGCCTCTATTGCAATGATCACTGCAGGCTTAATGTCGATGGCGTTTATGGGTTTTACTGGATTAGTGAAGTTTTAATATGACCTTGTTTTATGCCTTGATAGCGATTGGTTCGCTAGCACTCATTTTTGGACTTATTTTAGGGTTTGCAGCAATTCGCTTTCGCGTTGAAGGTAACCCTATTGTTGAGCAAATTGATACTATTTTGCCGCAAACTCAATGCGGACAATGTGGCTACCCGGGTTGTCGCCCTTACGCCGAAGCCATAGCTAATGGCGATGAAATAAATAAATGCCCACCAGGCGGCGAATCAACCATGAAAAAGCTTGCCGGCTTAATGGGGGTTGATGAAAAACCACTTGCCGGTGGCGAGCAAGCAGAACCTATAAAAACAGTGGCTTATATTCGCGAAGATGAATGTATTGGCTGTACCAAATGTATTCAAGCCTGCCCAGTTGACGCTATTTTAGGCGCAACTCGTCAAATGCATACCGTTTTAATTGATGAATGTACTGGCTGTGATTTATGTGTTGAGCCTTGCCCTGTAGATTGCATTGATATGCTACCTGTAGCCGAAACTAAACAAAACTGGAAATGGCAGCTAGACGCTATTCCTGTTACACAAATAGATTAGAGGTTTGAGTGGACAAGTTACTTGAACAAATAAAAAAAGGCACCGTGTGGGCATTTCCTGGCGGCATACACCCACCACAACAAAAATCACTCTCTAATAGTGCGAGTATCACTCGCCTACCTTTGCCCGATAAACTCATTGTTGCGCTTAAGCAACACATAGGCGCAAACGGTAAGTTACTTGTAGAAAAAGGCCAATACGTCTTAAAAGGCCAACCACTAACAGAGCCTGCTGCTAACTGGTCGGTACCTGTGCATGCGCCAAGCTCTGGTGTGGTTACTGATATTGCACCTATGCCATCAGCACATCCATCGGCCCTGCCAGAACTAAGTGTTATTATTGAACCAGACGGCAAAGACGAATGGGTAGCTCTAAATAAAAATAAAAATCCTGCTGAGCTTAGTCATGATGAGCTTATAAATATTATTCACCAAGCCGGTATTAGCGGTATGGGTGGTGCTGGTTTTCCTACTTATGTAAAAGCAGATACCAAGCAACCTATCGAATTTTTGATTGTAAATGCTGTTGAGTGCGAACCTTATATTACTGCCGATGACGTTTTAATGCGCGAACACGCTAAAGAAGTTATCCAAGGCATTGAAATAATGCAGCAACTTTTAAACCCAACACTGTGCATTGTGGGTATAGAAGATAACAAGCCTGAAGCTATTGCAGCAATGAAGCAAGCAGCTGAGCATAACTCAAAAATTATTATTCAAACGGTGCCAACTATTTATCCATCTGGCGGTGAAAAGCAATTAATTAAATTACTTACTAACCGTGAAGTTCCTAGCATTGGTATTCCTGCCGATATTGGTATTTTAGTGCATAACACGGGTACTTTGTTTGCCGTACAACAAGCCGTTTATGAAGGCAAACCGCTAATTGAGCGTATAGTTACAGTAACAGGCAACACTATTCATAAACCTGGAAATGTATGGGCACTGCTTGGTACTGAAATAAAGCATTTACTAGATTGCCAAGGTTTCTCGCCTGTACCGCAGCAAAGTGTTGTGATGGGCGGCCCAATGATGGGCTTTACACTACCCACAGTACGTATTGGCATAGTTAAAACAACCAACTGTATTTTAGCGCCTGATCATAAAGAGCTAGCGGAGCCCGGCCCTGAAAAAGCCTGTATACGTTGTAGTGCCTGTGCTGATGCTTGCCCTGCTTCTTTATTGCCACAACAATTGCAGTGGTTTGCTAAATCAAAAGAGTACGACAAACTACAAGAGCACAATTTATTTGATTGTATTGAATGTGGTGCTTGTGCCTATGTGTGCCCAAGTGAAATCCCTCTTGTACAGTACTACCGTATAGCCAAAGTTGAAATTAAAGAACAACAAGCTGACAAAATTAAAGCCGACAGAGCAAAAGAGCGTTTTGATGCCCGAAAAGAACGTTTAGAGCGTGAGCAAGAAGAACGCCAAAACCGTCATAAACGTAAACCTGCGGCTAAATCTGCTGACGAAAAGCAAAAAGTAGCTGAGGCACTAGCCCGTGTTAAAAATAAATCAGATAACGGCGATGAAAAATCAGCTGTTGCTGCCGCTATTGCACGCGCTAAAGCTAAAAAGCAACAAGGCGAAGAACTAGAGCCAGATAACAGCGAAGTAGCAAAAGAACGCGCACTACGTAAAGAACAAGCGCGTAAATATAAAGAGCAAAAATCTCAAACAGATGAATCGGCCGAGACTGCACCCGTTGATGATAAAAAATCAGCAGTCGCTGCAGCCATTGCTCGCGCTAAAGCTAAAAAAGCAGCACAAGCATTAGATAACGCTGAACAAGCAACAAATGAAGAGCCACAAAGCGCGGCACCCGTTGATGATAAAAAAGCAGCGGTAGCGGCGGCCATAGCTCGTGCAAAAGCTAAAAAAGCGGCTAAAGCATTAGAAGAAGCTGAGCAAACCGTGAGTGAAGCGCCACAAAGCGATACGCCTGCTGATGATAAAAAAGCAGCTGTAGCGGCGGCCATAGCTCGTGCAAAAGCTAAAAAAGCGGCTAAAGCATTAGAAGAAGCTGAGCAAACCGTGAGTGAAGCGCCACAAACTGATGCCCCTGTTGATGATAAAAAGGCAGCCGTAGCGGCGGCCATAGCTCGTGCTAAAGCTAAAAAAGCAGCTAAAGCATTAGAAGAAGCCGAGCAAGCCACAAGTGAAGAGCCACAAAGCGATACGCCCGTTGATGATAAAAAAGCAGCGGTAGCTGCGGCCATAGCTCGTGCTAAAGCTAAAAAAGCGGCTAAAGCACTAGAAGATACCGAACAAACTCAGCCCCAAGAGCTACAAGTTGATAGCGCAGCACCTAAGAGTGCAGAAAGTAACACCGATGACTCATCAGTTCTTATTAACGCAGATAAACCTAAATCAGCCGACGATAAGAAAAAAGCCGCCGTGGCTGCTGCAATTGCGAGAGCAAAAGCTAAAAAGTTACAAAAAGAAGGAAATAATCAGTCATGAAATTAACCATGGCCAGTTCGCCGCATAATCACAGCCATAAATCGTTAACGCGATTAATGCTTAGCGTTATTGCTGCGTGTATTCCTGGGCTAATTGCTCAAGTTTTCTTTTTTGGAACAGGTGTACTTATTCAACTGGTACTAGCGCTTGTTGCTGTAAGCGTATTTGAAGCTGCAATAATGCTAATACGAAAGCGCCCTGTTTGGCCTGCATTAAGTGATGGCAGTGCGTGGCTTACTGCCGTGTTATTGGCATTGAGTATTCCGCCACTTGCGCCTTGGTGGATAATCGTGATTGGCTGTTTATTTTCTATTGTTATAGTTAAACAGCTTTATGGCGGCCTTGGGTTTAACTTATTCAATCCAGCAATGGCAGCTTATGTACTGCTTTTAGTTTCGTTTCCGGTACAAATGACCGCATGGTTGCCTGTCACCGATTTAATAAATACGCCAATAGGCTTTGCTGATCAGCTAAGGCTAATATTCACCGATTTTACGGCCTCTGGGTTTAGCCTTGATCAAGTACGTGCAGGGGTTGATGGCCTAACAATGGCAACACCGCTGGATACTGTTAAAACAGACATAGCCCACGGTTTAACCGTTACCGAAAGCATGCAAAAGCCAATATTTAACGAATGGGCTGGCCTTGGTTGGGCCTGGGTTAACTTAGGCTTTTTAGCCGGTGGTTTATACTTATTAAAAGCAAAAATAATTAACTGGCATATTCCTGTTAGTTTTATCGTAACTTTAGCTGTATGTAGTGCTATTGGTTATATCGCATCACCAGGCACAGAGCCGGGCACCCTATTTCACTTATTAAGTGGTGCCACTATGATGGGAGCCTTTTTCATAGCAACCGATCCGGTATCTGCAGCAACAACTAACAAAGGGCGCTTAATTTATGGCGCGCTAATTGGCTTACTAATTTATTTAATTCGTACCTTTGGTGGTTTTCCTGATGCCATCGCATTTAGCGTATTATTGATTAATATTGCAGTGCCGCTAATAGACTACTACACACAGCCGCGTACTTATGGCCACGGAGCAGTAAAATGATCATTTCGTCAATGGCTAAAAATGGTGCTATTTTAACTGCGTTTGCATTAGCAACAACAGGCTTAGTTGCCTCGATCAATGCACTTACTGCCGATAAAATTGCAGAGCAAGAACAGCTACAACTTACTGCGCAGCTACAAGAAGTGCTCGACCCAAAATCGTACGACAATCAATTATCACAAGATTGCGTGATTATTACTGACGAAAAACTAGGCCCGTACGCAAATCAAGTAATTTACCGTGCTCGTAAAAACAATAAACCAGTCGCTGTTGTTATTAGGCATATTACGCCAAACGGCTACAGTGGCGATATTAACTTATTAACAGCGGTATTAAGCGATGGCACTATTGCTGGCGTGCGTACGACTAAACACGAAGAAACCCCTGGTTTAGGCGACAAAGTAGAAGTTAAAAAATCACTTTGGATCACAACATTTAAAAGCTTAACGGTTGAAGGCGAAGAAGACGCTCGCTGGGCTGTTAAAAAAGATGGCGGCCAGTTTGATCAATTTACAGGCGCAACCATAACGCCACGTGCTGTTGTGGGCTCTGTTAAAAATGCCGTATTATTCGCACAAACTAATTTTGATGATATTTTTGCAGCACCTAATGCCGAATGTATGGAGGTAGCTAAATGAGTGAGTTAAAAACATTATACAAAGAAGGTGTATGGGTAAATAACCCTGCCCTTGTGCAGCTTTTAGGTTTATGCCCGTTACTTGCCGTTACCTCAACTGTAACAAATGCCTTAGGTTTAGGTTTAGCAACTTTACTCGTACTAATAGGCTCAAATGTTACCGTATCGATTGTGCGTAACTGGGTGCCAAAAGATATTCGTATACCTGTATTTGTAATGATCATCGCGGGCTTTGTAACAATAGTTCAATTACTTATGAACGCTTATACCTTTGGTTTATATCAATCATTGGGAATTTTTATCCCGTTGATTGTAACTAACTGCGCCATTATTGGCCGCGCCGAAGCATACGCCTCTAAAAATCCTGTTCATTTATCAGCATTTGACGGCTTAATGATGGGCTTAGGCTTTATGGCTGTATTGTTAGTGTTAGGAGCTATGCGCGAATTAATTGGCCAAGGTACACTGTTTGACGGTGCCGACTTATTACTTGGCCCATGGGCACAGAGCTTGCGCATAGAAGTATTTAACTTTGATAACCAATTTTTACTCGCAATTTTACCACCGGGTGCCTTTTTAGGGCTTGGGCTACTTATTGCTGCAAAAAACGTAATTGACGCACAAATAAAATCAAAACAAGTTGCACCGCCAGAGGCTGAAAAAGGCCCTCGAGCACGTGTTACTAGCTTAACTTAAGGGGAAAACGTATTAGAGCAACAATTAGCACTAATACGTTTTAAGTTGCATGAATAAAGAAAAACGTCACCAAATACTGTCGCGCCTGCGCGACGATAACCCGCACCCAGTTACAGAGCTTGAATATTCAAGCCCGTTTGAGTTGCTAGTAGCAGTAACTCTTTCAGCGCAAGCTACCGATGTAGGTGTTAATAAAGCCACTCGAAAGTTGTTCCCTGTTGCTAATACACCACAAGCCATTTTAGATATAGGCCACGATACACTGCGTGATTATATAAAAACCATTGGCTTATTTAATTCTAAAGCTGCCAACGTGTACAAAATGTGCCAAATTTTGGTGGATGAACATAACAGCATCGTGCCAGAAAATCGTGAAGCCCTAGAAGCCCTACCAGGCGTTGGCCGTAAAACCGCTAATGTTGTACTCAATACAGCCTTTGGCTGGCTAAAAGATAATGAAGGTAGATACTTTTTAGCAGTAGATACTCACATCCAACGTCTTGCAAACCGTACTGGTTACGCTAAGGGTAAGACTGTTGAGCAGACTGAACAGGCTATAATTAAAAATACGCCAAATAAGAAAGAATTTATGTTTAACCTCCATCATTGGTTTATTTTACATGGGCGCTATACGTGTACAGCGAGAAAACCAAAATGTGGAAGTTGTATAATTGAGGATTTGTGTGACTATAAAGAGAAAACTGAGTCATAGTTAAGAGTAGTTATTTTTTAATTAGCATAAACCTTTTAACGGTCACATCTTTAGTTTCTATTTAAGAAGCTGGCGATTTGATTCTCATATGAGCCTTTATTCGGCCAGCACCAATTAAATTGAAAATTTGCGTTAACTTCAGAATAGTTTGAATTTAAGCGAGGTGTTGCAAATAGATTATGATTTATTAATTAGAGCCCAGCTAAAACCTAAAATTTAAATACGGAGTTAATTGGAAGCTATTTCCGGTTTGTGCCACAAGCAGACGGTCGTAACGCCTCAAGAAGAGACGCGCGCTTTTTACGCGTCCTTCTTGCTTGAATTGTTACGTGTTTTACTTGCTGGAAAAAGCTGATTTACAAAATCTGCACATGACGATATGTGGTGCAGACAATCACCAACCAACATGGAAGAGCCATGTGCTTTGGAATTTCTTAGGCTAGGCATAACTTCTACCATAGATTTGCACCATTCATTATCAGGGCTTGGATTGTCTATGTGACGAAATCCAGCATCATTTATCCAGCGCTGTGAAACAGCATGATTTATAAGCGCCTTAAACATCATCCGTTTTTTCGGATTAACCCTGAGCCTAAGTGCGTGCTCTATGACCGTGTAGATTTTTAGATGCACTTCAGGGGCTAGGGCATAGAAATAATAACTGTATAGGGCCATATTTTTGGCGACATTGAACTGCCCTTTGATCTCATCGGGAGCTTCGTCATTTAGAAGTTCTTGAGAAAGATACTTATGCATCTTCTCTAAACTTGGGACCGAACCACAGATAGCACCCATTAAGTTGTGCTTTTCATCCATTTCCGTGAGTTCTTCTAAACTCTTAAATTCTTCCATACTCAATTCTTTGGTGAAACGTAACGCCCGCAACAGCGGAAATTTAGGAACGCCAGCGAGTAAGTTTTCCGACTGCTTGCGCTTTTTACATTTTGACTCACAGCACCCTCCAAAAACACTCATCATCGCTCAGGCTATCAATCCCTTTTAAGTTTGTGTCTATATCGTTGATGAACTTAACCACTTCAGGGTTTAGGGGTGATCTGTATGCGAGTGCCAGACCTGAAATAAACATAAACTTCGATACTACTGCCATATCTTCAAGAAATGCTTTTGTTTCAGCCGCAGAGCTTTGGCCATACGTAAGATATATGCCATCACGGTAGTTGGCTTTACCTCTGTAGCGAAATGCACAGTGCATAAAGCCTACTGTTTTTGGTAATTGTTTATTCCTATCTTCTTTAGCAGCTTTAGTCCTAAAATCACTGTAACTAGACTTCTTAAGAATTCGGTCCTTGGTTAACCATGTATAGTATTTAGCATTACCAGAAAGATACTCTAATAGCATACCTCTTGCTGCATCTTCATTTTCTGGAAATGTTTTACTTAAGCTAAAACTACTCGCAGAGACATACCGAGGAAGCTTTGCCTCGTATTCTTCGTTTTTTACATGTGATGCTTTCATGTTGAAAGGGTGAGGCATTTGGTCACTCAAATTTGAACCGAAAGCTCTGTAAACTGAAGCATGATTATCATCTACTTTTTGGCCAGTAGAACCAAGCATTGATAATACAGAAAAATAAACAGAGTAATACCAACTAACTATTGAGCTGGGAAGCATCCAAGATTCACTACTGGCATTATTAGCAGATGTTTGTAAAGCAAGGCTGTTGGTTAATGATGAATACAGTGACTCAAAAACAATACCGTTATTTAAAGTCGTCAATCTCTTGGAGTATTTAGCCTTAAAATGCCGATGACAAGATTCAAACTGCTCTTTAGCTGAAACACCATGCTCATTCACTATTTCAAAACGAAGAGCCTTCATCCAATTGATTGTGCTCTGCCTAGCAAATGTTGGAACTCGAAGGTCATCTTGTTTAAGAACCTCTGAGTAGAGCCAGTTATCCATAATTTCTCCGAGAAATGTAACATTTTAATAGTGCGCCCATCGCGCACATTTCTGACGACTTAACGCTCATTTATCTACTTTATATAGTTTTAACAAATAACTTAAGGTATTTTTATCACTCAATTTTCTAAAACTTTAAAGAAAAATTGAATAAT
This sequence comes from Pseudoalteromonas distincta, assembly GCF_000814675.1. Lineage (GTDB taxonomy): Bacteria > Pseudomonadota > Gammaproteobacteria > Enterobacterales > Alteromonadaceae > Pseudoalteromonas > Pseudoalteromonas distincta. Next base: position 2,091 of record NZ_JWIG01000009.1, on the reverse strand, counting down.
ATGCGCTCAGCGCTCATTTTCATGAATATATGCGCAAAGAGCAGTTTAACCAATGAATTAACGACGATATTTAGCCAATCTCAATGACCGGTTATCGCTCTTTGCCGAAGTTCGGCTCAGTGCCATAAGCCGACCTTGAGACACATAAAGATTAAGACTGCAAAGATACGAAAGCGGAAGTTAGCTTTGGCCTGTTTAACGACAAATATTCCGACAAAGCAGTCATGACTATTAGTTTATTGTTAAATCTAATCTTTCTTTTCGTTCATCTACTCAATAACCCCACGCTAAACGTGACTTTAGCGTGGGGTTAGAGTTCACAGTCATTTTATCTGGATAGCTCTTTTATTTTTTTCTCTGAAAACCAGCGATATAAAACAGGTAAAACAAATAATGTTAACAGTGTTGCAGTTACCAAGCCGCCAACAATAACACTCGCTAAGGGGCGCTGTATTTCTGCACCAACACCATTAGACATTAACATCGGTATCAAACCTAAAGCTGATGTTATAGCAGTCATAAGTACAGGTCTTAATCTTGAAGTAGCGCCTTCAAAAACGGCTTTAGATGCTTCTAGACCGTCTTTAATACGTTGGTTGATACTTTCTACCATAACGACCCCATTCAATACCGCTACACCAAATAAGGTAATAAAGCCAACGGAGCTTGGTACAGACAAGTATTGTCCAGATAAATATAAGGAGAAAACTCCGCCAATTACAGCAAGCGGCACGTTGACCAATATCAGCATAGCTTGACCAACAGAACCAAAGGCAAAGTAAAGTAGTAGTGCGATTAGTGCTAACGATAAAGGTACAACTATAGCTAACCTATTTTGAGCACGTTTTTGACTTTCGAACTGGCCGCCAATCGAAACAGAATAACCTGAAGGTAAGTCAACCTTTTCAGCAATTACCGTTCTGATATCGGCAACCACGCTTCCCATATCTCGATTTTGTACATTTGCTTGGATAACGACTCTTCGTTGTACATCATCGCGTCTAACTTGTGGTGGGCCTGACTCAAATGAGACTGAGGCTACGTCACCCAGTCGCACCCAAGCACCAGTAGGTGATTGAAGCCGAATATCAGCAATAGCTTCTTTGTTACTTCGGTACTCTTCCTCTATGCGAACGTAAATATCATAACGTTCATTACCATTGATTATTTGTCCGGCTTCAACACCACCAATACCATCACGCACAACCTCCATTATGTCACTCACAGACAATCCAAAGCGCGATAGTTCTTGCCTGTTAGGACTTATCACCAATTGCGCTTCACCAGCAATTTGCTCCAATGCAACATCCCTTGCACCTTCAATGTTTTTAATTGCTGTTTCTATTTCTTGACCTTTAGCCGCCAGTACCTCAAGTTCAGGCCCAAACAACTTTATCGCCAACTGAGCCTTAACACCAGATAGTAGCTCATCGACACGAGTCGCAATAGGTTGAGAAAAGTTGAGTAGCAACCCAGGGAATTCTTCTAAAGATCTCTCCATTTTTCCTTGAAGTTCATATCGATTAGATGCACTGGTCCACTCAGAAACAGGCTTCAACCCTATGTAAATTTCGATGTTATTCACAGGCTCTGGGTCTCCACCTATTTCTGCTCGACCAATTCGGCTTAATGCATAGGTTACTTCAGGGAAAGCCATTAGTTTTTCTTCTAGAATTGGTGCCACAGTGAGCGCGGTATCTAAACTGGAAGAAGGTGCAAGCGTTGCTCTTAAGTTTATCGTCCCTTCTTCTAACTCAGGTACAAATTCAGTACCAATTAATGGAACTAATGCAAAGGCAGAGAAAACTAATATAAGTGCGGCTGAAATGACTAATTTGGTGCGTTTTAGTGCGAATGTAAGCCCTTTTCTGTAGAGTTTGTCTAATGGCCTAAGAACAAAGCTTTCCCTCTCTTTTACACCTGACTTAAATAAATAAGTAGCTAAAGCGGGTACAACAAACAACGCAACCACAATAGCAGATATAACAGCTAAAATGATGCTTATTGCCATAGGTTGAAATAACTTTGCCTCAACACCTTCAAAGCTAAATAAAGGCGTAAATACGACTAAAATAATAGAAGCTGCAAAAA
>NZ_JWIG01000008.1 GCF_000814675.1 Pseudoalteromonas distincta | reverse complement strand
CAAACTGGGGAGATGAGGCACTGGCTGATACCAGCAAGGCCCGACTTACAGTATGAAATCATCTCCAGCGCGGGTAAAAATGACCATATCATTGAATTGAAAACCACAAAGCATGCACAAAAAAACTTTCCCGATGTTCCTGAAACGATTAAAGCGAGATTAATCAGCAAAACAATAAAGGGCAAAAGCTACCGTATATTAACCTCGATGACGGATAGATTGCGTTATCCAGGTAATGAAATTGTTGAATTATATTGTCATCGTTGGGAGATAGAACTTGGGTTTAGAGAAATCAAACAAACCATGCTTGATAGCGCATACCATTTAAGAAGTAAGCGTCCAGACATGGTGCGTCAGGAGCTATGGGCCGTGTTACTCGCCTATAATTTAATACGAAGAATAATGACGATGGCGGCGACAGTCACAGGGATATGGCCTAACCAGCTTAGTTTCTCTAGCAGTTCGATGGCTGTCATTCAGTATTTCTCGTCAGTATCTATAATGAGCCCAGGGAACATTCCAATACACTGGCAGCACTTACTCGATACACTGGTCTTATTTAAGCTTCCAGCTAGACGAGAGGATAGAAGATATCCCCGATGGGTTAAGCCAAAACCATCTAAGTATCCCCATAAAAAGAAAGATGCCAGTCAGCTTAACTGACTGGCATTAGCCTAATTAGGCTCGTTTTTTATTACAAAGCACTATCTAATATCTTTTTTAATTTAGGTAATTACTTGTTTACAATAAGTTTATTAAATGAAATTATTGAGTGAAGAAATGGAAATCATTTTGAGGCCTCCCTCAAATGGTATTTGATAAGCTTTTTATACTTTATCAATAAGGAATATTATGACTGCAGAAATTAATCAATCAAACAAAATTAAACATGAATTTAGCTTTTCGACTCTGGGTTTTTTCGTAAAGCTTTATCTGGTCGGGCTATGTCTTTTTTCACTTGTTGCTGCTGGTGGGATGGTTTTTATTGTTCTCAAAAAGGGAAGTGTACATCCCTTAGCGCTAGCTTTGGCAGTGCTTGGCCTTTGTAGTTATGCTTTGTGGCATTTATGGGCTGTATCCAAGAGAAAAGTTAATCAAATAACTATTTTAGCAATACTCAGCTTATTAATAGGTGGAAACATTGCAAGCTGCGTAATAATGTTCTTTATTCGCCAAGCCGCAGTCAAAGAAAGAGCTTTAATAAACAAAGAGAAGCTCTAAATACTGGTTTTTATCTCAACCACAATTAGCGTAATTTGGTTAATAACTAAATGAAGTTTAAACAACTTAAAGGAATACAATGAAATTTATTCTTTGCTTTATTATATAGGTTACAAGTACATCATTGGCATACGCTCAGTCTATCGAAACAGTTACTGCACAAAGTGAGCAAAGTGAAAAAATTATGCTATCAACTATAAGGGTTAACGAGTTAGAAAATGAGTTGTCGAGCTTGTCTTACGACGCAGAAAAGTATGTTCTAAGATTTTAGGTCAAAGTATTAGAAATATAATAAAAGCCCAAATTGAAGGACTATAAATGAAATATCTAAGCCACATTCTACTGTGCCTATCTCTACTTTTCACATCTAGCACATTTGCTCTTGAGCAAAAATATCACGAGTTCGTTTTACCTGTTATTACTGCCTTTGCAGCTCACGATAAACCTACAATTGCTGCACTTATTAGCTACCCATTAAAACGACAGTACCCCATACCTGACATTAAAAATGAAACTGAGTTTATTAACCGCTTTGATGAAGTATTTAATGATGAGTTAGTAGCAGTTATTGCCAGTTCAAACATTGATACCGATTGGGAAAGCGGTGGTTGGCGCGGCATTATGCTAAATAACGGCGTGGTGTGGGTAGATACCGAAGGTAAAATTATTGCTGTAAATACCCAAAATGCTAAAGAGCAGGCACTTGCTAAACGCTTAATTGAACACGATAAGCAATCCCTGCATTCAAGTGTTAATACTTTTAAAAAACCAATACTCGATTGGAAAACGGCTAACTACCATATTCGTGTTGATGATTTAGGCGATCATAATTATCGATATGCAGTGTGGAGTATTGATAAAAGAGCAAAGGACAAGCCTGATATGGTTTTATTTAACGGCGATGTAACGGTTAGTGGCAGTGGCAGTAATCACTATTATACGTTTAAAAATGGACGTTATAGTTACATATTACACGTTATTATTATTGGCTGCGATACATCACCACCAGGTTGGCTTGAAGTTTATAAAGACGATGAGCGATTACTATTTGAAGATGTTATAAGCACTCTTTAATGTATGTTTTAGTATGCTTGATAATGTAGATCTGTTTTTAACAGTTAAACGTTCTAATAATTAGTATTTTTATAAAACAGATCTAAGTGGTAGGCTAAAAGTAGTAAGTATAAAATAGTAAGTAATTAAAAATAGTTCTCGCGCAACAAGGAACCCTCCTGTAAAGCGCTTTGCCAAGGAGTTTAGTATGATCACGCTTACCATTAATGGTAATAAACATGAGTTTTCTGGCGATCCGTCAACGCCAGTATTATGGTATCTCCGAGACGAATTGAATTTAACTGGGCCTAAATTTGGCTGTGGTATGGCACAGTGCGGTGCGTGTACCGTGCATATTGATGGGGTAGCTCAGCGCTCGTGTGTATTACCTGTAGCGGCAGTAGCGGGTCTTTCAATTACTACAATTGAAGGGTTAAGCGAGCAGGGCGACCATCCCGTGCAACAAGCATGGGTTGAGCATAAAGTACCGCAGTGTGGTTTTTGCCAGTGCGGTCAAATGATGCAAGCTGCAAGCTTATTAGCTGCAAACCCAACCCCTACCGACGATGAAATAGTAAGTAATATGTCGGGAAATATTTGCCGTTGTGGTACATACCCGCGTATTCATAAAGCAATTAAATCAGCTGCTAAAACAATGGCGAGTGTTCAATATTTTGACCCAAATGAACAAGGGGAAGAAGTATGAACCAAGATAACAAATACTTTGATTTAAACCGCCGTAAGTTTTTAAAAACTAGCGCAATAGGTGCATTGGTACTTGGTACTTATTTTGTAGGCAGTGCGCCAAGAGCGATTGCGGGTGTGTTAGAGCAGCCATCTGAGCAAGCAAAGCGCGCAAACTTATTTATTGCACTGCGCCCAGACGGCATGGTTGAAATAACCTGCCATCGTTCTGAAATGGGTCAGCAAATTCGCACCGCGATTGCACAAATAGTTGCCGATGAAATGGAAGCCGCGTGGGATAAGGTTATTGTTATTCAGGGTAAGGGCGACCCTAAATATGGCGATCAAAATACCGATGGCTCGCGCAGTATTCGCTACAACATGCAACGCCTGCGTGAAATGGGCGCAAGTGTGCGTTACATGATGCAGCACGCTGCCGCTAAGTATTGGAAAGTTGACCCACAAACCTGTACTGCTAATCAACACGTTGTTACACACAGCTCAGGTAAATCGCTTACTTATAAAGATTTAATCGACTTAGCGCTTACAATAACGCCACCAGAAGCTGACAAACTAACACTTAAAGCACGCAAAGAATGGCGCTACATTAATACTGGCATGGCGCACATAGATTTAGCCGATTTAGTAACAGGTAAAGCTATATTTGCAGCCGATGTACGCGAACCACAAGCGCTGGTGGCTATAATTGAACGCCCGCCAGTGGTAGGCGGTGTTGTTAAGTCATTTGATGCCAGTGCTACAAAAGCGATAAACGGCGTTATAGATGTTATTGAAATACCTGCACCAAAAGGCGCGCCGCAGTTTCAGCCAAAAGGCGGAATTGCGATTATAGCTAAAAACACATGGGCTGCATGGCAAGGGCGTAAAACATTAAAAGTAGTGTGGGATGATGGCAAAAATGGCGATTACAATTCAAAAGAATTTAAAAAGTCATTACTAAAAACAGTACAAACTCCACAGGCAAACATACGTGATAAAGGCGATGCCATGGGCGTGTTGGCTAAATCGAGCAATAAACTCGTAGCTGATTATTACGCGCCGCATCTTGCTCAAGCACCAATGGAGCCGCCGTGTGCAACAGCTATGTACAACAAAGATAGTGTTGATATATGGGCTGCTACGCAAAACCCACAAGCCGATATGAAAACAGTGGCGGCAATGCTTGGCATGGATGAGAGCAAAATTAATGTTCACGTTACCATGTTAGGAGGCGGCTTTGGGCGTAAGTCAAAACCTGACTTTTCAGCAGAAGCAGCTTACCTTTCAATGAAAGTAGGCAAACCTATTCGTGTGCAATGGACGCGTGAAGACGACATACAACATGGTTTTTACCATGCGGTTTCGGCTCAGCACATTGAAGCATCGCTAGATAAAAATGGCGCAATAGAATCTTATTTACACCGCACCGCATTTTCACCAATTACCTCTACCTTTTCAGAAGGGGCGACTACGCCAGGAAGCTTTGAACTGCGCTTAGGGTTTACCGATAACCCAATTAACACACCTAACATGAAGTTAGAAAACGGTGATGCGCCTGCCAAAGCACGAATTGGTTGGATGCGCTCTGTATCAAATATTTTTCATGCCTTTGCTATTCAGTCATTTATTGGCGAAGCAGCGCACAAAGCCGGTCGCGACCAAAAAGACTATTTACTAGACACGATAGGTCCGAGTCGTATTGTTGATGTAACAGAGCAAAATGCCACATACGATAATTACGGTGGCGATAAAGCGGTTTACCCTTTAGATATTGGCAGACTGCGTCATGTTATTGAAAAAGTAGCTGACATGAGTAAATGGGGGCGAGAGCTTCCTAAAGGGCGAGGTTTAGGCATAGCAGCACACAGAAGCTTTTTAACTTACGTAGCTACGGTAGTTGAAGTAGAAGTGTCGGATGCTGGCGATTTAAACGTAATTAAATCGTGGGTTGCCATTGATGCGGGTACGGTTGTAAACACCGACACCGTTAAAAATCAAACCCAAGGTGGCTCTATTTATGGGATTACAACTGCAATCAGCGATGGTATTACCTTTGACAAAGGCCGCGTGCAGCAAAGTAACTTTCATGATTATCGCGTACCGCGTATGAGCGACTCACCACTTGAAGTTGACGTTGAAATAGTACAAAGCGATGCACCACCAGCAGGGGTAGGCGAGCCATCTACACCGGTTTATGCGCCAGCATTATGTAATGCTATTTTTGCAGCGTGCGGAAAGCGTATTAGGCAGTTACCGATTGGTAACCAGCTAAAAGCGTAACTAAATAACCTACAGCTTAAACAAAAAAACCGCCAAAATGGCGGTTTTTTTAGAAGTTAGCGATTAATGAGTTTTTTCAAACTCATCAACTTCACGCTCTGCTTCTTCTTTAGATTTACCATACTGCTGCTGGATTTTACCCACTAGCTCTGTACGGCTACCTTCAATTTTGTCTAAATCGTCGTCAGTAAGATCGCCCCATTTCTGTTGAGCCTTACCTTTAAGTTCGTTCCAATTACCTTTCATACGATCGCTGTTCATAAGTTTCTCCTTACTTAGATTTAATTAACGTTCAGTATAAAAGGAGCAAGGCGTGTACCAATAAGTTAAATTTTTATTTTGCATTTATAATCATGGTGTTATGTTTTTATTGAGGCAGTAATGATTAATGTTTTGAGCACATCTTTAAAAAATGTACAGAGCGGTCTGTAATTATTTCTGATTATGTAACCCTTAATTAAATCCTTTATAACCACATAGCTTTAGCGGCGCGTTTATTTTTGGTTTTTGTTACAATTCACGCAAAGCAATTTAGGGTAAATAGCTGTGCTGCCGGTTCAAGACATATATCAACAACTCGTTACTACATTACAAAGTAATCCTATTACGTTATTACAAGCACCGCCTGGTGCGGGTAAATCTACGTGGTTGCCGCTACAGCTTATGCGTGATGGGCATTTTAAACGTATTGTAATGCTAGAGCCTCGCCGTTTAGCTGCACGTAATATTGCCAGTTATTTAGCAAAATGCCAAAACGAGAGTGTTGGGCAAAGTGTGGGCCTGCGGATTAGGGGCGAGAGTAAAGTAAGCGCTAATACGCGCCTCGAAATAGTTACCGAAGGCATGCTAACGCGCATGCTGCAAAACGACCCTGAATTAAGCGATATAGATTTACTGATATTTGATGAATTTCATGAGCGTTCAATTGCAGCCGATACCTCACTTGCCTTTGCGCTCGAGACCCAAAGTGCGCTGCGTGAAGATTTAACCATTATGCTTATGTCGGCAACTCTTGATACTGAGCGTTATACAGCGTTTTTTGACTGCCCTGTAATTCAATCAAGCGGTCGCAGCTACCCAATAGACGAAATATACATACCCATAAAAGATGAAAGCCGCTGGCTCGATGCAATTCCTACCATAATAAAACAAGCACTTAATGAGCAAACAGGTAGCGTATTGGTGTTTTTACCTGGGCAATTTGAAATACTACGCGTGCAACAAGCACTGAGCGATTTACCCAGTAACTGCCAAGTTGCAACGCTATTTGGCGAGCAAGATAAAGCTAATCAGCAAGCTGCTATTGCTCCTGCACCAAACGGCATGCGCAAAGTAGTGCTAACCACCAATGTAGCCGAAACCAGTTTAACTATTGAAGGCATACGCATTGTAATTGACAGCGGTAAGCGCCGTGCAGCTACCTTTAATTTAAAAACAGGGGTTACTGAGCTCACAACACAAAGTATATCGCGCTCGTCTGCTGTGCAGCGTGCAGGGCGTGCAGGACGAATAGAGCCGGGCATTGTTTATCGAATTGGCTCAAAGCAAACCTTTGAGCGACGTAATAGCCACGACAATCCCGAAATACTCACATCAGACATAAGCCAGCTTATGCTTGAGGCAAAGCAGTGGGGAGCCAGTATTGATGAGCTAACCTTGCTCGATAAGCCCACTGAGCAGCAATGCGAACAAGCAAGTAACCTGCTTAATATGCTTGAAGCTATTGATAGCAAAGGTAAGCTCACACCGCTTGGCAGTAAAATGTTAGGTTTTGGTGCTGATATTCGTTTGGCGCATATGCTATTGAAAGCACAAATACTTGATGACCAACTCCCTGGTATTTTTAGGCTCGCTATTTATTTAGTGGCATTACTTGAGAGCCGAGTAAATAGCGCAAACGAGTTGAGTTTAGCGCTACATAGCCAACAGCAACGTCCGCATCCGGTATTTAAACAACAGTTAAAGTATTGGCAAAGCCGCTTAAAAGTAAAAGACGAAAACAGCGAATTAAATACGCATTATATAAGTTTGCTGGTGGCATTGGCATACCCCGATCGTATTGCTAAAAAACGCGGTAATGGTTACCTACTTGCCAATGGTGCAGGTGCTGAGTTAAATGCAGATTACTGGCACAACGACGATTACTTAGCTATAGCAACCATGGGCGGGCACAAAGGAGGGCGTATATTTGCAGCCACCGCGCTTAACCCATTTGAGTTACAAGAATTTTTACCGCATTTATTTAGTGAACTTACTCGTTGTGAGTTTGATGAAAAATCAGCACGCTTTATTCATCAAGATGAAGTAAAGCTCGGGGCTATAACGCTCAGCAGCCAGCCTAGTAAACAAAAACTAGATAAGGGCGAGCGCGCTAAAGCGTGGCTAAACTTATTTGCTAAACACGGTTTTGCATTATTTAACGAGCAACCTGATGCGCAGCAATTGCTGATACGTATGAGCCTAGCAAGTAATTTAATGCCCGATAAATTCCCGCAAATAAACGAGCAACAACTTATTCAAAATGCAGCGCAGTGGCTAGGCGTGTTTTTAGAAGATATTAAAACGCTCACGCAGCTTAAAAAGTTTAACTACTTTGAAGCATTACAAAACTGCTTTGATTGGCAACAACAAACCACGTTAAAAGCTTTGTTACCACTGCGCTTAACGGTGCCAAGTGGCTCAAATATAAAAATAGAATACCAGCTTGATCGCCCCGCAAAGCTAAGCGTGCGTATGCAAGAAGTTTACGGCTTGACCAGTACGCCTATGCTTGCCAACGGTAAATTGCCATTGCTTATGGAGCTGCTATCGCCAGGTAAACGTTCATTGCAACTTACTCAAGATTTAGCCCACTTTTGGGCTAGCAGTTACCGCGATGTGCAAAAGGAAATGAAAGGTCGCTACCCTAAGCACTTTTGGCCAGACGACCCCGCTAATAGCGTTGCAACCAACAGAGTGAAAAGCAAAATGTAGATGTTAATTCACTTAAAACTGATTTTGTTTGATTATTGAACTTACTAAGGTAATGTACCTATAAAATATTTTTAGCTACAGGGAATAGTCAATGAAGCTACTTTTAACGTTAGGTTTGGCTTTAGTAACTGCTTTTTCGGCGTATGCTGAAAAGCCACTCGACTTAAATGCGTTTGCGCAGCAGTACTATAAAACAATGACCGCCACACAAGCACCTAACGCAGGTGCTAAAGAGCTTGAGGCTTACCTTGCATTGTTAACCGATGATATTGGCAATCAGCACATTCCGTATCAACCGGATGACTCACGTATTCCTGATGGTAAAAAGCAGATGCGCAAAGGTATGAGTTTTTACTTAGGTGCACACACGTTGTTTGAAAGCACACTGCTTAATACATTTGTGTTTAATGATACGGGCTTTGCTATTCGTTATAAGAGTTATGCAAAGGGCATTCACCCGCAAAGTAAGCAGCCAATAGAATACACCTCCACAATGATGGAAGTAATAGAAGTTGAAAACGGTAAAGTGGCGATGATCCGCAAGTATCACAAATAACAAATAAGGATATATATGAAACATTTACTTATCGCACTATCAATATTAATGCTTAGTGCATGCGCTAGTACAAAAAGTGATTTTAGATTTGATGGTTCTACACCTGAGTCAACTCAGGCCGGAGTTAATAAAGTTTTAAAGACATTAAAATCTCAAGATGTAATGCGCTTTATAGGCGCCTTAATTACAATTCAATTTTCTGATGTGCAAAGCGCAGAAGATGTTTTAGGCGACCCAACCATGATGAATGAAATGAATTACTTTATTGTTGGTAAAAAAATTGATGGCTTAAATTATTATGAAGTACTGGAGCTTGCGAGTACATCTTCATCGAAAGTGGAAGTTTCGGTAGCGAAATAGTTCCAGCTTTTTGTATTACATTAAATGTGTAATACCAATTCGCAATAATACTTAATCATTTTGCAGGGCTAAACGTGTCGCTACCTGCGTTAAAAAATGCTCATTTAGAACAACTAAATAGCGAATTTTTTGCCTAGCTATCAACACGTTTTTCTGCCCTCAAAATAGACCACTTAATTAAGCGAATTGGTATGATTTTATGTCTATATTAAATATATTATTGAAAGTGCTAAAGTTTTAACGCTATAAAACTTAATAGTAAGCTTTGTTTATTCCTGCTCATGAATTTATACTACGCTTTAGTAAGAAGCTAATTATTTATAATTTAGATGCAGAAGTCTAAAACATAAAACGTAAGCTACTTTGACTTAATTCTACACGATTAGATAGAGACTATGACATTAAGATTTTTTGTAATAATAGGTACTTTAATTTTAATGTGCTTTGTAACAAGTTTATTAGTTGGGTATCGCTATTTTTTTAGCCTGCCGACTATAAACACTAGTATTGAAGATTATCAAAATCGTGAATTACTGAGTCTTAAAATTGCGCTTGATAAAGAGTTTATATTTTTAGAAACACTCAATTATGACTACGCCGTATGGGATGATACCTATAATTATATGGCAGATTTTGACGCAGAATATGTAGATTCAAACTTTGTAGGGGATACCTTCTATTCTCTCAAAATTGATGGTGTGTTTATCTACGATGTAAACTTTAATATGGTGTACGGACAAGCGTATGATTATATGAAGCATACGGAGTTTGATGCGCCTGATTTAGATTTACAGGTTAATAAATTAAACCGCGCAATTATTCCTAATCCAAAAGCTGCTAATGACGACAATAGTTTAAGCCATTCTGGTTTTTTACAAACAGCGGGCGGCCCTGTTATGTTTGCATCGCATGTAATAAAGCGAACAGATAAAACAGGTGAGCCTGTTGGTAGTATTGTTTTTATAAAAAAAGTAAGACCGTCGTTGATCAAATCCTTAGCGGAAATTGCACAAGTGGAGCTTAGCTATACACAAATAGCACACGGTAGTTCTTTAAACGATATTGCGACGCTTAAAGGGAGCCTCCAAGAAGAGGACATTGCCACTCAAAGGAAGAGGGTGATTCTAGATGTAAATGGTAAGCCATTGCTTGCTTTGAACATTAAGCACCATCACCAAACACTGCCAGTTTTATTTGATCATTATTTAAAGCTTATTTTGTTAATGTTTTTTGTAATGTCATTATTAGGTTTTTATATTGTAAATCGTTATTTTATTGAACCGCTTATTAGTGGTGCGTCCGCTATTAATTCAATGTTGGTTAAAAACGATTTACAGCCTTTGAGGTTCACTAATCAATTTTTAGAAATGCGCGTTTTAATTAGCGGTTTTAATGCGTTAATTAAACAAGTAAAAGAGCAAAATTCTAAGCTCGAAAAAATAAGTAAAATTGATGGGTTAACCCAAATTTACAACAGGCGTGCCTTTGATGAAATTATAGCGGCTCAGTGGGAGCAGGCTCAACAGCAACAAAATGCCTTTGGAGTAATATTACTTGATGTAGATCACTTTAAAAATTATAACGATTTTTATGGTCACCAAGGCGGAGACAACGCTTTACAGCTCCTAGCTGGTAAATTACAAAAAATGGCAAAGCAAAACACAGGAACAGTTGCGCGCTATGGCGGCGAAGAGTTCATATTATTCTTTAAAGAGCTTTCTTATGAAGAGTTTGTAAATATATCTCAGCAATTGCTTTTGGCGGTTCGGGAGTTAAATTTACCTCATGAAGCGTCGCCTGTACGTAAATATTTAACAATTAGTGCTGGGTGTGTATTTGCTACAAAAGAAACCTTAAGTGGTAATAATGTGTCTATTCAATCACTAATTAAAGAAGCCGACATAATGCTCTACGAAGCGAAAAACTCAGGTAGAGATAAAACATCAATCAAATCTATATAATTTAAGTCAATTATTAAAGATGCATCAGCTGTTTTTTATTATTAAACGCTCAAACCTCTTTCCCGCCATGGCTCTGTGCTAGGTCGTCAAGTTCGGCGCAAGTGTAATCAAAACCACTTTCGTCGTATTCGTATGTCACTTTTACACTATCGCCGCCATTAAAAAGTCGTGTTTTTACATCGTTAACCGGCCAGTCTTTGAGCTCGTGTAAAAACCGGTTAGCAACTTGTGATGATTCAAAACAATAGCGAATTTCTGTTTTCATAAATAATAAAGCTCTGGCTGTTTACCCCAGCTGCTAGCGCATTATTAATGGGGCGTTCATGATTCGGTTACAAAAAATAAAGAGTTAAATTGTAAATTTTGTGTTTCAATAAATGCATTAAACTCGGTACACACTAACGTACTTTAATTAACAAATGATGACGACTTTACATGCATTATAAATTTGCTCTTATCGCAAGCTCGGTTTTTATACTATGCGCTTGCGGTGGTTCAGGCTCTGATGATACGCCAACCGTTAACGGAAATAAAATCCCCATTTTGTCAGTCGCTGATATTCCTAGTGAATTAAGTAAAGGCCAAACAATTGAGCTAACAGCAATAGCCAGTGACAAAGACGGCACTATTACATCTGTTGTGTGGCAACAAACGCAAGGGCCTGAACTAATTAGTGGGCCTTTAGAGGCAACAACTACTTCAGTAACACTGCTAAATGCGCAAAGTTATAAGCCTGTTGATTACGCTTTTTCGGTCACAGCAACCGATAACGAAGGGGCAAGCAGTGTAAAAACGCTAAGCTTTACTGCACGTAATAATATGGATGACATTAGCGCCGCACGGTTACTACACCAAGCAACAATGGGACCTAAGCTTAGTGAAATACAAAACGCACAAGGATTAAGCGAGCAGCAATGGCTTGATAAGCAAATAGCGCTACCTATTAATTATCACCGTGATTATTTAGTAAAGTTAAATGACGATGACGACTTTAAATACATAAGCCGCATAGACGCATGGTGGAAGGCAGTAATGCAAAGTGACGATCAACTTCGTCAACGTGTTGCATTTGCGTTAAGTGAAATATTAGTAGTGTCGGATGAAAACAGTGCCTTAAGAGGGCAACCTGAGGGCATGATCACTTATTACGATTTGCTACTAAAGCATGCCTTTGGTAATTATCGTGACTTACTCGAAGATGTCACGCTTTCGCCTATTATGGGAACTTACTTAAGCCATTTGGGTAACGAAAAAGCAGACGATACACTTAATATTCGCCCAGACGAAAATTACGCACGTGAAGTAATGCAGCTATTTACTATTGGCCTTGAAGAGCTAAACCTAGATGGCAGCGCCAAGCTTGATGCACAAGGTAATACCATTGCCACTTACGGGCAGGTCGAAATAGAGGGTTTTGCACGCGTATTTACTGGTTGGACGTTTGCCGATAGTGAAACATTTAAGCGTAAAAGTCGTGACTATATTAAGCCAATGGAAGCATTTGACGAGTACCATTCTAGTAAACAAAAAACCTTACTAAAAGGCGAGGTTATACCGCAAGGTTACGCAGCAGAAGAGTCATTGCAAATAGCGCTCGATAATTTATTTAACCATCAAAATGTTGCGCCATTTATTACTAAGCAACTTATTCAGCGATTAATTACCTCAAATCCAACCCCCCAATACGTTGAACGAGTAGCTAATATATTTATTGATAACGGCGCTGGTGTACGCGGCGATTTAGCGGCTGTAGTAAAGGCTATATATTTAGATGATGAAGCGCGCCACTTTGGCTCAGTGCTTAACTATCAAGGTAAAATTAAAGAGCCTATTTTAAAAACCGTACAGTTTTGGCGAAATCTCGATGCTAAATCTTTGGCTGGTTACTATAAAACATGGAATTTAATAAATAGCTACGGGCAAGGACCCATGCAGTCGGCTTCGGTATTTAACTTTTTTAGGCCTGATTATCAAACCGCAGCTTTGCGAAATGAAGGTATTGTTGCGCCAGAGTTACAAATAGCAAACGATGCAACACTGATTGGCACCATGAATGCGCTTTACGCAAGTTTAGTGTGGAGTACCGCTGAAGCACACAGTGATTTAAATTCAAATGGTATTTATGTTTACATTCAAGACGACATGAATGTGTTAGAGAAAAACGGTGTTAGCGCGCTATTAACTCAGTACAACACGCTATATTTTGCAGGCGCAATGAGCAGTGACACACGCCAAGCATTACTTGATTTAGATGCCTACTTTAATGAAGAGCAATACCGTGAACGGGTTTCGTATTTACTATATATGATTGCTATTTCACCTGAATTTAACGTGCAGTATTAGGAGCGCATAATGAGCATTAATAGAAGAGAGTTTTTGTCGTTATGTGTAAAAGGCAGCGTATCGGCTGCCGCGTTAACGAGCCTGCAATTACAAGCATTAACTGGAGCGACTAATGCCGTTGAGTTAGGTGATTATAAAGCATTAGTGTGTGTGTATTTATACGGGGGGAATGATTCGTTAAATATGCTCGTTCCGCTTGAAGGCGAGCAACGGAATTTGTACGAGCAAAGTAGGCAAAACCTAGCGGTAGAGAGCCCACTTGAGCTAAGCATTAAAAGCCAGTTTGCCGGTGGCGTCGGTATTCATCCTTCACTTGAACCGATACAAAATGTGTTTGAATCTCAAAATTTAGCATTTATAGGCGGGGTAGGTACTTTACTCGCTCCCACAACATTGAATGACTATAAAAATAAAACAATAGGTTTGCCTAAGCATTTGTTTTCGCATAACGATCAGCAAGCTGCGTGGATGTATGGTCGAGAAAAGCAATCACTTAATAGCGGGTGGGGCGCACGACTTTTAGAGCGTTTAGAGTTACAAGATGAGTTTGCAGCTAATGTATCACTCGACGGTACTAATTTATGGCAAACGGGAAGTGCTAGCAATGCATTTGCGCTTAACAAAAGCGGCATTAGTAGTATTAACGCGTTTGGAGGGTATCAACCTCGTAGCGAGCACGTAACCGCTATTATGAACCGCTTACTAAGCAATACGAGCCATCCGTTAAGTACAGCTTATGCCAATGGCTTAACAAGTGCGATAAATAACACTCAAGCAATGAACAGCGTGTTAGAAAGCGCGCCTGCACTTATTACCCCATTTAGCGATAATAGCCTTAGTGAGCAATTTGCCGCAGTCGCTAAAACAATTAGCGTACAGGCAAAATTGAGTACTCAGCGCCAAGTGTTTTTTGTTTCTATGGGGGGGTATGATACCCACGACAACCAATTAACAACGCACCCTGCTTTATTAAATACGTTAGCTCAAGGCTTAAGTGAATTTGATAGTGCAATGAAAGAGCTTGATATGGCTGATAAAGTGACTACGTTTACTATGTCTGATTTTGGTCGCACGTTGACCTCAAATGGCGATGGCACTGATCATGGTTGGGCAGGGAACCAAATAGTAATGGGCGGCGCAGTAAAAGGCGGCAATATATGTGGCGAGCTATTAACTCAACATTTGGATGGCCCACAAGATACCGGTGGCGGGCGTTTAATTCCAAGTGTTGCTAATGAGCAGTACTTTGCCACACTGGCTCAGTGGTTTGGTGTGCCAAGCTCTGAGCTTGTTGATATTTTTCCAAACTTGAGTAACTTTGATCACACAACATTGGACTTTTTTGTGTAATTAGTCGCTAATAGTAATCTAAAAGCACTTGTTAGTAGTATAAGCTACTGGTTAATAGTGCTTAATTGTTTTAATAATAAAAATCACACAATATAGGAATCATAAAATGAAAGTTTTAGTGAGCTTAGTTAGTCTAATCGCTTTTTTACTCGTCATACTGCCAGGGCCTTTGTATAAATTTGGTATTGTAGAGCTAGGAACTGCGTTTGCTGGTTTTAAATTTGGTGTTTACGCTGGTGGCGCTGCATTGGTGCTACTTATAGTACAAGCGTTATTTATGCGTAAAACGTTAACGCTAAGCAATGGTGTTATTGCGCTTGTGTTTTCGGTTGTGGCTATTGCTATGCCACTTAACATGATGAACAAAGCTAAAAGCGTACCGGCAATTCATGATATTTCAACAGATTTAGTTAACCCACCAAAATTTGTAGCAATTGCGCCACTGCGTGCTGAAGCACCAAACCCAGTAGAGTACGCGGGTGAAGAAACGGCAGTACAGCAACGCAAAGCATACCCTGAACTGGCAACGTTAAGCTTTGCACAATCTAAAGCCGATTTGATGGCAGCAAGCGAACAAGCAGTTAAAAATCTTGGCTTTGCAGTGGTAAGTGCAAACACGGCTACAGGTATTGTAGAAGCTACTGATACAACCACATGGTTTGGTTTTAAAGACGATGTGGTAATTCGTATTAAAGATGAAGGCAGCCAACGTTTTGTTGATATTCGTAGTAAATCGCGAGTAGGGCGTAGTGATTTAGGAAAAAATGCAGAGCGCATTCATTCAATTATTAATGAACTAAACAGCTTACTTGCAAAATAATTAAATTTAGTGCCCTAGTACTAACGATTGAGCTCAAACACTGTTTGGGCTTTTTTTGTGCCTATTTTATATTGTCAGGTTCTATTCACGGGCTATGGACTATGCTGTTGATGATTTAAATTTTTAACCACTATGGAGTTATTATGAAAACAGTAGGATATGCAGCAAAAAGCCAAGGTTCTGAATTGACAGAGTTTTCTTTTGAGCGCCGCGATTTACGAAATAACGATGTAGAAATTGAAATTTTATACTGTGGTGTGTGCCATTCAGATTTACACGCCGTACGAAATGATTGGGGTGGCAGTGACTATCCGCTAGTACCTGGGCACGAAATTGTTGGTAAAGTTATGTCGGTAGGTAGCGACGTTAAAAAATATAAGCAAGGCGACACAGTTGCTGTGGGTTGTATGGTTGATTCGTGCCAAAGTTGCGATCAATGTGATAACGACGAAGAACAATTTTGCCGCGAAGGCATGGTTGGTACTTACGCAGGCAAAGACCGCGTTAGTGGTGAAATGACCCAAGGTGGGTATTCTAAACATGTTGTTGTACGCGAAGAGTTTGTACTTTCTGTACCAGAAAATTTAGACCTTTCTCGCGTTGCACCGCTACTTTGTGCAGGTATTACTACGTATTCGCCACTTCATAAGTGGGGCGTAAAAAAAGGTAGCCGTGTTGGTGTTGTTGGTCTAGGCGGGCTTGGTCACATGGCCGTTAAAAATGCAGTTGCAATGGGCGCAAGCGTTACGGTAATTGGTCGTAGTGAGTCTAAAAAAGATGATGCGGTTAAATTGGGTGCTCAGCACTATTTAGTGTCATCTAATGATGACGAAATGAAAGACTCGCAATCTGCCTTTGACGTCATTATAGATACAGTCCCTGTAAAACATGATTTATCTATTTACACACCGCTACTTGATGTAGATGGTACATTAGTTATTGTTGGCCAAGTTGGCCCTGTAGATGAGCTAAGCACGGTGCCACTGTTAATGGGTCGCCGTCGTATTGCAGGCTCACTTATTGGTGGCATTGCACAGACGCAACAAATGCTCGACTTTTGTGGTGAAAATAACGTGCTACCTGAGTGCGAAATGATCAACATTGACGAAATTAACACGGCATACGAGCGTATGGAAAAATCTGACGTACGATACCGTTTTGTTATTGATATGGCATCGTTAAACGCTTAATTTCACCTAAAAAGAGCCGCTAATTAGCGGCTCTTTTTGTATTTTAAATTAACCAGGACTCAGTTAATTAGCTGCTTGCGCTGTTGGTTGCTGTTTGTTTAGTTGTAAGTAACTTAATAGCCACATACCCAAACCACCTAAAAACAATGCAGCTGCTACGTAACCTGTTTGATTTGGTGCAGCACCTTGCGCTATTGCAATTCCGCCAACCCAAGGACCTATAGCATTGGCAGTATTAAATGCGCACTGTACTAAGGCACCAATCATAGCGTGGCCTTCGGGCGCAACATCCATTAAAAGCGTTTGAATCAGCGTAGCCAAGCCCACACTGCAACCAATAAAGAAGATCACCGCGTAAAGAGCCCAAATATTATGGCTTGCCGTTACATATGCAAAGGCAAATACAATAGTACATACAAGCGCAAGGCCAGTCGTTTTAATTGCTGATTTATCGGCAGCTTTACCCAGTACATAGTTACCGAGTGTACAACCGATACCAAACATTACCATTGCGATAGAAATAGTATACGGGGCTGTTTTTGTTACCACTAATATGGTGTCGGCAATGTAAGTATAAATACAAAACACCCCGCCAAAGCCAATAATTACAATACCCAAAATGGACCAAACCAGTTTATTTTTAAGTACGCCAAACTCATTTAGTAAGTTAGAAGGCTTAGCGTTATCTATATTTGGCACTACTTTATAAACAAAAACAAAAGCAATAAAGGCCAGTACTGCAGCGCCAGCTAAACAATAACGCCAACTTAAATTTTGACCTACAAGTGTAACTATAGGCACGCCAACAATAGTAGCCACAGTTAAACCCATAAACACCTTAGACATAAAGCTAGCACGCTTACCTTTTGGAGCAATATCTGATGCTAATAAAATAGCAGCACCAAAATATGCACCATGAGGTAAGCCACTTAAAAATCTAAATATTACAAGCTGCTCAAGCGATGTTGCCATCGCGCTTAACCCGTTTGAGATAAACATTAAGCTTATAAAAATGAGCAATGCTTTGCGCTTTCTCATATTAGCAGTGGTAAGCATTAAAATAGGCGCACCCACTACAACGCCAATGGCGTAAGCACTAATTGCATAACCACTTTGTGAGGGCGTTGAGCCAAATGTTTCGCTAATTAGTGGCAGCATAGGCATCATCGAAAACTCAGATAATCCTAAAATAAATGTGCCAAGTGCTAATACGAGTAAAATAGCGGTTCTGTTAAGTTGACTAGATGCCGACGTTACATCTGATGTCATAGATGATCCCTTAAGATTTAATTTTAAAAGTGAAACAGCACAATAAATTCTGAATAGAAAATATTATATGTATGCTTAAATTTTGGTGTGAGAGGGTAGTCTGTGAGAGTGCTATTTTAAGTTAAAAAAAGTACAGAGTCATGCATAAATTAGTGTTTTTGTTAGGTTTTTAAAATGTTAATTAGAAGAAAATACTACTTAAAATTTATAAAATAAAAAAACTATTTATAAAGCATGCATCTATAAGGTGTTAAATATTCGCCGAAAGGTTATTTAGAGCTTATATTTACAGTATAGTTACATATTTGTTTAACATTATTCTGCTAATGTTTTTACTAATTTACTCCTTAAGGTTTTTATATGTTTGGTATTTCTAAAAGAAACGCAAAAATTGAAGAAATGGAGCTTCAATTAATTCAAAAACAGTCTATCTTGTCGGCAATTAACAAGCATGTGGCTTATATAGAGTTTACACCGGAAGGAATAATATTAGACGCAAATCAGTTATTTCTGGCTACTGTTGGTTACAACAAAGAGCAAATAATTGGCAAGCACCATCGCATATTTTGCGAACCTGAATATGCAAAGTCAGACGAATATAGCCAATTTTGGCAAGCATTAAAAACCGGAGATTCTAAATCAGGATCGTTTTTAAGATACAAAGCTAATGGCGATAAGCTTTGGCTTGAGGCAACTTACTTTCCTGTAGATGAGCATGGCGTAGTCACTAAAGTGATTAAAATAGCCTCTGATATTACGACTAGTTATATACAACGAAAGGCACAAGAAGCGATAGCTAGTGCACTCGATAAAGCATTGGCTACAATAGAGTTTACCCCACAAGGTAATATTTTAAGCGCAAATCAAAACTTTTTAGCAACAGTAGGCTACAGCTTAAAAGATATTGTAGGTAAACATCATAAAATGTTTTGTACTGAAGTGTTTTATGAGAAAAACCCACACTTTTGGAATGAATTAGCGCAGGGGCAGTTTAAGTCAGGAAAATTTAAACGTATTGCTGCCGACGGTTCAGAAATTTGGCTAGAAGCTACTTATAACCCAATATTAGATAGCAAAGGTAATGTAATTAAAATAATTAAGTTTGCATCAAATATTACTGATCGTATACACAATAATAATGCAGTAACTGAAGCCGCTGCAATCGCGTATGAATCGGCGGTAGCTACAGCGCAAACCGCTAAAAAAGGTTCTGAGATACTACAAAGCTCTGTTGCAAACTCAGATGCCATTGTAAGCCAAGTTCTTAAGTCAGTTGATTTAATTAAAAATCTTAATGAACAATCAGCTGTAATAGGCTCCATTGTTTCTACAATCAGCAGCATTGCTGATCAAACTAATTTACTTGCACTCAATGCTGCTATTGAAGCTGCACGTGCTGGTGAATACGGTCGAGGTTTTGCTGTAGTAGCTGACGAAGTAAGGCAACTTGCAGCCAGTAGGAGTAGTTCAACTAATGAAATAGCGACCGTTGTTAAAAATAACCAAGAGCTCACTAATGATATATCAAGGCAAATTACGTCGGTTTCAGACTCTTCAGAGCAAGGCCGAGAGCTTATTGCGAATGTATCTGAGGTTATTAAAGAGATTGAGCGAGGGGCTGATATTGTCTCTCAAACAGTCGCTGAGTTAAATGTATAGAACTTATCTTATTTATACCAATCTACAGTAATACTTAATGAACTTGGGAGACTAAACCTGACTTTGTTAAAAAATTCTGACATGTGTTTGCAAGAGTAATTACCTAGAGCAACTAAATAAGGAGGTTTTTTATTACATCATTGACCCAATTTATTATCTCAAAATTGACCTTTTAATTAAATAAATTGGTACCAACAAAATAGTTGGTACCAATTTATTTTACTTATTTAAATTCTCTTCAAAAAAAACAGCCATTCTTGTATAAAACTCGGTGCGATTTTTTGGCTTATGATAGCCGTGCCCTTCATCTCTAACCATTGACTCGTAAGGGTAACTTATTCTATCTAGTTCATTAGTTAAAGCTTCATATTGCTCCATCGGGACCCTCACATCATCTTTACCATGAGCAATAAACAGCTTTGCTTTTATTTTATCAACGTTGAAAGATGGTGAGCGATTTTGCATATCTTCTAAATCGGTGCCATGCACCATATCTAAATATTTTCTGCCAGATTCTCTAGTCGGAATATCGCCACTTTTCTTCATCTCCGGTATTGAATAAACACCTACGTAGCCAATTGCACATTTATAAAGATCTGGCTCTCGGACAACGCCCATTAATGCGGCATAACCACCATAACTTCCACCATATATACAGATTCTGTTTTTGTCTGTTATTCCTTGGTTTATTGCCCAGTAAGTAGCGTCTGTGACATCATCTTGCATTTCACGCCCCCACTTTTTATAACCACTTTTTTCAAATTCATTTCCATAACCACCAGAGCCTCTGAAATTTATTTGAATAACGGCATAACCTAATGACGCGATGTATTGCACCTCTTTATTGTATCCCCAAAAGTCTCTTGGGCCATGAGGGCCGCCATGAGCCACTACGATAGTAGGTAGGTTTTTATCTGCAAGCCCTTTTGGTATTGTTAAATACCCACTTAAATCTACGCCATCACGAGCTTTAATTTTAAATGGTTCCATTGTTGATAAACTTTTTTTATCGATTTCAGGTGAGCTTGAAGCAATAAATGATGCTTGTTTTTTTTCAATATCATATAAATAAAATGTAGTTGGAGTAGTATCTGCTTCTACTTTAAAAACAGCTAAGTTTTTACTTTTAGAGTGGCTTGTGAATTCTAATCTATAGTTTTTAAAAGTGTCGCTTAAGCTTTTATAAATAGCGTTTTCATCGTTTGAATCAAAGTACTTATATTGAGGGTAATCAGGGTCAAAAGTTACCCCAATTACATTACCTTGAGGCCCAAAAATTGCGTCTGTAATATTTACGCTATCGTTTGCGGCGAGAAGGCTAAGTTCTTCATTGACTAAATCAAGAGCATAAATTGCAATTGTTTTTCTTCCTGAATCATTGAGTATAAAAGCTTTATTACCTTTTAAGTTCATTCCTAGAAAATTCAGTCGATCGCCTTTATTGTAATTTAATTTCTTAAGATCTAAAGACTGCCACTCGCTTTTAACTGTCTTTCTAAAATAAGCTTTAAGGTCACCTTTACCTAGCTCTTGTTCTTTATCTTCTTTGTAGCTGAATGCTATTCGTGGATTACCACTAATATCTGTAGTTATACCAAAAACATCTTCTTTTGGCTGACCTGCTACATAGTCCATTTTCCCGTTATAAATATTAAGTTTATGAACTTTTACTGCAAAATCGTCATTATAGTGGCCTTTAGTGACTAGAATGTTTTCTTTATCGTTTGGTAATATACTGATTATATTAATAAAAGAAGTGTTTGAAAATAAAATTTCTCTGCGGTTAGAACCATCAAAATTAGCTGCAACGTAATAAGGACGACTTCCTTTTGTATCTAAGTAGCCTACAGTTTTGGCGACTGACATCATAAATCTTTCGTCGTTAAGCCAAGTAACCGTTTGTATTTTTTGATATTCTCCGAAAGAAAATGCGGCAGTCGTTTTACCTGTATCTTTTTCTAGAATAACTAGCTTTACTTCAGTGTCTTCATTATAAGTTATAGAATAAAATTGACCGCCAGGAGATATTTTCACTTCAACATAACCACTTACATCAAAAAAATCTTCTAATGTATTTTTACTATGTAAATTAAAGCTTAATATCATTAAGCACAAAGCTATAAAACTTCTTGTTAACATTTCACTTCCTTTTTTACAGTGTTCTTGTGTTTTTAGTAACCTTTATTTAACAACTCTATTTTATTGTGTTTTTCCTCTTTTTTCCTCTTTTTTGTGAATTTAATTGTAATGCTTTGTAAATTAAATATAAATAAAATACTTTTAGCTATTGTAAAGTGAGCTGTATTTCTGGGAGTTAATTAAAAATATAACTAAATGTAATGGGCCTTATGTTCTGCCATTAGTCAAAAATTAATAAAATAGATAAAATTTTCACTCCAATTTTTTAATTAAACCTAGGTCGATTCGTATAATAAAAGCACTTAAGATCATGCTAATTTGATAAAGTGCGACAATATGTCGCGCTTTTGCTTTTGTAGTTCACACTATAATTACGCCAATTATTACAGTGGCATAAATTAACAATGGTTTATAAAAGCAAAACTCAAAAAACTTACTTACTTTCCCCTGTCGCACTTTTTATTAGCTGTGTGCTATCTCCTTTTGCATTTGCCGACGATACGTCTTTAGAAGTAATTGATGTACACGGACATGCTCAAAATAAGCATTTAGCACTTGGTTCCTCAGAATCGTTATTAAGTGACTTAGGTGTCGACTTTTCAGCTGCGGGCGGCGTATCTAACCTCCCTATTTTAAATGGTTTAATGGGCGACAGAGTTAAAGTGTTAGTTGATGGTGCAGATGTTACCGCTGCATGCGCTAATCATATGAACCCGCCACTGTCGTATATCTCGGCTAATCAAATTACGTCTTACAATGTGGTTGCAGGCGTGTCGCCAGTGAGCGCGGGCGGCGATAATATTGCTGGCGTAATAAGCGTTAATTCTATTTCACCAGAGTATAGCAATAGCAATGAATTAGATTGGCACTCAGGCTATGTGTCAGCAAAGTACAGTAGTGTTGATAACGGACGTAAACTTGGCGTAGGTGCACGTTTAGCAAGTGACACGTTTAGCCTTAATTATCAGGGGTCGTTTAGTGATGCAGATAGTTATGAAGACGGTAACGGCGATGTAGCATTAGATACATTGTATCGAGCACAAAATCATAGTTTAACTGCCGCTATGCGCGATGATAAACAGCAATTAGTTATAAAGCTAACGCATCAAAAAATCCCGTATCAAGGATTTGCAAATCAGTATATGGATATGACCGATAACACCAGTTACGGTGCAATAGCTCAATACAAACGCTCTTTTGATAACAGCGAGCTTGAAGGGCAAGTTAACTGGCATAGCGTAAAGCACGAAATGGGTTTTTTCAGTGAAGAAAAAACAGGCATGATGCGAATGAAAACCGATGCACAAGATATAAGTACGCAGCTTAAATGGCGTATCGCGCTTAATAAAAGCAGCAGTATTTTACTCGCTCAAGAATATTACAATTACCGCATTGATGATTGGTGGCCAGGTATTGAAGGCTCAACCATGATGGGACCAAACGATTACGTAAATATAAATAATGGCAAACGAGAGCGCATAGCAGCATTTGCTGAATATGAGAGCCAAATAAATACAAAACTGTGGTTAAACGCAGGCGTACGCATTGAAAGTATTAATACCCAAGTAGGTGAGGTTCAGCCTTACAACGACGGTATGAGCATGATGGATATGGACGATATGAGCGATATGGGCAGTATGGAAAGTATGACCATGAGCGATACGTCTACAGATAATACAGTTGCTGCACAGAACTTTAATGCTGGCGACAGAGATAAAACCGACACTATAGTTGATGCTAACTTATTAATTAACTACCAAATAACAAATTATGATGAGCTGCAATTTGGTCTTGCCCGTAAAAACCGCGCGCCTAATTTATACGAGCGATACAGCTGGGGCGTAAGTAATATGGCAACCACCATGATTGGTTGGTATGGCGATGGTAATGGCTATATTGGTAACCCTGATTTAGGCGTTGAAACAGCGCATACTTTAAGTGCTACTTATATTAAGCAGGCTAAAGATGATGGTTGGCGATTAAGCACCAATGTTTGGTATACAGATGTGAATGATTATATTGATGCTGATATTGTAAGAAGCTTCAATAGTTATGACTTGGACAACACAGCGCGTAACATTTTGCAGTTTACTAATGTAGATGCCATTTTATATGGTGCAAAAATAGATTTAACAGCCAACATTTATGAATCTAAGCAATTAGGTAACTGGCAGTTACACGCTAATGTTACTAATACCAGAGGTAAGCGAGACGATACTAACCAACCGCTTTATCAAATTAAACCACTGCAAACCCAGCTAGGTATTAGCCAGCAAATGGGTCGATTTGAAAATGCGTTATCTTGGCAGTGGGTAGATACTAAAACACGTGTAGATAATAATCGTTTTGAAAACCAAACAGACAGCTACAGCTTGGTTAATTTAAGCTCTAAAGCCACATGGGATTCATTAACGCTAAGCGCAGAAGTGAGTAACGTGTTTGATGAGTACTATCAACTCCCACTAGGCGGCGTAAGTATTGCGGCACTTAAACAAGATAGCAGCAACGGGTTTGAACAACTTGCTGGGCAGGGCCGTTCATTTAATGTAAGCATTAGTTACGCGTTTTAACTAAATTAAATTTTAAAATAAAGTAAAAGCCATAACTGTGTTATGGCTTTTTTCATACGCTTTAATATGTAAGCCGTAAACTTATTTTTATGAAATATTTGTACGCAAAAAGCGTTCTATTAAGCACGCTTGTACTAATTTTACAGCGTTATTTTAAGGCAATGCAGTAAAAAGCAGTAACTTGTTCATCACCCAATGATTAGGAAATACAGTGTTTAAGCAATTTAAAAATAAAGTGATGGGTGCGCCAACAGCTATGGCCGGTTTAGCTTTGGGTATTGCCAGTATGGGGTGGACATGGGAAAACGTTTTTAATTTAAACTCCCAAGGGCAATTTTTGGGAGCGGTACTAGCTGGCGTATTAGTTTTACTTTTGGCTGCTAAGTTTTTACTGCACCCTCATTTATTAAAAGCCGATTTAGCACACCCAATTGCAGGAAGTGTGATCCCTACATTTGCAATGGCTAATCTTGTTATTTCAAACTCAGTTGGGCAATTTAGCTCATTAGCTGGCGACATTATGTGGGTTTTAGCTTTTGTGCTGCATCTCACATTTTTGGTGAGTTTTTTATACCAGCGAGCAAAAAAGTTTAACTTTGAGGATATGGCGCCCAGCTGGTTTGTGCCGCCAGTGGGGATAATTATTGCAGATGTTACTTTTTCGGGAAATCCGACATTAGCGTGGTTAGCATATAGTGCGTTAGTTATTGGTATATCAACGTACGCTATAATGCTGCCAATTATGTTTTATCGTTTTTTATTAGCATTAAAAAGTGACTACGAAATACAGCCAACACTTGCCATTTTAGCTGCGCCTGCCAGTTTAACATTAGCGGGGTATTTTCATGTTGTAGCTAATCCGTCACTTGTTATAGTGGGGGCATTATTTATATTAGCGATAATAAAAACACTGATTGTATATGTGTTATTTATAAAGTTATTAAGCAGACCTTTTACGCCGAGCTACGCTGCTTTTACATTTCCAATGGTTATTGGGGCAACTGCATTATTTAAAATGGCTGATTGGATGCAAAGTATAAACCTCGCAATGCCATATGTAGATACAGTTAATTACTTAGCTACGTTTGAACTTATAGTTGCCACGGCAGTGGTATGTTTTGTAAGTGGTCGGTACTTTTGCCACTTTAAATTATCAAAGCAACAGGTAACATAAAGCTACTCTTGGATTACCTGTGGCTCATTACTTTCTTGTTCAGCTAGTTTTTCGCGCTCAGCTTTTGATACATAAGACGGTTTGTTGCTTTTATGCAATTTAGCGTTAGTGCGTTTATCTTTCTTTTGAAATTTAGTGACGATTTTTTTACGACGGTTCACAATTAAATACTCTCTTAATTTTAAGTCGCGCATTATACAGTCATCCTCATAAAAGCTGCTATATAAATATTTAACATGAACTCTGGGCAATAGATTTACTTGGCCTATTGCAAGTAAGTTCAACGCAGTTAGCGCTGAAAATAGCTGCTTGAGATAGATTTATTATCCAGAGTTTCGGTTATTTACCTTAAGTTACCTGTGTGTTTGGCGTAAAGAGCTATAAGTAGGTACTTCATAGCGTTATAATTACCGCTCTTAGTTATTAATTAAATGGGAATTGTTTTGAAAAAGTTAGCTTTAGCCAGTATTGCTTTATTTGCATTTGGCGCACATGCGCAGTTAAATAAAAATATTGATAGCGTTGCCGATTACGCAGTAAATACCTACCAAAATGCTCAAATACACACACTAACTAACTTAGTGGCTTTTCCGACGGTTAATAAAAGCGACATTACAGCCCCTCAAAATCCCGATTTTATTGGCTTTAAAGCACTTTTAAAAATGAAAGCCGCAGAGCTTGGTTTTGACTACCAAGATTTAGGCTACACCGTATTAATTGGTATGGGCGAGCAAAGCGAAAAAGTAACGGTAGTAACCCACGGGGACGTGCAACCTGCTAATGCAAGCAAATGGAAACAAAGCCCTTTTATTATTGATACATCTGAACCGGGTAAATTAGTTGGTCGTGGTACGGAAGACGACAAAGGTGCAATAGCAACAGCGCTTTACGCTATGAAAGCAATTAAAGATAAAGGCATAACCCTTAATAACCGTATTGAGCTTATGATTTACCTTGCTGAGGAGTCTGATTGGGGTCCGCTTACTCAATTTATGAAAACGTATGAACAACCAAAATATGCAGTAACGATTGATGCATCATACCCTGTAGTGGTAGCCGAGAAAGGCTGGAGCTTAATTGCACCTACTTTTAATGCAACATCACCACAGACGGGTTTATATGTAAAGGATGTAACTGGCGGTGCGTTTAGAAGCCAAATTCCAGAAGATGCAAGCTTAGTTTTGCACAATGCAGACGCGGCACTTATTAATACATTAAAAGCAAAAGCTAAAACATTAAATAAAGTTGAATTTAACTTTAGTGAAAAAAGTAATGGTTTAGCAATAAGCGTTAAAGGTATGTCGGCGCATTCATCTGAGCCGGAGTCGGGTATAAATGCTATTGCTTATTTAGCTGAGTTATTTAAAGGTGTGGAGCTTGAAAATAACAGTGACGGCGAGCTAATCGGCTTTGTGAATCAGTTAATTGGTTTAGATATTCATGGTAAACAATTTGGCGAAATAGCTTACAAGCACGACTTTATGGGCCCAATGACAGTGGCACCAACAGTTATTGAACGCGATGGTAATGCGCTAACACTTGCTGTAAATGCACGTCGCCCAATGGGTAAAGACGAAGCTGTATTACAAAAGCAAATTGATGATGCACTCGCTAATTGGCAAGCTACTAACAATGTAACACTTGCTAACATAGAAACAATTATTGGCACACCTATGCTACTTGATGGCGCGCCGCATGCGCAAAAGCTGCTTGATATTTTCAAGCATTTTACGGGCGACGAAAAAGCTGACTTTGTATCAATAGGTGGTGGCACTAACGCAAAGCTGTTTGATAATGCGGTATCGTTTGGCCCTTCAATGCCAGGTAAGCGCTACACAGGTCATTCAGAGCATGAATTTATGACACTTGAGCAACTTGAACTGAATTTACGTATGTACACAGCAATGATGATAGAGCTAGGTAATATGTAGTTTAAACGTACTTAGGCTCAATAAGGTTTAATAATAGGTGTTGAGTACTAATCAGCACCTATGTCCTTAAAATTTACCTCAGGCAAGTTTTCAAAGCTTGGTTTGGCAAATAAATACCCTTGCATAAGCTCAACACCTGCGTTTTTAAGCCACTTATATTCTTCTACTGTTTCAATGCCTTCAGCTAGTGCGGTTATGTTTAAATCGCGAAACATATTTAAGCAATGAGTTACTATTAGTTGGCGTTTTTTGTCGTTGTTAATATCGCGTATGAGCGCCATATCCAGCTTGATAATATCTGTTTGAAAGTCAGCCAGTAGATTTAAACCAGAATAACCTGCACCAAAGTCATCGGTGGCGGTTTTAAATCCGAGAGACTGATAGTAATCAACAATGCGTTTAATGTGTGCGGTGTCTTCTATTTTTTCTACTTCAGTAAATTCAAACATAATATTTTGAATTGGGAAGTTATACTTTTTTGCAGCTTCTAGTGTGGTGCGTATACATCGCTCTGGTTTATAAATAGCATTAGGTAAAAAGTTAATGCTTAGTATTGATGTTATGCCCAGCTTTGCGGCTAGTTGAATGGCTTTAATACGACAAAGCTGATCAAATGCATAGCGGTTGTCTTCATTCACTTTTGAAATAATTGAATAAGCAGACTCGCCATTTAAACCTCTAACCAATGCTTCATAGCCATAAATTAGGCGAGTTTTACAGTTTATAATCGGTTGAAAAGCCATAGAAAAATCAAATTCGAGATCGTTAGCGTCAGCACAATTACTACATGTCACTTTTTCACAATCTTTTGATTTTTCGATAACTTAGTTCATCCTCTTATGTTTATTTTTAAAGTTAGTTGAGGGTAGATGCTAACACAAACAGATTAAAGTATTAGTTTATATTTTTTTTAACGTAATAAGTAATTATTTATATGTGAGTGATATTATGACTAATGTCATGCTATTTAATGACATTTGGCAGGGGTTTACATTTCGTTTTTATATAAAAATAGATTTATACATTAACAGGAGGATAAACATGAATACATCAACAACAATATTTCAAAGTTTTAAACAGTATGCAGTTGCTTTAGTGTTTTTAGGATTAATTAATTTAATTACATCACCAAACACCTTATGGGTGATTTGGCCCGCGCTAGGCATGGGGATCGCTTTATTATCTGAAGTCTTAGGTATAAGCAGCTCTAAAAAGGTATCTTGATGATTAGGGTCTGTTGATCTTTGCGGATTAAAATTTGTTCAAACTAGGGGCTATTTAATCGCGGCGCGAGGTTTGTAACCTAGTGGGCTAAGTAAAAACCGAGCAACAAAGAGTAAATAGCCCCTAGAAAGAACCCTTTGGGCAGCGCCTGTTTGGCATTAATGCTACGTTATCGCCCATTTATGGGGAATAACCACACTACATAGGCTCTGCCTTGCCTAAATACCAAACAGACTGCTGCAAATTTAACCTTGAAAGATCAACAGACCCTAGTAAGCCAAGTAATAATTTACTTGGCTTTAATTTAATGTGTTCTACTTATAATAGTCTAAACCTAAATAGTTAAAATGCTGATTGAAGTGTCGCATCTAGTGATATTTCGGTATTTAAGAGCTTGGAAATAGGGCAGCTCTTTTTAGTTTGCTCACATAAGGCTTGAAACTGCTCGTTTTGAATATCATCAATACGCGCTTTTACCTCAAGGGCAATATGCGTTACTGAAAAACCGTCATCTACTTCATCAAGGCTTACAGTGGCTTTAGTATCAATTTTATCTGCGGTAAAGCCTGCATCACCTAATGCAAGCGAAAGTGCCATACTAAAACATGCACTGTGAGCTGCACCTACTAATTCTTCAGGATTTGAGCCTGCCTTATCTTCAAAGCGGGTATTAAAACCATAAGGTTGTTTGTTAAGCGCGCCACTTTGAGTTGATATGCTACCTTTGCCTGTTTTAATGTCGCCAGACCATGTTGAACTTGCCGTTTTTTTAATCGTCATCATCTTCTCCTTGCTAGAGTGTAAGCTTTTCAGGTTAGATAAGCGTTATTTACAAAATAAGCTTACATAAAGCCTTAAAAGCACTAATTACAGATGATGCTGCAAAATAGGCGCCAGTTAATTGTTATCCCTGTTTATTTCGTTTACAGCGCTCTGAACAGTAAATAACGTTATCCCAGTCGCGCTGCCATTTTTTACGCCACGTAAAAGGTTTATTACAAATAGGGCATATTTTCTGAGGTAAGTTTAGCTTTTTGTGCGCCATGCTTACTTAGCCTTACTGTTACTTTTAGTGTTATTTTTTACTTGGGTTGTTTTTGGCGTAGTTGCTACGTGCCTTCTAAGAATTTTCCCTATGGCGCGTTTAACATCGGCTCGCTCACGGTATTGCCATAAGCGCTCGCGTGCTTCTTTTGAAGCCGCTGTTAAATCAAGCATGGGTTCAGGGTAATCCTCCCCTAACTTAAAGTCGTTAAAGAGTGCTTCCATCGGAGTTTGCTCCCAAGGCTGATGTAAATATTCAATAGGGAGTTTCTCAAGCTCTGGGCACCACTTTTTAATAAACGAACCTGTAGGGTCTTGATCTTCTGATTGTTTAATTGGGTTGTAGTGCCTAATGGTATTAATACCTGTGACCGAGGCTTGCATTTGAATTTGCGGATAATGAATCCCTGGCTCAAAATCTAAAAAGTAATTAGCGAGCGGAAAGCTTGCTTGCTGCCAACTTATATTTAAATGATGCGTGACAAAGCTTACAAGCATGGCGCGCATTCTAAAGTTGATATAACCGGTGGCTTTTAAGCAGCGCATGCAAGCGTCAATAATGGGAATACCTGTTTGACCTTGCGCCCAGCGTTCAATATCGTTTTTCACTCGTTCATCATTACGATACGGAAATACGTGATAACCCGGATTAAGGGCTAAAAACTCCATAGAGCACTCGCTTTCAAACTTTTGCATAAAGTGGCAGTGCCAATGCAAGCGCGATACAAACGCTGCTAGTGAGCGTTTCCAACCTCTTTTGTCAGGGTGTTTTGAATGATATTCATCAATGGCCATTTGATACACTTGCCTAAGGCTAATGTTCCCCCACGCTAAATACGGGGAAAGCCGAGAGCAGTGGGTTTGGCTTAAACTTGGGCTCGATATTCCTTTTTGATAACCTTTACCACGCTCGGCAAAAAAGCTCTGCATTACAGTTCGCGCATGCAGTGGGCCACCTTGTTGAAAGCTGTCGTGATCTTGCGTGTAAGCGCTAGGCAGCTCAGGTGCTTGATAGTTATTAAGAGTAATTGTTTTTATACTCTTCCAATTAGGAACAGCAATAGGTGCTTGCATTGTTTGCTGCCAGCGTTCGTTCCAATTATTACGATTTTTTTTGCCGCGAATTACCGCGCCTGTTTGCGACTCTTGCCAATTAATGTGGTTATGCTGGCACCATGCTTTTATTGCCTTATCGCGCTCAAAGGTGTTGTTTAAGCCTATTTCTTGATGGCTAAAAATATTAACTATTTCAAACTGCTTCTTTAACGATTCAAGTAAATCGTTCATATTTAAATTAAATATATAAACACAGGCGTTAAAACGCGCTAGCTGATTATTTAACTCAACTATTGATTGATATACAAAGCGCCAGTGCCGCTCATTGTAGTGTGCATCTTCGAGCAGTAATGGCTCAAAGTTATAAAGTAACAGGGTCGGTAAGCCATTACTAAATGCATTTTTTAATGGTTGATGATCGCTAAGACGTAAATCACGTTTAAACCACACGATGTTTATTTTCATATAATTGGTTTATTGCTTTAAATAGAAATAAAAATTAACTTGTTATTTAATTGAGTTAGCCAAACCTATACGTAACTACCTTGAATTAAGATTTAGTTTTAATGTATTAAAAGGAAATGTATGTTTTTAGATCTCACCGAAAATACTAACCAAAATGTTTACTCTTACTTAGTAGGCGGTATAAGCCCACGGCCTATCGCATGGATAAGTACATTAAATAGCGAAGGTATTGCAAATATTGCGCCTTATTCATTTTTTACTGTGGCTAGCTGCAAGCCACCTGTTTTAAGTGTTACGCAAGTAAACCCTAGTGATAAAACGAATAAAGATACGCTCAGTAATCTAATGGCAACTAAAGAATGTGTGGTTAATATAGTTAGCCAAGAGCTAGTTGAAAAAATGAATCAAAGTTGTGCAAATTATCCTAGTGATATAAGCGAATTTGATGCAGCAAACATTGCCCAAGCTCCAAGTAAGTTAGTTAATACGCCAAGTGTTGCCGATTCAAAAGTAAGGTTTGAATGTAAGTTACGCGAAGTTATTAGTATTTCAAATGAGCCTGGCGGCGGAAAAATGATGTTGCTGGATGTAGTGGGTATTTGTATAGACGATGAAGTGATGAGTGGTGGCTATATTGACCCTGAATTATTAAATGCAGTGGGCAAAATGGGCGGCGATTACTTTAGTACAACCAAAGATAAGTTTTTGCTTAAAAGGCCACAGTTGTGAAATAATCGTTTACTTAGGAATACAATAATAAAAGGATTTACGAATGTTTAAGTTCATTTTCACTTTGTTAATTGCTTTGCAAAGTTTTGGCTCTTTTGCCACACAAGATAAAAAACTACCTATAGAAGTTTTTGCAGGCTTAAAAGATTTTAGCCAAGTTAAGCTATCTCCCAATGGTAAGAACCTCGCTTTTGTAAGAAATCATCAAGGTACTTTAATCTTAATGGTTAAAAACTTGGAGACGGGGGTTACTACACCAATTATAAACTCAAATAACCATACAGTGTTTTTTGATTGGTATAACTGGGCAAATGATGACGTACTATTACTTGGTGCTCGCTATATAAAATATCAGTTTGGCGGAGTTAAATATACATCAACGCTTATGTATGCGTATAACTTTAAAAATGATAAAGGTCTTAAATTAGCTTTTAAAGCCAACACAGTAAGAGATGAAATCCAGCCACAATATTCAGACCGAATTGTTAGTTTTTTACCTGAAAAAGAAAATAAAATTTTAGTTCAAGGGGATTTTAAAATAGCAAATACCCCAGCAGTTTATGAGTTAGATTTAACCACATTACGTAAGACCCAAATACAAAGGCCACGCAGTAATGTTGTTACTTGGTTTGCCGACAGGCAAGGTAAAGTTCGTATTGCAAAAAAAATGGACGATACGCAATTTACTTACGATTATTTTGATGAGAATAAACAGTCGTGGGAAACTTTATTTGATTATGAGGTTTTTAGTAAGCAAAGTATTTCTATATTAGGGTTTGATAAAGACTCTAATTTTTTATACATCACTGCGTTACATGAAGGGCGCGATGCATTATTTAAACTCAATTTAACGACTAAAGCTCGCGAGCTAATTTACAGTAATAGTAAATATGATTTTGATGGGTCTATTTTTTATTCACAACAAACTGGCGAAGTTGCAGGCTTTACTGATTCCCATTTAGATGATGGTATTAAATATTGGGATAAAGACTTAGATAAATTACATCGTTCTTTGCGCGTATCGCTCCCTAAAGATGAATATAAATTAGACATTGTAAGTACCAGTAAAGATCAGCAAAAATATATACTCTATATTAGCTCAGACAAAACGTCGGGTAGTTATTTATTTGGGGATAGAGTAAAAAAGCAGGTGAGTGCAATTGCTGATGTTTATCCGCAAATAGATGCCTCTGTATACAGAGGCAAAAAGCGCATTAGCTACAAGGCAAGAGATGGCTTGAAAATAGAAGGCTATCTAACTCTACCAGTAGAATATAAAGAAGGTGATAAGTTACCAACAATTATATTTCCACATGGCGGCCCCATGGCAAGGGATTATGCTAATTTTGATTACTGGACAGCTTTATTAGCCTATAACGGATATGCTGTTTTACAGCCTAATTTCCGTGGTTCGAGTGGCTATGGGCACGACTTTTTAATGCAGTCAATCCAAGGTTTTGGTTTGGCTATGCAAGATGACTTGCAAGACGGTGCAAACTGGTTAATTGACCAAGGAATAGCACAAGCAGATAGCATTTGTATTGGTGGTGCTAGCTATGGTGGCTATGCAGCGTTAATGGCTGTAATTAAGCACCCAGAAACGTTTAAATGTGCAGCTAGTTTTGCTGGGGTAAGTGATTTACAGTATTTAGTGAGTAAAGCACGACACTTTACAAACAAAAATATCGTTAGAAAGCAGTTTGGAACTGATGATGATTTACTAGAAGCTAATTCTCCAGTGAATTTTGCTAAAAAAATAACAAGACCAATATTGCTTGTACATGGAACTGACGACAGTGTGGTACCTGTTTATCATAGTAGAGAAATGCAGGATGAACTTGATGATGAAGCAAAAGATGTTACTTATATTGAGCTTGAGGATGGCGATCATTACTTATCTTATCAAGAGCACAGAGTTAAAACTCTTCAGGCATTTTTAGACTTTTTTGATAAACATTTGAAAAAAAATAAATAGCCAGACTCCAGTTAAATAGCAAAAAGACAACTTAGGTTGTCTTTTTTTGATCACAATCTTCCTTTGTTTGTGCACATTGTTTGCACTTTTACTTGTTAACTTTGTTTTATTAAACGTTAAAGTAAAGGTTCAAGCATTGAAAACACTTCTTAAAACAAAAGCTGCTAATGCAACTAAGTTATTTGCGTTAAGTGCGCTTTGTATCGCTTTAAGCGCATGTAATAGCGATTCAACAAGTACTGCAACAGACGGCGATACAGTCAGTAATAGTGCTCCAACGGTTGATGCTGGTATTGACCAAACTGTTAATGCGGGCGATACCGTTTATTTAAGTTCAACGGTTGAAGATGACGGTGAAGTATCGGTTAGTTGGTCACAAACATCAGGCACTACCGTTAGTTTATCTTCAAGTACTGCAACGTCTACAGAGTTTGTTGCACCTGAAGTTTTAACCGATGAAGCACTTGTATTTGAGATCAGTGCAGATGATGGCACAAACGATGTCGTTGTAGATACAGTTATAGTTAATGTTATTGCTTCATCAAACTCAAACTCAGATACAGTTGATAATAGTGCAAAACTTACCAGTTGGTTAATTAACAACGATACAACTTCTACATACATACAAAATAATGGTGCAGTGGTTGAAGATGTTCAATCAGTTGAGGTTGTTAGCGTTACTGAGGAAGATGCTGACGTTGAATACATGTATGTGCAAACAACTGACATTCCTAAATATGATGTAACGCTTACACAAGACCAAGTAGACGCGTTAAATAACCGCCCGCGTGCAGCTACCGATTTTTATAACGGTGTAACTTCTGCAGCAGTAGGGCAAACCATTTCCTTTGGTGAAGATATTGGCTATAACAGCAGCACTGAAAACTGTGATGACACAGGCGGTGCAGGTTATTGGCCTCCAGGACCGGGTTGCCCAACAGAACAAGCGGTTGAAGCGTATTTTCCGCTAACACCTACTGATTTATCTGACACTGAAACTTGCGAAACAGGTTTAGGTACAGTTGGCTTAATGGTTAATGGCACCAGTATATTTAACTGGGGTGATGGTATGAGTTACGGTAATAATATTTGGTATACATTAGCGCCCATTGCTGAGCAATACGATGTTGATGTGTGTGGCGGACATGCTGCTAACGGTGAATATCATCACCATTTTTATACGAGTTGCTTAGCTGATTTACTCGAAGATGATGGCGATGCGCATTCACCTATTTATGGGTTTGCAGCTGATGGCTATCCGCTTTATGGTCCTTATGAAAGTAACGGACAACTAGCATTAAGTGGCTGGGAAATGCGAGATTACGGTGCACCTACAAGTGAAGGGGGTTGTGGTACTGAGGGTGAGCGAAGCTGTACCTTAGTTGATCAATACGATGTTAGCCAAGGTACACAAACAAGTGATGCAGGTCCTGCTATTGGTGCACAAGTAACGACGCTCTCTGGTAACACATTAAATGCCGACGATGGTTATTACTTTGAAGATTATTACTACGCACAAAAAACAGTAACCGGTGCTCAATTAGATGAGCATAACGGCCACGATACTAATGATGGCAAGGGTTATCACTACCATATAACACTAACGTTAGACAGTGATGGTAAATTACAGCCTTCTTTTCCTTATCAAATAGGGCCTCGTTTTAAAGGTCAATTAGCCGATAATTCAATTGGTCGCTGTGATACTGGCGAAACAATGGGTCCACCACCAGGAATGTAAGGAGTAACTATGCGTTATTTTAAATACGCATTGATCCTAACAACTGCTGTGCTATCGAGTTTTAAGCTCTTTGCGCAGCAGGAAATGATGGATCATAGCCATATGCCTATAGCAGTGCCAAATGATGCGCCAATCCCGGCATTAAGCCTTAAGTTATTAAAAGATAGTATGTCGGGTTATAACTTAATTTTAGATACACAGCGTTATGATTTGTCTGTGCCGCCAGAGGGGACGATGAACATGCAACAAATGATGGATGTGACAACAAACCAAGACACCGGTTTTTTACAAGGTCATGCTCATTTATACATTAATGGGGTTAAAATACAGCGAATTTACGGACAAGCGTTGCATTTACCTGCTAACTTATTTAAAACTGGTATAAATACCGTATCGGTTACTTTAAATAATCATGGTCATATGTATTGGACCGCTCAAGGTAAAAAAATAGTTGCTACGCTGTATGTTAACGACCAAACCAAAGAGTTTATAACATACCGATTTGAAAGCTTTCCTAGCAAGGTTGAAAACACGCATTAATGAAAATTCATAATAAACTTTTTTTAATACTATTTAGTTTTACCTTTAGTGTTATTGCAGGGCTGGTAGTTCTTATACAGTGGAGCATAGGGCAAGGCGTAATTGATTTTGTTAATGCAAAAGAGGTGAAAGCGCTTGAACCACTTGTTGTGCAATTTGCAAAGCAATACGAACAAACACCCTCTTGGGAGCGTGTTGTCGGCAATGGCGAAAGCTTTAGAAAACGTGTTGAATCGCAATTAGAAAATAGCCAGTTTTTGCCTAGGCCACAAGAAGGCCCTGGTCCGCGTGGGCGAATGATGCGACGACCGCCGCCAGATCATATTCGTTTAGAGGAAGATCGCCGCCCACCGCCAGAAAATATTGCTCACTACGCTTTGCTTGACGAAAATAAACAGCGAGTAGTGGGTAAATACCTCAACGATTTAAAATATATAACAACCCCAATTATTGTTAACGATAAAATAGTGGGTTACTTAGCAGTTTCTAAAAGAGATAGCTTGGTTGATGGCTATGAGCTTGATTTTTTACAGCAGCAAACTAACTACTTATGGTTTATTGCTTTAGCTGCGGTATTGCTAACATTAATGGTTACTTTTTTATTGTCTCGTCACCTAGTAAGCCCTGTAAAGCAAATTGCTAACGGTATGCATCGCTTAACGCAAGGTAATTACGAGACCAAGCTCACGCTTGAGCGAAAAGACGAGCTAGGACAGTTGAGCGAAGATTTTAATACGCTTGCATTTACACTCGCTAAAGATGAGCAAGTACGTAAGCGTTGGCTTGCTAATATTTCTCATGAGCTTAGGACGCCAATGAGCATTTTACTCGGTGAACTTGAAGCTATGCTACTTGGTATACGAGAACCGAACGCAAAAAATATAAGTTCGGCTAACGATGAAGCCCTACATTTAAAACGCTTAATAGACGACTTGCATATGCTCAATAGCGCAGAATTAGGAGGTATGCACTATACTATGCAACCTACTGATATGGCGTTATTATTAAATACTATTGAGCAAAAGTATCAGGTTGTGCTTGAACAACATAATATAAAAATATACCTACTAAATAGCGCTAAACACATAACTGTACAAGCAGATAAAACACGCCTTTTGCAGCTACTCGATAATATTCTAATGAACGCAGTACACTATGCACAATGTACAACTATTTCTTTAACGGCTAAAAATATAAGTATTAAAGGGCAAACTTATTTAGAGCTTATAATCGAAGATAATGGCGTAGGTGTAGAGCAGTCGCATTTATCGCATTTATTTGAATATTTATACCGAGTAGATAGTTCGCGTAATCGCCAAGAGGGCGGTTCTGGCTTAGGTTTATCTATTTGCCAGCATATAGTTAAAGGTCATAAAGGTGAAATCGCTGCAGAAAAAGCCAGCTTAGGCGGCCTTGCTATTATTATTAGATTGCCAACTATTTAGTTTATAAAATAAAGTTAAGGTTACTTACAGAGATGCCTATGAGTGAACAAATACTAATTGTGGAAGATGAAGTAAAGCTGGCTAACTTAATGAGTGACTTTTTAAGCAGCCATCACTTTATTACTCATCAAATACATCACGGGAATGAAGTATTACCTTGGCTTGAAATTAACAGGCCGAGTGTAATCTTGCTAGACATAATGTTACCAGGTCAAAGTGGTATTGAACTGTGTAAAGCAATCAGGCGCTTTTCAAACGTGCCTATTATTATGGTATCGGCAAAAGTAGAAGAAATAGATAGGCTGCTTGGGCTGGAATTAGGTGCAGATGATTATATTTGTAAGCCGTTTAGTTATGCTGAGCTGGTGGCACGCGTAAAAGCTATTTTAAGGCGATTAAATAACGCAAGTGACGTTACAGAGTCAACAATGAAGCTTGACGAAAGCAGCTATAGCGTAAAATATAAATCAAACAGTATAGAATTGACGAACTTTGAATTTCAGCTATTTAAACCTTTGTTTAACAACCCAAATCGTATTTATTCGCGCGATAGCTTAATGGACACTATGTACGCCGATCAGCGTATTGTGAGCCACCGTACAATTGATAGCCATATTAAAAAGTTGCGTAAAAAACTAGATGAAGTGACACAAACTGAAAGTGTTATCCAGTCTGTTTATGGGGTTGGCTACCGGTTTGTGCATCCACAGTAAGGTGGAATGAGCTATGACGATGAGTTACTCATCATCGTCAGCATTTTTAATTCGCTCTAAACGGTCAAACTCTTCGTATTCTGCTGCTTGGATTTCATCAAGAATAGAATCTACATCAGCAAGTTCGTCGCTGTCTTCAAATTCACCTGTAAGCGTTGAATTAGGCGTTAAATTGGCCTCTTCAAATAGTGCCCACATTTCTTTAGCGTATTGAGTTTTTAGTATGCTTGGCGCAAATTCACCATAGTAGCGGCGTATGTTATTTACATCGCGTGCAAACATAGCTTGTGCACTGTTATTTGCTGAGGCGTTAACAGCTTGCGGTAAATCTATAATTACAGGGCCGTTATTATCTACAAGTACATTAAACTCAGATAAATCACCGTGTATTATACCTGCGCAAAGCATTAGCTTAATGTAATGTATCATGAGTTTATACTGCTCAATCGCTTGCTCTTCACTAAAAACGACATGTCCTAGTTGAGGGGCCACGTTACCATCTTCATCAGAGACGAGCTCCATAAGCAGCACGCCATCAATACAAAAGTAAGTATCAGGAACACGTACACCCACGCCAGCTAAACGAGATAACGCATCAACTTCGGCATTTTGCCAAATTTCTTCTTCTAATTGGCGGCCATAGCTAGAGCGTTTACCCATTGCACGCGCTTGGCGTCCACCGCGTACTTTTCGGCCTTCTTGATATTGTGCCGCCTTTTTAAAACTACGTTTAACCGCATCTTTATACACTTTCGCACAGCGAATATGTTCACCACAACGCACAATAAATACATCGGCTTCTTTACCGCTCATTAGTCGGCTTATTACTTCGTCAATAAGGCCATCATCAACAAGAGGTTGTAGGCGTTTAGGTATTTTCACAGATTGCCTGCTAAGTAGGGTTGGTTATTAATCATTATTTATGAAAGTGCTCTGTATTTGTTTGTTTAATTGGCTCAAGCAGTATATCAGCTTTGAGAATTAAGGGCAGTAACACTACTGCCAGAGAG
The DNA here is from genome assembly GCF_000814675.1 of Pseudoalteromonas distincta. GTDB lineage: Bacteria > Pseudomonadota > Gammaproteobacteria > Enterobacterales > Alteromonadaceae > Pseudoalteromonas > Pseudoalteromonas distincta. Next base: position 85,120 of record NZ_JWIG01000008.1, on the reverse strand, counting down.
TAATTAATCGTATTATTTTATTAGCTTATATATTGATTGCAAAGCAATCAACCAGAACTTTTTTTGAATCATCAGTTTTTATTAAAAATAATTTATTACTTCCTCATTATTTGCACATTGTTTGCGTTTTTAAAGCGTAAGCTTAGTTTAATTCTTAAATACGAGGTTATTACTATGAAGCATTTTTCAACTCTTGCCACTGTGGCAATATTATCTATTGCTTTTTCAGCTAATGTAGCTGCTCGAGGCGGTGACAATCCTCCTGAAAAACCTGACTTTTCAACTATTGATACTGATGGTGATGGCGTAATTAGCTTTGAAGAGTTTAGTGCTAAAAAACCACCGCACGGTGATGCACAAACAATTTTTGATTCTATAGATGCCGATGGTAATGGCGAAATTAGTGAGCAAGAGCTTAGCGATCATAAACCACCTCGTCGTGAACGTTGAAAGGATACTAAAATGATTAATAATATTGGCAGCAGCTCTGCGAGTTTTGTGCCGCAACAAAGTAATCAAGCTGCAAAATTAACAACAGAGCAAAGTGATTTTGTTAAAGAAACGCTTGCACAGTTTGATGCCGAAAACTTAACTAGCGACGATGCGCAAAGTATTCAAGCGGCATTTAAAGAACAAGGTATTGAACCAACAAAAGAGCTTGCTGATTTAATGGGCGAACTCGAGTTTGATGCTAAAAGCATTGGTGATGCAGGAAGAGCAGAAGGTCAAAGACCGCCGCCACCGCCACAAAACTCATTAGAATCAGTCGATACAGACGAGGTAGTGAGCTATTTAGATGAGCTCTTAACTGAGTATTCAAACCAGTTGTCTGATGAAGATAAAGAATCAATCCTTGCATCAGTGCAAGAGAAGTTTGGTTTAAGTGAAGGCGATTCACTGCTAAATGTAACTGCTTAGGTGTTATTACTTAGAGTAAAGCTGACTGTTACTCGAAAGTCTTAAGTCCAAAGCCCAACGGTTAATTCTGTTGGGCTTTTTTATTGGCTTAATTTAACTGTGTTTCTATTTTGCTGGTGCCATCTTCTTCGGTAAATTTAAATACAAAATCTTTTTTACCGTCTTGGTTTATATCTACTAGAAGAATATCTTTATTATTTTTAGGCAGCGTTAGCTTTAATTTTTTGCGTTTATCATTTAGCAGTGAGTCTTGCTCTCCATAATAAATATACAGCGTTTTTTTACTGTATTTGTATACCGCATCAATATAGCTGTCGCCGTTAATGTCACCTAAATAGAGAGCCGGTTCTGATTCATCGCCATTCATCCCCACTTCCATTTCTAAATCAAGTTCAATACTCGATTTATTGGCAAATGAGCCGTCGGGTTGCTGCTTATAAAGATTCATTTCTACATCTACATCTGTACTGCCACCGCCCAATGCCATAGACGCGATGGTACCTAAGCCAATATCTAAGTCCATTTTTTGTAAATCAATTAAGCCATCATTATTAAAGTCAGTTTTGAGCAATAACTCACTAGGGCCCTGTGTTTCAAATAAGGTAATGGGCGTATTAGTAAAACCTTTAGCACTCCCTAGGTACAAAGTATGTGCTATTTTTATATCTAACGAGTCCATACCTTGTGTAGGCTTAAACTGCCTGGTTGTAAAATCTAGAAATCCGTCGTTATTAATATCAATAATTTGCTTTATTTTGCGAGTCTCGCCATTGCTTAGCTCGCCTAGCTCAATGTTAAAATCAATTGAGGTGAGCTTTTGCTCAAAGCCCTCTGAATTAGCAAGTAGTACATCTGCTCCAAAGTCATTTGAAAAAACCAGGTCGTTTAATCCGTCGTGGTTAAAATCGATAACGACAGGTTTATTGTTAATATTAACTTCTAAAGAAAGCCCTTTTCCTGAAAAGCGGCCTTCATACTTAGGCGTTTGTTTAAATTTGTTAGGCTTAAAGCTGCCATCTTTATTTTGAATGTATAAAGTACTGCTTGCTAATCCAGGGATAAAAATATCGCTTAGACCGTCGTTGTTAGCATCGAAAACAAAGTCTACTTTTTCAAATTTATCTATTTTTAATTGATTAAGAACCGACTCATAATTAAACAACAATGTTGGTTTACCTGCTTGGGCTTTATATACGCCATCACTTGTTAGTACGAGTGCTTGTTTATCGGTGATGTTAGCAAGTGTTGCCACATCAAACCCGATGGCGTTTTTTGGTAAAGCAAGTTCACTACTAAGTGATGTAAGTAAATTGATGGCTTCTAATTGTTTTAATTCTTTATTATATGCAAATAAAATCTCTGAATCGGTTGATACTAATTCATCCGTTGTTTTTATTGCCATTGTTTGAGCAATAACGCTTATGGGGGTAAGTAAAGTGATGAGTGAATAGCAAAGTGGTTTTATCATGCAAATTCCTTTTTATATTTAGTTGTATCGTTAAAATTTTTATTATTTAAGCAACGTCAGCGCATAATTTTACGTACTATCCAGCGCTGGGGCTTTTTTGTTTAAACGTAATATACATATGTAAGTTGGATTATATTTAGCCTACGCTAATTACTATGTACTGGTTGTAAGCAATTGTAAGTTTATGTTTTAGGGAGGGGCTGTTGACCTTTAAGGATTGAAATTTGTTCAATCCAAGGACTATTTAATCGTGGCGCGAGGTTTGTAACCTAGTAACAAAGAGTCAATCTCCCTAGGGAGAACCTTTGGGCAGCGCATGTTTGGCATTAATACTACGTTATCAACTATGTATGGGTAATAACCACACTACATAGGCTCTGCCTTGCCTAAATACCAAACAGTCTGCTGCAAATTCAACTTCAAAAAATAAATAGGCCCTAATAAGAAAGGTAGCGCATAACTCATATGGTAGCTAAGCGCTTTTAGAAGTGTTTGGTTATTAACTACATTGCTTATTTTGCTCATTTAAATAAGCATCTACAAAACCTACTTCCATCGGTTTTGAAAAGTAATAACCTTGTAGGTGAGATACACCAATTTTAGTGAGTGTGTTTGCTTGCTCAATAGTTTCAACGCCTTCTGCAACAACAGTAAAATCTAAAGTAGAGGCCATTTGTACAATTGCATGAATAATACTTAACCCTCTTTTATCCATATTTTGAATAAAGCTTCTGTCTATTTTTACTATATCTACACCAATATCAAGCATGCTTGATAGTGATGAGTAGCCTGTACCAAAATCATCAATTGAAATACAAAAGCCTTGTTTTTGTAGTGCTTTAACGGCTGTCAAAAATGTGAGTTTATCCTCGGCAAATACTGACTCAGTAATTTCTATGTGTAGGTTTTTAGGTTCTACCCGGTGGCGATTTACTATTTTTAATACCTTAGATACAAAATCAGGATCTTGTAGCTGAATAACCGATACGTTTACGCTTATAGCAATTTGTGGTTGTAAGTGACTTAATTTTGTTGCTTGTATACATGCCTGTTCTATTACCCAAATACCTAACTCGGTTATTAAACCGTATTGCTCGGCAATAGCTATAAATTCATCAGGGAAAATATTTTCACCATCTAATTGCCAGCGTAATAATGATTCAAAAGAGGTTACTTTTGAGGTTTTGCTATCAACAATTGGTTGAAATACTAGCCTTAAGCTATTTTCTTCTATGGCACTGACTAGGCGTTGACTCAAAAGATACTCTCTTTCTTGTATTAATTTGAGTGAATCGTTATAAATATTGATATTACCTTTCGCGATGCGTTTTTGGTGATACATTGCAGTATCAGCAGAGCGAATTAAAGTATTAAAATCACTCCCGTGCTCAGGATACATGGCAATACCAATAGTTGCAGATACCCATTTTTGATATTTATATGTTTCATGCTCGGCACCAATGCTTTGAAGTACTTTATCTGCAAACTCGATAAGCTCAGCTTGTTTTTGATACGTTGCTAAAATTAAAAACTCATCCCCGCCCCATCGGCATTTAAATAGCTGTTGATTGCATACATTACTAATTCTTCGTGCTATTTCTTTTAATACTTTATCGCCTACTTTATGACCCAACGAATCATTTATTTGTTTAAACCCATCTAAATCTACGAATAATAAAGCAAAGGGTTCTTGAGGGTTGTCTGCTAGTTGTCTGTTTGCATTTTTTAAAAATGCGGTTCGGTTTAATAGATTTGTAAGTGGATCGGTATTCGATAAACGGTAGATTTCTTCTGTGCGTTGCTCAACCTTGTTTTCCATTTCATTAAGCAGCTCTCTGTTTTGGTTTTTGAGCTTGATTGCGCTGTGTGTAAATGTGGCTGATTTGTACGATGAAGCCACCATAATAGCAGTAAATGCTAGGCCTAAAATACCGAGGACAGAGTTGTAGTTTTCGTTAGAAAAGGTTAATAAAAAAGAGTAGGGCGCCAGTAAAATAATGCTATAGAGTACAGCGGTTACTCGACTTCCTGAAAGCAGATTTGCAGAGCCTCCTGCAAAGGCAGATAAAATAGCAATAGTAGTTGTAGTTTCTATTGCTGATGAGGTGCTATGAAACCAAAGTGCATACCCACACCACGATAGCGCAGTTAAAATACACCCGGTTGAAAATCTTTTTGAGTATGTGTCAGCATAAAATAAAGGGCTATCCTTTTTGGTTTTATAAAACCACATTACATCAATAGCGCGAGCTGCTAATAAGACAACCATAATGCTTAGCCAAATACTTTTTTCGTAGGATATTTTCTGGTTATTTAAATCAAAAGCAAACACTAATATAAAACTGACTACAGTCGAAATGGCAATGCCAGAGATGGCATTAGAGTATAAAATTTTAACGGATTCTCTGCGTTCTTCACTATTTAGATTTTTATATGGCACTAAGTAAAACCTTATACAAAAGTCACTCCAACTAGCGATGGAGAAACGTTCAAGAAATACTGCAAATATTCCAGATGAACATAAGCGTATTAAACATCGATTAGTTAGGCTCTAATCCTGAGTATAAGAATAAATATAGTTTATGAAAGCAAAAAAAAAAGTTAGTACAGTAAAAAGGCTCATAATAAATAATCATTATGAGCCTTAAAATTATCTAGCAGGTTGAAGTGTTAACGACTTTACTTGCTGTTTAGTAGATTTAACCTTCGAAATCACTATCGTTATGGCGCTCTGCCATTTGATCTTCTTCAGGGCCCCATGTGCGATTTACGCGACGACCGCGCTTTACAGCAGGGCGATCAGCAACTTGTTTTGCCCAACGAACAACATGAGTGTATGAGGCAACATCTAAAAATTCAGCTGCATCATATAAGTCGCCTAAAACAAGCGAGCCATACCAAGGCCAAATTGCAATATCGGCAATTGAGTATTCATCACCCGCCATGTATTCATTTTCGCTTAAATGACGATTTAACACGTCAAGTTGGCGTTTGGTTTCCATGGTAAAACGATCAATAGGGTATTGCATTTTACTTGGTGCGTAGCTATAAAAGTGACCAAACCCACCACCTAAATATGGCGCTGAGCCCATTTGCCAAAATAGCCAGTTACGACACTGCGTTTTAGCTTTTAAATCCTTAGGGATGAGTACATCAAATTTTTCAGCCAAATACTGTAAAATAGAACCTGATTCAAAGATGCGAGTAGGTGGTGTGGTTGAATGATCCATTAGCGCTGGGATTTTTGAATTTGGATTAATATCAACAAAGTCAGATCCAAACTGATCGCCATCACCTATGTTTATTAAATATGCGTCATAGTCTGCATCGGTGCAACCAAGCTGTAAAAGCTCTTCAAACATGATTGTAGCTTTTTGGCCATTTGGTGTAGCAAGAGAATAAAGCTGAAATGCGTGCTCGCCAATAGGTAGAGTTTTGTCATGAGTCGCGCCTGCAATTGGGCGGTTAATGCTGGCAAATTTACCGCCACTTTCACTTTCCCACGTCCATACTTTTGGTGGCGTGTATTCGTTTTTATCACTCATAAATAACCTCAATGTTAAATGGAAATGTTTAATACTTACTCATAAATGTGGCCATAAAAAATTAATTAAAGGCCCTAAATATTTAATTTACCGACCTTTTAATTTATCGGCTTTTGCTAATCTATAACCTAAAAACAACCCGCTTAGCGCTCCAAATAAATGGCTTTCAAACGATACATGATAGCGCTGAGGTAAAACACCCCATATAAAACCGCTATAAAGTATAGCCACTACAACTGCAATTATAATTGATTTTAATGAGCGTCTTACTAAGCCGTAGCATAGAATAAAGCCCCATAAACCATATATAACACCGCTTAAACCAACATGTATGTTACTGCGCCCAAATGCCCAAACTAAAAGTCCACCGACTAGAGCGGTAAAAATAAATACGTTATAAAAACGTTTTACGCTGTACTGGCAAATTAGCCAACTTAATACTACAAATGGGATCATATTACTGGCAAAGTGCCACCAGCTACCATGTAAAAAAGGTGCGCATAGTATGCCAATTAATCCTTGGATACTGCGTGGATATATGCCTAAACCATTAAGGTTTATGCCAGGTAGACTATTGATCACCTGTAGTACAAAGCAAATAACAACAATACTAAATATTGCGAAACGGGTACTAGTTAGTAATGACAGTGTGGTTGGCTTGGTTGCCATATAATCGCCCTAATTGACTTTAAGAGTTGCCAGTATAGGAATTGTATTTGCTAATGAAAAGCAATTAAAAAAGCACAGCATAAAATGCTGTGCTTAATTTTAATTATTACTCACTATTAACCTAATTTAGTTAATAGTTTTTTTGCAGCTAGTTCAGAGCTTGCTGGGTTTTGGCCGGTAATTACTAAACCGTCTTCTAGTGCTAATACACCCCAGTCGTCAGTTTTTTGATAATCGCCACCTTTTTTAATTAGCTCGTCTTCAACTAAAAATGGCACGATATCGGTAAGTTGCACTGCAGCTTCTTCAGTGTTAGTAAAACCAGTTACTTTTTTACCCGCTACTAGTGCATTGCCATCGGCATCTTTAACATTTAAAAATGCAGCACTTGCATGACATACCGCAGCAACAGGTTTTTGCTCTTTTACAAAGCTTTCGATAAGCGAAATTGAATCTGTGTTATCAACTAAGTCCCATAATGGACCGTGACCGCCTGGGTAAAATACAGCGTCAAAATCGCTAGATTTAACTTCACTCAACACTTTAGTGTTTGCCATTAATGTTTGCGCCGCGCTGTCTGCGTCGTAACGTTTAGTTGCATCTGTTTGAAAATCAGAAAGTGTACTTGTCGGATCAATGGGTGGTTGGCCGCCAGCTGGAGACGCTAATGTTACTTCAACGCCTGCATCAACAAAGGCGTAATAAGGGGCTGCAAATTCTTCTACCCAAAAACCTGTTTTTTCGCCAGTGTTACCAAGTTCTGCGTGAGATGTAAGAACCATAAGTATTTTTTTAGACATTGAATATATTCCTTCTGATGATTTAAATTAGTTTATCTTGCTTACCAATTACTATATGCACTAATACTGCTTTAAACAACGATGATAAATTTAACTTTATTGGTTTAATAATTGATACAATAAATAGATTGAATTTAAAACACACTACGGAGCATTTATGAAAGTGTCGTTTGAGCAGTTAAAGAGCATGGTTGTATTTGCACAAATTGTAGAGCAGGGCAGCTTAACCGCTGCTGCCAAACAGTTAGGGCTTACGCGAGCAGTTGCAAGTTATCATTTAAAAAAATTAGAAACGCAGCTTGAAGTTACTTTACTAAATCGCTCAACCCGTACCATGGCGCTGACTGAAGCGGGTATTGCTTATTATGAGCGTTGTAGAATAATTACCGAACAAGCTAATGCGGCTAATCAGCAAATAGAAAATATAAAGAGTGAGCCACAAGGTTTACTTAAAATTAGCTGCCCTGTAAATGTGGGAATGCAGCTAATTGTGCCCGCAATAAATACGTTTAAGCGCCAATATCCTAAAATTCAAATAGACTTACAGCTTACTGACGATGTGGTTGATATTATTAAAAATGGGTTTGATTTTGCAATTAGGGGCGTGGCACTGAGTGACTCCAACTTGCAGGCAACCAAGCTGACTACAATGAGCACTTGTATTTGTGGCGCGCCGGAATACTTTGCACATTTTGGTAAACCTAAAACGCCTTTAGAGTTAGCAGAGCACCAATGGGTCGTTTATCAATTGGGCAGTAAAACATTAACACTTCAAAAAGATGGCAAAAAACACGATATTACAATGCAAGGCGGGCTAAGTACTAATAACGCAGCCGCACGTACTGCCTTTGTAGAAGCGGGGCATGGCATCGGGCGTATTCCGCTTTACGATGCGTGGCCAAAAGTACAAGCTGGGTTGCTTGAAATAATATTAGATGATTATAAAAGCAAAGATATTGAGCTTTACGGGGTATTTCCGCCAGGGGCTGCGGGCTCTAAAAAGCTACGATTGTTTATTGATTACTTAAAAGCATACTTTGTAAAACAGCATACCGCTTTAGGTATGCTGAAAAGTACTTAATGAGTAGTTTTTACAGCATTTATAAAGTTCGGCTAAATAATGCCACCGCTTGTTGATACATATTTATCGCAAGTGCTGCATCGTATCGCTCACCTTCATCACGCATAAAGGCATGCTGTGCGTTAACTTCCTGCCACTGGTAATTGATGCCCGTGCTTACACATTGTTGGTATATTTTAGCGCGGCCTTCCTTTGGCACATGCGGGTCTTGTTTGCCCCATATAAAGTGAATTTCGCCTTGTATATCAGCCATACGCTCGAATGAGTTATTTCCAGGTTGCGCAGGTAATGTATTGCTGTGAATATCAGTTGCGTATAAACAAAAAGCCGCATTAATTTCAGGGTTTAGTGCCGCTCTGTAAGCTAAGTGACCGCCAATACATACGCCCATTGCGCCGACGGAGCCTGTGCAATAGCTTTGTAATCTAATGAAGTCGATCATAGTTTGTGTGTCACTGTCGTGGTGCTCAAGTGGCTTTGCCCATTTGTCGGCATTGCCTTTGTCTTTACCTGTATCATCATAAGCAAGCACAGTGCCTATAGGGTTTAACTCATGAAACACTTCAGGCACTAACACTACAAAGCCATGGCTTGCTAAAATAGCTGCGCTGCGTGCGATGGGGGCAGTTTGCTGAAATATTTCAGAATAAAAAATGATAGCAGGGAACTGTCCTTGCGCTTGAGGGCGATATACAGTTGTTCGCATTAAACCGGTCGGTGTTGGCAAGTCAGCATTATGTTGTTGGATTATCATAAAAAGCGCTCAGTAAAATAAAATTATACATGCTGATATGGTAACTGAGCGCGATAAAATATACGACTTTTGTCGTTGAGTATTTATACCAACCTGCATAAATCTTTGATCAATTTAACGAATTAAATTTCACTATAACGTCGTTAAAAATTTTTTATTTAGAACAACTAGGGTCTGTTGATCTTTGCGGATTAAAATTTGTTCAAACTAGGGGCTATTTAATCGCGGCGCGAGGTTTGTAACCTAGTGGGCTCGATAACTGCTCCTGCGTTATTCTACTGACTTACATCCATGTAAGAATAAGTAAAAACCGAGCAACAAAGAGTAAATAGCCCCTAGAAAGAACCCTTTGGGCTGCGCCTGTTTGGCATTAATGCTACGTTATCGCCCATTTATGGGGAATAACCACACTACATAGGCTCTGCCTTGCCTAAATACCAAACAGACTGCTGCAAATTTAACCTTGAAAGATCAACAGACCCTAGATAAAAAAATTTTTGCCTCGTTCTAGCGTAATTTTCTTAACGTTAAATAGACCCCATATATAAGCAGATTGGTATTAAATACTTGCAGGCATTTTATTACAACTGGCGTAGTAACTTACCGTAGCTGGCCAATCTGAAAAAATACCCATTACCCCCACGTCCTTTGCGAGTACGTCGACTACCGTCATCATGTCGCCATCGTTATCTATAACATCAGCAATTGATTGATAGTAATAACCGCCACCTTCATTAAGCGGGCCCGAGCGCTCAAGGCTCCATGCAATAAGCTTTAAACCTGCTGCTTTTGCGTCAATAGCGTATTGCGATGGCACAATATTACTTTCGTTATCTATTGTTAGCATCATCCAAATTGGAGGAGCTAAAATTTTCACCCCATCAGCCACTAACTCATCCATACCCGGTTGCCATGTTTGTGGGTTACTTGGATCAAATCCGGCTTCACTGTCACGTCCATCTAGGTAAACGCTTTTATCTGCAAAGTCAGGATTAGTGTTAATCCAGTATTTTACGTCTTCAAGGTTAAATGATTGCGGATAAACTTTTGAGGCTGGCACACCCATTTGCGTGTACTCGTCTAGCATTTTTTGCGCATATTGTTCTTGCGTCATTCCATCAAATGGCATACTTACTTGTGGCGATTTTAGCTCTGGTGTCATTTTTACACCTAGCTCATTAAACAGTGCAATGCTTTGTTTATGGGTCATCAATGTGCCGTTGGTGGCATATAAATCAGTGCGCCAACTTGGTGTGCCATCCATGTAATCGGCAACGGTTGTTGCATTAGTGTTTGCACCATCCATTTTACCTTCAAGGGTTAAAAACTCCGCTAAGCTTATATCGCTGGTACAACATTTTGCAGAAGCGGCAATACCATTAGCAGGGTCGGCTGGTGTAAATGGCACACTGCATTTAGCTGCAAGTTCAGGAATGGCTAAAATATTAGTTGTGGTATGCAAATCGCATTGAGAGTGGCGACAAACAAGCTCTTTGTCGTTTGTAAATGTAACATCGCATTCAACAATGCCAGCGCCCATTCTCGCTGCCGCAATGTAGGCTTCTTTAGTGTGTTCTGGGTATTGCATTGATGCACCGCGATGACCAATAGAAAAATCGGTGCGGTAAAAAGGACCTTCGCTGCATGACTCTAATTTTGTTTTTAGTGTGCTTTGCGCCATATCATTAATTAAATAGTCAGGGCGAGTCCCTAGCTGAATATTTACTCCTTCAGCAACCTCTACAACAATGGGCGTAGGTACTTCAATAATTTCCACTTCGGTGTTGGTAACAACCACTTCTTTTTCTACTATTTCTACATCGTCGTCGCAGCCAGCAAGTGTGGCTAACAATATACAGCTTGTAAGTAAGGTAATACGTTTCATTGTTTATCCTTAAAAAGTAAAATTTGTACTACCTTAATGATTATTAATGACAATCTTGCTACAAGCTTATTAATTTACTTTTTTATTAAGCATTTGATTGACCAATAATGCACCTAACATTATAGCAGCCCCAATACTTAACCTGACTATATCGGCATCTCGGTTCCAGATCAGCACGTTAATTATAATCCCAGCTGGAATAAGCAAGTTATTCATAACTGCCAAAGCACCTACGTTGACAAGGGTTGCGCCTTTATTCCACATAAAGTAACCGAGTCCTGATGCAACCAACCCTAAATAAATTAGTATGCCCCACTGTGTAGAAGTGGTTGGTAATTTGTTTGAGTTACCAAATAATGCATAGCAAATTGTGGCAATTATAAGTGCGCCTATAAAAAACCATCCAAATACGGCTTTGTCATCAAGCTGATTGTTATTCATTAAGCGTTTGTAGGTAACTTGGCCTACAGCAAAACTTATATTCGCCCCTTGAACGATTAATAAGCCGATTATGAAATCGCTATTTAGGTTTTCGTAACGAATAGTAATTGCACCGATTACAGCAATAAGTGCGACTATAAAAAAGCGTGGGTTAAAGCGTCTGTTCAACCCATCATTTAGCAGGGTAATGTACAAAGGAGTCATTACAGTAAATAGCAGCACTTCGGGAACGGTTAAAAATAAAAATGAGTGGTAGTAAAAGCTATACATAACACCAAGTTGTATAGCGCCAATCAGCATAAGCTTTAAGGCTAAAGGTTTAGGCGTTTGTTTGAGCTTTAAAAAAGGTAAAAAAATCAGTGTTGCCAGTGCTATGCGTATTAATACGCTAAACCAAGCGTCAACTTGGCCTGCTAAGTACACACCAATTAAACTAAACGAAAACGCCCAAAGCAAAGTGACTGCAAATAAGTACTGCATAACCATCATCTTTTAATAAATATTGAGCTAAGTTTATCTGTTATATGTGAGGGTATAAACAATAAAAGCCCGCAAGCGGGCTTTTATAAAAGTGAGCTTAATAAATTAAGTTATTTACTCAACTAAACCACGGCGCTTAAGTAATGCGTCGGTAGTTGGTTTTTGACCTCTAAACTCAATGTAGCTTTGCATTAAGTCGCGGCTGTTACCTTTAGATAGGATTTCTTTACGGAACTTATCACCATTTTTACGTGTTAAGCCGCCGTTGTTTTCCATGTGTGCAAAGGCATCGGCTGCAAATACTTCAGTCCAAAGGTATGCGTAGTAACCCGCAGAGTAACCACCGGCAAATGTATGGCTAAAGTAGTTTGATTTATAACGCGGTGGTACAGGGTGGTAATCAATACCGTGTGCTTTTAGCGCATCGCTTTCAAACTTTTGAACATCAGTAATTTTTTTATCTGAGCCAAACGAGTGCCATTCCATATCAAGTAAAGCAGCTGCTAAATATTCAGTGGTACCAAAACCTTGGTTGAATTTTTGCGATGCAAGTACTTTATCAAGTAAAGCTTGTGGAATTGGCTCACCTGTTTTGTAGTGTTTGGCGTAGTTAGCAAGTACCGTAGGTTCAATCATCCAATCTTCATTCGCTTGCGACGGAAACTCAACAAAGTCACGCGCTGTAGCAGTACCTGCTAAGCTTGGGTATTTAACGTCAGAGAATAAACCGTGCGCCGCATGACCAAACTCATGGAACATAGTTGACACTTCGTCAAACGTCATTAACGTTGGCTCGCCTGCAGCAGGTTTTGGAATGTTCTGCGCATTGTAAATAACTGGTTTAGTGCCTTTTAAGCCGCTTTGACTTACGTAAGCGCTCATCCATGCACCGCCACGCTTACCTTCACGTGCGTATGGGTCTAGGTAAAATAAACCGATGGCGCTGCCGTCAGCGTTAAATACTTCGTAGGCTGTAACATCTTCATGATAAACCGGTAAGTCTTTACGCTCTTTAAATGTAATACCGTATAGCTTGTTCATTGCAAAGAATAAACCATCGTGAATTACAGAATCCATTTCAAAGTAAGGCTTAACAAGGGCAGGATCTAAGTCGTACTTTTCAGCACGTACTTTTTCTGCGTAAAAAGCCCAATCCCATGGTTTAAGCTCAAAGCTTTCACCTGAATCGTTAATTACTTTTTGAATAGCAGCTGCTTCAATTTTAGCTTTTTCAACTGCTTTTGGTGCTAGGTCATCTAAAATGCCGTACACGTTGTCAGTTGTTTGTGCCATACGCGAAGTCATTACATACGATGCCCAATCTTTAAACCCTAGTAGCTCTGCTTTTTGAGCGCGTAGGTTGGTTTCTTCAATAATAATTGGGCCGTTAGTTTTTGCTGCACGGTTAGCAGAGGCTTTAAATATTTGCTCACGTAGGTCGCGGTTTTCAAGGCTTGATAAAATTGGCTGTTGAGTCGTATTTACTAGCGTGATCATGTAGCCGTCTTTACCTGCTTTTTTAGCAGCGGCCGCAAGGCCTGCAATTTCACCTTCAGAAAGGCCAGCAAGTTTAGATTTATCGGTAACGACAATGACATCTTCTTTAAACGATTTTAAAATGTTTTGAGAAAACGCAGTAGAAAGCTCTGCAAGTTGTGAGTTGATTTCACGCATTTTTGCTTTTTCAGCGTCATTTAATTTAGCGCCTGCTTTTACAAATTGCTTATAGTAAAAATCCACAAGGCGTTGATCTTCAGCATTAAGCGAGTCTTTGTTGTCGTAAATAGTTTGTACGCGCTTGAATAATGCACCATTTAAGTAAATGTCGTCAGAGTGAGCAGATAATACCGGCGCCATTTTTTTACTTATACGTTGGTATTCGTCATCAGAAATCAAACCTGAAAGGTTATAAAAAGCAGCTGATACACGGTTTAGTAGCTCGCCAGACATTTCCATTTCAACTAATGTATTTTTAAAAGTTGCAGGAGCTGGGTTGTTAGCAATAGCTTGTACTTGCGCAGTATGCTGAGCAATACCAGCATCAAAGCCGGCTTCGTAGTCTTTTGTACCAAACTTATCAAACTCAGGTGCCATGTATTGTAATGGGCTTGGTTTGAATAAAACATTGTTTGCGTTCATGTCTTGCACTTGTGCTGCGCTCTCTTTTGCCATGTCTTGAGGTTCGTTAGAAGAACAAGCCGATAGGATTAGGGCACTAGCAATAGTAGTGGCGATCAGGGTTTTACGCATAATAACTCCATAAAAAGATTAGCCGAAATAGGCTTTGCGAGTCGAAAAACCTAGTTAACTTATCAAATTTGTGGGTTTATACAATAAAGTTTATCGGTATTAAGGGGGATTTGAACGCAAATTAGCTAATAATTAGTATTAAGGTGGGTAAAAGTAGCTCTAAAATTAAACGTTAAAGCTACTTAAACATACGATTGTGTGTTTAATAGGGGGTTAGTTATAACCTAAAACAAATTTTTTCTCTGAGCCAAAGCTATTAGATTGCTGCCCAAACTCTTTATTAATAGTTGCTAGAGTCTGCTCTTGTTCGGCCAGCAAGCACAAAACTTTATTTCGGTAATCTAGGCTGCTTTCAAACAATTTTAAATCTACCTGCGGCTGCAAAGTAGCGAGTCTTTGATTTAGAGTAAGTTGTGTCATATGTGATCTCCAGTGCTTGTACACTATTTATATAGCACTCGGTGCAATAAAGAGTTAATAAATTGTTTATAAAATTCATATTGAACTTATTAACTTGGCGTTTTAGTTATATTATGACGTGCTAGGCTTAGCGAAAACTGAACCACACTTATTTTTAGTGAACAAATAACAATCAAAAAAGATATTGGGAACACTTATGACCCTCGAACAAATTAATCAATACTTAGCCTTTGTAATATTCACTTATAACGATGTGAATATTACGGTAGCAAAAGTAATTCAAGTGCCACTTATATTGTTTGCTATGTGGTTTGTAGTCACACGTATTGGCAAGCTTATTAAAAAAACATTACTCGCTAAAAAAATAAGCCAAGACGCAGTGCATTTGTTTACTCGAATTTACTTTATTTTAAGTATCGCAATTTTAATTTTTACATCGCTTGAAGTGCTCAGCATCCCGCTTACGGCATTTGCTTTTGTATCCGGTGCAATAGCCATTGGTGTAGGTTTTGGTGCGCAAAATATTATTAATAACTTTATCAGCGGTTGGATATTGATGTGGGAGCGCCCAATTCGCATTGGTGACTTTTTAGAGGTAGGTAACGCAAAGGGCGTAGTTGAAACTATTAATACGCGTTCTACACGTATTCGCCGAAATGACGGCGTACATATGCTTATACCTAATTCTCAATTGCTCGAAAATACAGTAACAAACTGGACGCTGATAGATGGCAATGCACGCTCATCGGTCAGTGTCGGCGTTGCGTATGGTTCAGACGTTATACTGGTTAAAAAGCTTATCCAGCAAGTGCTTGATGATCATGATGCAATATTGGTTAATCCAAAGTCATCAGTGTTATTTGATGACTTTGCAGATAGCTCGCTTGTATTTAATGCTATTTTTTGGGTATGCGCCGAGTCTGAAACCATGCTTAGAAAAGTGCGCAGTGATATTCGTTTTAGTATTTATGCTGTATTTGAAGAGCATGATGTAGTGATTGCGTTTCCACAGCGCGATATTCATATAGATGGTGAAATTGCTTTTAAAAGGTCGTAGTTCTAATAAAAAAGTCGCTTGCGGGTGACTTTTTTTATGAGTAACCATAACGTTTCTATTTTGGGTTAATATGTAAAGCAATCTATTTTTCCTACTTTACTTCGCGATCTTCAATAAAGGACATATGTCCTTATTATTAGGTTTTCGCATCTAAATATTGATAAAAACACGTAATCTTGTAGTTAAATGTTGCAAAAAAGTTTCCATTTATGTTCATATTTATGCAGTAAAATTATTACACAATGGTATAATCTTAATCGTTCGTTCAGCCTTGTTACTCCGTTTTGTACTCTCGGTGATGAGGTCCGCGCGCCATATAGCAAGTCGCGAAAAATTGTACGAGCCCGCAATGAATACATTGCGCAACACAAAAAACCGTTGAACAAGAGTGCATACTAAAGGTTAATACCCGACATGAAATCATTAAAGAAATCTGCAATAGCGACAATTATTAACGCTGCACTACTATCTGCTGCTGGCACATCTATTTCAGCATTCGCCGCTGAAGAAGAAACGGCTAAAAAAAGCAATCAACTAGAAGTTATTCAAGTTACCGCCCGTAAACGCGTAGAAAATGCACAAGAAGTACCTGTAGCTGTATCTGCATTACAAGGTGATAACCTTGATGCATATAGCTCTGCAGGTATGGATATTCGCTTTTTAAATGCGAAAATTCCAAGTTTATCTATTGAGTCTTCATTTGGTCGTTCATTCCCACGCTTTTACGTTCGTGGTTTAGGTAATACCGATTTCGATTTGAATGCATCACAGCCAGTATCACTTGTTGTTGATGAAGTAGTTCAAGAAAATGCAATTTTAAAAGGTTTCCCAGTATTTGATGTTGAACGCGTAGAAGTATTACGTGGTCCTCAAGGAACGCTATTTGGCCGTAACACGCCAGCTGGCCTTGTTAAGTTTGATACTGTTAAACCAAGCCAAGAATTTGATGGTTATGGCTCTGTTTCATACGGTAGCCGTGGTGCTGTAGATACAAGTGGTGCTGTAGGTGGTGCTTTAACTGACCGTTTATCTGCTCGTGTTTCATTATTATGGCAAGACAAAGACGATTACATTGATAACCAAGCTCCAGGCTTTGAAGCTAAAGATGAGCAAGGTGGTTACACTGAAAAAGCGGCACGCGTTCAGTTTTTATATGAAGGCGATGATTTTACTGCTTTATTAAACTATCACACACGTGACTTAGATGGCTCACCAATTGCCTTTCGTGCAAATGTAATTAAAGCGGGTACTAATGAGCTAGTAGATAACTACGAAAATGATGTTGTTTATCAAGATGCGGCATCTCGCTCTACTCAACAAGTAGAATCTGAAGGTGCAAGCTTAAAGCTTGAGTGGGAACTTAAAAACCACACAATTACTTCTATTTCTGCATGGGAAAGTGCTGAAATTTATTCTCGCGCTGACATCGACGGCGGTTATGGTTGTGGTTTTTGTGGACAAGATAATGGTCCTGGTTTTGTCCCATTTGAGGCTGAAAGTGCCGATGGTATTCCAGATCACGACCAGTTAACGCAAGAACTACGTTTATCTAGTAACTTTGATGGTGATTTAAATTATCAAGTAGGTGTATTTTACTTTGATGAAGAGCTGACAATTGAAAACTTTAATTATAACACCGCTGATAATGGTGTATTAAACGGTTATGTTGAGCAGCAACAAGATACAACAGCATGGGCAGTATTTGGTTCTGTAGATTATGTTGTATCTGATGATTTAAAAGTAACAGCTGGACTTCGTTATTCAGATGATGAAAAAGATTTTTCTGCTAATCGGTTAGTGGGTGCTCCAATACCACCAGTTAATCTCAATTTAAGCGATGACCATATTAGCTGGGATTTATCGGCAAACTACAAAGTAAACGACGATGTTAACTGGTACGGCCGTGTAGCAAATAGCTTCCGTGCACCAAGTATACAAGGTCGTGTTTTGTTTGGTAGTGAAGCAACTACGGCAGAGTCAGAAACAATCACTTCTTACGAAACTGGTATTAAATCAGACGTGCTAGACGGGCAAGGCCGTGTTAACGCCACTGTGTTTTATTACACGATGGATGACCAGCAACTTACTGCTGTAGGTGGTGATACAAACACTAACCGCTTAATCAATGCAGATAAAACAACAGGCTACGGTTTTGAGTTAGACACACAGTGGGTATTAAGCGATGAGCTAAATGCAACATTTAACTTAAGCTACAATAAAACTGAAATAAAAGATGACAGTATATCCATACCTGTACCTGACCGTGTTACATTAAACGTGACTGATCCAATTAACAATTCAGGTTTTGCTCTACTTGATGGTAATAGCTTACCGCATGCTCCTGAGTGGATCTCTAACTTTACGCTTCGTTACACTAAAGAACTTGCCGATGGTAACTTCTTCGCAAGCGGTGATATTTCTTATCGCAGTAAAATCAACATGTTCCTTTACGAATCAGTAGAGTTTGAAGGTAAAGAGCTTATTGAAACAGGTTTGCGTACAGGTTACACATGGTCTGAAGGCGATTACGAATACGAAGTTGCTGCATTTGTTCGTAACTTATTTGACGAGCAACAAGTTATTGGTGCTGTAGACTTTAATAACAATACAGGTATTGTTAACGAAGAGCGTTATGTAGGTGCTGAATTTAAAGTTAACTTCTTCTAAAGATAACCTTAAATTATATTAATTTTTAAAAGCCTGCCTTGTGCGGGCTTTTATGTTTTTATAAAGCTGGTAAAGTAGCGTTAATTAATTTAAAGAGATAAAAAGATGGCTGGATTTTGGAATTACCGTGTAATTTTTTGTGAAGCAACGAAAGACGAAGCAGCGCAATATCAAATACATGAAGTAGAATATAACCTAAATGGTAAAGTAACTAACTGGTCAGAAACTGGCGCAGCCCCTTTTGGAACAACCTTAGATGAGTTAAAAGATGACTCGGAGCGTTTAAAAACAGCATTTGATAAACCAGTACTTAAAGTTGTACGTAAAACGCGTGGCTACGAGCTTGTTGATGTTGAAACGGGTGAGGAAGCAACGGGTGAGCCGCCAGCAGGCTTAACGCAATAACTGTATTTATATAAAAGGTGCTTAAGGCGCCTTTTTTTATTGTCAAAATTTAGCTCAAGTTAAATAAGGAATGAGGATGACTTTAAAAGCAATATTATTTGATATGGATGGCACATTAGTTGATTCAGAAAGCATGCACTTTGTATGCTGGAGTAAATTACTTAAACCCTACGGTGTTAGTTATTTAGAAAATGATTTTTGTCAGCGCTTTTCGGGACGGCCCACTTTAGAAGCCGCAATCGAAATTAAGCAAGAGCATAACTTATCGGTAAGTGCACAGTTTTTAGCAGATGAAAAATACCGTTTATTTGGTGAATATGTAGTAACATATTTACCGCCACTGATGCCATTTACAGAGCAAACATTGAAAGCTGTAAAAGCGAGTGGCTTAAAAATGGCGCTAGTAACAGGCAGTGCTAAAAGTGAAGCTATGCCAATACTGAAAGGCTTAGGGTTTTATGAGCTGTTTGATACGGTGGTTACAAAAGATGATGTAACTAATCCTAAACCTGCAGGGGATCCGTATTTACTGGCACTTGAGCAGATAAATATACAACCTGGCAATGCAATTGCTGTTGAGGATACTTACACAGGGGTAACAGCTGCTAATAATGCTTTGTTACGTGTTGTAGCCATTGCTAATAGCCACACTAAAGATCACGACTTTAGCCAAGCTACCTATCAAATGAGCAACTTAGATGAGTTTTGGCAATGGGCGCAATCTCAACTATAGTTTAAGCCAACTTTTACGTGCTTGGATGCGCCAATGTTTACTATTAAACACCTGCTTTTAATTGTTATTGTACTTTTTACGCAATGCATAAGTGCAGCACAACCGTCTGTTTTACTGGCTAAAGTATATGACGAAACTAAGCATTATGATGTAAGTAAATATTTAGTCAGTGAAAAATATGATGGCGTAAGAGCTATCTGGACCGGCACGGAGTTTGTCACTCGTAAGGGTAATATTATCAATGCGCCAAGTTGGTTTACAGTGCCATTGCCAAATGTATGGCTTGATGGTGAGCTGTGGACTAAACGTGAGCACTTTTCTGCGCTTAGTGGCATAGTCAGAACTAAAAAACCTAATAATCATGATTGGCAAACTATTACTTATAAAGTATTTGATATGCCAGATAAAAATCTGCCTTTTAGCACTCGCTATAAAAACTATAATGAGCTTATTACTAGCCTAAACTCGCCGCACATTAGTGCTGTAGTTCAATATAGTTTTACAAATAATGAGCAGCTTACAGAGTATTTTGAGAACATAACTAAGCAGGGCGGCGAGGGCGTAATGCTTCATTTGGCCAGCGCTAAGCACAGCAATGGAAGAAGTAATGCACTACTAAAATTAAAACCTTATTTAGATGCAGAAGCGGTTGTAATTGCGCACTTACCAGGCAAAGGTAAATATCAAGGTATGTTAGGGGCATTGAGGGTAAAAACAGCGCAGGGGCAGGTGTTTTCTATTGGTACTGGGTTTAATGATGCACAGCGAGCCGCTCCACCGGAGATTGGTAGTACTGTAACGTACCGATTTCATGGCTTAACAAAAAATGGGTTACCGCGTTTTGCCAGTTTTTTACGGGTCAGAGATAGTTTATAGCATTTATAAATTTTACAAAGTGTGCTAAATTGCGCGGCCTTTTTGGTAATGTGTGGTGAAGTATGTTTGTAGGTTTTGATTACGGTAGTTCTAATTGTGCTATGGGTGTAATGAGCGAGGGTAATGTTCAATTAGTACCGCTAGAGCAAGGAAAACATTACTTACCGTCTACACTTTACACTCATCACAGTGCGTTGGTTGTGGATTTTGTTGCTAAGCATTTACATGGCACAGTCCATGAGCATGACTTTTTAACGCAGCGCCAAGCATTATTAAATACCTTACCTCGTATTAAGTCAGACCTTGATTTACAACCTTCAGATGAAACCCTATTTATTGGTCGTGAAGCGATTAGCGAGTACGTGCAGTTCCCTGAAGAAGGCTATTTTGTTAAGTCTCCTAAATCATTTTTTGGTGCAACAGGTTTAAAGCAAGGTCAAATTAACTTTTTTGAAGATATCGCAACCGCGATGATCTTAAAAATTAAGCAACGCGCTGAGCTCTCTTTAGGTAAAACACTTACACAAACAGTAATTGGTCGCCCAGTAAACTTTCAAGCTGTGGGTGGTGAGCAATCAAATCAACAAGCGGTCGGTATTTTAGAGCGTGCTGCTAAACGCGCTGGTTTTAAAGACGTAGAGTTTTTATATGAGCCACTTGCTGCGGGTATCGATTACGAGAGTGATTTAACTCAGGATCAAAAAGTACTCGTTATTGATATTGGTGGTGGTACAAGTGACTGCTCATTTGTACAAATGGGCCCAAGCTTTAGAGGAAATAGTCAGCGCGATGGCGATTTTTTATCTCACAGTGGTAAACGTGTTGGCGGAAACGATTTAGATATTGCTTTGAGCTTTCATGGTTTAATGCCGTTATTGGGTTTAGGTAGTACGTTTAAATCGGGTTTGCCTTTGCCTAATCAAGCGTTTTGGCAAGCGTGTAAAATTAACGATGTAAACTTACAAAGCCAATTTTATAGCGAAAGCCATACCCGAGAGCTAAATGCACAATTACGTGATGTAAGTGCGCCTGAGCTTTATAAGCGTTTAATACATTTACAGCAAAACAAGCAAGGCCATCAGTTAGTACAACAAGGTGAAGCGGCTAAAATAGCACTTTCGTCTGCTAGTGCGTTTGATTGCGATTTAAGCTTTTTAGATAGTGGGCTGAATAAAAATGTATCGGTAAGCGATTTAGCTGTTGCCGTTGAGAGTAGTATTAGCCAAATAGTTACTTTAGCAAAACAAGCAATCAGTGACGCTGCGACCACGCCAGACATTATCTATTTAACAGGCGGTAGTGCACAATCACCATTGATTAAAGCGGCTTTAAGTGAGCACTTAGGCGATATAAAAATGGTTAACGGGGATCACTTTGGTAGTGTAACTGCTGGCCTGACTAAATGGGCCAGCATGCTTTATAAATAACCTAGATTACAATTGAGGTTTAAAGATCTATTTGTCGGGTTGCGAGGTATTTTTCGTAATCTGGCAATGTACGTTCAAGCTCTACGTCCATAAGCGGTGAGCTTAATAACATATCTGCACTCACTTCATTACACGCCACCGGAATATTCCAAACAGCGGCTAAACGCAGCAGCGCTTTAACATCAGGGTCATGAGGCTGTGATGCTAATGGGTCCCAAAAAAATATTAAAACATGTATCTCATGTTCTGCTATTTTTGCGCCAAGTTGTTGATCGCCGCCCATAGGACCACTTAAAAGCTGAACTACATTAAGCCCCGTGGTTTTTTGGATTAAATGCCCCGTAGTACCTGTGCCATATAAAGTGTGCTTACTTAGTATTTCTTTGTGCTTTTCACACCATAATTTTAGTGCTGCTTTTTTACCATCGTGTGCCACTAAAGCAATATTTTTTTGTGCGGGAAGAGATTGTGTTTTTTGTTCCATGCTAATTCTTTTTATTGGTGAACCTAAACTCGGAAGAATAAATCTCTTAACCAAAGTGCAGGTTAGTTAAAATAATAGATTGATAGCAAGGGCAATAAATACAATGCCAGTGATCCTATCAATCCAAAGTTGGCTATTTGGGTTACGTCTAAAAAACTGTGCAATTTTGTCGCCAAAATAAATATACGTGCAGTCAATCGGAAAAGCAAAAAGAGGGTAAAGTAAGCCAAAAAAAGCGAGCTGAAAAGTAGCCGATGAAAGCGTTGGATCTACAAATTGTGGAATAAATGCAATAAAGAATAATGCTACTTTAGGGTTTAATACTTCAGTCATCATGGCCTGAAACATGACATTACTTTTTTTACTGGTACTTATATGCGGTTTATCGGTTTGCTTGTCACCAGGTGTCGGCTCTGGCTGATTTAGCGTGCCTTTAATCATCATAAACCCTAAATAGCATAAGTATGCTGCGCCTGCGTATTGCACTGCTGCATAGGCACTAGGGGAAGCTTTCAGTACTGCGCTTAGGCCTACAACAGCAAATAGCGTATGAACAACCCCACCTAATGCAAAACCAAAAGCACTTTGCATACCAGCGCTTCGACCATTAGCAAATGTTTGCGCCATCAAAAATGCATTTGATGGCCCAGGCGCTACTGCCATTAAAAAGCTGGCTAATAAAAATGAGACTAGAAAGTCAGGATTGATCATTGAGTACTTTTAGCTGGGTGTAAAGTATGTGCTTTTTTGCTCATTAAAATAAGCCAAAGCGGAACTAGCAATAATAAGTGAAAAGCAATCAACCACGGTGTGCTTAGCCCTAAATATTGGGTTAAAACAACAAGTATACTTGCGCCACTCATTTGCATAGCACCGAGTAATGCAGAGGCTGTGCCTGCTTGTTTAGGAAAGCTAGACAGAGACATTCCTGCAGCAGAGCCTAAACTTAAAGCAAACCCTAATGCAGCAATTAAGATAGGTAGCATAAGCGCAAATGCTGTTTCTATACCGCTAAGGGCTAGCATTAAAATACCTGAGAAAACCAGTACACTCACACCGACACGCAAAGCACGTTGGCTATTTCGTTTAATGTAGGTTGGTAAAATAAAACTTGCGACAATACTTATTATGGCAT
This sequence comes from Pseudoalteromonas distincta, assembly GCF_000814675.1. Taxonomy (GTDB): domain Bacteria; phylum Pseudomonadota; class Gammaproteobacteria; order Enterobacterales; family Alteromonadaceae; genus Pseudoalteromonas; species Pseudoalteromonas distincta. The sequence continues at coordinate 61,625 of NZ_JWIG01000008.1, read as the reverse complement.
TTAACGTAAACCAAAAAGTAAAGTCGGCTACGGTGCCGCCTAAATGTGTAATAAGCCAGCCTGGTGCGAGCGTTACATACACTAATATGGCTGACATTGAGACCATACAAATTAGGCTATTAAACAAAAATATCGGTGTTTTAATAATCGGTGTAAAGCGACGTAAATCTAAAATATGCCCCTGATAATGACTATCAGCAGGACGAGTTTCTCTAAAAAAGAATAGGGTAACAATAAGGCCCAAAATAGCAAACGCGGTTAAAAACATAAAGTTCATACGCCAGCCAAACTGTACGGTAAGCCAAGCCCCTAAAATAGGTGCCATTGCCGGAATAAAGCACACAATCCCGTTAAGGTAGGTGATCATTTGCCCGCTTCGTTCACTACCATATTTATCACGCACTATCGCAAATGCGACAACAAATGTGGCACACGCTCCAAATCCCTGAAAAGCACGTGCTATTAGTAATATCTCAAAAGAAGGCGAGTAGTATGCGAGTAATGCAGAGCTTGCATACAAACTAATGCCCACTACTGCCACTGGTTTTCGGCCAAATCTATCAGCCAAAGGGCCCGCAATTAATTGGCCTAAACCCACTGTTAGCATAAAAATAGCAACGGTTTGCTGTACTTGTTGTTCAGTAACTGCAAATTGTTCTGCAATAGTTGGAAAAGCAGGTAGGTAAATATCGATTGCCATAGGGCAAAATATAACGAGTAACGCTAAGATAAGTAACAAAGTCATATTAGGTTTAGCGGGCTGTGTTTGCATTGAGTCTCCTTTTGTCGAGTATTTTAGGTGGGCACTCATAAAAAAGAAAGGGCTTATGACCCCTGCATAGGTCGTCATTCTTACTTTTTGATTGGATTAAGCTAAAAAGCCAGCATAAATGCACTTTTTAAAACTGGTCTGATGTGTTAATTTTAAAAAAGTAACTGTTGATGGAAAATAATAATGAGTAATAAATCTGCACTTGTACAAATATGGCATAAATTTAAGCGCCTACCTTTTGGGAATTGGCTTTTTACTAAAGCTGTTTGCTTTAAAGCGCCATATTTTGGTTCGATGAAACCTTACGTACTCGATTTGAGAGAGGGCCATTGTAGTGCGGTGGTTAAAAATCGTCGCAGCGTTCATAATCATATTGGTACCATTCATGCTATTGCGCAGTGTAACTTAGCTGAATTGTGTGCAGGTGTAATGGTTGATGCAACAGTGCCAGTTAAAACGCATCGTTGGATCCCAAAAGGGATGACAGTTAGGTATTTGGCTAAAGTAGATACAGATGTACGAGCAGTCGCTGAAATTGATTTACCACACAAGTGGATTGATAAAGAAGACTTAGTAGTACCTGTTAAACTGTATAATACCCGCAATGAGCTTGTTTTCACTGCAGATATTACTATGTACATTACTGAGAAAAAGTAACTTACGTAAAGCTGATTTGACTTAGCTTTTATCCGCGGCTTGTTTATTTACAAATGATAAGTCGCTGCCATCTTCTTTCAATAATGCTTTAACTTCTTTTGCGGGTTTTAGTTCTTTCGAAATTAGTTCCGGCTCTTCTTTTTCAAAGCGTTGCTTTAAACTGCCTTCAATTACTGCGCCTGCATCAATACTCAATGTATCGTGAAATACATCGCCATGAACATGAGCGCCACTTTGTACTTTTACTTCACTGGCATTAATAGACCCAATAACTTTACCTTTAACAATAACGCTTTTAGCTTCAACAATACCTTCAACAACTCCCGCTGAGCCAATAACTAAATGCTCCACTTTTATGTCACCATCAATACGGCCATCAAGCTGTACTTCACCTTGGCTAACTAAAGTGCCTGTAAGACGTACGTCTTCAGAAATAATAGACGGTGTGTGATTCACTCTTTTTAAATTAGAGCTAACTGTTTTTTGTTTTTTTCTACCAAACACGAGAAAGCGCCTTTGTTATTTTTAGAGGATTGACTTGTTTACCATTAAGTAATACTTCGTAGTGTAAATGTGTGCCTGTGCTTCGGCCGGTGCTACCCATTAGTCCGATTACATCATGTTTAGTGATTGATTGACCTTTTTTTACTTTAATTTTATTTAAGTGTCCAAATCGAGTCACTAAGCCATTTTTATGTTCAAGCTCAATAAAGTTACCATAACCACCATTACGACCGGCACGAAGCACTACAGCGTCTGCTGGGGCGAATATTTCGGTTTTATGCCACCCGGCTAAATCAATTCCTTTATGAAAGGCGTGATTACTATTCATTGGATCTTTTCTAAGGCCAAAATTACTCGAAATATAGTATTTAGCTTTAGCTAAAGGCAGGGTATTTGGTAGCTCAGTTAAAAAGTTTTCTAAATTATTTAATATTAATAACTTATCAACGATGGCTAAAAAGTGGCTCGGAATTTTTGTTTCGTTAAATATATCAAGTGGCCCACCTTGTGCAGTTGTTTGGGCGCTTAATATTAGGTGTTGCTCAAGCGCAGACTCAATTCCTGCGCCTTTGACCATAGCTAAAATGGCTTGGTGACGTTCACTAATTTGGTTATCTAAATAGGTAAAGCTTTGCTCATAATGATTATTTAAGTTGGCCACTCTTGTTGCGAATGTAATTGGAGCGATTAACTGTGCTTGTTTACCTTTTTGATTTTCATCGACTAATGGTTCATGAAATTCATTGCCATTTTCATTAATAGGTACATCAAGTTCTGTATCAAGCTTAATAACATCTTTGCTAATTGAAGCAGGAAGGGATTCTATCATGCTTTGTAGTAGCGCCTGCTTTTGCTCAAGAATTGCAAGTTGCTCTAACTGCGTTGCTTGAAGGGCTTGTTGCTCACTGACTTTTTGTTGCCACAGCGTTTGCTCGGTTATTTGATTTTGTTTTATGTCAGAGATTTTATTTGTTTGTGTATAAACACGAAAGCTCGAAATACTCAGCCAAGTAAAAGTGACTAAAATAAGCAACGCTACAAGAAGTTGAAACCAAGAGGCTAAAACAACATGCTTAACTTCGCCATTTTGACGAATAAGTAGCTGACGAGCAGGGAAAAATTTATGATAAAAAGACTTTATAAATACTGACATGGCATATAAACACTGGCTATTAACCGAATTAAGATAGCAATTTGAGTTAAAAAAGCTAGAAAAAAATTGTAACTGTTCAAAAATTAATAAAAAAGGGCTGCTTTTAGTAAGCAGCCCTTTTAATAAATTTTTTAATATGCGTATTATTTTGCCGGCAGTACAGTACTCTCTACAGAGCCAAAACCTATACGTGCATAGCCTTCTTTTTCACACCAGCCACGCATAATAACGTTATCGCCATCTTCTAAAAAGCTGCGTTGTTCGCCATTACTTAGCGTAATTTTTTCTTTACCGCCACGAGAAAGCTCAAGTAATGAACCTGCTTCTTCGTGCGTTGGACCTGACTGAGTGCCCGAACCTAGCATGTCACCTGGCATAAAGTTACAGCCATTTACTGTGTGATGAGTAACCATTTGTGCCACAGTCCAGTAAGAGTGCTTAAAGCTAGATGTTGATACGCGCGTTGGGTTATGGCCTTCGCTACGCATTTTTTGCGTTTGAATTCTAACATCCATTTGAATATCAAAAGCACCTTGGTCGCGATTCGCTTTTGATTCTAAATAGTCCATAGGCTGTGGATCGTTTTCATCACGTGTCCAGCTTGTTCTGTAAGGCGCTAATGCTTCGGTTGTTACAATCCAAGGCGATACAGTTGAGGCAAAGTTTTTAGCTAAAAATGGACCAAGCGGTTGGTATTCCCACGCTTGCAAGTCACGTGCTGACCAATCGTTAAATACACAAAAGCCAAATACATGGTTTTCAGCATTTTCGATAGCGATTGCATCGCCCAGTGCATTGCCTTTACCTAAGTAAATACCCAGCTCTAGTTCGTAATCAAGGCGTTTACAAGGACCGAATGATGGCACTTCTGCATCAGGCGCTTTAGTTTGGCCTTTAGGGCGATGAAATGTTTGACCCGATACGTCAATAGATGAAGAGCGACCATGATAACCAATAGGTACCCATTTATAGTTAGGTAGTAATGGGTTATCAGGGCGAAATAAACTACCCACAGCAGTAGCATGATAAATAGAAGTGTAAAAGTCGGTGTAATCACCGATACGACAAGGCAAAGAAAACTCTATATCAGACTGTGCAACCAATGTATCGCTAAGCGCTTGTTGGTGCTCAGAGCCTGCTCTTAGTGCTTTTGAAAGCGCTAAACGAAGAGCTGACCAATACTGCTTTCCTAAACCCATAAATGTATTTAAGGTTGCTTCACTTGCTGCATCTGCGGCTGTTTTAGCGTCACCTGTTAAAACATTTAATTTACTCAGTTTTGCTAAATCGATTACTTGGTCACCAATTGCAACACCACCACGAAAGGCCTCATCAGACCCTTTACGACGAAATTCTGCAAACGGTAAGTTTTGAATCGGGAAGTCGCAATTATCAACATTAGCTGATTCTACCCAGCTGGTTAAATTAATATCGTGGGTTTCGTTAATTAGGCTCATTACATTTCCTTTGGATTTTACTGTATGGCGACAAGGTATAGTTTATTTAATCATACTTGTACTTGGCGCCATACTTTTTAAATATTAAAACGACAAAAAGCAGCGAAGTTCGCTGCTTTTAATTTACTCAAATATTTTATAAAACGCCGCGACGCTCTTGGTCACGTTCGATTGATTCAAATAATGCTTGGAAGTTACCTTCACCAAAGCCACCATCATCAACGCGTTGGATCATTTCTATAAAGATTGGACCAAATAAGTTTTTAGAGAAAATTTGTAATAAATAACAATTTTCACTTTGGCTATCTACGAGTATCTGATGCTCACGAATTTTTTCTTTATCTTCAGCAACCCAAGGTACACGGTCAAAAATAGTATCGTAGTACTCTGGGATAATATCTAAAGTGGCAATTGTTGATTTATCAAGCTTATCAAGAGAGCTTACTAAGTCATCTGTTAAAAACGCTAAATGTTGAACGCCTGGGCCGTTGTACTCACCAAGGTATTCATCAATTTGGTTGTTATCGTTACCTTTACCTTCGTTTATTGGAATAGAGAAGGTGCCGCATGGCGATTTAAGTGCATAGGAGATAAGCGCTGTTTTTTGACCTTTAATGTCAAAGTAGCGTACTTCAGTAAAACCAAATACGTCTTTATAAAAGTTAGCCCATTTTTCCATGGTGCCTTTATAAACGTTATTGGTTAAATGATCGATTCGGATAAAGCCTTTATCTTCTACAACATTTTGCGTTTCTAAGTCTTCAAAATCACTTTCGTAGATAGTGCCTTTGTCGCCAAATTGTTCAATAAAGTAAATTAGGCTGTCGCCAATACCATAGATTGCAGGGTAAGGCATATTTTTATGCGTTGAGTCGGTCGCTGGTTTTGCACCACGTTCTACTGCAGTTTCAAATGCTTTTTGCGCATTCTCAACACGCCAACCCATTGAACAAATAGCAGGGCCATGGCTTTTAGCAAATTCTGCAGAAAAACCTTCACGCTCGTTATTCAGTAAAAAGTGAATATCGTTTTGGTTGTAATAAACAATGTCTTTACCTTTGAATTTTTTAAGCTTAGAGAAGCCAAAATCAGTAAATACTTTATCCATATAATCAGCATCAGGTGTTGCGTACTCGGTAAATTCAATACCGACTAAACCTAAATAGTTATTTACTTCACTCATTATTATTACTCCCGCAATTAAGCACTGCGATTATGTGTTGTTGTCATATTGCAGTAGATAATCAACCAGATTTTTAATTTGGGGAAGAGGGGGGCGCTATTTAGTATGTAGTGCATGTGTAAATTTTATAGGACGGTTATTATAAAGTTACGTGTTTGTAATACAGTTAAGTAAAATGAAGTTATATGGTATAAATTCAAGTGGGGGTACTTGTTTTTAAGTTATTGTATTTAAATACTAAAAAGGAGGTTTAACCTGCGCTAAACCTCCTTTTATAATTAATAAGCAAAAGCCTTTTTGTATGTAATTGTTTACACTTTAAGAGCCGTTACCAAAGAACTTGTTCCGTTGTTCTATCCACACGTTAGTTTTAATTGCTGGAGCTGCTTGGTAATGGCGCTCAATGGTTTGATTTAGCACTCGCGTCGGTTGCTCAAAAGACAGCTTTTGTTGTGCGCCGCCCATACTTTTAATTTCATCTCTGGTCATAGCACGTCCTGCATAAAGCAGCGAGTTTAAGTACCCTGGTACTGTTTCGTAATTGTTATCTGTAAAAAGCAATACAGATTGATTGAGTGCCCAGCGACTATCGATTTCGCCATCCTCTTTTACGCCAGCAAGTTCTCCATCTATATAGACTTCAAATACCCCGTTGGTTGGTGCTGTATAAAATACAAAAGCTATACGATGCCAAGAGTCAGGTTGTGTATTGCCAAAATAGCCGCTATCGCTAGTTGCTTGTCCATAGCCGCCGCTTGGGTCAATAAACATATCGGCATCATCATTAAGATAATCAGTTGTATTGGCTTGCATAATTGCACGGTAAATATCTTTACCTTCTGCGGGCCAGTATAAATCCATTACCAAGGTGTAGTCAGACACCATTCCTTCATTTGCAAAGTCACCATTTGCAGGTGTGTTTAAATCAATAAGTAAGCCTTCTGTTGGAGCGTGGCGAGAAAACGCCATAACACCTGAAGGACCATCACTTAAATCATCAATATTTAATTGAGTAGTGGTGCTATATTGTGTCTCTGCAGTGCCCCAATTTGTTTCATCTGGATCAAAGTAGCTAAGTACCGAAGGTCCAAAATCAGCTGCTAACGGGTTGTTAGTATCGTCAAAATTCCATACGGTTACATTTGCTAAGTTGTTGCATGAATAAAGTTCGGTGTCAGTGTCAAGGTGAAGGCACTGACTTGTTCTAGCACGTGCATATTTATCAAGTAGCCACCAAGCTTCAGCTATCGGTTCTACGTTTGAGAATGTAACACTATTAAAAAATAAATCAGGATTCAAAGCTGCTCCTTTAAATAGTGCAACTTCGTAATTATTAGTGGGTTGTATATCTTCAGGTTTAAGTAAAAACCAATCTGGTTGACTTGCAAACATCGTTGTTAAGTCGCTTCCCGATACTGTTACTTTATATATAGAGTTAAACCCTGGCGTATTTGATGGCTGCCTTTCTACGTAAAAAGCTTTATGGAAGTCTTCTTGAGTCAGTGTGCCGGGTGTCCAGCGCTTTTGTACTAGTTCAGGGTTAAGTAATGCTGCGTTAATTGTGCTTGAATGTTTTGCGGCTAAGGCGGTGATTTCGGCTAGCTGCGCATCAGTTGGATAGTTTTCAGAAATAGCGATTTCCGTTTCTGCATCGGGAGCATAACGCCCCATTATCTCATCTATAGCTAGTTTAGTTGTCTCATCGCGCTCATCAATTGTATCGGTTTCAATCGTTTTGTAATCAACAACTGGGGATGATTTATCAGCTAAATTAAAATTAAGCGTTAAGTCAGTAATACCCTTAGCGTAAAAGTCCGGTTGTAAAACAATAGCGCCGTTATCAAGGGTTGTGTAGCTTTCCCCACCGTGTGTATGGCCGCCAAGTACTAAGTCTATACCGGGTACGTTTGTTGCCATATCAGTATCTTGGCCGACACCTAAATGGCTCAACATAATCATGTAATCTACATCATCACTGTATTGGTTTACGATGCTTTGTGCGATTTGTTGCCATTGCCAGCTCATTTTAAATTGTTTAATAAAATCAGGGATCGGATCATCTTGAATTGGTTCATCTAGCTCATTCCATGGCACTGAGGTCATGCCAAACACACCAAGTGTAATACATCCTACTTGAACTTTTGCAAATCCTACGCCTGCAAAATCTTGTCGTTGCTCTGCTTCATAACGAGTATTACTAGCAAGTACAATTGCATTCTCGTCTTGGGAATAACTTAGTAATTTTTCAGGGCCCCAAGCATAATCATGATTTCCAACGACTCGTAGGTCAAACTGCATTGCTTTTATAGCTTCTTCTGTTGCGGTACCTTGTGATAATTGCTCAGCAACGGTGCCTTTTTCATAGTCGTCACCACCGTTTGTAAATAAGGTGTGCGGGGTTTGGCTTGCTACTTGGTTGTAGTAGGCTTTGATCCGGCTGAAATATTGCTCTTCATAGCCAAAGCGAGCATGTAAATCTGCAACGTGAACAAACCTTACCGATTGCTCTGTTGCATTAGCGTCGCAAGTTGGGCCGATATTTGCGAAAGCTTCATTGCGCTGCATTTGTATTGCATATGTGCCCAGTGTTGTTACTTGAGCGCTAACAAATCTATCTAAAACTATTGAATTTGTAACAGTATCCCAGTTAGCGCCTGATAGTTTTGCGATAAACAGTTGTCCGCCTAATGCATAGTCATCAGGGATTTTTATTGTGATGGTAATAGGTTTTTCAAGAGTAAGCGTGGAGGGCGTAAGCGCATGTAAATCAGAAATTATATTTTGTTGTATATTCGTCTCATCTAATAATGTTTTCTCGTAGGTAAGCTCTACATCACTAGAAATAGCACTGGAAGGTGCATTAAATATAAAATTGCCTTCGTCTAAAGTAGCGTCTAAACCATTAGCGCTTGATAGCGTTAATTTGCTAGGTTCAGGCTCAACAGGATCGTTTGGATTAACCGTCACTTCATCACCGCTACCACAGGCAGTTAGAATAAAGCTAAGAAATATAAATATAATAACACGTGATATCGTTAACGATTGCATCTACGGATGTCCCTGAGTCTATTCAATAACCAATCAGGATATAATATCAGTTAACGGGGGCAGGGCAAAGTTGAATAAAAAATTCCCCCATAGAAGCTATGGAGGAATTGTCTTAGGTTATATTGCTACATTTGAAATAAACAATAATTAAGAGACTTTCTCTTCTAAACCTTGTTTTTCCCATACTTTAGCTTTAAAAGTCATTAGTACTAAAACAACACCAACACCAATGCTAAATAATGCAATTTGTAAGTATAAGTTAGGAATTTCATCAACATTATTCGGATCGAAATTACCAGCAAGTAAACCTGCGATGATGTTACCGATTGAGTAAGTTAATACAAACACACCCATCATTTGGCCAGTGTAACGTTTAGGCGATAACTTACTTACAGCACTTAATGCTACAGGGCTTAAACAAAGCTCACCCACTGTATGTAAAAAGTACGTAGTAACAAGCCAGTAAGGCGCAACTTTTAAGCCTTCAGCTGCGTAATGAGCCGCCATAAACATAACTAAAAAGCCTGATGCCATGATAATTAAGCCAATTGCACATTTAACGCTGTAGCTAGGTGATACTAAGCTTTTAGATAAGTTAATCCAAAGCGCTGCAAAAAATGGCGATAAAGCAATAATAAACAGTGAGTTTAATGATTGAAACCACGTTGTAGGGATTTCAAAAGTACCAATAAGACGGTCAGTATAGTCGCGAGCAAATAAGTTTAATGATGAACCAGCTTGTTCAAAGCCAGACCAAAAACATGCAGATGCAATACATACTAAAAATAGTGCCCACATTCTTTGTTTTTCGGCATCTGTTAAATTACCTGTAAAGTAAATAACTCCAAAATAAACAAAAAAGATAATAGTAAATACAATCGCTGTGTAACCTGCAACCACTGTTGGATTTATTACAATTGCGCCGGTCATTGCAGCCGTAGTAACTGCAGCAGCTGCAATTACAAATGCAGCAATACCGCCCCATGCACGTGAAGTACCTTTAGAGCCTAATGGATTAGCAGGTAAAGCACTGTGCTTTGGTAGGTTATTAAGTGTGAGTTTGTACTGCACTAAACCAATGGCCATACCTACAGCTGCCGCACCAAATGCCCAGTGCCAGCCTACGTTCTCCATAAAGTAACCACATACGTAGTAACCTATTAAAGAACCCATGTTAATACCCATGTAATAAATAGCGTAACCGCCATCACGACGCTCATCAGCATCGCTATATAATTGGCCTACCATTGCACTGATATTTGGTTTTAGTAAACCAGTACCTGTTGCTACAAATATTAAGCCAATAAAGAAAGAATAATCATGTGGAATAGCCAAAATAATATGGCCAATCATAATAATTATGCCGCCATACCAAACTGCTTTTTGACCACCAAACAATCTATCAGCTAGCCAGCCACCCGGTAAGCCTAAAAAGTATACTGCGCCTGTGTACAAACCATAGATTGCAGCAGCTGATGCAACAGTAAAGGCAAGGCCTTCTTCTTGTAAGCTTGCTGTCATGAATAATACGAGCATAGCTCGCATACCGTAATAACTCATTCGTTCCCACATTTCAGTGAAGAACAATGTCGAAAGTCCTTTAGGGTGGCCAAACCAACCACTATCTGGAGCTGAACTCATATTTACTTCCTAACTTTAAGAATTGTTGTAATGGCCTTATAATTTTTTGCTTTAGCTATCTTAGTATTTAGTCATACTAAAATGCTCGACCATCAGTTTATTATTTGTAGCTAAGATAATGATTTGCTATATGGTAGTAACACCAGAAGGTAAGAGACACACCCTTATCCTAGTTACAATTGGGCACAAGTATACATATACCTTAGTGCTAGGGGAAGTATTGCGCGGTGTATCACCTTATGCCAAGTTAGAACTCAGCATAAGGAACAATAGGGGTACCTGGGAACTCAAGCGTTCCATAAACAGGGTTAAAATAGTAACGTATGTAAAGTTGACCAAAGTTTGGTTCGTAAAAGTCAGAACGATCGATGGCTAAGTAGCCACCAAAAAACCAATTCGGCGTTATTCTATACTCAAAACTACCTTCAAGATTATATGAAACACCAGAACTTGTTTCACCTTCAAATACAGGGTCAACACCTGTTATTGATTCTCTATCATACGCAGCTATTTGCAAATCGCTATCGTTAGGGAAGAAATCAATAGATTGAGTTTTTGTTTGCGAGTACGAAACACCGGTTTTTAATCGATAAACAAAATCATCGCCCCAACGCGCGTCATAAGTGAGAGGCACGGATAGACCAACATAGTTTTGCGGACTGTAATAACCACCATGGCCCCATGTTTCTTCACTTAAATTATACTTGTATGCCCAATGTAATAAGCTAGCGCCTACGATAAATTCACGCTTTTGATTGCTTATTACACGGTAATAAGTACCGCCCATCATACGATAGCGTTGGTTGTCTTTTACATTTTGGCCTTTATAGAGAGTAAAGTCGGCGCTTGACCAAAAACCCCATTTTCCGCCTAAGTCGTGTGATACATTAGCTGTTAGGCCTGTAGAGCGTACGCCCCCCCAAACTTCACCTGTATTTACATCTTTCAAGCCCGCATAAGAAAGCACTGAATTTGTAACTGGGCGCTTTTCAAGTTCTAGGCTGTATCCAAAGTCGCCAAAACTGTCTGCGTAATTTACACCCCACACAAAGTCTTCAATTAAAAAGCCAAGAGGGGTAGTGCCTACATCTACACGCCAGTTTTCGTTTTGCCAACCAATACCTATATCTACACCACTTTCCTCTGGTGTCACTTCATCGACTGAACAAGTGAAAATACATAAAGCACCTTGTCCGTAGCGACTACCAGCGAACTGCTCATCAAAGCGAGTTGTTTGTGCGCTAATAGTAGTCGGGTCTACTTTAATAAAACCTTGGCCTTGCCAAAGTGGAAAGTAAGCTTCAATTGGTACTAAGCCCGCACCAAGTGTTGCTTCACTTTCGGTGCTTGTTTGTCCACTAAAGTTAACACCAATGGCAATGTATGCTTGGTTTTTGTTTTGCTCGTTTATTAGCTCACGTTTAGCACCGTTTACATACCATTGATCGTTTTCATCTATTTTTAAAAGCGCTCCGTAAAGCTCTTTTTCGTTTAAAGTACGATTAGGTGACAGGGTTTGTGCGTACCAAGATTGTGCTTGTTCGGTTTCATTAAACTTACTGGCTACTTGAGCACCTAAATAGCGTAACTCTTGATCGTTTGGTGACTTTTCAATAAGTTGCTTAGCTAAATAAAGTGCATCCCCTGAGTAATTAAACTCATTAAGAGATGACATGATTTGGCGTTGTAAATAACCCTCTTGCGATGTGGTTTGCGCTATCGCTTTTTGCGTAACTTCTTTTGCTTGAAAGTCATCTCCAAGTTCTATGTATGCATTAGCAATAGCGAGAAGCGCTTGAGGCTCAATAGTTTGACTACTTTGTACTTTTCGCTGATATAAGATAACGGCTGCTTCATATTGTTCTAGCGCTAAGTTTGCATTAATAAGGGCAGTTGTTGTTGCTGGAATATCTTTATATTTTTGATCAAGCTGATTGAGCTTAGCAATTAAGTCACTGCCGGTATAAAACTGGTTGAGGTAGTTATTTTGTAACTGCACATATTGAGCCGTTTCGTTTTCAGAAGCGCTCTCTGGTAACACGTAATCCTCAAACCAGCGTTTTATTTCAACTTGGTTATCTTGCTCTAGTATCCACTGGCCTTGTAAAAGGTGCCAATAAGGCGACAAAGATGAGTCAGATGAAAGGGCACTTGAAAGCAATTTAAGAGCATGTCGTTTTTCATCAATTTTGTACCAACTATTAGAAAGCTCAGCTTGCATTTCAGGTGTTAGCTCTCTCGCTTCTAAGTTACTTAAATGATAGATGGCGACAGATTTGTTTTTTAAATCAAGATATTGCTGGCTTTGAGTAAGAGACTCGTTAAGCAACAATTGCTGTTCTAAAGCAATAATGTCGGTATCTCGATTTTTAAAAGGAATATATTTAAGTGTATCCAAAGCTCCTTCATAATCATTTATAAAGCGCAAAAATAAAGCATGGCTATATCTAATCTGGGGGTTTAGCGGGAACTGCCACAATACATTATTAAATAAATCACGTGCTTGTTGAGTCAGGCCTTTTTGTTGGTATATAAAAGCTAAATCGTAATATAACCAAGGTTGTTCAGGTGAAAGCTCAATAGCTTGCTTAAGTAATTCTTCTGCTTTTTCTAGCTCTCCACCATTAGTATACTGGCTTGCTTTATCCCTTAGAGTATTACTGGTAGCTAGTGCATATGAGGGGTAGATTAAATCTCGTTGCTTTGCGTTTAATGAATTATAAAAGTTGCGAATTGATTTTTGGTTTTGATCTAGTTGCGCGATATTTAATAAGCCAAGTAAGGCATTTTCATACAAAGGATTGGTTTTTAGGGCTGCTTGATAGGCGGTAGCTGCTTGTGTGTAATTTCCTTGAGCTACTAATAATAGGCCTTTGTTATAAAGAAAAGCTTCTTGGTCATGATTTAATTGCTCAGCTAGATTTAGTTTTAATTGTGCTGTTTTAAAATCAGATTGCTCTATAGCATCTTCCATTTCAGACATATACAGCCAAAACTTCGCAACTGTCGCGAGTTCTTTAAGTCCTTCACGCTCATCAAAGTTAGGTGTATATTTTTGCGCGGTAAAAAAATAGTAATATGATTTTTTGTAGTCGCTTTTCGCTAAATACAAATACCCTAAGCTGCGCATAATTTCTTTATCGGTTGGCCGCCCTTTTAAAGCATTTAATAGTAGGGGCTCAGCTTCTTTTAATTTTTTATTATTAAGTAAACGATCGCCTTTGAGCCAAAGCTGATACGCGGGATCGGCAAGTAATGCTTGTCTTACTTTAAAATCTCGTTGGAAATCTTCATATTGTAACTTACCTTTACTACTAAATGGATACACAGAGAAGTAACGTTGGTATTGCTCAACTGTATTTTGAGTAAGATCCATACTCTTAAGAGCTGCAAGCCAAATAAACTCAACTTCATTAATAAAAGAAGGGCTAGTTCCGTAATTACTTAAAATATCTATCGCTTTACTATTTGCTGGGTTTTTCCTCAGTAAATGGCGAGCATAAGGTATTTCTACTTGAGCGATATTAGAATAGCTTTTTAATAACTTTTCATAGCCTTTTTTAACACTTTCCCATTGGTCGCTGTCTTGTCCATACCAGCTTAAATGCTCAAGCTCGTAATTAAGTGTAGGGTAGGTGTTTTTAAATATTTTATTGTATATTTCACGGGCTTGTTCATAACGTCCAGCTCGAGAAAGTAGCCTAGCTTCATGAATTAAAGACTTATCTTTACCCTCAATACGAGAGAGTATTTTAAGCTTTTCAACGCACGGAGCCTGTTTGGTAAGCCCGTTATCTATTTTGCTTAATAACTGGTTGGCTTTCACTGATTCGCCATTGGCAAAATCATAACGCGCTACTGCGCACTGTGTTTCTATTCGGGCAGGGGCAATGGCGACTAGCTTTCGTAAGCTATCTTCAACTAGTTTTTTATTTTGCTGTGCTTCACCAATACCTATTTGGCTTAGTAACCAATCAACAGATTGCGTATCAATATCGTTGACTGTGTTAGCGCTTAATCCAGAGCTAAGTGCTAATGTGCAAGCGAGGGCAAACCTTAACGGCATTCAGTGCTCCATACCGGTTGTAGCGTCCCATCTGCTGTAATTGAAAAACGCTTATTTAAAGCACTTGTACCAAACAAGTTAAGCACGCTGTCGTAATAACGAGTTTGAGTAAATGATTTATCAATCATTAGTTTTTGCTGAATCGCCATTACCGTAGAATTATCGTTATTAGTCGCCAGTAAAGGTAATAAAGCTGAATTAAAGCCCAAAGGGCCTCTTTTTTCAGATTTTCCAGATTTAGCAAAGGTATTTAAAGGCACGTAACCACGTTTATTAATTGTTTCTATAAAAGGGTTGAATTGCGCTAATAGCTCTTGTTTATAAGGCGCATTGTCTGCCATCATGCTTGCCCATAAGTACACTCTGATGGCGTTATAACTGCCCAAGTCGCTCGTTTTTTTATCGTAGTAAAAGCCATTATTTGCATCAAACATTACCCAGTCAGGGCTAACACCTTGCTTAGCTGTATCTAAAATTAGCTTTGCTGAGCCTTCGTGTAATTGATGCCAAGGCGAGTGTGGGTAGAGCTTTTTAAACTGCTGGTAAATAAATAATGGTGAGTAGCTCGGGTTTAACTTAAAACGTTCATTATCAAATTCAAAACCTGTAGGAGCGGGTAGTAATGATAAACCTAGGCCCGAGATATAAGCGGTTTCTTCACGCATTATTCGCTGTGCAAGTACAGCTGCTAATATGCTGTAGCGGCGCTCATCCCAAAGAATAGCTGCTTGCGATAAGCTGTATGCTATCCATAAGTCAGAGTCAGACGCAGGGTTTGAATCTAAAATCCCGCCAACATTTTGATTATTAACACCCCATTGCCATGCCGGTAAACGAGTGCTTAAATCACCTTCTGATAAATGTTCTTGCGTCCAATCAAGCACTAGGTCAAACATTGCTTTGTCATTTGCTACAACAGCAAAAAACAACGCATAAGATTGGCCTTCAGAGGTTGTGATATTTTGCTCACTCCCCAAGTCAATAACGCGGCCATCTTGGCTTATAAAGTTACTTTTAAACGTTTGCCATGCATCCCATGGTTGGCATTGCTCTATTTGTGCATTGGCATTAAAGGTAAATAATGCAATCACGGTAAAAAATACATTAATGAGTGACTTCATTACTTATCTCCTTCAGCTAAGCGCTTGTATGTTAATGCTTGTAGTAATCGCCATATAATAAATGAGATCAGCAGTAGTGTTAAAATAGACAATAGTGCCAGTACAAATGGGTGATCCGATAAATGGAACCAAATTAGGGTATGTACAGGAATGTGACCAACAAAATATTGCTCATCAGTTTTAATTGTTTTAATGCCTTGAGAGTTTATGACCGCAGCACTGCCTTTAATTTGCGCAAGCGCTTGTGAACTCATTAACGCATCATCTAGTAGAGTAAAGGCTTTTTGTGATGTTGCACTGAGCGATACTATTGAGCGCTCTGAATCAAACGGTGATTGAAAGCCAGTAATAACGGCCATATCACCACTACTTTTTATACTTACTTGGACTTTATTTGTTGTCTGCTCATCGTAAGCACCGTTGTATATGGCTTGTTTTATAGCGCGCTGATTGTTATCAAGCAAGATATTAGTTTGCGCATCTTCATCTAAGTTATTAGCAATGCTATTAGGTTTTGCGATTACTAAGATGTCTTTATCATCTAAGTTGGCATCTTCATTTAAGTGAGCAACGCTTATTCTATGAGCGGGGTAACCTGTGATAGCACCAAAGTGGCCTGTTAAATTAAACAATACAGATAGCGCTTTAGATGATGGAACTTCATCTATCAATACTAAAGTTTGTTGTAAGTCTGCGTATTTTGTAAATGGGAATCCGCTGTTTGCAAATACATTTAAATCAGGCAAAGCTATGTAATGGTCAAACCCACTTACATCAATGTTAGAGTTTCCATCAATTACTCCGTATTCGCCACCAGGTGGAGCAATGGCACACTCGCCTTTTTTAAGTACTGCAAATCTAAAGTCAAAATTTAACTCATTTCGGCTGGCAAGATTAATACCATCTAATGAAAAGTCTTCAGCGCTTTGCGTTGTGTCTGTATTAGCGATTAAAGGCAGCAAGGTTTTTGCGGTAGTTAACGATGTGTCTTTTTTATCAAGTAAAAAACCACTTATAAACTCTTGGTTTATTAACATGTTTAAACGTGAATTTAAGGTTTCGCTCTCTGGCGTATTACGGTATTGCAAAGTAATAGGAATGCCTTTTTCACGCCAAGTAAATAAATCAGGTGCAAAACGAACATTTAGTTTTATAGGACCATTGTTAAGACCCTCAGCCTGTAACTGAGTTGGATAGTCAATAAGCTCGTCAAAGTGCACGGGACGATCGTTTCTAAGCCATCTTGGCGCATCATAAGCTTTACGCAGTGGGAGTTTGTTAATTGCTTCGATACTTGCACTTCGGCCAGTCATAATCTTATGACCAAACACAAGACCAGTAACCGCTGTTTTTAAGTCTTTTTCGTCACGCCCCAAAATTAGCAGCATTTTATTGTATCTGTGAATAGGGCTTGAAATTAGCTCGACGGTTGGCTTTTCAACATCTGGATAATCTTTTAAAAAATCAGGTTTTGAGTCATTAGTAATAAACACCACACTGTGCTGCTCTGGTGCTTTATTTAAAACTACTGGAAAGTTAGTGCCACGCCAGTCTGCTTGTGCGCCAAACCAACTAGATAAAGTGGCTGCCGCTTCTATAGCTTGTGTATTAGGTGTGCTTGCAAATACAAAAGGTAAGTTTAATTTGTTGTAATCTTTAGCATCAAAAAATGGTTCTGGTAAATATTCAAGGCGGCTATCAATTGCTAACTGTTTTTGATCAAGCGTTATGTGGCTTGATTTGTTTATTTCAGTCCAAATTGAGCGGCTAAAGTAATCTTGGCATCGTAAATCATAGTAACCAACTAGTTCAAAGCGAATTTGGTTGTAGTCTTGAATGTATTTAGCATTTAGGTCAAGGCTATGACTTACCGTATTTTTTACAACACTTAGCTGTTCATTAATAGGTAATACTGTTACTAAGTTATCGTTAAAATAAACTTTTAAGTGCGATACATTAGCCAGCAATGAAGGTGAGTTAGTGTACGAAAAGTTAAGCTTTAAATTAGTGCTTAATTTATCAATTCTATTTGTGAAATCGACACGAGAATTATTATTCACGCCGTCGAGTTTATAGTCATTGAATCCTAATTTTTCAAAGCTAAGGCGTAAACTAGAAACCTGGGCACTCTCAGGGTAGCCATTTACAAACAGGGTTTTGTCGTGCATAGGCTCGATAGCGAGCACTTTATATGCGCTACTAATAAGTAACAATGTTAGAAATGTATTAAGTAACTTTTTAATCATAATTATTATGCACTATCGGTTTTTTTGGAGTAAATGAATTTATGTAAATGACAATATTAGTCATTAACTTAATAACTGGTTGTAACGCTCTTGGAGCATGAAATAATAAATTACTAAAGCCCCGTAAACTGGTTTTTTGTACTTCTTTGAAGCTATACGATGGACGGTCATGTCTAAAGTTATTTTGCCAATCTAGCCAAGCATCTGCTCTTGAGAAGGTACATTGTATAAAAGCTCTCTGTTTTTCGAGAGATAAGTCTTTAAGTGTAAGGCCAATTTGTTTTTTGCGGGTATTACATACATACGTTGTAAACGAAAATTGCTTATTACCACGACTCATTAACAATTCAATTTTATCGTTAACACGACATAAATGCGCGTGTTCTGTCTCTATGCCCACGCCGTTATCTGAATAATCCGTTATTTTTACTTTCAAAGTATGACCATTCGCTAAACGAACGCCGGCAGGAAAGTTTGCCTTTATACGATGCGAGTGCCTCACTTGACGAGCTTCAGCTGCAACAGCAACGGCAGCACCTAAAATTATAATATTATAAAAAGCCCAACCCATACTTATTATAAGTACGCCAATCTGGCTTGGGTCACCTAAAAATAGACGTAATACACCCACTAATATACCAAGTAAATTAATAAGTAAGAGAATTAAATACGGTTTAGAAATACCCCAGTCGTAATGCTCTTCATCATTTAAACCGCCTTTTTCGGTTACATTAAACTTACCCTTATTAGGATTAAATAAAGCAACGGTGGTTGGTTTTAATATGTACCAAGCAAGTACTGACTCATACACTTCACCCCAAAAGGAGTAACGGTATTTACCTTGAATACGTGAGTTAGTCGCTTTGATTTGAATTAATGTCGGCACTACATAAATAAAAATAGCTAAAAATGGGGCATAAATTATGTACGCATTAAAATATATTAGCGCTAAAGGGGCTGTTAAAAATACAATACGAGGAATACCCGATAAAAAGTGCAGCATTGCGTTTATGTAGCATAATCGTTGAGGAATGCTTAAACCCTTACCCATTAATGGGTTATCAAGTCTAAATATCTGCGCCATACCACGCGCCCACCGAATGCGTTGACCTATATGCGCTGACAGGCTATCGGTTGCAAGACCTGCTGCCTGTGGAATATTTATATAAGCAGTTTTATAACCAGCGCGCTGCATACGAAGTGCCGTGTGAGCATCCTCCGTTACTGTTTCAAACGCAAAACCGCCAATATCATCAAGCGCAGCTCGTTTTAATACGGCGCAAGAGCCACAAAAGAAGGTCGCATCCCACATGTCGTTACCGTCTTGAATAAGCCCATAAAACAACATGTTTTCGTTAGGAATTTGACTATGGTTGTTAAGGTTTCGCTCAAACGGATCTGCAGAGAAAAAGTGATGCGGTGTTTGCACCAAGCATACTTTACTGTCTTTTAAAAACTGCCCCATCGTCATTTGTAAGAACGAGCGAGCAGGGACATGGTCACAATCAAAAATTGCGATATATTCGCCATCGGTATAACGCATAGCGCTATTCATATTGCCGGCTTTAGCATGATTGTTATCCGAACGAGCTAAATAGCCCACTCCAATTTCCTCTGCAAATTCCTTAAACTCTGGGCGCTTACCATCATCTAATATATAAACATTTAATTTATCCACAGGCCAATCGATACTTAAAGCAGCCAGAGTAGTGGGCCTTACAACGCTTAACGGCTCATTATAAGTTGGAATATATACATCTACTGTTGGCCATAAGTCAGTGTTTTTTGGTAAAGGCACTGGTTTTCGCTCAAGCGGGTTAATTGTTTGGAAAAAACCTAAAATCAGTACAAGCCAGGCATACGTTTCAGCAAGTAATAAGCCACCACCTAGTGCAAGTGCAAGTGGATCATCCCAATTTAAAGTCTCAGTGTAACGCCACCACAAGTAACGAGAAGACGTAGTTACTGACAGGGTAATCATGACAATGGTTGCCATTTGGCCTTTTACTCGTTTAAGCGCATACGCAACTAGTAAAATAAAGCTTATAAAAACGGCTTGAGCTTCCAAGCTAAAAGGAATTGTAATAAATATTGCTAATAAAAATAGAATAAACGCGAGAATGACGTATTTGACTAGTTTATTTTGCCATACACGCGCATCCGCCATGGTTTTAAACGCACTTTTTTTAGGGCCTTTTTTGTTTTTTGATAGTAAGCGCTTTAACAATCTACCTAGCTTTAAATCAAACCAACGTAATTGCCTTAAAAGGTAGCTAACACCATCATAAAAATAATTAACAGCATCTTCTTTTACAGAACTAGATTTAAGCTGGTTTTTAAAAAACACTAAAAAAACACTTTGTATAATAAAGCGTAATATATTTGAGTAAATGTAGGTTCGGTAAGGCAACCTTAAATGAGGGTAGTAGTCATAAAGGGTATATTCAAAGCTGATTTTATGCTTTTTAATATTTATAAACAGTGAGCTTAAAAGCGTAATAAAAGGCATTAAAAAAGCTTCAATAACATTTACTTTATGTTGATTAAAGTAGCTATGAAACTTGAATAAAATGTACCGGACTAACTTATCAGTAAATAAAATGCTCAGCAGCAAGTATAAAGTGCTGTGAATAGGGCGCTGATAAAATAATGTAATGCTCATTTTATAAGGTCGCTTTACTAACTAGCCAACCAGCTAGTGTTTCAAAGTCATCGTTTGCGACACTATATGGCGCACAATTAAGCGCTACATTTCTGTATGCGGTTGACTCTTTAATAACTTCGTCACTGTTGATAAAAAACGGAGCCATAAGGGGGAGCGTAGATTGCCAAAGAGAAAACAAGTCAAATTCTAGCGTAGATGCAGAGTTATAGCGGTTAACTAAAAAATAATGCTTCCAATCAGTATCTGAATTTTTGAGTGTTTGTAGGCGTCTATAAATTAAGCTGTGACAAATAGCGTCGCAATTAACCAGTTCAATTACAATATCGTTTTTCTCTAACGGGTAGTGGAGAAGGTTAATATGTGCAGGGCAGTCAAAAATTACCCACGCTTCTTGGCTATAATTTAGTTTTTTGCATCTATTTACCATTTTAGTGATGTTATCGATGCTAGTATCAGTGCTGTCACCGAATGGTAAAAATATAATGCCATCGTCATCTTGATGAAAATGCACAAGTGCATCTTCAAAGCTCGCTTCATTGCTCCAGCCTTTGGTATATTTCCATGGCAGGCCAAAATGTAAACCTAGGTCACTTTTTGCATCTAGATCGATTGCAATAACGTCAACGTCAGACTTTTTTAGCACGCACGCTAAATTTGCAACCACAGAGGTAGTGCCTAAACCGCCTTTGATACCTTTAACGAAAACTCTTTGCAACGGATGTTTTACCTATCTTTAATTGAACTAACTTATGTGTTTAGTTCGTTGTTTATTTCTTTAAGTAATGCGTACTTATTAATTGTATTATTATTTTGCTGTTTGTTTACAATTTCTATGTAGTCATCACTCTTTCCACCAAAACGTAGTGCAAGGTTTTCTATGTCACTTGATGTTAACGTTTGTGAGTTTTTAGGCGTCAAGTTATTCATTCTTACCTTTACAGTTACTTTAATTATTTTGATTAAAAGTGGACAATATTTGGCTATTATATATAGAATAACGGTTAAAACTAGTAAAAAAGTATTTTTTATAGGGCGTTTTAAGTGCATAACTTTAACATAACGGGATTAGAGCCTGCTGCAAAAGAGTTAAAATCGGCTTCAAGTTATGCTGTTTTAGCCCCTTTAGACAATTTTGTAATCGAATTGGCGTTACATTCAATTAACCAAAGCTTGGTTAATGATATATATATAGTTTCCCAAGAGGTTGAATCATTTTTTGATTCTTCTTTTTCTGCATCGTTAAATTATGCTTATAAGCATAATAGAGTACACCCTTTTTCGTTGGCCTCAGAAACACAGAATCATTCTATAGAGAAAATTAATTCAGGTATTATAAAAGAAATAAGTGCTTATAAACGCCTAAGCAAAGCGCTTATTTTTGTTCATTTTAATACAGCACAGTTAAGCAGTACTGACGAGAAAAGCTTAGAGTTGATGATGAGGCAGTACAACGATTTTGTTCGTAGTACGGGAGCTACATTATTATTTTTAATTTCGGGACCTGATATTGCAAATTATCGCTTTTTATTTAGACGATTAAACAATGTATTTGATGGGCTGGTATTTGTTGATAACGACTCTGCGGTTCGAGTACTTGAATATGATTATTGGCGTCACAGTAGGGGGGTTATTGCTGGTGAACATTACCAAATATTATTAAGTGGTAATCAGTTTGTTGTTCAAACTGGAACGGCAAGCGAAAGTAAAACACTTAAACACTCAGACTTTGCCGATGAAGACGATGTTTGGCTTGTGCAAAGTGCTGTGCCCGAAGGTACTAAGTTACCGATGCATTATAAAAGCGTAAAAGATAATAATGATTTATTTAATAAAGGCCCAAAAGTAGAAGCTGCCACCTTAATTTTTGCAGTAACGCGTTACACTGATTTGGCGCTATTGGGTAAGCAGTGTTTTGAACTTAGAAAAAACTGCGGACGATGGTTAAAGCTTGTTATTCAAAATGTTGATGGTGTTATTCGCCATCAAGATGAGTGCTTATTTTTAACCTTGGGTGTAAATCTAATTTTGTATAGCTTTTCAGAGCCTTCGCGTTTGCTTTCACAAGTGCAATCTATTCAAGGTTTTAAGTTTTCAAGGCCTTTACCTTCCTCAGTTGAGGATGTTTTGAAATACACTGAAAATACCTTTTCGAAAGGATATTTACCTTTCATCGAGTTTACGAAACAAGTAGAAATTCATAGTGACTCAGCCGTTAATTTAGGTGTTAGTGGTGTGCTAGTGAAACTTGAGCTACTACCAAGAATTGACCCTATTCATCCTTTGCATTTATTTCATATTAAGCGCGAAGGTGATGTATTTAGCATTGCAGATAATACAGTTTATTTATATTTGCATGCTTGTAGAGAAAATGACGTTGATAATGCAATTAAGCATTTGTTTAAATTAAAAACGAGTGATTTTTTTGTACAGCAAAATATAATTTCTGACCACTTTTACATTCAACAAGAATGTAAACAGTTAAGGCGATTTTATAAAGGTAAGAGTGTTGTAGATTTCTCGCAAAAACTTGCTGAGAATGATAGCTATAAATTTGCACCTGATATAGCAAACAGCGTTACTGAAAATATTAACACCCCAGAATTTTCTAGTAAAAGCCGCCCAGATGCTAAGCCTTTTATAATGAAACTAAGAGATAACTTATGAGTATGAATCAGCTTTTAATTACCGTGTTTCTTGCAATGGTGCTTGGCGCGGTGCTTTGTATGCTAGGCAAATATATTTTATCTCAAATAACAAAATATTATTATAAGCTTACTTTTAAACATGAAGTACTAGAGCCTTATACACCAAATACAGTAAAAAAGGATAAGCAGTGAAATTATCAGGTTTAGGGGTTTGGAACCTTTATTTTTTAGTTAAGTTTGCTCTGTTTTATTACGGTGCAATTGATTTTAACGTACTAACTAATGCCGCTTTTGCTGCATTGCTTGCGATTAAATTTAAGCAGCCATTAATAGAGAAGGCAAAACATATACTAGGTGCTGTGTTTGCTGTGGTATTACTTTATCAAGACTCATGGTTGCCACCAATAAATAGGTTGACTAAACAAGCAGGTAACGTTCAAGATTTTAGTTTTGGTTATTTTATCGAGCTATTAACCCGAGTTATTAGCGTTGATATGTTGTTGGCTCTGTTCGTAATTAGTGTGTGTTTTTGGTATACATCGCAATGGATACGCTTTACCACCGTGACTATTGTTGGGCTGTTAGTTGTAGGGTGGCAAGGAGACAACTCTCAATCACAATTCGTTAATAATGTGGCTAACCCTGAACCGGTTACTCAAAATCAAAGTAATCCTCAAACGCAAGTGATCACTCAGGCAGCGCAATCTCCTGATCAAAAGTTAGCTGATTTTTACCAACAACAAAGCTTACTAATGAGCCACTTTCCAAACCAAGTGAATGGTGAGCTGTTTGATGTAATTATTTTGAACATATGCTCAATGGCTGTTGCTGATTTAAATGCTATTGGTGTAAGTGTTACTGATATGTATAAAGACTTTGATGTGGTGTTTTCAGACTTTAACTCGGCTACGTCATACAGTGGACCCGCTGCGGTAAGACTGCTGCGCGCTAGTTGTGGGCAAACGAGTCAAACAGCATTATTTAAAGAGGCACCTGAACAATGTCACTTGTTTAAAAACCTAGAGAAACTAGGTTATCAAAACAATGTTGTGATGAATCACGACGGACATTTTGATGAGTTTAAAGGCTTAATAAATAAGTACGGTGGCCTAGATAGTACACCATTTAATATCGATTCAATGCCAGTGGCGCTACGAGGTTTTGATAATAGTCCTATTTACTCAGATGAAGCTGTGCTGGATGGTTGGTTAGAGCAAGCTGATGACTGTAAGCCGTGTGCGATGTACTACAACACCACAAGTTTACATGATGGTAATCAGCTAGAGAATCAACCAAGGGTTAATAGTAAAGAGACATACCCAATCAGACATAAAAACTTGTTTGCTGATATTAACCAATTTGTAAAAAAACTAGAAAAACGTGGTCGCAACGTTATGTTAATGATAGTGCCTGAACACGGCGCTAATTTAAAAGGTGACAAAGTACAGTTTGCAGGTTTACGTGAAATCCCAAGCCCTGCAATTGTGTCGGTACCTGTAGCAATTAAATTTATAGGCCCAGACGTACAAAACTACTCGCAAATTGTGGTTGATGATTCAACAAGTTACTTTGCGCTTTCAGAGCTGGTAAGCAAGGCGCTGCAAACTGATGTATTTGGTGGGAATAATAGTGTTGCTAATTTGCTTGAAAACCTACCTACAGCACCTAAGGTTGCTGAAAACGAAGGCACAATAATGATGTATGTTAACCAAAGACCATTTATACAATTAGATGGTGGTGATTGGTCTGCTTACCCACAAGGTAAGTAGTCACATAATAAAATTTAACAAATAGCACTGGTATAGTTAAATATCAGTGCTACTTTTCTTCATTTAATTACATTTCAACTTATCGCTTTCGCAGTCTGTTTCGTCCAAAAATGTTTACAATAAGCTACCTTCTCAAAGCGACTTAGCGTATTATTCAGCTAATATAGTTTTTCCTTCTTTGAGGATGTATGCGTCTAGATATTCACTGTGCTGATCGAATTGGTATTGCTCAAGAAATCCTTAATATATTAGTTAACTACAGCGTTGATCTAAAAGGAATTGAAGTTGATTCTGTAAATTGTCGTATGTACGTTAGTTTTCCCGAAATAGAATTTGAACAATTTCAAAAAATTATGCCATCGATACGTTTAATCGACGGCGTACATGACGTGCGTACCACTGCGTTTTTACCATCTGAGCGTGAACACAACGAATTAAATACTTTGCTACGCGCATTGCCTGATGGCGTTATCTCTATTGATGCTAAAGGTTGGGTACGCTTATGCAACGATGCAGCATGTAAGGACCTACAGTTAATTGAAAAAGAAGTTATTGGTGCAAATATTAATAACTTACTTAAAGGCTTTAACTTTACACGTTGGCTAGAAGGTAAAGAAGTGCTCGGGCAAACCACACGCGTTGAAGTGGCGGGTGAGGATTTTATTGCAGACATTTTACCAATTGCAGTCCCTCAAGGTAGTGAAGGTGATGTGCTTGCGGGGGCGGTTATTAACATTAAATCGCAAAGCCGCTTAGGGCAGCAGGTCAGTGCATTTAGACGCTACGGGCAAGAAAGCTTTGCTACCATTCATAACTTTAGTACAGCAATGCGCCGAGTTGTGCGCGAAGCACGCAAAATGGCGCAACTAGAAGCCCCTATTTTGATTACTGGTGAAACTGGCACAGGTAAAGAGTTATTAGCTAGAGCATGCCATTACGCATCTAATCGCTCTGTTAAGCCTTTTATTGCGCTGTCGTGTGCTTCACTTCCTGATGATGTTGCTGAGTCTGAATTATTTGGTTATGCCGGGTACGAAGAAAACGCAGCGCCAAAGCGTGGTGTATTAGAGCAAGCTGATGGTGGAACTGTATTTTTAGATGAAGTTGGCGAAATGTCGACTCAACTACAAACTAAGTTACTGCGTTTTTTACAAGATGGTACGTTTAGAAAAGTAGGCGATGAGAACGAAGTTAAAGTAAATGTACGTATTGTTGCCGCTACTCAAAAAGACTTACCTGCAATGGTACAAGAAGGGGTTTTTAGAGAAGACTTATATTACCGTATAAACGTGCTTACTTTAGAAATAGCGCCACTAAGAGATAGAAAAGCAGATGTAGGGCCACTTGCAGAGCATTTTATTCAAAAATATGCGCAACAAAATGGTCATGCAATTCCTGTTTTATCACAAGAGTGTTTAAGCTTTTTACAAGAGTACCCGTGGCCTGGAAATGTACGTCAGCTCGAAAATGCAATTTACCGTGCAGTGTCGTTACTAGATGATAGCGAGCTTCGCGTAGAGCATTTGCAGTTACCAACTTTTACTCATGATTTAGGGTATTTAGAGTCTGATTTTGAAGGCTCACTAGATCAAGCTGTTAAACGTTTTGAAGCGACTTTACTTCGCAAACTCTACCCCGCTTACCCAAGCTCACGTCAGTTAGCTAAGCGATTGGGCCTAAGTCACACCGCGGTAGCTAATAAGTTACGTGATTACGGGATTAATCGAAAAACAGTAAAGGTGTAATTGACTTAAAGAAATTAAAATATGGGGACTAATTTTTAGTGCCCATATTTTTTGTTACCCCATCAATTGCAATCGTCTCAATACCTTCTTCGTTAAAGTTCATTACGATACTGGCGTTATTACGAGTGAAAAAATAGCTACGGCCATTTAGCTCAATAACATAGTCACCTTTTACAGGATCGCTAAACTGCTGCTTTTTTAGAGTGACTGTATGTTCGCCAATTTGCCATTCAAACTCCTCAATAAACCCATTATTAAATTCTTGAACCCATACTTGGTTGTCATCTTTTGAAAGCGTGATGGCGACAGAATAAGAGCTAGGAATTTGCTCCATATTGTAACTTTTAGATCCAATAGTGAATTTCTCAGCTTTTTGCTGCCATTCAAAACCAAATTTAAATTCTTTAACTACACCGGTAGGGTAAGTTACTGAGCCTTTACCTGGTAACGAAAAATCGGCAAAAGCATTGTAGCTAGGGACTAATAGGGCCAGTGCAGCGATAGTTTTTAGTTTTAATTTCATTAGCTATCTTTTTTATTGTAATAATGATTTAAGATTAAAGTAGAATATTCGTCTTCGCAAGGGGCTATGCTACACTCGAATAAATTTAACTGGTAAGACCTTTTTTGTGAACTTATATATTCGACTTTTATTATTATTTTTCAAAATTAAACGCAATAAGCAATATCAAAATCTACTTGATACAGTAGATATTGATTACAAAGCTTTGCCGACTGATTGTGATATTAATCTACATTTAACGAACTCACGCTATCTTGCGATGATGGATTTATCTCGCACGTGGATGACGGAGCGTGTTGGCTTACTAAAGCAAATAATGAAGCGTCGTTGGTTTCCGATTGTTAACGCAACTGCTATTACTTATATCCGCGATATTAAACCTATGCAGCGATATACAATAAGTACTAAGTTAGTTGGCTGGGATCATAAATACTTTTATATTGAGCAAAAGTTTCACTCAGAGCGAGGCTTACATGCTATTGCTTATGTACGCGGTGTATTTAAAAGTAAAAAGGGTATTATAAGTATTGAAGAAATGCTTGAAGTTGCTGGTTTTGACGGGCAAACACCTATATTGCCAAGTGAAGTAATGCACTGGAAAGAAATGTTAGAGCAGAAAAAGTTAAGTAACCTGCCCTAATCTCTACAAATGAAAAAAAGGCCTTTCGGCCTTTTAACACACATTGTAATTGGGTAACTATGTACTACTTTATATTTGCTTTAAAAACTGTACCTAACACCGAACATTGCAACAACTGGGTCAAGCTCAACAGTTGATGTAAGTGCTTTTGCACCATTAGCATAAACAGTGGCATCGGTATCAATATCCATAATTGATACCATGGCGTGTAAACCCCAGTTTTTATCAATTTTATAGTTAGCACCTACCTGAGCCATAAAGCCAAACGAATCATCTAACTTTACTTCTACATCGTCTGTTCCTAGTGTTGCTTTAAGTGCTTGAGAGGGTTGCTCATCAAAAAATGCAGTGTAGTTTATGCCTACGCCTATAAAAGGTCTTAGCGCATAGCTTGTATCTAAAAAGTGGTATTGTGCAACCAATGACGGTGGAAGTTGTTTTATATCTGCAATTTTATTGCCTGCTAAGCCGCCTGCGCCATTTACATCGTGTGAAAACGGTGTTGCTGCTATCAGTTCTAACACCCATTGATCGTTAAATGCATAATCTACGGTGATACCTAGTTGAGTGTCTGAATCACCTTTAAGGCCTAGCGTAGGTGCTTCATTAATCGCTGAGCTACTGTTATCAGGGTTTACGTTAATAGCGCCAACATTTACGCTAAAGTTAGCGTGTGCAGCTGGAGAGAGTGCTAATAAAGAGGTTAATAATGCGATGCTAATTTGAGTTTTCATGTTGTTCTCCAAGAACTACTATTTAATTAGCGCTATTATTACCGAGCAATAAATATGAAAACCTGTTCTAGATCAAAGTTTAAAAAGCATTTGAAGCTTATAAAATGTTTTATTGATTTAGATTAATTTTAGTGTCGTTATGCTTTTGTAAAGATTGACATATTTATTTAATTAACAGTCACATGAATATAAGGCAGGCACTGCCTTGCCATAATCTCGTGTTTAATCAGGGCCTTAATAAACAAGAAAATATCTTTTTAGCAGGGAACGAAAATAATTTAAACACCCGACACTTAAAAAAGTATTGGAAGACTTAAATGCGATTGAGTCGGTATTTATAATTAAATATAAACCGAGTACTTTATAAGGCATAAAATACTCGGTGCACTGACTTTAGTTATCAATAGTTATTCTAAATAACGTTTAGCTTTGTTTTCTTTAACACTTTTAAGATCGACTAATACCAATCCATCAATACAATTATTAAAATCGGGATCAATGCTAAAGCTTAAAAATTGTACGCCGCCAGGATTGCAAAGCTCAGTATATTGTTTAAATAAAGTAGGGACTTGAGCGCCCATATTAGCTAACACATGCTTTAACTCTACAAAATCTTCTTTAACATCGTTTCCATTAAAAAGAATATTGCATTGAGTTAGCTGTTGCTCAGTTAATTTAAGCTCATTATTAGGTGTAGCTAGTTCTATGCTGCTTTTATAGTAATGTTGATAGTAATAAACGAGCATGGCTTTGGCTTGCTCAGGTAGAGCGTTGGACACGCTTACGGCCCCAAATAAATACCTATACTGTGGGTAGTTTTTTATAAAAGCACCAATACCGTACCATAAATAGTCAAGACTCTTACGTCCCCAATACTTAGGTTGTACAAAACTTCGACCAAGCTCAATTCCTTGGTGTAGATAGGGCGTCATAGCGTCGGTGTAAGAAAATAAACTATCGGTATATAAGCCTTCACGTCCATGCTTTTGTATTACCTGTTGTGCGCAGGCTAATCGATAAGCACCTACTAGCTCTAGTTGCATAGGGTCCCACAGTACAAGGTGTTGGTAATCCATATCGTATTTATCTATATCACGACGCTTACCGCTTCCTTCACCTACTGCTCTAAATGCTATTTCTCTCAGGCGTCCTAGCTCTCTAAAAATAGGTGAACTACCTACATATTGATATAGATGAATGTGCATGCCATCGTGTGTTTTACCCAGAAGCTGACATTGCTCAATTGCTCTTTTTAGTTCTTTTCTACACTCAGGCACAGCAATAGGTGTTTGTGTTTTTAGCGGCAGTGTTTTTTTAGTTGTAAGCCTATAAAGCTGTTTACGTATGAGGTTTACAATTTCTTTATCTTTAAGGTTTTCTATTAAGTAGGACTCAGGAGGGATAGAAGCACCAATCTCAAACTCTAAAGATTTTTTGCGCTGCTTAAACATTTCTGTCACTAATAATAAACTTGCCAGAGGCTTATAAATCATTGATGTACCATAAAAAAGTGGACTATTTTTGGCTTTAATAAAAATAGGTAAAATGGGGCAGTTGGCTTTTTTTGCCATACGTAAAAAACCGCTATTCCATTTGCAATCCTTAATGCCGGTTGGTCCTAGGCGCGACACTTCCCCTGCAGGAAATATAAGTAAGGCACCTCCACCTTTTAAATGGTTTTGTATATTACTAAGC
Organism: Pseudoalteromonas distincta; assembly: GCF_000814675.1. Lineage (GTDB taxonomy): Bacteria > Pseudomonadota > Gammaproteobacteria > Enterobacterales > Alteromonadaceae > Pseudoalteromonas > Pseudoalteromonas distincta. The sequence continues at coordinate 31,361 of NZ_JWIG01000008.1, read as the reverse complement.
TCTTGCTTTTTACTCATACCAGATAAGTTATCAACAGGGAGTAAAAGAGAATGCATTGCGCTGACCGACATTAACATGCGGTTTGCGACTACTTTTAAATCTTGCCTTACTGTAGAGAGTACTTTGATAAGTGCTAAAGCATCTAATGAACCAATAGGGTGGTTAGCAACAATAACAAGTTTACCCTCGTTAGGAATATGTTCTATCTGCTTAGGTTTATAGCGCGTATCAAAATTGAGTTCATCAAGTACTTGCTCAACAAATTCTAACCCTTGTAGGTGAGGGTACGTATTACCAAAGGTGATAAACTCTTGTTCATGCAATAAGTAACCTAAACCCTTTTTTACTAAACCTTTTACTTTTGGAGAGTTCTCTAGTTGTGGTAAGTTTGCTGCAATTACTTTATCAACACTTATCATATTAACCTCATATTCCGTTTGGTCTATTCGCTATACATGTAAGATTAAAAAAAGGGTGTGACAGTTACTTTGCAGTAGTGTGACTTTTTAAAGTACTAAATTATAAACTGTGAATTGCTAGGAGAATTTATGTCGGTATTGGTGGCTATAACGGGGCGCAACAACGAAAAGCTAATAACGAAGTTACAAGAGCGATTACCAAATACATTGATAGAGCAATGGCCTGATTGCAAAAACGCAAATAATGTGGATTTTGTACTTGCGTGGAATGCTCCTGAGTCTCTGTGGCCGCAGCTGCCTAACTTAAAAGCTGTGTCGTCATTTGGTGCAGGCGTAGACAGTATCGATTTAACATTATTACCTGAACATGTCGAAGTAGTACGTATTGTTGATATGCAACTAGCTGAAGATATGGCGGAATATGTACTTACACATGTCTTAGCTCAAAAATTACGCTTAAAAGAGTATTACACTAAACAAACACAGCAAACATGGAAGCCAAAACGAGCTTTTAGTAATAAACATGTTGGTATACTTGGATTTGGCGAATTAGGTAAAGCATGTGCGCAAAAACTTGTAACTAATGGTTTTAAAGTAAGTGCCTGGGCGCAAAGTAATAAAAACACGGCTAATGTCGAGGTTTATTATGGCGATGAAGGACTTAGCGATATGCTTTCTGACGTTGACTACCTTGTATGTCTATTACCCCTTACGCAAGCAACTACAGGCATTATTAATCACTCAATGCTCGCTAAGCTACCTTCACATGCTGTTGTTATTAATGTGGCACGTGGCGCTCATGTGGTTGAGCAAGATTTATTAAATGCATTAAATAGCGATAGCTTACGCGCTGCTACCTTGGATGTTTTTGACCAAGAACCTTTAACGCAGAACCATCCTTACTGGGGAAACCCCAAAATAACACTTACACCACATTGTGCAGCGCTATCTGATTTAAATAGCGTTATAGACCAAATAGCCGATAATATTGAACGTTTGAATATGGGCTTAGCACTCAATAATTCAGTGGATAGAACTAAAGGTTATTAGCTGATAGCTAATTAGTTTAAAAAACAGCTTGTTAACATTTGTAATTTTCATTAGTGTAAAAGATATTCTCACTAATAAAAATATAAAGAGGGTGTTATGAAATCCAGTCAAAGTGGGGCTAAATTAAGCCTCGTTGTTATTTCAATTATTGTGCTAGGTGTTTCAGCTTGGTTTAATCAGGCTAACGCTGAAGATAGTCCATCTAAAACACAAACCCAAAGTGAATTAACAATAGCAGATTAACCTAGCTTATTAGGTATTTTCAGTTTTCGTCTTTCTTCTCGTTTTTCTCAACAGTACATGCACAGCACCATTATTGCAGTGGTGCTTTAGTGGCGTTTAATACTGTCCTGATCTAACGTGTTTCTAATATTTTAAAAATTAGCAATAAAAAAGCCCAGCAATGCTGGGCTATTAAATATTCTAAGGAAAAGTTGTTAACTTTGGGTTACATTAAATTGCCCGAATGTATAAACTTTAAACAAGTAAAACGTGTTGATCAACACTAAACTCATATTTGAAATAACGCTCGACGACATAAGATCTAGGCTAAATGATAAGAACAATAAACCACATGCACTAATGGCGGCAACGCGCAGCAGTGTTATCTGGTTAATAAAGAATGCACCTAAACCTAGTGCAAGTAGTGTAGTATTTAAAAGCCAATCTAGCTCGTTTAGCATGGTCGTTTCAATAGTTCAGTTGTTGAAAAAAGGAGCGCCATTATGTTGATCTTTTGCACACCTTTCAACCAAGTAATTTTAAATTTTCAGATTAGTTTTTTTAATGCTAAAAGTAACTGCCAATTGCCGAAAACAAACCATTGTCAGCAATTACTTGATACTTTTGACAGCTCTGTGGTTTTTGTAAATCACTGCATAAATAAAGGGATTCACGGCTAGAATCATAGTTGGGGTGCAAGTTGGAATCAATTAAAGTAGCTCCGTAACCTAAAAGTCCAGGCCAGTATACACTCTCACTTACCATCCCTAATTTTTTATAGGTGAGCAAGGTTGGTTTTGGAAAAGCTAAAATTATTACAATAACAATGGCCAGAGATATAAATAGCCCCTTTTTTGACTTTGTTTTTTGGCTAGTGCCATTGTTTATATTTGTTTTTTCCTCTGCGGGTATAGAGCGCTGAGTAGGGCGTTGCGGCTTTCTTTTTTGCGCTGTTTTTTTTCTTGTTGGTGCTTTACCTAGCAACGACTGTTTATTTGGGGTTTTAGACATAAAGCAAATCTGGCCTTTTTTCCGTAGGTCTCTATAATTAAATGAGCAAATTTATATACTAAGCTAATTATTATGATAACTTAAAGTTAGCTTATAGCCTACGAGGAATAAAGATGAATACGCAGCTATCAATTTTAATTGTAGATGACGTTAGCACAGTGCGTAGTTTTTTGAGCCAAACGCTCATGCACTTAGGGATAGATAACGTAAAGGAAGCATCTACTGCCTCACAATGTATTAGTGAGTGCCAGGCTGCAAATTATAATATCATTTTTTTAGACATTGAATTGCCGGACGGCGATGGCAAAGATTTGATTGCACAAATCAATGAATTAAGCCCTGAGACAAATGTAGTAATGGTATCTGCACATTCAGGTATTGAAAATGTTAAGGATGCAATTGATAAAGGCGCTAAAGGATTTGTAGTGAAGCCGTTTACACCTAAAAAAATAGCGGCAATGCTTAAGAAGTTTTATCCAGACTTGGAAAATGTATGACACTAATCTGTTTAAATATTTATGTCGACTGTTATTAAAGTATGAGATTAAATCTTAGATAAAAAAAAACCGGCAAAAGCCGGTTTTTTATATTCTATCAAAAACAAATTATAGAGCTTTAATCTTAGCTGCTATACGGCTCTTATGACGAGCTGCTTTGTTTTTGTGAATTAGACCCTTAGTTGCGTAACGGTCTAGGATAGGTGTAGCAACAGAAAAAGCTTGCTGTGCAGCTTCTTTATCGCCCGCTTCAATAGCAACAATTACTTTTTTGAAGTAAGTGCGCATCATTGAACGACGGCTTGCGTTGTGCTGACGGTTTTTTTCGCTTGTGATAGCGCGTTTTTTTGCAGACTTGATGTTAGCCAAGGTTTGCTCCTAACAATCTTAAAATAAAGCTTAAATTAAAGGCCGTGGAATATGCCTGTTTCTATCATGGATGTCAATTTAAATTTAACAATCCAAGAAAAACTGCACCATATAACGAGCATCAATTTGCCGCTTTAGCAGTTAATATAGACATTGTAACAAAGCACAGACCCCCAGCCTAGTGCTTTAAAGCGATTTATAAAAAAGACTGTGGCATAATCGCCTATCTTGAGGATTTTTGAGTAGGTTTAAGGTGTCAAAAGGTTTATTTCGCTCTGGTATGATTGTTAGTTGTATGACTATGATATCGCGTATTTTAGGGCTCGTTCGAGATGCTGTCGTTGCCAATTTATTAGGCGCAAGTGCAGCGGCTGATGTTTTTTTATTTGCTAACCGTATTCCTAATTTTTTACGCCGTTTATTTGCAGAAGGTGCCTTCGCACAAGCATTCGTACCTGTGCTAAGTGAAATTAAAGAACAGCAAGGAGACGACAAAGTCAGACTTTTTGTTGCACAAGCCGCAGGCACATTAGGAACCATTTTACTAATTGTCACTATTATAGGTGTTGTTGCTTCTCCTGTTATTGCAGCATTATTTGGTACCGGTTGGTTTATAGATTGGTGGCAAGGCGGACCTAATGCCGAAAAATTTGAACTTGCAAGTTCACTACTTAAACTTACATTCCCTTATTTATTTTTTGTAAGCTTAGTTGCACTTAGTGGTGCGGTAATGAATGTGTATAACCGTTTCGCTGTTGCTGCATTTACACCAGTTTTACTTAATGTTTCTATTATTACGTGTGCAATTTTTTTACATGATAAATTTTCGGTAGGTGCTTATTCACTTGCCATAGGTGTATTTGTTGGTGGTGTAGTGCAGCTACTATTTCAATTACCGTTCTTGTATCGCGCTAAAATGTTGGCGCGTCCGCGCTGGGCATGGCAAGACGAAAACGTAAAAAAAGTACGAAAACTTATGCTACCGGCTTTGTTTGGTGTCTCTATTAGTCAAATTAATCTGTTGCTCGATACCATGATTGCGTCATTACTGATGACGGGTTCAATTGCGTGGCTTTATTATTCTGACCGCTTAATTGAATTTCCGCTGGGATTATTTGGTATTGGTATTGCGACAGTTATTTTACCTGCGCTTTCTAAACTACATAGCAGTAAAAAAAGTAGCGACTTTCAGCATACTCTCGATTGGGGAGTTCGTTTTGTTATATTTTTAGGCCTACCAGCAATGGTAGGTTTAATGATCATCAGTCCACTTATTATTACCGTGTTGTTCGACCACGGTGCATTTAAAGAAGACAGTATTGATCATGTCAAAGCTGTAAGCTTAGGCGTAGTCGCATATTCGGTCGGTCTTGTAAGCTTTATGCTAATAAAAGTACTCGCTCCTGGCTTTTATGCTCGTCAAGATACAAAAACACCGGTGCGTATTGGTATTATTACCTTAGTACTTAATATGGTGTTTAACATTATGCTGGCTCCTTTCATTGGTTATTTAGGGTTGGCACTTGCTACTTCGTTATCGGCTAGCTGCAATGCATTTTTATTATACAGACAGCTTAAAAAAGAAAATGTATACCAGTTCTCATCAATGAGTATGCGTTTTACACTTAAATGTGTTGTTGCAAGTATTGTTATGGGAGCTGTCACATGGTTTGTGAGCAGTTACTATTATTGGGCTACATGGGCCTTTACACAGCAAGTAATATTATTAGTAGCGCTAGTGGCTTTGGCAGGTATTAGCTACTTTGCAATGCTATTTGTGATGGGCGTTAGACTAAATACGATAAAAAGTGTAGCAATTACTGAATCAAACTAAAAAAAAGATTATAATCGGCAACTCTGCGGCTTTAATCATTTTTTAGCCGTAATTAATAGCTCGCTAAACAAGGCATTAGGTGGCATGGAGTTAATTAGAGGTATACACAATATTCGCCCACACCATTTTGGTTGTGTGTTAACTATTGGTAATTTTGACGGCGTTCATTTAGGCCACGCAGAAGTATTAAAAGGTTTACTTAGCGATGCTAAAGCGCATAGTTTGCCTAGCACTGTAATGCTGTTTGAACCCCAGCCACAAGAGTTTTTTGCTAAAAACAATGCCCCTGCACGGTTAACGCGCTTACGAGATAAGTTACGTTTATTGAGTGATTTAGGTATTGAGCGAGTTATTTGCATTAGCTTTAATCAGCAATTTGCAAACATGCATGCTGAGCAATTCGTTAATGAGATTTTGATTAAAAAGTTAGGTGTTAAAGCACTTACTGTTGGTGATGATTTTAAGTTTGGAAAGCAACGCCAAGGTAACTTTCACTTACTTGCTAGCATGGGTAAGCAAGCGGGCATGGATGTAAAAAGCACCGCGAGCTTTCGTCAATTAAATGCTAGAGTAAGCAGCACTTTAATACGAGATGCTTTAGCATCCGGTGACTTAGCGAGTGCTAAAATAATGCTTGGTCACGATTATGCTATTTCTGGTCGTGTTATACATGGCTGGAAAAGAGGACGTGAACTCGGTTTTAGAACGGCAAATATTGCCCTAAAACGCCAAGTGTGTCCTGTCAACGGAGTGTTTGCAGTGCAAGCAACGATTGCAGGAAAACAGATTTTTGGAGTTGCAAATGTAGGTAATAAGCCGACATTTAATGGAACTCGTGCATTATTAGAAGTTCACCTTTTTGATTTTGCACAGGATATTTACGGACAATTTATGCATGTGGAGTTAATAGAAAAACTTCGCGATGAGAAAAAATTCGAGACATTAACACAATTAACGGCGCAAATAGCAACTGATGTTGCTGCCGCTAAGCAGTGTTTTGGTTTAAATCAGGTAGCCGATAGAGACGGAATGTAGGATAAATGAGCGACTATAAACATACTTTGAACTTACCGGAAACACCGTTTCCAATGCGTGGCAATTTGGCACAACGTGAACCAAAAATGCTTAAAGCATGGTATGAGGACGACCTTTATGGTCAAATTCGCAGCGCTAAGAAAGGTAAAAAAACCTTTATTTTGCATGACGGCCCTCCGTATGCAAATGGCGATATCCATTTAGGCCACTCAGTTAATAAAATATTAAAAGATATTATTGTTAAGTCTAAAACATTATCTGACTTTGATTCACCATTAGTTCCAGGTTGGGATTGTCATGGTTTACCAATCGAGTTAATGGTTGAGAAAAAAGTAGGCAAGCCGGGTGTAAAAGTTACTGCGAGTGAGTTTCGTGAAAAATGCCGTGCATACGCTAAAAAACAAGTTGAAGGTCAAAAAGTTGATTTTAAACGTTTAGGCGTATTTGCAGATTGGGATAAGCCATATTTAACAATGAACTTTGACTTTGAAGCGAATGCAATTCGTGTGCTTGGTCGTATTATTGAAAAAGGTCATTTGCATAAAGGCGCAAAGCCTGTGCATTGGTGTACAGACTGTGGCTCTGCATTAGCAGAAGCAGAAGTTGAATACCAAGATAAGCAGTCTCCAGCAATAGATGTGCGTTTTACATTTGTTGATCAAGGTGCTGTTGTTAGTGCCTTTGATCTGGCTGATGGTCATAAAGGAGAAGGCAGTGTTGGTACTGTTATTTGGACAACAACACCGTGGACGCTTCCTGCAAACCGCGCTGTGGCTGTGCATGCCGATTTAGAGTATGCGTTAGTACAGGTTGAAGATGAAGGCGTACAACAACGTCTAATTTTAGGTTCTGAGCTTGTTAAAGATGCTATGGACCGTTTTGGTTTTAATCACTTTCACGTACTAGGGTATGTAAAAGGTGCAGCGCTTGAAAACTTGCAAGTAGCCCATCCTTTTTATGATTTTAATGTACCAGTGATTGTTGCAGAACACGTAACTACTGATTCAGGTACTGGTGTTGTACATACCGCCCCAGGCCATGGTCAAGAAGATTTCGTGGCTGGTTTAAATTACAACCTTGAAGTGGCTAACCCTGTTGGTGCAAATGGTGTTTATTTACCAGATACCGAACTTTTTGCAGGTCAGCACGTATTTAAGGCAAATGCGAGCGTAATTGAAGTATTAAAAGAGCGTGGTGCGCTTATGCATCACCATGCGCTTACGCATAGTTACCCGCATTGTTGGCGCCATAAAACACCAATCATTTTCCGTGCTACACCACAATGGTTTGTAAGTATGGATCAGGCTAACTTACGTCAAGATTCTCTTGCTGAGATTAAAAACACGCAGTGGTTACCAGAGTGGGGCGAAAGCCGTATTTCTAACATGGTTGAAAGCCGCCCAGATTGGTGTATTTCTCGCCAGCGTACTTGGGGCGTTCCTATTGCATTGTTCGTTGATAAAGACACCGGTGCACTTCACCCAAATACACAAGAGCTAATTGCTCAAGCAGCAGAGCTTGTTGAAAAGTCTGGTATACAAGCATGGTACGATTTAGAACCAGCTACTTTACTTGGTGAAGAAGACGCCAAGCAATACATGAAAGTGCAAGATACGCTAGATGTATGGTTTGACTCAGGTGTGTCACACGCTTGTGTAGTAGATGCACGTGAAGACTTGGTTGGTCCAGCTGACTTATACCTTGAAGGTTCTGATCAGCACCGTGGTTGGTTTATGTCGTCAATGATGACATCAGTTGCGATTAATGGACATGCACCATATAAGCAAGTGCTTACGCATGGTTTTACCGTTGATGAAAACGGCCGTAAAATGTCTAAGTCGTTAGGCAATGTTATTTCACCACAAAATGTGATGAATAAACTAGGTGCTGACATTCTACGTTTGTGGGTGGCTTCTACCGATTACACGGCAGAAATGACTGTGTCGGATGAAATATTTAAACGCTCAGCCGATCGTTACCGCCGTATTCGTAACACTAGCCGTTACTTGCTTGCTAACCTAAATGGTTTTAATCCAGAAACAGATCAAGTAGCTGTTGATGATATGGTTGAGCTTGATAAGTGGATTGTTGGCCGCGCAGCTCAGTTGCAAGACGAGATTTTAGCCGCATACGACAGCTACCAAATGCTATTAGTAACTCAAAAGCTAATGAACTTCTGTACGGGTGAGCTTGGCTCGTTCTATTTAGATGTTATTAAAGATCGTCAATATACAGCTAAGAGTGATAGCCATGCACGTCGTTCTTGTCAAACAGCGCTTTATCATATCGCAGAAGCAATGACGCGTTGGATGGCACCTATTATGAGCTTTACCGCACAAGAAATATGGGAAGCGTTACCGGGTGAGCGTAGTGACTACGTATTTACATCAGTTTGGTACGATGGCTTACAAGCGCCAACAAATAGCCAATTTAGTAACGATGATTGGTTAGAGATTTTAACTGTACGTGACGAAGTAAACCGCTTATTAGAAGCTGCACGTAAAGAAGAAGTAATTGGTGCAACACTTCAAGCAACGGTGAATTTATTTACGGGTAAAGAGCTTGCCGCTAAATTAAACGCGCTTGGTGATGAACTGCGTTTTGTATTGTTAACATCAGCCGTGAATGTTACTGAAGTTGATAGCCAGCCTGCAGATACACAAGCTACCGAAATTGAAGGTTTGTTCATTAGCGTTGCTGCAACAGATGCTGCTAAATGTGAGCGTTGTTGGCATTACAGCGAAGATGTAGGTGTTGAGCCTGCTCATCCTGAAATTTGTGGTCGTTGTGTAAGTAATGTTGACGGCGAAGGTGAAAAGCGTCAATTCGCTTAGGAGTTATTCTTAGTGAGCAAACTAGCCCAAAAAAGTGGTTTAGTGTGGCTTTGGTTGAGTCTATTACTTTTAGTAATAGACTTTGCCAGTAAAACACTTGTTGTAGGGACTATGGCTTATCAAGAGTCTATAAACTTACTCCCTGTTTTTAGTATTACTTATGTACATAACTATGGTGCTGCTTATAGCTTTTTAAGTGAAGCGGGTGGTTGGCAGCGTTGGTTTTTAAGTGCAATTGCCGTTGCTATTAGTGCTTTGCTTGTGTGGTGGCTAAAACGCTTACCTGCTACAAATAAAGTACTATGCGGTGCTTATGCATTGGTACTTGCTGGCGCTATTGGTAATTTATACGATCGTATTGCGTATGGTTATGTAATCGACTTTATTCACGTTTTTTATAAAGACTCACATTTTCCTGTATTCAATATTGCCGATTGCGCTATTTGTATTGGTGCAGCATTATTGTTATTTGACGCCTTCACCGGCGAGAGTCCAAAGGAGCATAAAGCATGAGCCAAGCTGTAATTGGTGAAAACTCGCAAGTTATTTTCCATTTTTCTATTAAATTAGAAGATGGCTCTGCCGCTGATTCTACCAAGGTGCACAACAAACCTGCTAAATTAACAATGGGCGATGGCAGCTTAACGGCAAACTTCGAAAAGTGTTTATTAGGTTTAACTGCAGGCGAAAGTAAAACGTTTGAATTAGAACCTGAAGATGCGTTTGGTCAGCCAAATCCAGATAATATTTACTACGTTGACCGTAGTAAATTTGGCCCAGAAACACCAGCCAAAGTAGGTGCAATTATTGCGTTTACTCAACCTGACGGTACTGAGCTTCCTGGATTAGTTCGCGAAGTGCAAGGTGAGTCGGTAACGATTGATTTTAATCACCCTTTATCTGGCCAACGTTTAACGTTTGAAGTTGATATTATTGAGGTGGAAGGTTAATGGAAATATTACTAGCTAATCCACGCGGCTTTTGCGCTGGTGTTGACCGTGCTATTAGTATTGTTGAGCGCGCTCTAGATATTTTTGAAAAGCCAATTTATGTGCGCCACGAAGTAGTACATAACCGTTATGTGGTTGATGGATTAAAAAGTCGTGGTGCGGTATTTGTTGAAGAGCTTGATCAAGTACCTGACGACAGCATTGTTATTTTTAGTGCACATGGTGTTTCGCAAGCGGTTCGCTCAGAGGCTAAACGTCGTGATTTAAAAGTATTTGATGCAACATGTCCGCTTGTAACTAAAGTACATATGGAAGTTACACGTGCGAGTCGTAAAGGTATTGAGTGTATTTTAATTGGACACCATGGCCACCCTGAAGTAGAGGGAACAATGGGACAATATGATAACTCAGCCGGTGGCATTTATCTTGTTGAAACCGTTGATGATGTTGTTGCGCTTAATGTAAAAAATGCTGAAAATCTTTTTTATTGCAGCCAAACAACACTCTCAGTTGATGACACAGCAGATGTTATTGATGCACTGCGCAATAAATTCCCATCAATTGACGGACCTCGTAAAGATGACATTTGTTATGCAACGCAAAATCGTCAAGACGCTGTTCGTGACTTAGCTGATAAAGTTGATGTGCTATTAGTTGTTGGCGCTAAAAATAGCTCTAACTCTAATCGCTTACGTGAACTTGCAGATAAAATGGGCACAGTTGCTTATTTAATTGATGACGCAACTGATGTACAAGAGCAGTGGGTTTCAGGCTCTAAATCAGTTGGCGTAACTGCGGGTGCATCTGCGCCAGAAGTACTTGTACAACAAGTAATAAGCCGATTAAAAGATCTTGGTGGTACGCAGGTTGTTGAGAACCCAGGTGAAGTAGAAAATATAGTATTTGCTGTTCCTGTAGAGCTACGTTAATTTAAATATATTAAACATTTAGATTAAAGGAGAGTCGTTATGAGCAAGTCACTTCAAAATGATGGTTTGCTTTTTTCGGCTCTTTTTAATGAGCGAGGCGTATTAGCCACGCTTATTGTTTCTCAAGTTATTGCTATTGTTTTAGCTTTTGCACCTAATGTAGAAGGAGATATTTGGCTACGACTTGGGATCATTAGTTTGTTTATGCATTTAATTGTTTTAGTCGGTACCTCTTCTTTATACTTCTGTAGATTTTTCTTACAAAAACGTACTCAAACTTTTCAATTAAGTCTATTTTTTGCCTTTTTTTTATTATCTACCTGTATTTTTAGTATTTTATTTTCTCATTTTGCTTTTGATATAGATGATACAAATAACCTAATTTATTTCACACTTCGCAATTGTATTATAGTGGCTTTACTGGCTGCTTTATTCGTCCAGTTTTTATTAATTCATTTTGAAAAAGAGCAGCAAACTAAAGCACTTTCTCGTGCAGAGCTTGATGCCCTACAAGCTAGAATACGTCCTCATTTTTTATATAATAGTTTAAACACTGCTGCAGAGCTTACTCATCATGATGCCGATGCGGCAGAGCAGGCTATTTTAGCATTAGCCGCCTTATCGCAGGCTGCAATGCACTCGGGGAAGAATGTATCTCTTGAAGATGAAATAACGTTGAGTAAGCAATATATCGCACTTGAAACGTGGCGTTTTGGTAATCGCTTAAGAGTTGATTGGCAAATACCTAATGAACTACCCGCATTGAGCATTCCTTGCTTAACCCTGCAGCCATTAATTGAAAATGCGGTATGCCACGGCGTTGAAACAAGTGAGCATGGTGCAGAAATAAAAGTAGAGCTACATATCACTACCGGCTATATAACCATGATTGTTTCTAACCCTATAACAATTTCTAATGCTCAAACTAGGCCTAATAACGGAATGGCGCTTGAAAATATTCGCCAACGATTAAATATTTATTATAAAAATAAAGCGCAGCTAACAATTACTAATAAAAATGATGTGTTTAGGGTCAAGGTCGTTATCCCTAAGCTAATTGAGGGCAGTGTATGAATGTACTCATTGTTGATGATGAGCCTCTTGCGAGATCTCGCTTAATCCGTTTGTTAACACACGATAAAAGCATAGTTGTACAAGGTGAGGCAAGTAATGGTAAGGAAGCTCTAGTACTTGCTAAAAAGCAAACGCCTGATTTGATTTTTTTAGATGTTGATATGCCTGGTATGAATGGTTTACAAGTTGCTAATGAGCTCAATAGTTTAACTCTACCTCCTGCTATTGTTTTTATAACTGCTCACCCTGAGCATGCCTTCGATGCTTTACAATTAAGCGCTGCAGGTTATTTAGTTAAACCTATTTCAGAGCAATCATTGCAAAAGGTGCTTAAGCAAGTCGGGCGCTTAAATAAAGTACATATTCAAAAACAACAAAATGTAAAAATCTCTTATCAGCTAGCTGGTACTCTACGCAGTGTTGATATAAATGATGTTTTGTATTTTAGTGCCGAAGAAAAGTATACCAAAATGATATTCTGTGGTGGAGAAGCTTTACTTGAACAAAGTCTAAAACAATTAGAGTTACAATTTCCTACACATATTTTGCGAATTCATCGCAATACACTGGTTAATAAACAAAAAGTAATTGCTTTGCATTCAAAAGCGAATGGCAATCATATGATTGAGCTACAAGGGTGCAGTGAGTTATTGCCAGTGAGCCGCCGTGAGCTTAAATTAGTAAAAAATTCGCTTTAGGCTTACCTTGCAATTAACCTCCCCCTGATTTAAATACATTTGAGTCTTAATTATCAACGGTGTTATTGAATAAACAGGTTTAATTAACCGTTTATCAACAAATATAACCGCTTGTCTTAGTCCTCATTGATTCCTCAAATAAATAGCATAAACTTATAATCAGATAATTTTTATTTGGTTCTATTATGCAGTCATCTCAAACAAAAGTGCAAAGAGGCTTCACTCTGATTGAAGTGTTAATTGCATTTATTATTCTTAGTTTTGGTCTTTTAGGCGCAGTTGCTTTGCAAGCAAAAGCAAAGCAGGCGAGCTTTGACTCTATGCAGCGTGCAGCCGCCGTTGCGCTTGGTACTGATATTGTGCAGCGCATACGAGCTAACGATACCATTACCTCTATTAAACTTTATGGTTCTTATAACGGCGATAAAGCAATAAAAAGTGATAGCAAGGAGACCGAATCATCAGCTTGCTTTGCTAGTGATAGTGAGTGCGACACTGAGCAGATAGTATCTCTGGACGTGGCACAATGGAAGCGTGCTATCAGCGCACGTAGTACTGAGGATAAATATAGTACCGGCTCCTTAGATGATGCCACCGTGTGTATTAGCCAAACCTCAGCCGCTAATACGGGCGGTAAAGGGTTTAATATTGAAGTCGTTATATCGTGGCAAGGGCGACAAGAGTTTAAAGCAAATACAGATACTGGAAAAGTAGCTTGTGGCGATAAGGCTAATAACAAACGTCGCTTAGTGGTTTTAACCAGCTACATATATGTGAGGAGCTAACATGAAGCAAAAAGGGTTTACTCTTGTAGAAGTTATGATTTCACTATTTATTGGTGGTTTGATTTTAGGTGGCGTTATGTTTACTTTTATTAGTATGAAATTAACCACAAAAGACACAATGGCAATAGGTGAACTCCAAGAGTCAGGACGCTTAGCTATAAATATTATGCAACGTGATATTGAGCAAGTAGGTTTTTGGGGAACTTATTACGATGACTCGTTCACAGCTGTAAATACAACAGTTAGCTCTTTAGCACCCACTAAAGATTGCGTTGGTGCTGATGGAACTAATAACGGAAGTTTTCCAGATTTAACCAGTAGTAGTAATTTTCGTACTATATATGCAGAAACAGCTGAAAGTACAAGTGAATTAAACTGTATAGGTGATGCAACTCAAGGGAGTGATATTCTTCAACTCAAGTTTCTACAAGGTAACTTACAATATGTGCCTACCTATAATGATGATGGCACAATTACTTATGAAAACAAAACAACGGGTAAAGATAATAGCGCAGTCTATTTCTTTATTGCTGAGCAAGAGCAAGCGAAATTTGTAACTGGTGAATATACTCCGACAAACGATAATGTAACTATATGGCCATATACTCATCACGTTTATTATATTTCAGAGCAAGAGTATGAAGTTAATAATAAAAAAATAAAAGTACCTGTATTAAAACGAAAACGATTAGTAAAAGGAAAAATGACCAATGAAACGATAATGGAAGGTGTTGAAAACATGCGTTTTATTTTTGGTCTTGATACTAACAGTGATAGCAAGGTTGACACTTATAAAAGCATTGAAAAAATAGCCTCTTCTGAATGGGAAAACCGTAAAGGTATTTTAACTGTACAAGTGTTTTTACTAGTTAGAGCATTGCAACCAGATCCGGGCTTAAAAATAAAAAATCAAAAATATACCTTAGGTGAAGGTGCAGGTAAACGAGATCTAACTTTTAATGATAATTATAGACGCACTGTTTTTACAACAACTATTCGTTTAAGTAATGTTGGAGGTAATCTATGGAAAATTTAAAGTTGTTACCAAGTAAGCAACAAGGTGTGGTGCTTTTAACAGCATTAATTATGGTGATAGCTGTTACCGGCATTGCAGTTACTCTTATGAGTAGTAGTACAATTGATATTAAAATTACTAATGCAGCACAAGAGCGAGAAGTTGCAGAAAATCAATTGATTGGCGAAGTGCAAAGAGTGATTGCGTCAGAAGCTAAAGAAGGTGCTGATAGTGACTTTTTTCTTACTCCAGATGAGATCGCTACAGATTCGGGTAAGCTTGATAGTGATGGTAATAAAATAATGATACCAGAGAAAGACATTACAGAGCCTGGACACGAAATGAAGAGCATAATGACGAATTTAAATCGCGGTTCGCTAGAGCTTAATTGCCCTCGTAGTTATAGTTTTACAGCGGGTGTTTCATGCAACATGGTTCAAGTATCTACTACTATAGAATATGGCTCTAAAAGCAAGCACCAGTTAACTATAGTAACTGGTATAGCTCAAGAGATGGCCAGTACGGGTAAGGGGATTTAAGATGAAATTTAAACTTTATATAGCACTCGTTTTATTATTTACATCAGCAATTAATATGCAGGCATACGCTGAGGATATCGAGCTTTATGTAAATAAAGATGCTAACTCAGATGAAAAACCGCGAGTATTATTAATTTTTGATACCTCCGGGAGTATGGCCTTTTCTTCAAGTACAGGGGATGACTGTGGGCAAAAGTATTATAATGGGCCATATATCCTTTGTTCTGATAGCAGGCTTGAAGCTGCTCAAGAGGCTATGAGTAAAGTAGTCGATGATAATAAGGATTCAATCGATTTCGGATTAATGCGCTTTAACGGGACCGATGGTGGCTATGTATTAAATGGAATTGGTAGCCCTGCCTCTGATATTGACGCATCTATAGCATCACTTCCAGCTAGCGGTGGAACGCCTCTCGCTGAAACTTTATGGGAAGCATATTTATATATTACAGGAAAAGAGTTGGACTATGCTCTTCTGGTAGATCGAGATAAAAGAGACACAGGTATAGAATCTGCAATTATTACTCAAGAACAAGTTCAAAGATGCGAAGATGTTCCTTATAAATATTGGAGTAGATGGTACGGAAGATGGGTCTGGGGGACTAAAAAGGAATGCACATCTGTTTTAGAAGATGTTGTTTCTAGCTATTCTTATATATCACCTTTTGCTGATAGCGCAGCTGAAGCTAAGCGTTGTGATAATTCAGTAAATATTATCTATATGACTGATGGTGATCCATCACCTAAATACAATGGTTATTATCTAAGCTCTTCCAGTGACAATGATAGTGATGGTTCTATCAGCACAGAGCATAATAAGCTTTTTGGCCGAGAGCTAACTATACAAGACTATATTGGTAGAGAACTTGATAAAGATGACTTTCGCTATGATAACTACTTACACCAATTGGCTAAAATTATTCATGGAACAGACGACACTGTTGTCGATCTGTACCCATCTACTCCCGAGATAAATGAAACGGGTCGTTTATATACGATTGGATTTGGTTCAGGAATGAGCACCGAAGGTCAATATCTGTTAAAGCGAGCTGCTGAATTAGGCGGGGGAGAAAACTTACCAGCAAGTACACCAGATGAATTGTCTCAGTCGCTAAATAATGCTGTAGCAGCGATTAGACAGGAAAATAGTACTTTTACATCCCCTTCTGTTGCAAGTAATAATGTAGATCAAACGCGTAGTCGAGACGCCATATACTTAGGTATGTTTTATCCTGAAAAGCATACTAGATGGCGTGGTAATCTAAAAAAACTGAAATTATCAGGTAACAAAGTTATTGATTCCAAAGATATAGAAGCGTTTGATAGTGATGGCCTTATAAAGACGAGTGCGCATACATTTTGGAGTCCTGATGGAACTTCCGATGGTAGCTCTGTAAAAGAGGGTGGAGTCAATGCTGCATTAATAAGTAGTGACAAAGCTCGTAAAATACTTACAAATGCAAATACTAATACATTATTAGACTTTAATTTTAATAAGATTAAAAATGCCTATGGCAATAAGCAAAAAGCAGCGGTTGCTTTTGATGTTGATAAATCTGACTTAAAAAATATTATTAACTGGGCTCGCGGGTATGATAATAAACAAAATAGCGAATCTGACGCTTTACGCGATGATATATTTGGTGACCCACTGCACTCAAAACCAGTTGCGATAGACTATGGTAACGGTGACATTCGTATTCTAATTGGTACTAATGCTGGCTTTTTACATATGTTTAAAGATGATGACACTAACAATAAAGTTAGTGAAAGTTGGGCGTTTATTCCATCTGAACTATACAAAATTATTGAACCTCTTCGTGATGAACATAGTACTAAAGAATACGGCATAGATGGACCTATTAGTGTTTATTTCAACAATAAGAGCCTTAATGGTGAAGGTTTAAATGATGGAACTATTAACGCAACTAAAGGTGACCAAGTCTGGGCTGCTGTAGGTATGCGCAGAGGTGGTCGTAATTATTATGGTTTGGATATTACAAAGCCAGACTCTCCAAGTTTAATGTGGACTATTAAAGGCGGTGAAGGGAAATTTAAAAACCTTGGCCAAACGTGGTCTAAGCCCCAAGTTGCTTATATAAAATCAAAAGGAAATACTCCCCTTTTAATATTTGGGGCTGGTTATGATACCAATAAAGATTCGAATGACGCCGATAACGCTAATGTAAAAACTGAGGACGAAGTTGGCCGCGGCATTTATATCGTTAATGCAAAAACAGGTGAAAAAGTTTGGATTTTAGCACCTAAGGGAGATGCATCTAAGGATGCCGAATTTAAAGGAAAATATAGTATTGCTGCTGATGTAACGTTATTGGATTCTAATTATGATGGCTATACAGACCGGATATATGCGGCAGATACTGGTGGAGGTATCTGGCGTATAGATATATCAGATGAAGGAAAATTTAGTCATTTTCAGTTAGCAGATCTTGGTATTCATGCCGATAGACGCTTTTTTTACAAGCCCGTGGTGGCGAGAACTATGTTTAGTAAAGTAACTATTAAAGATGGTGTAGTCACTCGATTAGATACACCTTATGATGCAATTGTGATTGGTAGTGGTAATCGTTCAAATCCTAATGGAGAAGGCACTGCTGATGAATTATTTATGATTAGAGATGAAAATACAGTTACTAAATTATTCGAATCTGCGCCTAAAGCTATAACGCATAGTATGTTAATGGAGATGAATGATGATGAATTTGGCAGCGCTTTAAATAGTGTAACTGAGTTTGTAAAATTAGAAGATGAACTTGCGAATGATTTTGTTGGGTGGCGTTATAAACTCGCTACTGGTGAAAAGTCGTTAGCTGCGGCAACCGTTGTTGGTGGCGTTGCTTATTTTACATCTTTTACTCCGACGTTGGATTCATCAATTAAAAATCAATGTTCATTAAGTGGAGGAGGGGGCTCTCTTTACGCATTTCATTTGCACTACGGTACTAAAGTTTATGACGATCTGAAATTTGCTACAAGTACAGAGGTGCCAGATACGCCACAACTTTATTTTGGTTCTTCATGTGCAGATAGTGATGATAACGGAAAGTGCGATGATGATCCTGATGAGGAAGTAAAAAGTCAGTTTTATCTAATTGGGCCGGGTATCAAAGGTGAAAATGCTGAAAACCCGCTCCAACCACTTGAAATTACAGGCCCAGGATTAAAAGTTGTAGATGATAAAATACAACTTGTTAATGACAAAGCATTAGGGTTTGGTTTTAAAACTCAGCAAACTTATATATATAAGCGTGAAGAGAATGATGAAAATATACAGAATGAAGACGATTAAGGAGGCTTAAATGATAAAAAAACAACGTGGTTTTACCTTAATTGAGCTGATGATAGCCGTTGCTATCGTCGGCATACTTGCAGCAATTGCGCTGCCTAATTATACAGAATATGTAAAACGTGCCTCACGTGCAGAGGCAGTTGCAGCATTATTAGATGCAGCAAACAAGGAAGAGCAGTATTTTGTTGATAATAGGGAATATACAGAGAAATTTACAGATTTAGGGTTGCAAGACAAAACCGAGAATAAACATTTTGAATTAACGATTAAAGTGACCGATAAAAATGCTTTTACAATCACTGCTAAACCCGTGGCAGGGCCGGTAAAAGGAGATGGTGATTGCACCGAGCTATCTATAACTGATATAGGTACTAAAGGCGCGCAAGGGGCAAAAACAAACGAAGGAAAGGATGTTGACTACTGTTGGGGAAGATAACTAGAGTTACTTTTTCTGGCATTTATCAGTTGATTTAATACGAATTCTACCCGTTTGACTTACAGATAAAGCCAATCCTTTGAGATTGGCTTTATCGCTATTAGGGCAATATATAAAAGTCCCATTTTGGAAGCCATTTAATGACCCGTCAGGACGAAACGTAATAGCGCTACGGGGGTACTCTAAAGTATCGGCATCATGAACATCCTCGAAAGTGCTTAAGAGTAGTTCATCATCATCTAACGAGGTTGATTTATCTTTGTCGATAAAGAGTGACATTTGGCCATTCCACTCGTCTTTTGTACATTGACTGTCTTTTAGTGCACAAAGCGTGACGTAAGTAGCATTTTCAATTGCATAAAGGCGGCCATAATTTATATTTCGGTGTAGCAGATTCACATGGTTATCTAATCGGTTTTTAGCCAATAAGTCTGGATAAAACCACATCGATAATTGACTGATTACACTGACAACAGTAATTGATACCATTAATTCGAGAAGTGTCACTCCCTTGTTTTTTGATATTGATAATCTCATCCTTGAAGACCTGAGTTAATAAATGATTAACTCAGTCTAGTAAATGATACAAATATGGCAAGATAAGTTTGTATGTTTTTTAGTCGCACGTTTCGTCAGTATCACCAAGATAAAAAGCTGTACCAGAGACAGATACGCTAAGTGCTTTATTGCTTTTGTTATCACTATTAGGACAATAAATAAAACCGGTCAACTCATCAACTTCTGGGTCGATAAGATTTGTTGTAATTCGTCCGCTAGTATCAAAACGAAGATAGCTATCACCCGTGAATTTTATTTTGTCATTAGAAGACACATCCGACATTACGCGCAGTAGGCTATCATTTGCACTATCATAGTTATCATTATTATTAGCATCTATAAATAAGATCACAGTATTAGTTGAGCCCCACCCACTTTTACATGTGAGATTGGAAGTGCCAAGATTTTTTGCACTGGGAACAGGACACACAATGACTATTTCATCTGTACTTGCTGCTTGAGAGCGTGCATAGCTAATATTTCTTTTTAATTCCAACAAAAAGTTCTCAGCTCTATTTTCTTCTAGCATATCGCTACTATTCCAAATCGCAATTGATGCAATAATGCCAACGATAGCAACGGTTACCATGAGTTCTAAAAGGGTGAACCCGTTTTGTTTGTTTTTCATATTAATCTCATTTACTGCTAGTCATTTAAGTATAGCTATTTTTATATAATAAATTATACCATGATCGGTTGTTTTATCACCGTAATTCAATTGCTTTGTTTGCTATGAACACTATGATTGTCTAAAATCGAGGCAACTGGAGCTTTCAAAAGTAATCAATATGAAAAAAATAGAAGCAATTATTAAACCTTTTAAGTTAGATGATGTGCGTGAAGCGTTGTCTGATGTAGGTATTACGGGGATGACGGTAAGCGAAGTTAAAGGCTTTGGGCGTCAAAAAGGTCACACTGAGCTATATCGTGGCGCAGAGTATATGGTCGATTTTTTACCTAAAGTAAAACTTGATATTGTATTGACTGATGAAGATGTAGACCGTGCAATTGAAGTTATAGTAAAAACGGCGCAAACAGGAAAAATCGGTGATGGTAAAATATTTGTCACAGATGTTGAGCGTGTAATACGTATTCGTACTGCAGAGGAAGATGAAGAAGCGATTTAAGCTTGTTTTTCTATGTAGTAAAAAGGCGCTTAGTAAGCGCCTTTTTTATTTAGTGCTTTTATTTAGTTCTTTTATTTAGTTTTCGTGTTTGCTTTGCGTGCTCACTAAGCTCAGTTAAACCTAATTGGTCGTAACTTTTCTCCATCATTTCAAGCGCGGGATCTAAGTAACTGCTTTGTGAATAATGCTCAACAACAAACTTACCTCTATTAGCGGCAGCTAAATAAGCTTCACGTTCGTAATAGTAAGTTGCTACTTTTAATTCATAACGTGCCATGCGGTTTAAAAGCCACACTAAACGACGCTTAGCTTCAGGCGCGTAATCACTTTTTGGAAAACGTTTTACTAATGTCGATAAATCTGTAAATGCAACACGAGTACGGTTAGCATCACGGTCGGCTCTATCTACACCAAAGTACTCTTGGAACGCATTTTTATCTGCTTTAATGTTTACTAAACCACGCATGTAATACATGTAGTCTAAGTCTTTATGATTTGGGTTTAAGCGAATAAAGCGGTCAATGGTTGCAAGCGCTTGTTCAGTATTACCTGATTGATAATGTGCATAGACTAAGTCCATTTGTACTTGCTTAGAGAATGGGCCAAACGGGTAGCGAGAGTCTATTGCACTCAAAAGTTCAATTGCACGAGCATATAAACCAGAATCTAGCGTTTCTTTTGCATCTTCATATAAAGCGTGTGCAGACTTATTCGGTACACGTTGAATGTCTTCTTGGTCTGGAGCAGACGAACAAGCGCCTAAACTAAGTACAGAAACTGAAAAAACAATGGCAAATGCACGTTTCCCTATTTTATTTATCATTTTATTTGTTACCTTCGATGTCTTCGGCTAGGCCAAGTCGGTAAAACCGAGTAAACTATGCGTATTATATTATGCTTTTATTAAAAGCGATTCTAACCCAGTCGAGCAAAGCTTGCACTGGTAAATTGGGTAAAGTTACTAATGTCAGAGCAAATTTCTCTTCAAGCCGACGTTCCAACCGAATTAGGTGGTAAACGTCTAGACCAAGTATTAGCACAATTGTTCCCTGATTATTCACGTTCTCGTATAAAAACGTGGATTTTGGATGATAAAATCACTGTAGACGGTGAAATTTTCAACACTCCACGCGAAAAGCTACTAGGTGGTGAAGTTGTAAGTGTTGAAACAACAATTGAAGCACCACGCGAATATGAAGCACAAGATATCAAATTAAACATTGTTTATGAAGACGATGATATTTTGGTAATTAATAAACCAATGGGCCTAGTGGTTCACCCAGGTGCGGGTAACCCTAATGGAACAGTGTTAAACGCATTGCTACATTACTACCCTGAAATAATTAACGTGCCACGCGCAGGTATTGTGCATCGTTTAGATAAAGACACGACCGGTTTAATGGTTGTAGCTAAAACGATTCCAGCACAAACGCATTTAGTAACAGCGCTGCAAAAGCGTGAAAACTTTACGCGTGAATATGAAGCACTGTGTAATGGTACTATGACTGCAGGTGGTATGGTTGAAAAAGCGATTGGCCGTCATCCTACTCAGCGTACGCATATGGCCGTACATGAACTAGGTAAACCGGCAATTACACATTATCGTGTTGCTGAAAAATTCCGTGCTCATACTCGTTTACGTCTGCGCTTAGAAACAGGCCGTACTCACCAGATTCGTGTGCACATGGCGCATTTAAATCATCCGCTAATTGGCGATCAATCTTATGGCGGCCGTCCGCGTCCACCTAAAGGTGCAACACCTGAGTTATTTGAGTTACTTCGTAGCTTTAGACGCCAAGCACTACATGCTGTAAAATTGAGCATTGCGCATCCAATCACGGGTGAAATGATGACATGGCAAGCACCTATCCCAGACGATATGGTTGCTATGACACATGCACTACGTGAAGATACTAAAGCTAATCCTGATATCGATAGATAATGCACTTATTGTCAGCGACATGGCAAAACCTTCATAAAGTAGGAACGTTAAGTACTACTTGTGGAGGTGGTGTTTCAAAAACCCCATTTAAAAGTTTTAATTTGGGATTCCATGTTGGAGATAATCAAGATCATGTATCAAAAAACCGCTCACTATTAACCAAACACTTACCTAAACCTGCCGTGTGGCTAAATCAAGTTCATAGCTCTGATGTTGTTATTGTTGATGAACATTTTGACTCTAATAAGTTACACAATGCTGATGCGCTTTATACTCAGTTATTAAATCAGCCTTTGGCTATCATGACTGCCGATTGCTTACCTGTTTTATTAGTGAGTGATGATGAAAAGGAAGTTGCAGCTATACATGGCGGCTGGCGAGGGCTTGAGCAGGGAATTATTAAAAATACTTTAGAATGTTTTAGCTCAAAGTATGAAAATATAAATGCTTGGCTAGGGCCTGCAATTGGGCCAACTCAATTTGAGGTTGGGGCTGAAGTGCTTGAGTTATTTCAAAAAAGGTCTTCTTCATTTATTCAAGCATTTACACCACAAGCTAATGGCAAATATCTTGCTGATATTTATGGCATTGCGCGTACTTTACTTACCCAGCAAGGCGTTAAAAGTATTACAGGCGGCGACTATTGTACAGTCTCTCAAAGTGACTTATTTTTTTCTTATCGACGGGATGGACAAACCGGACGTATGGCAAGTTTGATCTGGCGCAAGTAATTAGCACCTTTAGCTATTATATTTCTCTCTACACCTTGAACAAACACCTAAACATACCCATTAATTAAGCAATTAGATTATTTAATAGGTAACACCATGCGTTTAGATAGATTTACAAGTAAATTTCAATCTGCGCTTTCTGATGCGCAATCGCTAGCCCTTGGCCGCGACCATCAATTTATTGAACCCGTACATTTAATGTACTCATTACTGCAGCAAAGCGGCTCCAGTGTGCGTGCGTTATTTGCCCAAACGGGGGTCAGCGCAGATGAACTTAACACCAAGCTTTCTCAAGAAATAGAAAAACTATTTAAAGTAGAAGGCGTAGGTGGCGACGTGCAGCTATCAAATAATATGGCTTCACTTATTAACCTATGTGACAAGTATGCGCAAAAACGCAAAGACAAATACATATCAAGTGAATTGTTTGTACTGGCAGCATGCGACGATAAAGGTCCACTTGGCGATATATTCAGATCGTTAAATATTACCTCCACTAAAATTGAAACCGCAATTAAAGCGATTCGCGGTGGTCAAAAAGTTGATGACCCAAATGCCGAAGAAACACGCCAAGCGCTTGAAAAGTACACGATTGATCTAACTGAGCGAGCAGAGCAAGGTAAGCTTGACCCTGTTATTGGTCGTGATGACGAAATTCGCCGCACGATTCAAGTACTACAACGCCGTACTAAAAATAACCCTGTATTAATCGGTGAGCCAGGTGTTGGTAAAACAGCAATAGCAGAAGGTTTAGCACAGCGTATTATTAATGGTGAAGTACCTGAAGGATTAAAAAACAAACGTGTTTTATCGCTTGATTTAGGAGCACTAGTTGCGGGCGCTAAATATCGCGGTGAATTTGAAGAGCGTTTAAAATCAGTGTTAAACGAATTGGCTAAAGAAGAAGGCCAAGTCATTTTATTTATTGATGAAATACACACTATTGTGGGTGCAGGCAAAAGTGATGGCGCAATGGATGCGGGTAATATGCTAAAACCAGCTTTAGCACGCGGTGAGTTACACTGTGTTGGCGCAACCACGCTTGATGAATACCGTAAATATATAGAGAAAGACGCAGCACTTGAGCGTCGATTCCAAAAGGTACTCATTGAAGAGCCGTCGGTTGAAGATACCATTGCAATATTGCGTGGCTTAAAAGAGCGATATGAGCTACATCATTCAGTAGAAATTACTGATCCCGCGATAGTTGCTGCGGCGCAGTTATCTCACCGCTACATTAGCGATCGTCAGTTACCAGATAAAGCAATTGATTTAATTGACGAAGCGGGGTCTTCGATTCGATTACAAATTGATTCAAAACCAGAGTCGTTAGATAAGCTTGAGCGTCGTATTATCCAATTAAAATTAGAAGATAATGCACTTGCTAAAGAAAAAGATGAGGCGAGTCAAAAACGTCGCACTGAAATGCAAGAGTTGATCACCGACCTTGATGGGCAATATCGTGAGCTAGACGAAATTTGGAATGCTGAAAAAGCATCACTTCAAGGTACACAAGTAATTAAAGCCGAGCTTGAACAAGCAAGATTAGATTTAGATGTAGCGCGAAGAGCAAGTGATTTACAGCGTATGTCAGAGCTGCAATATGGGCGAATTCCAGAGCTTGAACGAAAACTTGATTTAGCCTCACAAGCCGAAATGCAAGAAATGACTCTGCTTAAAAACCAAGTAGGTGAGGATGAAATTGCTGAAATTTTATCTCGCTGGACAGGTATTCCTGTTGCAAGAATGCTACAAGGTGAGCGTGAAAAGCTGCTGCAAATGGAAGATAAGTTACACAGTAAAGTAATAGGGCAAGATGAAGCGGTCGTTGCTGTTGCTAACGCAATAAGACGCTCACGTGCAGGACTTGCAGATCCTAATCGCCCAATTGGTTCTTTCTTGTTTTTAGGTCCAACTGGTGTGGGTAAAACCGAGCTTACAAAAGCACTGGCTGGTTTTATGTTTGATACCGAAGATGCCATGGTGCGTATCGACATGTCTGAGTTTATGGAAAAGCACTCAGTTGCACGCCTAGTGGGCGCACCTCCAGGTTATGTGGGTTATGAAGAGGGCGGTTATTTAACAGAAGCTGTTCGTCGTAAACCTTACTCAGTTATATTGCTTGATGAAATAGAAAAAGCACACCCAGATGTGTTTAACATTTTACTGCAAGTGTTAGATGATGGCCGATTAACTGACGGACAAGGTAGAACCGTTGATTTTAAAAATACGGTTATTATCATGACATCAAATTTAGGCTCAGATATTATCCAAGAACAAGCGGGTAATAATGACTATACGACCCTTAAAGCTAAAGTAATGGAAGTATTGATTAATGAGTTTAGACCTGAGTTTATTAACCGTATTGACGAGACTGTTGTATTCCACCCGTTAGCAAACGAGCATATAAAAGAAATAGCTGATATTCAGTTAATGAAATTACGTGAGCGTTTAACAGAGATGGGGTATCTGCTTGAAATAAGCGATGCTGCACTTGAGCGAATTGCAGCAAGTGGGTTTGATCCTGTGTACGGTGCACGCCCGCTTAAGCGTGCTATTCAGCAAACGATTGAAAATCCGCTAGCACAAAAGCTACTTAATGGGGACTACATACCAGGTAGCGTGATTGTTATTGATGCAAATGACGACGCTTTGGTATTTACCAAACGCTGATTATAAATAATTAAACTCTAAAGCCGCTAAAATAGCGGCTTTTTTATGTCGACTATATTGCTAGGTATTAAACTTTAAAGGTTAGTAATAAATTGTTCACTCTACGTGAGCCTTCAACAAGCTCAGCTGCACCTTTTGCCACATTAAAGCTTAAACTTAAGTTGTTATCGCCAAAGTCTTTAATTTGCGAAACATTATTACTAATGTCGTTACTAACCATTTGTTGCTCTTCTGCAGCGGATGATATTTGTATTGCCAAGTGAGATATTTCACTGATTTGGATAAAAATACCCTCTAATTCAACTTGGGTTTTATCGGTTGTCAAAACACAGTTATCGGCTTGTGCTTTAGTGCTTTGCATTACTTTGGACCAGCTAAATAAAGTGTCTTGTATTTCTTTAATAGAACTATGGATTTGTGTCGTAGCATTTTGAGTGCGTGACGAAAGAGTCCTTACCTCATCTGCGACTACTGCAAAGCCTCGACCATGTTCTCCCGCTCTAGCTGCTTCAATCGCTGCATTAAGAGCAAGTAAGTTAGTTTGATCGGCAATTCCTTCTATTTCACTCATTACCTTACCAATTTTATCTGCTTCAGAGGCTAAGCTGGTGGCTGTATTTGCTGCTTGTTCTACTTGAGAAGCTAAGTCAGATACCATTTTACTATTATCAGCAATGTGGTCTTTTATCTCTGAGCAACTTTGATGGGTGTTATTCACTTTATCCGCTGTTTGAGCGGTATTTACTGATATTTCACCAATGGTAGAACTCATTTGAGTCATCGCTGATGCAATTTGTTCTAAACGCTCACCTTGAGAAGAAATCCCTTTTTCGGTGAGTGTTGATTGTTTGTCTAAATCAGTTGCGATGCCATTAAAGCTTAATGTTGAGTCTTTCATACGGCCAAGGACTGTGCGCAATTTTGCACTTAGCATTTGCTCTCTATAATCACTTACACTGTGCGGTGTATGGCCGCTGTAAATATAACGAGAGATTGAATCGGCTTTTGCTTTTTGTTCGCGTAATATTTTAGGGGTAACAATGAGTTCGTCATAATTTAGCACAATAACTAAAGCACAAATAAATAGGCTAATTGCAGCAATGGTGATTGATGCCGCAACAGCAATAAAAATCAGCCAAAATAATAGGCTTATAAAAGTAAGGCTTTGTCGTATTGTGGTGTGTTCTCGTAGTTTAAATAATGACTTGTTGGTATTTATTTTGTTGTAAAGTGTTTGTGCACGTTGCTTAAGTTGAGAGCTTGCTTTGGTTCTTACAGATTGATAACCAACAAGTCGGCCATGTTCAAAAATGGGGGTTACAAAGGCATCTACCCAGTAATAGCGGCCATCTTTACAGCGGTTTTTAACCATACCGCGCCACGAGTGTTCTTGTTTTAATGTTGCCCACATTTCTTTAAAGGCTGCTTTTGGCATATCAGGGTGGCGCACGATATTATGATGCTGACCGATAAGCTCTTGTGCGCTATATCCTGCTACAGCACAAAACGCTTGATTGACGTATGTTATTACACCTTTAAGATCAGTAGTGGAAACCAGCTCTTGTGATTCATCAAAGTATACTTCTTCATTTTTTAAGCTTTTATCATTGTGCATTATATTTATTATCATCCTTTATTGTTGCAGTCATTATATTGCTTACACCCTACAAAGCAAAAAATAGCGTCCTTCCTTCTATGCTCATAAGACAAATAATTGTATTTATTGATCTAGATCAAGTTTAAATACCGGACAGCTAAATTGAACTGATTTTGCATAAGTTCCGGTCTATTACTTTAAGCTGATATTTTACTTATTTGATTTATAGTTAAATACGTATTTAAAGCATTTGTATAATGCACATAGCAATGGCAATATTACGACTTAATATAATGATGTTGGTCATATTAAGTGCATGTATAAAGTGGGGAAATAATTATTAAATTTGAAAGTTATATAGTTCTTAGCAATTTATACCAGTTGCATTAAATAAGTGATCTATTATAGCGCTAAGAAAATAGCACAATAGCAAGGCGAAAATTATGACATATAGTTGTTCTATATGAGTAATTTTTAACGCAGTGAGTGCGCTATTTAATGCGATAGAATGATCATATTTTCAATAAAAATTGGTATTAATCTTGAGTCTAAGTAATTAGTCCCCATAACCTTATGATTAAGCCACGTGGCCCGAGGAAAGATTTTTTGACAACACATGATTTAGCTAACGCACTTGAAGCGTTATCAGTAAATGAGCACCAACATGCAGTTAAAGGCATTAAACGTGGCATAGAGCGAGAGTCGCTAAGAATACAAGAGAATGGTGCTATATCACCTAAAGGTCATCCAAAAGGGGTGGGCAGTGCATTAACTAATGGCCATATCACAACTGATTTTTCTGAATCTTTACTTGAATTTATTACTCCAGTTAGTGAGTCGTCAACGCAAACTCTTAAGCAATTAAAAGATCTTCAAAAGTTCACTCTAGAAAAGATGGACGATGAACTGCTTTGGCCTATTAGTATGCCATGCTTTATTGAACACCAAGATGATATTGTTTTAGCTCAATTTGGTAGTTCAAATACTGGTCAAATGAAAACACTATACCGTAAAGGATTAAAAAATCGTTACGGAAGTATGATGCAAGCAATTGCAGGTGTTCACTTTAATATTTCATTCCCAGATACGCTTTGGCAATCGCTTCATTCGTTACAACAAAGTAATGCAAGCCTTCAAGATTTTATTTCAGAAGGTTATTTAGCGCTTATTCGTAACTTTAAACGCGAACTATGGCTAATAAGTTACATGTTTGGTGCATCGCCAGCATTGTGTAACTCATTTTTACAAGGTCGAAAAACCGATTTACCATTTAAAAAACTAGGTAAAGGTACACTTTACTTAGAAGTTGGTACGGCACTGCGTTTAGGCAATTTAGGTTATACAAATAGCGCTCAGTCGTCACTACGCGTAATGTATAACTCGTTAGATGAATATGTAGCAGGCCTTAAAAAAGCAATCAACACACCATCAGAAATTTATGGTGATCTTGATGACTACAAGAGTGAAAACCCTAAGCAGTTAAATAAAAATATTCTGCAGATTGAAAACGAATTTTACTCGCCAATTCGTCCTAAGCGTAATGCTAAAAGTGGCGAAACGCCAACGGATGCACTGCTTCGAGCAGGCATTGAATATGTAGAAATTCGCGCATTAGACGTTAATCCGTTTAGCGAAGTTGGTATTGATATTGAGCAAATTCACTTTTTAGATGTGTTTTTAACGTATTGTTTATTAAAAGATTCAGCTCCAATGGATTGGAAAGAACAAGCACGCAGTACTGAAAACCTCGACACAGTAGTCAATCAAGGTCGAGAAGAAGGGCTAATGCTTAACTTTAATAACACACAGCGTAGTCTTCAGTCGTGGGGCGATGAAATATTTGCACAGCTCACTGATGTCGCTAAATGGATGGATAATGCTTATGGTGTTAATTATTACTCCGATACTATAAAGCGCATGGCTACGTGGGTGCATAATCCAGAGCTTACTTATTCTGGACGTTACGTGTCGCAATTAAAAGAGTCTGGTTTAGACAACGGTCACTTTGCACTAGCACTGGCTAATAAATACAAACAAAGTCACGCAGACACTGATTACAGTGAGTTTTTAAAGCCTTGGCTGGAACAACAAGTTGTAGAGTCTAACGAAGCACAAACTGCAATTGAGCAAGCAGATACTCAGTCATTTACCGCCTTTTTAGATGCGTATTTTAGCGGTAAATAATCCTAATACTTAGTAAAATTTAAGCAAAAAAAACGCAGCCTAAGTAGGCTGCGTAAATATATATTCAGGGATGAACTAATGCTGTACTGCTGCATTCATTGAGTCAGACCCACACTTTTTAGAAAAGTTCTGTGAGATCTTAGAAAAATGAAAAAAAATGCAATTATTTTATCTCTTGCCATTACTTTAGCTGGTTGTGCAACAGCGCCTCCAAAGCAACCTAACGATCTATGTAAAATCTTTGAAGAAAAACCTGATTGGTATTTTGACGCAAAAGATGCGCAAGAAAAATGGGGTTCTCCTAAGCATGTACTCATGAGTATGATGTATCAGGAAAGCTCTTTTAAGCATGATGCTGCTCCGCCTATGGAGTACTTCTTATGGATAATTCCAACCGGTCGCGCAAGTGATGCTTATGGTTACTCACAGGCTAAAACACCAACATGGTCAGATTATATTCGTGAAACAGGCAACAATGGTGCTGATAGAGACGACTTTGACGATGCAATCGACTTTATGGCGTGGTTTGTTTATAAAACGCATAAAGTAAATAAAATCTCTAAATGGGATGCTTACGCACAATACCTTAATTATCATGAAGGTTGGGGTGGCTATAAGCGTGGCACATATAAAAAGAAAAAGTGGTTAATGGGTGTAGCAAACAAAGTTAAACACAGAGCGAGCCGTTATGGCGCGCAATTAAAGCGCTGTGAAGACGAGCTTGATAAAGGTTGGTTTGAACGTCTTATATTTGGCTAGAGAGTTATTAATGGATATAAAAAAGGAGCCAATCGGCTAATGCCGATCAGTTAAGAAAATGACCGGTTGACCGATCCAAACGATCATGCAAAATCCGTAGTTAGGAAACTAACTACGGATTTTTTGTGAATATAGAACAAGCACTGCAAGCAACACTTGAAGAAAGCAGCCGATACCATACCTTTGAAAAATTATCAGAAATTCTTGACCCTGAAATCATTGAACAAGGTTTTCAACAAGCAGGGATTGCAACCGTTCGTAAGCGAAGATTACCGCTTGAAGCCGTTTTGTGGTCAGTTATTGGCATGGCATTGTTTCGAAAAGAATCAGTTTGGAATATCGCTAATAAGCTAGATATCATGTTACCTGGCAAGAACCAACTCGTTGCTCCAAGTGCGATGGTACAGGCGAGACAAAGGTTAGGTGATGATTCCGTTAAACACGTTTTCAATAAATCTGCTCAATCAATGTATAAGCAACAGTCATTCGAAACATGGAATGGTTTGAACCTATTAGCTGTTGACGGTGTTGTGTGGCGAACAGCCGACACGCCTGATAATCGTAAAGCCTTCTCTTCAGGTAGCAACCAATACGGTGATACAGCCTTTCCTCAAATACGCATGGTCTGTCATATGGAATTGACCAGCCATCAACTTCTCAGTAGCGAGTTTGATAACTATAAAACCAACGAGATGAAATTAGCTGAGCGTTTAATTGAACGTACACCAGATAATTCACTGACTATGTTTGATAAAGGATATTATTCTTTAGGCCTGTTAAACC
>NZ_JWIG01000007.1 GCF_000814675.1 Pseudoalteromonas distincta | reverse complement strand
CTGAAGTCGGTCCCAAGGGTATGGCTGTTCGCCATTTAAAGTGGTACGCGAGCTGGGTTTAGAACGTCGTGAGACAGTTCGGTCCCTATCTGCCGTGGGCGTTTGAGAATTGAGAGGGGTTGCTCCTAGTACGAGAGGACCGGAGTGAACGAACCGCTGGTGTTCGGGTTGTCATGCCAATGGCATTGCCCGGTAGCTACGTTCGGAACTGATAAGCGCTGAAAGCATCTAAGCGCGAAGCAGGCCTCGAGATGAGTTCTCACTAGACTTTTAAAGTCTCTGAAGGGCCGTTGAAGACTACAACGTTGATAGGCAAGATGTGGAAGTGGTGTGAGCCATTAAGCTAACTTGTACTAATTACCCGTGAGGCTTAACCATACAACGCCAAACGCGTTTTATGCGACAGTTTAGACAGAAGTTAATATAACTAAAGTAGACATTACTTAGAAAGACTTAAAAAATATTATCAGATATTTTCCAAATTCAGTTAGTGCGTAGAAATACGGATTAACGCCCAAATTTGCTTGGTGACAATAGCGTTTTGGACCCACCTGACTCCATGCCGAACTCAGTAGTGAAACGAAACAGCGCCGATGATAGTGTAGCATTTGCTATGTGAAAGTAGGACATTACCAGGCTTCAAATAAGAGAAACCCGTTACAGCAATGTGACGGGTTTTTTGCTGTCTGGGATTTAGTAAATAGCCCATGCCGAACTCAGTAGTGAAACAAAACAGCTCGAAGGCGAGCCCCGGCCGATGATAGTGTAGCATTTGCTATGTGAAAGTAGGACATTACCAGGCTTCAAATTGTAGAAAGCCCGACTAGAAATAGTCGGGCTTTTTTACGTCTGCAGAAAAGTAAGATACACACTCATTTAAACTCATCACGTAGGTCGGGCGAGCACAGCGACTCCCGACGTTAAAATCACATCGGTAATAACTATAGTGTTCTTATTTCACGAGCTGGATTACCCGCTACTACGGTATTAGCCATTACATTTTTAGTAACCACAGCACCCGCACCCACAATACTATTTTCGCCTATATTAACTCCAGAAAGAATAATAGCGCCTGCGCCAATCCATACGTTATTGCCTAACGCGATAGGTGCTGCAAAGTTTTCCTTATTAAGCCTTTCTGCTGGATTAGTAGCATGTGACACAGCTAAAAGCTGAACGTTCGGGCCAATTAAGCAGTCATCACCAATGGTGATTGAGTAATTGGCTAATGGCGAATCGAGAAGTGTGCAATTAACATTTATAAAAGTACGATCACCAATAACTATATGATTGCCGTAATCGCAATGAAAACCTGATTCTATAATTACCTCTTCACCGCATTGTGCGAACAGCTCTTTAATACGCTTTAAATTACCTTTGCTCGGGCTTTTATTGAATAATCGGCATATCTCGCCTGTTTGTTTTCTTTGCATTAAATATGGCTTAGTCACGCTATTAAATAATTTCATTGAGTTTGTTATTCATTTATATGCATACATTATTAAGTATTATCTCATGCTTATATATTTTACTGAAAAGTTGTTATTACCTTTTTGTATGGGCTAAAAAGGTTTTAAACAAATTTTGACTTTTATTATATTCCTTTTTAAAAAAGCTTTAATAATGTAAAATTCATGTTACAAGGAGTAAGTAATGAAATTAAATAAACTAACTAAATTATTCTGTTTAACAATTATTTTAGCCGGTTGTGGGGGAGGGGGTAATGATGCCAGCCAACCTGCTAATAATGATTCTGGTTCTTCTGGAAAAACTAAATTTGTTAAGCCTGATTATCAAAATACGCCTACCTATGACGGTGAATTATCTTTATTCGAAATAACAGCAAGTAATGTAACTCAACTAACAACTCAGTACTCATATCTAATAGATAGCCTAAATTCCATAGTATTTGGAGAGGATTATCAAAATCTATTTCTCCACGACCCAGTGCTAGATAACCAATCTGATAATTTCGGTTGTGTTACTGGCTCTGCTGACATGAAAGAGGAAGAGGCTAATCAGCACTATATAATTACTTATAACAATTGCTCTGCTGCTGGGTGGGTTTTTAATGGGCAATCTGATATTTATATCGAAAACTCTAACGCTGAATTTGTTTTAGAATATGGGGTAGTACCTAGTTTAACAATTAGTAACGAAGTGCTTGGGGTTACTTATTTAACAGAAGGTTTTGCTATTGCTAATAGTCAGGGAGTAAATAGTGACAGTAGCGCTACTGTGAATATTCAATTTAAAGGTGCTGATGAAAATTCGCTTGATATTTTATTCTCTAATGTAAGGCTTGATGCTGTTTTAGATGCAACCAATGTTGGGTATGGTGTTGGTTTTAATGGTGAAGTTTATTTTAGTGATTTAGGAAAACTAACAATAAAAACTGATGAGTTTTATCCAACCAATGATATATCTCTGCCTTCAATAATAGGAGCAAAGTACACCCTAATATCACAAAATACTGCTAGTGTAGATCTCAAAGCTAATGGTATTTCGACCATACATCTATCTAATGAATTTTTGCCACTAGAGTTTTATTTAACTGACTTAGATAATGTTTATAACAATACTGCCAACTCTATTCCTATAGCAAGTATTTCAGGCTCGAACAAAGCTCTACGACACTCTATTCTTACTCTTGATGCAACGCAGTCCAAGGACCCTGATTTTGAACCATTAGGTTATGAGTGGAAATTAATAACTTTTCCGCAGAATGCTAGTTGGCAACTTGGCACCGGTAGCAAAATTGACTTTATTGGAGACCTACCTGGCCTTTATCGTATTTCGTTAACAGTTGTAGACCCAAGTGGTGCAGAAAATACTGTGGAGCATGAGTTTAAATTAGAAAAACTGCCAGCAATTGTTTCTGACATTACTGCATATGATGAAATAGAATTAGGTGAACACTATACAGCCATTATCAACTTATCTAATGATGAGTTCGATGGTCCTTTTGAATACAAAATTGCTTATGGGCCAAGTAATATCTCGATTTCAGAACAGGGAGAGATTAATTGGTTAAGCAACGCGCCTGACTTTGGTAGTAATTTAAACGTAAATTTTGCTGTTGATATCTCAAACTCTGACAATCAAATAAGAATTAAGCACCAAATCAACCTTCAATCACTCGATGGCGTAGATAATCGCTCAATTGGTTATGTGAACAACTCAACATCCAGTGTAGCTTCAATTAAGCTTTCGAACCAAAAAAGGGGTGTATTACGCGGTAATGATAATTATATCTTAAGTCTCAGTGAGACAGGGTTGCTAGAATACAATAAATGGATACCTCCCTTACCTTCAAATGTTGAGCATGTAGGTGCATTTCTTAATCAGCCAGGGACGCAACTAAATTGGCTAAGTATTACTTACAACCAAGAGGCAGCTAAACATCAAATATTTTTAACTAATGAGGGTTCAAGTAGTTTGCTGATAGATGATGTTTCGGCTGAGAATTATAACTCTATGGTATTTGATTATAACGGCGATGGTATTGAAGATATTCTTCTTTCGGCGGGGCATTCGTATGATAGCTATCTTATTAATGGAAATGATCTTTCTATCACTACGCTTATTGTTGCGCCGGACCTTTCACTTAATTATTCAAATAGCTTGATTCAAGTTTGTGATTTGAATAACGACGGCTTTAAAGAGTTAATTGATAGGGAAAGTATATTTGATGTCAAACAGAACAAATACCTGATAGGACCCTACTCTGAATATAAATTTAAGGCATTTACCAGTGGTGATAATTGTCGTGTAACTAGATATAAGGCCTCCGAACATTATAGTGAACTAATATGGTGGGAAGATGGTGAACTGCAGGTGGGTAGTGAAAAGTTTGAGACTAATTTCAATGATGGTATTTCGATTAGCCTTGAAGTAGATAGTCCTTATAGTCATGTTTATTTTTCTAATTCAAAAGAGCTTTATTACTTTGATCAGCAGTGGCAATTGTTCTCTGTATCTATTGCTGAAAACCCCATTGGGAGAGTAATAGGAGCTGTTGATTTTGATAATGATGGAATACAGTCATTATTAGTAAGCAAAACAGATGGTTTAGAAGGAAGTTATTTATACGAAGAATATACGATGCAAAGCTTTAGCTATGAGAATGGGCTATGGCAGCTTGAGTATTCATCAGTGGCTCAAGGTCAACTTCCTAATCTTCATATTGTTGGTGCTGTTGATGATACGGTTAGCATTTCAGATTTTGGCCGTTCGGCTAAGGTAACGCACAATAATGCACCTGTTACTTTCACTGGAGAGATGCTGTTAACGCAAGATAATGAAAATCAAATTGAGTATTCATTAACTCAAATTAACAACGAGACATTTATTGTTAAACGCAATACAGGTTCAACCAGTGTAATTTGGCAAACTAGCGTTGCAGAAGTGACTTTTTCTAATTCGTATGATTTTGCTTTTACAGAGTCCGAAACACACTTGAGCTTTAAAAGTGATATTAGATATTACACAATCGCTAAACAAACAGGAGAAGTCGTATCAAGAGCCTACTTTCCTTACTTGCCGTCTGAGGAGTTGTCAAAAATAATAATAGGTTATTACGATTTAGGTATAGCTTTTTACGAAAATCCAAGCTTATCACCCATTTCAATTGACAGTAGCAATTGGCCTGTACCTTTAGATTTCTTACAAGAAACAACAAGCCATGTAGCGCATGTACATGCTATTCAGCTAGATTCAGATCCTCAACTAGAGCTAATAATTGATTATCGTACTTTTGGTAGTTTCGATGAAGAAGGTGGTTTAATAGTATTAGATACGAAAACGAAAGCATTAGAAATTTTGGACGAACAACAAATTAAGGGCTTTACAATTTACCACAAAGAGAAAATCCTCGATGAAACTATAGGTGGCGTTTATGGCCGAAACTATCTGGCGCATTACTCTATAGAAAAAACAATTAGCCTAGTGGATAAGTTATCAAATCAAGTTATTTGGGAGAGTCCACAAATCTCGAATAATTACCACGATGTATTAATTCAAAAAGATGAGCGTGATTCTTGGAGTTTATATATTTTAGGTAGTGAGTTTTTAATATATCCTTATTTGAACTAAAAAATAATAGCGTGCTCAGTAATCTAGTTTCTAGCTCACTGAGCAAGTTAGAATGTTTCACCACATCTACATGCTGTTAAATTAAAAAGCGCACATTGCGCTTTTTTTACTCATTCACTTGCCATTTAGGTTGTTTCGTTTAAAATCGCATAACTTTCGAAATGAAACTTAATTCACGAGCTTTATGACTAAACGAAACACACAGCAGCGTCGTCACAATATACTGGTTCAAGTTAATGAATTAGGTGAAGTAGCCGTTGAAAAGTTAGCACAGCAGTTTCAAACATCTGAAGTAACCATTCGAAAAGATTTAACCTCGCTTGAAAAAAGTGGCTTATTACTTCGCCGCTATGGGGGTGCTATTGCATTGCCTAAAGAAATTGTTAGCGATGAAATAGATTCAAAGCGCAAAGTCGCAATAGCAAAGGCTGCAGCAAAACTTATAAAAGATCATAACCGCGTTATTATTGATAGCGGGCGTACTACTGCTGCGATGATCCCTGAGCTTGCAAATAAGCGCGGGCTAGTTGTAATGACAAACGCAATTAAAGTAGCGAGTCGTTTATTAGCACTTGAGAACGAGCCAACACTTTTGATGACTGGTGGGACGTGGGATCCGCATTCTGAGTCGTTTCAGGGGCAAGTTGCCGAAAACGTATTATGCTCTTACGACTTTGATCAGCTCTTTATTGGTGCGGATGGTATAGATGTAAAACGTGGCACAACAACCTTTAATGAGTTAGTTGGTTTGAGCCAAGTAATGGCAAAAGCGGCTCGTGAAGTAATTGTAATGGTTGAATCAGATAAGATTGGCCGAAAAATACCAAATTTAGAATTACCGTGGAAAATAGTAACCACATTAATAACCGACAATGGCTTAGCAGATGAAAAGCGCAAAGCAATTGAGGCGTGTGGTGTAAAACTAATTTGCGCTGAATTTATTGAGTAGCCACAAAGTGGTAAATATACAAGATTATTGGAGAGATTATGTGTGGAATAGTTGGGGCAGTTGCAGAACGTCCAGTAAATAGAATACTGATTGAAGGGCTGAAGCGACTTGAATACCGTGGCTACGACTCTGCCGGTGTAGCACTACTAGAAGGCTCTACGCTAAATACTGTAAAAGCAGTAGGTAAAGTAGTTAACGTAGAAGCAGCTCTAGAAAAAGCAGGTGTTAGCGGTCATACAGGTATTGCACATACGCGCTGGGCAACACATGGTAGCGTTACAGAAGCAAATGCACACCCACATGTATCAAACAACCAGTTAGCACTTGTGCACAACGGTATTATTGAAAACCACGCAAGCTTACGCGCATCGCTTAAAGAAGAAGGCTACGAGTTTCTATCTGAAACCGATACCGAAGTAATGGTGCACTTAATTCATAAGCTTCGTAAGCAGCACACTAGTTTACTTGCAGCAGTACAAGCTGCTGTTAAACAGTTTGAAGGCGCTTTTGGTACAGTTGTATTTGATAAAGCAAACGACAACGAAATCATTGTAGCGCGCTCAGGTAGCCCTCTTGTTATTGGTTTAGGCCTTGGCGAAAACTTTATTGCGTCTGATCAGTTAGCACTATTACCTGTTACTCGTAGCTTCATCTTTTTAGAAGAAGGCGATGTAGCGCGTATTACACGTGATACAGTAGAAATTTTTGACGAAAATGGCGACGCTGTAGAGCGTGAAGTGATTGAATCAAACATTACACAAGATGCATCAGGCAAAGGCGATTACCGCCACTACATGCTAAAAGAAATCTACGAGCAGCCACTTGCAGTACGTAATACGCTTGAAGGGCGTTTAAACGACGATCGCGTAGCAATTGATGCGTTTGGCGAAAGCGCTCAGCAAATATTTAAAGACGTAAAACACGTGCAAATTATTGCCTGTGGCACGTCTTACCATTCAGGTATGGTTGCACGTTATTGGCTTGAGCAATTTGCAGGCGTTAGCTGTAATGTAGAAATAGCTTCTGAATTTAGATACCGTCAGTCGTTTGTTCATGAAAATAGCTTACTTGTTACTATTTCTCAATCAGGTGAAACTGCCGATACGCTAGCTGCATTACGCCTAGCTAAAGAGCAAGGTTACATGGCCTCAATGACCATTTGTAACGTACCTGGTTCATCGCTTGTACGCGAATCAGACCTTGCCTTTATG
Organism: Pseudoalteromonas distincta; assembly: GCF_000814675.1. Classification (GTDB taxonomy): domain Bacteria; phylum Pseudomonadota; class Gammaproteobacteria; order Enterobacterales; family Alteromonadaceae; genus Pseudoalteromonas; species Pseudoalteromonas distincta. The sequence goes on along the minus strand of NZ_JWIG01000007.1, from coordinate 118,717 downwards.
ACCAAAGCTGGTGCTGAAATAGGCGTGGCTTCTACTAAAGCATTTACAACGCAATTAGTTGGTTTGTTAATGCTTACTGCGTCTATAGCTCAAGAAAAACAGCTTGATCAAAGTGCTATTGTAAATGCTATAAAAGTACTACCTGCTAAGCTTGAAGAAACATTACTGCTTGCAGATGGCATTGCAGACCTTGCAGAAGAATTTGCCGACAAGCATCACTCACTGTTTTTAGGTCGTGGCTCACAATATCCAATCGCAATGGAAGGTGCGCTTAAGCTTAAAGAAATTTCGTACATTCACGCAGAAGCCTACGCAGCGGGCGAGCTAAAACATGGCCCACTCGCACTTATTGATGCTGACATGCCAATTATTGTTGTAGCACCAAACAATGAGTTATTAGAAAAGCTTAAATCAAACGTAGAAGAAGTACGCGCACGTGGCGGCATTATTTACGTATTCGCAGATAAAGATTCACACTTTGAGTCAGACGATACAATGCGTGTTATCAACGTAAACCACACTGACGACATTATTGCGCCAATTGTTTACACACTGCCATTACAGTTACTGTCGTACTACGTAGCGGTAATTAAAGGTACCGACGTTGACCAACCTCGTAACTTAGCTAAATCTGTTACGGTTGAGTAAAATCAATAGGTTGGTAATTACCTGTTAAAGATAAAAGGCGCTCAATGCGCCTTTTTTTGTGAATGATTTTAGCCGTGTTTTATTACTGCAAGATACTTAAATTAAATAACAATGAAAATAACTTCGTTTGAATACAATGTTTCGTAATCAATGTCTTCATGGCAATATAGCTATAAACAAAATCAGGGAAGATAAATAATGGAATCATGGAATGACGATAAGTTAAATAGAGTTGAAGATGCAAAATATCTAACTTCTTACTTACTCAATCGATTTACAGTAAAGAAAGAGGAACCTTTTGTATTAAATATTGATGCTGAATGGGGATTTGGTAAAACCTATTTTCTTACAAATTGGCGAAGTGATTTAAAGTCACAAGGCTGCGAAGTTGTTTATTTTAATGCTTGGGAGAAGGATTTTACGGATAACCCTTTGCTTGGTTTCATTTCTGCGATCGATAAAGAGTTAAAACCTTTTTTTAGTAAAAAGGCCAACGCAAGCCAAAAAAATAAATGGAATAAATTCAAGCTTGCTGCCGCTCCATTACTTTTATCTTTTATAGCAAAAAAATTGACGGGCTATTCTCTAGATCAAATAAACGAATTAATCGAGAGTGATGGTGAGGAAAGTAAAGCATCCGATATAGATAAAAAAGCTACAAATAGATTAGTTGAAGGTCTAACTACTCAAGCAACAAATATTGCGTTAGAACATCAAGAAAGCATAGAAAATAGTATTATTACTTTTAAGACTAATTTAGGGGAGATCGCGAAAAAGGCAGGTAAGGATATAAAACCAATTTTTATATTCGTAGATGAGTTAGACAGATGTAGGCCTAGTTATGCCATTGAACTACTAGAGACAATTAAACATCTATTTCAAATACCGCGCGTTTACTTTGTTGTTGCTACTGCATCTGAGCAATTAAGTCATTCAATCAAGGCTATTTATGGTAATAATTTTGAATCTAAAAAATACCTAAATAGATTTTTCGATCAAATTTATCATCTACCACCACCAAATCGCTTGTCTTACTCAGAGTACTTATGGAAAACAGAGCTTGTTAATGATGATAAGTTAATTGCTGTGCATAAAAGTGGTAATGCTTATTTGCTGGCTCAAACAGCTCTTTTATGTGATGCGGGTTTACGAGATATTGAACAAGCCATAAAGATTTTACAAGCAATTCAGCTAACAACTGAAGAAAGGCTATATACGTTACCGTTAGTATTTTTAGCTATCCTAAAAATAAGTAAGCCAGAATTATATAAAATTACGATACCAATGTGGAAAGATAAATTTCGAACTAACTCTAGTCAAGATTGGAATGTTTTTATTGAAAAAATGAGTAACCCTGAATCAAACTTGGACTCAAATAAAGCCTATGAAGGTAAAATTATTAGCATTATAAGTAAGTTACTAGGAAAAACCGGAATAAAATCTTCAGAAATTCAACAGTGTTCAGCGGAGCTTGGCGACATGATCCTATATGACTTTAGCTTTAACCAAAATCGACAGTTTTCGATATTACATTACCCTGAGTTAGTTGAGCGTGCAGGTCGTTTTATATCTTAAAGAAAGGGGAAAACTCCCTTTTCGTATTAATGAGCAAAAATAATCAGAGCTAAAGTATACTTAGAGCTTGTAGCTCGAATCGCGCAGCTGTTACCTATGAAAACATTTAAATCACTAATCTCTACTTAATAAGCGCTAAATACGCTAAAATTACAGGCTACTTTTTTAGCAATAAGCCCGTAATAAATATGACCTCAGCCACAAGCCCTAGCACTTTTTCCGAACTTGGCCTTATTCCAGAGCTATTAGCTCGATTAACCGATTTGGAATATACCCAGCCTACACCTATTCAAGCTAAGGCTATACCTAGTGTGCTTGCGGGAAGTGACTTAATTGCGGGGGCAAATACTGGCTCAGGTAAAACAGCGACGTTTGCTTTACCTATGCTACAAACCCTATTTTTAGAGCAGGGCGCTAAAAATACTGCCAGCAAAGGTAATTTTGTAACGGGGCTTATTTTAGTACCGACGCGTGAGCTTGCTACGCAGGTGGCCGATAGCGTTAAATCGTATTCTGCTAACTTTAATGGCGCAATTAAAACTGTGGCCGTGTTTGGTGGTGTGTCGGTTAATACACAAATGCAGGCTCTACGCGGCGGCGCCGATATTATTGTTGCAACGCCAGGGCGTTTGCTCGATTTAATCTCAAGCAATGCGATTAAGCTCGATAAAGTGACGACCTTAGTGCTTGATGAAGCCGACCGTATGCTAAGCCTTGGCTTTACCGAAGAGCTGGCTGATCTTTTAGCGTTAATGCCTGCTAAAAAACAAACTATGTTGTTTTCAGCGACCTTCCCAGAGCAAGTCACTCAATTAACGCAAGAGCTTTTAAACGACCCAGTTGAAATACAAGTACAAAACAAAGACGAAAGCACCTTGGTACAGCGTGTTTTTACCGTAAACAAAGGTGAAAAAACCACAGTTTTAGCACATTTAATTAAAACGCATAAATGGCGCCAAGCATTGATTTTTGTGAACGCGAAAAAAGACTGTGAGCACTTGGCTAGTAAACTTGAAAAGCGCGGTGTTAATGCACAAGTATTTCATGGTGATAAAGGCCAAAGTGAGCGTACTCGCGTAATAGAAAAATTTAAAGCCGGTGAAATAGAAGTACTTATTGCCACCGATATAGCAGCCCGTGGTTTAGATATTGCCAAACTGCCTGTTGTTATTAACTTTAACTTACCGCGTAGCCCCGCTGATTACATGCATCGTATTGGCCGAAGCGGCCGTGCCGGTGAAGTGGGTTTAGCGTTATCGTTAATTGATTATGAAGACTTTCATCACTTTAAAATAATCGAGAAAAAAAACAAACTTCGTTTAGAGCGTGAGGAAGTAACGGGTTTTGTGGTAAACCAAGCAAACCTTGATGCGGCCCTTGCACTTAAAAACGATAAGCCAATGGCAAAGCCTGAAGGCACAGGTAAGAAAAAGAAGAAAAAATCCAACCAAGAAGATGACGTATGGAGCGGCTGGAGAGGGCGTTCTAAATAGGAAATATAATTTATTATTTTGTCTAACCTTACAATTGGCGATAAAATCAGTTATTGACGTATTGGTCAATTTTGACTAAGATCATTATTAACAACTAACCCTACTTCCACGCGTAGCATTGAGTCTCCTGGATATAGGGAGAAAAAGCCGACCTTAGTGTCGGTTTTTTTGTAGCTAAAATTTAAGGATCGACTTTGAAGACTCGAATATATATTGATGGATATAATTTATATTATGGATGTCTTAAGCGAACACCTTACAAGTGGTTAGATATATTTAAATTATTTGATGACTACATCCTCCCCAGTGCTGCAAGTAAAGCCCACACTAGCAATAATTTAAGCGTTAAGTTTTTTACTGCGAATATTGTAGAAAAGGCAGCTACGTCAAAAGATTCTTTAGCTGATCAGCAGGCTTATCACCGAGCTTTAACTTTCAATAGTTCAAATGGTCAGCTAGAAATAATCAAAGGTTACTACTCTGTAAACCCAACACGTGCATTTAAAATTGATGAAAAAGAACCTAAAAAACACCCAAATGAATGTGAGTATGTGGACATTTGGAAGCTTGAAGAAAAGCAAACTGATGTAAATATTGCGGTGGAGGCTTTATTTGATGTATTTACGGATGACTCAATTGAGCAAGTTGTGTTTGTTACTAATGATACAGACTTAGAAAGGGCTTTAGAAAAAATAAAATCTCTAAATAAAGTTAAAATAGGCTTAGTGATCCCTACTACTGATAGTGTTCGTTACCCCAATGAAAAACTAGATATACATGCTGATTGGACGCGTAGGAATATTTTAATTGAAGAACTAAAACAGTCGCAGTTGCCACGTGTTATCCAGGGAGGAAGAAAACCAGTTTCTAAACCTATAGGTTGGTTTGGTCAGCCAGAAATACTTGAAGAAATAATATTAACTTTATTACAAGTTGAAGCTAATCGAACTAAATGCTGGCGCTGGTTGGAAAAACCATTACCTAGCTTTGATGATTTACCGCCATTAACAGATCCTCCTATTCTATTACTCGATAATGAAGAAACAGCAAAAATAGTGCTAAGTTACGCACAAAAATATACTCAGCTATTTAACAACTAGCGACATGAAACTACTTATATTTAATAAAGGGTGAAATGTGGACTTAATATCAAAACTATTATTACTTTCTACTACTTTAATATGCTTTAAATTAAGTGCAAATACCCCATACGAAATCCCTAGAAGTAGCGTTATTCAACTAACCGAACCTTCTAGTAAGCGTGTTTACTCTGTTTACATTCAATTGCCTAAGTCATATAAAAATAAGCAGGATAAAACATATCCAGTTATTTACTTAACCGATGCGCCGTATACCTTCCCTATAGTGGCAGGGGCAACACGATTTCCTATGAATACCGGAAAAATGCAGCAAGCAATTATTGTCGCCATTGGTTATGAAAAAGGGTCTATTGGATCAGCTAGTCGAATTAGAGACTACACACCTACTTTTGCAAAAGATTGGAAAAAACAAACAGGTAATGCACAAGGCCATATTCAGTTTATTAAAAACACTGTGTTTTCTTATATTGAGCAAAACTACCGAGCTAGTCACACACACAAAACCTACATAGGTAACTCGCTAGGCGGCTTATTAGGTGCCTCTATTTTATTTACAGAGCCCGATTTATTTAGCCATTATATTATTGGTAGCCCGTCTGTTTGGTTTGATAGCAACGCAATCTTAGCGCTACAAGCAAATAAACCTAAAGTGCCTATAAAAGTTTATATATCGGTGGGAGCAAAGGAAACCCCTGCTTTTGGTGAAGGACAAAATATGGTTGAGGGTACCAAGCTATTGGTACAAAAAATTAATGCACTTAACAGTGACAACATACAATTAAAAAGTGTTGTTATTGAAGGAGCGAGCCATGCAACGGCATTTCCTACTACTGCAATACAAGGGCTTGATTGGATATACAGCACTGTAAGTGAGTAATACTGTAAAATTACTTACGTTAGAAAACGTTACCATTTAAAACCTATCATTAGTAAAGCTAATGATAGGTTTATTTTTCAATATGCAATAAAAGAGTAAGCTAGCTACTCAGAACTTTTATTAACTTAGTGGTCGTGATCGTCCTCTTCTTCTTGCGCAATACCAAGCCAAGTAATTGCACTTGGGGCAAAAGTAAGCTCAACCTCACTTTCAATTTCTAAGTCTTCAAGGTGTACTTGCACAACGTGCTGAGCAATAGGGTCTGCTACATAAGCAAACTGACCGTTTTGTGCCACTGTCATGCTAAAGCTCATGCCCTCTGGCATGGTTGATACATCTTGCTCGGTAATATCAACTTGGCCTTCAAGCTCCCAATGCATTTCGCCATCATGGTCGTGTGCGCTAAATACATTTAAAAAGCCTAAGCTGTCTAATATTAAAAAGTGCTCGCCATGGGCAGAAAAAGAGTACGATACAGCACTTGCGCCATCGGCTAGTTGCCATTCTAGTTCTTCCATTTGTGCTGTTACAGGGTTAATAGTTACAATTACGGCTTCGCCGCCACCATGGCCAGACGCTACGCCAATAAAGGTCTCGCTATCTTCGTGGCCATAAATACTACCAATGCGCTGATCGCCTACGGCATCTATATTTACAACTTTTTGAGCGCTGTATACATCACCTTGTTGATGGGCAATCAATATACCATCGCCACAACCAAATACAACATAGTCATGGTTTTGTGCTGCGCCGTGTAAATCAGGACACGTAACTTCTAAGGTTTGTTCAAGCTCGTATTCACCATCATGAAAGTGATAAACACCTACTTGGTCTGGCAGTACTTTAGCAACCGATGTGCTTTCGCTGTCATCACGGCGAATGGTTGATAATAAATGCTCACCGCGAGGCTCTGCTACACCGTGCATATTAATATCGTAGCTAATACCAGGTAGTGTTGCTGTTGCACTTGTTATGTCGTTATCTGTTAATACTTCAACAGAAGCAACCGTACCTGAGTCTGCATCACCATCATAAAAAACAGCTAATTGCCCGTCGTGAGTTATTAAGTGTGTAGGGCGACTACCACTTGTTAACTCATAGCTGCTAGCCGCTGGGCTTTGCTCGTAATCGTGCAGGTGCTCGCCATGGTCTTCACGCCATAAACCACCATCAATAAAGCCTAAGTAATCTTGTGCGCGGCTTGCAATAACGGCATAACGAAAATCAGGTGATGACGATAGCGTGTTTGAATCATTCGTCAGGGTAAATGTTTCAAGTAAAGCGTTGTCATCTAGGTCATAAAAGCTGGCTTCGTTGCTGTTGCCTGCAAGCACAGCTAATCTGCCTAATGAATCAATTGTGTAGCCATCATCATGGTCGTGATCATCATCGTCATGATCGTGTTCGTCTTCTACAACAATAGGATCTTTTTCTACAATTTTAGTTTCTGCATCGCCACAGGCTGTAATAAATGTAGTGCTAATAGCCAGTGCAATAAGCTTTAATTTGTATAGTTTTTTCATGTTTATTTCCCTTAATTATAATTTTTTAATGCTTAAAAATAACCGCGAATGCCTAGCGCAAAGCTACGCCCTGGACGTGGTGCTATATCTTTTACAAACGAGCTGTGCACGCGTGCCTCTGTATCTGTTAAGTTGGTGCCACGCAGGTAAACAGACATATCTTGGTTTAATACTGAAAGGTCGTAAGAGATGCTTGCATCAATCAATGTGTAGCCGTCTGTTGCTGTTTCTTGTGGGGCTGTGCGGTCTTGCTTTTGATAGCGAGTAACGTGAATATGCGCACTGAGTTTATCTGTTTGATAGCTTAACTCGCTACCAAAACGAAGCGGTGGTGTACGGGGTAAATCGCCGCCGTCTTTAAGGCGTGCACGAACGTAGTCAGAGAATACATCTAGCTTAAACTCATCTGTTAATTGCCACGCAATTTGCGCTTCAAAACCATGTAAAACTACATCATCTGTTTTAAATAAATAAACGGGTAGCTCTGATGAATGGTCGTGTTCGTCAGCGAGTTCTTCTTCATCGCCATGGTCGTGTCCACTTTGTGCGTATAAACCTGTGTCTATTTGGTAATAATAGTTATCTACTTGGTTGTAAAAGGCATTTAAAATAAAGCCAACATCGCCTTGAGTTTTACGTAGGGTTAAATCGATATTATTGGCTGTTTCCAGATCTATTGCTTGATCAGATAAACCTAAATGGCCATCTTCATCTAAATCAAATAGTGCGCCTACTTCGTAGGTGCCAGTACCAATATGCGGCCCAAACGATAACAATTCAGAGGCAGAAGGTGCACGTTCAGAGCGCGATACAGAAAGTCCTAAATTATAGTTAGATGTAAAATCCCATACTACCCCTGCCGATAAACTGACTGGTGTAAATTCATGCTCTACATCAAATACGCGAGTGGTTTCTGCGCTTTCTTCGTGGTCGTGATCATGCTCGTCGGTTTCTTGCGCTTCATCGTGTGCGTGAGCGTCAATATTTGGCAGTAATACGTTGCCTGCTTCAATGGTTACACGCTCAATACGCCCACCTAACTGCACTAAAAAATCCCCAAAGTGCCTTTCTTCCATTAACGCTACAGCAAAGCTTTCGGTTTCTGATGGAGGAGTAAAAGCCTCTTCACCTTGTGCTTCAACATCGCTTTGTTTGTAATGAAAGCTAATGCCGCCATTCCACTCGCTAAATTGGTTATGTAGTAGGTCTATGCGTAATTCGTTGGTTTCGTTTTTAAAGGTAGTGCCAACAGCGCCGCTCTCAATTTCAGCGTGTTCGTAGTCGGTATGGCCAGCGCGCAGGTTAACTTTGTTTAGCCATTTATTATCTAGGTTGTACTCACCTAATAATTGCACTTTAGTTTGCTCTAAATCAGCAAATACGCTTTCTTCTTCGTCGCTGTGCTTTTCCTCTTCATCACCGTGCGTATGGCCCGGAATACCGTATTGACGATTAAATTGCTCTACTGCTAAGCCAATAAATCCGTTATCCATTAAATAGCTAGCGCCAACAGTAAAACCGTCAGACTCTTCATTACTGTTTTCAACTTTGTAATCGCCACTATGCTCTTCACCGTCGCTATCTATATCAGCAGCTACCGGTACCTCGTAGTCATCGGCTTCACGCCAAAACGCATCGGCGTAAAAAGCCACCGAGTCTGTGCCTGTGGTGGCATTAAACGAGGCCACTTTTTGGTTATCTACCGAGTTATGTTCTAGGTTCCATTCACCACGCGTGGTGCTGTCGGTAGGTACGCGGTTATCTACTACATTAACCACACCACCAATTGCGCCACTGCCATAAAACAGCGTTGCAGGGCCGCGTAATACTTCAATTTGTTGTGCGGTAGACGCCTCCGATGCAACAGAGTGATCGGGGCCAACGCGCGATACATCACTTACATCCAGGCCATTTTGAGTAATAAGTACGCGAGGACCGCTTAAACCACGAATAATAGGTGTGCTGGCTACTTTACCGTGAAAATTTGTATTAACGCCTGGGAGTTTTTCAAGGCTGTCGCCAAGGGTTGCAGCTTGTTGGCGCCTTAGTTGTTCGCCAGATAAAACACTAACAGGCGATGCAGATTCCATTGCCGACATATGAATAGGGGTCGCTTCAATATCAATAACTTCAATAGGCGAGCGCTTTAAATTAAAAGTAACCGATTGGTTTCCATCATTAGTTATTGTTATATCGCGATGAAGATGCGCATAACCAGGGGCTACAACGTGAAGCTCTTTTAAGCCATTTTTTAGTTCTGTTATAACAAATTTACCGTTTTCATCGGTGGTTACTTTTAGATCTGAGCCTTCAACTTCTACCGTTGCATTGGTAACTACTTTACCTTTGTTGTTTAAAATAACGCCTTCTATTGTGGATGCAAGCACACTAGCCGGCAATAAAGCTGCTATGAGAACAGCTAATTGCGATCTACGTTTCATTTGACTACCTTGTTGGATGTTATATTATATCAATTATGTGGGTAATGTTATAATATATCAATAGCAATTAACTGATGTTATTAAAATGTCTCCTTAAAAGTAACGTTTTTGAGTGGAGACACTGATTTAGTAGAGGAAATAATGAAGTCGAGTCAAAGTGTTATGGATCGTATGGCAATAGGGTTATCGGTAATGTGCACAGTGCATTGTTTTGCAACCCCGGTTATTTTAGCGTTATTACCAAGCTTTGCCGTACTGCAAATAGATAGTGAACAATTTCATTTATGGATTCTTGCGGCGGTACTGCCAACCAGTTTATTGGCATTAAGCTTAGGCTGTAAAAAGCATAAACGTTTACGTTATATGGCCTGCGGCGTTATTGGGCTAGCCTTTATGATATGCGCAGTATTACTAGGGCATGAAATAGCCGAAAAAGCACTAACCTTAATAGGCTCGGCTTTTATTGCTGTGGCCCATTGGTTTAATTATCAGCAATGTCTTAAACAGAATGACGACAACTGCCCGTGTTCAGGTAGCAAATTGGATCAAATGGTTTAACGCTTAGTTGTTGCTGGTGGTATGGCTCTCGTCGGCTAAATTAATACTGATTTATTTTAAATACTAAGGCTTCTTTGTTTTAAAAGGCGACCTCTTTCATGCTGTAGTAACATGCTCAGTAATAGTAAATAAGGCCTCATAACATGAGGCCTTAAAATGTTTCTAATTCACTTTAACCGTTTCAGAATTTATACTTTCATACTGCTCAAGTGTTTTTATTTGATTCACACCCTTTAGTTGCATCATTAATTGCTTTACTAAGATCATGTAAATAAACATCATTGGTAGGCCTGCTACAACGCAGAGTGACTTAATAGTATCTATTCCACCACCGCATAAAAATACGCTAAAACTAATGAGTGCAATTGCACCAGCCCATAGAAGCTTAACTTTATGATCGGGGTCGCCATTTAGCTCTAGTTTATTAGTTGTCAACATAGCGGTGGCAACGCTTGCGCTTGACATAGTCGTTAGCATTAAAAAAAATTGAATAATCAAAAATAATACTAAGCCAATATTACCCGATGGTAGAGTTTGAATTAGTGAAACTACTGCAAACGTTAAACCGCCTTCACTCATCCATTGTTGAACAGGTAAGCCACCAATTAATTGTGCCCATACTGCATAACCACCAAAGATTGATATAAAGAATGCACAACCGAGTGAACCCATCGAGATAGTGTACAAAATAACTTCTTTAATAGTACGTCCACGCGAAATGCGGGTAATAAAAAGCCCCATCATAATTAAATAAGCGTAGTACCAAAACCAATAGTATTGAGTCCACGATTGCGAAAAACCACTTTTTTGAACTGGGTCGGTCCAAAGTGACATTCTAAAAAAGTTATCGAGCATGACACCTATTGAGTCAGTAAAGTTATTTAAAATAAACTGAGAGTCAGCCACAAGTAATACAAACAAGGCAAAGCATATTGCTGCTACAACCGTATAGTCAGACACTTTGCTAATACCTTTTTTAAAACCAACAAGCATTACCGCAACGAGCATTAAAACAAACAATAAAATAATACTGCCTTGGAGTAATAAGCTATTTTTAATTCCTAATAATGCAGAAACGCCAGTACTAAGCAACGATACAGTAAGTGCTAGTGAGCTTGCAAAAGCTGCGAGGGTGCCAAAAATTGCAAGTAAATCGATTGCTTTAGCAATAATAGGATTGTTGCCTACTACCGGTCCGCAAAGCGTTGAAAGTCTTAAAGTACGCTTTTTTTGTACGTAAAACGCGTACGCAAACGGGATTGCCGGAAAGCAGTAAATGGCCCAGCCAGTCACGCCCCAATGAAAAATAGAATAAGTAGCAGACCAAGCTGCTGCTGCGTAGCTATTTGGTTCGGCAAAAAGTGGTGGCGATTGCAAGTAATACATCGGCTCACCAATTCCCCAATATATAAGAGAAGCACCTACACCTGCGGTAAAAATCATACCGCCGTACGAAAAGTTAGAGTGCTCTTTTTTTTCTTCACCTAACCTAATAGATCCGTACTTTGAAAAAGCTAACCAAAATAAAAAACCAACTAAAGCCAAGCTCACAAGCTCTACTAACCAACCAAACCAGCCTGTTACAAAATGCATGGCGTTGCTTGCTAATAATTGTGACTGCTCTGGATATAAAGTTGAGATAACTAATAAGGTAATCACTAATGTAATTGCAGGAATAGCCAGCTCAAAGTTAAGGTTTTTCAATGGCGTTTCTCCATTGTACGAGTGCTTCGATATGGCTTGGATTAATTCCGCAGCAACCACCAATAATATTTGCGCCAAGGCTATGCCATTGTTTTGCAAATTCCAGGTACTCGTCAGGAGATAAATCACGGTAGTCTTGCACTGCTTCATTTGCTTTGTGAGCACTTGAAATAGGAGTAAAGCTGTTAGCAAATGCGCCTAACGATACTTTTTTATTTTGCTTAATTAATACGTTGTTAGTATCACGCAGTGCTTGCTCAATAACTTCAGGGATAGAGCAATTAAAGAAAATACCTGCAATGTTTTGCTGCTCAAGTAGTGCGGTTATGGCATCGGTTACCAGCTCTCCTGAACGCAGCGTTGCCTGCTCAGTTACTTCGTCACTTAGGGTAAATGCGTAATAACATGGCTTAGTTGAGCCTTTAAGTACGCTTGCCATTACTTGCGCTTCTTCAATACTCGATATTGTTTCGCCAAGCCATAAATCTACATGGGGATTTTGCGCATTGTATAAGGTATTTAAAATAGTAAAAGCACGTTCACTTTCAAATAAATCGGGACGGTATGAACCAAATGCAGGGGGTAGTGATCCTGCAACCAGTACGTTTTGCTTTGCATTATTTGCTGCTTTATTAGCAATAAGGGCAGCTTGCTCTGCGAGTAACGCGCCTTGGCTTTCGTAGCGTTCTTCACCTAAATGAAACGGCACACAGGCGTAGCTATTAACCGTAATTATTTCAGCGCCTGCATCTATAAAGCCTTGATGGGCTCGTGCGACAAAGTGTGGGGCTTCTATAAGTGCTTGTGCACTCCAAAGTGGCTGTGAGAACGGTGCGCCAATGCGCTTAAGTTCACGTCCCATGCCGCCATCTAAAATTGTTACCTTTTTCACTTATGGACTTCTATATGTCTAAATGTTATGGCGCTATTCAAACATATTTTTTAAAAAATCATAATGAAACTTCATCAGGTTGGGCATGAAAAAAGCTCAACCTATTAAAAGGGCACAAAAAAAGCGACTATCCAATATGGTGTCGCTTTTTTAGTAGGTATTATTAGCTTACTTATAAAAGGCTTCAACAGTGCCTTTTCTTGTAAGTAAAAGTGGTTGTCCGCGACGATCAAGGCCTTTTGGAGATGCAAACTTTATCCAACCTTCGCTGATGCAGTACTCTTCAACATCAAAACGCTCTTTGCCGTTGAACGTGATACCAATATCGTGTTCAAAAACTTCTTCCACATGATGTGGGCTACGTGGATTAATAGAAAGGCGATCTGGTAAAGCAGGTTTTGCGGTAGTGTCGTTCATGGTCATATTCTATATTGAATGAAGTATGCGCTATTGTAGGCAATACAAAGCTTTCGCTCAAGAGAGATAGTCGTAAATGTGTTTAAAAATGTACTAATTAATGAGTTGTGTATACAAATGAGATTGAGCTTGAAAAATATTTACAGAGGAGGATTTTGAAGATATTTGACTAAAAATTATATAGATAAGTATATTAATGGGCTATTGCTAACCCATTAAATTGTGTAGCAGTTAGATGCTAACAATGTTCTCGGCTTGTGGGCCTTTTTGACCTTGAGTAACAGTAAACTGTACACGTTGGCCTTCAGCTAAAGTTTTAAAACCGTCGCCAGAGATTGCGCTGAAATGTGCGAACACGTCTGCGCCAGATTCTTGCTCGATAAAACCAAAACCTTTTGCTTCGTTAAACCATTTTACTGAACCAGTAGTTGTATTAGACATAATATGTATCCTAAAAAATTAATATAAGTGTGCCTGAAAAGAGGCGATTGAGCCGGAAAAAATAGTTAACTTGAGGATATCGCGTAGGATTATTACTAAAACAACTCGGTACTAACAAATAAAACAAAACTTCTTTCAAACTAGTATTCAAAATGGGTTATTGCTAACCCATTATATTGTGTAGCAATTAGATGCTAACAATGTTCTCGGCTTGTGGGCCTTTTTGACCTTGAGTAACAGTAAACTGTACACGTTGGCCTTCAGCTAAAGTTTTGAAACCGTCGCCAGAGATCGCGCTGAAATGTGCGAACACGTCTGCGCCAGATTCTTGCTCGATAAAACCAAAACCTTTTGCTTCGTTAAACCATTTTACTGAACCAGTAGTTGTATTAGACATAATATGTATCCTAAAAAATTAATATAAGTGTGCCTGAAAAGAGGCGATTGAGCCGGAAAAAATAGTTAACTTGAGGATATCGTGCAGGATTATTACTAAAACAACTCGGTACTAACAAATAAAACAAAACTTCTTTCAAACTAGTATTCAAAATGGGTTATTGCTAACCCATTATATTGTGTAGCAATTAGATGCTAACGATGTTTTCAGCTTGCGGGCCTTTTTGACCTTGAGTAACAGTAAACTGTACACGTTGGCCTTCAGCTAAAGTTTTGAAACCGTCGCCAGAGATTGCGCTGAAATGTGCGAAAACATCAGGACCAGATTCTTGCTCGATGAAACCAAAACCTTTTGCTTCGTTGAAAAATTTAACTGTACCAGTTGTAGTTGTAGACATAATAGTATCCTAAGGATTAATAAAAGTGCGCCTTAAATTAGGCAATTTAACAGGAAGAAAACATACATTTAACTGAGGATAACGCGAAGGATTATTACTAAAACAACGTGGTACTTACAAATAAATAGGGTTTTCTGTCAACCCGATGCGAGGCAGGATAACAGTAAATTAAAGTATATACCAAGCCCTATTGTAAATTTATTTTAGAGTAAGTACTTTATTTGTTTGTTGTTTTTTTAACTAACTAGTTATGATTAAGATGACATTTCATACTTTTAAAATAAAGGTAAGCTTTGTTTAATCAATACGTTAAGCCTGTTTTTGTGCGTAGTTTTAAAGTAGGCAAAACACAGCTTTTAATTGGTTAAAACATGACCTAATTACCTACTAATTTTTTTTGAGATATACCCTAAATAATGTAATTCTTTAGCTCCAAATTACAAATCCAAGTATTAATAACGCAATCCAAAGTGTTTCAGCCACAATTAAAATAATGGGTTTCATACCTACTTCGGTTAGTTTTCCTAAATTAGTTTTCATACCGTTTGTACACAATATTATTACTCTAAGCTTAATAAATAGACCCCTCCTTCCAGTAGGGTACTTAATTATTTCAATAGGAATTTATCTCGAAGATGCGTTATGTAATAAGTGAATCATGCTGCGTTTACAGCAAAGCGGCTGATTAGTGGATGGAAAGCCTGCAGAAAGCCATCAAGGTAAGGCTTCATAGATTCTAATTGGAAGTGCACCACCTAATTCATTATGGTGCCTTTAAAAAATATTTAATGGTTACGCGCTAAGATTGCTAATTAGTAGTTTAAGTACGTTTAACTAGTCGAGCTCAATTTGGTAATGATAGTGATCGCTACGGCATTTACTTAGGCGGTATTCAATACGCTTACCTTCGATTGATTCGGTAATGCGCGATACTAACAGCAGTGGATCGCCTGCTTTTATAGCAAGCATTTTTGCATCATCTATTGTAGCAAGTACGGCTTTAATACTGTCTTGGGTTTTGTGTACCGTTTGGTTAAATTTACTCTGATAGTAATGATATAGTGTGTGCGGTATATCACTACTTTTATGTATATCAGGAAAGTAGCTTTGCGGTAGGTATATAGTTTCGCTCATGCAAAATTCGTTATCGAGAATGCGTCTGCGAACAAGCTTAGTAACCTTGTCTTTTTTATTTAGCTGCAAAGCCTTTATAGCTTCAGCAGGCGCTGCACAAAGCTCAACCGATAGCAGTTCTGCCTTTGGTGAGTTGTCACTTTTACCGTCGGCTTGTAACGGAAAAAACCTGAATAAGGCATCTTGCGAGGTATGCTCTGATACAAACGTACCAACGCCTTGGCGGCGAGTTACTATTTTATTGTCGGTTAATAAATTAAGCGCTTTACGAACAGTACCTTGGCTTACGTTAAATTCTTCAGCAAGGCGAAATTCGCTTGGTAAAGCCTCGCCGGGCAACCAATGCCGTTTAACAATGAGTTGTTTTATACTATCAGCCACTTGTAAGTAGAGTGGTTGAAAATCCAAGCTTGGGCTACTTAATTTGTGATCAAACATAGAGTTACTCATTGTTATTTACCATTAAATTTAATCCACTTGTAGTTATATCATAGGTGAAGCCTTTTACGCATATTTGCGTTTCTTGATTAAACGTGAGCTACCGCAGTAATTTCTTATTGAGGCAAACTGCATATTATGTTTAAAAATCGTCCTTATTCATTTTAATCTCAGGCGGAGTAACCACATTACTTGATGGATTGTTTTTTCACTGGGTTTGCCACTCGTTTTTCAGTGTTATAAATACAATTACTCGATTAAATTTACCCGTAGTACCGGTGATATCACTTACACTAAAGCTGAAATTGACGAATTTAACTCTCCGGCAGAGGTAGTAGTGGTTTCATGTACAGGCGTTCTGGGTTAGATATAGCATTTTCGCCAGATTTTAAATAACTCCCTCGATAATTTCCCTTAAAAGCGCAACGTTTAACACGTTGCGCTTTTTTTGTGACTTATTTTTGTAATAGTTTAGTCACCTTACTTTCATCAAAATTACCTTTATCAGTCACATCTGTTTTCTATAGTGCAGCGGTTGATCTTTTTTGTGTTTACACATTTCAAAAAATAACCACTAAACAATGGGAATTACGGATGAAAATTAAAAAAGTCGCTGCGGCAATCGCGCTAACATTTGCGTTTAGCGCAGTTAGCCATGCTGATGTACTACCGCAAAGCCAAAAAGACAGCAGCTGGTATAGCGCTGCGCAAACTAAACTAACAACAAAAACAGCACAAGCGCAGGCTACACAAGCCACTAAAGCTAAAAACGTCATTTTATTTGTTGGCGATGGCATGGGTATTTCTACACTTACCGCCGCGCGCATTTTACAAGGGCAGCGTAATAATCAATCTGGCGAAGAAGGTTATTTAAGCTTTGAAGAGTTCCCATACTCTGCACAAGTTAAAACGTATAACGTAGATGCCCAAACTCCTGATTCAGCAGGCACGATGACGGCTATTATTTCGGGTGTAAAAACCGATGTGGGCGTTATTGGTGTAGACGAAGATATTGAACGCGGCGTGTGTTCAACAGTGGCAGGTAACGAGCTAATTACCGCGACCGAATTGGCTGAAATTAAAGGGCTATCTACCGGTATTATTTCTACAGCACGTATTACTCATGCAACCCCTGCTGCCACATATGCTAAATCGGCTGACCGTAACTGGGAAGACGTATCAGATATGCCAGAAGATGCAGTAACAGGTGGCTGTGAAGACATTGCATCGCAACTGGTTAACTTTGAAAAAAACCTAGAAGCACGATTTGTAGGGACCGACGTAGACGGTCTTGATTTTGTAATGGGTGGCGGTCGTCGTCACTTTTTACCAAAAGACGAAACAGCTAACTCAACAGATGCAGTAAGTGCTATAGAAGGCGACCGTACTGACGAGCGCAACCTAGTGACTGAGTGGCAAACGCAATACCCAGATGCTACGTACGTGATGGATCAAACAGGCTTTGATGCAATAGCAGACGACGCCACTAAAGTATTTGGTTTATTTAACGAATCGCACATGCAGTACGAAGCTGACCGCGCAAACGATGTAGCGGGCGAGCCTTCACTTACCGATATGACCACTAAAGCAATTGAAGTGCTTGGTAAAAACGATAACGGATTTTTCTTAACGGTTGAGTCGGGTCGAATTGACCACGCGCACCACGCAGGTAATGCATACAACGCGCTTAACGACACCATTGAGTTTGCTAAAGCCGTGCAAGCTGCGGTAGATAACACCAACCCAGAAGAAACCCTGATTTTAGTAACCGCCGATCACAGCCATGTATTTACTATTGCTGGCTACCCTAAGCGTGGTAATCCAATTTTAGGTCAAGTAGTTGCAGTAGGCGAAACAACGCCAAGCTTAGCCGCCGACGATATGCCGTACACCACAGTCGGTTACGCAAATGGCTTAGGTTTTAGAAATTTAGGCGACGAGACTGATGCTGATGCAAGCTACACAAGTGCTGCTGTAGCAGGGCGTGTTGAGCTAAATGGCGTTGATACAACAACCCCAGGTTTTCACCAAGAAGCAACCGTACCAATGGGTTCAGAAACACACGCAGGTGAAGACATATCTTTACATGCTAAAGGTCCTGGTGCTCAGCTAGCACAGGGCGTAATTGAACAAAACGTTGTATTTCATTTAATTAATCAAGCTCTTGAACTAACTCAGCAATAATGGCGGCTAACATGAACAAATTAACGGTACTTTCTTTGGCAGTAATGGTCGCGCTAGCAGGTTGCTCGAGTGACGATAACAAAAATGAAAATAATATTATCGCAGTAGATAACGCTATTGCAGTGGGCTCTGAGCAGTGTATTAATGGTGGTGTAGAGACGCAAGTAGGCGCAGATACCAATAATAACGACGTGCTAGATAGCGACGAAGTTAACTCAACTAATTTAGTGTGTAATGCACCTGCAACGTCGTTAACTACCGAGCAGTTAGCCTCGCTCACTAGCAATACGTGGTTTAGTGAAGCACAAACAAAATTAGGTGCAGCACAAACAGCCAGTAGCAACATTGTTACTGAATCAGGCAAAGCTAAAAACGTAATTTTATTTGTGGGCGATGGTATGGGTATTTCTACCATAACCGCAGCACGTATTTTAGCGGGGCAGTTAGAGGGCGAAATGGGTGAAGATCACCAGTTAAGCTTTGAAACTATGCCTTTTTCGGGCTTTGTAAAAACATACAACGTAGATGCGCAAACGCCAGATTCGGCAGGAACTATGACCGCAATGGCATCGGGTGTTAAAACCGACGCAGGCGTTATTGGTATTGATGAAGCGGTTGAACGTGGTAATTGTGCATCAGGCAAAGGGCACGAACTTGTTACCTCGTTAGAGCTTGCTGAAATTGCAGGCAAAGCAACAGGGATTATTTCGACAGCGCGTATTACTCACGCAACACCAGCTGCAACGTATGCTAAATCGGCAGAGCGTAATTGGGAAGATATCTCCGATATGCCAGAAAGTGCTGCAACGTGTGAAGACATTGCATCGCAACTAGTTAACTTTGAAGCCAACCTAGAAGCACGCTTTAGTGGTGTTGATGTAGACGGTATTGACGTAGTAATGGGCGGCGGTCGTCGTCACTTTTTACCAAAAGATGCCGCGTTTAATTCAGCCGATGCAGTAAGTGCTGTTGAAGGGGATCGTACAGATAACCGCGACTTAACCGCAGAGTGGAAAACGCAATATCCAAATGGCACGTACGTAATGGATCAAACCGGTTTTGATGCAATAAGTGACGACGCCACTAAAGTGTTTGGCTTATTTAACGAGTCCCACATGCAGTACGAAGCTGACCGTGCAAACGATGTAGCAGGCGAGCCTTCGCTTTCACAAATGACCGAAAAAGCAATAAACGTACTTGATAACAACGAGCAAGGTTTTTTCTTAACGGTTGAGTCGGGTCGAATTGACCACGCGCATCATGCGGGTAACGCTTATAACGCGTTAAACGACACTATTGAGCTTGCTAAAGCCGTTAAAGTGGCAATGGAAAACACCAACCCAGAAGAAACATTAATAGTTGTAACTGCCGATCACAGCCATGTATTTACCATTGCCGGTTACCCTAAACGCGGTAACCCAATTTTAGGTAAAGTGGTTGCAGTAGGCGCTACTGAGCCAAGCTTAGCTGCCGACGATATGCCTTATACAACGGTTGGTTACACCAATGGTGGTGGTTTTAGAAACCTAGGCAGCGAGACCGATGCCGATGCAGGTTACGCGTTTGCACCTGTTACAGGGCGTGTTGATTTAACTGATGTTGATACAACAACACCTGGTTTTCATCAAGAAGCACTGGTACCAATGGGCTCAGAAACACATGCCGGTGAAGACGTAGGCGTTTATGCAATGGGGCCAGGTGCACACTTGGTAACAGGCACAAACGAGCAAAGCTTTTTATTCCATGTAATGGACTTTGCCGCTGACTTTGTAAAAACAGCAGACGAAAAACTAGCGCAATAAATACCGGCTAGTTATAAATTTAGTTAAATATATCTAAATAAAAAACCCCGCATACTGTGCGGGGTTTTTGTCATTAAACTGACATTTATAATCGTTATGTTATTGCCATAAACTTGAAATATAAATAAGAGATAGCTAAATGAAAAAAGCGTTATTAATAATTGCCACGCTTGTAAGTACAAGTAGCTTTGCCTCGCAATGTGACATTGATGCCAAGCATTTAAAAGCGGATTATAAAATTACCAACAGCCATAAAGCGCAGCAAAGTAGCGAGTCACTTACCCTTTGGCGAAACAATCAGCAAGTAGCACATCAAAGTGAAGTAATAACCGAGCTTTGGCAGCATTTAGCCAATAATCAAATACGACCAATACGTTACTTTAACGCCCAGCAACGCGGCATAGAATATCAACCATCTGAAGTACGCGGCGTACAAAACTGGAGTGCTAAAAGTCAGCTGGTGGATAACCACCTAATCGAAAAAATGACCCTAGTAAGCACACAAGGCAAAGGCTGCGATGAAGTAAAAAACTATACACTGAGCGAAAATGGCAACGACTTTAACCTCGCCTTTTACACGCATTCAAAATTAGTTAAAACATTTAGTATTAGTAATAAAAAAAGCCAAACAAGTACATTGCTAAGCCTTAATAATGTAAGCACTGATGTGCCATTAATTAGTGCTCAATTTGCACAGTGGGATCGCTTTCAAACCACCGATTACGCCGACATTGGCGATAACGAAGGTGACCCGTTTTTAGCTAAAATGATAAACCTTGGTTTTATTGAGCACAGCGCAACAGGTTTTTATAATCAGCAGGGCGAGGCTATTCAAGGCGGGCACCACCACTAGGTTTTTAAATGTTGTAGTTCATAGCTAAAAATGACAGGCCGCTATGAGCTACAAGCCAATTTTCAAAAATAGATTAATTTAAGCTATTCCCACCCCAGTAATATAACAAACACTTTCCTATTTTTATAAAACCTACACCATCAGCCGCATAATATTTATAGTTGGTAATAATTTACACTATTTGATATTAATAGAAGTTCACACGATAGGGACATTTTTGTGAAAATAATAAAAGTGCCCTTCAGTAGAGCTGTTAGTATTACTAAGGAAAATCATGAGCGTATCTGAAATTTTAGGTTTACTATTTGGTTTCGTCGGAACAGGAATCGCTATTTATCAGACAGCAGTAATAAATGAAGGTAAAAAAAGGAAGCACGAACTGCAGTATTTGTTAGCTGGCATAAATGCTGCGGCTAATCAAAAGCAAGTTGCGTGGCAAAATCAGATATCACTTCTTCATCCAAAAACTCCTGAGCAATATGAAGCCGCACAAGTCTATGTAAGGGCAAGAGATGATGTAATGGAAATAGCTACATTAAGCTCCGCACTTGAGGGCACTATTGATACCGGTAATTCAGCAATAGTCGCAATGATGGATAAATACAAAACAATTACAGAGAAAAATAATGAAATAATGTCAAATCAACCTAGCCCTCTAAAAGTGCCAGAACCATCATCTGAGCAATAGTTGGTTATTTAACCAACTATTTTTCACTCTAAACGGAGAGCTGAGGTTGTCTGCTAACTGCACAAACACGATGACTCAATACTACTCCAAATGAGCATCATCAGGCTTTTTAGGTTTACTCGCTACTTCTGTTAAGCCGTCTTCGCAGTCGCCGCTATCGCAGGTATTTAAATCGCTTTGTGCTTGTTTATCTTGTTGCAGCACTTGTTTTAAATCTTCCATACGTTGGCGCACGGCTACGCCGTAGCTGGCGTCGTCTCCCCATAATGCAGCAAGTTGCAGTACTGCAGCGCGGTCGTGGTCTCTAAATAGCTTACCGGCGCGCTCTGCATCTTGCTTAGTGTTACCTAGTAACTCGAGTGCTTCTACGGCAAGGTTAATAGCTGAGTCGACTGTTTCGCGGTTAAACGCATCTACTTTTAAATTAAGTAACTGATACGCATGGCGGCGGTCGATTGCGCGAGCAACTATTTTAAGTTGCGGGTAGTTTTTATGCGCTAGTTTAATTATCTCAATGGTTTTATCGGGGTTATCAATTGCAATTACCAGCATTTGCGCTGTGTGCGCGCCTGCGGCTTCAAGGAGTTCTTGGCGTGCGGCATCGCCATAAAATACAGTATTGCCAAAACGGCGTAGTAATTCTATTTGGCTAGGGCTGTGATCAAGTACGGTAATTTCGTAGCCTTGCGCGTGCAGTAAACGCCCCATAATTTGACCAAAACGTCC
This sequence comes from Pseudoalteromonas distincta, assembly GCF_000814675.1. Lineage (GTDB taxonomy): Bacteria > Pseudomonadota > Gammaproteobacteria > Enterobacterales > Alteromonadaceae > Pseudoalteromonas > Pseudoalteromonas distincta. Next base: position 96,429 of record NZ_JWIG01000007.1, on the reverse strand, counting down.
GTAGCCCGCAATAATTACGTGCTTAGCGGTGCTAATTTGCTCTGGCTTATCAAACTCAGGTAAAGCACTGCTGCTGCGTTTTTGTATTTGCTCATAAACCATAAGTAATAACGGCGCTATTAGCATTGATACCGCCACAACTAAGGTAACAAGGCTGGTTTGCTCGGGCGTTAAAATACTTAAGGTGGTGGTAACGCTTAAAAGTACAAACGCAAATTCACCCCCTTGGGCAAGGGCTAGGGCAAATAATAACTGCTGTTTACTGTTAATTTTAAAGGTAACGGCAAGGGCAAATAAAATGCAGGCTTTAACTACAATAAGTAAAACCACTAAGCCAATAACGGTACTAAACTCGTTAAATAGCAGTTCAAAGTTAATTGATGCGCCAACAGTTATAAAAAACAATCCTAACAGTAAGCCTTTAAAGGGTTCAATATCGGCTTCTAATTCGTGTCTAAATTCACTCTCGGCAAGTACAACGCCGGCTAAAAATGTGCCCAAAGCAGGCGATAAACCAATACTTTGCATAACTAGCGCAATAGCGACCACTAAAAACAGTGCAAAAATAGTAAATATTTCACGCATGTGTGTTTGGGCAATGTATCTAAATAACGGCGCCGATACATATTTACCACCGGCAATAATAGCGGCAATAACCGCAACCGATACACATACTTGTTGCCATACAGGCCAGCTTGCAATAATCGAATCGCTGATTTCTTTTGTGCTAGTTTGCGGGGCAAATGCAAGCAGTGGCAATAGGGCTAAAATAGGAATAATTGCGATGTCTTGAAACAGCAATACCGAAAAAGCGTTTTGTCCGGCTTCTTGCTTTAGCCAGCCTTTTTCTTCAAGGCTTTGCAGTACAATAGCGGTAGAGGAGAGCGCGAGCATTAAACCAATGGCGAGTGCGGTTTGCCAATGCATGGCAAAAAACCAATAACAAAATGCAAAAATAGCTGCTGCCGATAGCACAACCTGTAAGCCGCCAAGCCCTAAAATAGAGTGGCGTAATGTCCATAAACGCGAAGGTTGTAGTTCAAGGCCCACTAAAAACAGCATCATTACTACGCCAAATTCAGCGAAGTGCATTACATCGGTTTGATCGCCTACAACACCCAACGCATAAGGGCCAATGAGTATTCCGGCAATTAAATAACCTAACACAGAGCCAAGTCCGACTCGTTTTGCAATAGGGACAGCTACAATGGCTGCTGCTAAGTAAATTAAAGCAATTTCTAACACGCGTTTATCCTAAGTCATTCTATTTATGCTCAAGGTATTTGAGCATAAATAGAATGACTTAGGTTCTTATAAAATACAATAATTCATGTGGCTGAAAATACGTTATTTTTAGCTCATACTGTTAGTCAGCTACTTTTACTGAACCGCTAATATTATCGATACTTACATCGCCCGAGCCCGACTCAGTAATGCTCAGCCCCTTTGCATGATTAACGCGAATATCACCCGAACCATCTTCAATTGATACGTTTGAGCCAATATGCTCAATGATCATGTCGCCAGAGTTATCATCAACATTAACAGTACCGCTTATATGGCTTATCACTAAATCACCCGATCCATCTTCAACGTTTAGCGAACCGTTTATGTTGCTCACGTGCATTTCGCCAGAACCATCGTCAATAGTTGCATTGCCGCTTACGTTGTTTATATGAATACTGCCAGAGCCGTCGGTTAATTCTAAATTACCTGTGATGTTTTCAAAGTTTACTTCACCTGATCCATCGTCAACAGTTAGGTTTTTAGCACCGCTTATCGTTAAATTCCCCGAGCCGTCTTTTACATCAATATTGCTTTGCATAGCACTTATAAAAATATCGCCAGAGCCATCATCAATATCTAAATTTAGATTACTTGGCACAGTAACCACTAAATTAATACTTGGAGATTGACCACTGTAAAAGCTAATGCCATTACGGCTTTTATTTTGGGCAACAAGCTTTGCCTGTTTACCGTTTTGATCTAGCGTTAGCTCGTATTCGTCTTCAATGTCGGCTGTGTAAATAGTGGCATCAACACTGATGCTGGTGGCCGTTTTTGAGCCTTTTATTTCAAGGCTACCTGCGCCGCTGAACACATTTAAATATTCAAGATTATTGCTTGGCAGTGATAGCTGTTGAGTTTGCTTTACTGAGGCAACGCTTGGCGATATATGAAATACACAGCCACTTAATAATAAAATTCCGCCAATAAGTGAAAGTGGTTTTGTAATGCTAGATACAGTTGATGAGCTCATGTTTAGTCCTTTGGTATTTATTGTTTGTATTTATATAAACAATATAGAGCAAAAATGAGGCCGAAATGTAAGCTGTTGTTTTATATAGGGTGGTGGTTTTTTATGAAAGTTGAAATACTAATAAGTGGTTAAAATAACTAATTATTAATATAAAAGGATGCGTGATGCATCCTTTTATAATTGCTCTGCTTTTATTAGTAAACTAATTAAAAGCTGTAAGTAATATTACCGTATAAGAAACGTCCGTCTAATCCGTAAGGTGCATACGGTGTGTACGGGAATATTTGGCCAAAGTCAGAGTAACCAATGTTATCCACGGTGGCTTGTGGGTATTGATCGAATAAGTTGTTTGCACCAACGGCAAATTTCCAATATTCGTCTGGACGGTATGCCACTTCTAAGTCGGTGATCCATTTAGGGTCTAGGTATTCATCGCGATCAGCTGTAGTTGAAATATCAGCGACTTCACCATAACGTGTGGCACGAAGCGTTGTTTGCCATTCGTTAAAGTTCCACACTGCTGATAGGTTCCATTTGCTATCTGGCGTGCCTTCTTCAAAGCGACCTACTTCACGACGTGCAAATACTACGTAGTCGTCACCTAGTGAGTTTAGTTCGCTTGGGTTGTCGTTTACGTGTGTTACTTCGGTATCGTTAAAGTTAGCTGCTACGTTTAAACGTAAATCACCTAAGTTGTCTAAATCTAGGTTATAAGTGGCAACTATATCTACACCTTGCGTGCGTGAGTCGATAGCGTTGGTAAAGTAACGTACGCTTTCGGTATTTAGCTCACCGGCATTTTGTAGTATTTCTACTACGGCATCGCCCTCTAAGTTTTCAGACAATACAATACGGTCATCAATATCAATACGGTACGCATCAACGGTTAAGCTAAAGCTGCCTTGCGTGTACATAAAGCCCGCAGTAACGTTTACTGACTCTTCTGCATCTAACGGCTGAGCACCGAGTGCTTGCGCTGCGGCTGAATCGGTTGGGAATAAACCAACTTCAAATGGTTGGTTGTTTTCAAGTACAGTAGAGATTTGGCGGTACGAGCTTTGCGCTAAAGATGGCGCGCGGAAACCTGTGCTAATTGCACCGCGCAGCGATAGGTTTTCTGTAATGCTGTAACGCGAAGCAAGTTTAGAGGTAAATGTGTCGCCAAAGTCGCTGTAATCTTCATAACGACCCGCTAAAACGACGTTCCATTTTTCTGTTAAGTAGGTATCAAACTCAACAAATAAAGCGATGTTATGACGGCTTTCGTCAGTCGCACTTTCTGGTCCAAAACCAGCAAGTACTTGCGCGCCACCGGCTGCAATTGGGTTGCCGTCGCTATCAAGTGCGGTGATGTAAGACGCTTCTTCGCCTTCTTCTATTTTGTAACTCTCGTGGCGGTATTCAGTACCTATGGTAAAAAATACGTCATCGGGTAAGCCTAAATCGAGTGTGGTGTTGGCCGTTGCGTTTACTAAAAACTGATCGTAAACCAGTGCACCGTTATCAAATTCAGTTGGGCTGTCGGCACCTAGTGATGTGTTAATACTATTTACAACGCCGAAACCAAAGTCGTTGCGGCCGTAGTTGGTACTTACATCCCATGTCCAGTCGTTAGTTTCGCCTTTTAAGCCCAGTGCAAATGAGTAGTCTTGTACGTCTGTTTCAATTTGCGGCAAAAAGCCATCTGGGTACACTTCTAAAACGTTACGGCTGTCTTTTGCTCGGCGGTAAAAACCACCTGAATTACCTTCACGCTTTGAGTAGCTACCAAATGAATAAAGGTTTAAGCCGTTATCTAAATCGTAACCCATGTTGTAAAACAACGCGTAATCTTCAAGGTCAGCTTTACCAAAACGGTGATTGTAACGATCGATAGTAAATTCGCGTGGGTCTAGGCTGCCATCATCAAGACGGCTGTATTGTTCGCGTGGGTCAAAGCCTGAGCGCTGCGTTGAGTCGTTATCGCGGTATTCAATTGATACGTTTACAAAGCCGTTATCAGATAACGCAAAACCAGAGTTTGCACTAACAGTGCGTGTTGCACCGTCGTTTACTTCTCTGTCGCCACCGGTATTAAACGCTAAGTCGCCGTTAGCATCTGCATAGGTGCTTTCTAGCTGAGGTACGCCAGCCATTTGAGTATCGTATTTACCGTACGTTACGCTAACGCTGCCACCTTCTGAGGCATCTTTAAGTACAATGTTAATTACCCCAGCAATTGCATCAGAACCGTACTGTGCGGCTGCGCCATCACGAAGTACTTCAACACGTTTAATTGCAGAGGTTGGGATCATGTTCAAATCAACAGCGGTAGAGCCTCGACCAACAACACCTGCTAAGTTTAATAGCGCACCGGCATGGCGGCGCTTACCGTTTATAAGTACTAATGTGTGATCGGGTGCTAATCCACGTAAAACAGCTGGTTTTGCATGGTCAGTACCATCACCCATAGTGGCACTTGGGTAGTTAAAGCTAGGTACTTGGTTTGCTAGTATTTGGCTTATTTCTAGCTGACCCGTACTTTGCATATCACTGCTGGTAATAATATCTACAGGTACTGAGCTTTCGGCAATACTGCGTAAGCTACGGCGAGTACCTGTTACTGAAATCACTTCAATGCTTTTTTCGGCTTGAACATCTTGTTCTGCAGCAAATACAGAAGAATAGGGTGCACTAAGTGCAGAAGAAACGGCCAGGCTAAGTGCTACTTTTTTGGCTGATAATGGCTTTAACATGATGTTGATTCCCTTGAGGGCTGCTGACTATTGATTTTAAAAAGGAGCGCATCATATAGAAGCGACTACCCTAGTGCAAAGATGAAAACTATCTAAGATATTCTAAGTTGTTAACATATAAGGTCACTGTTTACGCGTGATATAGGCGTTTGGATCGTTGTAGTTGCAATCTTGTGTCGAATGGTTGCGAATTCAAGGGGATTTTAGATAAAAGTTAGTAAGACGTAAAAAGGCCAAGCAAATGCTTGGCCTTTCAATTTTTTAAATTTAGTAATTTAAATTACTCAGGGGCAACTTCAAGCGTTGTAAATAATGCATAACGTCCTGCATCTACGCCTTCTTCATTTACGGTAACCTTGTTAGAGGTTTCGATTAGGTATAGGCCTGGCTCTTTCCACGTAATTGTAAACATACCGTCTTTATCGGTCGTTACTTTTACTTCGCCACGCTCGTTACGGTAGCGTGTGTCGCCTTTTAAAATACTTACTTCAACGCCTTCACCAGCAGATTTACCATCTTGTAGTAACTGAAAACGTGCTTGTTCACCTACAAATAAATCGTTTGGATGCGTTGGACCGCTAAGCTCTAAGCCTAAACCTAGCTGTGCAGGTTTTGAGGTGCCATTTCGGCTTACAAATGTATCTACTGTTGAAACAACCTTCGTTGTCGTTACATCTTTTGCATTGCTAGGTAACTCGGCTTCTGTTTTTTTACCAAATACACGCTTGCGCTTACCTTCTTCGTTTTTATAGAAGGTCATGTACATTGGCTTTTGGGTCATTGCAATGTGGTAAGTGCCTTGCTCTGTTAAGCTTACCGCAGCTGAGCTTTTACGCTTTAAGTAATAAGCACGAATGGTGTCGCTTACTGGCTCACCATTAGGCGCAAGTGCCATTAATAATGTGTCGTCGTACTCGGCGCCTTTTTCTTTAGGCTTAAAGGCTTTGTCTGGTGCAAACATTTCGTTAGAGATACTAGCGTCAATCATTACGTAATGCGCTTTATCGCCTGATAAAGATGTATGCGAAGGTAGTAACCAACGTCCGTGTGCACTTGCTGAAGTTGACACTAAAGCAGATAAGCTCAATGCGCCGATTAATGCCGTTTTTAATAAATTAATTTTCATTGTATTTCCTTAAATTCAAATGATTAAGTAGCAGCTACTTAGTGCTTACAGTGACGAAGCTTTTAGAAAACTCGTTTTTACCATCAATTGTTAGTTTGCCTGATTTAGTTAAATCGAGCTCAACGCGGGTGTAGTCTCTGCCGCCTTCTTCGCGTACAACTTCAATATTTAGTAAGTATTTACCTGGTTTTACTGGGTTACCGTCTAAATCATTACCTTGCCAATTTATGGTGTAAGTACCCGCGCGCTTGGTTGCGCCGCTAATGCCGTCAAAGTTGGCATCGCTTTTACCAGCTTTACGCCACCATTGACGTAAGTCTTTAAACCATTCTGCTTTTTGCACCCAAAGTGCAAGCGTTGTAACGTGTTTGCGCTCTGGTGTTTCAAGCCAAACTGCAACGTATGGGCGGTGATACGGTTGTACTTCTAAGTCAGGAAGCGTTAATTCAACCTCTAGCTGTGGTGTTTTTGCATGCGCCGTTGTTTGAAAAAACGCAGCTACGAGCAGTAATGCGGCGCTTATAAATAATTTAAATTTAACCATTAAGACACTCCTTTTATTTGTGGAACCCAACATAAATAAATAACCAGTGGAGTTGCCACTCCTAGTACGGTTATCCATATTCCTGCTAAGCGTTTTTTTCTATTTTGAAACAAAATAATCATGCCGGTGATGGCAAATAAAATCATTAGTACGGCAGATATATCAATTACCCAACTCCATACTTCACCGCTGTGGCGGCCTTTATGTAAGTCGCCAATAAGGCTTAAAAAGCCACCTGTTTGGTAATCAAGATTTAGCTCGCCAGTTGTAAAATCAAGCTCTGCGTAGGCAAACCCAGCAGGCAGTGGGTAGTCGAGCATGACAAGCGCGTCTTCTTTTTCCCACTCAATGCTTTTTACTTTTGTAAGTGCATATTGCTCGGCTAGGTAAGCTTCTATTTCAGGGTAAAGCGTTGGCAGCGTATTTAGCTGCTCATTCGCTTTGGTAACTAGCTCTGCTGGAATTATTGCAGTTACTTGACCGTTATTTTTATCGTTTTTAAGCCAATCAATATGGTTGAGCACAATGCCGCTAACGCAAAATAAGATAAGCAAAAAAAACAAAGCTGTAGAAATATAAATATGTAGAGCACGGCTTGTGCTATACAAAGCCCGCTTGTTAATAAACGACATAAAAACAGTAAATAAATTAAATTTACAACATGATAATGATTTGCATTAGCTATTACAAATTTACTTACTTATCTTTACATAAAAACTTTAAAACAAAGGTGGTATGCAGGTAAAAAATGAATATTTAATGCTTAGGAGGGCTGGAAGGTCTTAAAATAAGGTAAATCATTACCAATACTTCTATTACTGCAACGAGATAAATAACCCAAATAGGGGCGGCTGAATACTGTAAAAATATAAATCCAATTAACATGCCAATGGCGGCGTAGCATTTGGCTTTTACAGGCACTACTTTATGAGCTTGCCATTGCTGCAAAGTTGCACCGTAACGAGGGTGGTTTAACAGCCATTGTTCAAGCGCGGGTGATGAGCGAGTAAAGCAAGTGAGCGCTAAAATAAAAAATATAGTGGTAGGCATGACCGGCAGCACAATGCCAATAATGCCCAAGGCTACAAGTATTAAGCCAAGTGCTTTAAACCATAAGTTTTTATAACAAATAAACACTGCTTTTATATTCACTTAGGCTCTTTTTAGTAATGGCTGATACTTTGGATTGTAGGCCAAATAGTTATAAAATCGAAGTGTAAAAACATAAAAAAGGGCAAACTAAGTTTGCCCTTTTAAATTTATAAAATAGGTTTTACTTATTTAGAAGTAGTAACCTACGTTAATGTTAAAGCGACGCTCTGTATCGCCATCACCAATAATTGTTCCGCCAATAAATGGCTGGTTACGTGCTTGAATAAAGTCAAAGTACGTAAATAACGGGCCTGCTGATACGCTCATACCTGTTACGTTCATCCATGTATCTGCACTGTCGTCAGATTTGTCGTAAATGATGCCGTAATCGTTGTAAAACTGTACGCCTGTTATAGGGCCTAAATCAACCGATAGATCGTAAGCTACGTTAAAGTTAGTCATGGTAGCTTCGCTTGATACGGTGTCGTAGTAGTCAAACGCACCTACAACAAAGCGGTTGCTGTTGTCGTCTAGATCGTAGTCGTACTCACCGTGCTGAAATTGAATATTCCAGTTATTAATTTGGCTGTTTACGTGGAACGCCCATGCGCCGTAGTTACCTGCACGGTCGTTACCATCATGTAAGCCACCGCTTAATAGTGATACACCCACATCGGTTTTAGCGTTTTCGCCATGCTCAATTTGGTACACCGTACGAGCTGCAAATGTGTTGTATTCACCAAGGCGAGAGCCAGGTGCATCGTATGTGCCTTCGGTTGTTGCACGGCTACCAACTATATCAAAAGAGTAACGCTCGTTAACTTCAGAGCTGCCATCAACGCCGCCTACTTCATCATTTTTGAAAAAGCCTAGGTCTAGTTTCCAGTTATCTTTTAGTTTACGGTTTACTGTTACACCCAAATCAAAGTCGTCTTCTAGGCCAACATAGTAGTTAGTGCTAAAAAAATAGCTGTGTGAGTTGTATGGGCCATTACCAAAAGGGACAGGTGCAATACCTGCTTGTGCTTCCCAGCCATCAGTAAATTCGTAACCTAAGTATGCATACTTAACAATGGTCATGTAATCGTAAAAGCGAAAATCACCATTAACAGAAATATCGTTTATTTCGCCAGATAAGTTAATGCGAAATACTTCGAAGTCTAAGTCGCCGCTACGATCTTGAGTGTCTTCATCGTATGAATTAGTGCTGTAATTAAAACGCACTGCGCCACCAATTTTAACACCTTCGTCTTTTTTCTCAGATTCAGCGGCAGCAACAACAACTTCTTTGTTATCAGCTTTTTTACTAATTTTTGCAACTTCTTGCTTGTGTTGCTCATTAATTTTTTGCTGTTTTGTTTTTTCATCAGCTAACTTATTTTCAAGCAGTTGCATTTGTTGCTTTAACTGCTTAAGTTGGCTTTGTAACGTGTCTAGATCATCAGACGCATAAGAAGTACTTGTAACACCACCTAGAACTAGTGCTAGTGTTAATTTTGAGAGTTTAGTCATAATTGCCGCTCAGATTTTGATTAAAAAATAAAAAATTCAAGACGTAAAAAAACGCCTTACGTTTAGGGTAAGTACAAAAACTATGTATTTTTTTTATTATTTATTCTTTAGGAGCTTGAGTAAGCGCACCAACTTCTAGAAGGGGCGATGCATCTAATTTATCTGCATCCATCATTGCGGCTACACGCTGCATTGATGAGAGTAAAAGGCTCTGTTCCCATTCAGCAAGTGCAGAAAACTTTTCAATAAAGTGTTCTTGCAATGGCTGAGGTGCTTTATCAAGTAACTCTTTTCCTTTATCGGTGAGGTATAAGCTCACTCTGCGTTTATCCATTTGACTGCGTACGCGTGTTACTAAGTTTCTGCTTTCTATTCTGTCGAGAATATTGGTGACCGTTGCTGGGCTTAAATTTACATTTTGAGCAATACGGCTCGCCGTTATTCCATCGGTTTTTTGCACTTCTTGCATTATAAGCAATTGTGGGCCAGTTAAACCCGAAGTTTTATTTAGCTGCTTAGAATGTAAGTCAATCGCGCGGATAACTTTACGTAAAGAAACCAATAACTCGTCATATTTTTGCATTTGCTTATCTCGTCGATGGGGCGGTAGTTTGCCGTAATCGCGAAATGTTACACATCAAATAAATTGAATTCAAATAATATATTGTACTTTAGCCCGCTTTTATTGGTTTTTAATAGTTAGAGCAGTAACTAATGTAAAATTATATTGTTTAAATATTGGTAAATTTTCTTAGCACCTTGTGTGCATTAAGTTGCGCACAGTACGTATGTTGTGAATAATTGGCAAGTCTTATTGTATAGACTTTAGTATTATTCATTTACAGCTGTTAGTACAAAGTAATTGTTTGTGAGTTTACTGTATATGTATTAATCGGCAATGAACAAATTCAGCAATCAATATTTAATATCAATAGCGTATACTTTAAGCATGCATTATTGTTTCTGCACAAATATTAAAAATCTTTAGTATCAGTATTATAGGGGAAGGTATGAAATTATCGCCATCAGTTAGCATTGAGCAAAGCGAAACCGGTCTTGAGTTTATTAAAATAGCTAGTGAAAAGTGCGACGCAAAAATATTTTTGCAAGGTGGGCAAATTACCGAGTTTATCCCTAAAAATAACAAGCCACTTATATGGGTATCACAAGACGAAACTTATCAAGAAGGGGCAAGTATTCGAGGTGGTATTCCTATTTGTTGGCCGTGGTTTGGCACACACGCTAATGATGGGTGGCCTGCCCATGGTTTTGCGCGCACAAGTGTGTGGCAAGCTGATGAAGTACACGAATCTGATGAGCAAATTACAGTTAGTTTAAAGCTCCCCATGAAACTTGTTAATACAACGTATTGGCCGCATCAGTGCGCATTAAAAGTTGAGTTTATATTAAGCGATAAATTACAGGTTCGCTTAACGACCACTAACTTAGGAAGTGTGCCATTTAGCTTTACTCAAGCATTGCATACCTATTTTCCAACCTCAGATATTACAAATACCCATGTAGATGGTTTGCAAGGCGCGCAATATATTGAGTTTAGTGAAGGGCCATTTGTACAAAATGATGTTGTAAGCTTTAATCGCGAAACCGACATGGTTTATACACAAGCAAATGCAGTACAAGCCATTAATACGCCAGAAGGTGTTATTAATGTGAGCCGCGAAAACTCAAGTTCGTGTGTGCTGTGGAACCCATGGATAGAAAAATCAAAACGCTTATCTAACTTTGCTGACGATGAATATAAAACAATGCTGTGTCTAGAGGCTGCTAATGTTCTGACAGATAAAGTAACGCTTGAGCCAAAACAAAGCCACACCTTAATAACCACCATTAGTTGGTAAGCTAGCCATAATTAAAAGCAGGAATAGGGACAAATAGTGTTTAACAATCAACAAATAATGGATTTACCAAAGCATAGTGATATTAGCTTTAAGCCATTGGCTGATAAAGCCTTATTACATACACAGCTTAGCTCGCTTCTGTTTTATATACCGCTAATTGGAGCACTTATTGCTGTTTGTTATTTTAATGAAGCCTTTGCTAATAACGCACAAACATATTTGCTAATTGGTATGCCAATTTTGGTGGCCGTATCTATGGCGTACAACATAATAAGTGTGAGGTTGCGAGGTTTTGCAGTGCGAAATCATGACATTGCTTTTAAAAAAGGCGTTATTTGGCAACAAGTAACGGTATTACCTTTAGCGCGTGTACAGCATATGGAAATACACCAAGGGCCAATAGAGCGAAAACTTAGCCTTGCGAGCATTAAATTATTTAGCGCTGGCGGTGTAAGTGCCGATTTACAAATTAGCGGGCTAACCCATGATGATTGTAAAAACATGCGCCAATTTGTACAAAACTACCGCCAAGACGACGCAACTACTCAGGCAGCTTTAGTAGATGAGTAATACAACTATCGAAGATAAAGCCAGCCCTATTTACTGGCAGAAAGTATCGCCCTGGGCACTTTTATACTTTGTTGTGCACTTTAGTGTGCGCTTTGTAAAAGATGGCCTTTTAAACTTACTGCCCATGCTAGTCGTATTTGTTACTCAAGTAGAAAATAAGTTGTTTTGGGCGCAGGTTGCAGGCGGTATTGCACTAATTTTGCTACTTGTTTACTCATTTTTATATTATTTAAATTTTAAGTTTAGTATTAGTAGCGACAACGAAATATTGCTTAACAAAGGTGTATTTAAAAAAGAGCGACTTACGCTTAAATTTGGCCGTGTGCAAAACGTTAATATTGCCGAGCCGTTTTATTTTACCCCCGTAAACTTAGTTAATTGTATTTTTGATGCCGCTGGCAGTGTGTCGCAAGAAGTTGTTTTACCAGGTGTCACTAAAGATTATGCACAGCAAATGCGTAAACAAATATTTGATTTTAAAGCGCAGCAACAGCAAGAAGCACCAAATACTGAACAAAGCGAAACAGACACTATCGAAAACAGCCTAAGCATTAGCAATAAAGAAATAGCCAAATTTGGTTTGATGTCGAATATGGCTATTTTAGCAATCGCTGCTTTTGCTCCTTTTATAAACTTGATTATCGATTTTTTAGAGAAGCAAATTATTGCGAAAGTAGAAGGCTTTTACCAACAAGAGCTTGGTATGCTGGCAAGTGCTGCTGCTTTTGCGATGATCACCTTAATTGTTTTGCTAGTTGTGGTGGCTGTAATGCTATCGGTGACTATGTCGCTTATTCGTTTTTATAACTTTGAGCTTTATTTTAAAGGTCAAAAGTTTAAACGTATTGCTGGCTTGTTAGAGCGCCATCAGCTTTCTATGAGCATGGATAAAGTGCAATCTATTGTTATTAAACAAAACCTAATGGGGCGATTACTAAAGCGATTTACCGTTGAGTGTTTACAAGCAAGTAGCGGCGGAATAGCAGCCGGTGTGGCGGCTAAAAAAAATAAACAAACGTTAGTATTACCTGTATTAAATAGCGAACAAGTTGATAGTGTATGCCAATGGATTTACCCGTGGTTTAATAGTAAAAAACTCGCTTTTAAGCGCGCAGAGCGAGCGCTTTTGTATAAAAATTTAGGCTTTTATTCATTGCTACCGAGTGCACTCGTGTTTGGCTTTTGTTTTATTGCTGATATTAATACTTTGATAAGCCTTGGTGTTTTGGTGGTGTTTTCTGGCTTAGTTACTTTGTCGTATCAGCGTCATGGTTATTACATGCATGAGGATAATGGCCGATTTTACATGGTTGTACGCAAAGGTATGATTGGCGTTCATTACCGTGTTTTTGAGCTTTATAAAGCGCAAAGTGCGCGCAGTATAAGTACGTACTTAATGAGAAAATCTGGCTTAAAAAGCCTGTATATACAACTTGCTTCAGGCTTTGCATTTATGCCCTACATAAAGCAGCAAGATGCTGACTTTATTATTGATTTTACAATTAAGCAGATTGAGTCAGATACTCGCAGCTGGATGTAAATTACCCTAATAAAGCATGTGTAAATACCCATTTTCACATGTTTTATTACACTTTCTTACTGCCCATGAAAGACATTTAATAATACCCTAGATGGTATTAAGGAATTATTTTAGGGACGCTCATGAAAAGAACACTTATCGCATCAGCTTTATTACTAGCAGCACCGAGCTTTGCAGCCGATTGGCAAACTATTCATACCGAACATTTCAACATTCACTACAGTGTTGAGCATGCTGATTTTGCTAAATCAACTGCAGCAGAGCTTGAAATAGTACGCAACAAAGTGCTTGAGCAGCAAAACCGAGCACTTGATAAAACAGTTGATGTAGTGGTGTTTGATCCCCTAAATGCGGCAAATGGCTTTGCGCTACCTACCTCAAATAATCCTGTAATGGCACTTTTTACAACCCCACCACAATCCGACACCGTTATATCAAACAGCGCTGGCTGGCAGCAGTTACTTGTACTGCATGAATATATTCACTTAGTGCACTTAGCACAGCCTACACGCAATGACTGGCAGCAAAAAGTACGTGGCATATGGGATTTATACGACTTAACTTACAGTGATACACCGCGCTGGGTAGCCGAAGGTTATGCCACATTGATTGAGTCTAAAATGACGGGCCGTGGGCGTTTATTTGATAACTACTCAGAGTCAATACTGCGAGAATTTGCTCAGCAAGGTGCTTTGCCAACCTATGGGCAATTAAATGGCGAGCAGGGCTTTATGGGCGGCTCAATGGCGTATTTAATGGGTAGTCGCTTTTTAAATTGGTTAGAGCAAAATTATTCAGAACAAACACTCGATAGTGTTTGGACGCGAATGCAAGGCGTAAAAACGCGTGATTTTGATGAGGCATTTAGCGGTGTGTTTGGGCAAAGTGCAGCCAAGCTATATCGCCGATTTATAGCTGAATATACCTATAAAGCAATGCAAATAGAGCAAGGGGAGGTGTTACTTAATAGTGAACTCTGGCTTGAGCTTAACTTATATGCAAGTAACCCAGCACTTTCAAAAGATGGTAGTAAGATTGCGATTGTTGAGCGAGATAAAGAGAGTAATACCAAGCTTATAATTTATAGCACGGATGACAACATAAAGGCGCAAGAAGAGTTTACTAAAGCGCAAAAAGAGCTACTCGAAAACGATGCACAGGACATCCCCGATACAGCGCCAAGTGTGTTTAAGCGCGAACAAAAACAAGTGCTTAATCAAATTAACCGAGCCGGTATTGCAAACCCGCAATGGGTAAATAGCACAACGTTATACTTTAATGCGTACAGCAATGAAGAGTCGGGTATTTATAACAAAGTGTCTGATATATTTAGCTATAACACTGACACTGGAAATATTACACAGCTTACCGAACTTGCTGGTATACGACGATTTAGCGTAACCAGTAACGGTGAAACCTTGTATGGCGAGCAAATAAGAGATGGCTACTCTGAATTAGTGAAGGTTGATCTCAATACGCAAACCATCACACCATTATTTACAAAAAGCCTTGAGACAACTTACGATTACCCAATACTCAGTCCTGATGAAACTAAATTAGCTTATTTATCAACGTCATTAAATGAAAACTGGCAATTGTATATACAAGATGTAGGTGGTAATAAGCAGCAATTAGTACCTATGCCAAACGGGTATCAATATTTAAGTCAGCCTAGCTTTAGCCATAATGGCGAGTCACTTTACTTAGTTGCAGGTTTAAATAGCGCTACTGATATTTATAACTACAACATAGAGAGTAAAACACTCAGCAAGTTAACTCAGGGGCAAGAGGCAGTTGCCCACCCGATTGAAATGGCTGATGGCTCGTTACTCTATTTTTCGATAACCGCAGATGGGCCAAATGTAAAAACACTGCCAAAAGCTATAAACAGCAGTGTAGTTACTGAACTTTCAGCTAATAAAAAAGCACCGCTGCTCATTGTAAACGAACATACGCTTCCAAAAGCTAAAATATATACGCACCAAACAACGCAGCAAACAAATTACAACGTGCTCGAACAGCACGCTACTTTTGCACTAGGAACGCAGTATTATTCGGCTTCTACCAGTTTGTTAGATTTAAGCATTAAAAGTAGCGACTTACTAAAACAGCTCGACTTGCAAGCGGGATATAGCACTGATTTACACGATGGAGCACTGCACGGTGGTTATGTGCAGGCAAAATATAATGCGCTTGATGTAAAACTGAAACTTGCACTATTTGACTATAATTTAAATACATCGCGGCAGTATCAACAAAGCCTAAATGCAGATATGGATGCCCGTGGTGGTTTTGCTGCAATAAGTTACCCCGTTAAATTTGGGCAGTTAAGTTTAACGCCAGAGCTTGCCTACAATTACACTGATTATAAACAAAGCCATAAAAATTGGACGCGTTTAGGCGTTGCCCAAAATTGGCAATATGATCGTCAAGACTTTGTAATAGGCCAAAGCCTTTATGCGAGTTGGTACGATGGCAGTAGTAAAAATAATAGTTGGCAAGGTTACGATTTAGCCGCCAAAATTTTTGGTAAAGCGTTTGGTATTCCTCTTTATGCAAATTTTTCTCTAAAGCAACGTGATGACAGCAGCCTTGCATTAGGTGGCTTTAGCTCAAATCTTATTAATCAGCAGCAAAATAGTGAATATGTACTTTCATCTGAGCTGCCTTTTTATAGCGCAACTGCAAAGCGCTATCAAGGTTACGGTGGCGGCTTTAGCTTTAAAGAAGGCATGCCGTGGCTTTATTATAAGCAACATCAACTCGACGGCACCGTATATGCACAAAGTTACGGGATAAAACACCAAGGTGATTTTAGTTTTGGAATGGGGCCTGCTGGTATAAATGACTTAACATTTAATATGGGACTGTCGCGAGTAGAAGGCGATAGTTTTGAAGATGAAATGCGAGCGTGGCTAAGCTTTTATTACTCCCTTTAGCGTTTAAAGTTAACCACGGTTTGGCTAAGTTATTTGTCCATTTGTAACGACAGTAACTTAGCTTGATATACATCGATTTTTTGGTTATCACGTTCTAGTTCAATAGCTTTCTCAAGTAAGGTTTGTGTTTGTTTAATATTACCTTGTTGATAGCGAACTTTTGCGAGTTCCAAGTATAACTCAGCAATGTAAGGCGCTTTAGTAATAGCTTGCTCAAGGTGCGCTTTAGCCTGATGAGCGTGGCCAGCTTGTAAGTCGTTTTTAGCGATTACTAGTAATTCGTATGGGTCTTTTTCTTTATTAACTAATTGTGAGGTGAGCTCTTTAACAAGCTCTTTGTCGCCTAATTTTTTAGCGCTTTGTAAATCACCAGCCCGACGATGCAAAATGCCCGCTATATTAAATAATTCAGGATCATTGGGAGTGTATTTGTTTGCTTGTAGAATAAGTGAGTACGCAATATCCAGCTGTTTGTCTGCTAGCGCTGTTGCAGCTAAGTTACTGTAAAACTTAGAAACTAAATCGTTATAATCTGCACTGCTTGAATAAAAGCTGCGACGGGTAGGAAAGTAGTCGATTAAGGTGCTCGCTCTGAAAAATTCAACAATATTATCATCTTTTTTCTCTACTTTTGGGGCGTATACTCTTGTTCTAAAGTGGCTTGCTACATAAACAACATTATTTTCTTTTGCGTATACAGGCTGACTTGTTACTTCTTGAAAGCTCGTTTCTAATCCGAGAGCTTGTGCATAGCTTTGTGTTAAAACAGCTAAGCTAATGCAGTTGCCTTGCGAAAGTTTTAAGGCTTGGGCTGAAGTAAGTGTATCGCCGTGGTATTTAAAGTTAGCTAAGTTGCTTTCGAGGTAGTTGTAAATAATGCGGTCATGACGGATTTCAGACTGTTTTTGTTTTTCGGCGTAAGCTAAAAACGTTTCTTTTTCAGCATTTGGCAGCTCGAAAATACTGTACTCAGAAGGAGTGTCGAGTTTATTAAACAAAGAATGGTTTAATAGTTGTTCAAGCTCTATTTGTTGTTCTACTTGCTGAACCTTGGTTGTGTTACATCCAACTAAATATAAAAAAGTAATACAGACTGCTATTTTATAAAACATCATAAACCCACTCCATTGTTAAATTTTACATTACAATGTGGTGGGTTATTAATCAAGCACTTGCTGTACTGCGTTTACTTGAGCGATTTTTTTGTGATTGTTTTTTACGTTTACGGCGGGTAAACCACAAGTAAAAACCAGTACCTGCTAGCCACACTGGGCTTAAACCAATTACGCACCACAGTATTTTACTTATTAGCCCTGCAAAGTAGCCAAAATGAAGCTTTCTAAAGCTATCAATTACTTGCCAGCCAACGCCAACTTCGCGAATATCCCAGTTAGTTAAATGTTCGCCTGTTTGCTTATCGTAGCTAACCGTATTGGCATATTCGCTTGCAAGTGGGTTATTTGTATCGACTTCGCCGAATAAGGTGATATTTTCGTCAGGCTCGAGTGGCATAACTAAAAACGTACCATTAAAAGTGGGTATTTGCTTTTTACTGTCATCGAGTATGTGTTGAAACGAAATATCGCTACTGTGCAAGTTTTTGGTTAGTACAAAGTGCTCTTCCTCAGCGTGTTCAATAACTTCGTGATACCACACCGCCCAGTTAAAGTAGCCACCTGTGATAGCTAAAATAATAATGATGGGCGACCCTATCACCCCCGTCATTTTATGAATGTCGCTAAGTACAATTTGCAGTGTTGCACGCCAGCGCACACTAAATAGGCGCTGCCAAAATTTACGATAAATAATAAGTCCTGTAATACCTAATACCAATAAAAACAGAGCAAAAAAGAAGCCTAGTACTGTGCCTGTTTGCCCTGGCAGGTTTTTAAAGTCGTTAAGTAAAAAGGTGTAATGCAGTTCTAAAAACCAATCAGTAAAATAATGGCTGGTACCAACAGGCTCTGACAAAATGTCACCCGTATACTGGTTTAAATGAAACTTATACCATTGCTCTGTCCCGCGTTTAACTAAGTAAACCCGATCAGCAGTATCATCGTTAAATATCTCCCAACTACCTACTACATACTCAGGGTAAGCAAGCTCTGTTTTTGCGATTAATTTGTCGATTGGCATGCGCTCTGGCAGTGCTTTTACAACATAGTGACTGCTTGGCATAAGTAAGCCATCTATTTCACTTTTAAAAACTAATACGCTTCCTGTAATACTAATAACAATCAAGGGAATGAGAGCTATAAGAGCGATCCAACTGTGAATTTTAAAAAGAGTTTTTCTCATAGATAGTTTTATATATGGCAGCTAATGACCTGCGCATGATAACAACTATCATTTTCATTTGATAGTTTGTGAGTAGGTTTCCCCTTAAATAGGTAAACCGTGAACTTAATTCTACGGTTTTTGTATACCTAGCTTGCCAGTACCTAAAATAAGAATATCTTATTTAGTTGAGTTAAATTTACGCGGCTCTACAATGCCGCGCTCATAGTAAAAGCCTTTTAAAACAGATGTTTATTAAATGTTTTTATTTCTGTTTTTAATTAACATTTATGTAACGAGCGAGGTTGCTTTGGCGCATTATTTGCCTATATTGTCTTCATTTATTTTGGTTTTTAGTTTTTTACCATTACTAAACAAAATTCGAAAAAATCGTAGTGTCTCTGGTTTGTCACTATTAATGATGACATTTGGATTAGCACAAAGCCTTTATTTTATAACCTACAACATTTTCTTTGAGCGCTATTATATTGCGTTACCATTTATTGTAACCGGTGTGTTAAGCGGGCTTATTTTATATTTTTTTGCACGTTTCAACGCAGCTAAACGAGAACGTGTACAGCTGGTTACTATGCTAGGTTTTTCGTTACTGCCTTTTTCACTGCTTTTAAATTCAAGCCTTGATACTGCAACGGTATTAAGCGCTTTAACGTATGTTGGCCTTGTGATGAGTTCGGTACGTGTTATGCCGCAAACTTATAAAACATTGCGTACGGGTAATGTGAGTAATTTAAGCGCGCGCTACTTTAGCTTGCAGTTTATTGCTGGTATTTGCGGCTTAGTTGTTGAGCTTACAACAGTTGCTCCAAGCACGGCGCACTTACTTATGTTTATTATGCTATTGCTTACCAATGCTGTGCAATTTGGTTGTATGCAATATTATAGAATGCGACCTGTAATGGCTTAAAGCTAAAATAAAAGTGCTAATTGAGTTTAGGTGTGGCAGTTTTAAGCTATTAATCATTACAAAGTTTAAACAATGCAATTAACTATTCATCAAATTGATGCGTTTACGAATGAGTTATTTAAAGGTAATTATGCGGCAGTGATCCCACTAGAATCGTGGTTAAGTGACGATTTAATGCTAAAGATTGGCGCTGAGAATAACGTATCTGAAACGGCTTTTACCTGCCTGCAAGACGATGGAAGTTTTGTTATTCGCTGGTTTTCGCCGTTGATGGAAATCGACTTTTGTGGTCACGCCACACTTGCGGCTGCCTATGTTTTATGTGAAGACCATAATATATCGAAAATTCGCTTTGTTGCTGATGCGGTGGGCGAGCTAATCGTTAATAGAAGCGCTGATGGCAGCTTTGCAATGACCTTTCCTAAACAAGCACCGATTGAGGTACAAAATGTGCCGCAGCAATTACTTGATGGCCTGTCTATACAACCGAGCAAAGTGCTTAAAAATCGCCAAGCTTACTTTGCTATTTATGAAAATGCCGATCAAATACTTGAATTAAAAACTAATTCCGAGCTTTTAAAAACGCTTTACCCACTTGATGTAGTGGCTACAGCTCCTAGCGATGAATATGATTTTATATCTCGTTATTTTTGGCCTGCAAGCGGTGGCGACGAAGATTATGTAACGGGCTCAATTCATACTGGCTTGGCACCTTACTGGGCGCAGCAATTGGGTAAAACTACGTTAAGTGCTTATCAGGCTTCAAGCAGAGGCGGGCATTTAATTTGCAAAGTGGATGATACAACCGTCACTTTGACTGGGCATGCTGTAAGGTATTTAAAAGGCACTATTTATATTTGAACTGTGAATTAAGTTATAAAAAAGGCCACGTAAATCGTGGCCTTGGTTTACTCAATTAGTAGAGGTGTTTTATGCTTCTAGCGCTTTTGCAATTAAGCGATCAATATATTTCTTATGCGCTTTAGTTGCTGTATCTGCACCCCAAGCAACACTGGTATCGGCTATTTGAGTTAGCTGATATAACGCTGCTGTTTTAGCTAAGTTATCGTATTTGCTTGCTTTGCCAAGACCTGCAATCGCGATTAGCTGGTTAATATACTCAATTTGTAAGTTGTGGCTAATAGAGTTTGCGTCTTTGCTTTTCACAAAAATGCTGGCAGTTAAATCTTCCATAAACTGAGTTAGGCTATATTCGTTACCGTACAGAGCTGTGTCAGAAATACGCAGTAATACCGCTGGGTGTAATAGCTGTGCAAGTACAGACTTTTGCATTCCTAAAATCATTTGGTGTGCTTTAGGGTCTTCATTTTTGCCAAAGTGATTAAAGCCACGACGTTGCAGCTGTAAGTAGCTATAAAGAGGTTGCATGTTTTGTAGTACATCTGGTGCAAATACAAACTTGGCGAGTATATCCATTGCTTGTGTTTGACGCTCAAGCGATACCGGTGTAAATGGTTTATCTGCATTTGTATCACCCACTACAGCGCGCTCAACGTATACGCCACCAATCTGGCGAGAAACCACACCTGCTTGAGCTCGGTACTGACCAAATAAGCTATTAGCAGAGGTAACAAGCTGTTGGTAAGACTCACCTTTAACCGTTGCTTTATCTTTTAGCTCAGTAAATAGTTTATTAATTAGTGCCATACGATCTGCGCCATAGGCAGCAGGGTTTGACGACAAATCACCAATCATTACACGTGGATCGATATGGCGACCTGGTGCGCGCATATCGTCTGCATCGTTACCAAAGGCAAGGGCATGTTCACTTGAACGAGCAAGTATTTTTTCAAGTCGAGCTTGCTCAGCAGCTTCATCTGCAAGCGCTACGCTATAACCGTAATTAATTGCCCAATCGTCATAAGGACCTGGTTTTGTTTGAAAAATATCACCTTGTTGCACACCAATTGGGGCAATGTTAGCCGGTGCATAATCCATAACAGAACCGGTTACTATGCCTTGGGTTTTGTTTTTGTCGTGTACTTCTTTTTCATCCCACAAAATAGATGATTTCATATTGTGGTTAAGACCTAAAGTATGGCCAACTTCGTGAAGTACCAATTGCGTTAGACCTTGGCGAAGCATTTCTTTATCTTCAATTTTGTCGCCGCTAGCAAGACCTTTGGCAAGCATTAGATTTTGTTGAATCTCATGCCCAAGAGAGCAATTTAGCTCGCCGGTATTTGTTGTTTCACCGTGGCTCATTGTTCCTTGTGTGAAAAGTGTGTCGTAAATCCAGCGGTTTTTCATAAATACAAACTCAAGCATAATGTCTGAACCCAGTATTTCGCCTGTTAATGGGTTAGCAAGTGCTGGTCCGTATCCGCCAAATGGAGGCTTAGGTGACGAAGTCCAACGCAGTACGTTGTAATTAATATCGCCCGCATCCCAGTCTGCATCATCTGGTTGTACTTTTACCTCTAAGGCATTTTTAAAACCGGCTTTTTCAAAAGAAGTATTCCACGTTAAAACAGCGTCACGAATAGTATCGCGCCATTCAATGGGTGTGGTGTTTTCTATCCACCAAGTAATTGGTTTTACTGGCTCTGAAAGTGCTGCACTTGGGTCTTTCTTTTGTAAGTCCCAGCGTTTTATAACATCTTGATAAGGTGCCCAATCGGTAGATGTCATTTGATCAAATTGATTTGTAAAATAACCAATGCGCGCATCATCCATACGTGGTGCGTAGTTATTGTTAGGTAGAGCGACAAACGAGTGCTGAACTTTTACCGATACGCTACGCGGGTCGCTTACTGCATTTGAGCCACGTACCGTTGGGCTTGGGTTAGTAAATACGTAATCAACAACCACGTCTAAGTTATTAGGGTATGGACGCTGTTTAATAATGCGTGATTTTTTATCGTCTAATTTGCCTACTTTAAAGCGCTTTTTGGCGTTTTTATCAGCTGGATTTGGCGTAGGTGATACTTTATGAAGTGCTTCGCTTAAAAATAACTTATTTACGTTAAATGCTATTTTACCGTCTTCTTCTTTTTCTATTTTAATGCTCGCAAGTACCGCTTCACTAATATTGGCATCACTCGCTTTTGAAATGGCACTGTTTTCGTCAAATTTGTAGCGAGGTGTTTTGCTAATGATATCGATACGATCAAAGTATTTTCTAAATTCAATTAACTTAGTTTCACGGTACGAACCACGATAATGGCCTGCATCTGTAACGCCATCGACAGTGTGCGCAAAATACACAAACGGCGTATTGAGTTGGGACTCGTTAATCACCATAAGGTGCTTACCGGTTTTTTCGTCTTGATAAAGGCTAAATATACCGGCAAATTCGGTTTGTCCTTTGATCATTTCGCTAAGTGTTTTTGACTCTTTTTCGTCTTTTTTATCGGCTGCAAATGCATGGCTGCCAAACGCTAAGCTAAGCGCAAGGGTGATGGTCGTTAATTTCATTTTGAGACTTTTAATATTTGTTAATTTAATCGGACTGTACGTAAATTAATTTAATTTCGCACATCTTCGCGATGAAATTTAAGTGTTTGACGCTAATTAACTGATATTAATGAATAAAAGTTTGTAACAAAATATAACGAATGAGATGAGCTGCATGTGAAATTATATTCTATAGCCCTAAATAGCAGCGGTTTATATGTATTTGCAACAGTTGCTTACAAATGTCACCTTAATGTTTCATATGGCTCTGGTATTATGGCGTTAATAGAATTTTGGGGATAATAGGATATGCAAACAAATTCACTTAGATGGGTTTTTCCATTTGTGGCGCTCATTGTTGGTGTTGTTGGCTTTATGGGAATAAATGCCATTGCACAAGAGCCAGAAAAAAAAGAAGTAATTGATACTCGTCCAACAGTGCAAGTTGAGCCAGTGGCTGCAAACGATCATCAAGTTATTATTAATAGCTACGGTGAAGTAAAGCCTCTTGAAAATACACTGCTCTCGGCGCAGGTGTCGGGCGAGGTGTTAAGTTGGCATCCTAATTTTGTAGCCGGTGGCATAGTTGCTCGCGGTGAAACCTTATTCACTATCGAAAAAGACAACTATGAAGCAGCAGTACTTGTTGCAGAGGCCGAGCTTGCTCGCGCACAAGCGGGTTTAATAGAGGAACAAGCTCAAGCTCAAGTAGCCGAAGACGAAGCCAAGCGCTTTCCAAGTAAAGCGCGCACAGATTTATTTTTACGTAAACCTCAAGTGCTCAGTGCACAAGCATCTGTTAAGTCGGCGCAAGCTGCATTAAAGCGCGCGCAACGTGATTTGGATAATTGTGATGTTACAGCCCCTTACGACGCATTGGTGATTAGCCGAAATATAGGTGTAGGACAGTTTGTCACTATGGGTTCGCAAGTTGCTGAACTCAATAATATTGAGACCGCTGAAGTGATTATTCCTATCGCAGGGTTCGATAGCGTTTTTTTGCCAGAACGTATTAAAGGTATTACCGCAACGATTATTCAAAAAGGCCTAAACAGCTTCACCCGTGAAGGTGTAATTGACCGCGACCTAGGGATTGTTGATAACGCTACGCGTATGAGTAGTTTAGTAGTGCGTATAGAAGACCCATACGGTCTTAAAAACATACAACCAGCCATTAAGTTTGGCAGCTACGTACAGGTAAATTTTGCAGGTGCAATGCTTAATAATATTTACCGCTTACCGCAAGCTTTAGTTAACAACCAAACTGTGTGGGTAGTAAACGAAAACCAAGAGCTAGAGCCACGTAAAGTAACGGTTATTCGTGAAGAGGGTGAGTATTTTTACATTAGCAGTGGTTTAAATGCCGATGATAAACTTGTTATTACTCTACCTGAATACCCGCAAAAAGGAATGCAGGTTAAAATTGCAGGTGTAGCTACAAAACCTGAAAGCTCAGAAACGAGCACTTCAAACACGCAACAGCTGTAGGGTGTAATAGTTATGAGCGAGTCAATACAACAAAAACAAACAGGGCTAATTGCCTACTTTGCTAATAATTCAGTAGCCGCTAATTTAATGATGTTTTTTATCATTATTATGGGGGCTATAAGTTACTTTACGATTCAGCGTCAAATGTTTCCTAATGTAGAGATTAACTACATTAATATTGAGGCTAATTACCCAGGTGCCTCTCCTCAGGAAATAGAAGAAAGTATTCTTATAAAAGTTGAAGAGTCACTTAAAGATATAACCGAAATTAAAAAAGGCGTGTATCGCGCATTTAGAAATGGCGGTACAGCCAGCCTGGAAATAAACACCGATGCAAAACTTACCGATGTGCTTGATAAAGTAAAGTTGCGTGTTGATGGTATTGCGACTTTTCCGGCCGGTATGGAACCGGTCACCATAAGTCAGGTTGAGTTTAGGCAAGACGTAATAGGTATGACGCTCGTTGCTGATTTACCACTTACAGAGCTTAAGCCTATAGCAAACCAAATAGAGGATGAGTTACTACAGTTATCTAACGTGTCGTTAGTGGTAAACGATGTTCCTCTTGATGAAATAGCAATTGAAATAGAGCCTGACACGCTACGCCAATATAATCTAACCCTTAGTGATGTAATGAATGCGGTACGCCGTTACTCAGCTAACTTTTCGGCGGGGCAGCTAAAAACAGACGCAGGTGTTATTTCTGTTCGCGTCGAGAATCAGTTTTACTCAGGTGAAGAGTTTAGGCAAATTCCGGTAAAAATTGGCGAGTATGGCGCTAAAGTTTTACTGCAAGATATTGCAGTTATTAAAGATCAATTTATCGAAGGTGAGCGCTACTTTAAGTTTAATGGCGAAAACGCGGTGTATTTATCGGTAAAAGCAACGCAAGAGCAAAACATGATTCCCGTTGCGGATTCGGTTAAAGCGTTTATTGATCAAAAAAATAAGCAGCTACCGCCAGGTATTCGATTAGAGCCATTAATGGATATGACCTACTACCTGAATGCTCGCCTAGATATGATGAAAGCTAACCTGTTTCAAGGTGCCATTTTGGTGGCAATTATGTTGTCGTTATTCTTGCGTTTTAAACTAGCGCTTTGGGTAATGATTGGCTTACCTGTATGTTTTTTAGGGGCCATGATGATGATGCCGCTATTTGGCATTAGCATTAATATTATTTCGTTATTCGCTTTTATAATGGTGCTCGGCATCGTGGTGGATGATGCCATAGTGATAGGGGAAGCTGCCTACACCGAAGTTGAAAAAAGCGGCGGTGGTGTAGAAAATGTTGTGCGTGGCGCTAACCGAGTCGCGACCCCTGCAACCTTTGGTGTGTTAACAACGATTGCTGTATTTGCACCATTCACAATGTCGAGCGGGCCAGAAAGTGCCTTCTTTTATGGTATAGCTGTTGTAGTAATGCTGTGTTTAGTATTTAGTTTGATTGAATCAAAGCTGATACTGCCAGCTCACATTGCTCATACGCACTTTTCGCCGATTAAAAAAGGTGGCTGGCGCGATCGCTTCAATACACGCTTTTTTGGTTTCGTAAATGGCCCATACAAACGTTTTATTGCTAAGTGTGTTGATTGGCGCTGGACTGTTTTGTTTGCTTTTATTGCAATGTTTATAATCAGTATTGCACTTATTACGTCTAATAAAGTACGTACAGTTCCAACTCCTAAAGTGCCGCACGACTTTCCACAAATACAAGTTGAAATGAACGACAACGTTTCTGACTTACAAACCATTGCCGCTATTCGTGAAATAGAGGCTATGGTACTTAGAGTCGATGAAGAAACAGAACGTGAGTTTGGTCAAAAAATTATTCGTGATGTATTGGTATTTAATCAAGGCAGAACCGAGTCGCAGTTACTTGCGCCATTGGTTGACGAAGACTCACGTCCATACAATGCATTTGAGCTTTCGCGACGGTGGCGTGAGGCTATGCCGACTATTGCTGGTATTAAGTCGTTAACTATTCAAGACGATGTTGGTGGCGGCGGTGGTAATGGTGGCGGCGAGTTTGGCTATTTATTGTATGGTTCAGACATAGATACTTTAAATCAAGCGGGTCGTCGTTTTATTCAATTACTTCAACAGCAAAAAGGGTTGTTTGATATAAGTTCAACCATAGATCCTGCAAGCAAAGAAGTGCAAATGAGCCTTAAACCAGTTGCATACGATTTAGGCTTAGATTTGGCAGGTATTGCAAATCAAGTGGGTGCTAGTTTTTATGGTGGCGAAGCACAGCGCGTAATCCGAAACGGCGAAGAAGTACGCGTAATGGTACGTTATCCTAAACTGACTCGAGAGGCATTTTCATCGCTTAAACACACCATTGTTACTACTCCGCAAGGTCGAGAAGTGCTTCTTGGTGATGTAGTAGAGCTAACAGAAACGCCAGGTATTAGCTATATACGCCGCGAAGGTGGCTACCGTACTGTGTATGTTTATGGCAATATTGATGAAGAGCAAATTGAGCCAGGCGAAGTGGTTAAGCAAGTAAAAGAAAACTTACTGCCACAGCTAATTGAAGAATTCCCAAGTGTTAAATCAGAGCTTGGTGGCGCCATTGAAGAGCAGCAAGCTCAAGCTAATGAGCAAATAATGTTTTTTATTGGCGGAATGATTTTAGTATACATACTGCTAGCTGTTCCGCTTAAAAGCTATTCACAACCGCTTATTGTAATGTCGGTTATTCCGTTTAGCTTAACTGGCGCTATTTGGGGTCATTACTGGTTTGATTTAGATATGAGCTTAATGTCGGGCTTTGGCTTAATTGCTGCTGCAGGCGTTGTTATAAACGACTCCCTAGTAATGACCGATTACGTAAACCAAGTTCGCCGCGAGGGTGTTAGCGTTAAACATGCAGTAATAGAAGCAGGTTGTGCCCGCTTTAGAGCAATCTTATTAACATCAATCACTACCTTTGCTGGTGTATTGCCCATTATGTTTGAAACAAGCCTGCAGGCTAAGTTTGTAATACCTATGGCAGTAGCACTTGGCTTTGCTGTTATGTTTGCAACGTTAATAACGCTTATATTAGTACCGTGTTTATATATTATTTTAGGTGATATTGGTGCCGTATTTAAACGCCCATTTAAAAGCCGAGCTGTGGAAGTCTCGTAGATAAAAAACATAAAAAAGCACTGACCGTTATTAACGCTCAGTGCTTTTTATTATCTATTTATTGTTGTTAAACTGGCTACAACAATAATTAATCTTTAAATTGCTTATGGCAATCTTTACAGCCTTTAGCCCATGCACCAAAAGCTTTACCAATTACGGCCTTATCGCCTGATTGAGCCGCTACTGCTAACTCATCCGCGTATTGTTGGAATGCAGTTGCTTTTTTCATAAAAGTATCGTTTTCAGACCAAACAGCAGCAAGTGCAGCTGTGTCGCCTTTATCTGTTCCTTCGTAAAA
Source organism: Pseudoalteromonas distincta (assembly GCF_000814675.1). GTDB lineage: Bacteria > Pseudomonadota > Gammaproteobacteria > Enterobacterales > Alteromonadaceae > Pseudoalteromonas > Pseudoalteromonas distincta. Next base: position 68,712 of record NZ_JWIG01000007.1, on the reverse strand, counting down.
CGCTTCCCATGGCATTTTTGAAAGCGCAGCTGCGTTGTTAGCACGCTTTTTAAATTGCTCTGCGTCAAAAGGTACTTTACCTTTTAACATTGCGCCCATGTCACCAATTTGCACTGAGATCATTGAAAATGCTGCTTGGCGGTATTCAATCGCGTCACTTGGCTCTTTAAATGCAGAATTTGCCGATACGCTAAATGCACACGTTGCCAGTGCTATTGTTGCTAATACTTTTTTTAATTTCATGTTTGCCCCTGTTGAAAATTGTAATTCTTAATTCGGTATCTTGTATCTAACATCGTATTTATTCAAGTGAATACGATAGATTTAACTAAAACTTAATCGTTTATATCAATATCTGCAAATATCATCCCGCGACGCATGCTTCTAGTTGCTAAGAATACCTCACCAAGTAACGACATAAATGCACATATGAGTAATGCCATTGCTGCTACAAAGCAACTTGCAATGGTAACGCCTAAGTTTATAGATTGAATATGCGATAAAAATAACAACATAACCACAGCACATACAAGCAATGCGCTTAATACACTTAAACTAAAAGCAATATGTATACATCGAGAACGCTTTAAAAGAGCGCGCAGCTCTGTAGCGAGTGATTTATTAAAGTCCTCGTCAGTACTTACTTTTAATCTGCGTTCTAACTGACGTGCCCTATCGGTAATTCGTGCCAAACGATTAGATAAAACACCTAAAGTAGCAGCAATACCCGTGATTAAGAATACAGGGGCAACGGCCGTTTGAATTACTTTAGCCATGGTTAAAATGTTAATTACTTCGTTATTCATTCATTTCTCAAGAAAAAGTTAGAGTTGTTTACATTAGTTCACAAATATGATTTTTTAACTTTATTGTTTTAAATCAATTTGCTGAGGTGGTGTTTTCTTGTTTTTTGGATTTGATGTCATGTGTTTGTAACCAAGGTGTTGCTTGGGTTGTACCAAAAGTTTTATATTCAGTACAACAATATAATCATTTTGATTAATACAAATACAATAATACATAACCTATCCAAGGGGAACTCATGGCTAAAAATATAATAAAAAAAACTGCTATAGCTACGGCAGTCTCAAGTGCATTTCTTGCTACTTTTGTTAATGCGGCAACTTTACCTAATGCAACGATTGCACCTCAAGCTGCTGAACAGGTGAAAGAGTTAGCATCTGAGCAAAAACAGCCTTCAGCACATATGATTGTTTTACGTGCAGCAACTTCTGTTGATGCTGTGGCTTCTGGCACTTATGAAGCGTCAAGCAGTCGTGAAATGATTGCTAACGTTGAGCTGCTTCAAAACACGATGGCCAACGAGCTTAGTAGCTTAGACTTTGATGCAAAAATAATTGGTAAAACAAAAATATTAGCACCAACATTAATTGTGCAAGCGACACCAGAAGCCTTAGCTAAAATAGCTAAAGATTCACGAGTGGCTAAAGTATTACCGATGTTTGACTACGAATTACATGTAGCTGCAACGTCTGAATATATTAATGCTAAGCCTTTAATTGTTGATGGTATTGTAACTGGTAAAGGTCAGCGTGTGGCTGTTCTAGATACTGGTATTGACTATACCCACAAAGCATTTGGTGGTGAGGGTACTGTAGAAGCATACGAGGCTGCTCAAGCTGATCCTACAACGGTTGATTGGCCACAAGGTATTATACAAGGCGGTTACGATTTTATTCGTGACGATGCTGATCCAATTGAAAATGATGCTGCAAATTCTCCTTCTACAGGTGATGCAACGAATCATGGTACGTCTTCTTCAAACTCAGTAAATGGTATTGCACCAGATGTTGAATTATATGTTTACTCTGTTTGTGGTGGTGGCTGTCCAAGTGCCGCTCAAGCTGCGGCATTAGAAGCTGCAATGGATCCAAATGGCGATGGTGATATTTCAGACCGCGTAGATGTTATGAACATGTCATTAGGTGGCGAGTTTGGCGATACATATACAGGTGGTGGTGCGCAATACCTAATTCAACGTGCTGTTGATTTAGGTGTGAATATGGTTATTTCAGCCGGTAATGATGGTGATCATCCATTCCGTATTGGTGGCCCAAGCACGACACCAAATGCGTTATCAGTAGGCGCAATGACTCATCCTACAACTGAAGTTGGTACTGCTACAGGTACTGTTGCTGGTATTGAAGGTAATATTCAAGCATCAGGCTTTGGCCCGCAAACTGACTTTGTCATTACAGGTGCAGATATCGATTTAGTGTACCCTGACACAAACCAAGATGGTTGTGTTGATTTTGCTGATGATGTTGATTTTACTGGTAAAGCGGTTTTAATTGACCGTGGTGCATGTGCATTTACAGTTAAAGTACTTAGTGCACAGAAGAAAGGTGCTGAATTTGTACTGATTGCAAATAACACAGATGATGGCACTCCTGCACCAATGGGTGGCAGTGATGACAATGTAACTATTAAAAGTGTAGGCATTAATTTTGCTGCAGGTGCTGCTTTAAAAGCTCAATTAGCGGCAGGCGATACGGCAACATTTGATATTGATGTAAAAATTAAAACTACAGCAGGTGCAGTAGCTACGTTCTCTTCTCGTGGCCCTTCGATGGATGGTTTATTAAAACCAGAAATTACTGCTCCTGGTACTAGTATATTAGTTGCAGCAGCAGGCACGCAAGATCAGCTAGCTCCTGTATCTGGAACATCTTTTTCAGGCCCTATTACAGCCGGTGCTGTTGCAATGGTACGTGAAGCTCATCCTGAACGTAATGCATTTGAGATTAAAGCTACAATAATGAATGCAGCTGACTTAAATGTAACAAATGAGCCTTTAGCAAGCAGTCCTGACTCAGAACTGGCTCCAATTAGTATGATTGGTTCAGGCTTGGTTGATGTAACTAAAGCAGTCAACTTACCAGTTGCTGCATGGGTTAATAATACACAGTTTAATACTAAACAAGCGGCTCTTTCATTCGGCCTTGTGTCAATGGCTGGAACAGAGTCTCTAACTAAAACAGTGACTGTTAAGAACTTCTCATCAGATGCTAAAACGTATGCGCTGCGTACTGAAGCTCGCTACCAAAATGATGACGATACAGCTGCAATTAGCTGGGATTTCCCTGAGTCGGTAACAATCCCTGCAGGTCAGTCAATTAACTTTGATGTGACGCTAACTGTTGATCCAACAAAACTACCAGCGTGGGAATTAGAAAACCCATTTAGTGCAGACGACATTGCTGCAAGAAGCGCTGCTCTTACTTCAGTAGAGTTTGATGGTGCATTGGTATTTAATGACGCAAGCACTGATACAGACCACGATTTACACGTTGTATATCATGCAATGCCAAAAGCTGCGACAGAATTAAGCGTTTCGTCTCAAATCATTGATAACGAAATGGCACTTATTGTTGAAAATAGCGGCCAAACAGACATTACTCCTTTTGCAGAAAGCATTGTTGCAACAGGCACAGAGAAAACACGAGAAGAAGCTGAGTTTAATATTTTAGCGACTACTTTCTCTGCATTTGCAGATAGCTCTTGTGACTCTGGTATTTTTGTAACATCGTCTATCCAATTGCGCGACCCATTAACGCATGTATTCCAAGCAGGCTACAGATTAGAAGTTGATACTGATAATGACGGTGTTTATGATCAAGTTATGCAAAACTATAACGACCGCGGTCGTGAAACAGCATTCCCTGGCCGTAGCCGTACAGTAATTGGTGAAACTGATGGCGCTGGTAACGATTCGTTAGCATGGGTTACTCCGCTTTATCACTCAGCCGGTGAAGATACTATTACCTTCTCAACTTGTAGTGAGCTACTAAACGTTGATGGTTCATTACTTGGTGAAAACATGAACTTTAAAGCATCTGTAGGTTACCCTTCATATGTTACAGGTGTATTCACTCAGACAGATAGTATTGAAGGCTCAACTACATTTGGAGCATCTCCAAGTGTAACGCTTACTTCTATGGAAACTGGCGAAGCAGTTACTTCACTTAAACCGGGTGAAAAAGCAATTGTTGAAGCAAGCGGTCCATTTGCATTATCACAAACGTCTGGTTTAGATATTGTTAAAGTGATGAATAGTGCTGAGTTAGAGCTTCCTGCAATCGAGGCTCCAATGCTAGTTGGTGGTGAATTTAGTGTTTCAGAAGATGCTGCTAACGGAACAGTTGTTGGTGCACTAACTATCACTGAGTCTGATCAAGACTTAGATGTGTCAGAGTACTATGTGCAATCAAGTACTCACCAAGGTTTTGGTATTGATGCGGATGGACAAGTGGTTGTAACTAATACTGAATTGTTAACTGGTGATTCATCAGCTGAAATTCAAGTTGTTGCCATTGATGTACGCGGTAATGTATCTGCTCCTGCTGTAGTTACTATAAGTATTACAAAAGTAGTACCACCAGTAGTAGAGACTATAGCACCAGAAAGCAAAAAGAGCTCATCTGGCTCACTTGCATGGTTAACATTACTAGTAGCGCCATTTGCATTTATGCGTCGTCGTAAACAAAAGTAATTTTATAACTTAATTGTTATACAAAGGGAGCTTCGGCTCCCTTTTTACATAGCTTCACAAAGTAAATCACAACACAGGTTATTTTTAGGTATATTTAATTACTTAATAAAAATAAAAACCAACAAGGACTTTGACTGATGAAACGTACTCCATTCGCACTTGCTGCATTATCGCTAGCTATTTTAAGTGGCTGTAATCAAGCCCCTGAAGAAACCAAAAAAAATAATACACAAGTTAAAACGGTTCAAGTAGCCCAAGCTATTGCCCCAGTTGCTAAAAAAGTGCCTCATGAGATGACTATTCATGGTGACACACGTGTAGATAATTACTATTGGTTACGTGATGACGAACGTAAAGCGCCAGAGGTGATTAACTATTTAGAAGCTGAAAATACATACACAGATGCAATGCTTGCACATACCAAAACGCTGCAAAGTGAATTGTTTGAAGAGCTAAAAGGGCGTATCCAAAAAGACGATGATTCAGTCCCAGTTAAAAACGGTGATTATTTTTACTCAACGCAAACACGTGGCGATAACGAGTACACTACTTACTTACGCAGCAGCGATTTTACAGGTACCGATCAGCAAGTTATTTTAGATGTAAATGAGCTTGCGAAAGGCCATGATTATTATGCAGTAAGTGGCTTAAATGTAAGCCCGAATGGCAATTTAATGGCTTATGGCGAAGATACTGTTAGCCGTCGTATTTATAGTATAAAAATAAAAGATTTAACTACCGGTAAATTACTCGAAGATACACTTGAGGGCACCAACGGCGGTATAGTTTGGGCAAACGATAATAAAACTGTTTATTATATTAAAAAAGATTTACAAACTTTATTAGGTTATCAAGTTTATCGTCATACATTAGGTACACCACAAGCTGATGATGAGCTAATTTACGAAGAAACTGATACCAGTTACTACATGGGTATGAGTAAAAGCAAAGATGAGTCAGAAATTTATATTTGGCACAGCAGCACAGCAGCATCAGGCGTATCGGTACTAAGTGCTGATGATGCTAAGGCAATGCCTAAACGCTTAATTGAGCGTGAAGCAGGGCTTGAATATGAAATATCTAAACTAGGGAATACTTACTACATTGTAACTAACTTAGATGCTGTAAACTTTCAGCTGATGAAAGTGGATATTGATAAAGCAGGTGACAAAGCAAATTGGCAAAGTGTGATCCCAGCGCGCGATGATATTAAGCTCGAAGGCATTGATTTATTTAATGACTACTTAGTTTACCAAGAGCGTGAAATGGGCCAATCAAAGTTGATTGCGCGTGATTTAAAAACAGGTAAAGAGTTACCACTGAGCTTTAACGATAGCGCTTATACAATTGGTACTTATGGCAATAACGATATAGATAGCAGCACGTTACGTGTTTATTACACCAGTATGACTACACCAAGCTCATCGTACGATGTAGATTTAGCGACTGGCGATAAAAAACTACTTAAACAGCAAGCTGTATTAGGTGATTTTGATGCTGATAATTACGCCTCAGAGCGTATTTTTGTAACAGCACGTGATGGCATAAAAGTACCAGTAAGCTTAGTTTACCGTAAAGATGCGTTTAAAAAAGATGGTACTAACCCACTACTGCAATATGGTTACGGCTCTTATGGCGCAACCATGGACCCTACTTTTTCAAGCACGCGTTTGAGTTTACTTGACCGTGGCTTTGTATTTGCAATTGCCCATGTACGTGGCTCGCAAATGCTAGGTCGTCCTTGGTACGAAGACGGCAAGCTACTCACTAAAAAGAATACGTTTAATGACTTTGTTGATGTAACTAAAGCATTGGTTTCTCAAAAGTATGGCGCAAAAGATGAAATATTTGCGTTAGGTGGCAGTGCTGGTGGCTTATTAATGGGCGCAGTAGCAAACCAAGCGCCTGAACTTTATAAAGGCATGGTTGCAGCGGTACCGTTTGTAGATGTAGTAACCACGATGCTTGATGCGAGTATTCCGCTTACAACAAATGAATACGGCGAGTGGGGTAATCCGAACGAAAAAGCGTACTACGATTACATGCTGTCTTACTCGCCATACGACCAAGTATCTAAGCAAGCATATCCTAATATGCTAGTGACGACTGGCTTGCACGATTCACAAGTTCAATACTTTGAGCCTGCAAAATGGGTTGCTAAGCTGCGTGACTATAAAACTGATGACAATAAGTTATTGTTTAAAATAGATATGGAAGCAGGGCACGGTGGTGCATCAGGTCGCTTTAAGCGCTTAGAAGATACCGCGCTAAACTATGCATTTATGCTTGATTTAGCGGGTATTAAAAAGTAATTAATCTTTATATTTAAATAGATTTAACTCAATAAGGTGCTTTTTAAGAAAGCACCTTTTTTTGTGGCAAATTAAAGCTAAACATAGTGCCTTTACCAATTTCACTTTGTACGTAAATTTCGCTATCCATCAGTTTTAATAAACCTCTGCAAATGGCCAATCCTAAACCACCTTGCTGGCGCCCTTCTTTATTAGAATTACTTGCTTGGTAGTGCGGGTCAAAAATAGCATTCAGCTCATCTTCTTTTATACCTACGCCTGTGTCTGATACATGCACAAATAGTTGATTATCGTCACTGCGTTTTACATGTACTGCAATACTGCCGCCGCGAGGGGTGTGCCTAATTGCATTGTCAATTAAGTTACTTAACACGCGCTCTAATTTAGCTATATCGGCAACCACAGGAAAGTCACAAATCGCAGGTTCTACCGACAAGCTAATGCCTTTTTTATCAACGGCTAAACTAAATTTTGCCATGCAATCGTAAATGAGTTCACCTAAATTAAAGGTTTCTTTATTTATACTTATTTCGCCATTTTCTAAGTGAGCAAGTTCAAATATTTGCTCTATGAGTAGCTTTAATTGCCCACAATTATTAAGCGATACCTGTAAGTATTCTTGTTGTTCTTTTTGACTTAATTGCTCACCTGATTGATTTAAAACTTCTAAAAACCCCTGCAGTGAAGCAAGTGGTGTACGTAGGTCGTGCGATAAGTGAGTCAGTAACTCTTTGCGTTGTTTATCGCCTTGCTCAAGTGCTTTAAACTGCTCGTTAATACGGGTAAGCATGGCTTGAATACTTCGCCCTAAACTATGCACTTCGTTACTTTTTTGCGTTGAATAGTTACTTAGCTTGGTGTCGGTAAGGCTGTAATTAGCGGCTTCAATATTGCTAACATCACGTGCTAAGCGCTGTATTGGGTTGGTAAAAAAGCGTAGCAAAATTAGCATCGCAATAAATAAAAAAGCGAGTGCAGAGCCAAGCCATAAAGCGGCCAGCCATAACTTATCATTATTTTTTACAGTGCTTAGTGAGGTATCGTAAGCCTCACCACCAATAATTACATATAAATAGCCTTGTAGCTTATCTTGATTAAATACTGGCGCGGCTGAAAATATTTTTTGTTGTTCTTTATTACGAGGATTATCACCATAAATAGGTGCAGCGCTTGGGTCGTTAATCAGCCTTTTTAAAGGCGTTAAACTAATGTGCGTGCGTTTAACTTTACCCGGCTTTGCTGAGTAAGTAAGAATTTTTCCGGTTTCGTCTACAAAATAAAATTCAAACGCAGGACCTAATAACATCAAGGTATGAAAGAGGTTCTCAAGCGCTTTATAGTCGTAAACACCTTCTTTTATTAGTGGATTATCTTGTACTAAATGCTCGGCAAGCGCCAAATGTAAATTTTGCTCAGCATGATGTTTTGAGGTGAGTTCCAGTTGCTTGCTCCAGCCGTAAACTAGGGCGCAAATAAAGCAAAAAATCACGACTAGCGATATAGCTAATTTTTGATACAAAGATAATTTCATAATAGGTGTCTTAATTGAGTTGGCTAGGGTTTAGTTTGTAACCAACACCCCAAACTGTTTCGATGATAGGCGCTTGTTGGTGTTCTTCTAGCTTGGCACGTAAGCGGTTTATATGTGAATTAACCGTGTGCTCGTAACCACTGTGTTGGTAACCCCATACTTTATCGAGTAACTGCTGGCGACTAAAAACATGATTAGGATGGCGTGCAAAGTAAACGAGTAAATCAAATTCGGTGGCGGTAAGGTTAAGGGCTTGTTTACCTAAATACACTTGGTGCGAACTAAATTCTATGTTGAGTGAGCCTACATTTAGTGTTTGTTCGCTATCAGCGGGAGAGTTGTCGTTGTTTTGGCCTGCGAGTAGTTGTGCTCTGTGGCGTAATTGGGTTTTTACTCTGGCTTGTAATTCGCGTGCAAAAAAGGGTTTACAAATATAATCATCGGCGCCCATTTCAAGGCCAATAACTCTGTCCATATCGCTACTCAGCGCGGTGAGTAAAATAACGGAGGTAGTAGGGTAATGCTCTTTTATTTTTCGGCATAAGCTCAAACCATCCATTTGTGGTAAGTTTATATCGAGTAAAATAAGTCCGTAGGGATGCTTAGCTATTTTTTTTAAGGCTAGTTCTGCGCTCACAACATGATCAACATGTAAGTTAAGCGACGTTAGCTGCGTGGTAATTAACTTACCTATTTCTCTGTCATCTTCTACTACTAATATTTTTTCGTGACGCATGTATTACCTCGTAAAAAGGGGGGCATCCGTGCTCCCTTACTTCCCCATTACAAGCTGGAACGTTACTGCGTGCGCGTAATTACTATTTTCGATACTGGGTTATCAAACTTATGTTCAACACCAAGTGCTGATGTAGATAATCCATCTTGATTTGAAACAATGCCTGGATGCATCGTTATTATATCGGCTGTATCGTCACGTATTTCGTTAAACCCTTCGCCGCTAGCGGCAGGACCTGGCACAGTTTCAGCTGTTTCTGTATTTGCTTCCGTACCCGCATCATAAGCAGTCGTAGTGCGTGATAACGAACCGCCAACTTCTAATGTTGATACATCTAAAGAACTAAGACCGGTAAAAGCATCATTTGTATTCCCAAGCATGGCAGCAAATGACAAATTAAGCGTTTCTTGCTCTTCAACAGTAATGATCACTGTGGTGGTTTCACCAGGGCCAATAGCGCCTTCAGCTGAAATTGCAGCAAGTGCACTTTCGTAGCTGAGGTATTCTTCATTTGCACCGCTTTCTGCAAGCATTTCTAAGCCCACAGAAGCTGTTGTACCGAATGACCAAGGTGCTTCATCTTCAAAAGCAATGACAGAGAGTGGTGACAAAGGCTGTCCTGCAGTTAAGTTACTAAAAGTAATAGTAAACTCACTGATCACAGGTTCTACAACAATTGGCTCAACAACGACCGGCTCTTCAACAACTGGGTCGTTATCATTATCGCTACACGCTGCAAGTGTGGTTGCAAGTGCAAGCACTAGTAGACTTTTTTTAAGGTTGTTAGCAGATGACATAATCATGCTCCTACTTAACTGTAACGGTTAATTGCGCTACTGGGTTTAACCATCTGTGTACTGTATTACTTAAATCGCTATTACCCGCTTCTAAATCGTCATCACCTAAGCTACCCGGGTGAATATGAATGTTAGTATTTGTATCACCACTTAATACACCTGTACCGCCAGTGCCAGCGTCGCCACCTGGAGCCGCAGGAATACCCGGAGTACCTGGTGCGCCAGAGCCTTCAACTACAAGCTCATTGTTTTGTTCTGTGCCTGCATCGTAAGCATTTAAATTAATTGTGTAAGTACCCGCTTCTGTTGGGATTTTCCAGCTGTTTAAGCCTACAAAGCCATCATTAGTTGGTAGCATCATTGCAGTTAAAGATAGGTACTCGTTACCGTCGGTAGTGGTAAGTGTTGCCGTTGTAGATGCGGCTGGTGCAAGTAAACCTTCAGCTGGATTTGCAGCCATATCACTGCCCGCTGCAGTTGCTTGTGCAACTAGCTCTGCAATATTGCCGCCTTCAGCCATTGTTTGTAGTGCTGTAGATGCCTCTGTTGCTACTTCAAACAGTGTGTCTTCGCTGTTGTGTGCTGTAATTAACAGTGGAGTAAAGTGAATACCTTTGGTTAGGTTAGTTACTTTTAGGTCTAATTCTGCGGCCATAGTCGATTGGCTAGCTGCCGCTAAAAGAATTGCGATTGTTAATGTAGAAGTTTTCATTATTATTTCCTGTAAGTGATGATTCGAGTTAAGTATTGAATAATCGTCTCCAGAAACTCTCACAAACTTATCACTTTTTTATCACAAGATTTCACGCTGTGATTTTTAAACATAAATACGTTGGTTGATTTGTAGACATTTGTTTAGTTAAGAGGCAACATGCATAAAACAAAAAGGAGAGTGTTATGGAAGAAAATCAACAGGTTGAACCAGTTAATAAAGATGACCGTACGTGGGCTATGTTATGCCATTTAAGTGCGCTTGCTGGGTTTGTGGTGCCGTTTGGCTCAATAATTGGGCCATTAATTGTGTGGTTAATTAAAAGAGATGAAATGCCAGTTGTTGACGTGCACGGTAAAAAGGCGCTTAACTTTCAAATAACGATGGCAATTGCATATGTAGTTTGTTTTGTACTGATGTTTGTAGCAATCGGCTTAATATTACTACCTATAGTGGCAATTTTTGGGTTTGTAATGGTTGTAATGGCAAGTATTAAAGCTAATGAAGGTAAAGAGTTTAATTACCCGTTTAGTTTAAATTTGATAAAATAAACATACAGTTTATTTTTATACCAATTGCATTAAATTAGTGATCTATTATAGCGATAAGAAAATAGCTCAATAACAAGGCTAAAATTATGATACATAGTTGTTCTATATAAATAATTTTTAACGTAGTTAGTGAGTTATTTAATACGCTAGAATGATCATGTTTTTAATAAAATTGGTATTATAAACCCAGCTATAGGCTGGGTTTTTACGTTTAGCCATAAGGGCATTATGCTTTATCTCACGTTATTTATTAGCGCATTTATATCTGCGACATTACTGCCTAGCTCTTCTGAGGTGATAATGGTGGGAATGATTACTCAAGATAAAGTTAATTTATGGCTTATGTGGTGCGTAGCAACACTTGGAAATGTGTTAGGGAGCTGTGTTAATTACTGGTTAGGCACGCAGGTACTGCGTTTTAAAGATAAAAAATGGTTTCCTGTATCGCAAAAAGGGCTTGATAGCGCACAAAAGCAATTTAATAAATATGGAGTGTATAGTTTGTTATTTGCTTGGTTACCGGTTGTGGGGGACCCATTAACGGTGATTGGAGGCATATTTAAAGTACGATTTAGTACCTTTTTACTGTTTGTAACACTAGGCAAAGGCGCTCGCTATTTAGCGGTTATCGCCCTTGCCGTAGGATTCGAAAAGCTTTTTTAAATAAGTTTTTAAGTGCTTATTTAGCCCAATCAAGCGTTAACGACACTGAGTCGGCAAAACGCAGTGCATGTGGTTTATCAACACGTGCTTTAGCGTAATGAACGCTTGGGTGCGCGTGACAAACGGCAAGAATTTCAGCAACTAATTTTTCGAGCAGTAAAAAGTGCCCTTGCTCTACTAAGCTAATAACTTCTTTGGTGATCACTTTATAATTAAGTGCTTGGTCAACTTCATCCGTTTTACACGCATCATCAGCAGGGTAGTGAATCTCTAGATTGATCACTACATCTTGCTTTTTTTCACGCTCATCGGGGTTAAAGCCAATAAACGTACGCAGGCGTAAATTAGTAACGTTAATAATTGCATTAGCCATAGGGTTAACCTTTTATAAGCTGCAAAAATTCGTTACGTGTTTTAGGATCGCTTCTAAAGTTACCTAACATTACTGATGTACGCATGCTTGAATTTTGCTTTTCTACACCACGCATCATCATACACATGTGTTTTGCCTCAACAATAACGCCTACGCCCTTAGCGCCAGTAACTTCTTCAACTGCTTTAGCGATTTGATGCGTTAGTTGTTCTTGAATTTGAAAACGGCGTGAAAACATATCAACAATACGGGCAAATTTAGACAAGCCTAATACTTTACCGTTTGGTATATAAGCAATATGGCAACGGCCAATAAAAGGCAGTAAATGATGCTCACACATAGAGTAGAGCTCTATGTCTTGTACTAACACCATGTCGTCAGCGTCAGATGTAAATACCGCTTTATTAGTTATTTCATCAAGCGTTTGACGATACCCTTGCGTTAAATATTCCATTGCTTTTGCAGCACGTTTTGGCGTATCAAGTAAGCCTTCGCGGTTAGCATCTTCGCCTACAGCGGTGATGATTTTTTCATAACTTTCTTTTAATTCATTGTGCATAAATATCTCAGTTTATTTATATTTACTTTAAATGACGACCGCCATCAATAGGCAAAGAGCGCCCTGTGATGTAGTGGCTTTGTAATAGTAAATCAATGCTATTGATAATTTCTTGGCATCCGGGTTCAATGCCCATTAATGATTTTTTAAGGGTCTTAGCTCGATATTGCTCATCGTCATGTTCATTAAAAATAATGAGCGATGGAGCAACCGAGTTCACTTTTATATTTGGCGCATATTTAGCGCTAAACGATTTGGTTAGGTTGTCGAGTGCTGCTTTACTTGCTGCATAAGCTAAGTGTTTAGGGCTGCCTGTTTCAACTACATAATCAGTAAGATGTATTATATCGGCAGGTACTTTTTCATTTTGCTGATAGTTTAAAAGCAGCTCTGCGCACATTAAATTAATTAAATACGGTGTTTTGGCATGTATACGCATCATATTATCAAACAGTGCTGCAAAGTCAGGGTTGTTAGCTTCGCAGTCCCAGCTTGATGCGTTATGAACAATAGCGCGCAGCGATGTTGTATGCTCTTTAAGCGTATTTATAAATGCACTAATACCTTCATCGGTACTAAAATCGGCATAAATACATACAGCGCCTTGTTGCTCTAATTTATCAACAGCGGCGTGACGAGTACGATACGTGATAATAATACTCTGCCCTTGGGCTATATAATGCTGAGCGAGTGCTAAACCAATACGTTGGCCTGCGCCGGTAATTAAAATGGGCGATGTCATATAAGGCAGTGTTCTCTTTGGCGGGTAGTTATACCAATATAATTAAAAATATCATCGTTCTATCGCTATTTCATAGGGCTATAATAGCTCACTAATTTAATGCAATTGGTATTATAAAATTCAAAGCGTTAATTTATTAAAATATACGCAGCTTCTTAATCTGTCGATCAAAAAAGCAATTAATCCTCAAAGGCATTAATTGCTTTATTTTAGCTACTAAATATTAATCGTAAATTGTCGGAATTGGTTGACGCTTATGTTGTGTACGCGTGTAAATGCTTACAAGCTTTTGTTCAACATCATTAGACACAGGTTTACCTTCTAAAAAGTCATCAATTTGCTCATAGCTCAAACCAAGTGCTTCTTCGTCTGTTAAACCTGGGCGGTCACTTTCTAAATCAGCTGTAGGTGCTTTATCTACCAATAAAGCTGGCGCACCTAGTGCAGTAGCAAGTGCACGAACTTGGCGTTTTGATAAACCAAACAGAGGGGCTAAATCGCACGCGCCGTCACCAAATTTAGTATAAAAACCAGTAATGTTTTCAGCACTATGATCGGTACCCACTACTAAGCCTTGGCAAAAACCTGCAATTTCGTACTGAGCAACCATACGTTGGCGTGCTTTAACATTACCTTTAATAAAATCTATCTGAGCTTGCTCAGGCAGTGCTTCACCACAGCCAACTACGGCAGCTATCGCTTGCTCATGCAATGCATCAGCCGCAGGTTGTACGTTTACGGTCATACGTTTACTTGGCTGAATAAAATCAACCGCCATTTGTGCTTCATCTTCGTCAGCTTGTACACCATAAGGTAGGCGCACTGCAATAAACTGATACTTGTCAGTATCGTGTTCTTTATTTAGCTCGTTTACAGCAAGTTGACATAAGCGGCCGCAGGTTGATGAGTCAACACCACCGCTAATACCCAGTACTAACGAGCGTGAATGAGCTGCTACCAAACGTGTTTTAATAAAATTAACTCGGCGAGTTATCTCAGCATTTACATCAATCGTTGGCTGAACCTTCATTTCAGCCATAATTTCGGCGCGCATTGCCAGCTCCTTATAAAATTTAATATGTGATACGCAATAAATTTATTATGTGATTTAGTTTTAGTTAATTAAAGTTTTAAATGAGCTTTTATTTGGCGAAGCTCTGCTTTTAATTTTTCTACTTCTTCAAGTAAATCGCTTAATTCTTTGTCTTTAATTACTTCGCTTGGTAGAGCAACAAAGGCATCGGCGGGATTATTTTGTTGTTCGCCAAATAAATGAATATATCGGCTGTCACGTTTACCAGCTTCACGCTCTAGCTTTGTGACGTACTCGCTTTCAATCAGTTTATTGAGCGCTGCCTCTACTTCATTTACGTTATTAAAATCAGCAAGCCTAGCACTGCGGGTTCTTAATTCACCAGGGGTTTGAGCACCACGCAAAAGTAATAAACAAACAATGGCACGCTGCTGAGCAGAAAATTGCAGATTACTAAATTCAGTGTTGCAAAAGCGGTGGTCGTATTTATTTACACGACCCGAAAGACCTTCATCTATTGTGACCAAACGCATTTCTATTAGTTCATCAAGTGCGTTTTGCACGTCTTCATCTGTAAGACTTAACACAGGATCGCGATTAGACTTTTGGTTACATGCGTTCACGAGAGCGTTTAACGATAGCGGATAATGCTCTGGCGTCGTGCTTTGTTTTTCTAATAGGCAACCAAGAATACGTTGTTGATTTGTTGATAACTGCATAAATAATCTCAAATTAGTAAGCGTATTTTATTAGCTTACACCTTTATTGAATGCCAAGCCATTGTTGAAGCATTGGTTGTAATGCAGCTAAATCGAGAGGCTTACTTAAATAGTCGTTCATGCCTGCGGCTAGGCATTTTTCTTTATCGCCCTGCATGGCATTGGCTGTTAGCGCAATAATAGTAATATTTTCATTATCTTTACCTGCATCACCTTCTCTAATGGCTTTAGTGGCTTGGTAGCCATCCATTTCGGGCATTTGGCAATCCATTAAAACTAGCTTATATGGTTTACCTTGTTTTGCATTGAGCTTTACAATTGCCTCAAGTCCATTTTCGGCAATATCAAAAGTAACACCCGCCTGCTTTAATAGCGCAGAGGCAACCACTTGGTTTATTTTATTGTCTTCAACAAGCAATAGTTGTGGCTCTGATGAATCGAGTACTGGCGCTTTAGTTAGCTTGTTTTGAAGCTGTGCTTGTTGCTGCTGTTGTTCAATGTATTTATCGTTTGTGAGTGAGTCAAACAAATCAGACGGTGTGAGAGGTTTGAAAATCATACAGTCGACTTCCATACCTACTTTAGACTCCTCTGGTGAATAACTCATTGGCGCCATAATAACTAACTTGCAACTATGCATATTTATAAAGTTTTTGAGCGCGGTGATATGCGTTTGTGGGGCTTTTTCAAAAAAGTAGTAATCAACTAAAATAGCACCAGGGTGGGTGGTTACATTACTTAAGTAATCATCAACCTCAAGATAGTTATGTATACAATTAACTTTTGCACCCCAAACAGTGAGCTGCTTATTAGCGGTGTTAGCATTTAACGAGCACTCATCAATAATTAAAATATGTTTGTTTTTAATTAAATGACTCGGTAAATCTTGTTCTTTACTTAAGCGCGGTTGTATTTGTACTGTGAAAGAAAATGTACTTCCTTCACCTTGCATACTGTTTACACTCACTTCACCGTTCATCAGTTCGCACAATTGTTTTACTATGGCAAGACCAAGCCCTGTGCCCCCAAATTGGCGTGTTGTTGAAGCATCGGCTTGTGTGAATGAGTCAAATAACGACGCTTGTTTTTTAGGGTCAATACCAATACCAGTATCAATAATCGAACATTGTAGGAACGAGCCATCCGTTGTTTCATCCACTTTGGCGGTAATAACTACTTCACCATCAATAGTAAATTTAACGGCGTTGCCAATTAAGTTATTCAAAATTTGGCGCAAGCGGTTAGGGTCACTAATTATCTCGCTAACAGTTATTTGAGTAGCATCTAGAATAAGTTTTGTATTGTTTTGTTCTACCTTTAAAGCAAAGGATTCCACCACTTCGCCTAATAACCGAGGTAAATTAAATTGCACGTTTTCAATATCGAGCTTACCGGCTTCAATTTTAGAAAAGTCTAATATGTCATTAATTATATTAAGCAAAGATTGAGCTGATGATTGAGCAAGTTCAATATGATGTTTTTGCTGTAGGTCCAATTGAGTTTGCTTAATTATGTTAAGCATACCTAAAACACCGTTCATTGGGGTGCGAATTTCGTGGCTCATACTCGCTAAAAATTCACTTTTAGCTTCAACAGCTTGTTCGGCGGTTTCTTTGGCTGAAACTAGTTTTTGTTCGGTTTCAATTCGCTGTTGGCTTGAGTGCAAGCTGCCTATTAACGCAGCAACGGCAATTAAAAAGCTTTCTTCGTTTTTAGACCAGTAGCGTTTTGATTGGCATTGCTCTGCGCAAACGACTCCTATAGCGCCACTTCCTGCAGGGATTATTACGCACAGCATTGATTTAATCTCAAGAGTCATTAAATACTGTTCTTTAATTGGCTCGAGTATTGGGTGTTCTTGGGCGTCAGGCACATTAAATACAGGCTGGTGATCTATTGCATTAAAAAAGCCGGGAAGATTTTTTCTTAGCCAAATAGAGTCAATTTTATCACTAGACGAATGTTTACTATGTATGGCAAAAGGGCTTAGTTGGGATTTGTCTTCATTAAAAAACCAAATACTGGCACGTTTAATATCAAATGCTTGGCAGATTGCTTTAGTAATAATATCTTTTGATTGGCTCAGTTGCCCAGTTAATATTAATTTATTAACGGTAAGGGAAGCTAAAATTTCGTTGTGTAATGCTGTTTTATTATTTTCTAATTCAATCTTTTTACGGGTATCAATATTCTGTAATGAGCCAAAAATACGTGTGCATCGTCCATTTTTTCGTTCTGCTTCACCATGTACGAGTACCCAAACAGATTCACCTTCTTCATCCATTACTTCTAATTCAACTTCGTAGCTTTCACCATATTTTATAGCTCGTTCAATTAAAGGTTTAATTGTTTCTCTGCTAGTGCCTTTTTTAAAGTAATTTAAATCTTTAGGCCATTCTGGTTGGCTATTTAATGGGTATTTAAATAGTTTTTTGGTCATATCAGACCAATACACTTGTTTCGTTTCTAAATTAAATGACCATGCGCCTATTTGGGCTAGATCACTCATTGCCTCAAGCATTTTTTCATTTTGTTGCTGACGATTAAGCATTTTCAAAAAGAATAAAAAGGCCCAAATTAATAACCCGCAAATAATTATAATTGATAGCCTAAGTGGCCATACAGCTGAATTTGGTGGGCTCCAACCTATTTTAGGTGCTACGTAAAGTTGCCAATTGCCACCTTGAAAGCTTAACGTAAACTCAAGGGGGTCTTGCTCTATTATGTTTTGATTACCGTAAAAAAACTCCCCTTTACTGCCAAGTCCATGCCTGCCTTGTAAAGCGACGTTGTATTCTTTTTCTAGCTCATAAATACCTGAATTTTCATAGACTTTGTCAATGTTGAGAACAACTGAAAGTAATCCCCAAAAGCGATTATCTGGCGGTATGTAAACAGGAACTCGGGCTATAAGTGCTATGTCACCTTGGATTAATTTTAATGGGCCAGCCATTACAATGGTATTTGTATCGCGAGCTCTAATAGCATCAGCGCGTTGGTTTTTTTCTTCTAAAAAGTTTAAACCGAGTGCTTTTTCATTACCTTTTAAGGGGTAAGTCATGCGAATTACCATATCAGGAGCGCCACCAATATTGCGAAGCTCATTTGAGGTTTTAAATAGTGGTTGGGCAATTTGTTCAAATTGTGTTTGCTGTAAATCAGGCTGCGCCGCTACGGCAACACCTAGACCTCGAACTAGTTGGATATTAGAAACTAAAATAGATTCTAATTGAGCTCGATATGTACTTACTTCAGAAAGAATTTGTAGGCGATGAGCATCTTTAACACGATTGTAGTTAATACGATCAAGAACGATACCAACTAGTACAGTTAGCGTAAGCGATAACCAAAAGGTCAACTTAAAGTTATGAACGTTCGTTTTTTTATTGTTAGTAGATGGTGGCATTTGCTACATCGTGGCGTTAATTTAGGCAAATTAACTATAGCTAATTTATTACACAAATGAAAACGGCGCATTAACAAATGTGCCGTTTATTTTTTATAATTAGTGGTTTAGCGAGTTACGAGTCGCTAACTTCACGCGCCCAGTGATTTTGCTTTGCTACATGTAGCTTGCGGTAACCATCAAGTAGCGCCGCATGCTTTTTAAAGCCTTCAAGCGATAAACCAGGGAAAGTTAAACCGTTAAACTGCTTTTTACCTTCGGCAATTTCTATAGCCAGCGCTACATTATTAGCACCAAACATTAAGCCTAGTGCATCTTGGTAATCTGCGTATTCGCGCTCGTCATCGTATTTAATTTCAAGAACTGCTTTTAAACAGCGGAAGTG
This sequence comes from Pseudoalteromonas distincta, assembly GCF_000814675.1. GTDB lineage: Bacteria > Pseudomonadota > Gammaproteobacteria > Enterobacterales > Alteromonadaceae > Pseudoalteromonas > Pseudoalteromonas distincta. The sequence continues at coordinate 49,680 of NZ_JWIG01000007.1, read as the reverse complement.
GCGCATTGCCTCTTCATTTACTTGGCCTGTATGAAGTATCCAGTCAACCCAATCAATGGCTTCTTCGCTGCCTGCAGCTAAACATAGGTGCGCTTTAAGCTCACCTATACGCAGTGTGTGCCATGGTGTGTCGGCATCGGTTGCAAGGCCAATAAATTCTGCGGCGCGGATAATATCGCTGTGGCCTGCTTCTTCAAGGCTGTCGTAAATTTCCATCCATTGCTCTGCATCGTACTGATCAAGCGATAGGAATACTTCGCGAAATTTTGCGCCTTCGTTGTTGTTACGCCAAATAAGCTCATCAACAGGGTAAATGTCAGACAAGCCAGGTACTAAAATACGACACGCGTATACGTTTAGGTGCGTGTAATCCATGATGTAGATATCATGATCCATGCTATGAATTAGATCAGTACAGAAGTTATATTCTTCTTCAGTTGTTCCGCTAAAGTCCCAGTGTACAAATTCAAAATCAGGTTTTGCACGGAAAAAATCATGCGAAATCAAACCGCTTGAATCAATAAAGTGCAGTTCAATGTTCTCTGGTGTTGCTACTTCATCGTTATCAAATGTTGCAGGTTGGAATACATCTAGCTGATCAAGACGACGACCTTGTAGTAATTCAGTCACGGTACGTTCAAGCGCAACTTCAAATGATGGGTGAGCACCAAAAGAAGCAAATACAGAGCCATCTGTTGGGTTAATAAGCGTTACGCTCATTACAGGGTATTTGCCCCCAAGTGATGCATCGGCAATACGTAAATGAAAGCCATGGCTGCGAAGTTCTTCACACGCTTCGTGAATTTTAGGGTATTGCTTAACAACATCTTCAGGCACGATTGGTAAACAAATACCTTCGGCTATGATGCGGTTTTTAATAGCGCGCTCAAATACTTCTGATAAACCTTGTACGCGAGCTTCAAATTTGGTGTTACCTGCGCTCATACCGTTAGATACAAAAATATTACCGATAACGTTTACCGGAATGTATACGTCTTGGTTATCGCGTTGGCGTGTGTATGGCAGGGTACAAATACCACGATCGATATTGCCAGAGTTAAAATCAAAAAGGTGTGATGCGTTTAGTTCGCGCTCAGGGTCAAAGTAATCCCATAAGCTTTCATCCATAATACCCTTTGGCACTTCATCGCCTTTAACTTTAAACCATTTTTCGCTTGGGTAATGAGTAAACTCGCCATTGGCAAATTCTTCACCTAGATAAAAGTCTGCAAAAAAGTAGTTACAGCTTAAACGTTCAAAGTATTCACCAAGTGCTGAAGCAATAGATGCTTTGTCGGTTGCGCCTTTACCATTGGTAAACATAACACCGCAGTCGCTGTCTTTTATATGAACCGAATAACAGTTAGCTACAGGGTTAAGCCAAAGCGCTTCTTCAACATTAATGTTTAGGGCTTTAAGCTTGTTTTGCATGGTAGAGATTGACGATTCTAGGTCGCGGTCTTTACCTTTGATAAATGTTTTTTCAGTCATATTGATCTCAACTAGTTCTGCACGATGTGTGGAGCTGACATTATCGTGGATTTTGATGTTTATTTCACCCTTTGCGAGCAAGAACATTATTATTTAATAAAACTGTGGTTATTATATGTGCTTAACGCTTGGTCAAAACGTGCAAAGGAAACGGTGATGTTTAAAGTAATCAAACGCTTGTTGTTATTAATTGTGATATTAGGGCTGGCAAGTACCGCTGTTGTTTATGGGGTACTTAGTTTAAGTTTACCCGCTCTTGATGGAAACGGACGCAGTAACGCGGTGGTAGAGCCTGTAAAAATTTCGCGCGATGCACTAGGGCAAGCAGTAATAAATGCAGACAGCCGAAACGACGCTGCCTATGGTTTAGGTTATGCGCATGGCCAAGACCGATTTTTTCAAATGGATTTACTCAGGCGTAATGCCGCAGGTGAGTTAAGTGAATTATTTGGCGAAGCAGCGTTGGGGCTCGATAAAAAAATGCGTTTTCATCAATTACGTAAACGCAGCCAAATTATTTTACAAACCCTGCCAGAGGCAGATAAGCAATTACTTAAAAGTTACGCTCAAGGTGTAAACGAAGGCTTAGCGCAAGTAGGGTATTCAAGCTTTGAATATTTACTAACAGGTGCAGCACAAAAGCCATGGCAAAGTGAAGACAGCCTACTGGTGATATTTAGCATGTACCTTGATTTACAAAGCGCCACATTTGAGCGCGACCAAGCACTTATTCAAATTGAGCAAGCGTATACAAAGCAAATGGTTGATTTTTTAACGCAACCAAGTAAGTACCAAGCCGCGCTTGATGGCAGCAAATTAGCGCCTTATAGCGACGGCATACCTACTTTCCCCAATCAAACAGAGCATATAGTTAAAAGTATTGAAGCTAACCAAGAGCGTGGCAGTAACAACTGGGCTGTTACAGGAGCGCTTACTAAAACAGGGGCTGGAATGGTGTCGGATGATATGCATTTATCGATGGCAGTACCTGTAATTTGGTACAGGGCACAATTAAATTACATGCACAGTGGTGAGCAGACTCAGGTAACCGGTGTATCGCTGCCCGGCGCACCAGCCATTGTTGTTGGCACTAACAACAATGTTGCATGGGGATTTACTAACGGTTATTTAGATACAGCCGATTGGATTGCATTAAACGATGATAGTAAAACATGGCAAGTAGATGAACCTATTGCATTACCCGATGGGGAGGTCGAAAACTACTCATTAATACTCAGTGAATATGGCCCTGTAAAATACATTAACGAAAAGCCTTACGCACTTAGCTGGACTGCACATCAATCTTATGCCGTTAATATGCAGCTAGTGAAGTTAGAACAAGCCAAAACAGTAGATGATGCACTTGCTGTAGCAAGCGATGTGGGTATTCCGGTGCAAAATTTAATGGTGGTAGATAGCCTTGGTAGCGCAGCGTGGAAAAACATGGGCGGTATACCGGCTCGTAAAACGCCAAGTGAGCTTAGCGTAAATGCCGATGACTACTCAGCACTTTGGCAGCAAAATGAATTACAACGCCCTTTCATTAAAAACCCGCAAAACGGTCGATTATGGACTGGTAATTCTCGCGCGGTATCGGCTGAAGATAACGCCCGCTTTGGTAATGGTGGCTATGCACTCGGCGCACGTTCGAGTCAAATTCGCGATAGATTATTTGAAAAACAAACATTTGCTGAGAGCGACTTTTACGCATTACAACTTGATAATCAAGCTCGCTTTTTAATGCCTTGGCATGCTCTACTATTAAAGCAATTAAAAGCCGATATAACTAAAAATCAGCAATATATAACAGCGCTTGAAAACTGGCAGCAATGTGCGTGTTCAACCTCCACAGGGTACACCTTGGTTAAGCGCTACCGCGATGCAGTGATTAATATTTTATTTAGCAGTATGGAAGATGAATTAAATAAACAACAAGGCACACTTAAATACGTAAAACGAGATTTAGAGCCCGCTGTTTGGCAGCTTATAAACAACAAGCCCGACACATGGATAAACCCACAATTTAAAAGCTGGGATGAGCAGTTACAAGGAGCATTTAGCCAAACTATTACTAAGCTTACAGAACAATTTGGTAATAACGTACAAAACTGGCAGTGGGGCAAGGTAAATGAGTTAGTGATAGAGCATCCGTTTGCAAAGCAAATGCCGTTACTTGCTAAGTTATTAAATATGCCCACAGCAGCAGGTTTTGGAGATAGTTATATGCCCGCCGTACAAGGGCGTAGTTTTGGCGCATCGCAGCGTTTTATTGCTCAACCTGGGCATTTAGAGCATGCAATTTTAGCTATTCCTGGTGGGCAATCGGGGCACCCTCTTTCTGAATTTTACAGAGCGGGGTTTAGTGATTACGTAGAGGGTAAACATACACCTTTATTGCCGCAAGAATTAATACATCAAATAGTAATAAAGCCGACACGATGAACTAAAGTATAGCTAAACACGTTCTATATAATTACCAATAAAACAACAGAGAACTAAAATGAAAAAAATACTACCCGCATTAATAACAGGTTTATTACTAAGCACTACAGCGCAAGCAGATGATGGCCCAGTAACAGCACAAAAGCTAAGTGAGCATGTATACGTACTATTTGGGCAAGGCGGTAATATTGCAGCAAGTGTAGGTGATGATGGGATTTATATTATTGATGATCAGTTTGCCAAGCTCTCAGATGATATTAAAAAAACCATTAGCGATTTAAAACCAGGCAGTGCAGAGTTTGTTATTAATACTCACCATCATGGCGATCATACCGGTGGCAACGAGAACTTTGCTAAAGCGGGTGCGCATGTTATAGCGCACGACAATGTACACAAACGTTTAGAAGAGCAGCACGGGGAAGGGTCAGACTTTTTACCGCGCATTAGTTTTGGTCATGACTTAAAACTACATTTTAATAACGAACACGCCCATGTAGTGCATTACGAACATGCACACACCGATGGCGATTCGGTTATCTTTTTTAGTAACGACAACATAGTGCACATGGGCGACATTTACTTTAATTTTGGCAGCTTACCGTTTGTTGATGTAGATAGCGGCGGCAGCGTTGATGGTATTTTAGCGGCAGTAAACGATGTAGTTAATCAAATTGACGACAACACTAAAGTAATACCAGGACATGGCAAGGTAAGTGACCGTTCAGGACTGATAGCGTATGGTAAGCTAGTTCAAAACGCGAAAGACGTAATGCTAAAAGCAATGCAAAATAATGCAAGCTTAGAGCAAGTACTTAAAGCCGATCCATTGGCTGAGCTGAATCTTGAATACGCAGGCTGGTTACCAAAAGAGAAAGTAACCACACTTTTTTATCGTAGCTTAAAGTAGTACGCGTAACGTAAAAAACATGATACAAAGCTGAGTGTACTTTAACGTACATTCGGCTTTTATTTTCTTATGCCCAAAGGAGTTGTGTATGTCGGCAGAAAAAACCCATCTTGAGATTTGTAACTTAACCAGAGAGCAATATCCGCAAATTAAAACCTTGATGGATCAAGCGTATCCCGACTTAGGCGGTGCGTGGCCAAGTCATACCATTTTTAGATTAATAGACCAATTTCCTGAAGGGCAAATAGGTATTGTGGATGACGGCGTGCTGGTGGGCTTAGCATTAAGCGTGCAGGTTGATTACACGCGTTTTTCAAACCCACATACATACGAAGATATTGCAGACGGTCACGACCGTGTATTTAGCGATACCGACGGCGATGCGCTATACGGCTTAGATGTTGCTATTAGCGAAAGTCACAGAGGCATGCGTTTAGGTCGTCGCCTTTATGATGCCCGTAAAGAATTGTGCCGCCAATATAACTTACGCGCTATTTTAGCAGGTGGGCGTATTCCGCGTTATTACAATCACAGTAGTGAAATGACGCCAATGGAATACATTGCAAAAGTAGATCAAAAAGAATTATACGATCCTATTTTAAGTTTTCAGTTATCTAACGATTTTCAGGTAAAACGCTTACTTAAAAAGTATTTACCGGAGGATCAAGAGTCTGTTGGTTACGCCACTTTACTTGAGTGGAATAACATCATGTATGAGCCAACCGACACGGTACTTGAGTCAACTAAATCAATCGTGCGAGTAGGTGCTGTGCAATGGCAAATGCGTTGTGTTGAATCGGTTGAAGAAATGCTAAAGCAGGTTGAATACTTTGTAGATACCGTATCTGACTACAAAAGTGACTTTATACTATTCCCTGAGTTTTTTAATGCGCCACTAATGGGGCTAGGAAATCAAAGTAATCAAACAGAAGCGATTCGCTATTTAGCGGAATATACCGAAACTTTTAAAAACGCGATGTCGCGTATGGCAATAGAATACAACGCTAATATTATTACCGGCTCTATGCCACTTGCCGAAGATGATAAAATTTATAACGTAAGTTACCTGTGCCATCGTAGCGGTAAAATAGACGAGCAACGTAAAATACACATAACCCCGCATGAGCAAAACGATTGGGTTATTCAAGGCGGCGATAAAATTGCCGTGTTTGATACCGATGCCGGTCGTGTAGGTATTCAAATTTGTTACGATGTAGAGTTTCCAGAGCTTTCACGCATATTGGCCAAACAAGGGTTAGATATTCTGTTTGTGCCATTTTGGACTGATACTAAAAACAGTTATTTACGTGTGCGCCACTGTGCACAAGCGCGTGCAATAGAAAACGAATGTTATGTGGTTATTGCAGGTTCGGTGGGTAATTTACCAGAGGTAGAAAGTCTTGATGTGCAGTACTCACAATCGGCGGTATTAACGCCATCGGACTTTTCGTTCCCGCACGATGCAACACTTAACGAAGCCACACCAAACACCGAAATGCTGTTATTTAGTGACCTTGATATGGATAAGCTTAAAATACTTCACAGCGAAGGCACAGTGCGTAACTTAAAAGATCGCCGCGAAGATTTATACGAAGTGATTGTTAAAAAGAGAGACGTTTAATGGCGTGGGTGTACTTAATTATTGCTGGGTTACTTGAAATTGGCTGGCCGATTGGCTTAAAAATTTCGCAAAACGCTGATACACGCTGGCAAGGCATAGCAATAGCGGTGGTATTTTTAGTCGCTAGTGGTTTTATGCTGTGGCTTGCACAAAGGCAAATATCAATGGGTACCTCATACGCCGTATGGACAGGTATTGGCGCCGCCGGTACGTTTTTAGTGGGTATATTGTTTTATAACGATGCAGCTACATTTGGTCGTATTGCAGGAGTATTAATGATTATTAGTGGCGTGATAACACTAAAAATCAGCTCTTAGAACCAGTTCTTAAAGCTATAAAAATTATAACAGCGCAGGTATAAAAGCCTGCGCTTTTTTATGCCCTTAATTCGGCAACATAACCAAAACAGCAGCAATGGCTATGAGTATTAAGCCTGCAGTATCTTGTTTCTTAAGTGGCTGCTTTAACCAAAGAACGGCAATTAGCATGGTAAAAAAAACTTCAACCTGTCCAAGTGTTTTAACGTAAGCAACGTGCTGTAAGCTCATTGCACTAAACCAGCCAATAGAACCGACACAACTAAAAACACTAATTGCGGCTGTAGTACCTTTGTATTGCCACAGTTTACTAAGTGTTTGCGGCTCTTTTAATAATAAATAGCCCAGTAGTATTAGTGTTTGTAAGCTAATTACAAACAGCAAAACCCAAGCTGCTGAGTGAGGAAATAATAATCCTGAATTTAAGCTCGCTTCTCGTACCCACAGCGATGTAAGTGCAAAGCAAGTACCACAAGCCAGTCCTAGTAATGCTGTTTTAGCATTAAAGTGTTTAACGCTTGTTATGCCACTGAGTAGCAATACGGCGATAGCGCCAAAAAACACACCAAGCCAACCGAGTAAAGAAAGTGCCGAGCCAAAAAATAATACACCTAAAATGGCAGCTACTAATGCCTCGCTTTTGGCAAGACCAGCACCTACAGCGTAATTATTCATTTTAAATAACTTAACCATTAAACCAGTGGCAAGTATTTGCATCACACTTGCGCCTACAATAAATCCCCAAAAGGCATTATTAAACGTAGGCATGGCTGTATCTTGATATTGATACAAACCATATAAATACACGGCAGCAATAGGGCCTGCAATAATAAAGCGGGAGAGAGTTACGCCAGCCACACTCACATCGTTGCTTAATTTACTTTGCAGGGCATTACGCCATGCTTGCATGAAGGCGGCTAAAAAAGTGAAAAATATCCAGGTCATGGTCGTCATCGTTAAAATGTAAGGCAGTAAAGTTAACAAGCTTTGTGAATTAAAGCGATGCATTAACTATGATGTTGAATATTCATCATCTGCGACATTATGTCGCATGGGTTTGAGGATAAATTTAGCTATAGTAGGTCTGATGTTATTGTTAGCCGCCAGCGTTTGTCATAAAACGTATCTGGCGGCTTTTTTATTACGCTTATGCTAAATTATCCGAAACATCAAAAGGATAAATTATGACAACATTAGTTGTATGTGCATTACTTGCGGTATTAATGCCTTACTTTGCAAAAGTGCCGGTTGCTATAGCAATGGCAAAATTAGGTCGATACGACAATAAACACCCAAGGGCGCAACAAACAAAATTAACCGGCTTTGGTGCACGGGCGCTCGCTGCTCATCAAAACTGTTTTGAATCGCTTGCTGTTTTTGCTGTCGCTATTGCAGTTGTACTGGGCACTAACTCTGTAGGTGCAGTGACCGAAACGCTAGCGGTTACGCATATTGTGTCGCGTATTTTGTATTGCGTATTTTACTATATGAACCTAGATATAATTCGCTCATTAGTGTGGTTTATTGGTTTGGGTACAGCCATTGCCATGATTGTGGTGAGTTTGTAGGTTTATATTTTAAAACCACAAAGCAAGCAGCCTAAAAGGGCGCTTGCTTTGTAGTCTTGAACAACTCGTGGCGTTAATGCGACACTTTAATACGCTCAATTGAATCGGTAGGCGCCACTTCACTATTAATCGCAAAATCTAGTTGCACAAGTACATCTTCAAAACCTGAATCTGATGCTTTATATTTCCATTTTGCTAGCGCCTCTTTCGCTGATTTATCAAAAATATCTTTAGGTTTAGATTGAATAACACTAATGTTTTTTGTTTTACCGTTTGCTGCAATATCGTATTTTAATACAACAGAGCCGCTGATCCCTTGTTGAGCTGCTTGTATTGGGTAAGCAGGTTCAATGCGTATTGTTGGTGAAATGTGATCCTCTTTAGTCATTGCTTCTGGTTGCTTTGCAATCGCTAATCCGCTTAGCATACTTGCTGCTACAAGCAATAAGCCACCTTTAGCAAACTTTGAACGCTCCCCGCTGTGTTTTATATTAGTTAGTCGTTGTAACATGGTTTTTTTATCTCCGTAGTGTGAATAAGCCATAAGTCCTGTGGGCGCATTTGCCGCGCAGTTTATTAAGGCTTTGCTATATAAAATATGTTGTTGTGTGGTTTTATTGGCAAGTACCCGTTCATCACAAGTCAGCTCTTGTAGTCGGCGCATGCTTGCGTAACAAAACCAAGCTAGTGGGTTAAACCAAAGTAAAATAGTAGGTAGTAATATAAGTGCGTTTGTTAGGTTGTCTTTGCGTTTAATGTGTACGTTTTCGTGCTCTAAAATAAGCGCTAATGTGGCTTTATCAAACTGGGTATTGTAGTTACTCGGTAACACCAGCTTGCTGTTTAAAATACCGACCACCATTGGCGTGGCTACATGTTGGCTGGTATAAGTTTTAACATCAGCGGTAAGAGTGCCTTCAAATTGTGTTAACTCAGTTAACTGCAGGCTTTTAACAAAACGGGTATGTGTAATAAAACTAGCTATTAATAACCCTGCGGTAATAAGTACATACATGAGCGCCCAGCTAATACCCATTTCATGTGTAAAAGGCTGGTTAGGGGTGATTAAGTAACGGCTAATATTGCTATTTTGCAGTGGTTTAATCGCATTTGGTAAATTAGCAATCACCAATGCCGCAGGTAATAGCCATGCTAATTTATATACAAACCGCGAGCCAAGGGCTTTTAAACCAAATCGCTCGAGTAAAATAAAACCACAAAACAAAATGCTTAATAGTAATTGCTGCTCAATTAACCAATTAAAACCAGTTTGAATAACCATGTTAATCCCTTACTTTTGGTTTTTTTCCCAGTCATCTATAACTTTTTTAAGCTCGTTTATATCTTGCTGAGAAAGCTGCTCCGATTTAGCAAAGCCACTTACAAGTGGCGCAATACGCCCACTAAAAAATCGCTCAATAAAGTTTTGGCTTTCTTTTAAGGTGTAGTCGTCGCGCTCCATACAGGGAGTATAAATATATTGGCGACCTTCTTTTTCAAATGTAAGTGCGCCTTTTTTTACTAGTCGACCTAGCAGGGTTTTAATGGTTTTTTCGTGCCATTGCTTATCGTCGCTTAAGCGCTCAATTATTTGGCTCGCGGTGGCGGGGTAGTTAATCCAAAGTGCGTCGAGCACGTCAAACTCTGCTTTTGATAATTCAATCATTTTATCGCCTACAAGTGTAATCTTTAATTTAAGACTACACCTGTAATCTATTTTTGCAAGTTTATTTTTAACTTTTTGAGATGTAGTTAAGTGACTTGGTATTAGATTTTTGAAATATCGTTTTTATTAATTTGTATATATTGGTTTTCAGGTAGGTTTAGCTTTGAAAGGGTGAGGTCACTAAATTGCACTCTAAATAAGTCAATTACTTTGTATCCGCAGTAATGTGCCATTTTACGTATTTGTCTGTTTAGCCCTTGTTTTAAAACAATACTAAACTGATTACTGGCTATTTTATTTACCTCACAAGGCAGGGTTATGTGTTTATCAACGGGTACGCCTGCAGCCATTTTTTTACAAAAAGCATCGTCTAAAGGCTTATTTACGGTGACTAAATAATGTTTAGGCTGGTGGAAGTCAGGATGTATTAGTTGATTACAAAAACCCCCATCGTTGGTCAAAATAAGCAAACCACGAGAGTCTTTATCTAATCGACCAATAGGGTAAACACGGGTAAGTGTAGGCAAATGGTGAATAAGGCTGGCAGGGTCATCAATATTTAATTTACAGTCAATACCTACTGGTTTGTGGTACGCAAAATAAACTAAATCGGCAGCTCCTTTAATTTCTTTTTCGTTCACTATTATTGTGTCTTGCTCGTCAACGTGATCTATATGATTTGCTGGGCGATTATTTACAGTCACCACACCTTCATCAATTAAGCGCGATGCCTGTTTACGAGAACAAATACCTGCATGGGCAATATATTTAGCGAGTCGGATTTTTGTGCTCATAACGTGTGACGCCAGCGGCTAATAAAAATTTGATCGTGATTATAGCAAAGCTGCGTATCGATAATGTTAAATAACCAGAACTCAGGTTAAATATAAAAAGGTAGCCAAGATGGGTATTAAATTTTCACAGTTAAAAAAGCACGAACCGCTACAAAAAGTCATTGTTCACTCGTTAGATATGGCGCTTTATCAGGTATCGGTAATGATTAATAACGTTGAATATTATGTAACAGAAGACAGCGGTGAGTTTTTAAGAGGGCTCAGCCCACTGCATGTACAAAAACGTTTTGAAAAAATAGCGTACGCACAGATGATGTTAAGGCAAACAAGCGCTTACGACGAAATGTGCGGCCAGCCGGATAAAACCAGCAGCAATCTGCTTGAAGTACCTTATGGTAAAAATAATCTGTATTGATGGTATGAGTTTGCTAATATTCGCTTTTTAAGAAGCGCAATATGTACCAATTACAAGCAGATCACTCCGACGCATTAAGCTCTATACTACGTAGTAAAATAGTTGAATTTAACGCCGAGCATTTTGATGCGCAAAGGCTGCCATTAGGTTATAAATTTACTGATGAGCAGGGCGAGCTTGTTGCCGGTATTAGTGGGAGTGTGTTTGGAAATTGGCTGATGATTAGTTGGCTTTGGTGTAGCGATAGTGCGCGAGGTAAAGGGCTTGCAGATAAATTGCTAACGGCACTTGAACAAGCTGCTATTGAGCTAGGTGCTACAACTGCTCAGCTTGATACACTTGATTTTCAAGCAAAACCTTTTTATGAAAAGCGCGGTTATAGTGTTAAGTATCAACTTAATAATTACCCACGCTCAGGTACGCGTTACTTTATGGAAAAGCCACTTTAGTTTTTGCTGGCTATTTTGCCTTTAGTGGCTCGCCTTCAAAGGTAATACCTAAAAAAGGTGTTGTCTCTGGTGCTAACATAAACGTGCGAATGTTCATATGATCATCCCCTTTAGGGTTTTGCAGCACGTCTTCTCGGTAAAACTTACCAAAACAATCCAACGTATTTTGTTTACTTAAATCGTTTAACTTAGCAAATGCAAAAATTTTACACGAGCCGTTGTTCTCACTCGCAGCGCTAAGTAATCCATGGTTATTAAAGCCACATGCAGTAAAGTCGTAATTTGCTTCTATCACGGCCATTGTATCGGTAAATTGAATGCTTTTTGGGTTTTCAGCAAGTGCTTTTAAATAGTTATTTAGTGTCATGTGTTACCTTTGGATTTTTAATTATTTAGCGCTCAACTCTAGCTCATCTGTTTGCTGATTTATATTGAATTTAAATCGCGATAAAAAATTCATTCCTAGCAAACCTTGCCCACGGGTGTTTTCAATGCTTAGCACTTCAAAACCATAAATAATTTGCGAGCCCACTTTAAACGATTCAATTTGATAACGCTTTACAACAATTTGACCATTAGCTGTGTTGACCGTTACATCGCCTAAATACAAAGGTCGTGGCGAAATTTGCTCAATAATATTTGTAGGTAGCGAGGTTACGCTTGCGCCTGTATCAATCATTAGTTCGGTCGATAGGTTGTTATTTATTTCGGTGTTTATTAAGTAATGCGCGCCGTAAGGCGTTAAAGCAACAAAGTCGTCTTGCGATTGTGCTTTATTGATCATCGCTTGCAGTGTTTGCACTTGGCTTTTTAGATTGTGCTGGTTTGGCATTCGATCAAGGGTTGCTTGTGCGCTAATTAAATCGCCTTGCTGATAGTAGGCATACGCAAGCGGATATAAAAACTGCGCGTTATCGCTTTTATAATCAAGCCAAATTTGTGTTTGCTCAATAATAGCTTGCCAATTTTGTTGCTCAGTTAATGTGTGTAATTCGTTTTGAGTGAGCGTATTTAAACGTGTATTTACATTACTTTGCTGATCAGCAGGCAGTAATGAATTAAGCTCAAATAAAGCAATAATGGCGTTTTGTGTTTGCTCGCTATTTATTAAATACTCAACCTGTAAATTAAGTAACTCTACGTTATAAGGGCTGTTATTTAATAGCGCATTGAGAAATGACTCGCTGAGTAATAAATTGCTATTTAGCCATGTTTTAAGCTGCACTAGCCACGATGAATAAAGGTTTTTTGCGATTACTGGATTGCTGTTTTTAAGTTGTTGATAGCTACTAAGTGCGGCTTCAAATTGGTGTTGTTTAAACTGCTGCTTTGCCGTGTTTAGTAACGTATTTTGTTGTTTAGGCGATATGCTTTTTTCAGCACCTTGCGTTTTTTGTACTTTGATTGGCGCGGGCTGCGGCCACAATAAATAAGCGTTAAGGCTAAGTGAGCCAATTAATAGCAAGGTAATTAGCTTGGTATAGTGGCTCATTGTGACCTCTTATTTAATGCAATTGGTATTATTTAATAAAGTGCGTTAAGGCATGAATATTGGCTATTTCAATATCAGCTAGCCCTTTATAAGCATAATTGGCGTCTTGATCGTTTAACCATACCGATTGGCAACCGGCATTATTTGCGCCTTGTACGTCGGTATCTAGGCTATCGCCAATGTGTAAAATTTCACTTTTAGCAACGTTTAAGTGTTCGGCGGCTTTATCAAATAAGGTGCTGTGAGGTTTTGCTTTACCGTGCATACCGGCTTGTAACACGAGTTCAAATTTATTGTGTAAGTTAAAGCGTTCAATTTCAACATTACCATTAGTTATAGCAACCAGCGTAAAGTGCTGGGCTAAGTTATCTAGCAGCTTTAGTACGTCGTCGGTTACCACTATTTTACTGCGCGCATCGGCAAAGGCGTTGTAGGCAGCATCGGCATGATGCTCTACCTCTTGCTCATTCAAATCTAGTTTAGAAAGGGCTAAGCGCAATGTATGTTGGCGCCATTTAGTGACGTTATCAGCAAGTTCAGGTAACTGTAATACGGCTTCATTGCGGCATTGTTGCCAGTATTTTGGGCCTTGGGCTAAGTAGCTAGGGAGCGCGTTTAAATAATCTTGCTGCGCTTTAACCGCTGCTTTTATAATGGGGTGATTGTTGTAAAGAGTGTCGTCTAAATCAAAGCTCATGACAGAAAATGGCTTAATAGCACGATTAAATCGGATCATTTTTATTTACCTAATCAGTTCGTTTTTTTGCACGAGGGTGAGTGTTGTCGTACACCTTGGCTAAATGTTGAAAATCTAAATGTGTATACACTTGTGTAGCCGACAAACTGCTGTGCCCTAGTAACTCTTGCACGGCGCGTAAATCACCAGATGATTCTAAAATATGTGACGCAAACGAGTGGCGTAGCTTATGTGGGTGAACCTGCGAGCTAATGCCTTGTTTTATTCCCCACTCTTGCATGCGTAGGCGCACTTGGCGAATCGAAATACGGTTTTTTTGGCTACTTAAAAATACTGCTATTTCATCGGGCTTTGCAAACAGAGGGCGTATTGTGAGCCATTTTTTTAATGCGTCTAACGCTTTTTTGCCCACCGGAATTAATCGCTCTTTATTACCTTTACCACGCACTAAAATTTCACCATTGGCAGCGCTAATATCTTGCATGTTAGCGCCAACTAACTCGCTTATACGCAGCCCTGATGAATACATTAACTCCATCATTGCTTTATCTCTAATTGCGAGAGGTTCGTCGTCGGGTATTTCGAGCAAGCGTGCCATTTGATCTACATCGAGATTCTTAGGTAGGGGCTTTGCAAACTTAGGGCCTTTTATACCTATAGCCGGATTATGGTAATGCGATTGCTCGGCAATATTTTTTGCTTTTAAAAACTTATATAAGCTGCGAATACAACTGAGCTTTAAGCTAATTGTACGGCCACTTAATTGTTTTGATCGCAGTGCCATGCTGTAGCGGCGAATATGTTCGCCTTGTACGCCAAACCAGTCATCACATAGTTTGCTAAAATATAGGGCTGCAAAGCCAAGTTGGCTTACGTATTGATTAACTGTGTGCGCTGAATATTGTTTTTCAAACTTTAAATAATCGCTAAATAGCGTTATGGGTGTACGCCAGTGGTCGCTTAGCGCGGTAATATTAGGCGCATCGTCACTCATGCTAGTTTTTGTAACCGCAGGTGTAATGCGTTTATAAAGTCGAGCACAAACAGGTTATCTTGCGCGGGCTCAAAATGGTTTACGTTATTGCTACCAAACGCCAAAATAGCGATAGGGTGCTTGGTGTCGCCAATTAAATAAATAGCGACGGATTGTGTATCTTCACTAAATAATTGTTCGCACTCTTGTTTATTAATTCGCCCTAAATAATGCCCAGAATGGCTAAGGCGATGCGCAATAAGCTCGTCGTACTCGGGATTATATTTTACTAATTTGCAGTCGTTAACATCTTCACTTGAGCAGATTATATTGCGTAGATTATTTGCAAGAGTATCAAAATCGTCATGATTCCAAAGCTGGCGATGACATTGGCTAAACAAACGATATACGAGCTCGTTTTGCGTTGCATGCTTGCTCATAGCGTCTATTTGGCTTTTTAAAAGCGTGTTGTGCTCGCGTAATTGACGTTGCTGAATATGTACCAGCGACGTTGCACCTTGAGCTTGCAGTTGCAGCTCAAGTTGTGCAAGTAGCTCAGGGTGATGAACTAAAAAGTCAGGATGTTGCTGTAAGTAATCAATAACCTGCTCTGTACTTAGCTCGCTCATAGCGCTACTTGTCCGTCGAAAACATGCTCTGCGGGACCAGTCATGCGTACCGGATGACCTTCACCACTCCAGCGCACTTGCAAAGTACCGCCCGGCAAATCTACTTGAACGGTTGTTGATAATTTATTTTGCATATGACCAATCACCATTGCTGCACACGCACCTGTGCCACAGGCTAGGGTTTCGTTAACGCCGCGCTCCCACACTCTTAGCTTAATGTGTTCTTGCGATACAACCTGCATAAAGCCAATGTTCGCTTTTTGCGGAAAGCGTTCGTGGTTTTCGAGTAATGGACCCAATATATCAACTTGCGCGGTGGTTACGTCGTCAACTTCTAGCACGCAATGTGGGTTACCCATAGATACCGCGCCACTAAATACAGTGTGTTCTTGCGTTCTAATAATATAAGTAAGCTCGCGTTTGCTGGCTTTTAACGGAATTTTACTTGGCTCAAAATTAGGATGGCCCATGTTAACAGTTACTTGACCGTCTTTTTCTATGTAGAGCGTTAAGTTGCCCGACTTAGTCGATACACTAATTTTGTGCTTGTTAGTAAGGCCTTTCATGCGTACAAAGCGGGCAAAACAGCGTGCGCCGTTACCGCATTGTTCTACTTCGGTACCATCGGCATTAAAAATTCGATAATGAAAGTCGAGATCAGGTGAATATGGTGCTTCAACCATCAGCAATTGGTCAAAGCCAATGCCAAAGTGGCGATCTGCCAGTTTTTTGATTTGATCTCGCGACAAAAAAACATTTTGTGTAATGTTATCAATCACAACAAAGTCGTTACCTAAGCCGTGCATTTTGGAAAAATTAACTAACATAGCGCTCTAATTCGGTTTTGCTCTGTGCTAATCATGCCACAGAGCAGCTAGTAGACAAAAACGTTTATGGTAAAACTTTCTCACCTTGATAAAGGCTTTCAATAGTTTCACGTTCGCGAATAAGGTGATGCTGCTGACCATCTACCATTATTTCTGCAACACGCGGGCGCGAGTTGTAGTTTGAGCTCATTGTAAAGCCATATGCCCCCGCACTTCGTTGTGCAAGTAAATCGCCTTGTTTGAGTGCAAGTTCGCGGTCTTTTCCTAAAAAGTCGCCGGTTTCGCACACCGGACCCACAATATCAAAGTTGTGAGTAGGTGTTTCGTCGTCGCGAACGGATACCGGAATAATTTTTTGCCACGCTTGATAAAGCGCAGGGCGAAGCATGTCGTTCATACCTGCATCTACAATGGCAAAAAATTTGTCTTGGTTTTGTTTAATAAATTCAACTTGAGTAACCAAAATACCTGCGTTAGCTGCAATTGCGCGTCCTGGTTCAAAAATAAGTTCAAGATGTTTGTAGTTAGCTAAGCGTTCGGTAACTTGCGCTGCATATTCACTTGGGTGTGGTGGTTGCTCGTTGTCGTATGGCACGCCTAAACCGCCACCAATATCTAAGTGGGTTAGCTCAATACCGTTGGTTTTTAGCTCATCAATAAGCGTCATTAATTTATCAAGGGCTTCTAAAAAAGGTCTAACTTGCGTTAATTGAGAGCCAATATGGCAATCGACACCAATTACTTTTAAACCAGGTAAAGCCGCTGCTTGTTGATAAACACTCACTGCTGTTTGAATATCAATACCAAATTTATTTTCTTTTAAACCGGTAGAAATATATGGATGTGTTTTTGCATCTATGTCTGGGTTTACGCGAATAGAAATAGGCGCTTCTAGGTTAAGCTCGCAAGCCACTTCAGAAATACGCTCAAGCTCAGACGCCGACTCTACATTAAAACATTTAATGCCCAGTTTTAATGCGTAAGCTATTTCGTCAGACGTTTTAGCCACGCCTGAAAAAACCACTTTAGAAGCATCGCCTCCCGCTTTAATTACACGCGCTAGTTCGCCTTTAGATACAATATCGAAACCCGATCCTAAGCGCGCTAATATATTAAGTACGGCAATATTTGAGTTTGCTTTTACAGCGTAACATACCAAGCTTTTATGATTTTTAGTGGCGTTAGCAAATGCTAAGTAATGGCGCTCAAATGTAGCACGCGAGTATACATAACACGGCGTACCGTATTGCTGCGCTATGCTTGCTACGCTGACGTCTTCGGCAAATAATTGGTTGTTTTTGTAGTTAAAATAATCCATTTATTGCTCCTGACTTTGCGATGTTTTAGCTTGCTCAGCGGTAGTGGCTGGTTTAGCTGTATTTTGAGGTTGGTTTTGCTCTGTTTGTTGCTCTGGTAAATATAACGGACCACTTTGTCCGCAGCCAGCTAAGGCGCTTAACAGTACAGTGCTTATTAATAGTCTTTTTAATTGTAAGGTATGTGTCGCTTTCATTAGATTAATACGGTTGCTGGCTTTATAATCGCAGAGTAACAGAATATCTAAAAAATGCAGCTATTCGCGGATGATTTTATTCCTGTTACACTAGCTGCATACTTTTAAAGCTAAAACGTACCCAATATTAGGCGGCTCGCCTGCAAAGGAAATAACAATGACTGAACACGAATATCACCAATTAGCCGAAGCTCTTATGTTCACTATTGAAGAGCAGGTTGATGATTGCGAAGCTGATTTAGATTATGAATCGGCACAAGGTATTTTAGAAATTATTTTTCCTGATAAAAGTAAAATAGTGATCAATAAGCAAGCACCTCTTCATCAAGTATGGGTTGCGACTAAGTTTAACGGACATCATTTTGAAATGCGTGATGGGTTATGGATTGATAACCGCTCTGGCGCTGAATTTTGGGCGTTTATAAATGAAGCCTCAACTCGCCAAGCAGGCCAAGAAGTTAAGTGGCAATCATCACTATGAGTTTAGAATTTGTAGAATATGCAGCCCAAAGTGAACACAAAGCAACGGTTATTTGGTTACATGGTTTAGGTGACTCTGGGGATGGTTTTGCGCCAGTAGCCCCGCAGCTAAATTTACCAAGCGAGCTTGGTATACGGTTTATTTTTCCGCATGCGCCAGTGCAACCGGTCACCATAAATGGTGGTATGGAAATGCGCTCTTGGTACGATATTAAGTCTATAGAATTAGATAAGCGTGCCGATGAACAAGGCGTAAGAGATTCTGCTGCAAAGGTAGAAGAGTTAATTAATAAAGAAATTGCTAATGGCATTCCTGCTAATAAAATAATTTTAGCTGGTTTTTCTCAAGGTGGTGTTGTGTCTTTGCATTTAGCGCCGCGCTTTGAGCAAAAGCTTGGGGGTGTTATGGCGCTTTCTACTTATATGTGTGTGCCACACAAATTTGCTGATGAAGCAAAGCATTCTGATTTAAACGTATTTATGGCTCATGGTAGCCAAGATAACGTTGTACCGCACAGTGCGGGTAGAAATGCGTTTGAAGTATTAACAGCACATAACATGGATGTAAGCTGGCAAGAATATCCAATGGCTCATCAAGTTTGCGCAGAAGAATTGCAAGCTATTCGCCAATGGTTAATTGCTCGTTTAAGCTAATTTTGGAACCGCTGAGGTCAATATGAGTCAAAAAATAGTTATAAAAGCAAATGTTAAACGCGAATTACAACAGAGCGTACCAACGGTAAGCTACGAGTGGAATTGGCGTCGTATTGTGAGTATTGCTATGTTGGTATTAATGACCTCTGCAGCAGTTGTTTATGGCTTAACCACCTCTGTTAATGCAGAGCAAGGTGAGCACCCAAATGAGCAGGAGCAATTCTTAAGTTTTAGCAGTAACGCTGAAAACCAAACAAGCGATGAGGTAATGGATGTTGAGCCTCAATCATCAGTAAACAATACCTCAGCTGAGTCTGCAGAGGTAACTCAAGCGAGTATTGAACCTTTGTTAGCTGAGCAAAATGAGACACAACTAAACATTTCAAGTAATACACCTGCCGAAGTAGACCTTGTAAATAATCCCCCGGCTTTGTTGGCTAACAACGATATTGTTACTGATCAAAGCGAAAGTATTAATACAGAGTTAAACTCAAACCTTGATAATGATGTGCAAGAAGAAACCGCAGAAGCCCAAAACGTAACTGAGCCTGCTAGTCAAAGTGACTTACTTTTAGAGTTAGAAAGTGATGATGGCGCATTGAGTGGCACTGAAGGTTTTTCCTCTACAGCACATGTGGCAAGTGTGGCATTGGGCGCGCAAATAGACACTGGTAAAATTAGTCGTGCGGTACTTACTCGTAAAGTAAGTAAGCGTGAGCCTACTAATGTGTTTGCTGCTGATATTAGGTTAAGCCAGTTTGAGGAAGGGTTATCGTTTTTTAGCGAGATTAAAAACCTTCAAGGCCAGCAAGTTAAGCATGTTTGGTCGTTTGAAGGTGAAACGATGGCTGAAATTACACTTAATGTTACTTCGCCTCGTTACAGAACGTATTCAACAAAAAATATCATGAACACACAAACAGGTCATTGGCGTGTTGATGTAGTTGATGAGCAAGGTAATTTAATTGCCCAAAAAGAATTTAGAATTTTAGCTGACTAAAACTGGCTAAACGCAGTAATTAATTGGATACCCCTATGACAGAAAAAACAAAATTAGTACGCATCGCAACGCGCAAAAGCGCCCTAGCACTTTGGCAGGCCGAATTTGTAAAAGCAGAGCTTGAGCGTTTTCATGCAGATGTGCACGTAGAATTAGTCCCAATGTCGACGCAAGGGGATATTATTTTAGATACACCATTGGCCAAAATTGGCGGTAAAGGCTTATTTGTTAAAGAACTAGAGCAAGCCATGCTAGATGGCCGAGCTGACATTGCCGTACATTCTATGAAAGATGTGCCAGTAGAGTTTCCTCAAGGGCTAGCACTGCATACTATTTGTGAGCGTGAGGATCCACGCGATGCGTTTGTATCAAACAATTTTGCTAATTTAAGTGCCCTACCACAAGGCGCTATTGTTGGTACTTCGAGCCTGCGCCGCCAGTGCCAAATTAAGGCACTTCGCCCTGATTTAGATATTCGTGATTTACGCGGCAATGTAAATACGCGTTTAGGTAAATTAGATGACGGCCAATATGATGCTATTATTTTAGCGGCTGCAGGGCTTATTCGTTTAGAAATGGAGTCGCGTATTGCTGACTACATTGAGCCAGAAGTGTCATTACCAGCAAATGGTCAAGGCGCTGTAGGTATTGAATGTCGTATTGATGATGAAGTAACCAAAGCATTACTTGCACCACTTGAGCATACACAAACACGTATTCGCGTAAACGCAGAGCGTTCGATGAATCGCTATTTAGAAGGTGGTTGCCAAGTTCCTATTGGTGCTTATGCATTGGTTGATGGCGAACAAGTGCATTTACGTGGTTTAGTTGGTGCTGTTGATGGCAGCGAAATTTTACGTGACGAAGTAACGGGCCATGTAAATGACGCAGAAAAACTAGGTATTGAGCTTGCTAAAAAATTACTAGCTCAAGGTGCAGACAAAATATTAGCTGAAGTTTATAGAGACGCATAAATGACACATATTCTGATAACTCGGCCCGAAGGAAAAGGCGCAGCCCTTGCACAGCAACTTGAGCAAGCGGGTTATCAGGCGTCTTTATTTCCGGTATTAAAAATAACGCATTTAACACCCTCCAGCACTGAGCTTAGTCCACTATTAAATGCAGATAAAATAATATTTATATCGCAAGATTCAGTCAGTGCACTTTCGCAATTAAAACCAGATATAAATACCAAAGCGCAGTTTTATGCGGTTGGACAACAAACAGCCGATGTTATATATGAGCAATTTGGTGTGCGCGCAGCAGTACCAAAGCAGTATGATTCAGAAGGGTTACTTGCGCTTAAATCACTCGCCGAGGTGGATGGCTGTAATATAGTATTAGTTAAGGGCCAAGGTGGCCGCCCTGAGTTAGCTAAAACGCTCAAAGAGCGCGGTGCTTTTTTAAATAATTGTGTTGTGTACAAACGTGAACCGACAGAGAGTATTACCTCTAACTGGACAGACCACTGGAAAAGCCAGAATGTACACGGTATAGTCATAACAAGTAATGCAGCAGTTGATGCTATATTTAAAAGCCTTACTGCACACCAACTACAATGGTTACAACAGTGCCGATTTTATGTTGCCAGCGAGCGTATAGCCGCTTATTTAAAGCTGCAACAGGTAAGTTCGGCTAATATACACATTGCAGCAGGGGCTAGCGATAATGCTATGTTTACCTGCATAAATCAGCAAGGTAGCAACATGAGCGAACAGTCAAAGCCAGTAACGGCAGAAAAAGCCACACCAACAATAGCTAACACGACCTCTGCTAAATCAACTAAGCAAGAGCCTACAGCTACAAAAAATACGGCAGACAAAAGTAAACAAAAAATAAGTAAGGTTGCAGTACTTGCGCTTCTTATTTCGTTAATTGTGGCCTCTGGTGTTGGATACGAGTTTTATCAAAAATTAAATGCTGGTAAGGCGCAAAACCTAGCCGTTAATGAGTTAAGCGAGCAAAATAAGTTACTCACCCAGGAGCTGCAAGCACTTAAATCGGCGCAATCTAATTTGCAACAAGCGCTGTTTAATAGTGAAGAAAAAGTTGCCGCAGCCCTAAATGAAAGTGCAGTTCAAAATCAGCAAGAACTAAAAGCGGCTTTGCAAAAGGCGCAGCAACAAGGCTCATCGTTAAACCCGCAAGAAGTAACCAGCTTACAGCGTATGGCTGAGTTTAAACTATGGGCTGAAAAAGACTACCAAGAGACTAGTGCTGTTTTAAAGCGCTTAGATGGATTACTTAGTGAGCACCCCGGAACTGTTGAAGTTCGCCAAGCGATTATGCAAGATATACAAACACTTGATAGCCTTAAACCTGTTGCAACAGAGGCTATTTATTTACAGCTAAACAGTGTACTAAGCAGTATTGACGACTTAGTTTTTAATGCGGTTAATTTACCAGAAGAAGCAGCTGCAATAGATGAAAATGCTTTAAGTGGTGACGTGAGTGATTGGCAGCAAAACTTGAGTAATAGCTGGAATAAAATTGTGGATAGCTTTATTACTATTCGTCAGCACGAAGGTGTTTCCATTGAGCCATTACTTACGGATCAAGAGCGCCATTTAATAAATCAACGAATCAAGCTTAATATAACTCAGGCACAAGATGCACTTATGAGTAAGCAGGCAAGTATTTTCTTTAGCGCCTTAAGTGAAGCAAAACGTTTAGTTGGTGAGTACTTTAAGCAAGACGATGATACAACAAAAACGGTACTTAAAGCGTTGTCTAAACTTGAAAAAGAGCAGCTAAACTTTAATCCAAAAGTAACCTTAAACAGTACACAAAAGGTTAAGGAGTGGGCGCAATGATAGGGCTAATTATTTTAATTGTAGCTATTGTTGTTGTACTAGCGGTTACTCCATTCGTTCTAGATGAAAAAGGTTATGTACTTATTTCATTTAACAATACGACGATAGAAGGCACGATAGTATCGTTTTGTATAATGGCAGTCATTACCGCTGTTGTTTTATATTTAACATATAAGTTAATTCGTTATTTATTATCGATTTATCATAATACTAAGCATGGCTTTTTTGCACGTAGCCAAGAGCGCAAACAAGCAGCTATTGAGCAGGCTCTTTGGAGTGCTATTAATGATGATTACGAGCACGTAGAACAGGCTTTATCGGGTAATAGCGTACCAGATAAGTTTGAAGATATTCGCTTAGCATTACTTGCAAAAGCAGCGCTTGCTAATAATCAAACAGATAAAGCACTTGAGCGTTTATTTGAAATAAGCCCAGAGCATCAATTAAAAGTAGCAAAGCTATGGTTGGCAAGTGGCGATAGTAGTGCGATTGAATCACAAATGCGTATTAGCGCAGAAGCTAAAAAAGCCACCGCACTTGAGTTAAAACTTTATGCAGAAGTATTAGTACAACAACAACACTTTAGTGCGCTGGAAGACTTTTTGCCGCGTTTACTGCGCAAAAAAGTACTTACTGATGCACAGTGGACGCAGTTATTTAGTGCTTATTTTAATGCGTTAGATGCAGACAAGCTGAGTGAGAAATATAAACAGCTACCGAAAAAGCTGCAAGCTCATGCCCACACCGCATATTTAATGCAAATGGCGCAAGCAGGTCAATTGGCTGTTATTGAAAGTGACTTAATTAAGATGGTTAAGCATAGTGAGCAACACTTAGAGCTTGCAAATATATTAAGTAAAGCAACAGCAGCCGATGCAGCTAAGTTGCAAATAAGCATTCAAGAACGCCTTAAGAAGGATGATTCAAATAATTCACTATTACTTGCGCTAGCTTGCCTTGCTAATGCTAAGGGTGATTATGACTTAGCAGCTAGAATATTTGATAAAGCACTGAATAGTGAAAATAAAAAACAGTTCTCTGAACAAGCTGTGTTGAGTTATAAAAATAGTGCACAGGCAGAAAAGGCGCTCGTTTTATATCAATAAATGACTACACTATAACTACTTAGCATTTTTTGTAGTTCAGGAGCACAAGCTTTGAGAAAGTTTTTAATATTAACCCTTAGCTTGGCTTGTGCTTACTTCTTTACAGGATACTTTAGCAACTCACTTCTTTCTGTAGATGGCTATGCGGTCGCCTCCTGGCCGCCCTCAGGAATTGCTTTAGCGAGCTTTTTAATTTGGGGACGTAAGTCATTTATTGGCCTTATTATTGGGGCTTTTTGTACTAACTTAATTCACCTTGAACACACCGTAGATATTTTTCATTTTATTGTGCTTTTACAAGCTATAGGCATTACTTTAGCCTCTGTTTTACAGGCTTGGATTGGCCGACAAATTATAGTGAATGTTATAAAAGCGCCGTTGGATTTATCCTCTTTAAAACACAGTGTTCAAAGCTTAATAGTAGCGGGGCCAATATGTTGTGTTATTGCTGCAGGTGTAGGAACAAGTTTATTAGCATTGAATAATGTGATTCCGACCAATGCTATTTTTGATAACTTTATAGCATGGTGGATTGGCGACAGTATTGGCGTACTTATATTTACACCTTTAGTACTCGCCGCTTTTAATTACACACAAGTACGCCACCGTATGTTGGTAATTTTACCCTCGCTATTAATTTACATACTGATCAGCGTTAGTTTTTATGGCGCTGCTAGTGTTAAAAAAGAAAAAGATATTCAAAAGCAAGAAGCCAAAATACTTTCTGTGCAAAATGCTATAAGCCAAAAGCTCGATGGTATTACTGCTCATTTAGGCTTATTAGCTACGTTTTTTGCTAGTAGTAGTGACGTGGATTTTAAAGAGTTTAAACAATTTACTTCAAAGCAGTTGGACTACAGCCAAGAAATTCTAGCTTTTGAATGGATACCTTATATACCAGCAAATAAACTCGCAGATTTTGAGACACATGAAAATCCAGCCACAGGCAAACCTCTATATATAAAAGAAAAGTCACTAGATGGAGCTTGGCAACCTGCAGGTACGCGTAGTAATTACTTTCCAGTAAAGTACGTATATCCCTTAAAAGGTAATGAAGATGTTTTAGGGTTTGATTTAGCTTCTAGTAAAGTAAGAGGTGCAGCGCTTAGCAAAGCGAAAGAGCTTAATGAACTTGCACTAAGTGAGCCAATTAATTTGGTCCAAAATACAGCCGAACACGGTGTGCTTTTTTTATATCCTGTTTTTGGAGAGTCCTCTACCGAAGATGATTTTCAAGGCTTTGTGGCAGCGATTGTCAGCCTGAAACGCTTATCGCAAACACTATTATTTGATCACAACAACTCAATTTCAGCTAGTTTTTTTGACACAACGATACCAGGGAAAAAGCAGGCAATTTATATTGCAGATACCGCTAATTTGCAAGCGCTATTTAAAGAATATCAATTGTTGATTGGCAAACGTATGTGGCAGGTTGAGTTATATGAGCCAATAGTTAGAACGTCTTGGTTAGTATATTGGCTTGCACAAATAGTAGGTATGTTGTTTGTGTGGTTACTGATTACATTTTTGATTTCAGTTACTGGTACAAACATACAAATTCGCGAACAAGTGGCCAAGCAAACACATACACTACGCAAAGAAAAACAAAAAGCAGATGAAGCGAGTCATATAAAGGGGCAGTTTTTAGCAAACATGAGCCACGAAGTCCGCACCCCTATTAACGGTATAAAAGGGCTGCATTATTTAGCGCTCCAGCAAAACGATTGGCAACAAGCTAGAAGTTACATAGAGCAAGCAGATGGGGCACTGGGTGTTTTACTGAGGGTATTAAACGATGTGCTCGACTTTTCAAAAATGGAAGCAGGCAAGCTAGACTTAATGCAAGAGCCTATTAATGTAGCGAGTTTAGCGGATGAAATGCTTAATTTACTTCAATTTGAGGCTGATATTAAATCAATAAAGTTAAGTCTCGATTTTGATAAAACATCAAATTTGGTCATCAATACCGATCCAATCCGCTTAAAACAAGTGCTGCTGAACCTGCTCAATAATGCGGTTAAATTTACAGGGGAAGGTGAAATCACTCTGAAAATTTGGCAGTCGAAAAAAATGACTTATTTTAGTATTAACGATACGGGTATTGGTATTAGTAGCGAAGCACAGAAACAATTGTTTAAACCGTTCGCGCAAGCTGATAGCTCAACCTCACGTCAATATGGTGGTACAGGCTTAGGATTAAGTATTTGCAGAAAACTAGTTGAGTTAATGGGTGGTGCAATTGATTTAGTTAGTTATGAAGGTAAAGGCTCTACATTTACATTTAGTTTGCCGCTAATATCGCCTTTACCAAAGGCAGAGCAAATTCAGCAGCAATACAACGAAATAGACGTAAGTACATTATCATTTACAGGCTATAAATTACTTTTAGTAGAAGATAATCCACTTAATCAGCATGTTGCTAATGCTATTTTAAAAACGAAAGGCTGTATTGCCGACATTGCTAACGATGGTTTTGAGGCCATAGAAAAGCTAGCCGAAAATAGCTACGACATTGTTCTTATGGATATTCAAATGCCAAAAATGGATGGACTCAAAGCAACAAAAGTAATTCGTCGTGATTTAGAGTTAATTGATTTACCCATAATAGGGCTATCGGCGAACGCCCATGACGAGGACGTTAAAAAGGCACTAGCCTGTGGAATGAATGGTTATATCACCAAACCTATTGATGCAAATACGCTTTTTAAAACTCTTTGGCACCACTTATCAGGAAAATAAGCTGTATCATTTTTTTGCACAAAAAGCAGACATATGACCGCTAAAACTTACCGCAAATCATATAGACTTGAAAAATAACTGTATCTGCGTATCATGCGCGCAAATTTAACTAAACTGGGTTGCTATTATGATCAATAGAAAATTACCTTTGCTAGATATTCACCGCCATTTAGACGGTAATGTACGTGCGCAAACCATATTAGAACTTGGTCGACAGTTTAATATAGAGCTACCTGCAGATAACGTTGAAGCATTAATCCCTCATGTTCAAGTTATTGATCCTGAACCAAACCTCATGGCTTTTTTACAAAAGTTAGATTGGGGAGTTACTGTGCTTGGCGACTACGATGCGTGTAGACGTATCGCAATTGAAAACATTGAAGATGCACAAGCACAAGGTCTTGATTATGTGGAGCTTCGATTTAGCCCTTACTACATGGCACAAAGCCAAGGTTTACACCCAGAAGGCGTTGTAGAGGCAGTTGTTGATGGTATTAAATCAGCAACAAAAGGCGCAAATATAAAAGCTAACTTGATTGGTATTTTATCGCGTACTTATGGCGTAAAAACGTGTCAAAAAGAGCTTGATGCATTACTCGCATTTAAAAATGATTTAGTTGCTGTTGATTTAGCCGGTGACGAAATTGGCTTCCCGGGTGAGTTGTTTGTAGAGCACTTTAAACAAGTACGAAATGCGTATTTAGCTTCGACTGTCCATGCTGGAGAAGCACTTGGTGCTCCAAGTATTTGGCAAGCAATTAATGAGTTGGGTGCGAGCAGAATAGGGCATGGCGTTAAAGCAATTGAAGATCCAAAACTAATGGATTATTTACGCGATAACCGTATTGGTATTGAGTCATGCTTAACAAGTAATATTCAAACCAGTACAGTAAACGATTTAACTAAGCACCCACTTAAACAGTTTTTAGATCATGGTATTTTAGCGTGTATTAATACTGATGATCCTGCGGTTGAAGGTATTGAAATTGAGTATGAATATACCGTTGCTGCACCTAAAGCAGGCTTATCTCAAGCTGATATGGAAAAAGCCCAAAAAAATGCTTTAGAAATAGCATTTTTAAGCGATGGCGATAAAAAAGAACTTTTAGCACTCGTTAGCGCACGTTAATGTAAGAGCATTAAAAATGCCGCTTTATATAAGCGGCATTTTTGTATCTGCAATTTAGTGTGTTTGGCAGCTTATGTAATTATCGTAAAGTGCTTTAAGTACATCTGCTCGGCTGATCATACCGATTACTTTAATACCCTCTACAACAGGGTAGTTTTTTGGTTTACCAGGCTGCATCTGCTGTGCAAGCTCAATAATGTTGGTATCGCCGCTAACGGTCACTACCTCTGTTTGCATAAGCTGTGATACTTTAACCATCCCATCACAAAAATAACTGCTTTGCGTAAGTGGTTTTAACAGCTCTTGCTCTGATATAAATCCAACTAAGCATTTATCTTTATCAAATACTGGTGCGCCAAGTAGTTTAAATTTTTGTAGTTCTGCTATGGCTGTCGTCATTTCTGTATCTGGTGTGATATTTGGCAATTTGCGTTGCATAAAATCTTTTACTTTTGTATTTAGCATTTGGGTCTCTCCCGCTGATGTTCTATACAAAGTATGGTTTATAGATAGAGATTTAGGAAATTGTTTATATTGATGGAGTTGATAGGTTTTAACTATTAAATGTTTGTTGTTATAAAAATAAAGGCACCGATTAGGTGCCTTTATTTATAACTGAAAGTAAATTTCAATTATTTGATAAATGCGAATGCATCTGCGTACATGTTTTCACGAATTGCACCATGAGTAATAAAGTCATCACGGACAATACCTATCATGTCAAAACGACCTGCCATATAAATATCGTATGGTTCTAGTGACACAATATCTTGCATTACTGCTTTGTGTACATAGCCAGTGTGTCCTTGCCAATTAGCAGATGGATTTTCTACTACAGGAATAAACTTAAAGTTCTCATGGCTATCTGCCCATGTTTGCATTTCTGTATGTGCGTATAAAGCAGATTCTTCTTTTACGCCCCAGTAAAACAACACAGGACGGTCGCATTTTATTTCAGCTAAATGATCAGCCATTGATTTTGCGTATGAAAAACCAGTACCACCGGCGAGTAAAATAATAGGGCGCTCACATTGCAGGCGCAACTGTGAAATACCCAAGCCAGCTTCAATGTCTACTAACTGCCCTGTGGTATGGGCGTTTCGTAAATGCTCTAACGATTGCATTGCATACGAATCGGCACCTGAGGCGCCAATATGCAGTTCTATTGCATCGCACTGTGAAGGGCGACTAGCTATAGAAAAAGCACGTTTGTCTTTTTCGCCTAATACGAGTTGCATGTATTGGCCAGCTTCAAAGGTCACCGGTTGTTGTGGCTTTAAAATTACTTTATGAACAAATTCTGTAAGTGGGCTGATAGCTACAACTTCAGCTTTTAATGTTTGCATTTTTTACCTTTTAGCAGCGCTTGTAACAGCAGATACGCAATCGAATAGCTCGATTCTAGCATATCTGCAGGGTTATTTTATAGCCTGATATGTACTTACATATAAACACTTAAACAATATTAAGGCTTTCCCAAATATCATCTACGCGGTCTTTGGTGTCTTTATCCATAACAATAGGCTCGCCCCATTCGCGGGTGGTTTCGCCAGGCCATTTATTGGTAGCATCCATTCCCATTTTTGAACCAAGACCTGAGACTGGCGATGCAAAATCGAGATAATCAATAGGTGTGTTTTCTATTAATGTTGTATCACGCGCTGGATCCATTCGGGTTGTTATAGCCCAAATAACATCTTCCCAATCGCGGGCGTTAACATCGTCATCGCAGACGATGACAAATTTGGTGTACATAAACTGACGTAAGAACGACCAAACTCCCATCATCACGCGCTTAGCATGGCCTGGATATTGTTTTTTCATTGTTACAATCGCCATACGATATGAGCACCCTTCAGGCGGAAGGTAAAAGTCGACAATTTCAGGGAATTGCTTTTGTAGTATCGGCACAAACACTTCATTAAGTGCCACACCTAAAATAGCAGGCTCATCAGGCGGACGGCCAGTAAATGTGCTGTGATAAATAGGATCTTTACGATGCGTTAAGTGAGTGACCGTCATTACTGGAAAGTCATCGACTTCATTATAGTAACCGGTATGGTCACCATAAGGGCCTTCTGGCGCCATTTCACCAGGCATTATGTAACCTTCAAGTACTATTTCTGCACTGGCAGGGACTTGTAGGTCATTTGAAATAGATTTTACAACTTCGGTTCTGCTGCCACGTAATAAGCCAGCGAATGCATATTCGCTTAGAGTGTCAGGTACAGGCGTTACAGCACCTAATATAGTGGCAGGATCGGCACCTAATGCTACTGATACAGGGTAGGGTTGCCCTGGGTTTTCTTTACACCATTCTTGAAAATCAAGCGCGCCACCACGATGTGACAACCAGCGCATAATTATTTTATTTTTGCCTAATAATTGCTGGCGATAAATACCTAAATTTTGGCGCTTTTTATAAGGCCCTTTAGTAACTGTAAGGCCCCAAGTAATTAATGGCGCTGCATCACCTGGCCAACAATGCTGAATAGGTAATTTAGTTAAATCTACATCATCACCTTCTAAAACTACTTGTTGGCAAGGCGCTTTTTTAACTTCTTTTGCAGGCATATTAAGCACTTGCTTAAAAATAGGTATAGCGCCTAGAGCTTCTTTAATACCCTTTGGTGGATCAGGTTCTTTTAAAAAAGCGAGTAGCTTACCCACTTCGCGAAGCTCACTAACATCTGTTTGGCCCATGCCCATTGCTACGCGTTTTGGTGTACCAAATAAGTTGGTAAGCACCGGCATATCGTAGCCTTTTGGGTTTTCAAATAATAACGCAGGACCTTTTGCACGTAAGGTGCGATCAGATATTTCGGTCATTTCAAGATACGGGTCGATTTCTTGGGTGATACGTTTAAGTTCGCCTTTTTTTTCAAGCAAATCGATAAAATCACGTAGATCTTTATATTTCATTGTGGGCCGCTATTAAGCAAAAGAGTTAAAGTATTATACCCATTTCATGCAAGGCAAGTCATTACTTGCACTTAAAACTTAAAGCGCTCTACGGCACTCGTTAAAGAGTGTGCAAGTTGGTTTACGTCTTCACTTTCGCTTGCTAGGGTTGTCGCGTTTTGGGCATTCAAGGTTGCTTGCTCTGTCACCTTTGCCATTATTTGTTGAATGTCGCCACTGTTAGTCAATTGCTCATGTGATGCATGAGCAATTTGCTCACTCATCTGATTAACAGACAACAATGTGCTTTTAATACGCTCTACGGCTTTATTTAGTTCAGTGCTGTTTTTAACACATTGCTTGGCTTGGTGTTGGCCATCAGTAATGTGTTCTTGAGTTGTTTTAGTGTGTTGTTGCAATGTTTGGATCATGGTGTTTATTTCGCTAGTCGAGGTTTGTGTACGTGCAGCTAATGATCGAACCTCATCAGCAACTACAGCAAACCCGCGTCCGTTTTCACCCGCTCGCGCTGCTTCAATTGCAGCATTAAGTGCAAGTAAGTTAGTCTGCTCGGCAATGCTACTAATTGTTTCAACAATGGCTTCAATAAGCTGAGTGTACTGTGCGAGCTCTTCTGTGCTGCCTACTGCTTTATCAAGACGCTGTAATAAAGTTTCTATACTTAGACTATTTTGATTAGCAATCTCGTTTACATCATTTGCAAATTGCGATGCGTTTGTTATTTCACTTGATGTTTTATCTGCTTGTTCATAAACCGCTTGTGAGTTGATTAGCATATTTTGTGCAAGCGATGTTGCCTGCGCGCTTCGCTCTAACTGCTGTTGTGCAACAATCGTCATTTGCTGACCTTTTTCACTGGTTTTAATAGCGCTGCGGTCTAGCTCGTGGGCGTCACTACTAATTGCACCAATTAGATTAGTAAGGTCTTCACTGAGTTTATTTATGTTATTTAGTAAAGTACCAAATTCATCCTTACTACGTGGGTGGCTTCGCTTTGATAAATCACCTGAGGCGATTCGGGCTAAATCTCGGTTTACTTTTTTAAGCGGTTTTAGCATTGCACGCGTTGTAAAAATAGAGATGGCGATAATCAATATAATTAAAACAATCGTAATAATTACTACAGAACTAATCCCTGTATTTATGGCGGCCTTTGCATTAGTTTGTAAGGCATTAAAGCGCTCATCAGCCAATTTATTAAGTTCAATAAGCTGACCTTCTGTTGTTATAAATTGCTGTTGAAAGTGTTCAAAATTTTGAGCCGCAGCAATAGCACTTTTGAGTACTTTATTTTGTTGGGCGTAAATTCCTGTATCGTTGTTAAGTAACTCTCTTAATTGATTAAACTTAGCTGTTAAATTTTTAGCATTAAACGCATTATTAAAAGGTAGGGCTTGTTGCTCTAAATAGGTGAAATTAGGTTGGATGTTATCTAGTAGAAATAGGGTATCTTGCTGATGGCTATTTAAATCATTGATACTTGTAGTTTGAGTAATGCTTTTTATATTATTACTTAAGTTAAACAATAAATCGTCTATACGGGTCGCTGTTCCAAACATAGCATTAAGTAATGCCTGCTGTTTTACAGGCACTTCTAAAAGTTCTATATCAAGTAAGTTAGAACTTAAATTGTAAAGTTGCTCGTTAAACGTTGCTGA
Source organism: Pseudoalteromonas distincta (assembly GCF_000814675.1). GTDB lineage: Bacteria > Pseudomonadota > Gammaproteobacteria > Enterobacterales > Alteromonadaceae > Pseudoalteromonas > Pseudoalteromonas distincta. Next base: position 17,375 of record NZ_JWIG01000007.1, on the reverse strand, counting down.
TAATTCTATGGTGGAATTTTGCGCTACAAACTTACGCTCTTTAGCGCTAAACATTGCGACACTTACTTCAGTCAGTTGCTCGAAACCTGCGTTGGTACTGGTGAGTAAATTTTGCATTGTTATTTGTTGATTTAGTTGAGTGCTTAACGAATTGAGCATATCGCTAAATTGTTGTTGCTCAACTTGCGCCTGTTTTTTATTTTGTTGAAGTAAATCAAGGTTTGCTTGGCTGTAAGCTAAGGCGTTAAATTTGGTAATAGACAGTAATGATAACCTTAAATCTTTGCTGAACTGTTGTACCGGAACCGCTAATTTTTCGGTTCGGGTATTGTTAACGCTAATTTTGTTTAATGACCAATAAAAAAATACACTACTTGTTAGCACCAATATGCCAATGGCTGTAAAGGCTAAAATTATTTTATGTTTGATCGCAATTGAACGCATAACTTCATCACAATAATGAGTCTTTAATTATTGTAGCATTATTGTAGCATTATTGTGGTTTATTGGTTGTTTTTATGTTAAACCTTGGTGCACTGTCTTTTTTTACCTGCAATGATTAACATGGCTTCATTGCCCTTACCCCAAAACAGTACCTCTTCACTTATATATTTATTCCCTGATGCACTTTTTTCGTGATTAAGTACATGCACTTTATTGTTAAAGATAAGTTCGGCTTCAGAATTATTAATAATATTGAGTTTTACGCTCTCATCATCGCATTGGTAAGCAGTACTGGTTTTTAAATCACTACATGCGGTTAAGCTTAGTAAAATAGCGATTAATGCTAAATATACTTTCATTTTTCCTCCCATCTTCTTTAAACGTTAGTTAAAACACAGGGCAAAATTTTAATCTAATGTAAGAATAACAAAGCAAAATTAACCGTTGGTGAAAGTAGCGCTTTAAGTTATGTTTATAGCAATATTTCTTGAGCTCGGAAGCTTTATGGCAGGCACTAACCTTTTAACGTTATTAGATGATATAACCACTTTACTTGATGACATTGCGACAATGAGTAAGGTAGCAACAAAAAAAACAGCGGGTGTATTAGGCGATGACTTAGCGCTCAATGCACAGCAGGTTACAGGTGTAGCAGCAGAGCGTGAATTACCGGTTGTTTGGGCTGTGGCAAAGGGCTCATTTTTAAATAAAGCGATACTCGTACCCGCTGCTTTATTAATAAGTGTATGGCTGCCTTGGTTAATAACACCGCTTTTAATGATGGGTGGTTTGTTTTTATGTTTTGAGGGAGCTGAAAAAGTATTTGCTAAGTTTTTGCCTCATAACAGTGAAGCGGTAGACGAGGGTGAGAAATTAGATTTAGTTGAGTACGAAAAACAAAAAATAAAAGGGGCAATAAGAACCGACTTTATTCTTTCTGCCGAAATTATTGTGATTACTTTAGGTACTGTGGCAGGTGCTACATTGCTTAATCAAGCTTTAGTGCTTTGTGTTATCGCAATTATAATGACTATTGGTGTTTATGGCTTAGTGGCAGGTATTGTAAAACTGGATGATGCCGGACTTTATTTACTCAACCAATCAAAGGTAACAGCTAATAGATTTAAAGAATTACTTGGGAAAGGCTTACTCGCAGCAGCGCCTAGGTTGATGCAGTTTTTAGCATTTGCGGGCACCATCGCGATGTTTTTAGTAGGTGGCGGGATTTTAGTACATGGTGTTGAGTTACTGCATCATACTCAAGTCGATGTAACAAACTATGCCCAATCTGTTGCTGGCGGTACAGGAGAAGTATTAGCTCCTCTATTGTTTGATGGTTTGCTAGGCGTGATTGCTGGCTTAGTTGTTGTGCTTATACATGTAGGTTATACAAAGTTATTTAAAAAATAGTTCCAAGCTGGCGTACTTGTTGCGCCAGCTATATTGAAATTCACTCATTCACAGTTAGCTATTTTACAAAGAGATTCCAATTCAAATTGTGCTTTAGTATTTTTTTGCTCAATAGCCTTTTTGTACCAATAAATAGCCTGCTGTTGATCCTGATCTATTCCCTGACCATCACGATACATTTGCGCTAAATTTAATTGCCCCCATTGAGAGCCCGCTTCAGCAGCTTGTTTAAAGCTATTAAATGCTTCAACAAACAAACCATCTTTAAAATAAATAATGCCTTGTTGATTGTTTTTATCGAGCTTTAAGCCTTTATATAGTGGCTTAGGTTTGGGAGGATGCATCACAAACCCACCATAAAGGATGTTGGCATAGGGGCGCAGAACGTCGTAAATAGCTTCGTCGTTGTAAAGGCGTGCTACTTCATCACGAGGGAGGGTGATTGTTTTAGTGGAAAAGTAATTGTCTTGAATTAGCTGGCTAGTACGCATTGCCAAAGTAATACTATTATTACGTTTATAGCTGTAGTTGCTTATCTGAAAGGTAATAAATTGTTCGTCAAAATTTAAAACTTGAGCAATTTTTAAATTGGTTAGGGTCCAGGGCTCGTGTGTAAATTTGTCGGCGTGTACTAAGTAGGTATCATATATTTTAGGCGTATTTAAATAGCCTTCCTTTCGAGTCTCGCTATTAAGGTGCTGTTGATAAAAAAATAAAACAATCCAAAGTAATAAAAATACACCAATAAAGTATTTAGGTAGGCTTAGTTTTTCTATTAACGGTAGTTGCGTTATTTTTACAGGTTCGCTTTTTCCGCATTGATAGCACTCGCGTTTATAACTTAATTTTAAGGCAAACATAGGTAAAATACTAAACCGTAAATAGCGGCTTTTATTTACTAAATGATAGGCGTCGCTTTGACAATGAGGGCAGCGTGTTGTTTGTGCAAAATATGGAAATGATTCACTCGTGTTGAAAAGTAACATAAAGCACGCTCCTTGTTTAATTACCTAAAGGTAAAACAAGAAGCGTGTTAGTTAAAGCCACAAACTGTAAGTAAGTATGTCTGTTATTACTTATTTTGAGCTTTAGGCTTAATTGTTGTTTTTGCATCAGCAGCCATTAGAGCAAATACAGCGTATGCAGCGGTATTTTGACGAAGCTTAGCAGGTGTTACTTTATCAAGTGTATCGTCAGCTGTATGGTGGTAATCAAAGTAATCTGTTCCATCTTGAGCAAGTTCAAAAATAGGTGCTGAGGTTGCTGCTTTAAGTGGAATTAGATCAGGGCCACCATTCGCTTGGTTTTTACCAATATGCTCAATATTTAACGGCGAAAGTTCTTTTGCAATAGCACGCACTACAGGAAGTGACTCTGCGCTTACGTTCGATTCAAAAGCATATACAACATCGGCGCCAAAATCAGACTCAGCTGCTGCAACAATATTGCTTAGCTCGTTTTTATGCTCTGCAAAATAAGCTTTTGCACCCCAAAGACCTAGCTCTTCAGCTGCAAAAAGTACCACACGAATACTGCGCTTAGGACGCTTTACATCGCTAATATGTTTAGCGGCTGCCATTGTTAGCGCAACGCCTGCACCGTCATCTAGTGCGCCAGTCCCTAAGTCCCAAGAATCTAAATGCCCGCCAATTAATACATATTGCTCAGGGTTTTCGGTACCATTAAATTGGCCAATAACGTTATAACCTGTGCCTTCACCAAGGCTTTCGGTTTGCACATTAATATTTACCGATACGTCTTTATCTAAAGCAATGAGTCGTGCAATCTGATCGGCATCTGGGTTAGCAATGGTTACATTAGGTATTTTTGTAACACCTTCTTTGTAGTAACTACCGCCAGTGTGTGCAAAACGATGATGACCGGTACTTACCGAGCGCATCATGTAGGCAACAGCGCCTTTTTTAGACGCTTCTATAGCGCCTGTGCCACGTGCTTTTACAGCAGGTCCGTAACCATTCCCATCTATATCGCGGTTCATGCGGTAATTAATATACGCAATTTTACCTTTTAGGCTGTTTGCAGGTGCTGCAATTAACTCATCAAGTGTTTCGAATAAGACTACTGGCGCTGTGATCCCATCTTTAGGCGTGCTTATACTGTTACCTAATGCAGTTAAATGTAGAGGTTGCTCGCTTGGTGTTAGTATTTTTCCGCTTTCGCTATAACGGCGCCATTCAGGAAAAGTCGCTTCTTCAAGCCATACTTTATCAAAACCAAGCTCATTAAATTTAGCTTTAGCCCATGCCACTGCTTTTTTATCATTTTCAGTACCAGGTAAGCGAGGGCCTACTTCAGTTGTTAATGACTCTAGTAATTTATAGCTTAAATCACTATTTAGTGCAGAGGTGCGCACTTCATTGACTTGTTGTAATTGCTTTTGGGTAAATTCGGCGTTGTTAGCGTTTGCAGCCATACTGCTAGTAAGCAGCAGTGCGGTAATTAGTTTTTTCATTTGGGTAAGCCTTTTTAATAATTAGCGCTATTAGAACATGTAACAAACATGATAAAAAATAGATGAGATGAATAGGCTTTGTAATAGATTTAATGCTGTTAGGTATAAACGTTTAGATATAAAAAAGCCCGCGTAAATGTACGCGGACTATATTTTAACACTGTTATTTAAGGCATTTAATTAAAAGCTAAATTGCGCTGCTAAACGAAGATTTGTACCCTCGCCAACAGTTACATTACTCGTGCCGCCACCACCTAAATAGCTTTTATCAAATAAGTTTTCGATGTTAAGGCGTAAGTTAATATCGGTATTGCTTAAGTTAAACTTATAAGTGGCGCCAACATCAACACGTGTATATGCATCTTTAGTAATTGTATTATCGCTATCTGCAAAGCGCTCGCCTTCATAAAAAGCACCAGCGTTAAAAGCAATCGCATCATTTAGCTCATAACGAGTCCACAGAGATGCTGACCATTTAGGTGCATCGGTAGGGCGTTTACCTTGCAGCTCCTCATTCGCTCTTTCATAGTTCGCATCTAAATACATCGCAGAGGCCATTACAAATAAACGATCTGTTGCAGCGCCTTGTGCTGCAACTTCAAAGCCTTTGTGGCGTTGTTCACCAACCTGATTTGTCTCGGTTGTAATTGAGCCAATAGGAGCCTCAAGGTCTTCAGTTACCAGCGTTCCGTTTTTACTTATATCGAAAACGGCACCACTAAGCAGTAAACGGTCATCAAGCAGTTGCCATTTTATACCTAGTTCTCTTTGTTCAGAGGTAACAGCATCTATTTCCATACCGAAGTTGATATCTTTATCATTAGTGATGGTTTCATTTTGTGGCTCAAAACCTTCTGTATAACTGGCATAGATAGTGGCCGATGCATTTGGATGATAAAGTACGCCAAATTTAGGTAAGAAAGATTCGTTATTTTGGCCTTCACGTGTTTGCTTATCAAAGCGAGCACCAACAGACACCTGCCATTGTTCAGAGAAAGTAATTAAGTCTTGCGCATATAGACCATAGTAGTCGTATTCAGTTTCGCTTTTAGTGAGATCTGTTTTATAGCTGATATCTGGACGGGCAGGTTCATTTTGTCCTGCTGTAAAACTAAATGAATCAGCAGATGTACGCAGTTGACCATAATAGTAGTCAAGCGAGTTAGCACCAATTAGAAATTGGTGTTGTATGCCAGCCATTTCAAATTCACCAATAAAATCGATAAATGCTGTTTTAAACTGCCAATCATCAAAGCGATCGTATGGATTCGAGGTGTATGTATTAGTTTGCGCGTCGTAAGAATTTCGACTAGGAGATGACTCAAAGCGTTGGCGCTCAAACGTTTGTTCGTTGTAACCAAGTTTTACTTGCCAGTTATCGGTTAAAAATACTTCTAGGTCTACACCTAGGTTTTCTACGGTAATATCGGTAAACGCCCAAGACATATCACGGATTGTTTTATCGTTACCAATTATATTGGCATTATCGTCTATCCATGCGCCAGTATCTAAACCTGCTTCGTCATCTGTGCGGTCGTAATGCACACGTACTAATGCGTTATCGCTAATATCGTAATCTACAACTAAAGCACCTAAAAAGCGGTCGCGTTCACGGTTTTCACCGTTTTGGTACTCACGCCAGTAGTCAACGTCTTGCTTTACTAAAATCCCGCGAGCACGTAAATCTTCAGATTCAGTTAATGCGCCTGCAGCATCTACCATAAAGCGAGTTGAACCATGCTGATCTACATCGGCACTGGCATTAAATAATGTTTGTGCGGTAGGCTTTTTAGTTACCATGTTAACCAAGCCACCCGGGCCTGACTGACCATATAAAATACTTGATGGGCCTTTAATTACTTCAACTTGCTGCAAAATTTCGATTGGTTGCTGATAGTGCGACCAATGCTGATGACCGTCGCGTAAATAACCTGTCGATGAGCTCAGCTCAAAGCCGCGTAAGTTAAATACCTCACGATTTCGTTGTTGTGAGCCTGCAGTTAAGCTTGCGTCATTTGTGAGTACTTCGCCAAGTGTAGTGGCAAGCTGTTCGCTAATAATAGTGTCGGTTATTACAGTGACAGATTGTGCAGTTTCAAGTAATGAAGCTGATGTTCTCATTGCGCCATTAGCGTTATCTACTTTGTAATCGTTAAAGTAGCTACCCTTTACTTCTATGCGTTCAAGGTCGGTAGTGTTTGCATATGTGCTTGTTGTAATGCTTGCTAATAGTGCTATGTAAATAGAATTCAGTTTCATTAATTGCTTCCAGCGCAGGTATGTAAAAAACAATCGCGATCTTAATGCAAACTACTATCATTTTCAACACCTTTCATTAACATGTTTTATAATGTGTTTGTTAATGGTTGCCAATTACGAATTCTGCTATTATAAGCTGCATATTAGTGGGGCTTTCTCCCATGTTATTTTATTGCTATGGAACTTACTGTGACTTCAACTGCTTTTTCATCTTTGGCTTTACCGGCTGGACTCGTTGATAACTTATCAACACTTGGCTATGCCCACATGACACCTGTACAAGCGCAAAGTTTGCCGCCTGTACTTGCTGGTAAAGACATCATTGCTCAGGCAAAAACCGGTTCAGGTAAAACTGCTGCGTTTAGCTTGGGTGTGTTAGCTAAATTAAACGTAAAACGCTTTCGTATTCAATCTTTAGTCTTGTGTCCGACTCGCGAACTTGCCGAGCAGGTTGCGGTAGAAATGCGTAAATTAGCGCGCGGCATTCATAACATTAAAATATTGACGTTATGTGGTGGTGTTTCAATTGGCCCGCAAATAGGTTCACTTGAACATGGCGCGCATATTATTGTTGGCACGCCAGGGCGTGTTGATGACCATATTCGTAAAGGTACTCTACGTTTAGATGATGTGGAAACATTGGTGCTTGATGAAGCTGATCAAATGCTTGATATGGGTTTTCAAGACACACTTGATGCAATTATTGAGCGTATTCCACAAAATCGTCAAACATTGTTATTTAGTGCTACTTTCCCAAGAGCTATTGAAGCAATTGCTAAGCGTGTACTTAAAAATCCAGAAATGGTTAAAGTAGAAGAAGAGCAAGCCAAAAGCACAATTAAGCAGTACTTCTACAAAATGGATAACAATAAGCAGCGCTATCCAACGCTTAAGTTATTACTTCTTAAATTTACACCACAAAGCTGTGTTGTATTTTGTAATACCAAAGTAGAAACTCAACAAGTGTGTGATGATTTAGCTGACGAAGGCTTCAGCGCTGTTGCATTGCACGGTGATTTAGAGCAACGCGATCGTGAACGTACGCTAATTCACTTTTCAAATAAAAGTGCTTCAATACTTGTTGCAACCGATGTTGCTGCACGAGGTTTAGATATTGATGACATGGATATGGTTATTAACTACCATTTAGCACATGACACGCAAACACATGTTCACCGTGTTGGCCGAACTGGGCGTGCTGGTAAAAAGGGCATTGCTTGTTCTATTTATGGTGAAGCTGAAGCGTTTAAAATTGCACAAATTGGCGATCATTACGAGCGTGATATTACTCCAGAGCAAATGCCGCCGTTTAATTTATTAGATAAACCGCCGTACCGACCTGAAATGGTTACTTTGATGATTGATTCAGGTAAAAAGCAAAAAGTACGTGCAGGCGATATTCTTGGTGCTCTAACAGGTAAGGATGGGGTTGCAGGTCGTCAAGTAGGTAAAATTAACGTACTTGATAACGTAGCATTTGTTGCTGTTGAACGTAACTCATCAAAACCAGCACTTCGCAAACTAACCGAAGGCAACATTAAAGGGCGTAAAATACGCGCTCGTCGCCTTACTCGTTAATTTAAACCGCTAAATTAACAAATTAGCGAGCAGCTACCTTTAGCTGCTCGTATTGTAATTTTATTTTTTTAAACTTAACTTCACAACCATTTGGTTTATCTGGGTGCATCTGTAATGCAAGTTGTCTCCAGCGCTTTTGAACGTTTTTAAGAGTGAAATTTTCGGGTAACTTCCATTCTAAAGCCAACGCTTTAAATTCATTGTCATTTAATACTTGTTGTGGTGATGTCGTTTTAAACTGACGCCAAAAACTATTCAAAAGCTCATCAATTTTCTCTTCATCGGTATCGTAATTACGCCAATCTAAATAATAATCTCGCAAATTTTCGTTCGTTGTTACTAAACTATTATCTTCTTTTTCTAAAAGCTCGATATGCAGAGTTGAAATGAGTAAACTTTGAGGGCGTAATTGTGCCTGCAGTTGGTACAATGCATTCATAATTAAAAAGTTACGTTTAAATAAATCACGTTCAGGGCTTTTATCGAGTGTTGTTATTGCGCTGCGGTTTGTCAGTTCTGCTGCTAAAGTATGAACTTGCCAAACCTGCCTTGTTAATATCAGCTCAAAAATCTCATCAATCAGTGGGTTAAGCATTGTTTAGGCCCTAGTAGTTAGTGTATCTTCAATAAAGATTACACTGATATAAGTAACGGTTTGAAGGATTAAAATTATGCTGGGCAAGTTTAAATGCCTCTTATTTACTATATGCTGTGTACTAATAGCTCCTAGCTATGCCCAAAATAGTGATTCGTTATTTGAGCAATTCAAAAACGAAGTGCAGTGGGAGCCTAAATTACAATTAGCAAATACGTTACTTGCTAATAAAAACGTTTCTAAAAAAGAGCGTGTCGCTGTTTATTCGGCATTAGGTAATAGTGCGTTATCGGCTGATAATTTTAAAGAATCTTTACACTATTTTAAATTATTAGAAAAAAACACTTCAGATACTTTCTTTCCTGACGAGCACTTTCGTGCAATAAAAATGCAAGGTGTAGCACTTTTTTATCAAGGCTTATTTCAAAAGGCCATAAGTGAATATACCCGCACCCTAGTATTAGCTGAAAAAAATGAACAACTACTTGAACAAGCAAATTTACTAAATAATATTGGTTTGGCTTATTTTAATATGAATAAGCTAGGCGATACCCTAGAGTTTTACTTAAAGGCAAAAGCTATTTACGAAGCGCACGGTAGTGAGCAAGATCAAACCGACATATTACTTAATATAGCTGGCGTTTATATACGCTTATCACGCTACGATAGTGCATTTAGTCTTTATCAAGATGTACTTAAAGTTTATCAGCGGTTAGATGATAAAAGCGGTATTGCGCAGGTATACAACAATATGGGTGTTGCTCATATGGAGAGTAATCAATTTGACTTAGCACTTCATTATTACCAGCTAGCGCTGCGTTATTATATTTCAGCCAATGATTACAATAAGTTATCTACGCAATATACCAACTTGGCAAATACTAATTTAGTGTTAAAAAAAGTAGATGAAGCGTACGAGCAAGCTAAATTAGGTGAGTACTATGCGCTTAAAATAGGTAACCATAATTTAGAGCTTAATGCGCTACATGCGCTTGGTAAAATTCAGTTTGTTAAAGGCAACTTAGAAGAGGCGAAAATAAGTTTAGATAGAGCTATTTCACTTGCCCACGAATATGGCAGTGAGCGAATAATTAGGGAGGGTTTAGGGACTAAAGCACTACTTGAAGCCAGTAAAGGCGATTATTCAAGCGCAATGGCCTTGCAACAAGAATATATTAGTGAGCTACGAAAACTCAGAAGTACAGCAATTATAAATGCATTAGCGGTACTTCAGCATCAATTTAAAGCAACCCAATTAAACCAAGAGATAGAAAAACTTAAACAAGATCGACGTGTGCAAGAGCTAAAAATGTCGCAGCGTTCTCAGCTTACTTTATTCTCTTTTTTACTATTACTTTTGGTTGTTGTAACTGGTATTGCGCTTTACCGCCGTGGCGCAGAAAAACGTGCTAAGCAGCAGTTAACAGAGCAAGTTACGCAGCGCACTGCCGAGTTACAGGCAATAGCACAGGAGCTAAGAGAAGCTAACGATGTTAAAAGCCAGTTTTTGGCCAATATTAGCCACGAAATCCGCACTCCACTAACGGCTATTTTAGGGCAAACAGATGCTTTAATTAATGAATTATATGAGCCTGAGTCACTTAAAGATGAACTAAGAGTAATTCAGCGTCACAGTGACCATTTAAAAAGCTTAATAAATGATGTACTCGATTTAAGTAAAATTGAAGCCAATAGATTAGAGTTAAATATTTCGTGCTTTGATATTGTAGAGCTTGTAAATGACGTACATGCAATGTTTATCACTCAAGCAAAAGCAAAAAATCTACGCCTCATTTTAGACAATCAAGTGGGTAATGAGTTTTACACTAAACTGGATTTAATACGCGTAAAACAAATTCTTATAAATTTATGTGCTAATGCTATTAAGTTTACTCACGCTGGCCAAATCATTATTGCTTTAAATAAGAGTGAACAAGGGCTAGTGATTATTGTAAAAGATACCGGTATTGGTATGAGCTCTAAACAGTTAAAGCTTATTTTTGAATGCTTTAGCCAAGCTGATAACAGTATTAGCCGTCGCTTTGGGGGGACAGGGTTAGGCCTTAGCTTATCGCAACAATTAGCCGCGATGATGGGCGGTTATATCAGTGTACAAAGCGAATACAAAAAGGGCAGTCAGTTTTCGTTCTTTTTACCGTGCGCAGAAGTAAATAAATCGCAAAGCCTGATTGAAACTCAAAGCGCTCCAAAGGTAAATAAGCAATTGGCAGGGCGTGTTGTACTTGCAGAAGATCACCCTGATAATCGAAGGTTAATAAGCCGCTATTTACGTTCAATGGGGCTCGAGGTTATTGCCGTTGAAAACGGTGAGCAAGCGGTAGAGCAGTGCTTAAAAGAGTATCCTGATTTAGTGCTACTCGATATTCAAATGCCTGTGATGGATGGGCGTTCTGCTTTTCAGCTATTAAAACAGTGTGGTTTTGAGCAGCCTATTTTTGCTTTAACTGCAAATGCTATGAGTCATGAAGTGGATGGCTATTTAGAGTTAGGGTTTAGTGGTTACTTAGGTAAGCGTAAGGTAGCTGTTGCTACTATGGTGATGTTTTTGTCTGGGATATCTTGTAGACGCTCAGCAAAAAGGGCAAGGCATTCCCAGCCTCGCTGCATTGCTTCAGTGCTTAATACGTTTCCTTTATCAAGCCCTGCGGCTAATCGGACTTTGCGTTTAACACGTCCAATTGTTTGTAGACCGCCAGCAATTGATTTGGCAATAAGCATATGAAAGCTATTTGAGCCCAAATCAATAACTGCGTACACATTTTTTTGCGGTTTAAGTTGCCCCACCGTTCAAAAACCTCTAGTTACTACTACTTATACAAACGGTCGCTTACGACCGTCCTTTTTGGTAACTATTATTTGGGCGACGTCCGCTGTTATTACTACGGTTACGTGGACCTGTTGAATAGTTGCGCTTTCTTTGAATAATAGGCTGAGTTAAATCATCTAGCAATGCTGTTTTATCATAATGTGATAAAGGAATGCTGTGCTCTATATATTCTTCAATTTCATGCAGGTTGTATGCATATTGCTCACATGCAAAACTAATTGCGTGGCCTGATGCACCAGCGCGGCCAGTACGGCCAATACGATGAACATAATCTTCACAATCGTCAGGTAAATCAAAGTTAAACACATGACTTACTTCTGGAATATGAAGACCACGCGCTGCAACATCGGTCGCAACTAAAAAGTCTAAATCACCTTTGCTGAATTGCGCTAATATAGTTTGGCGTTTTTTCTGGTTTACATCACCAGTAAGCATACCTACACGATGACCGTCTGATTTAAGCCAAGCATATACTGTTTCACAACTGTGCTTGGTATTTGCAAACACGATTGCTTTCTCTGGCCATTCTTCTTCAATTAAGGTTAACAACAGCTTAATTTTATCTTCTTGCGAAGGATGAAATAGCTCTTCTTGAATACGTTTACCCGTTTTAACGTCAGGTTCAATTTGAACATGCTCTGGGTTTGTCATGTGCTCAAAAGCTAATTCTTGTACGCGGTACGATAATGTGGCAGAAAATAATAAGTTTAAACGCTTTGATGTATCTGGCATACGATCGAACATATAGCGAATATCTTTGATAAAACCTAAATCGAACATACGATCGGCTTCGTCCAGCACGACTACCTCAATTTCATTAAGGGTGTAACAGCCTTGCTTATACAGATCAATTAGGCGACCTGTAGTACCAATTAAAATATCAACGCCTTTTTCTAGTTGTGCACGTTGTTTTTCGTAATCTTCGCCACCATATACTAAACCTAAGTTAAGATTACAGTGCGGCGCTAAAATTTTAGCATCTTTGTGTATCTGAATCGCAAGCTCCCGAGTAGGGGCCATGATCAGGGCTCTTGGATGTTTACTAGGTGCTTTGCTAGATTGTAATAACCGATGGCACGTGGCGGTTAAAAACGCCAACGTTTTGCCTGTACCCGTTTGAGCTTGGCCCGCGATATCGCGTCCATCACAAATAAAAGGTAGGCATTTTGCTTGAATAGGTGTGCAATATTCAAACCCATTCTCGGTTAAACCGGCAACCACTTCCGGTGCGATAGCAAAGTCTGAAAACTTTTTATCGGTTAAATGTGTCTTAGTCATAGCGTTTAAGCATAACGTTTAAACTTGCAATAAGAAACAAGAGTGTTTAAATACGCACTAAATATTTCGCCTAACTAAATCGGAGAGCGCAATGAGCGAGAAAATAATCCAAATTACTGACGATAGCTTTGAAGCTGACGTATTACAATCAGACAAACCAGTACTAGTAGATTTCTGGGCTGAATGGTGTGGACCTTGTAAAATGATCGCCCCTATTCTTCACGAAGTTGCTGATGAATACGACAGCCGTGTGACTGTTGCTAAATTAAATATTGACCAAAATGCTGGCACACCGCCAAAGTTTGGTATTCGTGGTATCCCTACTTTACTTCTTTTTAAAGATGGCCAAGTAGCTGCAACGAAAGTAGGTGCTCTTTCAAAAACTCAACTTATCGAGTTTTTAGAAAACAACATCTAACGGTAAGCTAGAACAATAAAAAGGGCTTTTTTGCCCTTTTTTAAATTTATTTTGTATAAAGACTGGACGCTTTGCCAGTGAACTGCTAGTTTATAAAGCCAACTAATCCTTAGTTATATTCAACAAACCTCACTCAACGATCAAAGCGATTTTGAGTATGACAACTGTAATAAAGAACCCACCAATATGCATTTACGCGAATTAAAAGACAAGTCGATTAAAGAGCTTGTAGACTTAGCTGAGTCCATGGGGCTCGAAAACGTAGCCCGCTTAAGAAAGCAAGATATCATTTTTGCCATTCTTAAATCCCATGCCAAAGGCGGAGAGAATATCTTCGGCGGCGGTGTATTAGAGATTTTACAAGATGGTTTCGGCTTCTTAAGATCATCAGAAGCCTCTTACTTAGCTGGGCCAGATGACATTTATGTTTCACCTAGCCAAATTCGCCGTTTCAGCATGCGTACTGGCGATTCAATTTCAGGCCTTATTCGTCCACCTAAAGACGGTGAACGTTACTTTGCTTTACTTAAAGTAAATGAAGTTAACTTTGATAAACCTGAAAACTCTCGAACTAAAATTCTTTTTGAAAACCTTACCCCACTACATGCAAACGAACGTTTTCGCATGGAACGTGGTAACGGCAGTAAAGAAGATATTACAGCCCGTGTACTTGATTTAGCATCTCCTATTGGCCGCGGCCAACGTGGCTTGTTAGTAGCTCCGCCAAAAGCGGGTAAAACAATGCTACTTCAAAACATTGCACAATCAATTACGCATAATCATCCTGATGTAACATTAATGGTTTTACTTATTGATGAACGTCCGGAAGAAGTAACAGAGATGCAACGCCTAGTAAAAGGTGAAGTTATTGCATCAACGTTCGATGAGCCAGCTTCTCGTCACGTACAAGTTGCCGAAATGGTTATCGAAAAAGCAAAACGTTTAGTTGAACATAAAAAAGATGTTGTTATCTTATTGGATTCAATCACTCGTTTAGCACGTGCTTATAACACCGTTATTCCTTCATCAGGTAAAGTACTTACTGGTGGTGTTGACGCTAACGCATTACATAAACCTAAGCGCTTCTTTGGTGCTGCACGTAACGTTGAGGAAGGTGGTAGCTTAACAATCATAGCTACAGCGCTTATCGACACTGGCTCTAAAATGGATGAAGTTATCTACGAAGAGTTTAAAGGTACTGGTAACATGGAACTTCACCTTAACCGTAAAATTGCGGAAAGACGTGTATTCCCTGCTATCGACTTTAATCGTTCAGGCACTCGTCGTGAAGAATTACTAACAAAACCAGATGAGCTTCAAAAGCTTTGGATTTTACGTAAAATTGTTCATGACATGTCAGAAATTGATGCGATGGAATTCTTAATCGATAAACTATCGATGAGCAAAACCAATGATGAATTTTTTGATTCGATGAGACGCCAATAAAGCGTCTTAGCTGAATAAAAAAAGCGCCTTAGGCGCTTTTTTTATGTCGGGATTAAACACAGTTTAACTTTCATTATACTTTTTAAGTACACTCTGCAACGTATCAACGAGCGCTTTAAAGTCATTCGCACTACTTTTTTGGGTCCTGCGTAAAAGTGCTCTATCTAAACTTTGAGCCGATTGCGCAATTTCATCTAAACCAAACATTTGCGCCGCTCCTAAAATGCGATGACTATCTTTTTGTAGCGCGGCTAAATCTTCACTTATAAAATGCTGAGTAATCGTTTCACTCTCCAAAGCAAAGCTTTGCTTAAAACTAATGACAAGATCGCTCATATCAACTTCATTTTGCTTTGTAATTGGCTGATCTTCTGCACTATATAGGTGGCTGGAAAGCGCTTTATAAAATGACTCTTTATCTATCGGTTTAGCAACTAACGCCGACGTATTTAAAAATCATGCCGAAAAAATTCTAGGTCATAACATTAATGTTATTAGCGGAGAATTAGAAGCGCGCACAATTTATAAAGGTGTTGCCCATACTTCATCTTGTACTGGCAAACAGCTTGTTATTGATATTGGTGGTGCAAGTACAGAAGTTGTAATTGGTAAAGCATTTGATGCCCTACATTACAAAAGCCTCAATATGGGGTGTGTTACCTATCTTGAACGCTATTTTAAAGATTGCCAACTAAGTAAGAGTAACTTTAACGCAGCAATAAAAGCGGCTCGTACAGTCATTGATGAAATTTCTCCAGAGTATAAAGCAGCTGGATGGCAAATTGCATCTGGAGCTTCTGGTACAGTACAAGCAATTCAAGAAATTATGGTCGCGCAAAATCTTGACGACTTACTTACACTTGAAAAGCTCAACACTATAAAAGATCAAGCAATTGCATTTAGCACTATTGCAGCGCTAGACCTTCCTGGATTAAGTGAAGACCGTCGACTGGTATTTGTATCAGGACTTGCAATCTTAATCGCACTATTTGAATCTCTTGAAATAGAAAAAATGGGATTGGCGGGTGGAGCACTGCGTGAAGGTGTTTTATATAGCATGGTTCCGGAGTTTCATAATAACGACATTCGCAAACGCACAGTGGATGGGTTTATGAGTCGTTATCATGTTGATCAAAAACAAGCGTGTCGAGTTTCAAGCTTGGCAATGCAGTTAGCGTTGAGTATTGATAAAGATTGGCCAATTGAAAGCTTAAATGGGTTACCACTATTAAAAGCGGTAGCGCAGCTTCATGAGATTGGATTACTGATAGAGTATAAGCAGTACCATAAACATACCGCTTATATTTTGGAAAATACCGATATGCCTGGTTTTTCACAGTCAGAGCATAAATTAATAGTAGCGGTAGCAGATGCACATCGATCTGATTTTCCAAAAGGTTGTTTTAATTCACTCGGCGTAAATAGTCTATTAGCGCAATATATAGTGAGATTACTACGAATAGCAGTCATTTTATCAATGCGCAGACAAGATGATGTACTGCCTAAGTTTGAGTTAACTGCTAAAAATGAAGTGTTAGACCTTAAGTTTGAAAGTAACTGGTTAAAAGATCATCCATTAATGGCCAGCGAGCTGCAACAAGAGTCTAAACAGCAAGGAAAACTTGGCTGGAAGCTCATAGTAAACTAATTAAAAAGGCCCATCAGGGCCTTTTTAGTGTTTAAAGTAACCATTTCGATGTAAATATGTGCGAACAGCACATTATTTCAAGTTTTCTTCAAAAAAGGGTTGATCTGTTTTTGGATCTCCCTATAATGCGACCCCACTGAGACGGGAAACAGCAACGCATAGCGAGGCACGAACAACTCAGGGTGTTAAGTAAAACTTAGAGTGAATCTTTTTAGAAAGTTTAAATTTAAGTATTGACAAAAAAATAGGAAAGCGTAATATGCGCAGCCCTAGCGAGGTAAAGTTCAACTTTATAATCGCAACGTTCTTTAACAATATAAAGCAATCATCTGTGTGGGCACTCGTACAGATTGAGTTCTAACAGCCAAACTACTTAGGTAGCGAGGCAAACAAATTAGAGTCTCAATTGAAAACTGAGTGACCAACAGAATAGTTATTTCGGTAATTATTCGGCACAGTCAATTCAATATCGAAAGATATTAAAAAATTCAGAATTCATTGAGCTGTCGAAAGACATAAAACTTTTTAATTGAAGAGTTTGATCATGGCTCAGATTGAACGCTGGCGGCAGGCCTAACACATGCAAGTCGAGCGGTAACAGAGAGTAGCTTGCTACTTTGCTGACGAGCGGCGGACGGGTGAGTAATGCTTGGGAACATGCCTTGAGGTGGGGGACAACAGTTGGAAACGACTGCTAATACCGCATAATGTCTACGGACCAAAGGGGGCTTCGGCTCTCGCCTTTAGATTGGCCCAAGTGGGATTAGCTAGTTGGTGAGGTAATGGCTCACCAAGGCGACGATCCCTAGCTGGTTTGAGAGGATGATCAGCCACACTGGGACTGAGACACGGCCCAGACTCCTACGGGAGGCAGCAGTGGGGAATATTGCACAATGGGCGCAAGCCTGATGCAGCCATGCCGCGTGTGTGAAGAAGGCCTTCGGGTTGTAAAGCACTTTCAGTCAGGAGGAAAGGTTA
>NZ_JWIG01000006.1 GCF_000814675.1 Pseudoalteromonas distincta | reverse complement strand
GGTTTAACAGGCCTAAAGAATAATATCCTTTATCAAACATAGTCAGTGAATTATCTGGTGTACGTTCAATTAAACGCTCAGCTAATTTCATCTCGTTGGTTTTATAGTTATCAAACTCGCTACTGAGAAGTTGATGGCTGGTCAATTCCATATGACAGACCATGCGTATTTGAGGAAAGGCTGTATCACCGTATTGGTTGCTACCTGAAGAGAAGGCTTTACGATTATCAGGCGTGTCGGCTGTTCGCCACACAACACCGTCAACAGCTAATAGGTTCAAACCATTCCATGTTTCGAATGACTGTTGCTTATACATTGATTGAGCAGATTTATTGAAAACGTGTTTAACGGAATCATCACCTAACCTTTGTCTCGCCTGTACCATCGCACTTGGAGCAACGAGTTGGTTCTTGCCAGGTAACATGATATCTAGCTTATTAGCGATATTCCAAACTGATTCTTTTCGAAACAATGCCATGCCAATAACTGACCACAAAACGGCTTCAAGCGGTAATCTTCGCTTACGAACGGTTGCAATCCCTGCTTGTTGAAAACCTTGTTCAATGATTTCAGGGTCAAGAATTTCTGATAATTTTTCAAAGGTATGGTATCGGCTGCTTTCTTCAAGTGTTGCTTGCAGTGCTTGTTCTATATTCACAAAAAATCCGTAGTTAGTTTCCTAACTACGGATTTTGCATGATCGTTTGGATCGGTCAACCGGTCATTTTCTTAACTGATCGGCATTAGTCTAATTAGGCTCGTTTTTGTTTTACTGATAACTGACAGCTAAAAACTGATCACTCCTCTCTACTCCGGATCATACCCCAAATTAGGCGATAGCCATCTTTCAGCCTCTTCAAGCGTCATATTGGTTCGTTTAGCGTAATCTTCTACTTGATCCTTTTGCACAGCGGCTACAGCGTAGTACTTAGCTTCGGGGTGTGAAAAGTACCAACCCGAAACAGCAGCACCTGGCCACATGGCGTACGAGCTAGTTAGCTGCATACCAATGCGCTTTTCGGTATCGAGCAACTGCCAAATTTTCTTTTTCTCGGTGTGCTCTGGGCACGCTGGGTAACCTGGCGCAGGGCGAATACCTTGGTAGTTTTCGCGTATTAGCTCATCGTTTGCTAGGTTTTCGTCTGGTGCAAAACCCCAATACTCTTTACGTACTTTTTCGTGCAGGTATTCTGCAAACGCTTCGGCGAGCCTGTCGGCTACGGCTTTAACCATTATTTTGTTGTAATCGTCTTGCTGTGCGTCAAACGCATTTGCTAAGTCGTCTTCTTCTAGGCCGCCCGTTACTGCAAACGCGCCAAAGTAATCAGGCGTGCCTTTTGGTGCTATGTAGTCGGCTAGGCAATAGTTAGCAAAGTCGGTTTTTTCGGTTTGCTGGCGTAAATGGCACGAAGTAGTTAATACTTCTTTGCGTGTTTCATCGGTGTATATTTCTATGTCATCACCCACGCGGTTAGCCGGGAATAAACCAATTACACCAAGTGGTTGCAAACTGCCTGCTTTTTCAAGGTCGTCTAACATATCGTTAGCGTCTTTAAATAAGCTTTGCGCTTGCTCGCCTACTACTTCATCGTCCATTATGCGCGGGTATTTACCGGCAATTGACCACATCATAAAGTATGGCGTCCAATCTATGTATTTACGCAAAGTCGCGATTGATACATTTTTAAACTCGGTCACGCCCAGCTTTTCAGGCACTGGTGGTGTGTAGTTATCCCAATCAAGCTTTGCTGCGTTATCGCGTGCGCGCTGGATTGTAACAGGCTTAGAGCGTGGTTTTTTACGCGCTTGTTGCTCGCGTACTTTTACATATTCAGCTTTAGTTTTAGCTAGAAAGTCAGGTTTAATGTCTTTTGATAATAAGTTTGAAACCACACCAACTGCACGGCTTGCGTTATTTACATACACAACGCCTTTATCATATTGCGGCTCAATTTTTACTGCGGTGTGCGCTTTAGAGGTAGTTGCACCACCAATGAGAAGCGGCAGTTCAAAACCACGGCGTTTCATTTCTTTTGCTACGTGTACCATTTCGTCAAGCGATGGGGTAATTAAGCCCGATAAACCAATAATATCGGCTTTTTCGTCGATGGCGGTTTGCAATATTTTATCGGCAGGTACCATTACGCCTAAATCAATAACTTCGTAGTTATTACACTGTAGTACCACGCCTACAATATTTTTACCTATGTCGTGTACGTCGCCTTTTACGGTCGCCATCACTATTTTACCATTGGTTGAACCTTCTTCTTTTTCGGCTTCAATAAATGGGTCTAGGTAGGCTACGGCTCGTTTCATTACGCGCGCCGATTTAACCACTTGTGGTAAAAACATTTTACCTGCGCCAAATAAATCACCTACCACGTTCATGCCATCCATTAACGGCCCTTCAATTACGTGAATAGGTTTATCGGCAGCAGCGCGGCACTCTTCGGTATCTTCATCTATAAAGGTAGTAATGCCTTTTACAAGCGCGTGCTCAAGGCGTTTTTCTACAGGCCATGTGCGCCATTCTAAATCTTCTACTCGCTCGGCTTGTGCCATACCAGAGTATTTTGGTGCAAGCTCTACTAAACGCTCCCCTGCGCCTGGGTCTGTGTTAAGTATTACGTCTTCAACGGCTTTACGAAGCTCCTCTGGTATGTCGTCGTAAACGGCGAGTTGCCCTGCATTTACAATACCCATATCCATACCCGCTTTTATGGCGTGGTATAAAAATACCGAGTGAATAGCTTCACGTACTGGGTTATTACCTCTAAATGAAAACGATACATTAGACACCCCGCCCGACACTTTACAGTGCGGTAAATTTTGCTTAATGCGGCGTGTGCCTTCAATAAATTCTACTGCGTAGTTATCGTGCTCTTCTATACCGGTGGCTACGGCAAATATATTAGGATCGAATATAATATCTTCTGGTGGAAAACCAATATCTTCTACTAATATTTTGTAGCTGCGGGCACATATTTCATATTTACGGTCTGCTGTATCAGCTTGCCCGTCAGTATCAAACGCCATTACAACGGCAGCTGCACCAAAGCGTTTTATTATTTTAGCTTGGCGAATAAACGGCTCTTCGCCCTCTTTTAGCGATATAGAGTTAACAATGGCCTTACCTTGAATACACTTTAGGCCTGCTTCTATTACTTCCCATTTAGAGGAGTCGACCATAATGGGTACGCGTGAAATATCAGGCTCTGAGGCTATTAAGTTTAAAAACTTAACCATCGCGGCTTTTGAGTCCAACATGGCTTCGTCCATGTTTATATCAATAACCTGTGCGCCATTTTCTACTTGCTCGCGGGCCACTGTTAGCGCGGCTTCAAAGTCTTCTTCCATGATTAAACGTTTAAACATGGCAGAACCGGTTACATTGGTACGTTCGCCGACATTAGTAAATACTGCTATTTGTTGGGTCATGTTGGCTCCTTAATTTAAGTTACAGGCTTCAAGGCCTGATAAACGCATGCGTACTTCAAGCTCTGGTAGCTGGCGTGGTTTAACGCCCGCTAAACCTTTTGCAAAAGCACGAATATGCGCAGGCGTGGTGCCACAACATCCACCTACTATATTAATAAAGCCCGATTTACCCCAATCGATAATTTCGGTTGCCATTTCAGGCGCTTCTAAGTCGTATTCACCAAACTCATTAGGCAAGCCCGCATTAGGGTGTACCGATGTAAAGGTTTCGCACACGCGCGATAACTCTTCTACATATTGGCGCAGTAAATCAGGGCCAAGCGCGCAGTTTAAACCAATCGAAATAGGCTTAATATGGCGAATAGAATTATAAAAGGCTTCGGTTGTTTGCCCAGAAAGCGTACGTCCAGAGGCGTCGGTAATAGTGCCCGAGATCATAACTGGTAATGTGCGCCCTGCTTGCTCAAAGGCTTCTTCTACACCAAACGAGGCGGCTTTTGCATTAAGCGTGTCGAATATAGTTTCGATTAGTATTAAATCGGCGCCGCCTTCCATTAATGCAAGGGTAGACTCTACATACGCAGTAACTAGCTTATCAAAGGTGACATTTCGGTAACCCGGATCGTTTACGTCTGGCGAAATTGAACACGTTTTAGATGTCGGCCCTAAAACACCCGCTACATAGCGCGGTTTTTCTGGCGTTTTAGCCGTAAATTCATCGCAAATTGCGCGTGCTAATTTAGCCGACTCTAGGTTTATTTCACGGCTTAGGTTTGCCATGTCGTAATCTTCCATCGAAATAGTGGTCGAGTTAAACGTGTTGGTTTCGATAATATCGGCGCCCGCTGATAAAAAACCACGATGAATATCAGTGATTAAGTCGGGTTTGGTTAGGCTTAATAAATCGTTATTGCCTTTAATTAATACATGCCAGTCTTTAAAACGCTCTCCGCGATAGTCTTCTTCTTCTAGCTTATGATCTTGGATCATGGTGCCCATAGCGCCATCTAAAATTAAAATGCGTTCTTTTAATGCGGCACTTATTTCGGCTTGTTTATTATTTGTAGGCGCGTTATTCGGCATAGTTGTTAGTCCTCACGTCTTGGCTAACTAAATTAATATCATACGGTGTGGTTTGGTACACGTAGTAATTTAACCAGTTCGAAAAAAGTAAAAAAGCATGGCTTTGCCACGTTTTTGAAGGTTGTTTGGTTGCATCGTCATCCGGAAAGTAATTTTCGGGCTTTGGTGCATTAGGGCTTTTTTTACAATCGCGCTCGTATTCTGCTTTTAGCGAGTCGGCGTCGTACTCTGGGTGGCCGGTTATAAACACTTGGCTACCCGATTTGTTTTTAAGTAAGTAAGCCCCTACTCGCTCAGAACCTGCCAGTACAACGAGCTCTTCACAGGCGTTTATTTTATTTATATCAATATGGCCGTAGCGTGAGTGCGGTACTAAAAAGGTATCGTCGAATCCGCGAGTCAGTGCACCGTGATCAAAATAACACTGGTGAGTAAATACGCCACACAGTTTATCGTCTTTTAAATCGCGCTTTAAATTGTAACGGTGATATAACGCTGCATGCGCTGCCCAACACGAAAACAACGTAGAGGTAACGTGTTGCTCAGCCCAATCAATAATGACCTTTAGCTCATCCCAATACGCTACATCGTCGTATTCTAAATGTGCAAGTGGCGCACCAGTTACTATTAATGCATCGTAATTGTTGTCTTTAACCTCAGAAAAATAACGGTAAAAGGTATCAAGGTGCTCTTCTGAATTGCTGCTACTGCGGTGAGTGTCGAGGCGCAGTAGCTCTACGTTTACTTGCAAAGGCGAATTGGCAAGCAAACGAATAAACTGAACTTCGGTTTCTACTTTATTAGGCATTAAGTTTAAAATAGCCAAACGCATTGGGCGTATTTCTTGCGTTTTTGCACGACTTTTTGGCATTACAAATACGTTTTCTTGACGTAAACGTGCAATTGCCGGCAACTCGTCTTTTACTGTAATTGGCATACTTTACTCCTGCTCATAAAAACCGAAGCTTAATTATGAACTGAAAGTAAAAAATATCAACCTCTAGATGTATAGATGTCCAAATTAAATTTATTCATGATTTTATATTTTACTTACAAGCATGCTTTGGTGCTTTAAAACCCGCCATTCGTTGACTGTTTCACCCGTCAGCCACTACAATACAACATTGAAATTTTTATTATTATTTGAAGGCTTTCCTCCATGGTTTTACCTGATAAATTTATATTCTCGATGAGTCGAGTATCTAAGGTTGTGCCACCTAAGCGCACTATCTTAAAAGATATTTCGTTGCACTTTTTTCCTGGCGCTAAAATTGGTGTGCTTGGTTTAAACGGTTCTGGTAAATCTACGTTACTGCGTATTATGGCCGGTGTTGACCAAGATTTTGAAGGTGATGCACATCCTCAGCCTGGTACTAAAATTGGTTATTTACCGCAAGAACCTATTTTAGACGAAAGTAAAACAGTACGTGAAACTGTTGAAGAAGCTGTTGGCGAAGTTAAGCATGCACTTAAACGTCTTGACGAAGTGTATAACGAATACGCCATGGAAGACGCTGACTTTGACGCACTTGCAAAAGAGCAAGGCGAGCTTGAAGCTGTTATTCAAGCGCACGATGGTCATAACATCGACAACGTTTTAGAACGCGCAGCTGATGCACTTCGCCTGCCAGAGTGGGATGCTAAAATTGAGCACCTTTCAGGTGGTGAGCGTCGTCGTGTTGCTATATGTCGATTATTACTTGAAAAACCAGACATGCTTATTCTTGATGAGCCTACTAACCACTTAGATGCTGAGTCGGTTGCATGGTTAGAGCGCTTCTTACACGATTACGAAGGCACTGTTGTGGCAGTAACGCATGACCGTTACTTCCTTGATAATGTAGCTGGTTGGATATTGGAGCTTGACCGTGGTGAAGGTATTCCATGGGAAGGTAACTACTCTTCTTGGCTTGAACAAAAAGATGCGCGCTTACAGCAAGAACAAAAATCTGAAAAAGCTCGTCAAAAATCAATTGCGCAAGAACTTGAATGGGTTCGTTCAAACCCTAAAGGTCGTCAAGCTAAGTCAAAAGCACGTATGGCTCAGTTTACTGAAATGCAGCAGTCTGATTACCAAAAACGTAACGAAACTAACGAGATGTTTATTCCACCTGGCCCGCGTTTAGGTGACCAAGTACTTGAAGTAACTAATCTTCGTAAGAGTTTTGGCGATCGTGTTTTAATTGATGACTTAAGCTTTAGCATGCCAAAAGGTGCCATTGTGGGCATTATTGGTGCGAATGGCGCGGGTAAATCAACACTGTTTAAAATGATAAGCGGTGAGCAAACGCAAGACAGCGGTAGCATCAGCGTTGGCGAAACAGTACACCTTGCGACTGTTGATCAGTTCCGCGACGGTATGGACGAAAGCAAAACTGTTTTCCAAGAAATATCAGACGGACAAGACGTACTGAAAATTGGTAACTTTGAGTTCCCAAGCCGAGCATATGTAAGTCGCTTTAACTTTAAAGGTAACGATCAGCAAAAGTTTGTTAAAGACCTATCAGGTGGTGAGCGTAACCGTTTACACCTTGCTAAGTTATTAAAAGCTGGCGGCAATGTGTTACTACTCGATGAGCCAACCAATGACTTGGACGTTGAAACACTACGTGCACTGGAGAACGCTATTTTAGAGTTCCCAGGTTGTGTAATGTGTATCTCGCATGACCGTTGGTTCCTTGACCGTATTGCTACACATATTTTAGATTACCGCGATGAAGGTCAAATTAACTTCTTTGATGGTAACTACACTGAATATGAAGAGTGGCTTAAAAAGACCCTAGGCGCTGAGGCAACTCAACCTAAACGTATTAAATACAAAAAAATTGGCTAAAAATATTGGTTAATTTTATGTTTGTATAACTTAAGCCCTGCACTTTGCAGGGCTTTTTTATGCCACCAGCATTACAGGAGCACATCTTGCTAGCATGTAGAGAATTACCCGCTATGCTTAATTTATTATAAAAACAGTAAGGCTAAATTAGGTTATGCAAAATCGTCGACAGTTTTCTCGTGTGCTATTTTCAACTAACGCCCTGTTATGTTTTGATAGCCAACAGTATCCGTGTAAATTACTCGATCTATCGTTACATGGCGCGTTGGTCACTAATTGTGATGCATTTATTGGCAGCCACAATACGCAAGCAATACTGCGTTTTACATTGCCTCAAAGCGATATAGAAATAAAAATGGAAGTAGTGATTTGCCATATTGAAGCCGATCATATTGGTTTAAAATGCCATCACATTGATATAGACAGTATTACTTATTTAAAGCGTTTAATAGAGCTAAACTTAGCCGATGATGAGCTACTGCATCGCGAATTAGCGTCACTTATTAATGACTCACAATAGACTCATTCTCTTAAGTTGATTACCATAGCGCAAACTTTATAAAGCTTGTAAATATGCGCTTAAATCCTCATTTGCCTTTGGTATACCATCCTAACTACTCGTTTAGCTTTGATCCTAAGCATCGCTTTGTAATGAGTAAATTTGCACATTTATATCAACATGTTGCAGAGCTTGGTTTAATCGGCAGTAACCTAGTTGAGCCAATATTAGGCACGCCAGAGCCGCTTGAGCTTGTGCATTGCGATAATTATATCCAAGATTTATGGCACAACCGCTTAGATGAAAAAGCAATGCGTCGCATTGGCCTACCTTGGTCAAAACAGCTTATGGCACGTACATTTACAGCCCCTCAAGGAACGCTACAGACAGCCCGCTTAGCACTTAAACACGGTATAGCGTGTCATCTTGCTGGTGGTACACATCACGCACATAATGACTTTGGATCAGGTTTTTGTATGGTTAACGATTTGGCCTTTACCACGCAAACTTTAATTAAATCGGGTGAGGTAACTAACGTACTTATTTTTGATTTAGACGTGCACCAAGGTGATGGCACAGCCGCAATGTTACAGCATCAACCCTATGCGTATACTTGTTCTATCCATTGCGAAAAAAACTTCCCCTTTAGAAAGTCCGCTAGCGATTTAGACATTGGCCTGGCAAATAATATGAAGGACGACGAATACCTTGCCATAGTTGACGAAACCCTAAGTTATTTACTTAAAGAGCTAAACCCAAGCTTAGTACTTTACGATGCTGGCGTTGATATTTGGCAAGGTGATGGCTTGGGTAAGTTAGATATTAGCTGGGATGGCATAGCTAAACGTGACCATTTAGTATTAAAACGCTGCCTTGAACACAATACACCTGTAGCTACTGTGATAGGTGGAGGCTACGATAGAGATCACCTACGCCTCGCTAAACGCCACGCTATTGTTGTTGAACAAGCTGCTGGCTTTTAGTTTGAAATAAAAATGTTAAATTATCGTTCTTGTTTAATATGTAAAATAAAAAAGAGCATATTATGAAACAGCTATTTATTACCATCACGCTAATTTTATTAAGCTTTACAGCTTACGCACAAGATACAAGCTCAGAAGCAATATATCCCAAATTGCCTACATTAAATTTACAAATGGCTGATGGGTCGCCGCTCAACACTCAAGATTTATTAGGTCAACCTTACGTTTTACACTTTTGGGCAACGTGGTGCCCGTACTGTAAAAAGCTACAGCCAGCACTTCAAAAAATTGATGATATGGGCTTAAAAGTTATTGCCGTGAGCTTTAAAGAAGATAACGATGCTACTCCCGCTAAAGCACTTAGCGAAAGAGGTTATACTTTTAAAACAGCAGTAAAAGCCGATGCAATAGCACAGCAATTAGGTATACGAGGCACACCTACTACATTGTTTGTAAATAAAGAAGGCAATGTAATTTGGCTGACTAATACGTCAAATCCAGAAGATCCAAACCTTCATTTAAATGCACGAACATTGTTGCACTCAATACCTGAATAATAATATAGATCTAAATTTAGCTTAAAAATATAAGTAACATAAACTTTATACTACAATTTAAGCTCATAAATTAATTGAGATTATAATGCGCCTACTACTTACTTTATTACTAGTTACTTTAAGTGGCTTTGCCGCAGCTGAAGAAGAAAAAGCAGAACTTCCACCGGTAGACCCCGCTTACAATGCTGAGCATCCTATGGCTTTGGTTAATCAAGGCTCATCTATTATTGCAATGAATTTATCCACCTATAATTTACCCAATGATGTGCAAGTTGTTTATAAAATAGGAAACCCAGATGTCGCACTCTTAAATTTTGTTAGAAATGCTGAGCTAATCACGGTTAAGCCACAAGCGTTTAATATTCAACATTTAATGCGTGGTGAAGAAATTACGATTATTGCCGATATTTACGAGGGTGATTATCAACAAGGTGGTAGTTTAATTTACTCAAAAAAAGAGCTTGAACTGACTAAGCAACTGTATGCCAGAGAGCTAAAAGATTTAAGTGAATCATCGCAATGGCAAGATTACGACATGATTAATCTGGGCGGGACTGAGCGTATTTATATTCATAAAATTCAACAAGCGCCGAGCTATAACCATCTTATTTTTGTTGATTTAGTTAACGCATGTATGCAAAAGCTTCGTACCTCAAAACGTGTCCCAGCTGAAAATGAGCTTACCTATAAATTTATTAACTGCGGCACGCTTAAACCTCTTTATTACAATGCTGATGATTTTAAAAAATAGTTATTTATATTCAGTGATTAGTTTGAGCCCTTGCTTCATTGCCTCTGCTGATTGTCCTGCAAAGCCTAAACGGACATAACTATATTGCTTAGGCATTAAACTTCTCACTGAATCAGCAAAGTAAAACTCAGATTCTGCATGTAAATACACGCTTTTACTTTGCATTGCTTGTTTTATATTACTCGTATTTTTATTTAAGTTAACCCACATTGCCATACCGCCATCTGGCTTTTTATACTCTATTGGTAAACCCTGTGATTGCAGCAACGCTAACGTGTTGTCCATTGCTTCATAACGTTGTTTATAGTGTTTAGTCATGCGTTTTAAGTGGCGCTCAAATCCACCTTCTTGCATAAAGTGCGCAACGGCTAGCTGCATAACCACATCATTTTTATGATTCATTAACTGCTTCCATGCGGTTAACTGTGCTAATACTTCAGGAGCTGCACAAATGTAGCCAATTCTAGCGCCTGAGAACATGATTTTAGAAAATGTAGATAAGTAAATAATAATCCCAGCGGGATCGTCCCCAGCCATAGGTTGCAATGGCTGACAGCGATAATGAAACTCGTGATCGTAATCATCTTCAACAATCATTACGCCATACTCATAACATAATTGATAAATTTGCATGCGCCGTGTGGGCGAAAGCGTAACGGTAGTTGGGTATTGATGCAGCGGGGTTAAGTACAGCATTTTTATTGGATATCGTTTAAGTTGCGCTTTTAAATCATCAACACATAAACCATATTCATCTTGTTTTATATCTATTAATTGCGCGCCACAAGCAGCAAAGGCTTTGCGTGCTGGTGGGTAGCCTAAAGTCTCAACGGCTACGAAGTCATCTTTACTTATAAATGCCTTTGAAATTAAAAATAAAGCTTCTTGTGAGCCATTACATACAAGTAAGTCTGATGCTTTTAAATTTCTAGTTTTATGTAAGTAATCACTTATCTGAGCTTTTAACTCACTCACTCCACTTATATCACCATAATGAAGTTTACTGGTATCTAAATGATTAAATACATGGCTCATAGAGCGTTTAAATTCTTTATAGGGAAAGCTATTTAAATCAGGAAGTCCACCTGCAAAATTATATACGTAGTCTTTTAAATTCATTGCCGGAATAGGCACGGCTAACTCTGTAGCAAATTTATAAGGTTTTGGTGTTAAAACTGGCGTGTGCTCACAGTTAGCACTGCTTTGAATTGGTAGTGTTTGAGTGACGCTATACCCAGAGCGTTCATGGGATTCTAGCCATCCTTCGGCCACTAATAACTGCAATGCGTTCATTATTGTATGGCGATTTAACTGATACGTTTGCGCCATAACTCGAGCAGAACTGAGTTTTGTACCTGGTGCAATATCTCCCTTTACGATAGAACCACGCAAAGCATCTGCAACTTGTATGTACTTAGCTTTGTTTGAGTCATTAAATTCAATATTAAGCGGTTGCATGTTATCCCTCTATAACTGGTATAGCTAAAAAGCCAATTCTGGTTGTTTTTACCAAACCAAATTAGCGTACATTTGTTGCTCGTAAATAGCAAAGCATAGAGGCAACATGTTTACTCAACAGATACATAAAACAAATAAGGTAATTTTAGAGCCATTAAATTATGAGCATTTAAAAGGCTTATATAAAGCTGGGCAACATCCAAAAATATGGGAATGGGTATTAAGCAACTATACAAAAACACCCGAACAGTTAAAGAAATGGTTTACCACCAGTGCGCAATTTAATAAGAAAGAACAAATTGTATTTGCCATAGTAGACATAGCCAGCAAAGAGGTTGTAGGCACTACACGACTATTCAGATTAGATACGCATAACTTAAGTGCTGAAATTGGTCATACATTTATAAGCCATCACTGGCAGCAAACTTATATTAATACTCACACTAAATATTTACTGCTTAGCTATGCTTTTGACGCGTTGAATTTAGTGCGAATAACGTTTAATACCCACGAAAAAAATCAAAAATCTCGAAATGCAATTACTCGACTAGGCGCCCGATTTGAAGGTATAGCCCATAAAGATAGATTGCTAAGTGATGGAAGTTACAGAAGCACTGCAAAATTTAGCATTATTGACGAGCATTGGCAGAGCATTAAGTTGCAGTTAGAGGAGAAGCTTTAATGTACCCACCCACACATTTTCAAGAACATAATATTGAACGTTTGCAAGCATTGGTTGAGCAATTCCCTCTAGCGAGTATTTTAATGCCCTGCTCGCAAAGTGACTTAAATAATATATGCCAAGTGCCTGTATTATATGAGCCCTCACGTAATGTATTTATTGCACACGTAGCAAAACATAACCCGCTAGCGCAATGTGATAAACAGTCAGTAAAATTACTATTTAGTGGCGATAACTGTTATCTATCTCCCTCGTATAGTAATAATAAAACACTGCCGAGCTGGCTTTATTCATCAGTACAAGTAACTGCAAATGTGAATATTATTGAAAGCGATAATGAGAAAGACAAAATAATGCGGCAACTAACGAGCCATTTTGAGCAAGGCTTTACGCCAATGTGGAAGATTACTGACGTGCCCAAAAGCAATCGCCAAGCAATGTATCAACAATTAAGCTTTATAGAATTTACTCCCACTCATTGGAGTGGAAACTTTAAGTTAAGCCAAAATAAATCACCAGAGGTAAGAGCACGAATAAAACAAAGCCTAGAACTTGCCAATAAGCGCTCTATTGCAAAACTATTTTAGGTATAAAAAAAGGCCCTTTCGAGCCTTTGGATTAACTTTGGAATAGTTAAAAATTTTTAAATTAGGTAAGCGTTAATAGCTGTGGAGCAACGCTATGATAGTCAACAGCCATAGCAATACTTAACGCTGTAATATTAATAATTGAAAATGCGAACACTTTACGTGCCCAGCTACTCATATCAATATTACGACGATAACCGCGCAGCGCCATTAGCAACCACCAAAAGCTGGTAATACAAGCAACAGCCATAAAAGCAGCACCTGTGTAGCCAGTAATTGGCAGTAACATCACCACTAATGCGTATACAGCAATGTAAAGTACGATATGGCGTTTTGCTTTGTCGATACCTTGCGCTACTGGTAATACAGGAATACCTGCCGCTTGGTAATCTTTAAAGCGAAAAATAGCAATAGCGTAAGAGTGCGGCATTTGCCACAAGCTAAACATGACTAGCAGTATTAATGCGCCCATATCGAACTGCCCTGTTACGGCGCAGTAACCTACTACTGGCGGTACAGCGCCAGAAAGGCTGCCTACAAAAGTGCCATATACTGAGTTGCGTTTCATGTAGAGGCTATAAACCCCTACATAAATTACGTAGCCAAAGGCTGCAAAAAATACTGCGGCTTGAGTGGTGTAGGCGATAAGTAAACCAAAGCCCACAACACCCAATAAAATACCGTGACTAAGTGCAGCAAAGGCCGACATTTCGCCTGTTACTGTTACTCGCGTACGAGTACGCGCCATGGCCACATCTATGTCTCTATCTATAACATTGTTGATAGCACAACCTGATGCAACCACTAGCGACAAACCAATTAATGTGGCAATCATTAACCATGGGTCTATATCACCGCGCGAGGCAAGTAAAAACCCGCCCGCTACGCTGATCAAATTGCCCATAATAATACCCGGCTTTGTCACTGATAAATAACGACGAAACATCTTCAACTCCTAGTACATCATCATTGCGTTAGATTCATAAATGATCCAAACAGATAACCCAACAACCATTACGATGATCAGAGCACTGAATAGGAATGAGAAAGTACTTGCACGGCCATCTTCGGTGGTAAAGTTAAGGTGTAAAAAGTATTTTAAATGCACCCAAATTTGTACGATTGCTAAAGTAACAATGCTCCAAAGCGTTGTTGCTTTTGAGAAGTCACCTTCCATTACCATGTAAAACGGTATAGCAGTTAAAATTACCGATAGCACAAAGCCAATTAAGTAAGTTTTAACACTGCCATGAGATTCATCATGATGATCACTTTGCGTTTGCTTTAACGCATGCGTTTCGCTGTGGCTCATTACATTGCTCCCATTAAATAAACAACGGTAAATACACAAATCCAGACAATGTCTAAGAAGTGCCAAAATAGGCTTAAGCAGCTTAAACGCGTTACGGTTGCTTTACCTAAGCCGCGTTTAGCAACTTCAATCATCATTATGGTCATCCAAATTAGACCCGCAGTTACATGTAAACCATGTAAGCCAACTAATGAGAAAAACGATGTTAAAAAGGCACTTTGTTGTGGACCATTGCCATGCACAATTAGGTGATGAAATTCGTATACTTCCATACCAATAAACACAGCACCTAAACAAAACGTAACAAATAACCAAGTCAGTGTTAGTGCCTTTTTTTGCCCTTGAGCGGCAATCATGGCAAAACCAAAAGTAATACTACTAATCAGTAGTGCTGCAGTTTCTACTGCTACAAAGTCGAGTTCAAAAATATCTTTACCCGATACGCCACCAGCTGTGTTCATAAATAACACAGCGTAAGTGGCAAAAAACGAGGCAAACAGTAGGCAATCGGTCATTAGGTATAACCAAAAACCAAATACGGTATCACCCGAAGTATCGTGGTGATCATGCGCGTGGGCATGATCATCGTGTGATACAGAGTCTAAATTTGCAGAAAGTGTACTCACGCTTTTAACTCCTTAACGCCACTTGAATTATATGCAGCTTCGATGCGTGCAATTTCATCAGGTTGTATATAGTAATCTACATCGCTGGTGTAACAACGTTTGATAAATATGGCAATTCCGCCTACTAGTCCAACAACAGCTAACCACCAAATATGCCAAATCATTGCAAAGCAAAATACTGTTAAACTTGCTGCCATTAACACGCCAGCTGATGTGTTTTTAGGCATATGAATAGGGCTGTAGTTTGCTTTATCTTGATATGCTTGACCTTTTTCTTTCATATCGGTCCATGCATCAATATCATCGATATGTGGAATTGTTGCAAAGTTATAAATTTGCGGAGGTGAACTTGTAGCCCACTCAAGTGTGTGGCCGTTCCACGGATCGCCTGTTGTATCGTCAAGCGCTTCACGGTCTCTAAAGCTCACATATAATTGAATAACTTGGCTAATAATACCAAACATAATAATTACAGCACCGCCTGCGGCAATGTATAACCACATGTTCCAATCTGGGTTGTTAGTGTGGTTTAAACGACGTGTCATACCTAAGAAACCAAGTACGTACAGCGGCATAAATGCTACGAAGAAACCAATAATCCAACACCAAAATGATGCTTTGCCCCATTTTTCATTAAGTTTAAAGCCCATTGCTTTAGGGAACCAAAATACAAAACCGGCCAGGTAACCAAACACAGCACCACCAATAATTGTGTTATGGAAATGTGCAATTAAGAATAAGCTGTTATGCAGTACATAATCGGCGCCAGGAATGGCAAGTAATACACCGGTCATACCGCCTACGGTAAAGGTAACCATAAAGCCAAGAGTCCAAAGTACCGGTACACTTATACGTAAACGACCTCGGTAAATAGTAAATAACCAGTTAAACAACTTAACCCCAGTTGGTACGGCAATAACCATGGTCATTACCCCAAAGAACGCGTTAACGTTAGCACTTGAGCCCATAGTAAAGAAGTGATGTAACCAAACAATAAAGCCTAAAATTGAGATTGCACCGCTGGCGTAAACCATCGATTTGTAACCAAACAAACGTTTACCGGCAAAGGTCGAAATAATTTCAGAAAAAATACCAAACGCTGGTAATACTAATATGTATACCTCAGGATGACCCCATGCCCAAAACAGGTTGATGTACATCATGGCGTTACCGCCCAATTCATTGGTAAAGAAGTGGAAGTCGAGATAACGGTCAAGCGTTAGCATTGCAAGTACAGCAGTTAAAATTGGGAATGATGCTGCAATTAAGATGTTTGCCCATGTACATGCCCATGTGAAAATTGGCATTTTCATTAGGGTCATACCTGGTGCACGCATTTTAAACACGGTTGCTAAAAAGTTTACGGCTGTTAGAAGTGTACCGAGCCCGGATATTTGCAAGGCCCAAATATAATAATCGACCCCCACCCCAGGGCTAAAGGTCAGCTCCGAAAGCGGCGGATATGCCACCCAACCTGTTTTTGCAAACTCACCAAACACAAGTGATAAGTTAATTAAAATTGCACCACTGGCTGTAAACCAAAAACTTAAATTATTTAAAAATGGAAAAGCAACATCGCGAGCACCAATTTGAAGTGGTAATACGATGTTCATTAGACCAATCATAAATGGCATTGCCATAAATATGATCATGATTACGCCGTGGGCAGTAAATATTTGGTCGTAGTGTTCTGGTGGTAAATAACCTGGCGCACCACTGGTAGCAAGTGCCAACTGCGCACGCATCATTATTGCATCAGAAAAACCACGAAATAGCATTATTAGTGCTAAAAGAATATACATTACGCCTAAGCGTTTGTGATCAACAGACGTGATCCAGTCGCGCCAAAGCACGCCCCATTTTTTATACTTTGTAATAAGCCCGGCAATAATAAGCCCAGCTATCGCAATAACCGACATCGTGAACACAAGAATTGGCTCATGAAACGGAATTGCGTCGAGTGAAAGATTACCTAATAACGACATTATTATTCCTCGCCTTGGCTGTGAGATGAAGGCATTGAGTGCTCACTCATTTCATGATGCTTTTTACTCATTTGCCCATGTTCGCCCATTGCATGGTGTTTTTTGTTCATATCGCCATGCGCCTGCATATACTTCATAACAATGGTATGAAATAAGCCGTCATCAACTTTTCCGTAATATGCTACTGGGTTATTTTCACTTGCTTTTGCAAGCTCAACATAATTTGCATGAGTCAGGTTATTAGCGCTTGAATTCGCTTTCACATCACTCACCCACTTATCAAAGTCTGCTTGAGTAGGTGTAGCAATGGCATTAAATTTCATGCCAGTGAAACCTGCGCCGCTGTAATTTGCTGAAAAGCCTTTAAACGTACCTGGCTCATTTGCAATTAAGTGAAGCTTGGTTTCCATCCCAGCCATTGAGTATATTTGACTACCCAATTGCGGAATAAAAAATGAATTCATTGTGCTCTCTGAGGTGATTTTATATTCAACAGGTACATTTGCTGGGAACACTAATTCATTAACCGTAGCAATACCTTGCTCAGGATATATAAATAGCCATTTCCAGTTTAGTGAAACCACTTCAACAGTAAGATGTTCACCTTTACCTTCAATGGGTTTATAGGGGTCTAAGTCTTGGGTAGACTGCCAGGTAATAACACCTAAAATGATTACAATAACAATAGGAACAGCCCAAACAACGGCTTCAATTTTATTTGAATGAGCCCATTTTGGAGCATAAATTTCTTGGTTTTGAGTGTCTCTATATTTCCAAGCGAAATACAAAGTCATCACAATAACGGGAACGACTACAAGCAACATAAGCACGGTTGCGATGATGATTAAATTTTTCTCATCAATGCCTATTTGCCCTTTTGGATCGAGTATCCCGCCTTTACAGCCTGACAACGCCAGCACTGTACTAGCTAAAGCAATATTACAAAGGTTACGAATTAACAAGGGAGTATCCTACAAACCTAGAGTTTTAATTTGCTGCTTAAAATAAAAACCAAAGCAACGATTTTTCAATAAAAACCCAAGTTAACTAGAATTAAATTATAAAAATAAGGGGGCTATTCAAAAAAACCTAAAGCTCATGCCATTAATGACCTAGCAACAAACCCAGCTTTCTAAACGCATTTATATAACGTAATAAAAATTAACTTGGGTGAGTGGTGGTTGGCTGAAATGTGTTTAAAAAACACGGAGCTACTTTGTTTTAGCTAACCTTAATTATTTACAGCAAGAACAAATAATTAAAACCAGCAACAAGATGCAGCGTTACAGGCAACCTGTAAAGCTAGGTGGAGCACGACAACCATGTGAAGAGATCACAGGCTGAAGAACTTTAGCCTCGCTAAAAGCAAAGGCTGCTTTACGGAGGATTATGCCAGCACGACGCGCTGGACAAATATGGAACAATAACCAACAAAGGCCAATAAGTAACTGACTTGATATGATCGGATGAGCTAAAAATTGCGCAAGATTAAGTAACAGTGGCTCTACAATAAACCCATCACTTAATAGCGCTTCAAGCTTGAAGGCATCCTCTAATGCACCGCTTAGCAACATTACAGTATTAAACACTAATAAAGTTATAGCTACACACACGCCCTTGCCTGCTTTATTCAAGCGTTCACACGTCTGCGGCTCGCCAGAGGCAAGTTCCGTAGCTGTATGATGCAAAGAAAGTGTGTTCAAAGACATTAACCTACTAAAATGACTATAACAAAATTAGAGTAATACAGTTTGCAATGGAAAAATTTAAAAAACATTGCTGTTGTAAACCCTAAAACCAGGTGCTAAATACAATCAAATCCAGCTAGCACATATTTACCTAGCGAAAATTGATCCGTATCAACCAAACTTTCAAAACTTACTGAAAGTTCGAACGTGAGTATAACAAAGAGAATTTTCTGTTCAACTAAAAATCAATTAATTTGAGTTAAGCTTTCGAAGCTATTTTGTTAATAAAAAATAACACAATAAAAAACATATGGTTAGCTCAAATAAAAAACGATTTAAAGAGAAATATTTAATAGGATTATATGTTTTTAGGAGGGAGTAATAATTGTGTGGCACAAATAAAAACAGCCCAAATTCAGTCACCACCGAACTTGAGCCGCCTTTCACACTGACAACATCTTCACACACAATATAAAGATTCTTGGTTTACACTGCATGGCAATTGTAGGGAATAAAAACAACTCAAGCTAAGTCACCACCGAACTTGAGTTGCCTTTCACACTGACAACATCTTCACACACAATATAAAGATTCTTGGTTTACACTACGTGGCAATTGTAGGAAATAAAAACAACTCAAACTCGTTCTTTATGGAAATGAATCCACCGAACTTGAGTTGCCTTTCACACTGACAACATCTTCACACACAATATAAAGATTTTTGGTTTACATTACGTGGCAATTGTAAGGAATAAAAACAACTCAAACTCGTTCTTTATGGAAGTGAATCCACCGAACTTGAGTTGCCTTTCACACTGACAACATCTTCACACACAATATAAAGATTCTTGGTTTACACTGCGTGGCAATTGAAAGTAAATAAAAACAACCCAAATTCAGTCACCACCGAACTTGAGTTGCCTTTCACACTGACAACATCTTCACACACAATATAAAGATTCTTGGTTTACATTACGTGGCAATTGAAAGGAAATAAAAACAACCCAAATTCAGTCACCACCAAACTTGAGTTGCCTTTCACACTGACAACATCTTCACACACAATATAAAGATTCTTTTAAGCGAGGCTAACTTATGCCTCAAGCTTATGACGAGAGCCTTGCTCTTTGTCTATGGTTAAACTTTAGAGTGTTAGCTCCAATTTGACAAACGAGAAAAATAAACCCAATAGGTGAAAAAAACTAAACTATATACCTTTGTCTAATACATTTAGATTGGATTGCTTTGGAAGCTATGATGCGAAGGCGTTTTACAGGCACAAAAAAAGCGCTATAAAGCGCTTTTTAATATTTAAGACAGACTTAAATAATTTGGTTTTCTTTCCAGGCTTGCTCTTTTGCTAAACGGTTTTTGCGTTTATCACATGGATCATCGCAATCACAGGCTTTATCAATACCAACCGAACCTAAACCACCACAGCTGCTTGCCATAGATTTTTTTTGCACGATCATACCAACGGCCATAGCCGAAACTATCAAAATTAGTAAGCCAAAAGTAAGAAGAAAAAGTGACATTGCTTAGCCCCTATTGATCAGCAATAAATTAAACTCAAATATTTTTGAGCGACTGCTATTATATACCCAAATAACACGGAAATAAACAAGTCAGCACCATACTATAAATAAGGCTTAAATGCTGGGCTTGAGTAGGTAATTAAACCCTCTTTTGATTTACCTATTAAATAAACCGGTAAATCATGTTGTTCAGCATAAGCTTGCGCTTTTTGCATCCCCATTACAGTAAGTGCCGTCGCTAAACCATCTGCCGTCATAGCGCTTGGATGAAGCACAGTTACCGACACTAAGTCGTGCTTAATAGGCATACCTGTTGCTGGATCAATTAAGTGGGTATAGATCTCGCCATCCATTTTATAAAAAATACGGTAATCACCCGATGTCGCTATACCACTTGTACCTGGGGATAAAACACGGTGTACCTTACGCTCTCCAGGTTGCGCATCTGGTTGCTCAATCGCGATTTTCCAATCCTGATTATTTGGCTTTTCACCTGCTATACGCAGCTCACCACCAATCTCAACCATGTAATTAGTAATGTCGTGGTTTTCTAATAACTGGGCAACTTTATCAATACCATAGCCCTTAGCTGTTGCCGAAAAAGAAAGCTCCAGTCCATTAACTGTTTTAGCCAACCCTTGCTCATTTAAGGTAAGTTTATCAATGCCTATTTTTTCAACCATACTTGCAAGCTCTTCATCACTTGGGCGCTTAGTTGGTTTTTTATCAGGCCCAAAGCCCCATAAATCAATTAAAGGTCCCATTGTTACGTCGAGTGTTTTAGTCGATTCACCCAAGCGAATAGACTCGCTTATAACAGCCCTAAAATCTTCGCTAATTGGCATGACTTGATTTGCAGGTAATCTGTTAAATGTATTTATTTCAGAGTCTTCTATGTAAGTAGACATAGATTGGTTCACATCTTTTAAAACAGCGTCTATTTGCAGCTGTAGTTGTGAAGCCGATAGCTGGGCTTGCTCATCATAATATTTAATATGATAAGTGGTACCCATAGTCTTACCTTCTAAAAAGGTTTCTTTTAACTCTGGCTTTTCACCACACCCAGACAATAATAAAGTCAGTGTAATTAGTAAAAAGGCCATTATGCCCTGTGAAGTACTTACTCGATTCATAACAGCTCTACTTAATAGATTGATAAAATTAAAGAATAAAAAAAGCCTCGTAACACAAGTGCTACGAGGCTGGTATTTTAACCAAAACTAAACTGTTTTGGTATTAGTGTTAGCCACCGAAGTCATCTAGTAAGATATTTTCGTCTTCAACACCTAAATCTTTAAGCATAGTAATAACTGCCGCATTCATCATTGGAGGACCACACATGTAGTACTCACAATCTTCAGGCGCTTCGTGATCTTTAAGATAGTTCTCAAATAACACGTTATGGATAAAGCCAGTATAGCCTTCCCAGTTATCTTCAGGCTGTGGATCTGAAAGTGCTGTATGCCATACGAAGTTAGGATTTTCAGCGGCTAGGCCGTCAAAATCTTCTACGTAGAACATTTCACGCTCAGAACGTGCACCATACCAAAAGCTCATCTTACGTTT
This sequence comes from Pseudoalteromonas distincta, assembly GCF_000814675.1. Lineage (GTDB taxonomy): Bacteria > Pseudomonadota > Gammaproteobacteria > Enterobacterales > Alteromonadaceae > Pseudoalteromonas > Pseudoalteromonas distincta. Next base: position 93,607 of record NZ_JWIG01000006.1, on the reverse strand, counting down.
AGAGTTCAAACGTTTAAGTTGGTCAAAGATATGAGAACGCATTGGCGCCATACCAGCACCACCACCAACAAATACCATTTCTGCGTCAGTGTCTTTAGCAAAGAACTCACCAAATGGACCCGAAATAGTTACCTTGTCGCCTTCTTTAAGTGACCAAATGTACGAAGACATTTTACCACATGGCAAGCTAAGGTTTCTTGGAGGTGGAGCAGCAATACGCACGTTAAGCATAATGATGCCTTCTTCTTCTGGGTAGTTAGCCATTGAGTAAGCACGAATTGTTTCTTCGTCTACTTTTGACTCCAGATCGAAGAAACCAAAATGGTTCCAGTCGCCACGATACTCTTCAGGAACATCGAAATCTGCATATTTAACATGGTGAGGTGGAGCTTCGATTTGGATGTAACCACCCGCACGAAACGGCACTGACTCGCCATCTGGAATTTGCAGCTTAAGTTCTTTGATGAACGTTGCTTTGTTATCATTAGAGATAACTTCACAATCCCACTTCTTAACACCGAAAATTGACTCTTCAAGCTCAATTTCCATGTCATTTTTAACATTTACCTGACACGCTAAACGACAGCCTTCACGGGCTTCACCTTTAGATATGTGATCAAGCTCAGTTGGCAGAATATCACCACCACCTTCTTTAATGTGTACACGACACTGACCACAAGAGCCACCGCCACCACAAGCAGATGATACAAATATACCTGACTCAGATAGTGCGCCTAAAAGCTTACTACCTGCTGATGTTTTAATGGCTTTATCTGGGTCGCCATTAATGCCGATGATAATATCGCCACTTGCAACTAACTGAGATTTAGCACCAATGATGACTAAAACCAGTAGTACAACGATAGCGATAAAAACACCAACGCCTAAGAAAATCTGATAATCCATGATTTATCCTCGCTACCTTTACAGTGAAATACCAGAGAATGACATAAAGCCAAGTCCCATTAAACCAACAGTGATGAAGGTAATACCTAAACCACGTAAGCCGTCAGGTACGTCTGAGTATTTCAGTTTCTCACGGATACCTGCAAGTAATGTAATTGCAAGTGCCCAACCAACACCAGCGCCAATACCATAAACAACAGACTCGCCGAAGTTATAGTTACGCTCAACCATGAATGATACCGCACCAAATATTGCACAGTTAACTGTGATAAGTGGTAAGAAGATACCTAACGCGTTGTATAGTGCAGGGAAAAACTTATCTAATGCCATTTCAAGAATTTGCACAAGTGCTGCAATAACACCAATGAAAGTTAAGAAACGTAAAAAGCTAAGATCTGCATCTGGGTAACCTAACCAAGTTAGTGAACCAGGTGCAAGTACCGCATGATAAACCAAGTTGTTTACAGGTACAGAAATACCCAATACAACTATAACCGCTATGCCTAGGCCAATTGATGTAGTTACTTTTTTAGATACCGCTAAAAAAGTACACATGCCTAAGAAGAATGACAACGCTAAGTTCTCAATAAAAACGGCTTTTACAAATAAACTAATATAATGTTCCACTATTTGCCCCTTACGCTTTAGCTTCTACTTGGTCTTTCTTATAAGTACGCAGTACCCATATGAATAAACCAATGATGAAGAATGCACTCGGTGGTAAGATCAATAGACCCATAGGCTGATACCAACCGCCATCTTGTACTAATGGGATAATATCAACACCGAATAGTGAACCCTTACCAAATAGCTCACGAATGAAACCAACAGTAAGTAGTACTACAGAGTAACCTAAGCCGTTACCAATACCGTCAAGGAATGACATAAGTGGTGGCGACTTCATCGCGTATGCTTCAGCACGACCCATTACGATACAGTTAGTAATGATTAGACCAACGAATACAGAAAGCTCTTTTGCAGTAGCATAAGAAAATGCCTGTAATACTTGGTCAACAACGATTACCAATGATGCGATAATTGTCATTTGTACGATGATACGTACAGATGATGGGATCTGGTTACGAATAAGCGAGATAAAGAAGCTCGAAAACGCAGTTACAAGTGTCAATGCAATTGACATAATTAACGCATTTTTTAAGCTAGACGTTACCGCTAGCGCAGAACAAATACCAAGTACTTGCAGCGCGATTGGGTTGTTAGCTAAAACCGGACCAAATAGGACCGCCTTCATTTCTTTAGTATCAGCCATTATTTCAATGCTCCTTTACGTACTTTCGCAAGGAAAGGGCCAAAGCCATTTTCGCCAGTCCAAAAATCAACTGCATGATCAACACCGTTAGACGTTAATGTAGCACCTGAAAGACCATCGATCTTATGCTCATCATTGCCCGCAGTACCTTTAACAATTTGAATTGGAAGTTCTTTACCTTCCCATGTAGCAGTCCACTGTGGATTTTGGATTTCGCCACCAAGACCTGGGGTTTCATTATGCTTGTAAAAGATAATGCCCTTAACTGTTTCACCATCGCTTTCAAGCGAGATAAAACCGTACATTAAGCCCCATAAGCCGTAGCCTTGGATAGGAAGAATGATTGCATCAACTGAGCCATCTTCTTTTTTAGAGATATAAACCGGTGACTCTTTAGTCACACGTTGAATACCAGCAATATCTTTAACGCCTTTCTCTTGAAGAGAAACACTTAGCGCTGCATCATATTTGCTTTTTTCAAAGTCAAAGATTGTTGGGTCTGTATCTACAAACTCACCTGTAGTCATGTTTACAACGCGCGCTTCGATTTTTGCATCAAATGTTTCAAGAACATTTTCAACTTTGTCGATGCCCGCAGCAGCTAAGATATTGCTTTGAATATCTTTGTTTTTATTAGCTTGCTGTAAAGGACGAAGCTGTACAGAAGCAAACGATACAATGATTGCACACACTAAACATAGTGCTACAACAACTGATAACGTTTTGCCGATTGATTCGTTATTACTAGACATTACGTGCCAACCTCCGCTTAATATTAGCCTGCACTACAAAGTGATCGAACAGTGGAGCGAACAAGTTAGCAAATAAGATTGCTAGCATCATGCCTTCTGGGAAAGCAGGATTCACAACACGTATCATAACCACCATAAAGCCAATTAATAGACCATATGCTAATTTACCTTTGTCAGTAAATGCAGCTGATACAGGGTCAGTAGCCATAAAGAACATACCAAACGCAAAGCCACCAAGTACGAAATGCCAATACCAAGGCATTGCAAATACAGGGTTAGTTTCTGAGCCAACAGCATTTAATAAAAATGCAGTTGCTACCATACCTAGGAATACACCTAGTACGATGCGCCAAGAAGCGATACGAACGTAAATTAAGAACAAACCACCTACTAATAATGCAAGTGTAGATGTTTCACCTACAGAACCTTGAATGAAACCATAAAACGCATTCCACCATAATTCCATGTTTGCAAAGTCAAGTGTGCCAGCAAATGCTTGGCCTAGCATAGTTGCACCAGAGAAAGAATCTACTGCTGTCCATACTGTGTCACCTGAGATTTGAGCTGGGTATGCAAAGAATAAAAATGCACGACCGGCTAAAGCAGGGTTTAAGAAGTTACGGCCAGTACCACCAAAGATTTCTTTAGCGATTACTACACCAAACGTAATACCTAACGCAACTTGCCATAAAGGAATAGTTGCTGGCAAAATAAGTGCAAATAATACAGAAGTAACGAAGAAACCTTCGTTAATTTCATGCTTACGCACTGAAGCAAATATAACTTCCCAGAAACCACCTACTGCAAATGTTACAGCGTAGATAGGTAAGAAGAAACATGCTCCATAGAACATCTTAGCGCCCCAGCCTGCGTCAGCGGTTAACTCGCCACCGAATAACTGGAACAAACCAACTTGCCACGTGTTTGCTAGTTCAAAACCTTGTGCTAAAGCACCAGCGGCCTGATGACCGATATTGAACATACCAAAAAACATAGCTGGGAACGTCGCCATCCACACTAAAATCATCATACGTTTTAGGTCGATGTTATCGCGTACGTGTGTCGCGCCTTTATTTACGTAGCCTGGTGTATAAAAAATAGTTGCAGCTGCTTCATACAGTGCATAAAACTTTTCATATTTACCACCGGCTTCAAAATTCGGCTCGATATCTTCTAGATATTTTTTTAAACCCATCTCTCTAGCCTTCCTTCTCGATCGTAGTTAAGCAATCGCGTAGGATAGAACCATACTCGTATTTGCCTGGACAAACGAAGGTACATAACGCTAAATCTTCTTCATCAAGTTCAAGCGCGCCCAATGAAATTGCACTGTCTAAATCACGTGCAATTAAGTCACGTAATAATAAAGTAGGCAAAATATCTAACGGCATTACGCGCTCGTAGCTACCAATTGGTACCATGGCACGTTTTGAACCACCTGTTGACGTTGTCATTTTAAATAAACGACTTGGTGCAAGGTGAGAAAGGAATGTACGCGTTACAGAGAATTTATCACTACCTGGTGCAATCCAGCCAAACAATTCTTTTTCGCGACCTTCAAGTAAAACAGATACTTGAACGTGGTAACGACCTAAGAATGCATGAACACCGTTTGAAATAGAACCCGATAGAACAGAACCAGAAATAACGCGGTTATCTCCGTCTTCTAACTCACCAGCCACTAAATCATCCAATGAAGCACCTAATTGTGTTTTCACTAAACGTGGGTTTTTAACGCGAGGACCTGCAAGCGAAATAACACGATTTGTGTAAATTTCACCAGTAAGGAATAAGTGACCATACGCAATAACGTCTTGGTAACCAATATGCCAAACTTGTTTGCTAACAGAAACTGCATCAAGATGATGGATATGAGTGCCAACGAGGCCAGCCGGATGCACACCACCAAACTCATGTACTTCTACTTGAGCTATAGATGAGCTAGGAACTTGGCTGCCTGCTTTTTTACACATAAATACTTTGCCATCGGTCAAACGCGAAACAACTGCAAGACCCGCTTCAAATGCTTGCGCATTTTCTGCAATAATTACTGCAGGATCTGCAGCTAATGGGTTTGTGTCGATTGCGGTCACAAAAATAGAACTAGGATTTGCATCCACAGCCGCTACTTTGCTGAATGGGCGAACACGAAGTGCTGTCCACTGACCAGACTGGATAAGTACTTCTTTGGCTTTTTCGCGCTCTAAGCTCGGAAGCTCGTCTGCTTTGAAAGAGTCAAAGGTGATTTGCTCACTGCCTGCTACTTCAATAACAACAGATTGCAGCACACGTTTAGCACCACGATTTATTTCTTTTACTGTACCAGAAGCTGGAGCAGTAAATAGGACGCCTGGGTTCTTTTTATCTTCAAAAAGTACCTGGCCTTTTTTGACTTGGTCATCCACACGAACATGCATGGTTGGACGCATACCGATAAACTCTTCGCCAAGCACAGCTACACGTTTGACAGCAGAACCGTCATGTATAACTTGCTGTGGCGCGCCCTCTAAGGGTAAATCCAGACCTTTTTTTATGTTGATCATACGCACTTGCATTACATTAAAGGAAAGAAACTGAAAAATCGTATCAACCACGTCGCCATTTGAGTTATTCCAAGTTATATCAAGGTACAAAAGAGCAGCTTGCTAGAGATATCAAACAAGCAACGTAGTAAAACTCATCACATATTGTCGAGATTTTAACATCATTTTAGATGACTATGCGAGTGTATTTATGAAAATTATACGACAGAAACACTTATTTAGTTTTGTTAAGTGAATTAAATAAAAATCAAGCTAGACCAAAGTGGTAGCCTAAGCAATTATCATTCCTGATTTCATCGTAAATTCAACAAATCGCATAATACAAAAAAAGCCGCGATAGCGGCTTTTTATAACTAGGGCCTGTTGACCTTTCAGGATTAAAATTTGTTCAATCTAGGGGCTATTTAATCGCGGCGTGAGGTTTGTAACCTAGTGGGCTAAGTAAAAACCGAGCAAAGCTTCCGCGTCCTGCTCACGCCCCTTACCTACATCCATGTAGGCAACAAAGAGTAAATAGCCCCTAGGCAGAACCCTTTGGGCAGCGCATGTTTGGCATTTATTCCACGTTATCGCCCATTTATGGGGAATAACCACACTACATAGGCTCTGCCTTGCCTAAATACCAAACAGACTGCTGCAAATTTAACCTCGAAAGATAAACAGGCCCTAAGTTCTGTTAGTCAATCATATTGGCAATTGGCTTAACTGAATCTACATCTTGATCGTAGTCAACACTATCTATACCAAAACCAAATAAGCGTAAAAACTCATTATGGTAACCAACATAATCTGTTAGCTCATCAATGCTGCTTGTATCTACTTTATCCCAAACAGCTTGCACGCGAGCTTGCACGTCGTCTTCTAGCTCTTTGTAGTTTTGGAATAAATGTCCACCGTCGTCAAAGCGAGGTGATTCACCATACAAGTTTTCACTAAATAAAGCGTGAATTTGCTCAATAGTGCCTTCGTATGTGCCATCTGCTTTCATAACTTTAAATAAAGCAGAGATATATAGCGGCATAATAGGAATAGCAGAACTTGCTTGCGTTACCACAGCATTAAGTGATGAAACATATGCCTCACCATTTAAATCTTTTGTTGATTCTTTAATAGCAGCGGTTGCACGGTCTAGATCTTCTTTAGCCTTACCAATAGTAGCGTGTCCGTATATTGGCCATGTTAGCTCTTTACCAATATAAGTGTACGCAGTCGTTTTAAAGTTATCGGCTAATACATCCGCTTCTTTTAATGCGTCAATCCACATTTCCCAATCTTCACCGCCCATTACTTTAATGGTGTTGTCGATATCGTCTTGGTTTGCAGCTTCAACAGTAATTTCATCAATTTCACGCTTTGATGTATTTAAGTTTTTAGTAGTAACGGCATTTCCAATTGGCTTAAGCGTAGATGAGTACACTTCGCCCGTATTTGGGTCTGTACGACGAGGAGACGCTAAGCTGTAAATAATACAATCTACTTTGCCCAAATCTGCTTTAATAGTGTCGATTGCTTTTTGTTTAATTTCGTTAGAAAACGCATCGCCATTAATATTTTTAGACCAAAGGCCTGCTTCGTCTGCTGCATCTTGAAAAGCAGCGGTATTGTACCAACCAGCAGAACCTGTTTTGCGATCTGTACCTTCTTTTTCAAAGAAAATACCTAATGTTTTAGCACCACCACCAAACGCAGCTGCAATGCGCGAAGCCAAGCCGTAGCCTGTTGATGCGCCAATAACTAATACATTTTTTGGTGCATTTTTTAATGCGCCTTGTTGTTTTACATAGTTAATTTGTTCTTGAACATGCTCTGCACAACCAGCTGGATGTGCGTTTGTGCAGATAAATCCACGAATTTTAGGCTTAATGACCATTGATCATCCTATATCTTTTACAATAAAAATTAGCGCTAGTTTAAAGGCTAATACTAAAAACACTGATCTGATCAGTTAACCACAAGTGTAACAATCAAATCGCTATTAATTATTTAAGCTAATTTAGAGCCGCCCATACAATTAGGTGAATCAGGTGCCTCGCCGCCCTGCTCTGTATACTCATCGGGTGTATATGTATGAATTGCGAGTGCATGAATATGATTTGCTAATTCATCTTTTAGAATTTCATTAATTTCACGATGGCGCTGCAATAAACGTTTACCTGTAAAACCTTCGCTAACCACTATTACTTTAAAGTGTGATTCAGTGCCCGCACTGTGCATATGGCTTTCGTTAATTACGTTTAAATGTTTACACGCAATAGCGTTGCTTATTTTTTCTTGGATCTGTTGCTGCATTGACATAAAAGACCGTTTTAATTAGCTAATTTATACACTTACTATAACAATTTAACGCAGCGCTTGGCTAACTAAATTGCTTTTGTTTAATGTGCTTAATAAATCGGTAAGTTAAACTTATTCGGGGATGTGCAAGCGTTGTTTGCTTAGGTATTGCATGTTGATAATCTCGCTGGCTATGTCCATTCATTATTAAACAGCTGCCACTTTGTAATTTTAAGTCGGTTACTTTATTGCTCGCCTTGTGCTTTAACTTTAGAATCCGATCAGCTCCTAGAGAGACACACACAATTGTTGGTTTATCACCAAGCTCTATTTCATCATCACTGTGCCAGCCCATCGTATCATTACCATCTCGGTAGTAATTAACGAGTAATGAGTTTAGAGGCTGATTTAAGTGCGCCTCTAAACGCCTTCTCATATTAAGTAACAATTCATCCCATGGCTCTACTATTTGCTTACTACTTGAATAGCCGTATTCAATATTTAAATCGCTCATGAAGCATTGTAGCCGTGGAATAGGCCCCGTTTTACCATAAACAGTTACATCGGGTTGCTGCCAACGTAGGTTTTTTTGCAAATAATAAAATAGATCGAGGCTTTTTTGTGCACTAAGTGCCCTACTTTGATAAGAAAAGCCATTTGGTAACTGTTGGGGGTTGGCGTTTTGCCGTTGCATGTTAGAATTTACCTACATTAGATTACTGATCAACGAACCATTATGACGACGCAAGCCCAGCTAGGCGATAAAACCTTTACTCTTGAACGCTTTCCTTTGGATCAAAAAAACCGCAGCTTACAAGCGTGGGATTCGGCAGATGAGTACCTTATCAATTATGTTAACGAACATCACCCTGATTGTCGCTCATTGCTTATTTTAAACGATAGCTTTGGTGCACTTGCTTGTTATTTTAATAAGTTAACGGTTTGTTCAGTTAACGATTCTTATATTAGCCACCAAGCTGCGGCTTATAACTTACAAGAAAACAAACTGCCTACAGCAGATTTTACACAATTAGATAGTTTGTCTGCATTACCGCCGGATGTTGATTTAGTACTTATTAAAATCCCTCGTAATGTAGGTTTTTTACAGTTTCAGTTAAGTGAACTCAGTGAAGTCCTTGCACCTGGTACGCCAGTAATTGCCGCAGGTAAAACAAAAGAAATTCATAACTCAACAATAAAATCATTTGAGCAATTTATTGGTGAAACAAAAACTAGCCTAGCAGTTAAAAAATCCCGTCTTATATTAAGTACAGCTAAAGGCGGATATAAAGCAGCAGACTTCCCTGTAACGTGGGAGCTTGAAGGTACTGAGTTTAATATAACAAACCATGCAAATGTGTTTTCGCGTGATTCGTTAGATATTGGTGCACGCTTCTTTTTTAACTACTTACCAGAAACACCAAAAGCTAAAAGCATTATTGATTTAGGCTGTGGTAACGGAGTTGTTGGATTAATGACGCTTGCTCGTTGCCCTAATGCATCAGTTACCTTTGTTGATGAGTCTTACATGGCAGTAGAGTCGGCTCGGTTAAATGTAGAAATTAACCTAGGCGATAAATTTGATAACTGCGAGTTCATCGAAAACGACTGTTTAACAGGCTTTGAAAGAGACAGTGTAGATATGGTGCTTTGTAACCCTCCATTTCACCAAGCTCAGGCCGTTACCGACCATATTGCTTGGCAAATGTTTAAACAAGCAAAAGATACTTTAAAAGAAGGCGGTGAGCTGCGTATTATTGGTAATCGTCATTTAGATTATCATGATAAATTAAACCGTATGTTCGGCAACTGTAAGTTGTTAGGTTCAAACAAAAAGTTTGTCGTTTTAAGTGCAACAAAAAATAGTGGAATGCTATAAATGAAAATAACAAACATTATAATTGGGTGTTGTGTATTACTGATACTTGGTGGCTGCGCGAATCAGCCTAGCCAAGTAATACTTAACCCTGTTTATAAAAATGGTCAAATAAGCACTATAAATAGTAGCTTAAGTACTAGTGTAATTGATTTACGTGGCGATACATCAACACTTAAACTTATTGAGTCAGACAAAACTAAAACCTTTGCAAGCCAAGGTATTACCAGCTCTATTAAAAGTGTGTTAGACAGCGCCCTTAGCCGTAATGGAGCCAGTATTTCTAACTTAGCAACGGTTCGCTTTGAAGTAGATATTCATGCATTGCAAGCTGTTGTAACCGAAAAGCTAGTGAGCCATACCAGCGAAGCCCACATAGAACTTGGCGTGCGTGTTATTCGCGCCTCAAGTAACTTTAGTAAAGTGTATAGAGGTAGTGCTAATTTAGAAGGCCCATTTAGTCATGAGCGAGCAAAAATAGAAGGTCAGCTCAATAAGTTGACTGAGCAAGTTATTACCCGCATTGTATCTGACCCTGAATTAATAGAATTTTTAGAAGGTTAACTATGAAACGACTTTTTTTAATCTGCTTAGGCCTATTCTTTAGTGTAAGTAGCTTAGCAGCCCAAGAAGGCCGCTTTGTGCAAAAGGACAACATTTTTCCACGCGTAGAAATTGTAACCTCAATGGGTAGCATCGTGGTTGAACTAGATCGTTCTAAAGCGCCCATCACAGTCAATAATTTTTTAACTTACGTGTCAGATAAAAGTTATCAAGGTAGCGTTTTTCACCGTATTGAGCGCGATGTAGAAAATGATCGCGACTTTGTTATTCAAGGTGGCGGTTACGATAAAGACTATGATGGCCTACATGAAAATGACCCTATTTTTAATGAAAGCGGTAACGGTTTAAAAAACGATATGTATAGCATTGCTATGGCCTATCAAGATAGACAACCGCACTCAGGAACTCGCCAATTCTTTTTTAATATGGATAATAACGATCACCTAAATCCAGGGAAAGATTGGGGCTTTGCAGTATTTGGTAGCGTAATGGATGGTTACGACACGCTTGATAAAATTATGACTGTTGAAACCGGTTTTAATGAAAAAATTGGCTACGATTTCGTACCTAAAAAACCTGTTGTCATCTTAAACATTAAAGTGCTTGAACAAGTCCCACTATAATTTTTTAAGAGCAGCTTAGCTGCTCTGCATCAAAGCCAATGAAGGCCCTATGAGCAAATCTCTCTCTATTAGCGAATATTTTTCTTACTTTAAAGACAAACGCTTAATCCACATTTTCATATTTGGTATGAGTAGCGGTTTTCCGTGGGTTTTAATTGGCTCTGTTATGTCTGCTTGGCTAAAAGATGAAGGGCTAAGTCGCAGTATGATAGGCCTATTTGGCATTGTATTTGGCGCTTACAGCATAAACTTTTTGTGGTCGCCACTCATTGACCGTACAAAACTTCCTATTTTATATAAATGGCTAGGCCAACGTCGCAGTTGGATACTATTTTGCCAAAGTTTTATTTTTATTGGCACCTTGCTATTAGCAGGGCTTGATTTAAAAGCTAATTTGGCAATTGTTGCTGCGATTTGTTTATTAATCGCCATTGCTTCGGCTACTCAAGACATTGCTATTGATGCCTTTAGAATAGACACCCTAAGCGAAAGCGAATCACACAAAGCAACCGCTGCAGCCGCAATGGCAACTTCGGGTTGGTGGACAGGTTATGCACTTTTAGGCGCCATTCCATTTTACATGGCCGATATACCCTCGCTCGACTGGCCACAAATTTATTACTTTTTAGCTGCCGTAATGCTGCTGTTAATGAGTGGAGCACTGTTTGCAAAAGAGCCCGAAACCAACCGCGAAGCAGTACATGCTGAACTTGAGCGTGTGTACCTTGAAAAACTGTCCTCTACAAAACAAACTCCTTTAACAAAAACTGTTGCGTGGCTTGCGGTAACCGTTATTGATCCCTTTAGAGCTTTTTTTACTAAAAATGGCGTTAAAACAGCACTAGCATTACTTGCGTTTATTTTCTTATTTAAAATAGGCGAAGCGTTTTTAGGGCGCATGTCGATTGTGTTTTATAAAGAAATTGGTTTTAGCAATAGCGATATAGCTACATTTTCGAAGGTAGGTACAGCGGTACTTACAATCATATTTACCTTTGTTGGCAGTTTATTTAATCAAAAATATGGCATTGTTAAGGGTTTATTTGTAAGTGGTATTGCAATGGCTGCTTCAAACTTAGCCTTTTCGTGGATTGCTTTAGTTGGCCCTGACCTAAGGCTGTATGCCTTTGCTATTGTTATTGATGGCTTTACGCAAGCGTGGTCGTTGGTCGCTATGGTGGCCTTTATATCGATGTTATGCGATAGAGCATTTAGTGCAACGCACTATGCATTACTGGCGTCATTAGGGAATTTAGGACGAACATTGCTTTCAAGCTACAGTGGTGTAGTAATTGATGATTGGTTAATGGGAAATTGGTCGCTGTTCTTTATTTTAACAGCCTTAATGGTTTTACCTTCGTTGATATTTTTATATCTGATTAGGCATAAGTTGTATGAGCTTGAGAAAAATTACCACAAAAATATTTAATGCATCCCTGCATTAACATATTGCTTAGCACTATCAAGTGCCCCTTAAAGTGTACTAAGCAATTATTGAGTTAATCTACTTTTAGCAAGCTAAGTGCTTCATGTGGATCAACTTCTAGAGCTGTACAATAGCGAACAAACTCAATTACATCTAAGCGGCGTTCTTGATTTTCAATCTTGCCGATAAACGAATGAGGCGTTCCAAGCACTTGTGCTAGGCTTCGCATTGTATGACCCTTTTCATGGCGCTTAGTTTTAAGCCACTTTGTTAGCTTTGCATTTTCTTCAGAAGAAACTGTTTTGCCCATCATTTTACATCTCCTACTAGATGATTTGACGTACCCATTAAAGCAGTAGTTTCCATCAATAGCCGTAGGCAGGTAAGCAGTCATACTTTCAATAGCAAGCTATTGCTTAATAAAGCATGTGTTGCTACTCACTCCACCAACACAGCTAAAAACTACGCTAATAATATGGTAAAGATTTGTTTTTATTGAGAATGAAATTTTGCCCGTCTCATTCTTGGATACATTATATACTATTAACACTTTGGTTAAATAATTAATTACATACTCGGTACAAAATCAACCTGAACGAACATTTATAAACACTGAATATTTAACCTAAGTTATCAGAAAATATTAAAAAAATAATATTACCTTCATAAAACAGCTTAAAAATATTTATAACATATTTGTTCCTTTTTAATGTTACACGTTTATTATTAAGCAATAATTTGCACTAAAAAGGCCAAGTAATGTTCAGACTTCTTTTTTTATTACCTATCGTGTTGTGTTTAGGTTGGTACTTTTTTTTGCGCCACAACGGCGTACCAATTAAACAAGGTAAAAAAGGCTTTATGTATATTTTAGCGTTTTCAGCCTTTGTGCTCGGCTTTTTTGTATTGATAATGCAAATTACCGAATACGCACCAACTGATTTGTAGGCATTAAAAAAGCCGCAAAAGCGGCTTTATTCTATTTAGCGTTTGGCTGTTAAACGCTAAAGCTTGCACCACAACCACAAGTTGTTGTTGCATTTGGATTAGATACAAAAAAGCGTGCGCCTTCTAATCCTTCAGTGTAATCAACCTCACCATCAACCAAATATTGAATGCTCATTGGATCAATAACGAGTGTTACACCATTTTTTACAATTTCTAAATCGCCAGGATTCGCTTTTTCATCAAAAGTAAAACCATATTGAAAACCAGAACAACCACCGCCTGTTACATAAACACGCAGTTTTAAGTCTGGGTTTTCTTCTTCGTCGATTAACTGTTTAACACGAACAGCAGCTGCATCGCTGAACTTAATTGGTAATTCTTCAGACATTTTAAAACCCTCAATATCGCAATGGCGTGATTATCTAATACCCGAGTGTTTTAATCAAGTATAGTAAAACAACTCTTTCCTCTAAGTTATATCTATAAATTAATAAAAAAGTGGCCAAACATTAACTAGCTAAAATAATACTTAAGCAAACTAAAAGCGACCTTTATACGCTATAAACTCATTAAATATTTTAGTTATAGGCAATAGGTCTTAATCTTCATTGCAAATTGTTAATATAAGTTACGAAAATTTCAAAATCACAAGGACTTAGCTAAACTCTTTTGCTAAAATGCTGATGAAGAATACAGCGAGGAATTATGCATGTGGCTTGAGCAACTCAGGCGTCGGCTGGCAAAACCTAAAACATCTGTACAATTATGCTTATTAGGCGTAGTTGCCGGATTAATTGCTGCATTTTTTATTATTTTATTTCGCTTAACCATTTTGTTTTTCCAAAGCTTATTTTTAGAAACACCTGACGACTTTACTACCCTACCAACACTTGAACGTGTACTAATGCCTTTAGTTGCTGCATTACTAATAGCCACGTTTGCTGCCTTTACTGGGTTTAAACATTACCGCTTGGGTATCCCCTTCGTTATACACAGAATTAAACGTCACTACGGGCAAATGCCTTTATACAATACGGTTAATCAATTTGTTGGTGGCGCACTTGCTCTCATTAGCGGTTTTTCAGTTGGCCGAGAAGGGCCTTCCGTGCATATGGGCGCAACGGGGGCGAGTATTTTGGCAGATAAGCTACATTTACCGCATAATGCCATGCGTACTCTAAGTGGTTGTGGAGTAGCGGCAGGTATAGCCGCGTCGTTTAATACTCCACTTGCAGCCGTTATTTTTGTAATGGAAGTGGTACTTCGTGAATATAAAGTACACATATTTGTACCTATCATGCTTGCCGCTGTTACTGGCGCACTGGCCACACAGTTTGTTTTTGGTGAAGGTTCAGAGCTTGCACTCATTACCATAGCGCCATTGAGTGGTTGGCATTACCCTTATTTAATATTATGCGGCATGGCGCTGGGTGCTATTGCATTTAGCTTTAATCAAAACTTAATGCTAATTATTAAAACATTTAAACCTTTAAGTATGTTCCCTCGTTTATTAATTGCAGGATGCATTGCCAGCTTAATAGCTTACGCAGTACCTCATGCTATGGGCTCTGGTATGAGCGCAATAACTATCGCGGTTGAATCTCCTGATGACGTAAAGCTACTCACAACTATTTTAATCGCTAAACTACTTGCTACATTGTTTGCTATCGGTTTGGGTATTCCGGGCGGTTTAATTGGTCCAGTAATTGGACTTGGCGTATTAATTGGTACATTAATGGCTTTTTTTGCTCAGTTTATTAGTCCTGGCACTGATATAGCGGGTACTTATGGCGTGTTAGGTATGGCTGGATTAATGGCCGCCACATTGCATGCGCCACTAGCTGCTTTAACAACAGTCATGGAGCTTACATCGTCACCTGAAATAATTGTTCCTGCGATGATAGTTATAACCACGGCTTATGTAACAGCATTACAGTTTTTTGGAAATCGCTCCATATTTTTGCAGCAATTAGATTTTCAAGGATTACCGTACCATGTATCTCCCGCTACCGAAGCATTACAAAAAGTGGGGATAATGGATGATATGGATGAAGACTTTAAATTGCTTTATTCAGACGATAAAGTGCAAATAAAAAGCACATTAGATGCCATGGATAGCCAAACTCCGTTAATTGTTTTTGACGAAGAAAATGGCTATCGTCTCGCTGAATACGATTTAACGCTAATGTCTAATGAAACAATAAATATAAATTATATTAGCTTGCAGGGCATCAGTAGTCAGGCCACCCTAGCCGATGCTTTCGATATCCTAAAAGATAAAAGAAGTGGCGCGCTTTACGTTTATAACCTTTTAGATAATCAACAAATTATGGGGCTATTACGCTGGGATCAAATTCATCATATTTTAACCATTCGTAACAGCTTACTTTAAACAATAAGGACTATTATGAGCGCATTATTGATTTATAAAACATTCCACATATTTTTTATGATTGCGTGGTTTGCCGGTATTTTTTACTTGCCTCGATTATTTGTATATCACGCTATGAGCGAGGAAAGATCATGCAACTCTATGTTAAAAGTTATGGAGCGCAGACTACTTTATTTCGTTACCCCATTTGCTGTATTAACCGCTGTATTTGGTGTATTAACCATTGTTGAATATGGTCGTGATTGGTTTAGATACAGTATGTGGTTGCACTATAAACTAGTGCTGGTGATCATATTATATATATACCACGGCTACTGTTTTAAGTTATTAAATGACTTTAAACATGACCGCAACACTAAGACAGACCGCTTTTATCGTATTTTTAACGAGCTCCCAGTTATTGCGTTGCTCATCATAGTGGCGCTTGCGGTAATAAAACCTAATTTATAAGCGTTTCGGTGCATGTTAAACTGCGCTGCAATTTACAATACTTGCTATAACACGCGCGATTGCGTGCTCCATTTATGGATTATCGCGCCCATTTGATTGATTAGGAATAACCCTATGTTAAGTTTCCAAGGTGAGCATATACTGTCTGTAAATCAGCTAGACAGAGACTGCATTGAACGTATTTTTGCAGTAGCAAAAAAAATGGAGCCTTATGCTAAAAAGCAAAAGCAAACTACGGTGCTAGAAGGCGCTATTTTAGCTAATTTGTTTTTTGAACCAAGCACTCGTACACGAGTTAGCTTTGGCACCGCCTTTAATTTACTTGGCGGTGGCGTACGTGAAACTACAGGTATGCAAAGTTCAGCCCTTGCTAAGGGTGAGTCTCTTTACGATACCGCCCGCGTTATTTCAGCTTATGCTGACGCTGTTGCTATGCGCCATCCTGATGCAGGCTCAGTTAGTGAATTTGCTGACGGCTGTACTGTACCCGTTATTAATGGCGGCGACGGCCCAAATGAGCACCCTACTCAAGCATTGCTTGACTTATTAACCATTGAGCGCGAATTACATCGTTTTGGTCAAAATATTGATGGTATGCATATAGCGCTTGTGGGCGATTTAAAGTATGGCCGCACAGTGCATTCTTTATCTAAACTATTGTGCCATTATAAAAACGTAAAGTTTTCGATGGTCGCGCCTGACGGCTTACAAATGCCAACAAGCATTTTAGATGCAGTAGAAAATGCGGGCCATAAAATTGAGCTAGTAAATAAGATGGAAGGTAATTTAGCAGCCGATATTGTTTACCAAACACGTATTCAAGAAGAGCGTTTTCCTTCGCAAGAAGAAGCAAATAAATACCGTGGCGGCTTTAGGATTAGCCAATCTATCTACAGCGCTCACTGTAAGCCTAACTCTGTATTAATGCATCCTCTTCCACGTGATAGTCGCTTAGAAGCCAACGAGCTTGATAACGACTTAAACAGTAACGACAATTTAGCAATATTTCGCCAGGTACAAAATGGCGTATTAATTCGTATGGCACTGTTTGCTTTAACACTCGGCGTAGAAAACAAAGTCGATAAGTATGAAGTAGACGTACCTTGGTTTAGCCGCAAACGCGACAGCTAACCCCCTTTTAAGTGACAATTTATAGGATTTTTCATGACAATTAGCCAAGACTTATTTGAACGCGCCCAAGCTTCTATTCCTGGTGGCGTAAACTCACCAGTTCGTGCTTTTAATGGTGTAGGCGGTACGCCACTATTCATTACAAAAGCAGAAGGCGCGTTTACATTTGATGCCGACGGTAATCGTTACATTGATTATGTTGGCTCTTGGGGGCCTATGATCATGGGCCATAACCACCCTGCAATTAAACAAGCCGTACACGAAGCTGTAGAAAATGGCCTTAGCTATGGCGCACCAACTGAAGCCGAAATATTAATGGCTGAAAAAGTAAAAGAGCTAGTTCCATCAATCGAAAAAGTACGCATGGTTAGCTCAGGCACTGAAGCGACAATGAGTGCAATTCGTTTAGCACGTGGCTTTACCGGTCGCGATAAAATATTAAAATTTGAAGGTTGTTACCACGGTCACGCTGACTCGTTATTAGTTAAGGCAGGCTCTGGTGCACTAACAATGGGTGTACCTAATTCTCCAGGTATTCCTGAAGACTTTGCTAAGCATACACTTACAGTTTCGTTTAATAATCTAGATGAAGTAAAAGCTATTTTTGCAAAATACGCAGACGAAATTGCCTGTATTATTGTAGAGCCAGTAGCCGGTAATATGAACTGTATTCCACCAGTGCCTGGCTTTTTAGAAGGTTTGCGTGATGTATGTGACGAATATAAATCAGTACTTATTTTTGATGAAGTAATGACAGGCTTTCGTGTTGCACTTGGCGGTGCACAAGCTTATTACAACATTAAACCAGATCTTACGTGTTTAGGTAAAGTAATTGGCGGCGGCATGCCAGTTGGCGCGTTTGGTGGTAAAACTGAAATAATGGATTACATTGCGCCTGTAGGACCAGTTTACCAAGCAGGTACTCTTTCTGGTAACCCTATTGCAATGGCTGCAGGTTTAAAATCACTTGAGCTATTAAGTGAGCCTGGCCTTCACGATAAGTTAGAAGCTATTTCAAAAGCAATTTGTGAAGGCTTTGAAGCTGGTGCTAAAAAAGCCGGTGTTGCGCTAACAACTAACTATGCGGGCGGCATGTATGGATTCTTTTTTACTGATGCTGAAAAAGTAACAACATATAAGCAAGCAACTGAGTGTGACCTAGAGCGCTTCAAACGTTTTTTCCACCTTATGCTTGAAGAAGGCGTTTACCTTGCCCCATCAGCATTTGAGGCTGGTTTTGTATGTGCTGCACATACTGAGCAAGAAGTAAAAGACACAATAGCGGCGGCGGAACGCTCGTTTGCTAAACTTTAAGCTAAAAATTACTATTTATACATTTGTAACCACTTGTTTTTAAGTATGTAATTAAGACTAAAGATTGAAAAAAGCCCGAAAGGGCTTTTTTTATTTGTAATGTACTATAAATGAATGATAATTAAGCATAACAAGGTCTATTCACCTTTACCCTAATTACAAAAAATACAAGAGAGCCTTATGTCAGGATTACGCCAATTTTCTTTTCCCGCTATCCAGCTAATGGCAAACTTAAAATACAAAACTAAAATCAGCTTAATGTTTGGAATTTTACTCGTTCCTCTAGCACTTAGTTTGTTTTTTTTAGTCTCGTTATTAAGTGAAAGTATTACTGTTTCAAAAATGCAGCAGCAAGGCTTAAAAGGCTACAGATCTATACTTTCAAATCAAATGCAGGGAGATACGAATCAAAATATAAAAATAGCTCGTTCACTCGGCTTTAACATAAAAGACACTCAAGCAAATGAAGTACTTGAACTTGTTTCTATTCAATCAAATCTAGCCTTAGACAGTCAATTAGCAAGCGCTTATGTAAACCGCTCTTTAGTCACGCCAATTCCTGCACTTATAATGCAAATAAACTCAACAGCGCAAAGTGCTAATACTGTTTTGGCTAGTAACCGTTTTACGCCCGATACGTTTATAGCACTTTCAAATTTTAGTAAGTCACTTCCTTTATACGAAAAACAACTCGATAAAATACTCAATGTAGCCACCAATGCAGATAAATCAGTAAACAAAGCGCTTATGCCTTCGTTAAATAATTTACACAGTGCTGTGGATGCATTTAAAAAAGCGATAGATGAAAAACTACTTGAACCAGACGATATTCTATTAACTCAAGCAGAGTTCACTAAGCTAACAAACAACGTTCACAGTAGTATTAATCAACTTGTTAGTAAGAGCATTCCAACACTTGAGAGCCTTATAGAGGCAAAACTACAAACTCAACAGTGGACACGAAATCTTGTTTTAGCTGCTTCATTGATTAGTTTGCTATTTGCATTTTATTTGATGATTGGTTTTTATTTTGCAGTTGTTGATACCATTAATCGCTTTGCTGATGCCGCGAATAGAGCCGCGAATGGCGACTTAAATGCAACTATCGATTCGAGCACTAATGATGAAATGGGAATTATTGCATCGCGCTACAACGCACTACTTAACGCATTTTCACATTTATTATTTGATGTTAAAGCAAGTACAGAAGAGTTATGCGATGCAACTAAATCGCTATCACATGCGAGCAGCCAAACAAGCAATGATGTTTCAAAACAGCAAATTCGAGTCAATGCCATTTATAATGCACTAAGCGATATGGCTCAAAACGCACTTGCAGTTGAAGAGTCTGCGCATCAAGCTACGCTTACCGCGCAAGATGCTGCAGCTCATGTGAAACAAGGTTCAGACAATACAATGGAGCTTGCTAAATATATGCAAGACCTTCAAATTGAATTTGCAGAGAGCCAACAAGCGCTCGATAAGCTAGCACAAGATAGCCAAGAAATTAGCAAAGTAAGTAAAGGGATCAGTGAAATAGCCGATCAAACAAACTTGCTTGCACTTAATGCCGCTATTGAAGCCGCGCGAGCCGGCGAGCATGGCCGTGGATTTGCCGTTGTAGCTGATGAGGTAAGAACACTTGCTCAGCGTACACAAACACAAACCCAAGAAATACATCAAATTATTAGCTCTTTACAACAAGCATCTGACGACACCCAGCAAAAAATGCGCTCAAGTGTTGAAAAAATGGAGCAATCAGTAAAAGCAGCCAATCAAACCAATGAAGTATTGCAAAGTGCAGAGCAAAGTATGGGCGATATTAAACATCAAGGTGAAGTAATTGCAGAGCGTGTTAAACAGCAATCAAATGCAACAACACAAGCATTAAATGATTCGCAAGAAGTGAGTAATTTAGCAGATCAAACGCTAACATCGGCTCAATCAACGCTACAAGATGCACAGCAATTAAGTCGCTTATCTAATGATTTAACCAAATCAATGCAGTTTTTTAAATCTTAAGCGTTAACTACAACTTACAACAAAGCCGCTAAATAAGCGGCTTTGTTGTTTAAAGTAATCTTAAATTAACGTATGCATTGCGGTCTTGGCTCGAACTCACTCGCTCTAAGCGGTAGCTGAATCACCTTGCCACATCCTGGTGGTGCCTGCTTACCCGTTTGCTCATTTACAAATGCCCAGCGAATTGATGGTGGACGAGTATCTGCTATTGCTTGTGGGTTAAGCGGCTTTAAGTAACGAATATACGCTTCTAATGCGCCTACGCTGCCTGTTAAGCCAGTGCTTTTGTTGTCATCTCGACCAAGCCACGCAACAGTCACTGTATTTTGATCAAAGCCTGCAAACCAACTATCACGTAAATCGTTACTGGTCCCTGTTTTACCAGCGAGCTGGATTGACGGAAAGTGTAAATTTAAGCGTTTAGCAGTGCCATCTTTCGTTACGCGTTTCATCGCGTATTTGGTCATATACATTGCAGATTTATCAAAACGAGGCTCTGCATTTACTTTATGCTTATAAAGTACTTTACCAACCGAGTCAGTTAATGCCGAAATTGCAGTGAGCTTTTTATATTCGCCATCTGCAGCAATTGTTGTATAAAGCTGAGCCACTTCAAAACTCGACATTTCAACAGCTCCTAAAAGCAGCGATGGGTATTCGTCTATCGCCCCTGTTGCACCTAAACCTTTTAATGTATTTACTACTTTATCAACACCTACATCAAGGCCTAAATTAACCGCTGGGATATTTATACTGTTACTAAATGCTTTATAAAGAGGGATTGCACCACGGTATTGGTGGTCAAAATTTTCTGGTTGCCATACTTTACCTTGCTCATTTGTGACCTGTACTGGCGAGTCATCAAGCAAAGTAGCTAAATTATAATGTGGCAATTGCAGTGCGGTTAAATACACGGCAGGTTTTACAAGCGAGCCTATATTACGTTTTGTGTCTAAAACACGGTTAAATCCTGAATAGCGAACATCGCGACCAGCAATAAGTGCAGAAACACCGCCTTTTTCTACATTAACAGAGATCATGGCTGCTTCTAGTTTTTCAGTTCTAGGGCGATTTTCCAAGTACGGTAAACTCTTTTCAATAGACTCTTCCATTGCTGTTTGCTTTTGCAAATCAAAATAAGTAAATACTCTTACACCTGCATCAAGTGTTTGCTGATCTGGTAATAATTCATTTAATTCTCTGTTTACTAGCTCTAAATAGCCTGGGTATGATTTTTGTAAACTGGCTTTCATTGGCGCAATATCAATTGGGCGATTAAGCGATGCACGGTACTCTTTTGTGCTAAGTAACTTATTTTCGACCATTAGACGCAGCACTAAGTCCCTGCGCTCCATTGTGCGCTCTTTATAACGACGTGGGTTGTAATAAGATGGGCCTTTAACCATTGCCACCAGCAGAGCAATTTGGTCGTACTCAAGCTCGTCTACAGGCTTTGAAAAGTAAAAGTCAGAGGCAAGCCCCATACCATGGATGCCTTGGTTGTATGATTGCCCTAGGTATACCTCATTTAAGTAAGCTTCTAATATCTGATCTTTTGAATAGCGATAATCTAAAATAAGGGCAATAAAGGCCTCATTTATTTTTCGTACTAAAGAACGCTCACGCGTGAGGTAAATATTTTTAGCTAATTGCTGAGTAAGCGTACTGCCACCTTGAACGGTGCGTCCCGCTTTAATATTTGAATAAAGCGCACGTAAAATAGAAAACACCGACACACCATGGTGATCATAAAAATCACGGTCTTCAACCACCAGTAGCGTATCTTTAAGCATGGCTGGGAACTTATCTAGCGGTACAAATTCTCTATCTTGTTTAGAATCGTTGCCAATTCGCGCTATTTGCACAGGTTCTAGGCGAGCAGAGTTTAAACGCCTGCCGAACTTATCTTTAATGGTCGCAACTTTTTGCCCTGCAAAACGAAGTTCAATAATATGTGATTCTTCAAGGCCATCATAAAATTCAAAATCACGGCGATAAATCTTGATGCTATCTGCTGTTTTAACAAACTGCCCTGTTCTGCTTAATCTATTAACAGATGAATAATGTAGACGCTCTAACTCAAACACAACTTCTTGGCTTGATAAAAATTGCCCCGGATAAAACTCCATAGAACGAGCATACACTTGCGCTGGAAGTTGCCATTTATTACCTTCAAATATACGTGTTGTTTTTGAATCTAGATAAATGAAATACATTGCCATTGCAATAAAAACAGCCAAGCTGAATTTCCAAAACACTGACCATGTTTTTCTCATAAAAGAGCGTTTTACAGTGGGCTTAACTGTTTTTTTACTGCCCTTTGATGTGCTTTTTTTTGTCGTGCTTGACGATTTACTTGCACGTTTAGCTGCAGGTTTGCTGGTAGGTGTTTTTTTATTGTCGGCCATTTAAGTGTAATTTATTCCAAGGGTTATTCACGAGTGTGAGCTTAGCATATTGGGCATATCCTAACATCCGAAAAGTTAACCCCCCCTGAAACAAAAAAAGCCCTACTGAAGTAGGGCTTTGTGTAAACACACTATTATTTAAATAAACTATTAGCTATTTCGAACAGAAACAAACTCTGGGTAGGCTTCAATACCACAATCGTGTTGATCCATACCGTTTAGTTCTTCCTCTTCAGTTACTCGTATACCCATTGTTTTGTTAAGCACAGTCCAAACAATAAATGATGCTACAAATACAAAGGCAAGAATACACACTAAACCAATTAACTGATTAACAAAGCTTGCATCACCATTGGTTAGTGGTACTAACATAATACCTAATGCACCACACACACCGTGTACAGAGATAGCACCTACTGGATCGTCAATCTTAACTTTATCAAGTGCTATAATGCTAAACACAACTAATGAGCCACCAAGTAAACCTAGTAAACATGCCATTAATGGAGAAGGTGAAAGTGGGTCTGCAGTAATTACAACTAAACCTGCTAATGCACCGTTTAATACCATGGTTAAATCTGATTTGCCCCAAAGTATCTTACATACAAACAGTGCAGCAATAGCACCCATTGCAGCAGCTGCATTAGTATTAAGTAATATTTGACCTACCGCAGTTGCGTTTTCTTTATCCGAAAGTAGTAATTGAGAACCACCGTTAAAGCCAAACCAACCCATCCATAAAATAAATGTACCTAGTGTAGCAAGTGGTAAGTTTGAACCTGGAATTGGGTATATTTCACCGTTTTTACCATATTTGCCTTTACGAGCACCTAGGATTAATACACCAGCTAGTGCAGCAGCTGCACCTGCTCCATGTACAATTGCAGAACCTGCAAAATCTACAAAGCCCATTTCAGATAAGAAACCACCACCCCATGTCCAGTAACCTTCAATAGGGTAAATAAAACCAGTTAGTACTACAGCAAAGCCAAGGAAAGCCCATAGCTTCATACGCTCAGCAACTGCACCCGATACAATCGACATAGCCGTTGCAACAAATACTACTTGGAAGAAAAAGTCAGATTCTAAAGAATGGTCAGCATCAGCAGCCTGTGTGCCAATTAAAGCGCCTATTGAAGGAATAAAACCACCTTCGGCATTGTCTACATACATAATGTTGTAGCCAACTAATAAAAACATCGTACATGCAATTGAATACAGCGCGACATTTTTAGTTAAAATTTCAGCTGTGTTTTTAGAGCGAACTAAGCCCGCTTCTAACATGGCAAAACCTGCTGCCATCCACATTACTAATATACCTGATATTAAAAAATAGAAGGTATCGAGTGAAAACTTTAGTTCTATTATTGTATTTTCCATGAGACCCCCTTAAATTGCTTCTTCGTCAAGTTCGCCAGTACGGATACGAACAATTTGATCTAAGTCGTACACGAAAATTTTCCCGTCACCGATTTTACCTGTTGATGCAATTTTAGTAATTGCTTCAACAACGCGTTGACAATTTTCAGTACGAGTTGCAATTTCAAGTTTGATCTTAGGAATAAAATCTACTTGGTATTCTGCACCACGATATAACTCAGTATGACCTCGTTGACGTCCAAAACCTTTAACATCAACTACTGTCATCCCCTCAATTCCTAAATCAGCGAGTGCTTCACGCACGTCGTCTAATTTAAATGGTTTTATGATTGCACTAATCATTTTCATAGCGGCCCCCTCGGACTCTTTATTGTTATCCTGTTGGGTTAAACAATCCAACCTTTGTGCCACTATTTTTATATTTTTTAAAACAATAAGTTAGTGAAAAACAGAAACTAAATAACAAAAAAAACGCACCAATTAGGTGCGTTAATTTAACAAGTTATCTACATTGGTGCGTACAATATATTAATTGCATGCTTAGCTTTATACAACAGAGTTATACCACGCAGTTTCTACCTTGGTTTTTAGCTTCGTATAATGCTTTGTCAGCAACACGCATTGCCTGCGTTAAGCTAGTATCTTGAAAGTCTGCCAAACCTATACTTGTAGTAATTTTAATTGATTTATCGCTGATAGAAAAATCGTAACTAGCCAGCTTTTTTCTAAATGCTTCAAAGTATTCACGACCACGTTCAAGCTCTATCTCAGGTAATATTATGGCAAACTCTTCTCCACCAACCCGTGCAACTGTAAACTTTGAAAACGTAGTACGGATTAATGAACCAACCTGCTTTAAAGCCTGATCGCCACCCTCATGGCCTAATGTATCGTTAATATTTTTGAAAAAATCGATATCTAACAATGCGAGAGTATTTTTCTGGTTTTTACTTTTAAGGAGCTTTTCTGCATATTGATAAAAATAGCGTCGATTATGAAGCCCTGTTAAATGATCCCTATGCGCGCTTTCTTTAATATCTGAAATTAACGATAGTTGCTCCATTGTTTGAAGTACTCGACAATGAAACTCCTCATTCATAAATGGCTTTGTTAAAAAATCATTGGCGCCATATTTAATAAATCGCGCTGATAGCCCATGTTTCCCAGCGCCCGACAAGCCAATAATTGCTAAGTCGTCTCGGCCTCTAAAGTTACGTACCGCTTTTACAAGCTCAAAGCCATCCATAGAAGGCATAGCGTAGTCTGTCATAAGTAGCTTTATATCAGGATTAGCTTTTAATATTTCGAGTGCTTGTTGTCCATCGTGGGCATCTGTCACATCAAACAACTGCTTTTCAAGCATTTGCTTCATTAACGAGCGGCTCAGTAATGAATCATCTGCTACTAATGCTTTACAACCTTGGTTTCTTAGCAATTGCGCAACGAGTTTAACGGCGTAATGGTAAGAGTCGCGATTATCTTTAATAACATAATCAACTACACCTAATTCAAGCATCTGTTGGCGCTTGTACTCATCTATTTTTGAGGTTAAAACAACCGTAGGAATCTTTTTAGATAAAGTATATTTTGCGACTTCACCGTGAGGAGCATCTGGCAAGGTTAAATCAACTAACGCAAGCGTGTAGTCATATTTTTCTACGTAAGTGGCACATTCAGCTAAAGACCAAGCAAAATCGATTGCCACATCAAGGTATTGTGCAGTTAAGTGGCGAAGTACCTGCTGCACTACTTTACTGTCTTCAACCACTAATACTCTTTGCATAAAGCTTCTCTTTACCTTTAATTAGTTTTACCACAAAACGACAAATACAACGCTATTACTGCAATAGCATTAGTCATAAACATCCGGTGTAAAGTGCACTTATTGTGCTTGAAAGCGTAATCCGTTAGATTTTTTTGGTGATAGCCTGTATAAAAAACCAATACAAGTAGGCCGCAATATACCTGAATTTTGCAATTAACTAAATAAAGAAAGTAAATCCAAAATAACTATAAAAGCGATTAATACGCGTCTTTCAATGTATTAATACCTTACTTAACCAGTATTATCGGCCACTAGTCTCAATACTTTTGTTATTTAACTCATTTTTATCTTTAATGATGTATCAACAATAATAAGGACACCTAATGAAGCTTAGTCGTATTATCAGTTTACCGATAACCGTTATTGCATTAATAATTAGTACAAGCACGCTTGCCGATAACCAACGTCGTATTGATGTAGACAGCAAAGTAGTTACCCAACATAAGGCTAAAATTAATGGCCAGCGTTTTAGTTATACCGTAGCTACAGGCACACAACCTGTATGGGATGATAAAGGCGACGCGGTTGCTACACTACAATACACCTACTACACACGTGACAAAGTTGACGACAGAACAACTCGCCCATTACTTATTTCATTTAATGGCGGGCCAGGTTCGGCTTCTGTATGGATGCATCTTGCTTATACTGGCCCTCGCGTATTAAAAATTGATGACGAAGGCTATCCAATTCAACCTTACGGCGTAAAAGACAATCCATATTCCGTACTTGATATTGCCGATATTGTTTACGTAAACCCAGTAAATACAGGCTATTCTCGCGTACTTGAAAACGAAAAAGGCGAACTGCCTTCTAAAGCAAAACAAAAAGAGCTATTTTTTGGTGTTAATGCCGATATTAAATACCTTGCTGAGTGGTTAAATACTTTTGTAAATAGAGCCCAGCGCTGGCGCTCGCCTAAATTTTTAATTGGTGAAAGCTACGGTACAACACGTGTATCTGGACTCGCTCATGAGCTTCAAAACAGTCAGTGGATGTACATAAACGGTGTTGTTCTCGTATCACCTACCGATATTGGTATTAAGCGCGACGGTCCGATTAAAGCCGCTAACCGCCTACCTTACTTTGCAGCGACTGCTTGGTATCACAAAGCACTTAACACCGATTTACAAGCTAAAGATCTTGATGAGTTATTACCTGAAGTTGAAGAGTTTACTGTAAACGAGTTAATCCCTGCGCTTGCTAAAGGTGGTTTTATTAATGCTGATGAAAAGCGACGCATAATTACAAAAATGGCGCACTACGCAGGCTTATCAGAAAAATTTGTTGAGCAAAATAACTTAGATATTCCAACTCAGTTTTTCTGGAAAGAGCTACTACGTGAACGTGGTCAAACTGTGGGTCGCTTAGATTCTCGTTATTTAGGAATAGATAAACGCGACGCAGGTGAATCCCCAGACTACTGGGCTGAACTTACCTCTTGGTTACACTCTTTCACTCCTGCAATTAATCACTACTTACGTGAAGAGTTAAACTATAAAACTGATGTAAAATATAACTTATTTGGTAATGTCCATCCATGGGATAGAACCGGTAATAATACAGGCGAAAATCTACGTTTAGCAATGGCGCAAAACCCTTACTTAAACGTGATGATCCAATCAGGATACTTTGATGGCGCAACCAATTACTTTGACGCTAAATATACGTTATGGCAATTAGACCCAAGCGGTAAAATGAAAGACCGTTTGAGCTTTAAAGGCTACAGAAGCGGACACATGATGTACCTTCGCCACGCTGATTTAGAAAGCTCTAATAACGATTTACGTGACTTTATACAGCACGCTTTACCCAAAAAAGGGCAAGCGGCTAAATACTAAAATACCTAAAACAAAAAATGGCTCTTTAAGAGCCATTTTTTATGTGCGTTTTTCATATCGTAAACAATAGCTTTTAAGTTGTGTGACTACAGCGTTAAAGCGCTCTTCCAGCTGCTGTATATATTCATTTTTGACTGTTTCGTTTTCTGCCTGCGTTTCTATCTGCTGGCATATATTTGCCAACTCAATAGCCCCAACAGACTTTGAAGACGACTTTAATGCATGAGCCTGAAAAGCTAAATCAACATAGTTTTTACTCTTAGCATACGCGTTAGCTAATTTAATTTGCTCCCCTGCTGTTTGTAAAAACGCATTAAATACCATGCAATGTACGCTAGGATCATCACCAAGCATTGCTTTTAGTAGCGTGATATCTAATTGATCAAAACTATCTGAAGCTATATTTTCACCATCTGATTTTTCTGATCGCGTGTTGACCACTGTTTGAGAATGCTCCATCAATAACGACTTTAATTTAACAAGCTCAATAGGCTTTGTTAAAAAGCCATTCATTCCACAAGTATAACAATTATCTATGTTGTTTTTGGTAATGTTGGCCGTAATTGCAATTATAATCAGTTCATCAAAATGAGTGTTTTCGCGTATTTTTTTGGCTAACCCTAACCCATCGAGTAAGGGCATTTGAATGTCGGTTAGTAAAATATCAAAGCGTTTATTTTGTATGGCCTCCCAAGCTTGCTCACCGTTACTTACAAAAGTAGAGCACACTCCAAGCATAGTTAATTGCTGTTTTAACACTTGCTGATTTGTAACTTGATCTTCTGCCACTAAAACCTCAAGCGTAGGAAGCGTTACCGCATTTAAGCTTTGCTGTGTTATTTGAGGGGCTTGCACTTGTGCTGGCAAGTCAGTTTGATCAAAACTGTTAAAATTTAGCGTAAAACAAGAACCTTTGTGCTGCTCGCTCTGCGCGCTCAAAGACCCTTGCATACGCTCTACCAGCTGCTTAGTTATCACTAAACCAATACCGGTTCCATTTACTTTACTGGTTTCAGCTCCTAAGCGGTCAAAAGGTTTAAATAGGCGAGAAATGTCATCTGGAGAAAATCCACATCCAGTATCTATTACATCTATTTCGCATTGTTTATTACTTAACACCCGACAATTAATATTAATGCTGCCATTTGGTTTGTTGTATTTAATCGCATTTGAAAGCAAGTTAAGCATCACTTGTTTAAAGCGGCGCTGATCAATATAAATACTCAATCCTTCTAAGGACTCAAAACCGTGAGTTTGCAGTGTTATTGATTGCCCTTTAATAAGCTCAGTGACAAACTCTACTGACTCTTCTAATATGCTTTTAATAGGCACATAAGAAAAACTAAACTGCATATTACCCGACTCAATAGCCGTTAAATCAAGCACATCGTCTATGAGTAATAGTAAATGCTCCCCAGCTTGATAAATGCTTTTCGCGTTTTCTTTTTGTACTTTATTAGCACTCTCATCATATCCATACAGCTGGGCTAAGCCTAAAATTGCATTTAATGGAGTTCTTAATTCGTGGCTCATACTGGCCATAAAATCTGACTTTGCTTTACTTGCAGACTCAGCTTGAATTCGTAATGCATTTAATTTTTGATGGTTATTCGCAACCTCATCAACCATATTATTAAATGCATTTATTACACTGCCCACTTCATTTTGTTGTTGTTTATCTATATGGCAATCAAAGTCGCCTTTGGCTAAACGTGAAAACCCAAGTTTTAGCGTCCTCAA
This sequence comes from Pseudoalteromonas distincta, assembly GCF_000814675.1. GTDB lineage: Bacteria > Pseudomonadota > Gammaproteobacteria > Enterobacterales > Alteromonadaceae > Pseudoalteromonas > Pseudoalteromonas distincta. The sequence goes on along the minus strand of NZ_JWIG01000006.1, from coordinate 63,922 downwards.
AGGCGATGTAACCCTGTAATCCACCAGCCAAGCCAAACCTATAAAAACGATAACTAAAATAATAAATTGTATATATATTAAGGTGTAATGAAGTTTTGAAGATTCGTTAATTTCATTAGTAAAATTAACAACCAAGCTAATATTAGCCAGCGGTTTGTCTAAAAATATCACCTGTTGAGATAACAGCATGTCGCCGTTTTCATTTGCTCCAACCCAATTCTCAAGCGGATACAATTGGTTTTTTGAATCAACATCAACAATTTTAATACTTTTCCAATTTGGGCGAGTTTGAAGTTGACTGTCTATCTCTTCATATAGCTCTGCATATTGCCTAGTTAACAACGGAGTCGTTATAGAAGTCGATAACTGCGCTAAAGAACGCTGAGCAGCCTTTGAAAGGCCATCGTTTACCCAGCGCGCTTGTTCCGGTAAGGCGTAAAACATAAAAAGACAGGCCATAAGCAAGCCACAAAGCAATACCACAATAAAGCTTTGTGCTCTTAGGCTACGAAACCCTCTAATTTTCAACATAAAAAGAACGTAAGCCCCACTGAGTTAACTGCTGATACTCAGCTAAAGTTGCAATATTAGGTTTAATAATTGGGATACCTGCAAGCAAATGTTTATGCTCTGGGCTTTGCCCTATATCTAAAATAGCTTGTTGCACTTTTAACTGTATTGCAGCATCAACCCTTGGATGGGCTACAATTGGGTGGCGACTAATTTCACGCGTTTTATAAAGAATTTTGAGTTTATTTTGTAAGCTTTCTGGTTGTTGTTTAAATGTGCCCATTACACCACCGCCCGCCATTGTTGAGTGCAGTGCTACATTTAAATATACCGATGGATGAGTTTGGACATATACAGGCTTTATTGTTAGCCCGTATAACAATGCTAAATCAGCTCTCATTAATAATGACGCACCTAATGCGTTAGGTGCAGGGAATGCTATTTCAGCGCCCTCTAGTTGGCTTAAATTATCAATATCACTGTCTTTGTTTACGAGCAAAATACCTTGCAGCTTTCGCCCTGCATCTTTTATTAGTGGTAAATATCCCTGTTTTTCGTATGCTACAACACTATGCCATGGGTTCATATATGCAAAGTCGTACTCGCCATTAGCAAAGGCTTTTTCAAATACAGGAATAGACTCAACTGTAATTAGCTTTATTGTTACCCCTGTTTGCTTACTTACCTGCTTTAACAAAGGTTGCCAAATAGTATTTAGCTTTTGCGGCTCGTATTGCGGCACTACACCAAAGGTATATTCTTGAGCTAATAAGAATGAGCTGTGTATCAAACATAATATAGCCACTAAATACTTCATCAATTCTCCAAATAATAGCGTGTCATTATTGCTTAAGCGTAGTTAAAGACTACTCAACACACCATTAAATTATTATATATTCGATATTTAGCATTGACCTGCTTTGATTACAGGTAGTTTTGGAGTGTATTTTTTATCTGTGAGCATATGATGCAAGTTCATAAATGTGGTGTAAGTACTTTTCAATCCGACCTTATTGCTTAGCCAAGTAGGTATTGCCCCATCAGGCAAAGCATATACTTGGTACTCAATATCAAGGCGGCCTTTGTTCTCACTCAGTAGCCAGCGTGCATTTAAAGTAGTAATTCTTATAACGCCATTATTTTGGGGCAGCTTATTAGGGCGAGCATTAATAAGCAATTGGCTTTTATTCGCAGTTAACTGTGAATAACAAGAATAAGTAATGCTATCTCTATCTCTAACAGGCCAAGGAGAATTAAAATAACTGTACACTAAATTTTCTGATGGGCTTATGTGCTTAATAACCTTTACCTGAGATATATTTTCGAGCCATTGGGGTGCGGCATCGGTATCACTGAGTAATTCTAAAAACTCATTGGTGGATACGCCTTTCACGCTCATCTGCGCTTTTACTTCAAAGGTATTATCACTGTGGCCTTGATAATACACACTTACGCCATTTTTGTTTTTATACAAATGCCATATGGGCTCAGCGTAAGTGTTAAAACTAACTAATAAAAAAATAACGAATAAACACTTTTGCAACTGAATTTTATTACAAAAGCGCTTCATTTATTTTTGCCAGTAAGGTTCTATGTCAAGTGAAGCAAGGCGACTTTGCTCCATGGCACTCACCAAATATTCAGACTTTTGTTCAAGCCATGACTGGATTTTAGCAAGCTGTTCGTCTTCTTGCCCTGCACATAATTGCTTTAAATACTCAAGCGTACTTAATTCATAAATACCATGAGAAATATCAAGCCAAGGCAATCTAAACTCTAGGCGTTCTTCTTTATCAAATAAAGATCCTAAACAGTTACCGCTCAGTAGGCTATTTTCAAGCTGAGTTCGCAGGTTTAAATACGAAGCGACATCGAGTGTTTGCTCCTTTGGAAGCAACTCGTGCAGGTTTTTCCAGTCTTTATTAAAAAGCCTATTGGCAATAGACGACACATTTTGCTCAGCCGCTTGAAGCTCTGCTTGCCCCCAGTCTTTACGCCATTGCTTATCGATTAACCAGGTAGTTAACGATAGTAATAAACGATTATAACGTGCGCTGTGAAACAGTGCATTTATATCGTCAATGCTTGGCTGTAACTCTTTTAAGTCGCCAATGACTTGAGCAAGTGCTGGCGCCGCATTAATTTTTTTATAAAAAGCATGGCGTTTAGACGTGTACGTTTTTAATTGAATCGCGTTTTCTACCCACGCTAACTCACTTAATAACCATTTAAGTTCGGTACGTAAGTGCTCTGTACTTTCTTTAGATACTATATCGTCGTATAGCCAAAAAGTATGGCGGATTAAACTGATGCCGTCAGTTACGCGTTTAAGTGTTTTTAAACTTGGCTTATCGAAATAGCATTGCTCGTGCTTTTGTACAAAGCGAATGCCAAAGTTCATGGCTTCAACTAAAGCACGCTCTTGAGTAGTCGACTTTGGTAATTGTACAAAACCAATAGATTTGCTTGGCATTAAAGGTTTTTCATCAGCAAGTCGATAACCACGCGCGGCCTTAGAATACAAACCTAAGCGTATGCAGTTTTGGCTAACTAGTATATCTGCAAATGCAAACAGCTCATTACGACTGCCCTCAACTAGCTCAATTTCTAGCTCGCTAATAATTTCAATTTTACCCGAAGCCGCAATTTCACCTTTATCGAGCACAACTTCAATTTTAGCGCCACTTTCGGTTTCAATTAACCAAGTACGACGAATAAAGTTAGTACTAAATATTGGATACAGGTTTTTTGAGATGGCGCTTATTTGCATGCCATGAGGCCAAATATCAGCATCAAACGCCATTAAATTAGGGCGGCTTGATTCAATTGGTAAATTGTACTCTGGACGTTGGTGTAAACCACCTACCACTTCACCTGCAAGCTTTATAGTTTGCTCGCATTCGCTGTCAGAACAACGCGTTCGAAAGCCTATATCAAGCGCTCTAAGCTCTCTGCTTGGCGTATCGTAGTATGCATTTTGTAAGCTGCGAGACGGTTTATTCTTCACCGTTTTTGCAAATTGAGTAATTAACGAGGGGATCAGTGGAATAACGGCATCTGATACCAAAAATTTCAGTTCTATCTCAGTATCCATTCGGTTTGCGGATTACCTTTAAAATAAATAAGTGCTCAAAATAAACAAAGCGCCTTAACAATGCAAATTTTTTAACCTTATTTTAGGGCTTGATGACCTTTGCGGATTAAAATTCGTTCTATCTAGGAGCAATTTAATCACAGCGTGAGGCTTGTAACCTAGTGGACTCGATAACTACTCCTGCGTTACCGTACTGGGTTACAATATCAGTCTTGCTATTGATCTATTTAATCCATACTATCTAACTACTTATGTGAAATAAAAATCACGTTCATAACGGACGCAGTTAGATCAACAAGGTAGATAAATGCTAAAACATTGTTTATTAGGGCTACTTTTAACAGCCACCACATTCATGAGTTATGCACAAGAAGCACAACCTGCAAATTCAACGAATGCAAACACCGCTTATATTATCGATAATCTATACACTTTTATGCGCTCTGGGGCGAGTAAAAATTATCGACTACTCGGCTCTGTAGATGCTGGAACAAAGTTAACCTTGTTATCAAATGAAGAAAACGGCTTTATAAAAATTAAAGATGATAAAGACCGCGAAGGTTGGATAGAAACTAAGTTTATTACTAAAACAGCTGGCTTACACCAACAGTACAAAACACTAAGTAGCGAAATGAGCTTTATGCAAGAAAAGCTACGTCAAGCTCAAATAGAACTTCCACAGCTACAAGAACAAAACCAAACTTTAACAGATCAAAATCTGCAGTTATCTGCTCAAATTACTAAGCTTAAAACAACGCTAGAGCAAGAGCGCACTCAAAAAGAAGCTGCTAGCTCAAAAGAGAAACGCCAGCTACTTACTTACGGTGGTGCTATTGCGTTTTTAGGCCTGTTTTTAGGTATTATATTAACGATAGTGCTGTCACGTCGTAAGCGCTACGAAGGTTGGGCGTAAAGCTCCACCAACTAAATACAAAAAAGCCGCTTTATAGCGGCTTTTTATTCTCTGTATTTTCATGCAGTTCGAGTTTTGGTGCACTCATACCTTTGAGCAACCGACCAAATATATCAGCGCCGGTAATAATGCGTTTCACGTCGCTCCACACTAATACCACATCGTGATCAATGGCCCCATCAAACGATTTATCTAAAGAATGATTAGCCCGTATTTTTAAAATCACTTCACTCAAACGCATCGCTTCATCAGCAACAATTATAGGTCTGTGACAATAATGATAAGGGTCAAACGTATCTGGCTCAAATAACGCTGATCTTAAAAAGCCGTCAGCATCTACCACTAATAAAGGCCAACCGTCTTCATTGGTAATGATCACCCAGTTATAACCTGACTTATGTAGTTTGCGTAAAAACTCATTATCAGTTGTTAATGTAAGGTCTGGGAAAATAGGCAAATCAAGCTTAGTAGGCAAAGCAATAATAGAGTCTGGATCAATTACCTCACCCTCTTTGGTTACGCTTATTTCATCTAAGCTAAAAAAGTTAAGCGCGCCTATTCCCTCAACGTGTTGAACATCAGCTTCTTCAGCCTCTATGTGTTTGCGAATAATACCCCTGAGCTCACTTTCAGCAAAGTACGTAATCCCCTCTTTACCTAACCATGCATCGAGAATTAAAGCCGTTGGCTTAGCAACTATATAAAACAGAATCTGATAAAACTTAATTAACGGCGAAAGTAGGCTTGCCATTTTTAACGCATTACGCGAAAAATAAGCCTGCGGTGTTATTTCACCAATAATAGTAATTGCGATAGTTGAGAATAAAAACGAACTTGCGCCCATTAATACCGAATCAGAAAGTAGTGTAAGTAGTACGTTAATACCTACGTTGCCCCACAAAATAGTCGACAATAAAAAGTTAGAGTCGTTTCGAAGGGCCATGACTTTTATGGCCGCCTCGTTCCCTTTTGCACTTTCCATTTCAAGCTGAAGCCTACTTAGTGAAAAAAAAGCTAAGTTTAAGCCCGAAAATATTGCCGATTGTGAAATACACAAAGCAATTGCACACCAAATCATGACTTCAAAGGTCATTGTATTTTCCTGTTAGTAATACCAATTCACTTAATTAAGCGAATTGGTATAAGGCTTATAAAAGCAATAAACTGCCTAAACCTAAAAAGGTAACAAACCCAACAATATCGGTAACGGTAGTTAAAATTACCGAACCAGATAACGCAGGATCAATTTTCATTTTGTCTAAAATAGACGGAATAACAACACCTGCTAGTGACGCGGCCACTAAATTCAATAATATGGCTACCGTAATCGTAATACTAAGCATTAAGTCGTTAAACCATAAAAAGGTTAGTAGGCCTATTACAAACGCCCATACCAAGCCATTTACAGCGCCAACACGCAGCTCTTTTTTTAGCAACGCATTACGGTTTGAATCTGTAACCTGTCCAAGCGCTAAACCTCGCACAATAACGGTTAATGTTTGACTACCTGCAATTCCCCCCATAGAAGCGACCACTGGCATTAATACAGCTAGTGCTACAACTTGTTCTATCGTTGCGCCAAATAAACCGATAAACCACGACGCTAAAAAGGCAGTAGCTAAATTAATACCTAACCATATGCCACGGTTTTTAGCACTTTTTCGCACACTTGCGAACAGGTCTTCGTCTTCACGTAAACCACCGGCTTTAGCGGCTGCTTCATCAGCAATTTCTTGTCGTAATTCATAAGCAGAGGCAATGGTTAATCGCCCAAGTAATTTATTATCAGCATTAACCACTGGCAGTGCCATTTTTTCACTGTGGATCACCACCTCTGCCGCTTCATATAAATCATCATCAGCATGGAGTGATGAAAAGTCATGATTTGCCAATGTCATTAAGTTATCGGTGTCGCTGGCTTTTATTAAATCATTTACCGCAACCTCACCTATTAAACTACCCTTGCGGCTTACTAAATAAATAACTTCACTGTATTGCGGTAAACCTTTGTGTAGCAATTTTTTAGCACCACCGGCTGTTAGCTTCTCCGATACTTTTAAAAAGTCAAAACCTAACCAGTGACCTAATTGTTCTGGCGGGTATTGCTGCGCTAAATCATATTGTTTGGTTTGCGCTTCATCGAGTTGCTTTTTTGCATACTCAACAAATCGCTCTGGTATAACTTCTTCAAGTTCCAGTAGCTCTTCTACATTAACTTCATCAAGAAGTTTAAAAGCCTCAGCGTCTTCTAGCGTTTGCAGCAACCACAAACAACTATCTTCACTTAAATTAACAAAAATTTCGTGTTGCGTGTCTTCATCAAGCAACTGCCAAATTTCAAGTCGTTGTTCTTTTGGTATCGCCTCAAAAAGTAATGACAGGTGCTCTGTTGAAAGCGTTAACTGCGCATCTGCTAATAATTTATTTTTGCGTTCTGTTGTATCGCATTGCAATAAATCATTTATGAGCTGTGGAAGTTGGTCTACCGGATACTCAATCATCTTAAAACCTTAAAATTTAAAAGCGCACATTATTTATAGTCTACTTGAACAATAAAAAATTGCAGAAAAAACGTGAACTTATTAAGCATGCGCAAGCTATTTTTGCGCATTGTATGGGCAAACTAAATGCAGTACTAATATTTATTTTAAAAAATTAAAAAAACAGTAAAAGGAATTGTTTTTGAGGGATTAAACAACAAGTAAGCAAACCAAAGGGATTACTTATAATAAAAAAAATCCCATATTAGCTAGGCTAATATGGGCAAAATCACACAATGAATTAGGTGTTTTTAAATTACGGTTTATGCTTTAAATTAAAGTCTATCAGTAATATTTCGTACTAAGTCAGAATCTACAAATTGAGTAATAAGTGCAGCGCCCCACGCATAGCCTCGCTGTATTGGGTAACCTTTAAAAATCCAGCGTTTACGCACGTGATTAAAGCGCTCTAAATAGTCTTGTTTTTTTTGTGGCAGAGGTTGCTCACCCAATTTATTCCATGCTTTATATACGCCTGACATGTCAGATCCTCGCATAAAGCGTTGCAACCAACGTGGAAAACGAGAAAAGCTAATAGTGGACTGAAAATCAATAAAATAAGGTTTACCGTCTGCGCCGCATAAAATATTACCCATATTACGTAAGTCTAAATGCACGATGCCTTTGCGATGCATTTTTGCTACTTGACGCTCAAGTTCACTAAAAAAGTTAACAGGTAATGTTTTGTCTTCATGAATTAAAGCGCGCAGTGGCGTGCCTTCAATATAGTTATAAGCAACCGCTATCGGCGACAATCTACAAAAGCGGTTAGCGACTGCATCAAGCTCAGCTAAACGGCTTAACCCTTTATACTCTTGATTTACCGACATACGTGCAAATGTTTTGCGGATAAACCACGGGCTTTGGCTAAAATCTTTAACAATTAAATCAAATTCATTATCTTTATATCGATACACAATCGCGTTAGCAAAACGTCCCTTATGGACAACACTTAAGTGATGTTGCATAAAAGTATGTTCTGGATATTGCTGCTGTAATTGTACTAACAAATTATTTTCAATCATAACAAACCTAACAAGATGATAACTTTAATTGCCTAGGCAACTATATTATCAAAGTTAGATTCTACGCACAATCAGATCAACTAATTAGCACGCTAACTTTCTGTTGAAACAGTATCGCTATTTTATTGATAATCTACTTTTGGGGGGAGTTTGGCAGTGAATCAAGATTATTTATAGCTTTGAATAGTAAGTCGATTATTTGGTTTTTTTCTGGCTCTGAAAAACCATTTAATGCTTGCGCATAGACTTCGTTCACTACAGGCATAATTTCAGGACAAAGAGCTTTACCTTTTTCACTTAAACACAAAATAGTTGAGCGCTTATCAAGCTCACATTGCGTTTTAATAATGAGTCCTTTTTCTTCAAGTCGGTTTAATAAGCGGCTCATAGCGCCACGATCATAGACCATATATTCGCAAAGTCCTGCAAGCGTATTAACCGACTCTCTCGCAAGTAGTACAACCACAATATATTGCGCAGAAGTTAAGTCCATAGGAAGTAACTTGGCATCAACATGAATGGCTAATCTCGAACGTAAAAAAGAGACTAAACGCCCCAAATCTTGCTCTGGCGCTAACTCTTCTCGAGTACAACGTTTAATTGATGGCATGTTTTGCATGGTTATTTCACTGTATAAGTATATTTGCATGCTGATAGACCTTAACGCATGCAAAAAATTCAATAATTTTTATAAAAAATCGCCCACAAAAATAAAGCCGCTATTAGCGGCTTTTAGTGTAGGGCTTTGAGGTTTGTTAAATCTTAAACTGGCCAACTAAGTGTCCTAAGCTTTCACCACGCCCAGCTAAATGCTGACCAACTGAAGAGGTGGTTTTACTTGAAATAGTTAGCTCATTAACTATTTCTTGAATAGCAAATACATTACGGTTTATTTCTTCTGTAACGCTACTTTGCTCCAGCGCCGCTGTCGCAATTTGCGTACTCATGTCGTTAATTGATCTAACTGAGCTTGTTACCGCGCCTAAACTTTCTGAAATAGCACGAGAGGATTCAACAGAGCGATTACAACTACTTTGGCTTGCTTGCATTGCTGCAACTGCATCTGATACTAAATTATGTAGCTCACTCAACATTTCACTAATCTCTAGTGTGCTAACTTGAGTACGACTTGCTAGGCTTCTTACTTCATCGGCTACAACTGCAAACCCTCGCCCTTGCTCACCTGCTCGCGCAGCTTCTATTGCAGCATTGAGTGCAAGTAAGTTTGTTTGCTCAGCAATTCCACCAATTACACTTAGTACGCTATTAATCTTTTTAGATTGATCACTTAGCGAATCCACTTGTTCAGCAGCTAGGTTAATTTCGCCCATTAAGTTTGAAACCTCACTGAGTGAAATATCAACACACTCTTGAGCTTTAGCAACTTCTTGCGTTGCCGCTTGAGTTGACTCTGCCACTTGGTTTGTATTTTGAGCCACCTCATGAGAAGTAGCCGACATTTCGGTAATAGCCGTCGCAACAAGATCTGTTTCATGATTGTGATTAAGTAGTTTGTCTTCAATTAATCGTGTTTGTGTATTTATATCACTAGAGGCTGTTTTTACATCGTGTGTTACATCAACCACATTAGCAATAATGCCATGTAGCTTACTTACAAACATATTAAATGCTTCGCCAAGTTGACCTATTTCATCGTTAGTATCAATGTCTAGACGCTTGGTTAAATCGCCCTCACCTTTTGCAATATCGTCAAGGCTTTGCGCCATGCGCTGTATTGGTTTTACCATTGTGTTTGCGGCAACTAACGCACATATAATTGTTAAAACAACCCAAAACAAAGCAATTAATAATAAGGTCATTACCTTATCATTCATGTGCTCTTGCATTGTTGTTTGGTATTTAAGTAGCTCTGCGTCTATATCATCCATATATGCGCCAGTACCAATCATCCAGTTTGTGCCTGGTATCATTGCTGCATAACCCATCTTTTCAACTAAGCCTGTGGTATTTGGTTTTTGAAAATGATAGCTAAAAGCGCCGCCGCCTTTTCTAGCTTGCTCTAATAAGCCCACTATTATTTTTTTACCGTTAGGGTCAGTCATCCCTATTTTGTTTTGCCCTTCAATAGCATCACCTAGTAATGCATGAAAAACACTAATGCCATTGGTGTCGTATATAAAAAAGTAACCACCTTGGCCAAATGTTATGTCTCTTAAAGCGTTTTTAGCATCTTGCTCAGAGCCATTTGCTAATTGATAACGAACAATTTTGCTAGCAATTTCAATTTCGGTACTTAGTAACGTTTGCTTGTCACTTATTAACTTAGTTTGAAATGCTTCAAAATTTTGCTGCTGATTTTTATTCTCTAAATAATAAGAACTCAGCATTAAGCTGATTAAAAGTAGCATTAGCGGTAAAATAGCTAGTAACAGCAATTTGTTTTTCAAGCTTAAATTACTCATTTTTTCTCCGGGGTGTATAAATGCATATATAGCGACAATTGCCAAAGTTAAATTACGACTGTTTACTATGTTTTATTGGGTTTAAAACATAGTAAATAAAAAATTTGGTGGGAGTATACTCATACCATGCTCTGCGTGCTGATATTATAGTCACAAGGGAGGTATTTGAACACTAAAAACACTGCGACCTTTGTATTAATCTATATATTATTTACCAACCTTCTTGTTATATTCAAAATTCTAACGGCTGTATTGATCTAAAATTAATTTGATAGCGTATTGAGCGGCCCAATTGCTTCGTATGTAATGAGTTAAGTCATTAGCCATGTTAGTATTGGTTTTAGGTTCATATAAATAATGAATATATAGATATCAAACTTCCATTAACATATAATAGTCCTATATTCCTAATACCAAACAACTAGATCAAAATTGGAACACATCACTTTGAGCCACAGTTATAATCTAATAAAAATGAATTATTAATGAAGTATATTTTATACCTTGCACTTTTAGTGTCGGCACACGCATTCGCAACGCCTGTAAATAATAGTATCGCTTTTTACTACTCAGCGCCGATGCCATTAGCCGAAATGACCTTTTATTCTCGCGTTGTAGTTCAGCCTGACCTTGTGACTGAGCACGAACTCAATTGGTTTAAACAGCGTGACATAGCTGTTTATGCTTATTTAAGTGTTGGTGAGTCGTTTGTTGAAAGTGAGTCTTCACTCGCAGTTAACCCTAACTGGAATAGTCACATTGCCGATTTAACATCTACGCATTGGCAACAACATGTGCAAAATAACGCAGCTACTTTAAAAGCACGAGGCTTCAGTGGCTTGTTTTTAGATACCCTAGACAGCTATCAGCTTTTAGACGACAAGCACAGTAAATCAGATCAACAAAATGGCTTAGTCGCAATTATAAAAAGTCTGTCTGGCACGTTTAATAAACACCTTATCCTCAACCGAGGCTTTGAGTTACTACCTAGACTTACCGGTTTAGCCAGTGATTTAGTGGCTGAAGGTTTATATAGCCATTACAACCCAATCAATAATAGCTACAAATTAACCACCGAGAACGATCAAGCTTGGCTAAGTGCACAATTAAAAACGGCACAAAAGCTTGGTTTTAAAGTACAAGTTATTGATTATGCACAGCCTGACAACCGTCTTGCTATGGCGCAAAAAATAAAACAGGCAGGTTTTATTCCCTGGGTAACTGATGGGCACTTACAAACATGGGGTACATCAACTATATCACCAGTACCAAGACGCATCCTCATTCCGTACAACAGTAACGTTAAGCCACTCATTTACACTACCGTACATTTAAAGCTTGCGACCATGATTGAGTATTTGGGGTATATACCTGATTACATAGATATGGCAAAGCGCGATTTACCTTTAGTTGATCCTAGCTTACATGCTGGTATTATTTCGTGGACCTCAAGCGACGCATTTTACACACCAACACTAAACAATTGGCTTGAAGCTAATTTAGGTGTGGTGCCAGAGCTTATTTTAGGCGAGTTACCACAATCAACTAAATTATTATTAAGCTTAGGTATTGAGTCGTTAAACACACTACCTGAAGGTCCATATAAACAAGATAGCTTTGCACCTTGGCTCAAAGGGGAGTCCACAACACCTCCCCCTATTGTTAAACCATACTTACTCAAATTATCAACTGATGCGACTCCTTTAATTACAATAAAATCATCGGATGACACAATAGTTGTACAAGCTGCTAAAACTAAATATGGTGCAGTAGTAGTTGCTCCTTGGCTAATTGATACATTTCCGATGGAAGGCAGCAAATGGGTTATTGATCCGCGTACATTGCTTACTCAAGCAATGGGGTTACCACCTATATTAGTGCCAGATACAACCACCGAAAGCGGCAGGCGAATGCTTACTTTGCATATCGATGGAGATGGATTTACAAGTGTTGCCCACTACGCAGGTAAGCCTTATTCAGCAGAAGTAATTCGAGATGAAATAATTAAACACTACAAACTACCGTTAACGTCATCAGTGATCCAAGCTGATATTGAAGAAGGCGGTATTCATTCTAAACAAAGTGCCAAACTCGAAGGCATTGCGCGTAGTATTTTTAACCTGCCTTACGTAGAAGTTGCTTCACACACTTATAGTCATCCCTATTTTTGGACAGCACTATCTGGGCGAAAAAAAATAGATGAAGACGACACTGATTACGGTTTTCATCTAGACGTGCCTGGCTACAACACAATTAGCCTTAAAAAAGAAATTACCGACTCGATAAAGTACATTGATGAAAAACTCACACCTAAAAATAAAAAAACAGTAATGATGCTATGGTCTGGTGATGCAACACCTGGCCCAAAAGCACTTGAACTTGCTCGTGACGCTGGCGTATTAAATGTCAATGGCGGTAATACTGATGTAAATGCTGATAACCCAAGCCTTTCTCACATCTCCCCTATCGGTCGCCCTGAAAGAGATTTGCTGTATCAAATTTACGCCCCCATATTAAATGAAAATGTTTACACAAACTTATGGCATGGCCCTTATTACGGCTTTAGACGCTTAACCGAAACATTCGAAATAACAGAAAAGCCATATAGGTTAAAACCTTACACTATTTATTATCACTTTTATTCAGGTGAAGTTCTTGCGGGCTTAGACGCTCTTAAACACAACATTGATTATGTTTTAGCAAGGCCAAATACACCGGTGCATTTAAGCCACTATGCAAAAGTAGCAAAAGACTTTTACTTTTCTGCACTTGCAAAAAACAGTAATAATGAATGGTTATTTAGCTCAAAGTACATTCGTACTCTGCGCATACCTAGCGATTTTGATGTGCCAAACATAGCTCAAAGTGAAGGTGTATCTGGTGTAACTGAAAAAGGTGACTACATACATATTATAAATAACATAGCTCGCCTTAGCTTTGATCATAGCCAAAATAGTGAAAAACCTTATTTAGCGTCTGCAAATGTTGTTATTAATAACTGGCAAGTTAACGGACCTGTTAGTTTTAAAGCGTGGGTGCCCGCTTCACTTGATTTAATTAATGCACGCTCTTGCGAATTTGTATCTAATTTGGGTGAGCGCTTCAAAGGTATTAATCGGGGTAAATTAACACATTTTAAAATACCTACAGGTGACTTTTATGGTTACCTTAACTGCAACGGATCTGCTCTATAATGAATACTAAAAAGCGCCCTCAGTTAATTTCTATAAAAACAATATTAGCGATACTAGCTGTAAGTTGTTTTGCACTTTATGCGTTATTTCCCCATACCTTATTTTTTGAAGATGATGCACTTTCACAAGATTATACCTTTGAGAAATCTTACCTTAATGCAGCGCTCAATACAGAGCCCGACAACGAAAAGCTTCGCGCTAAATTGGTTGAGCTACATATAGGGCTTAGTGAGTATTCACAAGCCACTAACGAGCTTGAAAAGCTACCTAGAGGCGAGCGCAAAGCAACACTTGAAATAAAGTTGCTTTACTCATTATGGCTAGCAAGTGGTGCTAAAGTTGACGACCGCTTTGAAGAGCTATCTTTAAAAATAGGAGCTCATAAAAATTGGAACGAACAAATACTGACAATTGCAAAAGCCGTTGGGTTAAACGCAAAAGTTGCTCAGTATTATCAAAAAAATAAACAGCCACTCCTTGCAGCCGATTACTGGTTAAGCGCAGGGGAACCTGACAAAGCATTCGCTATTTATAAAACAAATATAAATGCTGACATTGCAGCTAAAGCGATTGAAACTGCACTTGGCGCAAATAATCCGATTCAAGCTTATGCATGGTGGAACACCTACGGTGACAAAGCCGATGTTAAACGCACCCTTTATTTAGCAAACTTGGCTGGCAACACAGAAGATGCAGCTCAAGCTATTGAAAGCTTATTAAAGACCGATCCAAATAACAGCGATTACTTAACACAAGCAATGCACCTGCGTTTAGCAAATGGAAATGCAAAAGGAGCTGAGCAATTACTTGCAAAGCTATTACTACAAAGCCCAGATGACAAAGAGCTACATTTATTAAATTGGAAGATAAAGCGCTGGCAAAACAAGCCTAAAGAGGCACTTCGAGAGTTTAAATGGCTAATGTCTAACAAAGCCGTAACCCCTGCGATGCTTACCGATAGTATTAACGATGCCACCGCTTTATATTTATACCAAGATGCTAATGATATATACGAATATAAAGCCCAAAATAGAAATCTAAAAGGAAATGGCTTTGCTAATTGGATGCAAGCTAACGAATTTATTGGTAACACAAAGCAAGAGTTAAATAATATTGAACGCTTTGAGCAAATAAATGGTAAAAGTGCATTATCACAATATTGGAAAGCAAAAGTACTTCACGATACTGGTAATTTAAAAGCTTTAAGAGCTTTGTGGCCTACATACAAAGGGCCTAAAAATGAAGAAGATTTACTTTGGATTGCCCGTGCATTTTGGCTAGAAGATGACTTTTCTACAGCTCTGCAAGTACTAAAAAACAAACATGAAAGTTCTGACGATGAGTTTTGGAGTGCCAATGTAGACATGGCAATGCGAGTCCAAGACAAAGCTCATGAGCTATATGCATTAGAGCAGTTACAACAAATAAGCCCTTTAAGCGTAGGCGACATGCTGCACTACCAACAATTGCGCTTTGAAGGTCGGCCTCAGGAGCTTCTTGATTATTTATGGAAAAGTGAGTCGCAAACTGACCGTCAATTGATTCAAATTGCATTATTAAGCACACAAGTAAATGATGCTAAATCAGTTGCACGTATTCATGCTGAACTTGATAAACAACGATATAATAAAGCTCTCTATCCTGCTTGGTTAATTCTTTCTAATTGGTATCAAAACCAAAGTGATTTAAATTCAGCTTATACAACTTTAAACCGCGCTGCTAAATTAAGCGAATATGACTCTGATGTTGTGCTTGCACAAGGTTGGTTAGCGCTGCAAATGCATGACACTGTAATGATTGGCCGCATTTTAGCTCGCTATTCTCAAAGCGACACTTCCTATGCGTGGACGCAGCTTTTAGCTAGCCTATCTATTTATGAAAAATCATATAACAGTGCCTACTTTTATTTGCGTAAATTGGCCATTGCAGAGCCAAGTGACTTAACAACACTGGTTAACTTAGCCGATGTAATGAAGCAACTTGGTTATTATGCAAATGCTGCTGAACTTAATCACTATTTACTGCAACACTTACCTAAAGATAAATATGCATACAGAGGCCTAATGTTCCGCTGGGCGGGCGCGATGGCTGTTCCTCATTTAATGCAATTAAACACAATGGAAGAACTTGCCCCCGACACTATTGGTGAACCTCAAACAAACTGGTGGTTAGCGCGCAGGGCTGCACAAAAATTAGAGCCATGGCAAAAGCTACAACTTTATATGACCAACGGCGAGTTTAATAAAGCGAAACAGCTTATAGCTGAAGGTTCACTAAGCAAATTAGATGAGCTAAACGCCCTACTCTATTTAAAACAACCCTATGCCACCATGCAACGTTGGTACGAAGAACTCACTGAAGAACCAAGTCAATCGCAATTGAGTTTACTTAGAAATGCACGCGCATCCTATTTTAGAGCGCTTGAAATTAACCTATCGCCAGAGGCTGGTTTAAACAGTAGCCAGTACGATGTAAACGTTTATTTTCCTTATGCTAATGGGCAATGGAAATTAAGTTTAAGTAATCAGCAAAACCTTGATAACAACGGATTACTGTTTGCGATAGAAGATAAAATGACCTTTGGTCGTTGGTATTTTGATGCAAAAATAGATTCGCACCAAGGCAGCTTAGTTAGCCGCCAAGGTCTTAGCTTAGACTCTCGTTATCAATGGGATTCACGAACACAGGTAGGTTTAAAGCTTGAATATAATGTTGAAAACCGCCAATCAGAAGCACTACTTAGCTATGCTCAGCTAGATAAAGCCACGGCCTATGTTAACTACAATATTGATGGTAGACAAAACGTACAGCTATCAGCAGCAGCGATGTCTTTTTCTCGAAGAAGCGATGGCAGCTCACTAATAAACGGCCAAGAATATAATGCTCGTTACCAATACAGCATTTTAAAAGACCGCCCAATTTGGAACGCTTATTTTAGTGCGCAATGGCAAGACTTTGAACGTGTTAATGCATTAATAAATACAGATGCAAGCAGAAGACCGCTAAGAGTTGACCTTCAACCATTTAGACGTTTTGCACTAGGGACCTCATTTGCTTCAACTGGTTCATTAGAACCTCCTTATTTAGGCGCAAGCCCTTCGTGGTTATTTGATATAAGTACTGGCTATCAAACACTTAACGATACAGTAGATGTATCAGTTTCAAGTGGCGCTGGTTGGTCTGTACTGGGCGATGATTTATTTAAATTACAGCTAGGTTACCAAAGTAGTAATAAAGTGGGTAACTCAGATACACAATTACAATTAGGTTATTACGTACATTTTTAATGTTAGGAGAGAGTATGTTTCGTTTAATTATACCGTGTTTGGTATTACTATTATCAGCATGTACCACCAGCAGAGTTGCTGATGATATAGAGCTTAGCCCTTCAAAAACAGTGGCACTAATGCCGCTTGTTAATCATGCTCAAACACCGCTTGCCGGTGAGCGTGCTGAAGATATTTTAGCCAGCATTTGGCAACAAAATAAATTACCAACTCTTATACGTGCACCTCGCGTAAACAGCAAAGAGCTTCCACCGCTGGATGATCAATACCGTTTAGACAATGCTATGCAATGGTTAAGCACTCAACAAGCTGACTATGTACTAACAGGCAGCATTGAAGAGTGGCGCTATAAAGCAGGCCTTGATGGCGAACCTGTTGTTGCACTTACATTATCACTCACTGTAAATGGACAAACCACACCAGTTTGGACAGGTACTATTGCTAAAAGTGGCTGGGGCCGCGATAGCATTGCAGCAACAGCACAAGATGTGATTGCCGATTTAATTTCTTATATAGAGGTTAGTGAGTGAAAACACATTTCCTTAGACCAAGAGACGTTCCTGAGCTACAAATATGGGCTGAGGTATTTATATTTACCGCGCTTGCTTTAGGGCTGCCTGTATTATTTAACGCACAGGACCCATTTTGGACTGAGGGAGGGTTTTCGTGGCCTGTACTTGGCCCTCTTTTAGTTTCTTTACGCTATGGCTTTTCAAAAGGCTTTATTAGTATTTTATGTTTGCTTGTTGGCCAACTTTTTTTACTTCAAGCAAATATTTTATCACCGCAAAGCGACTTCAATATTAACGCTATGATTGGCTACATTATTGTAATTATGATCACAGGCGAATTTAGAGATGTGTGGGAGCGTACTAATCAACAGCAAAGTATTCAGCTTGAGTACGTAACAGATCGTCTTGAAACATTTACTCGTCAGTATCATTTAATTAATTCATCTCACGATAGAATTGAGCAAATGCTAGCTGGCCATACGTTAAGTTTACGTGAATCACTACAAGCAGTAAGAACCTCTATCGGGCTATTAAAAGAAAGAAGACTTGATAGCGCAGCGCAAAAAATAATCGACTTGTTTGTTGAGTACGGTTCGCTAGAAAGAGCGGGGTTATATAAAGTTGAAAACGACAGTGTTTTAGAACCACCACTTGCCTCTATAGGTAAGATGAGTCAAATAGCTAAAAACGATCCTCTTATATTAGCGATGATCGAAGAAAAAGAATTAGTATCGGTAAAAGACGAAAAAGCATCATCGGGTATAAGTAAATACCATATGGCAATCCCACTTATCGACGTAAACAATACTATTTACGGCGCTATTTTGGTTGAAAGAATACAATTTTTTGCGCTTAAAAATACAACTCTAACATTACTTGCTGTAATGGCTGGGCATATAGGCGATTTACTTCGTCACGAAATAACAAACCCAGTAATGACGTATGAAGAGTCTCCATACTTTATTCGCCAAGTTAAGCGCGCAAATAAAGAAGCAAAACGATACAACATTCCATCGCAGCTACTAAAAATAAAAGCCAACAATATTACTGATAAATCGACTCAACTTATGAGTTATTTAAGTGAAGCCCGTCGTGGTTTAGACATTTATTTATATGATGATAAAAATCAGATATTACTGCTATTAATGCCATTAGCTGATGAACTTGAAAAAGCAGGCTTTATTGCCCGAATGAACACTTGGTGTAAAGAGCGCACTGGTAGCACTTTAGCTGAGCTTGATATTGTTATTGAGCAACAACTTGCACTACCAATAAGCTCAGATGACATAAAGAGATTGGTTTCACTTTCATGATTATAATTATTGTAGCGGCTATTTTAGGGTGTATTTGTCAGTACTTTGCACTAATAGAAGTACTGGAAACACCTAATTGGTTTTTAGCTATACTATTGCATGCTATTGCTAGCATCCTTTTTGCTTTTGTTAGCTATTTCCTGATACCTAAAAAATACAAAACGACTCCCTATAGCTCTTTATTACTCATGTTTTTATTGTTGTTTACATTGCCTGTACTTGGAATTATAGGCGTTGTAGTAGCGCTTACGTTTGCTCTGTGTAAACCACTCAAAAACGATGACATAGAAATTGAAGAGCATAAAATACCTGAGCTTCCTTTTGAAGCCAGAGCAATATCAGCAAACCCGACCTATTCTATGGGCGGACTTAAAGCAATTTTGAAGCACGCGAGTGAACCAAATAAACGTCTAAGTGCCGTAATGGCGGCTCGTCACATGAGTGACTCACAAGCTATTCCTATTTTAAAGCTAGCACTTAAAGATTTAGAAGATGATATTCGCCTACTCGCCTACTCAACCCTTGATGGTAAAGAAACCAAACTCAACGAAAAAATCAGTTTGTACCAGCAAGAAATAGCCATTACGACTAAGCAGCCAAAGTTAAGTAATTTACAAAAACAACTAGCCGAACTTTATTGGGAACTTAGCTACTTAGGTTTAGCACAAGGTGCGCTTCGTAAATACGTTTTAGAAAAAGCCGAAGCACTTGCACAGCAAAGTATTGAGCACGTAAAAACACCTGCAACTTTTATATTTTTAGGGCGTATATCTTTAGCCTTAAACAAATACGAAATAGCCCATGAGTACCTACTCAAAGCAACTGAGTCGGGCATGGCAAGGCGTCATGTGCTCCCTTATAAAGCCGAAGTTGCCTTTTGTATGAACAAGTTTGACGACTGTAAACGCTACTTAAAAGAACTCCCAGAACAACCTAAGGGCAGTGAATTACGTCATTTACAGGAGTATTGGCATGAGTAACAAAAATGCAGACATTTTACTGCTTTTAGAAGGTACTTACCCTTATGTGCGTGGTGGCGTATCTAGCTGGGTTCATCAAATAATTGAAGGGTTACCTCATTATAACTTTGAGCTTGTTTTTATAGGTGGAGCGCCAGAGCATTATGGCGAGATTCAATATACCTTGCCTGAAAACGTTACCAAGCTGCATATTCATTATTTAGTACAAAATGATACCTCTGAAATAAAAGCTAAGCACGGGGTTAAATATAAAAAAGAACTCTTTGATTTTTGGCAGCAACTACAAAATTATTTTAGAGATTGTAACG
Source organism: Pseudoalteromonas distincta (assembly GCF_000814675.1). Classification (GTDB taxonomy): domain Bacteria; phylum Pseudomonadota; class Gammaproteobacteria; order Enterobacterales; family Alteromonadaceae; genus Pseudoalteromonas; species Pseudoalteromonas distincta. Next base: position 43,823 of record NZ_JWIG01000006.1, on the reverse strand, counting down.
AGCCAATCCCGACTGAATTACTAAAGTTTGCATTTGAAACTTTAGCTAAAAAAGACGGTATTAACGAAGCCGACTTTTTATATAGTGAATCGTCATGGCAAGTACTCACTAATTATTATTCAACTTTTTGTGATGAATCCTCTTTTATTGACTTTTTTTGGTCATATCGCAATTTATATAAGCCGCTATTTAAAATAGCCGAAATTGCACGAGGGCTTCCTAAAGTTAAACTTATTCACTCAATATCTACCGGGTATGCGGGTATTTTAGGATCCGGCGCCAGTGTAATAAGTAATACTCCCTTTTTGTTGACCGAGCATGGTATTTACACCAAAGAGAGAAAAATAGATCTTATTCAAGCCAGTTGGATCAAAGAGTCAGAACAAAGCCTAGGTAAAAACTTAAATACCGAGATGGGCTTTATTCGCCGAATGTGGATCAGCTTTTTTGAGCAAATTGGCCGAACAACATACCAAGAAGCAGATAAGATCATTTCGCTATACGATGGTAACAGGCAGCGCCAAATAAAAGATGGTGCAGCACCTGAAAAAGCATTTGTTGTGCCTAATGGCATTAAAACAGTGCGCTTTATTGAAGCGCTTGATCAGCGTCCAAAACAGATACCACCGGTTGTTGGGTTAATTGGACGTGTAGTGCCTATAAAAGATATTAAAACCTTTATACGTGCGATTAAAGAAGCGCAATCGATATTACCAGAGGTCGAAGGCTGGATCATCGGCCCTTATGAAGAAGATCCACAATACTACAAAGAGTGTGAGCTACTGGTAGGCAGCCTTGATTTACAAAGCAGTGTTAAGTTTTTAGGTATGCAAGATATTACTAAAATTTTGCCTCAGCTCGGAATTGTAGCTTTAACCTCGATTTCTGAAGCGCAGCCTTTAGTGCTTTTAGAGGCAATGGCGGCTGGTGTGCCTGTACTTGCTAGTGATGTTGGCTCGTGCCGCGAAATAATCGAAGGCGGAACCGATGAAGATAGAGCGTTAGGTAAAGCCGGTGAAGTTGTCCCAATTGCTTCTCCGAGCGAAACAGCAAAGCAAATATCAAACATGCTAACAAATGAGCAAGCTTGGCTTGAGTATCAAAAAAGTGGTTTAGACCGCGTACAAAAATTTTATGACGAGAGCCACATGTTTGCCCGTTACGATAAACTTTATAAGGATACAATAGCATGGCTGGAATAGGTTTTGAGATACGAAAAATTCTCAAAAAAAATACCCTGCTCTCAGTTTTTGAAGCATACGGCTACGCAGGTTTAATAGGCTCAGGGCCTTGGCTGCTCTCTATTGTAGCGTTAATGCTTATTGGTATTTTAAGTTTAGGAATTGTATTACCTAAAGTACTTATTATTCAATTTTTAACGCTTGTTACCTACATGATGGCAGCCTCACTTATTTTAACGGGTGGTTTGCAGTTATTACTAACTCGATTTATTGCCGATTTATTTTTTCAAAAAGAAGAGGCAAAGGTACTGCCTAATCTACTCGGTGCACAGCTTATAACAACAATAGCCGCGTTATTGGTAGGCTTGGCTGTATGGCCTATGCTCCCTATACCCGTTGTTACTAAGATTATAATTTTAGGTGCCTTTGTAAGCTTATGTAATCAGTGGCTTGGCGCTATTTTTCTATCAGGTATGAAAGAATACCGGTTAATTTTAATAACTATGCTAAGTGGTTACGCCTTTATGGTATTGCTTGCATATTTATTAAGAGACTGGCAGTTAGACGGCTTATTTTTTGCGTTTTTTGCAGGCGAAGCTCTGCTCTTTTTTAGCTTTTTGTTTATGATTATTCGCCGCTACCCAGGTGAAAAACTTATAAGCTTTGACTTTTTAAGCAATAAAAAAGTGTATTACAGCCTATTCTTTTGTGGTCTGTTTTATAACATTGGTGTGTGGGCTGATAAAATCATTTTTTGGTATTCACCAAGCACATCAATTCAGATTATTGGCACGTTACGAGCCAGCCCAATTTACGACTTACCTATATTTTTAGCCTATTTGTCTATTATTCCCGGTATGGCAGTATTTTTAGTAAAAATGGAAACCGACTTTGTAGAAGAATACGACCGTTTTTACACAGCTATTCGAGAGGGTTCATCGTTAGAAGAGATTTACTATTTAAAAGACAATATGATCCAAACTGCACGTGCCGGTTTATACGATATATTTAAAATTCAAGGTATTACCGTTGCCTGCTTATTATTATGGGGCGAGCAAATACTTACCTTTATTGGTATTGATCCAAACTATAAAACGCTTTTATTCATTGATGTAGTTGGTGTGGGTGTACAAGTTATATTTTTGTCTATTTTAAATATTTTGTTTTATTTAGATAAACGCTCAACCGTCCTATTTTTAGCGGGGCTATTTTTGGTAATAAACGTTGTTTTAACTTTGCTATCAATCGCTTTTGGGCCGCAATTTTATGGTTACGGCTTTGCTCTCTCAACTATTATTACCTCTGTTGTTGGCTTATTTTGGCTTTCTAAACAATTTGAAGATTTAGAATACGAAACGTTTATGCTGCAATAGCATAATATAAAGGCTGCTTATGCAGCCTTTATATTTAAAGCTTTTCGTACAAAATTAAAATAATTAATTATTGGAAAGCGGCTGATACACACCATGTTTATAGCTCATATAAGCGCCTCAGTTTAAAGCAAAAAAGACTAGCTCAGTAAAGATATAAAATGGGTATAAAACAAAGGGCTTACAAAAACCAAGCTCCCCTACCTTGGCTTAGCTAATCTCTTGTACAATTAGACTTAGCTAGTTTAGCTTTATGCTAAATGAGGTAGCCGTTGCAATTATTTACTCACCCAACGCGCTTTAAAACCACGCGTATCAACATGTATAAATGCGCCTCTGTGCGACTTAGGCCCATAAATACCTAAACCACCTAGTAAACCTTTAAATGATTCACGTCTAGCTAACGACTCCACTATATCGGCCATCACTATAGCGTCACCAATTGAATGCTTACCGTCATTATTTATATCATCCATACGGTAGTTGCCATCATTATCTATAAAAATATCGGCAGCATCACCAAATACATGTCGGCTAAGTTTTACATTGCCAATTGATTTGTTGTAGTACGGAGTTCTATAACCGCTCATAACCACCATATTACTAACCGGTATACCTTCTAAAATCAGTTCTTTGCGTATTTTTTCTAGTTTAAGTAGCAACTTATTTTGTAAAAATAAATACTTTGGGTACTTACTTCGCTGCTTACTAACAAATTCTTTTAGTGAAAAGTGAGGTGATATTTTTACGTTTTCATTTTCAGGCGTTACCTTAACAAAGCCATCGGGCACTATGTAGTGTGAAGCGTCTTTAATCTGTGAAGGTTTAGGATAGTGCCCAATGTGGTAATACTTGAGCTTTCCTCCTTCAACATTGTCTGCCGGTACTTTTACAAATACGTTGATTTTCATACGCTGTTTTTTATCGGGCGACTCAATAATTACCGTTGTTAAACCTGGCTCTTTGGGTGCTTGCCATTGCCAGCGGTTGGTGTCTGTAAGCTTAGATTTCCCTTGAGTGTTAATTAGCGTGTAAGCATTTTTTGATTGCGCAAAAAGCACTTCAAACTCAACTTGCTCTTTGGGCATTACAAATACTGAAAACACCGAATATGGCATAACTATGTCATTAATTTTTAGACTAAATTCTGCATCTTCAAAGTTGGCTTTGTTTTTTATATCAACTACCTGATGCGCAGGCTTTATAGGCGCGGCAGCAAATACACTATTGCTAAATATAATTGTGAATATGGCGATAGAAATATAATGAATAAATTGCATAAACCCTCTCATTATTTATTTTTTAATAAAGCGGCAATCACCGACTGTTCATCATTTTTTAATAGCGCTTTTTTATCGCGTTGATATATGTCATCTCTAAAGTTAACCAGCTTATTTTCGTCAACCCATGCAGTCCAATAAACTAAATGAATAGGAAGAGGCTCATCTAAATAAAACGTCTGAGTACTGTTTTGAGCAAGTGCGCTGTCCATATTATTGAGTGTTTGCGCTTCTCCTTCGTACTTAATAATTTCACGCGCTAACGAAAAAGGCTTTTCTATTCTTATACAGCCATGCGATAAGGCTCGGTTTGCTTGGCTAAAACGGTGCTTTGCTGGTGTATCGTGAACATAAATTGCTTCGGCATTGGGGAATAAATACTTAACTTCCCCTAGGGGGTTTTCTTCACCAGCACGTTTTACTAAAAAGTGATCAAATTGGTACGGCTTAATAGAATCCCAATCAATGTTGCTTGGATTAACAGTTTGTGAGTCTAGGTAGCTGTTTTTTCTAATTTCAATATTATTTTTTACAAGGTAGTCAGGATCCTCGGCTACCTTTGGAGCAATTTCTTTGGTGGCAATTGAGGTGGGTATACGCCATTCAGGATTAACTACAAACTTTTCTATTTCGTCGCTAAATGCAGGTGTTTCCCAACTTGGTTTACCTACAATTACGTTATTTTTTAATTTTACATCGCCAGCTTTTACAAATCGTAAGCTGTATTCAGGAATATTTACATACACATATTGCTCATCACTTGCGCCTGCAAAGTTAGTTATTCTATAAAAGTTAAGTTTTAATTTATCGAGTTTTTGCTGTGCGGGCACATTAAGCGATGCAAAAGTTCGCTTACCCACTCGGCCATCAACTTTTAAACCATGGCGGCTTTGAAATTGCTTAACAGCTTGCTCTATATCTTTATCAAACGTGCATATAGCTTCGTCGCACACATTAGTTTTTAAGTCACGTTCTTGATATAAACGCTGTGCAAGTAAGCTCACCTGCTTATTATTACTGCCTAGTTCAAGCAATTCATCGTTATATAAGTGTGTAAAACCACCTTGGTTAACTATTTCTTGATACCAATTAATGGCTTTTTCTGTACGTTCAATTAACTGCGCTGAATATTGGTCAAAGTAGTAGGTGTCATCAGCTTGCATGTACTTTTGTGAGTTATAAGTAGTTAGTGAAGAGTTAGCGAGTACCACACTTTCAAGCTCATTGGCAGCGAGTGTTGGTGCTGAGCATAAGCCGCTCATGCCAATAAACAATGCAGTTTTTAAAGTAAAATCCTTTGCTTTAGTAAGCGCTTGATTTGAAAATGACCCCTTCACTGTGTACCTCCTCGCTAAATATCGTTGATAAATGCTTTTGTACTTACCACTAAGTAGTACACTGGAGGTGCAACGGTAATGCCAAATTAAATTTTCAAAATAAACAATTGAAATTTAATGACTTTTTAAAAACCCTTATTCTAAACGTTAATAAATTAAACTAGAGAATATGTAATTAATATGCTCAAGTGTGTAAAGTTGCTATGGCAATTAATCTTTTAAAAAAGCTAAAAAACCACGTTCATAACGACTCAAGTACTTTGTTTTTCGTGGTAATGAAAGGGACTCTCTCCACGCAGTTTGAGTATCTTCATCTTCTTTACACAGCGTAATTAAATCGGGATGCACATAAGATTTGCGTGCTATAGCGGGAGTATTACCAAGTTGCTCAGATACGCTATCAAGCATGCTTTTTAAACTAAGCGCCCCTTTAGCTTTAGCTAATTGTTTGAATGCAATAACGCTTGCTCGCCAAGTTCTAAAGTGTTTTGCACTAAACTCCTCGCCCATTATTTGCTGAATGTATTGATTTATTTCACTTGATGTAACATTTGTGCGCTCACCTTCATTTATATACTGAAATAAATGCTGCCCGGGTAAATCTTGCAAGTCTTTTATAACATGGCTAAGCACCCTGTCGGTTATATTTACTTCACGTTCTTTACCTGATTTGGCACGATATTTTAGCTGAATATTTTTGCCCGTGAGTTTTGCATGGCGTGTTCGTAATGTTGTCGCACCAAAACTTTTATTTTGCTTTACGTTACGCTCGTTACCTACCCTCAATGCTCCTAAATCCATAAGTCTTACAACTGCCGCTAAAGTGCGCTCAATATTAAGCTCATCGCCTTGTAAGTCTGTTTCTAAACGCGCTCTTAACAAAGGGAGTTTATTACCAAATACTCCACATGCTTGGTATTTTTTTGCCTCTTGTTGCGCCCTAAATTCAGGATGGTAGCGGTATTGCTTTCGCCCCTTACTATCAAATCCTGTCGCTAAAATATGCCCGTTTTCTTCTGGGCAAAACCAGGCGTTTTTATAGGCAGGCGGAAATGCCAATCCATTCAAACGATCAATCACATTTTGCTCTTTTATTTGCTTACCAATTGGATCAAAGTAAAGCCAACTTTTATGTTTAAGTTTACGAGTGATCCCTGGTAAATTATCGTCTACATAAATTAGCTTCATTAACCCTCCAGTTATATTTAAGCATGCGTCGGAATATAAAATGTATCACTTTAAAATAACCTTAAACTGAACAAGATTATTGATATATAATAAAAAACCAACAACAATTATAAATACTTAATATATATTAATAATTCTATTTAGGTTTTCGCAAAAGTAGGTCTAACTTACGCGCCAGCAACAAGTCTATTACGATTAAACTCGATGCACTTAGCGCTAAAATAAAGCTACTTGAGATAGATTTATTATCCTAAGTTCAGATTAATTACACTTTGTCCCCCGCAATTGGGGTGCTGTTTAAATGGAGAATTCAATGGCTTTTGATTATGGATCGATTGATCTTGGACTAAAAAACCCCTTCAAACTGGAAGGTAAAGTAACAGCATTAAGAGGACTCATTGAGTCTATAGCAGGTATTAGTTTACTTGTTATTGCTGCGGGCTCTGTGAAAGAAGATACAACCGCAGGTTGGATTTTAATGGTGTTTGGCATGCTTATTTTAGCATTCGGCATTCGCTCACTATCGTCAGGTATTTATGCAACACTTAAATACTTTGTAGGTAGAAACCACCCAACTTCACTTGCTTATAACTACAGTAAATCGCAAGCATCAACCGCTCAAGAAGAACAAAAAGAAGTAGCCTACACAGCGCAATCACTTGAAGAAATGCTGGTTGGTCGTAAAAACAGTACATTTAAAGAGCCTAATGGTTTTTTATCACGCTTACTTCACAGCTTAATCCCTAAGTTATTGTTTCTACCATATCCAATTCGAAATGTTGCCCAGCGATTATTTGGCTCATGGGTAAGCACCTTTGTCGCCCTTATTGCTTATGGCCTTGTTGCATTTGTATCTTTGTCGGGCTTTACCGGTGAAGCTGGGGAATTAGCATTTCCGGTTTATAGTGCAATATTAATGTTTTACGTGCTTTTTTCTTGGCGCTCTACAGGTAAACCTATCTCTCGAAATGCAGAAAAGAATATTGAAGCACTTGGTACTGGTGCACTTGCTAAAATTATTTCGTTATCTTTTATTTTACCCATCGCTATTGGTCTTTCTATGTCATGGTTGATGAAAGAGCAGCACATTAGTAAACAAGAAATAGATAGCTGGCTTGAGCAACTGCCTAGTCTTCATGCTGGAATGTACTTAATTGCAATTATTATATTAGCAACTCTAAGCTGTGCGCTTGCTTTTATCATGATTAAAGCGCGTTTAAATTCAGTTACCCCTTCAGCTGAAGTATCTGAACTACGTGAAAACTGGCAAGAGTCTGTTCATCCAGACGAGATTTTCATAAACCTCGATAACCTAGTAATGGCTAATCGCCGTTATAAAGAAGTACCTAACAGGGTTTACAGAGAATTAGACCCTAAGCTTCAAGAACAAATAGAAGGTAAAGGCGGTTTTAAAGGTGAAATGATCCAAGAGATTCAGCCTAAACTGCACTCAATGGACTTAGGTAAAAACTTTACACTCGCGAGATTACTTGCTTTGGTGAGCGGTAACTTACTTTATATTGTAGCGTTAGCATTTACTGTACTTTTAGCGTATTCGTTTATTAATATTTACCATTACATTGATGCGGCAAATATTAATAGTTTTAAACAGGCATTTAATAACCAACATGTTATTCAATTTAGTGAGCTATTAATGACAAGCTTTCACTTATTGCTAATAGGCGTACTTATTAAAGCATTTGCGCAATTACTTGCAAACACAGCGCATCTATTTTTTGCAGAAATGCAATTTGAGTCACTGCTTGTGTACTTTAAATGTGAAGGCACTTTTACTGAGTCTAAAATATCAACAGGTACTGGTATTCACGATAGCACCCGTTCAGAAAATACTTTAGTACGCAGTAGCATAACGCCTTGGATTATTGTTTCTCGTGTTATTTCTACTACGTTTGCTGCAACAGGTATGAAAAACCTTGAACATCCTCGCCACATTATGGAAATGCATAAAGACGAAGGACAATTACAAGCAATCAAAAAAGACGTTATTGCATTCTTAAAAGACCGCGAATCTATCGCCTCAATCACCAGTGAGCGTGATTTAGGTAATGCGTCACAAATACATCAACTAAACCAACAAACGCGCGCTATACCTACTCAGCAAGCGATAGCGAAAGATGATGAAGAAGCTGCCGGGTATTTAAGACAAGAAGAAAACTTATCTCCCGAGCCCAAGGGTTAATTAACCTCAAACCTAGATAATTTTTATTAATGCCACCTTGTTAACTTAGGTGGCATTTTTTTAACCTCTATTCAATACTTTTTAACTTTATTACCTCTTTTGCACTCAACAACATGATTAATATTGGATTAGTTCACAAAGCCCTTGCTTTATGTGCCAAAACACAAATAATGAAAGGATTAATTACAGGGTAAGAATGAGGACAATGAGCTATATACTAACCACCCAATGTGCTGATGATGTAGGCTTAATAGCTAAAATTACAGGGCTTTGCCATAAAAATAATTTAAACATTACGCGTAACAACGAATTTGTAGATAAAGACGCGCAGCGATTTTTTATGCGTACAGAGCTTACAGGCGAGCCACAAAGCGACTTTTTAGATCAACTACGCGCACTGTTGCCACAAGGCGCTAAACTTGCGCTACATTGCGGCGCAAAAACTAAAGTAGTTTTACTGGCAACTAAAGAAGCTCATTGTTTAGGTGGTATGCTGTTAAAGCAATTTGAACAAACTCTTAATATTGAAGTACTCGCTGTAATTGCTAACTATGCTGATTTAGAGCCGCTAGCTAAAGGGTTTGGGGTGCCATTTCATGTTGTATCGCACGAAGGATTAACCCGTAGCGAGCATGATAAAAAGGTAGGCGATTTAATTGCCAGTTACAATCCTGACATTATTGGCCTTGCCAAATACATGCGTATTTTAAGTCCTGAATTTGTGGGTCGATTTGAAGGTAAAATAATTAATATTCATCACTCATTTTTGCCAGCATTTATAGGCGCTAAACCTTATCATCAAGCATTTGAGCGCGGCGTAAAAATTATTGGTGCTACCGCTCACTTTGTTAATAATGAGCTTGATGAAGGTCCTATTATTTTGCAAGATGTAACCAGCGTTACACATGCGAATACCGCCGAAATGATGGCAAAAATGGGCAAAGATGTTGAAAAGACTGTGTTTTGTAAAGCACTTCAACTTGCCTCAGAGCATAAGCTATTTATTAATGGTAATAAAACCGTGGTGTTTTCTTAGCATTATTCCAATTGCTTAATTATTCTACACATAAAAAATGCCAGCATTGTTGCTGGCATTTTTTTGCTCATAAATAAGCTAATAACTTTTTAAATGTAAATTATGCCTGCTCTATTGGTTCGAGCTTTAATTTAGCGGCAATTAAAACGGCTTGGGTACGATTGTACACACCGAGTTTTCTAAATATGGCTGTAATGTGTGCTTTTACTGTCGCTTCTGATATGTGTAGTTCATAAGCAATTTGCTTATTAAGTAAACCTTCGTGCAGATATTGCAGCACTCGGTATTGTTGAGGCGTTAATGAGGCAACTTGCGCTGCTATTTCTCTATCTTCACCTTCAATTTCAGCTACTTTGTTTTTTAGCTCTTTTGGTAGCCATGTATCGCCTTCAAGTATTTGGTTAATTGCACTGGCAATATCATCAGACGATGATGATTTAGGAATAAAACCCATAGCGCCGTAGCCCATCACTTTAGAAACGATATTCACGTCTTCACTACCCGAAACAACGGCAATAGGTAAGCTTGGGTATTCTTCTCTAATACGAATAAGACCATATAAATCACCATTACCTGGCATGTGAAGGTCTAGCAGTAATATATCAAGATCCTCTTGCTCGCTTAACACTTGCAGTGTGCTGTCAAAATCGGATGATTCAAAAACCTCTAAACCCTCAAATTTTGCGCTCAGTGCGCCCTTTAGTGCTTCACGAAATAACGGATGATCGTCCGCTATTAAAAACTGACTCATGGTTCACTCCTAATAAATTCGGCTGCCAGTTAGGTTTAAAACCTTTACTGACAGCCGATATACTACGTTTAGAATCAACTTGTAATCAAGTTTTTAACGCACATTTAACGATTTAATCTGTTCTCGATTAGTTCATCGACAACTGAAGGATCGGCAAGCGTTGACGTATCACCGAGTTGTTGGTGCTCATTTGCAGCGATTTTACGTAAAATACGACGCATAATCTTGCCTGAACGTGTTTTTGGCAAACCCGGTGACCATTGAATCATATCTGGAGATGCGATTGGGCTGAGCTCTTTACGAACCCAATTACGTACCTCTTTAGTTAATTCATCGCTTACTGTTATGCCTTCGTTAGGCGTAATGTAAACATAAATACCTTGGCCTTTAATATCATGCGGGTAACCTACAACAGCAGCTTCTGCTACCGCTTCATGCGCAACTAACGCACTTTCAATTTCGGCAGTACCAAGGCGGTGCCCAGACACATTAAGTACATCGTCCACACGGCCTGTGATCCAGTAATAACCGTCTTCATCACGACGACAACCATCGCCTGTAAAGTAAACTCCTGGGTAGGCGCTAAAATAAGTTTGTTCAAAACGTTCATGGTCGCCATAAACAGTTCGAGCTTGCGATGGCCAACTATCTAAAATAACTAAATTACCATCTACGGCACCTTCGAGTGTATTACCTTCAGCATCAAATAATGCAGGCGCAATACCAAAAAATGGATGTGTTGCAGAACCCGGTTTTGTATCAGTAGCACCCGGAAGTGGTGTGATCATAATGCCACCGGTTTCCGTTTGCCACCATGTATCAACAATCGGGCAATTAGATTTACCAATACTCTCGTAATACCATGTCCACGCTTCTGGATTTATTGGCTCACCTACCGAACCTAAAATACGTAAACTATCGCGATGTGACGAAGCTGTAGGCTCATCACCTTTAGCCATTAGTGCTCTAATTGCTGTAGGGGCAGTATATAAAATAGTAACACCGTGTTTATCAACTACTTCGCCCATGCGCCCTGCAGTTGGATAAGTGGGGACACCTTCAAATAAAACCTGAGTACAACCGTTTACCAATGGCCCGTACGCAATGTAACTGTGGCCTGTGATCCAACCGACATCGGCACTACACCAATACACATCATCTTCTTTCAAATCAAATACGTATTCATGTGTCATTGATGAGTAAACTAAGTAGCCACCTGTAGTATGTACAACACCTTTAGGCTGACCAGTAGAACCTGATGTATACAATATAAACAAAGGATCTTCAGCATTCATTGGCTCTGGCTCGCACTGTGCCGGTAAGTCAGCAACTAGCTCGTGCCACCATATATCGTGCTCATTCCAATCAACTTCACCGCCTGTTAATTGGTGCACAATAACGTGTTCAATTGTGGTTACAGTTTCTTGCGCTACCGCTTCATCTACATTTGCTTTTAATGGAACACAATTTCCTGCTCTGCGTCCCTCATCAGAAGTAATAACAACCTTAGCGCCAGAATCTCTAATACGATCAGCAATAGCCGATGGTGAAAAACCACCAAATACAACAGAATGAATAGCACCAATACGTGCACAAGCTTGCATTGCATACACCGCTTGTGGGGTCATTGGCATATAAATAGCTACGCGGTCACCTTTTTGTACACCCAGTTTTTTTAAACCATTGGCAAATTTAGCCACTTCATCATGAAGTTTTTGATAAGTAATGTTCTCACTTTGAGAAGGGTCATCACCTTCCCAAATAAGCGCAATTTTGTCTGCTTTCGTTTTTAAGTGGCGGTCAATACAGTTGTAAGACGCATTTAAATAGCCATCTTCATACCATTTAATACTGATGTGGCCTTTATCAAAAGAGGTGTTTTTAACTTTAGTGTAAGGAGTAGACCAATCGAGGCGTTTGCCATGCTCACGCCAAAAACTTTCAGGGTCATCAATAGATTGCTTATAAAGCGTATTATATTTATTTTTATCAATGAGAGTCGCATCTTTAATATGCGCAGGAACTGGATAGATACTTTGTGACATCTTCGTCTCCATTTAAATTACTTGCCTTAAGCTTTTATCAAGGATTACTCAGCAGTACTTTATTAAGTATTAGACCTTAGTTGTACTCTACTCCAATTTACTCATTTGTAGTTTATAATCCACCTGCTTTCAATTTTTTTACATAAATAATACAACGCGTTAAATGTAAGTAAATGCAAACTAATCGACTCTAAAACCTTAGTCTTATAGACCAATAGGTAATTGAGTAAATATTGCACATATTCAAAAGTGTTTGTGTACTTTAATAAAGATATTTGCGGTATTACTTGCCAAAGCTTTATTTAACGAATGAAAACAATATGTGTATTGAAAAGCCAAATTAACACCCTTTTTTATTCGTAAGTAATACTAGTAGCAAGTAATACAACCTTACATGAAAAAAAAAGCAACAAACAACAAGTAGCCTATAAAGGACACCACAATGAAATTTACCCCATTAAAAACATTAGCAGCAAGCGCTGTATTATGTGCACTATCAAGCACTGCTTATGCAGCGACTGCCGCAAAAATTGGTGATACGGAATTTACTTACGGTGGATACATTAAACTCGACTCTATGTGGAGTGATTATTCAGCGGGTGCGCCTGCAGGCTCAAACGTAGGTCGTGACTTTTACGTACCAAGTACGTTAACAGTTGGCGATGATAACAGCTCAGATGCTGTATTTGATATGCATGCTCGTGAGTCACGTTTTAACTTTGGCACAGCCACTGTTATGGATAACGGTAAAACCGTTAATACTAAAATTGAAATTGACTTTTTGGCCTCGGCTGCTGGCGGTAATGAGCGAGTTTCAAATTCTTACGCCCCGCGTATTCGCCATGCCTTTGTGACTTACGATGGTTGGTTATTTGGTCAAACATGGTCTAACTTCCAAAACGTGGGGGCGCTTGCTGAAACGCTTGATTTTGTAGGCCCTGCTGAGGGCACTGTGTTCGTGCGTCAATCGCAAATTAAATACACCACTGGCGCATGGTCGTTTTCATTAGAAAACCCAGAAAGTACAATTTCTACTACTAGCGGTATGGTAGTAACTGATGATGCATCATTGCCTGACTTTACAGCTCGTTACACACACAAAGCCGATTGGGGTAACATTGTGGTTGCAGCGCTTGCTCGCCAACTTACTTATAAAGTAGGCGGTGTTGATGCAGATGAAACTTCTTTTGGTATTAGTGCATCAGGTAAAATAAACCTTGGTGAAGACAACCTTAAGTTTATGCTTACTCAAGGTAAAGGCTTAGGCCGTTACGTAGGCTTAAACGTTGCTCACGGTGCAGTACTTAATGGCGATGAACTAGATGCAATTGATTCGACTTCTGGTTTTGTTGCTTACCAGCACAAGTGGACAAGCCAATGGCGTTCAACGTTCTTATATTCATTCTTCAGTGCTGATAACAACACTGATTTATTAGCTATTTCTGGTGATCCGACTGAATCAAGCCAAAGCTATAGCGCTAACATTCTATACTCACCGGTTAAACGTCTAACTTTTGGTGCTGAGCTAAAGCATGCTGAGCGTGAAACTGAAAGCGGCGTTGATGGCGATTTAGACCGCTTACAGTTTTCTGTTAAATACTCTTTTTAACAGCTAAAAAGCTAACTACTTTGAAAAGCGGCCTAGGCCGCTTTTTTTATGATTCAATTTAAGTTAAAAAAAACAACCATATTTTTATAAGCCATATCGTTTATCCTAATCATAATATTATTTACAGACTAAGTAATTTTCCCTAAAACCGCACAAACGCGCCTACAAATGATAATTGTTTTTATTTGAGTTTGTTAATTCTAAATAGTAGAATGTCCCAACTATTTAAATAAACTCAAATAATATTAAATATTAATTAAGGGAAAACATGAAACTCAATCGTACTTTTGCACTTTCTTCATTAGTTTTAGCCATGGGGTTTTCAGCTCAAGCACAAGAAACACAAACTAAGAATACAGTTGAAAATAATAATGAAAAAATGGAAGAAATATTAATAGTAGGTGTACGCCAAGATCGCGTTAGCAAAGGTGCTACCGGTTTAACTATGGAGCTTAACGAAACACCACAATCTATTAGTGTAATTGGCGCAGAACAACTTCAAAACTTTGCAGCAAATAGTATTAATGATGCATTGAAAATGGCTACGGGTATTACTGTAGAACAAGGTGAAACTAATCGTACAAGATATACATCTCGTGGTTTTGATATTAAAAGTACTCAAGTAGATGGTGTTGGTCTACCTAATAACTGGGGTCTTGTTACTGGTGCTATGGAAAGCTATGGTTATGAAAAAATAGAAGTTATTCGTGGTGCTAATGGGCAATTAACAGGTGTAGGTAATGCTGCGGGCACTATTAACTATGTTCGAAAGCGCCCAACAAATGAAAATGAAGGTGAAGTGGGTATATCTGTAGGTTCTTATGGCTTAAAACGATTGCAAGCAGATTATTCATTTTTATTAACAGACTCAGGCAGTTGGGCAGCTCGATTTGTTGCAGCCGCAGAGGATTCTGATTCCTACCTAGACGGCTTAGAAAACGATCGCACTTACCTCTCTGCAGTAATTGACGGACAACTTACTGGTAATTCAACACTTTCATTCGGTGCCTCATATCAAGATGCAAATACAGATGGGACAATGTGGGGAGGTTTGCCACTATCTTATGCCGATGGTACGCAAGCAGAGTGGGACGTAAGTGCGAGCCCAACTCAAGAATGGACTAAATGGGACACTCTTAATACCACTGCTTTTATTGAATATACTTATGTATTTGATAATAACTGGGAAATTAAAACAACTTATAATTACCAAGACTCAGAAGATCAAAGCAAATTACTTTATCTTTATGACCCTTATGGAATGTTTGATAGTGGAACTAATTTAGGTTTAGTCAGTATTCCTGGACGGTATGATACAGAGTTCTCAGCTGACTTATTTGATATAACGGCTAAAGGTGAATATAGCTTGTTTGGTCAAGAGCATGAGTTAATGCTTGGTGGAAGTATTTCACAAAGCACATCTTACTCTTTTACTAACTCTTACGATGCTGCAACGACAGAAGCTTATGGTTTAGCTCCTGCTTTTCCATATGCTTTAGATGCAATCGCTGAACCTATTTGGGGCGAGCAAACTAAATATGCTGATATTGATGTTACTTTGAAGCGTTTTTTTGGTTCAACTAAATTAAATCTAACAAGTGACCTATTTGTTATTGCAGGCTTTAACGCTATTGATTATGAGCGCTCAGGATTTAGCCAAGGCGTTGATATAGATAATAATGAGAGTGAAGTAAGCCCTTACCTAGCAACAACGTATGCAATTAATGATGATGTTAACTTGTATGTAAGCTACTCCGATATTTATCAACCACAAGAACAATACGACTACGATGGTAACTTTTTAGATCCAAGTAAAGGTGTTAATTACGAAGTAGGTGTTAAAACTCAATGGTTTGATGATCACCTACTTGCAACCTTTGCAGTATTTAGCGCAAAACAAGATAACATTGCAACATATGCTGGGCTAAATGCATCTGGGTTTACTTACTATAAAGGAGCCGATCAAGATACGCAGGGTTTTGAATTAGAATTAACAGGACAAATAACTGATGATCTAAACGCTGTATTTGCTTATACATACTTAGATATTAATGATGATGCTGGCGATAGCTCTCATGAGTGGGAGCCTGAAAACGTTGTTAATTTTTCATTAGATTATACGCTACCTCAGCTACCTGAGTTTCAATTTGGTTTAGCCGGGAAATGGCAATCTAAAACAGAAAATATAGCCAGTAATGTTAAACAGGATTCTTATTTACTTATGAACGCATTTGCTCGATGGGATGCTAGCGAAGACTTATCAATTCAAGCTAACATTGATAACATCACAGATGAAAAACATATTACTAGCTTAGCCAATGTTGGTTTTTATGGCTCTCCTATTAGCGGAAAAGTTAGCTTAACTTATCGCTTTTAAAGTTCTATTTTAATTAGGGCGCATTCTTAACTATTAGAGGATGCTTTTACCAGATTGAAACGTATAGCGTATGATCGTTCTGCTCTTCATTTAGTATAATAATTACTAATGTAGTGCCTGCTCATGCGCTATGTAATCGTAGATTTTTATTTTATCTACTTTAAGTTTTTAATAACAAAAAAGCGCTAATCATTACTGATTAGCGCTTTTCAAAGCTCGGGTCAAATCAAGCTTAAAAACTCATTTGGGTGCAGTTTAAAGGTCTGGATCGTCGCCTAACTTATCTTCACCGTCTTCAGGTTCAATAGTTGCTTTTAGTAAAAGCATTTCGCGTAACTTACCTTCAATCTCATCTGCAATTTCTGGGTTTTCTTTCAAAAACTTAATTGAGTTAGATTTACCTTGGCCAACCTTGTTGCCACTGTAACTGTACCAAGCACCTGCTTTTTCAACAATTTTATGCTTAACACCTAAATCAATTAACTCGCCTTGCTTAGAAATACCTTCGCCATACATGATGATGAATTCAGCTTGTTTAAATGGCGGCGCTACTTTGTTTTTAACAATTTTAACGCGGGTTTCGTTACCAACAACTTCATCACCTTCTTTCACAGAACCAATACGACGAATATCAATACGTACCGATGCGTAAAACTTAAGTGCATTACCACCCGTTGTTGTTTCTGGGTTACCAAACATAACACCAATTTTCATACGAATTTGGTTAATGAAAATACATAACGTGTTAGAGCGTTTAATATTACCAGTAAGCTTACGTAATGCTTGTGACATTAAACGTGCTTGTAAGCCCATGTGCGAGTCGCCCATGTCGCCTTCAATCTCAGCTTTTGGTGTAAGTGCAGCAACCGAGTCAATAATAACGACGTCTACCGCGCTTGAACGTACTAACATGTCACAAATTTCTAGTGCTTGCTCACCTGTATCAGGTTGAGATACAAAAAGGTCATCAATATTTACACCTAGTTTTTGTGCATATACAGGATCAAGAGCATGCTCAGCATCAATAAAGGCACATGTTTTACCTTCTTTTTGAGCTTCTGCGATAACTTGTAAAGTAAGCGTTGTTTTACCAGATGACTCAGGACCATACACTTCAACAATACGTCCCATAGGTAAGCCACCGATGCCTAAGGCAATATCAATACCTAGTGAACCTGTAGATACAGATTCAATGTTTAACGCTTTGTTGTCACCCAATTTCATAATTGAGCCTTTACCAAATTGACGTTCAATTTGTGATAGTGCTGCGTCTAACGCTTTTTGTTTGTTATCGTTCATTTTGTTCTCCAATCCAGCTAATGCGAACAAGTATACTGTATGAAATCACAGTATCAAGCTAATTTTTTCATTTTATCTCATCTATTACACTTTTTAATGCAAATACAATAGCTTGCAGTCTTACTTGAGCCCTATCACCAGTAAATATTTGTTTAAAGGTCAGTACTTTGTCATTAATTTGTATGCCAAACCATACAAGTCCAACAGGTTTACCTTCTGTTGCCCCGCCAGGCCCTGCAATGCCCGATACAGCTATAGATATATTAGCGTTTGTTGCTTTAATAGCACCTACTGCCATTTCATGGACTGTTTGCTCGCTCACAGCACCGTATTGATTTAATGTATTAGCACTAACATTGAGCAAATCTTGCTTTGCTTGGTTACTATAAGTGACAAATGCACGGTCGATATAAGCTGAACTTCCAGGTGTATCGGTAAGCGCATAACTCACTCCGCCACCAGTACATGACTCAGCAGTAGTGATCCATAAGCATTTATCCGTTAAAATAGCGCCTAATTGCGCAGCAAGTGTTTTAATCTCTTGATGTAATTCCATATTCAGCCTTTGGGTAAATACATGTCGTTTGATCTTTATGCACCACACACTATAAAACAACAAACCCCTATGATGCAGCAGTATCTAAAAATAAAATCAGAGCATCGCGATATTTTATTGTTTTATCGTATGGGCGATTTTTACGAACTTTTTTTTGATGACGCTAAACGCGCCGCTCAATTACTCGATATTTCGCAAACTCATCGTGGTAAAGCTGGCGGCGATCCTATCCCTATGGCGGGCGTACCTTACCATGCGGTAGAAAACTACTTAGCACGTCTAGTCCAAATGGGTGAATCAGTCGCTATCTGCGAACAAGTGGGAGACCCTGCAACCAGTAAAGGCCCTGTTGATCGAAAAGTAGTGCGTATAGTTACACCCGGTACAATTTCTGATGAAGCGCTTTTACAAGAGCGACAAGACAATCTCCTTACCAGCGTTTGGCAAAGTAAAAAAGGCTTATACGGGATTGCTTATTTAGACATTAACTCTGGTCGTTTTAATATTGTCGAAGTAAATACCGACGAAGCCTTTAGCTCAACTATTCAGCGCCTATCACCAGCCGAACTTCTGTATAGCGAAAGCTTTGAAAACGTTCATTTAATTGAACATATAAAAGGCGCTCGCCGTCGCCCAGAGTGGGAGTTCGACTTAGATACGGCTCAGCATTTATTATGCGATCAGTTTGGTACTAAAGATTTAGTTGGCTTTGGTGTTGATAAAGCCCATAGCGCGCTTGTTGCTGCAGGTTGCCTAATGCAATACGTAAAAGATACACAACGTATTGCACTGCCACATATTCGTGCAATTACGCTTGAGCACAACGAACACGCTGTTATTTTAGATGCCGCTACCCGTAAAAATTTAGAATTAACTGTTAATTTATCGGGCGGGTTTGAAAATACACTTGCTCAAGTACTTGATAAAACAGCAACGCCAATGGGTTCTCGCTTACTTAAGCGCCGTATTCATACACCAATTCGTAATAAAGACGAGCTAAATTCACGTTTAAATGCAATTAGCGCTATTTTAGATGCGCAGCTTTGCGGTGAATTACACGAATCATTAAAAGAGATTGGTGATGTAGAGCGTGTTATTGCACGCCTAGCTTTATGTACTGCACGCCCGCGTGATTTAACTCGCCTGCGCAGTGCGCTACAAGCACTTGCACCACTGCATACTTTGTTAGCTGACGCTAACGATCCTCGTATAGCAGGTATCATCAAGCACTCGCCTGAACTCCCTGATTTACAAGCGTTATTAGAACTAGCTGTGATAGAAAACCCACCGGTACTTATTCGTGACGGTGGTGTTATTGCTCCAGGTTATAATAGTGAGCTTGATGAGTGGCGTAACTTAAGTAAAGGTGCAACCGACGTACTTGAGCAATTAGAACTGCGTGAACGCGAACGTACGGGCATTAGTACGCTTAAAATCGGTTATAACCGCGTACATGGCTTTTTTATTGAAGTAAGTAGAGCTAATGCGCACTTGGTTCCAGCCGACTACATTCGTCGCCAAACGCTTAAAAATAACGAACGCTACATTATTCCAGAGCTTAAAGAGCACGAGGATAAAGTACTCGGTAGCCAATCAAAAGCTCTCGCGCTTGAAAAACAACTATACGAGGAGCTGTTTAGATTTATTGCTCCACATATTGAGCAGTTGCAAATGATGGCAGCAGCATTGGCCGATTTAGACGTTTTAAACAATTTAGCTGAGCGTGCATTCGCACTCAATTATGCAAAACCAGAATTGTGCGATAACGACAATATAAGCATTAAGCAAGGTCGTCACCCTGTTGTTGAACAAGTAATGAAAGAACCGTTTATTGCTAACCCTGTTGAATTAAACAGCCAACGTAAAATGCTAATTATTACCGGTCCAAACATGGGCGGTAAATCAACCTATATGCGCCAAACGGCACTTATTGTTTTAATGGCTCACATTGGCAGTTATGTACCCGCTGACAGCGCTAAAATTGGTAATATCGACCGCATATTTACACGTATTGGTGCAAGCGATGATTTAGCATCAGGGCGTTCAACCTTCATGGTAGAAATGACCGAAACAGCAACGATTTTAAATAATGCAACTGCGCAGTCTTTAGTATTAATGGATGAGATTGGTCGCGGTACAAGTACTTACGATGGACTCTCTCTTGCGTATGCAACAGCCGATCATTTAGCGTCAAAAATATCTGCTAAAACATTGTTTGCTACGCACTACTTTGAATTAACAGAACTTGCTGAGCAAACTACGGGCCTTGTAAACGTACACCTTGATGCAATAGAGCATAATGACACGATTGCGTTTATGCATACAGTTCTCGACGGTGCAGCAAGTAAAAGCTTTGGTTTACAAGTAGCCGCTCTTGCTGGAGTGCCAAAAGCTGTGATTGCACAAGCAAAGCAAAAACTTAAGTTGCTTGAAAATCATCAAAGCGTTACTGCACCAAATACAGAACAACAAGCCTTTACTTTTAATAACGAAATTACACAAAGTACACCTTCAGAAGTTGAAGAGCAGTTAAGCGCAATCGACCCTGATAATTTATCGCCACGCCAAGCGCACGATTTGTTATATAAACTAAAAGCATTGCTGTAATTTATATCATCTAATTTACAAGCATAAAAAAAGCCGAAGAATAAATTCTTCGGCTTTTTAACACACATAGTCTCTTATACTATTTAACTAGTTACGAAAACTGATTAAACAAGCTATCTGTACTTAAACCTTCTTGTTGCAAAATGTCTTTTAGACGACGTAATGCCTCTACCTGGATTTGTCTTACACGCTCACGTGTTAAGCCTATTTCACGACCTACATCTTCAAGTGTAGATGGCTCATAGCCAAGCAGTCCAAATCGACGTGCTAACACTTCACGTTGTTTAGGGTTTAATTCTCCTAACCAATCTACAATATGTTTATTAATATCATTATTTTGTACTTCGCCTTCAGGACCAGCACTTTTTTCATCAGGGATGATATCAAGTAGTACACTGTCGTTTTCGCCACCAATAGGCATGTCTACTGATGCAATTCTTTCGTTTAAACGTAGCATTTTAGTAACGTCTTCAACGGGTCTATCTAGGCAAGCTGCAATTTCGTCAGCTGTTGGCTCATGGTCAAGCTTTTGAGTTAACTCACGCGCTGTACGTAAATAAACATTAAGCTCTTTAACTACATGAATAGGTAAGCGAATGGTACGCGTTTGGTTCATAATGGCACGTTCAATTGTTTGACGTATCCACCATGTAGCGTAAGTAGAGAATCTAAATCCACGCTCAGGGTCAAATTTTTCAACTGCGCGAATTAAGCCTAAGTTACCCTCTTCAATTAAATCAAGTAGAGCAAGGCCACGATTATTGTAACGACGTGCTATTTTAACAACCAAACGTAAGTTACTTTCAATCATACGTTTACGTGAGGCTTCACACCCTCGAAGTGATTTTCGAGAAAAAAACACTTCTTCTTCAGCACTTAGCAAAGGAGAAAAACCAATTTCGCCTAAATAAAGTTGAGTTGCGTCAAGATTTTTAGTTACTTCTTCTTTAGCAAAGATTTCATCGTCGTCTACTTTATCTAGTAGAGCTGTGCTTTCATCAACATCGATGTCATCGAACTTTTCGTCAGTCGTAGTATGTTTATCAAGTTTTGCTGCGCTAGCCATAAGCCTTCTCCCGAGCAATTATCAATACCTAAAAATTAGGGTAGGTATTTAGCAGGATTGACAGCTTGCCCTCGGTAGCGGATTTCAAAGCGAAGCGCGGTGACCGGAGATTCTGAATTACCAATTTCTGCTATTTTTTGTCCTGCCTTAACTTTCTGCTTTTCTTTAACAAGTAATTTCGAGTTATGTGCATAAGCACTTAGGTAATCATCATTATGTTTCAATATGATTAAACTACCATAACCTCGAAGGGCGTTACCCGCGTATACCACTGTTCCTTGTGCCGCAGCTAAGACTGAAGCCCCTTTGCGATTAGTAATCTGTAAACCTTTATAACCGTTTTCCTTATTAGAAAAGCGTTTGGTAATTTTGCCCTGTGCAGGCCAAAACCACTTAACTTTACTGCTCGACAAACGTTTAGTATTACTAATTTTGTTACTGGCTTGTTTCTGAACATACTCTCGTTGTTTTGGGGGATCAAGCTCTTTCTTTAAAATTTTGTTATTTTTTTGTGAATTTTTTATAGACTTTTTACTCGGATTCGTATATTTTTCATCCCTTTTTGTTTTTTCGGGCTTGGGGATTAAGGAGATGTTTTGCCCTGGGAAAATTGTGTAAGGTGATGAAATTGAATTGTTTTTTGCCAACTCCCTAAAGTCTTGCCCAGCACTAAAGGCAATAGAGTAAAGTGTATCCCCTTTTTGCACTTTATAACTACTCCCATTAATGTTAATAGTATGGCCTAAATCATTAACATTATTATTTAGGCTGCTAACAGGTGCAGGAACATGGCGAGAAGAACAACCAAAGAGAAAAATACTAATAAATATAGCTATATACAGTAAGAACTGCTTACTCATTGTATTTTTCCTTTATATTAGACAATTAATATTTTTTACGCTTAACGCAATAAAAAGTAAGCTAGCGCAATTAATACCACTAATCCCCAACCAAGTATTTCAATATACTGACGTAATTTTCGCTCCATTTGAGCTCCGCCCCACTTCATTAAGGCTGAAACTAAAAAGAATCGCGCACCACGCCCAATGGCTGATGCTATTAAAAATGGCAAAAATGCCATTTGTAAAACACCTGCGCCAATCGTAAATACTTTATATGGTATTGGCGAAAAACCAGCTAAAAACACAACCCAAACACCGTAATCCTTAAACCAGTTTAGCGCTATATCAAACTTTTCTTGCCAGTGCATTTGTGCAATCAATGGCTCTACAACGGGTTCAAATAGCCAAAAACCAAGTAAGTAACCAACCACTCCACCAATAACCGATGCTATAGTGGCAAAGCTTGCAAATCGCCATGCTTTGTTTGGTTGCGCAAGCGACATAGGTGCAAGCATTACATCGGGTGGTATCGGGAAAAAAACTGATTCTGCAAAGCTCATAGCAGCTAAGTAACGTTCCGCATGACGGTGTTTTGCCCACACTAGGGCCATATCGTATAACTTGGTAAACAACTTCAAAATGAATTCCTATTCAATATCGCCAGGTACTAACGGCACAAATCTAACGGGAGCAATAACATGCTCTTTATAATTATCGCCTTTGCGGATAACCATTACTAATTTTTGATCGCTCTCACCAATTGGGGCTAATAACACGCCACCATCGGCCAACTGAGCAAGTAAGTCTTGCGGAACTTTAGAGGCCGCAGCAGTCACTATAATACCATCAAACGGTGCTTGTGATTGCCAGCCTTGCCAACCATCGCCATGCTTCATGGTTACATTATATAAATCGAGTTGCTGCAAACGTCTTTTTGCCTGCCACTGAAGTGTTTTAATACGCTCTACCGAGTAAACCTTTGTAAACGTTTTGGCCAATATTGCAGTTTGATACCCAGATCCTGTACCTATTTCTAACACTTTATTGCGCACACCAGCTAAACGAAGTAGCTCTGTCATGCGCGCTACTATGTAAGGCTGAGAAATTGTTTGCCCTTGCCCAATAGGGAGCGCTGTATTTTCATAGGCTTTGTGTTTTAGCACATCATCTATAAAAATATGGCGCGGAATATCAGCTATAGCACTAAGTACTTGCGTATCTTCAACACCTTCACGCTTTAGTAAGTCAGAAAGCGCTTTTGCACTGCGGGTATAATTAGCGAGCACGATTAATCTCCAAATCGGCTAACCATTCTCCTACTGCCTTTAAGCTATCTTTAGCTGTCATATCAACACTCAGTGGCGTAACTGAGGCATAGCCATTATTAATTGCGTAAAAGTCGGTGCCTTCACCAGCATCGCTTTCGGTGCCAAGCGATCCGTACCAATAAATATCACGGCCCCAAGGATCGGTTTGTTTCGTCATCGTTTCGGCTTTATGACGAGCACCTAAACGTGTTACTTGCACCCCTTTTAATTCACTTAATGGAATATCTGGCACATTAATATTTATTATTTGATCTTTTGGAAGCGGATGCGAAGCCAAGCCTTTAATAATATTTACGGTAACTGCAGCGGCTGTTTCAAAATGATCGCCATTATGTGAGCAAAGCGATACCGCAATTGCAGGCAAACCTAAATGGCGACCTTCAGTTGCAGCGGCAACAGTACCGGAATAAAGCGTATCGTCACCTAAATTAGCACCATGGTTAATACCTGCAACAACTAGATCTGGCTTTTCATCAGCTAACTGATTTACGCCTAAATGTACACAATCAGTAGGTGTGCCATTAACTGACATAAAACCATTTTCGAGTGTAGTCGCTCGTAGCGGGTTCATAAGTGTTAAAGAATTACTCGCGCCACTACAGTTGCGATCAGGTGCAACAAGGGTTACATCTGCAATTTGTATAAGCGCCTGATATAAAACCGCAATGCCTTTAGCATTTACGCCATCATCGTTACTTAACAGTATCTTCATTTATGCCATTATCCTTTTCTTTGCGCTCTCGAGGGCTAGCATCAGTGTAATCCACCAGCTCACGTAATAATGCGGTTGCAAAACACCCTTTTGGCAAACCAAAGCTTAGTTTTAGTGTGGTTTCATCAAGTGTTTCAACAGTTAAGTTTTGTGGAATTAAGCGCAGCATTCGGCGCTCATTTTTAAGGCCTAATTCACCTAAACCATCACACCATGTTTGGAAAGGTTCGAGCCATACTTTTTCTTGCTCGGTTAAGCCTTTTTCACTTTTACCCACCATAGGTGCCGACATCATAATATCGCCAGTGGCTAATCGCTCTATGTTTTCGTCATTAATTGCATCTTCAAAAAATGCATTGCTGCCGCTGAGCATAAATACTTCACGGTGCATTGTTTTAGCTAAACCATGCTCTTTTACACGCAGGCTCACTAACTGATTAAATACATGCGATCGTGCTGCTGAAATAATAATACCGCGCAACTTTTTATCGCGAATACGCTCACCGGCAAACATTTTTTCAGCCATAACTAAGTTATGACCGCCATGCCCAAAGCGCTGCTCGCCAAAGTAATTTGGCACACCTGCGCGCACGGCATTAATACGGCATAGAATATCAAGAGGCTTGGTTACATTACGAAGCGTAATAGTAAATTTATTACCTTTGTGGCAGCCCGTACGTAACTTACGGTCGTGGCGCTGTTGCGACACAATAAAAATACTCTCACTATTTAAATCACTAAAATCGATAGGCTTTTTAATTGGTACTTTTACACTAAACCACTGCGAACACACACCGTGGCGATCTTTCATGCCTGCATAGCTTACGTCTCGCGGTGAAACACCCGCACGCTGCGCAATTAGCTTTGCAACGTATTGCGTGTTTTCGCCTTTTTTAACCACCTGCAAACACACGTGTTCGCCACTGCCGGTAAATTCTATACCTAAGTCTTCATCAACCATAAAGTCTTCAGCTGTGGTTTTAAAATCAGCTTTAGAAAGCGGTGCACCGTATAAATAATTTAAATCGCTCATGCGTTTTTTGTACTCGCAAGCTCTTTACTCATAATAACTACTGCATGGCTAGAAATACCTTCTTTGCGCCCTTCAAAGCCTAGCTTTTCGGTAGTAGTGGCTTTAACGTTAATTTGGCTAAGGTCGCAATTTAAATCGCTGGCTAAATTAGTGCGCATAGCTTGAATATGTGGCAACATTTTTGGTGCCTGAGCAACAATAGTCACATCGCCATTACCAAGTACATAACCTTGTTCTTTAGCTAAGCCCACCACATGGCGAAGTAAAATACGACTATCGATATTTTCATACTCGCTAGCTGTATCGGGAAAGTGCTTACCAATATCACCCATTGCAAGTGAGCCTAAAATAGCATCGCATAATGCATGAATAGCAACATCACCATCTGAGTGCGCTAAAAAGCCCTGTGGGTAATCAATTTTTTCACCACAAATAGTTAACGGGCCTTCGCCGCCAAATTTATGTACGTCAAAACCATGGCCAATTCGTATCATAATCCACTCTCGTTTTGTTGTTTATGTAATAAAAACCCAGCCAGGTCTAAATCCTCTGGCGTGGTTATTTTAATATTATCGCTACGACCTGCTACAAGCTTAACCGGTTTACCCGCCCACTCAATTGCACTGGCTTCATCGGTAATAGTAGCCCCACTTGCTAATGCGTTTTGCAGTGCATTTTTAAGCTCGTCATATTTAAAAAACTGCGGGGTAAGTGCTTGCCATAAATCGTCTCGCGGCACAGTTTGTAGGGCATGAGTGTGGCCGCGTTTTATAGTGTCTTTTACTTTGCTAGCTAAAATACCGCCTTCATCAGCGTTAATGCATTCATCAATCAAACGTTCTATATCACTGATATTAACTAATGGACGAGCAGCATCATGCACCAATACCCATATTGGTGGGTTAGGCGCTAAAAAAAGCAAGCTGTTAAGCACCGAGTCGGCTCGCTCTTTTCCGCCACTGGCTCGCACAATGCGATTATCAAGCAGTGGGAGTTCGTCAAAATAGGGGTCGCTGTCGCTAAGGGCAACAACAATAGTGCGTAATTGAGGTAATTGAGAAAGTTTAGCTAAGGTGTGTTCTAAAATGGTTTTACCGGCTAATTGTATATATTGCTTAGGCGCATTGTGCTGCATTCTACTGCCAACACCCGCTGCAGGTACAATTGCTGCAATAGTCTGTTTATTTGTCATATTGTTTGCCCGGTAAAACACGAATAAATGTTTCGTCCGGTTTAATCATTCCCAATTCGTTGCGTGCACGCTCTTCAATGCCTTCTTGGCCAAGCTTTAAGTCTTCAATATCTGCTTTAAGTACTTTATTACGTTTAATGAGTTTTTCGTTGGTTTGATGATGCGACGTTACTGCACCTTTTAGTCGTGTGTAGTCTTGTAAACCATTATGACCAAACCATAACCTGTATTGTACAAACAGTGCTAAGCACAGTAAGCCAACTTGAAAAATACGCATTTAACACTCCTTATTTTAAATTCCAAATACCTTAACTTTAATACGCTAAGGGGCGCTTTAAATTGCGCCAATTAATACTACCCGCTAAAAGCATTTCGCGTAGTGATAAAACCCGTGGCATACAACGCTTCGAAAATTGCCACTGATGCCCGCAACATGCAGCGGTTAAACTCACTTTACTTGGCTTTATTAGCTGAGCATTTTGCTGCTCTAGCCCATTTCCTAAAAAATCAAACCAACCAAGCTCGTTACAATGCAGCTTATTTTCGCCTAACTGATCGATACTGTCTATTCTAAGACGCACCTGATCGTAGCCATGCAATATAACGGGCACTATAAGCCCCACTTTGGCATACGTTTGATAAAAAAGTTCATTAGCTTGAACATTCACATCGGGTGGGGTCGGTTTTTGCTTTTCGAGCCACGTACCATTTTGTGCATCAAGCGTAAAAGGCGTGTCACCATTGGCAACTAACGTTGCCGCTCGCTCAATATAATAAGGTAGGCTTTTTAACTGGCGGCGCAGTTTATCGGCATTAGGCTCTGCAACTAATCGCTGAACCTCACGCTGATAAAACGCATTGCACAATTGTGCATACAACACTTTTTGTGCATCAGTTTGCCAAATTTCAACTTGCTGTTGAGCACCAAGTGACTGATTTTTAGCGACCAAAAGCTGTACTCAAAAATATTCAGGTAAATGTTTTATAACACAGTATTGAATGTTTTTTAAGCGCAGCGCACTATTTTAAGCGCTTGGCTTTTCACCTAATTTTGCTTTACCTGATTCTAAAAATTGCACAACCGTATTACGCTTTTTACCAATCAATAAACTGCCATCAGCTAAAAACATAAAGTTTTGCCAATTGCGTTTAAATACATCAAACGTCGTTTCGATAATATTATCGCGTGCCATACAAAAATAAACCGTGGTGTTAGCTTCCCAATCTAAAAACGTTAAGATTGCTTCTGGTGGTAACGCATCGCCATTTTCCCACGCATCTTGCCAATCTACTTCTTGGCTAAAGCTTTTTTCTTGACCACACCAATCGGTGTCTTCAAAAAAATCAGGGTGATCAAACTCACGGCTCACCATGGTTGTCCAAAGTACGGCTGCGCGCTCGTCGCTCATAGGCTTTATTTTTGCTGCGTCTTCATCAGATACAGGTAAATCTTTGTGGCGAAAAACCCACGCCTTTTTGTAATCATCTAAAGAAATATAGTTCATAGTATTGGCAAATTAGTTAACATTAAAAGTGCAAAGCCAAATTATACAAGAGATCAAAACATGACTACAGCAATAAAACCACTTTCCCTAAAACCAGGCATATACCAACACTACAAAGGCCCGCAATATAAAGTTATTCATGTTGCCACCCATAGCGAAACCGAGGAACAGCTTGTGATTTACCAAGCACTTTATGGTGAATTTGGTATATGGGCGCGCCCACTTAGTATGTTTTTAGAAACTGTTGAAAAAGAAGGTGAGGTCATACAGCGTTTTGCTTATATTGGACCTGCTGCTTAACTATGGCATTATAACAAAATAACTTACTGCTCAGACCAGACAAGGGTACACCGTGCAATTTAATTCAACTGACAATTACATAGCGAGTAGCGCGCTTAAACAAGCTGTAAATGCTGCCATTATGCTCGAAAAACCACTTTTAATTAAAGGCGAACCTGGCACAGGTAAAACCATGCTGGCTGAGGAGTTGGCTAAAAGCTTAGATACTACGCTTATTCAGTGGCATATAAAATCGACTACTAAAGCGCAGCAAGGCTTATACGAGTACGACGCGGTTTCGCGCCTGCGCGACAGCCAACTAGGTGACGAGCGCGTACACAACATTAGTAACTACATCGTTAAAGGTAAGCTTTGGCAGGCATTTACATATGCAGAGCTCAACGGTAAACGCCCAGTGCTTTTGATTGATGAAATAGACAAAGCCGACATAGAGTTCCCAAACGACTTACTACTTGAGCTTGATAAAATGGAGTTTCATGTTTATGAGACTAACGAGCGCATTGTCGCAAAAGAGCGCCCTATTGTGATCATCACATCAAATAACGAAAAAGAATTGCCGGACGCATTTTTACGCCGCTGCTTTTTTCATTATATTGATTTTCCTAGCAGCGATGAAATGCAGCAGATTATTGACGTGCACTACCCTAACGTTAAACAGGATTTAGTACGCCAAGCACTTGAGGTGTTTTTTAACTTACGTGAAGCCAATGGCCTTAAAAAGAAGCCCTCCACCAGCGAATTACTCGATTGGTTAAAGCTTTTAATGGCTGAAGACATAGACGCTAAAACACTGCACGACAAAGCTAAAAAAGGCGGATTAATGCCAATGTTTGGCGCATTACTTAAAAATGAGCAAGACATAAGCCTAATCGAAAAGCTCGCGTTTATGAGCCGCTAGGGCCTGTTGACCTTTCAGGATTAAAATTTGTTCTAACTAGGGACGATTTAATCGTGGCGCGAGGTTTGTAAGCTAGTGGGCTAAGTAAAAGCCGAGCAACAAAGAGTTAATCGTCCCTAGGACGAACCTTCAGGCAGCGCGTGTTTGGTATTTATGCTGTGTTATAGCCTATTTATGGGGAATAACCACACTACATAGGCTCTGCCTTACCTAAATACCAAACACACTGCTGCAAATTTAACCTCGAAAGATAAACAGGCCCTTATATGTTGATTGCATTTTTCTTCAAATTACGTGAATACCGTTTACCGGTGAGCCTTCGAGAACTACTCGATTTAATTAACGCCTTAAAAAAAGGCGTTATATTTGCCGACGTAGACGCCTTTTACCATCTAGCACGCACCATCATGGTAAAAGATGAAACGCACTTTGATCGATTCGACAAAGCCTTTAGCGACTACTTTAGCGGTATTGCCGACCTTGATTTGCTCGAGAGCTTAAAGCAACAGCACAACTTACCTGAAGATTGGCTACGCAAAGAGTTTGAAAAAACCTAAGCGATGAAGAAAAAGCCCAACTTAAAGCTATGGGCGGGCTCGATGAGCTTATGAAAACCCTAAAAGAGCGTTTAGAAGAGCAACAAAAACGCCACGCTGGCGGTAATAAATGGGTAGGTACTGGCGGCACATCACCTTTTGGTGCATACGGCTATAACCCAGAAGGTGTGCGTATAGGGCAAGACGGCAATCGTAACCGCCAAGCAGTAAAAGTGTGGGATAAACGAGAATACAAAAACCTCGACACCGACAGAGAAATTAGTTCGCGCACAGTTAAACTCGCCCTTAAAAAGTTACGTAAGTTTGCCCGCACTGGCGCAAGCGACACGCTTGATTTAAACGAGACTATTCGCGCTACTGCAAAACAAGGCGGCATGCTTGATGTAAAAATGGCACCCGAACGCCACAATGCAGTAAAAGTATTGATGCTATTTGATATTGGCGGCTCAATGGATGACTACATCCACACCTGCGAAGAATTATTTAGCGCAGCCCACAGCGAATTTAAACACCTAGAGTTTTACTACTTTCATAACTGTTTATACGAGCACGTTTGGCAAGACAACGCACGCCGCCATTCAAACGTGATTGACACCATGACGCTCATAAACAAGTTCACCAGCGACTATAAAGTGATATTTGTTGGCGATGCCACTATGAGCCCTTATGAAATAGCCTACCCTGGCGGCTCGGTAGAACATTACAACGAAGAGCCCGGCAGTGCATGGTTGCAACGTATAACAAACCACTTTGATAAAGTCGCCTGGCTCAACCCACAACCCGTTGAACACTGGCCGTACTATCAATCAATTGGCTTTATAAAAGAGTTAATGAACAACCGCATGTATGCGCTGAGTTTAGATGGAATAAGCAGAGCGATAAAAGAGCTGAGTTAAAGGAATAACATGAAAAAAAGTATTTATTCAAATGAATGGCTTGTTTGTACTCTTCTCATATTAATTGGATTTATCGTGGGTATTTCTACGAATTCAATTATGGATATATTACTGAGCAAATTTAAACAGGATAGCCTTGCTAACTGGATAACTTCTATCAGTACCTTTGTAATAATGGTAGCAACTATCGCTTTAGCCTGTATAGCTTGGAAAGTAAGAAACACTTGGGTTAATGAAAAAAAATACAACTTAAGCGCTATTTTGCTAAATGATATATCTTCTTTTTACTGTATCTCTTTTGAGCTTAGAGAATCTCAAGTTCAAATTTTCGATCTATATGAACATTTGAGACTTTCAGAATATGATGATGCTGAATCTTTTAAAATTGCTGATGAAAGAAGTTTACCTGATGCATCTTTGCAAGCTGAGCTTTCTAGAATAAAAACAGCTAGGGAGGCGAGTATTCGGGATTATGAAGAGAAATATCGCGCTCATGGCACCTTAAAAAAAGAGCAAATAAAATATAAAAACGCAGCATTAGTCAACTCATCTTTAGTTAGCTGGGGCAACGAAGCTTTAGGGCTTATAAAAAGCATAGAGATAAATACCGCAGAGTTTTACGAAACTATTTCACCAAGGTATAAGCTTCTATCAAAAACAGTGGCTGAAAATGATCTAGATATTTTGGACTTACCTAAACTAAAAGAATCGAAACTTTTTAAAAAATACGAAGGAAAATATAAATTCAGCGATGTTTATTGTGACGACTAACTTTTTCGTATTCGAAATTCATTTTTCGCTCACTACATAAAATTAACTTCTTGCATGACCAGTTCATTTTTCAATAAATAATAAATATACGAGCAAGCATCCAGTCCGCACTACCTTATTAAAACCCTACAACTCAGCTATATGGTTCAATGTTTCAGGATGTCGCTGCACAAGCTTTAACAAGGTAATTGCTTGCCCATTTGGTGCGCTTCGCCCTTGTTCCCAGTTTTCAAGCGTTCTTGCTGAAGTATGAAGAATGTTAGCAAACACACCACGCGACATATTAAATGTTTCTCGAATATTTACTATTTCATCAGGTGAGATAGCAAGATCGTTGATATCCTTTACTGCATGAGAACGTAACGTAAGCTTACCTTGTGAATGCGCTTTAGCGTCCACAAGTGCTGTAGTTAATTCTGAAAATAAATCACGTTTGCTCATTGCGCCACACCTCTAAGAATTCTTTTAATTGCTTTTTCTGATCTGCTGTTAAATCGGTGACTTCGTTTTTACTGTAAATAGTGAGCAAATAAAAACGTCTTTTATCGTCCAAGTAATAATATATAACTCTTGAACCACCACGCTTACCCTTTCCTTTGCTCGCAACTCGTATTTTACGTAAGCCGCCTGTTCCTTGAATAACATCGCCCTGTTTTGGGTTAACCATTAGATCTGCTTGAAATAAACGATACTCGTCATCACTCAAGTACAACTCTCGGTACTTTTCGAATATGTTTGATTCAACAAATAGGCTTTTCATACATTAAAGTATACGCAGATAGCGTATAAATTCAATTAAAGATTTTAAACGATTGGCGCAGGTATCTCTTGCTTTAGCTAAAGCGCTTTACTCATAAACAAGCTGTAAGGATCTAACTCATAATCACCAAAGGGTTCGCATTTTTTAAAACCAAATTGAGTGTAAAGCTTTTGTGCGGGCAAAAATGCCTTTGCCGTGCCGGTCTCTAAGCTTAACTTTTTGTAACCTCGCAAAGTTGCTTGCTCAATAATATGCGTGAGCAATTTAGCAGCGATGCCTTGGCGTAAATAGTTGCTTGATGTGCGCATTGATTTAATTTCGCCATGCGTTGTATTTAGTGCTTTTAAAGCGCCAACACCCGCTAAATTATTATCAATCCATAAGCTATAAAAAGTTATGTCGGGCTGAGTGAGTTTACTCACATCAAGTGCATGCACGCTCTCAACGGGTGAGTGTTTTAGCATATCGTTATGATGCGCTTGTAGTAACTTTATAACGTGTGGGTTTGAAAGCTCACCTATTCTAATATCCATTTATACCTCGTTTAATCCTAGAATTTAATGCTTTAGGGCTTTAATTAAAACCCTAAAGTAAGTGGCTCTATTTAGGCTGCTAGTTTCCATACTACAAACGCAACTGCAAACCCAACTAAATACACTAGCCCTAACCACGTTAAACTACGTAATAGCACGCTGTGCTTTATAGCAGGCTCTGAGCGCACAAGGCTAAAGTTAAGCCATGCAAATACAGGCGTTGTAACAAATGAAAGCGTCATGGCAAACGTAAGCATGGGGCCAAGGGCTGATTTAAAAAATAAAATAACGGCCATACCGGCAAGTGCTTGTAGTATTAACCAAATATTTAAGCTGTGTTTTGATTGCCCAAAGCCAAGTAGTTTATGGGATTCGTTAAGCGTACGGGCGTAGCCATCAAGCACGGTAAGTGTAGTACCAAACATACATAAAAAGGCGATTGCTGATACAAGCGGCCTTGCCCACTCGCCTATTGTTAATGCGTACATATCAATAAGCTGCTTGGCAAACGCGACGCCACCGAGCTCTATACTACTGGTTTGCCCGTACTGCACTAATACACCTAAGCTAAAAAATACCAAGGCTAAGCCAGCTGTAAGCCAGTAACCTACGTTAAAATCGAACAAGCCTTGGCTTTTAGAAACTGTTTGTTGCGCTTGTTTTTCTTTTAGCCATAAAGAACTTAATGCAGATATTTCGATAGGGGCTGGCATCCAGCCCATTAAAGCCACCATAAAGCTAAGCATGGCAAGTTCATACGGTGAAGGGCCCACATAATCAGCAGGTGCCATTGGGCCGTTACTAAATGCAATGGCAAGGGCAATCAAAGTAGCGAGCGTAAGCAGCCCCATAATGCCTTTGGCAACGTTATCTAGCGCTTTAAAGTGTCCAAGTAGCAATATAACTAAACATACCCCCAGCAGGATCCAACAAAGCAAGGTTACTTCAATAACCACGGGTAAGGCGTAATGCAGTAAGCTTGCGGTAAGCAGTAATACGCCGGCGGTATTAACAACAGCGGCAACAATGTTTAAGCCAATAAAACTGTAAAAATAAAACGGGCCTTTGCTTTTGTAGCCCTCCACTAGGCTATTTTTAGTGGCGAGTGTGTATTCCATACCAAAGCGAAAAAATGGATATTTTAAAACATTAACAACGAGGATTAGCCAAAATAGTTGCCAGCCAAATATTGCTCCAGCTTGCGTAGAGGCAACTAGGTGAGATCCGCCAATAGCGGCTGTTGCCATGAGTATTCCAGGCCCAAGCGCACCTAGTCGAGACTTCCATACTGCTTTTGTTGTGTGCATTAATTTCTCAAAATATGTGTGTTGTGTGTTCTTTTTATTAATTTTTTTAATTAATAAACTGCAAGAACGCATAACTTACCTAAATTACAGGCAATAAAAAAGAGCCATACGGCTCTTTTTTACAATACTTTGGAACTAAATTTTATTTAAGATCCATCTCTTGGATGATCTCGTGTGCGATTTCAGGTGTAGTGCTAACAGGCTTTTCGTGTAAGTTTGCTTTTATCTGCCCTTTTCGATGTTTTAGTGCCGCATCGAGTTTTTTAGCTGCGCTTGCAATGGCTGGGTACATAACTTCGTTTTCCCCTTTTACCGATATGCGCGTGCCTTCGTAATTAGTGCTAATTTCAGCTTGGATTTTATGATGCTCTTTAGACAAAATAATATCGAGTGCAATAAGCGATGGAAAGTGGCTCTCGATTTTTGAAAATTTTTCGTTGATGTGCTCTCTAATAGAGTCAGTAACTTCAACATGGTGACCAGAAAGATTAATTTTCATAGGGTATCCTTTTATTTGTTACCTCATAAATAGTATTGGGGGCTATTTAGATTAACACAAGGAAAAAAGAGAGATATTTGAGGTTTATTTGCGGTTTTTGGTGATTTAAATCATGCGTTGTGCAAAGTTTATGCAAAGCCCATAGTGCATGGGCTTTCAGACGTCTAGCTGTATTGATTAATCTGTGTACGAACAACAGTAGTCAGCAAAATCAGATACTTTTACTTTAAAGCTTACATTTGCATCAACATTAAACGATTCACCCGCGTTAAATGTTTTCCACTCACTTGCCCCTGGTAATAAAATATCCCATTGGCCAGCTAAAAGCTCCATGCATTCTTTTTGGTTTGTATCAAAAACAAACTCACCTGGTTGCATAAAGCCTAACGTTTTCGCTTCGCCATCACCTAAAATAACGGTACGGCTCGACACTTTTCCGTCAAAATATACATTGGCTTTTTTTACTACACTCACGTTATCGAACTTTGGCATTTTTAGCTCCTGCTATTAATTTAAGATTTTTATTTATAAATTTTATCGCACTACCTTGCCTGATAGCTTACTTTCTTGCAAGGAAAGCAGCATTGTTCAAGGTGAAGTTGCTTCATGTTAGGGCATAAAAAAACCCGCAACATGTGCGGGTTTTTCAATTACTTACTTTATTTGATCAAAGCGATTAAAAAAGCTCGTTTGCTTTGCTTACAATGTTTGCCACTGTAAAGCCAAAGTGCTCAAACAGCTCACCAGCAGGTGCTGACTCACCAAAAGTAGTCATACCTACTACTGCGCCATTTAGACCTACGTACTTGTACCAGTAGTCAGCAATACCTGCTTCTACTGCTACGCGGCGTGTAACAGATGCCGGTAATACGCTTTCTTTGTACTCTGCGCTTTGATCTTCAAAGGCATCAGTACATGGCATAGATACAACACGTACCTTTTTACCTTGGCTGCGTAGCTCAGTTGCTGAATCTTGTGCTAGTTGCACTTCAGAACCCGTTGCAATGAAAATAATCTCTGGATTGCCGTCACAGCTAAGGATGTAACCACCCTTTTTAACATCGATTAATTGCTGTGCGTCACGCGCTTGTTGCTCAAGACCTTGGCGAGTAAAGATTAACGATGTAGGACCGTCTTTACGCTCAATAGCTTGTTGCCATGCAATTGCCGACTCAACTTGATCACATGGGCGCCAGTTGTATAAGTTAGGCGTTAAACGCATGCTTGCAATTTGCTCTACTGGTTGGTGAGTTGGACCATCTTCACCTAAACCGATTGAATCGTGCGTGTATACAAAAATGCTTGGTTGCTTCATTAATGCAGCCATACGTACGGCATTTTTTGCATATTCAACAAACATTAAGAACGTAGCACCGTAAGGAATAAAGCCTTTATGAAGGGCAATACCATTCATAATTGCCGACATACCAAACTCACGTACACCGTAGTAAATGTAGTTACCGCTTGCATCGTCGTGTGTTAAGCCTTTAGAACCATCCCAAATTGTTAAGTTTGAGCCTGCTAAATCGGCTGAACCACCCATAAATTCTGGTAATAACGGACCAAATGCGTTTAATGCATTTTGCGATGCTTTACGAGACGCTGGGTTTGCAGGGTTTGCTTGTAATTGCTCAATGTACGCTTGAGATTTTTCAGCCCAATCGCCAGGCAGTTCGTTATTAATACGACGCTTGTATTCAGCCGCAAGCTCTGGGTATGCTTTTGCGTATGCTGCAAATTTTTCGTCCCAGCTTGATTCAAGCTGCTGACCTTTTTCTTTGCTATCCCATTGTGCGTAAATATCATCAGGAATTTCGAACGCATCGCCAGTCCAACCTAAGAATTCGCGAGACGCTTTAATTTCGTCATCACCTAGTGGTGCACCGTGACAATCGTGGCTACCAGATTTATTAGGTGAGCCGTAACCAATAATTGTCTTACAACAAATTAGTGATGGTTTATCGGTAACACTTTTAGCTTCTGCAATTGCAGCACTTATAGCATCGCTGTCGTGGCCATCAACACCACTGATTACATGCCAACCGTATGCTTTAAAGCGAGCTGGCGTGTCATCTGTAAACCAACCTTCTACTTCACCATCGATTGAAATGCCGTTGTCATCCCAAAATGCAACAAGTTTACCCA
Organism: Pseudoalteromonas distincta; assembly: GCF_000814675.1. Taxonomy (GTDB): domain Bacteria; phylum Pseudomonadota; class Gammaproteobacteria; order Enterobacterales; family Alteromonadaceae; genus Pseudoalteromonas; species Pseudoalteromonas distincta. Next base: position 6,643 of record NZ_JWIG01000006.1, on the reverse strand, counting down.
GACCTAATGTGCCTGCAAGTGAACCTGCTTCATGAGAAATACCTTCCATAAGGCAGCCATCGCCCATAAATGCATAGGTAAAGTGATCAACAATATCGTGACCTTCACGGTTAAACTGTGCAGCTAGCGCCTTTTCAGCAATTGCCATACCTACGGCATTTGTGATCCCTTGACCTAATGGACCCGTAGTAGTTTCGATTCCTGGTGCATAGCCATATTCAGGGTGACCTGGTGTTTTAGAATGCATTTGACGGAAGTTTTTAATTTCGTCCAGTGGTAAGTCGTAACCACTTAGATGCAATAGAGAATAGATAAGCATTGAACCGTGGCCGTTTGAAAGAATAAATCTGTCACGGTCAGCCCACTCTGGATTTGTTGGGTTGTGTTTTAGATAATCGCGCCATAATACTTCTGCGATATCAGCCATGCCCATAGGGGCTCCAGGGTGACCAGATTTGGCCTTTTGTACTGCGTCCATTGACAAGACGCGAATAGCATTTGCAAGTTCTTTGCGAGATGGCATGAATTCTCCTACCTTTATGTGTATTTGCGCGGGTATTTATGTGTTTGTTTATGCACCCAAGTAACTTGGGTTTGTTTATATCGACCATTCTTACTTATTGTGGGGGCTGTGTGCAATTAAAAACCCTATAAAAGTGAGGCATTATGAATATTTTTTAAGACCAAAAAGTTATTAGTAATTTTATTTAGACGTCTAGGCGTAAAAACACTATGCAAGGTGTTTTGTTTTCGATAAAATACGCCCCTTAATTTTTTAGCGCTAATACCGACGTTTGTGAAGCGCAATATTTGTGAGCAGAAATACAATGGCAAAACATTTATTTACTTCTGAATCAGTTTCTGAAGGTCATCCGGATAAAATCGCCGATCAAATCTCTGATGCGGTACTTGATGCTATCCTAGAGCAAGACTCTCATGCCCGTGTTGCGTGCGAAACTTACGTAAAAACAGGTATGGTTATGGTTGGTGGTGAAATCACTACTAGCGCATGGGTTGATATTGAAGAAATTACACGTAAAACAGTACGTGAAATTGGCTACACGCATTCAGACATGGGTTTCGATGCAGATTCATGTGCAATTTTAAACACTATTGGTAAACAGTCTCCTGACATTAACCAAGGTGTTGACCGTACTAGCCCAGAAGAACAAGGTGCTGGCGACCAAGGTCTTATGTTTGGTTACGCATGTAACGAAACAGAAGTGCTAATGCCTGCGCCAATTACTTACTCACACCGTTTAGTACAGCGCCAAGCGCAAGTACGTAAAAGCGGCGAGCTTAACTGGTTACGTCCAGATGCAAAATCTCAAGTTACTTTTGCATACGAAAATGGTAAGCCAGTAGGTATTGATGCAGTAGTACTATCTACTCAGCACAGCGAAGACATTTCGCAAAAAGATTTAGTAGAAGCGGTGATGGAAACTATCATCAAGCCGGTACTTCCTGCAGAGCTTATTACAAGCGCGACTAAATTTTTCATTAACCCAACGGGTCGCTTTGTAATTGGCGGACCAATGGGCGATTGTGGTCTAACAGGTCGTAAAATCATCGTTGATACATACGGTGGTATGGCTCGTCACGGTGGTGGTGCTTTCTCTGGTAAAGATCCATCAAAAGTTGACCGCTCAGCTGCATACGCTGCACGTTACGTTGCTAAAAACGTAGTTGCGGCTGGTCTTGCTGATAAATGTGAATTACAAGTTTCTTACGCAATCGGTGTTGCAGAGCCTACATCTATCAGCGTTGAAACGTTTGGTACAAGCAAGTTAGAAGAAAGCCGTTTAATCGAGCTTATTCGTGAACACTTTGACCTGCGCCCTTACGGCTTAATTCAAATGCTTGATTTAGAGCGCCCTATCTACCTTCCTACAGCGGCTTACGGCCACTTTGGTCGTGACGAATTCCCTTGGGAACGTACAGATAAAGCTGATGCACTTCGTGCAGCTGCTGGCCTTTAAGCTAAAAGTGTTGAAGTAAATTAAAAACGGCCCTTAATAGGGCCGTTTTTGTATCTAAAACTTATCAGTTACATTGTTTGTAGTACGTCTACAAAATAACTATAAAATCAACCTCGAATTCTTTTGTACTTTAGGTATATACTCATTTCATTATAAAAGCTTTAGGGATAGTTAAATGGCCGATAACTTTCGCGTTATATTTGCAGGACTTGCCGATAACGTTGACATAAAAACAGCGTGCGCAAACTTAGCTGCAAAATTAAAAACGTCAGATGAAAAAGTAGCTCTTTTTTTTAAAGGTAAGCCGCTGTTTGCGCCAAGCGATAAAGACAAAGCGTTAAAACAGACTAAGTTATTAGCAAGCCTAGGTATTAAAAGTAAGCTGCAAGCTGTTTCAAATGCGATTCAAAATAGCTCCCCCGCAGCTGCAAATAACAACCAACGTGATGAACGTATTTTTGATGCACTTGATTACATCACTAGCAGCTTAATACGCCTTGAAGAAAAGCTAGATGAGCTAGAGCAACGCCTTCCTGAAGCTCAATTAAATACACCAGACGAAAGTGTAGACGAATGGCAAAATGACGACCTAATGCTAGATGAGGATTTAGCGACTCCTAAAAAACGCAGTAACTTACTTTTATATTCATTGATTGCAACTGCTACCATTTTGCTAGTCGTACTGGCTGTTTTTTTAATTTTTCCCGATTTATTCTCTTTTTAAAAATGGCTAATTAGTTTAATGAGCAATAAACGCGCACAAATAAGAGCTGAAATTCGTAACACCCGTAAAAACTTGTCAAATAATCAGCAAATAATTGCTGCGCAATCGCTAAAAATGAATTTTATTCAACACTTAAAAAGCGAAAACACAACGAATTCAAAGCATATTGCCATTTATTTAAGTAACGACGGAGAACTAGACACTTCATTGTTAATTAAAGAATTATGGAACTTAAACCACGTTGTTTATCTACCTATAATACACCCATTCAATGGCGCTAATTTACTATTTCAGCGCTATGAGAAAAACTCACCCATGAGGGCAAATCGCTATGGTATCTTGGAGCCTAAGCTGAACTGCTCTCAAATATGCCCATTACCAGCGCTTGATTACCTCCTTATGCCATTAGTTGCATTTGATAAACAAGGTAATCGCCTAGGAATGGGAGGTGGGTTTTACGACCGGACATTGGCGCGTTTACATGAACAAAATTGGCAAAAACCGCAACTAATTGGCCTTGCACATGAATGCCAAAAAGTTGATGCTCTACCAATCGAGTCGTGGGACGTACCACTTGAAACTATTATCACACCAGATAAAACATACTGTTGGTAACATTTAATTTTGGTTACTAGCCGCATATTTCTGACATACATGAGCACAAAGCAATGACACAAGACGAATTAAAAAAAGCAGCTGCTTGGGCAGCACTCGAGTTTGTAAAAGAAAACACCATTGTAGGTGTCGGTACAGGCTCTACTGTTAATCACTTTATTGATGCCCTTGGCTCAGTAAAGGACACTATTGTAGGCGCTGTATCAAGCTCAGAAGCGTCAACTGCACGTTTGGAAGCGTTAGGTATTGAAGTGTTTGAACTTAATAACGTTGATGCTTTAGATGTATACGTTGACGGCGCTGACGAAATAAACGCTCAAAACGAAATGATTAAAGGCGGCGGCGCTGCGCTAACACGTGAAAAAATAGTAGCAGCAGTTGCAAAACAGTTTGTGTGTATTGTTGATGACACAAAGCTGGTAGATACATTGGGCGACTTCCCGCTTCCGGTAGAAGTTATTCCAATGGCGCGCAGCTACGTTGCACGAGAATTATTAAAACTTGGTGGTGACCCTGTTTATCGCCAAGGCGTAGTTACCGATAATGGTAACGTTATATTAGATGTATTTAACTTAAAAATTACCAATGCCAAACAACTTGAAACACAAATAAATTCAATTGTTGGCGTAGTTACCAACGGCCTATTTGCGATGAGAGGTGCTGATAAAGTGATTATCGGTACCAAAAATGGGCCACAAATTAAATAGGATGAGGTTATGAGTAAGGTATCGTTAGCAAAAGACAAAATTAAAATTCTCTTGCTTGAAGGTGTTCACCAAAGCGCTGTTGAAACGCTAAAACGTAACGGTTACAGCAATATCGACTACGTTAAAACATCCTTACCTGAGGACGAGCTTAAAGAGCGCATTAAAGATGTTCACTTTGTAGGACTTCGTTCTCGTACTCATATTAACCAAGCCGTATTAGACTCAGCTGAAAAGCTAGTTGCTATTGGTTGTTTTTGTATTGGTACAAACCAAGTTGATTTAGATGCAGCACGCGAACGTGGTATTGCTGTATTTAACGCTCCATTTTCTAATACTCGTTCAGTTGCTGAACTTGTACTTGGCGAAATACTACTTTTATTACGTGGTATTCCAGAGCGTAATGCAGCGGCTCATCGTGGTGGCTGGTTAAAAACAGCAAATGGTTCGTTTGAAGCACGTGGTAAAACATTAGGTATTATTGGCTACGGTCACATTGGTACTCAGCTAGGTATTATGGCTGAAAATATCGGTATGAACGTGGAGTTTTACGATATTGAAGATAAGTTATCACTGGGTAATGCAACACAAGTTCATAACCTTACTCAGCTGTTACAACGCTCTGATATTATTAGCTTACATGTACCAGAAACACCGCAAACTAAAAACCTTATTGGTACAGCAGAACTTGCAGTTATGAAGCAGGGGTCTATTTTGATCAATGCCTCACGCGGAACTGTTGTTGATATTGATGCTCTTGCAGAAGCGCTTACAGAGAAAAAACTAAGTGGTGCAGCAATCGATGTGTTCCCTACTGAGCCAAAATCTAACGATGAAGAATTTGTATCGCCACTGCGCCAATTCGACAATGTTATTTTGACGCCACACATTGGTGGTTCTACACAAGAAGCGCAAGAAAACATTGGTATTGAAGTAGCGGGTAAATTGGCTAAATATTCAGATAATGGCTCAACTATTACTGCGGTTAACTTCCCTGAAGTATCGCTACCTGAGCTTGCTAATCGTAGCCGTTTATTACACGTACACCACAACCGCCCTGGTGTACTAACGCAAATTAACCAAGCGTTTGCACAGCACGGTATTAATATTGCTGCGCAATACCTACAAACAGACGCATCTATTGGTTATGTAGTTATTGATGTTGATACAGATCAATCTGAAGTAGCACTTAAAGAACTAAGCGCTGTTGAGGGTACAATTAGAGCACGTATTTTACATTAATCATTCTTTGATATTAAAAAAGGGTCCTTATGGACTAATGCCAGTCAGTTAAGCTGACTGGCATCTTTCTTTTTATGGGGATACTTAGATGGTTTTGGCTTAACCCATCGGGGATATCTTCTATCCTCTCGTCTAGCTGGAAGCTTAAATAAGACCAGTGTATCGAGTAAGTGCTGCCAGTGTATTGGAATGTTCCCTGGACTCATTATAGATACTGACGAGAAATACTGAATGACAGCCATCGAACTGCTAGAGAAACTAAGCTGGTTAGGCCATATCCCTGTGACTGTCGCCGCCATCGTCATTATTCTTCGTATTAAATTATAGGCGAGTAACACGGCCCATAGCTCCTGACGCACCATGTCTGGACGCTTACTTCTTAAATGGTATGCACTATCAAGCATGGTTTGTTTGATTTCTCTAAACCCAAGTTCTATCTCCCAACGATGACAATATAATTCAACAATTTCATTACCTGGATAACGCAATCTATCCGTCATCGAGGTTAATATACGGTAGCTTTTGCCCTTTATTGTTTTGCTGATTAATCTCGCTTTAATCGTTTCAGGAACATCGGGAAAGTTTTTTTGTGCATGCTTTGTGGTTTTCAATTCAATGATATGGTCATTTTTACCCGCGCTGGAGATGATTTCATACTGTAAGTCGGGCCTTGCTGGTATCAGCCAGTGCCTCATCTCCCCAGTTTGGTGCCAATGGTTTAACAGGCCTAAAGAATAATATCCTTTATCAAACATAGTCAGTGAATTATCTGGTGTACGTTCAATTAAACGCTCAGCTAATTTCATCTCGTTGGTTTTATAGTTATCAAACTCGCTACTGAGAAGTTGATGGCTGGTCAATTCCATATGACAGACCATGCGTATTTGAGGAAAGGCTGTATCACCGTATTGGTTGCTACCTGAAGAGAAGGCTTTACGATTATCAGGCGTGTCGGCTGTTCGCCACACAACACCGTCAACAGCTAATAGGTTCAAACCATTCCATGTTTCGAATGACTGTTGCTTATACATTGATTGAGCAGATTTATTGAAAACGTGTTTAACGGAATCATCACCTAACCTTTGTCTCGCCTGTACCATCGCACTTGGAGCAACGAGTTGGTTCTTGCCAGGTAACATGATATCTAGCTTATTAGCGATATTCCAAACTGATTCTTTTCGAAACAATGCCATGCCAATAACTGACCACAAAACGGCTTCAAGCGGTAATCTTCGCTTACGAACGGTTGCAATCCCTGCTTGTTGAAAACCTTGTTCAATGATTTCAGGGTCAAGAATTTCTGATAATTTTTCAAAGGTATGGTATCGGCTGCTTTCTTCAAGTGTTGCTTGCAGTGCTTGTTCTATATTCACAAAAAA
>NZ_JWIG01000005.1 GCF_000814675.1 Pseudoalteromonas distincta | reverse complement strand
GCCAGAGCAGATGCGCTTGATGAGTGATTTACTTTCTAGAAGAAGGCAGTTAATGGATATGCAAACGATGGAGAAAAATCGTTCACAGATAATGCCAAAAACAATATCATCACTAATAAAATCTATCCTAACGGCATTAAAAAATCAGATTGAAAAAGTAGATTTGAAACTACAAAAACTCATCAAAGAATGTGACGAATATAAGGTCAAGAATGACATTATTCAAAGTGTGCCTGGCGTTGGTAATGTTGTCGCGTTTAACTTACTTAGTGACATGCCTGAGCTTGGGTGTGTAAACAATAAAGAGGCTGCATCACTGGTTGGTGTTGCACCATTTAATCGAGAAAGTGGTGCTTATCAAGGTAAACGGATGATACGAGGTGGACGGCCAAAAATTAGAACCGCAATGTATATGGCAATGATGTCAGCTATCCAATGTAACCCTAAATTTAAAGCTATTTATCATCGGCTAGTCGCGGCAGGGAAACCTAAAAAAGTGGCTATTATTGCCTGTATAAGAAAGCTTATAGTAATCATAAATTCTATGGTGAGGGATGGTGTCATGTGGGATCCTAAAATGGTTTGAAATTAGGAATTGACACCATAGTCACTTGTTATATTTTTTTATACAGCTGAAATTCGTCTGATTCAGAAACCTCACAAAGTCCTTTAAGCATTCCGTACAACCGAGAAATAACACCAACAATGGTTTTACTCTCCAGTTTCTGAGCATTACTAACAGTAGAAACAAGATTGTTAATTCGTTTTTCTATATTTTCATCACCAAGCGTATGGGCATATTTATTGCGGATAGCATTTAGCTCTTTAATTTGTTTCCAGAGCCATACTGGCTCTTTGTTATCAAGGCACATACTTTCGGCTATCGCTATACACTGCGCAGCACTGAACGATTGTTTTTCTAAAGCCTTAGCATTGGGTAACCTTGAATTGATAAATTTTCGAACCTATCTTTCTATTAACAATTGTCCCTTTAAAATGATTAAAGCTGGGTCATCGTTTTCGCTAGGTAAATGATCTGTTAACTCATTATACGCAGCCCAATCATCTTCAGTAGCATTTACGAGGTCATGCCTAAGAGCAACGCACATATCTAAAACACTTTGCTTCTCTGTGCCAGCCTCAACATATTTTCTACATTCAGCAATATGTTTATCTAATTTCTCAAGTGAAAACACTGAACGCTCCTAAAAATATAACAGCTTATTGAACACCACTTTGGGGGGTTATAACACCCCAAAACGGCGTATATTACATTGTTCAATAATTCCACCAAACAACTTCAATGTAAACAGGTAATTACGTATGTTATAAAATTACCGTTGTTAAAATACACCAAAACGACTTTTAATAATGTTATTGGACAAAATAAAAATAGCTATTTATATAAACAGTAGGCTCTGTCAGTTAGCTTTATTTATGTAGCTACCTTTTACGACCATAATTAACAAACGTACGGATACTAAGCGCTAGTTAAGGCTTATTGAGGCTTACTTATACTGGTTTAGCATTGTTATACGCTTTAATAGTTGGCGTTTAGCCTTATCTGGTGGAAAAACTCGATTATAAAACAGAGGAAAAAGTAATAGGAAAATTTTGGCTTTATGTATTTAGCGCGTAATTAGCTAAAGCATTGGTGAGATAAGCGAGCCTTAACATATTAATGATACAGGCTCGCAGAGGTGTTTATGATAAAAACGAATGAGTGAGGTATTTACTTTACTTCAAAATTCACGTGGTCAAAGTATGGATTTTTCTCACGCGCTTTAAGTACGCTGATTGTAGTGAGCACGATGTGTTGCAGCTCGCTATTTACGCTAACAACTATGCATTCGTCTCTATTAGCATTGCGTTTTGTGTCAGTTGCTATCCCGCATACACCATCACCATTTTTTAATATAAGCTCAATGCTTAAATGGTGCATACAGGCAATTTCGATGTAATCGTATTGGTTGCAACTGATCATAACGTCCTCTTTATTTAGCCGGTTTAAAAACCATTAAAAAAGCAATAACAACAAGGTTGGCTATATACCACAGATCTTTAATTACAAACTGTCCTAAACGATCCAATAAAGTGGAAGAACTAAATGCACCGGTTGCGGTAATTAAGAATGTTTGGGTCATCATAAATACGCTTAAACACGCTAAGCCACTTACAATAATTAGCTTTTTATTATTTAAAAATAACCCTAAGCCCAATAACACGGCAAATAATACATCAAACCCGCCAATTACGTTAGACGCGCCTTGTACGCTAAATACCGTGTATAACCACGACATAAACGGTGAGGTTTCTACTAAACTTACAATGCCTTTTGCTTCAAATTCATAAAACTTCATGCCGCCAATCCACAATAAAACCATAGCAACCGGTATAAAGTTTAAAAGTACGTGTTGTTTGTCGGTAAGTTTGTCTTTATAAAACAAAAACAAATACAAAGGCACTACAGCAAAGTATTTAATTATGCCCTGCCCGCTACCAATGATTGGAAAGCCGCCAAGTTGAGCCATCCAACGGTTACTGGCAAACAAGGTAAGTAATGCAACTAAACTTATAATTGCTGCAAGTAAAAGTGCTGGCGTAGGTTTCATTAGTTTAAGGCGAGCGAGCACGGTGGCAAACGCTAAGGCAATCATAAAGAAGCCACTAATTAAACCTAATGCAGGTACAGACATTAGCGAGTCAACGCCATAAAAACTAAACGTAGCCGTTAACGTATTAGGGTTTGATCCTAACGCAAACGACAAGCCAAGTAGCAAAAAGCTAGTCGTTAATAAAAAAGTAATCACGTTATTGGTTAGTTTTAAGTTCATTGTATTTCCAAGTATTCGTTGAGGTTTATAAAGACCTTACGAACCTATAAAACAATTCAAGCTAACTCTTAAAAATCAGAGTTAATTAAGCACACTGTAAGCTCTTATCGGGTAATGTAATCAATCACTTTAGTTTATAGTTTATTTCCTCTTTATTAATAAAATTAAATAAGTCTAATATTCATATGATGTGCGTCATCTTTTTTATTATTAAATGAAGTAGAATAACGTCGCCTTTTCAATAAACAGAATGCAAGCATTTCTAAAACTTAGGGATATTTTAATGAAGGGTACTGATATTCGAGTTACCTCTGGACTGATTTCTATAGCCATTGTTTTACTACTTTGGTTTGCTGTACCGCCTCCGCAAGGTGTTACCGAAAACGCATGGCATTTGCTCGCTTTATTTATTGGTACTGTTGTTGCCATTATTGGTAAAGCAATGCCTATTGGCGCCATTGCTATTTTAGCTATTACTTCTGTTGCGTTAACCGGCGTAACTAATGACAGCCCATCTGGCGCTATTAAAGATGCATTAAGTGGCTTTTCTAATTCATTAATTTGGTTGATTGGTATTGCTATTATTATTTCTCGGGGTTTAGCTAAAACTGGTTTGGGAAATCGTATTGGCTATAATTTTATTTCTCTTTTTGGTAAAAAAACAGTTGGTATTGGCTATGCACTCGCACTTTCTGAACTTGTTATAGCACCTGTAACGCCAAGTAATACCGCGCGAGGCGGCGCTATTATTCACCCAATAATGAAGTCTATAGCAACAAGCTTTGGCTCTTCCCCTGAGGAAGGCACATCTCGTAAAATTGGGCACTACCTTGCTTTAGTTAGCTACCATATAAACCCTATTACATCAGCTATGTTTATTACAGCGACTGCGCCAAACCCTCTAATTGTAAAACTGATTGCTGATGCTACCGGTGCAAATATCAGTATTACTTGGAGTACGTGGGCGCTGGCAGCGCTTGTTCCTGGTTTGCTATGTATTGCCCTTGTGCCTTTGGTTGTTTATGCCATTTACCCACCTGAAGTTAAAAGTACGCCCGACGCTAAAACCTACGCAGAATCTAAATTAACTGAAATGGGCCCAATGAGTTATGGCGAAAAAATAATGGTGGGTGTTTTTGCTATGCTGCTTGTTTTATGGGCCGGCGTACCTGCAATGATTTTAGGGGCTGACTACGCAGTTAACACAACCGCAGTGGCCTTTTTAGGTTTATCGGTTTTATTAGTGACTGGTGTATTAAGCTGGGACGATGTACTTAAAGAAAAGTCTGCGTGGGATACCGTTGTTTGGTTTTCAGCATTAGTAATGATGGCCACTTTTTTAAATAAACTAGGTTTGGTAACGTGGTTTTCAACACTTGTTGAGAGCAATATTGCACAACTGGGTTTTGACTGGATTGTATCGGCCATTATATTGGTAGCTGTATATTTTTACGCTCATTACTTTTTTGCGAGTACTACAGCACATATTACTGCTATGTTTGCCGCATTTTACGCCGCAGGTTTAGCGCTTGGCGCTCCGCCTTTATTTTTAGGTTTACTGTTAGCTGGCGCTTCATCACTGATGATGTCGTTAACGCATTACGCAACAGGCACATCACCCATAGTGTTTGGCTCAGGCTATGTATCGTTAAAAGACTGGTGGGTAATGGGCCTTATAATGAGCGTTATTAATTTAAGTGTATGGGGAATTATTGGCGGGCTTTGGTGGAAAGCACTTGGGTATTGGTAGTCTTGCCTTTGTTAGTTTGGCTTGCACATTTAATACTGCGCACTTATTTTAGTTCGTTCTACAAATATAAACATTGAGGCTGTTGCAAGGGAGCACTATGGTTTTTAAATTTATAAAGGCAGCATATTCAGACCGAGACTACTTATTAAGCCTCAGAAAACTGACTATGATTGAACACTTAGAAAGTGCAGGGTTATTTTTAATACCAATTCGCTTAATTAAGTGATCTATTTTGAGGCTGGAAAAACGTGTTGATAGCTAGGCAAAAAATTCGCTATTTAGTTGTTCTAAATGAGCATTTTTTAACGCAGGTAGCGACACGTTTAGCCCCGCAAAATGATTAAGTATTATTGCGGATTGGTATAACAGATCAACAGCATGTTTTAAGGCTTAATGATCAATATGACTGCTCCCATCTTATAGTTATAAATGAGGTACCAATTGGTACTTTAAAATACCAAACACACGCTCAACACGTTGAAATAATGCAATTACAAATACATCCATTGCACCGAAATAAAGGGTATGGGAAAGCGGTTATTGAACAAGTAATTACAAATGCGCAGTCAAAACCCATTAAACTCACAGTGCTTAAAAACAACCCAGCATTAGGACTTTATAAGCGGCTGGGTTTTACTATAACGGATGAGGATAATTACGAGTACCACATGCAAACGCGAGCTACTCGTAGCTAAAATTAGTCGCTTTGATCTCTGAAGTCTTTTTTTCTGAAAATAGTTAAATGCCAACCCCAATGCAAAGAGCCTAATCTTAAAAAGATAGTCGTGAAAAATGAGCCTAAAATACACCAAATGTAATCAACATTAAGGCTAAATAAAGCGGCATAAACTGCACCACCCGCTAAACACGCAGAGGCGTAAGGTTCGCTGCGCATAACAGTTGGCACCTCACGGCAAATTACGTCGCGTATTAAACCACCAAATATACCTGTAGTAATGCCCATGGTAATTGCGACCACCATGCCAGAGCCATTAATGAGTGCTTTTTCTATCCCCATAATATTAAATAGCGCCATACCCACAGCGTCTACCAATAAAAAGTAGTAATTATTAACGCGCGGTAAGTATCGAATAAATGCAATTGTTGCTATAACGGCCCCATAGGTTGAATATAAATACTCTGGGGTTGCAATCCAAAATACCGGTTTGTTTAAAAGTATATCTCTGAGGGTACCGCCCCCTAATGCTGTAACGGTTGCAACCACTACGACGCCAAAGCCACTAATGTTTTTTTCATACCCAAGCAATGCCCCTGCAACAGCAAAAAATGCAACACCGAGTAACCCTAGTACCATAAAGTATTCAGCAGTCATGGTAATTCCTTTTTAAAGTTTATTAGGAGTTGTATCAACTTACGTGCCAAAAAACTGAGTAAATATAAATAAACCAACAATTTAAGTGACTGAAATTTATAAGCTTATTTAATTTATTAAAAAACGTTAGCTATGTGATATTTAGTGAAGGATTAACAAGAGTAATTATTTTAATTATGGGTAGTTTTTACACGTTAAAGTACAGAGGGATTTTGTTACAGAGTTGCAGTCGAGCACTTTTAAATTTTAAGCAAAAATTAAATGAACAATAAAGCTATTACCAATATTACAAAAATAATAGGCAATATTGCATGTTGCCAGTTTTGTTCTTTATTTTGATTATAGAGTGTTTGCATTGAGCTTTTATCATTATTGGTAAAACTATGCTGGCACTGCATACAGTTTTGGGCTTTTATGCTCACCCAAGTACCACATTTAATACATGCGTAACACCTCGACAGTTTATCAAACTCGTTTGTTTTCCTAAATATTCTCATTTATCACCTCATTGATTTTCGCCGCAGTAAGAAACCCAATGAATAATATATGCTCTTTAAATTCATTGTTACTTCTTTACTTTATTCAATAATTTTTACATTTGGAATGTTTTGTAAAAGGTAGGATTTTAAAGATTCAAACGCATCTTTATTGAAAATAAACTCAGTTGTTTTACCATCAACTTGATTATACGGTAGTGCAAATACACCGTGCCTTTTAGTTTTGTCGATGACAACTTTGTTAATATCGTTAATATTAAACACTTGCTTATAAACGTATAATATTTGCCCCTCAACGCGTACAGCCTTTAACGGGCTTTGCTCAACATTGCGCGAACGAATAAACACAAAATATAAAATAACGGGAAATAAAAACAGGTTAAGCGCTTGCAAACTAAAAGGTTTATCTATCAATACAATATATGTTGAGTAACAAATTAAAGAGGCCGCTAGTGCTAAAATTAGCTGTGTGTTGTTTTTCATAATCATCCTTGGTTACTAGTCAAAAAAATCGGTAAGGTTTTTTAATTATATTACCAATTTAGTGAAATACGCCATTTTGTAACTTTTGCTAATCAAACAGCGTTTGATACATTATTAAATCCGCAATAAAATATTAGGCTCTCGCTGATGAGTAAAGCTCATCTAAAGTGTAGGTAGAAAAATCTATTTCAGAGTCCATGAAAAAAATCCGTCATATAGTGTTATTAAAAAGCAATCTAACACAACTAATTTAAGCTATTCAATTGTTTAAAATTATCAAATAAAAAAACTACTAAAAAGTAGCCTTTAATTATTAATTACCCTTCAGCTTTTTAACTGTGCTGCCTTTTTAAGCGCCCACCAACCAATTACTAAGCTCATTAATATACGTACAGGAAAGTAAATAACAGCTGGTAGGCCAAATAACCAATTGGCAAAGCCTTGTGGCATTACATAAAATGCGACCCGCTTCACCCAAAATATAAACTCAACATACTGCGCTAAAAAGTCATTAAGCGATAAGCTTAGTAGCGCTAATTCATTACTTATTAGAACCCATAAGGCATATAAACCAAGCAGACCATCACCCATACTACCAATATAAGATGAGTAGCCTATAAATAATAAAAAACTGCGCATGGTAAGTCCTTCTTAGCTGTACCAACAAGTTAAAATACAAACTAGCTAATCCAAAAAATATTAAAAATGGCTTTGTTAATTGCACCCTTTAGACGTTTTAACTAATTGAATATTATTAACACTTGCGTGTACTCCACAGTAAAACATGTAGTTAGAGCAATGATAGTTTTCATCCATAATATTCAAACCATTCTCATCAAATTCTAGCTCAAACTTACAGTTAATATCGTATTCGGGCTCTTGCTCTTCAAACACCAGTTTTTTACCCTTTAGTACTAAAGGTAATGGTTCTGCCGCCCCTTCTAACGGAGCTGTGATAGTGCAAATATGAAAGTTAAAGCCCCAGATAAGACCTTCTGTAAAATATTTATCGTCTTTTTTAAATATATTTATATAGCTCGTTTTTAATTTAAAACGCTCATCACTTTCGCTCCCATCGTCGTTGAGCATAGGGGTCGCGCTAGTTATTTTGTCTGTTCTTGAATAGCATCCTTCAAATGAGTCTGCATGTGAATATCCACTAAAGACCGCACTTGCTAGCATAAAAGCTGTTTTAATCATCACTCGCTCCTTGCTGTAACGTTAAGTTCGCTCAAAAAAACGCCTTGTATCGTCTGTCATTTTTACTGGTAAACCGTTACCAACCATAAAGTGATAGAAACGCAAATCATCAATCAAGTCAGGGGCTGATATTTCTATGTCTCGGTAAGTCGCGTCTCTAAATTTAAACCTTAAGGTATGCTCAAACCGCTTCGATTAACAATAAAGTACTTCTTCTAGCTCAGACACCTTTATATTTATACCAAGTAATTTAAATTCACCATTGGCAATATCAATAACTTGTGATTGCTTATTATTTGTAGATAGCCATTCAATAACCACTCCTAAAGAAGATAATCCAAACAAATATAAAAACTGATGCAATAAAGGTTTTTCGTTAATTACTTCCATGTAAAATAGCAAAATGACAATAAATAATGCTGATAAAGCCAAACTATAGACTATTTTAAATCCGGGTAGTTTTTTTTGCCTAGGCAAAGCTGCCATAATTAATATCCTAATTAATCTACATAACTCACTTTTGTTCCCGCTAAATGATCATGTAAACATCGTTTATCTTTTCCAAATATAAATAATGGATTAACAAAACCTGCTATAAACTGACCTACCGAAGGTACAAGTGATAATAGTTGCATACAAAGCATGCGTTTAAAGTAAATTGTAGTAAAGCTTGCTTGTGTACCATCTAAATTTTCAATACGGATAGACATTAAAGATTTACCAATCGTTTGTCCGCGTTGGTACATAAGGTAACCATGAAGCACTAACGTGCTTAATATGCCATAACCTAGCAAACCTGCAGATAAAGTAAGTGTTGGTTGGCTTAAATTATCAAACCCTACGAGTATGAATACAGGTATAAAACAAGCAACACCTAAAACGCCATCAACAATAGCAGCTACTAGCCTATCTGAGCGCGTTGCTTTTTCTCCTGCTACTTTTGATACAATATTTTCAGATGGGCTCTGTGCTTCTCGCATTTTAATTAAGTCGTCTATTTCTTTTGCTCGATCTGGGTAGGCTTCGCGATCTATAGCTCTCGCTGATGAGTAAAGCTCATCTAAAGTGTAGGTAGAAAAATCAATTTCAGAGTCCATGCAAAAAATCCATATAGTGTTATTAAAAAGCAATCTAACACAATTAATTTAAGCTATTCAATTATTTAAGATTATCAAATAAAAAAGCTACTAAAAAGTAGCCTTTAATTATTAATTAAATACCATTCAATTTGCTGTTAAAAATGCCATTTAACTAGTAAGTTTGGATTATGTTCGGTTTGCCCATCTACACCAAATTTATTTTTCCAATAAACATACTCAATACCCACATCAAGACGAGTGGTATCTAAGCCGAGCATAGGGGCAATATTGTATTTAATCTGCGAGGTAAAGTTAAAGCCACCTTCACTTTTACCAAACATTGTGTCGGTGCTATCTACAATATCTAAAAAGCCATCGTATCTAAAGTTACCTTTGTTATAGCCCCACGTGACTGTTATTTGGTTATTATCTTCACGTTGAATACCTATATCATCTTGAAAACGACGATAATAAGCCACATTAAAATATTGAAAGCCAGGTACATCAAGTGATACACCGCCCCCTAATAAATAGTTATTTTGATCCGTATCTCCCGAGCCATACTCTGTTTGTAAGCCTAAAAACACCTCTTTAACAAAGCTATTTTGTGGCTTGTAAAGAGTAGGGTTTATGTTTAGCTCACCGTACACTTCATCGGGATTACTTAATCTATCCATAAAGAAGAACGTACTGCCCCATGTATGTCCCGATGCATGCTCTATAGTAACAACACTTCTATCATCTTCCTCCCCTGAAAACGGCTCTAGGTAGTCGGCTCCTGTCATTGCGGTAATACTAAAATCAGACCAAAGCTCTTTAGCCGATAAACCTGTAGAGCACATTGCAATTGCAGTTACTAATGCTAATTTTTTTATTGTTTTGATTTTCATTGTTAATCCCTTTTATGATTTTTATTAGTTTAGTTAAGATGATCCGTACTTGCTGAGTAATTTTCTGGTAGTACCAACGTCATTATTATTGCGGTGATACCCGACACCGTCACTGCGCTACCAAATATGGCAGTAACTAACTTAGGTGCGTTTGCAAACAACTCCGGTACAAAACTAACACCTAGCCCGAGCCCCAAACTCACCGCAATAATAAGTAAACTTCTGCGATTTATTTTTTCGCTGGCAAGTATTTTGACCCCAGCGGCTGCTACGGTGCCAAACATTACAAGCGTTGCACCGCCCAAAACGGGTTTAGGTATATTTTGTAATACAGCGCCAATCACAGGAAACAAACCAAGGATGATTAAAATACCGCCGATCCACAGGCCTATGTACCTGCTGGCAACACCTGTTAGCTGAATAACCCCGTTGTTTTGACTAAAAGTAGTATTAGGAAAAGTATTAAATAAGGCCGCAATCATCGAGTTAACGCCATCACCTAGAATACCACCGCGTATGCGTGCTAAGTAAGTAGGCCCTCTAACAGGTAACTTAGAAACAGCACAATTGGCAGTAATATCGCCTGTCGATTCAATTGCAGTAATAAGGTATAAAAAGCCAAAGGCTATAAGCGCACCAAAATCTACACTAAAACCGTACTTAAACGGTATTGGCATGGCGATTAAATCAAACTCGCCGACTTCAAATTTGGCTATTCCTAATATAACGGCCAGTATCCAACCTACTATCATGGCTACAACCACGGCTGTTAGCCTTACCCATTGATTTTTACTTGCATTAAGCAGCACCACTAAAGCAACAA
Source organism: Pseudoalteromonas distincta (assembly GCF_000814675.1). GTDB lineage: Bacteria > Pseudomonadota > Gammaproteobacteria > Enterobacterales > Alteromonadaceae > Pseudoalteromonas > Pseudoalteromonas distincta. The sequence goes on along the minus strand of NZ_JWIG01000005.1, from coordinate 61,434 downwards.
CCGAAAAACCAACAATTAGGTTACTTGGTGAGGCAAACTCGTCAGGCTTATTAGTTAATAGCCACTGGCCGCCGCCTATGTCGGTCATACCCACTTTTATAAGGTAGACGCCTATAGTGGTAATAACCACGCCGGTAACAACAGGCTTAATTACTTTGCCGAGTTTTTCTATAAAAAAACTAATAAATATCTCTACAAAGGCCGCTAAAAAACACACAGCAAAAATAGTAGCGAGCACTTCATCGTTATTGCCACCCGTAGCTTTAACAGTAAAGCCTGTGGCCAAAATAGTGCCTAAAAAAGCAAAACTGGTGCCTTGCACACATATAAGTCCAGAACCAACAGGCCCTACTCTGCGCGCTTGTATAAACGTACCAACACCCGATACAAACAACGCCATACTAATTAAATATGGTATTTCAGCTGCTAGGCCAAGCACCCCACCAATAATAAGTGTGGGTGTAATAATGCCTACAAAGCTTGCGAGTACGTGCTGTAGTGCAGCAAAAAATGATTCAGTTAGCCCTGGTTTATCATCTACCGCGTAAATTATGTCTTCTGAAATAGCTTCTTGGTTTGACATGGTCAATATCCTTTTAGCGCTTAAACTTGGGCAAGGTATTAACGCCCTGCCCTATTTTAATTCAAATACGTCTGCGTTTATTTAAGCTGCCCTTCTACGCCTTCAACGTAAAAGTCCATGCCGAGTAAGGTTTTATCATCAATAGTCTGCCCAGCTTTTGTAACCAGCTCACCTTGCTGATTTTTTATAGGGCCAGTAAATGGATGAAATTCACCTTTACCAATTTTCTCTGAAATAGCATTTACTTCACTCACTACATCACTTGGAATGTCTTTACTTAGCGGCGCTAAGCGAGTCATCCCTGAGCCTATCCCTTTCCATATATCTTGCGATTGCCATTTATCGTCAAGTACTTGCTGTACGCGATCTGCATAAAATTCATCCCAGTGATGAACCGCTGCCGTTAAATGTGCTTTTTTACCGTATCCGCTCATATCTGAGTGGTAGCCAATAGCGTAAATACCAGCGGCTTGCGCTGCTTGCAATGGTGCAGGCGAATCAGTATGTTGGGTAATAATATCAACGCCTTGATCTATTAGGCTATCGGCAGCTTCGCGCTCTTTACCTGGATCAAACCAGCTATTAACCCACACTACTTTTACTTTTGCATTAGGCTTTACTGAGCGCAAACCAAGCGTAAATGCATTTATACCGCGTATTACCTCCGGAATAGGAAACGCAGCAATATAACCAATACTGTCGGTTTTACTCATGTGCCCTGCAATAACACCTGTTAGGTAGCGTCCTTCGTAAATGCGATCAAAGTAAGTGCTTACGTTTTTTGCGCGTTTATAGCCTGTGGCATGCTCAAACTTTACATTAGGAAATCGTTTAGCCACTTTAAGTGTTGGGTTCATGTAGCCAAACGACGTGGTAAATATTAAATCGTGCCCGCTTTTAGCCAGTTGCGTAATAACACGCTCTGCATCCGCCCCTTCTGGTACGCTTTCGACAAAAGTGGTTTCTATTTTGTCGCCAAACTTTTCTTCAAGGTAGTGGCGGCTAGAGTCATGTGTATAAGTCCAACCGGCCTCACCTATGGGGCTTACATATACAAAGCCAACTTTTACGCTATCTTTTGCAATAGCAGATGCGCTTATGCCTAAGCTCAATGCAACCCCGAGTGCTGTTATAAGTTTTTTCATTGTTATTCTCCGTGTTATATTTTTAATATCCTGTTGAAGCAGGTGATTTGCCTTATTGATTTTGTAATTAATTTAATGACCCTTGTGCCAAGGTTTACCTAGCCACATGGGTTCGTACATTTTTAATTTTTGTTTATTTTTACTGAGCATAATCAGTACTATAAGCGTTGCACCATAAGGCAACATGGCTAATAAGTTAGACTCCACAGCCCACCCAAAAGCCTGTGCCACTAAGTGCATAATGCTGGCAAAGCCAAATAAATAAGCGCCAAGCATTACGCGCTCAATACGCCAGCTTGCAAACACCACTAAAGCAAGAGCTATCCAACCTCGCCCTGCCGTCATGTTTTGAGTCCAAAGTGGTGTATAAGCCAACGACAAGTATGCGCCCGCAATGCCAGCCAGTGCGCCGCCAAACATAACGGCTAAATAACGAGTACGCATTACAGGTAATCCTAAGTTATTACCCACACTTGGGTTTTCGCCAATAGCTCGTACTGCAAGCCCTGCTCTGTGGTATTTAAAAAACAAATACGCACCAAGCACTAAACCCCAACTTAAATACACAATGGCGTCTTGCGAAAATAGCGCTTTGCCTAAAACTGGAATATGCTCAAACCCTGCAATTGCTAAAGTAGGTAACGCGTTAATGGTTTTTCCCTCATAGTCGGCACCTAAAAATGCCGAAAGGCCTGTACCAAAAATAGTCAGCGCCAAACCTGCCGCTACTTGGCTAGCATTTAAATTAAGCGCTACAAAAGCGAAAATAAGTGAGGCCATAACACCAACCAAAGCTGCTACCGTAAAACCAATAAATAGGTTGTCGCATTGGTACATGGTTATAAACCCTGCCACCGCGCCTAAGAGCATCATGCCTTCTTGCCCTAAATTTAAGGTGCCGCTTTTTTCGCATACCATTTCACCCAGCGCCACCAGCAATAAGGGGGTGCCTGTACGAATAGTGGCGTATAAAATATTAGTAATTACATCTAATTCCATGATTTAAGACTCCTGTGCAATATGTATTGGCTGCGCTTTTTGTTGTTTAAATGGCAGCGAAAATCTAAGGCGATAAGTAATAAGCACATCGCACGAGAGTAAATAAAACAGCATTAACCCCTGAAAAATACCGGTTATAGCGTTAGGTAATCCCATGTTAATTTGCGCAAGTTCACCTCCCATATAAATAAGCCCCATTAATAAGCCCGCAAACGTAATTCCTACTGGGTGGAGTCGCCCTAAAAAAGCAACAATAATGGCGGCATAGCCATAACCGGGTGATATTTGCGGAACTAGCTGCCCAATAGGCCCAGCTACTTCGCCCGCTCCAGCAAGCCCCGCCAAGCCCCCGCTAATAACTAGCACTCCGGCAATTAATAATGCTCGTTTGTAACCCGCCATTTTGGCCGCGGATGCATCAAGCCCAAGTACTTGTATTTGAAAGCCTATAAAGGTTTTACTAATAAAAACCCATGTGGCGCATAGCGCTAATAACGCAAACGCCAGGCCTAAGTGCAATCGAGTACCGTCGAATAAAATAGGTAATAGCGTGCTATCGCCAAACAATGCACTTTCAGGAAAGTTATAACCGTGAGGATCTTTGAGTGGCCCATGAACAGCCCACAGCAATACATTTACTGCTATGTAGTTGAGCATTATGGTGACTAAAATTTCATTGGTGTTTAAACGCAGCTTCATAAAAGCAGCAAGCCCCGCCCACAACATGCCACCAGCAATACCAGCGAATAATGTAAGTGGCATTGCAAAAGCACTTGTTGAGCCAACAAAGTTAACGGCTACAGCACTTGCACATACACCACCAATAAGCAGTTGCCCTTCTGCGCCTATATTCCAAACCGATGCTCTATAACAAAGCGCTAAGCCATAGGCGCATAGCAAAATAGGAATGGTCATTACAAGTAGCTCAGTTACACCATACCAATCGGCAACAGGTGCTATAAGCAATGTATACAGGGCATTTAGAGGATCATGCCCTAATAAGGCAAACACCACGTAACCGGTTATTAATGTTAGTAAAATAGCTAAAACAGGAGAGAGATAACTCCAAGCCGGTGAGCGTTCAACACGTGGTTCTAACTTAATCATGCGAGTGCCCCTTGTGGTGTGTGTACTTTAGGCTGGTTATTAAAAACATCGCTAAAGTCGCCAGCCATCCACTGCCCTAACTGCACAAGCGGTACGGTATCGGTATTTAAAATAGGAGACAGTTTGCCATCACAAATTGCGCCAATACGGTCGCAAATTTTATAAAGTTCGTCTAAATCTTCTGAAATAACGAGTACCGCACACCCTTCGTCGCGAAGCTTTAAAATAGCTTCATGTATCGCCACTTGTGCGCCTATATCTACACCCCAAGTAGGGTGCGACATAACGAGTAGTTTTGGGCTTTGCTCTACCTCGCGACCAATAATAAATTTTTGTAAATTACCGCCTGAAAGGCTAGCTGCATGAGTGCGAAAACTTGGTGTTTTAACCTTGTATTTTGTAATGATTTTATTAGCAAGCTCAGTAATTTTTTGTTTTACTAAAAAGCCATTTTTAACTAGTCCACTATCAAAACTAGTAAGCAGTGCATTTTGTGCTAAATCCATAGTGGGCACGGCTCCTCGCCCAAGCCTATCCTCTGGCACACATGCAAGCCCAAGGCGGCGCCTTTTTAGCGGGCACAGTGCATCAACTACGGTATTTTTAAATTTAATGGCGCTACTACTAGCTTGAATCTGCTCCCCCGAAAGCACTTTTAATAACTCTTCTTGTCCGTTGCCAGCAACACCCGCAATCCCCACTATTTCGCCTTGCTGTACTGCAAAGTTAATGTTTTTAAGGGGTGTTTCAAATAACGCTTGTGCGGCGGTGGTTAGATTATTAACGGTTAAAAAATCCGCAGTACCCAAAGCTCTGCGAGTTTGGTTACTAATTGGCGTATTGTCGCCTACCATCAGCCTAGCAATTGACTCACTAGTTTCGTTTTTAGGAATACAATGCCCGCTTACTTTCCCGCCTCTCAAAATGGTAGCACTGTCACATAGCTCAATCACTTCGTGCAGTTTATGGCTGATAAAGAGCACAGAGCAGCCTTCTTTTTTAAGTGACTTTAGGGTTTTAAATAATGCATCGACTTCTTGTGGAGTCAGTACTGAAGTGGGTTCGTCTAGAATAAGTAACTGAATATCTAATAATAAGCATCTAACAATTTCTACTCGTTGGCGCTCGCCAGTTGAAAGTGTTGATACCAGTCTATGGGGGTCTAATGGCATACCATAACGTGTTGATGTTTTCGTAATTCGACCCGCAAGCGTGCTGCTATGCCCTGCTAAATCACCTAACGCTAGTTCAATATTTTGGGCGACCGTAAGTGTTTCAAATAACGAAAAGTGCTGAAAGACCATTCCAATGCCTAAATCACGCGCATCAGCAGGCTCTTTTATATTCATTATACGGCCGTTGAAAAACATGTCCCCTTGGTCAGGTTTAACCACACCATAAAGCATTTTCATTAATGTGCTTTTACCTGCACCGTTTTCACCTAATAAGGCATGCACTTCACCATGCTTAATTTTTAAGGTTACGTCATTATTGGCTATACATCCGGGATACTGCTTTGTCATTTCCTGCATAGTAAGGCGGTATTTATTATTCATTATTAGGGCCTATTTGTACTTAATGAGCAATTTAGCCTACTCAAAACATCAACTGACCAACCGGTCAACAATGGCATGGTAACTGCAATATACTTACCAAGATGAAAAAGTATTTTTCTTACCCGTGCGCAAACAACAAGAAAAAACATACGCCAAGCCTTTATGTATCAGGGCTTTATAAAAATTAAGGGGGTCTGTGTGATTCAGTTTTTATTAAATAACACGCCAATTGAAGTACAAGAATGTTCGCCAAGTCTCACCATTTTGGACTGGCTACGCACCAAAAAAGGGAAAGTGGGCACCAAAGAAGGGTGTGCAACTGGCGACTGTGGCGCGTGCACAATTTTAGTGGGTGAAGAGCGTATAAATGCAAACGGGCAAACTAGTTGGCAATACAAAACAATGAACAGCTGTTTATTGTTATTAGGTAATGCGCATGCAAAACATATAGTAACGGTAGAAGCTGTGACTACTGGCTTATACCCAAACTTAACCGATTTACACCCCGTACAACGTGCACTGGTAGAGTGCCATGGTTCGCAATGTGGTTTTTGCACGCCCGGTATAATAATGAGTTTGTTGGCTCTTTATATTAATGAGCCTACGTACCCCGGTAAAAAAGCGGTTATTCATGCACTTGGCGGTAACTTGTGCCGTTGTACAGGTTATAGCCCAATATTACTTGCAGCCGAAAAAGCCTATAGCTATGAGCGTAAAGCTGAACCTTACTCAGCAATGGCCGCCCAATTTAAAGCATCACTTAATACGCAATATGATGGCGATATTCCATTTTTAAAAAATGGTCCTCGCAAATTTTACTTACCACAAACTGCCCAACAACTTGTTGAGCTAAAAGCGCTTTATCCTTATGCACATTTAGTTGCTGGTGGCACCGACTTTGCCATTGAGCTTAGCCAAAACATGCTCTTACCGGATGTAATTATCTCCCTTAGCCAAGTAAAGGAGTTTTGCACCTTGGCAGATAATAACGGTGAGTTACACATTGGTGCAGCACTTCCTTATAGCCAATTTGTTGAAGTATTTTATAACCATTACCCAGAGTCAAAAGAGCTATTTGAACGCTTAGGATCAAGCCAAGTACGTAACAGCGGCACACTCGGTGGCAGCATAGGGAATGCCTCTCCTATTGGCGATCCCGCTCCCCTTTTAATCGCTCTTAATGCATCAATGGATTTATTAAGCAGCGCTGGTACGCGCACTATTAAAGTTGCCGACTACTTTATTGATTACAAAAAAACAGTTCTTAAAAGCGATGAAGTAATTAGTAAGTTCACCATCCCAAAGCGCCCAGAGTCACTAAAACTGGCGTGTCATAAAATATCAAAACGCTTTGAAGACGATATATCTACCGTGTGTTTGGTGCTTGCTATAGAGCATTCACAAAACATGATTACTCAAGCCCGCTGCGCTATGGGCGGTATGGCAGCTATTCCTAAGCGCGCGCAGCATATTGAGCAAAAGCTGATATCTCAATCATTACAAGTAAGTAGTTTTATAGACGCAGCAACGGCTATTAACAGTGACTTTACGCCCATGAGCGATGTAAGAAGCAGTGCGCATTATCGCACCACGGTAAGCAAAAACTTATTACAACGCATTGGTATTGAGTTTTGTGAGCCACAAGCACGCAACAATAACAACATTGCCATTACGAGGATCTCACATGCGTCACTTTGAAATGGATAAACTAAAAGCGCAAGGTGGTAGCGTTGGAGAATCTAAATATCACGAAAGCGCTATTAAACAAGTTTGTGGCAGTGCAAATTTTGCCGACGATAACCCTGAACCATACGGCTGCCTGCATGCCTACCCAGTGCTCGCCCCTGTTACAAGCGGCTTTATTAAATCAATAGATACCAGTCTCGCACTGGCAGTTGAAGGCGTTAAACGTATTTTATCGGCAGAAGATGTACCCGGTAAATTAGATATTGGCCCGGTATTTCCTGGTGATGTACTGCTGACCAGCCATGAAATTCAATACCACGGGCAACCTGTATTAATTGTCGTTGCCGACACATATGAAATAGCGCGCCGCGCGGCACGTTTAGTGGTTATAGAGTGCGAGCAAACTACTCCAATACTTGATATTAAAGAAGCCATTAGCAAAGAGCATTGGGTAAGGCCGCCCCATTCACTTAACCGTGGTAACAGCGAAAACGCCATTAATAACGCAGCCCACCAGCTTAAAGGCGAAATAAGCATAGGCGGGCAAGAACACTTTTATTTAGAAGGCCAAATAGCGCTGGCGCAACCTGATAACGACGGGGGCATTCATGTTCAGTGTTCTACGCAACACCCTACTGAGGTGCAGCACTTAGTTGCTAAAATTTTAAAAAAGCCATTTAGCTTTGTAAACGTAGAAACCCGCCGTATGGGCGGTGCTTTTGGCGGCAAAGAAACCCAAGGCGCACCATGGGCATGCCTTGCAGCCCTTGCGGTTTACCACCTTGGCTGCGCAGTAAAAATGCGCCTAGCCCGCAGCGACGATTTTAAATTAACCGGTAAGCGCCACCCGTTTTATAATCACTATCATGTCGGTTTTGACGAAAATGGTTTAATAGAAGGTGCCGACATTACCGTAAACGGATTTTGTGGCTACTCCCCAGATTTATCAGATGCAATTGTAGACCGTGCCATGTTTCATGCCGATAACGCCTACTACTACCCAGCCGCCACAATTAAGGGTAATCGCTGTAAAGTAAATACCGTAAGCCATACCGCATTTAGAGGATTTGGTGGCCCGCAAGGAATGATTATGGGCGAGCTAATAATGGACGATATAGCCGCTAAATTAGGTAAAGATCCGCTTGAGATCCGAAAACTTAATTTATACAAAAAAGGCCGCGATACCACGCCGTATCATCAAACCGTAGAGCAACATATTTTAATAGATATGATTGCTCAGCTTGAGCAGTCGGGTGACTACTGGGCACGTAAAAAGGCTATTAAAGCATTTAACGTATCGTCACCTATTATCAAAAAAGGCCTTGCAATGACGCCGGTTAAATACGGTATTTCGTTTACGGTACAACATTTAAACCAAGCTGGTGCATTAGTACATGTATATAGCGATGGTTCGATACATTTAAACCATGGCGGCACCGAAATGGGCCAAGGGCTAAACACCAAAATTGCGCAAATTGTGGCCCATGGCTTTGGGGTCGATTTTAACGCGGTAAGTATTAGTGCTACGCGTACTGACAAAGTGCCAAACACTTCACCAACAGCGGCCTCAAGCGGTACCGACTTAAACGGTATGGCGGCGCTAAATGCAGTAAACACAATAAAAGAGCGCTTAATAAACTTTATTACCGAGCACTTTGAAGTAGACAGCCAAAGTATTACATTTAAAGATAACCTCATTACTTTTAGTAAAGGGGAAATTAGCTTTAGCGAACTTGCAAATCTTGCTTACATGAATCGTATATCGCTTTCATCTACCGGTTATTACGCCACTCCAAAGATTCATTACGATAGAGCCAAAGGTGAAGGCCGCCCATTTTTTTACTACGCTCACGGCGTAGCACTCAGCGAAGTAGAAGTAGATACCCTAACTGGCGAAAACACGGTAACTCGCGTTGATATACTGCACGATGTAGGCAGTTCAATTAATCCAGCTCTTGATATAGGCCAAATTGAAGGCGCCTTTGTGCAAGGTATGGGCTGGCTAACAACCGAAGACTTACAATGGAATGATAAAGGCCAGCTTGCAAGCTTTGGCCCAGCCAACTACAAAATACCAGCCATTGGCGATACCCCTGCCGAATTTAACGTCAATCTTTATAACTCAGCAAATCCAGAAACCACCGTGTTTAGATCAAAAGCCGTAGGCGAGCCGCCATTTATGTTGGCCTTTAGTGTATGGAGCGCCATTCGTAATGCAATAAGCAGTGTGGCTGATTACAAATACACCGCCCCACTGGATACACCCGCAACCCCAGAGCGAGTATTGAGTGCAATTGAGCAAACCGCTAGCTGGTTTAAGGAGCATCAACATGACTAATTTAAATGAGTCGTTTCAGGGTTTTCATACGCAAAATTGGGCGCAGGCTATAAACGAGCACGAACAAAGCGGCACTAACTATGTAATTGCCACGGTACTTGGCACCAATGGCTCAACCCCACGCGGCACAGGCTCTAAAATGGTAATAAGCGGCGAGCATATTTACGACACCCTTGGCGGTGGCCATCTTGAGTACGTAGTAATAGAAAAAGCCCGCGAACTACTTGCCAAAGGCAAAGCCGCCCAAGTAATTGAGCAATTTAACCTAGGTGCAAATTTAGGCCAGTGCTGCGGCGGGGCTGCCACCGTTATGCTTGAATGCATGCAATGCGAGCGCTTTACCTTAGACATTTATGGCGCAGGCCACGTAGCACAGGCGCTTATTGGTATATTGGCACAACTACCTATGCGCATACGCTGGATAGATAGCCGCGCCGATGTATTCCCACAGGCTATTCCAAATAACGTAGTAAAAGTGGTTGATGAAGAACCAACAGAGCAAGTAAAACGTGCGCCTAAAGCTAACAACTACTTAATATTGACCCATAACCACCAGCTCGACTTTGCACTCACCCAAGCCATTATTAAACGCGCCGATGCCAATTGGCTTGGTGTAATTGGCTCTGACACTAAAGCAAAACGTTTTAAACAACGCCTAGCACATCGCGATTTTACAGCCGCTCAAATACAACAAATGACCTGCCCTGTTGGGCTTAAAAATATTACGGGCAAATTACCAATGGAAGTGGCTATTTCGATTAGTGGACAGCTAATTGCCCTTTATCAGGCTATGCAAACCCAAGCGCCAAAACGCCAAGGCTTGCAATGGCGCACACTAAAAAATGCCTTAATTAGCACCACGCAGGAGGAAGTAAACGCATGAGCAGTTTACAAATAAATACGCTAAATGATGCACATGCAAAACAAGCACTTGAGCATTGCTGCGCGGCCCCTAACTGGGTAGCGGGCATGATAAAAGCAATGCCATTTAAAAGTGCTCAACAGCTGTTTGAATGCGCACAAAGCATATGGGATAGCCTTGGCGAGAGCGACTATTTAGCTGCCTTTGAAGGCCACCCGCAAATAGGCGACTTATCAACCCTTAGCAAAAAATACGCTGCTACCGCACAAAAAGCGGGGCATGAGCAATCAGGTATGAGCAAAGCAAACGAGGCCGTACTTACCAAAATGATTGCCCTTAATAAAGAGTACCTGAACAAGTTTGGCTTTATTTTTATTGTGTGCGCCACCGGTAAAACGGCCGAACAAATGCTCGAACTCATAGAGCAGCGCATACACAACACCCGCAGTACAGAGCTAAATATAGCCGCGGGCGAACAAGCCAAAATAACAAAAATAAGATTGGAGTCACTGCTATGAACAAAAGCCCTATAACCACCCATATACTTGATACCAGCACCGGAAAACCAGCAGCAAACGTTGCTGTTAAGCTATTTAAACTTACAAATAACGAATGGGTACAACTAACCCAAGGCAAAACAGATTCCGATGGGCGTATTACCGACTGGCTAAATACAGACGTAGAATTTGCAACTTATAAGCTAGTATTTGATTTAGATAGTTATTACCAAAACCAACCTACCCCTGCGTTTTACCCAGAGGCGCAAATAACGTTTAGATTACAAGATACTAAACATCATCATATCCCATTGTTGCTTAGTCCGTTTGGCTACTCTACATACAGAGGTAGCTAACTATGAGCACACAAAACAATAATGACTTAACAGTAGTTTGTGCCGATATACTCGACTTTGTTGACGACCCTGCCATTTCTGGCGAAAACGCCCATCGTTTTTTTGAAAAGGGCGCATTAGTTATCAAGCACGGCAAAGTAGTTAAACTTGGCTACGAGCACGACATACTGCCAACAATTGATAAATCAGCGCGTGTTATCCGCCACGATGGCAAACTCGTTATGCCTGGTATGATTGACACACACATACATTTGCCGCAAACCGAAATGGTAGGCGCGTATGGCGAGCAACTGCTAAGTTGGCTCACCGAATACGCGTTTCCGACAGAGAAAAAGTTTACATGTAAGCATTATTCAAAAGAGATCTCTAATCGCTTTTTAGACGAGCTACTGCGCAATGGCACAACCACTGCTCTTGTATTTGGCACTGTGCACCCGCAATCGGTTGATGCGTTTTTTAAAGAATCACAAAAACGCAATTTACGCATGATTGCCGGTAAAGTAATGATGGATCGTAACTGCCCTGACGACTTATCTGATTGCGCGCAAACAAGTTATGACGAATCTAAAGCCCTCATCGAAAAATGGCACAATGTTGATAGGTTAAGCTACGCAGTTACACCACGCTTTGCTCCTACATCAACCCCTGAGCAACTTCAAAAATGTACTCAGTTGCTTGAAGAATACCCAGACACCTACCTGCATACACACCTATCGGAAAACAAAGACGAGTGCGAATGGGTAAAAGGGCTATTTCCAGAAGCTGAAGATTACCTTGGCGTGTACGAGCAAGCAAAAATGGTACGTAAACGCTCGGTATTTGCCCATAGCATTCATTTATCTGAGCGCGAGCTTTGCTGCCTTGCAGATAACAATGCGGCAATATCGCACTGCCCAACCTCAAACCTATTTTTAGGATCAGGACTTTTAAATTTAAAAGCCTGTGAAGAGCACGGTATAAACGTAGGCATGGGTACCGATGTAGGCGCAGGAACAAGCTTTTCTATGCTACAAACAGGTAACGAAGCGTACAAAATCCAGCAATTACAAGGTCAAAAGTTTTCAGCATTTAAAGGGCTGTATTTAGCAACTCTCGGCGGTGCTAGAGCACTTGATTTAGAAGGGACAATTGGTAATTTTGAAGTCGGTTGTGAGGCCGATTTTATTGTAATGGATTGTTCAGCAACCCCATTTTTAAAATTTAGAATACAACATGCCAAAACCCTGCATGAAAAACTATTTGCAATGATGATGTTAGGCGACGACCGCTGCGTTGAGCAAACCTACATTATGGGTAAAAGCGTGTATAAGCGCGATGATAACAATCAATTTTCAGACACCCGCTCACCGGTATTAGAAGAGGCTTAACCGTTATGGAAAACTATTTATTTGAGCTTGCTCATTTAGTACTGCGTTATTTTCATGTTATTGCTGGTATAGCATGGATTGGCGCTTCATTTTATTTTGCATGGCTTGATAACAACCTACAAACACCACCGCAGTGGAAAATAGATAAAGGCATAAAAGGCGATTTATGGGCCGTGCATGGTGGTGGCTTTTACGAAGTGGCTAAGTATCAAAATGGCCCTGAAAAAATGCCCCATACTCTGCATTGGTTTAAGTGGGAAGCCTACACAACGTGGATCACCGGTATATTACTATTTAGCTTACTTTATTATGTTGGCGCCGATGTGTATTTAATTGATAACAGTAAAAGTGAGCTAAGTAAATTTGCAGCTATTGGCACATCCCTTGGTTTTATTGGCTTAGGCTATGGTGTTTATCGTTTATTGTGTAAAAGCCCACTGGTTGAAAACGGCAAAGTGTTTATTGCTGTCGTTATTGGTTTATTAGCTCTGTGGACTTTTGGGGTTGATCAATTATTTAGCGACCGCGCTGTGTATATTCATGTAGGTGCACTTATTGGCACGTGTATGGTGGGTAATGTGTATCACATTATTATGCCAGGCCAACGCTATATGGTAAGTGAAGTAGAAGCCGGTAGAATCCCTGATTCAGCGCCAGGTTTAAAGGCAAAGCTGTGTTCTATTCATAATAACTACGCCACATTACCTGTAGTATTTATAATGCTTAGCAATCACTTTCCTTACACGTATAGCCACAACTTTGGCTGGCTTATTTTAATTGCGCTGTTTGGTATTGGTATGTGGATACGCCATTACTTTAACTTAAAGCATCAAGGCGTTAATAAACCCTCAGTACTTGTAAGCGGTATTGCAGCTTTTTTTGCTCTTATGCTCGCCATAGCCCCTTGGCCCAGTACACCAACAAATGCAGGCGAAAGCGCGCCTTTACAAGCAAGTATTACCGACGCACAAGCGTGGGATATAATTAGTAAGCACTGTACACAGTGCCACAGCGAAACACCCACCTCTGCGCTTTTTCAAACAGCGCCGCTAGGTTTTAAGCTCGACTCTATTAGTGATGTAAAAAAATCCAGCACGCTTATTCATACCCGCGCGGTTATAACCAAAGATATGCCACTGGCCAATATGACCAAAATGACAGACACAGAACGTGAAACGCTAGGCGCTTGGCTCTCAGCACTTAAAAAGGAGCAATAAAATGAGTGAGCATTTTAAAAACTACCCGCGCGATTTAATTGGTTATGGTCCAGATGTACCCCATGCAAACTGGCCTAATAAAGCCCGCATTGCCGTGCAAGTAGTATTAAATTACGAAGAAGGCGGCGAAAACTGTGTATTACATGGTGATGCAGCGGCCGAAACATTTTTGTCTGAAATAGTCAGTGCCCCGCATGTTGAGGACCGCCATATAAGCATGGAGTCTATTTACGAATATGGCTCACGCGCTGGCGTGTGGAGGCTACTGCGTTTATTTAAAAAATACGATATACCGGTCACCATTTTTGCAGTGGCGATGGCCCTTGAGCGCCACCCCGATGTAGCTAAAGCCTTTGTTGAAGCGGGTCACGAAATTGCAAGCCATGGCCTGCGCTGGATTAATTATCAGAATATAGATAAGCAAACCGAGCGCGAGCATATGCAACAAGCCATTGATGTCATTAAAAAGCTCACAGGTAAAAAGCCCAAAGGCTGGTACACAGGGCGCACAAGCCCTAACACAGCAGCCCTTGTAGTTGAAAATGGTAATTTTTTATATGATGCCGACGATTACAGCGACGACCTACCTTTTTACAGTATTAAAGAAGGTAAACCACAGTTAATAGTGCCCTACACGCTTGATGTAAACGACATGCGCTTTGCTGCCGTACAGGGTTTTAATGCCGGCGATCAATTTTATAATTACTTAAAAGATGCATTCGATACACTATACGAGGAAGGCGATCCAAAAGGTGAAAACACCCCTAAAATGATGTCGATAGGTTTGCATTGCCGCCTAATTGGCAGACCGGGAAGAATAAAAGCATTAGCACGGTTTTTAGAATATGCTCGCTCGCATGATCAGGTTTGGTTTGCCACACGTGAACAAATAGCCGAGCACTGGCTTAAAACCCATCCGTATAAAAAAGCATAGTTTATATTTTTTTAAAACATAAAAAAGCCCAGCAATGCGGGGCTTAAAGTCACTTTAGGAGTAGTGAAATTTATTCAAAAAACTATTTCCCCATTGGCAGCAAAACAGATATGTAGCGCTGCGCCCAATTAGCAAGCTCCACCCTGTTGCGTGAGTTAGTTTTTTTAAACGCACTGTACAAATGTGTTTTTACAGTGTGGTCGCTAATGCTAAGTTTATCAGCGATTGTATTGTTACTCGCACCCTGTGCAATTAAATGAATAACAGACTTTTCCCGCTTTGTTAAATGCTCGTAATAGTCCTGCTTTAATTCAATGTCGCCGTGTAGGTTATTAAATGACGTTGCCACGGCTAAAATGTCGTTAAAAGCTTTTGAAATTACTTTACGCGTAAACCAAAGCTCGCCAGTATCAACACGAATTAACCCTTTAAAAATATCTTCTGGCGCATCTGATTTATAAAAAACACCATTAAAATGGTTAAGCAATAAGTTTTGCTCGCACACATCTTCTTTATCAACATTAAAGATAACAACGCTATAGTGTTTAGCTAAACAAATAAGGTCTGCGGGAATGAGATCTTGCCATTTACTTTTAGCACCATCTATTAAAAATAAATCATAATTTGCACGCAACTCTATTTTAGGCAAAACATCATCCATTTTAATATCACCAAACAGGGCTTGTAGTGTCCTTAAAATAGTGGCGTAGTTATGTAAATGAAAAGAGGATTGAAATGTTGTTTTTACGAATACCGAGTTTTTATGGGGCATAAATTTCGTCCTTGAAACATTTACACTACATTACCTAAACCAAATACAACTTACAATGAGATTTTGGTATTAAAATAAAGTTATCGCTTCTCACCCTAAAACAGATAAAAACCTATTAAATCAATATATAACCTACATTGCCTTTGTTTTTACAATTGCTTTTGTAAGATAAATAACAGATCGGATTAGTAGTTTAGTAATTCTTAAAACCTTAAATATACATTGTCGTAAACTAAGCTTTAGGGGTAATTATTCTATTGTCTCTTTTAATTTATTTAACGCATCAACCGAAAAACCTCGATCATAAAAGTATAAAATTTCGCCGCTGCTATTTATAAGTACCACACGAGAGTTATTTGGGCTTTGATTACCTGTAAACTTTTGAACTGTCTCGCCATCTTTATAAATAGTGATTACCCCACCCCATAATTCTTTAGGGATGCCTTTGCGCATACCGCTGTCTATAAATGTGCTAAACATACGTGGTGCCATGCCGGCAATGGTTGGTAGTTCGTATGTAGGGAGCGTTACGCCCGCCATATCTAAACCAATTAACCAACGGTCTATATCAAACTGGCTGTCTTGCTTGTACCCAATGAGCAGTAGTGTTTTATCTGCTTTAAAATCACTAGGTATAGTCACCATACTTTGCTCTAAGCTTTCGCCACTAATGCTTGGAAACTGCTTACCTGTTAATTGCTGGTTTGGGTACTGTGTAGTACATGCGCTAAGTAGTAAAAGTGCAAAAGCACTTAATGTTAATTTGATCATAATAAACCTAATATTTATAAATTTCATACCGATACGTTTAGTATGGCAGCTGAGATCTAAAAATGCTGACTAGTTATATAATTTTTAAATTTAGACGCAGTCATGGGCTTACCGTACTTCCAGCCTTGTCCGTAATGCACACCCGCTGTTTTTAAAATGGCCTCTTGCTCAGTGGTTTCAATTCCTTCTGCTACACAGGTATAATTAAACTTATGCACAAGTTCCATAATATTTGGGATCATAGAGGCTTTTAAGCCCTCAGTTGCTATATCTTGAACAAACGTACGGTCAATTTTAAGTTGATGAAAACTCAAATTTTGTAAGTTTCTTAAATTCGAATAACCCGTACCAAAGTCATCTAATGATAAGTTAAATCCCGATTCAACCAAGGTTCTAAAATGAGCATGCGCGATGCTTGTATCAAGGTATTCGTCTTCAGTTATCTCTAAACAAATAATAAAGCGTGAATTGGTAAGCTCTGTAATTTGTGGTAACAACAATACGTTACCCAGCTCTACATCACACGGAAATATATTAAGCGACACTTTAAAGCCTTCAGGCAATACCTCTATAGAAGTTAACTCTTTGATTGTGGTGGCAATCATGGCCTCAGTAAAAGTCCAGGTTAAATTGTTTTTTCTAATAACCGGAATAAACTCATCTGGAAATAAAACACCGTACTTATCTTCAAAACGGGCAAGTACCTCGCAACCAATCAGCTTGCCACTTTGCAAACAAATAATAGGCTGGTAAGTCCAATAAAATGATCCCTTTTTGAGTCCTTTACGAATACGCTGATTAATAGAGCGACGAGCAGCAATTCTTGCATTTACCATTAGCGCACTCGATACACCAGCTAAGCAGGTTAAAATTAAGGAGATGATTAATAAAAAGTGGTTATTAGAAAAGAACTGACTCCAAGGCAAATGCACTGCTGCGCAGTAGTTCTCATTTTCAGTACTACAAGCAACACCCGTTTCATACGGTAAATAGCTGTCGCCACTTATTTTACTATAAGTGCCTTTTGTACCTGCTAAATGATGCAGTTCCTCGGAGTCTCTATATACAACTTCCCAATTTTTGGACCCAATACTCGCAGAGTTGAATGCCTTTGACTCCATGATCAGGTTAAAATTACCTTGGCGAACGATTACCACTTCCATAGGACGTCCGGTAAATAATAATAAATACAACTGCGGCTCAAAACGTACACGTACATCCTCATCTTTACGGATATAGTCAGGCTCAAGGTCGTTTATACCACTGCTTAGCAAACCAGCCCCAGTTGTACACATTAACTGGTTACCAATAAAAAAACCGATATCAATCACATATTGTGAATCAAATAAAGCACGCCGCATTTCAAGCAATGTAGTTTCATTGCACTGCTTGAAACCAAACTTATTAAGAGGTGTAAGCACACTGCGACGCTCTAATACAGCAGAGTCAACATGTTTAAGAATGTGTTTAGTATCGGCATTGATTTGAGTAATGAGTTCTTGCGCTGCAAAATAGAGCAAAATGAGACAGCCAGTTATAAAAACTAACACCCCTGTTAGAACGGCTATAATCGATTTTTTTTGGTACTTTTCCATAGCATCCTGAGATTGTTAATTTATATCACTAATTTATTAGATGATTGCATAAGTCGCATTAAATTCACACAGATAGATTCAACAATTATTGAGTGAGTTTTGAACCAATTGCGCTATTTTAAAGCCTATTGCCAAATGTTGGTTATCATCAAAATGAATCCCATCACCATCTGTTATGTTAATAAACGAATTAAAATCAATAAAAGCACACTTATTATTAGCTGCAACGCTTTTAAATGCACTAGAGAGCTCTGTTACTTTTGTATCAGCCTCTTCATAAATACGTGAATACTGCTCGGTAATTCTTATTCTAGGTGGGCTAGCAATAATAATTTTAGGGGATTTTAAAGTACTACCTTGCTGATAATAAATGTGTATTGAGTTAATTAAATCATTCAAGCCATCTGCTATTAAAGTAGGTGTTAAATTAAAACGTTTTTTAAGATCGTTTGTACCAAGAGCTATAATAATAAAGTCGAGATCATGCTTATCCAAATAAGGCTTTAAATAGCTAACACCATTGAGCACACCGTCAAACGGGGGATTATGCACTAACGTGCGGTTAGGTTGCCCAGCCTCTATTACGTTAAAACCACACCCTAAGTTTTTATTTAAAAGTGATGTCCAACGGGTATTTTCATCCAAACGTTTACCCGTTTCAGGGTTTAAGCCCCATGTATTTGAATCCCCAAAGCAGAGAATATTTTTTATTATTTGAGTCATTAAAATGGATTGAGCGTATAGCCTTGTTGTTGAAGTTGTGCGTGAGCGGTCATAGCTGAAAGCGACATCTTTACACCCTCAATTAAAAGCGCTGGCGTTACTTTAAAGTGAGTAGCAGATTGCCCGCAAACATACACTTTAGTGTTATTTGCTAGTAGCTGCTCAATTAACGCTTGGTTTTTATTGTCAGCGTTAAAGCGTTTTTTATATTCGCTATTAGCTAACACATCCACACTTGCGCTGCCGTGCACAACTAATGCAAGTTGTATGTTTTCAGGCTTTACGCCATGCGCCACATGCATGTTAATAAAACGCGCTAGCGAATTTATTGAATTATTTTGCGCGCCTTCTTTAGCGCCATCAGCAACATCAAATGCTATTTTAAATACCGTAGCGTCATTAATTTCATCATGCTCGGGTACATTGTAATAATTACCATACCCCTTAATTGGTTGCTCTGTTGCATATATTAAAGGGCTAAAAAGCAGCACTAACAATAGTAAATATTTCATAAAACAGTCCTGTGTTTTTTAAGATTATTACTAAACTACCAGAGACAACCAAAAAAGGCTGCAATTTAAGCAACCTTTTGGGTACTTTTATGGCTGTGGTTAATAAACTGCATACCTAAATAACTAAACGTATTTTTAAACTGCTCTACAAAACAGGCGGGGGCTTCACTTGATGACGCATTAGAAAGCACTGAAAAATGCTTACTGCGTAAACTACGAAGCTTAGGTTTTAATGCTTCATCGTCCATATAATCGGTTATTCTATCGATAAATAATTTCATTTGTACCGTGGTGCTGTACCAATAAACAGGCGACGCGAACACCCAATGTTCATATTTTAAAAGTGCTTCAAACACAGCGTAAAAATCATCATTTTTATAGTTTTTGTTATAGCAGTACGGCGCAATTTTATAATCATCTAAGCATATTACACGCACAGTATTTTGCTCTGCAAATCCATTAACGTGCGCCTGTGTATTACCATTTTTGCGTGCGCTTGAATAAATAATAACAGTGCTACGCTCAAGTTTTTGTTGCATTTAGTTAGCTCCTTTTTTAATGTTGAAAGAAGCTTAAAACCTCAAGTTATATTGAGGTCAATCGGAAATTAAAAATAATGCCAATAGATCAAAAAAAACTAACTGAGGCCAACTTAACCGTGGGCTATGTAGCAAAGCGTAGCGGCGTAAAAGTATCAACCCTGCATTTTTACGAAACAAAAGGACTAATACGTAGCTGGCGCAATGGCGGCAATCAACGCCGCTATAAAAAAGATGTACTGCGCCGCATAGCGGTAGTAAAAGCCGCACAAGCAATGGGAATAACCCTTGATGAAATTAAACAAACACTGGCCACATTACCTGAACAGCGCACACCCACACAAAAAGACTGGGCAGCCCTTTCAAAGCAATGGCAAGCACAGCTGGACGAGCGAATAGCGTATATGCAGCGTTTGCGAGACAAGGTAGACAGCTGCATAGGATGTGGCTGTTTATCACTGAAAAGCTGCCCTATTTATAATAAAGACGACCATTTAGGCAAAACACAAAACGGTGCAGTATTTTTAAATTCAAAGGTTGAAAGTATTTTTCAAGAATGACCTTTGTTATATATTTAAAATAAAAACTAATTAGCCATAACTTAGTATTATCAATTTTATATATACCAATATACTTACCTCATGAGCAAAACATAGCTTTTCTAGCACAGAATTCTTATTTGCTTTAACTGTTAAATGACGAAGAGCCATGGCTGCTTGTTTTATTTTTAATCACAAAGTAATCAATTGAAACCTTTAACGGTTTTGATATGGGGATTTTAGTAGTTGTGCACTTAAAGTATAATTACTAAAGATTCATTACCCACTCTCCTTAGGAAATGAGTAAAGTTTACGTCTGCATGTACATGCAGGTCGAAACGTAAAAAAGTATATTCAATACGGATAGTAGCATTGCTAACTGGTTAATTTTTAAGTATTCTTGTGCGCTTAAAAAGGAAGCAATATTCAAGGAACAAACTGTTGGAACCAACTAATCCCACCCCTGACAACAATACAAAACCACCTGTAGTTACTCAGAAACTCACTCAAGCCCTTAAAACGGTCGATCATAAAGAGCTCAAAAGTACTGGTTTTTGGTTAAATCAATTTTTTATGGTTATTTCTACCGTATTTGGTGTTTATTTGGCTGCTCAAAGCGGTTTAGAACAAGCGCTTAAGTTCGATTCATTTAGCAAAATGGAAGATAACTACTATTTGCGTACATCGCTCTATGACGAAGTTAATGATAACGCAAATACGGTAGCTAAGTATGCAGAACGCTTAGCGAAGAGCCCGCCAAAATCAGAAATGGAATTTTTTAAACCCACACTTGAGCAGTACATATGGAAAACCATGCAGTTTTCGCCTACTACGCTTGAAACACCAAGTGAATTTTTGACTAAAATACGTCGGTTTTATTCTCGAGCTGATTTTATCATTAATGCCGCAATAGAAAGAAAAATGTCTGCTAAGCAGGCTTCTATCGAATTAGCAAAAATAACAGACTCAATTAAAACTCAAACGCTACCCGCACTAAAAAATAGCGCTAAACAATTAAAAATGGAATTACAGCAGAATGACATTTCTGTTGGTTCGTTAAAGGAGCTAGAAAATGCCAACTAAGAGCTGCCCACATTGTAAAGACCATCCATTAGAAGTAACCAATTATCAAGGCGAAGAAATAGATATTTGCCGTGAATGTGGTGGCTTATGGTTCGAAAAAAATGAAGTAAATCGGATGATTTCCGAAATAAATGAAGGCCCTGAAGGTGATAAATTTGAAACTCACTTTGGTGAAGCATTAGGAATTTCTGAGCTTGACTGCCCTGATTGTAAAAAAAGCTTGGAACGTTTTCACTTACTTGAAGCTTTTCATACCGAAATAGATGTTTGTAGACACTGCGATGGCACATGGATTGATAAAGATGAGCTTGAAAGTGTTGAAAATAGCCCTGAAATAAAAGCGAGTTTAGGCGAGCTAAATCAAAAAGTAAGTTGGAAAACTTACTTGTTCCAATTTTTAACGCAAATGCCTGTTGAATATAATATTAAGCCACAAAAGACCCCCTGGGTAACTCGCGGTCTTATTGTCTTAAACACACTGATTTTTGCACTTTACTTTTTAAACCCGAGCTCATTTAGCTACGTCATTGATAACTTTGCCATGACACCTGCAGATTTAAGTAAAGGTAATGAGCTATGGACTGTATTAACTTGCGTATTTTTACATGGTTCCATAATGCATCTAGTTGGCAATATGTACTTTTTATATATCGTTGGCGATAACTTAGAAGATGTTTTAGGACACAAGCGCTTTTTGTTGTGGTACTTGGCCTGTGGTCTACTCGCATCATTTGCTAGCTACATTGTAAACCCTATGTCGAATATTCCAGGCGTGGGTGCCAGTGGTGCGATAGCCGGTTTATTTGGCATGTATCTGATGTGGTTTAGGCACGCAAGCCTCACTTTTATGTTTGTAATTTATCAGAAGAAACTTTCTGCGGTATGGTTTTTTGCTATTTGGTTAGGATTTAACATTTTTGGTGCAGTAACAGGCCCTGATGGCATTGATTATGGTGCACATATTGGTGGCTTTATAGCTGGACTAATTATTGGTTATATTTTGAAAAGTAAAATATTAGAGCAAAACCCTATAATTCGTTTACTAAACCAAAAAGAAGCACAGTTAAAACGTTAATCATCACATTAAAGCCACTAATAGATGAACATTGGTGGCTTTATCAGACTTCTCACTAATTTCTATAACTTATACCAATCCGCAATAATACTTAATCATTTTGCGGGGCTAAACGTGTCGCTACCTGCGTTAAAAAATTCTCATTTAGAACAACTAAATAGCGAACTTTTTGCCTAGCTATCAACACGTTTTTCCGCCCTCAAAATAGACCACTTAATTAAGCGAATTGATATTACAACGCGTATAAACTGTATAAAATTGACCGGTGTTTTTTATCGGTATATCGTACGTTGTAGCCTCTTCACTAAGTTCGCATTCAAAGTTATTTAATATATCAGACAGCAGTGCTTGCTCTTCGGTGAACGGTATTGTGGTATACCACAAGATTGAATCTTCATCTTTTTTGTTTTTAATATAAATACTCTGTAGCAAAGAGCTATTAAAAAACATGTTTGAAGGCTTTGAACTACGTATTGTTTTATTATCGAAATAAAAGTAACCATTGTTATCACTTATGGCTTCATTAATATAAGTATCACCGTAAATCAGCTCTCTTGTTACTTTAACGCCCTGCTGGGGCTCACCATTATTTAATAGTCTGCCTTTTACAGGCAACGACAACGTAACGTCTTGTTTATTAAAAAACCCAAACATGTCTGCACATCCTTGCAATGGTATTAATAAAAATAAAATAAGCGTTAAGGTCACGCCAGCCGATCTTGTATTAGTCATAAAAAGTCCTTTTCCTATTTATACTTTAACCTAACAATAAATCTGGAAAATAAATAGCGATAATACTGCATCCCGCATTTATTAAAATACATAACCACAACATCACTATAAAACGTCGCTTTTGCGATTTATGGCGAAGTAATTGTTGAGCAAGTAATGCCCCCGGCCATCCTCCAAATAATGCAAGTAGTTGCAGTGTGCGCTCTGGCGTACGATTTACTTTTTTATGTGAAGAGCGCTTAGCTTGTCGCTTATCCCACGCGTACATTAAAAAAGTGATAGCACTTAATACACTTATATAACCAGGTACATATATTGGTATATAAACAGGTAAGTATTGCAGTAGGTAAGCCAGCCAAATGGCGGCTAAATAAAGTAATGAGAATGTGATTAATATTTTCTTTATCAATTAATTATCGCCTATACTTGGCATTGGTATTACAAAAACAAGAGCCAAATTATGACATATTTTAAAGCGATATTCTTAGTCTTATGCTTATCAACATTTAATAGCTATGCATCCGATACATTCACCAACCTTGATAAAGAACTTGCCGTATTTAAGCCCTATTTAGGAACTTGGCAGGCTGACTTTAAAGTACCTGAAGGTGCTAAAAAAATACAAGATGTTGGCCGTTGGGAGCGTGCTTTAAACGGTAAAGCGATACATACCAAGCACTCTATTAATGAAGGTGAGTATGGCGGCGAGTCGATGATTTTTTACGACAGTAAAAAAGAGTCTTTGGTATTTTACTATTTCACAACCGCAGGATTTTATACAAAAGGCACTATGAAAGTGCTCAGCCCCACTCAATTTGTAGCCTATGAAGACGTAACTGGTAGCCAAGATGGTATTACAAAGGTTAAATCGATGAGTGAACTAAAAGACGATAAATTTATTGTATCGACCTCTTATTTAAAAAAAGGTGAGTGGACAAAACCCGAACAACGTATTTATACACGCAGTACAAAAACGGTTAAATTTAAATAGCTGTGATTTAAAAGCACAAAAGGCAGCCTAGGCTGCCTTTTGTCATTTATAAAATCGTATTTATTTTACGTATTTTTTAAATGGCGCGTCTACTGGTGTATCAGCAAGGTGATTAGTGTAGTTGCTCATTACTTTTTGAGACAAGCCTACAATAATTTCAAGTAGCTGTTGCTTAGCGTAACCTGCGGCAAAGAATTTTTCGATTTGCTCATCGCTGATCACGCCACGTTCACGTGTCATTGCAAGTGTAGTTTCACGAAGAGTTTCTAGCTTAGGGTTTTCAAGTGGTGTTTTGTTAACAAGTGCGTCAACAATACCTTGATCAACCTTCATTGCCGCTGCAATGCCACTGTGAGCAGGAACACAGTAATGACAGTCGTGCTCTACGTTAATTGATTGCCATACTACTGTTAGCTCTTCTGCGTTGAATGATGTTTTTTGAAACAACTCATGCAATACTTGGTAACCTTTAAGTAATGTTGGTGCTTCAGCCATTACTGCATGTAAGTTAGGAAGCATACCAAATGCTGCTACTGAATCAGCTAGTAACGGTTTTGCTTCTTCTGGTGCGTTTTCTTGAGTGTATAAAGTAAATTCGGCCATGGTTAGCTCCTAATAATTAATAGTTTTAAGTAACTTCGAGACACATAATATTTGATTTTGAGCGACTGTTCAAGTTAAAATTGAGCAAATGTTCAAATTGATTGAGAATGATATGGCTAATAAGGTTAAATTTGAACGCGATAATGTAGTTCGCGTTGCAAGCCAGCTATTTTGGCAAAAAGGTTTTCATGCAACCTCAACGCGTGACTTACAAGAAGCAGTTAATATGCGCCCGGGTAGTATTTACTCTGCGTTTGGCTCTAAAGAAGGTCTATATTGCGAATCGCTGAAAGATTACACAGTACAAATGAAAACCCAAATAGAGGGGTTTTTATCAAGTGCAGATACAGTACTTGGTGGGTTACGTGCATTTGTTGAAAACGTGGTAATTAAAACAAAAGATTGCAGCCCAAGCGCTATTTGTATGCTGGTTAAAGCAAACAGTGAATTTGCAGAAAAAGACTCAAACCTATACGAGTTAAGCTTAGATTTAACAGCTCAATTTGAAGCTTATTTAACGCAGTTGTTTACACAAGCAATAAACAAAGGTGAGTTAAGTAATACGTTGACCGCTGTTGAATATGCGCGCTTTTTTCAGGTGCAATTTACAGGTTTACGCGGTTATTTTAATCGTCCTAATGTAGAGCAATTTGCTGAGCCAATGATCAACCAAATGTTTATGTTGATTAAAAAGTTATAAATAGCAGTTATCGCGCATTCTCAACAAGTTATACTTATTTTACTAAATAAAAATGGCCAGTATTAACTGGCCATTTTTTTGTGCTTAAAACTTAATTTATAAGTTACGTTTTAAGCTTATTTAGCTCATTATCTTGCTGGGCAACAAGTGCATTAAGCGCTTCGCTGCTATCCCCTGCTTGTGTAGATAAGTCAGCAAGTTGCGATGCGGCATCAGATATAAGCGTTAAATTACGGTTTATTTCTTCAGTCACTAAGCTTTGCTCTTCGGCAGCGGTGGCAATATGTGTAATTTGGTTGGTTATTTCATCAACTTTAACAACAACACTGTGCAGAGCATCAAAAGCTACTGATGTTTCATCAACGGCATTTTGTGCACGTACAACGCCTTTTTCAATAACGGTCGATGCGTTACCTACTTCAGATAATAAACTATCAATTAGCTGGCTTATGTCATCTGTTGATGAACGCGTTTTAGAAGCAAGTGCACGTACTTCATCGGCAACAACGGCAAAGCCGCGCCCATGTTCACCAGCGCGCGCAGCTTCAATAGCAGCGTTAAGTGCAAGTAAATTTGTTTGTTCTGAAATAGTACGAATTACATCTAATATTTGCGTAATGTCTTTACTACGCGAAGCAACTTTTTCAACGGCTTGGTTAGCTTCTTTAATTTCTTCAGACATCGTTTTAACTTGCGTCATCGCAGATGATAAGCTCGACTCACTGCTCACTACCAAGCTATTTATTTCATCGGCTTGTTGGGCTGATTGCTCTGATGCTCTGGCTACTTCGAGTGCTGTTGCGCTCATTTCGTTCATAGCCGTTACCACACTTTCAATTTCTTGAAATTGAGATTGCACATTATGCTTAGTATCAATAGCTATGTGTTGTGCTATTTCGCCTTGCTGCTTGGTTTGATCTGACACCGTTTTAAGCTCAGAAATTAAATCACGTAGCTTTGCTAAAAATCGATTAAACCCACCAGCTAATGCAATAAGCTCTGCGTGACTATCAACATGCAATGTATGTGTTAAATCACCTTCAGAACTTGCGAGATTATCAACCCGTTGTTGAATTTGTTGTAGCGGCGCTATTACACCTGCTATTACTAATTTCATAATAACAAAAGCAACCACAGCAATTACTAAGCCTGTTATTAAAATAATAAATCTGAGTGATGTTGCTGTCTCTTGCATGTTTTTTTCTAGCGCTTCAGGCCCTGCAAGTGCTAGATCTGTAGGTACTTCTATGATTAATGACCACTGAGTGTTAGCTAGTTTTATATTAATTGGGTAGTTTACTAAGTATTCACTATTTGTTTTAAAAATACCGCTTTGCCCTTTAGACTTTTCAATATCATTAAATATATTAGCACTCACAGCCTCTTTAATTGGGCGTCCTAATTTAGATTTATAATGACTGCTACCTACTACTAAACCTAAATCACTTAATATAGTTACTTTAGCTTGGCCATTGTAAAGCTGCTTAGAAAGCTGTTCAGTCATTACTTGGAAGGTAGGTAGAGTTAAATCAACGCCAGCTAAACCAATAAACTGATCTGACTTTAAAATAGGCACAGTTAACGAAGTTAGCATTACTGAGTCGCCCGATGGGATTTCGTATAAGTACGGTTCCATAATACAAGGCTTAAGCGTGTCTTTTGCACATAAGTACCAATGCGCTTCGCGAATACCAAATTCGTTTAAAGAGGTTATATATTTATCGGCAGCATTAGCTACTTTTTGCTGCTCAATAGCCCCACTTGGATCACGTGTTATATAAACTTCTAACGTACCATCACCATCAACAGAGTGTTTATAGCCCTTGTTAAAGCTCGAATCTTGCCCGTCAAACGCGTTTGGTTCAAACTGAGAGTAGATAGATGAGAGTAATGTGTTTTGTTCTAAAATAGAGCGATTTATACTTACTACCGTATCGCGGCTAAGGGTTTCGCTTTTTGCGGTATCACCTAATAAAGCGGCTAAAGAGTATGGTACTCGATAAGCTTCGTTAATAAAGCCCGCTATTTTTTCACCATATATTGCGGCATTCGCATTTAACTTCTCTTCTACTTCAGCAACAATATAATTTTCAGACTTGCTTGCAAGCTCTTCATTACTTGCAGATAACTGCCACCATAAAATGCCCGAAAGCACCAATACGGTAATAAATATACTTCCGACAGTAAGCCACAGTAATTTTTTTGCTAGCGATATTTCTCGCATTCATCACACCCTTTAAATTAAAACTACTGATACAGTTTAGTAGATCTAATCAATGAAGCTATGAATATCGTTAAACAAATTGAATTTAATACAATACGTTGAGTTTTTTAAAGTTTAGCTAACCGTGCTGTTGTAATTGCGGCTAAAACTAATAAACACACACTTACCCATAAACACGCACTAAGCCCATATACTTGAAAAACCCAACCAGAAAGCATCGTACCAAGCAAACGCCCTATCGCATTGGCCATATAATAAAAGCCAACGTCGAGTGACACTCCATCGTTTTTAGCAAAACTTACTATTAAGTAACTGTGCAGCGATGAATTTACAGCAAATACTCCACCAAAAATAAGTAAGCCTATAACAAGCGTAAAATGTACCGCTATATCCAATTGCATCAACAACGCTAAAATGCCAGTTACGCCACTCAATAAAGCAACCCACCAGTATGCTTTTTTGACCGAATGTGAAGTTGAATCACCTTGCCCAGTTATTCGCGGTGCTTGCGATTGCACCAGCCCATAAGCAATTACCCACGAAGCCATAAAACCGCTGACCCACCAATGATCCCAGTTAAACTGAGCGGCTAAGTAAACAGGTAGTGCAACTACAAACCATACATCGCGCGCCGCAAACAAGCATAAACGCGCTGCACTAAGTAAGTTAATTGCCCGCGATTTAGAAAATAATTCTTTAAACTTAGGTTTGTTTTTAGCTTTACCAATATCGCCTTTTAAAAAAATTAAACTAATAACCCACGCAACACTAAGTAAAATAATTAGACTTATTAATGCTCCCATAAAACCAAATACAGTTAGTAATAAGCCGCCTAAAAAAAAGCCCACCCCTTTTAAAGCATTTTTAGAGCCCGTAAGTATGGCAATCCATTTATATAATTGGCTTTGCCCTGCATCGTCTTGTGGTACTAAATACTTAATGGCGCTCTTTGCACTCATTTTATTTAAGTCTTTTGCTATGCCACTCAGTGCTTGCGCTGCCATAACATAGGCAACGGTTAGCCAATCCCCTGGCACGCAAAGCATGGCTAAAGCGACAAGTTGTAGCCCAAGCCCTACATTCATGGTTTTGTTTAACCCTAAATGCGCGCCAAGCCAACCACCTACTAAATTGGTGATCACCCCAAATATTTCATAAAACAAAAACAACATGGCTATCGCAAATGCGCCATAACCCAACTGATGAAAATACAGCACCACCAACATGCGTAGCGCACCATCAGTTAAAGTAAATGCCCAATAGTTACCAGTAATTATTAAATATTGTTTTATAGAGCTCGGTAAGTTAGCTAACTGCGCAAACATAGCGTTAAACCTTTTTAAACGAGATTAAACCAAATCACTTTGTGCAACTTTAAGCATTAGCTCAGCAGTACGGTTTGCATAACCCCACTCGTTATCGTACCAAGCGTATAGTTTAAGTTGAGTGTTGTTAATTACCATGGTTGAAAGCGCATCAATAATGCAGCTGCGCGGATCTGTTTTGTAATCTATAGATACAAGCGGTCTTTCTTCGTAGCCTAAAATACCTTGTAACTCGTTATTTGCAGCGTCTTTAAACCACGTGTTTACTTCGTCTTGTGTAACACCTCGCTCGAGCTCAAAAACACAATCGGTAATTGATGCGTTAGTAAGAGGTACGCGCACGGCGTGGCCGTTTAATTTACCTTTAAGCTCAGGAAAAATATGCGTAATAGCAGTTGCACTACCGGTTGTAGTAGGAATTAAACTTGTACCGCACGAACGCGCACGGCGTAAATCTTTATGAGGGGCATCAATAATTGTTTGGGTATTAGTAATGTCGTGAATAGTAGTCATTGAGCCGTGTTTAATGCCCACTTTTTCTTGCAGTACTTTTACTATTGGCGCTAAACAGTTAGTAGTACAAGAGGCGGCTGTAACAATTTTATGCTCACTTGGGTTATAAAGATCATCGTTTACACCCATTACTACATTTAAAATACCGTCTTCTTTTACAGGTGCGGTTACCACAACACGCTTAACACCTTGTGCTAAATATTGATTTAACAGCTCAGTGGTTTTCATTTTACCGCTGGCTTCTATTACTACATCGCAATCTGACCAATCAGTTTCGTTTATGGTTTTGTTGTTGGTAACTGCAATCGTATGCTTACCCACACTAAAGCTATTATCATCACTAGAAACCTGTTGTGCTAAGCGCCCGTGTACTGAGTCAAACTCAATTAAATGTGCGTGGGTTTTAGCATCGCCCGCTACATCATTTACTTTAATAAACTCTATTTCTGGCCAATCAACTGCTGCACGCAGAGTTAAACGTCCCATACGGCCAAAACCGTTAATACCTACTTTAATAGTCATAATTAAATACCTTTAATAAGTTAGTTACAGCAGCTAGTAATACGTTCAGGGCGATTACCCATAACATTTAAGCGCGTTAAATCGTTTTCATAAAATGAAGGGTTAGCAGTAAGCGTTTGCGTTAATACATTTTTAGCCCACTTTGGTAGGGCTTTATTAATACTGTAATAAACCCATTGATTTTGTTTACGGTCGCTCAACAATCCGCATTGTCTTAACTGCGCTAAATGTCGAGACACTTTAGGTTGGCTTAGCTCAAGTGCAGCAACCAGTTCGCATACACATAGCTCTTCTTGATGGCTAATGAGCAGCATTGCTTTTAAACGCGTATCGTCCGCTAGGCATTTATAAAATTGAAGTGGGTTGAATTGTTCCATATTGTCCTCGCAGTTTTATTGCACATACAATAAAACAAAAACAGAATATATGGAATAGTGAATATATGATTTTTTGTATATTTATTTAACGACTCATTTTTATTAAACTCCACGCACAAAAAAGCCCAGAGGCAAAACCACTGGGCTATTACAGTATTTGTTAACTTAGCAATTAATTAAATAACTGAAAGCTCTACTTCAATATTGCCACGTGTTGCGTTTGAAT
The DNA here is from genome assembly GCF_000814675.1 of Pseudoalteromonas distincta. Classification (GTDB taxonomy): domain Bacteria; phylum Pseudomonadota; class Gammaproteobacteria; order Enterobacterales; family Alteromonadaceae; genus Pseudoalteromonas; species Pseudoalteromonas distincta. Next base: position 30,965 of record NZ_JWIG01000005.1, on the reverse strand, counting down.
ATGGACATACTTGGTGCGCTTTATCTACAAGCTCCTGCGCTGCAGCTTTATCCATATCACCTAGTGACACAGCAAGTTTTACTGCAATACCAAAACCGCCTTCAATAGCACCAATAGACACTTGTGAGTTAATATGTGTGTCGCTTGGTAAATCTATTTTTTCGCTACCTGCTACAAATTTAAGTGCGCCAATAAAGCACGCAGCATAACCTGCGGCAAACAATTGCTCTGGGTTAGTGCCTTGACCGTCGTCTCCGCCTAAGCCTTTAGGTGTTGATAGTTTTACATCTAAACGACCATCATCAGATTTAGCTACGCCTTCGCGGCCGCCAGTTGCAGTTGCTTTTGCAGTGTAAGCTACGTTTTGTAATACATTCATAATGAACTCCAAAGTTTAGTAATTTATTTAGTTTGTGTGCAAAATAATAGAACAAGTAATTAGAGATTGCAAATACTTTGCATGCAAATTAAAATACCATGTATCGAAATAAAGGATAACGTTATGCCGTTTGAGCAATTAAAGTTAAAAAATCAGTTATGCCACCGGTTATATATGGCATCTAACAGCATTGCGCGTGCGTATCGCGAGCCTTTAAACGAGCTAAATTTAACTTACCCGCAATACGTAGTAATGATGGCGCTGTGGGAGCAAGACGAAATAACAATTGCAGAGCTAATAGATAAAACCGCGATAGATGGCGGTGCAATGACTCAAATACTCAAAAAAATGAGCGACAAATCATTACTGGCTGTTATTAAAGATGAGCACGACAAACGCAAACGCCTAGTGCAGCTAACCCAGCATGGCCAATCACTTAAGTTAAAAGCAGCCGATATTCCTAAAAATATTTTATGTAAATTTGATAGTGTAGATGCAACACAAGCGAAACAGTTGATGCAGCTGCTCGATTTAGTAGTAAACGACTTAGCCGATTAGGCTCTTAATTTTTAAACAATAAACGTGTTTTAAAAGGTTTTAAAAATGACTCATATTAAAAAATTACTATTAGCTGCGGCGTGTAGCACGGCACTTTTAGGTAGCAACGCCGTATCTGCTAATACTGCTAACCAAAATGCTGATTTAAAAACAGTAGCCACTTTTGATGCGCAGCACCCACCGGGTAACATTGCTATTACCCCATCGGGCAGAAAGTTTTTATCTGTGCACGGTTTTTTTGGCCAAAAGCAAAAAATTATGGAGCTTTTAAGCGATGGTACAACTAAGCCCTACCCTAATGAAGAATGGGCATACGCGTACAATAACGGTAAAGGTTTTTACGATGTGCTTGGTATAAACGTATCAAGCGATGGCGTTTTATGGATGCTCGACACTTCAGGACCCGATCACGCTGGGCGCTTAGTAGGTTGGGATACAAACAAAGAGCAACTGCACAAAATTATTTATCTGGCTAAACCGACCATTACCGACACCTCGTTTTTAAACGATTTAGTCATCGATAATAAGCATGGCGTTGTATACATTGCCGACACAGCACAAGGCAGCCAAGCCGCTATTATTACGGTTAACCTTAAAACAGGTGTCGCACGCAGAGTGTTACAAAATAGCCATTACACCACTGCCGAAAATATCGATATGGTTATTGATGGGCGCACAATGAGCCTTGGCGGACAACCTGCCCGCTTAGGTGTTAACCCAATTACGCTTGACCCTAACGAAGACTGGCTTTACTTTGGCTCTATGTCGGGCACGTCGGTTTACCGCATTGCCACCAGCGATATAAATAACAAGAGCCTTTCGGCTAAAGCGCTTGAAGACAAAGTTACGCGTTACGGCACTAAGCCAATTTCAGATGGTATTATTGTTGATGGCGGCGGTAACGTATATGTAACCGACATAACCAATGGCGCAATTGGCGTAGTTAAACCCACTGGCGACTACGAAGTATTATTTAAAGACGAACGCTTAAGCTGGCCTGATGGTTTTAGTTACGGAGCCGATCATAAAATATACTTTACCGTTGACGATTTACATAATTCGCCTGTACTTAATAATGGCAAAAATCAAAGCCACGGTAAGTTTAAAGTAATGTCGTTCGAGCCTTTAGTAAAAGGAAAAGTAGGCCGCTAATTTACTTTTTAAGTGACTACATTTTTTAAAAAGCCTTGCACATTTAAGTGACCCAATAGTTGCAGGGCTTTTTGTTAAAAACACACCACACTGGTGCATATTTTAAAAATACTTCACCTCTTTGGTGCTAATTCTTTAGTACATATTTACACTTAAATACTAAACATCTGATTTCTATTCATAAAATATTCAAGTTAATGTTGGCATACTTCTTCCTATAAACTGATGTGTTCAGTGAAAATACCAAGGAAAAACCATGTTCAACTTATACCACACCCTTTACCTTTTATGGCGTTTAGACATTAGCGTTTGGCAAGTTAATGATCCAACAAATACCCATACCACCGCTGACAAAGAGCGCGTCTATGTTAAGTAACATCGTATTGTGTAAAGGCTTGGCATAAAGCTTAAATGTAAAAACCTACTTTAGGCTAAGCTTTTGCACACTATGAAATTTATGTGTACATTTTAATTAAACTTCAAATTAATCGTTCAATATAAAAACAACCCCCTTGTAATAAACTCCACATTTAAAAACATCGAAAAAATTAGTAAAAACACTGCGTTTATAACTTTGCAAGCAGCCCTAATGCGTTGTATTGTTGCATCCTATTGAAAATTTTTAGTTGGAACGTGTATGCACGCTTTGGAAGTTAATTTTGATGGCTTAGTTGGCCCTACTCACAACTACGCTGGTTTATCGTATGGTAATGTTGCCTCGTTAAATAACGCAGCAAGCTTTTCAAATCCTCAAGAAGCAGTGCTTCAAGGCCTTGAAAAAATGAAAGCCATGCACGACAAAGGCCTAACTCAAGGTGTATTTGCCCCTCATGCGCGCCCCGACTTAAACGTACTGCGCCGCTTAGGCTTTACCGGTAACGATGCACAAGTAATTCATAAAGCATTTAAAGCTGATCCTATTTTATTACGCGCGTGTTATTCAGCGTCAGCAATGTGGACAGCCAATGCCGCTACGGTATCGCCATCTCCTGATACAACCGACGGCAAAGTACATTTTACTTCAGCTAATTTAAATAATAAGTTTCATCGTTCATTAGAGCCTGCAACCACTACACGCTTATTAAAAGCGATGTTTAACAACGACAAATACTTTGCGCACCATACCCATTTGCCAGACCAAGGCTTTTTTGGCGACGAAGGTGCAGCAAACCATACTCGTTTTTGTGACAGCCACGGCGAGCAAGGCCTTGAAATGTTTGTATTTGGTGCCAGCGCGTTTAACAGCCAATTACCAAAACCAGCAAAATTTCCTGCAAGGCAAACACTAGAAGCCTCAGAAGCAATTTGCCGTTTACATAACTTAAAAGATTCAAGCCAAATTTTACTACAGCAAAATCCAGACGTAATAGACCAAGGCGTTTTTCATAACGATGTAATTGCAGTAGGTAACGCCAACGTATTACTGTGCCACCAGCAAGCATTTTTAAACCAAGCTTTGGCACTTCAAGATATTCGCGAAGCATATGTGGGCAATAAAGAATTTTACATTATTGAAGTACCTACCGATAAAGTAAGCATTACCGACGCTGTAAGTAGCTACTTATTTAATAGCCAGTTAGTGAGCCTTGAAGATGGTTCAATGCTGTTAGTTGCACCACAAGAATGTAAACGCAACGTCGCGGTTAACGCCTACATTGAAGAAATGATTATGGCTGATAACCCAGTAAATCAAGTACAGTTTTTTGATTTACGCCAAAGTATGCAAAATGGCGGCGGCCCAGCTTGCTTGCGTTTACGTGTAGCCCTTAACGAGCAAGAACTTGCTGCAGTAAACCCAGAGGTTATTTTAACTGATACTAAATACACACAACTGTGTGACTGGGCAAAACGTAACTACCGCGACAAATTAGGCGCAAGTGACTTTGCAGACTCAGCCCTATTGACTGAAAGCTACCAAGCACTTGATGAGCTCACACAACTACTTAATTTAGGCTCCGTGTACGACTTTCAATTAGAAGGTTAATACCTCAGTTAACACAAAGGCTAATACTACGGCTAATATAAAAATAGCGAGCCAAGGCTCGCTATTTTTATTTGTGTTTATGTTTATGTTAATACATATTTAGGTATCTTTGTTAACAATTACTGCCGATGCCATAGACTCAGATATATGCAGTGTACGCTGCGGAAACGGAATACTCAGCCCTGCGCCTTCAATAGCTTCTTTAACACGTTTATTTAAATCCCACACAGTTTGCCAATAATCACCATTAACAGCCCACGCACGTAATTGAATGTTCACTGCGCTTTCGCCTATTGATGTCACCATTACTTTAGGTGCAGGCTCTGCGAGTAATCGGCTCTCTGATGCGGCTAATTCTTTAAGTACATTTAAGCCAACGTCAATAGAGTCGGCATACGAAATCCCCACCACTATGTCCATTCGTCTTTTGCCATTACGGGTAAAGTTTTTAATATTACCACCCCACACTTTGCCGTTAGGCGATGCAATGTAAAGACCGTCGGTGGTTTTAAAAATAGTGGTAAATAGGTTTATTTCACTCACAGTACCAAGCGTGCCACTGGCATCAACAAAATCGCCTATTTTAAAAGGTCTGAGTATTAGCAGCATAATACCCGCAGCAATATTGCTCAGCGTATTTTTAAGGGCTAAACCAATCGCTAAACCAGCAGCACCCATTAGCGCAATTAAACTGGCCGTATTAACGCCAAAAATATCTAAAATAAATAGCCCGCCAATTATATAAACTAAATAACCAGCAATACTCGATAAAAGAGGAAGCAGCGTACTATCCACTTTTTTTAATGGCGATTTCGAGTTTTTAATCGCTTTTTTAATCGAGCGTGCAATTAGGGCACTCGCAATTAAAATCACCAACGCTAAAATCACTTTGTAACCTAAAGTGATGATTGTTTCTGAATGGCTTTGCCAAAACGCTAAAAGTTTATCTTTCATGTTTGTTCCGATAAATGTGGCTGAAACTCAGCAAAATAATGGTTAAATCTAATAAAACCGACTTCAAAAGAAGTGGCGCGAGTATATAGTAAAAAACGATTAAATCGATGAAATTAAAAACGTTTTAAAACAGCATGTTAAAAGTTATAACTTCTCATATTTTTAATTCAATTTAGGTTAAGGGTTAAATACATACACTTAACAAATCGAATAAGAGGAAACAACCATGAACTTTAAATCAACAATATTAAGTAGCGCTATTATTTTTGCCTTAGCAGGCTGCGGCTCATCAAATGACGATGCTGAAACAACCCCACAAACAAGTGATAAAGCAACTTTTAGTTTAGGTATTTCCGACGCTCCAGTCACTGGTTTAAAACAAGTTAACGTTGTATTTGATTCAATAACAATTAAAGCCCAAGAAGGTGAAGAAGTTAGCTTTGAAACTCGCTCTAAAAACGATTCCACCTTAGCGCAAATGGTCAATTTACTAGACTATACGGGCGACGATATTTTTCAATTACTTGACGATCAAGAAGTACCTGCAGGTGATTATTCGTGGATCCGCGCGCAAGTAATAAACGGCGACACAAACAACCTTAGCTTAACATCTCACGTAGTTTATGAAGACGGCAGCATTGCACCGCTTATCGTAAAAAGAAAAGGTAATGATGGCGTGGGTGAAATACAGCTAGATGGCTTTACACTCAATCAAACCGACAACGAGTTTGTATTAGAGTTTGATTTAAAAAAATCGTTGGTTGATCCACAAAATAATAACGAAGTCTTTTTAAAACCTCGCGGTGTGCGTTTACAAAACCTTTCTGAATCACAAGATATTGAAGGCACTGTAAGCCAAACACTTATAAACAATTGCGAGACTGACAACATTGGTCTTGCCGCTGATGATTCATCATTTGGCCATGCTGTTTACCTTTACTCTGCGCAAGCACAAACCCCAACAGATATTCATGAAATAGATGACCAAACGCCTGATAACGCTCCGTTAGCTACTGCCAATGTTGTATTTGATGCAGACGATAATGAATACGAATTTGAACTCGCATTCATAACACCAGGCGACTATCAACTTGCTTATACGTGTAGCGCACACATAGACGATGCAGAGCAAATAGATGCTGATTTTAATATTTATCAACTAAAACAAATTAGCCTAACGCAAGCTGACGATTTATCAGTCAATTTTGACATAGCGCAATAACTGCATGGCGCACATTGAGCTGCGCCTTTATTCATTTGTTAATAAGGAAAAAACCATGGCAAAAGAGAAAATAGTACTCATAACCGGCGCTTCTAGTGGCATTGGTGAAGCAACGGCAAAAACCTTAGTAAACAACGGTCATAAAGTTATATTAACCGCCCGTAGAGAAGAGCAACTCAACCAACTTGTTGCCGAGCTAGGCTCAGATAACGCACTGAGCGTAGCCGCAGATGCAACCGACTTTACCGCACTTGAAAACGTAGTTACCAAAGGCATTGAAAAGTTTGGCCGGTTAGATGTAGCCTTTGCTAACGCGGGCATGGGCGTTTCAACCGCTGGCACCGAAAAAGGCGACCCAGATGAGTGGTCAACTATGATTGACATAAACATTAAAGCCCTACTGTGGACTGCAAAATTAACACTGCCGCATTTACGCCAAAACAAAGGTCACTTTATATTAACCAGCTCTGCCGCTGGCCGTAAGCCAATTGGTGGCTCTATTTACGGTGCCACTAAATGGTTTGCTTATGGCTTTGGACAAAACTTAGCTGAGGAAATAAGCGAATGGAATGGCCGCTGCACAACCATAGCACCAGGCATGGTAAACACCCCATTTTTTGATGAAGCTAAACCCGACAAACTCGACCCACAAGATGTAGCCGGCGCCGTACTGTTTGCTATTGAAGCAAACCAGCGCAACAGCGTACGCGAGATTTATTTAATGCCAACTAATTAAATGTAGCTTGGTCGATTTTGGCTATCAGGTTTAATGCTAATGGCGTTAAACCTGATGGTTGCTTGCGTTAAATATAGGTAGATGTTCGCAAGTAAAATAGGGCGAAAGTAATGGGTGTTTAAAGGCTTTGTTATACATCAGAACTAAAGCCCACGTTGCCACCGTTTTGGATAGATACCTTTAAATACGATATTAATAAGTTCTTGTCGGTCGATATATCCTTTCTTGCACTTAATGCCATAGTAAAAGCAGGCAAATAAAGCGCAAAATGTGTATAGCGATAAACAGAGAATTAAGAAGCATAATGTGAACACTACCAATACAGTATCACCATCGTAGCTACGGATTGGTATATCTGACTCGACACCAAAACTTGAAGTAACGACAAAGAACAGGGGAGGATGCAGTTGCAATCCCAAATAAGCAACCAACGCCGCCAACTTTAGCAGACTGCGACTAAAAGTAAGATTTTAACTTTCTTTGACTATTAATTGCTCGAATTAGCACAACACTTTTCCTAGGATATATAACGAGGCTGTAGGGTAACTCAAACAGCCAAAATTAATTAAAAAACGACCTTCTGTAATTAACTCTAAGCGTTTTTAAAGCATTACAAAATTTAGGTTGGGTGTCACTGTAATTCACGCAGGAGCAAAACCAACTGTTTTTTGTCCTGATTGAATCGTCTTGTTATATTTTCAGTTCACAACAACGGGTACGTTTATAGATATACCACAGCCATCTCCGTAGCTAAGAATTAAGCTATGCTTTTCAATAGCATCGGCTTTTACGAGAAACCACACTTTAGCCTCACCTTCGTCTTCAAATATTTTTAGTGCGGAATAAAAAACTGGGTTATTTTTATTACCTATAATGATCCCGGCTAAATTAAATGATTGCCCGTCAATTTCTTGAGGAATTGAAACTGAAATACTATATGTGCTTTCATTTAACACACTATTTATTTTAAATTTACTTGCATAGGCAGCATCCCATTTTGCATTTTGTTCTTCAGTTTCAATACAACTTGTTGCATTGGCAAAGAATGTAAAGAAATATAATGCTAATAGAATTCGCATACTCAACCTGCTTTGAAAATATAACGCTTACATAAGCGGAAAATTAAAGTTGGCTATAATGTTTGAGGAACGAAAAACAGCCAACTGTGATTTTTTCGTTTAATGTTCTTGTTATAAACCCTAGCGACAAATTAAAGATTTATTACAGTCCATATTATTAAAAGTGTACAGATGGCAGTCAATAGTGGCCAAGGCCTTGGCTCAACCATATTAGAATTTGCTTTGTACTTTGAATTTTTATAAATGCTGTAAACTAACAAAATTGAAGAGGTTAAAATTACCAATAATAACTTGTAGCTATCTGATATCCAGTTTAATCCTGCACTTGAAATACCTAAATAAAAAGCATTAATTAATAACCCTGCAATAAAAATTAATACCCCAATAAAAAAATACTTTTCTTTGTGAGCATTAACAGGTGTGCCACATAAAGGGCAAACATAGTTTCTATGTCTTCCTTTAGGAGTAAGATCTCTTGCGACTATAGAACTTTGACATTTCTTACATTTTAATTGAGACATAACTCTGACTTAGACTGGGTTTATAACGCCGTTGTAACCGGCTAAAAATAGTTGGCTATAATTTGTGAGGCACGAACAAAGCCAATTGTTTTTGTCCGCACTTTTAATTTGCCTTGTTAACTGACTTTAGATTCTTACATTTTATTTAAATGGTTTTTTACCGTAACTTGACCTGTGCTTATAAAATAAATAAAAATGAACGATGAACATAAATATGAAATAAAGTACACCGAATAGTAACCCTTTATCTACACCTTCCGCCCAACCGAGTAATCCTCCAGAGAATAAAGCAACACCCAAGTGAGCAAGTAACATTTCAAAGTGTATTCTCAAAAATGCTAACAATTTATTACTCCCAACTGATTATATGCTCAATGCTTAAGAGCCAGTTAACAATTTAGTCTACGACATTAGTAGTTCTACAAACCCAAAAATGTCCCTATATTACAGTGATTTTATCCTAGCTATAAAATAAACAACTGTAAACAGTTAGTTAGCTTCGCCTTACCTTTTCTAAATGTAGCAAAACCCCAAAATGGTGGAGGTCAGTAATATCAGGCAAATTGCTGTTTAGTTGCACAGGTTGATTATTAGTTAAGTGGTTATATTTAAATACCTGTGTTTAAACCAATAACGCATTCCCCCTTAAACTTCTAACTCGTTATTACTTATAAAATTAGTTAAAAATCACAATCTACCCCTATTGAATCCTCTGTATTTTTACTTCATATTAAATACTCTTATTTCTCACTTATTATGCTGTTATGTCATTTTTAAAATTTAGCCAAGCACTTATTTTTACCCTTGCGAGTACCCTGTCGCTTACAAGCCATGCGGCGCTTGATAAAAACGAGCGTGAAATAGTAAAACAGGTCGATAACAACATTCCCCAAGCACTTAAAGAAATAGAGCAAGCCGTAAATATTAATAGCGGTTCGCTTAATATTGAAGGTGTAAAAAAAGTAGGCGCACTGACAAGTGAACAGCTTAAAGCCATTGGTTTTAAAGTAGAATGGCTGGATGGCAGTGCGTTTAACCGCGCAGGACATGTACTGGCAACCCATGAGAGTAAAAACCCCGATGCAATAAAAATACTGATGATCGGCCATCTAGATACGGTATTTGCCAAAAACGATAACTTTACTACCTACAAACAACTTGATGCCGATACAGCCAGTGGCCCAGGCGTTGCCGATATGAAAGGCGGTAACACGATAATAATTACCGCACTTAAAAGCTTACAAGCCCTTAATTTACTCGAAAATGTAAGCATAAAAGTATTGCTGACTGGCGATGAAGAAAGCAGCGGTCGCCCGCTTAGCTTATCTAAACAAGCTATTGTTGATGCAGCAATTTGGGCTGACGTAGCGCTTGGCTATGAAAATGGCGATAACAATATAAAAACAGCTATGGCGGCGCGCCGTGGTTATACCGGCTGGACGCTAAATGTTACGGCAAATGCAGCGCATTCGTCACAAATATTTAGCGACAGCGTTGGTTATGGCGCTATTTACGAGGCTTCTCGTATTTTAAATGACTTTAGAGAGCAACTAGCTACACAACCTAATTTAACCTTTAACCCTGGGCTTATTGTAGGCGGTACAAATGCCGATTACGACAATGCCAACTCGTCAGCCACGGCGTTTGGTAAAAGTAACGTAATTGCGCAAACCGTGCATGTAGCGGGTGATTTACGGGCGCTTTCGCCAAAGCAGGTAGAAAGCGCTAAAAGGGTAATGCTACAAATTGTGGCTAAAAACTTAGATGGCAGTAAAGCAGAGCTTATTTTTGAAGACGGCTACCCACCAATGGGGCTCACCGAGGGTAATAAAAAGCTGCTTGCACTGTATAGCCAAGCAAGCCAAGACTTAGGCTATAACAAAGTGGTGGCTGCAAACCCACGTAATGCCGGGGCGGCTGATATTTCGTTTGCTGCAAACCATGTTGATATGGCACTTGATGGCCTTGGCCTAATGGGTAGTGGCGCGCATACTAAAAACGAAGCCGCCGATTTAACCAGCCTAAATAAAAACACCGCTAAAACAGCGCTGCTTATATACAGATTGGGGCAGCTATAAGCTCTTTGATTATTTAATAGGCTCTAACCGCTTGCCCGCTACTTGCAATGCAAACTTACGTAGCGTTTTAAGCTGCGGGCTTTCGGTTTGCCAATAGTGCCAGTACAAAGGCGTATCAATATAATATTCTGGGAATAAATCGACTAACTCTCCTTTTATCAGCGAGTCTCCTAGCTGTAAGGTAGGTAATAGCCCATAACCTAGGCCTGCAATCATGGCTTGTTTAAATCCCTCTGACGAAGGGTAAATATGGGTAAACAGTGGGGCTGAGCCATTAATATCTTCTAAAAACTGGTGTTGTAGCTTGTCATACTCACTAAATACCAAGCACGGTAAATGCGCTAATTGCGAAAGCTCAGTAAGCTTATGTTGTTTTATAAAATCGGGGCTTGCAATGGCTTTGTAGCGTATGGCGCCAAGCGGGCTTACCAGCCCGCCATTAACGGGCTCGGGGGATGAGCTAATACACACCATAACCTCGCCGTCTTTCATTCTTTTATGGGCAATGGATTGATCTTCACTAATGACCTCAAAGCGTAATTTGCACGCAAGCTCTGTATCTAATACGGCGAGTGCTTCGGGCAGCCAGGTGGCAAGCGAATCCGCATTAGCAGCAAGCTTTACGCTAAGCGGGGTGTTTAAATCTGTGTGCTCGTTAAGTGCCTCTACATTAAGGGCTACTTCTAGCTGCAATACTTGCTGTAAATGGTTAAGTAAACGTTTACCAAGTGCCGTGGGCGTTGGCGGCTGGGTTCTTATTAATACGGGCTCGCCTAGTTTGGCCTCAAGCTGATGAATACGCCTGCTCACCGCCGATTGGGTAATAAATAATTTTTTTGAGGCTTTTTCAAATCCGCCTTCACTTATAACGGCACTAAGCGCATTGAGTAACTGGTAATCAATCATGAGTTTTACGCATATAACAATAAATATATTCATTGGATTTGTAACAGAATACTCCCTACCCTGCAAGGCATTGAATTGCAGGTTTTATTTATTTGGATTTAAAGTATGTCGTTTTTGTCGGGTGTGATGCTGGGGCTGAGTTTAATTATTGCCATTGGGGCGCAAAATATTTGGATTTTAAGCCAATGTATGGCGGGCGCTAACCGTTTTGTTTTAGCCGCGGTTTGTATAATTTGTGACGCCACTTTAATTATTGTAGGGGTATTTGCAGCTAATGAGTTAAAGCTATGGCTGCCAGGGTTATTACCGTGGTTAACGTGGGGCGGTATTGCTATGTTACTTTACTTAGCATTTGGCTCTGCGCGCAGTGCAATTAAAGGCACATCGGGGTTAAAAGTAACTCAGGTAATAAAAGTGAGCTGGTGGAAAACGGCCCTTGCGGCCTTTGCAATAAGTTTACTAAATCCACATGTTTATTTAGATACCGTGTTACTGCTTGGCAGTATTGGCGCACTTCAGCCTGCGCCTATGCATTTTGCTATTGGCGCTTGCGTGGCCTCTGTTATTTGGTTTAGTGGCTTGGTGTTATTTGCGCCAAAATTAAAAAAGGTTTTAAGCTCCCCATTTCGATGGCGTATATTTGATAGCTGCATTGCGGTTATTTTATGTTTTGTGGCCTTTCAGTTGTATAGCGTTACATAATAAAAAAAGGGAGCAAGCGCTCCCTTAGCGTCAACACATTGTAAAATTAAACATTACAATACATTGCACAACACACATTTTAAGTAATCTATTAAAAGTTAATCATTAATGATGCTTTAATAGTTCGTCCAAGTAATGGTCTAGCTACACCGGTGTAGTCGCCATTTGAAAAACGTAGTCCCTCAGTTACAGAACTACCTTCTGTAAACGAATCGGCATTATTTAAGTTATTAACGTGAAGTTGAAACTCCATATCCTCAGTGAATGAATACAACATACCTGCATTTAATTGCGTGTAACCTGGGTAAATAGTTACGTTGGTATTACCATCGTCTGAAAAACGCTCACTGTAGTGCATTACTTGGCCATATACAGTGACCGGTAATTCTGAGAACGTGTATGACGGACGCACGTTAATCAACCACTGAGATTGACGGCGTGGTCGTCTGTCTGCACCTGATGACACATCGTAGCGGCGTGTATCGTTTATGCCATCACCATCTGTATCTGTTTCTATAATCGCAGAGCGAATTGCTGAGTCTTGTCCTTGCTTGGGATCTTGCCAAACAATACTACCCTGTAGCGATAATCCATCTAACCACTCTGGGCGGTATTTGCCTTCAAATTCAATTCCGTGAGTTTTTAAGCTGGTGCGATAGCTATCGCGTATTTTTGCACAATCATCCGGTGCAGGTACTGCGCTACAAGACACCCCATTTGCACCTGTATCACTTAAGTCATCAAGCGTTGCGGCTAAGGTTTCTTTAGCTGCAAAATCAATGTAAAAACCACTAAAGTTAAATTCATAGTTTTTCTCTGAAAAACGGATGCCACCTTCATACTGCTTAATGTTTTCGACCAAATCTCCGCGAGCAATATCACCGGTAGACGGGTTAGTTGCTGGGCCGCCAAAAATATAATCTTCAAAACCCGGTAATCTAAAAGTGTCAGCGTAACTTAAATAAGTTGTTACGGTATCTGTTAAGCGATAGTTGGCACCAATAGTCCAACCAAAAGCGTCGTAGCTCTCTGAAGCAAATTGCGGTGTACCGTCGGGTACATTTACAAAATTATCAGCCAAGGTATCGTTGGTAGAGCCGACAACTACGTCACTTGGTGTAAAATCGTTTGAGCTATTACCTGGGTCGAATGAATTGGTTGTTACACGGTCTACTTCAAGTTCTTGATAACGCCCGCCAATATCAATTTGCAGCCTGTCATCAAGCATTGAAATGTGGTCTAGGAAGTAAAATGCATTGGTGCGCATAGTGGCATCTGCGCCTAAACCAAATAACGCGGGCTGATCAACACCGCCTTGTGAAATAGATGGGCCAACCTGCTGATCGTTCTCGTCCACAGCATACAAATCAACTAATCGAGAGCTTTCACTAATATTACTATAGGCACTTGCAAATACAGATTGAACTTCATATGTGTAATGGCTTGTGTATAAACCAAATGTTAGCTCGTGAGAGTGTTCTTCAAAGTCAAAAAAGCGGCTTAAGCGAAAATCACCTACATAGCTTGTGGCATCAACCATGCCGTAAACCGGAATGTTATGCGCTAAAATTGAGTCTGCGCGTTCTGCAGTGCTTAAATCGGTGCCTGTTACTGTATCTGAGTAAAATGCTTTAACGCCTGTTGCATTTGCGTAAGAGTCACCAATTACGCCGTCAAAGCTTTGAATGCGAGAAAACTGCTCTGCCTCTAAACGGCTGCGCTCTGTAGGCGGATCGTTAAATAAGGCATGAAACCCGTTACTACCACTTGTTGCACGCAATGCGGTGTCTAAGCGCCATTGATTAGCAAAATCTTTTGATATTTCGAATGTATAGATATTAAATTTGGGTTCAATACCATCGCTAATATCTAGCTTTAATTGGCTACCATCAGCGTTGTAAAGCTCATAAAAACTAGTTTGATGCGATAAAACAGTTCCATCACTAAAATCAACACCGAGGTTGTTTACACTACTTGGATCAACTTCAAAAGGGTTTTCTGGTGTGCCTGGCGCACGATCTGCTGTAATTGAATACGGTATATTTTGATAAAAATTGGTTTTATCGTTAATAACGTGAGCTTGTAGTTTTACCTCTGTGGTGCCATCGTCACTAATGTAAAGTAAATTACCTCTAAATTGGCCACCACTATTACCTGTGTAACCCGGGTCACGAATACCATCAGCAACACGATAAAAACCACCTAGCGCGTACGTTAAGTTATCGTTAATTGGACCTGCAACAAAAAAATCGTTACGCACATGCCCCCAGTCACCCACTTCTATTTTGTATGCACCTTCAAAGTCTTGAGTACCAGTACGAGTAATATAGTTTACAGCTGCGCCAAGTGCATTAGAGTAAAGTACGCCGCCAGGGCCGCCTTTAACAGCCTCAACAGTTGTGGTCATCAAATCGGGTTTAATAAAAACATCGTTATTCATAAACGGCGCTTCGGGCTCTTCGTATACTGGCAAACCATCAATGAGATTTGGTACATAACGATAGCCACCAGCTTGTGGTAAGCCTCTTACAAGTACGTTGTTATGGCTTTCACCTGCGGTTCCACCTTCAGGAAAAAAACCAGGAATATTCCCTAGTAAGTCAGCTGCGCCGTGAGGTGCTAAAACTTTCATTTCCTCTTCTGAAATAGTATTTATAGAAAATGTAGCTTTCATTTTTTGCATATTGCGCGTAACACCGGTGACTATTACGCGCTCTATATCTTGCACCTCAGATTTTTCTGCTTGCTGTGCTTCCTGAGCAGCTTCTTGAGCAAACAGATGACCGCTAGGTGCTGCAAAAACAGCTGCTATGGAAATAGCTATAACGTTTTTATTAAACATAGTTGTGTTCCTGTTGATGTCAGTTGTCTATCGTTAGACATTATCGTTACTGCAAACCTTATGTCAACAATTTATTTACTTTAAAAAAACAAATTAAACATAAAGTTTGCTGGGGTTAATTAGTTTATTCTAACTATTTGGTGTACTTGGTTATTTTTAAATTTTCTAGCGACTCTTTTTTGCTGCTTTGATCGATATGCAGCTGCGAGAATGCTTGTTTAGGGAAAACTAATGCGGTAATACAATGTGCCCCGTTGTTAAAAAACAGCTCTATTGAGCACTCGTCTACAAATATTTCTAATTGCAAGTTAGTGCACTCATGTTTGCTAAGCGGCATTTTTATTACAGAGTCAAAGCCTTTATCTGTAAAACCTGCTTTCGTTCTGTCGGCGGTTACACTTTGTGTATCGGCATCTATTTCGAGTCTGAATTGTTCATTACAATCATTTTTCCAAACTAAGGCTATATTCCCTTGAGTTAGTGAAATATCGCACTCTAAGCTATAAGCTTCTGGCACACTAATAGGCTGCTCTTTACTTAAGCAATATTGCAAGCGGACTGTATCTTGAGGTAGTTTTACTGCGCTTGGCGTTAATAAGTAATAGCTTTGCTCCGCTTTTTTTAAGTACATAGTGCGGAGTAGAGTCATGGCTCCTCGCCAGGTATTATCAGGAGTATTATTTGCGTATTGCCAATTGCTCATCCATGCAATGTAGGTACGCGAATGTTTAATATTGGGTGTGTTATCCCATGTAATACCCGCATAACAGTCGGTGCCGTAATCTAACCAGCGTATTTGTTCATCTTGAGATACAAATTTTTCGCCGTCAAAATCACCAATAAAATATTGCGTTGCTGAGCCACCATTTGGGCCACCTGGGTTAATACTAATAATTAATACCCAGCGCTCAGTATCAGTATCGCTGCAAATAAGAGGGAATAAATCAGGACATTCCCACACCCCACCATGGGCACCTATTTTGTGTCCAAATTCAGATAGTTTATGCCATGTTTTTAAATCATTCGATTTGTAAATGTGTATGCACTGGCCTGCCACTACCGTTTTAATCCAAAACTGCCCTTTTTCGTACCAGGTTACTTTAGGGTCTCTAAAATCTTTTAAGCCTGGGTTAGGAATAACTGGGTTTTGATCATAAACAGTAAAGCTTTTACCCTCATCGAGTGAGTACGCAATACTTTGCACTTGCGTTTCGTCTTTAGATTGCTGTGTAAAAGTAGCAACAATAGGGGTTTCACCATTTTTAGCAAAACCCGATGTATTATTTTTATCAACAATTGCACCGCCCGAAAATATATAACCTAAGCCTTCTGGTTCCGCGTAAAGTGCGATTGGTTGATGCTGCCAATTAATAAGATCGTCCGAGGTTGCGTGCCCCCAATGCATATTTCCCCATACAACATCATCTGGGTTTAGCTGAAAAAACAGATGATAAGTACCATTAAGAAAAAACAACCCATTAGGATCGTTTATCCAGTGGTTCGGTTTATAAAAGTGATATTGAGGTGTCCAGCTTCGCTGCTCAATTAAGTCGTTTTGTTTTGTAGAAGATTGCATAGGCACCACTTAATAAATGTAAATTAAATCTTGTAAAAATGTCTATCGTTGGTCATTATAATGGCTAATTTTAAATTATTGTCAACTTATTGTTCGTAATGTGTGAAAATCCATTACCTTCTAAATAAAGAGAGTATTGAACAATATGTCATCAATTAAAGATGTAGCAGCTAAAGCTAACGTATCAGTAAAAACCGTTTCTAGAGTACTAGGCGGGTTTGAGGGCGTGAGTGATAAAACCAAAAACAAAGTTGAAGCCGCGATGAAAGCGCTTGAGTTTTATCCCTCGGCAGCGGCGCAGTCTTTACGCGGGCAAGAGAAAGGCATTGTGTGCCTTATTACCGAACACCTGACCACCACGCCTGACTCTTTCGATATTATTGCGGGCATTCAACATGAGTGTGAAAAACATTCCAAGCTATTAATGATTGGGGAGTCTGGTGGTAACGAACAAAGCTTTTCTCGGCTGGTGGATGATTTTAGGCGCCAACGCGCCGAGGCCATTATTTACGCGACGGTTTATCACCGAGAAGTGAATATTAAACAATCATTTAATAAGTGCCCTTTAATACTTGTTAACTGCTTTGAATCTCAGCTTAAGCACCCAACTATTTTGCCCGATGATTACAAAGGGGCCTATAAATTAACTGAAGAGTTATTAAATTTAGGGCACACAAAAATAGCGTATTTAACACTTTTTGAAGATATGCCCGCTACACCACTTAGAACGCTAGGGTTTAAAGACGCTCACGAAGCAAAAGGCATAAGTGTTGAAGAAGAGTTGATAAAAATAGGTGTTTGCACAGACCCAGAAGATGAGTTTGCACAGTTACCCGATGTATTACGCGACATTATGTCGAGGCACGAGCGCCCTACAGCCATATGCTGTGGTAACGATAAAATGGCTATGCGCGTATTTATGCTTATACGTCAAATGGGTTACAAAATCCCTCAAACCATTTCTATTGTTGGTTACGATAACTACAAATTAATCGCCGAAAACCTACTACCTAAATTATCAACAGTGAGTCTTCCTTACTTTCGTATGGGCCAACTAGCTGCACAAATCGCAATAAATAAAGAATTACAATCACACACTAAAACACATGAAATTAGCGGAGAACTACTTCTTAGGGGGTCACACAGCTCCGCGTAGATATTAAGGCACTGACAAATGACTGAACACTTATCTAAACGCAATTATTGGTTATTAAGCGGCTGTATTTTAAGCTTTTTTTTAACATGGTCTTTCTGCTTTTCGATTTATCCTATATGGCTTAACCAGGCAATAGGCTTAAATGGTACTCAAACAGGTATCGTATTTAGTATAAATGCTATTGCAGCACTGTTTGTAATGCCTTGTTATGGTTTTATTCAAGATAAGTTAGGTTTAAAAAAGAACCTGTTATGGTTTGTTGGTGTGATGTTGCTACTAAGCGGTCCATTTTTTATTTATGTTTATACCCCGTTACTTATTAGTTCTTTGTATGTTGGGGCCTTTGCTGGTGGTTTATTTTGCTCGGTCGCATTTTTTGCAGGCGTTGGGGCCGTTGAAACCTACATAGAACGAGTTGGCCGCAATACTGGGTTTGAATTTGGTAAAGCACGTATGTGGGGCTCGGTTGGGTGGGCTATTGCAACCTTTTTTACTGGCCAAATTTTTAATATATCACCCACCTTAAATTTTGTTTTAGCAAGTGTAAGTGCTTTAGTTTTTTTAGTGTGTTTATGGTTTGTTAAAGCAAGTGATGAGTCTAAGGAAGTAAACCTAAGCGCCAGCGCATTAAAAATTACTGACGCAATTGCGCTATTCAAAGATGCTAAATTTTGGGCGTTTACAACTTTTGTTATTGGCGTTTCGTGTATATATGGCGTCTACGATCAGCAGTTCCCTGTTTACTTTGCAGCGCAGTTTCCTACTAGAGAAGAGGGAAATGCTATGTATGGTTACTTAAACTCTTTTCAAGTATTTTTAGAAGCGGGTGGAATGTTTTTAGCCCCTTTTTTAGTCAATAAAATTGGCGCAAAAAACGGCTTAATTGTAAGCGGTGTTGTTATGGCACTAAGAATAATCGGCTCTGGCTATGCAACTGATCCATTATCAATCTCTGCAATGAAACTATTACATGCAGTTGAGCTGCCTATTATGCTAATTGCTATTTTTAAATATATATCTGCCACATTTGATGCAAGGCTTTCTGCCACTATTTATATTGTTGGTTTTCAGTTTATGGGGCAGGTTGCGGCAAGCGGTTTATCTGTATTTACTGGTATTTTGTACGATGCGATAGGCTTTGCTGAGGCATATAAGCTTATTGGTATTGTAGTTGCATTCTTTGTAGTTGTATCGGCATTTGTTTTAACTTCAGATAAAAATTCGAACCAAGTTAACAGCAAAGAGAAACTCAATCCCCAAGGAAGTCTTTAGAATTTATTTATGAGATATATTGCTAAGGCTAAAATCACTTTTGCCTTAGCTGTCTGTTCAAGACATTATTTTATACAGTAATTCTCGCACCGTTGCGGGTTCAAACGGCTTATCACAAATGGCATCAACTCCCGCTTGCGCAATATTAGCTAAGTGAGTGTCGTTTGCCTCTGAGCTCACCATTAAAATAGGAATATGTGAGTAGCTATTTGAGCTTCTAACGGCTTCTGTTAGTTCTCGCCCGTCCATTTCTGGCATGTTGTAGTCGGTTACTATTAAGTCAAACGGTTGGTTATTCAAGTGCTCAATAGCTTCTTTACCGTTTTCAGCTTCTATTGGTGCAGGTATTCCCATCCCCGCAAGTACACGTATTATGTGTTTACGCGCAAAGCGGCTGTCGTCTACCACTAAAACTCGCAGCAACGTTACGTCAAAATGATCAAGTTCTACTTCTTCTTCGCTTATAATATCGAGGGTTGCTTTGAGTGCGCGGGTAATGGCTTTTGCGCTAAAAGGCTTTGGCAAAATAGCCAGCACACCCGATTGGCGTAATTGCTCAAGGTATTTTTTATTACGCTCGCTCGATATAAGCATAAAAGGTTGATGCTCGGTGAGAGGGTTTGATCTTATTTCTTGCAATAGTGAGTCGGCTGTCCCGTCAGATAAATACATAGAGCTTATAACTAGATCAGGGTGATAACTTGCTAATAAGCTAAGCGCTTGTGTTTGTGTAGATGCAGTTTCAACTTGTTTTACACCACTTTCTAAAAGCGATTTTATTATTATTTTTTGCTGAACCTCTGAAGGCTCTACAAGTAAAATGGACAAGTTTGCTATTGCAGTTAAGTCGCTCATTCAGATCTCTTTAGTATTGTTATAATCAGGATAATAATAACATTTTTGACTCGTTAATATTATATAAAGAGATTGTAATATTTAAGAAAACATTACCAACCCCTTTAAAATATAGCACTTATTAATTAGATTGAATGTAATCTAATGCATTCATTTTTTTATATGTGACGTTAGCGTGCAAAATATGCGCAGGTGCGGGGTCAACCACTTCAACAGGAATGTCGTAATTTCGGGCTATTTCAATGGCCATTTGCGTAATATTGACGCTAAACGAGGTGCCCATAAATACAATTTTATCGGCGTTGAGCATACGCTGTTGTGCTTGTGTTATTCTGTAAAGCTCGGTGTAGTATTCGTCAAATAATAAAACAAAGGGCTTAAATGAATGGTTTAGGTCAGGCGTTTGGTTTTGAATATTAAATAGCTCAAAAAGAGACTCTTGCAGGCGGCTTTCGTCTACGCTATCCCACGGGGTGGCAACTGGCGTGACAGGCTCACCTTGCTCATGAAATAAGGTCATTTGATCAAGCCTGCCGTGTATCGCTATGTAATTTTTGTTACCCGCTTTGCCATCAAGCCCATCTATGTTTTGAGTAATTAGGTTTTTGTCACTTAGCCAATGGTGTACGTCGTTTGGGCCATGGTTGCGATACGTTGCAAAGCGATGGTAATACCATGCTAAAAACTCTTTTGGGGCGTTTTGGTACATTGCGCGCGTTGCCATTTCCATAGGCGTATAATTTTTACTGCCAATGGTCCAATAACCATCCTCCCCTCTAAAGGTGGGAATACCACTGGCTGCGCTGACTCCCGCTCCGGTAATGTAAAGAGTGTTCACTTTTCAACCTCGTAACCGAGTACGTTAGCGCTTACTTGCTGACTGTTATCTATACCACCAATTCGATATAAAACCCCACTGTGCTCAAGTAAGCCACGATGATCCATGCTCTTTACTTCAACTGGGGATAAAATTTGCCATTCGTTTTTTTCGATACTAAAGCGCCAAACATGGTCACTTGCAGGTGCAGGTTTGCCGTCGTAACCTATTGCGCTGTAGTTATATGGGTTATTAGAGCCTGCCATCATATAAATATTGCCATTATAGCTGGTGGCTGCCATTCGGTAGTGAGCAGTGCCTGTTGGATGTGGCAATGTGCGCCAATCTATTTTTTGTGGATTAGTTGAATCTATTGTGCCTTTTAAGCACTGTGCTACACCTGCAAACGAGCGACGCGAATCAGGATTAGCTTGTGTTTTAACGCCATCACAAATAACAATGGTGTTAGCACTAATAGCAGCGGCTTGGCCAAATACAGGCTCACCTAAAAATGGCGAGGCTTGTTGCCATGTATTATTTTGCGTGTCGTATACTTGTACTAAGTTTACGTTGCCGTCGTTATGCCAACCGCTAATTAGATAAATGTAACGCGCTTTGTAGCTCAGCGCTACGCTATCGTCTACGGGTACTGGCATGCTCGCAAGATGAGTGTAGGTATCTTTTATTACGTCGTACCTATATACGTCGGGGCTTGAAACTTCAGTATGATCCTCTGCTACCGTATAGCCGCCAAACACATAAGCGTACTCGCCTAAACCGACTGCGGTGCTCGCTAAGCGCCCTTTTAATGGCAAGCTTGAAGGCACACCAGTTTTAGATTGCCACTGTGAATCGCCAACTTTAAGCGCCCACACTTTGTTATGCACTGACGAGTATTGTTTATCGCCCCCCAGCCCCATAAAGCTTAAAAAATAGGTTTGGTTTTGTACTGTAACTTTAGCCACAGCATTATTAGCAACTGGCTCTGGTAAAGTGGGAAGGCTTGCTAACGCAAGAGAAAAAAGAAGGCTCATAAGGCAAATAATTTAATAAGAATTAATACACTCAGATTAAATTATTTTAACCTTGTGAGCCAGTATTGTTATATCTAAATAATCAAACGCTTTTGATTAGTAACCATATTAGTAGGCAATACTAATATACTGATTTACGTGCGCTGCATTTTGCGCTACATCAACCATTGCGGTTGCATAATCAGTGACCGAAACTTTGCTTTCGCCTGCATCATTAGTAAAAAATGTATTACTGCCGATACGGTAATTGCCTTCATTATCACCCAGGCATAGCTTGTGCAGTTTATTTATCGAGGAGCTACCAACAAACTGCTGTAAGAGCATTTATAGATTTTTAACGCAGCACTGGAAAACCGCTATTAAAAATGTGGCGCTAAGTAATGTATTGTAGTTAAGGGCGTTGTGATGATGAGTTGTCTAAGGTGGTAGTTCGGCATAATTTTTAAGGTAAATAGGTTACGTTATCTAAGCCTTGTTGTTTATTTTTGTACATAGCTTGATCAGCATATTTTATAAGTTCGTGATCTGTTTGTCCGTGCTCTGGGTAGTTTGCAATGCCAATACTGGGGGAAATATTTAGTAGTACGTCATCTAACTTAAAGACAGCTTTAAACTCAGTGAGAACTTTATTTTTTATTCTGACGGTTTCGTGGCTAGAACTTAAATTATCTAAAATAATTAAAAATTCGTCTCCACCTAAACGCCCTACTGTGTCGTAATGCCTAACCGACGCTGAGAGCCTTTTTGCTATAGCACATAAAAGCTTATCGCCAGTTTCGTGTCCGTGGGTGTCGTTTACTGCTTTAAAGCCATTTATGTCTATAAACAGCAAAGAAAAAAATGTGTTGTTTGTAGTTGCACTAATAATTACTTTTTCTAATCGCTCCATCAATAAAGAGCGATTTGGTAAGCCAGTTAATACATCGTGCCGAGCCATGTAATGGAGCTGCTCTTCCATTACTTTTCGCTCAGTTATATCGTGCGCAACTGCAATTCTTACTTGATGTTGCTCTGACCAGCGAACAGACCATAATATATGGACTATTTGACCATCTTTTCTCATCCAGCGGTTTTCGAAGCGAGGGTTTACCGTTTCGCCAGACAATAGCGAAGTTACGGCGTTATGCGTTTTATAATGATCACCTTCGTAAACATAGTTAATCATTTTTTTGCCTACAACTTCGTCGGCCGTATAACCAAAAATTTGCTCAAATGCTGCGCTTACAAAAACAAATGTGCCTTGTTTATCTACCACACAAACGGCATCAAGCATTAAAGCGAGTACTTCTTCTACATTAATTAATTCATTTTTTATCATACTTTGGTGCCTTCAAAGCAAAACCAAGCAAATTTAAGTATTCTATATAGCTTTAACAAAAGCAAAGATAATTAAACCACAATCGCAGATAACACAGGGCTAGGTATAAATTGTGCCCATATAATTAATATTGCTTTGAGAAGCATGACACGAAAAAGTTAAGATTAAATATTTAATAACCGTAAATACTTTGAAGTTATTCTGAAATAGACTAAATTTTAAGTCATATATAAACATATAACTATCAGCTATTTACATTTTACTGACTCTTTAATAAATATACTTATAAAGTTCATTTAACTATATTTTTACAGTTCAATTGGGCGAAATTAGACCTTTTAACTACTATAAAATTAGTTACCTTGATTTAATCTCATTTATGCTTTTACACTGTTAATGTATGTTAATATTGTGTGATATCACATGTATTACAAAAACAAAGACTGTTTTTGATTTTTTGATTGCGCAGGAGACTTTTGGGTGAAAATATCACAACGTTTGTTTTGGCCATTACTTTTTGTTTGCCCTCTCTTAACGGCCGAACCGTTTGAAGATGAAGACCTCGATCTTGATGCTTTAATGGGCATGGATGTACAAGCAACTTCTGCGATGAAAAGAGCACAATCAGCATTTGATACCGCTTCATCTATTTATGTATTAAGTAAAGAACAAATTACTAACTCTGGTGCTACATCAGTACCTGAAGCACTGAAAATGGTGCCTGGTTTAATTGTACGTCAGCTCGATAACAATCAATGGGCTATTTCATCAAGAGGTATTGCCTCTCGATTTTCTAGCAAACTATTGGTTATGATTGACGGACAAAGCTTATATACCCCAAAATTTGCTGCAGTTTATTGGGAAACACTCAACGTTCCTTTGTATGATATTGAACGCATTGAAGTAATACGCGGACAAGGCGGATTACTTTGGGGTAGTAACGCAAATAATGGCGTGATTAATATCATTACTAAAAACAGTATTGATACTCGCGGTGGATACGCAAACGTAACAACTGGTAATCAAATAAATGTTGATGCAAATCTTCGTTACGGTGGTGATATAAGTAACATAGGCAGCTACCGTGCGTATGGTCATGTAAAAGATGCGAATGAATCAAAAAAAGGGATTTCACTCGCACCTAACGATACAACTAAACAAAATTCTTTAGGTTTTCGGGCTGACTTTACCCCTAATGATGAGTGGTCTGCGCTACTTCAGGGGGACGTTACTCACTCAACACTTGGTCAAAACTATCGAGGTGTTATAGATGAAACCAACGAAAACATTTCATTCTCAGATGATTTAAAGCGAACAGACTCACGCATAATGGCGCGCCTTGAAAACAGAGTGTCGCCCGATGCCAATCAAATGCTACAAATTTCTTGGCTGAAACAAAATGGTTCTCAAGATTATATTAAAGAAGACTTTGAATCGATAGATATTGATTATCAAATGAACTTCATATACCAATCTCTACAGCTAGATTGGGGATTAAACTACCGGTATAACTCTATCTCTTTCGCAGAAAGTGTATTTTTAGATAGCGATAAAAACTTTGATAACCTCAAACAGTTTGGTGCACTTGTTCAAGCTCAATACAATGTGACACCTGATACACTCGATTTTATTATTGGTACTAAGCTTGATCATAACGATTTAACCGGCTGGGAAAATCAACCGTCAGCAAGGCTTATATACAAACCAGTAGATAACCACCTTACTTGGGGTGCTATATCGAGAAGTGTACGTACACCAACATTGATTGAATTTAACGACAACTTTAAAGTTAATGGTACAGAAATTAAAGATCTTACCGGTTTAAGCTCTGGCTTTGGACAAATAGACGACTACCGAATTGCAACCTACCTAAATGGTAACGACAAAGTTAAATCTGAAAACTATCTATCTTATGAATTAGGCTACCGTTTTACTGCTAACGATTGGTCATTGGATCTTTCTACTTATTATACAGATGCTAATAACGTAGCGGTTATTGATATGAATACCCATGCTGAACAATTCACACCTATACTTGAATTATTTCTAGCAGGGAGAATCCCAGAAGTATTTCAAGCACTAACAATGACTCGCATAGATTTAGACTTTGCATCTGTAGCAGACACGACCACTAAAGGGTTCGACCTAGTTGTATCATGGCAACCAGTTGATAATCTCAATACTGAGTTTGGTTATAGTTACACCGATTATAAGTACGATTTACCTCCTCGAGTAGAGCCCGCAATCGGCTATGACTCTAAAAACAGGCAGTTATTTGCAAAAGCCGATTATTCTTTTTTAACCAACCATAATGTGTTTGCGACATTGCGCGCAATAAACTCAAATGCATATAACACTGATAATTACACAACGTTAGATATTAGTTGGAATTGGCAAGCAACACCTGTGTGGTCTACTGCAATTTCGGGTAAAAACCTCTTTGCAGGTTCACATATTGAGTACAATAATACGCGCGAAACCTATACATTACCAAACTATATTGATGAATGTATTACGTTTACAATTTCAGCGAATTTCTAAGTTAATTAGATGATTAAATTAAGAAGTTTAATTCACAGTAGCTTAATAACGTTGACACTTTTTAGTGCCAGCGTTTGTGCTGTTGAAAAAGAATACATGCTAAAAGCAGGCTTCTTATATAACTTTGCACGTTTTGGACACTGGGATTATCATTTAGAATCTCTTAATGAATTTATTATTTGTAGCCCTGATAAATACTTTATTGATGCAGCTAACAACGCTTTAAAAAGTCGCACTATAAAAAACTTACCTCTATACAATAAATTAATCACTCTTGATAAAGTAACAACCTCGGCGTGTAACATGCTATTTATTACCTCTGATACATTTATCGAATGGCAAAACATAACTCCTTTAGAGCTGAAAAACGTTATGCTCATTGGTGAAACAGACACATTTATTGAAAATGGCGGTCATATCAGGTTTTTTCTTTCCAGTGGCAAAATTCGCTTTGAAATTGCTCCGAAACAGCTTAAAGATGCAGGCATTACTATGAGCTCAAAAGTGCTACGCCTTGCCCGCGTTGTAGATAGGTAGTGCAATGAAAAAACTATTTGCATTAAATACGATGAGCAAAAAATTACTATTTATCTTAATGAGTGTTGCACTTGTATCAACCGCGACAGTAACCATTGTATTTAGTGCTTATGAAATCACTAGCGCTAAAGAGGAACAAATAGAAAGCTTGGGCTCTCTGTCAAAAATGCTTTCACCGAATATAACTACAGCACTTATGTTTGATGATATTGATGCAGTGCAAGAGCTTATAAACCCAATACTTATACGATCAGATGTCATTAGTATAATGGTAACAAGTATGACTGGTGAGCAACTTGTTATTGCGCAATCCGAAGATGAAGATATGGAGCAAAGTATTGAAGTAAGTACACCCCTTCAGCTCGATATGCATGATTACGGTATATTAAAAATACGCGCTAACAACAGCTACATTCAAGACAGAATTACTTTTTACTTTAAATTTATAATGATTTTGATGGTATTCACCTTTGCCATCAGCCTAATTTTATCTCTTTTATTAAGGCGTCGCTTTTTAAACCCTATTTTATATCTAGCTCAAACAGCAAATAAAATAACTACATCACACGATTATAGCTTACGCGCTAAACAGCTATCACAAGATGAAGTAGGACAATTAACCTCTTGTTTTAATGCGATGTTATACAACATTGAGCAAAGAGAAAATTCATTAGAAAACCAAGTTAGACTGCGTACTAATGAACTTGAAAATGCGAATATTCAGTTGCAACAATATGCCTACCAAGATGGATTAACCGACTTACCGAACAGGCGTTATTTTTACGAAAAACTACAAAGCTTAGTAAGTATTAAGGGAATGAAGTTCGCCCTTATATTCATAGATTTGGATGGCTTTAAAGAAGTAAATGACAGCCTAGGTCACGACTACGGTGATTTACTCTTACACCAAGTAGCAACAAGACTGCAAAGTTGTATAACGACTAAAGATACAGTCGCACGTTTGGGTGGTGACGAATTTACATTAATTTTAGAGGGTGTAAATAGCCCGGATGAAGCATCAAAAATTGCCGAAGCAGTAAAAAGTAGCTTAATGCAGAGCATTAAAGTAAAAAAAGAAACAGTCTATGTTACCGCAAGCATAGGTTTAACATTTTTCCCTGCTGATGGTTTAACAGTAGAAGAGCTCGTTAGACGCGCTGACCAAGCAATGTATTTATCTAAAAATAAAGGGCGGAATCGCTATGAGTTTTTCTCCTATGCTATCGAAGAAAAAGCCACAGAAAAGCGTCGTCTAATAGAGGAGATACGCACTGCAATTGTAAAAAACCAATTTGAATTATTTTACCAACCTATATTTTCAATTGACGGGAAATCAGTACCAAAAGCTGAAGCCCTAATTCGTTGGAATCACCCTGAGCGAGGCCTAATAGGGCCAAATGAGTTTATACCTGTCGCTGAAAAAAACGGATTAATAAACGATATCGGCCAATGGGTAAAATCTCAAGCAATTCAAGATACTGTCCAATTCAATGTTTTAAGTGAAAAGACAATTCAAGTCAGTGTAAATACATCACCTCTTGAAATTGACCGCGCTGGTTGCTGGGTGGATGAATGGATTATTGCAAGTAAAAAGTACCAACTACCCGCAAACACCATTTTAATTGAAGTCACTGAAAATACTTTAATGGATCCCGACTCGTCAATACAACGACAATTAAAACGCTTAAGCACTATTAATATAGATATTGCAATTGACGACTTTGGTGTTGGTTATTCTTCTTTGGCGTATTTACAGCGCTTAGATATAGATATTTTAAAAATAGATCGCTCATTTATCAACGATATAGAATCAAACGATAATAGTATTGCTCTCGTGAAAGCTATTATCACTATGGCTCACAATCTAGACGTAATGGTGGTTGCTGAAGGAGTTGAGACACAAAAACAGTATGACCTATTAAAGCAGCTTGCTTGTGATTATATTCAAGGCTACATTTTTTCAAAGGCAATTACTAAACAAGAGTTTATGGAAAAGTATATAATACCAATCCGCAATAATACTTAATCATTTTTCGGGGCTGAACGTGTCGCTACCTGTGTTAAAAAATTTTCATTTAGAACAACTAAATAGCAATTTTTTTGCCTAGCTATCAACACGTTTTCCATCCTAAAAATAGATCACTTAATTAAGCGAATTGGTATAAAACAAAAAGAAGTGATCTGATTTATGTCTATCATGCTAGATTTTAGCAAGCCAACACAGAACATTTCTTTACTTTTGCCTTAAAAATCCATGTATTTAAAGCTCAATCCCAAGCTATAACCAGCGAGGGACTAGTTGTTTATACTCTTTATATTGTGTAGAAAAACGATGAGCTAAATGAGCCTCCTCAACTAATGTTTGTCTATATATAGCTGTAAAACCAATAACTAAACAGGTCAAACTAAATATACTAGGTAAGGCTAAAAAGAACCCCACCTGTGCAGCTACAACGCCTAAATACATCGGATTCCTAGAGTATTCATATAATCCTGATGTTTTAAGCTCATGTGGTCCCTTAGGATCAATGCCTGAACGCCAAAGGGCTGCCATATGAAAATGTACAAACATCGTTAAAATAAAGCCTGCTGTCAATAATACATCGCCAAATAATACGCCTGGCCAGCCATTGAGTATCGGGAATAGCCCAAGATAGCTATCTAACTCAGGTACAAACACTCTAATTACACATACAAACCAAATAGCAGCCCTGAAAAATTTAAAAACCATATGGTTCCACCAACTAGTACAAAATTTATCACCGGGATAAATAACGCCTGATGGTGTATTTCGATTTTTATAAATAATTCTAAATGTATAAAATCCGGCAACAAAAGTATAAAAAATAGCTAAGTAAACTCGGGTAAATTCAACTAGCGATGCAGAGTCATCTACAAATGTTTCATAAGGCATTTAAGTTACAGCTCACAATCATTATTGGTAGTAATTTTAAAACAACTAAGCCAATAGATTTAGTTATAAGATCATGAAATCATATTAGTATTCATTGCCCTCATAAACAAGCTAAGTCTGTGGTTAGTTAACGAGTTATAATGAACTAATCAAACTAATTTATAAATTCTGTTTGATACTTCACCTAAACAACTGCTTACACAAACCGAAAACGTAAATTCGGTAGTTCACAATTTTATTTTTATACCAACTCGCTTAATTAAGTGATCTATTTTTCCGCCCTACTCGATGGTGTTGGTATGAGTGTATATTAATTGCGCACATTTCACTTTTCTGCAGGCGTAATAAAGCCCGACTATTTCTAGTCGGGCTCTCTACAATTTGAAGTCGGTGCGCTACGCAGTAAGATGTCGTAGTGCCCACAGCGGTGGAGAGCCACAGTGAAATGCTACACTATCTTTGTGTCGCGATATGAGTGTGTTAATTGCGCACATTTTACTTTTCTGCAGACGTAAAAAAGCCCGACTATTTCTAGTCGGGCTCTCTACAATTTGAAGCCTGGTAATGTCCTACTTTCACATAGCAAATGCTACACTATCGTTGGCCGGGGCTCGCCTTCGAGCTGTTTTGTTTCACTACTTAGTTCGGCATGGGTTCTTGGCTATTTATTAAATCCCAGATAGCAAAAAACCCGTCACATTGCTGTAACGGGTCTCTACAATTTGAAGTCTGGTAGTGTCGTAGTGCCCACAGCGGTGGAGAGCCACAGTGAAATGCTACACTCTCTTTGTGTCGCGATATGAGTGTGTATTAATTGCGCGTATTTCACTTTTCTGCAGACGTAAAAAAGCCCGACTATTTCTAATCGGGCTCTCTACAATTTGAAGCCTGGTAATGTCCTACTTTCACATAGCAAATGCTACACTATCATCGGCGCTGTTTCGTTTCACTACTGAGTTCGGCATGGAGTCAGGTGGGTCCAAAACGCTATTGTCACCAAGCAAATTTGGGCGTTAATCCGTATTTCTACGCACTAACTGAATTTGGAAAATATCTGATAATATTTTTTAAGTCTTTCTAAGTAATGTCTACTTTAGTCATATTAACTTCTGTCTAAACTGTCGCATAAAACGCGTTTGGCGTTGTATGGTTAAGCCTCACGGGTAATTAGTACAAGTTAGCTTAATGGCTCACACCACTTCCACATCTTGCCTATCAACGTTGTAGTCTTCAACGGCCCTTCAGAGACTTTAAAAGTCTAGTGAGAACTCATCTCGAGGCCTGCTTCGCGCTTAGATGCTTTCAGCGCTTATCAGTTCCGAACGTAGCTACCGGGCAATGCCATTGGCATGACAACCCGAACACCAGCGGTTCGTTCACTCCGGTCCTCTCGTACTAGGAGCAACCCCTCTCAATTCTCAAACGCCCACGGCAGATAGGGACCGAACTGTCTCACGACGTTCTAAACCCAGCTCGCGTACCACTTTAAATGGCGAACAGCCATACCCTTGGGACCGACTTCAGCCCCAGGATGTGATGAGCCGACATCGAGGTGCCAAACACCGCCGTCGATATGAACTCTTGGGCGGTATCAGCCTGTTATCCCCGGAGTACCTTTTATCCGTTGAGCGATGGCCCTTCCATTCAGAACCACCGGATCACTATGACCTACTTTCGTACCTGCTCGACGTGTCTGTCTCGCAGTTAAGCTGGCTTCTACCATTACACTAACCGTACGATGTCCGACCGTACTTAGCCAACCTTCGTGCTCCTCCGTTACTCTTTAGGAGGAGACCGCCCCAGTCAAACTACCCACCAGGCACTGTCCGTAA
>NZ_JWIG01000004.1 GCF_000814675.1 Pseudoalteromonas distincta | reverse complement strand
TAACCTTTCCTCCTGACTGAAAGTGCTTTACAACCCGAAGGCCTTCTTCACACACGCGGCATGGCTGCATCAGGCTTGCGCCCATTGTGCAATATTCCCCACTGCTGCCTCCCGTAGGAGTCTGGGCCGTGTCTCAGTCCCAGTGTGGCTGATCATCCTCTCAAACCAGCTAGGGATCGTCGCCTTGGTGAGCCATTACCTCACCAACTAGCTAATCCCACTTGGGCCAATCTAAAGGCGAGAGCCGAAGCCCCCTTTGGTCCGTAGACATTATGCGGTATTAGCAGTCGTTTCCAACTGTTGTCCCCCACCTCAAGGCATGTTCCCAAGCATTACTCACCCGTCCGCCGCTCGTCAGCAAAGTAGCAAGCTACTCTCTGTTACCGCTCGACTTGCATGTGTTAGGCCTGCCGCCAGCGTTCAATCTGAGCCATGATCAAACTCTTCAATTAAAAAGTTTTATGTCTTTCGACAGCTCAATGAATTCTGAATTTTTTAATATCTTTCGATATTGAATTGACTGTGCCGAATAATTACCGAAATAACTATTCTGTTGGTCACTCAGTTTTCAATTGAGACTCTAATTTGTTTGCCTCGCTACCTAAGTAGCTTGGCTGTTAGAACTCAATCTGTACGAGTGCCCACACAGATGATTGCTTTATATTGTTAAAGAACGTTTTGAGTCGCTTTAGCGTCTCAAGGGATGCGAATAATACACCCTTTATTTTTCGAGTCAACACTTTGTTTTAAATTTTCTTTTGGAAGATTTAAAACCGAAGTTTTATTTAACTCTCTGAGTAGTTTGTCCCTCGCTATGCGTTGGCGTTTCCCGTCTCAGTGGGGTCGCATTATAGGGAGAACAGATTTTTACGCAAGTACTTTTTTAAAGAAAAAGTAAAAAAAGATGCTGTTCGGTCAGTATCTGAACTAAACCCCCTGAAACTGATAGTTTTGTAACCAAACGGTGCCTTTTATGGTACAAAAATAACCTTGCTGATACACTCAAAGCTAATAACTATTATCTAAAAGGTACTAAATATGGCAATCCGTTCTTATAAAGGTGTAACTCCTTCGTTTAATTCGTCTGTTTATATTGATGAGTCATCAGTTTTGGTTGGTGATATTACTTTAGGTGATAATAGTAGTGTTTGGCCTTTGGTAGCTGCCCGAGGCGATGTTAACTATATACGTATTGGTAAACGCTCCAATATACAAGATGGCAGTGTATTGCATTTATCTCGTGCAACTAAAAGCAATCCAGATGGTTATCCACTTATTATAGGTGACGATGTAACTGTAGGTCATAAGGTAATGCTGCACGGATGTATATTAGGAAACCGTATACTTGTAGGTATGGGCGCTATTATTATGGATAACGTGGTTGTTGAAGATGATGTAATTATAGGTGGGGGATCTTTGGTACCACCAAACAAACGCTTAGAGTCTGGTTACTTATATGTAGGGAGTCCGGCTAAGCAAGCCCGCCCTCTAACGGAGCAAGAACTTGCCTTTTTAAAAATATCTGCCGATAACTACGTATCACTTAAAGATGAGTACTTAGCTGAAATAGCTAATTTAAGTTAATAAGCTTACTTCAATTTGGCCTGCCGAGTTATAGCTCTCTTCTTCGATAAGCTCCTCGGCACGTTCTTCGTAATCAAAACGATACTTTTCAAAATACTCTGTTGCATGGCTTTCGTCTGTTAATTTAAGTGTATTTACTTCTATTACACACTCCACCAGCATGCCACTAACTTGTGCAAAAAATACTAACTGATGATCGGGCTCTCTAAACTCTAGCCTATCTATAAATTGTATTGCCTGATTCATTTAAGCGTTCCTTGTTTGAGCGCATCAACGACGGGAAGTATTTTTGGCATTTTATTACGCCATACATAATATGCTTGAGCAGCTTGGCCAACTAACATGCCACTGCCATCTAAAAGCTTAGCGTTAATATTATGCTGTGCAACCCAATTCATAAAAATGGTATTTTGCAGTGAATAAAACATGTCATAAGCGACTTCACAGTTAGTTATGTGTTTTTTATCAAGTGCTGGAAGTTCGTTATTCATACTGCTAGAGGTAGAGTTTATAATTAGTGAGTAATCGCTTAC
This sequence comes from Pseudoalteromonas distincta, assembly GCF_000814675.1. Taxonomy (GTDB): domain Bacteria; phylum Pseudomonadota; class Gammaproteobacteria; order Enterobacterales; family Alteromonadaceae; genus Pseudoalteromonas; species Pseudoalteromonas distincta. The sequence continues at coordinate 28,515 of NZ_JWIG01000004.1, read as the reverse complement.
TGGTAAATCATCAAAACCAAAACCAGATACTGGTCCATATTGGGTAAACAGCTCTGCGAGTTCTATGGCTTTTTGTGCTGTGCGATTAACTATTATTATTTCCTGAGGGTTATGCTCTAACAAAGGCAAAATAACCCCTCGAGCTGCACCGCCCGCACCTATGATTAAAATGCGTTTATTAGTTATGGCTACTTCATTAGCGAGTAAATCATTTACAAAGCCCACACCATCGGTGTTATCTCCGAGTAATGTGCCATCATCTCGTTTTTTTAATGTATTAACAGCCCCTACAATTTTAGCTAATGGCGTAAGCTCATCGGCCATTGCATAGGCTTGCTCTTTAAATGGCATTGTAACGTTAGCACCCACACCACCTTGCTCAAAAAAAGACAATACTGTTTTTTCAAAGTTATCGATAGGTGCTAATATTGTGCGATAGTCGATTTGCTCACCCAGTGATACAGCAAATTGTTTATGTATCGCGGGGGATTTTGAATGTTTAATTGGATTTCCAAAAACCGCATATTTGTCCATTTTAAAGCAACCTCTTTGCAGCTATAAACTGCCTATTAACAATGATAAGTAATATGATTAAACGACTTTTTTCTAAATCTAAGCCGGCTCCCGAGCAACAGGCTCCTACTCCTGAAAAAACACCGTATGAAATAATAGGTGGAGAGAAAGGGGCGCGAGCTATCTCCAATCGATTCTACGACATAATGGAGTCAGATGAATACGCTAAACCGTTATATGATATGCATCCTCTGCCATTAGATCGAATTCGCCAAGTATTTTTTGAATTTTTATCTGGTTGGTTAGGCGGGCCAAACCTATTTACTGAAAAACATGGCCAGCCAATGCTACGTAAAAGACATATGCCTTTTACTGTAGATAAAGCATTGCGCGATCAGTGGATGTACTGCATGAATAAAACGCTGGATATAGAAATAGACAATCCGTTGTTACGTGAAGGCTTAAAGCAATCATTCTCTCAACTAGCAACGCACATGATCAATCAGCATTAAATTTGTATTTAGCCACAATGCAAAAAGGCGCTAATTAGCGCCTTTTTGATTACTGTGTAACTGTTATAGTTGCCACTCTCTGGGTATCAGCTCACTTGGTTGACTCGTTAACCACTCTTGCGGGCGTAAGTAATACTGATATAGGTTAGCTTCTGGGCTACTTGGCTCTGGTTTATAGTTATATTCCCAGCGTGCAAGTGGTGGCATAGACATCAATATAGACTCAGTGCGCCCGCCACTTTGTAATCCAAATAAAGTGCCCCTATCCCATACTAAATTAAACTCAACGTATCGCCCGCGACGATAAAGCTGAAAATCACGTTGTTGCTCTGTGTATTCGTCATTTTTGCGACGTTCAATAATAGGTAAATAAGCATCTAAAAAGCCATTACCCACCGATTGCATAAACGCAAAGCTTTGCTCAAACCCTAGTTCGTTTAAATCGTCAAAGAACAAACCGCCTACTCCGCGAGTCTCATCTCTGTGCTTTAAATAAAAGTACTCGTCGCACCATGTTTTATATTTTGGATAAACTTCTCTGCCAAAAGGCGCACAAATGTCGTGAGCAACTTGATGCCAATGTTGTACGTCTTCTAATACTGGATAAAAAGGAGTGAGATCAAACCCGCCACCAAACCACCATATTGGCTCTTCGCCTTCTTTTTCGGCTATAAAAAAGCGCACATTGGCATGACTTGTTGGTACATGAGGGTTTTTAGGGTGAATAACTAACGACACACCACACGCATGAAAGCTGCGTCCTGCAAGCTCTGGTCTGTGCGCTGTTGCCGAACCTGGCATTGAAGCGCCAAATACATGAGAGTAATTAACTCCGCCTTGCTCTATTACAGTGCCATTAGTGGTTACGCGTGTACGACCACCACCACCTTCTGCTCGCTGCCAGTTATCTTCTATAAATTTAGCACTGCCATCTGCAGCCTCCAAACCTTGGCAAATAGTGTCTTGCAAAGCCATAAAGTATGCTTTTACTTGATTTAATAATTCGCTTTGCATATTAACCTCTAAATATTTTGCCAGTCATGGCGTCTTTTATTGTGCTTGGTTGAGTATTACCACCTAACGGCTCGTCAACGTAAAAGCCAACTTGTTCTGCAAATTGCGCTTTGGCTTGCTCAATACTAATTACCGTTTCTTGGCCAGTTAAGTTTGCACTGGTTGATACTAATGGCTTACCAAACTCTTGGCATAAACGCTTTACTGTTGGATGGTTTGTTACTCTTACCGCGATGGTATCAAACTGCCCTGTGAGCCATTTAGGCGTATTTTTAGATGCAGGCATAACCCATGTAATTGCAGCAGGCCAACTCGAAAAAATATCAGCGCGTTTATCCATTGGTATTTTTGCATCATCTACGTATTTTAATAATTGTCCGTAGTTATCAGCAATTAAAATAAGCCCTTTTTCAACCGGGCGCTGCTTAATAGCTAATAGTGCCTCAACGGCTTGTTGATTATCTGGATCACAACCTAAACCATATACAGCTTCTGTTGGGTATAAAATAACTTCGCCTTGCGTTAAGCATGTTATTGCAGTGGGCGTATTTGAAAGGTCTGACAAAGTAGTCTCCAGATATAATTAAACGTTATTCAGTTGGGGTGAGCTTATGCATGCAGCTTTTTTGTGGGCATTGCAATAATATGCCGTTTGCCATATTTCTTTCTATGACGATAGGCCAGTCACATTCAGGACACGGATGTTCAACCGGTTTATTATTAAGCGTGTATTTACAACTTGGGTAGCAATCACAAGAATAAAATACTTTACCAAACTTATTACTGCGCGCGACTAAATGACCTTTTTTGCATTTAGGGCAACTAGGCAAAGTATCTTCGCTTTGCTTTTCTTCATTTTCGTTAGCAATATAATGACATTCTGGATAACCCGTACACCCAATAAACATACCATAGCGGCCATTTTTAACCACCAGCGGTTTGCTACACTCAGGACATTCTGAATCTTCTAATATCTTGATTTCGTTACTGTCGTGGTGTGCCAGCGGCCTAATAAAGTCGCATTTTGGATAACTTGCGCATCCTAAAAAAGGGCCAGATTTACTATTGCGGATCACTAACTCTGAACCACACTGTGGGCATATCTCGTATTCTTTTTCGAGGGCGTGCTTGTTCGCCGAGAAAAGCGAATGGTCGATTTTACTCATGGTGATCCTAATAGGTTGGTGAATTTTCGCCTAATATACCCAAACCACTTAAAGATACAAGCAATGCCGTGCTTATCCTTTTAAGTAATTTGAGTACAATTAAGATAATTATCTCTAATGAAGAAGTTCGCTGGGTTCATCAAAAATCAAATCTTCCATTTGCTCATATGCCTCTTCAGAGCCAGGAACGTTAAACAAGATCATAAGTACAATCCACTTTAAGTCTTCTAGGCTTATAGTTGGTTTATCGAGAGAGGCTAAACAGTCCATTACCATTTCACGTGTTACATTGTTAATTACGCCTATTTGTTCAATAAACATTAAAAAGCCACGACACTCAGTGCTGAGCCTTTGGCATTCACTATCGGTAAATATACGCACAGCATCTTTAGGGTTAGCAATAAGATAAGGAGACTCATCGCTGTGTTGTAAATCGGCTAGTTGCTCTAACCAATCAAGAGCTTTAAATATCTCAGGCTTATTAAAGCCCGCACGCAGTAGCTCATCGGTTAACTCATTTTGCTCTGCAAATATATCCGCTTCGCTATGAATGTAATTTTCAAAAAGATACAAAAGAATATCAAACATATTACCTTCCTGCGCTTAACTTGATGTAACCATCTAACACTCGCTCAATCTGATCGTCTAATTCTAAATCGAGCAACCTACTGAGTACTTTATCTATTGGCCACTGCGCACGACGCACAATGTCATCTACACTGGTTACTTCAAAGCCAATACTATTTAAAACCTCACATTGAGAATTGGCTTGAATCGGCTGCTCTTTATTACATACATTATTGTCGTAAGTGAAACTCACCTCATCAAGAATGTCAGCCACGTTTTCTACCAGCTTAGCACCTTGCTTTATTAAAAAGTGACTTGCCTGCGCTAACGGGTTTTTAATAGAACCCGGTACTGCAAATACCTCTTTATTTTGTTCAAGCGCATAGCGTACTGTAATTAACGAACCACTTTTAATTTCAGCTTCAACAATAAGCACTCCTAACGATAATCCAGAAATAATACGATTACGGCGCGGAAAGTTGTGCGCATGAGCAGCTGTGCCTGGTAAAAACTCACTCACCAGCAAACCGCTTTCTAAAACTTGGTCTGTTAATAGTTTATGGCGTTTGGGATAGTAAATATCAACCCCAGTACCAAGCACCGCTATGGTTTTACCTGTACCAGCAAGAGAGCCTTTATGTGCTGCACCATCTATTCCCCGCGCCATACCTGAAGTAACCGTAATACCCGCCAAAGTTAACTCGTATGCAAATTCTGAGGCTATTTCAAGCCCGGTAGGTGTAGCATTACGGCTGCCAACAATTGCAATTTGTGGAGTTGATAATAACGAGACATCTCCCCTGCAAAATAGTAATAAAGGCGCACTGGCAATCTGCCGGAGATCTTCTGGGTAAAGCGCATCAAAAATACAGACAACAGTAATGTTGTTTAGCGCTATTAATTGCTCATAATGACTGACTTGTTGCCAATTGGTGTTGAGTAAATTACTCGCTTGATTAGCGGTTAACCCAAGCTGTAAAAGCTTGTCATGAGATAAGTCGAATAACGACCCAAGGGAATAGTTTGTAGATAGTGCTAAAAGGGTTTTTATACCCAACCCTTTACACATATAAAAGGCAAGCCAGTGGGCTAGCTTGCCAGATGACTGATCCATGCTCTCTCCTAGAGCACCGACTCGCTACTTCTTAATGAATAACTGCAATATCTCCAATGCGAATTGGGTGCTGGTTTTTAGTTATTAATGCATAACTTACTTTGTCATACACTTTAAAGACAATTAGCTCACCAACTTTTTCTTTAGGCATGGTCCACGTTGTGTTTTGTTCGTCAGACTCATCACCAAATAATTGGCTCACATCAGATAAAAGCTTCTCATATTTACTAGAATCTTCTGGGTAACGAGGGCCACGAGGACCATCAATAACCGTTGGCGATTGACGCTCTAGATCTAATACATGACCCGCTTCTATATTTTGTTCACTGCCTAAGTTTAGCACCACAACATCCATTGTGCTGAATTCTCTAACTTCGCGTGGTGAAGCAATAATATTACCTGTTACAGGTTCTGAAGGACGGTGTATATCAAAGTACGCAGGAAGCATTTGGCCTTCCATTGCCGGCATTAAAAAGTCACCTTGCTGAATTTCTCGTTTAACAGACTCAACACGTAATGATGAAGGCACGCCATTTTTCTCATCGCCCGCTCTAAAAGCACGTGCTATACCCACATAAGATGCACGCGTTGCTAACACCTCACCGGTTAAGTCAGTGTAGGGGTCACCTTTATGGTAAATGGCATATGCTTTATGTACTTGTAAGTCGCCTTTAACATATAAAATATGGCCTAGCGTTTGTGTTTTAGTATTTTCGTTTGCACCTAAAATATAAGGTTTACCTTTAATATCGTCACTGTTCATTGCTTGCTCGTAACTGATATAAGGTTTGATCATTTCAAGCGGCAAAGTAGTAATAGCATCACGCCCTTTTGGTGTAATACGACCCTGAGGAGATAGCTTTCTATATCCTTTATTTATCACTAAACGTGGGTTTCCATCTGCATCGTATATCAACGCTAATGCATCACCGGGGTAAATTAGGTGTGGGTTGTCAATTTGTGGATTCATTTGCCAAAGTTCAGGCCATAGCCAAGGCTCATCTAAATAGATGCCAGAAATATCCCAAAGTGTATCGCCTTTTTTTACAACATACTGTTTTGGTGCGTCTTTTTTTATTTTAAGTACATCAGCAACTGCGGGAAACGCAGCGCTTAACGTAAGCATGATTGCAAGTAGTGGAGATTTCATCGAGCTTCCTTGTATTGTTTTTTCATTATTATTGCCCAAAACCTGTTAAAGGTGAACGCGAATGGCTAAAATAAGAGCATACAATACCCTAAATTAAGCACAAGTGAAAAAGGTAACTATGGCTAGGTTAGAAGTTTTAAGATTTCCAGATGAACGTTTACGTACTGTAGCAAAAGATGTTGTACAAGTTGATGACACAGTACGCCAAATTGTAAAAGACATGCTAGAGACAATGTACGATGAAAATGGCATTGGTCTTGCGGCCACGCAAGTAGATATTCATCAAAGAATCGTTGTTATTGATGTATCAGAAGAGCGCAATGAGCCACTGGTATTAATTAATCCACAAATCATTAAAAAAGACGGCTCTACCGTTAGCGAAGAAGGCTGTTTATCAGTACCTAACTCGTATGCAAAAGTAGATCGTGCAGAAACAGTAACAGTCGCTGCACTTAACGAAAACGGTGAAGAATTTGTACTAGATGCAGATGAATTATTGGCTATTTGTATTCAACATGAACTAGATCACCTTCAAGGTAAGCTATTCATTGATTACTTATCTCCATTAAAGCGCCAACGTATTCGTAAAAAGCTTGAAAAAGAAGCCAAGTTTGCAGAACAGTAATAAGCACCTTAGGAAAACTCAGTGACTCAACCATTACGCATTATATTTGCCGGTACGCCGGACTTTGCCGCACGTCATTTACAAGCGCTGATACAAAGCGAACACCAAATAGTGGGTGTATATAGCCAGCCAGATCGCCCTGCAGGTCGTGGTAAAAAATTAAAAGCCAGTGAAGTGAAAGAGCTAGCGCTTGAGCACAACTTACCGGTTTTTCAGCCACAGTCATTAAAAAATGATGAAGCACTAGCTGAGCTAACAAGCTTAAATGCCGACATTATGATTGTTGTAGCATATGGCTTAATTTTACCTAAAGCTATTTTAGAAGCGCCACGTTTAGGCTGTTTAAATGTGCATGGCTCTATATTACCGCGCTGGCGCGGTGCTGCACCTATTCAACGCGCAATTTGGGCAGGTGATGAACAAACCGGCGTAACAATAATGCAAATGGATGAAGGGCTAGATACCGGCGATATGCTACATATAAGCCGCTGCCCTATTAGCACAACAGAAACTAGCGCAAGCTTATATACAAAGCTTGCTGAGCTAGGTCCAGATGCGTTAATTGAAACCATTAATAAATTAGCTAATGGTGAGATCACCCCTGAACCTCAAAACGATGAACTTGCTAACTACGCTAAAAAGCTTTCTAAAGAGGAAGCTGATATCGACTGGTCCATGAGTGCGCTTCAAATCGAGCGAAACATTCGCTCTTTTAACCCGTGGCCAATGTGCTTTACCCAAATGGGTGGGCAAACAGTAAAGATTCATCAAGCGCAGGTTATGCTGCAATCAGGTGTTCCTGGGCAAATTTTATCAAGCGACAAAAATGGCGTAGTAGTGGCGTGTGGCGAACACGCTTTATGTATTACGCAATTACAGCCGCAAGGTAAAAAACCAATGGCAATTAACGACTTTTTAAATGGTCGTAGTGACTGGGTTACTCCTGGCACAATATTAGGCGAAAACAATGAGTAATGTTCCAAACGTACGAGCGCTTGCCGCTGAAACTTTATATAACGTAGTTGATAAAGGCGCATCGCTTAATCAAGAACTTCCATTTGCAAGCCAAGGCTTGCCGCCTAAAGATAAAGCGTTGCTACAGCAAATTTGTTATGGCGTTTTACGCTACTTACCGAGCCTTGAAAATTACTGCCAACACTTAGTAGAGCAGCCATTAAAAGGTAAACGTAGAATATTTCAGTTTTTATTATACGTAGGTATTTATCAACTGCAGCATATGCGCGTACCACCTCATGCTGCCATTTCAGAAACGGTTAACGCACTGGCTCAACTACGCGCTTTAGGATTAAAAGGGCTGATAAACGCCATTTTACGTAGCTTTCAGCGTCAACAAGCTGAGCTTGAAGAAAAAGCGAAGCTTATTCCGGTATGTTTATACAACCATCCAAATTGGTTTATTAAACAGGTGCAAACAGCCTACCCAGATAGCTGGGAAGCACTACTTGAAGAAAACCAGCAACAAGCGCCAATGTGGCTTCGTGTCAATCAAGCCCAATTTAGCACGCAAGAATACAGCGACATGCTTAGCGCTAACGATATTGAACACACCTTAAACCCTGATTTTATTGATGGGATTAAGCTTGCCAAACCACGTGATGTATTTTCGTTACCTGAGTTTGATACAGGTGCATGTTCAGTACAAGATGCTGCAGCACAGTTAGCAGCCCGCTTTTTAGAACCTAAAGCAGACGACTATATTTTGGATGCCTGCGCAGCCCCTGGCGGTAAAACATGTCATATTTTAGAGCTTGCTGATGCAGATGTACTTGCACTAGATAGCGACTCAACTCGCCTTGAACGTGTTAAGCAAAACTTAACTCGTATTGGCTTAGGTGCAGACCTACAATGTGGCGACGCATCACAACCACATACTTGGTGGGATGAAAAATTATTTGATCGTATTTTGCTTGATGTGCCTTGTTCGGCCACTGGCGTAATTCGCCGTCACCCTGATATAAAATGGTTACGTCGCGCATCAGACATCGAAGACTTAGCTAAGTTACAAAGCGATATTCTTGATAGCATTTGGCCACTGTTAAAACCAGGTGGCACATTGGTATATGCTACGTGTTCGGTTCTTCCACAAGAAAACCAACAGCAAGTTGCTAAGTTTTTAGCTAATAACGATGATGTAGAACATATACCTCTACACGAAAACGATACCGTAACAAATCCAGGTTTGCAGTTACTGCCCGGTGAAAGTGATGGATTTTATTACGCTAAGCTAGTTAAAAAAGCCTAATAGCCGTACACTAAATAGTTAGCCATTTATGAAACATTAAATGGCTATTTTTTTAATTAAATTATGATCAATACCACGGGTAAATAATGAAAATAATTATACTCGGTGCCGGGCAAGTTGGTGCTACGCTTGCTGAAAACTTAGTTGGCGAACAAAACGAAATTACCGTTGTTGATATAGACGGTAACCGATTACGTGAACTTCAAGATAAGTACGACTTACAAGGGGTTATGGGCCACAGCGCGCATCCTGATGTATTACGCCGTGCAGGTGCTGAAGATGCCGATATGATTATAGCGGTAACCAGTTCAGATGAAGTGAACATGGTTGCATGCCAAGTGGCATACAGTATTTTTAAAACGCCCACTAAAATTGCCCGCATTCGCTCAGAGCAATATTTAAAATACCGCGAAAAACTTTTTCAAAACGACGATTTACCAATCGATCATTACATTGCTCCCGAAGCACTGGTCACTAAGTATATTCGCCGTTTAATTGACTACCCTGGTGCTCTGCAAGTATTGCAGTTTGCTGATGGCATGCTCTCGTTAGTAGCCGTAAAAGCTTACTATGGCGGTTTATTAGTAGGTTATGCGTTATCTGCACTTAAAGAACACATCCCTAATGTAGAGACTCGTGTTGCCGCTATTTATCGTCAAGGTAAAGCAATCAAACCATTGGGTACCACCGTTATTGAAGCCGATGACGAAGTATTCTTTATTGCCGCTACAAAACATATACGCGCAGTAATGAACGAGCTACAAAAACTTGAGCGTTCGTACAAAAAAATTATGATAGCTGGTGGCGGTAACATTGGGGCAGGCCTTGCCCGCTCACTTGAAAAAAACCACACAGTTAAACTAATTGAACGCAGTAAAGAACGTGCCGAGCAACTCTCAGAAATGCTCGATAACACGGTCGTTTTTTGTGGTGACGCATCTGATCAAGAACTGCTCTCAGAAGAGCATATTGAACAAGTCGATGTATTTATTGCCGTAACCAATGACGATGAAGCAAACATTATGTCAGCCATGCTTGCAAAACGTATGGGCGCACAAAAAACCATGGTGCTTATCCAGCGTGGTGCTTACGTTGATTTGGTACAAGGCGGCGAAATAGATATTGCCATATCGCCACAACAAGCAACAATATCAGCGTTATTAACGCACGTACGCCGTGGTGATATTGTTAATGTGTACTCACTGCGTAAAGGTGCGGCAGAAGCCATAGAAGCGGTAGCTCATGGTGATGAAAACACATCTAAAGTGGTTGGTCGTGCGATTGCCGACATAAAACTACCTGCAGGTACAACTATTGGCGCAATAGTACGTAATGATGATGTACTGATAGCCCACGACGATACAATAATTATGTCGGGCGATCATGTCATTATGTTTTTAATCGACAAAAAACACATTACCGTTGTAGAAAAACTATTCCAAGTAAGTGCTATATTCCTTTAACTAGTTACGCTAATTAGTTAATTTAAAATACAAAAAAGCCGCTGACTAAGGCGGCTTTAGTGGAGTATCTTCGAATATTGATTACTGTACTTTTGAAAACTCTTCTTTAGAGATTTCACCATTTCCATCAGTATCTAAATCATCAAAAATCTTTACAAGTTGAGGGTTAACCTTTGCTTCTTCCATTGTAATCGCACCGTCGCCATCTGCATCAAAAGAGGCAAAATCTACTGCGGCATATGCTGCTGATGAAGATGCTAAAACGATAACTGCAAGTGTTGTATTGAATGTTTTCATAATAATATTCCTAGTAATATGGGAAGTCCTTTTCAAAGATCCCTGACTGTGAAAAATGTTTTATCTGAAAAAGGTTAGTTAACCTGTACTCTGGTTAAGAGATTTACTAACGTATTGAATCATGGTGATATTTAAATTTATTTTCTCTAGCCAGAGATTTTCAGTGAAAACAAGGCGAATTTACGCGTCAATAGCTGGCCTATTGCAAGTAAATTCAACGCAGTTAGCGCTGAAAATAGCTGCTAGAGATATATTTATTATCCAGAGTTCAGGTTAGTTAGTAATTAGCGAATTCTTCTTTAGAAAGCTCGCCGCTACCATCAGTGTCTAGCTCAATAAATTCAGCCATTAAATCGGTATCGACTGCTGCTTCGCTTGGGCTAATTGTGCCGCTACCATCGATATCAAGGCTGTCAAAATCTGATGCTGCAAATGCAGCTGAAGAAGATGCTAGTACTATAAGTGCTAATGCTTTATTTAAATGCTTCATAACTTAATCCTTCAATGTTCTATCAAAAAAATTGCTTCGTTTAACTTAAAACGTAATTTTTTACTTCCTTGTTATCCTCTTTCGTAAGCTCCCTTGCCTACTTAGGTTGTCTTTGGCAACTCAGGATAAATACTTTTTAATTAAGCTTCTGAAAATTCTTCTTTTGATAACTCACCATTTTGGTCAGTATCAAGCTCAGAAAACATGCTCATTAATTTTGCGTCTACTGATGCTTCTGCTTGGCTAATTGTGCCACTGCCGTCTACATCAAGTGTGTCAAAATCTGTTGCTGCAAAAGCGGCTGAAGAAGATGCAATAGCGATAAGTGCTAAAGTTTTATTAATGCTTTTCATAATATGTATCCTTCAAATTTATGTGTGTGCGATTAAGTATTTCACTTTGAATCACGATTTCGTTCAGTACACCCTGACTATTACAACTTAAATGCCAACATTGAAAAGCTATTAACTTTCAATAAGTTAAAAGTAAAACGTACAATAAGTAGGAATTTTCAGAGTCATTACTGTTGCCTTTTCGCAACACGCTTTAGAGGTGAAAAACTAAAGTCATTAAAAACAAATAGTTATGTTTATATAAAAAGATACATTTTAAAATGTAGAGCTATAAAAGGAGGGATTTTAAAAAATAATTAAGGTTAATTTAAACGAAGTAGCTATAACAACAAAAAACAAGCCATAATAAAAAAACACGTAAAACATTGTTTTATTTGAATAATATTTTTAATTATATAAAAACAAAAAAATACTTTATAAATACCTCACGTAAAACGCCATTTTGTTGCAAATAAGCGAAAAACGATTTATTCAACGGTGGGCTCAAGCGCAGATGGGTCTATAAAATGCTCTTTCATAAAGGTTTTCATTTCATCCTCGCTTGCTAGTAGCTTAATCCCGCAGTGCACACCTGCGGCATGCTCTTTAACACTGCAAATTTCACCTTCAAAATCTTTATCACTACTATTGAGTACGACAGTGCATTGCATATCTTTAATACCTTCAGCTTGCTGATCGCCTCTAATATCAAACATTACACCAGTGAGTGAAATGTCCTTAATAAGGCCTTCAAGCACTCTATCGTCACTTAGTTTTAGCTTTGCAGGTAACAAGGTAGGTATGCGTGTTTGCGAGCGTAGCGCAAATAGCTGCACTTGCTTAGGAAAATTAATAAAGACGAGTTTAGCGGGATGAGAGGCTACTGACATAATTTGCTGGCGAAACGCAATAACTTGCCCGCCACTGCCTTCAATCAGTGCTCTTACAACAACCATTACACCATCACGTAAATAGTCACTCGCTGCAGGTAAACGCTTAGCATTGGGATAATTTAAAATAATAAACTGTTTATCGAGTAAACCAACTAATTCAGTTTTAACACGCTTACTGCTTGTAGGTGTTAATATTTCTAGGTCGACTAAGCTGCCTACACTTATATGCTTTAGCTTTTCTAAATTTGTTGGCATATCCCTTTCCCAATAGTTCGTAATTTAAAACTTAAGCCGCTCGTTTATCCACGCCAAAAAGTAGGCGTAAATAACACTAATAAAGTAAATATTTCTAAACGACCAAACACCATTGCAATGGTAAGCAACCATTTAGCACCATCGGTTATAGCACCATAATGCGACGCTACATCTCCTAAACCAGGCCCTAAGTTATTTAAACAAGCCGCAGTGGCTGAGAACGCAGTTATGTTATCCATACCCGTGCCCATAAGCGCTAACATAATAATAATAAATACAAGCGCATATGCAGAGAAAAAACCCCACACGGCTTCTACTACTTTGTCTGGCAACGCCTTACGACCCAGCTTGATTGAATATATAGCACGAGGATGCACTAAACGATTAAGCTCACGCACGCCCTGCAAATAAAGTAAAAATACGCGCACTACTTTCATACCACCACCAGTAGAGCCTGCACAGCCACCAATAAAGCTCGAAAATATAAGTAAAATAGGTAAAAACAAAGGCCATGTTGAAAAGTTATCAGTAGCAAAGCCTGCTGTTGTACTCATTGAAACAGCTTGAAATAACGCCTGATCGAGGGTTTCATCGCCATTAGCAAATATTTCGTTAGAGGAAAGTACAGTAAAACAAATAACCACCAGCGCTAATTGAATACACAAAAACACCTTAAACTCTGGGTCTCTAATATAAACTTGTATGTTACGACTGGCCACTGCGGCGTAATGCAGGGAGAAGTTAACAGCGGCAATAATTAAAAAGAACACACAAATAAAGTTAATTACAGGGCTGTCGAAGTGCCCCATGGAGGCGTCGTAAGTAGAAAAACCACCTATCGCCACCGTTGAGAATGCATGACATATAGCATCAAACCACTCCATTCCTGCAGCCCAATAAGCCAGCATACAAGTAATAGTCAACGACACATAAATATACCAAAGGTGCTTTGCAGTATCGGCAATTCGCGGGGTCATTTTAGAATCTTTTACAGGCCCTGGTATTTCAGCGCGGTACAACTGCATACCACCAACACCTAGCATTGGGAGTATAGCAACAGCGAGTACGATTATACCCATACCGCCAAACCACTGGAGTTGCTGGCGATAAAACAATACCGACTTAGGTAAATACTCAATACCGGTAAGTACTGTAGCGCCGGTGGTTGTTAAGCCAGAAAATGCTTCAAATACCGCATCGGCGAGCGATAAGTTAGGTTCTTGTAAAAAGATAAGCGGCAAGGACGCAAACGCCCCAAGTACCAGCCAAAACAAAACAACAATTAAAAAGCCTTCACGTGCTTTTAAATCACCGTTTTCATGGCGGTTTGGGTAATAAGCCATCATGCCAATAACAACACTAAAGATAAATGCTAAAACAAAGGGAACACCACCACCGTCTTTGTATATTAAAGACACCAGTGCCGGAGGCACCATGGTAATACTAAACAGCGCAACAAGTTGGCCAAGAATTTTTATGATGGTACGAAATTGCATTTAGCTTGTCGCTTTTATTATTAGTAAATTCAGGCTGAGTAGTATCAACCAAATTAAATAGGGTCAGTATGCATTATATGCAATTTGTGTAGGTTATTACTCTTTAATAGTTAACTCAACTGCGCCGTGACTTAAATCAAAAATATCTTTGATTGCTTGCTGAGCTTCACGGCTATCGATTGTAATCACCCACTCAATATTAGCAGTAAATTGCTTATCAATATTAAGCACTTGATACTTTGTTTTTAATAACTGCTCAATCGCGCCTTGCATGCTGTACTCACTACTCCCAGTAATTTCAACGCTGGGAACTTTAAGCACCGTTTGCAATTTTACTAGTGCATTATTTAATGAGCCACCATAAGCACGTACTAGCCCGCCGGTGCCTAATTTTATGCCGCCAAAATAACGTGTCACCACGGCAGTGATTTCGCCAAGGCCCGAACCCACCAGCACATTTAACATAGGCTTTCCTGCAGTGCCATTTGGTTCACCATCGTCCGAAAAACCATAAACATGGCTGCCACCGGGGTTGCCTGCCACATGTGCCCAGCAGTTATGGCGTGCATCGCTATACTTTTCTTCAATGCTTTTAATAAATGTTTTTGCTGAATTTAAATCGGGGGTGTGTGCAATGTGGACTATAAACGTACTTTTTTTTATTTCTTCTTGATGAAAAACGTCAGCAGCAGGATATTTATATTCAGACATATTAAAAGCTCAATTAAAAATGGGGCCTAAAGGCCCCGTTCATATGCATATTTTAACGTTTATTCGCTAACTCGTCTTTATAGAAATTAATCGAGTTCTAAATTACGCGTCATATTCTCTAGGCTATCTTCGTGAACAATAATGTTATCTTCAATACGAATGCCGCCAAATGGTTTAAATGACTCTACCTTTTCCCAGTTAATAAACTGCTTATTATCGGTTTGCGCTAAATCACTAAGCAGTGAATCAATAAAGTATAAACCTGGCTCAATAGTAAACACTTGGTTTTTTTCGATCAGGCGAGTACAACGCAAGAACGGATGCCCTTCTGGCGATGGTTGATGTGTGCCCTTTTCGTCACTCATAAAACCGCCCATATCATGCACTTGTAAACCTAGGTGATGTCCTAGTCCATGCGGGAAGAAAGTAGATGTAATTTTACGCTCAACAATTTCCTCCGCGGGTAGGTTAACAATTTTAAAGTCACTAAGTATTTGTGCGATACGATTATGACATTCAACGTGTAAATCTCCATAAAGCATACCCGGCTTTAAACCTTTACCTAACTCGATTTGTTGAACAGTCATCGCTTGTACAAGTTCAGCAAACTCACCCTGCTTTTTAAAATCATACGTACGAGTAATATCAGCAGCGTAACCATTAAAGTTTGCACCGGCATCAATTAAAAATGAGTTGTGGGTGTGTGGCACTTTTGGATCAAAGTGCGTGTAGTGCAAAATAGCGCAGTTTTCGTTAAGCGCAACAATGTTGCCGTACGGCATTTCATTTTCGCTTTGACGTGTCGCCATTAAGTACGCTTGCTGAATATCAAACTCGCTACCACCATTAAAGAATGTATCGCGTGCAGCTTTATGCCCATCTACTGCAATGCGGTTAGCGTTGCGTAAACATTCAAGTTCGTACTGCGTTTTATAAGCGCGGTGGTAATGAAAATAGTTAAGTACAGGCTCAGGGTTCATAATACTAAAACCAAGAGCTTGCGCTACTTCAATGTATTCACCCATGTAAGCATATTTAGCTTTATCGTATGGTAATAACTTTTCTACTTGATCAGGCTGAAGTAGTAGCTCTATATCAAAGTACTCTGCCCAAAAGTCGCGAGGCTCGTCTGGTACTTTATGCCAAAAATCTACCGGGCGATAAAATATGAGTTTTGGTTTGTCGCTACCATTTACCACAATCCAGCAATGAGGATTATCAATAACCGGTAACCATGCTTTAAACTGTGGATTAACTTTAAATGGATAATACATATCATCTAAAAACTGGCGTTTAGCTTGGCCTGAATGAATTACTAATCCTTCTAACCCTTCGCTATTACAAATTGTACGAGTACGCTGTTGCAGTGTTGCAATATGTTCGGCGTATAAAACGGCTAATTTATCCATTGTTAATCCATCTGTTAAATTTAACTTGCTCTGAGTCTACCACTTATACCAATTGCATTAAATTAATGATCTATTATAGCGATAAGAAAATAGCTTAATAACAAGGCTAAAATTATGATACATAGTTGTTCTATATAAATAATTTTTAACGCAGTTATTTAATACGCTAGAATGATCATGCTTTTAATGAAATTGGTATTACCCTCAGCGCTCAAAAAAGGGGGTGTCTAAACGCATTAGATACCCCCCTGCTTTAAACTGATATTTACTAACCGCCCATTTTCATTTTAAGTAGCGGCGCTAATACATTACCTTCTCGGCCCATTCTTGTATGGTAAACCTGCCTGTACGCAAATACATTTTTTACGTAATCGCGGGTTTCGCGATACGGAATAAGCTCTACCCATAACTCAGCCGGAATAGCGTCATCGGGTAACCAACGCTTTATACGGTGATAACCCGCATTATAAGAAGCTGTTGCCAGCACTTCATTACCGTGGTTTTTCTTTTTTAAGTACTGTAAGTAACTCGTACCCAACCTAATATTTGTTTTAGGTTGATATAAACGACTACTTGTCACACTGCCTTTATTTACATACTCAGCAGTACTAGGTAATAACTGCATTAAACCACGCGCATTAGCATGCGAGCGTGCATCTGGCGCAAAAGAGCTTTCGCGCCTTGCAATAGCAATACTCCAAGCAACATCTATCTTGCTACGTTTACTGTAGCGCTCAAAAACATCTTGAAACGCAAACGGAAAACGTTGCTCTACATTATCCCATGCTTTAATTTTTGCTAAAGTAAAAATAGTACTGTCGTGCCAACCTAAATCGGTAGATAACTGTGATGCTGCCAGCTTTTCTTCATCGCTAGAGGTATCCGTTAAGTAATTCCATTCACGGCGCGCCGACGTAAAGCGCTCAATATCATAAAGTGCTTTTGCACGCTTAAAGCCTGGTGCATTACTCACTTTATCTACAAGTACCTTATCGACTGCTAAAGGCTGATTATTTAAATCAACGGGCAACCCCAAACGTGCTGCGGCTAAAAAGCCGTAATAATCACGATTAGCCGCTACTTTTTTCCAGATGTCGTCTGCTTTTTGTTGCTCGCCACGTTGTGCATAGCTATAAGCTAACCAATATTGCTGACCAAGACTTAAATTTTCTTTACCTGTAAAAAATGCAGCAATCCCTTCCCAATCTTGGGTTTTGAGCATATTGCCCAGTTGCCACTGAATAAGCTTGCTGTCTAGTCGCTCTTTTGGCACTTTATTTAGCCAAAAGCTCGCTTGTTTATGCCCGCTAGAGGCAAGTGACAATGCAAAGGTGTAATACACATCCGCTTTTTCTTCATCGCTGTACTTAAATATTTTTTCTAGCTTTTCCCATGCTTTTAAAGCTAGCTCTTTATCGCGCCAAACCAAACGCTTAACACCATAAATAGCTATTTGCCCTTCTTTAGCCGACTTGTTTTTATATCTATATAATCCAGCGGCTGCGCTTGGATCTTTTCGCACTTTTAAATATAAGTCAGCTAAGTAACGCTCCTTACTTGGTAATAAAGTTTTTAAGTAAGGTAATAAGCTTTGCGTTCCGCCTTGTGCAGCAAGTGTTACACGCTTCCAAACCGTTTCTTCTTTCATGTAGCCTTTTTTACGCCACGTAGAAAATAAACTATCACAACCATTAGGTTGCGATTTACCTACAGCCCATAAGTCGGTCACCTGATTTAGAATTGCCTTTTCGGGCGCACCTAAATCAAGCTGAAAATCTAAATAAGTACAAGTAAGCTCCGTATTAGACGTTTCACGATAGTTGCGGATATACGCCGCCTTTTCGTTGTTATCTTTTAAATACTCTAACCACGCTTTGCGCACCGGCCACTCAAGCGGCGTATGCTGGTATATATTTAAATATTCTTCTATTTCTGCCTGATGTTTAATGCTCGGATGGCGTTGCCAATACGTTTTTTCAACATAAGGTTTTAACGGATGATTTAGGTTACTAACCGCTTGTTTAAAGTCTTGGTAACTGCCGTACCTTACTTTTTTTTCGGCATCTAAAAATGCATCGTTATCGTTACTTGCCTCGGCAGAATGAAGAGGAAAAATGAATGCAGCTGCCGCAACACTTAGTAAATATTTTTTCATAATGTCCTTTAATAAAAATTAAAGTTGTGAATAAAAACTTTTCAACCACCTTAGCACCAAACCAGCTATATTTTAACCAGTCGATTGTAACCGAGTTAAATTTTTCGTTGCATTTTTAATTTAAAGCAAGCACACTGATTGAAATGCAAACTCATCGTACCAGTCTTAGTTCGTCAACTAGGGAGAATAATAATGTTATATAAAAGCGATTCCTTTGAAGTTAGCTTCCTGAAGGAAAACATCGCCGAGTTTAAGTTTTGTGTTGCAGGTTCTGTAAACACACTATCTCAAAAAACTCTTTCAGATTGCGCAGCAGCATTAAAAGAATTAGCCGCCAATACTGATATCAAAGGCATGATTTTTACCAGTGATAAAGACCACTTTATTATTGGTGCCGATATCTTCGAATTTTTACCTACATTTACTAAACCTGAAGAAGAATTAGTAGTGTGGATCAAAAACGCAACCGACGTTTTTGATGCAATTGAAGATTTACCATTCCCAACTCTAAGCGCTATAAACGGTATGGCACTTGGCGGTGGTTGTGAGTGGGCACTTGCTACCGATTATCGTGTGGCAAGCGAAACAGCTAAAATGGGCCTACCAGAAGTTAAACTTGGCATAATGCCAGGGTTTGGTGGCACAGTGCGCTTACCACGTATCATTGGCGCCGATAACGCGATGATGTGGATTACCTCAGGCGCAGAAAACCGCGCAGCAGATGCCCTTAAAGTAGGTGCGTTTGACGCGGTAGTTAGTGCTGACAAACTTCTAGAGTCAAGTGTATCAACACTTGAACTGGCGATTGCTGGCAAGCTAGATTGGCAAGCAAAACGCAACGTAAAACTACAGCCACTTAAATTAAACCGTGTTGAGCAAGGCATGAGCTTTGCTATGGCAGAAGGTATGGTAATGGGTAAAACCAAAGGCCACTATCCTGCACCGGTTATGGCTGTACGTACTATTAAAGCAGCGGCAAACTGTACTCGCGATGAAGCAATGGCAATCGAAAACGCTAACTTTGCTAAATTAGCACGTACACCAGAAGCAGCTGCACAAACTGGTATATTCCTAGCTGACCAATACATTAAAGGTAAAGCACGTAAATTTGCTAAGCACAGCAATGTAGAAATCAAACAAGCCGCAGTATTAGGTGCTGGTATTATGGGTGGCGGTATTGCATACCAGTCTGCTTATAAAGGCACACCTATTATAATGAAAGACATCCAACAAGATGCGCTTGATTTAGGTATGGGTGAAGCATCTAAATTGTTAGGTGCAAAAGTTAAGCGTGGCCACATGCCAATGGAAAAAATGTTGGCAACACTTAGCAAAATTAAACCAACACTTAACGAGTCAGACCTACAAAGTGCCAACATCATTGTTGAAGCCGTTGTAGAAAACCCTAAAGTTAAGCAAGCAGTACTCGCTGATCTTGAAAAGAACATGCCAGAAGGCACTGTACTTACTTCAAATACATCGACTATTTGTATTGATTTACTAGCACAAGCGCTAGATAAGCCAGAAAACTTCTGTGGTATGCACTTTTTCAACCCTGTGCCAAAAATGCCATTAGTAGAAATTATCCGTGGTGCAAAAACCTCAGATAAAACAATTAATGCAGTAGTTGATTACGCGCTTAAATTAGGTAAATCGCCAATTGTTGTTAACGATTGCCCAGGCTTTTTTGTAAACCGTGTTTTATTCCCTTACTTTGCAGGTTTTAGCAAATTAGTGGTTGAAGGCGCTAACTTTGCAAAAGTAGATAAAGTAATGGAAAACGTATTTGGCTGGCCTATGGGTCCGGCTTACCTACTTGATGTTGTAGGTATTGATACAGCGTTCCATTGTACTGGCGTAATGGCTGACGGTTTCCCTGAGCGTATGGCGCGTGCTGATAAAGACCCTGTGACTATTTTTGCCAACGAAAAACGTTTTGGTCAAAAGAACAAAGCCGGTTTTTACAAATACGAAACAGATCGTCGCGGCCGTCTTAAAAAGTCTCATGACGAGACAGCAATTGAGCTACTAAGCCCAATTACAGACGCACCAAAAGAATTTGATAAACAAGAAATCATCGACCGTTGTATGATTCCAATGATCAACGAAGTGCTACTGTGCTTGCAAGAAGGCATTGTTGCCTCGCCGCAAGAAGCAGATATGGCATTAGTTTACGGTGTTGGTTTCCCTCCATTTAGAGGCGGCGCGTTCCGTTACTTAGATCAAACTGGTTTAGCTAACTTTGTTGCAGCAGCAGACAAATACGCTCACCTAGGTGCGATTTACCAAGTATCTGAACAAACTCGCAAGTGGGCCGAAGAAGGTCGTGTTTTCTATAAGGTGGAAGGTTAATATCATGAATAATCCAGTAATTGTAGATTGTATCCGCACACCAATGGGTCGCTCTAAAAGTGGTGTATTCAAACATAAACGTGCAGAAGACTTAAGCGCACATTTAATGAAAGGCTTACTAGATCGCAACCCTGCAGTTGATCCAGCATCAATTGACGATATTTATTGGGGTTGTGTACAGCAAACATTAGAGCAAGGCTTTAACGTAGCACGTAACGCATCATTGCTTGCCGGTATTCCGCACAGCGTTCCTGCTGTTACGGTTAACCGTTTATGTGGCTCTTCTATGCAAGCATTGCATGACGCAGCACGCGCAATAATGACAGGCGCTGGCGACACTTACCTAATTGGTGGTGTTGAGCACATGGGTCACGTACCTATGACTCACGGCAACGACTTTCACCCAGGCTTAGCAACATCAATTGCACAAGCGTCTGGCTCTATGGGCTTAACAGCAGAATACCTTGCTACGCTTCATGGCATTAGCCGTGAGCAACAAGATGAATTTGCTTACCGTTCACATCAACGTGCACAAGCTGCAACTGTTGAGGGCCGTTTCCGTCGCGAAATTTTAGCAATGGAAGGTCACGATGCAGATGGTTCGCTTATCTTAGTTGAAGACGACGAAGTAATTCGCCCTGAAACAACTGTAGAAGGTCTATCAAAGCTTCGCCCTGTATTCAATCCTGCATCAGGTACGGTAACAGCCGGTACGTCTTCTGCACTTTCTGACGGCGCATCTGCAATGTTAGTAATGAGCGAAGAAAAAGCAAAAGAGCTTGGTTTACCAATTCGTGCGCGCATTAAAGCAATGGCAGTCGCTGGTTGCGATCCATCAATTATGGGTTACGGCCCAGTACCAGCAAGTAAAAAAGCACTTGCACAAGCCGGTATTACAATTGATGACCTAGGCGTAGTAGAACTTAACGAAGCCTTTGCAGCACAATCATTACCTGTAATGAAAGATTTAGGGTTAATAGATGTTGTTGACGAAAAAGTGAATTTAAATGGCGGCGCAATCGCACTTGGTCACCCACTGGGTTGTTCGGGTTCGCGTATTAGCACATCGCTTATTCACTTAATGGAAGACAAAAATGTACGATACGGTTTAGCAACTATGTGTATTGGTTTAGGCCAAGGCATTGCAACTGTATTTGAACGTGTTCAAGACTAATTAGTTTAAACATGTAAAACCATCTTGGTGATTAAAAAGGCGAACTGATTTTATTCAGTTCGCCTTTTTTATTAGCTTCAATTTATAAAAACGTCTCTTTATCAAACAAGCATGTAACAGCGTAATTATGTGATCGGGCGTATTATTAAATAAAGCATTTTGAAACTGCTAAAAGCATTAAGTAAAATAGTTAAATTACGCTTAAAATTGCGTTAAACTGCCAAACTTATTAATTGCTATACCTAAGCACTCGCGTACACAGCAATCACTTTAATTAAACAGGCCAATTTATTATGAGCTTTGATAATCCCGATCACCAATTAGATGCCATAGGCCTTCGCTGCCCAGAGCCAGTAATGATGGTACGTGCTGCTATTCGTAAAATGAACGATGGTGAAACGTTATTAATAACTGCTGATGACCCATCAACCACTCGCGACATTCCGAGCTTTTGTACGTTTATGGATCACACGCTGGTGGCTAAAGATGCAGAAGAAGCACCGTATAGATATGTGGTGAAGAAAGGTTTGTAAGAGATCTATTGGCTATAAGAATTATTGTCAAAGCGGCTAGTTAATTCTATCAAATCAAAATAATACGCTAACTTCTTTTTGTGTGTACCATAAAACAGCATTAGAACGCTTAAGGCTTGTGCGGGCTCTACCCCATATCGTCCATCGTAACCAACTACTCGAGTTAAATCTTCAGCCTTCCTTAAATCGACCTCGTTATATTCATACGTTTTTAAAAATACTCCTAGATAGCTATATAAATTCATCGGTTCTTTACTTACGGCAATGTTATTGAAGCCACCATTATGGACAAACCTCATTGGTAAAGCTTCATATACCTGAGAAAATTTCTGACTATATTGAAGATTCCGCTCAAGTCCAAGTTTGGCTATATCCGCTTTCGGAATACTTTGAAATTCATTAAGTAAGCTTTGAGTATGACTTTTTCCATCAATATAAAATGGATTGCTTGTGCCTAAACTTATGAATAGTGTTTTTTTAAGGTCAACGTAAGTCTCATACTGAAACATGTATAATGCTAGTAATGAACTAATTAAAGTAACATCAAGCGTGTTATTTTTTTCTATGAGCTCTATACAAGTAATAAACCTCTCAGCTAATTGAATTGCTGATCTAGGTGGTAAATCTAACCACTTAGCAATACTTGAGACATGTTCAATAACAGTGTTCTGAAAAGTTTTGGTTGTGTCATCTTTAAAGTTTAAAAATGGAAAAAGTATAATATTACGATTGGCTAATTCTGAATAATTCAAGATAGATAGATCACAGTTACTTTTTAAAAGGTTGCTTGAAACATCGATATCTAAATGGAACTTAGTATCAAAAAAACGTCGTAAATAATTATTTGCATTGAATTCGTTTCCATATAAGGCCTTAATAGTGTGCTGTAACTCTTCTGTATGAGTTGATACAACAATCACGATCCCCTCAATATCAAATATATGCTTTATTGCTTCTAGCATTTCTACAGCGTAAGTTGGTCGGCATCGATCTAATTCATCTATAAATATAAACGCTGGATAATCTCGCATAATTGCTTGAAAGCCAGCTTTTGGCTTATTAATTGAGTATTTGACCAACTCCTTAATGGCAGCTTTTAACTCTTTTACTCCCTTCTTATAGTCACTATGCTCTTTAAATGCTTGAGTTGCCATAGCTTCCATGGCAGATGACAAATCTATTGACTTATTATTTTGTGTTGGTGAGGAAGCTTCTGTAGCTGACCCTTCCTCAACAAATAGCTCTTCAATATCAAATCCACCATAACGCTTAACTAATGCAGCTAAAATTTTCGGTAATACAGATATACCTAAATTTTTAAAACGCTTCTTCTTTTCTTTACTTAAGTAACTTTTATTTATTGTTTCTAAAAGCTGATCTTGAATTTCAGCTAGTACAGTAATTATGGGGGAATCCATAAAATCACTAGACCAGGCATCTATATAGACAACAGGATGTTCATGTTTTAAATCTTCGGCCCAGCGTTTTACAAAATAAGTTTTGCCTGCCCCCCATTGCGCATTAACGTTTATTACATAAGAAGATTTATTTGGCTTTTCTCTATTCGCATTTGAACGACGAACAAGAATTTTAGTTAGCAGTTCTGCATCTTGTTTTCTATTCAACTGATCTGCAGGATAAGTAGCACCATTAATTTTTACTTCTTCATTCCATTGCTTAGTTCTCATAATAACATCCTTGTTACAAATCCATTAATTCACTCGGGCAGCTTTAAAATTACAGCTATCACTTCTTCGTTATCGTCACTTGTGGCTTATCGTAGTCACTGTAATCAATACTTACTATGTACGTGCCTTTTATTGCTGGTGTGAAACTAAAGTAGTTATAAATAGTATTACAGTCTGCGGTAGCTGGCTGGCCGAGTGTTAGTTTTTGCCCTGCTGGTTGTGCATCGCTGTAACCACAGTTGTAACCTTCACTAAAATCGGCATCGGCTATTTTAAATTCGTACACTTTACCAGGCGTACTAAATTTAACTTGTGCTTGATAAAGCGCAGGGCCAACTGGCGCAAACTGATACTGGGGTTCTGCATCCCACAATGTAAAGTCGCCACGTAAGTAAATTGTGCGGTCAAGCTCTTGCTGTGGTAAAACATCATTAATCGAAATTTGGCTTGTACAGGCTGTAAGTAAACCAGCAATTGCTAAGGTTAAAATTCGTTTCATAGAAATCATCAATGGGTATCCTTTGCGTACAGTGAAAACTAAAAAGCCAGCAAAACGCTGGCTTTTAAAATTGCTAATCGGTGTTATTTTTGTAAAACAGAAATATCTGCAATACCTAAAAACAATCCGCTTAACTGGCTTAATAGCGCAAGACGATTTTGCTTAACAGCTTCATCGTCGGCCATAACCATTACGTTGTCAAAAAAGTTATCAACACTTTCACGAATACCCGCCAATTGGCTTAATGCTTCTTGGTAGTTTCCATCTGCGTAAAGTGGCGCAAGGTCAGTGGCAAATTTTGCTACTTGTGATGCTAATACTTTTTCAGCGTCGTCGCTTAATAAGCTCTCATCAACACTACCTTGGCTGGTAATGCCGTTTTTAGCCAGAATATTACCTACGCGCTTATTAGCCGCTGCAAGCGCTTCTGCTGCGTCTAATGTACGGAAGTGGCTTACGGCTTTAACACGGCGGTCAAAATCAACAGGTTTAGTCGGACGACGTGCAAGCACTGCTTGAATTACGTCTACTTCAATACCTTCGTCTTGATACCAAGCACGGAAGCGCCCTAGCATAAACTCAAATACGTCAGTTGATACATTTAAGTTAGTTAACTTGTCGCCAAACAATGTTTGCGATTTAGCTACTAGGTCTAAAATATCAAGTGGTAGTTCTTTTTCTACCATGATGCGCAGTGCACCAATAGCAGCACGACGAAGAGCAAATGGGTCTTTGTCACCTTTAGGTGCTTGGCCTATACCAAAAATACCCACCAGCGTGTCAAACTTATCAGCAATCGCTACTGCGCAGCTAATTAAGTTTGTTGGTAAGTTATCCCCTGCAAAGCGTGGCATGTACTGCTCGTTTTGCGCTACGGCTACATCTTCGGCTTCACCATCGTGGCGAGCGTAATGCATTCCCATTACACCTTGCACGTCGGTAAATTCCATAACCATTTCAGTCATTAGGTCAGTTTTACTTAATAAGCCAGCACGCTGTGCTAGGTCTTTATCAGCACCTAATTGCTCAGCAATATAACCTGCAAGCTCACTAATGCGCTCAGACTTATCTTTAAGCGTACCAAGTTGCTTTTGGAACAATACGCTATCAAGCGACTCTAATCGGCTTTCTAGGGTTTTCTTTTTATCTGTTTCAAAGAAGAACTGAGCATCGGCTAAACGCGGGCGCACTACTTTTTCGTTACCAGAAATAACCACACTTGGATCTTTACTTTCGATGTTAGATACAAACAAAAACTTATTTAAAAGTTTGCCATTTTGATCTAATAACGGGAAATATTTTTGATCGTCTTTCATGGTGTAAATTAACGCTTCGGCTGGTACATCTAAAAATGCTTCTTCAAATGTTGCCGTTAAAGTAACTGGCCACTCTACAAGTGATGTTACTTCTTCTAGTAAATCTTCATCCATTGCAACAACAGCGTTAACTGCGCTTGCAGCCTCTTCTATTTGTGCTCGAATTTGCGCTTTACGTTGCTCGTAATCAGCAATAACGTAAGCAGATTTAAGTACGTCAAAAACGTCATCTGCATGGTTAATGCTAATTTTTTCTGGGTGATGAAAACGATGACCCTGAAGCTGGTTAGTTATTTGCTTACCAAGTATTTCGCCTTCAAGTAGCACATCACCAAATAAAATAGTGACTGTATGCACAGGACGAATAAATTGTGTTTTATTCGCGCCCCAACGCATTGGTTTAGGGATTGGTAATTTACTTAATGCTTTTGTGATTGCATCTGTCATTAGGGTTTTAGTTTCTTGCCCTGCTACTTTAGCAATGTGCAATAACCAAGCGCCTTTATCGGTTTCAAGTGTTTGTGCGTCTTTTACTTCAATACCACAACCACGTGCCCAACCCATTGCTGCTTTTGTTGGGTTACCGTCACCGTCAAATGCAGCTTTAGTAGCTGGACCGCGCTTTTCAACTTCTTTGTCTTGTTGCTTAGCTTCAAGCGCTTTTACTTGTAAACCTAAACGACGAGGCGATGCATACCAGCTTACGCCTTGGTGTGCTAATTCTAATGTTTCTAGCTCTTGAGTTAAGTTTGCAGCAAAGGCTTCTGCTAGTTTACGCAATGCTTTTGGTGGTAACTCTTCTGTGCCAATTTCTACTAATAAATTTTGTGCTGACATTTTACTTATCCTTACACAGCGGGAAACCAAGCGCTTCACGTTTGTCATAGTAACTTTGTGCACACGCTTTTGATAACGCACGAACGCGTAAAATATAACGCTGACGTTCGGTTACCGAAATTGCGTGGCGTGCGTCTAGTAAGTTAAATGCGTGCGATGCTTTCATTACTTGCTCGTATGCAGGTAGTGGTAAGTTTGCTTCAATTAACTTTTGGCTTTCTGCTTCACACTTATCAAACTGTGCAAATAAGTCTTCTACGTTTGCATGTTCAAAATTATAAGTAGATTGCTCTACTTCATTTTGATGGAACACGTCGCCGTATGTTACGCGCCCTAGTGGACCGTCTGCCCATACTAGGTCGTAAATGCTATCTACGCCTTGAATGTACATTGCTAAACGCTCTAGGCCGTAAGTAATTTCGCCTGTTACTGGTGAGCACTCTAAGCCACCCACTTGTTGAAAGTAGGTAAACTGCGTTACTTCCATGCCGTTTAACCAAATTTCCCATCCCAAGCCCCATGCGCCTAGCGTAGGTGATTCCCAGTTATCTTCTACAAAGCGAACTTCGTGAGTAAGGGTATCAATACCCATTGCCGCTAATGAGCCTAAGTAAAGCTCTTGGATGTTATCTGGCGATGGCTTTAAAACTACTTGGAATTGGTAGTAATGTTGTAGGCGATTTGGGTTTTCACCATAGCGGCCATCCGTAGGACGACGACACGGCTGAACGTACGCGCTCGACATTGGCTCTGGACCAATAGACTTTAAAAATGTTTGCGGGTGAAATGTCCCGGCGCCCACTTCCATATCAAGTGGTTGAATAATGACACAGCCTTGCTGCGCCCAATAATCCTGTAAAGCCAGGATCAAACCTTGAAAGGTTTTTACGTCATATTTTTGCATATTTGGCTTTTTACTATCTAAGAAGTAGCGTGAAAATTACCCTTAGTATACCGTGTGTACACTCAGGTTTTAAGCAGTTTGTGTAATTGAAAAAATAAAAAAGGAGCCATTAGGCTAATGCCAGTCAGTTAAGCTGACTGGCATCTTTCTTTTTATGGGGATACTTAGATGGTTTTGGCTTAACCCATCGGGGATATCTTCTATCCTCTCGTCTAGCTGGAAGCTTAAATAAGACCAGTGTATCGAGTAAGTGCTGCCAGTGTATTGGAATGTTCCCTGGGCTCATTATAGATACTGACGAGAAATACTGAATGACAGCCATCGAACTGCTAGAGAAACTAAGCTGGTTAGGCCATATCCCTGTGACTGTCGCCGCCATCGTCATTATTCTTCGTATTAAATTATAGGCGAGTAACACGGCCCATAGCTCCTGACGCACCATGTCTGGACGCTTACTTCTTAAATGGTATGCGCTATCAAGCATGGTTTGTTTGATTTCTCTAAACCCAAGTTCTATCTCCCAACGATGACAATATAATTCAACAATTTCATTACCTGGATAACGCAATCTATCCGTCATCGAGGTTAATATACGGTAGCTTTTGCCCTTTATTGTTTTGCTGATTAATCTCGCTTTAATCGTTTCAGGAACATCGGGAAAGTTTTTTTGTGCATGCTTTGTGGTTTTCAATTCAATGATATGGTCATTTTTACCCGCGCTGGAGATGATTTCATACTGTAAGTCGGGCCTTGCTGGTATCAGCCAGT
Organism: Pseudoalteromonas distincta; assembly: GCF_000814675.1. GTDB lineage: Bacteria > Pseudomonadota > Gammaproteobacteria > Enterobacterales > Alteromonadaceae > Pseudoalteromonas > Pseudoalteromonas distincta. The sequence continues at coordinate 19 of NZ_JWIG01000004.1, read as the reverse complement.
GCCTCATCTCCCCAGTTTG
>NZ_JWIG01000032.1 GCF_000814675.1 Pseudoalteromonas distincta | reverse complement strand
ATTCTCACCGACGCTCAAGTAGCTGCGCTTGAAAAGAAAAAACATGATGACGAAGCGTGTGGTGAAATTGAAACGGCTCACCCAGGTTATCTAGGCTCTCAAGATACATTTTACGTGGGTAATCTCAAAGGCGTTGGGCGTATCTACCAACAAACCTTCGTTGATACATACAGCAAAGTAGCGTTCGCTAAGCTCTACACCACGAAAACGCCAATTACTGCGGCTGACATACTCAACGACAAAGTACTGCCGTACTTCGAACAGTACGAGCTTCCCATGCTACGTATTCTAACCGATAGAGGCACTGAATATTGTGGCAAAGTCGAACATCATGATTACCAGTTATATCTGGCTATTAATGATATCGATCATACAAAAACCAAAGCTATGTCACCGCAAACAAATGGTATCTGCGAACGCTTCCACAAAACGATACTCAATGAATTCTATCAAGTTACATTCCGTAAAAAGCTATATAGCTCATTAGCGGAATTGCAAAAGGATCTGGACGAATGGATGATTTATTACAATAATGACCGAACTCATCAAGGAAAAATATGCTGTGGCAGAACGCCATTAGAAACTTTATTAGATGGAAAATTGATCTGGGCTGAGAAAAATTTAGCTCAAATCTAGACTGACAGTCACCGATTAAAAAACGGGTAACTGTCGGATCAAGTCTGAGCTAGTACACCTTATCCTAGAGGGGTTGTTTTTGACGGTATTGATAAATCAATATCGCTAACTAACAAGCTCGTAATTATTTACTTCAGAAGTAGTTAAGTATTTTAATGATTTTACACCGCCATTTATCAATTCTAGAGCTTGTGCCAATAGCGTCAAGCTCTATCTCGACCCTCCAGTTGCAGCAAAAATTACTTGAACGTGACTTTGATATTTCAATCCGTATGCTACAGCGAGACCTCCAATCACTTTATGAGCAAGGTTGCTTTGGGCTTGAAAAAGATACCCGTAGTAAGCCCTATGGCTGGTCTATCAATGCGCAGTGGCGAGGTAGTAATACAAAAGTAATGAGCAATGAAATGGCTGAACACTATTTGCTGTTGGAGCAGTTACTACCGCAATCAGTCCCGAGTGACGTTAAGCAGTCAGTGCATATTAAAGCAGAGCAGGCTCTTAAACGTTTTAATGGCCATGTACCTGACTGGCTTTCAACACAGCCTAAGCTTTCTTTAAAAGTGAATATTGATAATCAGCTAGTTGAGCAAATTGAGCATGCGATTAAGCATAAGCGTGCAGTGAGCACTGAGCTTTATAGAGTACTTTACGATGAGGCACATTGGTTAAAGTTTGCTGAGTTGAGTTTTTATAACATAGTTGAGCAAGGCGGTGTGTTAATGGCTCAGTTTATGGTGGGGACGCTTCACGATAAGTGTTACCAGATGCCGGTTTACCGCATTCGTAATGTACACATTTTGCAAAAGACACGACGTGAGCCAAGCAATGAGCAGTTAAAGTCGTTACGTAGTGCGATTAATAAAGGCATGTCGCAAGAAACTATCGAATTAGTAATAAAAGTACCTACCCATTCGGCGGTTAATCAAGGCTTTATTGAACTTGGTGAGCTGACTGACAAGCAACAGATTGACGATAAAAACGTATTACTTACCTACCAGGCTATTGATACTGAACAACTAACCGATGAGCTATTTAAATGTGCTCACTGGCTTGAAGTCATACAACCTGAGCGCATTAGGAAAAGAATTACCACAAAGCTTAAAGCGGCTGCTAGTAACTATCAATAACGCTAATTAACTTAGGTGCGTCAATTTTTGACGCACCTATTTGTTATGCTCCTATAAAAGTTAAGGAGTGATTAGATTATGTTTCAATTAATTCAACAAAATGATGGTTTATCAATCGGTGTATTTGGCATTGGTGGGTGTGGCTGTAATACGCTAAACAGTATTTTTGAGCAACGAGAGTCTGAGCAGGCGCACTTGTACAGTGTTAATACCGACAAAGTAGTGCTTGAGCATACACAAAGTGATGAAGCTGTGCTTATAGGGGCTGAGTTAACTCATGGTTATGGGGCCGGCGCCGACCCTAAAGTTGGGCTGCAAGCGGCGGAAGAAAGTAAAGATCAGCTTTTAACGTTAATTAATGGCTGCGATATAATACTGTGTGCAACAGGGTTGGGTGGTGGTACTGGGACTGGTGCTAGCCCTTATATTGCAGAGCTTGCTAGTGAACAAGGTAAGCCCATTATTTTTGTTGCTACGTTGCCATTTAGTAGTGAAGGGCAGTTTAGAAATAATATAGCGCAAGCAGGTTTAAATGAGCTTAAAGAGCATGCTAATGCTGTTATTACGCTCCCAAACGACCAACTGATTGAAGTGCTTGGTAACAATATAGGGTTATTCGATGCGTTTAAACATTCAAACCAAATACTCCATTCACTGATAAAATCATTAATCGATATGCTTTGCTTTCAGGGGCTGATTAATGTTGATCTAAATGATTTTGCCAAAATTATGGATTGTCAGGGTGATGCAGTACTAGGTGTTGGTAAATGCGATGAAGAGAGCGAGCTAACTACTGCGCTTGATGGGGCACTTAACAATCCGCTGGTTAATCAAGTTGATATGTCATCAAGTACGGGTGTAATAATACAAGTAAATTGCAAAGATGAAATTTCACTCGGTAGTTATAACCTCATTACCGATACAGTACGTCAGCAGGTAAGCCCAAACGCGTTAGTTATTTGTGGTGTTTCAAAAATAGAAACCTTAGCAACCAATTATGAGCTACTGGTTATTGCTACGGGCGCGAGTTCTAAAATGGTACTTGATGACACTAAAAGTGAGTCAAGCTCTAAAGTAGTCGCCACTAAGCCAAAGCCATCTGATATTTTTGACATCCCTGCTTTTATAAGAAATCAATCTGCACCACCTAGTAAAAGCTCTTTATAGGTTTGTAAATAACGACAACGCTGTATAGCAATATGTAAGCGCTACTCTAATATTTGCAAAGGGCGGCTCTTTTTAAGCTTTTGGGTTTGCTGGATTATATTACTCCAGATAGTTGAATATGCATTTATTGTGCTTTTGACGTTGGCGATAAATGTATTTGAATTATCAAATTTAAATAATGATTTTTGTGTCGTTTTGTTTTTTAACTTAGCCTGTATTTTTACTTCTTTAAGTACTTCCTTCTCAAATAGTGAGAAGTTTTTATAAAGTGCTTTAATATCAGTATTATATAATTTATTCGAGTGGTCATAATGTTTACTCATTGGATCGTGCTCTGAAACAGAGTGATGAAGCATTTTTTTAGACTCAATTTCAGCAATTGTTGATGAGCCAATTTTTTTAGTTAGCACTTCTTTCATGTGCGATTTTAAGAAGCTGCGAAGCAGTGTTGGAAATGCGCCGGCTGAGCCTTTTATATTTATGTTATCTCGCGGGGCCGCCACCATGTTTTTTGGTGCATGATATTTAAGAGCTCGGTTTAAACTCTCTTTACTTATGGGGTTTGAGCCGTTTTTAACCTTGCAGAATAAATAGGTGCGGTTTCTGTCTGGGTTTAATTTTAATTCTTGTTGTATCGCTTTTTTCATCTCGGGTGTGAGTTGTATTTTAAACTCTTTTTGGTTTTTCATAGCACCGCGAGTGGTATGGGTTGTTTCAGGAAACGTTAAAAATTTAGGATTATTTAAATCATCTATATACGACAGACGCAGATTACAAATATTTATGGGCCTTAGCCCAGTAAACATCATCAGTAGTACGGCATTTATTAATGTATTATTTTTAGCCGCTTTTAGGCCTATGTATAGCTGAGAAATTAGAGATATATCAGTATATGCCTTACAAGGAATAGGCTTCGCCGTTCGAGAAGATATATAATTATTGTCTATCTCTAGGAATGGATTAGTGCCGTTATTATATTTATTTTTTGCGAGCACCCACAGCTTTTTCATCTGCTCGAATTGCTTAGCCACATGCGGACCACTTTTCTCTGTTAGTAGTTGGTCAAGCGTGGTTTCTATTATCTCAGGCGTAATAGTCTGAAATAACGTATTTTTACCAAAAGCATTTTGAATTGCATTAAGGTAAGAGGTGTATGTTGTTACTGTAGTTTCAGCTAACTTGCTAGGGCTATGCTTATTAATTGACTGTAAGTTTTCTATTTGTTTACTCACTACAAATTCGAATGTGTAATCAGAGGTGTTCTTTTTGTATATTTCGGTCGCTCTTAATTTCGCTGCCGAAAAACTCATAACATTAGAGTCACCAATCTTGATATTTTTTATGCCATGTTCTTTTTTAAAATGAGTAAAAAATTTAATAATGCCATCATGCTGGAATACAATTCTTATTTGATCTTTAAGCTGATACTTTGAAAGTCTTCTTCCTTTTTCTTGCGCCAATATAATAGTCGCAAGACTGGCTAGCTCTTCCATTGACTCGTCATTGTACGGTGGCTTAAATGCATTAAATTCAGCCATGCAAAGGTCACGACTTTTAATCGTGACCTCACATGGTTTTACTGAATTTAATACTGATGTTGCCATTAATATATAAGCCTTAAAAAAGTTAAAATCATCAAATAACTGATGAGGTATCGCTCTAATAAGGCAATGGTATGAAATTAATTTTTTTAACAAAAACTTTGGTAAGTCGAAATTAAACTTTTTTTAATTATTTTTTGGTTTGGCCTCTTGGTCATTTAAATATCTCTCAACGACAGCTCTTCCTTCTTCGGTTAAGATCAAATCTTTTGTTACTCTGCCCGTATCACCAAGTGGCTGATTAATGAAGTTTACATAACCGCGCTTGTAAACTAGATGTGCTTTAATCCTATCTCTCAGTGCTTTTTTTTGGCTGTTTTCTTCTAGATTACTAGCCTGTTTACTCTGCATTCCTGTAAGTCTTAGCTGCTGATTTTCAAGCTCTTTAGCTCTTTTTAAAATACTAGCTTCATGAATTTTGAATACATTAAATTTTAGCTTTGTTGAAGTGCCAAATAGCTCTTCAGATTTATCATAGTTTAAGCCGTTTGGATCGTCCTCTTTTCTTAGGTGATGAAGCGCGAGTCTTGTGAGTTCCTCAGCGTGTTTAAAATGATAGCCGTTGGCAACCATAATCGCTTTTGCGTTGGATTTAAAAAAACTTCGGCACATTGTGCAAAATGCTCCAGCAGATCCTTTCATTACAATGTTTCTTTTATCTCCTTTTACTGCATCAACAGGGGAGTAATCTTTGATGATTTTGTCCAGCGACCTTTTAGCAAATGGTTTGTTAAGATCGCGAGGCTGAAGAAATATGTGATCAGGGTTACAGTTAGGGAGTGCATTTTCCATCCAGTCTCTCTGCTCTAAAATAATGGCGCGCATGGCTTTGGTTAAGGGCAATTTATATTCTTTTTGGTTTTTCATTTCTCCACGAACTCCGACAACAGATGCCGGAAAGGTAATTAATGTTGGGAAGTCGATACTATTGAGCCACTCCCACCTCATTTGTGGAATATTAATAGGGCGTATACCTGTCAAAATCATGAATCGAGCTGCATTTTTTTGATGTACATTTGGTGCAGACGCGAGGTTTATCCACAATTCAGCTATTGAATCTAAGTCAGTATAAACTTGGCAAGGACGAGGGCTTTCTACACGGTCAGATACGTAAAAGTCATCGATATCAGCTGCTGGGTTTTTACCTGAGTTAAATTTGTTCTTAGCAAATCGCCATACTCTTCTAATCTGTGCAAAAAGCTCGATTGCCTGGTTATTGGACTCTGTCTGGATAATTAAATCTACAATCTTTTCTAACTCTCCAGCTGTAAGAGATTGGAACGCACGCTTAAGTGGGAAATGATGCCTGAGCTTTTTTATTCTGCATTGATATGTTCTGAGCGATGAAGCTGCAAATTTGGTAGGTGCAGTGTTATGGCGCTCTATTAAGCTTTGTTCATAAGCATCAAACACAGTTTTAATATTATGATTATTTAAAACGCCATACTTCATTTGCTCAGTAAGCTTTCGTGCTTTTGCTATTGTTAATTCAGGTGCTTCACCTAATTTGGTATTAGCTATGCCAGATGATTTAGGGAAGTTAGAGTAGAAAATAGCAGCGCCAGACTTGGTGAAAATTAGTCGAATATGGTGTTGCGCTTCGTATTTCGATAACCTTTTAGTCCTACTAGGTTTAAAGCCTTGTTTATAAGTGCTTTTTTCTTCAAAAAATATGATGTGTTGAGCCAGCGTAGCACACCGATTTATGTGCTGCATAGAAAATGGCGGTTTGAGCTGGTTCCATTCTAGTTTTGCTTTCGTATATTGAGCTTTGTTAAGCGTTGATAAAGAGTACTTCACTTTGTTATAACCTATATAAATAAAGGCCTCGCGGCGATTTTTATTGATTGAGATCAACAAAGCAACAGAGAAAAATAGGCATAATTCGCGGCTGTAATTTACACCTAAAAATAAAATGGTGTGTTACGAATGTGTGCTACGATTAAATAAAAAATAAAGGTTTTTTATTGAACTACACCTGTATGAAAAGTAGTCAAAAAACATTTCATTTAAATCTATGTTTATGTTTTATAATGATTTTAATTGAAGGGGCTTAAAAGTGGCTTTACTCATAAATAGTAAATGCATTAACTGCGATATGTGTGACCCAGAATGCCCTAATGAGGCTATTTATATGGGCGCTAAAATATACCAAATAGATGCAAACAAATGTACAGAGTGTGTAGGGTATTATGATAAACCTACTTGCGTAAGTGTTTGCCCTATTGACTGCATAAAGCCCGATCCTAATAAGCGTGAAAGTTTAGATGAGCTGGCTGATAAGTTTGTGCTGTTAACTAACTTATAACTTGTTCAGGTATTTTGCTAAGCCGCTTTTTACTATTGGCTAAAAACTATCTACATTACTTATTTAGCTTGTAGCAAAAGTCCGCTGTCATGCATTTTTAGTTTCAATCAAATCTTATTACCTTCATTAATTATCAACTATATTGTGTTACCTTAAGGCTTTATAAACTCAAGTATTAATCTAAGTTTTAGATTGCATTCTATAGGAGTCTATTTTGGATATTGGTATTAACGCTATTCAGGCTGTATCTTCAAAACAAGCCATATTTATTAATGATGAGTGCCGAGTATTTGTAATTGGCGATCTTGATGGTGATTTACCGGCCTTAAAAAACGCACTTAATAACGTAAATTTTAACCCTGAAAGAGATACTTTGTTTTGCCTAGGCGATTTTGTTGATCGCGGGGATAAAACATATGACTTATTTACATACTTACAAGCCATTAGGGCATGTATGATATTAGGTAATCATGAGCATTTAATGTTGGAATCATTATTAAGTAATGATAAAGCGGCTTTAAAATTATGGACTGACAATGGTGGCAATTGGCATAAGTCGGTATCAAGTGAAAAGCTCAATGTCATGTGCGATGAGTTACTAACTAAACCGCTTTCAATAGTACTAGAGTATCGTGGTTATACAATAGGGTTGTCTCATACATTTGCACAATCGTGGGATTGGGAAAATTACCCTGATGATAAATCGCTAATTGTGCAATCTCTATTGTGGGATCGCGAAGTAGTTAAACAAAATAAGGTAGTTAAAAGTCATGGAGTCGACTTTTCAATACATGGACATAACTCAACTAAAGCGCCTTTTTGGGTTGGTAATAGTTATCATATAGATACAAATTATTATGGTGGAAAGCCGACATTACTTGAGCTTTCAGAGGTTATTGCTACGCTTGGTTAACCAAGCGCTATTTAGCAATTGTTACTTCTTTCAAATATCATCCGGCAGTTTTGCTTTTTAAAGTATAAACTGCTGACTACCACATCTAATTATCCCCTTCGTTTTTTTGTATACACTTTATGATGATTTGTGCACTGTAATTATTTTATCAAGCCTATAAACTATTTATCAGCAACCAAAGTGAGATGGCCTATGAATAAAGTACATTTTAGTAATATCACAGATTTTTACAGCGCGCTTGGAAAACCTGCGCCGGAGCATCCGCTTTTTGCCATTTCAACAACAGACAGTTCATCACAAAACAATTACCAAGCATGTTTAAATACTCAAAGTGTTATTAGCACCGATTTTTATGCTATTTCTCTAAAAAAGGTGACTGCAGGAGAGATTGTATATGGGCAAACTAAATATGATTGTAGTAGCGGTACATTATTGTTTTTTTCTCCACAGCAAACATTTTATAGCAATGGTGTAACTGTTGAGTCTCAAGGGAAAACAATTGTATTTCATGAGGATTTTATTCGTGGCCATGCACTAAGTACTGCACTCAAAAAGGCTTCTTTTTTTGGTTATGCCGTTAATGAAGCACTTCATCTTTCGCCAAAAGAGCAACGTTTAATTGCCAATGTAATTGCGAATATAGAAAGCGAATCAAAGCTCAGCTACGACGAATTTAGCCGTGACATTCTTTTAGCACACATCAATGTTTTGCTTAACTATGCAGAACGGTTTTATCGTCGACAGTTTTTATTGCGAAAAGAATCCCATAGCGCAATTGTTGATTCGTTTTTGGAAAAATTTGATGAGCTATTAGTGCTCAATAACAACAATGAAATTCCGAGTGTTAATACCCTTGCTGACTCACTAAATATGACTAGTCGCTATTTAACAGATGCATTAAAAATAGAAACCGGACAAACCGCACAACAAGTCATTCATAATCATTTAATTGATAAAGCAAAAAATAGCTTATTAGAAAGTAGCGACTCTGTTGCAAGTATTGCTTATGCATTAGGTTTCGCGTACCCGCAATACTTTGCCCGATTATTTAAAAACAAAGTAGGTCTAACGCCCTCACAGTACCGTGCTAGTCAGCACTAACTTAGTAGCAGGAAACAAGATGAAAAAAGTAGCAATTGTAACCGGTACATCGACTGGTTTAGGTATTAGCATTGTCGTAAAACTAGCACAACAAGGTTATTTTGTTGTGGCAACTATGCGTAATTTAGATAAAAAAGGTGCACTTGAAGTCGCTCTTCAAAACGCGAATGTGCAAGCTGAAATAAAGTATTTAGATGTGCAAAATACACTAAGTATTGAGCAATGTATTACTGACGTTATAGATGAACAAGGACAAATAGATTTACTCGTAAATAATGCAGGGGCAGGGTATATAAGAACAACCGAACAAACTACAGAGCAAGACATTCAGTGGGTAATGGATGTAAACTTTTTAGGAGTAGTACGCTGTACAAAAGCTGTTTTGCCGCATATGCGTAAAGCACGCCAAGGGCATATTGTGAATATATCGTCAGTAGGCGGTCTTGTCGGTCAACCTTTTAATGAAATTTACTGCGCAGCTAAGTTCGCACTTGAAGGTTATGTTGAATCGGTAGCAACTTATATAACACCAGCATTTAATATCAATTTTACCAATGTAGAGCCTGGTGGTATTAGCTCTGAATTTGCAAATAATGCGTTAGCACAGTTTCAGCAAACTGGTGGCATTGTAGATGATGAATATAAACCAATATTAGAGCAGTACATTGCGAGTGCTCAAGGTCGCTCTGCTGACGTATTTCAAACAGTAGACGAAGTAGCTAATGTGGTTATGGAATGTGTAAATAGTGAAGAACCACCAATAAGAGCGCGTACATCAATTTGGGCAAATGAGTTCTGTGAACTTAAAACGCAAGCAGATCCTACTGGTAAACTTCAGCAGCAAAAAGTGATTTCATGGTGATTTGAATAATTTGTTTTTAAGCTATAAATATTTAAATTCAACAAAGCCTCTCTTAGCTTGTTAATTAAGAGTGGTTTTGATGTGTGGGTTGGATTTTAAGTTTCATTCAATAGGTATTAATACAGTTATATGAAACGTTTATTTAGTTTTAATATTGATGATTAACAAACGGTTAAGTTTGGCTGTGTAAAATTGGGAACAATTTTTGCCATTTCGTAAATAATTTACGTAAAAGGACTAACTTCTCGCTTTAGGTTTTATATAAGCAGATTTAAATGGAACAGCCTCTCACATGATAGTAGCAAGCATATACCCTTTCCCTTTTTCAACGTTTTGTAAGTCGTCACTTTATGTATCAATTTTTTCTGCTCTGGGTTCTACGTGTGCTGTTGCAGCGCAAGAAAACTCGCAGCACGCAAAAGATATGGAAGTAATAGAAGTACGTGGTATCCGTTCAAGTATGGCCGAAAACTTAGATGTAAAACGTATGTCGGGATCTGTAGTTGATGCCATTACCGCGGAAGACATTGGAAAGTTCCCTGATAAAAACGTTGCAGACTCACTTCAGCGTGTACCCGGTGTGGTAATTGAGCGTGATGGCGGGGAAGGTTCATCTGTCAGTATTCGTGGTTTATCGTCAGAACTTACCTTTACACAGCTTAATGGTAATTTTATAGCATCTTCTCCAGGGGAGCCTTCGCGTTCGTTTGATTATGCTTTGTTACCGTCTTCAATGATTGAAAGCGTAGAGGTTTATAAATCGCCAGAGGCACGCTTAGATGAAGGTGGGGTTGGTGGCACTGTACTAATGCACAGCCGAAAACCTTTAAATATGGATGCAAACTCGGGTGTATTTAATGTCGAGAGTACTTACGCTGATGTTACAAAAGAGTATGAGCCGCAGTTTACGGGTTTATATTCATGGAAAAACGACAACGAAAACTTTGGTGTATTAGTTGGCTATACCTATCAGGAACGGACAAACAGAACGCTTTCGGGCGGTACTGATGCTAATGTATGGCGCTATACTGGCACTGGGCAAGCAACAGATATACATGGTAATACAGTTGATAACAATAACGGTTGGGATACTATTAATGATGCAAACGGCAACAGTTACGATGGCGTTTGGTTTCCGCAAGTTGTTCGAGGTTCTGTTCTTAACGAAAAACGTGAGCGCGAAGGGATTCAATTTAGTTCACAGTGGCGACCAACAAATCGTTTAGAGCTTGGCTTTAATTATTTTGGTTTTACACTTGGGCAAGACAGAACAGAATCTGTGATTGATGTACCAGAGTGGTCTTTAAATCCTGATTTTTTGACGGATGTAAATCTTGATGAGTCGGGCACTATTGTTACTGGTATGCAATACGATGCAATGGCAAGTGGTGTCGAAAATGATATGCAATTTCCGTGGATGCGTGGCAGCTACGTACGTGAGGAATCTACCTCAGATACCTTTGATTTTAATTTAACCTATGAAGGTGATAATTTTAAAGCGCGCTTTGTAATTGGTAATACACAATCAGAGGGCGGCCCAGAAGAAAGCTGGGAAGCGGCGTATAAAAGTTCTAACGCGGGCGAAAACGCAGCCACTATTCAAAACGCAGCTCAAACGGCAGGCTGGTCACTCAATCAAAATAATGTGTCACTTAATATCGACCCTAACACATTAGTTAATTTACAAAATGGAGTTGGAGGCGGTCGTGATGCGGGCTCTTCAAACTCAAGCTTTGTACGCAGTGAGCTAGAAGAAGATTACTACCAAGCTGATGTGGATTTTTATGTTGATTGGGGCTTTTTAAAAACAATTAAAACCGGTGCTAAATACCGCAATTCAACTCTTCACCGTGAAACCGGCAACACCTTCTTTTTAGATCCAAATTTTGATATTGCTGCAGGGGAAGCAAGTGAGCAAGGTATTACCCGTTTTGACAGCTACCAGTGGAATGGTGGAATGCCATTAGCTCAAAATGTATTTACTAGTGAGAATAATATTGCAGGTGGTTTTGATATAAACCAAATGCCAAGTATCGACTGGAATAAATACCGCGATATGGTCACTGCTAGTTATGTACCTTATACACGCATTGAAGATAATTTTGTTTACGATATAGAAGAAAAAATATCGGCTTTTTATATACAAGGTGATTTTGAATTTAGTGAAGTCAGAGGTAATTTGGGTGTGCGTGTTGTGCAAACAAAAACACTTACTTCATCTACTGACTTATATACCTACCAATTAGATCACACAAATGATGAAACAGGTGAGCCAGTAACAGGTGACGCTCGTTTTGTAGAAGACTATCAATTAGTCACTCAGCAAAACAAAGACACTCAAGTTTTGCCAAGCTTTAATATAGCGTGGGATGCAACCGACGATTTAGTTATTCGTGGGGCAATAGCTAAAGTAATATCTCGTCCTGACTATAGTGATTTAGGTGCGCAGCAGCGCATTACCTATGTATCAGGTGAATGGGCAGAAGATAGAGCCGCATTTAACGAGCTTCCTGGTTTTAGCGGTAGTGGCGGAAATAAAAACTTGAAACCATTTGAATCAGTTCAAGCTGATTTATCTATTGAGTATTATTATGGCGAAGGTTCTGCTGTTGGGTTGGCACTTTTTCATAAGAAAGTAGATAACTTTGTTGTGCCACTGGTGATCGACGTAGAGCAAAACTTTGCTGGTAAAAATAATATAGTGGATGCAGGGACTATTAATATAGCCCCTTACAGCACTGTAGGTAATGGCACCGATGCAGTATCAAAAGGCGCGGAAGTATTTATTCAGCATGCCTTTGATAGTGGTTTTGGCTTTTACGCAAATTACACTTATAACAAAACCAATAAAGCAGATGTAACAATTAATGGTGAAGAATTTGGTCAGTCGGCCTTAATAGGTAGTGCAAAGTATCAGTACAACACCTCTGTTTATTATGAAGGAGGTTATTTTAATGTACGTGCTTCTTATAATAAGCGCGGCGAAACAGTACTCGGTTTAAATAGCGGATTAAATGTATACCAAGACCCTTACGAACAAATCGATGTAAATGCATCTGTAAATTTATACGACGGGCTTAGCCTTACCGCAGCGGTTATTAATTTAACTAAATCTGAATCAGTAACGCGTTTAGGAAATGACACCGATGCGCGATTACTCAATACTAGCTACTCAGGTCGTCGTTTTTACGCGGGCTTTAACTATAGCTTTTAGCTAAATGACTTAATAGCAGGTCTGTAGACGGTATTTTTTGATAGCGTAGGCCATAACAAACACTTTAATAGGCGTTAAATGTTAATAAAGTGCTAGTTATGTTGTGTTTTTAATGCGTTTAGCTCAAATTCTCAGCGAACAATGCTTTATTTAAAGTTTTGTCAATAAAACGCTTGCGTAAAAATCTGTTCTCCCTATAATGCGACCCCACTGAGACGGGAAACGCTGAAGCATAGCGAGGCACGAACTACTCAGAGAGTTAAATAAAACTTCGGTTTTAAATTGTCGAAAGAAAGTTTAAAACAAAGTGTTGACTCGAAAAATAAAGGGTGTATTATTCGCATCCCTTGAGACGCTAAAGCGACTCAAAACGTTCTTTAACAATATAAAGCAATCATCTGTGTGGGCACTCGTACAGATTGAGTTCTAACAGCCAAACTACTTCGGTAGCGAGGCAAACAAATTAGAGTCTCAATTGAAAACTGAGTGACCATATGTTATTAAAAGATTCAGCCTTGAGCTGTTTTGATTTCACTTTTTTAAAAGTGAAAATAATAACGCACAGTCAATTCGTTTTTGGCAACAAAAACAAAAATTCAGAATTCATTGAGCTGTCGAAAGACATAAAACTTTTTAATTGAAGAGTTTGATCATGGCTCAGATTGAACGCTGGCGGCAGGCCTAACACATGCAAGTCGAGCGGTAACAGGAAGTAGCTTGCTACTTTGCTGACGAGCGGCGGACGGGTGAGTAATGCTTGGGAACATGCCTTGAGGTGGGGGACAACAGTTGGAAACGACTGCTAATACCGCATAATGTCTACGGACCAAAGGGGGCTTCGGCTCTCGCCTTTAGATTGGCCCAAGTGGGATTAGCTAGTTGGTGAGGTAATGGCTCACCAAGGCGACGATCCCTAGCTGGTTTGAGAGGATGATCAGCCACACTGGGACTGAGACACGGCCCAGACTCCTACGGGAGGCAGCAGTGGGGAATATTGCACAATGGGCGCAAGCCTGATGCAGCCATGCCGCGTGTGTGAAGAAGGCCTTCGGGTTGTAAAGCACTTTCAGTCAGGAGGAAAGGTTAGTAGTTAATACCTGCTAGCTGTGACGTTACTGACAGAAGAAGCACCGGCTAACTCCGTGCCAGCAGCCGCGGTAATACGGAGGGTGCGAGCGTTAATCGGAATTACTGGGCGTAAAGCGTACGCAGGCGGTTTGTTAAGCGAGATGTGAAAGCCCCGGGCTCAACCTGGGAACTGCATTTCGAACTGGCAAACTAGAGTGTGATAGAGGGTGGTAGAATTTCAGGTGTAGCGGTGAAATGCGTAGAGATCTGAAGGAATACCGATGGCGAAGGCAGCCACCTGGGTCAACACTGACGCTCATGTACGAAAGCGTGGGGAGCAAACGGGATTAGAT
>NZ_JWIG01000031.1 GCF_000814675.1 Pseudoalteromonas distincta | reverse complement strand
ATTAATCAAGCATTGCCTAAAGGTGTTCGCTTTGAACCATTTTATGATCAGGCTGATTTGATTGAAAAAGCCGTTGATACAGTAGTTGATGCACTATTACTAGCATTTATTTTCATCTGTATTGTATTAGCACTATTTTTAATGAATATACGTGCAACCTTCCTTGTCCTAATATCTATTCCAATTTCAATTGGTATCGCGTTAATGATCATGGCTTGGTGGGGCATTTCTGCAAACCTTATGTCATTGGGTGGCATTGCCGTAGCCATTGGTATGCTAGTTGATGGTTCAGTCGTGATGGTTGAAAACATGTTTAAGCATTTAAATAGACCAGACTCTACCCATTTAAAAACTGTAAAAGAAAGAGTGCCTAGTGCTGATACTGATCCACATGATGTAGAACAAGATGAGCATGGTATTAAGTTACGTCTTCAAAATGCGGGTAAAGAAGTGGCTCGTCCCGTATTTTTTGCAGCTTCTATTATTTTAGTCGTATTTACGCCTTTATTTAGCTTTGAAGGTGTTGAGGCAAAGTTATTTCAACCTATGGCAATAAGCATCATTTTAGCTGTTATATCTGCTATTGTGGTTGCGTTGTTTGTTGTACCCGCTTTAGCTACTTATTTATTTAAGTCAGGTGTAAAAGAGAGGGAAAGCTTTGTTCTTAGGCCATTAGACAAACTCTACAGAAAAGGGCTTACATTCGCACTAAAACGCACCAAATTAGTCATTTCAGCCGCACTTATATTAGTTTTCTCTGCCTTTGCATTAGTTCCATTAATTGGTACTGAATTTGTACCTGAGTTAGAAGAAGGGACGATAAACTTAAGAGCAACGCTTGCACCTTCTTCCAGTTTAGATACCGCGCTCACTGTGGCACCAATTCTAGAAGAAAAACTAATGGCTTTCCCTGAAGTAACCTATGCATTAAGCCGAATTGGTCGAGCAGAAATAGGTGGAGACCCAGAGCCTGTGAATAACATCGAAATTTACATAGGGTTGAAGCCTGTTTCTGAGTGGACCAGTGCATCTAATCGATATGAACTTCAAGGAAAAATGGAGAGATCTTTAGAAGAATTCCCTGGGTTGCTACTCAACTTTTCTCAACCTATTGCGACTCGTGTCGATGAGCTACTATCTGGTGTTAAGGCTCAGTTGGCGATAAAGTTGTTTGGGCCTGAACTTGAGGTACTGGCGGCTAAAGGTCAAGAAATAGAAACAGCAATTAAAAACATTGAAGGTGCAAGGGATGTTGCATTGGAGCAAATTGCTGGTGAAGCGCAATTGGTGATAAGTCCTAACAGGCAAGAACTATCACGCTTTGGATTGTCTGTGAGTGACATAATGGAGGTTGTGCGTGATGGTATTGGTGGTGTTGAAGCCGGACAAATAATCAATGGTAATGAACGTTATGATATTTACGTTCGCATAGAGGAAGAGTACCGAAGTAACAAAGAAGCTATTGCTGATATTCGGCTTCAATCACCTACTGGTGCTTGGGTGCGGCTGGGTGACGTAGCCTCAGTCTCATTTGAGTCAGGCCCACCACAAGTTAGACGCGATGATGTACAACGAAGAGTCGTTATCCAAGCAAATGTACAAAATCGAGATATGGGAAGCGTGGTTGCCGATATCAGAACGGTAATTGCTGAAAAGGTTGACTTACCTTCAGGTTATTCTGTTTCGATTGGCGGCCAGTTCGAAAGTCAAAAACGTGCTCAAAATAGGTTAGCTATAGTTGTACCTTTATCGTTAGCACTAATCGCACTACTACTTTACTTTGCCTTTGGTTCTGTTGGTCAAGCTATGCTGATATTGGTCAACGTGCCGCTTGCTGTAATTGGCGGAGTTTTCTCCTTATATTTATCTGGACAATACTTGTCTGTACCAAGCTCCGTTGGCTTTATTACCTTATTTGGTGTAGCGGTATTGAATGGGGTCGTTATGGTAGAAAGTATCAACCAACGTATTAAAGACGGTCTAGAAGCATCTAAAGCCGTTTTTGAAGGCGCTACTTCAAGATTAAGACCTGTACTTATGACTGCTATAACATCAGCTTTAGGTTTGATACCGATGTTAATGTCTAATGGTGTTGGTGCAGAAATACAGCGCCCATTAGCGAGTGTTATTGTTGGCGGCTTGGTAACTGCAACACTGTTAACATTATTTGTTTTACCTGTTTTATATCGCTGGTTTTCAGAGAAAAAAATAAAAGAGCTATCCAGATAAAATTACTGTGAACTCTAACCCCACGCTAAAGTCACGTTTAGCGTGGGGTTATTGAGTAGATGAACGAAAAGAAAGATTAGATTTAACAATAAACTAATAGTCATGACTGCTTTGTCGGAATATTTGTCGTTAAACAGGCCAAAGTTAACTTCCGCTTTCGTATCTTTGCAGTCTTAATCTCTATGTGTCTCAAGGTCGGATTATGGCACGTGCCAGACTCTAACTTCGAGTCTGGCTTAGGTTCAAATTTAAGCATCGATCTGTTCTGATACTTCTAACGCATCATCAACTTCTATTCCCAAGTACCTGACAGTGCTCTCTAGTTTTCTATGGCCAAGTAGAAGCTGACAGGCTCTTAAATTTTTAGTTTTTTTGTAAATTAGTGATGGTTTGGTACGTCTCATTGAATGAGTGCCATATTGAGTCTTATCTAACCCAATTGAGGTGACCCAAGAGTCAACTATACGTCCATATTGACGGGTTGAAAGGTGTTCAGAGGAATGAATTCGTGACTTAAACAAGTAATCATAAGAATTGAGAGTAAATTGCTCTATGAGCGCCACAATTGATTTCCTTGTATTTCCAGTAATTTCAAATTGAACAGGCATACCAGTCTTTTTTTGAACGACTATTGCCCGTGATTGGATTGCTTTACCATGTGCAATGTCATTAACTTTTAGTGAAACTAAATCACACCCTCTTAGTTTGCTATCTATGGCTAGGTTAAATAGTGCTAGATCTCTTATTTTATGAAAAAGTTCCAGTCGTATTCGGATAGCCCATATTTGCTGTAATTTTAGAGGTAACTTTTGTCCTACAAGCTTATTTTTATTCCAAGGCTCTTTAGGCTGATATATAGTTAACTGGTGCATTAGTTGTACTCCGGTGTTTATGGAGTTTTAAGCTTAGCTCGCTACAAAAGAATTCGGGTATGAGCGATAACCGGTCATTGAGGATGGCTAAATTTAGGGCTAATTAATAGATAAAGTTGTGTCGTTTATTCATATAGTCAAGCAAACGAGCAACGCGTATATCCTACATTTAAATTTATTTAAAATCTTGAAATACCCTCGGTTATTTGTTGGAATGTGGATAGATGAGCTTGAAGTCAGCAAAAATATGCGTGATGAGCGCACTATTAAATTGTTAGGCGTTGCTGAACAAGGAGAGATATTCAATGGCTTTTGCCCTCGCACCAGATCAAGAAAATGCTTACCCATCACTCATTACGGCATTGTGCGCGCGCGATGCGTATACTAGAGGCCATTGTGACCGCGTCTGTGCGCTTGCGTTGGAAGTGGGGCGTGCGGCCGATTTGAGTGCCCCCTCATTAGATGACTTGCGTATTGCCAGTCAATTACACGACGTGGGTAAGATTGGAGTTCGTGATACTGTTCTCTCGAAGCCTGGAAAGCTCACACCTGATGAAAGGGAAGAGATAAAGGCTCACTCGGTTATCGGTGAGAGAATAATTAGTGAGACATTCCTGACAAACAGAGACGAGGTCGCGTCTATTGTCAGACATCATCATGAAGCATTTGATGGAAGCGGATACCCAGACGGACTGGCTGGTGCCGATATTCCCCTGAGTAGTCGAATACTTTCGATCATTGATGCGTATGATGCACTGACGACTAGCAGGCCATACCGCATGGCTAAATCGCACCTTGAAACTATGAATATCTTGAAGCATGAAGTGGACACGAAGTTTGATCCAAATATTTTTTTGTTGTTTACAAAAGTCATAAAGGCCAGTTCGGCACGTGCCTCGTAAACGCTCGTTCCTAGAATACGGTGAACGCTGCCTAAAAAGTCTCTGCAGATGACATTTGATCCGCCACCCACTTTTTTGCTAACGCAAAAGCAGGCGTTGTCTCAAATGCACCTGAGCTCAGGCGTTGCTAATGTCTGCAAATGGCACAAATGCGACTATCAGAGAAAATTGAGTCATTAATAAGCTCAAATCAACGTTTTAATCTCTAAAGTGATAGCTTCTTGTTAAGTTAAGAAAAGGATAGAACTTGGTTTCATGTTGGCAGTCTGTTGATCGTGCGCTTTACGTCCTAAGACACTTTACTCTTAGGCGTTATAGCCATATTTGAGCCTGTTTACGGTATTTTTAATTAATTCACGGCCAGCTATTGTATCTATAAATGTTAAAGGTTTTTTAGAGTCGAATTGGAGTGACGAGGTATTTAACCAAATATTAAGACGTTCTATATTTTCAAAGTAATCAAGACAAAAAGAGCAGACTTTTGCAATTTCAAATGCATTTTCACTTAAAGTGGTATTTAAGGGCTTTAATTCTTTTTTATAGCGTACATATGAGCTCTTGCTAGTTCTAATAGCTGAAGAAAATGCTCGTATATCCCAGCCTAACTCTATCCTTAGACGCTCAGCATTTTTGATATATACACCTTGATGTATAAAGTTAATTTGCTCTAGGTGACTTGAACTTTCACTGATCTTTCTATTGGTTAAAATCTCTATAAAGTCTATTTTTTTATGAATTTCAGAGAAGCTATACATAGCAACACCTTAAATTAAGTTATATTTCCTCGTGTAACTGAAATTGATGTTACCTGTAGAGGTCTACTTGAGGTAAATTCTAGCGTATTTACCGCAATTCACTTAACCCTAAAGCGATCGCTTCTTGTTGAAAACGGCCTGATATATTAATAATTCGCTCATAGGCGTCGGTTAAAAAATGCTCCTCTGTCGCTTCAGATCTATTGCTCATAGCTGGCTGCTCAAAAAAGTCAGCAAAGTTATCAAAATCAAACTGAGCTTTGGAGGTTTTTTTATTTTTCTTATTAAAGGTCATTTCACTTAAACCTTCATCTTCAGTAGGTTCTTCAGCAGTAGCTTTCATCTTTTCAAACTTAACTACATCAGCTTCAAATGGAACATCTTGATTAACTCTATACGCGTACTCTAAAAGCTTAGGTTCGGCAGGCATGTACATAATAGCTTCTTGGTTTTTAGAGTTTGTTACCCTCAGTATACGGCCCAATATTTGGCGATAATGCATTTCTGTTTTTATGTTTGTAAGGTGGCAGCAAACCTGCAAACGAGGGATATTTGTACCTTCGCTAATCATACCAACAGAAATAATCCACTTAGTTTGTGCATACCTAAACTGCTGAATAATACTTGTAGGTTCATTTTCTCGGTAGGTTACAACAGTGCTATCCTCGTCAAAGTGAGTTCGCATTAACATAGAGATTTGATGGGCATGCTCAACAGACGATGCAACAATCAACCCCGCTGCATCGGGGTTTTTCAATCTAAATGAGATAAGCTTTTTTTGAGCGGAAGAAATTATGTATTTTATTACCGCTTCATTTTCAATAATTTCTTGATAAGAAACGCCAGAGTAGTTTAATAACGCTTTAAAGCAGTTAAATGTTTTGGTTTCAACGTCATCTACAACTGTAATATGGCTATTATCAACAGCTACTATTTGTGGAACCCGACAAACATTATCTCCAATAGCCTCAGAAAGCCCGTAAACGTAGTCACACGCTATTTTATTGTTAGGTTGCTGATACGATGAAAGAACAATAGGAGCAGCGTCAGAACGCCAAGGGGTGCCTGTTAAGGCTAATGTATACTGTGCTTTATTTTGAATGTTAAGTATTATCTGCTCACCCCATGCATTTGCATTGGCAATATTAGAGCCAGCACAATGATGAATTTCATCAAATATTACAAAAACACGATATCGTTCAAATAACTGCCAAAAGTGCACATCTAAATACTGTAAGCTTTGATAGGTTAAAGCTCTACCTTTAGCGCCAATAAGCCCATCAAATCGTTCATTCGTTTTTAGCTGTAAGCTTTCCTTAAAGTCTTGAGAAACAATAGACGACGGTGAAAAACAAATAATCACATCGACCATATTATTTTTTAATAACTGGTTAGCTAATTCCGAAGCCATTAAGGTTTTACCCGCCCCAGGAGTTGCCAAGGCTAAAAAGTGGCTATTGCCGCTCTGGTATTGTGTAAGCGCTAAATTAATACACTCGGCTTGCCATAGTCTTAGTTTCATATTTTCTCTAATGCTTCGTTTTGCTTCATTAAGCCTTCAATCGCTCTAATCTTGCCAAGTATTCTTGTATTGTTGTCTCTCGCTTTGTTGTATTGTGGCTGAAGTTCATCTACTAATTCGGGTGACTCCAAATAAAGCTCTTTGTATGCCTCAGATTCCCCCATATTCAATAATAGCTCGGCTTTATAATGATTTAACTTACTAAGTAATAGCGCGTGCTTATCATCTGCCTTTTCTGTAGTTCCAATAGGTATTGCACTAGCTAGCTGAGTAATTACCTCAACGTTAAAGCTTTCTGTTTTATTGAATCGCGTAAATCCTTTTTTATTTGATACCATTTTTTTCAGCCAGCCTTTTTTAACAAGCTTGATCAATTCGGCATATATACTTCGCCTAACTGCTGTAGGTACCAAAGAAGAATCACTTTTTAATGCTAAGTACGCCGAGCGTACATCGCTTGTTGTAAAGTTATCAAAATTTGGTGCAACAATAATTTGAGCTACGAGAGGGTCAAATTTCAAAGTAAATCCTAATAAACTTCTTATAATAATGGGTATTATAGGGCGTGGTAGTTAAGCCCTCAACATGAAAATCTAATCATTTTGCCTTGAGGAAAACCAGGTGAGTGATTTAGTTAAACATTTTGGTGAAAAGCTACGAGAAAAACGCAAAGAAGCAGGCTACTCGCAAGAAGGTTTTGCCGCCTATGTCGGTATAGAGCGCGGTAATTACGGAAAAATGGAAAGAGGTAATGTTAATATTAAACTCGAAACCTTATATAAATTAGTAAACGCATTAAATTGCGAGTTCGAAGAGATACTACCGGCAAGGCAAAAGTATAAAATTGACCTAGATTAACCAAAAACTACTTGGTACTAATATATTATTAATTTTTTAATTAATTAGGGTATATTAATCACTATTACCTCAGGAATATAAATAAGCGAGTGAGTTGCTTTAAGCAAAAAAATCATCTCAAACTCACTGGCTAACAAGGACTTAATTTACATGTTTGAACAAACATTTAAAAATATCGACGACATTTTCCATAAAGACGCAGGCTGCTCTAGTGAGCTAGACTACACCGAGCAATCGTCGTGGATGCTATTTTTAAAATACCTTGATGACTTAGAGTTTACAAAGTCTCAAGAAGCCGAATTGATGGCAGAAGAATACCAATACATTATTGAAGAGAAGTACCGCTGGAGTTCGTGGGCTGCGCCTAAAACCGCTAATGATGAGTTTGATCACGATAACGCCTTAACCGGCAGCGACTTAATGGATTTTGTTGATGGCGAGCTTTTCCCCTATCTTAAAGGCTTTAAACTACGTGCCAAAGGCCCTGACACCATTGAATATAAAATTGGTGAAATCTTTAGCGAGATCAAAAATAAAATTCAAAGTGGCTACTCACTGCGTGATGCGCTCGAAAAAGTAGACGAATTACGCTTTCGCTCACAAGAAGAAAAGCATGAGCTTTCACACCTGTACGAAGTAAAAATTAAAAACATGGGCAACGCTGGCCGCAACGGGGGAGAATACTACACACCACGCCCATTAATTCGTGCGATGATCGATATATTACAGCCACAAATTGGCGAAACCATATACGACGGTGCAGCAGGTTCGGCAGGCTTCTTATGTGAAGCCTACGATTACCTTCGCCAAGGTGGTGTCAGCAAAAAGCAGCTTTCAACCAGCGATTTAAAAACCCTGCAACAAAGCACCTTTTACGCCAAAGAGAAAAAGTCTTTGGCTTACGTTATCGCCATTATGAACATGATTCTACATGGCATCGAAGCACCTAACGTTATTCATACCAATACCCTAGGCGAAAATCTACAAGACATTACCCCAAGCAACCAGCACGATATTGTATTAGCTAACCCGCCGTTTGGTGGTAAAGAGCGCAAAGAAGTTCAGCAAAACTTCCCAATCAAAACCGGTGAAACCGCCTTCTTGTTTTTGCAGCACTTTATCAAAATGCTCAAGCCTGGTGGCCGCGCTGCCATTGTGATTAAAAACACCTTTTTATCGAATACCGATAACGCCGCCATTGCCTTGCGTAAAGAGCTATTAGAAAACTGCAACTTACACACCGTACTCGATTGCCCAGCAAAAACCTTCTTAGGCGCTGGGGTTAAAACCGTGGTGTTGTTTTTCACTAAAGGCGAACCAACACAAAAAACATGGTTCTACCAGCTAGACCCTGGCCGCAGCTTGGGTAAAACCAATCCGCTAAACGACAAAGACTTAAAAGAATTTATCGAGCTACAAAAAGGCTTTGAAGACAGTGCTAAATCTTGGTCATTGGCAACGTCTGAACTAAATGATGCAACATGGGATTTATCGGTAAAAAACCCAAACCAAGCAGAAGAAGCTCCACTGCGTGAACCGCAAGTCATTATTGAAGAAATCATTGCGCTGGATAAAGAGAGCGAAGCGATTCTTGGTAAGATTCAGGAGTTGTTGTAATGCTTTTTCCTACGCATTGGACGATTGACTCTCTGGGCAATTTATTTCAAACAGTTACAGGGTCAACACCTCCCAAAAGTCAAAAGGATAATTATGGCTGCGACGTTCCATTCGTTAAGCCGCCAGAGTTATTAAACTCTGTAATTTTCGAAACGGCTGACAACTTGAGTGATAAAGGGGCCTCCATAAGTCGAACCCTGCCATCTGGCTCAATACTGATTTCATGCATCGGAAATCTTGGGAAAGTTGGAATTAACTCTAAAGTTGTTGCTTTTAATCAGCAAATTAATGGAATTAAGGCTGATGATAGCTTCGTATCTAAATTTATGTTTTATCAGGCGCTGTCCCCTTGGTTTAATTCCCAGCTTGAGGAATTAGCATCTGGAACAACTGTTCCTATCGTAAATAAGAGTAAATTTAATTCTATCAGGGTGGTACTCCCTCCCATTCCCGAACAAAAATGCATCGTCGCTATTCTCGATCAAGCCTTCGCCGATATAGAGCAAGCCCGCGCCAAGACCGAGCAAAACCTCAAAAACGCTCGCGAGCTGTTTGAAAGCTACTTGCAGCAAGTATTTAGCCAGCATGGTGATGATTGGGGAGTTAAGAAGATTGCTGAAATCGCTGAAACATGTTTGGGAAAAATGCTTGATAAAAAGAAAAATAAAGGCAATCCAAAGCCATATTTAAGAAATCAAAATGTTCAGTGGTTTAATATAAATACAGATGATCTTCTTGAAATGCGTTTTGAGGATAGTGAGTATGAAAGATATGCTATTAAAAAAGGAGACTTGGTAATTTGTGAGGGTGGTTATCCAGGGCGTGGAGCTATTTGGGAGCAAGATGAAGATATCTTTTTCCAAAAAGCCTTGCATAGAATACGTTGTCATAATCCACTCTATAATCGCTGGGTTTTATACTATTTATATCTGAGCGATTGTAATGGCACTCTAAAAAACAGTTTTACTGGGGCTGGTATCCAACATTTTACAGGGAAGTCTCTAAAGCAATTAGCCTTGCCGATTCCACCGGTTGAATTAACCGAGAAGTTTGTGCGCAATTTTGATGAGTTATTTAATCACGTAATAAGCTTGGAACATATATATCATAATAAATTGAAGTCAATTGACCAACTAAAAAAATCCATCCTACAAAAAGCCTTTTCTGGCGAGCTAACCAAGGCGCTTGAGGTTGATACAAACAAAGGAGCAGTGGCCTAATGTCACAAGCAAGGACGCGTAACGAAGCCGATACCAGAGCGGATTTAATTGATCCTAAGTTAGTTGCTGCGGGTTGGGGTGAAGTTGATAACAGCTTTATTCGCCGCGAGCTTATTTGCCCTGGCCAAATTATGGCGGGTGGCAAACGCGCTAATAAAGTCCCATGTGATTATGTGCTGGTGTACAAAGGTCGTAAGCTTGCGGCAGTAGAAGCAAAAAAAGAAAGCCTGATATACAGCGAAGGTGTACGCCAAGCGATAGACTACGCAAAGCGTCTGCAATGCCGCATTGCTTACGCCACCAACGGCCATGATATTTACCAGATTGATATGCTCACAGGTGTTGCGGAACTGGTGGAAGAATACCTGTCACCGCAAGCGCTTTGGGATTTAACCTTTGGGCAAAAAGGTGATACCCCAGAAGCGGATTTTACGACAGCTTGGCGTGATGCGTTTTCTACCATTCCCTTTGAGGCCAAAGGCGATTGGGCTCCGCGTTATTATCAAGAGAATGCCATTCATAATGCCCTTGAGGCCATTGCTCAGGGCGAACCAAGAATTTTGTTAACGCTTGCTACTGGTACGGGTAAAACCTGTATTGGCTTTCAAACAGCGTGGAAGTTATTTCAAACCCGTTGGAGTTTGACCGCGCAGAAAGATATAAGCCTTGCTAAAAAGCGCCCGCGTATTTTATTTTTGGCCGACCGTAACATATTAGCTAATCAGGCGTTTAACGATTTTCATTCGTTTGGTGATGACGCCATTGTGCGTATCACCCCTGAAGATATTCGCAAACGAGGCGGCGTTCCTAAAAATGCCAGTGTGTTTTTTACTATTTTTCATACTCTTATGTGTGGGCCTAAAACCGAATTAAAAGAAGCCACAACAGAAGAAGATGAAAATGCGCCAGTCAAAAATGCAGAAAACCCGTATTACGAGCAATATCCTGCTGATTTTTTTGATTTAATTATTATTGATGAATGTCACCGTGGTGGCGCAAATGATGAAAGTGCTTGGCGTGATATTCTTAAACACTTTGAACCAGCAGTTCAGCTAGGTTTAACTGCCACACCAAAGCGTACCGATAACGCTGATACCTATGGTTACTTTGGCGAACCCGTTTACAGCTATACTCTAAAAGAAGGCATTAACGATGGCTTTTTAACGCCATTTAAAGTGTTACCGATTGTTGGCACTATGGATGAGTACAAGTACATAGAGGGGGATGGTGTTGTTGTAAAAGGCGATCCTGAGCCTGGTAAACTGTATAAAGAAGGTGACTTTAACCGCATTATTACCATACCTCAGCGCGAAGAGCGCCGTGTACACTATTGGATGGAGCGCTTTAATCCTAAAGAAAAAACCATCGTGTTTTGTGCAACACAAGTTCATGCAGGTATGGTGCGCGATTTTATTAATCAGTATGCAGTTAAAAAGGGCTGGACTACCAACACTAACTATTGTGTTCGTGTTACCGCTAACGATGGCGTAGCGGGTGAAAACGACTTAAAAATCTTTTGTGATAACGAAAAAACTATTCCGACAATTTTAACCACATCACGCAAACTCTCTACCGGCGTTGATGCGCGTAACGTACGTAACATTGTGCTCATGCGCCTTTGTAACAATATGATTGAGTTTAAACAGATTATAGGCCGAGGAACCCGCACATACGATGGCAAAGACTATTTTACCATTTACGACTTTGTAAAAGCGCACCATAACTTTGCTGATCCTGCTTGGGATGGTGAGCCAATACCCAGCGAAGTATGCCCTGAGTGCGGCACAACGCCGTGCCAATGTGAAGACACTGGCGGCGATGGTGCCGGTGAAAAGAAACCGTGCAAGGTGTGTGAACAAAAACTATGTATTTGTGAAAAACCAGAGCCTGAAGGCTGTGATAAATGTGGCGAAAGACCATGTGTATGTGAAAAGCTTGAAATAAAGCTCTCAGACGGCCGTACACGACAAATTAAGCATATATCCTCAGCAATGTACTGGAGTGCTGAAGGCAAGCCCATTACAGCAAAAGAATTTGTTGAACGTATGTTTGACGACTTACCGCGCTTTTTTGAAAATGAAGACCAACTACGCGAAATCTGGAGCGATCCAACCACTCGCGAAAAGCTATTAGAAGATTTAACCGAAGCGGGCTACGATAGCGAAAAACTCGATAGTATGAAAGCCGTAATTGATGCACAAGACAGCGATGTATACGATGTTTTATCCTACGTAGCGTATGCCTCAGAGGCACAAACACGCACTGAACGAGCTCAACAAGCAAAACCTAAAATAAACTCTGCTTTTAGCGATTATAAACAACAAGAGTTTATAAACTTTATATTAAGTAAATACATTGAAGATGGCGTGCAAGAACTCGCACCTAAAAAAATGCGCAGTTTAGTAGAGCTTAAATACAACACCATTAACGACGCCGCCATTGAGTTTGGATCACCGACAGCGATACGCGATACGTTTATTGGTTTTCAGAAGTATTTGTATGCAAGGTAGTTAAATTATATAACTATCTGTAAGCGGAGGAACAACGAATTAACTTTCTCAAGTTGATGTCTCTGAGCTACTACATATAACAGGTTCAAATAAATACTGCTTTAATAGCGTTTACTCATACATTGATACTCAGAATATTATACTGTAGCCAACGCGTTTGAGCATAAGTTTCAAATTTTCCTCAGGAATTTTTTAAATTCATTTAGCTATGCACTTACGTTATTTTGTTTATCGAATTTCTAATGACTAATTAAACATTTTCGTTTAAATCCAGACACATCATGATACCCATATCATTCTCTACTTAATTTGCTGTAATAGGGAATACTGTTGCACCCAGCCATAGCATAAAAGCAAGTTATAGATGTAATAGTTCAGTCTTAGTTTATAAAAATGAAAGTAAAAATGTATATTGTTAACTTTGTTTGAATTTAGGTGTTTTACATTTAGAATAGTAATAAATTACTAATAAACTAATTGAAGCCAATTCTTTAGGCTTTCTTTGTCTGGAAAAAAATGAAAAATTACGCTTATATTTGTTATGAACAAGCGGTTAGTGAAGCTGAAGTTGAACTAATAAATCAATTTTGGGAATTAGAGAAAGGTGAGAATATTAAATTTGCAAATAATGCTCAAAATGTATTTAAAGAATTTAAAAGCAAACTAGATAAGCCTTTGTCAATAATAAAAAGTAAAAGTAGCTGTACCAATGTTCATTCAGCATTTAACTGCGATAGCTGCAATAAAAAAAAACTATTTTCTACTCGTAAAGAGTGCATTGAGCAGTTTGAGTCTGAGCGATATGTGTGTAAAAGTTGCCTTGTTGAGTGCTATTTAAAAGATGGAAAATTAACAATAGAAAAGTTAGGTGAGTATATTGAGCAGAGGCTAAAGTCTGAAAGTGCAATTTCTTGTTTAACATATATCGAAAAACTATATTTATTTCTTCTACTTACACGGTTTAATGATGGCAATAAGGCGCCGATTAAGCATCATTACGATGCTCATTCAGAAACTCTCGGTTGCGAAGAAGCAGAAAAAAGAATGATGAAAAGCTTAATTTCCAAAGGTTTTTTAGTCCGCATCACTGAGCATGACTTTAGGGAGGCTCAAGCTCAAGGTCGTGAATCTATAAGATCTTTTCTAGGCGCTTGTTTGCATCTATTTATTCGCAAAGATAATATTTTATCTGAATTGCCAACTTATTCGACTTCATTCATCAACTCCTTTGGATTGTACTTACGCTACTCTGAGGAATATAGCTCAGTTAGCGAATTAACTAAGAGGTTATATGATGATATTTGCGCTCGCAAAGTTAGTAAGAATGATGTAGAGGAGATTCAAGAATTATTGGAAAAAAATAGGATATACAACATCCTGTTGATTATAGAAGACGCTTGTTGTGACTTTAAAGTTACAGTGCAAAAATCACTCCGTTTTGGGAATCTTTTACAGTACCTTGCCAAAAATTATTCATTACCGATTATTAGCTATGTTGTATACAAAGAAGCAAGAAATTTAAGTGCATATTTATATAACAGAAATATCCCCAGTTACATATCTGATAAACTTTTAACAAAGAGAATAGAAGAGTATTTAGACTTAATAAAAAGAAAGAATTACTCTGCTGTTTACACTCGTAGATTGCCTGAAAATATTAGAGTATCAGAAATGGAGGCTTTTTTTTGTAGGGAATTTAATGAAGATTGCTTTAACTGGTTTCATTTAACAAATGAGGAGGTTTTGGACTCCTGGATATCAGGTGCAACAATTGAGTTTAATGTTCCATCTTTACTAAGTTGAAGAGTACATTAAAATAGTACTTGTACTATTTATAAGTTGTTGTTTTTAATGTGAACTTTGTATTCATAGTATGTTTTATGGGGTTATAAAGCTAGGTCTGCGTTCTCAGAGCGATCTCCGAGGCTGGCTGCCCAGCTAACTATTTTTGTTACTTCTGGGCGTTTTACGTTCCATAGTTGATCGTGTTCTTGTTGTAATTGCAAGTAACCTTCGCGGGTAACTAAATTTGTTTTCATGGCCAATTCTTTATTAACTCTAATGGTGTGCACGTTATTAAATTTGCCAAAACTTGTCGAGCGTAAAATATAATAAAGTACGAGTAAGTAAGCTTTGAAATGTTCAGTAACAATCTAAGCAAGTAATTAGTTTTTGATTATTAAGTTTTTCATTTATATTAACTAGTAATTGGATATAAAAATAAGAAAGAGATTATGGGACACGAGACCACAAAAGTATTAGTTGTTGATGACGATATGCGCTTACGCAGTTTGCTTGAACGTTACTTAGTAGAGCAAGGCTTTATTGTTAGAACAGCAGGAAACTCGGAGCAAATGGATAGACTCCTAGAGCGAGAAAACTTCCACTTAATGGTTCTCGATTTAATGCTCCCAGGCGAGGATGGTTTATCTATTTGCCGCCGACTACGCCAAAAAGAAAATGAAATTCCTATTGTTATGCTTACTGCAAAGGGCGACGAAGTAGACCGTATTATTGGCCTTGAACTTGGCGCTGACGATTACATTCCAAAACCATTTAATCCACGTGAGCTACTTGCTCGCATAAAAGCAATTTTACGCCGCCGCGCAAAAGAAGTGCCAGGTGCTCCAGCTGCTGAAGAAAACTTAATCGCTTTTGGTAAATTTACGCTTAATTTAGCAACGCGCGAAATGAGTGAAGGGGATAAAACAATATCGCTTACCAGTGGTGAGTTTGCAGTGCTTAAAGCGCTTGTTTCGCATCCGCGTGAGCCACTTAGCCGCGATAAGCTAATGAACTTAGCGCGTGGACGTGATTACAGTGCGCTTGAGCGAAGTATTGATGTGCAAGTATCGCGACTTCGCCGCATGATTGAAGTAGATGCAGCTAATCCTCGATATATTCAAACCGTTTGGGGCTTGGGGTATGTGTTTGTTCCCGACGGTGAAAAGTAATATTTATGGGCATGTTTCCGCGAAGTGCTTTTGGGCAAACTGTTTTTTTAGTGGCGGCTTTGCTGCTAATAAATCAAATAGTGTCTTATGTTACGGTTAGTTTTTATGTTGTAAAGCCAACTATTGAGCAAGTTAACTTGATGCTTGCTAAGCAAATTAAAACGGTATTTATTGACTGGGAAGATGGCGTTGAAATAAACGACGAAGTATCTGCAAAGTTTTTTGAAATTACCGGCATTGAAGTAATGACGCAGCGCGAAGCAATGCGTCAAGGACTTGGGCAAAGCCGCGAATATTCTATGCTATCGCGTAGCATGACTGAGCAACTTGGTGGTTATTCTCGTGTACGTATTAGCCAAACTGATCCATTGATTTATTGGGTTGAAGCACCGCAAGCGCCAGGTTATTGGGTAAAAGTACCGCTTAAAGGCTTTAAAGAGAACAACTTAGAGTTTTTAACTTTTTACTTATCAAGTATTGGCTTTTTAAGTGTGCTGGGTGGGTGGTTGTTTGCAAGGCACCTTAATAGACCATTAAAAGCACTGCAACAGGCTGCAGTGAAAGTGGGTAAAGGCGACTTTTCTACCAAGTTAGAAGAACAAGGCTCAACAGAAGTAATAGAAGTAACGCGCGCGTTTAACCAAATGTCGCGCGGAATTGCCGCACTTGAAAACGACCGCCGTTTACTAATGGCCGGTGTATCTCATGATTTACGTACGCCGCTTACGCGTATCCGTTTAGCCACCGAAATGATGGTTGATGAAGATGACTATCTCCGTGAAGGTATTATTTACGATATAGAAGACATGAACGGGATTATCGATCAGTTTATTGAGTATCTACGCCACCATAAACGTGAAGAACTAAGCTGCGAAGATATAAATGCTTTAGTTGCCGAGGTTGTCAATTCTGAGCTTCAGCATCAACGTACTATTACGTTTAAAAGTAATCCAAATATAGGCAATATACCGTTAAGCTCTGTGGCTATTAAACGTGTAATTACCAACATGATTGGTAATGCGCTGCGTTATTCTGAGGGCGATATTGAAGTACTTAGCTACTTTAATTCAAACAAAAAGTATGTAGTTATCGCTGTAAACGATAGTGGTCCTGGGATCCCTGAAAACGAATTAGAGTCTGTGTTTGAGCCCTTTAAACAAGGCGATGCTGCACGAGGCAGTGAAGGTAGTGGCTTAGGCCTTGCCATTATTAAACGCATTGTTGATATGCACGACGGTAAAGTAAAACTAGAAAACCGCCCAGAAGGCGGTTTAAGTGCACAAGTATATTTGCCAATCAAGGTATCAACCCCTGCACAATAAATGCAGGGGTTTTATTGTACTAAAGTGCTTTAAAGCGAATAGCAGTACCGCCACTGGTGGCCAGTTTAAGCGTAAGTTTATCGTTTGCAGTTACAACACGTTTTTCGATAGCTAGATCGTACGGATTGTTTTTCCACTCTGCATTTTTACCATCTTTATAAATTTGTGCTTCAAACTTTTTGTCTTGCTCTAAAAAGTTGAGTTTCACTTCAATTGTTCTGGCTTTCTCGTCAGTAACAGCACCTAGGTACCAATCGTTTCCTGAGTATTTAGTGCTTTTACGTTCTTTACGGGCAAATACAATAAAGTCGCCTACTTCGCCATCAAGGGCAATACTTTGCTGCCAATCTGTTGGTACGTCTTGAATAAATTGAAATGCGTCGGGCTTAGCCAAATAGTTTTTAGGTAAGTCGGCAACCATTTGAATTGGGCTATACAACACAACATAAAGTGCAAGTTGTTTGGCAAGTGTAGTTTGTGGGCGGTTTGTATCGCCTCCTAAACCATTAAAGCTCATATCAAAAATACCTGGCGTAAAGTCCATAGGGCCAGAGAGCATGCGGATAAAGGCAAGCATTGGTACGTGTTCTGGTGGGTTAGGAGGCGAACCCCATGCATTATATTCTTGCCCGCGTGCACCTTCGCGCGCGATCCAGTTTGGGTAAGTACGGCGCAGGCCTGTATCTTTAATTGGCTCGTGAGTATTAATGCTAATTTTATGTTTAGCCGCAAGCTTTACGTTATAAAGGTATTCGTTAACCATAAATTGGCCGTCATGCCATTCATGGCGCGCAATACCGTTTTTGTCTATACGTTTTATATTTCCGCCATCGGCTACATAACCTGTTTTTACTTGGCTGACGTTTGATTTTTCGTAAAGTGTAAAGGCATCTTCCATTTGGTCTCGGTAGTTGCTTACATTGCCTGATGTTTCGTGATGGCCAATGAGCTGTACGCCTTTTTCTTTGCCGTATTGAGTCAGCGCTGCTATATCAAAATCATCGTACGGTTTGGTAAAGTTAAATACATCGCCATTAAAGTACCAATCGCCATCCCAGCCAATATTCCAGCCTTCAACGAGTACGCCATCAAAACCATACTGCGCTGCAAAATCCATATAGTATTTTGTGGTTTGCGTAGTGGCGCCGTGTTTTTTACCGCTACCCCAAGTTTGCGTGTTTATATGCATACCCCACCAAATACCGACATATTTGCCAGGTTTAACCCACGACACGTCACCGAGTTTATTAGGCTCGTTTAGGTTTAGTATTATATCTGAATTAACTAAGCCAACAGCGCTGTCGGCTATTTGAATGGTGCGCCATGGTGTTTTAAAAGCGCCTTGCTTTTTAACGGCAATACCATCTGACCAAGGGGTTAAGTCGGCTGTAAATGTGCCTGGACGGCGCTGATTAAGCACCATACCCGCGTAATCAACAAGAGCGGCTTCATGAATACTAATATGAGTACCGTCACTTGTTTTAAACGTAAATGGTGTGTGAGCTAGTGGAGCTTCGTTAAGCGCGGTGGTGTTATAAACATATTCGTAGCGGTTCCAGCCACGAGCAGGTATCCACCATGCTGTTGCATCATGGCTATTGTTTATTGCAAATTCAGTTAACTCCTTGGTTATTTCTGTATGTTCGAAGCCAGTTTGTTGTGGTACTTCGTATCTAAAACCTACACCACTATCAAATGCTTTAAATCGAATAGTGTAGGTGCCTTTATTTGGCTCGTTTTTTGTAAAGGTAACGGCTACTTCGTTATATTCGTCAACAACGTTTTGGCGTTCGCCCCAAGGTTGTTGCCACTGCGAGTTAACGCTTTGTTGTTCAATGCTTTTAATTTTAAAGCCGTCGCTAAAAGCTGCTTGTGTTTTAAATTCAAACCCCAGTAAAGATTTGTTTATAACCGCTTTGTTTTTAAATTTTATTGCGTAGCTTGGCGTGTTGTTTTCGTCAGAGATGCTTACTGTTATTTGTGTGTCTGGCGATTTTAGCTCTACGGTTTGTCCGTAGCTATTACTAGCAAAGGCTAAAAGCACAAGTGTAGGGATTCTCATGGTGTGTCCTTAGATGAGTCGGTGGTGACATTTAAGGATAATGACTGTTGATGATTAATACGACTGCCTACATACGTATTCAATGTTTTAAAAAATAGAAAGAATTTGGTGGCTTAATCGGTCTATAATGTAAACAAATTGATAATAGCGACAAGAAAATGATAAAAAGCTTACTTTGTGTATTTTTACTAAGTGTTAGTACTGGAGTTTTTGCAGCAAATATTACAATTAAAAATGCTAATAATGACCCATTACCTAATGCTGTTGTGTGGTTAACTGCAGGTGATTCCTCTAGCGTTATTCCTCCAGAAGCACCTTATGCGATGACCCAGCAAAATCGAGAATTTAAGCCGCGTATTTTAGTTGTCCCACAAAATGCAAAGGTAGAGTTTCCGAATGCGGACTCAATCATGCATCACGTTTATTCATTTTCTAAAGCTAAAACATTTGAATTAAAGCTATATAAGGAGCATCCAAAAGCGCCCATTACTTTTGATCAAACAGGTGTTGTTGAGCTTGGCTGTAATATTCATGATTGGATGTTAGGTTATATTGTGGTGGTCGATAGTACTATTTTTGCAATCACTGATGAAAATGGTCATGTTGATTTAAATGCCAATGTAGGCGAATACACGTTAAGTGTTTGGCATTCTGGGTTTAGTGATATTAGTAAGGTTGAATCTCAAACTATTACTGTGGCTACTAACCCGATCACTTATAAAGTAAAGCAGGAAATTGCGGAGCAAATTGACTTTGCTACGGATGAATTTGATGACTATTAATCGCTTAATGAGGCTGGCATTTTTAGCCGGTGCTTTATGTTTTAGTAATGCATTGTATGCACAAGTAAAAGGCTTGATACAAATTAGAGCCGTGCAGGGGGACGATATACGTAGCTTCCAAGAGGGCGGCCTTGGGCTATATCGGCACGATACTAAAAGCGACGAACTTATTTTATCCCAAGGTATTTTAGATTTTAATGTTGATTTAGCATCTAGTTGGTCGGCTCATGGGGTGTTAAATGCGAATCAAGATCCTGATGTTGGCCTTGGTTTGACACAGGCTTATATAAAGTATCAGCCGCTATCTAACAGCAACTATAAATGGCACATGCGCGTGGGGGGCTTTTACCCACTTATGTCGCTTGAAAATCCTGATATAGGGTGGACATCTCCTTATAACTATACAAACTCAGCTATTAATAGCTGGATAGGCGAGGAAGTACGCACTGTTGGCGCAGAGGTAACTATTAAGCGCCCAGCAAAACGTTTCAACAGCGCTCATAGCTTTAGTTTTGTAGGTGCTACATTTAAAGGCAATGATCCTGCAGGTACTTTGCTTGCGTGGCGTGGTTTTGCATTACACGATAGGCAAACTACATTTAACGAAAGTGTTAAATTTGCGCCTGTAGCGGCATTAAATGCGTATGAATTACGCTGGCAAGCTAATCAGGTTTTACCGTTTGAAGAAGTAGACGGGCGTTTTGGCTATTACGCTGGCGTACATTGGGATTACTTAAAAAAATCACAATTTCGAATTTATTATTACAACAATAACGGTGACCCAACCACGCTTAATATTAGTACAGGGCAATATGCTTGGGATACTCGCTTTACTAGCGCCGCTTGGCTTTATAAGTTTAATAATAAAACACGTTTAATAGCACAGGTGCTCAATGGTAAAAC
This sequence comes from Pseudoalteromonas distincta, assembly GCF_000814675.1. Classification (GTDB taxonomy): domain Bacteria; phylum Pseudomonadota; class Gammaproteobacteria; order Enterobacterales; family Alteromonadaceae; genus Pseudoalteromonas; species Pseudoalteromonas distincta. The sequence goes on along the minus strand of NZ_JWIG01000031.1, from coordinate 48,368 downwards.
CGAAATGGGCGCTAATGCTTTAATAGATAATGCCTTTTACAGTCATTATTTAATGTTAAGCCATAAAGAAGGCAAGCATCGAGTTTCAGTACGCTACGATTACTTTAAAGTGACAGATAACGACACAACCGCGTTTGACCCTAATGCAAGTAATGGGGAAGGCTTAACCGCAACATGGCGCTACCAGCTCACTAATAAACTACAAATAGGGGTTGAAGGTTCTGCACTTAAAAGTGTTGCAAAAAATAGAGAGCCAATTGGATTTAATGAACGAATCTCGCAGCAGCAAATAATGCTAAACGCTCAATGGCGATTTTAGGTTTTATAAACTAGATTTATTATCAAAAAGGTAGGTATTAAATGTGATTTTTTTTGGAGTAAGTAATGAATTTGAATAGTATCCGCGTCAAAGTCTCTTTTCCTATTGTTATTTTAGGTATTGCTATCTTGTCGTTAATTATTGGGTATTCATACTTAATTAACTTACAAAAAAATGCATTAGATGTGCAATCCGATAAATTTATTAAGGCTGTGTCTCTTGCTTTGAGTGCCGACAGGGATTTGTATCAAGCAAAGGTTGCTGAGTTAAATTTAGTCGCACATAACGACAATAAAGAAGCTTATTTGCAAGAGCATAAAGAAAATGCTGAGCAAGTAACGCAAAGGTTAGAGCAGTACTTAGCTTTGTTATCGGATTATCCAAAAGCTATAAATGGGCTTCGCGGTTTTGATGGTGCTTATAATACTTGGTTAAACGCTTCACTGGCCTATATGAATGATAAAACAAATTTAAAAAAACGGTCTCAATCAGAAAAAGCATTTGACGAATTAAGAGCTACGCTTGATCAAGCTGGTGAATTAGCAGAGCAAACATCAGTTGAAGAAGTTCAAAAACTATCAGACACAATTGCTTCAACTAAGTTAACTATGCTTATTTTTGTCATATTAATTTTATTAGTGGCGTGTTGGTTTAGTTACCTTATTCCTAAGCAATTAACACAGCAAATTAACTATGTAACTTCTCGTATTAACGATATAGCCTCTGGTGATGGCGATTTAACTGGCAGGATCGCTATAACGTCTAAAGATGAGTTTTCTGAACTTGCAACGCAGTTCAATCGATTTCTCGACAACTTACAGCAATTAATTCGCGATATTTTAGAGCAATCAAAAGAGCTAAGTGAATTAGGAGGTGAGTTAAGTCAGGTTGCAAATAAAAACAATGCTGTAAATCAAACGCTCAGCCAAGCCTCTGAGTCAATAGTAAGTGCAGTGCATGAGATGAGTGTAGCAAGTAGAGAAGTTGCAGGTGTTGCTCAGCAATCATCAACAGAAGCTGATAAATCGTTAAATTTAGCTCAGCAAGGACTAACAGCGGTTGCGCACTCTAGTTCTCGTATTATTTCTTTGTCGCAAAATATGGAGCAAGCTATGGCGCGCTCTACAGAACTACAACAAAGTTCTGATAACATTGCCAAAGTACTTGAGGTCATTCGTGCAATTGCAGAGCAAACAAATCTGCTGGCGCTTAATGCTGCTATTGAAGCCGCGCGAGCTGGTGAATATGGCAGAGGTTTTGCTGTGGTAGCAGATGAAGTAAGAACATTGGCTACACGCACGCAAGTAAGCACAAACGATATTCAAAAAATGATAGAGCAATTTGCAACGAGCGTAGAACAATCAATTAAAGCGATAGATGAAGGTAAGCAATTTGCAGATGATGCGGTTGGCTCGTTTAGTCAAACTAATGATGTGCTTAATGCAATGCAAAGCTCGTCTACTAAAGTAAATGATATGGCGATGCAAACAGCGCAAGCGACTGAAGAGCAGACAACTGTTGCAGATGAAATAAGTCAAAACCTATCATCATTAAACGATCAAACTTTAGAAGGGGGGGCGCTTGCTCGAACTACTGAGGATGTATCTAAAAAAATGGAACAATTGACTGATGAGCTAAATCACTTAGTACATCGATTTAAAGTTTAAATAAGCTGATTATTTGGTTAGATAGCTCTTTAAGGTTTTGAAATATAACTGTACTTATGTTGTTTGCTAGCTCGAGTTCAGTTTGAATAGTCATTATAAATATAAAAAGGGACTTTAAAAGTCCCTTTTTTAATGCAATTTTAACCTTGAAAAGTCAACAAAGCCTAAAGTGAATTAGTATTATTTTTTATCAAAAGCGCGTTTCATGTAGTTAGGTGTAGCGAGTGCACCATGATGAATACCGCTGTTGTAGTATTCACTTTGCTCAGCTATTTGTGCTGCGCCATCTTCTCTAAAACCGTCAAATGCTTGTGATTTACGTGCAAGTGTTACCGACCATAAACCGCTTGGGTAAATTGGTTGTGGGAATGGCAGTGTTTGTAAATCGTTAAAGCCTACGCTTAGCATTGCTTCGCGCATTTCAACTAATAATGGCATGTGCATAAGTGGCGATTCACTTTGTTGTACTAAAATACCACCTGGGCGCAGTGCATCTAAACAGCTTGTGTAAAACGCATGGTTAAATAAACCCTCACCTGGACCTACCGGATCTGTGCCATCAACAATCACTACGTCGATAGATTCGCCAGCGGCTTCGCGCATGTATTTAATACCGTCGTCAAACATAACAGTTGCACGGGCGTCGTTGTTAGATTCGCAAAGCTCTGGGAAGTATTTTAACGACATTTGCGTTACTACTTCGTCTATATCTATTTGCGTTACAGTTTCTACGCCTGGGTGTTTTAATACTTCGCGTAAAGTACCGCAGTCGCCGCCACCAATAATAACGACGTTTTTAGGGTTTGGGTGCGCTAAAAGTGCAGGGTGGCTGATCATCTCATGATAAAAGAAGTTTTCGCGGGTTGTTACCATAGTACACCCGTCGATGATCATTAAATTACCAAAGTCTGTGGTTTCAAACATTTCTACCTTTTGAAAAGGAGACTGTTTTTCATCTAACTTTTTATTAATACGTAATGAAAATGCGCTGCCATCGCGGTCGCTAATTTCAGTAAACCACTTACTTTGATCTAAATTTGCCATAGTTACTATTACACTTTTTAGGTTGAGTATGAAAAAGGGGCAATTCTGCCAGTGCTTGGCGTTTTGCTCAATGACATTTTAACTGATTTGACGAATAAAGTTAGTTAGGAGTGAGTGAAAGTTCAATTTTTGTTAGCCTAGTGGATAGTGACGTATTAAAATGCGCCTTTATACCTAATTGACTAAAGAAGAGTTGCCATGACCTGGGGTTTAGAAACAGCACGCGCCACTTATAACGTTGCTCATTGGAGTGATGGCTATTTTGATATTAACGCACAAGGCGAACTGGTGGCTTACCCAGATGGCGACCAAACAAAACCGGCCATTTCTTTAACGCAATTAACAGAGCAGTTTAAACAACAAGGTTTAACGTTGCCGGTGTTAGTACGCTTTACCGATATTTTAAAAAATCGTGTAGACACCCTTACTAATGCGTTTACGCAAGCGCGAGCAAATCGTGAATATAACGGTAAATACACCTGTGTTTACCCAATAAAAGTAAATCAGCAACGTTCTGTAGTAAGTAAGCTATTAGCGCATCCAAGCGGGCTTGTTGGCCTAGAAGCAGGCTCAAAGCCAGAACTTATGGCTATTTTGGGTGTAGCAAAAGAGCCAATCACTATTGTGTGTAACGGCTATAAAGACAGTGAGTTTTTACGCTTAGCATGTATTGGTCAAGCTATGGGCCACAGCGTAAAAATTGTGGTAGAGAAGCTTTCAGAACTAACCACACTACTTGAAGAAATAGACAACCTAGGCATTGAACCTGCTATTGGTATTCGTATTCGCCTAAACTCAGTAGGCAAAGGCAAGTGGCAAAACACGGGCGGCGAAAAAGGCAAGTTTGGTTTAACGGCAGGCCAAGTACTAAGTGCTGTTGAAGTGCTGAAAAAGCATAATAAGCTGCACTTAATGCAAATGGTGCATTTTCATATTGGTTCTCAAATTGCCAACATTCGTGATATTCACCGTGCTTTGCGTGAATGCGCACGCCACTTTGCTGAGCTTACGCAATTAAACGTACCGTTAAATACCGTTGATGTAGGCGGCGGCTTAGGCGTTGATTACGAGGGTTCTGGCTCGCGCAGCGCGTGTTCAATGAACTACACAGTAGAAGAGTACGCGCGTAATGTAGTGAATGCATTTGCAGAAGTGTGCGATCAGCATAACCTTACGCATCCGGCCATTATCACCGAATCGGGGCGCGCTTTAACCGCTCACCATGCGGTATTAATTACCGATGTAATTGACGTAGAAAAAGCGCCCAATCATTTAAATCCAGAGCCACCGCTTGAAAATAGCGCGTTAGTGCTTGATGAAATGTGGCAGTGTTTACAGCGTTTAAACCCGCGTATGGCACTTGAGATTTATCACGACGCTATGCACTTATTTAGCGAAGCGCACGATCAGTACGTGCATGGCTTAGTAAGCATGCTAGAGTGGGCGAAAATAGAGCAGCTTTACTTTACTATTTTACATCGTGTACGTGCATCGCTTAGTAATAACGCGCGCGCGCACCGTGAAGTCCTCGACGATTTAAACGAAAAGCTTGCCGATAAATTGTTTGTTAACTTTTCATTATTTCAGTCATTGCCTGATGTATGGGGTATTCAGCAGTTGTTTCCGGTTATGCCAATCGAAAACTTAACTCAACCATTGACTCAGCGCGCGATTATTCAAGATATTACCTGTGACTCTGACGGTCAAATCCGCGAATACGTTGAAGGAGCTGGTATCGAAACCAGTCTACCAATACCAGAATATAAACACGGCGAGCAATACCACATTGCTATGTTTATGGTGGGTGCATATCAAGAAATTTTAGGCGATTTACACAACTTATTCGGTGACACTGATTCAGTGCATGTAGAGCTTAACGATGAAGGTTATGTGTTAACCAATGCCATAAAAGGTGATAGCGTTAAGGATGTATTAAAGTTTGTTGACTATGATAGCGCCATTTTAGCTGACAACTTTGCGTACCAAGTTAATAAACTTGATGTATCAGCGCAGTGTAAAGAAGGTTACTTGGCTGAGCTTAATGCAGGCCTTGAAGGCTATACCTATTTTGAAGATTAATTTGTAAGCAACTGAAAGCGCAGTATTAGTGGCTGCGCAATGTTTAAAGGAATGGAAGTAATGTCAGTTATTCGCGGTGTATTTAGTATTATTTTTTACACAATAAACACACTTTTTTGGTTTGTGCCTATTTTTGTTTGTGGGCTTATAAAGCTTATACCTATTAAGCCTCTACAAAAGATTATGAGCTGGGCTGCAAAGAAATTTGCAACTATTTGGGTGACTTTTAATAGCTTAAATCAAAAGTTATTTACGCCAACTAAACTTAATGTAACTGGCCTTGAAGAACTTAAACTGAAGGATTGGTACCTAGTAATTGCAAATCACCAAAGCTGGGTCGATATTTTAGTATTGCAGCGCGTGTTTAACCGTAAAATTCCATTTTTAAACTTCTTTTTGAAAAAAGAGCTTATTTATGTGCCTATTCTAGGTTTGTGTTGGTGGGCGCTTGATTTTCCGTTTATGACCCGCACGAGTAAAAGCCAACTAAAAAAGAATCCAAAGCTGCGTGGCAAAGACTTAGAAACCACGCGTAAAGCCTGCGAAAAATTTAAAGAGATGCCAGTAAGTGTGGTTAACTTTGTAGAAGGCACTCGTTTTACTACGCAAAAGCACGCGCGCCAAAATAGCCCGTTTCCACATTTATTAAAACCAAAAGCGGGCGGTATTGCTTTTGTAATGCAAGCGATGGGCGAGCAAATAACTAAAGTGGTTAACGTTACAATTCATTACCCTGATGGCATTCCTACATTCATGGATTTTGCAGGTGGTAAGGTAAAAAATATCAACGTACACGTGGATGTAAGGCCTGTAAGCGAAGAGCTTATTGGTGACTACACCGGCGATTCTGAATTTAGAGTACGCTTTCAAAGCGAGCTAAATCGTTTATGGGAAAATAAAGAGCAAACATTACAATCGCTCGAAAAACACCCCAAATAAAAGGCAAAAATATGAGCTTACAGTTATGCTAAAAAAGTGGTTACCAAATTGGCTTAACGGCTTAATTGTGGGCTGCGTATTGTTTTCTAATGTAATGCTTTTTGGTTCGCTAGTATTTGTACTAGGGCTTATTAAGTTATTACTGCCTTTGTCTGTTGTTAACTCTTTATTGCATAGCGCTTATCGAGGGTGGTGTAATGGCAATCGGTTTGGCTTGTGGCTAGGTTGTCCTAATATTGTGGTTGATATAAGTGGCGATTTAAATTCAAAAAGTTGGTATTTACTTATATGTAATCACACGAGTTGGTTAGATATAACCGTGCTTAGCTCATTACATGCATTGCCAGCCCCTAAGTTTTTTTTAAAAGATGAATTAAAATACGTGCCTTTTATTGGCACTGGTGCGTGGGCTATGGGTATGCCGTTTATGAAACGGGTAAGCAAAGCACAGCTTGCTAAAAACCCAAAGTTGAAAGGGTTGGATGTAGAGCGCACAAAGCACAGCTGTCGCAATTTTCGTCACTATCCTACTACCATCGTTAATTTTGTTGAAGGCACACGCTTTACGCCAGCTAAGCATAATCTGCAGCAAAGTCCTTTTAAGCACTTATTAAAACCCAAAGCGGGTGGCATTGCTTTTGCGCTTGAAGTGCTAGCCAACCAATTTGATGCCATGCTAAATACAAGTTTAGTGTATAGCGGTAAAACAGATCACGTTTGTCGGAACTTACTCAAAGGCGAGCTAGATTCTATTTATGTTTCAATAGACGTAACGCCCATTAATGACAATATGCAGGGCAGCTATCAAACCGATGACGTATTTAAAGCTAATTTTCAACATTATGTGAATGAGCTATGGGTTGCGAAAGATCAGCAGCTTGCCGATATTTATGCTCAACAAGATTTACCTGAACCACAAATCAGTAAGGAAATTGAAACACTATGACCAACACCCACCTACAGGAGTTAATCGCTCCTTGGTTTGAAAAAGTACCCGATGCGGATTTTCTTAGTTCTATTACCGCAGTTTCAATAGGGATTTTTTCTTTATTAATTGTTTACTTATTTACTCGTAGGTTAATGTTACCAGGCATTCAAAAAGTGGTAACTAAGCTTTCGCCTCAACGTATTGGTTCGTTGTCGCCTATGCTTAATAAGCTTAATAGACGTATTGCAGGTATGCTTTGCAGCGTATTATTTTTGGCGACCTTTGACAGTGTTTATCCGGTTAATGAGCTGACCGCTGAAATTTTGAAAACGGTTGGCCAAGCTATACTAATTATTCATGTAGGTTTTATTTTTAGCAGTATTGTAAGTATTGCGGGTTCTATTTATAACCAATTGGAGTTTGCACGCGAAGTCCCTATTCAGGGCTTAATTCAGGTTGTTAAGCTAATCACCTTTATTGTGTGTGCTATTTTAATTGTAAGTATTTTCCTTGAGAAGTCACCCACTTATATTCTCTCTGGCTTTGGTGCTATTGCTGCTGTTACGTTATTAGTATTTAAAGACACTATTTTAGGCTTTGTAGCTAGTATTCAAATCGCAGCAAATCGCCTAGTAACCTATGGTGATTGGATTCAAGTAGAAAACTACGGCGCCGATGGCGAAGTAATTGATTTGGGTTTAAACACTGTAAAGGTACGTAACTGGGATAACACCATAACAACTATTCCAACTTATATGCTAGTTGCGGGTTCGTTTAAAAACTGGCGTGGTATGCAAGAGTCGGGCGGTAGACGTATTAAACGTTCACTTAATATAGATATGCACAGTATTTGTTTAGTAAGTGATGAATTTAGAAAGCAAATAGATGCGGCTATTCCGCTTCATGACTATATCCGAGTGACGACATTACCCGCTCAAGTTTCTAATTTAGGGCTGTTTCGTCGTTATGCTGAGGGCTATTTAAAGCAGCACAGTAAAATTAATACGTCGCTTACGTTAATGGTACGAGAGCTACAACCAATGAACCACGGGTTACCGATTGAGTTTTATTGCTTTAGTGAAGACAAACGCTGGATTTCGTACGAGCATCTACAAGCCGAAATAATGGACCATTTACTTGCAGTATTGCCAGTGTTTGGGCTTAGGGCATATCAAAGTGTGAGTGGGCAATTAAGCCCTCCTAACGAGCAACAAACAGATAAGCCAACATTTAGAGTGATGGCAAATAGTGCTGCAAAAGACCCACAGCAATAAATAAAGCTAAGAGCCACCAAATAGGTGGCTTTTTAAATCGCAGCCATGCAAATGTAATTATTACTAACGCAACCTGCCAAAGGCTATGCACAGCCGATGTCCAAATTGGTGAATACAATGCGGCCGCTAAAAAACCGACTACCGCTGCATTAAGCGCCGCTATTGAATTTGCAAAACGTGGCTTACTTGCCAAATTAATCCAACTCTTCTGAAACGCCAGTATAAGTAAAAAACCAGGCATAAATATAAGCAGTGTAGCTATAAGGGCACCCACTAAAGGCTGCTCGGTAGTAAGTTGTGCGCCTAAGTAAGTAGCAATAGTAAACATTGGCCCTGGCACTGCCTGTGCACTCGCGTAAGCACTTAAAAACTGATCATCACTCAATGCTGGTACGCCAGCTTGAAGTACCGGCAGTACTACGTGTCCGCCGCCAAACACCATTGCACCCGCTTGGTAAAAAGGGGTAAACAAAGCAAACTCATGCCCTAGTGGAATAAAGCTAACCCCAAGTAAGAGCGCAAATAACCCCAGTGCAATCCAATTAATATTACTGTTTTTACTGCTAACATCTTCTGCTACTGTGCCAAGTTTTAATAAAGGCCATATAGCACCTACTGTTGCAGCAGTGATTAAAATCGCTATTTGAGTTCCCATCATTGGAAATAACACCAAGGCAAGTGTACTCATTATCGCAAGTAACTTAAGCGCAGCACTTGTACAAAAGCTTTTAGCCATACTAAGTGTTGCATCCGCGACTATAACAACGGCAAATAACTTTAAGCCTGCAATAATTGCAAAGTAAACAGCGTCAAACTGATGGGCACTAACCGCAAGCAGCACCATTATTAAAAACGAAGGCAAGGTAAAGCCTACAAAAGCAGCTATACCACCCAGTACTCCTGCACGCTCAACACCAATAGCAAAACTAACTTGGCTAGAGCCTGGCCCTGGTAATGCTTGGCTTAAACTAATAAGTTGTGCGTAACGGGTGTTAGTTAGCCAATTTAACGAGTCTACAAAGTGGCGCTTAAAATAGCCTAAATGCGCAGCGGGGCCACCAAAACTCATGCACCCTAGTAAAAAAAATTGTCTAAAAATAGCAATTAACATTGCGCCAATATCCTTTGTAAAATTCATTAAATTGTCACAGCGTAGTATGACATTTTTATTAAAACGACACATTAGTTTGAGGTCTGTTTAACAATCAAGCAAGATGCGCTGCTTTTAACACTCTCTTCATAGTTTGTTCATACATGTATTTGCATACTCTTGCTAAATTCTTAATGAATAGGGTATCACCATGACTTTAACTAAATCACTTTTAAGCGTAACCGTAGTAGCTGTATTACTTTCTGGTTGTGAAATGAATAACACCGGCAAAGGTGCGGCTATTGGCGCAGCAGCGGGTGGCGTATTAGGTAAAGCAACAAGTAACCATAAAGATAAGCGTATTTTTATAGGCGCTGCTATCGGCGCACTAGCTGGCGCTGCAGTGGGTAACTACATGGATAAGCAAGAAGAAGCATTTCGTGATGAACTTGCAGGCTCTGGTGTTGAAGTTGTACGTGAAGGCGATAACTTGCGTTTAGTTATGCCATCTAATATTACGTTTGCGACCGACCAATCTTATATTTCGTCTGGCTTTAACGATACCTTAGATGCTATTGCTAAAGTGATGAACAAATACGAAAAAACGTACCTAAGTATTGAAGGCCACACAGATAGCACAGGTAAAGACAGCTACAACATGAACCTATCGCGTGAACGTGCTCAAAGCGTTAAAAACTACTTAGTGAACCAGCAGATTATGGCTGAGCGTGTAAGTACTATGGGTTATGGCGAAACACGTCCAATTGCGACTAACGATAGTGCAAATGGCCGTGCTCAAAACCGCCGTGTAGAAATTCAAATAGTGCCAAACACAGAAGAATAATTAGTCTTTATTAAACTGTAATTCACACAGTTTTTGATACAACGGGTTACTTGCCACTAATTCTTGGTGGGTGCCCGTTGCTATAATCTCTCCATTTTCCATTACCACAATCACATCGGCATGTTTAACCGTTGCCAGCCTATGGGCAATAATAAGCGTTGTTCTATTTTGCATTAAATGCTCAAGCGCTGCTTGTACATGGTGCTCACTTTGCGCATCGAGTGCACTGGTTGCTTCATCTAAAAGCAGTATTTCAGGATCTTTTAAAATAGCGCGTGCCAGTACAATACGCTGCTTTTGCCCACCCGATAACCTCACACCTTGCTCACCTAAAAAACTGTTATAACCTTGCGGTAATTGTTTAATAAATTCATCAGCATGAGCATGTTTGGCAGCGGCATATACTTGCTCGTCACTTGCTTTTGGGTTGCCGTAGCGAATGTTATGCATTACATCGGAGCTAAATAAAATAGGGTTTTGCGCTACCATACCCATCTTACCTCTGAGGGTATTAAGCGATAATTCTTTAATGTTTATATCTTTAAATTTGATGGCTCCGCTAGCCGGATCGTAAAAGCGCTGTAGTAATTCAAATAAGGTTGTTTTACCTGCGCCAGAAGGGCCAACAATAGCCACAGTTTGGCCTTGAAGTATATTTAAACTTATTTTATTAAGTGCGCTTACGTCTGGGCGAGAAGGGTAGTTAAAGCTTATATTCTCAAGCGTAATAGCAGGGCTGTTACTATTTTTTAGTAAGTTACTATCTTGTGGATTTAGTGGGTTTTCTATCTCACTTTTAACAGCAAGTAACTCAAGTAATCTTGCAGCTGCGCCTGCTGCGCGTTGTAGTTCGCCATATACTTCAGCAACGGTTGCCACCGACATTGCCACCATAATAGCGTAAAACACAAAGGCTCCTAGCTCACCGCCAGTCATGGTACCTGCTAATACGTCGCTGCCGCCGACCCACAGCATTGCGCTAATAGCACTAAAAGTTAAAAATATTACCGCTGCAATTAAAAACGAGCGTTGTTTAATGCGGCTTTTAGCCACATTAAAGGCTTTTTCGGTTTCAAGTGCAAAAGCGTGCTGCTCTTGTTCTTCGTGGCTATAGCTTTGCACTACTTTAATATTTTGAATGATCTCGCCGGCATAGGTGCTTATATCGGCTATGGCATCTTGGCTGGAGCTTGCAAGTTTGCGCACCTTTTTACCAAATACCATCATAGGAACAAGTACCAACGGCACACAAGCAACAACCACTAAAGTAAGTTTTAAATTAGTAAACAACAGCATGGCAAGTCCACCAACCAGCATAAGTACACTGCGCAGCGCCATAGAAAATGATGAACCAATAATTGATTGCAGTAATGTTGTGTCGGTTGTTAAACGCGACATAAGCTCACCACTGCGGTTTTCTTCAAAGTAGCTTGGGTGCAAAGTAACAATGCGATTAAACACGGCTTTGCGAATATCGTTACTGACTCGCTCGCCAATCCACGACATTAAATAAAAGCGGCTAAAGGTGCCCACGGCCAATAAACTAATTAAACCAATAAGCACTAATACAGCTTGTTGTAGCTGATCTTTAGAGCCAGCTATAAAGCCATGATCTATGACAAACTTAACCCCTTGCCCTAAGGATAAGTTAACACCTGCTGTTACTAACAGGGCAGCAAGCGCCGCTACTACCATCCATTTATACGGTTTAATAAAAGCAAAAATAGGTAATAAACTACTAAAAGCGGCTTTTTCGTTCTTAGGGCTTGTTTTTGACATAGTGGATTCTTTTTAAAGGTTAAGGTATAGATATGGCACTAAGATAATAAAAATCAATACTTTTAAACATTAGCATCAATAAGGAAACGTTATGACTACTGCAACTGTAAGTGGAGAATTTAATGTAAATCTAGCCCCAATTGAAGGTTACGCAAGCGGCCAAAACGGCGTTAATTTAGGGCGTATGTCGATAGATAAAACATTTAAAGGTAGCTTAAATGCCACCAGCCAAGGCGAAATGCTAAGCGCCATGACACCCACACAAGGCAGTGCCGGTTATGTTGCCATAGAGCAAGTAATAGGCGAGCTTGACGGCAAAAAAGGCAGTTTTGTACTGCAGCATTTTGGCACTATGGATAAAGGCCAAGACAGCCTAATTTTAAATGTAATTCCCGACTCAGGCACTAATGAGCTAGAAGGATTAACGGGCAGTATGAAAATACGTATTGAGCAAGGGATTCACTACTACGATTTTGAATACACGTTATAAGATACTCAAGGATTAAAATGCAAAAAGTAATCGAATTTAGAAAGACCCGTTTTTTGGGTGGTGTAGATATAGCCGCACTAAATGACCGCATACAGGAATTAAACCAAGATGGCTGGAAAGTAATAAACGCAGTGCCCTTGGCAGGTTTTTATGGGCAAGTGCACGGTTATACATTACTTATTGAAACTGACGAGCTTTAAATGACATTTACAGTATGGTTAAGCCTAGCGGCTATTTGTATGATGGGCGCAATGTCGCCAGGACCAAGTTTAGCGGTGGTTTTAAAGCACTCACTTAACGGTAGTATGAAAAACGGTATGCTTGCCGCGCTCAGTCATGGTACTGGCGTTGGCTTGTATGCCGGTGCATCGTTATTAGGGTTAGGCGCTTTAATGACGCAGTTTCCAACTGTTTATCAAATACTCGTTTACTTAGGTGCGGCCTATTTGGCGTATTTAGGCATAAAAATATTGCTAGCAAAACCAAGTAATGACGAACTTGAAGTACAAAAAAGTGAGGTAAGTGCAGCTAAAGCATTACAAGATGGTTTTGCCATTGCTTTTTTAAACCCCAAGCTCGCTATTTTCTTTTTAGCCTTGTTCTCACAGTTTATTGACCCTCAGCTACTTACTTTAAGTGTGGGCATAATTATGTGCTTAACCGTGTTTGTAATTGATACCGGTTGGTACTTGCTGGTGGCGTTACTGACCGAGGTTTCAAAAAACCGCTTTGGATTTACCAAACAAAACCCGTGGCTTGATAAAATACTGGGAGTCGTATTTATTGCTCTTGCGATAAAAGTGGTGCTTAGTCTTTAAATAGCGTTCCAAATGTAGGTGTATGTACGCGCATACACCTGCAGCCTAACCCTCATGCCCTGCATACGTATTCATCACATTAATTTTACCTTTTAGTTACAATTTGTTGGTTGTGTTTTGAACAACACAGCAACACCTGACAACAATAACTCAAAGGTTCACACACATGGACAAGTTTAAACTAAGTGCACTTATGCTGGCTTTATTTGCCGCTAATAGTGCATTGGCTGCAAACGAAGACTCAACAAATCAATCACCCAGCACACAAGCTGAAGATTTAGAAATTATTGAAGTGCGAGGCTTTAGTCGCAGTTTAATTCAATCTTTAAATCAAAAGCGTTTTAGCGATACGGTGTCAGAACAAATTTCTGCCGATGATTTAGGGGCACTGCCTGATATTTCAATGGCCGATGCACTTACACGATTACCTGGTATTTCAGCGGTGCGAACGGGTGGGCAAGCGGCGCAAATTAATATACGCGGGCTGTCGGGCGGGTTTGTATTTTCAACACTTAATGGCCGCGAGCAAGTATCTACAAGTGGCAGCCGCAGTATTGAGTTTGACCAATATCCGTCAGAATTAATTAGCTCTGCGGCGGTATACAAATCGCCAAAGGCATCGCTTATTGAAGGTGGCGTGGCCGGTACGGTAGAGCTTGAAACCGCCAGTCCACTTAATAATGATCAAACGCATAAATTTGTAGCTAATGTGCGCGGTATGTATAACGACCGCGCCTCAGAGGTATCGGATGCCACTGAATTTGGCGATCGAATTAGTTTTTCGTATCAAGGCAAATACCTAGACGACACGTTAGGCGTAGCGCTGGGCTATGCGCGTTTGTTTCAGCCAAGTGTAGCAACGCAGTTTATTGGCCTTGCGTACAACGACACAAAAGACGTTGATGGCGCAGTTAACGACACCAATGGCCCTTTAGCTAACCCAGAAAACGAATACATTAGCGAAGGCTTTGAGCTACAGCATTTAGGTGGCGAAGAAACCCGTAATGGTTACTTAGCAGCCATAGAGTGGGCACCGGCAGATAACTTTAAATTAAAAGGTGATGCGTTTTTATCGCGCTTTGATAAAGAGTCATTTGCCCGTGGCCTGAGGGTTAAATTAGGCGGGCCAACAGCTGCATATGCTAACGCTCAGCTCGATGGTAATGCCGTGATAGGCGCAGCGGTTAACCGTACTTCGCAAAGCTATACCCGCGTTGAAATAGTAAACGACGACAACCAAGACTTTGACGAAGTAGATAGTTTTGGCGTTAATGCTGATTGGCAGGTAACCGATAGATTCAGCGTAAATGCCGATGTGTCGCTTTCTCGCGCAAAAAGTAATTTTAGAAATGGCTTACTGTGGAGCTTAGTAGCAGAAGATGCCAATGCAGAAACGCCAGTATTTGATAACAACGTAGCAATTAACTATCAATTAAACGGCTTAAATTTACCTGACGTTGGGTTTAATCAGGCGGCCGCCTTTAGCGATATAGACCGTGTAATGGTCAGCAAATATGGTATTTACCCAGATCAAACAGAAGATGAAGTAACGGCATTTAAGCTCGATTTTAAATACGAGCTAGAAAGCGACATATTTAGCTCAGTAGAGTTTGGTGCGCGCTACTCAGATAGAGAGTACAGCCGTAAACGCTCGGTATTTGAGTATGGTAACGACGGGGCGTTTTCAGCAACGCAACCGCCTTTGCGTTTAACCGACGATATGGCCTCTGTGGTTGACTGGCAGGGCGAGTTTAGTTATTTCCCATCGTATTTAGCCATTGATTTAGACAAAGCACTTAACGCATGGTTTCCAGATGGCACGCCAGAGCCTGTTCAAACATGGGGCAACGCTGATGGCGTAGACGACGCGCAAGGTTACACAACTAACTATTCGTGGACAGTGCTACAAAGCGGCTCGGTGTTTGAAGATGTGCTAGCTGCGTACGTTATGGTAAACATTAACACGCAAATTGCCGGGCTCGACCTATCGGGTAATGTGGGTGTGCGCCGCGTTGAAACCGATCAATCCGCAACGGTACTAGAGAACGTAGCAGGCGATGCGCGTTTAGGAGCGCAAAATATTGTTGATGAGAACGGCATTGTAAATAATTTATACGCACCTAATGTATTAGGCACTAAATACACCGACTACTTACCTTCATTAAATTTAAACCTGCAACTTAACGATAATTCACTTGTGCGCTTTGCAGCGGCTAAAGTAATGTCGCGTGCGCCAATTAACCGCTTAGCGGGCGATGCCAGTGCAAACGTAAGCGATGATGGTGTTATTAATGGCTCAAGTACTAATAACCCATTTTTAAAACCCTTTTATGCCGACCAATACGACTTATCTTACGAATATTATTTTGAAGAAGGCAACGGCACTATCGCTGCGGCGTTATTTTATAAAAATATAGACTCGTTTGTTGAAACCTTATCAATCGAAAACTTCGACTTTAAAGGCAATGGCTTTAACGTACCTGATTCTATAGAAGACCCCGTTAGTGGCGAGCAAGTTGCGACAACAAACGGTATTTACACCACGGCAGTTAATAACGGTGAAGGTGGCTATATCAGAGGGCTAGAGCTTGCTTATACGCAAGTGTTTACCTTTTTACCTGAGCCATTTAATGGCTTAGGCGCTAACGCAAGTTACTCATACACCGAAAGTGAAATTGAATCGATCACCAGTTTAGGGGGCGACACATTAGCGCAATCTTTACCTGGGCTATCTAATAACGTGTTTAATGCCACGGTTTTTTACTCAATGGATGATTTTGAAACCCGCCTCAATGTGCGCTACCGCGATGAGTTTGTATCAGAGCAGGTTGCCATTAACGAGCAAGTGGTTAATTTTGATGCTGAAACCGTAGTCGACTTTCAAACCTCTTATCGCTTTAGCGACTCGCTAACAATGCTTTTGCAAGTTAATAACTTAACCGATGAACCAACCCAAAGTTACTTTGGCTCAGAGCAACGAACAGGGACGACTCAGTACTTTGGTCGTCAGTTCTACCTTGGTTTTACATACAGTCATTAATTAGCAAACGGAGCGTTTAAAAATGAAAATTATAACTATGTCTAAATATTTGCTAATAACGTTAGCGTTAATGCTATTAGCAGCGTGTGGTGGAACAGGTGATGTTGAATCTGGTGAACCATTACTTACCTGTAATGTGCCACAAGTCCCTAATGAAGCGGGGTCACAATGTGTCGATCCCGAACCTATATCGTGCCCTGCACCTACAGTACCTGATGAAAATAACGAAAGCTGTGTGGTTGGCGCCGACCCAACCCTGCCAGACCCTGTGGTATTTGCAGGGGAAGGAGAGGCGGTTTTATTTTATAACCGCCTAGCCGATGATAACTATGAAGGCTACCGATTACATTCGTGGAATAACGAAGTATGCGATGCGTATGCACCGCCATTTGATACCAGCGATTGGGCTAACGGCCATGAATACGATGGTATTGATCCAAACTACGGTGCGTACTGGATAATTAACCTTAAAGAGGGTTATAACGAATGTGCCAATTTTATTATTCATATTGGTACAGAAGGGTCAGGTAAGGCGTTTGGTGATGTGGATTTAACCATGCCGCTGATGCAAGACGATGAAACCTTTCAGCGTATGAACTTTACCATTCATGGCGAGCCTTCGGTGTTTGAATACCCTATATTAAGTTTAGGCGAACGCGCAGTTGCTATAACAGGTGCTTCAGCGCATTGGATTGATTTAAATACTATTTTGTATAAACCAAGTAACGAGTTTACAAGCCTAATTAAGTTACATTCATCAGCTACGGCTGAGCTTGAAGTGGATATTGATACTGGTTTAAACGGCGATACTGTTACGCTGCAATCAAGCAATTTAACTGATGAGCAAGCGGCAAAAGTACCGCATTTAACCACTTGGAACGCTTACGAAGGAAGTTGGGATACAAACACGGCTAAAGCGCTTATAAAATCGCAGCTTGTTATTGCCGGTTACGATAGTGAAGGTAAGCTGCTAGAAGCAAGCTTTGTGCAAACCGCTAAAGCACTTGATGCCCTTTACACACAAGGCGAAGATGACGCTAACGAAGCTGTACTGGGTGTAAATTATGGCAATAACGCGATTGATGTAACTGTGTGGGCACCCACCGCTAATAACATGATGCTAAACGTGTTTGATGATGCAAAAACACAAGTGCACTCTACGCCAATGACATTAAATACACAGACAGGTATTTGGCAAGCAAGTTTAGATATGCAATACGACCGCCACTACTACCGCTTTAATTTTGATGTTTACCACCCACTGACTCAGCAAATAGAGTCGCTTTGGAGCACAGACCCTTACTCACTAAATGTATCTACCAATGGTTTATACAGCCAGTTGATTAATTTAGCCGATGAAGACACTAAACCCGAAGGGTGGGATACACGCCTTATTCCTACGGTAGAAAATCCAGAAGATGCGATTATTTACGAGGGCCATGTACGTGATTTTAGCGCACGCGATAACAGCGTAACAGAGGCTAACCGTGGTAAGTACTTTGCGTTTACTGAGCTAAATAGTGCTCCTATGCAGCACTTACAAACTTTGGCTCAAAATGGCTTAACGCATTTTCATTTATTACCTATTACTGATATTGGCACCATAGATGAAGACATCAGTAAACGTGTAGATATTAGCGATACGCTAGGAGATTTATGTGAGCAAATTAATGATGAAGCCGATGCGTGTAAAACCCAAGATAAAAGCAGCACCATTATTGATTTAATGAGCGGTTATTTACCAGGCTCAGATGACGCACAAGCACTTGCTAATGCTATGCGCAGCTTAGATAGCTTTAACTGGGGTTACGATCCGCATTACTTTATAGCGCCTGAAGGCTCGTACGCCTCAAGTCCAGAGGGCATTGCCCGCGTTAAAGAAACCCGCGCTATGGTGCAATCACTGCAGTCTATTGGTCTGCGCGTAGTGCTTGATGTGGTTTATAACCATACAACGTCATCGGGTATTTGGGACAAGTCGGTATTTGATAAGCTAGTACCGGGTTACTACCATCGCTATAACGAAGTAAGTGGTGAAATAGAGCGCTCAACGTGTTGTGAAAATACAGCTACAGAGCATGTAATGATGGATAAGTTTGTTAGTGATTCATTAGTTATTTTGGCGCGCGAATTTGGTTACGACAGCTTTAGATTTGATGTAATGGGGCACATGCCAAAATCGTCAATTCTTGCAGCACGTGATGCAGTGCAAGCTGTTGATGAAGATAACTACTTTTATGGCGAAGGTTGGGACTTTGGTGAGGTGGCAAATAACCGCTTATTTGTGCAAGCCAAACAAGCCGATATGGCCGGTAGCGAAGTAGGTACCTTTAACGACCGTATTCGTGAAGCCGTTCGCGGTGGTGCATTATTTAGTAATAGCTCAACAGATGGCAATTTAGCAGAGCAAGATACTTTACGTTTGTCACTTGCGGGTAATTTACAAAACTACATTTTAAAAGGCTTTAAAGGTAACTCAGCAAAGGGTAATAGCTTTACTTGGAATACTCAGCCAACGGCGTATGCACTAGACCCTGCCGATAGCATTCATTACGTATCTAAACACGATAACGAAACACTATGGGATCAGCTGCAATATAAACACAGCGCTAACATGAGTATTGAGCAGCGCGTTCGTGCTCATAATATGGCGTTAGCACTCCCGCTTATGAGCCAAGGTATTCCATTTATGCAAATGGGCGCCGACTTGCTACGTTCAAAATCGATGGATCGTAACAGCTACGACTCGGGCGACTGGTTTAACTTTGTTGATTTTACCCAAGATACCAATAACTGGAATATTGGCTTGCCACCCGCACAAGACAACGAAGTGAAATGGCAAGAAATTATGCCTATTTCTGCTAATACCCAAGCGGCTGCACAGCCACAAGATATTACCTTTGCACATGATGTATTTAATGAATTTTTACAAATACGTAGTAGCAGCCCACTATTTAGATTAACCACAGAGCAAGATGTTATTGAGCGGGTGGGTTTTCATAACGTAGGTAAAGCGCAGCAACATGGCTTAATAGTAATGAGCATTGATGATGGCGAAGGGCTAACAGACTTAGACCCTGCATTTGATGCGCTTGTTGTCGTGATTAACGCAACCGAGCAAACCCTTAGCCATACTATTGCCACCGCAGCGGATTTTGAATTACACGATGTATTAAAAAACAGTGTTGATGCAAGCATGACCGGTACTAATTTTGCTGCTGGCGATAACGAAGGCACATTTACTGTACCGCCTTACACATTAGCTGTATTCACTAAAAACCAAGGTGCGAGCCAAGGTGTTGGTTTAAGTGCAAATGCAACCGTAGGCGCGCCTGATGTAGTACCTTATGGCAGCACCGCTGTGTTTGTGCGCGGTAGTTTAAACGACTGGGGCACACGCGATGCATTTGAATATATTGGCGATGGTGAATACCGTATAGCAATTGCACTAAGCGCTGGCGATTACGAATTTAAAATTGCCTCAGAAGATTGGTCTACGGTTGATTTTGGTGCGCTTACTGACGCTGATAAAGATGTAGTTGAAAACCAAAGCGAGGCATTAACGCGCTCAGGTGCAAACATGACATTCAGCGCTGCTATTGATGCAACCTATGTATTTTCGCTTGATGCTTCAAACCCTGAAAATCCAACGTTTACTTTATACAACGAAGAGCCATTTATAGGCACTGCTATTTATGTGCGCGGTACGCTTAATGACTGGGGAGTAACCGATGAGCTAAGTTATAAAGGTAAAGGTATTTACACCTTTACTAAAACACTGAGCGCTGCAAGTTATGAATTTAAAGTAGCGTCAGAAGATTGGAGCACGGTTGATTATGGCTCGGCTGAGGGGGATGCCAGTGTAATGGTTGGCACCGCTGAGCAGTTGTCGGTTGCGGGCGCGAATATGACCATCGACATTGCAGAAGAAGGTGAATACCAGTTTATATTTGACGCCAGTGATTTAAATAACGTATCGCTAAAAGTGCTCAACGCTGAAATGTTTGCACAAACGACAGTGTTTATTCGTGGCAGCTTAAATGACTGGAGTACTGATAACCCGCTGATGTACGAGGGTGATGCAATTTACTCTACATCAATAGAGCTAGAAGCGGGTGACTACGAATTTAAAGTAGCGTCTGAAGATTGGAGTACCGTTGATTACGGTGGAGCAGGCGATACGCCGGTAGTGGCAATTGATGAACTAACACCACTTGAAGCCGTAGGTGCCAATATAGCACTAAATATTACCGAACAAGGTATTTACACCTTTAAGGTAATAGGCCCAGATAGAGAGAATGTGAGCATACTTATCAACAAACAGTAGCGGTTATATTTTCCCAGACCTAAGCCGAGCATAGCCCTGTATGCTCGGCTTTTTTGTATGTACATAAGTGTGTGAAAGTATATTTGAATGCTAATTATAAATGTTTGGACTAAATTGCATTCAATATTAGATTGGCGTACTTTTATAAATCCCCAACCATACAAAAGAAAGCTAATGAGTAACTTAACCTTAAAAAGTGCTAATTTTGATCCTAAAGTAAAACAATACTGGATGGTTACTGCCTCGCTATTTGCAATGTTGGCTCTTGTTACTATACCGCTTATACCTATCATTTTACTGATTGTATGGCTGGTGGGCGGACGAATACTCGCAGCTATGTCAGCTGACTTATTACCACAAAAATTGGTAGTTAAACGTGGCATATTATTTAAAGAAGAAAAATCTATTCCGCTTGAAAAAATAACCGATGTTGGGTTAAGCCAAGGGCCGCTTATGCGAATTTTTGGATTATATCGTTTAAGTTTTGAAACAGCTGGGCAGTCAGGAAATGGTGCTTTAGTGTCTTTGCTTGGTGTAGTTAATGCGAGTGAGTTTAGAGAGGCGATACTTGAGCAAAAAGATGTATTGGCTAATCAAGGTAAAGCGTCGCAGCAGGCAACAGAGCAAAGTGAGAAAGAGCTACTGAGAGCACTTACTTATAGTGTTAAAAATATTGAGCAGATGCTACTTGTTTTACTTGATGAAAGGCAGCAAAAGTAGCCTGCTTTAAAATTGTAAAGTTTATAAGGATATTTTTATGAATACGGAAATAGAAAATATATTTAATAATTATCCTGAGATAGTAAAAAGTAAGCTTATAAAATTACGAGAGTTAATTTATACCGTAGCACAAGAGCAAAACTTAGGAGCTGTTGAAGAGTCTTTAAAGTGGGGAGAGCCAAGTTATAACACAATAAATGGCAGCCCCATTCGCGTAGGCTTTAAGGGCTCCTCGTGTTATTTGTTTTTTCATTGCCAATCAAAGCTAGTAAGCACATTTAGAGAGTTGTATTCCCACACTCTCACTTTCGAAGGTAACCGGGCAATTGTATTAAATAGTGAAAAGCCATTACCAGAACACCCAGTTAAAGAGTGTATTAAATTAGCACTGACTTATCACAAAGTTAAACGCCTACCTTTACTAGGCGCATCATTATAAGTATTCAGTTGATGTTTAAAACACACTACATATTTGGTTTGCGTCACAGGTAATAACGGTTACGTTTTCATAACCCACACGCGTTAACGCTTCTGCTCCCAACGTTGCGCGTGCACCACTTGCGCAGTGCACGTAAATAGGGCGAGCTGCGTCTTTTTCTATTTCCATCAGCTTCATATCGAGTAATCCACGCGGAATATTTATAGCGCCAGTAGCTGCTTTTGTAGCGTGCTCTGCAGGTTCTCGTACATCAATAAGTAAACCTTTATTTTGTTCAAGTTCGAGTTTCGCTTGCGCTGCGTCAATACGGCGTTGGTTAGGTGTGATAATTTTTAGTAAGTCAGGGATTGATGTAAGCATTAGTTTGTAAATCCTCTTGTTCTAAAAAAGGTATTAATGTGCACCACTTGGTATAAGTAGGTTGAATTAAGTTAATACCTATAAATAACGTTAAAAACTGAAAGTTACTTTATACAAAGTAACTTAATAGCGCGGATACTGCCACAGCACTTCCGCCGATTAATAAAACGGCATCGTTAATTTTGTGATTGCCTTAATATTAGTAAGGTCTAATGTTAATTATATTAGAACCTACTAATGTAAAAGTCTATACTTAAAAAGGTATCAAAAAGAGAAACAATAAAAATGAATATTGAACAACTAGCTGTCAACGCAGAGCAAGCCGAACAGTTTTTAAAATTAATGGCTAACAAAAATCGCTTAATGATTTTATGTAGTTTATTACAAGGTGAGCAAAGTGTAGGTGAGCTAAATAAAAATGTACCTTTAGCACAGTCAGCGTTATCTCAGCATTTAGCAAGTTTACGCAAGGCAGATATGGTTGCTACTCGCAGAGAAGGGCACACTATTTATTACTCGTTGACCGACCCAAAAGTTGAGTCGATCATTGCTTTACTATATGAGTGGTTTTGCCGACAAGAAAATACTAAATAAACGTAGCTATTTCATCGAGTGATTTTTTATCCAGTGCATGAGCAGGTATTGTTGCATCATCACTTGGGTAGCCTGTAATAAGTAGCATGTATGGACGTTCGTTATCTTTATCGCGATTACATATGTCGGTTAAAAAACTCATTGGCTTTGGAGTATGAGTAAGGGTTGCCAAACCACTGCGGTGCAAAGCTTGAATTAAAAAGCCGGTAGCTAAACCAACAGACTCATGCACATAATAATTCGTATTTTTATCATCAGTACTTACACCGCCCTTTTTTTGACTAAATACAGCTATGAGCCAAGGTGCATGCTCTAAATAAGGTTTATTGGCGTCGGTACCTAACGGTTTTAGCGCATCTAACCATTCTTCACCTGCTCTGCCTTCGTAAAAAGAACGCTCTAATTTTTCTGCGGCTTCTCTTATTTGTTTTTTTACATCGCTACTGTTTATAGCCACAAAATGCCAAGGCTGATGATTCGCTCCACTTGGTGCTGTGCCAGCTGCTTTTATACATGCTTCAATAATATTTTTTGGTACTGGGCGATCGCTAAAGCTGCGAATGCTATGGCGGCGTTGGCTGGTTTGTAAAAACTCGTTAGCACGATTTAGCATTTCTTCATGTGGATATTCTATAAAGTCATTTAACGGCTGGCTTTGGTGATCTTGCATGGCTTTTCGCTTCTTATAAAAAGTATATGTGGTTTTTATACCGAGTGAATACAGTACAGGCAAGTGTTATGAGTTTAAAATATGTTTATTTGTTGTTACAAATTTAACCAGCAAGTAACTTATGTTCCTATTTTCCTTGTGGTATAAAACATTATAAAAATAATTACTCATATTCAAGGAAGTAAAAATGCTATCAATAACAGGGTTATCTAAAACCTACGATAACGGCGTACATGCACTACAAGGTGTTGATTTATCTATCGGTAAAGGGATGTTTGGATTGCTTGGGCCAAATGGCGCAGGTAAATCATCGCTTATGCGTACCATTGCAACACTGCAGTCGGCTGATTCAGGTTCAATTACTTTTGATGGCATTGATGTATTTAAAGACCCACAGGCACTGCGCCAACGCTTAGGTTACTTACCACAAGATTTTGGTGTGTACCCGCGTGTTAGTGCTTACGACTTACTGGACCATATGGCTGTTTTAAAGGGTATTCATAATAAAGCAGAGCGTAAAGAGTCGGTTGAAGGATTACTTGCGCACACTAATTTATATCAACATCGCTCAAAAGCGGTCAGTGGCTTTTCGGGCGGTATGCGCCAGCGTTTTGGTATTGCACAGGCATTACTGGGTGACCCTGATTTACTAATAGTTGATGAGCCAACAGCGGGGCTAGATCCTGAAGAGCGTAATCGTTTTCATAACTTGTTAGTAAGCTTAGGCGAGCAAAAAGTAGTTATATTATCGACCCATATTGTTGAAGACGTAGCAGAACTTTGCCCAAACATGGCGGTGCTGGCAGGCGGTAAAATACTATTAGAGGGCAACCCAATTGCCCTTACCGATAAGCTCCAAGGCCAAATTTGGCGCAAAGCCATGAGCCAAGAAGAAGCGCTAGAGCTTGAACCGCAACTGCCTGTTATTTCAAAACGCTTATTTGCTGGGCAAACCATATTACATGTATTAGCCAGTGAAGCCCCTGAAGGTTTTGAGCTCAGCAGTGCAAACCTAGAAGATGTGTATTTTTCTACGTTGCTTAATCATCGTAACAGCCAAGTAGCATAAGGGGGCGCTATGTTTTTTAATATGCTCGCGTTTGAGCTGCGCTATTTTATGCGTCAGCCTTCGTTTTATGTGACCTCATTAATCTTCTTTTTTATGGCGTTTTTTATAAGCTCCAGTAGTAAGTTTCCGTTAGGTGGGGCGAATGTTCATATGAACTCGCCTTTCTCTATTATGCTTTTAACCGTTACATTTTGTACGCTTGCTATGTTTTTAGTGGTTAACTTTGTTGCCAGCTCTGCTATTCGCAACAGTGAAAGCAAAATGGATGAGCTGGTTTTTAGTAAGCCTGTTAATCCTGTGCCTTATCAAGCAGGGCGTTTTTTTGGTTCTTACTTAGTTGTACTTATTGTGTTTTTAAGCGTGCCATTGGGTGTGTTTTTAGGGTCGCAATTTGGTTTATTAGTTGGCTGGCTCGATGGCGAATTGATTGGTCCTAATAAGCTAATGTACTACGCTGCGCCTTATCTTTATTTAGCAGTGCCAAGTTTACTGGTGCTTTCGGCTATTTTTAATAGTGTAGCGGTCTATTTTAAAACCATGATGTCGGTGTATGTAGCAGCTGTTGTGATTTTTATAGCCTATCAAATTGCCGGCGTTTACTTTGATGATTTAGCATTTAGAAATATTGTTGTTTACGCCGACCCATTTGGCTCTGGTTCGTTAATTGATTTAACACGTTATTGGACTGTAAATGATAAAAACACAGAAGTGCTAACGCTCACAGGTGACCTTTTAGTTAACCGTATATTGTGGGTGGCAATCAGTGTTGCACTGTTTTTTGGCCTTGGAAAGCTAAGCAATCGCATAGTAACTAAAAAACAGAAGAAGCAATTTAAAGTCTCTGCTTTTGTACAAAATAAACAAGCTGCACTTATCAATAGTGCTAAAAATTATAAATCAGCGGGGGTTAGTACTAAATCTCAGCTAATAATGCGCAGTATATTCGAACTTAAACAAGTTATATTTAGTGCTCCTTTTATGATTTTAGCGGGTGTAAGCATTGTAACGCTTATGATCCCTCTGTTTGCGCCTATTGGTGCTTATGGCACTACTAACTGGCCTTTAACTCAGAATATGGTAAATGTTATTAGTGGTATTTCTGGTTTATTTTTGTTTGTTATTATCGCTTTTTATAGTGCTGAGCTTGTATGGCGAGAGCGACAAAGTGGTATGGGCGATATTGTAGACAGCTTTCCAGTACATAATAGTGTTTTTTGGGTGTCAAAAATACTGGCTTTAATCGCCGCTATTTCTGGATTGTTCCTCGTGGGAATGATACTCACAATTACAGTTCAGTTATTTAAAGGTCAATTTAATTTAGAGCTAGGACAGTATTTATTTAGGATTGTTTACTTATCGATTTTACCGTTGATTATGCTGACGGTACTCGCCTTCTTTTTACAGATTATTAGCCCGAATAAATATGTAGGAATGGGTTTGTTTATTTTGTATTACATAGCGCAAAAAGTAATGGGTTCTTATGGGTTTGAGCATCATATGTATCATTTTTCGCAAAGCAGTAGCGTACCGTATTCTGATATAAATGGTTATGGGCATTTCTTACAAGCTGCGAATTGGTACACATTATATTGGGGTGCGTTAAGCCTTGTTTTAGCGATTGTTGGGTTTGCGTTATGGCATCGTGGTCCTTCACAAACGCTGCGCACACGCCTGTCTATGCTTCGTTATAATATGTCGTTAAAAGGGCAAGCGATTGCGGTTGTTAGTGTATTAGTGTTTGTTGGTGCAGGCTACAATATTTATAACAACACGCGAGTTTTGAATGAGTTTACTACGAGCGATGAGTTTCAAGACAAGCAAATAAGTTATGAGCAGCAGTTTGCACAATACAAAGACTTAGCACTACCTATGGTGACCGATGTTGACTTAACTGTTGATATTTATCCTAAAAGGCGCGCTTTAAACGCCGTGGCTAAAATTAAGTTTACCAATACCTCTAACGAGCCAATTACGCGAGTATTGATCACCTCACCTCAACACGCTAAAAGTTGGGATGTAGCCATGGCTGGCGGTAAGATAGTTGAAAAATTACCAGCGTTTTATTCAGCATGGTTTGAGTTTGAGCAGCCGCTTATGCCAAACGAAGTAAGAGAAGGGCAACTGTCGGTTACTCGTGATCATACAGGCTTTACTGATCAAGGCTCTGATACACAATTAGTTGCCAATGGCACGTTTATTAATAACTTGGAACTCCTTCCTAGTTTTGGTTATAACCGTGGTTTACAGGTAGCTGATAAATTTGAACGCCGTAAGCATAATTTACCTGAGCTTGAACGCGCCCATAAGCTAGAGGACAGTCAGTACTATACACAAAGTAATTTTGGTGCAGCTAATGGGTTTATTAACTTTAAGGCGACGGTAACAACCGACGAGTCGCAATTTGCTATTACCCCAGGGTATTTACAAAGTGAAAGTGTAAAAGAGGGGCGCCGTACCTTTGTTTATGAAATGGATGCGCCCATTTTAAACTTTTACGCGGTGCTTTCGGCAGAACTTGAAAGTAAAAAGGTTGAGCATAATGGGGTAAATGTTGAGGTGTACTACCACAAAAATCATGCATGGAATGTTGACCGTATGATTGAGTCGGTACAAGACTCTATAGATTACTTTACACAAGCATTTGGGCCGTATCAGCATAAACAACTACGTATTATTGAATTTCCTAAGTATCGCTCGTTTGCACAAAGTTTTGCCAACACAGTGCCATACTCCGAAAGCATGGGGTTTATTACAGACTTAAGAGATGAGAGTAAAGTTGACTACCCTTACTATGTTACCGCACATGAAGTAGCGCACCAATGGTGGGGGCATCAAGTATCGGCGGCTAATGTAGAGGGGAGCGCGGTTATTTCTGAAACGCTTTCACAGTACAGTGCGCTTATGGTGCTTGAGAAACGCTTTGGCGCAGAGAAGCTACGTAAGTTTTTAAAATATGAGCTTGATAGGTACTTAATAGGGCGTACAGGGGAAGCCTTTGAAGAAATGCCACTATATAAAACACAGTCGCAACAATATCTTCATTACAATAAAGGATCAGTTGTGATGATGGCGATTTATGATCGTTTAGGTGAAAAACGTTTAAACAATGCTCTCAAAGCATTTTTAAATGAATTTCAGTACCAGTCAACGCCATACCCAACTACGCTTGATTTACTTAGTTATTTAAAGCGAGATGCAACACAAGCTGAACAACGTTTTATTGATGATCAGTTTAAATATATAACGCTTTATGAGCTTGAAATGAAAGAAGTGTCGGTTACAGATGATGTTGATGGCGAAGGTTTTTATACAGTAACACTGAGCGTTGAAGCAACTAAGCAGCATGCCGATGGACAAGGTGAAGAAACTGAGCAGCCGCTCGATGAGCTAATTGATATTGCATTATTTAGCGACGACCCTGAAAACTTACTCGCTGAAGACTTTGTTATTTACTCGAAAAAGCATCAAATAGTATCTGGTAATAATACTATTGAGCTAAAAGTAAAAGAAAAACCATTATTTGCAGGGGTTGATCCTTACATTAAGCTGGTCGATAAAGACAGTAAAAACAACTTAGCTAAGTTTTAAAGTCTATTTATTTACTAAACACTTAAACTGACTACTTTAAAGGCCGCATTTATGCGGCCTTTATGTGTAATAAACTGTATAAAACTTCATAGCGTTTCTACATATTCCCCACAGCTTTTTACGCTAATATTTTATGTTCTCTTATAAAGTTACCTTACTGGTATTTAGTTTATAAGGAAGAGTATGAAACCATTAATTATAGGGGCGATAGCATTAAGCCTCAGTGCTTGTTCTGCGGTAACCATTCAGCCACAGGCAACAGCAAAAATAACGAGCCAAGCTAATTACGAAGATAGCCGCCCATTTTATTTATAGGGATTAGTGGGTGAGCAGCGGGTAGACGTAAAACAAATATGTTCAAATACACCGGTTATTCAAATGCAGTCACAACAAACGTTTAGTGATGGAGCGCTGAGTTTAATTACGCTTGGAATATACTCGCCCCATACCATTAAAGTGTGGTGCCAAGAGCAAGTACTAGGGGAGACATTATGAGCATCAAGCTATTTGCAGCCGGTTGCACACTGATTATTTTAACGGGGTGTACAAATATTTACTTTGATAACGGTATGCAGAGCAAAGTAAGCAATAAAACGCTAAAAAGCTCACAATGGCATCATAATTTTGCACTTGCGTTGTACGAGGGATCAGAGCCGTTAGATTTAACAAAACATTGCCCACAAGGGGAGTGGCAAAGCGTTCATACGTATAAATCGTTTACTAATGGTTTAGCTGAGGTGGTTGTGAATCAAATTGGCCCAGCTTGGTACCCTAAAACAGTAGAAGTACAATGTAATAAGGTACCATTTAAAGCTAAATAATTATTTAAAATAGTTATTCGTAACGCAGTGCATCTATAGGGTTTAGTCTTGCTGCTTTAATAGCAGGGGCTAAACCAAATATAATCCCAATCATTGATGTAAATCCGAACGATAGTATTACAGCCCATACTGGTATGTATGCATCAGGCATACTTGGGACTAAAAACGAAATAAGCCCTGCGGCGCCATATCCTATAATGAGTCCTATTAAACCACCAAAAAGTGAAAGCACAACGGCTTCAACTAAAAACTGCAGCATAATAAAACCAGGTGTTGCGCCTAGTGCTTTTAATGTACCAATAACGCGTGTGCGTTCAGTGACCGACACTAGCATTATGTTCATAACACCAATACCGCCAACAAGTAAGCTAATGCCAACAATACCAGCAGTAATAGCAGTAGCACTGCTGGTAAATTTATCTATTTGAGCACGAGATTTTTCAGCGGTTTCAAATTCAAAGTCGTTTTCATCTTTCTCTTTTAGTTTATGTAGTTGGCGCAATACACGAGTGATTTTTGCAAGCACTTGTTCTTCGTTAGTACCTTCATTTAACCTAAACATAATTTGCACATTAGTTTGTGTACTTCCGCCCTCTAAAGCACTCATGGTACTAATTGGAATATTAATGTAATCGTCTTGGTCAAAACCAAATAAGCTACCTTGTTTTTCAGCAACGCCAATAATTCTAAACCATTCACCACCTAGCTTTATATATTCACCTACTGGGTTTTCAGGAAGGTTTAGCTTTTCTATGATTGAAGGGCCGATAAATGCGACCCTTCTTCGCTTATCATCGTCCTCAGCACGAATAAAGCGACCAAGTTCAGGATAAGTACGATACGCTTTTTGATAGTCTTGCTCGGTACCGATAACACGCGATGAATGGCTTTTATTTCCATACTCAGCTCCCCCCGAAAAGCGCCAGGTAAACATTAGGGCAGTTAGCGTTTCAGCTTCTTTTATACGCGACTTTAAAGCTAAAAAATCGTCGTAGGTAAGCTTGGCATTTTTACCAACCATTTCAAGTTCAATACTGGTGTAAGGTTTTATTGTTGTTACATCTGGCGACATATCAGCAAGTTGATCGTTTATTTGCTTTGTAAAACCTTGCATTACTGCAACGACAGTAACTACGGCGGCAACACCAATAATAATGCCCAAACAGGTCAGTGCGCTGCGCATTGCATTAGCTTTAATAGCTGAAAAAGCGGCTTTAGTGCCTTCCATTATGGCAAGAGCTGATTTAAACATGCTGCTTGATTCCTTCATCTTTAGTTACATCACTTACCACTTTACCGTCCACTAAACGAATCACGCGTTGGCAATGATCGGCAATTTCTTGCTCATGTGTTACTAAAATAATAGTGTGACCTTCGTTATGCAGCTCATCAAACAAATCCATAATTTCGCGGGTCGTTTTACTATCAAGATTACCTGTGGGTTCATCTCCTAATAATATATGTGGTTTTGTGACTAAAGCGCGGGCAATAGCAACACGTTGACGTTGCCCGCCCGATAGCTGGCTAGATAAATGATTAACTTTATCACCGAGACCTACCCGTTTTAGTGCTTCTAGGGCTTGTTGCTTGCGCTGTTTGCTAGGGATAAAGCGATACACTAAAGGCTGCATTACATTTTCTAGTGCGGTTGCACGTGGTATTAAGTTAAAGCTTTGAAATATAAACCCGACACTTTCATTACGCTGATGAGCAAGCTCTGTCTCGGTCATACTTTTTACTAGTTTATCTTTTAAGTAGTATTCGCCACTACTGGGTGTATCTAAACAGCCTAATAAGTTCATTAAGGTCGACTTGCCTGAACCAGAAGGTCCTATAATCGCCACGTATTCGTTGTGCATTATATGTACGTTTACATCATCAAGTGCCTTAAATACCTCTGAGCCCATTTTGTATTGTTTATTAATATGCTCTAGCTTGATTACCGCAGACATTAGGCTTCTTCCTTGTCTGCATCTGATTTAAGTTTTACCACATCACCTTCAGTCAGAAGACTTACTGGGCGCGCAGGGCCAATAACTATTTTGTCGCCCTCATTTAAGCCGTCAGTAATGGCTTGCTCTATATCAGATGATATTCCAACAGTTACGGCAATTTTGCTAACGGTGTTATCACTATTTAGTCGCCATACAAATGTTTTATCGTCTTCTTTTTGGATTGCTTCTATTGGAAGTTTTAAACCGTTTTCGGCAATGCTTGTTGCGATCTCTGCTCTACAACTCATTCCTGCATATAGCTGGCGCTCAGTAGTATCGAGTAATACTTTTACTTTAAACGATAAACCTTGAGAGCCGGCTTGGTTTTTAGCTGAAGTACCAATATTGATTACTGTGCCGCTAAATGGTTTATTAGGGTATGCGGCCGCATAAATATTCGCTTTTTGGTTAAGCTTAATGCTCGCAATGTCGGTTTCATCCACACGTAGCTCGGCTAAGATAGCGCTAGGATCGGCTACTAGCATTAAATCAGAGCCAATAATATTAGTAGTACCGGCTATAACGGTTTCACCTTCTTTAATATTTACAGATGCAAGCAAGCCGCTCATTGGAGCTCTAAATACACTTTTACTTAAGCGATCTTGCGCAATTTGTAGTGACGCTTGTGCTTGGTTGTACGACTCTATTCGTGATTCAATATCGATTTTAGCTAGATCGCGTGCGCTTTCAATATTCTCGTAGCTCTCTTGATTACCTAAACCGACATCATATAAGTCTTTTTGTCTTTTAAGTTGGCGCTCTAGGTTAGCAAGGCGTGTTTTATTGTGTTTAATTTCAATTTCTGTGGCGCGAAGGATTGCTTTACTACGGGTAACTTCTGATTCAAAGGCAGTTGTATCAAGGCGCATTAACATATCGCCTTGTTTAACTCCTTGGCCTTCTTGAACAAATATTTTATCTACTCGGCCTGTCACTTCAGAGCGTAATTGCACTTGTGTATTAAAAACTAAATTACCTGAAGCCATTATTGAGTCAGCAATGTCGCCAAGCTCTACTTGAGCAATATTTACTTCGGCTTGTTTTTCATCGCCAGAAATTTGCTTTGACACAATTAGGGCTATAAATGCGCCTACAGCGAGTGTGATAATTATTGCTTTTTTCATTTTATCTATCCGTGAATTAAGTAATGTGGAGCTAGTATCTACCTCCACTTAAGAGTTAACTTGCTGCAATGATTGCCCAAATACCAAAAATAATAATTGAAGGAAGAGCAGAGAATAGGAGTGCTTTGTTAGTTGAAAAATTAGTCCAGCATTTTAAGCCGATCATCCCCAGCGCAATGCTCCAAAAGCTAAATAAGTTTATTGATTCTAATAAGCTATAAAAAGGATGGCCAATTTCAAGTCCTATTATTAATTGGTTAATAGATGCATAGCTAAATACGGCTTGTTGAGATATTTGATCTGTACTTGCACTTAGTACAAGAGCAATTGTTCCTAGGCTTGAAATAACAACGGGCATCATTGTCCAGGTAGCGAATCCATACCAAGCTCCGTAGCTATGTTCTGATTCAGGATCTTGTTTAGCCACAAGCATATAATAAAGTGCCATTAATGCATTCATGATAGCCAGCGCAATTACGCCGCCAAACAAACCAAACCATATTTGGCCTTCTGCATTTTGCTCTATACTTTGGCGAATCATTTTTTGCTCGCCAATCGTCGCATCAATAGTTGATGCTGCTACTTGCTCATTAATCAAAAACTGCATATCAACAGTGGAATAAAAAATATAAATACTCGCCATTGAAACTAAAGACATGACTATAAAAGCAAGCCATGACCAACCTTTGGCGTGTTCAACACCATTGAAAGCTTTACTAGGACTTATATAAATATCGAGTAGGGCGCTAAACGCGTTAGGTGATTTCATTATTATTCCTTTATACCTATTTTATGGCTAGGCAGTTATAAATGCCCAGTGACTAGGTAATAGAATAAAGGAAAATGTATGTATTGTTTTCATTCAATTGTAACGGTTTGTTAACAGATGTAAGGGGTCTTGTTCAAAAACGAGAAAAGGGCCAAAAGGCCCTTCGTGTCGCAGCAAGTAACACATTCTTTCTTATAAATTAAAGTCTACAGAATAAGCAACGTAAGCTTTAATATCTGAGTCATCCATATCTGTATCAGATAAACCAAAAGTGAACCCATCTTTCGAAATTGATACACCGTAATCTAAGATATTATCATCGCCAATAAAGTCACCAGAGTAGTGGCCTAAGTGAAGTGCCATTTCAGTGCCGTTACTGCCAACAGCAAAACCGTAGTCAGCTGTCAGGTAAAGTGAATCACCAAAGTCGGTGCCATCACCACTTGCAGCTGATGTTGCAAGTACTGAAGCACCAAATGTAAAGCCTTCAACACTGATGCTACCGTAAATTTCAGAGAAATCGGCGTCAGCTTCAGAAGCGGCATCTGGGTAAGCGTAATAAATATAACCAACATCGTAGCTAACACTTTCGTTAATATCGCCACCAAAGCCTGCATATAAGTCAAGCTCATAGGTCATTTCATCGGCCCACGATGCGTTTGAAGCCCAAGTACCTGCATAAAAGCCCGATTCATTGGCGTAATCAATACCGCCTGAAATAGCTGCATCGCCCCCAGTTTGCTCTTGACCACGCCATAAGTAGTTTGATGTTGCCGCTGCATTAGCAGTTACTTCAGCATGTACGGCTGTTGACGTTAAAGATGTTGCGCCCATTAATGCTATAGCACCTATAGCAATGGTTTTTTTTAGTTTTAGCATGTCCATTTCCCGTTATATGATTTTTGCTCGCCAAGGTTTTTATTATGTATTCGGAACCTTTAGGCTGACGGCTTTTTATTGTTTAACTAACGAGATAATTGCACTGTATGTGCCAGCTTCATTATTTTTTATTAAAAATTATTTTTATACATTAAAAACATGAGCTTGTATTTTATAGATTGAGAAGAGATATGGTATGTAGGAAGATGTTGCGCACACTGCTGGTGCATAAATTAACCTAGCCGCACCATAAAAGTACGGCTAAATTAGAAGTTTTTAGCCAAATATAGTGCGCATAAGGCTAATTGTTTCGTTTACACTACGACCTTTTTGAACTTCACTCACAATTGAATCGCGCTTACTGCGAATGTGCTCAGGAATATCGTCAGCAGCAAGTGCGCGGTCTACTAAAATTTCTGCAGACTCTTTACCTCTACGCTGAGTTTTACCTGTCGTAGTTGTAGTTCGTTTAGGCTTACTTAACAGTTTGATGTAGTTAGAGTTATCTGGTGTTTTTGCATCAGCATAGTGAAAGAAACATGGGATTAGTGCTTTAATAGCAACTAATTGTTCTTCTAACTCATTACTAGGTTTAGCCATTTTGTACCATGACATAGCTTGAATACCTTTTACAATATCTTGCCAGTAACGCTCAAAATCACTATTTTTTAGTTTAGAAACACCAAGGGCACCGCATAATGCATCTAATCGATTGTTTGTGATCGGAGTAAATATATCAGGGCGACGCATTGCAAGCAGTCGTGTTGCAGGCGCAAGTGTTGGTTTTTCATTATTGTCGGTGAATATTTTTGAATAAGCAGCAACAAATTGTTGATATTCGTATTGAGTAATGTCACCTTCAAGTGGAATGTTTACTAGTGCATCGTCAAAGGCACCTGGTAAATCGCCAAGCATTTGATGAAAGCTCTTCGCACTTTTTGTTGATGCAAACCATTCAACGTCAAAGTTGTATGTGCTTGGATCTAGTGATGCCATGTGCTTACCGCTAAACGCAAGTAAGTCTTCAGGAATCATATCTTTAAGAGATTGTTCACGAATGCTTTTAATGTAGTCTACTAAGCGAAGCTGTTCATCAAGAGCAATAACGTCTTTGTGTTGTTCTACAAATACACTTACTACAGGCCACGGAGCAATACGTAAAGTTTTAACCTGTAAAAAGCTGATAGCTGAAATAAGCTGATCGTGTAGCTTCTTAAGTACTGGTAATTGCTGCGGCTCTAGTAAATCGTAGTTCATACGATCTCTGCTTGCACTTAGCAATTCGTAACACCAAGGTAAAAAATCATCAGGGTGGTTTTCTACTTTCACGGCCATAAGGTTAAGGCTTAATTCTGAAGATTGCTTCAGAATGTTCTGATAGATTTGATTTTCTTGTTCGCCTAGCGTCATTTTTGACGGTGAAATTAGCAGTTTTTTCATGCCTTGTAGAATCTCCGGTTTAGATATATATTTTTTTGCTGGTCTATTTTAGCGCAATTACGTTAATAACAACAGCGCTGTCCTCCATACGTTGTAATTGAAGTAGCTAAATCGGCGTTTTTGCTAATAGAATGAGGCCAACGTTTTAACATGTATCAATCATTTTTATCTAGTACAAAGAGACTTTCAACTGAGGTATTAAAATGCTTTGCTATTTTTAGAGCAATTATTACCGAAGGGGTAAATCGTGCCGTTTCTACTGTACTAATAGTCTTACGTGAAACCGCAATTAGATCAGCCAAGTCTTGTTGAGAAAGGCCTGCTTCTTTGCGGTATTTTGCAATTTTATTTTGCACTTTTGCTCCTAATCTTTGCTTTGCCAAAGAATTGATACGCCGTATATTAAACTCATTACAGCAAGGTAAAATGTAGCCATCATGCTGTGAGATACTTCTAAAGCAAGAGTATCGGAGAGTAAGTACACGCCACCCATACTAAAAAGTAAGCCAAGCACGACATGTTTATAGGCAATAGTGTCGATGGTATTTAAATACTCATCTTTATATGTAAGGTGGTATTTCATTCTCCATGTAAACCCGCCTCTGATTACAAACATAAAGAATGAACCTAAAAAAGCAGCAGTTCCTAAAAACAATAGTGGGGCTGATGTTTGATTAAGCATTGGGTAAACACTAATGATTAATAAAGTGACCCCCATGAATAATGAAAACCATGCATTTTGGCCCATAAATTTTTCTTCACTTTTAATATCGTAATTAGACATAGCTCATTTCCTTTTAAAATATTTACAAAATGTAACCTTAAGGTTTCACCGGGTCAATATTTATTTGTAACCTAAAGGTATCAAAATGTTTCAGGGGCGATTCAGGATGGGAATGTAATATCTAATAAAAAGCTTTTTTATCAGAACGACAATGATTTTAAGGCTAACACTCGCTATGATAAGAACATTATTTGCACGTTTGAAAGGACGATCATGAAAACCTTACTTAAAATTGTAGGTGTAATACTTTTACTATGTATAGCACTAATTGTTGCCGCACCGTTTCTAATCCCTACTGATACTATTTTTAACAAAGTTTCAGAACAGGTAGAACAAACAACTGGGCGCACTCTTACTATTAAAGGTGATAAAACACTTAGCGTATTCCCTGCATTAAAGTTAGAACTTAACGACGTGCATTTTGCAAATATGGAATCAGGTTCGCGCGCCGATATGGCGAGTATGAAACAGCTTGCTGTACACATACCTTGGTTTTCATTATTTGGTGGTGAGTTTAAATTAGATAAGTTTGTTATAAACGAACCAAATATCCTATTAGAAACCGACAAAAATGGTAAAGCCAATTGGCAGTTGTTTGATGCAGTTGCAGAGCAACCAAAAGAGCAGAGCCAACCAGGTGAAGCGATAAAGCTTCCAGATAACTTTGATATTGAGTTAGGTGAGGTGGCTATTTATGGCGGCACATTCACTTATCTAGATGGTCAAACCGGTGCCAAACAACAAATTAGCGATTTAGAACTCGCTATTTTACTTCCTTCACTTCGTAAAACATTAGAAGTAAAAGGGGGTATTACTTACATGCAAGAGCGTTTTGATCTTGATATAAAATTAGATACTCCTGCTAAAGCAATTGAAGGTGCTACTTTTAATGTTAAACAAACCTTAGATTCTCGTTTAGTTGATTTAACGTTCGAAGGGAGCATAGCTAAGCAAGGCCAAGATATTAAAGGTCAGTTAGCACTAAGCGGTGAGTCTGTTAAAAGTATTGCGAAATGGCAAGGTGTAGAGCTAGACGCTAAAGACAATGCTTTTAACGGATTTAGTGTAAACGGTAAAATGCACCTACTAGGTGAGAAATTTAATTTAGAAGATTTAGTTGCGACGTTAGACGCATTAGAAATAAAAGGTAAGAGCGAGCTTAACCTAGGTAAGCGTTTAGCAGTAAATGCTGATATTGATTTAGGTATGCTTGACTTAAACCCGTATCTACCTGAAGCAGTGGCAAAACAAGAAGAGCCAGAAGAGCAAGAAGATAAACCTGCAGAGCCAATAGTATGGGATGACACTAAAATTGATTTAAGTGCATTAAATTCACTAGATGCAAATGTAGTGATTCGTTCAAGTGGATTAAAAGCCAATGATATTAAATTAGGCGCAAATCAATTTACTGTTGCTTTAAAAGATAGCGTTGCAAAACTAAGCCTAGATAGCTTTTCTGCTTATGAAGGGTCAGGTAAAGGCGTTATCAATGTAAACGCACAGCAAGTACCTTATAAAATATCAACTAACTTTGACTTAGCTGGAATAGATGCACAGCCTTTATTAACGGATGCGGCAGGTTTTGACAAGCTAATGGGTAAGGGGTCTTTAAATTGGAACCTAAACACAACTGGCCAAAGTCAAAAGTCGTTTATTGGTGCGCTTAATGGAAAGCTTGGATTTGAGTTTGCTGATGGAGCTGTAAAAGGTGCGAATATAGCTGAGATGGTTCGTAAAGGTAAGGAACTCATTTCAGGTAACTTTGGTGCTGCATCTGAAGGGCTTGATACCGGATTTGAAGAATCTGAGCAAACCGATTTTTCAGCATTAACTGGAAGTTTTAACTTTACTAATGGCGTTGGCAAAAATACCGACCTATCACTTATCAGCCCACTTATTAGAATATCAGGTGAAGGCGACGTTGATTTACCGCAAACAACGGTCAACTATCGTTTGGTTACAGGTATAGTTGGATCTATCGAAGGTCAGGGAACTACCGATGACAGCACTGGCTTTAAAATACCACTACGTATAAAAGGGCCTTTCCACGATGTAGGTATAAAGCTAGATGTTGGTGATGCGCTCAAAGATGAAGCTAAGCAGAAGGTCGATGAGGCAAAAGAAAAAGTCAAAGACAAAGCAAAAGATAAAATTAAAGATAAATTAAAAGGTTTATTTGGTTAATTTATTACACTTTAAGCAAACAAGGCACATTACAGGTGCCTTGTTTGTTTTGTAACCACCTGTAAAATAGCTACATAGCCGTAATTACTCAGCTTTAATTTCCCATCACTCCAAATTAATTAAAAAATAACCTATCGCTACCCCCTCAATGCTGGTACAATTGCCCGCCCTTAAGAGACAACTCGTTTGTTTTTGAGTGGGATTTAATCGAAATGTCTTGATTTTAAACAAATTTAAGACACGTTGTAATTACTACACCGGAGGTCATTAACATGATCCAAATGCAAACTCAGCTGGAAGTTGCTGATAACAGCGGCGCTCGCAAAGTGCAGTGTATAAAAGTCCTTGGTGGTTCTCACCGTCGCTACGCAGCGATTGGCGACATCATTAAAGTTTCTGTAAAAGAAGCTATTCCTCGCGGTAAAGTGAAGAAAGGTGATGTTAAAAACGCGGTAGTTGTGCGTACCAGAAAAGGTGTTCGCCGTCCAGATGGTTCTCTGATCCGTTTTGACAGCAACGCTGCTGTTATCTTAAATGATAACTTACAGCCAATTGGTACACGTATTTTCGGCCCTGTGACTCGCGAACTTCGTAATGATAAGTTCATGAAAATCGTTTCACTAGCCCCAGAAGTACTGTAAGGAGCCAATCATGGCAGCAAAAATACGTCGTGATGACGAAGTAATCGTACTAGCAGGTAAAGACAAAGGTAAGCGCGGAAAAGTGCTTTCAGTTGTTACTGAATCTGGTCGAATCTTTGTCGAAGGCATAAACTTGATCAAGAAACACCAAAAGCCGGTTCCACAATTGAACCAAGCTGGCGGTATTGTTGAGAAAGAAGCATCTATGGATGCATCAAACGTTGCGATCTTCAACTCGGAAACGAGTAAAGCTGATCGTGTAGGTTTCAAGATTGAAGATGGTAAGAAATTACGTATCTTTAAATCTACTGGTAAAACTATCTAATAGTTGGAGTAGAATGATGGCGAAACTGCATGAAGTATATAAAGACAAAGTAGTTGCTGAACTTCAAGAGAAGTTTGGTTTCAGCTCTGTCATGCAAGTCCCTCAGATCGAAAAGATCACATTGAATATGGGCGTGGGCGAAGCCCTAGCTGACAAGAAGATTTTAGATAACGCAGTAGCGGATCTAGCAGCAATCTCTGGTCAGAAACCTTTAATCACTAAAGCACGCAAATCTGTTGCTGGCTTTAAAGTGCGTGAAGGCTACCCGATTGGTTGTAAAGTAACCCTACGCGGCGAGCGTATGTGGGACTTTTTTGAGCGTTTGGTATCAATCGCTATCCCACGTATTCGTGACTTCCGTGGCGTAAGTGCAAAGTCTTTTGATGGACGTGGCAACTACAGCATGGGCGTACGTGAACAAATCATCTTCCCAGAAATCGATTACGATAAAGTAGACCGTGTACGCGGTATGGATATTACTATCACTACTTCTGCGAAATCTGATGAGGAAGGCCGTGCGTTGTTAGAAGCGTTTAACTTCCCATTTAAGAAATAAGGGTAGGGTTATGGCAAAGAATTCTATGAAAGCGCGCGAAGCAAAGCGCACAAAACTAGTTGCTCAGTACGCTGAAAAGCGCGCTGCACTAAAAGCTATCATCAGTGATGTTAACACATCTGAAGATGATCGTTGGGACGCGGTACTTAAGCTACAAGCTTTACCACGTGATTCTAGCCCTGCACGTCAACGTAATCGTTGTAACATTACGGGCCGCCCACATGGTTTCCTTCGCAAATTCGGCATGAGCCGTATTAAAGTTCGCGAAGCAGCTATGCGCGGTGAAATTCCTGGCCTTAAAAAGGCTAGCTGGTAATAGAATCATGGGAGTAAGACTATGAGCTTGCAAGATCCTATCGCGGATTTGTTCACACGAATTCGTAACGGTCAATCAGCGAAGAAAGTATCTGTAACGATGCCAACTTCAAAGCTGAAAGTAGCATTAGCTAAAGTACTAAAAGACGAAGGTTATATCGTAGATTTCGCTGTTAACGGCGAAACTAAACCTGAGCTTTCTATCGAGTTGAAGTACTTCGAAGGCAAAGCTGTAATTGAAAATATCCAGCGTGTAAGTCGCCCTGGTTTACGTATCTATAAGAAACGTGACCAATTACCTAAGGTAATGGGTGGTCTTGGTATCGCTATCGTATCAACTTCTAAAGGCCTAATGACAGACCGCGCAGCACGTAGTGCTGGTGTTGGTGGTGAAATCATTGGTTTTGTAGCTTAATCGGAGGGGAACTATGTCTCGCATAGCAAAGGCACCAATTACTGTTCCTGCCGGTGTAGAAGTTACATTAAAAGGCCAGGAAATCACAGTTAAAGGCAAAAACGGTGAACTTACTCGTACAATCAACAACGCTGTTGAAGTACAAGTAAATGACAACGTTATTACTACTTTACCTCGTGATGGCGTAGCTAATGCATGGGCTCAAGCAGGTACTGCTCGCGCTCTAATCAACAACATGGTTGTTGGTACGCATGAAGGTTACGAGAAGAAACTTCAGTTAGTAGGCGTGGGTTACCGTGCTGCAGCGAAGGGTAAAACATTAGATTTAACTCTTGGCTTCTCACACCCAGTTAATTTCGCAGTTCCTGAAGGAATTACGATTGAAACTCCAAGCCAAACAGAAGTTCTAGTTAAGGGCGTAGACAAGCAGTTAGTTGGTCAAACAGCTGCTAACATTCGTGCATACCGTAAACCTGAGCCTTATAAAGGTAAGGGTGTTCGTTATTCAGATGAGAATGTACGCCGTAAAGAGGCTAAGAAGAAGTAAGGTAAGACGATGGATAAAAAAACAGCTCGTCTACGTCGTGCTAAACGCACTCGTAGAAATTATATTGAACAAGGCACAACGCGTCTTGTTATCCACCGCACGCCACGTCACATATACGCTCAAGTTGTAAATGCTGAGGGTAATGTACTGGCTGCTGCTTCTACTGTTGAAAAGGCTATTAGCGAAACAGTTAAAGGCACCGGTAACGTTGAAGCTGCGCAAGCAGTTGGCAAAGCGGTTGCTGAACGTGCGGCTGACAAAGGCATCGAAAAGATTGCTTTTGATCGCAGTGGCTTTAAATATCACGGCCGTGTGAAGGCGCTAGCTGATGCTGCGCGTGAAGCCGGTTTGCAATTCTAGGAGTAGACTATGGCTAACGTAGAAGCAAAGCAACAACAGCCTGATCTAGCTGAAAAGCTAATCGCGGTGAACCGTGTGTCTAAAGTAGTTAAAGGTGGTCGTATCTTTAGCTTTACTGCACTAACTGTAGTTGGTGACGGCGCAGGTAAAGTAGGTTTTGGTTATGGTAAAGCACGTGAAGTTCCAGCTGCTATTCAAAAAGCAATGGAAAAAGCACGTCGCAACATGATCAATGTAGACCTAAATGGCAATACATTACAGCATCCTGTTAAGGGACGTCATGCTGGCTCACTAGTGTTCATGAAACCAGCCTCTGAAGGTACTGGTATCATCGCAGGTGGTGCTATGCGTGCAGTACTAGAAGTGACTGGTGTTCAGAACGTACTTTCTAAATGTTACGGTTCTACTAACCCAATCAACGTAGTACGTGCAACGATTTCGGCTCTTGAGAATATGAATTCTCCACAGTCAATCGCTGCAAAACGTGGCCTTCGCGTAGACGAAATACTGGGGTAACCATGGCAAATCAAACTGTAAAAGTAACACAAGTAAAAAGCTCTATCGGTCGTTTACCGAAACATAAAGCTACATTACGCGGTCTTGGTTTACGTCGTATCAACCACACTGTTGAGTTAGAAGACACAGCATGTGTACGTGGTATGATAAACAAGGTTTCTTACATGGTTAAGGTAGAGGGTTAATTCGATGCATTTGAATACACTTTCACCTGCTGCAGGTTCAAAAACTGCTCCAAAACGTGTTGGTCGTGGTATCGGTTCTGGTCTAGGTAAGACTGGTGGTCGTGGTCACAAAGGTCAAAAATCACGTTCTGGCGGCAAAGTACGCGTTGGTTTTGAAGGCGGTCAAATGCCTATGCAACGTCGTCTACCTAAATTTGGTTTTACTTCTCGCAAATCTTTAGTATCTGCAGAAATAAACCTTTTTGAAATCGCTAAAGTTGAAGGCGATGTGGTAGACCTAAGCGCGTTACAAGCAGCTGGTCTAGTTAAAAAGAACGTTCTTTTCGTTAAAGTTGTTAAATCTGGCGAAGTTTCACGCGCTGTTACCGTTAAAGGCCTTAAAGCCTCTAAAGGTGCTCGCGAAGCTATTGAAGCTGCCGGAGGCAAGGTAGAAGACTAAGGAAGTACTAATGGCTAAACCAGGTCAAGATACAAAAAGTGCACAAGGTGGACTTTCGGAATTGAAGCGCCGATTACT
Organism: Pseudoalteromonas distincta; assembly: GCF_000814675.1. Lineage (GTDB taxonomy): Bacteria > Pseudomonadota > Gammaproteobacteria > Enterobacterales > Alteromonadaceae > Pseudoalteromonas > Pseudoalteromonas distincta. The sequence continues at coordinate 5,918 of NZ_JWIG01000031.1, read as the reverse complement.
CTTCGTATTGGGTGCTATCATAATTTACCGTCTAGGTTCATTTGTGCCGATCCCTGGGATTGACGCCGCTGTACTTGCCGATTTCTTCGAGCAACAAAAGGGCACCATTGTTGAAATGTTCAACATGTTCAGTGGTGGTGCACTTGAGCGAGCTTCAGTGTTAGCACTGGGTATTATGCCGTATATCTCGGCTTCGATTATTACGCAACTATTAACGCATATGTATCCTCCGTTTATAGAGCTTAAGAAAGAAGGTGAGCAAGGGCGTAAAAAAATTAGCCAGTACACACGCTATGGCACGCTTGTGCTAGCTACTATTCAATCAATCGGTATTGCTACTAGCTTACCGGGCATGATGGAGGGGTTAGTTGTTAACCCTGGTATGGGTTTCTATTTCACCGCTGTGGTGAGTTTAGTTACTGGTACTATGTTCCTTATGTGGTTGGGTGAACAAATAACAGAGCGCGGTATCGGTAACGGTATCTCTGTTCTAATATTTGTTGGTATTGTAGCTAACTTGCCGTCTGCTATTGGTTCGACAGTCGAAATGGCGCGCCAAGGTGATTTGAATGTTTTTGTACTGTTGATGGTTGCGGTAATCGTATTCGCTGTTACTTATCTTGTAGTGTTTTTCGAACGTGGACAACGTCGTATTGTTGTTAACTACGCTAAACGCCAACAAGGTCGTCAAGTATTTGCTGCCCAAAGCACGCATTTACCACTAAAAGTAAATATGGCGGGTGTTATTCCACCAATCTTCGCTAGCAGTATAATTCTGTTCCCTGGTACAATTGCTAGCTGGTTCGGCCAAGGTGAAGGTCCAGTCGCTGATGTATTACAAGCTGTTGCTACTACGTTGACTCCAGGTCAACCGTTGTACTCGCTTGTTTTAGCTGCGGCTATTATCTTCTTCTGCTTTTTCTACACAGCGTTGGTTTTTAACCCACGTGAAACAGCAGATAACCTTAAGAAATCTGGCGCATTTATCCCAGGTATTCGTCCAGGTGAGCAGACATCTAAATACATTGATAAAGTGATGACACGCCTGACATTGGCAGGTGCTTTGTATATAACCTTTATCTGTCTGGTGCCTGAATTCATGACGATGGCGTGGCAAACGCCATTCTACTTCGGCGGTACATCAGTTTTGATTATCGTTGTAGTAATCATGGACTTTATGGCACAAGTACAGACTCACCTGATGTCTCATCAGTATGATTCTGTGCTGAAAAAAGCGAACCTTAAAGGCTACGGTCGATAAGGTCAGTTTACGGAGTTGAGCAATGAAAGTACGTGCTTCCGTTAAGAAAATATGCCGTAACTGTAAAGTTATTAAACGTGCTGGTGTAGTACGCGTAATTTGCAGTGAGCCTAAGCATAAGCAAAGGCAAGGCTAAGTAAACAGTCGTGCAGGCTGAGTTTTCTCGGCCTGTGTTTTTAGTAGTGATTTGGTCTTCGTTTGAGTATCCTTACGGGCTTTTCAAACTTTTGATTACCAAATTCGAATATAGGAGATGTGTTAGTGGCCCGTATTGCTGGCATTAACGTCCCTGATCATAAACATGCAGTTATTGGTTTAACAGCTATTTATGGCATAGGTAAGACTCGCTCTAAGGCTATCTTAGAAGCGACTGGTATCGCCGAAACCACAAAAATCGGTGAACTTTCAGACGAAATTCTTGACGTACTGCGTGATGCAGTTGGCAAGTACACTGTTGAAGGTGATCTTCGTCGTGAAGTTACTTTAAATATCAAGCGCCTAATGGACCTTGGTTGTTATCGTGGCCTACGTCACCGTCGCTCTTTACCACTACGTGGTCAAAGAACTAAGACTAACGCGCGCACCCGTAAGGGTCCTCGTAAGCCTATTAAGCGATAAGGGGATAGTATTATGGCTAAGACACCAATTCGTCGTAAAAAGGTTAAAAAACAAGTTGCTGATGGTATGGCTCATGTTCATGCGTCTTTCAACAACACTATTGTAACGATTACCGACCGTCAAGGTAATGCATTATCATGGGCTACTGCCGGTGGTTCAGGTTTCCGTGGTTCACGTAAATCTACACCATTTGCTGCTCAAGTTGCTGCAGAGCGTGCAGGTACTGCTGCTCAAGAATACGGTTTAAAAAATCTAGAAGTTTTCATTAAAGGTCCAGGTCCAGGTCGTGAATCTGCTGTACGTGCTTTGAATGCTGCTGGTTACCGTATTACCAACATTACTGACGTGACGCCAATACCACATAATGGTTGTCGTCCACCGAAGAAACGTCGCGTTTAACAATAGGTTAGGAGAAATAACATGGCAAGATATTTGGGCCCTAAGCTCAAGCTGAGTCGTCGTGAAGGTACTGACCTGTTCCTTAAGAGCGGCGTAAGAGCTATCGACTCTAAGTGTAAACTTGAGACTGCACCTGGTCAGCACGGCGCTCGTAAAGGTCGCTTATCTGATTACGGTTTACAATTACGTGAAAAGCAAAAAGTACGTCGTATCTACGGTGTATTAGAAAAGCAATTCCGTAACTACTACAAAGAAGCTGCTCGCCTTAAAGGCAACACAGGTGAAAACTTGTTACAGCTTTTAGAGCAACGTTTAGACAATGTTGTATATCGCATGGGTTTTGCTAGCACACGTGCAGAAGCACGTCAGTTAGTAAGCCATAAAGCGATTTTAGTTAATGGTCGTGTTGTGAACATTCCTTCATACGTAATTACTCCAGAAGATACTGTTGTAATTCGTGAGAAGTCTAAGACGCAAGCACGTATCATCGCTGCTCTAGAGTTGGCTGAGCAACGTGAAAAGCCGACTTGGGTTGAAGTTGACGGTAAGAAATTGGAAGGCAGCTTTAAGCGTCTACCTGAGCGTTCAGACCTGTCTGCGGACATTAATGAACAACTAATCGTCGAACTTTACTCTAAGTAAAGTTAAGAGTTAAGAGAGGATAAAATGCAGGGTTCTGTTACAGAATTTCTAAAACCAAGGTTAGTCGACATCGACGCTATCAACCCAACGCGTTCTAAAATAGTTTTAGAACCATTAGAGCGTGGCTTTGGCCATACTCTGGGTAATGCTTTACGCCGTATATTACTTTCATCTATGCCTGGATGTGCAGTAACTGAAGTTGAAATCGACGGTGTATTACATGAGTACAGCGCGAAAGAAGGCGTTCAAGAAGACATCATTGAAATACTATTAAACCTTAAAGGTTTAGCAGTAACGTTAGAAGGCAAAGATGAAGTTTTTCTGACCCTGACTAAATCTGGTGTAGGCCCTGTTACTGCGGCTGATATTCAGCACGATGGCGATGTAACAATTGCTAATCCAGATCACGTTATTTGTAATTTAACTACAAATAACAGCGAGATCAGCATGCGTATTCGTGTTGAACGTGGTCGTGGTTATGTGCCGGCATCTAGTCGTTTATCCTCTGATGACGATGAGCGTCCAATTGGTAGATTGTTGCTTGATGCATCATTTAGCCCAGTTGAACGTATTGCGTACTCGGTTGAATCAGCTCGAGTTGAGCAACGTACAGATTTAGACAAGTTAATCATTGATATGGAAACAAACGGCACTTTAGATCCAGAAGAAGCGATCCGCCGTGCGTCTACTATCTTAGCTGAGCAATTAGATGCATTCGTAGATTTACGTGATGTAACTGAGCCAGAAGAGAAAGAAGAGAAGCCAGAATTCGATCCTATTCTACTTCGTCCAGTTGATGATCTTGAATTAACAGTACGCTCAGCAAATTGTTTGAAAGCCGAGCAAATTCAATATATCGGTGATTTAGTTCAGCGCACTGAAGTTGAGCTTCTTAAAACGCCTAATTTAGGTAAGAAGTCTCTAACTGAAATTAAAGACGTGCTAGCTTCACGTGGACTTTCTCTAGGCATGCGCCTAGAAAATTGGCCACCTGCAAGCTTAGCTGAATAATCTAAATCACTATATTAGTTTAGTTAGAAGGATAGGGTCATGCGCCATCGTAAGAGTGGTCGTCAATTAAACCGTAACAGTAGCCATCGTAAAGCGATGTTTAGCAATATGGCAGGTTCTTTGGTGAAACATGAAATCATCAAAACTACTTTGCCAAAAGCGAAAGAGTTACGTCGTGTAATTGAACCTTTAATCACACTGGCTAAGACTGACAGTGTAGCAAATCGCCGTTTAGCGTTTGCTCGCACGCGTGATAATGAAGTTGTTGGTAAATTATTCAGTGAAATCGGTCCACGTAACGCGGATCGTCCAGGTGGTTACACTCGTATTCTTAAGTGTGGCTTCCGTACTGGTGATAATGCACCAATGGCTTATATTGAACTAGTTGGTCGCCCAGCGACTAGCGAAGCAGTTCAAGAAGACGCACAGTCTGCAGAGTAAGTCTTAAAGAAACCTAAAAGCCGAGCTTATGCTCGGCTTTTTCTTGCCTAAAATTTGTCAAACTATATGAACCAGTAATTACCTTCTATTATGTGCATCGACTCTTAGATTCTTAATCGATAGGTTGTTTTTACAGTTATTTTAATAGCTCTGCCTAGTTACCCTTTACTTACCATCGATCCAAAATAGCCTATCCGGTTTTAGTTAAAGAGCATTTTTACTTTATATAGTGATTTACAGTTATTAATAATAGCACTTCGAATTTAAATACCATTAAGCAATCCCTAACGAAGTTTTTATTGATTAGAGCTGATCAGAAGATATAAGGGTCGCTCTCTTATCTATATACCGGTACTAAGAACCTCATAGTAAAGCTAACCATTGGGGCCTTAGTAAACTCACTTCTCAAATAAAAATATAGCCCAATGAATTTAAATCTCAGCTTTTGACTATTTCAAATGATTTTAGTAACACGACTCTTAACTTATTGGTTGGCTTTTTCAGCATTGATGATCCAAATATGTCCCTACTGATCACTAGTTACCATAACTTTGACTTTAAATAGCTCTATAAACCTCTCAATACAGGTGGTTTAGTTGTGTTTTTGAGCGTTTAGCTCAAATACTCAGCGAACAGCACATTATTTCAAGTTTTCTTCAAAAAAGGGTTGATCTGTTTTTGGATCTCCCTATAATGCGACCCCACTGAGACGGGAAACAGCAACGCATAGCGAGGCACGAACAACTCAGGGTGTTAAGTGAAACTTAGATTGAATCTTCTTAGAAAGTTTAAATTTAAGTGTTGACAAAAAAATAGGAAAGCGTAATATGCGCAGCCCTAGCGAGGTAAAGTTCAACTTTATAATCGCAACGTTCTTTAAAAATATAAAGCAATCATCTGTGTGGGCACTCGTACAGATTGAGTTCTAACAGCCAAACTACTTAGGTAGCGAGGCAAACAAATTAGAGTCTCAATTGAAAACTGAGTGACCAACAGAATAGTTATTTCGGTAATTATTCGGCACAGTCAATTCAATATCGAAAGATATTAAAAAATTCAGAATTCATTGAGCTGTCGAAAGACATAAAACTTTTTAATTGAAGAGTTTGATCATGGCTCAGATTGAACGCTGGCGGCAGGCCTAACACATGCAAGTCGAGCGGTAACAGAGAGTAGCTTGCTACTTTGCTGACGAGCGGCGGACGGGTGAGTAATGCTTGGGAACATGCCTTGAGGTGGGGGACAACAGTTGGAAACGACTGCTAATACCGCATAATGTCTACGGACCAAAGGGGGCTTCGGCTCTCGCCTTTAGATTGGCCCAAGTGGGATTAGCTAGTTGGTGAGGTAATGGCTCACCAAGGCGACGATCCCTAGCTGGTTTGAGAGGATGATCAGCCACACTGGGACTGAGACACGGCCCAGACTCCTACGGGAGGCAGCAGTGGGGAATATTGCACAATGGGCGCAAGCCTGATGCAGCCATGCCGCGTGTGTGAAGAAGGCCTTCGGGTTGTAAAGCACTTTCAGTCAGGAGGAAAGGTTA
>NZ_JWIG01000030.1 GCF_000814675.1 Pseudoalteromonas distincta | reverse complement strand
AAACTGTCGCATAAAACGCGTTTGGCGTTGTATGGTTAAGCCTCACGGGTAATTAGTACAAGTTAGCTTAATGGCTCACACCACTTCCACATCTTGCCTATCAACGTTGTAGTCTTCAACGGCCCTTCAGAGACTTTAAAAGTCTAGTGAGAACTCATCTCGAGGCCTGCTTCGCGCTTAGATGCTTTCAGCGCTTATCAGTTCCGAACGTAGCTACCGGGCAATGCCATTGGCATGACAACCCGAACACCAGCGGTTCGTTCACTCCGGTCCTCTCGTACTAGGAGCAACCCCTCTCAATTCTCAAACGCCCACGGCAGATAGGGACCGAACTGTCTCACGACGTTCTAAACCCAGCTCGCGTACCACTTTAAATGGCGAACAGCCATACCCTTGGGACCGACTTCAGCCCCAGGATGTGATGAGCCGACATCGAGGTGCCAAACACCGCCGTCGATATGAACTCTTGGGCGGTATCAGCCTGTTATCCCCGGAGTACCTTTTATCCGTTGAGCGATGGCCCTTCCATTCAGAACCACCGGATCACTATGACCTACTTTCGTACCTGCTCGACGTGTCTGTCTCGCAGTTAAGCTGGCTTCTACCATTACACTAACCGTACGATGTCCGACCGTACTTAGCCAACCTTCGTGCTCCTCCGTTACTCTTTAGGAGGAGACCGCCCCAGTCAAACTACCCACCAGGCACTGTCCGTAACCCCGATTCAGGGGCCAACGTTAGAACATCAAAACTACAAGGGTGGTATTTCAAGGTTGACTCCACAACAACTAGCGTCGCTGCTTCAAAGTCTCCCACCTATCCTACACATGTAGGTTCAATGTTCAGTGCCAAGCTGTAGTAAAGGTTCACGGGGTCTTTCCGTCTAGCCGCGGGTACACAGCATCTTCACTGCGATTTCAATTTCACTGAGTCTCGGGTGGAGACAGCGTGGCCATGGTTACACCATTCGTGCAGGTCGGAACTTACCCGACAAGGAATTTCGCTACCTTAGGACCGTTATAGTTACGGCCGCCGTTTACCGGGGCTTCGATCAAGAGCTTCTCCCTAAGGATAACCCCATCAATTAACCTTCCGGCACCGGGCAGGTGTCACACCGTATACGTCATCTTGCGATTTTGCACAGTGCTGTGTTTTTAATAAACAGTCCCAGCCACCTGGTCACTGCGGCTCCCGTCCGCTTAGAGAGCAAGTCTCATCACAGATAGGAGCGTACCTTCTCCCGAAGTTACGGTACGATTTTGCCTAGTTCCTTCACCCGAGTTCTCTCAAGCGCCTTAGTATTCTCTACCTGACCACCTGTGTCGGTTTGGGGTACGATTCCATATAATCTGAAGCTTAGAGGCTTTTCCTGGAAGTATGGCATCAACAACTTCATCACCGTAGTGACTCGTCTCGTGTCTCAGTCTTAATAGCAACCCGGATTTACCTAAGTCGCCAACCTACTCACTTTCACATGGACTACCAACGCCATGCTTGTTTAGCCTGCTCCGTCCCCCCATCGCAATTATATCGAGTACAGAAATATTAATCTGTTTCCCATCGACTACGCCTTTCGGCCTCGCCTTAGGGGTCGACTTACCCTACCCTGATTAACATGGGATAGGAACCCTTGGTCTTCCGGCGTGGGAGTTTTTCACTCCCATTATCGTTACTCATGTCAGCATTCGCACTTCTGATACGTCCAGCATACCTCCCGGTACACCTTCAACCGCTTACAGAACGCTCCCCTACCACTCAGAATAAATTCTGAATCCGCAGCTTCGGTGCATAGTTTAGCCCCGTTACATCTTCCGCGCAGACCGACTCGACCAGTGAGCTATTACGCTTTCTTTAAAGGATGGCTGCTTCTAAGCCAACCTCCTGGCTGTCTGGGCCTTTCCACATCGTTTCCCACTTAACTATGACTTTGGGACCTTAGCTGGCGGTCTGGGTTGTTTCCCTCTTCACGACGGACGTTAGCACCCGCCGTGTGTCTCCCGGATATTACTTTACGGTATTCGGAGTTTGCAAAGGGTTGGTAAGTCGGGATGACCCCCTAGCCTTAACAGTGCTCTACCCCCGTAAGTATTCGTCCGAGGCTCTACCTAAATAGATTTCGGGGAGAACCAGCTATCTCCCGGTTTGATTAGCCTTTCACTCCTAGCCACAGGTCATCCCCTAACTTTTCAACGTTAGTGGGTTCGGTCCTCCAGTTGATGTTACTCAACCTTCAACCTGCCCATGGCTAGATCACCGGGTTTCGGGTCTATACCTTGCAACTAGTCGCCCAGTTAAGACTCGGTTTCCCTACGGCTACCCTATTCGGTTAACCTCGCTACAAAATATAAGTCGCTGACCCATTATACAAAAGGTACGCAGTCACCCAACAAGTGGGCTCCTACTGCTTGTACGTACACGGTTTCAGGTTCTATTTCACTCCCCTCACAGGGGTTCTTTTCGCCTTTCCCTCACGGTACTGGTTCACTATCGGTCAGTTGGGAGTATTTAGCCTTAGATGATGGTCCACCTATATTCAGTCAAAGTTTCACGTGCTCCGACCTACTCGATTTCACTTAAAATGTCTTTTCATGTACGGGACTATCACCCTGTATCGTGGCACTTTCCAGAGCCTTCCATTAACACATAATAAGCTTAAGGGCTGTTCCGATTTCGCTCGCCGCTACTTTCGGAATCTCGGTTGATTTCTTTTCCTACGGGTACTTAGATGTTTCAGTTCTCCGCGTTCGCCTCGTTAACCTATGTATTCAGTTAACGATACCTGCAAGCAGGTGGGTTTCCCCATTCGGAAATCCTAGTCTCAAGCGCTTTTTACTAGCTTGACTAGGCTTATCGCAAGTTAATACGTCCTTCATCGCCTCCAACTGCCAAGGCATCCACCGTGTACGCTTAGTCACTTAACCATACAACCCAAACGGGTCTTTGTTTTGTGACAGTTTAACTTCGCCAGAAGTTAATATTGAATACTAAAGTAGATACCAATCAATCAACTCATAAGAGTTAACTAAATGGCACTGAATGGTACTGCTACCATTCTTTTTTTACTTTTGAAAACTCTTGATAAATACAATGTATCTATCAGAATTTTATTATCAGCTTTTCCAAATTTTTAAAGAGCATATTAATTAGTTATCCCAAAGGGACAAGCACTAATTAACAATCATCTGTGTGGACACTACGAACAAATAAGTTCTAAATCGTATAAGGAGGTGATCCAGCCCCAGGTTCCCCTAGGGCTACCTTGTTACGACTTCACCCCAGTCATGAATCACTCCGTGGTAAACGTCCTCCCGAGGGTTAGACTATCTACTTCTGGAGCAACCCACTCCCATGGTGTGACGGGCGGTGTGTACAAGGCCCGGGAACGTATTCACCGCGTCATTCTGATACGCGATTACTAGCGATTCCGACTTCATGGAGTCGAGTTGCAGACTCCAATCCGGACTACGACGCACTTTAAGTGATTCGCTTACTCTCGCGAGTTCGCAGCACTCTGTATGCGCCATTGTAGCACGTGTGTAGCCCTACACGTAAGGGCCATGATGACTTGACGTCGTCCCCACCTTCCTCCGGTTTATCACCGGCAGTCTCCTTAGAGTTCTCAGCATTACCTGCTAGCAACTAAGGATAGGGGTTGCGCTCGTTGCGGGACTTAACCCAACATCTCACAACACGAGCTGACGACAGCCATGCAGCACCTGTATCAGAGTTCCCGAAGGCACCAAACCATCTCTGGTAAGTTCTCTGTATGTCAAGTGTAGGTAAGGTTCTTCGCGTTGCATCGAATTAAACCACATGCTCCACCGCTTGTGCGGGCCCCCGTCAATTCATTTGAGTTTTAACCTTGCGGCCGTACTCCCCAGGCGGTCTACTTAATGCGTTAGCTTTGAAAAACAGAACCGAGGCTCCGAGCTTCTAGTAGACATCGTTTACGGCGTGGACTACCGGGGTATCTAATCCCGTTTGCTCCCCACGCTTTCGTACATGAGCGTCAGTGTTGACCCAGGTGGCTGCCTTCGCCATCGGTATTCCTTCAGATCTCTACGCATTTCACCGCTACACCTGAAATTCTACCACCCTCTATCACACTCTAGTTTGCCAGTTCGAAATGCAGTTCCCAGGTTGAGCCCGGGGCTTTCACATCTCGCTTAACAAACCGCCTGCGTACGCTTTACGCCCAGTAATTCCGATTAACGCTCGCACCCTCCGTATTACCGCGGCTGCTGGCACGGAGTTAGCCGGTGCTTCTTCTGTCAGTAACGTCACAGCTAGCAGGTATTAACTACTAACCTTTCCTCCTGACTGAAAGTGCTTTACAACCCGAAGGCCTTCTTCACACACGCGGCATGGCTGCATCAGGCTTGCGCCCATTGTGCAATATTCCCCACTGCTGCCTCCCGTAGGAGTCTGGGCCGTGTCTCAGTCCCAGTGTGGCTGATCATCCTCTCAAACCAGCTAGGGATCGTCGCCTTGGTGAGCCATTACCTCACCAACTAGCTAATCCCACTTGGGCCAATCTAAAGGCGAGAGCCGAAGCCCCCTTTGGTCCGTAGACATTATGCGGTATTAGCAGTCGTTTCCAACTGTTGTCCCCCACCTCAAGGCATGTTCCCAAGCATTACTCACCCGTCCGCCGCTCGTCAGCAAAGTAGCAAGCTACTCTCTGTTACCGCTCGACTTGCATGTGTTAGGCCTGCCGCCAGCGTTCAATCTGAGCCATGATCAAACTCTTCAATTAAAAAGTTTTATGTCTTTCGACAGCTCAATGAATTCTGAATTTTTTAATATCTTTCGATATTGAATTGACTGTGCCGAAGCAACTTATAAATAAGTTACTTCTGTTGGTCACTCAGTTTTCAATTGAGACTCTAATTTGTTTGCCTCGCTACCTAAGTAGCTTGGCTGTTAGAACTCAATCTGTACGAGTGCCCACACAGATGATTGCTTTATATTGTTAAAGAACGTTTTGAGTCGCTTTAGCGTCTCAAGGGATGCGAATAATACACCCTTTATTTTTCGAGTCAACACTTTGTTTTAAACTTTCTTTTTATAAGATTTAAAACCGAAGTTTTATTTAACTCTCTGAGTAGTTCGTGCCTCGCTATGCTTCGGCGTTTCCCGTCTCAGTGGGGTCGCATTATAGGGAGCGGCGGATTTTACGCAAGCGTTATTTGCATAAAATAGTAATTAAAATTAAGCCCCAAGCAAGCACACACGATAAGCACAAGTTACTCACAAAACCCTGTTGATAACTCTTGGTTTACATAGCTAAACCATACTAAAGCTATTAATTAAAACCTTAAAAATGCAAAAAGCACCTTATGTAGGTGCTTCTCAAAAGTAATAGTTATTAGAATCTAGGGTCTGTTTATCTTTCAAGGTTAAATTTGCAGCAGCCTGTTTGGTATTCAGGCAAGGCAGAGCCTATGTAGTGTGGTTACTCCCCATAAATAGGCGATAACGTAGCATTAATGCCAAACAGGCGCTGCCCAAAGGGTTCTTCCTAGGGGCTATTTACTCTTTGTTACTCGGTTTTTACTTAGCCCACTAGGTTACAAATCTCGCGCCGCGATTAACCCCCCCCTAGTTTGAACAAATTTTAATCCGTAAAGAGCAACAGACCCTAGTATAAAATACTATATAACTTGCGACGATACTTAGCTGCAAGTGCGTCGCCATCAGGTAAAGAGGCAATAATGGCTAAAAAGCTTGGTTTTGCTTCGTTGAAGTTCAGATCTTTTTGTAGAACTGTAAACAGTACATCCAATGCTTCTTCTTTTCTGCCTGCTTCATTAAGTAAAATACTGAGCTCTTCTTTTAATTCTAAGTCATTTGGATACTTTTCTACTTGTTGTTGCTTTTCTTTAATCTCTGGTGAATCTTTTGCTTCAAGCGCGGCTTCGCATTTTGCTTTTATATTATTAAAGTAAGCATCTTGCTCTTGTGCATCTATTGTATTTATAAGCGCTTGCGCTTCATCTACCTTGTGAATTTGAATACATATGTCTGCTAGCACTAACTTGATACGTGCATTACCGCTGTCTATTTCATAAGCTTGCTTTGCATAATTAAATGCAGCATTTAAATCTGACTTTAATAACGCTTGCTTTGCTTGTTCTAACAGTAAGTCTTGTTGCGCAGGTAAATGCTTTGCTAGGGCTTCGCGTATTTGCGCTTCGCTTTGAACACCTGCAAGTAAATCTACTGGTGCGGAGTCTTTTAATAATACAAGCGTAGGCAGTGTTTGCAGACCAACTTGTTGCGCAAGTTGAGAAGCGAGTGCTTGTTCTGTATCGCAATCTAGGTTTGCTACTACTATATAGCTTGCATATTCTGCTGCTACTTTATCTAAAATTGCAGCCTGTCCGATGCAGTCAGGACTTTGAGGAGAGAAAAAGTTAAGCAACACCAATTTTTGTTGTGATGTTTCACCGAGTACTTGTTGAAGGTTTTGCGCATTAATACTAACTATGTTGCTCATTGAATTGATTGCCATATTCGTCTATTTAGGTTTTTATATGGTGGTGAACATAATAATTACAAGTCATATACCTAAATCACTCGGTATACATATTCAACAATAAGGGAAAATATGAAATTAACTTACCTAAGTGCAATACTTTTATTAGCAAGCCCATTAGTACAAGCAAATGGACTCGATTTGAATTTAAGCAAAGCCATGCCAGCTATTGAAAAGTTTTACCTCGACTTACACCAATCCCCAGAGCTCTCTTATCACGAACAAAAAACAGGTAAAAAGATAGCAGATAGATTAACTCAGCTGGGTTTTAAAGTAACAAGTAATGTAGGTGGCTTTGGTGTAGTTGGTATTTATAAAAATGGTGAGGGGCCGACAATAATGATCCGCACTGATACTGATGGCTTACCTATTATTGAGCAAACAGGAAAATCCTATGCCTCAAAAGTCAAAGTAATAGATGAGCACGGTGCAAAAGTAGGTGTAATGCACGGCTGTGGCCACGATATCCACATGAGCTCTTTTATTGGAACTGCAGAGCAGTTAATTGCTCATAAAAAACAGTGGCAAGGTACATTAATGATGGTTGCACAGCCTGCAGAAGAAGTAGGTGGGGGTGCTAAAGCGATGTTAAGCGAAGGACTATTTAGTAAATATGCAAAACCTGATCATATAATTGCTTTACATGTAAGCGCTAGCGTCCCCGCTGGTAAGGTATCAATGAAAAATGAATACACGATGGCAAGTGTAGATTCTGTCGATATTACAATTAAAGGTAAAGGTGGTCATGGTGCTTATCCGCATACAACTATAGACCCAGTGGTTATAGCTGCACGCACTGTACTTGCTTTGCAAACAATCACAAGCCGAGAGCTTTCACCGCTTGAGCCTTCTGTTATTACAGTGGGGTCTATTCATGGTGGTTCAAAACATAATGTGATTTCGGATGAAGTAAAACTACAACTTACTCTTAGAAGCTATAACCCCGATGTAAGAAGCGCTCAAATAGCAGCAATAAAACGAATCACCGCAGGTATTGCACAAAGTGCTGGCTTAAATGAATCTAACTACCCTGTAATATATGTACATGAAGATGAATCTATTCCATCTACTTATAATAACCCTGCACAAACAGACATTGTTAGAAACTCTATTGCCAGCGCAATTGGCGATACTAATGTACTTGAAACACAAGCTGTAATGGCGGGTGAAGATTTTGGCCTATACGGACGCACCGATGAAAATATCCCTATTACCCTCTTTTGGCTAGGAGGCGTAAACCAAGCACAATATGCAGATTCAATAAAAACAGGTGAGGTACTCCCTTCTCTACACTCTAGTAAATTTGCACCTGATTATAAAGTTGCTATCCCTACTGGAATAAAAGCAATGAGTAACGCTGCTGTTGCCTTATTTAATAAGTAATCTGAGTTTAGGTTAAGTAATACCAATTCAACATTAAGCAATATGGTTTAATAAAATGGCTCTGTTGCTAACTAGCAACAGAGCTTTTTTTATAACTCGACTTTTTAAAGGCCGCTTTTCCACCTCGTTTAGCAAAACGTTTTTTAGGTGAGGTTTTTGGTAACTTCGCAAATGCATTGCTATCGCAGTTTGCTGCTAATTGAACAAACCCATTTAGGTCAGCAAGTAAAGGCTGTAAAAATTGCTGATAACTCATTGCCTGCTGTGCAATATCACCTAAGCTCGACTCCCACTTTGCGGTTAAATCAGGACTCGCTAAACCTTGTGGTAATACGCTAATAAGAGCAAGTCCCGTTTCGGTCGCTCTAATTGACTTACCTTCACGTTTTAAAAAACGCCGCTTAAATAGCAACTCGATTATTCCCGCACGTGTTGCCTCCGTACCTAAACCATCAGTGTCTTTTAATACTTTTTTAATTTGTGGATCTTTAACATAACGGCTAATGCCCGTCATCGCAGCCAATAATGTGGCATCGGTAAAATAAGCTGGGGGTGATGTATGCTTTTCGACTACTTCCCCTTTATCGCAAAAAAGAGGCATACCTTTTGTTAAAGGAGGTAGCGAGGTTTCATCTTTTAATTCAGATTTACCCATTAACACCTTAAAACCCAAGCTTACATCTTGCTTTGCATTTGCCTTAAAAAGCCCACCAGCAATAATTACCTCAGCTTTAGTTTCGTTATATATATAGTCGGGATAAAACTGAATTAAGTAATGACGGCTTATTAATTGATATACCTTTGCTTCGTCACCGCTCAAACTCGCTGACTTTAACTGCTTAGCCGTAGGCACAATGGCATGATGGGCTGCTACTTTTGAATCGTTAAAACATTTACTACGCTTTTTTACATCAGCCCCGTTTACTAATTCACTGCTTTGCCCACCATTCTCACTTATAGCTTTAAAAATAGCAGATGCATCTTGATGGTGATCTTTAGGTAAATAACGATTATCTGAGCGTGGGTAAGTAATTAGTTTATGACGTTCGTAAAGTATTTGGCAAATATCCAATACTTTTTGAGCTGGCATACCAAATGCTTTAGCAGCATCTATTTGCAGAGCAGATAAATTATAAGGTAATGGAGCACTTTGCTTTTTTTGTTTTTGGTCGAGTGAAGTAAGCTCAGCACTTTGCTTTGTAATACGTGAAGCAACATTTTCTGCAAGAGCTTTGTTAAGTATTCGACCTTCTTCATCTTGATGTGGCTCACATGCTTTGCTTGGAACCCACTTAGCTATGAATGGTTGATTATCTGGAGTAAGCAAATGCGCCAATACATCGTAAAAAGGCTTAGATACAAAATTCGCTATTTCGTTATCTCTATTAACAACAAGACCTAAAATAGGGGTTTGTACTCGCCCTACCGAAAGCACATTACCAAACCCTGCTTTTTGCCCAGCTAGTGTGTATGCACGTGTTAAATTCATACCAAATAGCCAATCAGCACGAGAGCGCGCTAAAGCAGATACACTTAACGGAATAAAATCTCGATTAGAACGCATTGCGCCCAATGATTTCTTTACCGCCGATAAGTTTAAATCACTAATGAGTAAACGTTGCGTACTTTGCTTTTTAGCCTGACTTATTTTAGCTTCTTCTATTACTTGGTCGACCAGAAGCTGGCCTTCACGGTCTGGATCGCCAGCGTGAATAAGTTGCGAGGCTTGTTTAATTAATTTTTTTAAAACAGTGAGCTGTTTGCGAGTTTTGGTTTTGGCTTTTAATTTCCACTGCTCAGGTATTATAGGCAAGTGATCAAACTGCCACTTTTTAAAGCGCTCATCGTAATCATCGGGCTCTGCTTGTTCTAGTAAATGCCCTATACACCACGAGACACAATCTCCGTTAGCGACTTCTATATAGCCATCGTGTTTTTTATGTGGTTTTGGTAACGCATCAGCAATAGCGCGTCCTAGTGAAGGTTTTTCTGCAATGTAGAGTTTCATAGCTTGCTCACCACTGTTCATATAAACAGTAGTTTAGCACAGCTATTTTAAAGGAGGGGCTTTTTTATGATTATTACCAGTTACTGTCTTATTATTTTTAATTACAATATAAATTAGCGGAAGATAACACACCACTACGGTGAGCGTATTAATTAAAGGTAAAAGCGTTTTATACATTAACGTGCTATAAGATAAATCCCAAAGGTGGCGATCAACAACGCGAAAAAGTTGTAAAATTGGTGCCATTATAACAACCAACTGACCTAACACACATTGCCATAAATAAACTTTATCTTTTATCCCAAGATAGGCAATTAAAGCCATCCAAGCTATGTCATTAAACGCCCAGACAAGATATCTATATATATAAATATCTTTATCAAACTCTTTTAAAGAATCGTATATAAGTGCACCAAATAAGAAAAATACACCTGTGACACATACAAATCGTAATGCTAAAAAATCTTTACGCAAATAGAAAACAACAATAGCTGGGATTAAAAATAAAACCCAGCTAAGTTCAAGAAATGTAATTACCTTATCAACCCATAAAGGCATTGTTATTCTTTCGTCTTATCGTCATCTCCGCCAGTACCATTTCCAGGCATATCGCTATACTTATATTTTTTATTCACGGGCATTCCATTACATATGTTAAGGAAATGTACTGTAAGCTAAAATGATGAAATTGCCAAGATGCTTAGGCAATTAAGTACCCTAAATTAAAACAAAAAGTAGTGAGATATAATACCAAGCAATAGCTTAACGTACATCAATAGGCGCTGACTCTTTTGCTTTACCTTGTAATATAGATATTTCTACTCGGCGATTCCTGCGGCGATCTTCATTTGAATCGTTTGGAACAAGTGGACGGGTATCAGCCCGCCCCACTACCATCATGCGGTTTTTATCAAACCCTTGCACCGTTTGCAGCTCGCTTGCGACTGCTACGGCACGCTTTGATGATAAGTCCCAGTTGTTAATATATAACTCATTCGATACCTGAAAATCATCTGTATGGCCAGATACAGTTATTTCGCCAGGTACATCTTTTAACAGTACACCAATATCTTGAATTATGGGTTTAAACTTAGGTTGTAAAAATGCACTACCCGAAGGAAATGAACCATTCTCTCTAATACGAATAATTATTTGCTGCCCTAAAGATTCAAGCTCAATTGCACCATCTATTATTTGCTTTTCAAGCTGCTGCGCGATTTTTTTAACGAGCTCGTTAGTTTGTTCCTGATCGGCCGCTGAAGTTGCTTGCTCTGACGATTGCTCTTGAGAAGTACTACGAGATTCGCCACCACGTTTGTCCCCGCGTTGTTCTTGTCTGCCGCCAGCTGAGCTTTCATCTCCAGCCTGAAACTCTAACATTTGTTGAGTCATTTCTACTGTTTGTTGTTGAATAGTTTCTATTGGAGTGGGTTCTGGTTTGCCTGGGGTAAACTCCATAGCAATAACAGAGGTACCTTTAGGGATATCTTTTACTTCAATTTTATTCTGCACACCAAAAGCAAACTTCATAGAGCCCGCAATTTGTTTAAACTTAAGTACATCCATTTCTGAAAACGCAAGCAAGAGTACAAAAAAGCACATTAACAGTGACATTAAATCGGCAAATGTTCCCATCCATGCTGGTAGGCCTGGTGGTGGACATTTGCACTCTTGATCAGACATAATTACTCCTCGGTATCTACTTTGCGTTTAGATTCAGCTAAGTAATTTTTCAAAATACCTTCGATTACTTTTGGATTTTGGCCATCTTGTATACCTAAAATAGCATCTAAAATTAAACGCTGATTCATAGCCTCTTCGTCTTTACGCAGTTCAAGTTTTACCTGAATAGGAATTGCCACAACATTGGCTAAAAACGCACCATATAAAGTTGTTAAAAGCGCTACCGCCATTGCCGGGCCAATTGCTTTTGGGTCATCCATGTTAGATAACATTGCAACTAAGCCAATTAGAGTACCAATCATTCCCATTGCTGGTGCAATATCGGCTAATGACTTAAATAAGCCTGCGCCCATTTCATGTCGAGTAGTGGTTAAAGAGATATCTTTTTGAAGTGTGGCGCGAACAACATCTGCGTCATGGCCATCAACAAGCATGTCGACGCCTTTGCGCATAAATGGATTTGGGATTTCAGCTTCTTCGAGTGCTAAAAACCCCCCTTTACGAGCTGAATCAGCAAGTTCTACTGCTTTTTCAATAAGTTCTTCTGGCGTTTCTATTTTAAACATAAACGCTTTAGCAACAACTTTACCTATACCCAAAAACTGCGACATGGTGAAATTTGATAAAACAATGAAAAGTGAACCACCAAATACAATTACACTAGAAGGAGCATCGGCAAACATAGCCATTTCACCGCTACTACTCATAAACATAGACATGACAATTAAGCCAATTGCGCCTAGGATCCCGATTATGGTTGCTAAATCCACATTTCCTCCAGAAGTTTCATGCTTAATGGCCTTATCATAAACTTTTATTATTAACTGCTTATCGGCAACATATTGAATTGCTTAAGCCATTTTTATAAATAAACATAAAAAGCAGCCTTTAGCACTATTTTAGATCAAGTTATAAGGGCTACCTAATTATCAATTGATTTATTAAACTAACAGACCGCTATTAAGGCTTTATTAATACACTTGAAATATAATTTAACGTTATAAAGGTAAAAAACCAATATCATCCTTTGACCTAGTTTAGCATTCCCCCTAAAATTGACCCCTAAATTTATTATGTAAGCTGAAATAAAGATGGCGACTAAAAAACCTGAAAACTTAAGTTTCGAACAAGCACTAGAAGAATTATCTACAATCGTTAGTGACATGGAACAAGGTGACTTATCGCTTGAGCAATCGTTAAAGCAATTTGAGCGCGGAATTGCATTAGCAAGTGCTTCATCAGGTAAATTACAGCAAGCAGAACAAAAAGTATCAATTTTGATGGGGAATGGCGAAAAGTCAGTTCTTACGAATTTTGATAATGATATGGAATAGCTGTGAGCATAAATAATTATATCGAACGTGCTCAAAAAGATGTAGTAGCGACCTTACAGCAGCATTTTAAACAGCCTCTCGATACTGAAGAAACGGTAAAGAACGCCACCCAGTATGGATTATTTAATGGCGGTAAAAGATTACGTCCATTTTTAGTTTATGCCACAGGTAAAATGCTCGGTGCAAACCAGCAAGACTTACATGTACTTGCTGCTGCAATTGAGTGTATCCATAGCTATTCGCTAGTTCATGATGATTTGCCTGCTATGGACGATGACGACTTACGCCGTGGCCGCCCTACTTGCCATATAGAATTTGGCGAGGCAAATGCAATTTTAGCCGGTGATGCCCTACAAACACTCGCCTTTGAGCTTATTGCGAATCACAAATTTACATGCTCGTCGCAAACACAAGTAAAAATGATTGCTACGCTTGCCCACGCATCAGGCCTTGAGGGCATGGTAGGCGGACAAGGTCTTGACATAGCAGCAACAGATAAAGTAATTACCGTACAAGAGCTTGAGCGAATACATAAGCTAAAAACAGGAGCTTTAATTAATTGTGCAATTACACTTGGTGCACTGTGCAGTGAAAAGGCAGATCAACAAACCTTAGAAAATTTAAGCATTTTTGGGTATGCTATAGGGCTGGCGTTTCAAGTACACGACGACATTTTAGATGTTGAAGGCGATACGGTTACTTTAGGTAAACCACAAGGCTCCGATATTGCCGCGAATAAAGCGACATATCCGGCGTTATTAGGTATGCTAGGCGCTAAAGAAAAGGCGCAAAATTTAATACAACAAGCCCATGAAGCGTTGGCAAATATAGATGCTGACACAACACTTCTTGCGTCGCTAGCAAATTACCTAATTGAGCGTGACCACTAATTTTTGCTCATACGTATTGCAATTAGCACTGACATTATTACTCAACATTAATTATTCGTAAAAGCTTTGAATAAATTAATGTTAGCGAAGGATATATATAAAACCATGACACTTGATAGTAGCAAGTATCCATTACTTAATTTGGTTGACGAGCCAGCCCAATTGCGTGACTTAGCGCAAGACAAACTCCCTGCATTTAGCAATGAGCTGCGCGATTATTTACTCAACTCAGTGTCGCAAAGTAGCGGTCATCTAGCGTCTGGTTTAGGGACGGTTGAACTAACCGTTGCGCTACATTATGTTTATAACACTCCAGACGATCGCCTAGTTTGGGATGTGGGTCACCAAGCTTATCCACATAAAATCCTTACAGGTCGTCGCGACCAAATGCACACTATTCGCCAAAAAGACGGTTTGCACCCTTTTCCTTTTCGCGATGAAAGCCAATACGATACGTTTAGCGTAGGCCATTCAAGCACCTCTATTTCAGCTGCCTTAGGTATGTCTATTGCCGCCCAAAAAGAAGGCAAAGGTCGAAAATCTGTAGCCATTATTGGTGACGGAGCTATCACCGCAGGCATGGCATTTGAAGCGATGAATCATTTAGGTGATGTAAAATCAGACATGCTTATTATTTTAAATGATAACGAAATGTCGATTTCTGAAAATGTTGGCGCATTAACAAATCACTTTGCCCGAATTCTATCAGGTAGCTTTTATACTAACATTCGTGAAGGTAGTAAAAAGTTACTCTCAGGTGTGCCTCCGGTAAAACAACTTGCCAGTAAAATGGAAGAGCACATTAAGGGGATGATGATCCCGGGAACCTTCTTTGAAGAATTAGGCCTAAATTACATAGGCCCAATTGATGGTCA
Organism: Pseudoalteromonas distincta; assembly: GCF_000814675.1. Classification (GTDB taxonomy): domain Bacteria; phylum Pseudomonadota; class Gammaproteobacteria; order Enterobacterales; family Alteromonadaceae; genus Pseudoalteromonas; species Pseudoalteromonas distincta. The sequence continues at coordinate 165,439 of NZ_JWIG01000030.1, read as the reverse complement.
CGATGTAAACATGCTTGTAGATACATTACGTAATATGCGTAATTTAAAAGGCCCACAGCTTTTACATATAAAAACGCAAAAAGGTAAGGGCTACAAACCGGCTGAAGCCGATCCTATTGGCTACCATGGTGTACCAAAATTCGATCCGAGCACAACTAGCCTGCCTAAATCTAAACCTAGCGCTGCTACTTTTTCAAAAGTTTTTGGCGATTGGTTATGCGACATGGCAAAGCAAGACAGCAAGTTAATGGCTATTACGCCAGCAATGCGCGAAGGCTCTGGCATGGTACGTTTTTCTAAAGAGTTTCCAGATCAATACTTTGATGTGGCCATTGCAGAGCAGCATGCTGTTACTTTAGCGGCTGGTTTTGCTTGTGAAGGTTTAAAACCTGTTGTTGCTATTTACTCGAGCTTTTTACAACGTGCGTATGACCAATTAATACATGATGTTGCACTGCAAAACTTACCTGTATTATTTGCCATTGACCGCGCTGGTATTGTTGGAGCCGATGGTGAAACTCACCAAGGAGCGTACGATTTAAGCTTTATGCGCTGTATTCCAAATATGGTAATTATGGCACCAAGCGACACCAACGAATGCCGCCAAATGCTATACACCGGTTATAAAGAAAACTGCCCTGTTGCAGTTCGTTACCCTCGAGGTAGCGCAGGTACTGCAGACATTGAAAGCACTATGCAACTGCTTGAAATAGGTAAGGCAGATACAATTAAGAAAGGCAGTAAAATTGCCATTTTATCGTTCGGTACATTACTTGAAAACGCCCAGCTTGCAGCTAACGAATTAGATGCAACGCTTGTTAATATGCGTTTTATTAAACCACTTGATACTGCACTTTTAAATGAGCTTGCTACTAGCCACGATACCTTTGTTACGCTTGAAGATAACGCGATTGCTGGCGGTGCCGGCTCTGCAGTTAATGAATACTTGGCAACGCAAAAAGCTGATATTAATATCCTTAACTTAGGTATTCCTGATGAGTTTATTAAACACGGCACGCAAGATGAAATGCACGATGAAATGGGATTAGGCGAGCAAGGAATTTTAAACGCTATTAAGGCGTTTATTAATTAACTTCTATACATTTAAATGTAGAGCACATTAAAAAAGGAGCCTAGGCTCCTTTTTTAATGTCAAATATTGCTCATTAGCGCATCCACACTTTAATATCAGCTAGGCCATTACTTTGCAAAATACCTAACTGTTGATCAACATTAGAGTTTTGTTCAAACTCGAATGCATCGAGCTGATCATCAAACGTAATATTAGCCACACCATCACCACCGCGCTTTTTAACTTGATGCAGTGCTATATCGGCCAAGTTAATAGAGGTTTCCCAGCTAATTACCTGTCCGCCTAATAAAGGTAATGGATAAAATGACCAACCAATTGATGCCGTGATATTAGTTGTTTTTCCATTTGGTAATTGGAACGAATTAGCCGCTATTACTTTACAAAGTTCTGAAGCATAGCTGTCTATTTTATTGCATTTAAAATCGCGTAATAATAATAAAAACTCATCTCCACTCCAACGTGCCACATAGTCAGAGCCCTGCGTACGCGAATTTAACAATGCAGCCATTTGCTGTAAGCAGCTATCACCTGCAATTGGGCCATACGCATCGTTAATACGGCTGAAGTTATCAAAGTTAATAATTACCAGCACCAGTGACTTACCTTGTGCCTGCAGCGACTGTGAATTACGTTGAAAGTGCTCAATATCTTTAGGGAGTTGATCAAACAAAAAGCGGCGGCTACGTAGCCCTGTTAGCTCATCTGAGTGACTCACTAATTTAAGCTGTGAATTCACTTGGCCTAATTTATCATTAGCTTGGCGAAGCTCTAAGGTACGCTCAGTGATTAAGCCCTCTAATGCTTCTTGTTTTCTGCGCTCTTGTGCTCTAAACACCCAAAAAATGAGATAAAAAAGCAAAATAAAACCACTGGTAATTAAAAGCCTAAAGTAAATTGTTTCGTCAAAGCGCTCAGGCACTACAAAACCGTATTCTACATCTTGCGCTTTAGCCCAGTCTTCACCTTGGCGCTTAGCTTCTAATTGAAACAAAAACGAGCCAGGAGGCAAGTTAGTATAAATAGCTTCACGTCGCGTATTTGCATAGCGCCAGTCACTATCTAAGCCACTTAGTTTATATCTAAATTCAATGCTGTTTGGTGCATAGTAATCAATAGCTGTGTAAGTTAGCGTTATATCACGCTCGTCTGTTTCTAATGATGGTTTTTTACCAAGCGCAGCGGTAGTTAAATGACGAAGTGGCGTTGTTATTGTCTCTATTGTTGGCTTTAATGCAAGCACGCCAAATAGCTCTACATTTTTAGGTATTTCAACAACACCTTGTAAGCTTGGGTACCAAATAGAATTTCCGGTGTCTGCCACCGCATCATGCCCAAGTCCGCTACAACATTGATTCGCTTTACCATCGAGTTGACGGTCAAAAGATGAAATTACTTCTTCAACTTTTAGGCTTTTTATTTCTGTTTTAAATTGCTCTACAGGCATTCTGTAAACACCTTTCATGGTGCTTACCCAAACATGCTTTAACTTTTCATCATATTCTAGGCTAAATATAGAACCATACGGTAAACCATTAGCTGCATCGAGCTGACGCCATTGCCCTTGCGTACTTCTGTAAAAAAGCCCGTCGTTAAGAGAGCCGATTAAAATACCCACGCCATCTATATGTAGCACGCTAGTAACGTATGCGCTTTCAAGTGTTGTTTGGTCGCCAATTTTTTCAATGCCACGGTCTGTAAAGTAATATGCGCCCTTACTAGTACCAATCACACCAAAGTTTGTTTTATCTAATACGTAGGTAATAAACTTACTACCTAAAAAAGCGTTATAGGCAAAAGGCGTTAAACCAGCATAATTTAATCGATATAAACCGCGTCCGGTACCAATCCAAAAGCCGCCTTTACTAGAGCGACTTATTGCAAATACCGGATTATCGCGAAGTGCTCGACCAGGGACGGTGTAAAGTGTCTTGTTTTCAAAAACAAATAAGCCGCGCCCTGTGGCTATATATAATCGCTCACCATCAAATTGTAGATCATGTACTGACGCGTACCCATATTTACTACTTGGGACTAAATTAATAAAACTTTTATCTAAATCGAAATAACCAATGCCGCTTTTATTCGCAACCCACAGTTTACCATCGGGTGCTTGGCTAATAGCCATAACAGATTCGGTCATGTTTGAAACTGCTGAATGCCTTTCGACTCGTCCTTCATGAGCAAGCCACAAGCCTTCACTAAAGCTTGCTAACCAAACGTTATTTTTATCATCTCTAAAAATATCAGCAAACCATATACTTTGATCAAGTTGGCTAGGCTCTACCCATTGCCACTCACCGGTTTTATCTCTGAATAATAAGCGCCCATAGGTCGATACCCACAAGCCACCATCGGTATCACTCATAAACTTATAAACGGCTGAGTTATTTGCATTAGGTAAAGGAAAAGGTCTTAGCTCGTCATCTAAATCTAAAAAGTATGCACCTAGCTCAGAAGCTATATACAGATTACCATTTAAAAATGATAAATCGTGCACTATGGTTTGCGCTAAGCGCTCTGGTAAAGATATTTTTGCGGTAAGCTCTAAACGTAGTTTAGAAAAATCTGATGAGTTTTTTGTAAGGCGTAATAAATGACGATCATTAACCAGCCAAATGCCTTCAGGAGAGAGTGCCATTTGGCTAACAGAGCCAACTATTTGTGTGATCACAGTAGCATTAACAATAGGTAGAGGACCATTTACTTCAGTGCGTAAATCAACTTGCCCTCTATCTACATAGTATAAGCCGTTGGCCGCAATCCATATGCTACCTTTAGAGTCCTCAAGAATATCCCGCACTGGACCTTTAATATTAAATTCTTGTGCTGCAAATGTGGCTGGGTTAATAACTACCAAGCCACTTTTAGTGCCTACCCATAACAAACCACTAGAATCGACTAAAAGCTTATTAACACCATTACTAGGCAAGAATGGACTATTTTGCGTGTTGTAATTTGTAAATGTTGTACCATCAAAACGGCTTAAACCAAATTGCGTACCAAGCCACATATAGCCTTGCTGATCTTGCACAACACTTTTAAGTGATTGCGACGGTAGGCCATCTTTTATATTCCATTGCTTAACTACGTAATCAGTAATTGAAGCCCAACTTGGCGTCGCGCACAACATAAGTACACAAACCAGTAAAAATCGCATCATATTGCTGCCACCTAGTTAAACAAATCAAATATAAAAATTAAAAGGGCAGTAAACCCACTTTTATTAACGCTTGTAAACATATAAGCGAAAAAATACCCGCAAGTATATCGTCGGCCATTATACCTAAACCGCCATGTACTCGTTTGTCTAGCATACGGATTGGGCCGGGTTTTGCTATATCAAAAAAGCGAAATAACAAAAAACCTACGAGTAATGTTTGCCAACTAAGTGCTGCGCCAATCATAGTGATGTAATAACCCGCCACTTCATCCCATACAATAGCAGGATGATCGTGTACGCCTAAATCATCAGCCGTTTTACCGCACGCCCATATACCAAATATACTGATCACAACGGCAAATACAATTTGCAGCCATAACGGATAATACATGGTCATAAAAATGAATGGCAAGGCAGCAAACGTACCAAATGTACCGGGCGCTTTAGGGGCAAGCCCTGTCCCAAAGCCCAGACCAAAAAACTGATGTGGACGCTTTAAATTAAACTTGCGGTTATTGTTCAAACCAGCTCCTTTGCAAAGTGCTCAAAACCCTGCGGTTCAAAATCAAACTTTTCACCGTTGTGTAAAAGCTCAATTTGGCCATCGCCACTTTTAACTTGGCCAATGCATGTTGCATCTACACCATACTGGCGTAGCTTTATTTCTAACATACTTTTATTGCTATCAGGGACCGTAAAAATTAATTCGTAATCATCACCGTAACTGAGAATAAATGGCAGCTGCTGATTAAAATCAAGGCTTGCTTGCATCGCATCTGAAGTTGGAATACTTTCAATATTCACCACTGCACTTACTTGTGACATATCTAGTATATGACTTAAATCAGCGATTAAGCCGTCCGACACATCAATAGCCGATGATGCTAGGCCTCGTAATACCTGCCCTGCAGCAACACGTGGGGTTGGAAAGTCAAAGCGTTTATTTACGTACTTTAAATGTTCTGGATCAATACTTATACCTTGTTTGCGAGACTCAATTGCAAGTCCAGCGTCACCTAGCGGACCCGTAACATAAATCCAATCACCCACTTTTGCGCCACTACGACGAAGTGCAGTACCTTCGGGTACAGTCCCTTTCGCACAAATAGTGATGGTTAATGGGCCCTGAGTTGTATCGCCACCTATAATCTGCACATTAAAATATTCAGCAATTTCATGCATGCCATCAGTAAACTCTTCAATCCACTGTGGGTCAATACTTGGCAAAGTTAACGCAACTGAAACCCAAGTTGGCTCAGCACCCATGGCCGCTAAATCACTTAAATTAACAGCAAGCGCTCTGTGACCTAATGCACGAGGGGAAATATCATCAAAAAAATGTACGCCAGCAACAAGAGTGTCTGTTGTAACGGCAAGTTGGCAGTTTTGTGGAACGGTTACTAAAGCGCAATCATCCCCTATACCTAGGTTTACATCACGACGGGTGATACCGCGACCTTTAAAGTAGCGGTTAATTAATTCAAATTCCTTCATACACAAAAAAGCCGGCCTATGCCGGCTCCCCTCTTTAACGGTTTACTTACTTGCGTAAATGCTTAACAGCTTTATCAAGTACACCGTTTACAAATTTATGGCTGTCTTCAGCGCCAAAAATTTTGGCCAGCTCAATACCTTCGTTAATAGCAACTTTATAAGGTACGTCTTCACGGAACTTAAGCTCATAGCTGCTTAAACGTAAAATTGCACGCTCAACCATATCTAAGTCATCAAACGGACGTGTTAAATGTGGTGATACAGCTTCGTCTAATTGCTTATAATTTACAGCAACACCCGTCGCTAGATCTTTAAAGTATTCAACATCAATTTTAGTAACGTCTGTTTCGATCAACATTTGTTGTTCGATATCGGCAATTAAATTGCCACTTATTTGCCAAGAATAAACGGCTTGGAGTGCTAAGATACGTGCTTTACGTCTTGCTGCTGGTTTCACAAAAATTCCTTAAACTTAAATTTTATCTAACACATTAACCATTTCAAGCGCGCCTAAAGCAGCTTCGCCGCCTTTATTGCCCATTTTGGTGCCAGCACGCTCAATTGCTTGTTCAATGCTTTCTGTGGTTAATACGCCAAATGCAACCGGGATATCATACTCAAGTGATACTTGCGCAAGACCTTTGTTTGATTCGCCAGCAACTAGGTCAAAGTGTGGTGTACCACCTCTGATCACTACGCCTAATGCGATGATTGCATCATACTCTTTTTTTGCCGCAACGCGTTTAGCCGCTAAAGGTAATTCTACCGCGCCTGGCACATAAATAACGGTAATGTCGTCATCTGATACGCCACCTGTGCGTTTTAGCTCATCAACAGCACCTGCAAGGAGGCTGCTACCAATAAAGTCATTAAAACGAGAAATGACAATGGCAAATTTTTTGCCTGGAGCGTACTTATTACCTTCAATAATTTTCATTTGATAACCCTAAAAATAAGTTCAAGCGGTTGCGATTGCGCAAAAATTGCTGCGCATCATACCATAAAAATAAAATAATAGCCTAGTTTAAGCGTGATGCTTATTGTGGCTCAACGTAATCAACAACTTCTAAATGAAAGCCCGAAAGTGCATGGTACTTTTTGGGGCGACTCATTAATCGCATTTGTTTAATTCCAAGATCGGCAAGTATTTGCGAACCTACGCCAACAGTACGAGATGTACCTTTGAATTTACGTGGCGTAACGCTTTCGCCAGCATCAGCTGCTGCAAATGCTTTCACAGTTGCCTCTAACTCTTCAGTGCTTTCTTGCTTACCTAAAATAACTAAAGCACCTCCATTTTTAGCGATATAAGCCATTGCTTCTGAAAGGCCCCAGCTACGGTCAGCACTTCTGTCTGAAAGTAGAATATCGTTAAAGGTACTTTGCAAATGTACACGTACATTTGTCGGCTCTTGAGCTTTTATATCGCCTTTGAGCAATACGTAATGTAATTGGCCGTCAATTGTGTCTTTGTAAGTAACTAAATCAAATTCACCATGAACAGTTGGTAACTTACATTTTGCTACTTGCTCAATTGTTGTTTCGTTTAAGTTGCGGTATTCGATTAAATCAGCAATGGTGCCAATTTTAATATCGTGCTCTTTCGCAAAAACTTCTAAATCAGGGCGACGTGCCATAGTGCCGTCAGCATTAAGTATTTCAACAATAACAGATGATGCTTCAAGTCCAGCTAAACGCGCTAAATCACAGCCAGCTTCAGTGTGTCCTGCGCGAGTTAATACGCCACCAGGTTGCGCCATAATAGGAAAAATATGTCCAGGCTGAACAATATCACTTGGGACTGCGCCTTTAGCTATAGCCGCTTGCACTGTACGCGCTCTATCTGCTGCTGAAATACCGGTTGTAACACCTTTTGATGCTTCTATCGACATTGTAAAGTTAGTCGAAAATGCTGCACCATTGTTTTTAACCATTAACGGTAAATCAAGTTGCTCGCAACGCTCTTGCGTCATGGTTAAACAAATTAAACCACGGCCATGGGTAGCCATGAAATTAATCGCTTCTGCGCTAATATGCTCAGCAGCTATTATTAAATCGCCTTCATTTTCTCTATCTTCATCATCCATTAAAATAACCATTTTACCGGCTTTAATATCGTCGATGATTTCTTGCGCACTGTGTAAATTCATAAATTTGCTCGTGTAAGTTGTCAGTTTCGTTATTTAATAAAACCCGCTTTAGCGAGTAAGCTCATCGAAATATCAGAGCCCGTTGGTTGCTCTGCACCCTTTATAAGGCGCTCTAAATAACGTGCAATTTGATCGACTTCTAAATTAACTTGAGTACCTACTTTAAAATGAGCAATTGTGGTTTGCTCACTCGTGTGTGGGACAATTGTTAATTTGAATTTATTACCCTCTACAGCGTTTACTGTCAGGCTTATACCATCAATACATACCGAACCTTTGTACGGAATGTATTTCATTAAATTTTCGTCAGTTGTAAGCCAATATTCTGTTGCTCTGGCGTTTGCTGTAATACTTGTAATTGTTGCGATACCATCAACATGGCCAGATACTAAATGACCGCCTAAACGAGAAACAGGTTGCATGGCTTTTTCAAGATTCACCGTTTGTCCTAAAGCATAGTGAGCAAAACCGGTCAAACTAATCGTCTCATTAGATAAATCCGCACTAAAACCATCAATATGTTTATCAACTACAGTTAAGCAAACACCATTAGTTGCAATGCTGTCACCTAACTTTACGTCTGTCATATCAAGATCAGCACTTTGGATACGAATGGCTAAGTCGCCTTGTTTTTTTTGTAATAAAGCAATTTTGCCTGTGGCTTCTATTATCCCAGTAAACATAGCACTACTCTTTTTATTAAGTGATTTTAATGAGTTTTGACGCGGTGATACGTAAATCGTCACCAATGCGCGCACATTCATTAAATGTTAAATCAACGGTGTTTTGCATACTCGTCAATTCAGGAAAATTAACTAAACTTTTTGCATCATGGCCCATTAGTTTAGGCGCTAAATAAAAAACAAACTCGTCAACTAAATTAAGCTCTGTCATTTTACCAGCAAGTGTTGCGCCAGCTTCAAGCCAAACATTATTAAACTGCAGTTGCCCAAGTTTTTCTAAAACGGCTTGTAAATCAACTTTACCGTTACTTTCACTGACTTCAATATGCTTTACAAAATGCGGCCATTGCAATGATTTATCAACCTTAGTCGTAAATATTATTACATCACTTTGGATTTCAAATAAAGCAAGGTCAGGTGTTAAACGGTTTTGAGAGTCAATTATAACACGCACGGGCTGGCGAAGCGGCAAATCAGTAGGCAGTGTGCAAGGCAGCTCACTTAGTCGCACATTAAGTTTAGCATCATCGACTAACACTGTATCGGCACCGGTTAAAATAGCGCAGCTTTTCGCTCGGTATAATTGTACGTCTTGTCGAGCAGCAGGACTTGTGATCCACTTACTTTGCCCATTTTTAAGCGCTGTTTTACCATCAATACTCGCTGCCATTTTGCAAATCACATAAGGTAAGCCTTGCTCCATACGCTTAAAAAAGCCAACGTTAAGTGCGCGAGCTTGTGATTCGAGTAACCCGTAAGCAACGTCAATACCCGCGTCGCTCAGTATTTTAAGGCCTTTGCCAGCAACTTGTGGATTTGTATCAACCATAGCAGCAATTACTTTTACCACACCGGCAGCTTTTAAGCCTTCGGCGCACGGTGGCGTACGGCCATAATGACTACACGGTTCAAGCGTTACATAAGCCGTTGCACCTTGTGCATTTTTTCCAGCGACAGCCAGTGCATTTACTTCTGCATGACCTTGACCAGCTAATTGATGGAACCCCTCACCAATTATTTGATTATTTTTAACTAAAACACAGCCAACATTAGGGTTAGGTGTGGTAGTAAACCGACCTTTTTTGGCAAGCTCTATGGCGCGTGCCATATACATTTCATCATGTTCAGTAAAAGTAATTTGGTTAAGCATTTATTATACCAATTGCGTTAAATAAGTGGTCCATTATAGCGCTAAGAAAATAGCGCAATAACAAGGCGAAAATTATGACATATAGTTGTTCTATATGAATAATTTTTAACGCAGTGAGTGCGCTATTTAATGCGATAGAATGATCATATTTTTAATAAAATTGGTATTACTCCCCTAAGCGGGCAATTTCTTCGCCAAATTCGCGTATATCTTCAAACGAGCGATAAACAGAGGCAAATCTTACGTACGCTACTTTATCGAGCTTCTTGAGGGCTTCCATAATGCATTCACCAACCAAATGGCTTGAAATTTCTCGCTCGCCTGTAGCACGCAACTGCGATTTTATTATATTCACTACTTCGTCTACTTGCTCTGTGCTCACTGGGCGTTTTTCGAGTGCGCGATTTAAGCCATTTAATAATTTATCTTCGTTAAATGGTTCGCGGCTGCCGTCTTGTTTAATAACACGAGGCATAACCAGTTCAGCGCCTTCAAATGTAGTAAAGCGCTCATGGCAGTCGTTGCACTCACGGCGCCTGCGAACTTGATGGCCTCCACCAACAAGGCGTGAGTCAATAACTTTAGTATCTTTTGCGGTACAAAATGGACAATGCATAGCTCGGTACTTCCGTTTTAAAACAAAAAAGGCCGCTATTTAGCGGCCTTTAATCTTAGCAAAAAAATAGGGTCTGTTGACCTTTCAGGATTAAATTTGTTCTATCTAGGGGCGATTTAATCGCGGCGCGAGGTTTGTAACCTAGTGGGCTAAGTAAAAACCGAGCAAAGCTTCCGCGTCCTGCTCACGCCCCTTACCTACATCCATGTAGGCAACAAAGAGTAAATCGCCCCTAGGACGAACCCGAGGGCAGTGCATGTTTGGCATTTATGCTGCGTTATCGCCTATTTGTGTGGAGTAACCACACTACATAGACTCTGCCTTGCCTAAAAACCAAACACACTACTGCAAATTAAACCTCGAAAGATAAACAGGCCCCTAGCCTATGTGATCTAAATTACTGCTGCTTATGCAATTAAGCGTAAACAGGTAATTTTGCACAAATTGCTTTTACTTTTTCTTTAACTTGCGCCTGTACAGATTCATCAGTGATATTATCTAGTACGTCACAAATCCAGCCAGCAAGCTCTTTTGATTCTTCTTCTTTGAAACCACGACGAGTGATTGCAGGAGAACCAATACGCAAACCAGATGTTACAAACGGAGAACGTGGATCGTTTGGCACTGAGTTTTTGTTAACTGTGATGTTAGCGTTACCAAGGGCTGCATCTGCATCTTTACCAGTAATATCTTTATCGATTAAATCGAGTAGGAATAAGTGGTTTTCAGTTTTGTCAGATACGATTTTGTAGCCGCGCTCTTGCATTACAGCAACCATTGCTTTTGCGTTTTTAACAACTTGTGTTTGGTATACTTTAAATTCTGGTTGAAGCGCTTCTTTAAATGCCACTGCTTTTGCTGCAATAACATGACATAAAGGACCACCTTGGCCACCAGGGAAAACTGCGCTGTTAAGCTTTTTATAGATTGCTTCGTCGCCACATGCAGAGATAATTAAACCACCACGAGGACCAGCAAGTGTTTTATGCGTAGTTGTAGTTACAACATGTGCATGAGGAACTGGGCTTGGGTAAACGCCTGCCGCAATTAAACCTGCAACGTGAGCCATATCAACAAACAGGTAAGCACCTACTTTGTCAGCAATTTCACGGAATTTAGCCCAATCAACAATACCTGAGTACGCTGAGAAACCACCAATAATCATTTTTGGTTTATGCTCAAGTGCTAGTGCTTCAACCTGTGCGTAATCAATTTCGCCCGTTGTTTCATCTAGTCCGTATTGAATTGCATTGTAAAGCTTACCAGAGAAGCTTACGTGTGATCCGTGAGTTAAGTGACCACCATGAGCTAAGCTCATACCAAGTACAGTGTCGCCTGCTTCTAATAGCGCTAGAAAAACAGCAGCATTAGCTTGCGAACCAGCATGTGGTTGTACGTTTGCGTAGTCAGAACCAAATAACTCGTTAGCACGGTCAATTGCTAATTGCTCAACAACATCAACGTGCTCACAACCGCCATAATAACGTTTGCCAGGGTAACCTTCTGCGTATTTATTTGTAAGCTGTGAACCCTGCGCTTCTAGTACGCGTGGGCTACAGTAGTTTTCTGAAGCGATTAGTTCAATGTGCTCTTCTTGGCGAGCAGTTTCTTTGTTTATCGCGTCAAATAACTCTGGATCAAAATCCGAAATATTCATGCTACGTTCTAACATTGGGGTCTCCTAGGGCAACGTGTATGGTGTTTTTTAGAGGCTTTATTGTACGCTTTAAACGACTCTTTGCCTACGCTCTTAAGTTGAGGATATTTAAACAGGGATTGAAACTATTTCACAGACTTTTTAAGATGATATTTTCTTATAAAACCATAACGATTTTAAATGAATGCTATTTCCTACATTTAATTAGTAAATGCAACTCACTAGATTTAAAAGCCTAAAGTTATAAAAAAAGGCGGCATAACCGCCTTTTTGAATTAATTAACTTAGCCAAGTTTAGCAAGTATTTCTGTACGTAATGCGTCGTAATCGGCCTTTATATCGCTTGCTAGGCATGGTTTTGCTAGTGCGTCGCTAAGTGGTTTTGGCATACCTAATTCAATATTTAAAATACCCTCTACGCTTTCTTTAAACTTAGCAGGGTGAGCTGTGGCTAAAAAGATACCCGCGGCCCCTGGCGCTCGATTTTCAACAAGACCTTGGTACGCAATAGCAGTGTGAGGCTCTGCAACATAACCCGTTTGTTGAATTTTTTTCATCACCGATTGCGTGTCTTCCTCGTTTACGCTAGTTGAATAAAAGTTATCGTAGCTAAACCAGTTATTATCTAACATTGTTTGCACACGCGGCCAGTTGTTTGGCTTACTTACATCCATTGCATTTGAAAGCGACTCAAGTGTTGCGTTTGGCGTCCAGGTTTTATCAAGCATAAAGCGCGGCACAGTATCATTTTGGTTGGTTGTTGCACTTAATTTACCTACAGGTAAGCCAATAACCGCACCAATCATTGCAGCACATACATTACCAAAGTTGCCACTTGGCACTGATATATGCGCTGTTGCGCGTTTTTCTTTTGGTAGTTGTGCAATGGCCTCAAAGTAATAACAAACCTGAGCAACTAAACGGCTAATATTAATTGAATTAGCAGAATTAAGCCCAAGTGTTGATTTAACTTCTTCATCTAAAAAGGCATTTTTAACCAACTCTTGGCAATCATCAAAACTGCCATCAACTGCGTAACAATGAATATTGTTACCTAACGTAGTAAATAGCTTTTGCTGAGCAAGTGAAATTTTGCCTTTAGGATATAAGATGACAACATCGATATTCGGCTTGTTATAAAAAGCATGTGCAACGGCTGCACCAGTATCGCCCGATGTTGCGGTTAAAATAGTTACTTTTTCATCTTTATTAAATTGCGCTAAACACTCAGCCATAAAGCGACCACCAAAGTCTTTAAACGCAAGCGTAGGACCATGAAACAACTCTAAGCAATATGTATTCTCTTCAACTTCCACCAGCTTAACTGGAAAGTTAAATGCATTTTTAACCATTTGTGCCACAGTGTCGCTTGGCAGCTCATCACCAATTAGGTGAGATAATATTTTGCCACTGCGTGTAACAAAGTCCATATCAAGCAATGCATCAACATCGGACAGTGGGGCAAGGGATTCTGGGAAAAACACACCTTGATTACGACCCAAACCTGTTTTTACGGCTTCAACGAACGACACTTTTTGTGAGCTATCTTTTAAATTATGTAATTGCATGACTACCTATCCTATAAAACTGTTAATTGACGCGTGCCGTCGTTATCTAATTTACAAATGTGGCAAAAGCCTTGCTCGTTAATGTAATTTGCCTCTAACCACTGTGCGCATTGCTGTGCAGCTTCAAGTGTTTTACATACACTAAACAAGGTGGGTCCTGCACCCGAAATACTCACTATTTCAGCGCCCAGCGCTGGTAAGCTTGCTTTGGCTTCACTAAAACCTTTAATAAGCGGTGCGCGGTAAGGTTCTGCTATTTCATCTTTCATTATGCTTAGCGCATCGTCAAAACGATTAGTCAACAGTAAGCTACTAAATGCCGATAAACGCTGTGCAAACTCAACACTTGCATGCATGCTCAACTCTTTTGGTAAAACCGAGCGCGCTTTTGCAGTGTTGAGTGAAAAACCAGGGAACGCAGCAACGTAGTACCAATTTTCATCAACAGGCAGTGCAATCGATTTATCAGGGATTAAATCACCTGTTAATTGCAAACCACCTAAATAGCATGGCGTGATGTTGTCGTAATGACGACCACCGCTCACTACTGCTTCAAAGTCAGCCATAAGCTCAATAAGCTCAACCTGACTTAAGTTAGTTTGTGCAAACTTATCAAGGGCAGCAAAGGTAGCCACGACCGAGCATGCACTAGAACCAAGTCCAGATCCAATTGGTAAATTCTTTTTAAGCTCGAGCTTTACGCTTGGCATATCAGGCGCAACATGCGCTCTAAAATGTACTAAACACTGGTACGCTAAGTTTTCATTCGCATCACTTGGTAACTTGTGAGCGTAGTCGCCAGTACAAATAAATTCGTCACTTGGTGCTGCACTTACAACAGCTACATCGCCTAATAAACTACCATCAATTGGCGCAAGCGCTGCGCCAAGAGCATCAAAACCTACTGCAAAATTACCAATAGACGCCGGAGCATATACTTCAATCATAACGAGCTCCTAGCGCGATAGTGTTTTTAAAATATCAGCAAATACACCCGCTGCTGTTACTTCAGAGCCGGCACCATAACCACGAATTACAAACGGACGTGGCTGGTAGTATTGGCTTAAAATAGCCAGCGCGTTTTCGCCATCGCGAATTACATTAAGCGCATGTTTTTCATCAACAGCCTCAATACCTACTTTACAGTGACCTTCTTTAATTGTACCTACATAACGAAGTACCTTTCCTTCGCTCGCAGCACTTTGAATGCGCTCATTAAAATCAGCATCTAGGCTTGGTAGTTTTGCCATAAACTCATCAACGCTATCACCTTGTGCAAAACCTTGTGGTAATACTGACTCAACTTCAATATCGCTTAGCTCCAACTTCATACCGGCTTCGCGAGCGATGATCAGTAACTTACGTGCTACATCGGTACCCGATAAATCATCACGAGGATCTGGCTCAGTAAAACCGCTTTCTTTGGCTTTAATAGTTGCCTCAGAAAGTGATAAACCATCTTGAAGTGCACCAAACATATACGAAAGTGAGCCTGATAAAATACCGCTAAACTCTAGTAACTCATCACCGGCACCAAATAATGACTGCAAGTTATCGATTACTGGTAAACCTGCACCAACGTTAGTCTCGTATAAAAATTTACGATTATTCTTTTGCGTAGCAGCTATTAAATCTTGGTAATACGTGTATGAGCTTGTTGTCGCTTTTTTATTAGCTGCAACCACATGAAAACCTGCATTTAAAAAGTCTACATACTGCGCAGCAAGTGCATCTGAAGATGTACAATCTACTAGTACCGGATTCACTAAGTGGTTTTGCTTAACAAATTGCTCTACTAATTTTAAATCAAATGCTTGCTCAGATGAGGCCAATTTTTGCTGCCAATCACTAAAAGCGATGCCTTCGTTATCAAGGTGTAATTGACGAGAGTTAGCAACACCATACAAGTTAAGTTTAATATTACGCTTTTCAAGCCAAGCTTGCTGACGTTCAAGCTGATTAATAAGCTCTTGCCCTACTAAGCCACAACCTAGTAAAAACACATCAATTGACGGCACATGCGTGAAAAAGTTTTCATGGCATATTTTTACAGCGTCATTACATAACTCACCATCAATTACCGCAGAAATAGCACTTTCTGTAGAATCCTGTGCAATTGCCACAATATTTACTTGCGCTTGTGCAAGCGATGCAAAAAACTTAGCCGCTAAGCCACGGTGTGCGCGCATGTTGTCGCCCACTAAAGTAACAATAGCTAAATTACGCTGTACTTGTACAGGCTCAATAAGCCCTGCTTGTAATTCAAGCTCAAATGCAGTTTGTAGCGCATCGAGTGCAAGTGCTAGGTCTGTTTCGTGCACACAAAAACTAATGCTAAATTCACATGATGATTGCGTGATCAATACAATTGATACGTTATCGTGAGCAAGCGCGTTAAATACCTTAGACGCCATGCCTACTTTACCTTTCATGCCAGGGCCTGAAACAGTTAACATTGCAAGGTCTTGTAAGCTAGAAAGCGCTTTTACGGGCTCATCAGATGAATAATCATTACCAATTAATGAGCCTTGTGCGTCTGGGTTATGCGTATTTTTAATTTCACATGGCACGCCTGCTTTAGCACACGGTAAAATTGTTTTTGGGTGAAGTACTTTTGCACCAAAGTAAGAAAGTTCCATCGCTTCTTTATAAGATAAAAAATCGACTTTAGTGGCTTTTTTAATATAACGAGGATCAGCGCTATATACGCCATCAACGTCAGTCCAAATTTGGCAAATCTCAGCTTCTAAACATGCCGCAGCAATAGCTGCTGAGTAATCTGAACCATTACGGCCAAGCGTTGTAAGCTCACCTTTATCATTACTCGCCGTAAAACCAGGCATAATATAAATAGTTGCAGGGTTTTCTTTAAGCACAGCTTGAAAGCGAGCTTTACTTGCCACTAAATCAGCTTCTGCATCAATGTAGCCACCAGTTGAAGCAATACAGCTTGTTGCTTCTAAGTACCTTGCATCTTGTGAGCTCAATAAAGCCTGCATTAAAGAAACGCTAACGCGCTCTCCAAAGCTAATTACAAATGCGCGAACTTGATCAGGGCAACACTGTATAAGCGACACGCCATCTAATTTATTTTTAAGCTCGCCTAGGTCTGGCCAGCTTGTAACTACTACGCCACTTTTTTCAACGTCAGCTTTTAAGCCTTCACAACGACTCGCTAATGCTTGCCATTGCTGCGAAAAATCTAAGCCTTGCTCTGCAGCACTTGCAAGTGCAACTAGCGAATCGGTCATTCCACCTGGAGCAGAAAGCACCAATAACATTTCATCTTTTAATTGTGCTTTAACTAACTGAGCTACCTGTTGTAAGCATGCATAATCGGCAAGTGAAGACCCACCAAATTTTAAAACTCGCATTGTTTATGTTCCTCATCCCATAAAACGAAAAAAGGCCTGTGTTCTAAGTGAACACAGGCCTTTAAATTTGTTGCACCGACCTATGCCACTATCCAGTAAGAATGATGGTTGTAATAATAATGGTCAGTACGCGATTAATTGTTTTCATATGTTAAGACTGCCTTAACAAAGGCTATGCTGTCAACCCTAAATTAAAAGATAAAACAGCCTTTTTTAACATGAAAAAACCTAATGAATGCCAAATTTATGCAATATTTCATTCAAGCTTGATTTATTAATAGGTTTATCAATAAAATCAATTGCGCCAAGTTGGGCGACTCGTTGCTTCATTTTTTCCTGTATATCAGCAGAAATAACCAACACAAAGCACTCTATTTTTTCTGTTTTTATAGTTTCAAGTACTTGTATACCATCAACCTCTGGCATGGTGAGGTCTAGGCACAGTAAATCAAAGTTTTGTGCTCTTAAAAGATCGAGGGCGTTTGCTCCATTTATAGCTTGTTGTATATCTGCGTCTATACACTCATTTAAACACCGCACGACTTGTTTACGAGCAACAGCAGAATCATCACAGACTAATACAGAAAATTTCATCATGTTTACTACTACACAACCATCAAAGTTATTAAAAGACCATCTTTCTTTGCACTCAGGACACTTTAACACGCATCTAAATACTTAGCGCATTAATAATTCAATGCAATGATAAATATAGAATTAACTCATTTAAATATGATTAACGAAACTAAATTCTAATCAAACTTACAAAACTTAACGTCTAACAAATTTACTAATTCATAGCTGAGTTTAATTACATTAATACTACATACCTACTTAATTAGATTTATCTTATTAAATTTTAACTTTTTTATTTATTTTTAGAGGTTTATTGACTAACTTTTAAATTACAATAGTAACGTTACAAAAATAACAAAGGATGAACAAGTCACTCATGTTACAAAAAAGCCTTTCTAAGAAGCTGCTAACAAGCGTTTTATCCGTTTATTTTTTGCTTACCTTCGTAGTGACTTGCGGACAGGTGCTTGCTGAATATCTCAATACTAAAGACTATATACGTGATGAATTAAGTACATTACAAAAAACCTTTAGTCGTAGCTTAACACGTGCAATTTGGGAGCTTAATACCAAGCAAACAATTACAACAGCAGAAGGTTTACTCGCCATTCCCATGATTGAAGGGATTATTGTTCGAGATGACAGCGGCGAAATTATTTCACAGTTAGGGCGCTCGCTCGACATACATAAGCTATATAACCAACAGTTAGTACAAGAAGAAGCTATTTTAGAAGACGCGAAATCCGGTCTGTTTGGTTACACCTTTCCACTTATTTTTGAATTTTCTGGCCGTGCTACCCAAGTGGGCGACGTTACCTTGTTCTCTAGCCGAGAAGTTGTTTTCAGCCGAATTATGGTATCAATCTACTTTTTGATTGGTAATGCGATGATTAAAACCACCTTTTTAATCATTTTATTTTTAATGGCATTTAGAAAGCTTCTTACAGATCCCTTAGCTGAGCTTACTGAGCAACTAGAAAACCTAGAATTAGATGAGCTAGAAGGACAGCACATAGAAATAGAAACAGAGGAGCATAACGAACTAAAAGTAATGGAGCAGTCGTTTAACAAACTAATAGATAAAGTGGTTCAGTACAGAAAAGAGCTTGAGCACACCCAAAAAGAACTCATTATTAGTAACGAAAAGCTCGATCATCACAACATACAACTAGAGCAAGACGTAGCCCGTAAAACATCAAACTTAAGCCAAGCAATGATGGAATTACAACAGCAAAAATACGAACTTGAAAAGCAAAAAATTGTGCTCACTGAAGAAATAGATTTACGCCGCAGCACAGAGCAAGAGCTAATTACAAAACAAACTGAATCTCAGCGTTATATAGAAGAGTTAAGCCTTGCACAGGAACGTTTATTGGGCACAGAGAAGATGGCCGCACTAGGCGGACTTGTGGCGGGTATTACACATGATATAAACACCCCTATTGGTATAGGTGTAACGGCAATATCGTTTTTGCAAGAACGCTTGAATAAACTCGAAATTGCTTACAGTGAAAAAACACTTTCACCAAAAGCACTAGAAGAATTTATTAACGAAGCAAAACAAAGTACAAGCTTGTTAACCACTAACTTAGATAGAGCCTCAGAGCTTATTGCTAGCTTTAAGCAAATAGCGGTCGATCAGGCCAGTGAAGCTGTAAGAACTATTAACTTTAAAGATTACACTAACGAAGTAATACGCTCACTGCATCCAAAACTAAAAAAGACATCCCATACAATAAAATTAGAATGCCCTGATGATTTAGTTTTAAATTTACCTGCAGGCGCCATCAGCCAAATTTTTACTAACTTAATTATGAATTCACTCATTCATGGCTTTGAAGGTAAAAGCAACGGTGTGATGGATATAAAAATAAGCGCAGATGACACTAACTTAACGATTGATTACAAAGATGACGGTAACGGAGTTACCAGTGAGCAATTGAAAAAATTGTTTGACCCATTCTTTACGACTAAACGCGATGAAGGCGGAAGCGGATTAGGTACCCATATAATGTTTAATTTAGTTAAACAAACTCTTAGTGGATCTATTGATGCAACGAGTGAACCAGGCAAAGGTCTGCGTTACTATATTCAATTTCCAAAGAACATGGCTAAGCCAATGCCTATTTTTGATAAATATGAATAAAAAAAGTATATGCATTAAATTATTAGGGCGTGTTGATCTTTGGTGGTTGAATTTGCAGCGACATGTTTGGTTTTTAGGCAAGGCAGAGCCTATGTAGTGTGGTTATTCCCCATAAATATTTGATAACGCAGCATAAATACCAAACATGCGCTGCCCTTTGAGCTCGATCTAGGGACGATTAACTCTTTGTTGCCTACATGGATGTAGGTAAGGGGCGTGAGCAGGACGCGGAAGTTTTGCTCGGTTTTTACTTATTCTTACATGGATGTAAGCCTGTAGGGTAACGCAGGAGCAGTTACCGAGCCCACTAGGTTACAAACCTCGCGCTGCGATTTAATCTTCCTTGGATTGAACAAATTTCAATCCATAAAGTTCAACACGCCCTAGTAACAAATCAGTCATTTCGAGATGCTGTTTTTATTGCTATGATTGGACAAATTTTTCAAATGGATCAATTCCCCTATGTGGTTTAGTAACCTTATTTGTTACCGCTTTAAGCAAGACGTTTCATACACCCAAGAAGATTTTGATAAAGCATTAGAGCAAGATTTATTTCGCCCATGTACTGGTCAAGAGCTTGCAACATTTGGTTGGACGAAAGCGTTTGGAAAGCATGGCGAAACACTATCGCATTTTTCTCAAAAAAGTATTTTAGTTTGCGCAAAACGTGAAGAAAAAGTACTCCCAGCTTCTGTTATAAACGAACTAGTTGCTGAGAAAATTGATCAGATAGAAGCCGAAGAAAACCGCCCTGTTAAAAAGAAAGAAAAAGACGAATTAAAAGAAAACATTCTTCATACTCTTCTACCCCAGGCATTTAAAAAGTCGAGCTTACAATTTGCCTTTATTGACCAAGAAAATGGCTGGGTGGTGGTAAATAGTGGCAGCTTTAATAAAGCTGAAGAGCTACTGGCACTACTTCGTAAATCGTTAGGAACGCTCCCAGTTGTACCTGCGTTTGCTAACTACGACCTAGATGTATTCTTAACTGATTGGTTAACTAACTTTAGTACACCAGAAGGCTTTGCTATTGGCTCTGACGCTGAGCTTGAAGAAGCTGACGACAGCGGTGCACAAGTAAAACTAAAAGGCCATGATCTGGCATGTGATGAGGTTAAATCGCACTTAGAAAGTGGTAAACGCGTAACTAAACTGGCACTTGATTGGCAAGAACGCCTCAAGTTTATGCTGCAAAACGATGGCTCTATCAAGCGTTTAAGCTACTCTGAAACTCTAAAAGAAGAGAACGCAGATATTCCTAAAGAAGATATGGCTTTAAAACTTGATGCTGACTTTATTTTAGCTTCTGAGGAAATAAAGCAATTACTTGAAGAACTAACTGCTGGCTTAGGTGACGTTGAAGATTTAGAAAAAGCGTAAATACCACAACCTACATAAATATTTAAGCGCTTTGAAGCATTAAATAGATTCATATATAAGCAGGTTGGTATAACAGATAAAAATCCGATAGCAGTTTACTGCTATCGGATTTTTTAATGGAATTTTTAGAAGCGCTTATTTATATATTTGTTATCCGCGAACAGAATTTAGCTAACGTTCGGCGTATTAAAACCTAAGGTAATCATCTTTTAAGTAAGAGCTTACAGCAAGGTTCAAAGAAAAGTTATGTAGAGTGATATGAGATTATTTGTATTCACTTCAAGCCGGAATGCACAAAAACTGAAGTTTTGATTTTAATTGAAATCACTAACTTATTTGTGCAGATAACTTATTTTAGCTTTTAGCGTCTTCAACTTTAGGTTGGCGATATATTTTTATAATGTGGTATAAATTTACAAGCGACAATAAGCCGTTGGTAAAAATAACAGGTACTGCGCCAATGGCAACACCGTATGCAGTAAATACAATACAACCAAACATGTTGTACCAACGCAGTTTTACTACATCTGTCATTGTTAACGATGCAACCAATAAAGCTGATGCAATATAGCCTAAATATTCCCAACTCAATTGTTCTCTCCTAGCCTTTAGGTTAGCATTACATGTACTGCTAACTTATGGCACTTATAAGTATTGCAAAGTTACAACAAAATAAAAAAGCTAACTTGCTTAAAAACCTGAAAAAGTTTGCCGGAAAATACCAGCAAATTCTTAAATCATTACACGGGAAATGAAGGTAAAATAATACTATTAGCAAAGCTAATAATATTAGTAGCAAGTTAGCGTAAATTCTTAGTGTCTTAATGCTAACGTCATTAAGATGTAATAAATAGGACAAATGTCCGAAGAGCACATTGATGTTTCAATACCATTTTCCTAGTTACCTTGTTGATCAGCTTTTAACCTTTGCCGGTAGTAGCTATCAACAATCAAAAAAAGAAGTTCTGATCCATCAAGATCAGCCTTTAAGCAAGCTTGTGCTTGTACGCAGTGGCACTGTGTCGTTTAGTTACGACGTAGGTAATGGACGACGCCTGCTGTTAGGACAATTGGATTGTAACAACACCCTTATTGGTGAAATAGAAGCGCTAAATAATAATCCGTGTATTTATACGGTAACGTGCTTTAGCGATGTAACTTATAATCTTATTGAATTAAGACATTGGCGTGCTCTGTTGCTGGAAAAACCAGAACTGAGTTTATACACCGCACAAACTATTGCGGCTAAATTTCAGGAAAACCAAAAAATCAATTTAGATAAGCTACTACTACCATTGAGCTACAACATAGCCAAAGATTGCTTACTAAGAGCCGAGAACAACAACCCTACGCTACTTAGAGCCTATCCAACTGTAAATGCTGAAGCCGAACGCTTTGCTACCACTGAGCGAGCTTACAGACGTGTTGTTACAGAACTTGTCGAAAAAGGCTTGGTACTTAGAAGTAACGATGGCTTACAAGCAGTCGATATACCAAAGCTAAGTGAATACGTAGATAGCTTTGCTCAACTTTAAGTTATTTAAAATTTACCCATAAAAAAAGGCCTTAACGGCCTTTTTCTATTTATACAAATTACTGATTACTTCTCTAGCAAAATGTCATGAATTTTCACAAGATCAGATTTACCTGCAATAATTTCATCCGGTGTTAAACCCGATAGTTCATGCGGGAACACTAACCACTCTTCAGACTCATGAATATAATAATCTGGAACAGTGTCTACTTTTGAGTTTTTTGGCTTGTAGTACGGACATGCAATACGAATATCACGTGGCAAGTTTAAGCGCATAAGCTCTGAAAGCTTTTCTTTTAATGCAACAATACTACGACCAGAGTCAAATACATCATCAACAATTAATAATGAGTCGCCTGCATTTGCGTTCTCAACGATGTAATGCAAACCGTGGACTTTAATTTCTTTAGATTGTTTACCAATACCGTAATAAGACGATGTACGTACTGCAATGTGGTCAGTCTCAATGCCTTTATAATCGTAATATTCTTGAACAGCAATACCGATCGGTGCACCACCTCGCCAAATACCAATAATAAAATCAGGACGAAAGCCATCTTGGTATACTTGTGCCGCTACGCGGAACGAATCTTCAAGCAGCTGTTGAGCTGTGATGTAGCACTTATCTGACATAATTAGAAACCCCAGTGGTGGATATAAGATTTGAGCGCAGCTTAGAGTTAAGCAAAAATTAAACTCAAACAGGTATTGGCGACGGATTTTACCGCAAATGAAATAAAATTGCTTGCCTGTAAATTAAAAAATAGGCACCCAAGGGTGCCTATTTTTAGTGTAAAAAGCATAATTTAGTAAATATTATGCTTTTTCTTGTAGGGTACGAGCAACCGTACGCATACCTTGAGTTGTTGCGCCCGCTGCCCATTGGCTTGTACTGCCCATGTTAAAAGCAGCAGCTAAATCTATGTGCACCCAGCCTTTGCCATCGTTTGGCACAAAGCGTGATAAAAAGCCTGCAGCATTCGATGCACCGCCGTAACCGCCACCCTTTTGTGCACGGCTATTTGCCGTATCAGCATATGGAGATGGGCAGTTTTGTTGATGCCATTTTTCAAGAGGCAGTGGCCAAGCAGCTTCCATTTCTTGAGATGCAAAACTTTCAACTTCACGTGCAAGTTCTTTATCAAGTGCAAATAATGCATTGTACTCTTGGCCAACAGCAACAAGCGCTGCTCCAGTTAGTGTTGCTGCATCAATGATAAGTGGAGCGCCAGTCTCTCCTGCTGCCATTAAGCCATCAGCAAGTACTAAGCGACCTTCAGCATCCGTGTTTACAATTTCAACTGTTGTGCCATTTTTATAAGTAAGAATGTCACCTAATTTGTATGCATGACCCGAAATTAAGTTCTCAGCACAACATAAAAACAGCTTAATACGTTTTTCAATACCACGGTTAATAGCCAATGCTAAACCTGCTGTTACTGTTGCAGCGCCGCCCATGTCGCACTTCATACCAAGCATACCTTCGCTTGATTTAATTGAGTAACCACCTGAGTCAAACGTAATACCTTTACCTACAAGCGCAGCACTTACTGGTGCATTTTCGTCGCCTGTTGGGTTGTAATCAAGCTCAAGCAATACTGGTGGGCGAACACTACCGCGACCAACTGCATGAATACCAATCCACTGTTGTTCTAGTAACGCATCACCTTTAATAATTTGGTAACTTACGTGTTCAGGCGCTAATGATTGAATAAACTCAGCTGCTTTTTCAGCTAGGCTTTCTGGGTAAATGTCATCGGCAGTACCGTTAACCATTTCACGTGCCCAAATTGCTGACGTTTTTAAGTGAGCAAGTTCTTTAATATCTGATTGTGCGTTATCAACAAACTCAACACCGTTTAATGATTTTGGTGTTACAAAGCCTTGGTAAAAAGCCCACTGGCTTTCTGTACACCAAGTATCACCTGCTAATTCAACATTTTTAACGCCTTGGCTTGCAATAGTACGGCCTGCTTTTTGAACATTTTTTAATGTGTCTTGCTCAGATAAATGAACAGTTGCACCACGCTCGTTAAAAGACAATGACGCATTATCGCCCCAATGACTCGCTGCTGCTTGTTCGCTTAGTTGAACAACAAATTTTTCACTCATGTTAGAATTCCCTTGCACTTAAATGTGCCACCGAGTTTACTATAGAGCGCTTAAGTTCCCAACAGCTTGAGATAAATAACATAAATCACACTGCTGAGCAGTGTTTACGCTTTGGAAGTTATTATGAAGTACACGCCAGCGCTGCAACCAGCCATATTATTAAAGCGCTACAAACGCTTTTTAGCTGATTTACAATTAAGTGATGGCAGCGAATTTACCGCCCACTGTGCAAATACAGGTAAAATGACGGGATGCGCTGAGCCAGGCTTCACTGCTTTTTATTCAACGAGCAATAACGCAAAACGAAAATACCCGCATTCATTAGAGCTTACGCAAAATAACTTATCGCAGCTTATTTGTGTAAATACAGCGGTGGCTAATAAAGTAGTAGAAGAAGCAATAAACAATAATGTGATAAGCGAGCTACTCGACTACAGTCAATTGCAAAGCGAAGTTAAGTACGGCAGCGAAAACAGTCGTATCGACTTTTTACTCACAGACGAAAATAAGCCCGATTGCTATGTAGAAGTTAAATCAGTCACATTATTAAGCGAAGATGCACCACAAAGCGGGCAAGGCTACTTTCCTGATGCGCAAACACTGCGTGGACAAAAGCATATTCGCGAACTAATAGAAATGATCGAACAAGGCCACCGAGCAGTATTACTGTTCGCTGTTTTGCATGAAGGAATAAATACCGTAAGTGCAGCTGCGCATATTGATAAAAAATACGCCACGTTATTAAACCAAGCAATAATAGCCGGTGTTGAAGTATTAGCATATAAAGCCAAAATTTCAGCTAATGGAGTCTTACTTCATAAAAAAATAGCATTTATAGAATAGTGTAATAAACCAACGGATTGAACTAAGCGTAATTTACAAAGCACTCTAATTATAGAAAGTGGTAAAAAGTGAATTATAAAAATTAACTTGTTTTTGAAGCTTTTGCCCATATAACAAGGCAAGTTTTAGAAAGCGAATATGTGAATTAATTAAAAGTGTAAATAAACTATTAATACACTTTTTACTCAGTAAGCATGGTTGAAGCTAATTCGATTAATTAAAAATAAATTTGCCTAGGGTATAAGATTCTGTTATTTATACCGCCGGCTAATGCTGAGGCATTAAATTAAGGATTTAGGAGAGAGTTATGCCAGACCAAAAGAAACATGGTTTATTGGCTCAAGCCGGTTTAGAACCATACCAAGAAAAACCAGGCGAAGAGTACATGAATGATGCACAACGTGCTCATTTTAGAGCAATTTTAGAGACTTGGCGTAACGATTTACGTAACGAAGTTGATCGTACTAAATCGCACATGCAAGACGAAGCTGCTAACTTTCCTGACCCAGTTGACCGCGCTGCACAAGAAGAAGAATTCTCTTTAGAACTTCGTACTCGTGACCGCGAACGTAAATTAATCAAAAAAATTGAAAAAACAATTAATTTGATTAAAGAAGATGATTTTGGCTTTTGTGAGTCTTGTGGCATCGAAATTGGCATACGTCGCTTAGAAGCACGTCCTACTGCCGATTTATGCGTAGACTGTAAAACACTTGCAGAAATCAAAGAAAAGCAATCTGGACGCGGCTAATTAAAACTTATTAGTTAGTTATGTCTCCTACAGCCGTTACTGCGCCTATGCGTAAATATCGCGGTCGTTTTGCACCGTCTCCTTCTGGGCCATTACATTTTGGCTCACTTGTAGCGGCTGTGGGTAGTTATCTAGATGCAAAAGCTAATCAAGGAAAATGGTTAGTTCGTATAGAAGACATTGACACTACGCGCGTGGTTAAAAACGCCGACTCCGATATTCTAAATACCTTACAAGCCTACGCCCTTTACTGGGATGAACCTGTTGTATACCAAACGCAGCGCCTGTCTTTATATCAAGATATTACCCACTCACTTTTAAAGCAAAACCTTGTTTATGGTTGCACCTGTACCCGAAAGCAAATAAAAGCCATTGGCGGTATTTATCAGGGGCATTGCAAAGCACTTAATCATCATACTCAATCCGGCGCGCTTCGTTTAGTTCAGCAACATCCAACGACCCAATTTAGTGATTTAATTCAAGGTGATATATCGGTAAATAGTGCATTATCCCACGAAGATTACTTAATTAAACGCAGTGACGGTTTATTTGCATATCAACTTGTTGTGGTCGTCGATGATATCGATCAAAGGATTAATCGAATCGTAAGAGGCGCAGATTTAATTGAACCAACAGCTCGGCAAATTAGTTTGTTTAAACAACTCGACAGCCCCGTACCTGAATTTGCTCATTTACCTTTAGCGGTTGCCAAGCCCGGTTTTAAACTATCTAAACAAAATTATGCCCCCGCCATTTGTAAGCAAAATCCAAAGCCTGCTTTACTTAGCGCTTTTGAATTTTTAGGGCTACCTGTTATAGCTGATTTAAGCGACTTAAATATAGAACAATTAATCGATTGGGGAATTAAAAACTTTAGCTTAAAACAGGTCCCCCAAGTATCCGAAATACAAATTTCTCAACATCCACATAGCCAGAAAGTCCAATTTACACATTTAAGTAAATAAAATAGCTAAAAACGGCTTAATTTCAACACATCAACTTAATTTTTAAACCCTGCTGGTATATGATAGCCGCCTAAATATATGCTAATTACGTCAAACAGCTTGTACTGGGTTATAACCGCCCTATTTGCTGTAACTTTTGATTGCGATGCAGAGTCAATCACACCTTCTAGGAGACAGACTATTATTTCCAAGCTTTTTCAATTTTGCCGACAAATAATCGGCCCGAATACCAGTGCCGAAAGCGCTTCTGTAAGCAGTGAACCTATTGTTGTCACTCGTGGTGAGCATGGTATTTCTCGCAAACAATTTAGCCCAAATGCAATCAAAGTATTATACCGCTTAAAAGACGGTGGCTACGATGCCTACCTTGTTGGTGGTTGTATTCGCGATATATTGTTAGGCCAACAGCCAAAAGATTTTGACGTAGTTACTAATGCAACTCCAGATCAGGTAAAAAAACTATTTAGAAACTGTCGCCTGATAGGTCGTCGCTTTCGTCTAGCACACATTGTATTTGGCCGTGAAATTATCGAAGTGGCAACAATGCGTGGCCACCACGAAGCACAAGAAGACAAAAATCAAATAAGCCAATCAAGCAATGAAGGTCAATTACTTCGTGACAACGTATTTGGCAGTATTGAAGAAGACGCAGAGCGCCGCGACTTTTCAATCAACGCACTTTATTACTCAATTAAAGATTTTAGTATTCACGATTACGCCAACGGCTTAGCGGCAATTAAAGCTAAACAAATCGAGCTTATTGGCGATCCTGAAACGCGTTACCGCGAAGACCCTGTTCGTATGTTACGTGCAGTACGTTTTGCCACTAAGCTTGATATGAGCATTGCGCCTAAAAGTGAAAAGCCAATTAGCGAGCTTGCAAGCTTGCTTGATAACATTCCGCCAGCTCGTTTATTTGAAGAAATTCTTAAACTGTTTTTAAACGGCAAGGCCGAAGCTAACTTTTTAATGCTGCGTAAATACGGCTTATTCCGCTCACTTTTTCCTGAACTTGATAAAATTTTAGATAAAAACCCAAGTGGCTTAGAGCACACGCTTATTCAGCAAATGTTTCAAAATACCGACAAGCGTATTAATGCCGATAAAAAAGTAACACCGGCGTTTATTTTTGCAGCCCTACTTTGGTTCCCACTGCTTGAGCGCACTAAAAAAATTCAAAGCCAAGAGCAATTATCTGAATACGATGCTTTCGCACAAGCAATGAATAAAGTACTAAGCGATAATTCACAGCATATAGCTGTTCCTAAGCGCTTTACTTTAGGTGCTCGCGATATTTGGCATATCCAGCACCGCTTGGATAAACGTGCTGGCCAACGTGCATACAGGCTAACGCAACAGCCTCGCTTTAAAGCCGCTTACGACTTTTTATTATTACGCGTAAATGCAGGCGAAACTCAGCATACAGAGCTTGCTCAGTGGTGGACACAATACTTAAGTAAAGATATAAACGGCCAAAAAGAGATGGTTAAAAGCTTAGGCCATCAAGGTGGTCCTAAGCCGCGAAAGCGCCGTCGTCCTACTAAAAAGCCAACTGAGTAATAACATGCATTGTGTTTATTTGGGTTTAGGTGCCAACCTAAACTCACCAAAAGAGCAGCTTGATAACGCGATAATTGCGCTTAAAAAGCTGCCTAATTGTGAATTTGTAAACGTATCGCATTACTATGCAAGTAAGCCTATGGGCCCACAAGATCAACCAGACTATATCAATGCCGTAGCCTGTATTAAAACGACCCTTGATCCAGAGCAATTACTTGATTTAACACAAAGCATTGAGCTTGAGCATGGTCGAGTAAGAAAAGCTGAGCGTTGGGGTCCACGCACACTTGATATCGATACCCTATTATTTGATGATCAAATCATAAATACGGCGCGCTTAACCGTGCCTCATTATGGTTTGAGTGATCGCGAGTTTGTGGTTTACCCACTATTAGAGCTTGCACCTGAACTTATTTTACCTAGCGGCATTGCATTAAAAACCATTGCAAATAACTTACCGCTCAACGACTTACAACAATTACCTCTGTAATTAACCTAGGCTTTTGCCTGCGAGGATATTATGTCTAAAATAACCGTTTCTACTTTAAATAAAATGAAAGCAGAAAATAACAAAATTACTGCATTAACAGCCTACGACGCTAGTTTTGCAAAGTTATTTCATGATAACGGCGTTGAAGTTATTTTAGTGGGCGACTCATTGGGCATGGTACTACAAGGCGGCGATGACACCCTTGGCGTAACAAATCAAGATATTGCATATCATACCCGCTGTGTACGCGCTGGTAGCCGCGAATTATTTGTAATTGCTGACTTACCTTTTATGACCTACTCAAGCGTTAGTGATACCTGTAAAAATGCAGCTGAGCTTATGCGCGCTGGCGCAAACATGATTAAACTTGAAGGCGGAGAGTGGCTTTACGAGAGCATTAAAGCACTCACTCAACAAGGTATCCCAGTTTGCGGGCATTTAGGCCTTACACCACAGTCAGTTCATGTATTTGGTGGCTTTAAAATACAAGGTCGCGAAGAAGATAAAGCACAAAAAATGATTGATGACGCGAAAGCACTTGAAGCCGCTGGCGCGCAATTATTAGTACTTGAGTGTATTCCAAGTGCCCTGGCAAAACGTATTACAGACGCTCTAAGTATCCCAACTATTGGTATTGGTGCAGGCAGCTTAACTGACGGCCAAATACTGGTAATGCATGACCTGGTTGGTATTTCGGCAGGTTACATTCCTAAATTTTCTAAAAACTTTTTGCTCGAAACAGGCAATATGCCTGCAGCCGTTCAAAAGTATTGTACAGATGTTAAAAGTGGCGCATTTCCAAGCGCTGAACATGAGTTTAAATAATGCAATCAATAACTGAAATCAGATCGTTACGTAGTCAAATTAAAGCATGGCGCCAAGCAGGTCTTAGCGTGGCGCTTGTGCCAACAATGGGCAACTTGCACCGTGGGCATTTTTCGCTAGTAGAAAAAGCAAAAAACTTGGCCGACAAAGTCGTTGTAAGTATTTTTGTAAACCCTATGCAATTTGGTGCTAACGAAGATTTAGATAACTATCCTCGTACGCTAAACGAAGACAAACAAGGCCTTGCTGAACTAGGCACTGATATTGTATTTACCCCAAGTGTAGAAACAATCTACCCTAACGGACTAGGTGCACAAAGCTTTGTAGATGTGCCTGACATTTCATTAGGCTATTGCGGCGGCTCACGTCCAGGTCACTTTAGAGGCGTTGCAACAATCGTGACTAAGTTATTTAACTTAGTGCAACCAGATTACGCCTGCTTTGGTGAAAAAGATTTTCAGCAACTGCAAGTAATCAAAACTATGGCACGCGACTTATCAATTCCGGTTGAAGTTATTGGTGTACCTACAATGCGAGAAGTTTCTGGCCTTGCTATGAGCTCACGTAATGGTTACTTATCAGATGATCAAAAAGCGACTGCAACCGTATTATTTAAGGCCCTTAATACGTGCGCTGAGCAACTTAAAAGTGGCGAGAAAGACTTCGTAAAACTTGAAAGCTTAGCTAAACAAAGTTTAGAGAAAGCAGGCCTAAAACCAGACTATTTTGAGATTGCTCAACGAGATACATTAAAAACTGCTACAATCGAAGATACTCAATTTGTTATTTTAGCCGCAGCCTATTTTGGTGGTGTTAGATTGATCGACAATATCCAAGTCGAAATTTAATATTATTGCGACTCCATTTTAAGGATAAGAAGCATGCACACTTTAATAAAAACAAGCGTAGTCGCCCTTACTTTTGCACTATTAGCAGGTTGTCAAAACCAAGTTGAAAACCCTGAAATGAATCAGTGTGCTCAACAAAACTACCAGTGTGAAAGTAGTTGTGAACAGCAAACAACTGCTGAGGGCTTAAAGCAACAAGTATGCTCTGGAAAATGTGTTGAGAGCTATAATCAATGTAAAGCACAAGCCGAAAAATTAGGTAATATTTAATTCCTTAAAGTTTTTAGTTTTAGGCACAAAAAAACCGCTCAATGAGCGGTTTTTTTATTGCCTATGGTTTATCATACCAATTTTATTAAAAACATGACCATTCTAGCGTATTAAATAACTCACTAACTACGTTAAAAATTATTTATATAGAACAACTATGTATCATAATTTTAGCCTTGTTATTGCGCTATTTTCTTATCGCTATAATAACTCACTAATTTAATGCAATTGGTATTAGTTCAAACCAAGCTTTTTAAGTTCTGTTTTTACTAGCTTTGCAGAAAGTGGTACATAACCATCTTTTTCTACAATTTGCTGACCATCTTTTGAAAGTACCATTTTTAAGAATTGCGCTTCCATTGGAGACAACGGCTTGTTTGGGTGCTTATTCACGTAAAGGTATAAAAAGCGAGATAATGGATATTTTCCTTGTGCAACGTTATCAAGTGTTGCATCAACAAAGTTATCGCCTTTTTTAGCTAGCGGTACTGTACGTACGCCTGATGTTTTATAACCTATACCTGAGTAACCAATTGCATTTAATGAAGATGAAATTGACTGTACTACTGATGCAGAACCCGGTTGCTCATTTACGTTATTACGGAAATCACCTTTACAAAGTGCTTTCTTTTTAAAGTAACCATACGTACCTGATACTGAGTTGCGTCCGTAAAGTTGCACATCTTTAGCTGCCCAATCACCTGTTAGACCAACATCGCTCCAACGGTTAACTTGCTCTGGTGCGCCACATTTACGAGTAGATGAAAAGATAGCATCTACTTGGTCAATACGAAGACCTTCAATTGGGTTATCTTTATGTACAAATACAGCAAGTGCATCAATAGCTACGCGAACTTCTGTTGGCTTGTAACCGTAACGTTTTTCGAACGCTTCGATTTCTTTAGATTTCATTTTACGGCTCATTGGACCTAGGTTAGCTGTACCTTCGGTAAGTGCCGGTGGAGCAGTAGAAGAACCTGCTGCTTGAATCTGAATATTTACATTTGGGTAAATACGTTTGTACTCTTCAGCCCAAAACGTCATCATGTTGGCTAAAGTGTCAGAACCTACTGATGAAAAGTTGCCTGAAACACCACTAATTTTTTGATACTCAGGAATATTTTGGTCTAGAGCAACTGCTTGTGCAGATACGAAAGTTGTAACAGCCACACCCATTGCGGCAACTAAGTTTTTAAATTTCATGTAGAGTTCTCCGGTTTGTTCGTTCCATTTTCTAACTGCTGCCCACTCTAAAGTGAGTACATGACAGTTACATTACTCTTAAATGACACTTTTATGACTTGACCTATTAGCTTAATTATTTAGTCAGCGAAACTATCTTATCTATTGAAAACTCAAAAGAAAAACACGATCCTTTGTTAACTTCACTACGAATATTTAATTTACTATCATGGCGAGTTAACACATGTTTTGTTATAGCGAGCCCTAAGCCTGAGCCACCTGTTGTTCTACTGCGAGCTTTATCAACACGATAAAAACGCTCAGTTAATCGGTTAATATGCTCAGGCGCAATACCATCACCATTATCGGTAACACTAAAACACGCTTTATTGTTTTTGCGCTGCCAGCATACTTCTACTTTACCGCCTGGTTTTGTGTAATGAATCGCGTTGAATACTAAATTAGAAAACGCACTACGCAGTTCATCCTCAGAGCCTTTAATATCAAGGGTTTTATCAATATCAAAAATAAGTTCGTGGCCTTTGTCTTGATTAATTGAGTTTGCTTCAGTGTGAATATAACCAAGTAATTGCGGTACATTTATAGCTTTATCATTGTCTTGGCGACGAGCACCTTCAATACGCGAAAGCGATAGTAATTGGCTGACTAAGCTATCCATGCGCTTGCATTGTTCAAGCATAGTATTTTGCGCTTTGTTCCACATTGCTGGCGGCGGCATCATGTCGCCATCCATCATCTCAAGATACCCTGTAACCACTGTAAGCGGTGTACGTAGTTCATGCGACACATTGGCTACAAAGTCTTTACGCATCTGTTCTAGCTGTTTTAAGCGCGTTACATCACGTACCACAACCATAAGTTGCGTACTTGCATATGGCATTACCCTAAACTCAAGCACCTGCTCAATACTGTGACCGTTATCCAGCTCAAGCGCATCGTCAAATTCGCCTTTGTGCATGTATTTAGCAAACTTAGGTTCGCGAATTAAATTATCAAGGCGCTGACCATGATCGGTAGGCCACTGCAAACCAAGCACTTTAAGGGCTAATTGATTACACCACACAATACTTAAATCGTTTTGTAATACCACAACCGCATCAGGTACCGCTTCAGCCCCATCGCGAAAGCGACGAATTAAATCTGCAAGCTCATTACGTTTTTTACGATTACGATGCTGGAGATGATAAATACCCTCGAACACTTGCTCCCATGCCCCCTCACCCTCTGGCGGATTAAAGCTGCGTTGATTAAGTAGCCAATCGCTCAAACGATAAAGTTGATGGTAGTGCCAAATAAGGAGAGAAAAAGATCCTAAAAATAAAAGCAAAAATGGCGCGCCAACCAGCACACCAATTAATAGTAAGGGTAAAAAATAGATAAACAGGCGTTTAACTAACGCCTGTTTATTAACAACTCGATACATACACTCACTTTACCTTAGAGTAGTAATACATGCGTATTTTACACATTAGCTAAGCTTTAAGCTGATCACAGCTTACTTGAAAAACGATACCCAGCGCCACGTACTGTTTGCACCAAACGGTCATGTCCAAGTGGGCCAATTGCTTTACGCAGGCGACGAATGTGCACATCAACCGTGCGATCTTCTACGTAAACGTTAGTTCCCCACACATGATCAAGCAGTTGTTCACGGCTATAAACACGCTCTGGGTGAGTCATAAAAAAGTGCAGTAATCTAAATTCGGTTGGCCCCATATCGAGCTCGTTACCTTCTGAGGTAACACGATGCGAAATAGGGTCTAAACGCAGGCCATGTACTTCAATAGCTTCTTCTAATGAGGTTGGCGATACACGGCGAATAACCGCTTTAATACGTGCCATAAGCTCTTTAGGAGAAAACGGCTTAGTGACGTAATCATCTGCACCTACTTCAAGGCCGCGTACTTTGTCTTCTTCTTCGCCGCGAGCTGTAAGCATAATAATTGGGATTTGGCGGGTGTGTTCGTTTTGCTTAAACTTTTTAGCAATTTGAATACCGCTTCCACCTGGTAACATCCAATCAAGTAAAACCATATCTGGGTAAGGTTCAACCATAGCTGCAATAGCAGAGTCGTAATCTTCTGCTTCAATTGCTTGAAATCCATTTTGCTCTAAAACAAAAACCAACATCTCCCTGATAGGAGCTTCGTCATCTACGACTAGTACTTTACGTGACATTCCAATTTATCTCTTACGCTATCGAATTAGTTTTCATTATTATGACTAAGTATGACATTTTTATGAAAGTGTAACGTGTAAATTAAAATGGTGGTAAAAAAAACACAAATTAGTGACAAAAAACCTCATTAACGTCATATTTTTAAAACCTTTTTAATATTTAACGTAATAAAAAGAGATTTACGATAAATTTATGTAATAGCTAACTTTTTGAAATTATCTTTTTTGTATCGCTATTTAAACTACTAAACAATATTAAACTAGCTGGGATCATTGTTTTACTAACCAAGACATTTTTACAGATCGATCGTTTAAAAGTAGCTTTAAAGCCATTTTAAAATCAACAAACCCGCCTGTGTAACAAACAATACGTTCAAAAATAGATCTAAATTTTACTAAGCCCCAAATAAAGGATCAGATTTTTACCAAGCCGATCACCCCTCAGATCAGAGTTGTACCTAGTCAAAGCCATAAGTTGTTGATTGTTTATACAAATAAATAACGATCAAATTATCTCAGAGCCCAAAATAGCATTAAAGTGTATTTGGCTTAGTAAAGTAATGATCCGAAAAAGCTGTGTTAGTAAATGCGTGATCCCAAAATTCCGCGTTGGTAATGCAGTGATCTGATCAAAAAACCGTAATCTGTAATATAAAAAGGGCTGACATTAAAAAAGCCAGCAACAAAGTTACTGGCTTAGGGCCTGTTGACCTTTCAGGATTAAAATTTGTTCAATCTAGGGGCGATTTAATCGCGGCGTGAGGTTTGTAACCTAGCGGGCTAAGTAAAAACCGAGCAAAGCTTCCGCGTCCTGCTCACGCCCCTTACCTACATCCATGTAGGCAACAAAGAGTAAATTGCCCCTAGGCAGAACCCTTCGGGCAGCGCATGTTTGGCATTTATTCCACGTTATCGCCTATTTAAGGGGAATAACCACACTGCATAGGCTCTGCCTTGCCTAAATACCAAACATACTGCTGCAAATTCAACCTCGAAAGATAAACAGGCCCTAATAATGATCAATTATAAATTGATCTATTATCTAATTTTAGGGTCTAGTTCGCCGCTTAAGTATTTAAGGTGCATTTCATCAAGTGAAATTGGCTTAATTTTACTAGCCTGGCCAGAAGTACCAAACGAGTTATAGCGTGCAACGCAAATCTCTGTCATTGCTTTAGTCGCTTCAGCTAGGTATTTACGTGGATCGAAGTTAGATGGGTTAAGCGCCATATGACGGCGAATTGCACCGGTAGATGCTAAACGTAAATCGGTATCAATATTTACCTTACGAACACCAAATTTAATGCCTTCAACAATCTGCTCAACTGGCACACCGTAAGTTTCTGGAATTTCGCCACCGTACTGATTAATAATTTCTAACCACTCTTGTGGAACCGAAGATGAGCCATGCATCACTAAGTGCGTGTTAGGAATACGGGCATGAATCGCTTTAATGCGATCAATCGCTAAAATGTCATCTGTTGGTGGGCGAGTAAATTTATAAGCACCGTGTGAAGTACCACAAGCAATTGCAAGTGCATCAACGTGTGTTTTATTTACAAAATCAGCCGCTTCTTCAGGGTCTGTTAGCATTTGATCCGTTGTTAATAACCCTTCTGCGCCAACGCCATCTTCTTCGCCAGCTTCACCTGTTTCAAGTGAACCAAGTACACCTAGCTCGCCTTCAACCGATACGCCACAGGCATGCGCCATAGCAACAGTTTCGCGCGTTACTTCTACATTGTATTCGTAGCTTGAAGGAGTTTTGCCGTCGCTCATTAACGAGCCATCCATCATTACTGATGAAAAACCAAGCTGAATTGAACGCTGACATACACCTGGCGATGTGCCGTGATCTTGGTGCATTACAACTGGGATATGTGGCCATTCTTCAACGGCTGCTAAAATCATATGACGAATAAATGGAGCACCAGCGTAAGCACGAGCGCCAGCTGATCCTTGAACAATTACTGGGCTGTTTGTTTTGTCAGCCGCTTCCATTATTGCGCGCATTTGCTCTTGGTTATTAACGTTAAAAGCAGGTACGCCGTAACCATGCTCTGCTGCATGATCTAAAAGTTGTCGCATACTGATTAAAGCCATTGGGTATTCTCCAATTTATCGACAGTAGTTCCCTACCATCTAGTTTGAACGGATGTGTTAGTTTGGCGTTACTACAACGCCACGAAAAACCACTGCTTTGCAGTAATATTCCGTCTAAATTAACTATTAAATTAGGGTGAGAGGTATTTAATAATTAATTGTCGGTGAGGGCTATTACCCCCTCACCTTACGCTACTAACATTACTTAGCGCGCGACTCTAGCATTTCAACTGCTGGAAGTTTTTTGCCTTCTAAAAACTCTAAGAACGCACCACCACCAGTAGAAATATAAGAAACTTTATCGGCAATGCCGTATTTATCAATTGCGGCTAAGGTATCACCACCACCGGCGATTGAAAACGCATTTGAGTTAGCAATTGCTTGTGCAATAGCACGAGTACCATTACCAAACTGGTCAAACTCGAACACGCCAACAGGGCCATTCCATACAACAGTGCCTGCATTTGCAATAATTTTTGCAAGCTTGCTCGCTGTATCAGGGCCAATATCAAAAATCATATCATTGCTTGTTACTTCGCTTACATCTTTAAGCGTAGCTACAGCAGATTCAGAAAACTCATTACCAACCACTACGTCAGTCGGTACCGGAATTTCACCATTATTAGCAATCGCTGCTGCACATAAACGGTTCGCTTCTTCCATTAAATCAGGTTCGTAAAGCGACTTACCAACTGGGCTACCTGATGCAGCAATAAAGGTATTTGCAATACCGCCGCCGGTAACTAATTGGTCAACAATTTTAGAAAGTGAATCTAAAACGGTTAGCTTAGTAGATACTTTAGAACCACCAACAATCGCGACTAATGGACGTGCTGGATTATCAAGTGCTTTGCCTAACGCTTCAAGCTCAGCCGATAACAGCGGACCTGCACATGCCACATCAGCAAATAAGCCAACGCCATGGGTAGACGCTTGTGCACGGTGAGCCGTACCAAATGCATCCATTACATATACATCACACAGTGCTGCTAGTTGCTTAGATAACGCTTCGTCGTTTTTCTTCTCGCCTTTGTTAAAGCGCACATTTTCAAAAACAACCACTTCGTTATCAGCAATATCAACACCGTTTAGGTAATCTTTTTCTAAACGTACAGTTTGCTCTAGAGCATCGTTTAAGTAATCAGCTACAGGTGCAAGCGAAAACGCTTCATCGTATTCCCCTTCCGTAGGACGGCCAAGGTGTGACATAACCATTACTTTAGCGCCTTTCTCAAGGGCTAGTTTAATAGTAGGTAGTGCTGCACGAATACGCGCATCTGACGTCACTTTACCTGCTTTAACTGGTACATTTAAATCTTCACGAATTAATACGCGTTTGCCGTTTAAATCTAAATCTGCCATTTTTATGACCGACATGAACATCTCCTTAGTTAACGATACTGAACCTGAAAAATACGTTTAAAATTATTATATTAATAAATTACTTATTCACTGCCATCATAGCACGCGCTGTGTCGAGCATACGATTAGCAAAACCCCATTCGTTATCACACCATACTAATAACTTTATCAGTCGTTTATGACTAACACGTGTTTGTGTGCCATCAATAATACAAGAATGTGGGTCGTGATTAAAATCAACCGATACAAGCGGCTCTTCGGTATAACTTAAAATACCTTCTAAGCGGTCTTTTGCTTGTGCTTTAAGTGCATTATTTACTGCATTTAAATCTACATCGGTATTAACCGTTACACTTAAATCCATTGCCGTGACATTTATAGTCGGTACACGTACAGCTATGGCTTCAAAACGGCCTTTAAATTTAGGTAAAATACGGTCTATACCACGGGCGAGCTTTGTATCAACTGGAATAATTGATTGGCTTGCAGCGCGAGTACGGCGTAAATCATGATGATAACCATCAATCACTTGTTGATCGTTCATCGACGCATGAATCGTTGTAATAGCGCCCGACTCAATACCAAATGCATCATCTAATACTTTAATAACCGGCACAACACAGTTAGTTGTACACGATCCGTTAGACACAATTGTGTGCTCGCTTTTAAGCTCATCGTCGTTAATGCCATACACAATCGTAGCATCAACATCGTTATCGGCAGGATGCGAAAACAACACCTTTTTAGCGCCTGCGGTAATATGTAACTGCGCATGTTCACGCGAGTGATAAACACCCGTACATTCAAGTACAACGTCTACATCGAGCGTTTGCCAAGGTAATTCAATTGGGTTTTCTTCACAAAAAAGTGCAATGGTATCGCCTGCAACACTAATGGTGTCTTCACCAAGTTTTACAGGAAAAGAAAAACGACCGTGGGATGTGTCGTATTTTAATAAATGAGCAATAGCTTCAGGATCAGCAAGTTCGTTAATCGCAACAATTTTTATATCGTCGCTCAAACCAGACTCGTATAACGCGCGGACAATATTTCGACCAATACGACCAAAACCATTAATTGCAAGTTTGATTGCCATGAAATATAAAATCCACTCTTTTAGCGTGCAGATAAAGGCAATACGCCTTTTAGATGTCTGTATTGTAATCGACCTTGCATCTGATTATAAGAGGGAAGCATTAGAAACTTTAAATTAAGGTTAAAGAGCTTAGGCATTGCAAGCTCTTCGAGGGGTCTGACTTTTAAAATTAAGTTTTTTATACTAAATTTTTCAAAGCGTTAATTATATCTTCTGGCTCAGAACGAGTACGATAATCAACATCAACATAACGCCAAGTCACTTTACCTTGTTTATCTAAAACAAAGGTGGCAGGGATCGGTAAAACACTACTATTGCCATTGTTAACCGACTCTAAATCTAGGCCTCGGTCTACTCGCATATGCTCTAGTAAAAATGTGGGCACTTGCCATGCTACGCCGTAGCTTGCTGCTACATCGGCATTTTGATCACTCAGCACTAAAAAATCCATGTTACTTATATCGCTTTCGTTCATTGAGCCATCGGGTACTTGCGGGCTAATAGCCACCAATTGTGCGCCTAATGCGTGAATTTCAGGTAAACGTGCTTGAAGCGCTTTGAGCTGTAAATTGCAGTACGGACACCAACTTCCACGATAAAAAGTAACAACCACAGGCCCTTTAGCAAGTAACTCAGTTAACTGCACCGATTGACCATGTTGATTTGGTAACTCAAAACTTGGTGCGATTTGGTTTAAATCAAGTGCATTAGCACCTTGTTGAAACGCTTTTGCTTGTGCAATCGTTTCATCAACACCTTTCATAAAATCAGGATTACCTTTACGCCCTGCTGCTATTTTTGCCTCAGTTTGTGCTTTTAATGTGTTGCTTTCATCGCTCATAGTATCGCTACCTTCAAATTAATCAAAAACTTAAAGCCAGCTTACATTATGAAAATGTATTTGAAATGAAAATTTTAGTTAGTTATTTCTAAATCAAACACCACGTTTATTGATGATTTAAAGCTTACCGTTTGTTGTAGATAATTTTTGCGAGCTTTAGGAAATGAATCGCTTATTGGATTTACTCTATCTATTTTTTTAACCGCTGCACCAAAGCCACTGTAAACGCTTTTTTGAGTTGAGCTAATAGTGCGTACTTCACCCACTTTTGTACCAAAGGAGTTAGCAAGCATATTTGCTTTTTCTTTTGCGTTATTAAGTGCTTGTTGTGTAGCTTGTGCTTGTAACAGCTCAGCTTTTGAAGATAAAAACTCAGTATTTTGAATCGCATTTACTTTTAAATTCAATAAAAAATCACTTAAATCATTCACTCTTTCAATATTTTTTAGTGTTACTTCAAAGGTCCTTATAGCTGCGTATTCAGCGGGAGCCTGATGCCCTGTTTCAATGTAATCCATACCCGTTTTTTCAACTTTAACACTTGAGGCGACTACATCATCGGCAGTTATTTCAAATTGACTTAGTCCGTCAATTAGTAAATTAACTTTATTATCAAGATCGTTCTTAGCTGCTAAAGGTTCGTTTTTAATACTTATAATTTGAAATAGTATTTTAGCTATATCAGGAATGGCAAGCACCTCTGCAGTCCCTTGAACCGAAATTTGACGGCTTGTAGGCAAGCTTGAATTGGCAAAAGTGATAAGTGGGAATAAGGTTAAGAAAATGGCAGTGATGAGTTTCATGTTCGTTCCTTGAAGTGGCTTTAGTGTGCATTTAATGATCTGGTGCACACTAAAGCTTATAAACTATTAATATATAAATATTATTACTAAAACATCTAAGCAGATCCCATATGCGTTAATACTTTAAGTAATGACCTTTTCAAATTATATATTTTTATTTAATAAATATTTTTCTTCTGACAAAAAATTATTTATTTCATTTAGAAATAAGTCCATTGCTGTATTTACATTATCAATATATAGCTGAATATTATCAGCGGTTATAACAAATGAATTTTCCCCATGAGCAATACTGTTTCGAACGTTAACAAGCCTATCGATCACACTAGTACAATGCTTGAATTTACTAAAATCAAAATCAAACATAGTACATAGCTCCTCAAGAACATTGCTTCTGAGATTAGATTTCGTATCAATTTTTTTATTAAATTTAATTACTTTTTCAAATAATTCTTTAAAAGTATTTGTGAATTTAATGCGTTGCTCAAATGACTGTTTCCCACTCAGTGTTTTATAAGTATCGCCCAAACCAATTACGACTAATTTTGACGGGATATCAGACGGTGTTAAATTTAATTTATTTAGATGTTCAATCAATATTTTTAAAGAGCTCGAAACATAGCCCTCCCAATGAGCATAAATCATAGGAACACACATTCGAAACCACAAACCATCTTCAACCTCTAAAGCGTTAACTTTAAACTTAGCAAACTCCCCATCACGCCATGCATTACTATCGTTAATCTCTTCAATAACTCTATGCACCTGTAAATATCTCCAGGGCTCTGTTCATTCTATTTTTTATACGTTTATTAGAGAACGTACTAGTACCAATACTGTTATACTGGCTATCTTCTAATAGAGTATCTATTAGCTCGAACATCTTTTCTTTATTCGCAGAATAATCAGTCAATACTTTCGGTAACGCATAAGCGATTGAATCAAATATATGTAAAGAAAAATTACCTTTAGGCCTAAACAATGTCCTGCCATATTTCTCATTTAATATAGTTATTAACTCTATAAAAGATTCTTTTTCCTTAATTAAATCAAACTCGATCTCACCTTTAGATACATCTCTCATAAATTCAGTTAAGAACTGCGGCACTGTTGTTCTAAATTCTTGATCTAAATTTTTAAAAGCAAAGAACCTAAGAACTAACTCTTCTAGAAACATTTGCTCTTTTTTAGTCTCTGTAGGGCTTATAAAATCTTGAAAAACTGGATACTCCGCAATATCACGCAATATTTGATTCAAATCGACAGAATATGCTCTGAAAATACAATTTCTAATTTCCTGTTCCGAAAGCGGACTAGCACCAGTGTTTAACCTATTAAATAACTCATACCTTATATCTTCTTGACTATCCCATTTAACTATTTCCACACGACAAACAGATCGCTTTATCGTTGTCTTTAACTTTATGGGTAATGTGTTAATCGTAATACCTTCGAGCTCTCGGACCATTTCACCTTCAGTCAAGGTTGAATTATTTTTTTCTGGCAAGCTTTCTAATAAACCGAAAAAGGAGAAAATAGTTGAAATTCGTTGAAGTCCATCAACAACTTCCCATTTTCCATCATCATCTTCTGCAACAAAAATAGGTGGGATAGGAATTCCTAGTAGGACAGATTCTATAAATCTTGTTTGTTGGAAGTCAGACCACCTAAATACTCTTTGATACTCAGGTGTAATGTAAAGCTCTTCATCTTCAAACATATTCATTAATTCACCGAATGACATATCTAAGCGATCTGTTTTAAGTGTATTTCTTTTTTGTGCAACTACTTCTTCTACTGCTGTCATTTCACAACTCCTTACGTGAATTTAATATGTTTCTATAATCACACCATGAAAATAAAAAGTAAACTGTCTATCATTAAACTTCGGTGTTAACCCTTAAGGCATTTTATCGTTGGGTGTCGCTGTCCTCTATCCAACCTACATCAACTCGCCTACTTTTAACTCTTTGCCACGGCTTATTTGATGGCACTGGGCTAGCAGTAACTCTGCGGTGGCTTGTGCATCGGTCAGTGCATGATGGCAATGATAGCTTGGTAACTCATAACGTGTGCGGCAAGCATTAAGGGTTAAATCATCTTGTTTTATTTCAGTTGAATGATGGAGTAAGCGCTTTTGCTCAATATGCAGTGTGTCGAGTATCAGTTTAGGCCGTATAGTTATATTGGCATTTTTAAGCGCTGTTTTTAAAAAGCCCCAATCGAGCATGGCATTATGAAACACTAAAATACAGTCGCTAAAATGGTTACTTAATTGCATTAATATACTGTTTAGGCTTAGCCCCTTTGCTATAGCATCATCGCTAATCCCATGAAAAACAGGACTTTGCTCAAGGTTTTTTACGTCTTTAT
Organism: Pseudoalteromonas distincta; assembly: GCF_000814675.1. GTDB lineage: Bacteria > Pseudomonadota > Gammaproteobacteria > Enterobacterales > Alteromonadaceae > Pseudoalteromonas > Pseudoalteromonas distincta. The sequence goes on along the minus strand of NZ_JWIG01000030.1, from coordinate 122,235 downwards.
TTATAAGGTGCTGCGACTCGCTCATTTTTATACATTGGTTATCTATTATCACCCACGCTACCGATACAATTTCGTGCTGTTTTGCATCAAGGCCAGTGAGCTCTAAATCAATCACCAAATAACGTTGTTGTAAGGCATTTTTGCCTAGTAATTTACGGCGCTTTAAATACCGAGTGAGCAGCTTTTTTACCATGTTAGTAATCCATCATTATAAACTGCCGCGAGCAAACTTAAACGCGGCGGCTTGCTGCGCTTGTTTAACAAGGTAAAACGCTTCTTTTAGTTGATGGCGCTCTAGTGAGTTTAATTTATTAGGATTAATACAATTACTCGGTAAGCCCTCTTCGTTTATTTGTGTACTCAAACGAAGCTGCGTTAAGAACCGCCAGCAGTCTTTTAGGTTGTATATATCTTCTTTGCTGATCAGTTTATGTTTTAGTAGTGCGTCCAACCGCTCTTGCGTGTTGGCGCGCCTAATACCCGCTTTTAAAGCGTATAACCGCACTATGTCATTTATAATTACAACACCGCGTTTTTTTAAATCTATGTATTTATTATTTTGATCTGTTTTTTCGGTTTTAAATTTATTAAATAAACCAATTGGCACGCTGTTGCTACTTATGTCGGTTGCCATTGCGGCATAGAATAAGTCGTTACGCGATATACGAATTAGTTGCTCGCAAAAAGCTGTGTATAAAGCGTTTGAACCTTCAATAAATCGCAGGTCAAAAAATATCTTACAGTTAAGCATCGCATTGGGTGTGGGGCTTTTTATCCATTTAAAAAAGCGCTCGCTCCAGTCGTTTACGCTCATACGGCACTCATCACTGCTTGCCATAATATTACCTGGGCAACGCCTAATGCCGCACTCAACTAAATTCTCGCATACAAACTCCCCCATACTTTTAAAGTAAGCGTGTTGCTCGGTGGTTAAGTCGTTAGGGAGTAATAAGCCGTTATCTTGATCTGAATGCAGGGTTTGTTCTTCGCGTGCTTGCGAGCCAAAGCAAATAAAACTAAAGCTGGTTGGCGCTGCGCCATGCTCTTCTTGAAATAAGTGAATCAGGCGCGATGTAAGCGCATCGGTTAAACCACTGAGTAATTTACCAATTAGCGATATGTCGTCAATGTTGTACGAAAAACTACGCAAAAGTTCGGGAATTTCTTTAGCGTAGCGTTTTAAATCAGTAACAGTGTGCGCTTTATATATGCGCCCAATAAGCTGTACGGGGTCACTTTTTTGTTGGCGCAGTAAATCGGTGCTGGTTATCATCCCTATCGGGTTATGGTTTTCGTCAAGCACAGGCAAATGGTGAATATTGTATTTAAGCATTAAGTGCAGCGCCGAAAACACCCGGTTATTTTCAAATATAAACTTAGGTTTGGCGGTCATAATACTGCTTACTGCGTCTTGTGGATCTACCTCGTCGGCAAGTACTCGGTTGCGTAAATCGCGGTCGGTCACCACCCCTACTAAGTGCGCGTGCTGCGTTATCATTATTGACGAGACGCCATGCTCTTTCATTTTTTTAGCGCTTTGCCTAATACTTGCATCGGGCGTAAGCGTAATTGCTGTGCGCGTCATCAGCTCTGATATTTTACGTTCCGACCAGCTATCGTTTTTACTTTTATAATGCGATGACAACAACCGGTTAGCATGAGCGCGTACAAAGTATTGCTCAAACGATTTATATTCTCTGCGTAAAAAATCAAAATGCGTTTGAGAGAGCATATACACTATGCCCTCTTTTTGTACTTCTAACCTATTTTGAATTGCCTCACCGGTTAACAGCGACGGAAAACCAAAATAGTCACCTTGCGCTAAGCGCGTAACAACATCGCCCTTGCCATCAACTAGGTCGTACAAACCAGAGCGAATTAAAAATAGTTTAGGGTTTTCACTTTGTAACCACTGAGTTTGGTTTTCGCGGGTAAGGTAAATAATATCAAGATGATTTACAAAGTATTCGCATGCGCTGCTATCAAGCATAGTAAAAGGCGCTTGCAAACAAACGTATTGGGCTATCTCTTGTTGTTCTACACTCATTGTATTCGCTCTTTAAATGGTGATGTACCAATCTAATGTACTTATTTATTAAACAAATAAAAAGCCCGACTAAAGTCGGGCTTTTGGTGCTTTATATTTTTTTACTATATCTGTAAATGTTGCCTAGTGATCGTGCGCTTCAGCTGACCCTTTAGGGTTACGAATACCTTCTACCATTTCTTGAATTTCAATAGGTGTAGCTTGAGTAAATTTAAGAACAACTGCAGCTACTACAAAGTTAATAATCATACCAATTAAGCCAATACCTTCAGGCGAAATACCTAAAAACCAATGTTCAGGATTGTTAAGCTCAGGGCTTACAAACTTGAAGAAGATAATATAAGCAGCGGTAAAGCCAATACCCGTTACCATGCCTGCAATTGCGCCCTCTCGGTTCATTGTTTTAGAGAATATACCCATAATAATTGCTGGGAAGAAACTCGCTGCCGCCAAGCCGAATGCAAATGCCACTACCGATGCCACAAATCCAGGCGGGTTAATACCAAAGTACGCGGAGATAACAATAGCGACCATGGCTGCCAACCTCGCTGCAAGTAACTCTTGCTTGTCGGTAATATCGGGCTTGAGGGTTCGCTTGAGTAAATCGTGCGAAACGGAGGTCGAAATAACCAGTAGTAAACCTGCTGTTGTAGACAATGCAGCGGCAATACCACCAGCAGCTACTAGTGCAATTACCCATGCTGGTAAATTAGCAATTTCTGGATTTGCTAATACCATAATGTCGCGGTCTACATTTACTTCGTTAGCACTGTTCGGATCGGTGATTTTACCCGCCGTGTAGAACATTTTGCCATCGCCGTTTTTATCATCAAATGTAATTAAACCTGTGCGTTCCCAGTTTTTAATCCATCCTGGTGCTTCTGCGTAAGCTGTACCGCTACCGTCTTTACCATTAATAGTATCAACCATGTTTACGCGAGCAAAGGCTGCAACCGCAGGTGCTGTTGTGTAAACAATCGCAATGAACACTAACGTCCATGCTGCAGAAATACGCGTGTCTTTTACGCGAGGTACAGTGAAAAAGCGTACAATTACATGTGGTAAACCAGCAGTACCTACCATTAACGCACCAGTAATAGCAAATACGTCAATCATGCTCTTAGAGCCTTCGGTATATTGTGCAAAACCAAGCTCAGCACTTAAGCCGTCTAGTTTATCAAGTACGTACACGCCATCGCTGCCAATCAATGTGGCACCAAAACCGGTTTGCGGGAAGAAATGACCCGTCATCATCATCGAGATAAAAATGGCTGGTACAAGGTAGGCAAATACAAGTACACAATACTGCGCTACTTGTGTGTAGGTAATGCCTTTCATGCCGCCAAGTACCGCATAAAAGAATACAATCACCATACCAATGTAAACACCGGTTTCAATTTCTACTTCTAAAAAGCGTGAAAATACAACGCCTACGCCACGCATTTGCCCTGCTATGTAAGTAAAACAAATGAATATGGCACAAAAAATAGCAACTAAACGCGCGGTACGTGAATAGTAACGGTCGCCAATAAAGTCTGGCACAGTAAACTTGCCGAATTTACGTAAGTAAGGCGCTAAACACATGGCTAATAGTACATAACCACCTGTCCACCCCATTAAGTAAACACTGCCATCGTAACCTGCAAACGAAATAATACCCGCCATTGAAATAAACGACGCGGCGCTCATCCAATCGGCAGCTGTTGCCATACCATTAGCAAGAGGAGGTACGCCGCCGCCCGCTACATAAAACTCTTTGGTTGAACCCGCTCGGGCCCATATTGCTATGCCGATATAAAGCGCAAAGCTTAAACCAACAATTAAAAACGTGAGTGTTTGAACATCCATTGCTTAGCTCCTATTCGTCTACGCCGTATTTTTTATCTAACGTATTCATTTTGAAAACGTACACAAAAATCAAAGCAACAAAGGTATAAATCGCGCCTTGCTGGGCGAACCAGAAGCCAAGTTTAAACCCAAAAAAACGTACTTCATTAAGTACATCAACCAGTAATATGCCAAAGCCAAAAGACACGACAAACCACACTGCTAACAGTTTAAATAACAGCGAAATGTTTTCTGCCCAATAAGCTTTTGCTTGTTCTTCATCTTTAAAAGCCATTTTTGTTTTCCCCTTTAAGCACCGCAATATCGCGATGAGTGGTTTTTTATCTTCGCTTACCAATTTAGCAACGCTGGTTACATATTGAATTGAGACCATAGTCGTAACAGCTTGTTAACGTTTACGTAAACTGTATTTATCATTCAAGCGTGTTTTATATATTTTTATATTATTTCAATTGCTTAGGCTGTTTTTGTAAGCTGGCTTTATGATTAAATTGATAAGTTGGTCATTAATGCGACATTAGTCTAATGCTCAAGGGTGTTTTATTTTTACTGTTAATATTCAATAAGATATAAATAAAATAAAAGTTTTATTTTAAATTCAACCCTCACACTTAACCCCAGTTCTGGTATTGTGTTAATCCCTCATAGGGATGAGGGACTATTTAAAATAATAAGGTTTAATAACAACATGACTGCCGTACTCATTATTGTTGCTTTAAGTTATATAGGTGTGCTGTTTTGGCTTGCCAATTGGGGCGATAAAACAACCCCTTTGGCAAAGCGTATTAGCCATCACCCATTTGTGTATTCACTCTCACTCGGGATTTACTGTACCTCTTGGACTTATTACGGTTCGGTGGGAACAGCCGCCACCAGCAGTTGGAGTTACTTGCCAATATTACTAGGCCCTGCGTTGCTGTTTTTATTCGGCCAAGGATTTTTACGTAAGCTGGTACTGGTAAGTAAAAAACAAAATATAACGACTATTGCTGACTTTATTTCAGCTCGTTACGGCAAACGTCAAACTACAGCAATAATGGTTACTGTAATCGCATTACTGGCAACCATTCCCTACATTGCACTGCAATTAAAAGCGCTTAGTACAAGCTTTTTACTTTTGCAAAACAGTAATAAAATATCCGGCGATATGCTCGCGCTTTCTGCCACACTAATTATGGCTTTATTTGCTATATTTTTTGGTACTCGCAAAGTTGATGTAACTGAATATCGCTCTGGCTTAATGCTCGCTGTTGCATTTGAATCTATGATCAAACTTATTGCTCTTATTGCCGTTGCGGGGCTTGCAGTATTTACACTTTTTAATTTACCCGAAGCCACCACGAACAAAGTAACTGAGTCGATTTGGGATCACTGGAGCGATTTTAACTTTTTTAGCTTTAACTTTATTGGTCAGTCTTTAATGGCTGCGGCAGCTATTATATGTTTGCCTCGCCAGTTTCATGTAACCGTGGTCGACAACCAAAACAAACGCCACTTACTTACCGCTCGCTGGGCTTTTCCGCTGTATTTACTACTAACAGCCGCAATGATTTTACCTATCGCAACTGCGGCCATTCATCCTGAAATTGGCAGCGGCTATTCACCCGACAGCTTTGTACTTGCCCTACCACTAATTAACGACAACGCCTTTTTAACTACCTTTGTATTTATAGGTGGACTATCGGCCGCCACCGCAATGATAGTGGTAGCAACGCTTACATTAAGCACGATGATTTCAAATGATGTGGTACTGCCGTTAATGCTGCGTAGAAAGTTTAAACGTAACTTAATTACCAGCAGTTATAAGTCTCGTATATTACTTGTAAGGCGCTTTGCTATTGCAGGCATATTAATTTTGGCCTATTTTTATCAGCAATGGTTTGGCCATAGTAGCGCACTGGCCAGTATGGGCTTGGTGGCGTTTTCACTTGTTACCCAATTACTGCCCTCTATTGTGGGTGGTTTATATTGGCGAAAAGGTCATGCTTATGGGGTGTATGCGGGTTTAGTAGCAGGCTTTATTTGCTGGATACTATTTTTAATGCTGCCAATACTCGATGCCGGCACAACCCTTGATAGCGAGCTGCAACAAACGCTTATAACGCGTGGAACCTTGATAGCTTTGTTTGCCAATATTGGTTGTTATATTAGTTTTTCACTTGGGGCTGAGGAGCGCTTAATTGATAAAATTCAGGCCGCTGCTTTTGTTAACCCTAAAGATCAGGCTATTTTATCAAGGCGCTTAAATAAAGACGTAAAAGCCACCGTTTACGACTTTAAAATACTACTGCAAACATTTCTAGGTATTCAGCGCAGCCAACAAGTATTGGCCCATTACGCACTCGCCCATCATTTAAGCGATAACAACGCACACCCAGAGCCTGAATTTATAGCCTACTGCGAACGCGCGTTAACAGGCGTGCTTGGTGCATCGTCAGCGCAAGCATTAATACATACGGTATCATCGGGTAAACGTATGGCGTTTGAAGAAGTAGTAAACTTTTTTGACGAAACCACACAAGCGCTGCAATTTAATCAAAACCTGTTATTTACCTCACTCGAAAATTTAAGCCACGGTATTTCAGTTGTTGATAAAGATTTAAAACTCGTTGCATGGAACAAACGCTACAATGAAATGTTTGGCTACCCTGAAGGCTTTTTAGAAGTAGGCCAACCCATAGAAGACATTATTAGATACAACGCTAACCGTGGTGAATGTGGCCCCGGTGAAATAGAACGCCAAGTAGAAAAACGTGTACAGCATTTAAAATATGGCAGCTCGCATCATTTTATTCGCCACCGTCGTAATGGCCAAGTATACGAAATGATTGGTAATCCGCTGCCCGATGGCGGATTTGTTACCAGCTTTTCAGATATTACAAACCACATAAGTACGCAAAATGCGCTTGAAGAAGTAAACATGGATCTTGAAAACCGCATAGAAGCACGTACTCAAGAAGTGCAAACTATTAATAAAGACTTACAAGCTCAAATAGATAGCCGTGTACAAACCGAGCAAGCACTTACCTTAGCTAAACGAGAAGCAGAGCAAGCCAACGACAGTAAAACGCGCTTTTTAGCACTGGCGAGCCACGACATTTTACAGCCGTTAAATGCAGCACGTTTATACCTTGCCGCTATTGACGAAAAACAGCTCGACAGCACTAACCAAAACAGCTTTGAAAAACTAGGCGACAGTCTCGATTCAACCGTGCATTTAATGTCGGCATTGCTTGAAATAGCTAAGCTTGAGCAAGGCGCTATGACCCCTACCCCTCGCCACTTTTATATTGAAGATATTTTAGCGCCACTACAAAGTGAATACGCTATTTTATCAAGTGATAAAGGCCTTAAGCTTAGTGTGCGTTCAAACCAACAAATTGTGCACAGCGATATAACCTATTTGCGCCGAATTATTCAAAACTTGGTCTCTAATGCAGTTAAATACACCGACAATGGCCGTGTATTAATTGCCTGCAGGAACCGAAAGCACAATTTACGAATAGAAGTATGGGATACAGGCCCAGGTATTAGCGAAGTAGAGCAAGCTAAAATATTTAACGACTTTTACCGTGTTGAGTCGGGCGATAACAAAGGCGTAGGCTTAGGCCTAGGTGTGGTAAAACGTATGGCTGACTTATTAAGTTTGCCGCTTGATGTGCATTCTGAGCCAAATAAAGGTAGCCGCTTTAGCATTGAAGTACCTTATGGCGAAGAGCAATTTGTACAACAAAAAAGTACTACAAACAGCTTAATAGAAAACCGTGCCGCAATTAATATTGTTGCCGTAGACGACGACCCTGAAAATTTAGCAGCAATGGCAAGCTTACTTAAAAAGTGGCAAGCTAATTACACCCTTTTTGATAACGTAGATAATGTACTGGCGCATGCTAAAGAAAACGGTGCACCCGATGTTATTTTAATGGACTATCAATTAGGTAGCGACTGCGATGGCATAACGCTAATTAAAACCCTGCGCGAAATTTGGCAAAGCCAAGTCCCTGCTATTTTAATTACCGCAGTGCGCGACACCGAGCTTAAACAAGAAACCAAAGCCGCTAATATTCATTATTTAAGTAAGCCAATTAAACCGGGCAAACTAAAGGCACTGCTTAATCACAGTACATAATAAGCTAGTAAAAAGTATTCTAGTTAAAAGTGTTCTAGTTAAAAGCTATCAAGTAATAGCGTAAAACAAAAAGCCCAGTATCTTCACTGGGCTTTGCTTTATAAAGTATTCATAAAGTTAAACTTGATTTACTCAGCTTCTAAGCTTTTGGAACAACCAACTTAACCCCACCAACGAAAGCCCTAATCCAATAAACGAAAGCGCTTTAAGTAAGCCCTCCAAGTTAGCCATATCAATTAAAAACACTTTAACAATAACTGCAGCTAGTATGCCTAGGCCTACTTTTTGTATTAATAATTGATTTTTTAAATGCCCAAAAATAACAGTACCCGCACCCAATACTAACCAAATAACAGAGTAGCTATAGAGCTCTGCATTGCTCGCCCCTTTTGATAAGTATATGTAAGGACCTTGCCAGTACTGACGAATAAAGCTGTTTATTGCCAATAATATAAAGCCACCCGCAACGGCCAATATAAATGGCGTAGCTTTAGCATTTATTGGTTTTACAAGCTTGGCCAGCCAAAGCGTTAATCCTGCAGGTACTAACCACAATAGTAATAACCAGTTAAATATTGGCAGCTCACCTATGAAAAGTGATTCAAATAATGGGTTATCGTCAAGCAGTGTTTTAATAGCAAAAAGCCCTGCTAACCCCGCAAGTGCAAAACCCGCCACTTTATATAACTTAGCTAAAGTACCGGCAAGTTTTGCTCTATGTAAATACACACACCCTAATGCCAGCCAGTTACAGGTAAGGAGTATTTGTTCGTAAAAGTTAAGTGAATCAAATTGCGGATAATGCCCTACTAGCTGATAACTTGTTTCGGTAGTAATAAAAAGCGCTAAACAATGAAGAGCTGCACCTTCGAGCCATATTTTAAGTTTTGATGAGTCAAAGCACTTAGCTGCGGCAAAAAATAACGCAATACATAACGGATAAACCACAATACTCCAATGCAAACCAAATACCGTTAACGCATCGTAGCTTGGTGTCCAAGGCGCAAGCGTTAAGCGCAGTAATAACGCAGCAACCAAGGCTTTTATAGGCCAATGTGGCATAGGCACGTTATAGCGCTTAATAAGTACGCTTATAAGTAATACTTGTACAGCAAGTGCAATGGTTAGGCCGCTGTCACTTAATAGCATGGTAATTGCTAACGTAATATTGGCATTAGCCCCTACCCAATAAGTAAAACGCTGAAATAGCGTTGTATTATGCTGCGCGAGATTTATTAAAATAGCTGCCACTATAAACAATACAACGGCCCAAAGCGGATACGCTGTACTTAACGCAGAATTAGGAATAAGCGTATATAAAGTCGCTATCATTACAAATGCACTAAATGCTCCCGTAATATGAAACGCTAAACGCTTAATCTGTTTTTTACCGTAATAGAGCCCAAAAGCGGTAAGTAACAATCCGAGTAATAAACCCAAACCGTATTCATTTTTGAATATAAAGAGGGCGTCATCAAATAGGTTTGGCGAAAGATGCGTGCTTTCAGCACTTATAACTAATAGCGTTGAAATAACTAACGCTACGCCCTGCCAAATATCCCAACGGCTATTTTTAAGGACTAAAAACAACACCAATACAATACTCAACACGCCGATTGTTTGCCACTGCATATCAAAGTGACTTATTAGCATTGTAAATATTAAGGGTGCTATAAAGGCGAGTAATAATGCATGATCTGGAAGCACTTTAAGTAAACGTTTTAAACTGTGCGGGCGATGTTCAATAACATTCAGTTTTAGACCTAAGCGCGGTATAGCAATTAACCCTACAATACTAAGTAAAGCAAATGCCCCCATTAACCAAACGGTATTAACTTCAAGTAGCGTAAAACCAACTAAATACCAACCAATATGCCCTGCCCATAATAAATACCACAACCAAGCTCGCTGCACTTTATGTGCAACTAACGCAGCCGACAAACTTACAAAGCCAACATACATAAATAATGCAAACAAGTTACCGCTGCCAGTGCTAACCCATATTGGTACACTATAAGCGCCAATAATACCCAATACAGCCAATAATGGGCCTAACCTAAGCGCCATAGCACTTGCGCTAATTGCAATAACTGCCAGTGTAAAAAATGCCACGGTAGGGCTCAGCATGTCGTAACTGCTGTAAGCTAAAAGCGTTAAAGCAAAACAAGTAATAAACCCGCCACTTGCAAGCGCTGCGGGTATGTAATTATTAAAGCCTTCAAATACAATGCGTTTATGGTGTAAATAAGCTGCGGCTGCAATTAAGCTAAGCCCAAATAATCCACCTAAACTCAGCCTCATTACAGGTGATAGTAATCCCGCTTCTAGGCTGTATTTAGCTAAAAATATGCCCCCAAACGCAAGCGCTATTGCGCCTATCCAGGTCATCCAGTTCTCTTCAAACCCTGCGCGTAATTTATTAAATAGTAATTCTATGGCTGATGCTTCAGCTGGTTTGGCTTTTTTAGGAGGCGCTGATGGCTGATTTATTAAAGGTGGTGACGCGTTTTGGGACGTTAAGCTTGGCTGTGCTTTATGAGCAATTGGCTCTGATCTTGAAAGCGCTGCCTGAGCCGTAGATGCTTCACTTTGAGGTTCACTTTGCGATATCGATTTATGTGTTTGTAGATGTGTTATTTTGGCCCTTAAAACAGCAACTTCTTGTTTTAATCCATTTAACTGCACTAGCGCTATTAAGCCGCAAATAGCACCCGCAACTACAACCAGTATTACTATGACGGCTAACCCAACTAAATCATCCATGGCACACTCTTATTAATTATTATGCCCTGAGTGTACCTAATTATTAATGAGTAGGTAAATTTTGTTCAATAAAAAGCCTAAGTACTTAAAGTGCTTAGGCTTTATGCTACTTAATATGCTTAGGTTTATTCAACACTATCAGTAATAGTGCGCTCTAGGGTCATCTTATAACCTGAGCTTGTTGTTTCATCATGCTCTAAAATCAATATGTAGTTACCCTCTTGTGTAAAGTCCATATCGCTTTGTTGAATAAGCACAATTTGCTGGCCGTTGTCTTCGTAAACAACATAAACTGTGTAAATTTCGTTATCTACAACCTGCTCTTCTTGGTCATACTTATCTAGGCCATCGACTACGTTACTGGTGTCGTCTACCGTTTCGCCGTTAAGTGTAAAGTACACATCTACATCTGAAACCGACTGCCCTGCGTAGCTTTCAATTAGGTTTACAACCGATACCGTATGGCTGTAACTGCTTGGTGTTAGATTTTCTTCAACGCTCATCATACGTAAACCGTTATCAACGTCGTTATAGAAAATACCCACCGCACTTTGCTCGCGCTCTAGCGTCATTAAAAAGTTATCAGCTAGTTTTGTACCTTCTTCGTCGTACATCGCTACGCTGTAACTATTAGGCGAAAGTTCAACATAATCGGTATAAGAGTCACTAGTGACTGTATTTGTTGTATTTACAGTTGTACCGCGTGTAGCAGAAAAGCTTACTGGCGAGTAGTCATCAACGGTATTTATAAAACGTAATTGCCCTAGGGCAGATTGATGTTTAAGCTCAGTAACGTAGTTATTATCGGTTACTACATCAAGCGTAATACCGCCCTCTTCTGTTGCATAACTTGGGCGGATCATTGCTACATAACTTGCTTCATCGTATAAATAAACAGATGACGACTCGTACACAACATCACTGCTGCCCGCTTCTGTTATGTAAATAGTGTAATAACCTTCATCAACGCTTTGCAGATCTAACTCACTTAAATATTGAGCCGATGAAAAAAGTGTCGCGCTTTCAAATACGCCATCATCAGTTGCTAAGTAAATATCGTAGTTAGTATCCTCACCTGCAATATTGTAAAACCCTAAGTTAAACTCACCCGTATCGCTTGAGATAGGTACGCTAAGCTCTGTAAATGTAGGCTCATCAAAGTTACCACTCATTACTACTAACTGTGTTTTATCACCCTTAATAGAAATTTCTTGATCGCTAATTGTTATATAGCTGTCGTTAGCATCTAGGTACTCAAAACTTACATCATAAGTGTCTGTGCTGTAGTTATGGCGAGTAGTTACATCAGCAAAATCAGCGCCTGAGCGCTCTGTTTCTTCAACAAACAAACGTGTGTATGGGCTATTGTAAGAGCCGTTATACAATTGGATGTAACCTGTAGAGCTTGAGCTATCGTCAGAGCCACAGCCCGACAAAATAGTAATTAGACTTAAAGGTAATGCAGCTTTTAAAAGGGAGTTGGTCATTAAGATTATTCCTTATTATTAATATCCCCATTATGACCCAAACATTCTATTTTAATTTCATGATTTACAAAGCATTACCCTCACTGACATTTCCTTACGAAAACGTTAAAAAGTGTAGTAAATGTGCAAACAATAAGGACGTGTTCTTATGTAATTAAAACGCTTACGGGGCAATTTCAAAACGATCTCGGCCACTCTTCTTAGCTAAATATAAAGCTTGATCAGCGCGCTTCATTACTTTATCTAAAGGCTCATTAGGCGTTTGCATTGCAACACCTATACTTACTGTTAGGTGACGAGAGTTTTGAATATTTATGGTGTGCGCAAGATCAATTAATTGCTGCGAAAAATCACACGCTTGCGTCATATTATTTGTAGGCAAGTAGCCACCAAATTCTTCACCACCGAGGCGAGCAAATTTGTTTTGGTGCGTAAAAGCATTGTCGTATTTAGTTGCTAGTTCTTTAAGCATTACATCACCAACATCATGACCAAACTCATCATTAATCATTTTAAAGTGGTCTATATCGATAATTAAAATAACGTAAGGTGAGTGTTGAGCATCTTTAGCGTGCTGATAAAAATAACGTCTATTATGTACCTTGGTTAAATCGTCAATAATGAGCTCACGCGCTAATCGGTTATTAATACTTTGTACAAAGCGCATAGTTTTAAATAAACCATAGGAAGTTAAAAGCATGCCGCTGGTTCTGCATAAGTCCTCAAAATAAATACTTATCCAATAAGGTTGCACAACTAACTCATCAAGCACGTCTGCCGTGGTGCCAATGCTCCATAGTAATAAACCAAAACTAGAAAAAATATATGCTTTTTTAGATAGCTCAGAGCATTGAACCATCCAAAACAGAAATATAATGACAATTAAATTAATAAAATCGGTAGTAAAACCGTACACATTGTTTTGAACTTGTAAGGGAGGAAAGTTAGTTAGGGAGTAGGCTGAAAAAATAGCAATATAGATCAATAAAGCTAAACTTAAAACTTTATTGATCAAAGGCATTTTATAAAAGTTAGAAAGTTTAACGGTAAGTTTTACTGTTTCAATCATATTAATTGCTAGGTTTTTCAGTACTTCATTTGAAAACTATAGCACAATAATAAAAACCATCACGAAGATGAAAACCGTAATCCCCCCCAAATTTAAACTTAAACTACGGTACTAAGTCCCCACAATCCTAACACTAAAATAGTAATGCCAATCATCGCTTTAGTTTTATGTTTACTAATGATTCGCTCAGCTTCATTACCGGCATAATAAACAATAATAGCCAGGCCAAAGTAACGAATAGAACGCGCAATACCCGAGGCCAATAAAAATAGCCAAATAGAGTACTTAGTCGCGCCTGCTGCAAGCATCGCTATTTGAAACGGAATGGGCACAATGCCCAGTGTTATTACAAACCAAAAACCTTGATCTTGCATTTTTTGTTTAACGTTTTCAAATTGCTCAGGGCTCGAAAGTGTATTAATAATCCAATCGCCTACTGCATCAAATAAATAATAACCTAACGCATAACCAAACAATGCCCCCACTATGCAGCCTAAGGTCGCCATTAATGCTATAAGCCATAGCTTTTCTCGACGAGCTTGCATAAGAGGCACAAGCACTGCTTCAAGTGGAATAGGAACTATGGTTGACTCTAAAAACGACGCCACTGTAATACCGCTAAGCATATGCTTAGAGTCAATAAAATTACGCGTTTTTTCTTTTAGCTTTTTTTGAATGGCCATAGTAAATCCTTTTCACTTATCAGTAAGAACAAGATTATTCAATGAGCTAATAATTACATATTTAGGTTAATACACGCTGAAAACAGTGTAGTAAATTTATCAGGTCCTAGGGCGTATTGATCTTTATGGATTGAAATTTGTTCAATCCAAGGAAGATTAAATCGCGGCGCGAGGTTTGTAACCTAGTGGGCTCGGTAACTGCTCCTGCGTTACCCTACTGGCTTACATCCATGTAAGAATAAGTAAAAATCGAGCAAAGCTTCCGCGTCCTGCTCACGCCCCTTACCTACATCCATGTAGGCAACAAAGAATTAATCGTCCCTAGAAAGAACCCAGAGGGCAGCGCATGTTTGGTATTTATGCTGCGTTATCGCCTTATTTATGAGGAATAACCACACTACATAGGCTCTGCCTAGCCTAAAAACCAAACACACAGCTGCAAATTCAACCACCAATGATCAATACGCCCCACTGCATTAACAAATTAGTAACATCTATAAGAATATTTTATTATGTGTCAATGCAGTTAAATGCCTACCAAAGCAGTTAAAAACTTATGCAAAGTGCGCGTTTTATTCCCTTTAGAAAACAAGATATTGTTGATATGTGTAGCGAAGAGCTTAAAAGCAGTACACAAAAAACATCGTTTAAACAATTTTGTGATTTACTAGCAAGCCTTATTCATTACGATTACCACCCAACACTTGAATCACTTAAAATAATTGCTCACCGCCTATTCCTATTAATGATACACATTCATTAACACCTATAGGCGACTAAAAGAAGCATAATGCCAGCATGATTTAGCGTCGGGTAACTGTAACGCAAGTGACCAGCAATAAACTTGAGACCCCCAAAAATCTTATAACCAATTTATTTTAATGAAAATCATGACAAAAATGAGATTTGTTGACTTTAATGACCATTAAATTATAGCGTAAAATAAAGACTTATTAATTTCATTGAGTTATTAAATTTAAGTAAGATTAGCTTTAGGAAATTACTTTATGAATTGGTAAATTGATCATACAAATATTGGATTTCAGGGAGGTATCTCTATTTCCAGTTTATGCTAGATACAGTCCTTGAATGTTTGGCAGAGGAGAACTGAAAGCTGCATAGATGCTGTTACATTATGCCGTTTGAGAATATATTAGCTCATGCGAGTACTTTACAAAATTACGCCTCAAGCTGCGAGGAATTAAACCCGGAGAAGATTAAAAATCTCTTGGGCAATATCACACTGATGATGAACTAGAAGCCAAATACAACTAAATTATATTGTTAAATAAAAGCCAGTCCCCCAGCCACTAATGCCGATCATTTAAGAATTAGTTAACAGCACTTGAACGATCTTCTAGGTATGTAAGAATCCGAATTCTTTTGTAGAATTCGGATTTTTTATGCAACTTTCTAATTCTCTCGATATTATTAACAACATCAAACCTAATGACGTTGAAACACTCGCAGACTTACTCCCTTTATCTCTTATCGAAGAAGCCTATGCACTGACCGAAACCGGTACACTACGAAAAAGAAAACTATCCCTAGAATCGATGGCTTGGTTGTTGATCGGGATGGTTATTTATAATGACAAATCGATGGCCGATATCGTTAATATGCTCGACATTGTTGACCGCGAGGGTAAGCCATTTGTTGCGCCAAGTGCTTTAACTCAGCGTCGTAAAAACCTAGGTGAAGCCGCTATGAAAGCCTTATTTGAATGCACCCAAAGGCATTGGAATAATGGCGCTAATCATCCTCATTGGAATGGGCTTACCTTGCTTGGTGTCGATGGTGTTGTTTGGCGTACGGATGACTCACCCCAAAACAATGAAGCCTTTACAAAACCGACCAATACACAATACCCACAGCTCAGAATGGTGTGTCAAATGGAGCTAAGTAGCCACCTAATCACGGGGAGTGCTTTTGATGATTACAAGGTCAATGAAATGGTGCTGGCTGAAAAGCTTATAGAAAACACACCCGATAACAGTCTCACTTTATTCGACAAAGGTTTCTATTCTTTAGGGCTTTTACATAAATGGCAAACGACTGGCAATAAACGCCACTGGCTAATCCCCCTCAAAAAAAATGTGCAATATGAAGTTATTCAAACATTAGGGCGTAATGATAAATTAGTCCAACTTAGCAGCAACCCAAGAGCAAGAAAGATGTGGCCAACGCTGCCTGACACCTTAATAGCGAGGTTAGTGACTCGAAAAATAAAGGGTAAATCATACAGTGTGATGACATCGATGACAGATCCGATGCAATATCCGTCAGCCGATATAGGCGATTTATATAGTCACCGCTGGTGAGATAGAGCTTGGTTATCGCGAACAAAAGCAATATATGCTGGGTCGCTTACCTGCGCTTGTAAAGCAAGAGCTGTGGGGAGTGTTGCTTACTTATAATATGGTGCGATATCAGATGGTAAAAATGTGCCACACATTAAAAGGTGATTATTTACCATACCAACTCAGTTTCAATGGTAGTTTAGCTCAAATAATGAGGTTGCTTGTTGGATTACCTTATTCAACACCTGGAGCCATACCACGTCAATTAAAATACTTTTATGCGATGGCAGAAAGCCTCATTCTAGAGCCACGAAGAGGGCGAAGTTTTCCTCGTTCAGTCAACCCAAAGCCGCAGTGATACGCTATAAATAAAAAAGCCGCTCACCTTAAGTGAACGACATTACTACCCCAGCCACTGGGTTACTGGTCATACATATTACAAAAAATTAAAACCCTGCCACCCTTTCAATTGACCAAAATGCACCTAAACTACCCACAAAAAACAATGCGGCAGTACGTGAGTAGCGCTTTATTTTTTCGTTATGAGTTAGCTGGCTTAATAATGCAATGGCTAAAATAAACATGACTTGCCCTGCTTCTACGCCGACATTAAAAAATAGCAACGCTAAGCCTATTTCGTTCTGCGGTACTCCCAACTCTTCAAGGGCGCTTGCGAAACCTAAACCATGGATAAGGCCAAACAATATAACAACTATTGTGGATGTTCCCAGTGCTCTACTACTTTGCTGGCTATTCGCTTTATTGGTTTGATGTAAAAATGCCTCTCTTGCCATCAAAACAATTGAAAACGCAATCAACACTTCTATCGGCGCAATAGCCACTGACACGACTTGGTAAAACGACAATGCCAACGTCACAGAGTGCCCAACCGTAAATGCGGTAACTAACTTAAGTAATTTATAACCCCTCGCGAGTAAACATAGACACATAACAAAAGCTAGATGATCCCAACCGAACCAAATATGCAAAATACCTTGCCAAAAATAGCGTTTAATTGTTTCAACTTTCGTCAGCTTATTATCACTTAATTCTAATAGAGGAATAACCATAGTATTCAGGCTGCGTTTGAGTGCGAGACTGGCTTTTCGCTCTTGTGTAATTAATTGAAATGTTGCGCCATCTAAATTCCACGGAGTAACAATCACGGCATCTTGGGAAAACTTTTCACTGCATATAAATTCATATTTTAACTGAGATTTATTACCAAACGCTTGATTGTTAATCATCTGCATTTTGCAACTATCAGGCAGCGTAAGCTCAGTGCTTTTTATAACAACTGTGGGTAACTGTGCTGTCAATATGTAACTATTC
The DNA here is from genome assembly GCF_000814675.1 of Pseudoalteromonas distincta. Lineage (GTDB taxonomy): Bacteria > Pseudomonadota > Gammaproteobacteria > Enterobacterales > Alteromonadaceae > Pseudoalteromonas > Pseudoalteromonas distincta. The sequence goes on along the minus strand of NZ_JWIG01000030.1, from coordinate 104,577 downwards.
TCTTCTTCGCCTTGGGTCAAGCGAAACTCACCGGCATTAAAGATATCAGCACTTGCATGGGAACTTAACAATAAAGACAGTAACAGCAATAGCTTATGTATAAATAACGTTCTTAATATATGACTATTCAACATAGTGGATAATCTCATATTTATCTTCTAGGTCATCGACATAATCTCTAACAGAACCTTCAAGAATATCAACAGTATAATCGTTAGTAACTTGCATTTTGGCTTGTTCAAAAGTAAGTGGCTTTATCGGTTGATGGCTTAATACTTTTACAAAGTGCCAGCCCAACATTGATTGCTCAGGCCCTATCCACTCATTTTCTGGCGCGTTAACTATGCGCTCTAAAAATGGCTTACCAAACATACCTCTAATCATACTAATACCGTAATCAGGTAGCACTCGGCCACGCCAAAATTCATCACCGTCAACGCTTTCTCCTGCTTGTAACTGATTTAAAATTGAGGAGTCAGGTTGTTGAGTAAAATAAACATGTTGAAAGCTCACCGATGCTTCAATTTCATAACGTTTAATATGGGTAAGGTAATATTGAACTAACTTAGCTTCGTCTGGCTCGGGTAAAATACCTGTAATTTGATAGCGCATTTCTTCAATCAGTTTGGCGCGTACTTCTGGGTCAGTTAAATGCATTCCGGCTTCAATTGCTTCACGAAATAGCACTTCTTCTAAGATGTAATCGTTTTCAATTTTTTTTATTTCTGACTGCGATGCTTCTCGCCCTGTTAATAGCTCGTATTGCTCTACAAACATCTGCCGATTGTCTTCACTTAATGCCACCGGTGTGCTTGCCTGTAAAACAACCGCGTTATAAAAAGCAAATACGAGGGCACCCACTAATAAAAATAACACTAAAGGGTCTTGATACAATTTTTTAAACATATATTACTCAACATTGACCATACAAATAAGAGCCCTACTTAATTAGGTAGTGGCTCTTCTGTTCAAATACATTCTATTTATTCTGCGCTTTATTTAATGTAATCAGGATCAACAACGACCTGTTTGCCCTCTTTTTTACCTTTAATCCCGGCAGAAGGCTGCATGTGTTCTGTCGTTAATTCAGACCAGTAATCACCTTCTGTAATGCCTTCATGCCTCATTGCAATACCTGTTAAACACGCATGCATAATAAAGTTAGCGTTAAGTGCTGAGCGGTAAGTCGGATCGAGCAGTGGGTCTAGTTCTACAATTTCGAATCCAACCATTTCATTTTCAGTACAAAGCCCACGAATAATTGGGATCGCTTCACGCATTGTTAAACCACCAGGCACCGGCGTGCCTGTTCCTGGAACAAAAGCCGGATCTAATACATCAACATCAAAAGAAATAAATAGCTTTTTGCCTCCGGCTTTGGCTTCACTTAATGCTGTTTCCATTACGCTTTTCCAGCCTTTTTTCTCCACTTCGGCCATGGTGTGATAACGCATTCCATTATTGCGCATCCACTCAAAACCTTCAGCGCCAGGCCACGGCCCGCGTAAACCCACTTGAATAAAGTTTTCAGCTTTTACATGCCCTTCTTTTACCGCTCTATAAACGGGTTGACCATGGGTTATCCAGTGAGTGCGCCCTTTACCTGCATCATAATGTGCATCAAAGTGCACTACACCAAAACTTTCTTTACCATGAACGTCAGCCAATCCGGCGATATCTGGGTATTCCAAGCTATGATCCCCACCAACAATAAAGGGAATAGCCCCCGTTTCAGCTATTTCTCTGACTCGCTCTCGTACATGATGCACTGAAATTTCGGTACTCATGTTGTCAATAGCGATATCGCCATAATCAACAATGCTCAGCACGTCACTAGGGTTAACCATCGTATTCATGTCAACACCGCCTGCGCCATATTCATTTCGCATAGCTTGCGGACCAAACCGCTGGCCTCGATAATAGCTTCCCATATCTAATGGTGCGCCCACAATGGCTACATCCACGTTACCCGCAATCAGATCTTCTGGGTAAATAGCTAACGGAGCCCCGGCAAAAGTACGAACACCTGAACGGCTATTTTCCATGTACCTGCTTAAATGAATAGGTCCAGGTTCACGTTTTGGATTTAAATTTTGCGGGCGCTCTGCTTTCCAGCCATTAAACGAGGCTGCTTTGGTATTTAAAGGAATGCTCGCCATATCGGTTTCAGGATTAAACTTATTCGCTTGTTGCACCTCAATCATAGCGTCAAGGTAGGCTTCAATTTCAGTCGTGGATTTAGTTTTCATTGCTTGATAAAAACGATCCATAGTTCCGAGTAACTGAGTCGGTATGGAGGAATCGAGTATCTGTAGTTTATCTTGTGGTATGGTTTTTACTTTTTGTTCAAATTCACTAGGCATATTTAGTTTTTTTAGATCGAACGTTTCTTTTGCCCAACTAACGCTCGTCACTAAACTGATGGCTAACATCAGCATAATTTTGGTTTTGTAACGTGACATTGATATCCCCTAATTACAATAATATGGTTATCTAACTAAAAAAAGAGTTAGCCAATTAAAGGGCTAACTCTTTTTTACCATTAAAGTTCAAAGTTATATCTAAACTTTAAACCTGCTGTTCTTGGGGTGTTAACATAATGGCCATAGCCACGGGTTAGATCTGAACGATTTTGGTTAACTTCTTGTCCCATACCAACTTGGCTTAAATCACCTCGTACAGATAAGTTAGTATATTTATCAAATAGGTTATTAACATAAAAAGTAACAGCCCATGCTTCGTCTGAGAACTTAGCGGTAATATTACTTAATGCATAGCCTGGTAATACTTCACCATCCGCTTTTAATCCCACGGTTGAATACGTATCACTTTGACCGGTAAGGCCATAAGCTAAATCAAGCATTTTCCCCATCATCTCTGTACTGTAAACAAGACCTAAAGAGAATGAACTTTCCGGTGAACCCGGTAAGCGGTCGCCATCGGCACCGTCATACCAATATTGTGATTCGTCGTCATACACGCCAAATAGGAATGGCGCAGAAGCAGTCAGTTCCGCTTTTGCATAAGAGTAAGTTGCATACGCTGAGAAATTATCAGTAAATATCGCCCGTGATGATAACTCAATACCCTTGGAGTTCGCACCTTCTGAGTTGGCAGTATAACCAACCGCACCATTTACGGTGGCACCATTTACTTGTGCATCTTTCCACTCAACATTAAATAACGCAGCGTTTAAGTGGAGACGGTTTTTAAGCCAAGTTGTTTTAAAGCCCAGCTCATAGTTTACTGTCGTATCAGGCAAATACAGTTGCTCATTTGGGAGCGCACAAATAATTTGATTTTCAATTTCGTCAATATTACTTGGGCAAGCGGCTACATCATTGGCACCACCAATTCTAAACCCTTCACTTATTGTTACGTAAGCTAACGTATCATCAGTGAATTTATAGCTGGTATTAAATTTAAATAGTTCGCCATCGTTTTTGTTACTTACGGTATCAAAATCAAAAACAAACGAATCAGGATCTCGGCCATTAAATACAGTTTGATACAGCGGTAAATCAACCGCAGATGAAGCACTCACCTCATACCAGTATTTACGTACGCCAACAGTAACATCCCATTGTTCGCTAAATGCGTAACTAATTTCACCAAAAAGCGCTTTTTCTGTGGTTTCATTTTCACTGCGAGAATAATACTCAATGGAGTCAGGTCGTAAAAAACCTTCTGCGCCAAATTCATCAATCGCGAATTGGTCAAACCCAGGTGTAAACTCTTTACTATAACCTTCACCTTCGTCTTTATTATAATATCCACCTACAATCCAAGTTAGGGGGCTATCGGCGGTTGATACCAATCTCAACTCTTGAGTAAAGGTGTCATCTGATGAAACGTCTTCTGTTGAAGCAGCAAATGCAGGAAACTCTTCATAACCGTAATTTAGGCGGATAAGTAAATCAGTTTGATCTCGGCTTCCTTCACCCTCTGTGCTTGTAATACCGGTGGATGAAACGAGTTCTGCAAAGCCTAAATCAATATTCATTTCTAGGCTAAGTAAGTCATTGGTTCGCTCATAAGGTTCAAGGTAACGATAAGCGGATTCATACTTGCCAACTTCACCTGATAATTCACTCTCAGGTGATAACGAGTTATATTGCGAAATTTGACGACCACCCAACTCTTGTTTTTGGTAAAAATAAGTTAAGGTACTATCAAACCAATCCGTCGGCTGCCAACGCAATGCAACTCGCCCTGTTACGGTTTGTTCGTCATTTACATCTTCTACTGAATACAGGTTCTCGCTAACGGCATTAGGATCGCTCCAATCAGGATCGGGTAATGAAACACCGGGCTCACGTACCAAGTAGTTATAATCAATAAAGCCAGGATCATCGACATAGTTTAATGACACGCGCATACCTAGCGTATCGTCAATGAGCGGCGCATTAAATATAAATCCACCTTCAGTTCCGAGACTACCGCTTTCTTGGGTTTGCGAAACATCAGCAAAAACAGACCCTTCGGTATACTCAAGATTTACAGGATTAGGGATATAACGAATCGCGCCCCCTAATGTGCCGGCACCATATAAAGTCCCTTGTGGGCCAATTAATACTTCAACACGCTGCATATCAATTAAACGCATATTAACAAATAAGGGGGTTTCACCTACGTAGGTGGCAACAGTTCCACTGTTTGAACCCGGGCCTGATGAATTGGTATTTAAGCCCCTAACAATTATCGGTGCGTCATAACGCCCGCCTTGATCTGTAATTGTTAAACCAGGAACCCACTTAGCAACATCTTCCAATTCGTTAATATCTTGCTGCTCAAGTAAATCGGGTGAGATTGCCGAGATATTGATAGGGACATCTTGAACCGTACCAGCACGGCGAGTAGCCGTTACTTGAATTTTTTCCATGCCCTCATTAACTTCTGGTTCGGCTTCTTGTGCCATGGCAAGTTGGCTGGTAAATATTCCACTTATTGGCAGTAGAGCAATACTTATAGCGCTGGCGACTTTACTTCGTTTGGTGCGACTTTTCTTATTCATATGTAGTCTCTTTTTATGCTATTAAATGTTTCATCGGCTTGGCAGAAAACGTTCTAAGTAAGTGCTTGTAATAGGTGTTCGACTACTTACTGCTTTATTTTTCTACAATTACAGTATGGATTGAAGGTATGACCATGGGTACTCGCACTTTTGCGGTATCAACTACGTCATTTAACTTAGATCACGAACACTTTCTGGGAATAACGCTTCAATTTCTGATGTATAAGGACGATAACGTTGCCACCTTCCTATAGACGATTGGTTTATCGGCTCTCTTACTTGCATTTTGCTCGCTGTTGATACTGGGGCATCGTTGCTCTGTATAGACACACAGTTTGGTTCCCACTGAAGATCACAGAACTTTAATAACGCCCGGACCTCATTGTCAGGATCTTTTGTAAGCTGTTCATAATTAACAATTTTGGTAAACTGGTTATCGTATTTTTCCCACGCAGTAACCCACGTCAAAAACTGTTGATAAAACCAACCGCAATCAGTTAAGTTTTGCGTGTATTTATAATGAGGGTTATTTAGTGAAAATAGCTGTCTAAAATTACCAATACATGTGTCTAACGGGTTTCGGACTAAACAGATAATCTTTGCATTAGGAAATGCACTTCTAATAAAAGGTAGGTAAAAAAAGTTAAAGGGCAATTTATCAACAAAGCGTCCTTTGTTGTCTCCAATATGGGCGGTGCGAGATAAGTACGCCTGTGCCAATGTAGTAAAATCAATATCTTGAGTTGATGTAAAGATAATAGGATCAAGTACCGAGCTACCCGATGCTTTACTAGCTCGCTTTAAAAGCACCCCAAAGTCTTCAAGTTCCCCCCCAGAGGCAACTTCACTGTGCCCTGATAATATCCGCTCTACAAGCGTCGTGCCAGAACGAGGCATACCCACTACAAAAATAGGACGATGACTTTGTACATCTGAAGCCGGTAATCTGTCTTGTAGCATCTGATGTAAGTTTTCAAATAATGTAAGGTCTAGTTTTCGTTCATACGGGCTCTGTAAAGCCCGTTTATTCTTTGCACTAATCAGTGTTTGAATTGAGGCGGTGTAGTCTTTGGTTTTATCATACTCTTTAGCCAACGCATGGCTTAGGTGCATAATTGCTTCAATACTTTGGTTTTCAATGGCGAGTTGAGCATTAAGTGCTTTAATATGCGCCTGTATGGCTTCATCTTTAGTCAGCTCTGAGATTGCAAAATGTGCCTGATAATAATCCGGTTTTACATTTAATACCTGCGATAAGGCTTTATAGGCATCATCTAATTTACCGCAAAATTTCGCAGAAACAGCAAAGTTATAAAGTAATTCTGGTGTGGTATTTTTTTTAATGGCTAATTTAAAACACCGTAATGCTTTTTGATGTAAGCCAACCAAGCTAAAGGTCACGCCTAACTTGTCTAGTTCAGCAGCAGAAACTAGCTGTTCGGGGTCCACTGTATTGCCAATAGCGACCACAGCGTCTGATATACCAAGTAAAGCGTATGTTCTGGCTAATTCAATGCGGTATTTCGCTGTATCTTTGATACTAATTGCATTTTTTAGTAATTCTGCGGCTTTGTTATATTGATGAATTTGAATATTAATCAATGCCAATAAATAATAAGCGTCGGTATAAGTGGGCTGCTGTTTAATTATCGATACACTTAAGGCGTGCGCGGTTTGTAAGTCTTTATTGTTAAATGCACCAACTGCATTTTTATATTGCTTATTGTAATCCACTAACATTTAATACCTGCTGACATTATGCTTCTGACAAGGTTCTAATAGCGATACCCGCAGCGGTTGTTCTATTTTCCACTCCAAGTTTTACAAACACTTGCTCTAAATGCTTATTAACGGTGCGTGATCCTATGTTTAGGATCATGGCAATTTCTTTATTGGTTTTTCCGTTTGATAACCAATACAGCACTTCAGATTCACGGCTGGTAATATTAAGTTTAACTTTAAGCTTTTCTTCGTTGGATGGGGCCGCGGTGTAATGACAAATACGAAAAGTGCAATCACCGGTGGCTTGGCGGCTGACCAAGGTTAATTCGCAGCTGCCACCTTGGTACGCTATTTTATTAACAGCGCCAACGGCTTGACCGCTTTGATTTATTTGCGCGACAAATGGCAATAAACTCTCGTTAAGCCAATCATCACTCTGGGGAATATTAGATAAAAAATCATGTGTTTGTGGTGTGGCCCACAATAATTCGCCTTGAGGACTGATAGCAAAAATTGTTTGCCCAATACTGTCTAGCGCTTTTTGTGCGCTGGTGGTTAGGTGCGCGTTTGTGACGTGCGTTTTAATACGTGCAATTAACTCCTCTGGGTTTACCGGCTTTGTCACATAATCTACCCCCCCGGCATTCAAACCTTTAAGGATATTTTCAGGCTCTTTTAGACCTGTCATGAACACCACGGGTATATGGCTTAATGCTCTATTTTGCTTTAACCGTATACATGTCTCAAAGCCATTCATTTTCGGCATAACTGCATCAAGCAAAATAATATCGGGTTCGATTTGCTCTGCAATGGTAATTGCTTGGCTGCCTTCAAGCGCAACTAACGTACTAATGCCTTCTTTTTCCAAAATGTCATTAATAAGGCTTAGACAGTCAGGGGAATCATCTACAACAAGAACAGTATACATATGTAATCACCCACACTCCGTTAAGCTAATTGTATAGGCCTTATTAGGCTCTCTAATAAGGTCTATACAAAAGTTAACAGACTCAGTTTACTACTGATTTTTTTTAGTTATATGCAAGCTGTGCAATTTACATTCCAATAAATTAACAAGCTATCAATAATAAAGTTACTTTTGACTATTATTTAGTGCTAAAGGGTCTGTGTAGTCTGACTCTGTGATCCCTGCTTTGCGCATTGCGATCCCTGTTAGGCAGGCATGCATTATATAATTTGCATTTAATGCCGTTTTATAACTGAGATCTAAATAAGGGGCAACATCAAGCATTTCAAATCCAACGACTTGTGTTTCAGCGCACATGCGACGCACCATTCTAACGCTTTGATGTATCGTTAAGCCCCCAGGAATAGGCCTTCCGGCACCTGGAGCATAAGCAGGATCAAGTACACTCATATCAAATGAGATGAATGTTTTTTGCGTTGAAAGTTTTTTAATACTCGCGTCCAGCACGACCTCAAAACCACTTTTCTCTATTTCAACCATGGTGTGGTATTGAATAGCTTGCTCATTTAACCACTCGAGAGACTCTTTATCTTGTGAAGGTCCTCGCAAGCCAACTTGGAGTAAATTTGAGCCGACAAGCACCTTATCTTCAAGCAACCGTGATACACTTTGTGCATCAGAATAGTAATGATCTTGTTCGAGTGCACCATTATAGTGAGCATCAAGCTGAACGACATTAATATTCCCATTGCCATAATTATCAACCATTGCTGCAACGGTTGGGTACATGATCGAATGATCCCCCCCAACTATAAATGGAATAGTTTTTGCTTTAACCATTTCACCAACTTGCTCACGAATGTGATCAATATTCAACTCTGTACTTAAATAGGCTGTTGCGATATTCCCAAAATCAGCAATGTTTAATAATTTAGTAGGGTCTACACCACCAGCAATATCATAGCCACTTAAGCCATACATTCCCCGTAATACAGTCGGTGCATTTTGCGAGTCTCTCCAACCAGAACCTAACGCCAACGGCACACCCACAAATGCAACTTCCACTTTCCCAGCAATTAAGTCCTCAATACGAATAGCTACAGGAGCATTAGCAAATGTTGGGATACCATCTTGTTCATGAACGTACCGCTGTAAATTAATCGGGCCTGGCGTACGCTTGTATTCATCTAACATAGCAGGAAGCAATGTTGTGCTGCGGTTAAAACCTTCTGCTTTTGTATTTAAAGGAATTGAAGCACTATTTGATAGCGGTGATAAAGGCTCTAAAATACCATTTTTAACATTATTAACGTTGTCTTGGCCTTGCTGGAAAGTTGCTAGCGCCATTGTTTTTTGCATGTCTGATACGTACTGCTTTACACCTTTAGCATCTCGTGTCGCAATTTGGTTAAATACTTTCTCTTGGGTTAAGTCAAACCATGCTAATTTTTTTGAATCTCGTAAAAATGCTAGTTCATCATCAGTAAGCAAGCTTAATTTATCTGACTCTGTAGGCGGTAAAACAACCTCTTGCTTAGCCCTTTTATCAATGGTGGATGTACAGGCAACTAATAAACTAGTTGCTAATAAACATGAAACTATTGCGGTCGAATTAGGTGAAAACTTAATTAGTTTGTTCATTTTTTATCTCCGTAATAATTATCTTGTCCATGTTCAGAAGACAACTCGCTGATAAAGCCTTTTTCTGTTATGCCTTTTTTCTTCATCGCGATCCCAGTCATACACGCATACATTAAGCTGTTCGCATTTAGCGCACTGACATAAGTCGTATCCAAAGCGGGCGCAAGTTCAACGATATCAAAACCAACGAGCTTAGTTTCAGCACAAAGCCTGCGTAAAATGGGGATCGCCTCACGCATTGTTAAACCACCCGAAACCGGGGTGCCAGTGCCGGGTTGAAAGGCAGGATCAAGTACATCAACATCAAAAGATACATATAAGTATTCGGTGTTTTCAGTGGCCTCTTTTATCACTCTGTTCATCACAGCATCCCACCCTCGGCGTTCAACTTCAGCCATTGTGTGGTATTTCATACCGATTTCTTTTTCCCATTCATAGTAACTTTTACTGTAATGAGCACGTAAGCCTACCTGAATAAAGTTTTCAGGTTTGATATGTGCTTCTTTCATTAATCTATAAATAGGTTGCCCGTGACTCAGTAAGTGAACACGTCCTCTGCCGGTATCTAAGTGGGCATCAAAATGCACAACTGACACTTTACCTTTACCATAAACATCCGCGATAGCGGCGACATTTGGATACTCCAATGAGTGATCACCCCCAATAATGATTGGTATCGCACCGGTTTGGGCTATTTCGCGCACCACACTACGCACCTCTTGAACACTACGTTCAGTACTTAATTGATCAATGGCAACATTGCCGTAATCAACCATATTAAGCTCTGCTCCTGGGGTTACCATTGTTGAAACATCTGTTCCGCCAGTGCCTCTTCTGAGCATACGCATAGCACGAGGTCCATGAATCGCATCACGCCAACCAGAACCCATGTCTAATGGCGCTCCGACTATCGCAACATCGACTTTACCAGCAGTCAGATCTTCAGGCGTTAGCGCCACTGGCGCATTAGCAAATGTAGGTATACCTGAACGTCCGCCCCCGATATAACGCCCTAACGAGATTGGGCCTGGCTCTCTTTGTGGATTCATTGATTGAGGACGCTTTAGTCGCCAAGTATTAAAATCGGCAGAATCTTTATTAAGTTCTATCGTGGCAGTATCACGGCCCGCTTTAAATTCTATTTGATCATAGACCGAGATAATCGTATCAACATAATTCTGCACTTCATCTTCTGGTGCATCTAATAGCAAATCAAACAAACGCTCTTTACTCAAAACCGCATTTGTTTTACCACTTTTAATAAACGCTTGTTTTTGCTCTGGGAGCTTATCGATAATTTCTAGAACATTTTGTGGGATTTCTAATGGTTTTAACGGGATCATACCCGGTGTTGCGGAGTCAATATTCGCGGGGACTTGACCTGCAACATTAGCAACAAATGGCGTGTCTTTTTCTGCATCAACGTCGGCTTTTGCATGCACTTTAGTTGCTGTAATACATGCAGTAATTGCTAAACCTATAGCAGTAAACTGGGTGAGATTCATAACATCATCTTATTTTTTATTATGGTGTATTTTATTATTACCTTTTAAGATAAGTTCTCAATGCGTCATATGACGCAGATAAAACATAAACGGTTAAAATTAGCTTAGGCATATTCCTTAGCGTAGGGAAGTATTGCTATTTAATTAGTAAGTTAATTAAGTATGTGCAGCGTGTTTGAAACACTCATGAAGGCAGGCGTAGAGCGCTTATTTAACAATAAAACTGTTCTTCAAAGGGCGGCTTAAAGGCAGCCCTTTGAGTAAAATATAACGTAAAGCTAGAATGGGTTACCTAAAGCAAAAAATTAATTCCGCTTAAAGTGGTCAGTTCGCATTTGTTATTTTTTCTTTTTACGTTGTAGATAACGATAAACGAATGTCAGCACAATCGAGGCAACCAAGGTCCAAAATACAATATGATATGCAATATGCACATTATCAGCTAACATGTGATCTTCATGGGCATTTGCAATTGACGCAAAAAATGAAAGTGCAATTAATAAAAATTTCATTATTTTCTCCTCACTACTTAAGTAGCATTCCTTCAGTTTCTATAAAGTTGATGATTTCATCCAGTCCTTGTTCTGTTTTTAAATTACTAAAAACAAAAGGTTTACTCCCGCGCATTTTAAGAGAGTCTTCTTGCATGACATCAAGCGATGCCCCCACATAGGGCGCTAAATCTATTTTATTAATAATTAACAGATCTGATTTTGTAATGCCGGGCCCGCCTTTACGCGGAATTTTATCTCCTGCTGAAACATCAATTACGTAGAGCGTGAGGTCTGAAAGCTCAGGACTAAACGTTGCGCTTAGATTATCACCACCACTTTCAACGAGCACAAAATCTAAATTTTCATGGCGCTGTTGGAGTTCATCAATTGCCGCTAAATTCATCGATGCGTCTTCACGTATCGCAGTATGTGGGCAACCTCCTGTTTCAACACCAATAATACGATCTTCATCCAGTACGCCGTGACGCGTTAAGAACTGCGCGTCTTCATGTGTATAAATATCATTAGTGACAACAGCCATATTATATTTTTTGCTCATTTTTTGGCATAGCGCTTTTAGCAATGCGGTTTTACCTGAACCTACAGGACCACCTACTCCAACACGGAGCGTTTGTTTTGTCATAATTTTTTTCCTTAAGAACGAAATAATCTTGAATATTGTTGTTCGTGCCAACTACTTGCAATAGCAAGCCCAGGCAATGATTGACCTATACAATCCCATTGCACAGATTGTGATTGAGTCACGCAATCAGGTATTTTTTTAGCTATTTCAAAGAGTAGGTTTTGCCCATCCGTTTGCCCCAACGGAATTAACTTTACCGCCGCTGCAATTTGAAAATCAACGAACGTCCATGCATAACCAGTCAGCGTTGTATCGATATCTAGCTGAAAATGGTGACTAGCAATAGCAAAACTACTTATAAAACTCAATTTATTAAATTCAGTTAACCATAACGGGGATTCTGTATGGTTAACTCCCTTTAAATTTTTTAAAAGCCTAAGCATTGCTGTACCCATAGCTTGCTCTGCCATAAGAATTTCACTTGTTTCGCGAGTAGCACATATTAACTGTTCGTTTTTTTCAAACTGTTCGTAGTTATTGCTTTGTATCGCGTTACGCTGGTGCGCGAGTAAGGGTAAGTCAGTATTGCCTAGAGATTCAAACAGCATCGTAGATACCCACTCGTTTAAGTCTGTTGGATTAGTTACCCACCCCTTTTCTATTGCAGATTCCAACCCTTGTGAAAACGAAAAGCCACCAATAGGTAAATTAGGATTACAAAGCTGTAATAAGCGAGTCAGTGCAAGGTTATTCATTAGCAATGGACTTATTATTCATGATGATGATGAGCTGAATGCCCATCTGATTGTTTAGCGTACGCACCACTTTCTGGCTCAAAAATAGCGGGGGTCTCATCGACATTAAGCTGGTATTTTGTTACCAGCTCGGTAAGTACATGATCAGGCTGAAAACGTAACCATCGATCACCTACTTGCAACCGAGTATGGCGGTTCCCTAGGTGATAACAAACTTTAGAAAATGTAAGCCAATCCTCTGTAGAGGCAGTAATAACGGGTTCTAGCTCCCCATTTACGCGGATCTTTTTACCGCAATCTGAAATTAATATTTCATCAATATGTAAGGGTTTTCCTCGTTCAAGAAATATACCAACATCCAACCCTTTATCAGTTTGTACTTTAATTCTTGATTTTTGCCTGGTATTAAAATCCAACGTGATTGTGTCATCTATCTCAGTTGTTGGAACATGTGTTCTTATATGTACTTCAATCATATTCATCTCATTTAAAACAAACTATATAACTGCGCTAAAGGCAGAATGGCTAATGGTTCACAGGTTAATAACTCTCCATTTGCGCGCACTTCATAGGTTTGGGAGTCAACTTCTATGGTGGGCTGCCAACTGTTCAAGCGCATATCATTTTTTGAAATGGTTCGGGTATGTTTACAGGCAGATGTTAGACGGCTTAAACCAATTTTATTCGGTATATCATTATCCATAGCAGCTTGAGAAAGAAAAGTCATCGATAACTGACTTGCTGCGCTGCCATAACTACCAAACATAGGTCGATAATACACTGGTTGAGGCGTAGGAATGGACGCATTTGGATCACCCATTGGCGCAGCTGCAATAAAGCCTGACTTTAAAATTAGGCTGGGTTTGATACCAAAAAATGCGGGTTTCCAAAGCACAATATCTGCTAGCTTACCTACTTCAATGGAGCCAACTTCATGGCTGATACCATGGCTAATCGCTGGGTTGATCGTATATTTGCTAATATAACGTTTAACACGATGATTATCGTTACGTTCACTGTCTTCTTTTAGTGGACCACGCTGTACTTTCATTTTATGAGCGCTTTGCCAAGTTCGACAAATCATTTCACCAACTCGGCCCATCGCTTGAGAGTCAGAGGCAATCATACTAATCGCTCCTAAATCCTGAAGTATATCTTCTGCAGCGATGCTTTCTTTACGAATTCGAGAGTCAGCAAAAGCAACATCTTCAGGAATTGATGGATCTAAATGATGGCATACCATCAACATATCAAGGTGCTCATCAATCGTGTTAACTGTATAAGGTCGTGTCGGGTTAGTTGATGACGGCAACACATTCGACTCGCCACACGCACGAATAATATCCGGAGAATGGCCTCCCCCAGCTCCTTCCGTATGATAGGTATGTATTGTTCTTGAATTAAAAGCCTTCATGGTATCTTCCATGAAACCCGCTTCGTTGAGTGTGTCGGTATGAATGGCTACTTGTACGTCATAGTTATCGGCTACGGTTAAGCAGTTATCAATTGCAGCTGGAGTCGTACCCCAATCTTCATGAAGCTTTAAGCCACACACGCCTGCTTGGATTTGCTCTTCTAATGCGATAGGAAGACTAGCGTTACCTTTACCTAAAAAGCCGAAGTTCATTGGCATATTTTCAGTTGCTTGGAGCATTTTAGTGATGTTCCACGGACCAGGTGTGCAGGTTGTTGCATTACTACCTGTTGCCGGCCCTGTGCCACCGCCAATCATAGTAGTAACACCTGACATCAATGCTTCATCTATCTGCTGTGGGCAAATAAAATGAATATGTGCATCAATCCCACCAGCGGTTAATATTTTACCCTCACCTGCAATAATCTCAGTACCTGGGCCAATCGCGATAGTGACATTATCTTGTATATCAGGATTACCCGCTTTACCAATTGCTACAATTCGTCCGTCTTTAATACCAACATCAGCTTTAATGATCCCCCAATAGTCAATAATCAAAGCATTAGTGATAACCAAATCAGGTGTCAGGGTGCACGATAGCTGCCCTTGCCCCATGCCATCACGAATAACTTTCCCTCCCCCAAATTTTACTTCTTCACCATAATTTGTGTAATCTTTTTCGACTTCGATTATAAGAGCTGTATCTGCTAATCTAAGTCTATCTCCCGTTGTTGGGCCAAACATATGTGCATAAGCGCGTCTATCAATTTTAGCCATTATTATTCTCCAATTGACCCATCACTTGTGCTCTAAATCCGTAAATAGTGCCAGTGCCTGCAAACTTAACGAGCTCGATAGTTCGTCGCTGCCCTGGTTCAAATCGCACAGCTGTACCTGCGGTAATATTCAAACGCCAGCCTTTAGCTAACTCACGCTCAAACAGTAATGCCTGATTCACTTCATAAAAATGATAATGAGATCCAACTTGAATGGGTCTGTCCCCTTCATTTATCACTTCAATCTCAATGGTTGGACGATTCTGGTTGAGATGGATGTCACCGTCAGCTGGAAATAGCTCACCTGGGATCATATTACCTCCTACACAATTGGATTGTGAACAGTTACAAGTTTAGTACCATCAGGGAAGGTTGCTTCCACTTGCACATCTTCAATTAAGTCAGCAACCCCTTCCATCACCATATCAACACTAAGTAATGTTCTGCCATAATCCATTAATTCTGCAACCGTTTTACCTTCACGCGCGCCTTCTAGGATCTCTAATGAGATAAAAGCGATCGACTCTGGATAATTAAGCTTTAATCCTCGCCCAAGCCGCCGCTCAGCTAATAAACCCGCGGTAAATAGGAGTAATTTATCTCTTTCTCTGGGTAATAATTCCATAATAATGCTCTTTATTAAATTTATTTTAGGTGAACCATATTCTCGGTGTTGTCACTTCTTGTGTTAATAAAAAAGGTCGTGTAACTTGCCAAATTGCATTAAAAATTTTACGACACTGCTCACTGCAATCTCCTAAGTAACGAACGATCACCACTTTCTGTAACTGGGTTACTCCAATATGCAAGTCACTTTCAAACAGAGCCACGGCCTGTCGACATAATACAACCAATTCATCCGTTTGTTTTTGCTCTTTTATTGCCCCGCTGAATAACAGCATATTACCCACTACGTGATTGCCACCCAATGCTATTTTTTGCGACGTTATCGCGTCATTAGCCACGAGCGACATACGATCATGAAAAATACATTTCTCATCATGGAATAACGTCGTTGACTGGCGTAAATAGCCGCCATTAAAAGCTTGATCTACGTGCGGTAGGCCTAAACAAATAATTTCCCAACCAATATAAGTTGCGTTTCCTTTAAGGTGAATATCAAGGCCGTTAATAGCATTGGCTTTAGTGTAGACCAATGTTTCCATAGGCAAATATTCAGCGATTGCATTATTTTCAATATAGAAGGTGACATTTTGGGTTTGCTCAGCCGCACAAGGCGATGCTTCCCTTGCTCGATAAAAACGCGCAGCACCTGGTGTAGTAATAAGCGCATGACTATTTTCACCCATGTTAAGGGTTAAATCTAGCGTATCACCAGAGACGATACCTGCCGGTGGGTGTAAAATATAAACATGTGCACACCCATTTTTTTCTGGATAAAAGGCACGTTGGATCCCTAAAGGGCCCTTTCTTATTGTATTTTTTAATATTGTTTTATCTGCTCGTGCTTCAAAGCTAAGTGATAAACTGGCCAACCAACTTCTATCATCAATGGATACGGCTTTATTCATCGAATAATCCTTATACTGATAAATACTTGTTTACTAGTTCATCAGATAAATCATCAATATGCCCAGATGAAACAATACGCCCTCGCTCAATTAAGTTAAATTGCTCTGCTACTGCACGCGCAAAAGGTAATTTTTGCTCCACAAGAATAATCGTCATATTTTTTTCCTTATTTAGAGTAAGCAGTACATCACGGATCAATTGTACAATGTTCGGCTGTATACCTTCATTAGGCTCATCAAGGATAAGCGTATTCGGGTTTAAAACCAGCGCTCTGGCTATTGCAAGCTGCTGTTGCTGACCTCCTGATAAGTCCCCTCCACGCCGTGTCAGCATTTCTTTTAAAACAGGAAAGTAATCAAATACTTCGGTTGGAATGCTTTTAGCTGTTTGTCTTTTACAATTAAGACTTACTTTTAGGTTTTCTTCCACTGTTAATTGAGAAAAAATATGTCGTCCTTGTGGTACATAACCAATTCCGATATTAGGCCGTTTTTCAATATTGGCTTTTGATACATTCGTACCTTCTATTAAAATATCGCCACTAGAGATAGGTAGTAACCCCATTAAGCATTTCAGTAATGTGGTTTTACCTACGCCATTTCGTCCCATAATACAGGTACGCGAACCCGTAGAGATTTGCATGTTTATGTCCCATAAAATTTGGCTTCCCCCGTATTTTTGGTTAAGGTTTGTTGTTTCAATCATACTCCTTCCTCACCTAAATAAACTCGCTTTACTTCTGGATGGCTTTGTACATAATCCATACTCCCCTCAGCTAGAACACTGCCTTGATGTAAGACTGTAACGGTTTTAGCAATCGAGCGTACAAAACTCATATCATGTTCAACCACAACAACCGAATGCTCTCCTGCTAAAGATGTTAACAACTCAGCCGTTCTTTCAACTTCTTGAACGGTTAAGCCTGCAGCTGGCTCATCAACCAAAAGTAATCGAGGTTTAGCCGCTAATAACATTCCAATTTCTAACCATTGCTTTTGTCCATGAGAAAGCTCTCCAGCGTAACGATTTCGCATGGAAACAAGACCTATTGTTTCTAATACCTGATCGATATCATCGCGCTGTTCACCACTAAGTTTATGCAAAAGTGTTGCCCATAACCGCTTATCCATATGCAGGCTTAAGTATAAGTTTTCATACACGGTGAGTGCTTCAAATACGGTGGGCTTTTGAAACTTTCGCCCGATACCGTAACGTGCTATTTGCTCTTGGTTGAGCTTTAGTAAATCAATATTTTGACCAAAGTTCACGGTTCCAGCATCAGGCCGTGTCATACCCGTGATCACGTCCATCAAGGTGGTTTTTCCTGCACCATTCGCTCCAATTAAACAACGTAATTCACCATCATTAATATACAGATTAAGATTATTAAGCGCTTTAAAGCCATCAAAACTTACACTGACATCTTCCATATATAAGATGACGCCATGAGTTGTATCTGGTTTTGGGTAGTTCATCTTACGCTCCTTTTTTACGAGCTAAACGCAGTGATAATTTATTGATAAGTGCTTGCCTCGCCTCAGGATTATTAATTAATCCTACAATCCCTTTTGGCATAAATAGAGTCACTAAGACAAACAACCCACCTAAAGCAAATAACCACGCTTCTGGCATCAGGCCTGTTAATTTCGACTTTGCAAAACTAACCACTAACGCCCCAACAATTGCGCCATAAAGAGTGCCACGCCCACCAATTGCAACCCAAATAACAATCTCGATAGAGTTTATAGGTGAAAATTCACCGGGATTAATAATACCCACTTGAGGCACGTACAATGCACCTGCAATGCCTGCTAATATGGCTGAAAAGGTAAATAAAAATACTTTAAAGCTTACCGTATTGTAACCAACAAAGCTGACCCTTCGCTCAGAATCACGAATACCTAAAACCACTTTACCGGCTTTACAAGTGACAATTTTGTCGCAAACATAATAAGCTACTAATAAAGTGATCACCGTCAGCATAAACAAGACGAGTCGGGTATTATTTGATTGCAATGAAAATCCTAAAATATCTTTAAAATCAGTGAGTCCATTATTGCCACCAAATCCCATCTCATTTCTAAAAAAAGCAAGCATCAGGGCATAGGTCATCGCTTGGGTCATGATTGATAAATATACACCGCTGACTTTTGAGCGAAATGCCATTACCCCAAATATGAACGCAAGGACCCCCGGCACCGCCATGACCAAAAATAACGTCCAAATAAAACTATCGGTCCCTGACCAAAACCATGGTAATGAGCTCCAATCTAAAAAGACCATAAAATCCGGTAAAATTGGGTTACCGTACACACCTCGGTCGCCGATTTGACGCATTAAATACATTCCCATGGCATAGCCACCTAATGCAAAGAATGCCCCGTGCCCTAAGCTCATTATGCCGCAATAGCCCCAGACTAAATCCAGCGATAATGCCAAAAGCGCATAACAAAGGTATTTACCTAATAAGTTTACGGTATAACTACTTACATGAAATATTGACCCCTCTGGAAATACTACATTGGCAATAACGACATAAACGCCCGTTAGTATTAATGTTAGGCATACACGTCGTAGTGAAGTGGAGAACCAATTCATCATCATTCTGCTCTCCCTTTTTTAGGAAATAACCCTTGAGGGCGTTTTTGAATAAAAAAGACTAAGCCCACTAGTACTAAAATACTCGCCATCACCGGCCCCGTAAGAGGCTCTAAAAATTTATTAAGTATACCCAAGCTCATAGCGGAAACTAATGCGCCCCATAAGTTGCCCACGCCACCAAATACCACAACCAAAAATGAATCAATAATATAGGCTTGACCAAGGTTAGGGCCGACATTGGTCAATTGACTCAGTACCACCCCTGCAATACCTGCAATTCCCGAGCCTAAGCCAAATGTAGCGGCATCAACCCAATTACTTTTTATACTTAATGCTTTTGCCATTTCTCTATTTTGTGCAACAGCACGCACATGCAATCCTAATGATGATTTTTTTAGAAAAACTAATAGTGCAAAAAACACCGAAAGTGAAAATAAAATAATATATAAGCGGTTAAAAGTGACGGATAGCGCAGGGTTAATTTGCCATGAGCCGCTCATCCACTCTGGTGAAGCAACTTGACGGTTTAAAGGAGAAAACACTGTACGGACTAATTGCTGCAAAATTAAACTTACACCAAAGGTTGCAAGTAATGTCTCTAAAGGGCGTCCTTTTAAAAATTGAATAACACATCGTTCAATAATGATCCCCACTAAACCTGACACTAAAAATGCAGCGGGAACGGCTATGAATAAAGAGTAAGTGAGTAAATCAGGAAAAAGCTGTTGCACAACGTAAGTAGTATAAGCGCCTAACATGATCATTTCGCCGTGTGCCATATTAATAACACCCATTACACCAAATGTGATTGCTAAGCCAATTGCGGCGAGTAATAACACTGAACCTAAACTCAAACCAAAAAATATATTTTCGACGTAGCCATACCATTTTCTTTTTCTATCAATGGTATCTAGCACACGTTGAATATCTTTGATTGAGGAAGCCGAATGCTTATCTATTGCATTTAACTCATTCATCAATGTAGCTCTGACATCAGGTTCCAAACTTCCTTTTAGTACAGTTAATGAATCATCAAGCTGATTTTCATCACCGCTTTTAAGCTGTTTTAAAGCAACGATTACATCAAGTATGTCTATTATTTCCTCATCATCTTCTTTAGCGAGCCGTTTGTTGAGCGTTTCTGTGTATATGCTATCAACGTCTCGGAGTATCTCTTTTGCTGCGGATAATCGAATGACTTTGTCTGGATTATTTAAATTTTGCTGCGCTTGGAGTTGCTGGATCAAAGTGCGTATATAGTTATTAACTCTTACTTTTTTTAACCTTCCTTGAGGTGTATCAATTGCTTGCGTTGTGATCACATCTGTATAAGTACGTGTCCCTTGAGCATCTTTAGCCATATAAAGTACTTGCTTTGAGCTTGGTACAAAATAAACATCGCCTTGCGATAAACGTCCTAAAAGCTCCGAACTTCTGGGGTCATCTGATAACGCTATTTTATCCAAAAGTGGCGCAAGGCTTTTAAAGTTTGAAGTTGGTAGCTTTGCTACCAGCTTATCAAACTGCGCATCACTTTTCGCACTGACTAATGACGACCAAGTAAAACAGATAAGAATAACGATTCTTAAAATATTAAAGTTCATAATCTATCTCATTCCCTATCTATTGCATAACAAGGTTATGCCAAACTCAAAGTAAAACACGCTAAATATTATTTTGCTCCTGAGCACTTGCCTGCTACTACGTCATAATTTCCGCATGACATTGGCGCACTCCAATCTGACATAATATTTTTAGAGCTTTCTAGGTAGTCTGACCATGCATCACCGCGCACAGTACCAGGAGTTTCCCAAACAACTTCAACTTGACCGTCATCTTGGATTTCACCAATAAAGACTGGTTTTGAGAGATGATGATTAGGATTCATAACTGCCACTCCACCAGTTAAATTAGGCACGGTAACGCCGATAAGTGCATCAGAGACTTTATCGACGTCCGTTGTTCCAGCTGCTGCAACAGCTTTAGCCCACATGTTAAAACCTATATAAGTCGCTTCCATAGGATCGTTAGTAACGCGTTTGTCATCACCGATATACGTTTTCCATTTAGCGATAAATGCTTCATTTTCAGGGGTATATATACTTTGAAAGTAATTCCATGCGGCTAGGTGACCCACTAATGGTGAGGTATCAAAACCTGAAAGTTCTTCTTCACCAACTGAAAAAGCAACCACTGGAATATCTTGTGCAGAAATACCCTGATTACCTAGTTCTTTATAAAAAGGAATGTTCGCATCACCATTTATGGTAGATACCACTGCGGTCTTTTTGCCAGTAGAGCCAAACTTCTTAACCTGCGATACAATATTTTGCCAATCAGAATGACCAAATGGCGTATAGCTAACCATTATATCTTCAGGTTTAACACCGTTTTGCTTTAGGTATGACTCTAAAATTTTATTAGTTGTACGTGGATATACATAATCAGTGCCAAGCAAAATCCAGCGCTTAGCGCCGATATCATTCATCAAATAATCAACGGCAGGAATAGCTTGCTGATTTGGCGACGCGCCAGTGTAAAATACATTTTTAGATGACTCTTCTCCTTCATACTGTACTGGATAAAAAAGCATTCCGTTGAGTTCTTCAATTACCGGTAATACTGATTTTCTAGAAACTGAAGTCCATCCTCCAAAAATCACATCAACCTTTTCTTTAACTAAAAGCTCACGTGCTTTTTCTGCAAATAATGGCCAATTTGACGCAGGATCTACAACCACAGCCTCTAGTTTTTTCCCAAGCAGCCCCCCTTTTTTATTTTGCTCATCTACCATCATTAAAACTGTATCTTTGAGTGTAGTTTCACTGATCGCCATTGTTCCTGTTAAAGAGTGTAATACGCCAACTTTTATTATTTCTTCTTCGGCTATACTCATGCTTGAAAAAGCAGTACTTAAAACAAGGGAACTTCTGATAATTAACGTACGTAACTTCATAATAATTCTCTCATGGTCATTTATTTATCTATGTTTTTGCAATATTTAATGAGGTCTTTAAAGGACCGTATTCGTTACTGCAAACTATGAACTGATTATTACGGGATCAACGCAGAAAAAATATGAGTCAAATTACGTAGGTAGTTTTTGCATCACTCTATTGTCCTTGTGCAGCAATGATTCTATACTGAGTTAAGTGGTAATGATTCTCCAGCCCTTGCCACACTTAGGGTTCAGTGGTGGTCAATTTTCATAGGCAAAAATATTATCAATAACAAAAATAAAACAGAGATACAAAAAGATCGTCCATCACCTTTTAGCCGCCGCACCTATACTGCACTCGTTGCAAATGAAATGATGGAAGATTTTGCATTAAGATATACCTCAAAACGAGCACGTAAGTCGTCCTTTTCTCGCATAGCAATAACCTCTTTAGGTATTGTCTCTTTTATGGTGCTAGAAGCCATAGGCGGAGCAATTACACTCAGTTACGGGTATATTAACGCTGTTTACGCTATTTTAGCGCTTGTTGCCGTTGTTTTTATTTCTGGTTTACCGATTAGTTATTATGCAGCCAAATATGGTGTTGATGTGGATTTACTCAGTCGTGGGGCTGGCTTTGGATATATGGGCTCCACGATCACCTCATTAATTTACGCCTCATTTACCTTTATCTTTTTTGCTTTAGAAGCTGCAATTATGGCGATGGCGCTACAAGTGTGGCTTCAGATACCATTAAGTATCGGCTATGCAATTAGCGCCTTAGTAGTGATCCCATTAGTTTCTCATGGAATTACTAACATCAGTCGCTTCCAATTGTGGACTCAACCTATCTGGTTTGTGCTACAGATGTTTCCATTAATTTATATATTTAACCACTCAGATGTAAATTTAACGGGCTGGATGAACTTTAACGGCGATGCAGGTGAGTCAGCAGAGCATTTTGATATTCTATTATTTGGCGCAGCCTCGGCGGTTTTATTATCGTTAGTGGCACAAATAGGAGAGCAAGTTGATTTTTTACGGTTTTTACCCGTAGCCACTAACAGTAAAAACAAGAAAAAGTGGTGGTTGGCAGTGATATTTGCTGGGCCTGGTTGGGTTATCTTTGGCGCAGCAAAACTGCTTTTAGGATCTTTTTTAGCCTACTTTGCATTGATGCACAATGTCGATAGAGAAATGGCAAATGATCCTGTTCACATGTACCAAACTATATTCTCATTTATGTTTAATGATACAACTTTAAGTATAGCCTTGGCGGCAATTTTCGTCATTTTATCTCAACTGAAAATTAATGTTGCTAATGCCTATGCAGGCTCGCTTGCATGGTCTAACTTTTTCAGCCGGCTTACACATAATCATCCAGGGCGAGTTGTCTGGATGATATTTAATATTTTAATTGCATTATTATTAATGGAATTAGGGGTTTATCATACAATTGAAAGCATGCTTCAAGTTTATTCAGTATTGGTACTAGCTTGGCTTAGCTCAGTAGTGGCTGATTTGATTATTAATAAACCATTAGGTATTGGTCCTGCACATATCGAATTTAGGCGTTCTAAACTCTATGATATTAACCCTGTAGGGGTTGGTTCGATGATTATAGCCTCTACAGTTGGCTTTTTAGCTCATTCAGGTTTACTAGGCCCTATTGCTAAAGCTCTTGGATCTTATATTGCGTTTATTATCCCTTTTATCAGTGTGCCAATAATTGGCTTATTAACCAAAGGGAAGTATTACCTCAATAGCACCCCCCATGATGAGCTCCCTATTAGTAACACCTGTTGTATTTGTGAAAACTCCTTTGATAAAGAAGATATGGCATATTGCCCGGCTTATCAGCAAACTATTTGTTCGCTGTGTTGCTCCCTTGATGCTCGATGTGCAGATAAATGCCGTGACCAAGCAACTTTTTCGGCCCAAATAAAGTCGATTTTAAAGCGCTATTTTAATAGTAAAAGTACTATTTTAGCTTCCACAGCTATTACCCAATGGGTTATTGTCACTACAGTTTTAAGTTGTATTATTGCCGCAGTTCTCTTTTTGATTTACAAGCAAATCCCCAAAAACAGCCCTGAACTAGATGCACTTTTCACCTCACTTTTATTTAAAATATTCTTCTTTTTATTGATTATTGTCGGTGTTGTAAGTTGGCTATTTACCTTAGCAAGGGAAAGTAGCCGTACAACTTTAACAGAACTTAGAGAGCAAACGTCTGCTTTAGCGAGCGAAATAAGTGCTCATGAAAAGACCAGTAAAGCATTTCAATTAGCAGTAACAACGGCTGAATCAGCGAACCAAGCAAAGAGTCGCTATTTAGCTGGGTTGAGTCATGAACTTAGAACGCCACTAAATGTGCTTTTAGGCTACGCCCAGTTACTTTCAAAAGACACTGAACTTAAACAGGAAACACGCCAATCTATTAATACCATGAAACGAAATGGGGAACACTTGGCTGATTTAATTGAAGGCTTGCTTGAGGTATCAAAAATAGAAGCTGGACGACTTTCTATACATCGTGATGAGGTACATCTTAGACCATTATTAGAGCAGCTAGTTAATATGTTTGAGCTACAAGCGTCATCTAAAGGATTAGAATTTAAATATAATTTCCCTGCTTACTTACCAGAATTTGTAACAGTAGACAAACAACGTTTTAGGCAAATACTCATCAATTTAATTTCAAACGCTATCAAGTTTACCCAGTACGGGACTGTGAGTTTCACCGTCGTATACAGAAATGAAGTAGGGCACTTTGAAATAACGGATACAGGTCCAGGAATTTCAGAGGCCGACAAAGAAATAATATTTAAACCTTTTGAAAGAGTTACAGATAACGCCACGCTACCCGGCACAGGTTTAGGCCTAACAATCTCCAGAGCCCTTTCAGATCTTATGGGCGGCGACATATCATTGAACAGTGAAATAGGCAAAGGAAGTTGTTTTAAACTAAGTTTACTACTACCAAAAATAAAAAAAGAACATGCAGAAAACATCTCTGAAAATACTATCAAAGGTTACGAGGGTGTACGAAAAATAGTGCTTGTCGTGGATGATGAAATAGGACAACGAGAGCTCATAAGCGACATTATGACCCCAATTGGGTTTAACCTAATTAGCGCGGACTCTGCGTTTAGCGCCATGACTGAGTTAAATAACAAGAATATAGATATCATTTTGATGGACTTAAAAATGCCTGGTGTGAATGGTTGGCAAGCAGCAAAGCAAATACGGAACTCCGGATTTTTACAACCCATCATAATTGTCTCTGCTAATGTTCGAGATTTAGAGGTGTCTAATACTGCTAACGGACAACATAACGATTATTTAGTAAAACCATTTGATATTAACACTTTACTAGAGAAAGTGGGCTATTGGCTAAACCTAACTTGGCAACACCACATCCCCGCAAAAACGTCTCATGAAACGGAAGGCCATAATCTTACTTTAGTAGGAAAAAACCAATATCAAACTCTTAAGGTGACCGCAGAAATAGGATATTTATCGGGTTTTATCAATAAGTTAAATAAAATAAATGAAGAGTATGCATTTCCTGATGATACTTATCGTCAATTACGTGATTACGCACAACAGTGTCAATTTCAAAAAATAATAAAGCGTCTTGAAGACTTGATTGAAGTATCTAATGACAATGCGCGCGATACGATTAAAGAATAGAGCGCAAGTAATCAAGTTTAAAAGTAGCGCTACATAGCAGATATTTTATCACTACTGCTGCGCGTTATAACACGCAAACAATTCAATACCTCGGTGAACAAAACAATTATTTATCGCGCTCAGCAAAAATTAGCGCAAGTAAAAAAGCAATCGTCCAGGGGGAAATACATTAGATTTTAAAAGCTTTATAATAGCTACAGCGGCTCACGGATAAAATCTGACTATGGTGGCGAAAAATAATGCAGATCATTAATCAAGAGGAAGCAACATACACTCAATAAACGGGTGAAAAAAGAATCAAATGCCACCTTAAAACCTTACAAAAAGCTGAGCCGTCAATATGTCCCTGTGAGTTAGATACAGATAAAATATTGGATGTATGATTGAAATCTCATAAAGGGCTACTTATCAGTGTTCGCGAACTCCTCAAGCACACAATGCTCAGCGATAGCTAATGCGTTAAGCTCTATGCCAGTTAAATTAATGTGTGGTAGTATCAAGAGGCCAATGCAACATGGCTTATTTTCTTTAAAGCAATAAGCCACCAATCCAGCTACTAAATTTAACATAAAGCTGTTGATACTCCGATGTCTCGAATATTCGATGAAGGATATATTCTTGAGTTAGTCATTAATTGTTTACCTTTAAGTGAAGTGAAATAGGCGCACATAGGCACAATTATCCTCGGCATAACGACTAGAAATCGAGTGTAACTGTGTAAGTTAGGAAATTCACTTTTTACATGAGTGACACATAGCTAAGGTAGTAATTTTTAAAATTACGATGATGTGACATATGTAAACTAATAACAATAGTCGTAATTTTACTGGTCGTCATATGTCCTGTCCGCTGATGTTTTTGCATACCATCTTCGAGTAATTATTTTTCCCATCGGGGTATAAATACTTTGCAAAAATCATCGACAACGCAAAACAATCCAACTAATTTAATAATGCCTGGTCCTAGTTTATCCAATTGTTTTTGGTCGAAAGATCGGATCTCTGAACAGGTATTTAGTGCAATTTCTTAAACGAGACTCAGCCTCTTATTGCCTATTAAACTTTGCATGCACTAGCTTATAAAGTGCCGGTAATATTAATAGCGTAAGTAAGGTTGATGAAATAATCCCGCCAACCACAACCGTAGCCAGCGGCCTTTGTAGCTCAGCGCCGGTGCCAGTATTTAGCGCCATAGGAATAAACCCTAAGCTTGCCACTAAAGCGGTCATTAATACTGGACGCAAGCGCGAAAGTGCACCGGTTTGTATCGCATCAATTAAACTAAGCCCATCGGCTCTTAATTGTTTAATAAACGACAGCATAACCACACCGTTTAATACGGCTACGCCACTTAGCGCGATAAAGCCAACGCCTGCCGATATTGATAACGGCATATCGCGTAATAGTAACGCAAGTACACCACCGGTCAGTGCAAGTGGTACGCCGCTAAATATAATTAACGAATCACGAAGTGAATTAAACGCACTGTAAAGCAGGCCAAATATAAGCAATAAAGTAACTGGCACCACCAGCGATAACCGCTTACTTGCCGATTCTAATTGCTCAAATGTGCCGCCGTATTCAATCCAATAACCACTTGGTAAATTAAGATCTGAATTTAAAGCGGCTTGTGCATCACTTACAAAGCTTGCTAAATCACGCCCTTCTACATTTGCAGTAACAACAACATTACGCTTACCGCTTTCACGGTTAATTTGATTAGGCCCTTTATCAATACTAATATTTGCAACTTCCCCTAGCGGTACAAATGCAAGGTCGGGGTTAGCGCTTTTGGGCACCGCTACAGGCAAACGCGCAAGCTGTGATACATCGCTTGACCAGCGCTCATCTAAACGCACTAATAACGAAAAGCGTTTATCGCCTTCATAAATAAGCCCGGTTTGTACACCGCCTACCGCAGCACTTACACTTTGCTGTATATCAGTTACTGTTAAACCTAACAGCGCCATATGATCGCGAAGCGGCGTTACCGAAAGTGTAGGCAAACCTTGTATTTGCTCAAGGCGTACATCAGTTGCGCCAGTAATGTTTTGCACCAAGGCTGTGGCTTTTTCGCCATACTGTTTTAATGTTGATAAATCATCGCCATAAATACGCACCGCAACGTCGGCGCGCACGCCTGCTATTAACTCGTTAAAACGCATTTCTATAGGTTGTGTAAACTCATAGTTGTTACCTGGTACTTCATTTACTAAATGGCGAATTTGCTTAACCAGCTCTTCTTTACTTAAAGCGGGATTAGGCCATTGTTCGCGCGGCTTTAACATTAAAAAGGTATCGGCAACGTTAGGTGGCATAGGATCGTTTGCTACATCTGGGGTGCCAATTTTTGAAAATACTTTTTCAACTTCAGGTATGTCTAAAATGGCTTGCTCTAGCTCTTTTTGCATTTTTACCGATTGTTCAATACCGGTGCCGGTAATGCGCAGTGCGTGCATCGCTATATCGCCTTCATCAAGCTGCGGTAAAAATTCAGCGCCCATATTTTTAACTTTAAAACCAAGTACAATTACAAGCACAGCAGCAATGCTTAACATTACCCATGGCAACTTAAGCGATAAACCAAGCAGTGGTTTGTAGCCTTTTTTAATACCGCGCATAACGGCATTTTCGCTCTCGCTTACTTTACCTCGCACAAATACCGCAATAGCGGCAGGTACAAAGGTAACAGCAAAAATAAGTGCGCCAACTAGTGCGGCTACAACCGTAAATGCCATTGGCTGAAACATTTTTCCCTCAACCCCACTAAGTGCAAACAGCGGCAAATACACCAGCATAATAATTAAAATGCCAAATACCGCAGGGCTAAACACTTCTTTAGTAGCGGCGGTTACAACACTTAAACGCTCATTTAATGTAAGTAGCCGGCCATGTTTATGCTGCGCAAGGCCAAGTTGTCTTAAACAGTTTTCAACCACAATTACAGCGCCATCAACTATTAAACCAAAGTCGATTGCGCCTAGGCTCATTAGGTTACCCGACACACGATTACCTACCATACCGGTAATGGCAAATAACATGCTAAGCGGAATAACCATTGCCGTAATAAGCGCGCCGGTTACATTACCTAATAACAGCAGCAAAATAACAATCACTAATACAGCGCCTTCAAACAGGTTAGTTTTTACAGTGTCTATGGTTTTATCAACAAGGGTTGTGCGGTCATAAACTGCTTCTACCACAACACCTTCAGGCAAGCTTAGCTGTACGTCTTTGAGTTTATCAGCCATGGCTTTTGCCACTACGCGGCTGTTTTCGCCAATTAGCATCATGGCGGTGCCGAGCACGGTTTCTTTACCATTATAAGTAGCAGCGCCGGTTCTGAGCTCTTTACCTAAACGCACATTTGCTACATCTTTAATCCGTACTGGTGCATCATCGCGCTTAGCAACTACAGTATTGGCTATACCATCAATGGTTTTTAATTGCCCTGGTGAGCGCACTAAATATTGTCCGTCAAAGCGTTCTATAAACCCTGCGCCTTGGTTGCTGTTATTTAATTTAAGTGCAGTAATTACATCGCTTAGCGTGAGCTTATAAGCGAGTAGTTTTTCAGGCACGGGGGCTACTTGGTACTGGCGCTCAAATCCACCTTGGCTGTTTATTTCGGTAACACCTTTTACTTTTAATAGCTGCGGGCGAATAACCCAATCTTGCAGGGTACGTAAATCCTCTGCGTTAAATGGCGTGCCATCATCTTTTAATGCACCGTTATTTGCATGCACAGAGTAAGTAAAAATCTCCCCTAGCCCGCTGGCAATTGGCCCTAAGTTTGGCTCAATATTGGCTGGCAAGTCTGAGCGAATACTTTGGATGCGCTCTGATATTTGCTGGCGCGCCCAGTAAATATCAGTGCCTTCGTTAAAAATAACGGTAACTTGCGAAAGCCCATAACGCGAAATAGAACGAGTGTAATCAAGCTTTGGTATGCCCGCCATAGCGGTTTCAATTAAATAGGTAATGCGCTGCTCTGCTTCAAGCGGGGTAAACCCAGGCGCTTTTGTATTTATTTGTACTTGCACATTAGTTATATCGGGTACGGCATCCACGGCTAAATTTTGTGTGTTGTATACACCAAACCCAGCAAATAAAAGCGTGAGCGCAAGCACCATCATGCGGCGTTTAACCGCAAAAGAAACGATCCAATCAATCATGCTGCCTCCTAGTGTGAGTGGCTTGCGCCGCTTTTTAATATATCGGCTTTAATTACATAACTATTTTGCGTTACGTACTCACTATTTGGCGAAAGCCCCTCAAGTACCTCTACCCACTCGCTGTTTTTAGCACCAAGCTTTACAGGGCGGACTTCAAATACATTGCCGCTTTTAATAAACACACTAGGTTTGCCGTTAAATTCCTGCACAGCTGTAGCCTTTACTCGCACTGCAGCAT
Source organism: Pseudoalteromonas distincta (assembly GCF_000814675.1). GTDB lineage: Bacteria > Pseudomonadota > Gammaproteobacteria > Enterobacterales > Alteromonadaceae > Pseudoalteromonas > Pseudoalteromonas distincta. The sequence continues at coordinate 74,565 of NZ_JWIG01000030.1, read as the reverse complement.
CTACTTTTGCAGTACTAATGTCGCTATTAACATGCATACCAGGACGCCAATGACCATCAGGGTTTGTAAGCTCGATTCGCGCACGCGCAATATGCCCGCCGCTCATCATCGGGGCTATGTAAAACACCTCACCTTGCGCATTTAAATGATGATGTAAATCGTACACTTTTGCGCTTTGTCCTATGGCGAGCTTTTCAATATTTTCAGGAAAAGCCGAGAGCTCGACCCATACGGTTTCAAGGTTTACTATTTGCATTAATGCGCTGTTGGCAAGCTCACCGCGCTTTAAATATTGCTCGGTAATAACGCCTGTAATTGGGCTTTTTATGGTGTAATTTTGTAGGGTTTCGCGGTTGGTAATGCTGGCAAGTTTATCGCCTTTTTTAACGTTTTGACCAATGCTTACAAAGATATCGTTAACTAAGCCGGTATAAGGCGCCATTACTTCAACGGTGCCGTGCGCGGTGGATGCTATAACACCAAATAAAGTATCTGTTAGCTCAACCGTGCCTGCTTTTGCAATGTCGGTTTTAATTCCTGCGCGTTCAATTGCTTGGGAGCTTAGCGTTGTACGCCCTTCTTCTTGCTCATGGTGGTAGTTAATTTTTTGCCCTTTATAACTTGCCATTACATCGAGCTTAAACGAGTGCGGCTCGTTTACGCTCACGGTACTTACTAAATAGTCATCTTCAGCTTTAAAACGAATAAGCTGTGGCTCTTCACTTAAACGCTGCACATTTATGGTTACGTCTAACTGGTTTATATCCACAGCTTTATCGTTATTAAAGCCATATATTCGCAGCTCGGTATTACCTGCAAACTGAGTTAACTTGAGCTCTAAATCAAGCGCGTTATTGGTTAGTAAAAATCCGCCGTGTGGGCCTTTTTGTGTGTGTTCGTCTTTGTGGCCTTCTTCGTGACCTTTTTCGTGATGGCTATCAGATGCCATAGCCGTGCTACTTAATAATGGGAGTGCAAATAATTGCGTTATAAATAATGCGATAAGAGTGTTATTCATGATTGATGAGTCTCAATTAAAGGTTGGCCAGTTAAACGCTCAAGGGTAAGCAGCACTTGATATAGCTCGCTATGGATGTTGATAAGTGCGCGTTTAGAATCAAATAGAGCTTGCTGTGCGTCTAGCAATTGCAATACCGATATTTGCCCTTGTTGGTAGCTCTTTAAACTTTGTTTTATAAGCGTTTGTGCTTGTGGAATAACTTGATGTGTTAATAGCTGTGCCTGCGCAGTTTTACCTTGGTAATACGCATACAAAGTGCGTATTTGCTGGCGTAGCTGAATACGTAATTGCCCTTGTTGCTCATTAAGTAGCGTAAGTTGACTTTGAGCCGCTTCAATATTACCGCTATTAGAATTGCTTAATTGCAGCGGCATTGAAAAAGAAAACACCAACGAGCTGGCATCAGTTTGCTGGTTATATCGCACGCCACCACCAAGGGTTAAATCGCTTTGCCCGCTTGAGCGCTGCAGCGATAAATTAGCCGTTTGCTGCATATATTGCTGTTGTAGCAGTGCAAATTCAGGTGCTGTATTTACCGCATCAAGTAGCGCTGCTTCACTTTTAATAGCAGCTATTTGTGATAAATCGCCAGCATAGTAATCACTCACTTGCGGCTCTTGCCAAAGCTCGGTTAGAGCTAAGCGCGCACGCTCAAATTCGCTATTTAGCATCAGCGTATTTAAATCTACTTGGCTTAATGCATAACGCATGCGGGTTACATCAGCACTTGAGGCTGCACCCGCTTTAGCGCGTTTTTCAATTGCGTTAAGTGCCTGCTTAACGGTGTTTTTACGCTCACTATTTAAAGCAATTAACGCCTGAAATTTAAGTATTTGGTAATAGCGCTCAGCGGTGGTTGCTAAAAGTGCTAACCGAGTATTTTTATACTCAATTGTTTGCGCTTTTATATTTGCCGTGGCGTAGTTAATGCGGTTTTGGCGTTTATCACCCAGCTCTATTAATTGGCTTAAAGCCAGCGTGTACTGCGCCCCCGAAAACGCATGGGAGCCATGGGTTCCTAAAAAGTTTTCAGCTTCAAAACTCAGCTCAGGATTAGGTGAAAGCGCAGCTTGGGTTTTAAGCGCCGTTAATATTTTTTGATGATACGGGTAGCGTTTAAGCTCAGCATTTTGCTGCTCGGTATTTTTAAGCGCTTGCTTTAGCGTTAATACGTTTTGAGGCTCATTTTTTGCCAAAACGCTCATTGCAGGTAATGCGCACAGTAGCGCCACCAGCATAAGTGGTTTTTTGTTCATATAGCATGTCCGTTTTTTAACAAACAGAGTTGACTTAATCACTACGCCTATTTTAAAAACAAGCGCAATTAAGCAACCTAAATATGTACATAACTAGCCTTATAGCGCACAGGCGCAGGCAGTTATTTACAAAGTGTTTAAAATTAAAAACTAGCTATAAAAATTTGGTGGCGGAACATCTGGTGGATAGTTTAAACCGCTATAGCACGCAGGCAGTGTAGCTTGGCTTTGCTCAGGGCTTATAGAGTGATTTAGCGTACTGTAGTAACCACAGTGGCAATGCTGATGGGCATGTATTTCAGTAGGTGATTGCGCATCTTCATCGTTTGCATTTGTTTGAGAATGAACATGCGTAACGTGATCAACTTCTTCTTGCAGGTGATACGCCGCCGCATCACAGCTAATAAAGCTGTGCACAAGCACTAAAAGTATCACGACTAAAAAGTAGTTTGAGCGCATTACCTACCTAAAAACTCTAAAATGCAATTTAAGAAATCGCACAATACCTTAAATTTATTCAAATGTAGAGAGCCGCTTACGTTATTTTCTAAATTCACTTGGTGATACACCCACTGATTTTTTAAACCGTTTAGAAAAATTAAATATATTAGGATACCCCACGTAAGCGGCAATATGGGCAACAGGCCAGCGGGTATTTAGTAGTAAGCTTTTAGCTCGTTTAATGCGTAAATAAATAAGCTGCTGCATAGGGCTTTTACCAAATTGAGCTTGGCATAACCTATGTAAATGTGGTGCTGAGTAATGCACGTGCTCGCACATAACCTCTATAGTCCAATCAAACTGTAAGCGCTCTTCTACCTCTAAAAACAAGCTGGTTAATCTGTTTTGCCCACCTATTTGCGGCTCGCTTTGCAACGTAGTGTTTAAATAGTGGCTTAAAATAGGCATAACACCTTCGCGCAAAGTAGCGTTACTTTCGCTATATAAAAGTTCCATAGCTAAATGTAATGGCGCTAATTGCTGATTAGTTAATACCTTAGCCTGTGCTAAATTTAAATGTTGCCAACGTTTAGTGTTTGCAAGGTTTAGCCAAATCACATCCCACTTTTCGCTTGCTATTTTAACCTCAAAACTTTGCCTTGCAGGCAATATAGCTAAGCTATTTTCAGTTAATGAGTATTGGTTATTAACTGTTTTAAGTGTGCCCTGACCAGCCAAAGTATAAAAAAGAGTGTGTTCAAGCGGGTTAGTACGTGCAACACAATAGTCACCCAATAAATTAGAGCAACCTGCCAGCTCTATTTCAAGGTTTGGCATTTGCGAAAGCGTGGTTAAATCAATAAACCGCTCTGTACACTCTGGGCCAATATCGAGTACATCTACAATAGTGTTGCGCATAATTTAAAATGATAGCTTTGGATAAATAAAAGAGAGCTTTAAGCATAACCTCAACGCATTATTTTAGCTATATTTAAGCCACTATAATTGCCATACATGCAATAGGACACTAATGAACTCACTACAGCACATAATTAACCGCCGTGATTGGGAAAACCCAATTTCAGTACAAGTTAATCAAGTAAAAGCGCACAGCCCACTCAATGGATTTAAAAGCGTTGACCATGCCCGCTCTAACACACAATCACAAAAACAAAGTTTAAACGGCCAATGGGATTTTAAATTATTTGATAAACCCGAAGCGGTTGATGAATCACTGCTAAGTGAAACACTAAGCAAAAATTGGCAAAGTATTCCTGTGCCTTCTAACTGGCAGTTACACGGCTTTGATAAACCTATTTACTGTAATGTTAAATACCCATTTGCAGTTAACCCGCCATTTGTACCAAGCGATAACCCAACAGGTTGCTACCGCACTGAGTTTACTATTACGGCGGATCAATTAGCGCAACGAAACCATATTATTTTTGAAGGCGTAAACTCGGCGTTTCACCTTTGGTGTAACGGTCAATGGGTGGGTTATTCGCAAGATAGTCGCTTACCGAGCGAGTTTGATTTAAGCGAGCTGTTAGTGGCAGGTACTAACCACATTGCGGTTATGGTTATTCGCTGGAGCGATGGCAGTTACCTAGAAGATCAAGACATGTGGTGGCTAAGCGGTATATTCCGCGATGTTAACTTACTTACCAAACCGCAAAGCCAAATTCGCGATGTATTTATTACTCCCGATTTAGACGCCTGCTACCGCGATGCGACGCTACATATAAAAACCGCGATAAATGCGCCAAATAACTACCAAGTAGCAGTACAGGTTTTTGATAATGAGCAAGCACTCTGCGAGCCACACATACAAAGCACTAACAATAAACGCGTTGATGAAAAAGGCGGCTGGAGCGATGTAGTATTTCAAACCATTGATATACAAAGCCCTAAAAAGTGGACCGCCGAAACCCCATACTTATACCGCTGCGTTGTAAGCCTGCTAGATGAGCAAGGCAACACAGTAGATGTTGAAGCCTATAACATTGGTTTTAGAAAAGTGGAAATGCTTAACGGGCAGCTTTGCTTAAACGGCAAACCGCTACTTATTCGCGGTGTTAACCGCCACGAACACCACCCAGAAAACGGCCACACAGTAAGCACCGCCGACATGATTGAAGATATTAAGCTGATGAAGCAAAATAACTTTAATGCTGTACGTACTGCTCACTATCCTAACCACCCGCGTTTTTACGAGCTGTGCGACGAGCTAGGTTTATACGTAGTGGACGAAGCAAACATAGAAACCCATGGCATGTTCCCAATGGGTAGGCTTGCCAGCGATCCACAGTGGGCTGGTGCATTTATGTCGCGCTATACACAAATGGTTGAGCGCGATAAAAACCACGCCTCTATTATTATTTGGTCATTAGGTAACGAATGCGGACACGGCGCCAACCACGATGCTATGTACGGATGGTCAAAAAGCTTTGACCCTTCTCGCCCAGTGCAATACGAAGGTGGCGGCGCAAATACCACAGCAACCGACATTATTTGCCCAATGTATGCCCGTGTAGATACGCATGTTGCCGACGACGCCGTACCAAAATATTCAATAAAAAAATGGCTAAGCCTACCGGGTGAAACGCGCCCACTTATTTTATGTGAGTACGCCCATGCAATGGGTAACAGCCTAGGTAGCTTTGACGATTACTGGCAAGCATTTAGAGAATACCCTCGCCTGCAAGGTGGCTTTATTTGGGATTGGGTAGACCAAGGTTTATCTAAAACTGATGAAAACGGTGAGCATTATTGGGCTTACGGCGGCGATTTTGGTGATGAACTAAACGATCGCCAATTTTGTATTAACGGCTTATTATTCCCTGACCGTACCCCGCACCCTAGCCTATTTGAAGCAAAATACAGCCAACAGCATTTACAATTTACGCTGCGCGAGCAAACTAAAAATCAATACACTATTGATGTATTTAGCGATTACGTATTTAGACACACAGATAACGAAAAGCTCGTTTGGCAGTTAATGCAAAATGGCATCTGTGTTGAACAAGGCGAGCATGTACTTAATATTGCTCCGCAAAGTACACACACGTTAACAATTAAAACTAAAACAGCGTTTGAGCAAGGTGCGCAATATCACCTTAATTTAGATGTAGCACTAATTAACAACTGCAGCTTTGCAAGTGCCGAGCATGTATTAAACACCGAGCAGTTTAAGCTTATAAATAGTAATAATTTAAACAGTGAATCATTTACATCAACTACAGAGCAAAGTGCTATAAGTGTTAGTGAAACCGACTCTCAACTAAGTATTGAAAACGATAAGTTTAAACTTGTTTTTAGTAAGCAATCAGGGCTTATAGAGCAGTGGTTACAAAACGATACTCAGGTTATTAGTAGCCCACTGGTTGATAACTTTTATCGCGCCCCGCTTGATAACGACATAGGCGTAAGCGAAGTAGATAACCTAGACCCTAATGCATGGGAGGCACGTTGGTTACGTGCAGGTATAGGGCAATGGCAGCGCACATGCAGCTCAATTCACGCAGTGCAATCAAGTGTTGATATACGTATTACATGTGTATTTAATTATGAGTTTAATGGCGTGCTACAAGCTCAAACACAGTGGCTATATACACTAAATAATACCGGCAATATTAGCTTAAATGTTGATGTGCACTTAAACGATACACTTCCGCCAATGCCGCGTATAGGGCTAAGTACAACGCTTAACAAGCAAAGCGATACAAAAGTAAACTGGCGTGGTTTAGGGCCTTTTGAAAACTACCCAGATCGCAAAGCCGCAGCACGTTTAGGTTATTACAGCTTGAGCTTAAATGAGCTACATACATCGTATATATTCCCAACCGATAACGGCGTACGTAGTGATTGCCAATTACTGAGTATTAATAACTTAACCGTGACTGGCGCGTTTTTATTTGCAGCCAGTGAGTATTCGCAAAGTATGTTAACGCAAGCGAAACACACTAACGAACTCATTGCTGATGATTGCGTACATGTACACATTGATCATCAACATATGGGGGTTGGTGGCGATGATTCATGGAGCCCAAGTACCCATAAAGAATATTTACTTGAGCAAAAGCAGTACAGCTATTCTTTAACTTTTTCAGCTAAATAATTTAGTAGTTAACCTACAAAAATAGCGGCCAAATTGGCCGCTATTCTTCAATTAATAAACTCTATTTATTAGCTAGTTTTTTAGCTAATACGTTATCAAGAGAAAAGCTTCCCGCTCCTTGAATTGCTAAAACTACAGTTACTACAAGTAACGTTAATGCGTATTCATAGCCATTGTTTGCCATAAATAAGCCATTACTAATATGTACGCTAAAAATAGCAATCAGCATAGTAAAGCCGGCAACTACAGCTGCTGGGCGAGTTAACAAACCAATTGCTAATGCAATGCCACCAAAAAACTCAGCGCTACCTGCCATCATTGCTAACCAATAGCCAGGCTCTAAACCAATACTCGCCATCCATTGGCCTGTACCTTCAAGCCCGTAACCGCCAAACCAAGCAAATAGTTTTTGTGCACCATGCGCCGCTAAAATAAGGCCAACTGGTACTCGTAAAATTAATGCTGCTACGCCTGCTTTTGAGCTAAGTAATGTGTTTAGTAATTTCATGAGTTTTAGTCCTGTTTTAATTTATTTAATCGTTAGGTTTTTCCTAACCGTTGAACACAGTTTACTATCATCATTAAAAAACATTAATACGGAACTCATTGGTTAATTAGCAACGCAGTATTTATAATAATCCATAAAAAAACCGCCAACCCAAAGGTTGACGGTTTTTTATTAACGTATTACTTAGGGCGATTTAATCTTCCTTGGATTGAAATTTGTTCAATCCAAGGAAGATTAAATCGCGGCGCGAGGTTTGTAACCTAGTGGGCTAAGTAAAAACCGAGCAACAAAGAGTTAATCGTCCCTAGAAAGAACCCAAAGGGCAGCGCATGTTTGGTATTTATGCTGCGTTATCGCCTATTCATGGGGAATAACCACACTACATAGGCTCCGCCTTGCCTAAAAACCAAACATACTGTTGCAAATTCACCCACCAAAGATCAACACGCCCTAGTATATTTAAGTAAGCGCTTAGCTTTGAAAATTAAGCAACCGCTTGCTCTAAAATTTCGCGGCTTTCTTTTAGCGTAATAGCTTGGTTTTCGCCAAGAGCAACCATGCCGTGAGCTTCAAGTTTACCAATAATATTGTCAATAGCAGCGGCTTTATCATCGCCATGTTCAGTAAGCTGGGTCGCTACGTCAAGGCTGTGGTAAAACGCTTCAATTGCTGCAATTGTTTTCTCTGCTAAGTCTTCAGATTGCTCAAGACCAAATACGTTTTTACCCATTTGCTCAAGCTTTGCTTTTTTAACTGCAAATTGGTTACGTAATAAAGAAGGCTGAACAATAGCAAGTGAACGTGCATGATCAACACCGTAAGCGGCTGTAAGCTCGTGGCCAATCATGTGTGTTGCCCAATCTTGCGATACACCAGAACCAATTAAACCATTAAGTGCTTGGTTAGCTGCCCACATAAGGTTTGCACGCCATGCATCATCTTGATTTTCAAAGTTGTCGCCTAATGTTTTAAGCGTTCTTAAAAGTGCCTCTGCGTAACCTTCTTGAACCAATGCTGTTTCAGGGAATGTTAGGTACTGCTCACAGGTGTGAACCCATGCATCTACTAATCCATTCACAAGTTGGCGCTGCGGTAATGTTTTCATTACATCAGGGTCCATAATCGCAAATTTAGGAAGTACTTCTGGTGATGCAAACGGTAGTTTTTGCTTCGTTGCTTCTTTGCTCACAACTGAGTTTTGGTTAGATTCAGAACCCGTTGCTGGCAATGTTAATATTGCACCAATTGGTAAAGCGCTAGTAATAGTATGCTTACCAGTAGGAATATCCCAACCTTCGCCATCATAAACGGCTGATGCGGCAATGTATTTAACGCCGTCAATTACTGAACCGCCGCCTACGCCTAATACGAAGTCGATATCTTGTTCTTTACAAATTTTTACTGCTTGGTCTAGCACTTCAATTGTTGGGTTAGCGCCAACGCCCGAAAACTCAACCCAGTCAAAGCCTTCAAGTGCTGCTGCAACTTGGTCGTACACGCCGTTCTTTTTTATTGAACCGCCGCCGTACACTACAAGTACTTTTTGATCTTTTGCGATCAAATCAGATAGTGCCGCAATTTGTTGCTGACCGAATTGGATAAGAGTTGGATTTACGTAGCTAAATTTCATTATTTTGCTCCTAGGTGACGGTTAAATACTAAATAGAATGCTTAGTTACTAGCTAAGCCAAATTTCAATGAGTGCATATTAGTAGCAAAACAAACATAAAAAAAGCCCAATAACTCGCAAAAGCTTGCCTAAAACTACCAACGTTGTTATTTTACGCAAAATACACTCAATTAAAGATGCCTTTTATGCCCACCATAGCCAATATGTTGCAACAATACGCCGAGCATAATCAATTACTCAGCTTTGAAGGCACCATGGAAACTATCATTCCAGGCGTGTATTTTCATCGAGCAACTAAAAGCTCGCCGCGCCAGCCGCTTATATATAACTCAGGTATTATTATTGTTGGGCAAGGTCATAAAATAATTCACTTTCCTGAACATCAAATAAAATACGGCGCAGGCGACTACTTAGTCCTTGGTGTACCGGTGCCATTAGAGTGTGAAGCATTTACTGATAACGACTTACCCGTTATGGGCATTGCCATAGATATAAACCCTGCAATGCTACACAAACTCGTTAATCAAATAATGCAGCATAAGCCTCTTTCAGCGTCATCGTCGTCAGCACAAATTGGCGCAGTACAGTCGGCAACTCTAGATACAGCAATGGAGCTCGTTACTCATCGGTTATTAACTGTTTTAAATAACCCCATTGAGGCTGACATTTTTGGCGAGGATATAGTAAAAGAATTGGTATATCGCGTACTTTGTGGTCCACAAGGACATACTTTAATAGGGCTTGCTATGCATGATGGGCATTATGCACGTATCGCCCGCACGCTCTCAACTATGCACAGTAGTTATGCCAATCAAATTACGGTTGAAGGGTTAGCTGAAGATGTAAACATGAGCGTATCGTCGTTTCATCGTGCTTTTAGGCAAGTTACGTTTGAATCCCCTCTACAGTATTTAAAAAAAGTACGCTTAGCTAAGGCTAAAGAACTCATAACCACTAGTGGAAGTAAAGCCAACGAAGCTGCATTAAAGGTTGGCTATACCAGCCCATCGCAATTTAGCCGCGAATTTAAACGCCACTTTAATAAAACACCTAGCGAAGTATTAACTCAGTTACATAGCTAGCCCACAAAAAAGCCACTATAAAAGTGGCTTTAAATAGCACGAGTGAAAAACTATACTTTTTTAAACAAAACCTCTGGGTTTACCATGGTTTTCATTTCAAGCACATTGCCATTTGGATCTTCAATAAAAAACGTTTCTTGCTCAAACTCATCACCAATAAAACGGCGGTATGGTTTATCTAGGTATTCAATACCCGCATCTTCAATACGCTTTTTTAACCCGTTAAACTCATCTTCAGATAAGTGAATACCAAAGTGAGGTACTGCCACAGCTCCCATATCTACATCATGGCGAACTGTTGGTAGGCGCTCAACACTTTGGTGCAAGGTAAGTTCATTACCCCAAAAATCTATATCTACCCAGCGACCTTCTTCACTGTTACCCGTTTTACAGCCTAGTACGTCACAATAAAACGCTTTAGCCACTTTTAAATCGCCAGCCGGAATAGCCAGATGCAAACAGTTAGACATAAATAACCCTTGGTTAACACTTTAATACATTAAATTATCGCCATTATACATAGTTTGTGATTTATAGAACATTAACAGCAACGCTATTAAGCATATTTAATACCTAAAAGTCGTTTAAAAAACACGCTTTTTAAATGTGTAATTACTTATAACATTTATTTGTTAGAGAGTATTAGAAAGCGCAAAAGGATTAGTTTAAAATGCGCCGCTATGATTAAATTCTTACTTTTAAAATTCATCACTTTCTTTTTAGGCTTTGTAGCTTGCTTTGCTATGCACACTACTTTTGCACTGCCTTTAGTAATTTCTGCCGCGCTAACGGGGCTTACTGGCTCTTTTATTCCTTTTCCTGCGCGTTATAAAAACCATCCTTATGCTGCAATTTATGCTGGTAGCTTTGCCGGTATGTGCTCAACCCATTTAATTACCAGTTACTGGGAAATTGCTATTATTTCGCTTATTGGCTCAAGTTTGTATGTGCTTACTATGAATATGTTTACAGGCTTTGGTGGCAAACTTGGCAGTGTCGCTTTTGCAAGCGTGGCACTTTTTGTATTAGCTAAAGGAATCGTACTATGAGTATTGAATACCCATTACTTGTACTGCTTGGTGCTTTTTTAACGTTTTACTTAGCTAAACATAGTCGCTTTGATGGTATAAGAGCATCCTCTTCACTTTCTATTATTGCTTACTTAATTTTTAGCGCATTGAATTTAAACCCCGATTTATACGCGATTATATTTTTTGGCGGTACATTTATTGGCATGAGCGCCCCGCATCGTTTTGGTATTTATACCGTAGCAAGCTCATCTGTTTTGTTTTCAATATTATTTGAATTTCTTGTACCAAAACTTGACGGCTACGGTGGTGCACTAGGTATTAGTGCATTTTTATCTGTATGTATTTGCCATACCTGTATTTTGTTAGGTGCCCCAAGAAGTAAAAAACCACCGCCAGTTCAATAAAAAATTATTGAGCTGGTCTAGTTTCTCCCAGCATTCGCTTCAATATAATAGAGAAATTAGAATGTAAAATATTCATGTTTTAAGCTGTTCTTTTTCTCTGCAAGTCTGTTAGAATCTTTCGCGAACTTTATTTACCCTAAATAAAGACAATCATATATGGATTTATGAAAATGAAAAAACTAATCGCAGTAGCTGCACTATCTTTACTACCTTTCTCAAATGCTATGGCTGACCAAGATATTGGTTGTGGTCTTGGTTCTATGTTATTTGCAGGTCAGCAAGGTAAAGGCGTTAAAATTTTAGGCGCTACAACAAACGGTACTTCTGGTAACCAAACTTTTGGTATCACTTTTGGTACTTTAGGTTGTGATGGTACTGGTACAGTAACGTCTTCAGAAAAAATTGCTTTATTCATCGACGGTAACATGGAGCAACTTGCTCGTGATATGTCAAAAGGTGAAGGCGAAACTTTAGCTACTCTAGCTGAAGCTTGGGGTGTTGCAGATCAAGATAAAGCAGCATTCAACGCGCTTGCTCAAGCACAGTTTTCTTCAGTATTTACTTCTGAAAACGTAACTTCGCAAACAGTTTTAGAAAACCTAAACACTGTTCTTGCAAGTAACGCACAACTTGCTTCTTATACTCTTTCTTAATCAGCTAAATTAGCCGGTTTTATACGTATAAATAAAGCCGCTGGAGTATTTCTCTAGCGGCTTTTATTGTTTAGTGATTATGAAAAAAATATTCTTTGTTTTATCAATTGCGCTGTTTAGTACTTACGTAAACGCTCAAAGTTTTAAAAATGACACCTTAGCAACCGACCCTTACTGGCTCAAATTAGGTCATTACCGTGGGGCCACATTAGGTGGTTGGAAAAGTGAAGTAGATAGTGCTGAGTTTTTTTTATCTCCTATAGGTAAAACAAGTCCACTGGACGAACTTGAAGCCACTATAGCCGCATTTAGTGGTAAAAATACTGACCCAAAAACAACACAATCTCGCTGTCGGTTTCCAGCGCGCTATAAATGGCTAAAAACAAAAATTAAAAATAACTGGCCCGCGCTTAATTGCCCAGAGCTTCAGGCGTGGCAAAAAATAATAAACCCAAAAGGGGTTACGTTAGTTTTTCCTACTGCATTTATGAATAGCCCATCATCAATGTTTGGTCACACCTTACTTCGTATTGATGCAAAAGATCAGACCCGCCATAAAGAGTTGCTCGCATTCGCAGTTAATTTTGCAGCAGAACCAAACGGCTCAGACAATGCAGCTATGTACGCACTAAAAGGCCTGATTGGCAGCTATCCTGGTAAATTTTCGCTTATGCCGTACTATAAAAAAGTACGCGAATATAATGATTTAGAATCTCGTGATATTTGGGAATACAAACTTAATTTATCTGAGCCACAAGTAGAGCTTATTTTATTGCACTTATGGGAGCTACAATCAGCTACATTTGATTACTTTTTTATTGATGAAAACTGCTCTTACCAATTACTTGCATTATTACAACTCGCACAAGAGGACCTTGATTTAACATCGTCATTTAATATGCAAGCTATTCCATCTGATACCGTTGCAGTCCTAAGAAATAACAACTTACTACAAACACCTAATTACCGCCCTGCTTTTGGCACTAAGCTTTACCATTACTCTACTCAAATGACTAACGAGCAACTTGATGATGCAAGAGAGTTAATGCAAGGTGGCTCCCTCAATACTCGTAATTACTCACAGTCGCAATTAGTCGCAATATTAGAAATGGCGTATGAATGGTTAAATTTTGAATTTTACGATAAAGCATTAAAGCGTGAAGAAATTGCACCGCGACTAACTAAGCTACTACTAATGCGCAGCAAATATAAAGTAGCTTCGCCATTTACTAAGCCAAGTCGTCCTATTGCTTCTCCAGAGCAAGGTCATGGCTCTTCTAAAGTAACGCTTGGAAGAACTGAGTATGCCCATCAAAGTGACTTAACAAGCTTTGCGTATCGCCTTGCATACCATGATTTATTAGATAGCTCAGCTGGATTTATTCCTGGTGCTCAAATTAGCTTTTTTGATATTGAAGGTGCCATAAGCGACAAGGGTAACACGCGACTTGAGCATTTTTATTTATTAGATGCTATGTCACTTGCACCCGATAACCGCGTGTTTGATAGCTGGTCTTGGAACTTTAAAATGGGCTTTGATCGTCAGCCTAATAATAATATTCAACAAGGTCGTTGGTTTGCTAAAGGTGGATACGGAAAATCAATCGGTAACCCAAACACGTTACACGGCTATTTACTTGGCCAAGTTGAATTTAATAATGGTGACATAACAGACAAACTAACAACAGGCATTGGTAGTGAAGCTGGTGCAATATGGCAAATAAATAACAGTCATAAACTCGCTCTTACGGCAAACATAACATGGTTAATAGATGGCCAAGCAGATAAACACAGTGACTTTGCAATAAAGTGGAATTACTCCTTATCACGTAATTTATCTATACGTACTGAGCTTAAAAACCAACATTGGTATACAAGTAGTACATCGGCTAAATTTGCAATTCAATACTACTTTTAATCATTGCATATACCCACAAGGGCTTAATTATTTTTACAGCGCTTGTGGGTATATAAAACTTTACTCAATACTCGTTCAATTTTCACTTCTTTAACTATGCAATAGACTCTCTACATACCTATTCATTTACTTATTTTATACATTTGAGTATATATTTCAGACAAGATCCTTTAAAATCAAAGTATTGTAGTTAGAAAGATTCTCTTATGTATCTGCGTGTTGTAGTTTTCATTTTCGTTTTTATTTTTTGCAGTAATGTAGGGGCAGTAAGCTCTCTTACTTTTATTGCCGAAGATTTACACCCTTACCATTTTAAAAACAAAAGCGGTGAAGCTGACGGAGCTTCCGTTGATATTGCTAAGGCTGTTTTAAAAGAAGCAAAGCTACAAGCTAAATTTGAAATAATGCCAATGGCACGAGCCTTTCATCAGCTAGCAGCTAATCCAAACACAATTATGCTCTCTTTATTAAAAACTCCCGCTAGGCAAAGTCAGTTTAAATGGTTAGGAGCGGTATATTTTACTGATGCCTACCTAGTTAGTTTAAAAAGCCACAAAGACGAAGTAACTCATTTAAATCATGCAAAATTTTATAAAGTAGGCACTATTCGTGGATATTTGAGTGCCAAATATTTAATAAAAATGGGGTTTGAAGAAGATAAAAATTTAATACTAGCTAGTTATTATCAGCAGGCATGGCAAATGCTTTATAAGGGTAGAACTGACTTTGTCCTTATGAATACACTTACCTTAGATAATGAACTAAAAATGTCAGGGCTCGACCCAGACTTAATAACTAAACGACTTCATTTAGCTGATTTTCCTTCAATACTCTATTTTGCTGCTAATAATCAGCTTGACGATAAAACAGCAAACTTAATCTCGCAGGCATTAAAAACTATAAAAGTAAGTGGCGAATACCAAGCCATTTTAAAAAAGTGGCAACTCCCTCTTCCTCCTTCTATAAATTAAACCTATTTAAATAAGTATATTAGCAAACATCAAGCCCTATCAAATATGATGAAAAACACCTCTGTTTAACAATTTCAAATAACATAATAACGTTAACCAGCCCTATTGGTTAACCAAAACGCCATCATTGAAATAACAATTAATTATAAAAAACTACAAATTGGTAAGTTTTAATTTTTAAATTGGTATGTTAGATTGAAGTTAAGCGACGCCTGTACCGCGCAATTTTTACTTCATCACACAGAGACAATAATGATAAAAAATACATCCACATTTAAACTTACGGCTTTAGCCGTTATCACACCTCTACTTTTTACGGCTTGTTCAAGTACCCAAAGCACTAATCAGCAAAGCGATGCGCCGGTACCAGCAACAAAGTTTGATTTATCACACTGGAAAATAAATGTACCAGTTGATTTAAACAACGACGGTAAAATTGATGAAATAGATGTAGAAGAAATTCAGACTTACGCACACCCTGATTTTTTCTATCTTGATGATAAAGGCTATATGGTATTTACCTCGCCTAATAAAGCGCTTACAAGTGCTAACTCTACTAATACCCGTAGTGAACTTAGACAAATGATCCGTGGATCAAATACTAAAATTAAAACTAAACACTCTAAAAACAACTTTGCTTTAGCTGTTCACCCGCTATCTGACCGATTTGGTTCTGTTGGTGGAAAAATGGAAGCAACGTTAAAAGTAGATCACGTTGCGCTACGTGCAACTGATCCTGATAAAAAAGCGGCTTACTCGGTTGTTGTAGGGCAAATTCACGCAGGTAAAGATCAGGCACTTATTGATACCAAGCTTGGTTATGGCTGGGGGAATGAACCACTTAAAATATATTACAAAAAATGGCCAGGGCATAAAACAGGCTCAGTTTTTTGGAACTACGAACGTAACTTACCTAAAACCAATCCTGACCGTAAAGACATTACTTACCCAGTTTGGGGTAATACATGGGAAAACCCTAACGAGCCTGGCAGTGCCGGTATTGCACTAGGTGAAGAATTTAGCTACACGGTCAATGTGTATAAAAATGTTATGCACCTTACATTTAGCGCACAAGGCAAAGAAGACGTTAACTACTCTATTAACTTAGGTAATAACGTAGATGCTTATGGCAAAGTGGACGAAAAAGACCATCCACATGGTTACGCTGCAGATTGGCATTACTTTAAAGCCGGCGCTTATAACCAATGTAGTACTAAAAGCGCGAAAGGTATTTGGTACCCAGGTTGTTTAGGTACTGGCGATTGGTCTACAGATAAACAAAATGGCGATTACGCTCAAGTAAGCTTTAGTAAACTAGAGTTAAGCCCAGCGACACCGCCAACAAAATAACTAGGCTAGTACAGCCTCAGATAAGTAATTTTTTAGTGATGTAAACAGTGGCGTTGGTAGATTATTAATATCGCACCAGCGCCACTTTAAACATTTATTAGGCTCTTTAAGCTCAGGCTCTCCGCCTTCAAAATCAGCTTTTACATACAGCGTAATATAGTGCTTGTTCTCTGCTGTAAAAATATCATTGGTAAAATCAAGCTTAGTAATTTTACTTACCTTTAAACCTGTTTCTTCAAACACTTCTCGTATTGCACATTGCTCAACACTTTCACCAAACTCTAAATGCCCACCAGGTGTTGCCCATGTATTAGCACCATGCGCGCCAATGCGCTCACCTAGTAAAATTGTGTTTTGGTGCTTTATGATAACCGCAACCCCTACTCTTACTACGTTACTCATATCGTATTTTCTCTTATTTTTACTGCCCGCCATGCTGAACCACACGCTTTGTATTGTCAATTTTGTATTTTTAAAACCAGTGTATTGATTAACTTTTAGCCGACCAAGGTCGAATAGCTTGCTTGCTAAAAAAAGCCTACATTTTGTAAGGTCTCTCACACACAAATTTAGCTTTAGGAGCCTTACATGTCAGGCGAATATAAACAGCAATATAATGCCTTTAAACAAAACCCAGCCCAATTTTGGCTCGAACAAAGTAAAAATATTCCATGGTATAAAACCCCCACAAAAGCATACACACAAGACGACGACGGGCTTTACCATTGGTTTAGTGACGGGCAATTAAACACCAGTTTTTTAGCGCTAGACCAACACGTTATTGCCGGATTTGGCGAGCAAACTGCACTTATTTACGACTCCCCGGTCACTAATACAAAGCAAACTTATAGCTACTCACAACTACAACAAGAAGTTGCTAGATTTGCAGGCGTAATACAATCGTTAGGTGTTACAAAAGGCGACCGCGTTGTTATTTATATGCCAATGATCCCACAAGCTGTTATTGGTATGTTGGCGTGCGCTCGTCTTGGTGCTATTCATTCGGTGGTATTTGGTGGGTTTGCTGCACACGAATTAGCTGTACGCATTGATGATGCCAAGCCCAAACTTATACTTAGTGCCTCATGCGGTGTTGAAGTAAACAGCGTTATTGAATACAAACCACTCATTGATAACGCAATAGACTTAGCTACACACAAAGTAGAACACTGCGTTATTTATCAGCGCCCACAAGTTACCGCCACTCTTAAGCCTAAACGAGACATAGATTGGACTCAGGCAATGCAAACGGCTGCAAGCGCAGATCCGGTGCCTGTAAATGGAGATGATCCGCTTTATATTTTATATACCTCAGGCACGACAGGCACACCCAAAGGCGTAGTACGCGAAAATGGCGGTCACGCAGTGGCAATGCAATACAGCATGGCAACCGTTTATGGTATGAAGCCCGGCGACGTATTTTGGGCAGCGTCTGACATTGGCTGGGTGGTTGGGCACTCTTATATAGTTTACGCACCGCTAATGTATCGCTGCGCGACCGTATTATATGAAGGTAAACCCGTTAAAACGCCCGATGCTAGTGCATTTTGGCGCGTGGTAGAAGAATATAAAGTAAATGCATTATTTAGTGCCCCCACCGCATTTAGAGCAATTAAAAAAGAGGATCCAAATGCCGATGGTTTTAATCAATACGATACCTCAAGCTTAAAACGTTTATTTTTAGCTGGCGAGCGGTTAGATCCTCCCACTTACGAGTGGCTTAAAGAAAAAACCAAACTGCCAGTGCTCGATCATTGGTGGCAAACAGAAACCGGCTGGGCTATTGCTTGTAACCCTGTAGGGCTTGAGTACTTAGCAACAAAACCTGGCAGCTCTACCGTGCCTACTCCAGGTTTTGACGTGCGAATATTAGATATGGATAGCAATGAATGCGCAGCTAACGAGCAAGGCGCCGTGGTAATTAAACTGCCACTTCCACCAGGTTGCCTACCAACTATTTGGCAGGATACCACGCGCTTTAAAGCAAGCTACCTAAATGAATACGAAGGTTATTATTTATCTGGCGATGGTGGTTATATTGATGAAGACGGCTACCTATTTATTATGGGCAGAACCGACGACGTTATAAATGTAGCAGGACATAGGCTTTCTACCGGCGAAATGGAAGAGATAGTAGCCGCGCACCCTGCTGTTGCTGAATGCGCTGTTTTTGGTGTGAACGATCCTCTAAAGGGGCAACTTCCTATGGGAATGATCGTGCTTAAAAATGATTTTATGGGCTCAAGTACCGACGTGGAACAAGCGCTTGTTTTAAGTGTTCGTAATCAGATTGGCGCTATTGCGTGCCTTAAAAATATAGTTAGCGTAGATAGGTTGCCCAAAACACGCTCGGGTAAAATACTGCGTAAAAATTTGCGCCAACTGGTTGATGGCGAAGAGCTACAAATACCTTCAACCATAGATGATGCCAGTATCTTTGAAGAAATAAACCAACAACTAACACAAAGATAAACCCAACCAACCTATCTAAAGCCATTTTTATAATGGCTTTTTATTTCATCCTTATATTTGATCCTTTTACTTAAGCTTTGGTTAGAGTTTAAGCTTTAATTTAACCAACAGCTGAAATTTTTTACGGCTTAATGCTTTCTTCTTTTAATAGCGTTATTAATTTAATCAATTTAAAAAGGAATGGTGTATGCCCCGCTTGCTACAAAAACTATTAACCACAGCCCTATTGTTTATAGGTTTTTCCACACAAGCCTATGAAATAGAAGACTTAGGAGATGGCTTACACCGCTTTATAGACGACAGACACCGCTCAGTATTTTTAATCACTTCTGAGGGCGCAATTGTTACCGACCCGCTTAATAAAAAAGCCGCCACCTGGTTAAACGAGCAAATTAAAACCCGCTATAACGTACCGGTAAAGTATGTAATTTATAGCCATAATCACAGCGATCATATTTACGGCGCAGAGGTATTTAAAAGCCCGCACACCACGTTTGTAGCGCATAAACTCGCTGCGCAAGATATTAAAAACACGCAAATGAAAACAGTAACGCCCAGCCTTACTTTTGATAACGAGCTACTACTTACCCTTGGTGATTCCACAGTAAAGCTTAACTACCATGGTCCAAACGATGGTCGTGGTTCGGTTAGTATATTATTCGAAAAGCAAAAAACGTTATTTGTAGTTGATTGGATTGTTATTGGCAGAATGCCGTGGCAAAAACTGTGGAGTTACGATATTCAAGGCATGATTAACTCAACTCAAACGGTACTCAAATATGACTTTGATACTTTTGTAGGTGGTCATGCCGATATTGGCAGCAAGGCTGATGTAGCGCGTTACTTAAGTTATTTAGAGCAGCTTTACAGCCAAGTAACCGCGGCTGCGCTTGCAGGGCAAAGCCTAGAGCAAATAAAACAAAACGTTAAGCTCGATGAATTTTCAGATTTAAAGCAATACCAAGCCTGGCTGCCACTTAATATTGAAGGGGTATACGAGCGCCTCATGGAAGAATCCGGCATGGGCTGGCGCAGCGATTTATAAATTGTATGCGTGTGCATTTGTTGCTTGAATACAAATGCATACGTATTCACATTGAATTAACAGTGCAAGCTTGTGATAGTGCACTTTTTGTATGCTAAGGCGCCACCATGAAATTAGTTGCTTTACTGTTTAGCTTATTAATATTTGTAGTACATACCAGCTATGCAAACACGGCCACCGTGCAAGTAAGTAAAGGCCAAATTGAGGTAATCGACAATATAGAATCACAGTTTGTAAAAAACCGCTTTTTAAATGTTTGGCTACCGCCAGGTTACAACAAAAACACCACCTACGACGTGCTCTACATGCATGATGGCCGCATGTTGTTTGATGCAAATAGCACATGGAACAAGCAAGAATGGCGCGTAGATGAAGTAGCCGGCACATTAATAGAGCAAGGCAAAGTACGCCCATTTATTGTGGTAGGCATTCCAAACGCCGTAGAAAACCGCCACAGCGAATACTACCCACAACAACCGTTTGAGGCCTTAAGCAAGCAAAAGCAAAACGCCCTTTACCAGTTAGAAAAATACCCAGGCCATAAATTATTTGCCTCTAAGGTTTACTCAGATAACTACTCACGCTTTTTAGTCAAAGAAGTTATTCCTTATATTGAGTCTAACTACAACGTAAACAAAGGCGCGCAACACCGCTATATTGGTGGCTCTAGCATGGGTGGGCTAATATCGTGGTACACACTACTTAATTACCCTAACGAATTTGCCGGCGCTATTTGTATGTCGACCCACTGGCCAGGTATTTTTAGCCACGATGACGAAGTATTTGCCCAGTTTAAAAACTACATTGCCAACAACATCACAAAGCTAAGTAACCAAAAAGTGTATTTTGATTATGGCGATAGCACCTTAGATGCCATGTACCCTAAGTTACAAGCGCAAATTGATGATTTATTTATGGCGCAAAAATACCCAGCAAAACTTTGGCAAAGTCAGTACTTCCCTGGGGAAGATCACACCGAAAACGCATGGGCCAAACGCTTACATATTCCCCTTGAATTTATGTTTAGAAAAACCAAGCAAGCTGCCCCCGAGTAATCATTTATACCAATCGGCTTAATTAAGTGATCTATTTTGAGGATGGAAAAACGTGTTGATAGCTAGGCAAAAAATTCGCTATTTAGTTGTTCTCGGCAATTGCTCCTGCATTGCCTACTTTCTGCATCCATGCAGTTGTAAATGAGAAATTTTTAACGCTGAGAGCGACACGTTTAGCCCCTCAAAATGATTAAGTATTATTGCGGATTGATATTATAAGTAATACGCCTCATCATTAATCATAAAAAAGCGTATTAGCTAAAATCAACCACCACTTCATAACGCCCAGGCATGTCGTTCACTTCGTATACCCAACCGTGTCGTTTTATTATTTTTTCGCTTAACTCTAATCCTAAACCGTAGCCAATATTGGCAGGCTTGTTTGTGTTATTAGCAGTGTGTGGCGTATCAGTTTGTTCGCTGCTATTTACTATAATCACACGGCTGCCCTGCTGAGTAATTCGCACTTGCCCTTGTTGCGTATGCTGATACGCATTACGTATTAAGTTAGTAAGCACAATGTGGCATGCGGTGGCTTCGGTATTAATAGTCGTATTTTGGTTATCGGTATTTATAAGTACTTCAACTTGTTTTGAATTGAGTAAATAATCGAGTTCGTTACCCAAGGTCGTTATTTTTTCGGCTAGGTTTACGGGCTCTGGTGCACTTTGCTGGTCGTCATTTCTGCTAAGCCA
Source organism: Pseudoalteromonas distincta (assembly GCF_000814675.1). GTDB lineage: Bacteria > Pseudomonadota > Gammaproteobacteria > Enterobacterales > Alteromonadaceae > Pseudoalteromonas > Pseudoalteromonas distincta. The sequence goes on along the minus strand of NZ_JWIG01000030.1, from coordinate 52,916 downwards.
CAATAACGTCTCGGTTAAATCGCTCATGGTTAAACCGGCGCGCTCTATTCGCTGCAGTGTAAGTTGCTGTTTATCGCTTAAAGGTGCTTTTTCGCTTAAGCGGTTAAGTAACTCAACGTTGCTACGAATAACCGAAATTGGTGTACGTAACTCGTGGCTCGCATAACTTAAAAAGCGCTGTTCTCGCTCAAGGCTGTCGTGAGCAGAAAGCAAGCTACTGCGTATTAACGTTGCCAAGGTATTTAGTTCGTTATAGGTAAAGTCGGGCGGCGTGTTTTGTAAATTCTTTTGATTTAAAGACTTAGCCCAACCGCGTAGTGATTCAACTGGCTTAGCTATTTTTTTCATTACCATAAACAAAAAGAAGGTAAATAAAGCAATTGCCGTAACCCCTGTTAACGCTATCCATGCCAATTTTTTTATAGGTTTATCGGGTGAGCTTTGTTTTTTAAGGCGTTCTTTTTCAAGCATAATGCGTGATACGTAACGGGGCTCCCCTGCAGGGTTTTGAAAATACGCTACAAAATAAAGGTCTTCCGGCATTGAAAAAAACGATGGTTTTACTTTGCTTTTTTGTAGTACGCCAATCTCTGTAGGCTTTGTAAAGCGTTGCTGAATTTCGCTTGGCATGTCTTCCCAGCGACTCGCTATTTTAAAGCCAATCATTTCTGCAGGTTCACCGTTTTTAACCTCAGTAGATTGCGAAAGCGCATGCATTACGCCATTTAACCCTCGGTCTAAGCCATCAATAAAATAATTAACACTTAAAAACGAAAAACCAATTGCCATTAATGAACTTAAAAGCACCATGGTAGCAAAAAAATACAACCTCAGGCTGGGTCTAATTTTCATGCTTGTGTCCCATTTTTTAATTTTAGCGCAAACCCTACACTGGGTATTGTTTCTAGTACGGCTTGGCAATGCGCTTGCTCTAGCTGTTTACGCAAATGATGAATATGCACTTTTAAGCTATTGCTGTCTGGCTGATCGTCGCCCCATATTGCTTGCATAATTACCTGTCGGGTTACCGGTTTTTGCTGCTCTCGTACAAGCACTTCTAATAACTTAAAAGTAATGGGTGATAACTTTAAACTGTGCGCAGCCACTGTTGCTGTATGCGCGGTTAAATTAAGTGTTAAATTAGCAAAGGTAAGTCGCTTAACCTCTCCACTTTTACGCTTTGCTAATACTTGAACCCGCGCTACTAGCTCTTTCATCGCAAATGGTTTTACTAAATAGTCGTCACTACCGGCTGCAAACCCCTCAAGCTTATTGTCGAGGCTATCGCGCGCTGTCAGCATTAATACAGGTATATCAATGCCTTGCTCACGCAATGATTTACACATGGTTAAACCGTCCATTTTGGGCATGTTTACATCTAATATAATCATTTGATATTGATTACGTTCTATTAAATTTAAACCCATTACGCCATTGCTTGCATGGTCACACTCTATTGACTCAATTTCGAGATAATCAACAATGGTGGTTGCCAAGTCTATGTCGTCTTCAACCAGTAGTACGTTTATCATTAAGAGGCTGTTTCCTGCGTTTTATTTTTAGCACCTAGCGATATTAGCACAGCATCAATACCGCGTTTAGCATCGGTTTGAATCATCAATAATGCCGGTATAAGTATTAAGGTAATAACCGTGGCAAACAAAATACCGTAGCCAAGTGATGCCGCAGCAGGAATTAAAAACTGTGCCTGCATTGAGGTTTCGCTAAGTAGCGGCACTAAGCCTGCGTACGTCGTAATTGAGGTAAGTAATACCGCACGTAACCGGCTCGTACACGACTCAACTATGGCATCGTGCGTGCTCATGCCCTCTTCTTTTACTAGTTCGTTAAAGCGTGAAACAAGTAATAAGCTGTCGTTTACAACTACTCCACTGAGCGCCAAAATACCATTTAACGACAATATACTAATGGTTAAGTCGTTCCACCAATGTCCTAAAATAGCGCCCACAATGCCAAACGGAATTGCTACCATAATCAACATAGGTTGAATGTACGATTTAAGCGGAATAGCCAGCAACACGTAAATAACTAATAAAGCCGCTACAAACATAGTGCTCATTGAGCTGGTGGTTTCGCTTTGTTGCTCTGCCTCTCCTGCAAAATAAACACTTAAGTTAGGAAATTGCTGTGTTAACTCTGGAATTAAGTCGCGCTTTAAATTAGCAACTAACTCGTTTGGAGCAATCACGTTTTTATCTACTTGGGCGCTTAAATAAATTGCACGTAGTCCATCAATGCGGGTTATTTCATCTTGCTGATATTCACTGCTTACTGTGGCTACGTTAACTAAAGGGACAACCGTGCCATCGGGTAGGCGAATACGCGACTGCATTATATCGGCAGGTGTTTTACGAGCACCTTCTGGGTAGCGTACACGTACTTTAACTTCATCTTTATTACGTTGGTAGCGCTGTACAACTGCACCACCAAAGGCTTGCAGTACTTGCTTTGATAAACTAGCTGTATCCATGCCAAGCGCGCGACCTTGTGCATTTAGGGTAAATTTAAGCTGTGGCTGACCTGGGTTTAAGTTGTCGTCTATTCCGTTAACGCCTGCGGTATTTTGTAAGCGCTCCTTAAATAGTGCGCCCGCCGCCATTACGGTTTCGTCGTCCCACGCTTTAAGCTCAACTTTAAAGTTATCAACCATTTTACGCGTGGCTAATATTTGTAATTTTTTACTGCCCTCAAGGCTACCTGCTACGCGCTGCCACTCTTGAGCAAATTCGCTTGCTGTAAAAGCGCCTTCGTTTAATAGCTCAATGCTTACTTCACCGCTGGTGTCGCTGCTACTAATGACTTGTAGGCTGGTTATTTCGCTTTTGTCAGAGCTCAACTTAGTCATTAAGTTTTGCTCAGCTTGTAATGCACTTTGCTCAAGCGTTAGTAAGTTTTTGTTTGTTTGCCCATAAGCGGCGTCGTTTTGCATAACCAAATCGGCTGTTACGGTATCGCCTGCAATACTTGGGAAAAAACCAACTTTAACTGTGCCTGTCATCGGCATGCCAATAACTAATATAAAAAAGGCGATAAACGCAGCCACTACGGCGTATCTAAAGCGCAGTGAAAATTCAATAACCTTGCAGTAAATGTTTTTACTAAACCAGCTTAAGCCGCTATCAGCACCATGTTGTATTTTTGACCACAGACCTGCTAAGCCTTTTTTAACTTGGCGTTTAGTACTAATGTGGGCTAAATGCGAGGGTAAAATAAGTTTTGATTCAACAACTGAAAGCAGTAAACAAATGGTCACTACAGTGGCGAATTGAGAGTAAATTTTACCTAAGTTGCCCGACACATTCGAAAGCGCTACAAACGCAGCCACCGTGGTTAACACCCCAAATATTGTTGGCACAGCAACCTTCATGGTGCCTAAAACTGTATTATTTAATGTATCGCCATGTTTTTTACGTGTGGTGTAAATACTCTCGCCTACAACAACGGCATCGTCTACCACTATGCCCAGCGCCATAATAAAGCCAAAGGTGGTCATTTCGTTTATGGTCAGTGCGGTGTAGCCATCGGTCATAAAATAAAGCGTGCCAAAAAATACAAACGGCAAGCCACCAGCCACCCACAGTGCTACACGTACATTTAAAAATATGGCAAGTATTACAAACACCATAATAATACCGGTCACCGCGTTTTTAGTAAGTAGCGATAAACGCTCGGTGATCATGGTGCTTTTGTCGTGCCAGCTTTCAAGCTCTACGTTTTGAGGTAATAAACCGCTTTCGTGCCATTTATCTATTACGCTATTAGCTTGCTCAACAATGGTAGTTATATCGCTGTTATCGCCCATTAAAATTTCAACGCCTACGGCATTTTGTTGGTTATAACGGCTTAATGAATTGCTATCTTCGGCAAATGAGTCGGTAACGGTGGCTACATCGCCTAACTTAATTTGTGTGCCTGATGCGGTTGTTAACAATACAATATTGGCAAAGTCGCGCTGCCAGTAAGCTTGGTCGGCGGCTTTTAAGCGTATAATTTTACTGCTATCGCGTAAACTAGTCGAAAGCGGGCTTGATGACTCATTATTTATGACCTCACTTACATCACTAATAGTTAAGCCATACGCTTGTAATTTACCTTCGTCGATTTCTATGGACATCATCGGGTCGAGCACACCCGACTGCGCTACGTCGCTAATGCCTGATTGCGCTAATAAATCGGCTTTAAGTTTTTCACCCAGGTTTTGTAATGTATGGCGATCGGCATCCCCGAAAAGTTGCAGCGTTAATGCATGATCTTGCCTACGGGCTTTATCAATAACAGGTTGCTCAGCATCTGCCGGAAAGTTATTAATAGCGTCAACTTGGTTTTTAACGTCAACAAGTAACTCATCGAGTGAGTAATCAGTACTTTTTTCAATGCTTACATGGCTGCCGCTAGCATCGGATGTAGAGGTAATACGTTTAATACCCGATACGGTTTCGAGCGCTTCTTCTATTTTTAACGCTATTCCTTCTTCGGCTTGCAATGCATCGCCACTGTCGTAAACCACCGATACCGAAATAGTATCTGGCTCTAAACTCGGAAATGCCTCTTTACGTAAAGTCGTAAGCGACATAATACCCATTACAATCACACTAACTAACAATAAGTTAGCGGCAACAGAGTTATTTGCAAACCAATTAATAATACCGTGCAGCGGGTTATTATTACTGGGTAATTGAGGTGGTTGATGAGGACTCATTATTGCATCTCCTCAACTATTGGATTTACTTTCATGTCGTTTAAGTAACTAACAAGTGGGCGCGCCACCACTTTTAGATTTTTAGCACCATCTACTGGCGTAATATATACGTAATCCCCACGCTCGAATACTTTATTAGCGTGTGTGCTTACTAAGCTATTTTGATCATTTACGTACCAAATTAAGCCATCTTGAGATATCGCCGAAGCAGGCAGTTTTATTACGTTAGTTAACTGCTTACCGGCAATTTCTACCGCTAAAAATGTGCCAGGCAGTAACGGCGTTGTTTGCTCAAACGGTTTATCTAAGGCAACAATTACGCTGCGTTGACGCGAGCTGTCATCAAGGTGTTGCTCAAAACGTGCAATATAACCGTTCCATTTAGTATTAGTGGTTACATCAGTTAAAATAACATCGCCTGATTTATTATTTGCTAGGTTTTGCCACTGACTTAATGAAAGCGGTACCGTTATTTCTACTTTGTCAGTGCTGTTTAGCGTGGCAAGCGTATCGCCAATACCTACATAAGTACCTAAATCTATATCGCGCGATAAAATAACAGCGTCAAATGGTGCACTTAACTGGGTGTTATTTACATCACGCTGTGCGGTTTTAAGTGCATATTGTGCTTTATCGAGCGTAGCTTGCGCGGCTTCTAATTGCAGCGTTCTAAATACAAGCGGCGAACTTGGTGCTTGCGTAACGCCTGAGCGATCCCATTCACGTTTTGCTTGATTACCTAAATCTTGCTCTTCTTGCAGTGCTAGTTTTGCATCAGCCAATGTTGCTTTTGCACTAGCTAGAGCTTGTAAGTATTCGGTGTCATCAATTTGTGCAAACACCTGCCCTTTAGTTATTAAGTTACCGGTCGCAAATTGCTCGCTCATACTGGTTACTTCGCCTTTAACTTGTGCTTTTAAGCTAAGTGACCAATGCGCTTTAGCTTCACCATGCCCACTAACATAAGCCTGATAAGTGCTCGGAGCTGCATTAATTACCGATACATTTGGGGCAATAGCTTTAATAGCGGCAGGTTGTGGGCTATTTGCTTGTTCAGCCATTTTTTGACCGTTATACACAATAGCAAGCCCTATACAAACAATAGCAACAAGCGTTACAACAACCGGTGTCGGCGAAATTTTCATGACGATACTCCAAGGCCCAAAGCGAGGCCTAAATCTATGCGGTTAGTTAAAAGGGTGTAGTTTATTTGGCTAAGCTGGGCTTGCAGGTCGTATACTTTTTGCTGCACTGTTAGCAAATCTAAAATATCAACCAAACCTTGTTGATACTTACTTTGATAGTTACTAAAGCTGCGTTGAGCGCTGGTAAGTGCATTGCTAATTTGCAGTTGTTGCTCGGTTAATGATTGCTCCTGCCCGAGTGCATTTTCAACTTCGTTTACCGCACTTAGCAGCGTATCTTGGTACTGCCAAAACGCTTGCTCGGCATTTAATTTTGCAATATCAACTTGCGCACGCAGTGCTCCACCTTCAAATAAAGGGGCACTTAAACTGCCTAATAAACTCCACACTGGGCTGGTTAATAATGCTTGGCTTGGCGTGCTTGCTAAATCACTCAGTGATGCCGAAAGCGAAATACTCGGTAGTAACTCTTTGTACGATACATCAACCAAGTAATGCTTTGCCTGAATGTTGTAATAAGCACTTTGTAAGTCAGGTCTGCGCGCCAAATCTTGCTCTGGTAATGTACTTAATGGCTCAATAACGCTTGGCAGTGTTAATGTACTTGGCAGGTTTTGAAGTTTATCAGTGCCTACAATTAGCATTAAAGCACGCTTTGCTTTTGCTATTTGTTCTTGATAATCGGCAATGGTCGCGCGAGTAGATGCCGTGCTAGTACGGGCGGTATCAAGCGCTTCTAAATCACCTAATCCATATTGGTAGCGCTCTACAATACTTTGCTCATTATTTTGTAAAACAACTAAACGTTGCTTCTCTATATCGAGCAAATTTTGCTGCAAAATAATATTTAAATAAGTACGAATAACACTCGCTACTAATGTGTCTTTAGCACCTTGATAAGTAGCTTGGTTACTGGCAATAGTCATATCTTGCGCGGCTACGTTGTCAGCAATTTTTTGCCATATATCGGCTTCCCAACTTATACCTACTGATGAGCTGTATTGCGTGCCTTCGGTTTTACTGCGCTGCGCGTCAAATCCTGCATCTACACTAAACCACTGACTTGCAGCAGTTACATCACGCTGCGCATAAGCTAGTTTTAATGCAACATGCACTTGATTAAACGATGGGTTATTAGTAACAGCTTGCTCAATAAGCGAATCAAGCCCTTCAATATCCACCAAATCGGTAATGTAATTTACTTGCTGTGCGTTACTTTGCGTGTACTGCCAGTTTGTATGTTGTTTTAGCGACTGCTCAGTACTATTACCTTGATAGCTTGGCTGACTACTACATGCAGCAAGCGTACAACTAAGTGCAAGTAAAAAACCGGTTGAGTGCTTTTTAAAATAAACCATTTAACTATGCCTAATTCGTACTATTACACATAGCTTATTAGGTCGAGGGTTAAGGAGGGGTTAAATGATTTAATCTAAATATTGGGTTGCTAATTTAACAGTAAAAAGTAGTCACTTTAGATGTTTTATATCGTTATAAGTTTTGTAATTGCTCTATCAACCATTTATGAATAGGGCTGTTATTAGTACGCGGATGCCATGCGGCTATTACTTTAAATGTAGGGGGCAGAGCTTCTATTTTTAGCTGTTTAACTTTGCTGTTTGGTAATAATCTTGATGGGTAAAACGCGAGCATATCGGTTGTATGTAAAATGTCGGGCACCGCAGAAAAACTTGGTACCGACATTACAATATTACGTTTTAGCCCTTGGCTTTCAAACCACTGATCGTGCGATCCGCGCAAATTTGCACGAGATGGCGACACCACTAGCTGTGGATGCTTTGCAAATTGCGCCAAACTCAAAGGTTCAGTGTAAGTAGTGTTACCTATACCGGTAATACACAAATGTTGTTCTTCAAACAAAGTGATATAAGAAAGGTTGTCGGGTATAAATTCTGGAAAGCTTATCAGCAAATCAAGCTCGCCTGCCGTTATAAGTTGATTAACGTTATCTGATGCAAAGTCGCGCACTATCAGCTTTAAACCTGGCGCTTCGCGGCGGGTAATATTAAATAATTGTGGCAATAAAGCCTGCGTGGCGTAGTCGGTTGCGCTTATGGTAAACACACCTTTATAAGTTTGCGGGCTAAACTGCTCGGGCTCTAGTAACGACTCTAATTGCTTTAAAATATTATTAACAGGTGCCTTGAGCCCTTGCGCTTTAGGAGTAGCAACCATGTTATTGCCTTGGCGAATAAACAAGCGATCGTCAAATAAGTCTCGTAGTTTTCGTAGTTGCTCACTAATAGCTTGTTGCGTTAACCCCATTTTTTTGGCTACTTGTGAAAGATTTTGCAGTTCTAATAAGCTACTGAGTACTCTTAACTGCTTTATATCGAGCCGACTGATACCATTCATAATTGTATGCTGTACAAAAAAGTGTTGTTTCAAATTGTATCTTTAAATCTCTATGCTGCCAATGTTGCTTAACCACTATTTAAGCCTTTGTTTGCTTTATAAGAGAATTTAAAATGAAATCAGAATTAGTTAATACCGCCCCATTATTCTCATCAATTGAGCTTGGCCCTTTTACACTTAAAAACCGTATTGTGATGCCTCCTCTTACTCGCTCTCGCAGCACTCAGCCTGGCAATATTCCTAATGAATTAATGGCTGAGTATTACTCGCAGCGCGCATCGGCTGGTTTTATGGTTACCGAAGGCACACAAATAGAACCTCGTGGGCAAGGTTACGCTTGGACCCCAGGTATTCACTCGCAAGCACAAATTGAAGGCTGGAAAAAAGTAACACACGCGGTACACGCTAAAGGCGGTGTTATTTTTGCTCAGCTTTGGCATGTAGGGCGCGTATCGCACGCCACACTACAACCAAATTCAGGTAAACCGGTTGGTCCTTCAGACATTGCAGCTGACAATGTAAAAGTATTTATTGAAACCGCACCTGGTGAAGGCGCATTGGCTGACCCAAGTGAGCCTCGTGCGCTAACAACAACTGAAGTTGGCGAACTGGTAAACATGTATGCTCAAGCTGCACGCAATGCTCTAGAAGCTGGCTTTGATGGTGTGGAGCTTCATTGTGCTAACGGCTATTTAGTTAATCAGTTTATTTCTGAGCATACTAATAACCGTGACGATCAATACGGTGGAACGCTTAGTAATCGCCTGCGCTTTTTAAAAGAGATAGTTGAAGCGGTAAGTGACGTTGTAGGCGCAAACCGTTTAGGTGTACGCTTTGCTCCTTTATTTGAAAGCACAGATGAAACACGAGTGTATTTAGGGCTTGTTGAATCAAACCCTCATCACACTTATATCCAGGCCGTTAAAGTGCTTGAGCAAGCAGGTATTGCTTACTTATCGATTGCGGAAGCTGATTGGGATAACGCTCCCGATTTACCACAAGAATTTTATAAAGCAGTCCGAGCTGAATTTTCAGGGCGCATTATTTATGCAGGTAAATACACAGTAGAAAAAGCAGTGCGTATTTTAGGTGAAGGTTACGGTGACTTATTTGCATTTGGTCGCCCATTTATAGCTAACCCTGATTTACCAGAGCGTATAGCAAATAATTGGACGTTTAACGAAGCTGATGCAGCCACTATGTATGGCGGTACTGAAGTAGGTTATAGCGATTATCCTTTTTATCAAAAGTAATTAACCAGCAAAGCCAAGGAAGGCTTAATTACTAATTTAATAGCTATTTTTTGTGACACGACTAATCATTTTAATATATTAAAACGTTCCTATAATCGTCAAAAACTAGAGATTATGTCAAGAACCGTCAGTAAAATGTAAAAAGCTGTAAGCATAACTCCGTTTGCTGTTGTATGTCAGTTAACATTCAGTTTGAGCCGCTAGTATTGAACCCAGTTATGTAAAAACATAAACGAGGCAATACTATGAAACTTACTTTTTTACTACCTGCCCTGCTCGTCATTGGCGCAGTATCAGGCTCTGCGCTTGGAGCACAAAACGAGCGAGAGAATGATAAAAGCTTTAAACGCGATCACGACAAACGTGTTGAATATAAACGCGATGAACGCCGCCATGAAAAAAAGCAGCGTATTGAGCATAAAAAAGAAAAACGAGAAGACCGTAAGCAAGAAAAACGTAAACTTGCTAAGTACAAACAGGAAAAGCGTGAACAATACCGCTACAACCAGCGAAAATATAACTACTTAACAAGCCATCACAATTCAGTCGCTTACAGACAAAATCGATTTATAAACCATTTACCACGCAATAGCGCATCAATCAGATTTAATGGTATTTCGTTTACGTTTAACGACGGCCTTTATTACCGTAAAGCTAAAAGAGGCTACCATGTTGTTAAACCACCTAGAGGCCTGCGTATAAATACGCTTCCAAGAAATTACAGGCATTTTAAACACCATAATACGACTTACTACACTTATCAAAATGTGTACTACATTGCGGATAATGATGGTTATACGGTTGTTGATGAGCCATCAACTCGCCTTAATCAGGCAATAAAAGTGGGTAATGTGAATGACTATAGCTTGGGCCAAACTTACGACTCACTGCCTCAGGCTGCACAGGCCGTAATCATTAACTCACAGCAGTATTTTAAATACGGCGGTATTTATTTTTTACCGCAAATAAGTGGTGACGACATAAAATACCTTGCCATTAAGCTAGGTTAAACTCGCTATAAATTAAAAGGCCTTACTGTAAATAGTAGGGTCTTTTTCATTCCCCTCCGTAGGTAGTAATTTACAGCAATAAAATCAATTCTCTCTAAACATTAACATGTCTTAGTATTTGTAAGCTTTTTTGTTAAACTAGCTCGCATATTAATAGTGAGAGTGTATTTATGTCGGGTGAGTTTCCACGTGCTGGTTTTTGGCGCCGTTTTGCGTCGTTGGTCTACGATACGTTAGCCATTATTGCGTTTGCGATGTTAACTGTAGTGCTGTATTTATTTGCAGTACAGGGGCTTATTTCTCTCGATGTAATTAGTTTAAATGGCGCAGAGGATGTATCTGCATTTATTCAAAATTCAAATCTTCTTTCGGGTATTCGTACCGCTCTTTTAATTATTGTTAGCTTAGTATTTTTTGGCTACTTTTGGACTAAAAGCGGGCAAACCATTGGCATGCGTGCATGGCGTTTAAAAGTACAAACTCTTGAGGGTAATTTAATTAGCTGGCCGCAATCAATTATCCGCAGCGTTAGCGCTTTACTCGGTTTAGGTAATTTGGTGGTGTTAGTCGATTTTAAAAACAAAAAAGCACTGCAAGATTACATATCTAAAACAGAAGTTATTGCGCTTACTAAAGAAGAAAACAGACGTATTTATAGTGAGCTTGATTAATACCAGCTTTCCAAAACTGGTAATTAAAAAGCAAAAAGGGTGACCACTGGTCACCCTTTTTAATGCTTTGAATAGGTACTCTATACCCGTTTATTCATCAAATATGTCGCAAAGCCTATAAATATAATACTGGGTAATACCGCCCCTATAATGGCAGGTATTTGGTAAACCATAACTACAGGGCCAAATATTTCATTAGTTAAGTGAAACACGATCCCCGTTACAACACCCATAATAATACGTGCGCCCATAGTAACGGTACGCAGTGGGCCAAATATAAACGAGAGCGCCACCAGCAGCATTACCGCTACAGATACAGGCTGCATAAGCTTACGCCACAGAGCAAGCTCGTAGGTACTGGTGTCTTGTTCGTTTTGCTCTAAGTAAGTTAAATACGACCAAAGCCCAGTAAATGAAAGTGACTCTGGTTTTACCGAAACAACCCCTAACTTTTCAGCGGTCAATTGTGAAGGATAAAACTCTTCTGGTAGTTGCTCTGTTGTGGTTTTTTCGCTCGTAATAATAACCTTATTTACATCACGAAGTAGCCAGCCTTCTTTTCGGCTCAGTGCATCTTTTGCTTTAGTGATTTGGGTAAGCTCTAACGATTTGTCAAAGTGGTACATGTGTACCCCATTGAGCCTGCCGTTTTCGTCAACATCTTCAATATTAATAAAATTGCTGCCGTCTTTAGCCCATACACCTTTTTGTGTGTTAAATACATCGCCGCCATGTATTGCTTGGTTACGCATTTCTTTGGCGTGTAATTGCGCTTCAGGTGCACCCCATTCGCCAAGTGCCATCATGCATACAGCCATAAATATGGCCGTTTTCATCACAGAGCCAATTATTTGTAAGCGCGACATGCCAGCCGCTTGCATCACTACCAGCTCACTGTTTGAAGCAAGTGCCCCCAAACCCGTTAAGCCACCAATTAGCGCAGCCATCGGAAAAAACACCACTAAATCGCCAGGTATTGTGTAAAGCGTGTAAAGCATTGCGGTCATTAAATCGTAACTGCCACGCCCTACCGACTTTAGCTGGTCGATAAACTTAATTAAGGTGCTAATACCAACAAGTACCAACAATGCAAAGCCGGTAGTTTGTAAAATACTGCGGCCTAAATACCAATCAAGCGTTTTCATCATGAGCCTAACTCCCGCTTAGTTACAACGGCTTTAAGCCAAGCGCCCAGCGGTCGCCCTTTTATAATTAATAATCCACCTATAAACAAGGCACTTAAGTGAATCCACCACAAGCCGATTGAAGGCGGAATTTTGCCATCTTCAACTGCAAATTTAGCGGCATTTAGTAAAATAAAATAGCCTAAGTACAAGCTTATAGCAGGTACTAGTTTTGCAAATTTACCTTGACGAGGATTAACTACACTTAGCGGTACTGCCAGTAAGGTAAGTAGCGGAATTGATAACGGAATAGCGAGTCGCCATTGCCATTGAGCAATAGATTCTGGAGTATTAATGGCGAGTAACTGATTAGTAGGCACAGCCTCTAATTTACGGCGTTGGTGCTCTATTTCTTGTTCTCGTATTTGTACGCTGTAACCATCAAATTCTGTTAAGTTAAGTGCAGGCGTTGTGCCATCTGTTTCGTAACGTTTACCGTCTGTTAGTACGAGCTGTTGCTCACCATTTACGGCTTCAACCACAACACCTTGCTGTGCATATACTAAGCGCGCTAAGTTGCCTTTTTCGCTATCGGGTAACTGTGCAACAAATACCTTATTGAGCTCTTTGCCGCCCTTTTCAATATTATGAATAAACACCACGGCTTTTTCGTTACCGGTTTCTTGGAACCGCCCAGCTCTGAGTGCGGATAACCCCGCATCGGCTTTGGCTTGCTCTTTTAATTGATACTCTTGCTCGCTTGCCCACGGCGCTATATACATAGTCAGTGCTGCGGCTAATATAGCAAGCCCTACACTTGATATAAGCGTTACGCGCACAACATACCATTCACTTACGCCACAGGCTTTAAGTACGGTCATTTCGCTATCGGCGTAAATACGGCTGTAGGCTAAAATAATGCCTAAAAATATACTCAGCGGAAGTATTAGCGAGGCTAGTTGTGGAAGTTTTAGTGCAATCATCGATAACACTAATTTAGCAGGAATGCTGCCCTCAGAGGCATCACCTAAAATACCAACTAACTTTTGTGACAAAAATATTGTCATCAAAGTTAAAAATACGGCGACCTGCGATTTTAAAACCTCAGCGGTCAAATAACGGAAAATTAGCAATGCTCGCCCCTGTTAAACATGGAATTTCACTACGATAGTGAGAATTGAATAGTTAAATAGCTATTTTACCCAATTAATACCGGCAAATAGGCTATTATTATAAGCCATCAAAATTAATTATCCTACCTAAGTGCACGATATAATGTTGCATTAGTAGCCCTTAAGCATATAAAGTTCAATTACACAGTAAGAGTCTAACAAAATCAGCTAAAATAAGAATTATCCTTACATAAGTTACGTAGATAAGACTAGAAAATACTTTTTTAGCCCCAACTTAGTAACTTAAACGACTCAAAACCAGGAGTAACAATGGAATTTAACGTAAAAAGTGGTAGCCCAGAAAAACAGCGCAGCGCATGTATTGTGGTTGGCGTTTACGAGCCACGTAGGTTATCCCCCATTGGTGAACAACTCGATAAAATTAGTGATGGTTATATCTCTAATTTACTTCGCCGTGGCGATTTAGAAGGTAAGCCAGGCCAAGTTTTATTATTGCATCATGTACCTAATGTATTAAGCGAGCGCATATTGCTTGTTGGTTGTGGTAAAGAGCGTGAGCTTGATGATAAGCAATATAAACAAATCATTTCTAAAACTATTAATACCTTAAACGAAACGGGCTCTATGGAAGCAGTCTGCTTTTTAACAGAGCAACACGTTAAAGGTCGCGACACCTACTGGAAAGTACGTCAGGCAGTTGAGACAACGCAAGACTGCCTATATACGTTTAACCAACTGAAAAGTAAAAAAGTAGACCCTCGTCGTCCACTGCGTAAAATGGTGTTTAACGTACCAACACGACGCGAACTAACTATTGGCGAAAGCGCTATTGAGCATGGTTTAGCCATTGCAGCAGGTAGTAAGCTATGTAAAGACGTAGCTAATATGCCACCAAATATTTGTAATCCTGTGTACTTAGGTGAACAAGCACAAGAGCTGGCAACTGATTTTGACAACATCACTGTTGATCTTATTGGCGAAAAGCAAATGGCAGAACTTGGTATGAATTCTTACCTAGCTGTTGGCCGAGGTAGTGATAACGAATCGATTATGTCGATTATTAACTACAAAGGCGCCGCTGATGACCAAGCCCCTATTGTACTTGTTGGTAAAGGTCTAACGTTTGATTCAGGCGGTATTTCATTAAAACCAGGCGAAGGCATGGACGAAATGAAATACGACATGGGCGGAGCAGCAGGCGTTATTGGCGCAATGCGTGCACTTGCACAAATGCAATTGCCGATTAACGTTATTGGTGTTTTAGCGGGTTGTGAAAACATGCCTGGCTCAAATGCGTATCGTCCAGGTGATATTTTAACAACAATGTCAGGGCAAACAGTTGAAGTATTAAACACCGACGCTGAAGGCCGCTTAGTATTATGCGACGCACTAACATATGTTGAACGCTTTAATCCAGATACGGTTATTGACGTAGCAACGCTAACTGGCGCGTGTATTGTAGCCCTTGGCGCGCATGCTACTGGTTTACTATCAAACCATAACCCACTTGCGCACGATTTATTAAAAGCGTCTGAGCAAAGTGGCGACCGTGCATGGCAGTTACCGTTATGGGATGACTATCAAGATCAACTAGAAAGCCCATTTGCTGACTTTACGAACTTAGGTGGACGCTCTGCGGGCACTATTACTGCGGCATGTTTCTTATCTAAATTTACTAAAAAGTATAATTGGGCACATTTAGATGTTGCCGGTACAGCGTGGCGCAGTGGCGCTAAAAAAGGCGCAACGGGCCGTCCTGTTCCTATGCTTACTCAGTATTTATTAAACCGA
Organism: Pseudoalteromonas distincta; assembly: GCF_000814675.1. Lineage (GTDB taxonomy): Bacteria > Pseudomonadota > Gammaproteobacteria > Enterobacterales > Alteromonadaceae > Pseudoalteromonas > Pseudoalteromonas distincta. Next base: position 37,693 of record NZ_JWIG01000030.1, on the reverse strand, counting down.
GCAGGTGTAAGCGAAGCTACGCACGATTAATAATCTATTTAGCTATTTATAAGGCGCCATTTGGCGCCTTATTTATTTGTGTATTAATTGAAGCAAACCCCGTTATATGGCAAAATCTGCCTCTTAATTTATGTATATCAATTTGGTATACATTCAATGTCATGGGAAACCCCGATACAATGAACATGAACGCTAAATTTTTCGTTCTAAAGCAACAAGATGAGTCTAAAGCGAAGGCTGACGATCATTTTGCATTGGCAGCTCAAATTGCAGCCGATCAGTATCGAAATGGGCAGCGTGTGTTTATTTGTGTTAACGATAACGAAGCAGCCTGTGCCATTGATGAAATAATTTGGGCATTCGATCCAGATAGTTTTGTGCCACATAATTTACAAGGTGAAGGCCCTAAAGGCGGCGCACCTGTAGAAATTGGTATTACGCCACCTGTTGGCAATCGTAAAGTTTTAATTAACTTGGCTACTCAGTTACCGGATTACATTCGTCGGTTTAACCAAGTTTTTGATTTTGTCCCCGTAGAACCAGCTGCTAAGCAAGCAGCCCGCGAGCGTTTTAAAAAGCTACGCCAACTCGGTGCCAATCTCACCACGCAAGATATTAATAGCTAGCCAATCAGGCAAACTAACCAACTAATTTAAGTACTTATTTAAGGTTCTGTGTAATGGATAAAACCTACAATCCGCAAGATATTGAACAGTCGCTATATCAAGACTGGGAACAAAAAGGCTACTTTAAGCCATCTGGCCAAGGCGTACCATATTCAATTATGATCCCGCCGCCAAATGTCACTGGTAGCTTACACATGGGCCACGCCTTCCAAGATACAATAATGGATACCCTAACGCGTTTTAAACGTATGCAAGGTAACAACACATTATGGCAAGTAGGTACTGACCACGCAGGTATTGCAACGCAAATGTTGGTTGAGCGTAAACTGCATGCCGAAGAAGGCAAAACACGCCATGATTTAGGCCGCGAAGATTTTATTAATAAAATCTGGGAATGGAAAAAAGAATCTGGCGGCACTATCACTAAGCAACTTCGTCGCCTTGGCGCATCGGTTGATTGGGATCGTGAACGCTTTACCATGGACGATGGCCTATCTGAAGCCGTTAAAGAAGTGTTTGTACGCCTTCATAAAGAAAACCTAATTTACCGAGGCAAGCGCCTAGTAAACTGGGATCCAAAATTACACACGGCTATTTCTGATCTTGAAGTTGAAAATAAAGACAAGCAAGGCCACATGTGGAACTTACGTTACCCACTAGCTGATGGCGTTACAACACAAGACGGAAAAGACTACATAGTAGTAGCAACAACACGTCCTGAAACCATGCTTGGCGACTCGGGTGTTGCAGTAAACCCAGATGATGAGCGCTACACAGATTTAATCGGTAAAGAGATTTTATTACCCATCGTTAATCGTCGTATTAAAATTGTTGCTGACGAACATGCCGATAAAGATAAAGGCACGGGCTGTGTAAAAATAACCCCAGCGCACGACTTTAACGATAACGAAGTGGGCAAGCGTCATCAAATGCCGATGATCAACATTTTCGATAAAGACGCCGCTATTCTTACCCAAGGTGAAACATACACCTTTGACGGTAAAGAGCTTGAGTTTGATGCACCAATACCTGAGCGCCTACATGGACTTGATCGTTTTGCAGCGCGTAAAGCAATTGTGGCAGAATTTGAAGAACTAGGCCTACTAGAAAAAATTGAAGACCATGGTTTAACGGTTCCTTACGGCGATCGCTCTGGTGTGGTAATTGAGCCACTGCTTACCGACCAATGGTATGTACGTGTTGCACCACTTGCAGAACCTGCAAAAGACGCTGTTAAAAACGGCGACATTCAATTTGTACCTAAGCAATACGAAAACATGTACTTCTCGTGGATGAACGACGTACAAGATTGGTGTATTTCACGCCAGCTTTGGTGGGGTCACCGTATCCCAGCTTGGTACGACAGTGAAGGCAATGTATTTGTTGGTCGCGACGAAGCCGAAGTTCGCCGTGAAAACAACATTGCAGATAACGTAACGTTAAGCCAAGACGAAGACGTACTTGATACGTGGTTCTCGTCAGCACTTTGGACTTTCTCTACACAAGGTTGGCCTGAAAATACCGATGATTTAAAAACCTTCCACCCGTCTGACGTGCTGGTAACTGGTTTTGATATTATTTTCTTCTGGGTTGCGCGCATGATTATGATGACGCTGCACTTTGTGAAAGACGAAAATGGCAAACCACAAGTTCCGTTTAAAACCGTGTATGTAACGGGTCTGATACGTGATGACAATGGCGATAAAATGTCTAAGTCAAAAGGTAACGTTCTTGACCCACTAGACATGATTGACGGCATTGAACTTGAAGACCTAGTACAAAAGCGTACTGGTAACATGATGCAGCCAAAACTTGCCGCTAAAATCGAGAAAGATACGCGAAAAGTATTTGCAGGCGGTATTGAAGCACACGGCACCGACGCCCTTCGCTTTACACTTGCTGCAATGGCATCTACCGGTCGTGATATTAACTGGGACATGAACCGCCTTGAAGGTTACCGTAACTTCTGTAACAAATTATGGAACGCGAGCCGTTACGTATTAATGAATACAGAAGAGCAAGACTGTGGTTTTGCAAACGATGCACAAAAAGAGCTTTCATTAGCTGACCGCTGGATTTTAGGCCAATTTGAGTCAACAGTTAAAACGTACACTGAGCACCTTGATAACTACCGTTTTGACTTAGCTGCTAACACGCTTTACGAATTCACTTGGAACCAGTTCTGTGATTGGTACTTAGAGCTAACTAAGCCGGTATTATTTAAAGGTAATGAATCGCAGCAACGTGGTACACGTAATACACTTATTACCGTACTTGAAAGCTTACTACGTTTAATGCACCCAATGATGCCGTACATCACTGAAACTATTTGGCAACGTGTTGCACCTCTTGCAGGCCTTGAAACAACAAACACCAGCATTATGGTTCAGCCGTTCCCTGTATATAATGAAGCAAGCGTTGATGCTAAAGCGATGGACGACTTAGAGTGGGTTAAACAATTCATTTTAGCTATTCGTAACATTCGTGGTGAAATGGATATTAGCCCAAGTAAACCGCTTAGCGTATTACTTGCTAATGCATCAAGCGACGACGTGCGCCGCATTGAAGAAAACAAATCATTTTTAGCATCACTTGCAAAAATTGAAGAGTTTACAATGCTTGAAAACAAAGACGGGGCACCTGCATGTGCAACGTCTTATGTTGGCAACCTTGAGATCATGATCCCAATGGCAGGCTTAATTGATGTGGAAGCCGAGCTTTCGCGTATTAATAAGCAACTCGAAAAAGCAGAAAAAGGCCTAGCACAAGTGCAAAACAAACTCGCTAACGAAAAGTTTGTAAACAACGCACCTGAAGCCGTACTTGCTAAAGAAAATGCAAAACTGGCTGAGTTTAGCGATGCTAAAACTAAGTTACTTGAGCAAAAAACTAAAATAGAAAGCTTATAAGCTTTCATAAAATGCCTATTAACACTATTTAATAGGCATTAAAAAAGCCGCTCACTTTAATTAAAGTGAGCGGCTTTTTTGTGCCCAGAGCCTAAGCTCTAAGCATTTATACAAATATTAGAATTTGTAGTTGTATTGAGCGCCAATAAGTACTGCATTACCTTCTGATTCAAACTCAAATCCATCTTCTTCAAAGTTCTGAGTTTTACCACGGATAATACTTACGCCTAGATCTACGTTAGAGTTTTGATCAATTGTGTAGTTACCACCGAATGAAAGCCAGAAACGATCGGTATCTGGAATAGAGATCGACAGGTGATCTTGTGATACTGGAGACTGATCAAATGCTACACCAGCACGAAGTAATAAATCTTCGTTATATTGGTAATCTGAACCAACAGCGAAACGGTACGAATCAGAGAAGCTCTCATCTTTGTTAAATGCGCTAAACTTATCGCCTGTTGGAGCTGTTACTTGTGCTTCTAATGAATCAAAGCTACTCCAACCTGTCCATAAAATACTGTAATGAAGACCAAGTTTTTCATCTAATTGATGAGAACCTGAAAATTCAGCTATTGCAGGAAGTGTTATTTCAACAGAACCAGGTAATTCAGTTCCATTTAATCCACCAAAAGCTGTTGGTATTTGATTCGAATAATCACCTTCGAATGTAATATCTGTTTCTGTACGATAATTAAAACCAAAACGGCTGTTATCATCTAGCTGATACATTAAACCAACATTTAAAGCGTAACCTGTATCATCACCTTCCAAGTTCACAACTTCAGTGCTTGAAGCAAATGGTAAACCAGAGCCAGCATGACGCACAATTGTTGCATCAGCATAAATTACGTTTAAGCCAATACCATAGCTAAACTTTTCAGTAACTTTATAAGCAACGCTTGCATTTAAGTTAACGGTGAAGATTTCTGTTTTACCAGCAATCTGTCCTGCTGAGTAGTCATCGTCAAAGTCTGTTGATAAACCAAAGTTAGAAAATGCACCAAAACCAAGTGATACTTTATCGTTGTAAGGCATAGTAAAGTAAGCTGCTGGTACCACTGCACTTGGGGCAATGCTATCGTCATCTAATGTAGATTGATCAATACCAGTTGGCGCGCCTTCACCTTCTAAGCTTACATCTGGGATTACACCAATAGCAGCAACACTTAGTTGTTTATCTTTAAATAAAGTCATTAGTGCTGGGTTACGTGCAACTACAGACGCATCGTCTGCGATAGAAGCTTCACCAGCGTATGCACGGCCTAAACCCGATGCATTTTGCTCTGATAATTGAAACGCAGCTGCAAAGCTATCAGCTGAAACAAATGCAAGCGAAGCTGCAATAAGAGTTTTAGAAAATTTCATTGTTGAGTCCTTAACCAAACTGACTGTCTGGGTACTATGTGTGTTGTTATTAGGATTTGAAACTTTGCTACACTACCTTAATTTTTTGTAAAAAACTCTATGAATGCGTCAAAAAACAGCAAAAAACATGTTATTTAACGACATTTTAACAACTATTTAAAACTCATCGGATGAGAAATGTGTTATTAGAGCTAAAGCTCTAATTGTAATTAATTATCATTTAGATTGACTTGAAATATATAGCAAATTACACTCACTATAAAATCGCAAAGGAAGTAAAACTGTGATCATTTTATTTATTATTACAGGGCTAATATTTTGTGGGGCGAGTGTATTTTGCTTTTACAAAGCAAACTACTGTGCATGCACTCAAGCAGGACAATGCGATAACCCCGTAAACCATTATTGGCTTGGGGCAATGTTAAATGCGTTGATCTCTTTAGGACTGTGTTGTTTTGCATTGCACGTAGAGTTAGGTACTTTGCTATGGCTCACACTGATGGGAAGTTGTTTTTTGGGTGCGTTTATTTCTGCAAAACAAACTAAAAAAAGGCAATGCAGTAAAACTAGTTCAACAAATGCTCTTTTAGCAGGCGAGACAAATTAATCTGATAATCAAGAGGCTTAACACTCGCTAGTATTTTCAGCTCTTGGGTGTGCTCACTTAAATCTATGTCTTTAGGTGTAACATGATGATTGTGCTTAGCATTATAAAATAGTTTAATTTTAGGTTTTATAGGATTTAATACGTTCCCTTCAAGCACTAAGGCTAAACGTTCATTCGTTAATTTTACAATAGTCCCTACCGGATGGACCCCCAAGCATTTTATAAAGCGCTGAACTAACTCACCATCAAACAAGTGCTTATTGGCTAATAAGTAGCGTAATGCATTAATAGGCTCATCACCCTCTTGGTGCATTCTATCGGCTGTCATAGCATCGTACACATCTACAATTGCCATTATACGCGCCGGGCGACTTAACTTTTCAGCCTGCAGGCCTCGCGGATAACCAGAGCCATCTAAACGCTCATGATGATTTACTATCATATCGAGCATAAGGGGAGTTATACCCTTCTCACCTTTAACTAAACCTAAACCTTGGGCAACATGCTTTTTAATTGCTGCTAGCTCGTTATTACTTAGTTTAGTTGGCTTGGAAAATATACCCTGCGGTAATTTAGCTTGGCCTAAGTCATGAAGTAACGCCCCCATTGCAAGCTCTTGTACAACAGCCTTTTCATACCCTAAGTATTTAGCAAATACAGCAGTAAAAATGGCGCAGTTGATCATATGGCGCCAGTTATAGCTATGTTTGTCTTTTATACGAGTAAGAATAGTCATAGCGTTAGCATTACGAAAAACTGAGCTGACTATCTCGCTGGCAATTTCATCAAGCACTTTTATATTAACACTCAGGCCAGATGTTAAATCACCATATAATGATTGTAACTTTCGGCCATGCTGATCGTAATTTACAGTCGCTTTAGCAAACTCCTGTTCGATAGAAATAGCTATAGGTGTTTTTTCTACTTTTTTTTGGCTATTAGATGTTTTAGGTGCGCTTTGGGGCTTATATTTGGCAGGAACTGGCGCATCACCTTTAGTAAAATCTATAAGCAGCTCGAGCACCCCTTCAGACACTAAACGCTTAATAATAGATTTGTCGCGCACCAAGCCACTGGTCTTAATTTTTATGCTATTGATCCCCTCGTGTTGTTTAGTAACGCTATCAACGTACATACCAGGGGTGAGCTCAGACACAGGCAAAGTAATTAGCATAAAGGTGAGATTTTTTACATTTAAAGTAGATGTACCTTAAATAGCATTAATTAAGCTTAAAAGTCTAGTTTTTGAGTTGTAAGTAGTGATATATAACTACAAAGGATTACTTGCTGTATCACTCTTATTAGCTGTAGTGGTTAACCTTATTTTATGGATAATTAAAACCCTCTTCTATTTTCTTAATAACCTACAGCCACTTAGCACTTAAAAGGCTATTTGAGTATTATTTTTACGCTTTTAAACAAACTTAATTAACCTAATTTGAACATAATGTGGTTTTTCCTCGGTCTAAATATACACAACAGCTATAAAAATTTAAGAGCATCAACGTATATGACAAAATTAAACCACCCCGTATCAAACTTAAGTGTAGCGGCAATAAGCACCGTTTCTCCTTTGAGTCATATACTAAAAATAGCCGCTCCGCTGCTCGATAGCCTATTGGGCATCAATAAGCTGCGTGATATATACCTCTCTAATAATTTATCGGGTTTGGATAAACAAGAGTTTAGTGAAAAGCTGTTAAATGTATTAGGTATTAATGTGCTTGGTGCACAAGGTGTTATTAACAAAATACCAAAGCAAGGCCCTTGCATAGTGGTATGCAACCACCCTTACGGCATGATTGAGGGCGTAATTATTGCAAATTTACTCACCCATTATCGTAGCGATACAAAAGTAATGGCTAACGTGGGTTTAAAAATATTTAAAGAAATTAAAGACTATTTTATTTTTGCTAACCCACTAAAACCAAAAGCAGCCATTAATACCAGCGCAATTAAACAGTGTTTTAGTCATGTTAAAAATGATGGCTTACTTGTGGTTTTTCCTGCAGGAAGAGTGTCATTTTTTCAATCAGAAAAACAACGTGTAACTGACGGGCAATGGAATCGCTTAGCCGCTCAACTAGCTTTAAAAACACAAGCTCCTTTATTGCCTGTATTTATTAGCGGTCAGAATAGCTCAACCTTTTATAACTTGGGGCGTGTTTACTACCGATTTAGATTATTAATGCTAATACGCGAATTACTTAAAATTCAAAAAAGCTCTATTAGCTTAAGCGCTGGTAATTTACTTACACCCAAATTATTAAATAAGTTTGAAAAAACTGACGACATAAACGCACTTACACGCTTGCAGTGTTACTTAAACGATGAGCGCTTTGTAACGCCTTGGCAAGAGGATAACCAATCAACACAGCTCAAAGCTATTATGCAGGAAGTTGATAAAACAAAAATGAAAAATGAGCTTGCCAACTTGCCAAGCGAGCAGCACTTAGTCGACTTTAAAGGTTACTCAGTTTATTACGGCTACCAAGAGCAAATACCTAATTGCGTTACTGAAATAACACGCCTCAGAGAAATAACCTTTCGCACATTAAACGAAGGAAGTGGCGAGCTATGCGACACTGATAAGTTTGATGCGACTTACATGCATTTGTTTATTTTTGATCATAAAAATGAAGAAATTATTGGTGCTTATAGAATTGGACAAACCGATTTATTACAAAAAAATAGCGACGTGAGCGCTCTTTATTTATCGCAAATGTTTAACTTCGAACCTTCTTTTATTAATCAGCAACAGCCGTGCTTAGAAATGGGTCGATCGTTTATAGTTCAAAAACATCAGGGCAGTTACCATGGTTTATTACTGCTATTTAAAGGGATTGGTGCGTTTATGGCGCAAAATCCACGCTATAGGACTTTATATGGCACTGTTTCATTAAGTAAACTTTATGACCCTCGTTCTGTTGCAATTATTGACCATGCAATGGTTAATAATAAACAAGGTGTTAGCGCCAATACGCCTTTTAATAATAAGCTCCACCCAGAGTTTGAAGACTTTATTAATGACCACACGTTAAACATAGGCCATGTATCAGCATTGGTTATGGGAATAGAAGAAGATAAAAAAGACATACCGATTTTATTAAAGCAATACCATAAGCTAGGCGCTCAATTTCATTGCATGGGCATTGATAGCAACTTTAATCACACGCCAGGATTACTTTTAAGTGTGCACCTACCAAGTGCGCCTGAAAAGCTACTTAAGCTCTACCTTGGTGATAAAAAGGATGATTATATAAATCACTCATAATTTTTACCTGCTGTATTAATATAGCAGGTAAAAATTGAGCAAAAAAAGGCGACGCTATTAATTGCGTCGACTTTTTTAGTTATGTAACAGCTATAAAAATTTTTAGTTAAGCTGCAGCCACTTTTAAACAACCAATGCTACTAATGAGTTGAGACTGCTTATCAAAATAATTAAAACGTATAGTGTTACCAACTTTAATATGGCTAATACTGACCGTCATTGCATCTTCTCTTAGCATGTTTACGCCATATTGCCCTTGTTCGGCTTTACTGTAATGAAATGCTAAAAACTGCTCACTTTCAGGATGTCTTAAATCAATAAGTTGCTTAAATTGTTGTTTACGCTTTTGTGTCACCGTTTCAAGCTCAACACCTGATGACGTAGCAAGTGGTTCAACTTGGCAGTGGATTAACTGCTTTGCATCCCACCTAACAAAAACCACGTTATTGTTATTTATCGATAGTCCATCCGGAAAAATACACAACTTAAAAGGCGCGTAGCCCGATAAATCCATATTTTGTAACTGGTACAATGCAGGGGCTTTACTGCTCAGTAAATGAGGGATTAACAGACCTCTACTATGCTTTACCGCAGTTATATCAAATACACTTTGATAATCGTTTAATAATGCTAGTGTTTGCCCAAAATGCGATACCCCAAGCCAAGTACCTCCTCCTTGCGGATCAATGGGGAAAATTGCATTGCCCTGGTGCTTACTTGGAGCGATTGCCGTTTCTCGTGTTTTTTGCTCATCGCGATTAAAAAATAGCTCGTAGCCATCATCAGTTAAAAAGTAACTTAACGTGCACATTTTAATTTTGCATCGATTTTGGTTGTGCTGGCTGGCTATTTTCTCTTAAAAAGGTAGCTGTACTTGGTGCTAAACCAAAGCTTTGATCGAGCTGCGACTTTTGAGCAAAAGAAATTTGTGAAATCATCGCGTAATGGTGCACAGCGTGACTGCCTACAAAAATAAGCTCTCGCGCAAGTGATGTTGTTACTGTTTGTACATTTTTGCTTTTAATCGAAACTTCACTTGAAAGTGATAACGGTTTATTAAAATCATCTGGACTTAGCTGTTCAATCCACGTTGTTATTTCTGCAATTTTTTTTATTGCAGCAGTTGGAGAGTTTTCAATATCTCCTCCTCTTAAGCGGTAATCATAATCTACTTTTTGCGTGCTAAAGCCAGTCATTAAAGATTGATAATGATCGATAATATGTCGCATATGAGCTCCTGCCGAGCTAATAAAGTTAGGAGTAATGACTTGGGAATAGTCCTCTTTAGTTACACCTTCAAGATAAGCGTGTCCTTGAGCTAGTATCTCTAATTGACTATTTAACATTGAATCGGTCTTCCTCATTTATCACTAAATCTTATATGCAAAAAAGTACAACATGATTTTTGGATGCTAATTTTGCATTGTATAAATAACTAGAAAGCTGTTTTTAAAATTAACTTTCAAAGTTTTTGCAGTAAATGCATTTTTAAATACAAGAGTAATTAATAAGAAGCTAGGTAATATAGAGAGGATAATTAATACATATAAAAGCAAATGGCGCTCTCGGTAGGGATCGAACCTACAACTCAGCCTCCGGAGGGCCACGTGATATCCATTTCACCACGAGAGCACATTTGTTGCCGCCACACCAACTCGCGATATCAGTGCTTTAGCACCCGCAATGATAAAGAGATCTTTAAATAAATACCAGTAAGATCAGCTTATATGCTTATTAATTAAACTCTTTTAAATAAAACACTTCACAAAGGCTTAAAAACACGCTATTTATTCTTATTAGATAAGAAACAGTAACGGTTTAGTAACATTAAAATTATAATTGTCGCTGTGAGGATTAGTTTAATACGAGGAAAGAATGATGAGTTTAATGTCTACTGAGCAAGTCGCTGAGTTTTTAGGTGTAAAAGTAGAGCGTGTAAAACGCCTCTCTAGAGAAAGTTTATTAATTGCTAAATCTGAAGACGAGAATGGCGAACCACAATTTGATGCGGCCGAAGTAACAAAGTACAAAGAGCTCGCTGAACGCTTTGGTGGTTTGTAACTTTTATAAAAAAGTATTAGTAACAAGTTTATTTAGCTGCGCACGTAACATTATAGATTTACTAGTTATGTTGCGCTCCTCATACCAAGCAATACATAACACCAAAAAAAACAGTTTATAGTAATTTAGCTTATCTATTGATGGGTAAAACGTGCTTGTTTTATCAACGCTATTTTTATAGTTGTTTAACAATGTACTGTCACTGCTCTCATTAAGATTAAAGCTCACTGCAAGGGCTGCCAAATCAAAATATACATCGTTAGTTTGCGCGTACTCAAAATCAATTAAATACATGCCCGAAGCATTTACAATAATGTTGTCTTTTACCAAATCGTTATGACAAAAGCCTTCATCAAATTGCATGGCTGCAACTACTTTGAGTGCCCGTTCTATTTGAGGTTTATATTGCGTATATACGCCGGTGCTTTGATAAAAATGCAGCTCTTTAGCTATATCCATTGGCGCGGTAGACGCTTTGTAATTATGCACTTGAGCAAGTTTATTAATAAAGCTAAGCGTTATATCCGATTGCGCTGTATTACCTTCAATATAATTAAATACCGCACGGCTATTCTTTTTATCGAGCCAAACAGGCGCAGGACATATATTAAGCTCACTTAAAAAACGCTGTGCTTCAAGCCCTATGGCTGGCCAATGGCTTTTATAACACTTTAATAAATACCCTTGTTGCTCGGTACGTATTAAAAAATTATCGTTACTAAAACCATTAAGTAGTCGCTCGCTTGAAATAACGCTCGTAGGCTCTATAAACGCCCTACACATTTTTACTAGCTGATTATGCTCAATCATTAATTAAAGCTGAGCTAGCGGCTTAGCTTGGCTTTGTTCGTACTCTTCGTACCAGGTTTTAAAGCCCCACGCCGCCATAATGGTATAAAATATAAAGAGCGCAAGCGTTGGGTAATAGCCTTTTTCATAATATAAATACATGGAAGCGGCATCTATTACAATCCAGTACAGCCAGTTTTCGAGGACTTTTTTAGCAACTAAGTAGGTAGTTACTACGGCAAAACACGTTGTAAAACTATCAAGATAAGCAAAATCGGCATGCGTATAGTTTTGCATAACGTAACCAATTGTAATTGCAGCTACGGTTGTTAAACTAATTAAAACAGCATGACGGTTTATCGACCACGAGGTAATATTTAAATTTTCAGCTTTGCCTTTTCTCCATACAACCCATCCAAACACAGCCATATACATATAATAAAAATTAAGTAACGACTCCATGAGCAATGCGCCATTCCAGTACATAATTGTATAAATGAGCGTGCTAAAAAATGCCGCCGGCCAACACCATAAGCTTTCCTTTATTGCCAATAATAAGTACGCCATCGACAATCCTACCGCAATGTATTCCCAATGCGACATTGCTGTAAAACCGCTTAAGGTTTGTGTTAAAAAGTCCATATTATGCAATCACCGTTTAGTTGCGCCATTTGTTATACCAATCTGCTTATATACGGGGTCTATTTAACGTTAAGAAAATCAAGCTAGAACTAGGCAAAAATTTTTGTATCTAGTTGTTCTAAATAAAAAAATTTTAACGACGTTATAGTGCAATTTAATTCGTTAAATTGATCAAAGATTTATGCAGGTTGGTATTATAGATTATTCAGGCGATAAGTCGCCAGAGAGAAACTTACATACAAAAATAGCTTTACCAAATTCTTCATATGAGCGCTTAATTTCGGTATTTAACACCTGCATTACTAAATCATAATCACCAAAAATTTGCGTTGATAGCGTATTAGTAATCACTTTTAAATTTTCGTATTCGTTTAAGCGGTCAATAAAGCCTTTAATAAACGGAATGTAATCTTGGTGAAGTGGATATTTACTGATCTCTACTGATAATTTCATTTTAAACTCTACTTTTTAATTATTTGATTTAAACAAATCATTCAATGCCAGTTCAATACAGTGTAAAATTATACTAACACTCAATTTAACTGAGCTTATTATGGCACGCAGAATAACGTATACATTTAAAAACCAACCGCGCGAAATTAACTTCGCAAAAGATAAATACCACGACATGTATCAAGCTATTGCTGCTGCCGAGGGTATTGATTTAACAAATTACTTAAACATGGTACGCCAAATAGAAATGACCTCAAAAGGGTCTGCTTCTGTTCGTAACTTTCGCGACCAAGAATTTGCCCGTATGGGCTTTAGCGACATTTACTTTATAAAAGAGTAATTATACCCAATTGGTATACGCTAAAAACTAACTATGGCTGATACTCATAACTTACGCGTGGTGTAATATTACATAATAGCTCGTAAGGAATAGTATCAGCGCACAGTGCTATTTCTTCAACTGGAAGCTCAGGGCCCCACATAGTGACTCTGTCGCCAACTTTAATATTATGCTCATTAGCGCCTATATCAACGCTGATCATGTCCATAGCTACGCTTCCTACAATACCATAACGCTGCTCACCAATTATTACCGGTGTCCCCTCTTTAGCATGCCGAGGATAACCATCGCCATAACCCATAGCTACAACAGCTAACTTGGTTGGTTTATCGCTTTTCCAACGACCACCATACCCAACAGCCTCATTAGCAGGCACATCTCGTACTGCAATTACGCGCGTAGTTAAGCGCATAACTGGTTTTAATTTGTGTTGCTGCCCAATACCATTTGCCATTGGCGATACACCATATAACATAAGCCCAGGACGTACCCAATCGCCATGACCGCTTGGCCAGGCAATAATACCAGCCGAATTTGATAAACAATGCGCTTGGTCAATGCCATTCACTAAATTATCAAACAACGTAATTTGTTGAACCGTTTTAGCATTATCAACGTCATCAGCACACGAAAAGTGGGTCATTAAATTAACGGTATTTTTAGCGTTAGGTGTTTTTTGCAAGCGGTTATAAAACGCTTCAAACTGCTCTGGCGCAATACCTAATCGGTGCATACCTGTATTTACTTTTAACCAGCATGTTATTGGTGCATCTAGCTTTGCTTTTTCAAGCGCCGCTAATTGGTACTCATCGTGAATAATAGTTTGAAAATTGTTGGCAAGTAAAATAGGTAAGTCGGCTTTGTTAAAAAAGCCTTCTAGTAATACAATTGGCTTTGTTAAGCCCCCAGCTCGAAGGGCGAGCCCTTCATCTATACGTGCCACAGCAAATGCGTCAGCATTATTTAAATGCTGCGCAATCGTTACTAATCCATGCCCGTAAGCATTTGCTTTTAGCACCGCCATTACTTTGCTGTTAGGTGCAAAGCACTTAACTTGCGCTAAATTATGCGCAAGTGCCGTTAAGTTAATTTCAGCAGTGGCTAAGCGCATTAGTAATCGTCATCTACCGCTGGTCCCGCGTAATTATCAAAGCGAGAAAATTGACCTTGGAATGTTAAACGCACTTTACCAATTGGGCCGTTACGTTGTTTACCTATGATAATTTCAGCAATACCTTTATCAGTACTGTCTTCGTTGTAAACTTCGTCACGGTAAATAAACATGATTAAATCGGCATCCTGCTCTATCGACCCTGACTCACGTAAATCTGAGTTAATTGGGCGTTTATCAGCACGTTGCTCTAGCGTACGGTTTAGCTGCGAAAGCGCGACAACCGGACATTTTAGCTCTTTTGCTAGTGATTTAAGTGAACGCGAAATTTCAGCAATTTCAAGCGTTCGGTTATCAGCAAGGCTAGGTACACGCATTAGCTGCAAGTAATCGACCATGATCATACTAATGCCACCGTGGTCACGCGCAATACGACGTGCACGAGAGCGAACATCGGTAGGTGTTAAGCCCGAGGCATCATCAACATACATTTTGCCTTTTTCCATCAACAAGCCCATTGTTGATGAAAGTCGCGCCCAATCGTCATCATCTAACTGACCTGTACGTACCTTAGTTTGGTTAATACGGCCAAGAGACGCTAACATCCTCATCATAATTTGTTCTGAAGGCATCTCTAGCGAGTAAATTAGCACGGGTTTGTCTTGAGTCATTGCGGCATGTTCTGCAAGGTTCATCGCAAAGGTGGTTTTACCCATTGAAGGACGCGCTGCCACAATAATTAAGTCAGACGGCTGCAGGCCTGTCGTCATTTTATCAAGATCGGCATAACCTGTACTTACACCCGTTACACCATCTTGTGGCGATTGATAAAGCTCTTCTATTTTATCAACGGTTTTTTCGAGTATGTTATGAATACTTTGCGGGCCTTCCGTACTTTTTGTACGTTGCTCGGCAATTTTAAATACTTTGCTTTCGGCAAAGTCGAGTAAGTCGTGACTAGTACGCCCTTCGGTATTAAAACCCGCTTCGGCTATTTCATTTGCCACGCCAATCATTTCACGTACAACAGCACGCTCACGTACAATGTTTGCGTAGGCATCAATGTTGGCTGCACTTGGCGTATTTTTAGCAATTTCGGCTAAGTAAGCAAAACCACCAATACCTGCAAGTTTATTATTTTTTTCTAAACTTTCAGAAATAGTGATTAAATCTATCGGATCGCCAATCTCAGCAAGTGCCGTCATCGCCTCAAAAATTAACTTGTGCGTGCGGGTATAAAAATCCTGTGATACAACAAGCTCAGCTACGCGGTCAAAAGCTTGGTTATCAAGCATTAAGCCACCTAAAACAGATTGTTCAGCTTCTATTGAATGGGGAGGAACTTTAAGAGTATCGACTTGCTTATCTGGTTTGGCCATAACTTCACAGTAGTAAAATTGAATGGCTCTATTCTATCGACTTGCAGGGGCTGTGCAAATAGAAAAGCAGGAAATCTTTCCTGCTTTTTGTAATCGTGATGGGGAATGAGTGTTATTTGGTACGAAGCTCTATTCGTCCACTTATGGTATCCATTTCGACATTTGCATTACCGCCATTAATACTAAACTCTAAATCACTGGCTGGGCCATATTTAGCTTTACTGACTTTGTCACTACTGACTTTGTTAATGATTTTACCATTAGCATGGGCTTTAATTTCAAACTTTGCTGATACACTTTGTGGGAAATAAAAGTCGGCATCACCACTTACTGATTCAAAACGTACATCACCGCCTTTTAAAAGCTCGTTAATCTGTACTTCTGCTTCGCCATTGACCGTATTAATACGTAGGTTTTGAATAGCCGATAGCATAAATTCTATATCGCCATTTACGTTTTCAAGGCGTACATCATTAGCGCTTGAAGTTGATTTAATATCACCATTAACAGCGCTAAAACGCAGCTCACCACTTGATTGTCTATCGTTAATTTCACCATTTACGGTTTCAAACTGAATATTCCCGTTTAAGTTCTCAGCGTTCACATCACCATTTACAGTGGTGAGCTTAATGTTGCCAGTAATATCATCTACCGTAATTTCACCATTAACTACATCAACTTCAGCGCCGTTTTTAAGCTCCTTTGCAGTCACCGATACATTAACGCCAGCAAACTCTAAGCTACTGCTTTTAGGCATAAATATAGTTAGGTTTGAGCCGTCACCACTATTGCCCCAATTTGATTTACGGGGCATTTTTACAATAAACTGTGTTTTATCGCCACTTGTTTTAAGCTCATAACCCTGTGCTTTATCATCAAGCTCGCCAGATACTTTTAATTCGTTTTTATCCCAGCCTGTAATATGTATATCACCGCGTTGGTTTTCAATAAAAATAGTGCCGCCACTTGGTACGTCTATTTGCTTATCTATTTTTTCACCCGCAAATGCCGCCAACGGAAATAAGCTCAGTCCTAATAAAATCGCTTTCATATCGTACTCCTAAATGTGCTGCCAACGTGGCGCGTGCACCTTGTTAATTAAATCAAGTTGTTGTTGATATATTTGCGCTAACATTGTCAGTAGCGCTTGGTTTTGTGGTTCGTTTTCAAGAGCTTGCTTTATTGCTTGCTCAGCTTCTTCAAGTTCTTGTAGTTGCGTTTGCCAGTTAGTGGTTAATGCTTCTTTATTTTCGTATTCAACTAACAAACTATTTTTTTGAGCCGAAAAGTAATCACTTATAGCCACTACGGGCTGTGGTTCAGGTGCTATAACAAATATATTAACAGCAATTAAAGCAGCCACAGTACACGCTGCTATTGCCGTTAGTTTTGGCCAAATAATAGTGCTGTTTGGGTTCTGCTTATTATTAACAATTGCTCGCTCAATCCCCGCCCATAAATCTTTTTGTGGCGTAATTTCTTTATCAAGCGTGTTTAATGACTTATTTAAGTAGTCGTTAAAGTTTGGTTTACTCATTTTCATACCACTCTTGTAATAACTGCCTAGCACGATGATATTGTGACTTACTTGAACCAACAGCCATACCTAATTGCTCCGCGATTTCCTCGTGCCTGTAACCTTCAATAGCAAATAATACAAATACCATACGTGCGCGCTCAGGAAGCCTTACTATTAACTTATCGAGGCCATTTAAGCCTTTGCAGTCGTTAGCTGATTGCTCATCCATACCGCTGTGTTCAATACTTACTACTTTTTGTAACCAGTTTTTTTGCTTGCGCAGGTAACTTATCGCTACATTGCTGGCAACACTATATAGCCAAGTAGAGAACTGCGAACGCCCATCAAACAATGCTATTTTATGCCATACCTGTACAAATACCTCTTGGGCGGCGTCTTCGGCGTGTGCTTGGTCTGCTAATAAACGTAAACATAAACCGTATACTCGTTTTATATGTAACTCATAAAGCGTTGTGTATGCGCCTTGATCACCCGATTTAACTCGCTCAATGAGTGCAGCTTCGCACAAAGGCGCTGGTTCGGGTTTAACATGTAACATCCGTGATGCCGCCTTTTAATTATTATTGTTGAGTTGCTATTTAAGTGTATTGATAAGTTAGACGTAATGACAGTTCGAAAAGGTTTAAAAGGAATGAAAAAATAATTGAATAAAAAGGGGCTTATACGAGGTTTTATACCAATTCGCTTAATTAAGTGATCTATTTTGAGGATGGAAAAACGTGTTGATAGCTAGACAAAAAATTCGCTATTTAGTTGTTCTCGGCAATTGCTCCTGCATTGCTCTACCTTCTGCATCCATGCAGTCGTAAATGAGAATTTTTTAACACAGGTAGCGACACGTTTAGCCCCGCAAAATGATTAAGTATTATTGCGGATTGGTATTATTAAACTGTGCCCTCAACTAATGAAGTTAGCCAAATTATAGGCACAAAAAAGCCGTGCTAATAGCACGGCTTTTTTAGCTTAATTAAAAATTAAGCTTCAGCGATTACGATTACTTTGATAGTAGCCGTTACGTCTGAGTGAACTGAAATTGATACGTCAAATTCACCAGTCTCACGGATAGTACCTAGAGGCAAACGAACTTCTGACTTAGCAACTTCAACACCAACAGCTGAGATAGCGTCAGCGATGTCACGAGTACCGATTGAACCGAATAACTTACCTTCGTCACCAGCTTTAGATACTAATGTAACTTCTGCTAATGCTTCTAGTTTTTCAGCGCGTGCTTGTGCAGCAACTAACTGTTCAGCGATTTTCGCTTCAAGTTCTGCACGACGAGCGTCAAACGTTTCAATGTTAGCTTTAGTCGCAGGAACTGCCTTACCTTGCGGGAAAAGGAAGTTACGTGCGAAACCAGATTTAACTACAACCTGTTCACCTAGGCTACCTAGGTTAGCGATCTTATCTAGTAGAATAACTTGCATGTTTCTACACCTTTTAAAAACTGTTAATCCGCTGCTTACTTATGTAAGTCAGTGTATGGAAGAAGGGCTAAGTAGCGAGCACGCTTAATAGCAGTTGCTAGCTGGCGCTGGTATTTAGCGCTAGTACCTGTGATACGGCTAGGTACGATTTTGCCACTTTCTGTAACATAGTTTCTAAGAGTAGCTAGATCTTTGTAATCGATTTGTTGTACGCCTTCCGCTTTAAAGCGGCAGAACTTACGACGTCTGAAATAACGTGCCATGAGATTAATTCCTCAAATAATTCTTTCTATATGCTGAGCATGCAAAACCAATTGGCTAAGGCCGTTACGACCTTCGTGGCGATTTAAAAAACCACTCACTTGCAATGCCTGCCCAACGTGCAAATGTTGAGTCTGTTGTTGCATTTGCTTTCCACTGGCAACTACCTGAAGCCTCACATAACTATTACGGTTAAGGTCTGCTTCGGTTTGCATTGATTTATGTTCTACAACAAAAATACAATGCGGGATGCCAGCAGGGCTTTGGCTAAACTTGGGAGTTTTACAAACTACCCCAGATATAACCAGCTGATTCATATATGGGCTAACCATTATAATAACTGCTGACTACATGCCATGCTAGGACTCAAAACAATTAAGCAGCTGGTGCTTCTTTCTTCTCTTCTCTTGCAAGAGGAGACGCTTCAGTTACAGCATTTTTAGTACGCATAACTAAGTTACGAAGCACTGCATCGTTGTAGCGGAAAGTAGTTTCTAGCTCGCTGATTACTTCAGTAGGTGCTTCAACGTTCATAAGAACATAATGAGCTTTATGAAGCTTGTTGATTGGGTAAGCCAGTTGACGGCGGCCCCAGTCTTCAAGACGGTGGATAGTACCACCAGCTTCAGTGATAGAACCAGTATAACGTTCGATCATACCAGTTACTTGCTCACTCTGATCAGGGTGAACCATGAATACGATTTCGTAATGACGCATGGATATTCCTTACGGTTAATAGAGCCTTCTACCGTTTCGGCCGGTCGGTTTAAGGCAAGGAATTAATAGTTTAAAAGCCGAAATGAGCGCGCATTTTACGCTTAGACGGATAATTAAGCAAGCAGGTTTTTTTAAGCTTTTATAGATAAGAGTTTAAAGGCAATTATTGCGAGCTTCGCTCATCCCGTTAGCAAGCCGTAGGCCTAAAGGAAAGGCTAAACTCGCAGTTTAATATTTATCTTATACGCCAAGCTTGCGCGCGTAAAAAGCGCAGCTTTGAATTACTTAAGTCTAACACCTGCCTCAAAATATAAGTATTTACTCAAACTTAAAGCCGTGCAATTATTAAGCAATACATTATTAAATAAGGATATTTATGAAGCTCTTACTATCGCTTGTATTAATACTTACTTTTAGTACACCATTTTTAAGCCACGCAAAAACCAATGCAACTGACATAACCGTTGGTAAAAAAGTCATTCTGCAATCAAAAATACTTAACGAAGACAGACCCATTAAAATTTTCATACCTGACACTGTAAAAGACGATCAGCCGCTTTATGTTATTTATTTACTTGATGGTGTTGAGCACTTTCATACGGCGTCTGGTGTTATTAAATCCCTTGTTGATTACGAGCAGATACCTAACGCAATGCTCGTTGGTATTGATACAACTAACCGTGTTCGCGATTATTTACCAAAAGTAGAAGGCGAGCCTAAAACAGAGTTTCAAACCTTTGTTCAAAATAAATGGCCTGATGCTGGGCAAACCGACAAGTTTTTAAAGTTTGTGTCTGATGAACTCATGCCTTATATAAACAGTAATTACTCAACTAACGGCTACAACACCTTAATTGGCCACTCTAATGCAGGTACTTTAGCGCTTTATACTTTAGTTAATCAGCCTGAGTTATTTAATAACTATATAGCTATAAGCCCAAACAGTTGGTGGAGTGATGAAGAATTAAAAAATAATATTATAAAATACACTAAAAACCCTAAAGGCGGTCAATCGTTATTTATTAGTGTAGCAAGTGAAGGGTCACGCTTTTATACAGGTGTATTAAATACTTTGGTAAATTTAGAACAACAAATGCCAACACAGCTAAAATGGGAATATAAGCATTACCCTACTTTTAGTCATATGGGCACCATACTACCAGCCCTTAGCGATAGCCTAATTCACTTATTTGGCGACCTAATTTTTAGCGTTACTGACGAGCACGGAAGATTTGCTGATGTATCGCTTATTACAGGTTACTACCAAGCACTGAGTGATAAATATGGGTTTGAGCTTAAAATTCCACAAGATGTATATGTAGAGTTTGCTCATAGCCAGCAAAAATTTGGTAACACAGCTAAAGCTGTTACCACGCTTAAACACTTTACTACCCATTACCCAAATGCAGCCTATTCTCACATGCGTTTATCGCAAGGCTATACTGCAAATAAGCAGTTCAAAGAGGCCGTCACCAGTATGAAACACGCATTAGAACTTGCTAAGCAAAACTCGCGAGATCCGATGTTAATTGATGCGCTCAAGGATATGCTGAATGAAGCACAAAAGAATTTGTAACTGATTTAACGCAAAGCGCTTTTTTACTAAGGATAATTACGAGCTACGCTCGTCGCGTCAGCAAGCTAAACGCCTACAGGTAAAATTAAGCTCAGTGTGAAACTTTGCATGTAGACGCTGAGCTTGCTCGCGTAAAAAGCGCAGCTTTTAATATATTTAAAACCACCATAAAACAAAACCGATGCTTAAATTAAACATCGGTTTTTTATTAAAAGCGAATAACTAACCGCTTTTCTCGTGGAGTTTTGTTTCACTCAACCTACATCACTTTCCTATCGCTTCTTTGGCGAACAGGTGTTTTATTGGGCCTAGGTTATCAACTAATGATAGCCCTACTCCGCGGATAAGTTTTTTAACCGGGTTTGCACCTTCAAATAGCTCTTTTAACCCTTGCATCATGGCTATGTGCTTTTGCGCATCGAGCTTACGGGTACGTTCGTAATCGCGAAGTGTGCGCGTGCTTGCAAACTCCTTGCTATCACTTGTGAGTAGCTCAATTAAATAAGCGGCGTCTTTTAGGCCTAAGTTCATACCAAGCCCTGCAAGCGGATGGATTGTATGTGCAGCATCGCCAATGAGTACCACTTTGCCTGAAACCCATTGCTGAGCGTAGCGCATTTTAAGTGGGAAAGCTGCGCGCGCACTTTGCACTTCACATAGCCCGCATTGGCCATCTATTGCAGCCATAACAGCTTTATTAAAGGCACTATCGTTCATTGCAAGCAGCTCATCGCAGTGGTTTGGGCTAGTAGACCATACTATTGAATGCGTATTTGCATCGCTCAGAGGTAAAAATGCCAGTGGCCCGGTTGGTAAAAACACTTGGCGTGCGGTATTTGCGTGCGGCTCTTTAGTTTTAACAGTCGCAACTAGCGCATGATGGTCGTAATCTTTAAAGCTAAGCGCCATATTAAATTGTTTGCGAATAGCTGAGTTTGCCCCATCAGCGGCCACCAGCAGTTTTGCAATAATTGGCTCGCCGCTTTTAAGCGTTATAAATACATCTGATTCGCTTTGATGTATTTGCTGATACTGCGTATCAAACATTAGTGTTGCATTGCTTTGTTGCTCTAGCTCTTTTATAAGCGCGTAGCGGATAATGTCGTTTTCAACAATATGGCCTAAATGCTCAAGCTCAAGTTGCTCGTTATTAAAGGTTATTTTACCAAAGCTGTCGGCATCACGTACATCCATATGCGTATAAGCGCACGCTCGCTGTGCGATAATTTCTGGCCATACATTTAATTGCTCAAGTAAGGTTTGACTTGCAATGCTTAGCGCACTTACGCGCAAACCATATTCGTCAGTTGGCAACGCTTGTGTTGGTGCGCCGTCGAGTACAACGACGCTTATATCGGCTTTTGCCAATCCAAGTGCTAGTGTTAGCCCTACGCAGCCACCACCTACAATACAAACCTGTGCTTGCTTCATAAACGCCTACCTTGTTTAACTTGCCCCATTAACTGTTTGGCTAATGGCGCTTTTAATGCGGGAAATAAATCCATCGAGAACAACCCAATACTGCGCCCCAATGCGAGCACTCGCGATGAGTTTGAAAAAAGCCTAACAAGTGCATCGGTTAAACTCATTACGGTTTTTATATCATCATTACGCTTATTAGAATATTCACGTGTAAACGCATAGCTGCCTAAATCGTGTTGGCTGTTTGCTATTAAATTACTAAGTACTTGCACGTCGCGAAGGCCTAAATTAAAACCTTGCCCTGCAATAGGATGAATAGCATGTGCAGCATTACCAATAACCACTGTACGGTGCGCAGTCAAAGACTCGACTTGCCCGTAAACGAGCGGGTAACTCGTGCGCATGCCTACTTTAGTAAATTGACCTCCGCGATAACCAAACGCGCTTTGTAGGGCACTTAAAAAACCTTGTTCATTAAGTGCCATGTGCTGTTCAACCTGATCTTGGCTCATACACCACACCAACGAATAACGGTTATTGCTCATGGGTAATAACGCCATAGGCCCGCTTTGTGTAAAACGCTCAAAGGCATGATTATTATGCCCACCAGCCACTTCTACATTAGCAATAATTGCGCCTTGTTCATAAGGCTGGGTATTAAAACCAAGCCCAAGTAAATTACGTGTGGGTGATTGTGCACCATCAGCAATAACCAATAGCGCTGCGCTTAATTGCTCGCCGCTTTGCAGGGTAAGTGTATTGCTATGCAGAGTTTGCTCAATGGCAGTTACGCTATCGGGGCACAAAAGCGTAATATTTGATTGCGTTAAACGCAGGTGGAGCGCTCGGCCAAAAGGGTTAACTTCTACTACGTAACCAAGTGAAGGCTTAGAAAATTCGTCGCAATTAATGTGCGCTTTGCCAAAGTGGCCTCTATCAGACACGCTCACTTTTTTGATTGCGGCGGTGTAAGGGGCATTTTGTTCAAATAAATTGAGGCTTTGTAAATACTCTACCGATTGCTGAGCAAGTGCAATGCTTCTGTCGTCAAAGCTTGGGTGGTAGTCGCCGGTAACTTGATTAGCTTCTACAACGGCAATATTTAACGCGGGATTAGTTTTAGCCACACTTAATGCGCAGCTTGCTCCCGCTAAACCACCGCCAATAATAACTACATCAAACTGCTTAGCCACTTTACTCTCCGAGCTTTATACGTTTTTAGCACTTTGCATAAGTGCTTCTATATCGCTAATTTTTTTAGGTACGCTTAGGGTCAAGTTTTCATGGCCGGTTTCGGTAACTAGCAAGTTATCTTCGATACGAATACCAATGCCTTTGTATTTTTGCGGTGCGCTTGAGTCTTCGCTGATATAAAGCCCAGGCTCTATGGTGAGTACCATACCCGGCTCAAATGCACGCTCAACGTTATTTACTTTGTAATCGCCAACATCATGTACATCTAAACCAAGCCAATGCCCAAGCCCGTGCATGTAATATTCTTTACATGCCCCTTTTGCCATTAGCTCGTCAAAGTCGCCGGTTAAAATACCTAAATCAAGTAAACCTTGGGTCATTACTTCCATTGCTAGTTTATTAGCATGCGACATGTAACCACCGGGTTTTACTTCATCAAAAGCAACTTCTTGCGCTTTAAGAACAATATTGTAAAGCGCGGCTTGCTCTTCGCTAAATTGTCCATTTACTGGAAAAGTACGGGTAATATCGGCGGCGTAACCTTGTAGCTCGCAACCGGAGTCTATAAGTACCAGGTCGCCATTTTTTAATACGTCGCTATTTTGCGTGTAATGTAAAATATTGGCGTTGTCGCCACTACCAACAATTGTGCCGTACGCCGGGTGCGGCGCACCATTCATGGCATAATGATGATGCAGCTCTGCCTCTAGCTGAAATTCAGTAGCTCCGGGGTGTGAAAAACGCATAGCGCGCATGTGCCCTCGCGCACTAATTTCACAGCCTTCTCGCATAACATCTATCTCGCTTGGCGATTTAAACAAACGCATTTCATGAATAAGGCCGCGTATTTCTTTTAAAGTACTCGGTGCTTTGAGGCCTTTTCGCGCACCACTTCTAAGTGTACCTAGTAACGTAAACACCTTGGTATCAAATGAAGGATAAGCACCTTGTGCAAAATAAATCGCATCTTTTTCATTTAGTATATCAAGTAGCTTATCGTTTAATTCACTTAGTGGGTAAGCTTCATCAAACAAGTAGTCACTTTTAGCTTTATCAAAGCCAACTCTGCGGCCATGCCAAATTTCTGCAAGCTTGTCTTTATCTAGGCAAAATAAAGTACTGGGTGCATCGCTGTTGTTACATAGTACAAGTACAGCGTCGGGTTCGTTAAAGCCTGTTAAATAGAAAAAGTCGCTATCTTGTCTAAATGCATATTCGGTATCGCGGCTACGCGTCACTTCGCTCGCAGCAGGAATAATAGCAACGCTATTTTTATCCATTTGCGCAAGTAAACGCTCACGGCGTGCTTTAAATTCTGACTTTTGTACTTCAACCATTATTAACCAACCCGTTTAACTTTTTAAACTAATGAAGTGTTTTTTTAGTACTTTGCGTGTTTTGCTCTTTACCCAGTTCTGCAAAACAAAGTAGTGCTGATACGCGCACATATTCAATCACTTCGTGCAGCGCTTGGCTGTCTTCTTCGGTTTCTTCAAAAGTGGTATCTAGGCGAGTGATTTCGCTAAAGTCAGTAATAACCTCTTTAACATCGCTTGATAACTTACCGTAATCTTTTTGCTTTAAGCCAAAACCAAGCATAAAGCCTGCTACCCATGATACGAGGCCATTAGCCTGATCGATGAGTGTTTCGTCATCGTTTGGTAAAAATAAATCAAACTGAAATTCGTCATCATTAAAGCTCGCAACTACTTGCTTATAAATAGTGCCAAAAAACTGCTTTAAATCGTTACTAAATGATTCACCATCGTTAAACACATCGCTCAAAAGGCCTAAGTATTCTTTGTCGTCAATGGTTAAACCACACGCTAGTAAACCACTAATTACACCATGCGCTTCGGCAGGTGATACAAATATTTCGTTTTTTTCTAAAAGCAGTTGAGCTTTTTCGTAATCGGGTAAATCGTTCATAATCGAATCTTCGCTTTGCAAGTTAAGGCAATGCTACCACTCGATAAAAAGCAACTCCAATTAATTGTATGATCAAGCTCAAAAACCATGCGATAAAGTAAATGGCGAGTTAAAGGTGCGGGAAAACTAAGCGAACGGTTTAATTTTTTACGTTTAGGGTTTAAGGATTGGATTATGTCTTATATACTTAAATTGTTCCCTGGGGTACCGGAGCTTGGTTAAGTCCCTGAGCCGATAAATTTTATACCAGGATTTCTGTTCGTCTACTATTGTGCAAGCTCGGCATGTACCGAGAAGCCTACGGTAAACCGCAGATTTCCGCCCTGAAACCTTCTGGTTTCAGGACTGAAACCGGGTACCGTATCTTGGGGAACACCTTCTTACTTTTTATACTCCCTCTTATTGCTTATTCATTTTTTTGCTATACCTTCGTACATTATTTTTATAATTTTTGGCAAAAAAAAGCTGCAAGCAATTTCTTACTTACAGCTAAATTTTAAATGCTTACGCTTATTTACTTAAACCAACCTTGAAAGCGCTCCATCATCATGTAGTTTATTGGCACTAACAATAAAGTAATAAAGGTAGCAAAAATAATCCCAAACCCTAAACTTACCGCCATGGGTATTAAAAACTGCGCCTGAGTCGCTTTTTCAAATAATAACGGCATTAAGCCAATAAAGGTCGTTAAACTTGTTAGCATTACAGGGCGAAAACGCGATGCACCGGCAAGTTTAACTGCATCTAGTAATTTGCCGCCTTCACTGCGCTTTTTATTGATAAAATCAACTAGTACAAGGGAGTCATTTACTACCACCCCAGTTAGGGCGAGCATACCAAGCAAGCTCATAATGGTTAAATCCATGCCCATAATCCAATGCCCGACTACAGCACCTATCATGCCAAATGGAATTACACTCATTACTATAATTGGCTGTAAGTAAGACTTAAGCGGTATCGCTAATAGCGCATAAATTATGAAAAATACAAACACAAGTGCCCAAGCCAATGAGCCAAACGACTCTCGCTGCTCTTTAGCCTCACCTTCTAGTTTGTAATCTACTCCAGGGTATTGCTGCATTAATTCATCTAAATACTCCGTTAGGTCAGCCTGAAGTATGGTCATGTTGGTGTTATTTTTTTCGATATCCGCTGTTACATTTAAAGTACGGTAGCGGTCTATTCGGTTAATAGTTGACGGGCTTTGCCCTGCGGTAAGGGTTGCAACATGCGATAACGGCACCGAGCCACCAGTAGGTGTATTGATGAGTATATTTTGTAAATCGGCTACAGAGCGGCGCTCGTCTATAGGCAAGCGTACCATTACTCGTACATCATCACGTCCGCGCTGAATACGTTGGACTTGCGAGCCAAAGAACGAGTTACGCACTTGACCTGCAACATTAACTCTATTTAAGCCCAGCGCTAAGCCTTGCTGCGTAAGCTCTATTTGTAACTCTTCTTTACCATCAGACATGCTATCTGCAATATCAAACACCGTTGGGTAGGTCGATAAACGGGTTTTAATGTGATCAGCCACGTCTTGTAAAATAGTCAACGAAGTCCCGCTAAGCTGAACATCAATTGGGTCAGAACTTCGGCCAATTTCAGCTCTAAATGTTAAGCTTTCAGCACCTGGAATGACACCAATTAAATCGCGCCATTCGCTGGCAAGCTCTCTTGATCCTATGTCTGATTCACGCTTTTCAGCCGGTGTTATTTCAAAGCGTACAGAACCTGAATTAGATACACCACCGCGCCCACCTGTTGTGGCTAATATATTTAAAATAACGCTTTCACCTGTATCTGGGTCGCGGTATTTTTCTTGTAATTGCTGCGCCTTTTGCGACATATCAATTACGTATTTATTAGTGACTTCAAACGGCGTACCTGTTGGTAGTGTTAAGTTAACGCGGACTGTTTCGCTTGGTATACGCGGGAAAAATACAAACTTAGTCCAACCGCTAGTGATCATGGTTAAAATTATTATAAACACACCAACAAACAAACTTACCGAAGCCAATTTATGGCGCAGTGCTAAATTTAAAGTTGGTTGGTAATATTTTAAAATCGCGTTTTCAAATCCATCTGCAAAACGCTGTTGAATAACATCAAACTTTGAAGGTTCGCCTTTTTCGTGGCGTAGTTTTATATATTTTAAATGTGCGGGTAGTACAAATTTAGATTCAATCAATGAAAACAATAATACCGGAATAACCACTACCGGTATTTGTGCAAACAAAGCACCGCGCGCCCCTTCAATAAAGGCCAAAGGTAAAAAGGCGGCAACGGTAGTTAATACACCAAATGTTACTGGTGTTGCGACTTCTTGAGTACCTAAAATTGCAGCTTGCTCCCCCGACTTAGCTGTTTTTAAGTGGGTATAGACATTTTCGCCAGTAACTATGGCGTCATCAACAACAATTCCCAGTACTAATATAAAGCCAAATAAACTCATAATATTAAGGGTTACGCCAAATATAGGCATCGCTATAAACGCGCCCATAAATGAAACCGGAATACCAATAAATACCCAAAATGCAATTGCAGGGCGTAAAAACAAAGTAAGTAAAGCAAGTACTAAAATACCGCCTTGTAGGGCATTGGTCGTTAGTGTGGCAATTCGACTTTTAACCAGCTCCGAATCATCATCCCAGTAACTTAGTTCAAACCCTTGTGGAAGGGAGCTTTGTTGCTCTTTTATGTAATTTTTAACTTCGTCAGCAACAGTAATCGCACTTTGTGGACCAATTCGATATACGTCGATAAATGCAGCCTGCTTACCATTAAAGCGAGTACGTACTGGGGTTTCTTCAAAATCGTCTTTAATTATTGCAATATCGCCTAAACGAATAATCGTGCCGTCAGCTTGGTTTTTAACAACAATATTGGCAAATTCATCTTTACGATATGCTTGCCCTTTAGAGCTTATAAGTACGTCCCCACCTTCAGTTTTTAAGTTACCAGCAGAAATATCAGAGCTTGAATTAGCAATCGCACTCGATATTTGTGCAAGGCTTAAATCGTACTGGCGAAGAACGTCTTGGCTTACTTCAATGGCAATTTCGTAATCACGAACACCACTTAGCTCTACCTGCGTCACATTTGGTAAGCGTAGAATTTGATCGCGTACTGTTTCTGCATATTCACGGGTTTCTTTTTCGCCGTAATCACTCGATACAGTAACCGCGATAACTTCGCGAATTCGCTCCGCAAGCGCGACTATTGGCTTTTCAGCATCGGCTGGAAAGGTGTTAATTGCATCTACACGACTTTTAATATCGGCTAAAAGCTCACGCGGGTCGTAGCCCGTTTCAACTTCTATTGTTACAGAGCCAGAACCTTCAGAAGAGCGGCTAAATATTTGCTTAATACCTTCTAAATCTTGTACGGCTTCTTCTATACGAATTGTTACGCCTTGCTCTACATCCTCTGGTGTTGAGCCACGCAAACTTACGTTCACGCTTATCATGTCGGTTTCGAATGAAGGGAATACTTCAAGCGGTATTTTAGTCGATAAACTAAAAAGCCCCGACAGCAGCAACGTTACTAGCAATAAGTTAGCTGCAACATGGTTTTTGGCAAACCAAGCTATCATGGCTTATCTCCTTGCTTTGCTGGACGGCGTTTTTTTAACTCTTCAACACTAATACCAAGCTCTTTTGCTTTTTGTTCAAGCTGCTCTGGAGTCGGGCGCTTTCCTTTACCTTGCCCATTCGCTCCACGGCTTTTAGGTTGATCTGCGCTTTGTTCACCTAAAATACTTACTTGAGTTCCTGAACTTACTTGACCAAGTGGAGTAATAACAAGCTTATCATTTGCGTTTAAACCTGTTTTTATCATCGCCTGAGTCGCATTTTGCCAAGCTAGTGTGATGTCTTTGCGCTTAAGTACGCCACCTTCAACAATGTAAACGTACGTTCCTTGATAAATTGTACTGTTAGGAATTATAAGTGCGTTAGATACTGTTCTGCCGGTAATTTGCGCTTTTATATACTGCCCAATTTTTATTGGGTACTGGTTATTTGCTGTTGCTTTATACGGGTCATTAATTTTAGCAACTACATAAAGCTGCTGTGCGCCTTCATCTATAGCACCTTCTGTGCGTGCTAACTGACCTTGCCACGTTTGCTCACCTACTAAGTCAGAAGTAAATTTAACAATTGAACCCGCTTGGTTTTTAGCACCATCGCGATACTGCTCTGGTAAATTTACAAATGGGAGATCTTTATTTTTAATCGGTAAACGAATCTCTACGCTATCGATTGCGTAAATGGTAGCTAACTGTGTGTTGTTAGTAACAACTTGCCCTAAATCAACACTGCGGCTAAGTATACGCCCCGCATATGGCGCCGTTACTTTAGTGCGCTCTAAATCAAGCATCGCTTTTTCAAGTGCTGCCTGCGCCGACAAAACCTCAGCTTCAGCGGCTGCTAGTTGTGGCTCACGTAGTACTAAACTGCTTGCTTGATTTGAGCCGCCAAGGCGTTTCCAATCGGTAATAGCTTGTTGCCCACGCGCCTTCTCTTCTAGCAAACCTTGCTCTGCGGTTAATAAGTTGGCTTGAGCAGATTTAACTTCAGCCTGATGATCTCTGTCGTCTAGTTTTAAAAGTACATCGCCTTTTTCAAAAAAACCGCCTTCTCTAAAGTCATCACTTACTTCAATTATTTGCCCAGATGCCTGAGCCACTAACAAACTTTGTGTACGTGGTTTTACCGTACCGTAGCTATCTATCATAACTTGATAATTTTGTGGTTTTAGCTCAAGCGCAGCCACACTTATTGATGCCTTAGGAGGTGCCCCAAAGCGTTTAGCCTCTGGTGGGTTCCCCTTAATAAACATAACAATTAAAATTGTGGCAACAATAACCACCGCTGGAATAATAATTTTTGCTGTTTTAGTTTTCATCGTTATTGCTCTTTAGTTCACTTGAGGGCTTTGCAAAATCACCACCAAGGGCAATGTGTAGGTTAATTCTATTGGCTATTAATTGGTTTTTAATATCGATTAAGGAGCTTTGCGCGTCAAAAGAACGGTCTTGGGCATCAAGCACTGTCGTGTAAGTTACCAAGCCACTTTGATACTGCTCAAACGACAATTGCTCTGCAGCAAGTGCGTTTTCTTGCGCTTCAAGAGTACTGCTATATTGCGCTTTAAGGGACTGCTGCTGCGAAATAGCATTTTCCACATCACCAAATGCGTCATAAAGCGTTTGCAAATAAAGCTGCTCTTGCTTTTGAGTATTAAGACGCGCTATTTCTTCGTTGGCTTTTAAGCGCCCTCCTTCAAAAAGTGGCGCTGAAATACTACCTAACAAAGACCATGCAAGGCTTGATGGAGAAAACAAGTCGCTTACTCGGTCTGTACTATCACTTAATGAAGCCGTTAAATCTAAACTTGGAAAGCGTTGTTTATGCGCATATGCCAATGATGCATCGGCTGCTAAAAGCTCATACCAACTTGCACGTAGAGTAGGTTTTCGCGTTATAAGTTCAGAAGGTAATCCTAGAGGAATATCGGTATTAATAACAGGTAAGTCACTACTAGCAGTAATAGCGCCTTTTGGGTATTCACCAAGTAAACGCTCAAGTACACGTGCTGATGTCGATAAACTCGCTGTTTGAGTGGCAATGCGAGAGCGTTCATTATTAAGCTCATTACGCGCTAAATACACATCGAGCGCTTCGTTTATGCCTTGGCGATAGCCAGCTTCAATAATATCGAGATTTTGTTGTGAGTTGGCTTCGCGACGCTTAAATAAATCCAGTAATTGCTGCGCCGTAACCACATCAAACCAACCTGTTACCACATCAGCAACAAGTTGCTGTTTAGCTTGCTCAAACCGTGCCTGCTGAGCTAAATAGTTAAGATTAGCTTCGCGCTTGGCGTCAGAGAGCTTACCCCATAAATCAACCTCGTAAGTTAAATTTAAACTAGCTGAGCTTGCGTTGTCGTAACTTACAGGGCGGTTGTCTTTACTACGGCTTGTACGTGTTGATAAATCGAGGCTTGGCCAAAGTGCAGCGCCCGAGACTATAAGTTGCTGCTTTTGAATTTCAACATCATAACTCGTTTGCAAAAGCTGTTGGTTATTTTTAAGTGCTTGTTGTACAAATTTATTAAGCGTAGGATTTTGTAATTGTGTAAGCCATTGCTCTTGTACTTTTAATACTGAGCTTGATGCTTCTTGCTGCCATTGCTGAGGCATATTATTAGGGACTTGCATGCGCTGAGACGAGTTTAAATCACTCGCACAGCCGCTGAGCAGCATCACACTAATTGCCAGTAGGGTTGGCTTGCATTGCCAGATCATAATTAAACCTAAATTACTGCTATTTATGAACGTAATTCAAGCACTTTGGCAAATTTTGCTCAACTTACTTTACATAACATTACATAGCTAGCGATGAATTAACATAATAGCCAGTTATACGGTAAAAATGAGTAAATGATCAGCAATTTTTAATACTAAAATTAACTTTTTGTAGTGTGTTTAAGAGATTAACTATACAAAAACAAAAAAGCCCCGCTATAAGCGAGGCTTTTAAATAAATGGTGCCGACTAACAAAGTCGAGCGGGTAACTTATACAGACTACTGATTACAAGTCAGTTGCTTTAAGTTACCTAAATAAATGGTGCCGACTAACCGAGTCGAACGGTTGACCTACTGATTACAAGTCAGTTGCTCTACCAGCTGAGCTAAGTCGGCACACAAAACTGTGTGCTAAGGCACGTTCAATTTTAAAGATTGAGAACTTTTATAAAGCACTTAAAATAAAAAAACCTTGCATAAGCAAGGCTTTTCAATAAATGGTGCCTCGACGCGGAATCGAACCACGGACACGAGGATTTTCAATCCTCTGCTCTACCGACTGAGCTATCGAGGCACATAAACTGTGCTAGTTACCGATTAATAAAATTAACCTTTAACTTAATAAATGGTGCCGACTAACCGAGTCGACGGGTAATTTGAACAGACTACTGATTACAGTTTTTCTTTTCAAACTATTTTAAATAAATGGTGCCGACTAACCGAGTCGAACGGTTGACCTACTGATTACAAGTCAGTTGCTCTACCAGCTGAGCTAAGTCGGCACACAAAACTGTGTGCTAAGGCACGTTCAATTTTAAAGATTGAGAACTTAAAGTAAATGGTGCCTCGACGCGGAATCGAACCACGGACACGAGGATTTTCAATCCTCTGCTCTACCGACTGAGCTATCGAGGCACATAAACTGTGCTAGTTAATTGTGATGCTTTACAATTAACTTTATATAAATGGTGCCGACTAACCGAGTCGAACGGTTGACCTACTGATTACAAGTCAGTTGCTCTACCAGCTGAGCTAAGTCGGCACACAAAACTGTGTGCTAAGGCACGCGTAATAATGTTTAAACTGTTGATTAAACACCACTACTTTAATAAATGGTGCCTCGACCCGGAATCGAACCAGGGACACGAGGATTTTCAATCCTCTGCTCTACCAACTGAGCTATCGAGGCACTTAAACAGTGCTAATTAAAAATCTTGAAGGATTTTTAATGCAATTCCCACTCATCTCTACCGACTGAGCTATCTGGGCGTGCGGCGTATTAAACGAGTTTTGCCCTTACAAGTCAACTTTTTTTTTATTCTTTATAACTGTTTGAACGGTTTTCAGACAACTCAGTGTATTTTTCATTAATAACGTTCATTTTTACCACAAATCGAACTATAAATATAAATAAATCAGACTAAAACCGTAGTGAATTATTTTTTGTAAATGTTACGATTAACTTAGATACGTACGATAGGGACTTATCGTAGTAAAATCACATCAATTGGAAACAATCAATGCAGAGTAAATTTTCATCGCCAGTCAAAGGCTTATTACCTCTTTTTTTAATCATAAATATTGCAGTAACAGCGCTTGCTATTATTGCCCACTCATTTTATTCACAAACTGAAGTTAAGACAGCCCAACCTGCATCATCTGTTAATATTGTGACGCTTGCCGATAGATTAGACTTACCTATGGTTGATGCATTAACTATGTATGGTCAAGGTAAAGTAAGGCAGTTACTTGATTTAACGTCGTTATTAGATGATGACTTTGAATATACTCTATATCGCTTCAATCCAACATCAGGTACTCAATTGGTATATAGCAGTAGTAAACCTGCTATCGCTTCAATTAAAACTGAAAAGCATCTAGTAGAAGAAGGCATCCTACACCACTTACTGCTGTTAAACGATCAACCTATTGGCGAGCTTATTATTAAGCAAAACCTACCAACCGCTCCTTTAAGCGCTCAAAACTCTCAAGTTATTGCCTACATTATTGCGATAGCAAGCGTAGCTGCATTATTTATATTTACTTTAATGTTTAATATGTACATTAATAGTCGCTTACGAAAAAGTACTGACACTCTTACACAAGAGCTGCAGGCAATCACCGAAAATGCTAATTACAATAGTAGTGTTGATGAGCAGCTTGATATTGGTTTAGGTGTAGTGGCAAAAAACATTAACTTACTGCTACAAAAAGTACAGACTGCGATGAGTGAGAATGACGCCGCACAAAAAGAGCTTTATAAATTACAAAATGGCCTAGAAGCCGAAGTGCAAAATCGTACTATAGCGCTTGAGCAAGCCACACTAAAAGCAGAGCGAGCAAGCGAAACCAAAACGACCTTTTTAGCCACAATGAGCCACGAAATAAGAACACCGATGAATGGTGTTATAGGCACTATTGATTTACTGCGCCAGACCGAACTTGATGGCGCTCAACATCGTTTAAGTACAATTATTCGTGAATCAGCATTTTCGTTATTGAGCATTTTGGATGATATCTTAGATTTTTCTAAAATTGAGGCTGGAAAGCTAAATATTGACCCGATCCCATTTTCGGTAACCGATACCATTGAAGAAGTTGCTCGAGTGCTCTCATCAGTTGCTAAAAAACGTGAGCTTGATTTAGAGCTAGCAATAGCACCAGATATTCCGGTCAATCTTACCGGTGATAGTGTGCGTGTACGTCAGGTGCTTTATAACCTATGTAGCAACGCAATTAAATTCACTAGCACTGATGAAAAAACCCAAGGCCATGTAAAAATATCAGCAGAGGTTGTACATAATACGACTGATCACTTTACCTTACGCTTTTGCGTAACTGATAACGGTAAAGGCATGTCGCAGGCACAATTACGCGAAATATTTAATCCGTTTATTCAAGCCGAAAACTCAATTACCCGAGAATATGGTGGCACCGGTTTAGGTCTTTCTATTTGTAAAAGCTTAACTGAGCTTATGCTAGGTACTATTCATGTAACTAGTCATACGGGAATTGGCAGTGAGTTTACAGTAGAGCTGCCGTTTAGCACATCGGGTAAAATTAAGTACGCACATAAAGGTGCATTAAATGGCAAGAAAATTGTTGTAGTTAGTAATCACCTAGAACGTGAAAAAACAATGTACCGTTATTTATCGTTCATGGGCGCTAAAATAATTTATGCACACACAGAAGAAGAAATTGAAGAGCACCAGCATTCACAAGATATTATTTGGGTAGCTGATGGCATAGACAATATGGATAAAACTAATGCGCTGCTAAGACGTTTATTTTATTCATTAGAAGATTATAACCAACAAGTTGTAGTACTAAGTAAGCTTGATGAAGCAGCTATAAATCATAAAAACATTTTTTATATTAATGCTTCTCCTCTATGTAAATCTAACTTTATGCTTTCTATATTGGTGGCTGCAGGGTTACATACACCTAAGCAAATTAAAAAAACCAAAACACTTAATAACTATTTAAATGTTGAGCAGGCACGTGATTCAAACAAATTGGTTTTACTTGTTGAAGATAACCTTCTAAACCAACAAGTCCTCACCGATCAACTACATATACTGGGCTTTGGCGTTGAAATAGCGAACAACGGTGAAGAAGGCCTAGATATGTGGAGAAAAGGTGATTACTCACTTATTTTAACCGACTTACACATGCCTAAAATGTCGGGTTACGATATGGTCGAAAAAATCCGTAATGAAGCAGAGCTATTAGAATCGATTGATGCACAGCCTTACATTATTGCAGTAACAGCAAACGCACTTAAAGGCGAAAAAGAGCGCTGTTTAGCGGTAGGTATTAACGACTTCATTACCAAACCTATAGAGCTGAACGCGTTAGAAGAAACTCTAAAACGTTGGAGCGATAAACAAAGCCAAAACCCAAATGTAGTTATCCATCAAACTATGGCACTACCTATTGATATGGAAGCTGTTGCTAAATATGTAAACGGTGATAACGCTAAGCAAATCCGTTTCTTCAAAATGTATTTAGAACAAAGCCAAGGCTTAATTAAGAGTATTAATTCCGGCGTTATGGTTAACGACTTAAATGAGATTATTGAAGGGTGTCATCAATTAAAATCGATCTCCAAGACAATTGGTGCCCAAACGGTGGCAGAACTTTCAAGTGCATTTGAAGATAAATGTAAAGAAGGTGAACTCACAACCGATGAATTAATAGAGTTAAGAGATAAGCTGGAAATTGAATACTCTAAAGCTGCTCAATTTTTAAAGGAACAAATTAAAATATCTGAGCAAGAAGATGAGTTAAATGAATAAATAAACATAAAAAAAGGGCTAAATAGCTAATGCCAGTCAGTTAAGCTGACTGGCATCTTTCTTTTTATGGGGATACTTAGATGGTTTTGGCTTAACTCATCGGGGATATCTTCTATCCTCTCGTCTAGCTGGCAGCTTAAATAAGACCAGTGTATCGAGTAAGTGCTGCCAGTGTATTGGAATGTTCCCTGGGCTCATTATAGATACTGACGAGAAATACTGAATGACAGCCATCGAACTGCTAGAGAAACTAAGCTGGTTAGGCCATATCCCTGTGACTGTCGCCGCCATCGTCATTATTCTTCGTATTAAATTATAGGCGAGTAACACGGCCCATAGCTCCTGACGCACCATGTCTGGACGCTTACTTCTTAAATGGTATGCGCTATCAAGCATGGTTTGTTTGATTTCTCTAAACCCAAGTTCTATCTCCCAACGATGACAATATAATTCAACAATTTCATTACCTGGATAACGCAATCTATCCGTCATCGAGGTTAATATACGGTAGCTTTTGCCCTTTATTGTTTTGCTGATTAATCTCGCTTTAATTGTTTCAGGAACATCGGGAAAGTTTTTTTGTGCATGCTTTGTGGTTTTCAATTCAATGATATGGTCATTTTTACCTGCGCTGGAGATGATTTCATACTGTAAGTCGGGCCTTGCTGGTATCAGCCAGTGCCTCATCTCCCCAGTTTGATGCCAACGGTTTAACAGGCCTAAAGAATAATATCCTTTATCAAACATAGTCAGTGAATTATCTGGTGTACGTTCAATTAAACGCTCAGCTAATTTCATCTCGTTGGTTTTATAGTTATCAAACTCGCTACTGAGAAGTTGATGGCTGGTCAATTCCATATGACAGACCATGCGTATTTGAGGAAAGGCTGTATCACCGTATTGGTTGCTACCTGAAGAGAAGGCTTTACGATTATCAGGCGTGTCGGCTGTTCGCCACACAACACCGTCAACAGCTAATAGGTTCAAACCATTCCATGTTTCGAATGACTGTTGCTTATACATTGATTGAGCAGATTTATTGAAAACGTGTTTAACGGAATCATCACCTAACCTTTGTCTCGCCTGTACCATCGCACTTGGAGCAACGAGTTGGTTCTTGCCAGGTAACATGATATCTAGCTTATTAGCGATATTCCAAACTGATTCTTTTCGAAACAATGCCATGCCAATAACTGACCACAAAACGGCTTCAAGCGGTAATCTTCGCTTACGAACGGTTGCAATCCCTGCTTGTTGAAAACCTTGTTCAATGATTTCAGGGTCAAGAATTTCTGATAATTTTTCAAAGGTATGGTATCGGCTGCTTTCTTCAAGTGTTGCTTGCAGTGCTTGTTCTATATTCACAAAAAATCCGTAGTTAGTTTCCTAACTACGGATTTTGCATGATCGTTTGGATCGGTCAACCGGTCATTTTCTTAACTGATCGGCATTA
>NZ_JWIG01000003.1 GCF_000814675.1 Pseudoalteromonas distincta | reverse complement strand
TTGGCATCAAACTGGGGAGATGAGGCACTGGCTGATACCAGCAAGGCCCGACTTACAGTATGAAATCATCTCCAGCGCAGGTAAAAATGACCATATCATTGAATTGAAAACCACAAAGCATGCACAAAAAAACTTTCCCGATGTTCCTGAAACAATTAAAGCGAGATTAATCAGCAAAACAATAAAGGGCAAAAGCTACCGTATATTAACCTCGATGACGGATAGATTGCGTTATCCAGGTAATGAAATTGTTGAATTATATTGTCATCGTTGGGAGATAGAACTTGGGTTTAGAGAAATCAAACAAACCATGCTTGATAGCGCATACCATTTAAGAAGTAAGCGTCCAGACATGGTGCGTCAGGAGCTATGGGCCGTGTTACTCGCCTATAATTTAATACGAAGAATAATGACGATGGCGGCGACAGTCACAGGGATATGGCCTAACCAGCTTAGTTTCTCTAGCAGTTCGATGGCTGTCATTCAGTATTTCTCGTCAGTATCTATAATGAGCCCAGGGAACATTCCAATACACTGGCAGCACTTACTCGATACACTGGTCTTATTTAAGCTTCCAGCTAGACGAGAGGATAGAAGATATCCCCGATGGGTTAAGCCAAAACCATCTAAGTATCCCCATAAAAAGAAAGATGCCAGTCAGCTTAACTGACTGGCATTACGCTTAAAGCGCCTTTTTTAATGAGCCGCTTTTAGTGGCGGTTAATTTTAAAGTCGAGTTGTACCTGAGAAATAGCGCTAACAGGTTTGCCATTTTCAAACTTTGGCGCGTAACGCCATTGCTCAAGCGCTGCTTTGGCTGATTTTTCAAATGCGCTGCCGCCTTCAGAGCTAAGTACTTTTGGGTTTTTTACAAAGCCAGCTGCGTCTACCTCAAACTCCATAACAACGCTACCATCGGTACTAAATCTGGCTTTGTTAACTGGGTATTTAGGATTAACACGATAGAGTGGTGTTTGCTCTTGCGATTCTTTCCATGGCACCATTTGAGCGATAGCTAGGCAATGTTTAGTTGCTTCTTCGCTTTTACCTTGCTTTTCGTACAGGCCTACAAGCTTTGAATGAGCTGTTAGCTCTGCACTGTGATCAAAGTTTAAGTTACTATCGAATACAGTAACTATACGGTTTAGCCTTTCAATCGCTTGATTGTATCTTTTACGACCCTCTGCGAATGAGGCCATTAAAAAATCGGCTTTTATGCGCTCTAGTGAGTTTTCAGGTAAGTTTTCTTGGTAGTATTCGTCGGCTTCTTCTAGGTAGTTTTTAGCCTCACGATATTTTTTAGAACTAAATTTTTTAGCCAGTAGCGTTGCAGCTTCAAGTTTCATGTCGGCTACAAACTTAGGGTTATTTTGTGTTTTAGCTATACCTATTACTTGTTCTAAAAAGTTAGCTGCTTTGTAAGCTGATGTTGTGTAGTTAGCTTTTCCGAGCAGTGCATCAACTGTTTCTATTGATTGTTTGCCGTGATTAGCCGCTAAAATAGTATGTGCTTCATCATAAAGTGCAAAACGTTGTTCGTATAGCTCATCGCCGTAGCCTTTAATAGCTTTAGCGTAGTTAATAGCTAAGTTAGCAGTATTGTCGTCGCTTTTACCGTAAACGGCTTTACCTGATGTGTAAGCAAGTTTGGCAGTTTGTTGTACGTTTTCGTCTGCTTTAACTGCTGCTAAATAGCTTTGGTATGCTTGGTTAAATACCGTTTGAGGATCGCTTGCTTGGCTGGCGAATGCTGTAGTGCTTAAAGTTGTTGCGCTTAAAGCAGACAAACTTAAACCTATAAATAAAGCGAGTTGCTGACGTTTCATAATAATCCCTATCGTTGTTTAAAATACAAAATACCAAACGTGCCTATAGGTGTCACTGATTAAGGTAAATCAACGTAAATAACATTGGCGGTTATTTGTATTAATTTATTGCTAATAGTCATTGAAAATAACGCCTGTCGTCGCCATATATTTGCCATAAACAGTCTTGTACTACGGTGTATTTATCCTATTTTGTGATACTATCACTTTATTGTCGTGTCGTAGTTATTTAAATATTTGGATTTGTCGTGGCGCAAGTAAGAGCAAGAGTCCAGCTTAAAGTTGGCAGAAATAGTGATATCCCTGCAGAAATAATCTCATTTACTGATTTAAAAGATGGTAAAGAACATATTGCTATGGTGTTTAATAACGCCGATACAGAGCAAGATGTACCGCTAATTCGTATGCATTCAGAGTGTTTAACAGGTGATGTATTTTACTCATCGCGTTGTGATTGTGGTGAGCAGCTAAATGAATGTATTGAAATGATGCACGAGCAAGGCGGTATTTTATTGTACTTACGCCAAGAAGGCCGTGGCATTGGTTTATACAACAAAATAGACGCTTACGTATTGCAATCGCAAGGTATGAACACCTACGAAGCTAATAATCATTTAGGTTTTGCTGATGATTTACGTGACTTTTCGGATGCGGTATTAATGCTCAATGCGCTTAATTTAAGTCACGTTAAATTAATGACTAATAATCCTAAAAAGCTTAATGCATTAAAAGATGCCGGTATTAATGTTGACTCGGTTGTGGGCACGCATGCGCACATTAAAGCGGGTGTTGCGGGTAATAAATCGTACCTAGAAACAAAAATTAAGCATGGCGCGCATATGTTAGATATTAAGAAAATTAAAAAACCTTAATCATTTAATTACGTTTCGTCTATTAATCCCCCCTTACGCCAAGTTATACTTGGCGTGTTTCGTTTTAAATTAAGAGCAAGTATGTCTACACAATTACGAATTTTTAAAGCCGATGCAGGGCTAAAGTGGTTAAAAGCCGGATGGCTTATTTTTAAAACCCAGCCAGCAACCTTTATTTTTATGCATTTATTTATTGGCATTGTAGGGCTGCTGTCTTTATTTTTACCGCTGCTGCAAGTAGTAGCAGCACTCGCTACGCCATTTTTAACCGCAGGGTTTTACCAAGCGGTGCTTAGTAAGCAACAGGGCGGAAAAATTATGCTAGCCGATATTCTCAAGCCATTTACGGCTAAGGGAAATCGTTTAGGGTTATTACGCTTAGCACTTTACCAAATGGGTGCGGGTATTTTAATGGCGTTACTTGCTAATGGCTTATTTGCCGATGCAGTGGCTGTTATGAGCCAACCAGGACTTGATCCAAACGTGGCGCTAGAACAAATGCTTGAGAGTATTTCGGGCGCGAATGTAATTTTATTTTTTATGGCAATGCTAATTTATTTAACGGCATTTGCGTACGCTGTGCCACTTGTTTATTTTAGTAAAGAAACACGTATTTTAACGGCGCTTAAAAAATCGTTAATGGTGTTTTATCATAACATTTTGCCACTTGGCGTTTTTGGCCTTATTTGCGCATTATTTATGGCGCTTTCGATGTTCTTATCGTTCTTACCACTGTTGATTTTAATGCCGATTTGCTACATTAGCTTTTTTGTATCTTATCAAGCCATTTTTATGCCTGTTGTACCATTAAGTGACGACATTAATGTTAAGCCACTTAGCAGTGAAACAAGCGGACGTTTTGACGCTTAATGGATGATAAATTAAAGCAAAAACTAAAAAACTATGTACTTTGGTTACTAGGGCGCCAAGAATATTCGCGTCGTGAGTTAACGCTCAAATTACAGCAAAAAGAAGCGACAGAAGAGTTTATTGAAACGCTGCTTGATTGGTGCGAAAAGCACAATTTTATTAACGAGCAGCGATACTGTGAAGGCTTTGTAAGAAAACACATATTTAAATGCCACGGGCTTAAGCGAATACAAAGCGAAGCTATGGGCAAAGGGATTGATCGTTCGCTGCTTGAGAGAGTAGTTGAAGAGCTTGAAATAGATTGGTTTGAGCTTGCGCAGGATGCGTACAATAAAAAATATTCGAATACACCGCCAGATCTCGATTACAAAGATAAAGCTAAGCGCGTGCGCTACTTAATGTATCGGGGTTTTAGCTACGATGAAATTAATTTTGCAATGCAAGCACAGTAAATACAGGTGAGACTTTCAAATGCAGCACATGACTACCGCACAAATTAGGCAACAGTTTTTAGACTTTTTTGCCAGCAAGCAACATCAAATAGTACCTTCAAGCTCGCTTATACCGGGTAACGATGCCACGTTGTTATTTAATAATGCCGGCATGGTGCAATTTAAAGATGTATTTTTAGGCGCAGAAAGCCGCCCTTATACACGTGCGACAAGCTCGCAGCGTTGTGTACGTGCTGGCGGTAAGCATAACGATTTAGAAAACGTAGGCTACACTGCTCGCCACCATACATTTTTTGAAATGTTAGGTAACTTCAGCTTTGGCGATTACTTTAAGCAAGACGCGATTAAGTTTGCGTGGGAGTTTTTAACTGAGGTTGTTAAATTACCTCAAGAAAAACTGCTTGTTACTATTTATCACGATGATGAAGAAGCGTTTGAGTATTGGTCAAAAGATATTGGCTTAAGTGAAGATCGTATTATTCGTATTGCGACCTCAGATAACTTTTGGTCTATGGGCGATACCGGTCCATGTGGTCCGTGTTCTGAAATATTTTATGACCATGGTGAGCATATTTGGGGCGGACCTCCGGGCACTGCAGAGGAAGACGGCGACCGTTTCATCGAAATTTGGAACCTTGTATTTATGCAATACAACCGTCAAAGCGACGGTACAATGTTGCCTCTACCTAAGCAATCTGTTGATACGGGAATGGGCCTTGAGCGTATTTCTGCAATTTTGCAGGGTGTGCATTCAAACTACGAAATCGATTTATTCCAAGGCTTAATTGCAGCAGCTGCAAGTGTTACTAACGCGCAAGATATGGACGATAAGTCATTACGCGTAGTGGCGGATCATATTCGTTCGTGTGCGTTTTTAATCTCTGACGGTGTTATGCCATCTAACGAAGGGCGTGGTTATGTGCTACGTCGTATTATTCGTCGTGCAGTGCGCCACGGTAATAAGCTAGGTGCACAAGGTTCGTTTTTCTATAAGTTAGTTGCTGCGCTAATTGAGCAAATGGGGCAAGCTTACCCAGAGCTTGCTAAGCAACAAGAAATTATTGAAAAAGTATTACGCATTGAAGAAGAACAGTTTGGTAAAACACTTGAGCGTGGCTTAGCTATTTTAGAAGAAAGCTTAAGTGACCTTAAAGGCGATATTATACCGGGCGATTTAGTATTTAAACTTTACGACACGTATGGTTTTCCAGCTGATTTAACTGCCGATGTTGCGCGTGAGCGCCAGATGACGATTGATCATCAAGGCTTTGAAGAGTGCATGGCTGTACAACGTAAAACAGCGCAACAAGCGGGTAAGTTTGGTGCTGATTACAATGAGCAATTAAAATCAGAAAAGCTTACTGAGTTTAAAGGCTACGACAGCACGCACCATAGCGCGACAGTGGTAGAAATTTTTGCCGGTGGCGAAGCTGTTCAGTTATTAGAAGATGGTCAACAAGGTATTGTAGTATTAGACCGCACACCGTTTTACGCTGAATCAGGCGGCCAAACGGGCGACACGGGTACTATTACAGTTGCTGGTGGCGAATTTAATGTTACTAATACCACTAAACTTGGTAATGCTTTTGCTCACCACGGTACTGTGCAAGGTCGCATTGGTGTTAACGATAAAGTGGATGCGACTATTGATGATGCACGCCGCGATAGCATTAAGAAAAACCACACAGCTACACATATTTTACACGAAGCACTACGCCAATTATTAGGCGACCATGTAGGTCAAAAAGGCTCACTTGTTCAGCCTGATCGTTTACGTTTTGACTTTTCGCACTTTGAAGCGGTTACAAAAGATGAGCTACGTGAAATTGAGCGTGTAGTTAATGACGAAATTCGTCGTAACTTCGCACTTAATACTGAGCTTATGGCTATTGATGATGCTAAAGCGAAAGGTGCTATGGCGTTGTTTGGCGAAAAGTATGATGACGAAGTACGTGTAGTTACTATTGGCGACTACTCTA
The DNA here is from genome assembly GCF_000814675.1 of Pseudoalteromonas distincta. Lineage (GTDB taxonomy): Bacteria > Pseudomonadota > Gammaproteobacteria > Enterobacterales > Alteromonadaceae > Pseudoalteromonas > Pseudoalteromonas distincta. Next base: position 24,275 of record NZ_JWIG01000003.1, on the reverse strand, counting down.
TTGAGCTTTGTGGTGGTACTCACGTTGAGCGCGCAGGCGATATTGGTTTATTTAAAATAGTGTCTGAAAGCGGTATTGCAGCGGGCGTTCGCCGTATTGAAGCGGTAACTGGTGCTGATGCAGTTGCTTATGTTAGTGAGCAAGAGCAACAATTACATGATGTAGCTGCTTTAGTTAAAGGCGACAGCGCATCGGTACTTGAAAAAGTAACTGCGTTGCTTGAAAAGTCAAAAGGTCTTGAAAAGCAAATTGCGCAACTTAACGATAAGTTAGCAAGTGCAGCTGGCGCTTCTTTACTTGACTCGATTGTTGAAATTAACGGCGTTAAGCTACTTGTAGCAAACGTTGAAGGTACTGAATCTAAAGCACTGCGCGGTATGGTTGATGACCTTAAAAACAAAATTGGCTCAGGTGTTATTGCACTGGGTGTTGCCAGTGGCGACAAAGTAAGCCTAATTGCTGGTGTAACTAAAGACTTAACAGGCAAAGTAAAAGCCGGTGAGTTAGTTAACCACATGGCAGGCCAAGTAGGTGGTAAAGGTGGCGGTCGTCCAGATATGGCACAAGCCGGTGGTAGTGAGCCACAAAACCTTGCTGCTGCACTAGATAGCGTTACAGCTTGGTTAACTGAGCGTACTTAAACCTAAGTGGCGCTTATTGTTCAAAAATTCGGTGGCACTTCGGTCGGCTCAATAGAGCGAATTGAAGCGGTCGCCGACCTTGTTGTAAAAACCAGACAACAAGGACATCAAGTGGTTGTGGTGCTCTCGGCTATGTCGGGAGAAACCAACCGCTTAATTAATCTCGCCAAACAAATTGATACTCGCCCGAGTAGCCGTGAACTAGACGTACTTATTAGCACCGGAGAGCAGGTTTCTGTATCACTACTTGCTATGGCCATCATAAAACGTGGCCACTCTGCTGTGAGCCTATTAGCCGATCAAGTCAATATTTTAACTGATAACATGTTTGGTAAAGCTCGTATTGCAGAGGTTGCTGCTACGCGTTTAAAGCATGAGCTTGAGCATAATCGTATTGCTATTATTGCTGGGTTTCAGGGGCGTGATGTTGAGGGCAACATTACAACGCTTGGGCGCGGCGGCACCGATACATCGGCTGTAGAAATAGCTGCGGCTATAAAAGCTGACGAATGCCAGATCTATACAGACGTTGACGGCGTATATACTACAGATCCTCGAGTTGAACCTAACGCGCGCAGAATGAGCCAAGTTACCTTTGCCGAAATGCTAGAACTGGCAAGTTTAGGGGCGAAAGTTTTGCATATTCGCTCAGTAGAAGCCGCAGGAAAACATAATGTGCCACTTAGGGTGCTTTCGAGCTTTAATCCCGATGAAGGTACATTAATAAGTTTTGAGGAGAACGATATGCCAAGCAAGGTTGTATCGGGGATTGCGTTTAATCGTGACGAATGTTTAATTAAGGTACAAGGTGTGCCAACGGGCACGCAATATCTTTCAAAAATATTGAAACTTTTTGCCGAAAATGGCATCGAAATAGATATGATTAATCAAGTTAATCATAACTTTGAAAAAATAGACTATGCTTTTACTGTGCACTCGAATGATTATCTGCAAGCACTTGAATTATTGAGTGAAGATCAAGCTCAGCTCAGTGCTCAAAATGTAAGCGGATTGCAAGCAGTTGCTAAAGTTTCTGCTGTTGGCATGGGTATGAAATCACATTCTGGTGTCGCTAGTTTATTTTTTGATGCATTAGCGCAGGAAAATATTAATGTGGTTTTAGTCTCGACTTCAGAGATTAAAATTTCAGTTTTAATAGATGAAAAGTACTTAGAGTTGGCTGTTCGTGCATTACACAAGGCATTTTTAACAGAAAATGGATAGATTGCGAGTTTTTACTTACTTTTCAGTCTAATTTTCATTAGTATGTTTAAGCGGAATCTTATAATTTTTATTGGAACATGGGAGCAAGAGAATGCTAATACTAACTCGTAGAGTAGGTGAAACCCTAATGATCGGTGACGAAGTAACAGTTACTGTTCTAGGTGTTAAAGGAAATCAAGTTCGAATCGGTGTTAATGCACCAAAAGACGTATCAGTGCATCGTGAAGAGATTTACATGCGCATACAAGCTGAAAAGTCGAACCCTAATCCGGGCAATGCTTAATCAACACGTATACGTAGTTGAGTAATTAACTCAACTAGTCAAAAAGCCACTCACTGAGTGGCTTTTTTGTTTATAAAGGCGAGTATTTCTGGGGTTAGTATTTGTTTTGAAATGTACTGCATTCCGCTTTTATTTTTAATAATAATACCTTGTTGGGTGTCTATTACTTCGCTTATATTTTGCCATTCTAATTGATAGCTTTTGTAATGATTAGCAGATTTAATACCTTCTTCATCAAAGGTAAGTGTTACCTCAGAGCCTGACGCTCTGCTGAGCATTTGTCTGGTTACCCACCACGGTCTGCGATAGTAAAAAGCGACGCACTCGAGTACCGCTAACATGATCATAAACGATCCTAAGTAATGATCGTCTAAAACATAAATGCCAAATAAACCAAGCGCAACTAACAACACAAGTAAAAAGTATTTAGGTTTTGCACGCTTACTATAAGGGAGTGACTCATCAAAACACTCGTAAAAGTAGGGTTTATCTAATGTGTAGGTGGTTGTGAATGCCATTTTGCCTTGCTTTAAATATCGTTTTTTTTATTTTAACAAGCTAACTGCTAAATGAGCAGCTTTATAGTCAGTGATTTTATTACTGGCACAAAAAAACGGCTCGAAAGCCGTTTTTTTTAGCGGTACAAGAAGAATTAACAGTTAGTTTCTTCAGCGTTCACGCCTTCTTTAACATTTTCACATGCATCTTCAACAGAGTTTTGCACGTCAGTTACTGCTTCGTCGATACGTTCGCCAGCATCTTCTGCATGGTTGTCTTCACAACCCATCATGAAAAAACCTGCAAATACTGCGATTAGTGCTGCTTTTAAAGTTGTAGAGTTCATAGTGTAATTCCTTGTAAGTATTAATTAAATTTTAGTGTTTGTTAGTTGAATGCTTTATCTACCTGGGTGATTTACCACGTAGTGCACCTGAAACTAATGAAATCACTAAAAGTACTAAAAAGATAAAAAATATAATTTTTGCTATACCAGCTGCGGCACCTGCGATGCCACCAAAACCTAACACTGCAGCGATTAAAGCAATAACTAAAAATGTAATTGTCCAGCGTAACATTGTTTTCTCCTTGGTTATCAAATTTGCTCATAATAACTAATGCCAGTTATATGCCAAAGTTTATTTTGTATAAATATCAATTAGTTATGGTTTTTTTGCTGTTATTCTAGTTATTAGTTGGTTAGTAACTTTTACGCTTTGTTATGTAAGTTATTCACACTGTTGCAAATAACTGCTAAATGTTCACTAAATAAACTTGTTTTGGTAAGACCAATTAACAATTGGTGTGTGGCTTTGCATTTAATATTAAGAATTAGTGTTTATTTTTACTTGGCTTGATAGTTAATTAACAACTTCCATATAACTATTAGCTATAGTCGTTATTTCTTGTATGTATTGTAGAGCGCGTGATTGCTGAGTTATAGCATGTAAATTAATGGAGTGTTATGTTGTTTATTGTTTAATTGGTTTTACCAATTTACAAGATGTAGACAAAGCGATTAGTTTTGTTATTATCCAGTGAATAAATATTTAATTAAATCGATTTTTTATTTTCGATATGGGTTTCAAGGGGAGAAAAATGGATATAGGTGCTCTACTCACAACGGCTGGTAACTTAATGCTTACTGGCATGGTTGGGGTGTTTGTATTTCTGTCGATATTAATTGGTGCAGTAACGCTTATGTCTAATTTGGTGACGCGCTTTAGCGAACCTGACGTGGCGACACCAGTTAAATCACCATCTTTTAAATCTCAAGGTGTGCCTAATGAGCACATCGCTGCTATTAGTGCTGCCATTGCTCAGTACAAATCAAATAATAAATAAGGGGCACACACATGGCTAAATTAAAATTAACAGAATTGGTATTACGCGATGCGCACCAATCATTATTAGCAACGCGTATGCGCCTAGACGATATGCTACCGATTGCTAGCAAATTAGACGATGCGGGTTATTGGTCTATTGAATCGTGGGGCGGTGCTACATTTGACTCGTGTATTCGTTATTTAGGCGAAGATCCTTGGGAGCGTATTCGTGCACTTAAAAAAGCGATGCCTAATACTAAGCAGCAAATGCTATTACGCGGTCAAAACTTATTAGGTTACCGCCATTATGCTGATGACGTAGTTGAAAAGTTTGTAGAACGTGCGCATAAAAATGGCGTTGACGTATTTCGTATATTTGATGCAATGAACGATGTTCGCAATCTAGAAACAGCTATTAAAGCGGCTGTAAAAGTAGGCGCTCACGCTCAAGGTACTATTTCGTACACAGTTAGCCCTGTTCATACACTTGATATGTGGCTAACTCTTGCAAAACAGCTTGAAGATATGGGTTGTCACTCAATTTGTATTAAAGATATGGCGGGTTTATTAAAGCCGTACGATGCTGAAAAACTAATTAAAGCACTTAAAGAAACTGTATCTATTCCAATTGCTATGCAGTGCCACGCTACAACAGGTTTAAGTACTGCTACTTACCAAAAAGCAATTGATGCTGGCATTGATATGCTCGATACCGCTATTTCATCAATGAGTATGACTTATGGACATTCTGCGACTGAAACTATTGTATCGATAGTTGAAGGAACTGAGCGCGATACTGAGCTTGATTTAAACCACCTAGAAGAAATTGCTGCTTACTTTAGAGATGTACGTAAAAAATATGCGGCATTTGAAGGTAGCTTAAAAGGGGTTGATGGGCGCATTTTATTAGCTCAAGTACCTGGTGGCATGCTTACAAACATGGAAAACCAACTTAAAGAGCAAGGCGCAGCCGATAAGCTTAATGAGGTTTTACTTGAGATCCCACGTGTACGTGAAGATCTTGGCTTTTTACCTTTAGTAACACCAACGTCGCAAATTGTTGGCACTCAAGCGGTACTTAATGTGCTAACGGGTGAGCGTTATAAAACCATTACTAAAGAAACTGCTGGCGTATTAAAAGGTGAATATGGCTTAACACCAGCACCAATGAATAAAGAGCTACAAGAGCGCGTGCTTGATGGAGCGGAAGTTATTACTTGTCGCCCTGCTGATAACATTGCACCTGAGCTTGCAACGCTTGAAGCTGAGTTATTAAAAGAAGCACAAGAGCAAGGTTTAACACTTGCTGATGATCAAATTGATGACGTATTAACTTATGCATTATTCCCACAAGTTGGTTTGAAGTTTATTAAAAACCGCAACAACCCAGATGCATTTGAGCCAGTACCTTCTGTTGAAGATAAAAGCAGTAAAGCACCTTCTAAATCAGTTTCAAATAGTAACAAAGTGAGGGCTGAGCAATACAGCGTAAAAGTAGATGGTAAAGTTTATGACGTAGTCGTAGCGCAAGGTGGTGAACTTAAGGAAGTAACATTAAAAGACTCTGAGCACATTCCTCAATCTGCTTCGGTTGCATCAGGTGAAACACTTAACGCGCCTCTAGCCGGTAATATTTTTAAGATTAAAGTAAAAGCTGGGCAAGTTGTTAACGAAGGCGATGTAGTGATTATTATGGAAGCCATGAAAATGGAAACTGAAATACGCGCTACGCATACCGGAACAATTGCTGAAGTGTTAGTTAGTGAAGGCGATGCTGTAACTACCGGCGACGCTATGATTTCATTAGCTTAGGAGTAAATAGAGGATGGAAGGTATTTTAAACCTCTGGAATGCGACAGGCATTGCTAACTTTACAATCCCATCGTTAATAATGATTGCGGTAGGGTGTTTATTACTGTTTTTAGCGATAGCTAAAGGCTTTGAGCCACTATTATTACTACCTATTGGTTTTGGTGCAATTTTAACAAATGTACCAGTGGCAGGTTTGTCAGACCCAGGTGGGCTTTTGTACTACGTTTATTATGTGGGTATTGATACGGGGATTTTTCCGCTGTTGATATTTATGGGAGTAGGGGCGCTGACCGACTTTAGCGCGCTTATTGCAAATCCACGCATGTTGTTATTAGGCGCGGCTGCACAGTTTGGTATTTTTGCTACATTGTTTGGCGCTATATTACTTAACTATGTGCCAGGTTTTGAATTTACTCTACAGGACGCATCGGCTATTGCCATTATAGGTGGTGCCGATGGGCCAACAGCAATATTTTTAGCATCTAAACTGGCACCTGATTTACTGGGCGCAATAGCAGTAGCTGCGTATTCATATATGGCACTTGTGCCAATTATTCAGCCGCCAATAATGCGTGCACTAACAACCCCAGAAGAACGTAAAATAAAAATGCCAGAGCTTCGTAAAGTATCTAAAAAGGAAAAGATTATTTTTCCACTTATGGTGCTTAGTTTAACGGCTATGTTTTTACCGGCTGCTATACCGCTGGTAGGTATGTTTTGTTTAGGTAACTTAATGCGAGAGTCGGGTGTTGTTGATAGATTAAGTAACAGTGCTCAAAACGAAATCATCAATGTTACAACTATATTTTTAGGCTTAGCTGTTGGTTCAAAGCTTGCTGCAGATAAGTTTTTAACTGTTGAGACGATTGGTATTTTAGTGCTTGGCGCACTGGCTTTTGCAATTGGTACGGCATCTGGCGTATTTATGGCAAAAGGACTTAACCGAATATCTAAAACGCCTATAAATCCATTAATTGGGGCGGCAGGTGTATCGGCTGTACCAATGGCGGCACGAGTAGTTAATAAAGTTGGCCTTGAAAGTAACCCACATAACTTTTTACTTATGCATGCAATGGGACCCAACGTAGCGGGTGTATTGGGTAGTGCAGTTGCTGCGGGTATTTTATTAGCACTTGTTGGTTAAGAATGTAATTTAAAATAGATTAACCATTAAGCGCAGTTTACTGCGCTTTTTTTTGTTCTTAATTTCTTCGCCTCTTAATGGTTTCTTGTTTAGTGCTTTTTGTTTACAGTAACAGCTCTTCAAAATTTTAAGGATAGTTATCATGCTTCACACGCCTTTAGCAAAGCACTTACCTCACGTTAGTAAACTTGTATTTGGATGTATGGGTCTGGGCGGCGGTTGGAATAAAGACGCAATCACTGATGCACATGTTAAGCAAGCTCATGAATGTATAGATAACGCCATTGAAGGTGGTATTAATTTTTTTGACCATGCTGATATTTATACTTTTGGTAAAGCAGAACAGGTTTTTGGTAAAGCATTAAGTGAGCGACCAGAGCTTAGAGAGCACATGTATATTCAATCTAAGTGTGGGATTCGATTTGAAGATGACTTAGGGCCAAAGCGTTATGATTTTTCCCCAAAGTGGATTGAGCAGTCAGTTGAAGCATCATTAAAACGATTAAATACAGACTATTTAGACGTACTTATGCTGCATCGCCCTGATCCACTCATGGAAGTTAACGAAATTGCTCGCATATTTAGTTGCTTAAAAGAAAGCGGTAAAGTGCGCAATTTTGCAGTGTCTAATATGCAGCAGCACCAAATGAACTTTTTACAACATGCGCTTGATATGCCAATTGTTGCTAATCAAATAGAAGCGAGTCTGCAAAAACATCAGTTTGTTGATGAAGGTGTATATGCCGGTAACAGTGACGGTAAAGACCTTAATTTTACACCAGGTAGTATTGAGTACTGTCGCCATTTTGAAATCCAAATTCAAAGCTGGGGTAGTTTATGCCAAGGCTTGTACAGCGGTAGTGATTTATCAAACGCATCTCAGGCAGATATCAACACCAGTCTTTTAGTTAATAAGCTGGCTGCACTTTATGAAACCTCTGCTGAGGCAATTGTACTTGCATGGTTGCTTCGCCATCCCGCATCTATTCAGCCAATTATTGGAACAACTAATGCTAAACGGATTAAAGCCTCTTGTGATGCTGTAAACGTAGAGTTAACTCGTGAGCATTGGTATGCACTTTATGTAAGCGCTAAAGGCCACGAATTACCATAAGTAGGGCGTTAATATGAACATATTCGTTATTTTAATTGGTTTGTTTGTTGCGCTGGCGATACTTATACCCTTGCTTGAAAAGTATCAAAGTAAAATAGGGCTCAACGGCGCAACCAAATACAGTAAATATATTTGGCCATTAGTGATGGTGTCTTTAGTTATTCAGCTCATTTATGTACTAATGTACTAATGGTTTATAGCGTATACAAAAAAGCCTTTGCAGGTTAAACCTGCAAAGGCTTTTTTAATGTTTATTAATAAACTTTATTTAAGTGCTAACTGTAGCTCGCGATTGCGCTCAAGCTGGGCTATAAAGTTATCAGCAATAGGCTTAAACTTGGCAAGTTCTGAGCGAGGTAATGGCTCTGACTTAGGAAGTTTTACAGTTTTAGGATTACGGTGAACGCCATTTACTAAAAATTCATAGTGTAAATGTGCACCAGTAACACGACCTGTAGAACCTACAGTACCAATTTGTTGGCCCTGTTTAACTTTTTGGCCCGTTTTAACTAGCTTCTTATTTAGGTGTAAGTACTTAGTTACATATTGCGTGCCATGGCTAATAAATACGTAGTTACCGTTGTACTTGCTGTAACCGGCTTTAATTACTTTACCGTTACCAGATGCAACAACTGGTGTGCCAGTGCGTGCTGCAAAGTCGATACCACGGTGCGCTCTAACTTGCCCAGTAACAGGGTGTAAACGGCGAGGATTAAAGCTCGAACTAATATACTTAAAGCTTACAGGTGCACGTAAAAATGCTTTTTTCATGCTACGCCCTTCAGGCGTATAAAAATTGCCGTCGGTATGGCGAATAGCTGCAAAGCGCTGACCTTGGTTTACAAATTCAGCTGCAATAATTTTACCTGTACCAATAAACTCGCCATCAACATAGTGAGACTCGTAAATTAAGCCAAATACATCGCCTTTACGAATGTCGTTTGCAAAATCAACATCCCAACCAAATATGTCAGCAAAGTTCATTATTTGGCGTTCGCTTAAACCTGCTGCAATTGCTGAAGTCCAAAAGTTATTAGATATTTCGCCGCCAGCGGTTTTGGTTAGCGTTTCAATTTCTTTGCTATCAATAGCTGTATCGTAGTTACCTTCTTCGTTTAAGGTAACAAATAAAGTATCGGTTTTTGAAATCACATAGCGCAGTTGAGCTAAGGAGCCATCTTCAGCTGTCGCAAAACTAAGTATTTCACCTGGGTGAATTTTAGTCAGTTTGCGAGTCTCTGCATTAGTGTTAATTAGTTTATGAAGCGTTTGAGCCGAAAAACCAGCACGCTTAAAGATAATTGCTAAATTGTCGCCATTTTTAACTTTATGATCGACAAAGTCGTATTCTGGTAACTTTTCTGCTGCTTGCTCTGAATTTAACTCAGTTAATTTTTCGTTGTTATCAACTTTAACTTGTAACTCATAGCGCTTACCAATTTCTAGTGCATTTGCACTATTGTCTTTGGATGCAGTGGCTTTTTCAGAAGGAAGAAAGGCTAAGCCAACAATAGCAGAAACCAAACCTAGAATAAGCAATTTGTGTTTTTTGGGGAGCGTGTGAACCACGTGAACCATAACGTGCCTTTTTCTGCTGTCAAGATAATAAATACATAATATTGCAGGATATACTTAATAATGTACGAATACTAGTGTTTTGTAGATTTAAACTGACCTTAAACTACGCTAAAATCGGGCTTAGAAAGCCTTTTTTAACGCTCTACCTAGCTAAGACTCAATTGATTTAGTTTAGTTGCATGAATCACTTAAAAAGTTGTTTTAATTAGGTAGAAATTTGTTATGTTAGCTACATCTATTTATTCGGTTTAAACCTTTATTAAACCGTGACTACGCAAGTAACTAGTCGCCCCTTCGTCGGCAGAATTTTGGAGTAATACACAGTGGATTTACAAACCGCTCTAGCAGAGATAAAACGCGGTGCAGAAGAAATATTAATTGAAGACGAACTAGTTGAAAAACTAAAGTCGGGCAAGAAGCTAAAAATAAAAGCAGGCTTTGATCCTACAGCGCCTGATTTACACTTAGGACACACTGTACTAATTAATAAAATGAAAACCTTTCAGGATTTAGGTCATGAGGTTATTTTCTTAATTGGTGACTTTACTGGCATGATTGGTGACCCAACGGGGAAAAACGTAACGCGTAAACCACTTACTCGTGAAGACGTACTAGCCAATGCCGAAACATATAAAGAACAAGTATTCAAAATTCTAGATCCTGCTAAGACCACTGTTGCATTTAACTCTACTTGGATGGAAAAGTTAGGCGCTGCAGGCATGATTAAACTTGCTGCAAACCAAACCGTAGCACGTATGCTTGAACGTGATGACTTTAAAAAGCGTTACGGAAGCGGCCAACCAATTGCAATTCATGAGTTTTTATATCCACTGGTACAAGGTTGGGATTCGGTTGCACTAGAGTCAGATGTTGAACTAGGTGGTACTGATCAGCGCTTTAATTTGTTAATGGGCCGTGAGCTACAAAAAGTAGAAGGTCAAAAGCCGCAAACAGTATTAATGATGCCATTACTTGAAGGTACTGACGGCGTTCAAAAAATGTCTAAGTCGCTTGGTAACTACATTGGTATTACTGATGCGCCTAACGATATGTTTGGTAAAATAATGTCAATTAGTGATGTGCTAATGTGGCGTTACTACGACTTATTAAGTGCGCTTTCTATTGAAGAAATTGCAGCTCAAAAAGAACGTGTTGAGCAAGGTACGAATCCGCGCGATATTAAAATTGAACTAGCTAAAGAGCTAATTGCTCGTTTTCATAGTGAAGCTGATGCACAAGGTGCACATGATGATTTTATTCAGCGTTTTCAGAAAAAAGCGTTACCAGATGAAATCCCAGAGCTAACAATCACTATCGCAGAAGATACTATTTTAATTGCTAACTTGCTTAAAGAAGCAAATTTAGTAGTAAGTACATCAGAAGCAATGCGTATGATTAAGCAAGGTGCAGTTAAACTTAACGGTGAAGATAAAATCACTGATACCAAACTTGAAATAGCAAAAGGCACAACGGCTATTTACCAAGTAGGTAAACGTAAGTTTGCAAACATCACTGTAGCTTAAGCACAGTTTAAAAACTAAAAAACCAGCCTCGGCTGGTTTTTTTTGTGCTCGTATTTTGAGCCCTTTAAATCAATTTTAATATTTCAATGCTGGCTATTACTAACAACCAAAATACACGGGCCTGATTTAACCTATTAATTATTACAGGTACATCCTCGGGTGTAGGTAGTCTATCAGTACCAATACGCATTTTATTAAAGCGAGTACCTAAATAAACTGCAGGCCCGCCCAGCTGCACGCCAAGCGATGCAGAACATGTGCTTAAGAGCCAGCCTGTATTTGTTTGATAAAAATGCCTGCCATAATGCTTTATAAAATGCATGCTTTGTTTGCTTGCTCGACTTGCTGCAATAGTTAAAGCGAGTAAGCGCATCGGAATATATTCAATAATAAACAAGAGTGTTTTAAGCGGTTTTAAAAAGTAACTATTTGGGGGGATATCACTACGCCATGCTTGTTGTATTAAGGTAAGTAACCGATAGGCAAGGGCAGCTATAGGGCCAAATGCTAAAAATATAAATATGACTACGAAATAGTATCGAGCGGTGCGCAGTATTAAGCTCTCAATTAATGCTTTGATAATACCAGCAGATGAAAGCCTATTAACTTCACGGGCAAGCAGTGGCTTTAGTAATTCGCGCGCTGTGGATTTTTGATTTTGTTTAGTTAGCTTTGCAATGCGAAGTGCTTTTTTATCAATGCTCTTACTTTCTAAGCATAAGTATAAAATAAGGCCAGCGAGTAATTCAGGATAAAAAGCAAACTCGAGTAGTAACACTACAATAATGAGAATGACACTTAAAATAAGTGAGCTTGCGAGTATAGCTGCCAAATATTGATAGCTTTTAGGTTCTTTGCTTTTGTATATACGTTTGCCAATAGCACTAAAAACAGCATTTAACGCCGTATTAGGATGATACCAGCTAATAAGGGGAATAAAGCGCTCAGCAAGGAGCGCTAGTATAAAGGCAATAAAGTCCAAGTGATTTTGAACAATATTGCTAAGCATTTACAGAGATACTGCTGTAAGCTTTTCTAAAAGTGCAACAACCATTTTAGATGAGTTGATTGATGCTGTTTCTAGGTATTCTTCAAATGATTGTGGTGACTCTTTACCAGCAATATCAGACATTGAGCGAATTACAACAAATGGTGTGTTTAGCGTAAAACACGTTTGCGCAATTGAAGCGCCTTCCATTTCAACAGCAAGCATTGTAGGAAAATCACTACGTGCTTTATCAATGCGTATAGGGTCACACATAAATGTGTCACCAGTACAAATTAAGCCAACGAGTGTTTTAACATCACTGATTTGTTCGATAGTTTGCTGTGCTGCTTCAACTAATTTAGGGTGTGCTGCAAAGCCTGCCGGCATTTGTGGTACTTGGCCAATTTCGTAGCCAAAAGCAGTTACGTCTACATCGTGGTGACGTACTTCTGACGAAATTACGACATCGCCAACACTAAGAGAAGGATCGAATCCACCGGCTGAGCCTGTGTTAATTATGCAATCAGGTTTGAAGTTATCGATAAGTAAGGTAGTTGCAATAGTTGATGCGACTTTACCAATACCAGATTGAACAAGTGTCACCGTGTTACCAGCCAACTCGCCAGTATAAAAAGTGAAACCTGCTTTAGTTAAAATTTGTGGGTTTTGCATAGCTTCACGTAAAATTTTAACTTCTGGCTCCATTGCGCCAATAATACCAACATTCATAAAGTTTAATTCCTGAGTTTGAATCACTTGATTATACGTGAAGTTAGCAATAAAAAACAAAAAAGCGAGCTTGTTTATGAGCTCGCTTTAAATACTTTTTAGGAGAGTATTTAATTCGTTTTTTAAATTTCAGCTAACGCCGTGGTTTGCGCTTTAGCTTGAGAAGGTGAAAGTACCGCTGGCTTATGTGAGCGATTACGAACAGGGCGCTGAGTTTGTGTTGCTGCAGGCTTACCAAGTTTAAACATAATTGCATCGCGTACTTCAGAAGGGCGGTAGCCCGATTTAACTTTCATACGAATATGTGGAATGCCCGCAGACTCTAGTGCACCGTTTACAAACCAGTCGCGTTGAGCTTTGTGGCCATCTTTGTTGGCATTGTTAACTAGGTCAACAGCAGCAATGATTGTTAGTTTTTCTTTATCGATTAATACAAAGTCGAGTTGCTTATTTTTAGCTTTAGCTAAAGCAGCACGTTTAGACTTTACTGAAAGGCCTTGCTTACAGTCAATAACGTCGATTAACTTAACGCGACTAACAATTTTATATTGATCGCCAACAGCACGCTCGAGAAGATTTAAAAAAGCGCCTTCAACCTGCGTAAAAACAGTTTGCTTGCGAGTAAAAGGATACGGGTTTCCGCCATCGTCATTAAATTTTGACGCAACAACAGAGGCCCCGACAACTAATACTAGGATTAATAATAAAGCGAATTCCATACGGTAACTCCATAACAACAAATTGACACTGCTCAAATAAAGCAATTTACGTGCCTAAAAAGTATGGGTTATAAAATAATTACCGACTGATTTACAAGCAATAGCTACACAGCGATTAAGCTTTGTAGCCTCCTTTAATACCTTTTACTGCAATAGCTACAGCATCGTGCGCATGCAGTGACTCATAGTGGTTTATTTGCAGCCAATAATCACTGTAATTGTTTGCCTCTAGCAATGCTTTAATTTTACGCGCTGCGTCTTCACAAAACATAAGGTTTTGACCATTCAAACGAGCAAACTCTTGCTCATCTTCACGTTTTACTGCTGCTTGTACTGGTGTTTTAAGCTCAGCTTCAAGAGTGTTAATTAGCGTAACCACGTCAAATTCTTGAATGTTGCTATCAAGCTTTACTTTTACGTTGGCAATAGAGCGCTGCGAGTGGGGAGTAGCTACAATGCCTTGTGTTGTGCCTAGCCATTCGTGCACATCTTTTTGGCTTAACGTTTCTTGGTTAAACTTTTCGTTAAACGCGTTTTGTATAAGCTGGCGCGCAAGTGCAGCAGAGCATGGGCACGTTGAAGAATAAGTAACATCTACGGTTAGCTCGTAGCTAATAACGTTATTTTCAATTGTACTGGTCAGTACAACTGGGTAGCTTTTCCAGCCCGCTTTACCACTTAATAGTGACTTACGGCGGAGCGGTAATTCAAATTTAAATTCAATTTGCGCTTTATCGCTCAGCCCTTCATGGCTAGTTATAAAGGTATCGAGTGCCTGCGCTATTGTTTGCGGATTGACTTGCTGCTCGGTTGAAAGCAGGTCAAGTGCCAAAAATAGACGTGACATATGAATGCCTTTGGCATCTTCTTTATGTAAATTTACAAATGCACGAGCTTTGGCGTTTACTGTAACTGGAGATAAGTCTCGGGATTCAAAAATAAATGGCAGTTCTATTTCGCCCATGCCAACCCAGTCTAATTTACCTGTTTGTAAAGCGGGTGCAGTGTCTGCTATATCTGGCATATTGGTTTGCATGTGCGCTACTCGTATTTTGGGGATAATAAAGCGGGGCATTTTACACTAAATAATTTATTGCTGAAATGATGAGTTTAATAGATGAGCTAAATCAAACATGAAAAATTCTGTTTTTATCGCACAACGTGAGTAGTGGTAGGAGAAAAATGCTAAAATCTGGGAAAATGGTATGTTTATACATACGCATTGCCTTCTTTATATTAAGTACACAGCTAAGAGATAAAATTACGTATGACCGATTATTCTTTGAGCCCTTGGGCTCGGGTACTTTCCAGCTCAATAACGCGATTTGGTGAATTTAAAACCGCTGCTATTTGTTACACTTTATTTTTAACTGTATCTCTTATTTTATCGAGCATGTTTTATTATGTGGCGATAGGCGAATTACACCTTGTTGATATTTTAGCCGTGGTATTTTTTACGGCTGTAGTTTCTCCTTTAATAATAAGTGTGTTGCTTAATTCAATTCGACAACTAGATGCCTCATATGCTTATTTAGACAGCGCCACCAAACAAGAAAAGCTTTTAAATCAAACCCTAAAAGATAACATCAACCGTCTAAATATCGAAATTGATGAGCGTAAAATGGCATTTCATGCTAAGCACCGCGCTATTGAAGAGCTACGTCGAGAAATTGCTGAGCGTAAAAAAACACAACAAGAACTTGCTCAACAAAGCATGCTGCAGCGCTCAATAGTTGATTCATCTCCTGATTTATTTTATTACCGCGATAACAATGGCGTGTTTGCTGGTTGTAATAAAATGTTTGAAGAAGTAATGGGCAAATCAAGTAGCGAATTAATTGGCAAAACGGTTGAGCAAATATTCCCTAGTCACTTTTTATCTGAAGTTTTGAAAACCGATAAAGAAGTAGAGCAAAGCCATAAAGCACTAACCATTGATGTGGGCTATGAAGTAAATGGCGAAACGCGTTGGTTTGAGCTGCGTAAATTACCTTTTATAAATGATGAAGGTGATTACATTGGTCTACTGGGCTTTGGTCGTGATATCACAAGTCGTAAGGAGGCCGCTCAAGCGCTCGAAACGGCCTATAAAGACAAAGGTAAGTTTATTGCTACATTAAGCCATGAACTACGTACACCGCTCAATGGTATTGTTGGTTTAACACGAATGCTGCTTGATACTGACTTAAACAAACAGCAGCGTAGTTGGGGTAATACTATATTTTCGAGTGCTGAAACGCTCGGCAATATTTTTAACGATATTATTGATTTAGACAAAATAGATAGAGATCAGCTCGATATAGTGACCAACTCTATTAATGTGTCAGACTTTATAAATGACGTTGTTAACTTTGCGGGCTTAATCGCGGAGCAAAAAGAGCTAGAGTTTGATATTAAGCGCAATGGGGTGCTGGATATTTACGCACAGCTCGACCCAACTCGCTTACGCCAAGTTGTTTGGAACTTAATTAATAACGCCGTTAAGTTTACACAGCAAGGAAAGGTAACACTTGAATGTAGCCGAGAAAACAGAGTTGAAGGCCCATGGTTAGTTATGAAAGTATCGGATACCGGCCAAGGTATTCCGCCAGAGCAGCTTGCTCACATATTTGATATGTATTACAAAGCGCCAGATTTAAAAGGAACTAACGCAATAGGTTCCGGTATTGGTTTGGCTGTAACTAAGGCGCTTGTAAGTGCGATGAAAGGGATAATTACAGTAAATAGTACTGAGGGCGAAGGAAGTTGCTTTACAGTTCAAATACCGCTTAGTTTATGTGTGGCACCAACAGAGCAAAGTTATGTTGGTCGAGGTTTGTATATTTTACTAGTAGAAGATGTACCTCTAAATGCCGAAATTGCCACAAACTTATTAGAGCAACGCGGGCATGAGGTGTTGTGGGCTGAAACCGGTGAAGATGCACTCTCGTTTGTCGAAACCGAAGATGACTTAGATTTAGTATTACTTGATATGCAATTGCCTGATATAAATGGTGATGTAGTTGCCAAGCAAATACGCTCAGATAGTCACTTTGATAAATTACCCATTGTAGCGCTAACGGCCAATGTTCGCAGTGCTGAAGAAGAGCTTGAAGGCATATCAATACAAGGGGCGCTTGCTAAACCAATTAACACAGTGAAGCTTGATAAAATGCTGGCCGATTTATTTGGAATTAAGCAAAGTGAATGCACAGAGCCACTGTTGAAAGTAAGTGAAGAAGCCCTTAAAGGCATTGATGCACACTTATTAGATATAGAAACAATAGAAGACTTTGTCAATTCAATGGGCTTAGTTGTGTTTAGACGCAGTAGTCAGCTATTCGAAAAGCTAAGTCCACAATATCAGCAAGAGTTACTTACTTCATTAAATACTGGTGATAGAGAAGAGTATGAATCAGTAGCGCATAAACTCAAAGGGGCGGCTGGCTCAGTAGGTCTTAATGATGTGCAGCTTCATGCCAAAATAATGGAACATGGTGCTATTGATGAATCTGATGAGGTGTTAAAGCAGTGGTTAGATATTCTGGCAGATAAAATAAATGAAGGACAAAAAGCCCTTCATTTATTTTTACAGCAATTAGAGTGAAACTAATTAGCTCTAATTAAGCGTCAATTTTACCAATGAAACGGTAACCTTCACCATGGATGGTGCTGATTAACTCAGACGTTGAGTTATCACTTTCAAAATGCTTACGAATGCGACGAATAGTAACGTCAACAGTACGGTCATTTGCGCGAAGCTCACGGCCTGTCATATGCTTAATTAATTGCTCACGGCTGAAAATGCGACCTGGAGAATCAAGCATTAAACGAAGTGCTCTGTACTCACCTTTAGGTAAACGTTTAGCGTCGCCATTTGGAGAAGTAAGACAACGGCTGTTTTCATCAAGTTCCCAACCATTAAACGTAATAACACCATTTGTTTCTAGTGCTGACTCTTCACCACCTAAGGCAGTACGAGTAATAAGGTTGCGAGCTCTGATAGTTAATTCACGCGGGTTGAATGGTTTAGTAACGTAGTCATCCGCGCCAATTTCAAGACCTAAAATACGGTCAACATCGTTGTCACGACCAGTTAGGAATATAAGACCTACTTTACGCTTTTGGCGTAATTCACGGGCTAAAATAAGACCGTTTTTACCAGGAAGGTTGATATCCATAACTACAAGATTAACGTCATCGTTATTTGTAAGCTTGTCATGCATATCATCGCCATCAATGGCTTCAATAACTTTGTACCCTTCAGCTTCAAATAAACTAACTAGGTTCAGTCGAGTTACGTCTTCATCTTCTACGATTAGAATGACTGGCGTTTGCATTATTAATTAACCTTTTGGAATATATTATTTATAAAAAATCGGTGACTAATTTATAACCGATTA
This sequence comes from Pseudoalteromonas distincta, assembly GCF_000814675.1. Classification (GTDB taxonomy): domain Bacteria; phylum Pseudomonadota; class Gammaproteobacteria; order Enterobacterales; family Alteromonadaceae; genus Pseudoalteromonas; species Pseudoalteromonas distincta. The sequence goes on along the minus strand of NZ_JWIG01000003.1, from coordinate 6,315 downwards.
CTAGAGATTATAGGATTATACCCATTTGTTAACAAGGAAAAAACAAATTGGATAAAAATAAAACAGTAGGGTGTCCAAAGTCTACTAAAAAGGGCAGTGCAAAAACTACTGTTTAATTGATATATACATGGATGTAGCTATTTGAATCATAAAGTCGAAGCCATTTTCCTTTGATAATTGACATATCATTCAATTAAACAAGGTACTTAAAATAATCAGACTAATTCAAAGCAAAACTATATCACTTTTTAACCTTTTAACCTTTCATCAATGTATGTGATACAGCAAAGATAAAAAAGTTCATAAATCGCTTGGTAATATTTATTTAAAGCAATTAAATAATGTTACGCACTTATCACATGCCTCATTAATGAGGTCATTAAATGCTAATTCAAGGACAAATTTTAAATATATGCACTTTTTAATGATCTTTATTTAAGGAATAGTAATTATAAAGCGAGCACCGCGTTTTTCTTCAAGATCAAACATCACTCTTCCGCCAAGTGCTTGTGTTACTAGGTTATAAACTAAGTGCATGCCTAAGCCACTTGCGCCTTGCCCGCGCTTTGAAGTTACGAATGGGTCAAAAATTCTATTTTTAATGTTTTTGTCAACGCCCTGACCATTGTCAGAATAAACGATTGTTAATTTTTTCCCGACGAGTTCTACGTCAAAGCGAATTTCATTGTTTTCTTTACCTATAAATCCATGAATTACAGAGTTCATAAGTAACTGCTGAAAAACTTGTTGTAGAGGTTCAGACTTACTATGAATAGCCAAGTCGGTCGGACAGTTAATAGTTACAACAGGCTTTTTGGGCAATAATTCAGATTGAATCGATGTTAAAACATCACTTATTAATTTGTGCACATTAATATAGGTATTTACACCGTCGTCTTGAATAACCGCTACTTTTTTAAAGTTAGATATAAGGTCTGCTGCACGATTTAAGTTGCGGTAAATTAAATCTAAGTTTTCAATACCTTCATCTATAAAGCGTTTTAGATGGCTTGAGGTCAGTTTTTTGTCATCAAAGCTTTGCTGTATGTCTGCTAGTTTATCTCTAAGTAACGTAGAACCTGTAATACCTAGCCCTATTGGTGTGTTAACTTCATGGGCAACACCTGCAACCATTTGCCCTAAAGATGCCATTTTTTCGTTTTCAACAATTTGTGTTTGGTATTGATGCATCCGCTCAAGAGTTGATAAAAGCTCTTGATTTGCCTCTCTAAGGGCGATTGTTCGTTGGTTTACTTTTTCTTCAAGGCTTAGGTTTAGTTGTTTGATTTCTTGCTTATCTTTTTCGTGGCGTTCAAGTTGTTTTTTTGTACGCGTAAGCATGATATTTAAACTATTTGAAAGAGCACTTATTTCTTTTACATCAGTTACTGGTGCGCGTGCATCGTAGTTATGATTTTTAGACACATCCTGCAATAACACGCTTAATTGCTCTATTGGCTTAGCTATACGTCGTTGAACTTTAATAGCAATAAAGTAAACAACCGCCAGAATTAATAATGTTAATAACACGTCTATTAATATTTTTCTCTCAATATAAACCTCTAAACTCTCGAGGCTTCCTCGCATATACACATAACCTACTACTTGTTCGTTATCGTAAATAGGGCGGGTTAGCTCAATATGGTCATTCGTAATTCGTGGTGTTTTTAGCTCTTCTACACTGTCTATTCTCAATGGCACAGGAGGTGTTTTTTTAGCATTAAAGCTAATAAAGAAAACAGGCTTTTGGGATGCTTTTTCTATTGAGTAAATATGTATGTTTTTTACAAGAGGGATCTTTTCAAATGACTTGAGGCGTTTTTCTTCTGTTTTACGATCATCTTCAATTACCGATTGCCCAGCATCAAAAGCTACAATTTCAGAAAGAATAACAAGCTTATTAACTATTAATTGCTTTTGTTCTTTCACGCTTAAATACGTAGAGATAGAAATAGATAACGATAAGCAAATAGCTGTAATAAGCATGATCAAATTAATGAGTGCTTTTCGAATGCTACTTTGATGAACTTTTTTAGGCATTATTTCATTATCGCCTGAGTTAAATTTAATTATTTAGAATTTTAGTTTAGCAAAGACGTGGAAAAATGAAGGAAAAAAACTAAATTAATTCTTATATTTATTCGAAAGTTAGCTTGAGCACGTTTGTGCTCAATCATTTTACAAATTTAAATTAGCTGCTATATACAGCAAATTTATTGTTCTTAAATACAGTTTGATAGCTTTCAAACTGAGTTTCTAAAATAGGCGGGTACTTTAAAAAGCTGTTAGCAACAATATTTAGCTTCCCTAATTTAGTTAAATGCTGTTTTGCATTAGCTAAAAATGTTTCTGCTACTGTGTAGTCGGTTGCAATACCAGTATGAAAAGGTGGATTGCTAATAATTAAATCAAACTTGCCATTAATGCTTTTAAGGCCGTCACTTAATAAAGCCTCACCATTGATGTTGTTAAGCTTTAGGGTTTGCTGTGTTGCATAAGTTGCCAGCGCACTTACATCACTACACACAAACTCAAGTGCTGGATTATGAAGCCCTAAAAAAGTTGCTATTAAACCAGCGCCACAACCAAAGTCGAGAACTTTGCCTTGCTTAATTGTCGGTGCGTTTTCCAGTAGAACTTTCGTTCCTATATCTAAACTACCGTGATTAAACACCCCAGGAACACTAATAGCTGTAAATTCAGTGTCGGCAACATTAACAACAAACTTTTTATGGTAAGTCGTAATATCAAAGTGAGGGTGCTTAGAAATTTCAGCAAATGAGTAAAGAACGCAGTGCTTAGCTGAATCAATCTTGTTACTAAACTCAGCTTTACCAGCTAATTGCTTTTCAATTGACTTAACACCACTTTTGTTTTCACCTACTACTAATACTTCGGCATCATCAGTAATAGCAGATCGAATATTATCAAGTGCCATTAATAACTCTGGTTTTGATTTAGGGTAGTAAAGAATAACTAAGTCGTAGTCGTTACCAGGTATTGTGTGGCTTACATGAACATCAACATCTTTGGTGTTTTTAGCAAACTCTCCGTTAGCATGGTTGTAGCTAAACGCAGTTACTTTGCTTTGCGGATTAAGTCTTTTAAGCTCTGTTAAAAAGCCATCTTGAACAAAGTTGACCACCAAGATAGATTTTCCCGTTAGTGCCTCGCTATTACGAAGTAACAGTAAACTTGGGTTGGTTAGTACGCTCATAAATGGCTTTGCCTTACAGTATATTTAGTTTTATAAAAGTAAAAGTGAGTAATTAAATTTAATTATTCTGTGCGCTCAAACATTAAATCCCACACGCCATGACCTAGGCGATGTCCGCGCTGCTCAAACTTAGTAAGCGGGCGTAAATCTGGACGTGGAACATAATCATTTGTTTCTGATTGGTTTTTAAAACCAGGAGCTACATTCATCACTTCGAGCATGTGCTCTGCGTAGTTTTCCCAGTCTGTTGCCATATGAAAAACGCCACCCATTTTAAGTTGGGCTCTTAGCTTTTCAACAAACTCAGTTTGTACAATACGGCGTTTGTGGTGACGCTTTTTATGCCAAGGGTCAGGGAAAAATAGTTGTAGTGTTGTTAAGCTTTCATTAGGTATGCAATCTGCAAGTACTTCAACTGCATCGTGTTCAAAAATACGTAAGTTGGTAATGCCTGCTTCATCGGCATCCATTAAACAAGCACCAACGCCTGGGCGGTGTACTTCAATACCGATAAAGTTTAGGTGAGGGGCATTTGTTGCCATTTCGACAAGCGACTTACCCATACCAAAACCAATTTCTACAACTACATCGTTGTTGTTGCCAAAAACTTCGCTTAAATCAAGCATACCGTTTTTATGCTCTAGGCCCATTGTTGGCCAGCATTTTTCGATTGCAGCGGCTTGGCCTTTGGTTAATCGACCTTCGCGTTTTACAAAACTGCGAATGGTGCGGATGTATTTACCTTCTTGCTTAGCTTGCTCAAGGTTAGTGTTGCTTGATTCACTCATATTATTGGCCTGACAAAAACAATGTGTTTAAAAATGGTTGCATATTATCCCTGACCGAGGCCGCAATCACAAGTATTAGCTGGTTTTACACGCCCTATAGCTTGATCTTTTTATTAACTACAATAGACTGAGCCGCCATTGAGCATCAGTAAAAGTACAATATGTTGGATTTAAATAAAGAACAGTCACACTGGTTTTCTAATCAAGTTGTTGATTGGTATCACCTTCATGGGCGTAAAACACTTCCATGGCAGTTGGGTAAAACACCTTATAAAGTGTGGGTGTCTGAAGTGATGCTGCAGCAAACTCAAGTTATTACTGTTATCCCATATTTTGAAAAATTTATGCAAAGCTTTCCAGATATTATCGCTTTAGCCGATGCTGATGAAGATTTAGTACTGCATCACTGGACCGGCTTAGGGTATTACGCTCGTGCGCGTAACTTACACAAAACAGCTAAAATAGTGCGTGACAAATACCAAGGTGAGTTTCCGAAAACACTCAATGAAGTAATGGATTTACCTGGAATAGGGCGCTCTACTGCAGGGGCTGTTTTATCATTGTCGCTTGGGCAGCATCACCCTATTTTAGATGGGAACGTGAAGCGAGTTTTAGCGCGCTATTTTATGATTGAGGGCTGGTACGGCGTTAAAAAGGTCGAAAACCAGCTTTGGCATTTATCAGAGCAGTTAACGCCTAAAGATAATGTTACTGAGTTTAATCAAGCTATGATGGATTTAGGGTCTAGCGTTTGCTCACGCAGCCGGTTTGATTGTGAGGCTTGCCCATTAAACTCAGGCTGTGGTGCTTTTAATACAGGTAAAGTAAAAGAGTTTCCACATTCAAAACCTAAAAAAGCAGTTCCTAAAAAGAGTTGTCATCAGTTAATTATTCAGTGTGGTGATAAAGTGCTTATGGAAAAACGTCCTAACAGCGGTATTTGGGGCGGATTGTTTGGCTTTTTTGAATTTAATGAGTACGAAGAGCTTCAAATGTTTTTAGCTCAGCAAGGCCTAGAGGCTAGTTTAGTAGAGCTTGAAGCGTTTATTCATGTGTTTTCACATTTTGAGCTGAGGATTAACCCGCATGTGCTCAATGTTAAGAAAACTCCTGATGTGGTAAACGATAAGCAATTAATCTGGTATCCGCTTGATCAATCAATAGAGGTTGGCCTAGCAGCGCCAACTAAAAAGTTGGTTAAACAAATTACAGCAATAGTATAGAATAGCCCCATATTTAGCGTTAGAGAGAATCAATCATGGCACGTACAGTATTTTGTCAAAAGTTACAAAAAGAAGCCGAAGGGCTTGGCTTTCAGTTATACCCTGGTGAAATTGGTGAAAAGATTTTTAATAACATCTCTAAAGAAGCGTGGGCTCAGTGGCAACATAAACAAACAATGCTTATTAACGAAAAGCATTTAAATATGATGGACCCAGAACACCGCACATTTTTAGAAGAGCAAATGGTTGGCTTTTTGTTTGAAAACAAAGATGTAGAAATTGAAGGTTATCGACCGCCTGAAAAGTAATGTTTTAAACATAAGAAAAAGGGCTATTTAGCCTAATGCCGATCAGTTAAGAAAATGACCGGTTGACCGATCCAAACGATCATGCAAAATCCGTAGTTAGGAAACTAACTACGGATTTTTTGTGAATATAGAACAAGCACTGCAAGCAACACTTGAAGAAAGCAGCCGATACCATACCTTTGAAAAATTATCAGAAATTCTTGACCCTGAAATCATTGAACAAGGTTTTCAACAAGCAGGGATTGCAACCGTTCGTAAGCGAAGATTACCGCTTGAAGCCGTTTTGTGGTCAGTTATTGGCATGGCATTGTTTCGAAAAGAATCAGTTTGGAATATCGCTAATAAGCTAGATATCATGTTACCTGGCAAGAACCAACTCGTTGCTCCAAGTGCGATGGTACAGGCGAGACAAAGGTTAGGTGATGATTCCGTTAAACACGTTTTCAATAAATCTGCTCAATCAATGTATAAGCAACAGTCATTCGAAACATGGAATGGTTTGAACCTATTAGCTGTTGACGGTGTTGTGTGGCGAACAGCCGACACGCCTGATAATCGTAAAGCCTTCTCTTCAGGTAGCAACCAATACGGTGATACAGCCTTTCCTCAAATACGCATGGTCTGTCATATGGAATTGACCAGCCATCAACTTCTCAGTAGCGAGTTTGATAACTATAAAACCAACGAGATGAAATTAGCTGAGCGTTTAATTGAACGTACACCAGATAATTCACTGACTATGTTTGATAAAGGATATTATTCTTTAGGCCTGTTAAACC
>NZ_JWIG01000029.1 GCF_000814675.1 Pseudoalteromonas distincta | reverse complement strand
ATAGCTTTTTACGGAATGTAACTTGATAGAATTCATTGAGTATCGTTTTGTGGAAGCGTTCGCAGATACCATTTGTTTGCGGTGACATAGCTTTGGTTTTTGTATGATCGATATCATTAATAGCCAGATATAACTGGTAATCATGATGTTCGACTTTGCCACAATATTCAGTGCCTCTATCGGTTAGAATACGTAGCATGGGAAGCTCGTACTGTTCGAAGTACGGCAGTACTTTGTCGTTGAGTATGTCAGCCGCAGTAATTGGCGTTTTCGTGGTGTAGAGCTTAGCGAACGCTACTTTGCTGTATGTATCAACGAAGGTTTGTTGGTAGATACGCCCAACGCCTTTGAGATTACCCACGTAAAATGTATCTTGAGAGCCTAGATAACCTGGGTGAGCCGTTTCAATTTCACCACACGCTTCGTCATCATGTTTTTTCTTTTCAAGCGCAGCTACTTGAGCGTCGGTGAGAATAATACCTTCGTTAGCAACTTTATTTTCTAGTGCCTTGAGACGCTTTTTGAAGTTCTCTAGGTCATGACGTAGCCATATTGAACGAACACCGCTGCCAGAAACGAATACGCCTTGTTTTCTGAGTTCATTACTCGTTCTGTGTTGGCCATGAGCTGGATAATCGACAGCGTATTTAATGACGGCTTGTTCAGTTGCTTCATCAACTCTATTTTTTAAGTTTGGCGCTCTACGACTTTTATCAATTAACGCATCAAGTCCACCGTCTTCGACGAGTTCTTGATATCGATAAAATGTATCACGGGATACGCCCATCACTTTGCAGGCTCTTGATACGTTGCCAAGTTCTTCTGCAAGATTAAGTAAACCCGCTTTGTGTTTAATAATTGGATTGTTAGTATATAGCATGAGAGTTACCTCTTATATGTTTTGATTTAAAGATTCGACACCTTTTATCAAAACGGGTAACTCTCACTTTTTCAAGTTGATGTGTCAGATCTTGTCTGAACTAATACAAATTAGTACAGTATATAAGCTCTATATAAACAATGGCTTGAGCTTTACCTAGCTCAAGTCGTTGTTTAATTCATTTAAAATAAAATGCTTTGCCGATTCTAGGTTATCAAAAAGACAATCTTTGAAAGAAACGTCTCTTTTGGCGTTTTGCATTATTCGTTGCATTTGGCTTATAGCAATAGGTGATGTAAGCACAAACGCGCTAATTAAACAGTTATTCTGCTGCATGTTGTGGCTTATGGCTACCATTTCTTGCTCGGCCTGCGGGGTTGCAGCTACAACGTTTGATGAGTCACTTATATAACCCCATTTCTCGCCTTTAAATGATTGAATGGTTTCAAAAAGCGCTATTTTAAAATTACTTAAAAGCTCAAGTTCTAGGTTTCCGCTAAATTGTGCAATAACTATATTATTTTCAAGCGATAAATTAACGTGTCCGTTTTTATTTTTGTATTCCATTAATACCTCCTAAATTAGCTTTTTATCTAAATTTAGTTTAGCAGCCAAGAGGGTACAAGCGGCTGCAAACTTATTAAAGTGCTTTAATATAGTTAAGGGCGCTTTTAATAACCGCTACTTGCGCCAAAATACATTCTTCATCTGTGGCTGTTGGGCTATCAGGGTATACCTCTGTTGTGGTTACATAGGGTGCATCTGTAAAGCCCATACACAAACCTAAATCGCGTGCTGCGTAATTAATAACGCCAAATTGCTCTTGAGGGACGCCTATTAACTGGTTATTTTCATCACTCGGTGCAATGTGCGTGACCTTTGCTACATCTTCGATAATTACTTTTTGAAATTCAGGCTCAGGCTTATTGGTATCGGCCACTAAATAAAATCCATCAGGTATGTTCCAATTAGTGTTTGTTGTGCCTTCACGGGCAGCAAGTGCGGGTCTAAATTCACTGTTATCGCTGTCGGTTGTTTCGTGTAAATCAATATGAGCAACTAAGTCTACATCGAGTGATTTTACAAACGCCATAATAGCTGCTGACTCTTGTGCTGGGCTGCCTTCGTAAAATGAGCGGTTAGGATCAATAGCATCAGGGTTCCAGCGGTTTATAGTTTCATATCCCCAAGGGCTAATGCAGGGCGCAACAACAATATTAAACTGCTTTGAGTGTTGCATAGCAGATGTTTTAGCAAATCTAAGTGCGCCATGTACGCCACTGGTTTCGTAGCCATGTACACCACCGGTGATTAAAACAGTTGGTTTATTGCCATTAAAGTTAGGCGTTTTTAATATATATAATGGGTAAGTACCAGCGGCGTAATTAAGCTCGCCGTATTGCTCTATATCTAAGGTGCTTTTAAGGTCATTAATTAGCGTTACGACTTCGTTTTGGTAACTGCGTTTAATGTTTTGGCGTGCTAACCACTGGGCTTTATCGTTGTTATTCCATTTTTTGCCTGGTGTGCCAATAGGGTATGTGCTGTTAGTCATAATAAACCTTTATATCAACTGTTATTTGTTCTCCTATAAATAAGGAGGGCAATTACAATTGGTAAAATTACTTAATAAAGGCGTAGCTTAACGCTGAGTAAATTAGCGTGCAAATTAAAACGTTAAAGTCATATTTTTAATAGCGCGTGATTGCTGGGCTTTAATATAACTTTGGTTTGCGAACTCACCCGAAATACTACCTAGTCGTTCACGCTTTACACTAACGGTTAAACTACACGTTTTACTTTGATCTACTTGCGAGCTGCTAAACATATCTAAGCTTTGCAAATCTATTTCAAGGCGCGAAGTACTAAGCGCAAAAAGCATTGATTGTAAAAGTGTTTCATTATTATTGTTAGTGCAGCTACTGCTAAGTTCTACTTGACTAGTACTATTGGGATCAGTGCCATCTAACTGAACTGTAAGGGGACTATTAATACTAAAAGTTTGGTTGTTACTCGGGGTTAAAATAATAAAATTTAAAGGTAGTTCCACACCTGAATTCGCATTTATACCATCGTCTCGTTTGAATTTTATATCAAACTGTTGATTATCGTCAGTGGCATTTATATACGCTTGGTAATCAACGTCTAAAAAGTCGGTATCTTTTGTAAGTACAATAGCAGTGTTATTCACAACAGCTTGTAATGAGTCGCTATCGCTTAAAACAATGTTTGAGCCATTAGCATCTCCCGCATTTAGTTCTGCGTTAACACGCGTGCGGTTACCGTCAGAAACCAGCTCAAAGCCTGCCCAAATTCCTTTTGTTTTTATTAAATTCGACTCTGTTTCTGATGTACATGCGCATAATAATAAAATTAAAGCAGTTGTGGTAATGCACTTTTTAAGCATGTTAGCTCCTTTTAACCACTGAATTAGCTATAAGTAATTGTTTAATTGCGGATATACCTAGTAAATATATTAAGTGTATTTGTGCATTGTTACACAACACGCTATTTGTAAATGTTTAAAATTGTTAATGGTTGTGAGTAAAATGCTAATATTAAGTTTTAAAAGTCAGCCTGCTAAGAGGTTGCTTTATAAATGACTACTATTTAGCGTTAAATGTAATATAAAAGAGTATGTTACAATCAAGTCAAAGCATATCTTCATATTGAGTATTATGGCGCAGTATATTGCTACTCCAAGTTGGCTAGGCCGTTTTTTTACCCGTATTAAACACGTAACTATTGAACAAGAGCGCCTTGTTGTGCATTTTAGAAGTGCTCCTTCGCGGACATTTTTAATTAAAGACTTTTATAATTACTCAATACTTAAAAATCGTTTATTTAGCGCCAAAATTAATTTGTGCGATAGTAGCAATACATCAATTAGCTTTTTAAACAAAGCGCAAGCTAAGTCTTTAAATACCGCCCTTAACACGCAATTTTCAGCCATGCTTGAGCAAAAAGTAAATAACGCCAAGGCTTTGCTAAAGCGTTATGCTTTAGATGAGTTTTTACGTGATAGTTCCATAAAAATACTTAATAACGAGGTATTTTTACTTGCTAAACAATACGCTCAAAGTACAAACACATGGCAACAACACTTATCGCCAAGCAGTATTAAATTTTTAAATATACTGAGCTCCACACCCAATACTCACGATGCAATCACACAGCTGCGCCATAAATATGAAAAAAAACAGCTAACTCTTAAAAATGACTTTTTTAATCAAGTAGAGTCAAATCCATTAACAACAGAGCAGCGCTTAGCGGTAATACGCGATAACGATAAAAACCTAGTATTAGCGGCAGCAGGCACAGGTAAAACATCTGTGATGGTAGCAAAATCGTTAGATTTAATAGCGTGTGATATTGCCAAGCCTGAGCAAATTTTGGTGCTGGCCTATAATAAAACAGCAGCAAATGAGCTTAAAGAGCGCTTTATTAAACGCGCCACGCATGCAAACTTGCATACCAAAGTACCCACTATTTTAACGTTTCATGCGCTTGGGCTTAAATTATTACAAAGTGCTAAAAAGCCAATCGAGTTGTCAAAATTTGCAACCGACCCAGTTCAATTAAATAGTTGGTTAACTGGGTGGGTAAGTAAAAAAATACAAACCGAGCCACAGTTTTTAAAAGCATTTGTAGATTTACTCCATGAGCCGATTGATATATTTAGCTTTAAAGATAATGCACAGTACGAGCGGTACGTACGCGATAACGAATACCGTAGCCTTGCGGGACATAAAGTAAAAAGTTATCAGGAAGTGCTTATTTCAAACTGGCTACATTTGAATTGCGTGGTGCACAGTTATGAGGTGAATTATCACTTTAATCAAGGCGCAGAGCTAAGTGGGCAATATCAACCAGACTTTTATATACCTCAATACGATATTTACTTAGAGCACTTTGGCATTGATAGGCAAGGGAATACTCGTGCCGATATAGATAAAAAACACTATAACGAGCAAATTGCATTTAAGCGTAAGTTACATAAAAAAAATGGCACCACTTTACTCGAGACCTTTCATTACAACTGGGTAGAAGGAAAGCTTGAGCAAACTCTCGCAAAGCAATTAAAGCAGCATAATGTTGAATTAGCACCTTTAAGTAGCGACGAAATATTTCATACTTTAAATAACTCAGGACAGTTGCAGCAAGGCATTGATAAGTACATAAAATGCTTACAAGCTATTCGTGTAGAGCAACTAAGTAATACGCAAATAGCGCAGCGCATCAAGCAAAGTGGTATTAAAAACTATCAACAATATGCAAACTTGTTAGTGCAAATTCATGACGCCTATATAAATGAACTAAGCACGCAAAATACCATTGATTTTGACGACATGATTATTCAAGCGACAAAGGCGATAGTAAGCGGAGATTTTAATGTTCCGTGGAGCCACATTTTAGTTGATGAGTTTCAAGATATATCAAGTGCGCGTATGGGCTTTTTAAATGCGATATTAAAATATGGTAACGGAATACGCTTTACTGCGGTAGGTGATGACTGGCAAGCAATTTATCGGTTCTCGGGTGGTAATTTAGCGCTTACTACACGCTTTAATGAATTAGTGGGCAGCCACTCACTTACTATGTTGCAAAAAACATTTAGATACAACAATAGCATTAGCGATGTAGCGGGGCGCTTTGTAATGCAAAACCCTGAGCAATATAAAAAGCAGATCAGCACACATACGCAAGTAACCACACCACAAGTTATTTTGTTAGACGATTTATACCAAGGCACTAAATCGATAGAAATAAAAGTACAGCAGAGCATAAGCACTATTCAAAAAAATGATGCATCAGCGAGCATTGCCATACTTAGTCGATACCGATACATGTTAAATAGCGTGCAGCAGCATTTAAAAGATAAAAAGCATACAAACCCTCTTTATTTTTGGACATTGCATAGCGCTAAGGGGCTTGAAGCCGATTACTGTATTATTATTGGTTTTGAACAAGGTAAATTAGGGTTTCCTAGCGATAATCAAAATAACGTGCTGGTGGAGTCGTTATTACCAGAGCAAGATGAATTCACTCACTCAGAAGAAAGGCGTTTGCTTTATGTAGGTATTACGCGCGCAAAACATAAAGCGTATTTAATTGCAGACCCTTATGCATGCTCAGCGTTTGTAAAAGAACTAGTAAATGACGATTATCCTATTCAAATCGGCTCCACGTTGTTTAACAAGTCGCAACTAAAGCAAAGAGAGTGTAATACGTGCAGCGACGGATTAATTGTGCCAAAAACGGGTCAGTATGGTGATTATTATAGCTGTACTAATACGCAGATTTGCGAAACTAAACTACGAGTGTGTAAAAGCTGTAGTAGCCCATCGGTTGATAAAAGCACGTATTCACAATGTGTGAATACAGAGTGTAAAACGCAGCATCCAATTTGTGAAAAGTGTGGTCGCGAAATGCGTAAACGTAAATCTAAGCACGGTGAATTTTTAGGATGCAGTGGTTTCGCGCTTAAAGAGGATAACTGTAAAAACACTCGAAAAATGAATGTTTAACGGCTAACGAGCAGGTTTACACCTGTCTATTTTATAGAACAATGTAAATAGAAATTATATTCATTTGATTGATTTTAACAAGTTATCAATGTCTAATAGAAGAATGAGCTTTAACTGTTGTTTATTATGCATTTTTTCAATAGGTTCTTTTTATTAAACGATCACTATTCAGCCCCTGATCAGGTTGCTAATTGGCGAATAAGTGCACTGCGCATTATTCTATCATTAGTAATGGTGTTATGTTTTGCTGTGGTGTGCCACACGTACGCAAGCGCTATTGAGTTTAACTTAATTTATATTGTTGTATTAACAAGCAGTTTTTTTGCGACTGTATGCGGTTTGCTTATAGCAAGTAAGCGTTTTTACCACTTCAGCGCTCATGTACTTTTAATAGCCATTGTAGCTGCTAGCGTGTCGATGAACTTATTTTTAACAGACCTAGAGCTTGCTAAAGTGGGCTCTATGTATATGTATTCCTGCCCAATAATCGCACTTATGCTACTTGGTTATAGAACAGCCCTTGCTTATGGCGTATTAAATATTGTACCGTTTTATATGATCATCAATAACGTTGATGTATCGGGCTTAACTGGCATTGCTCAACAACTTCCCGATGCCAGCTTATACATTACAGGGCTAATATTCTTATTTTTTAACATTTGTATTCCCCTTGCTGTGGCACGCACAATTGTGGCTGCTAAGCGTTTAAACAAAACAATGATAAGCGCTAATACACACCTTAAAGATAAAAATGAGCTTTATCGAAGCCTGTTCACCGAATCAAATAAAGCCAAAATTATTGTTGACGAAAACCTTGTCATTACTGATTTTAATCAACATGCTATTGATATGTTTGGTATAAAAAAAGAATTAAAAGAAGAATGCGTTAACCTTTCTCATTTATTTCCTACTTTAGTTTTTGACGCCCCTAATGCTCAAAATAAAATTGTGAAGTACAAAAAAAGCTATTTTAAAGCCTGCTACCAGCAAATAACAATGAGTACAAACTACCGTGTATACGACTTTTACGATTGCACGCAAGAGCAGCTCATTAAACAAAACTTATCGATGATGGAACAAGAAAATAAACGTTTACGCTTTAGAGACTCGCAAACAAAACTTCCCAATAGAGAATGGTTTGAGCTGCAATGCGACAGATTAACAAGCAAATACCAAAAAGGTTTTTTTATCGTTGTTACCCAAAGTGCAAATAGTGAATACTTAAATTTAAAGCTCACTAAAGCCGACTCTCAAGCATTACTTATTAACGCGTACAAGCGTTTAAAGGCGATGGCAGATGGGCCGTTGTTGTGTGCCCATATAGGAGTAGGAAAGCTTGCTTTTATAATCGGCGCAAACTCGCAAAACGAGCTTGAAGATAAGCTATTAATGCAAATAAAAAATACATTAGATAAAACTTATAATGTGTTTGGCACTAAGTGTCAGCAATCATTTTTATTTGGTTTTGCAAAGTATCCTGATCACGGAAAAAGCAGCACAACAGTACTTAGCAATGCGTGCGAAGCACTTAAAGTTGCAAACTGTAATATGCCTCTAAGTGGTTATAACGAAAAACAATCACAAGCTTTTATCGAAAAATACGAAATTTCGATGTTATTAGATGAAGCGCTTCAGCAGGGCGATTTGTCGGTACACTATCAACCTAAAGTAGATGCAACGGGTCAATGTATAGGGCTTGAAGCTTTAGCGCGTTGGAACAGTCCCATACTAGGTAATGTGTCGCCAGTGGTATTTATTCCTATTGCTGAAGAATACAGAATGGTCAGTAGATTAACCGATCTGATTATTCAAAAAGTCTGCGCACAAATTGCCAATTGGACTAAGGCGGGTTTACCGAGTGTGCCGGTGGCAATAAATATATCTCTAATTGATTTTAGCCAAACCGATTTCATGTCAAAACTGGTTAAATACCTTGCCGACTTTAACGTAAAGCCACCTCAAATAGAGTTAGAACTGACTGAAACCTCTCTTGAGGCAAACCAAGCGCATTCGCTAAAGCTTATGCAAACACTGCAATCGTGGGGTTTTACTATTTCGGTTGATGATTTTGGAGTGGGGTATTCTAATATTGCACGCCTTGCCGATTATCCTATTAACAAGCTTAAGTTAGATCGCTCATTAATCAGCCAAGTAACGAGCTCTACGCGTCAAAAAAGTTTAGTTAAAGCGGTGCACGTTATGTGTGAAGAGCTTGATATTAAGTGTGTAGCCGAAGGAGTAGAAACCCAAGAGCAAGTAGCAATAATGACGCAAATGGGGTGTAAAGAATTTCAGGGCTTTTACTTTGCGAAACCAATGCCAGCCGAAAATTTTGCAGAGCATGTTAGCCGCCATGGCTTAGTGTTTAACCCCAAAGAGATGACGGCTCAACTTTAAATGTATAGCAGGTATTTTATTACCTAGTTACAGAGCTGTTGGGCGTTTATAGTTATTTTGCACTGATGAATAACTCCTGCTCCCCAATGCTGTATATCTGATTGAGCAGTACAGCCTGCATCTTCAATTAAAGCAGTATTGGCATCACATAAAAGTAGCACTGCGTTATCATCTTGTACGTTTACAATAAGCGTGTATTCCCCAAAGGGTGCAAGTTTGCTTAAATCGTTTTTAACAGCAGCTTTTAACAATTCATCAGTTGTTGAATAGGATGTTTCACTAAATTTTAGTGTACCATCAACGGCTGTAGCAATATCTTTTAATTGTGAGGCTAAGTCGGCCATCACTTCTGGATTGTTGTTTTTAGGAGTGTAGCAACCGCTAAGTAATACCATGAGGCTTATACAAAGTAAGTGTTTCATTTTATTTGCTCCATACCGTCATCGTGTTGTGTTCATCGTAGCCTGTATCTAGGTTCCAATTTTTAATTGCACTGTAATCAGTATCTAAAAATACGGCATTGGCAATAATGGTTATGTAGTGCTGAATGTTACTAACGGCAAAGTCAAAAATATCGTTGTAATGCATAGGCTCGTGCGGCGTTTTTAGTTGTTCAATAAAAGTGGGGTCTACTTCGTTTGGGCGAGGATAAAACAAGCCTAAATCAGCAGCAACATGGCGTGCACAGGCAAATAATCGATAACTTTCTTCAACATTATTTACCACAAGCTGAAAACCGTTATGCCATGAATTAAAGTTAGGAGCGTGTTGTGCTGCGTAGCTTGGGTGAACCGTTAATAAAGCATGTTGCCAAATTTTTGCAATATCGGTATCAAAATTATCGTCTTTGTTAGTACAAGATCCAATATTTTGTTGCACGCGGTCAGCATAACCTAACTCACCTAAGTTTAAACGTTGCCAAATAAACGCGTCTTGATTCATTTCGCAGGTACGGTGCGCCGTTTGGTTTTGCTCATACGGGCCTACTTTTAATTCAACAACCGGATGCACTGTTATATCTGCAGCAACATGGGCCATATAACCGCATAACCAAGCAAAACATTTCTCAAATGCTTCACCTTCAAGTGTTTTACAGTGTTCAATCATGGCTTTAAGTAAATCGCCTGTGTGCTCATAGTGCATTAGGTCGGCCCACGCATTTTGGCCAGGCTGCGCTACAGCTAAGTAAGGATAATCGGGGGCTACACAGCCTAGTTCAAGGTATGCTTGGCGTTGGCTTAAAATAAGCTTTGCTTTTTTAGGCATATCCATTTTAGCGAGTGACTTGGTTTGCGTTGCAATATTAACAGCAGTGATGTGCGCAAAAGCACCTGGCATTGTCATATCCTTATGATTTATTAATAAGGGTACAGATTAACATTGAGAGGGGGTTAAATAAAGCCAACTAAATGCAAGTATAGCGGGGTAAACACCTATTAAATTAGCTGCTCAACTAATTGGCCATTCTCGTATAATTTAGCATGTTGACGTTTATGTTCTTCAAATAGGTAAGCTCTTAGTTGCTCTTGACCGCTATGGATTTGCGTTATTTTAGCGGCTATACCTTGCGTGCTTTGCCTTACGGGTTCTATTTCCATCGAAATACTTTGTTTGTTAGGCAAAATAAATTCCATGTGCTGCGATTTATTTAAATGGTTACCTTTTCTGAGGGGTTTTAAAAACATCCCCGTGTTTGATATTGATTCAATTTTAAACCCTTGGCTTTTAATATTTAGCTCACTCCAGCGCCAACTGCGCAGTGTGCCTTGTGTGTCTATTACTTCGGGGGCGTTTAAAATAGGTTTGATTATACCGGCGCTATCAATTTTTAAGTCCAACGGAAACCATAACTGATAGTGTGCAACTTCTGCGAGCAGGGTTAAATTAGCGCTACTAAGTAAGTGAGCAATATTGGCTGGTACTGAACTTTGTAACGTTAAAACGTGACTGTTGTGAGCATGTGACTTTTTATTAGGCTTGAATAACTCAGCAAAAAAATTTATCTCTTCATTAGAAAAGTCCATATTTCACCCCAGTTACATAAAATAATTCACCACCGTAATTTAAACAATAAGATTGGTCAATAAATGCCCCGTTTAAATTTGTTTAGATAATATTTACAAAGACAAAAGGGCAAACTAAACAATGTATTTAAATGCAGTGCTTAACCCGAACGTTTTTCAGAGACTTGAATTATTTAACATTTACAAAAATATATTTAGGCGCCAGTGGCTAGCTGTTAAACTACAGCACATTAGTTTTATTATTTATATTAGAGTTTACATTATGATATGTGCATTTTTACGTGATCAACAGCCGAAGTTACTGGGTATGGTAGTGGCATTGGTCGGTGCAGGATTTTCAATAAATGCAGTGGCTCAAGAGCAAAGCCAAACTTTAATTTTAGTGGGGTCAGAGCTTACTACCTGTACTAGCGCCAAGCTCAATAATTGCCAAAAAGAGCCTGTTATTGATGGTAAGTCACATAATTTATATACACTTAGCAGCTCTCAAATAAAAAACATCGCGCAGCATTGGCCTAATAATAATGTTGAGGCAAAAACGGCTGTATTAAAAACACTTAAAGCCATACAAAGTAAATCGTCAAATAGCGTATCAAAAACTGATTTACTCTGGCAGTGGCGCGATATAAATAATCAGCAATTAGAAAGTCTAACTCAGCAAGAGTACAACTTTGTATTTGATATGCTAGAAGTACCGCTACTTAATAAAAACGGTGAGCGTTTAAAAGAGCAAGTAAATACAGATTTTAATAATGAGGTTGCGACTAATAATATTTTACAATTTGTGTCGGGCAGTTTAAAAGTTAATAACGCAAAACCCACCATGCTTGCTATTACGGCTTCGAGCCGCGACCCTTATGAGTCGGCAGATGTAGCGCAAAGTCTTTTGGCACAATCAAATATAAACACTCAATGGTTAGCACTAACGCCAGCGCTTGCTAAAGCGATTACGAGTAACTCGTGCGATGAATTACCAGCGCTTAGAAATACATTAATGAATGTGTATAACCGTGAAGTGGTTTATCCCGATCGCACAAAGGCCGAATACGCTTTATGTAAAAGTGGCACTAATGCACTTGTATCACTTATTAAAATCAGTACCGGCGTTATGTTTAATAGCGGTAATGCAGCATTAACTCACAAGGTATTATTTGATCAAAACAATAACCCATACCCGTGGACGCAAGCATTGCAAACTCGCCCAGTAATTGTAGGTGAAGGAGCGGGCGCAGCAATCCAAAGTAAAGTGACGGGTATGCTTACAAATACGACAAGCCTTGAGGCACTTCGTAAAGGTGAAAATAACACTAATGCTGGTGGACTTGGCAGCTTTAATTTTGGTGTACTAGATACTCAATTTAGCGAACAAAACCGTACATTTAGGCTTGCAGCAGCGCTAAATAAAAACGAAGTCAAAAATATTAAAACAGAGATTCAACATGGTTTTGGTATTGATGAAAATACGGCTTTGGTTGTTATTAAATCACCAGAAGGTAGTTTAATAACCGTAATAGGCAAAAGTGGTGTAGTGCATTTGGCTAACCAAGGTAAAGCCCAACCTGGGAGTAAGAGCTATAGCTATTCGTACTGGCCTACAAGCAGTGTAATTGAAATTACCAATAATACGTTTACCTTAAGCGCACGCACAATAGATGAAGCGTTACCCGCTATAAAAATACCTCCACTGCCAGTGCAGCGTTTTGGCTCAATTTTAACAAATTCAAAACTGCGTTCACTTACTCAAGCGATGTGCCTAAGCCAAGAACAAAGTGCGGTAGCCCAACAAGACGAGTTTATAATTAGCCTTACAGCAACGAGTGACACACAGTATCATCGCATCAATGCAAAAGAGTTTGGTTGTGCGCTAAGCAATTTAGAGTTAGCTATAAAGTCGATTTAGTGACTAACCTGAGCCAAGGGTTTATGTTTTTGGCTCTTCTCTATAAAATAGCCACCATAATGATTTAAAAGCCTTACTAAAAGAGTGTTAAAATGAATAAAGAAAATGATGTAATTTCTAGTCTAGCCGAATTAGAAAGCTTTTTATTAAATGTAGAAAACGGCGGTCTTGGCCTTAAAGGTGTTTCGGGCGTTGGTATGGCAACAAACAATAGTGATGGTAGTCGTTTTGTAGCCGTGTTTGACGATAATCAAAAATTACTTTTAGCG
Organism: Pseudoalteromonas distincta; assembly: GCF_000814675.1. Classification (GTDB taxonomy): domain Bacteria; phylum Pseudomonadota; class Gammaproteobacteria; order Enterobacterales; family Alteromonadaceae; genus Pseudoalteromonas; species Pseudoalteromonas distincta. The sequence continues at coordinate 377,988 of NZ_JWIG01000029.1, read as the reverse complement.
CGCAGTATTACAGAAGACATATTCCAAACAGGGCAGGATATGGTACGTAATGGTGTAGGGCGCAAGCACTAGTACTTTAATAAAAAAGCGCTTAGAGCGCTTTTTTATTTTAATTTCAATAAATTGAAATTAAATGCTTCATATAGATCCCACAAAGGCCACTTCAAGTTAATAACAATCAAATACAACCCCCCTCAAAAACCACAAAACTAGCCAGCTAAACTCAGTTTTATTAAGTGTGATTAGATAAATAAGTAGTGCTACGGATAAATTCGAACTCTCGACCCCTGCCACCCCATAAAAATTACCAGTGTTCTTTAGTGTACAAAAGTGGCTTAACGTGTCCTATCGTGAAGTATTCAAGCTTGTTGTAACTCATTGATATTTAAAGAATTGCCCTTTCAAATTATACCTAATGAATGAACGTGAAGTTTAGTGATCTAAAATCAGCTCGTGCGATAAATGTGCGACTAAAATTTAGGGTTAACTCTAGGTGTGCGGAAAATGGCGTCAATCAAAGTAAAATTAACTGAATCTATACTCAAAAATACCCCTTTGGAAATTACCAAAATTAATGACACTGAGATCTCCGGTTTCTATCTAAATATTGGAAGACCAAATAAGGAGGGTAAACGCTCACAAGTATATTATCTGTATTACCGCCTTGGAGGCCGAGGTTCGAAAGAAAGGAGGCTAGCCTTAGGTAATTCATCGGTAATAACAGTTAGTGAGGCTAGGCAGCTTGCTAAGCAATATATTGGTGATGTGTCGCGCGGTATTGATGTTTTTTTACAAAAAAAGAAAGCAGCACTGATTGAAAAGCAAGAAATCACCTCACCGACAATCGCAGTACTTGCGAATGAGTTTATTGAAAGAGATATTAAAGCTAACCGGAAAGATGTAGACCCAGTTATTAGAATCTTTGATAAAGACATTCTGCCATTTATTGGTAATTATAAACTTAAAGAAATAACTCGCCGCGAAATTTTTAAAAAAGTGCTTGATCCAATAACTGATAGAGGCGCTAAAACGCAGGCGAATAAAACGCTATCAATCCTTAAGCAGATGTTTAACTTTGGTGTTGAGCGAGATTTAATTCAAGGTAACCCGATAAGCACAGTTAAAAAGAAAAGCGTGGGTGGCCTTGAAAAGTCGCGAACCAGAGCACTAGAATTTGACGAAGTTATTCAAGTATTTGACCGCCTGCCAAAGCTAGGTATAAGCCAGCAAGTTATTTACGCACTAAATTGTATAACTTTAACAGGTTGTCGGCCAATAGAGGTTACAGGCGCACAGTGGCAAGAATTTGATTTTGATAAAATGATATGGACAATCCCAGCCGAGCGCGTGAAGCAAAATAAAAATGGCGAAAGAACTCATAAAGTACCGATTACTCAAAATATGGTTATTTTACTTGATGAGTTGCGCGCAGCATTTGGCTATCTCAATTCTAAGTATGTGTTCCCGAGCACAACAACTAATAAATCAGGCCCAGGTGAGCAGCCTATTGATAGGCATTCATTATCGCGCTCCATTAGCCGTAAATTAGAGCAATTGGGAGTACCAAAGTTTGTGCCTCACGATTTAAGAAGAACAGTTGCTACTCGCTTAGGTGATACTGATATTGGAACAGATCCAATAGTGATCGAAAAAATACTAAACCATCAACTGCAAGGAGTGCAGGGGGTATATAATATGCAAGAGTATTTTGACGTCAGAAGAGAAGCTTTGATTAAATGGGGGGAAAAATTGAATAGAATGTTTTAGATTGTTTTGTTCATTTACATTAATCAGAATTTTATAAACAATGTAAAACCTTACAGAGAAAAAATGATATCATTCCCTTCCAATAAATAGAGGTTAATTTGTTGAACTTACGGGAAATGATAATATTCAGAATTGAATATTTGACATATTAGCCTGAAGTGTTTACGTTCATCCTCATTATCTAGATGTATGTGATATTAAAGAAAAATTTAAAGAGAATTCTTTGAGAGTAGTTAATCCAAAACGTACTAATGAATCGATAGATATCAAATCTGCATGGTATAATTATTATGCTGGATATTCACATGCCTTTACTCAAAGTATTATTGATTCTGTCAATCTTCCAAAAGATTCGGTGATTCTAGACCCATGGAATGGTGCAGGTACTACGACATTACTTGCATCTATGAACGGGTATCAATCAATAGGTATTGACTTAAATCCGGTTATGAAAATTATAGCAATGGCGAAGCAAACGACATCGAATGACCTTGCTGTAATATTAAATCGCTCTAAGAAAATTAGAGCAAATGTAAAGGTGCCATTATGGAAGGATGATCCTTTATTAGGCTGGTTTGATATGGAGTGCGTCAACTCTATTCGACGAATTGAAAAAATAATTCTGATGGGGAAGCTGTATAAAAGTACTGAGGATAAAGTTAATTCAATGGATGTGGCACATTGCTTGATGTATACAGTGCTTTTTAATTGTGTGAGAGAGTATCTTTCTCCTTTTATTCCCTCTAACCCTACATGGGTAAAAAAGCCTAAAACTGAATCTGAAAAAATAACAGCGTCTTGGGTAGAGTTCAAAAGAAAATATATCTTCAAATTAAAAGAAATTACTAAAGGAATCGCTGAGCTAGATCATTGCTGGCCCGATAATCTTAGTAATATTAAGATTGGTTCATCTACTAAGCTAAAAGTAGATTCAACTTCTATTGATTTAGCTCTATCATCTCCTCCATATTGTACGCGTATAGATTACGGTGTCGCCACCTCTCCTGAACTAGCTATTCTATGTGTGAATGGTAGTTTGGAGCTTGATTCAATTAGAAGAGAATTAATGGGTACTACCACAGTACCAAAGACGGTTGATGAATCTTTGAACAAATTAGGTTCGGCATGTGTACAATTCCTTGAAAGTGTAAAAGCACATGATTCAAAAGCATCAAAGACATACTATTTTAAAAATTTTGTACAATACTTTAAATCTTTGAACGAATCAATGGATGAGATATATAGAGTATTAAAATATGGCGCTAGGTTTGTTTGCGTTGTACAGGATTCATATTATAAAGATTTACATTGCGATCTTCCTAAGCTAGTTATAGAAATGTCAGAAGCTAAAGGTCTGTTATTAAAAGAAAACATTCGCTTTGAAAGTAAAAAAAACATGTCGAATTTGAATTTGAAAACTAAAAAATATCGAAGTCACAATAAAGTCTTTGAAAGCGTATTAATTTTTGAAAAGGAGTCTAATTATGGAAAATGAAGATTTAATTTTATCCCTAGAACACAATGTAGAAAAGGTACATACGCAAAGCTTAGATTTATCATTCAACGAGTTATTAGATATGCATTCTAATGGAGAACTTGATATAAATCCTGACTATCAGCGTTTATTTAGATGGACACTAGGGGCACAATCGAGGTTTATAGAATCTCTATTATTAGAAATGCCTGTGCCACCTATATATGTTGTTGAAGCAGAGGATGGGCGTTATCAGCTAATTGACGGCTTGCAGCGTTTCTCTTCTTACCTTCATTTACGAGGTTGTTTAGAGGCCGATCATCTTAGCCCACCTATCAAAAAAGGTGATTTTCTCAAACTTCAAGAATGTGACATTGTAGAGCAACTGAATGAGCTAAAGTATGATGATTTACCTACTTCGTTGAAAATAAGGTTAAAGCGAGCATTTGTGCGCGTTGAGGTTGTGAGAAAAGGAAGTGACAATAAATTTCGTTATCACATGTTCAAAAGACTTAATACAGGTGGTGAAGAGCTAACACAACAGCAGCTGAGAAATTGTACTATCAGAATGCTTGATCCTACTTTTATTGATTTCGTGATTAGTAGGAGTAAAAACACTGATTATAAAAATTGCATTAAGAATATTTCACAGCAGCAACAGCTAGGTTCTTTCGACCAAGAGCTGGTTTTACGCTATTTTGCTTTAAAAAATTATAGAGATAAATTTGTGCATGATGTAGCAGACTTTTTAACTGAATACATGGAAAAGGTTACAGATCCTGAAAACAAAGATATAACCTTCGATTACGCTGAAGAAGAGATTACTTTTAACAAAGTATTTAGTATTTTAAATAAATCACTAGGTGAAAAGTCATTTGGTAGAAAAGGAAATAATGGAATACAATCAAACTTTTCTGTATATCATTTTGAGGCTATTTGCACCGGCATAATAAGCCGAATAGATGAGATAGATGAAGGTAACCCAGATCATATTGCTGGACTGAAAGATATTCTGAATGAAATTAAAGAAGATGATACATTTAAATCAGCTACTACAGGTGGAGGGAAAAACTCTCCTGGTCCACTAAGGACAAGAATTGAAATTGTAATCAATCACTTAAAGAGACTCGAACTATAATGAGTTTGTCTAATTTTCAAGAGCAGATTGAAGCTGAAAGAGAGTGGAGAGAGGACGAAATTAGATTTCTCGATAACTCACAAAGGCGAATGACTAAATTAGAAGATCAGATGAGGATTAGACGCTCGATAGTTTGTTTGATTTATGCGCATATCGAGGGGTTTGTACAGTTTGCATTCTCGCTTTACATTGATGAGATTAATAAAAAAAACCTTCTTTGTTCACAGGTAACGCCAGTAATTGCTGCAGCAACACTTCATAAAGAGTTTATTGCATTAAATAATAAGGACAAAAAATCACGAGTTTTTAAAAAAAGTCTTCCAAATGAAACTAAATTGCATACCTTATTTAGGCAAGTTGAATTTGTAGAGAACATTACTACTATACATGGACATATTGTAAAAGTTCCGGATGGTTATATTAATACGGAAAGTAATGTTGGTCAGCAAGTTTTAGAAAAGCTTCTTTATCAAGTAGGTTTGGAATACAAAGATCTCAAGGATATTTACGCTCCATTAAACAAGTTGCTGAACGTTAGAAATGATATTTCTCATGGTAAAAAACGACAAGGTATTGAGAATAAAGACTATGAAGAATATATTAATTGTTGTAAGTCTATAATCAGTAGTATTTCTAGGAGATTGACAATGGCTTACGGCAAAAATGAGTTTTTAGCCAAAGTAATATAGTGATGGTAAGAGTGCGCATGGGTGACTCGTTTTTTCCTAAATTTAATCAGGTATAAGTTTAAACATCACGATAGCTTATAAAGTTGATTATCTTAAATACACCTCAGTAATCTCAGGCCTAAAATGCCCCATCTCTTGTGAAACGGTTTCTAATGCTATTTGATACGGATATTGGTTAAGTATCAACTCTAATAGTCTTTCTTGTGCGTAGCTATGCCTGAGCCCATGTGCACCATTGGAAAAAGAGAGAGTACGGTTTGATGCTTTATTAAATGAATCCGACCACTTTTTACCCCTTCCAATATCGTAGCGCTGTAAGTAGCTTATTTTTCTATCAACCACAGTGACAGGTTGTTTAAATTTACGAAGTTCTAATTTAGCTGCTAAATCGTGGGGTATTAGTACTTCGCGTGTTAAACCTCCTTTACCTGTCACTGTATATAGCACGCCGTTTCTGCCAGATCATTTTGAATCAAAAGCTGGCCGTTTATCTGCTTTGCGCTCTTCAACTTTGGCTATGGTCAACAATTCATGTGCACGAAGCCCCGCAGAGAATGCTATTTGTGTTGATAATGAGTATTAAGATGTTTGGTGCTTGATTATCTTTAAGTTTGCCATTTAGTTTTATTGTGGTATTTAATATTTGGTGACTTATTAAGTTTTGACTTACATAAAATGGGCAACGCTAAAGGTTACTTGCATTGGTTGGTACGCACTTTTACACTCATTATTTTACTGGTTCAATAAAATGTCTAAATACGAAAGTGACTCTGTTGAAGCGCAATATCAACCTGGGTCTGAAAGGCTAGTTTTAGCAAACAAGTTAGCGATTGTTGATGAAACGGAAATGGATGATATTGAAGCCGTTCTTTTAGTTAAGCTATATGAAAAAATTTTTACGACGACTGACTCAAAAAATGGTACATTTTCTTTTCAAAATATTGCTAATTGGCACAGGCAGTGGCTAGGTAATGTATACGAATGGGCAGGTAAAATAAGAAGTATTGATATGGGCAAGGGCGGATTTCAGTTTATGTCGCCTTTACAAATTGAGAAAAATATTAGGTTATTTGAAGGTGAGTATTTATCTCGATTTAATAATTTACCAGAAATGACAGATGAAGAGCTTGTGTCATTTATAGCGCAGAGCCATGTTGAGTTTATTTTAATTCATCCATTTCGTGAAGGTAACGGTAGGATAAGCCGTTTATTAATGGATTTTTTGTGCAGTAAAGCTGGTAAAGGAACGCTTGATTATAGCTTGTGGGACGAGCATAAAGACTTTTATTTCAAGTCAATTCAAGCGGGTGTAAATAAAAATTACCAACACATTGAAAGGCTTGTGAGAGATATAATTAAATAGCGAGCGAAAGAGACTCATATTTGAGTTTGTTTGCTTTTAGCTTTTTCTCTATTGTTTTAACTGTTTCGCCAGTTTCGATGGCAGTAGAGCTAGCAACAGATCTTAAAATCATACTCTTTGTGATTTTTTTCTTATTTTCACTCATTTTACCGCCTCAAATAAATTTAGATCTGAAATTAACCTTACACCTAGACACTCGTGATATCAATTAACGTTGAAAGTATTATTTTACGGAAGAATTGAAGGCTCTGGATTAAATTTAAATCTAAGATGTTATTAATTGGTCGGTATGGAGAGATTCGAACTCTCGACCCCTGCCACCCCATGACAGTGCGCTACCAAGCTGCGCTACATACCGACGTTGTTTGCAATAGTACGTGTATTTTTTTAAAAATCAATAAGCGATTGTTTGTTTGGGTGTTTATTACGCAAGAGACCTAAAAAGGCACCCCTGCGGTGTATTAATTAGCTAGTCTTTATTTAACCACTTTTTGATCGAGTCATACATCTCATCTCGTATTAATGGCTGAGCTTTTTTGTTAGGGTGTAAACTATCGTTTTGCATTAGCTCAGGTTGACTGGCAATATCGAGCATAAAAAAGTTCATTAAATGCGCATTTGTTTCTTCGCTAACGCGCGAAAAAGTGTCAGTAAACATTTTACTGTAACGCGGACCGTAATTAGGGGGAATGTAAATCTCCATTAAGGCGGTCATCGCATTAGCTGCTTGGCTTTTTTGAATAAGAGACGTTAAGTTAGTTTGCATTTTTTTAACTGGAAAACCACGTAAACCGTCATTAGCACCTAGCTCAATAAGTACATGAGTGGGTTCGTATTGCTCAAGCAATGCATCTAAACGGCGTAGGGCTCCACCAGATGTTTCGCCACTAATACTGGCGTTGATAAGTTCAATGTCGGCTTGTTCGTCATCGTATTTATCTTGTAACAATTTTACCCAGCCTTCTTCTTGTTGAAGTCCGTAGGCTGCGCTTAAACTGTCACCGAGTATTAAAATCGTGTTGTCGGCTGCTGCGCTCAGCGGTTTGATAACTAAAAATAAAATGAATACTAAACGAAGGATTGAATGAGTCATATGTCAGCGCTTTCTCAATTAAATATAATTCAGGTTAATGGTTTGTCTAAAGTAGTCTCTACCTTTGAAGGTGAGCTGCCCATCCTCAGCGACATCAGCTTTAATGTCAAGCATGGTGAGTCTGTTGCTATAGTTGGCACGTCGGGCTCTGGTAAATCAACGTTACTCAGTTTATTAGCAGGGCTGGATACCGCCAGCAGCGGTGAAATATTTTTAGATGGCGAGCCATTACACAATTTAGATGAAGAAGAGCGTGCTGCACTGCGCGCGGCTAAAATTGGATTTGTGTTTCAATCGTTTATGTTAGTACAAAGCTTAACGGCACTTGAAAACGTTATGCTACCAGCAGAGCTTGCTGGTGAAAGTGATGCAAAAGAGCAAGCAATTGCATTACTTGAAAAAGTAGGCTTGAGCCATCGAATTGATCATTACCCGTCGCAACTCTCTGGCGGTGAGCAACAGCGTGTTGCTATTGCGCGAGCATTTATTGGTACACCTAAAATACTATTTGCTGATGAGCCTTCGGCTAATTTAGACAGCAAAAACGGTAAAATGATTGAGTCGTTATTATTTGATTTAAACACGCAACACGGCACTACGCTTATTTTGGTGACTCACGATGAAGGGCTTGCACAAAAATGTGAGCACATTATTCAAATAGAAGCGGGTTTACTGGTAAAAAGCCAAGTAGAGGACGTTGCTAATGTGGGTTAAGTTAGCGCTTAAGTTATTTTCGCGAGAATTCCGCCGTGGTGAGCTCACGGTTATAAGCGCAGCTATCGCCCTTGCTGTTTTAACCGTGCTTACACTGTCGATGGTTACTGAGCGAATAGGGCAAAGTATTGCGCAAAAAAGCAGTGCTTTTATTGCTGCAGACCGTGTACTTGCAAGCGATCATGTTCTCGATACTGCTTTTATTACTAAAGCACAGAGCCAAAATTTAAAAACGGCGCAAATGGTGTACTTCGACACTATGTTGTTTGCCGATGATGAAATGCAGTTTAGCTCAGTAAAAGCGGCATCTAATGCGTACCCGCTAAAAGGGCAGTTAAAAGTTAAAGATACCCTAACCGGTGAAACTAAAGTTGCTAATAGCGGACCAACGCCGGGTAATGTGTGGCTAAGTGAATCGGTATTTTACAGTTTAAATATTGATATAGGCGCGCAAGTAGAGCTTGGTGCTGCATTATTTAATGTTTCAAAAGTTATTGTAGAAGAGCCCGATGCGCCATTTAATGTATTTTCGAGCAGCCGCCGCGTGCTTATCAATATTGACGATGTGGCAAAAACCGAAGTTGTGCAGCCGGGTAGTCGTGTTTATTACCGCCAACTTTATGCAGGCAGTGAGGCCGACATAAATAGCTTTTACGAGTGGCTTAAACCACAAATGAAAGAAAACCAACAATGGTACGGCGTTAAAGACCGCCAATCACCTATTTCAAATAGTTTAAACCGCGCAGAGAGCTTTTTATTACTTGCAGGCCTATTAGGTATTATTTTGGCAGCAGTGGCTATAGCTGTTTCAGCAAAACGTTATTGTGAACGCCAATACGACCCAGTAGCGATGATGAAAACGCTCGGCGGTAGCCGCTCAATGATCCGCAAAATATACATGCTTCATTTATTGCTTGTATGTGCAATGGCGGTAAGTATAGGGCTGTTAATTGGTTATGGCTTGCAAGAAATAGCAACAAGTTACTTATCAAAAAGTATGGGCACAGAGTTACCTTTAGGTGGCTTTAAACCTTGGCTGGTGGCTATAAGCACTGGCGTAATTTGTGCTGTTATGTTTTCTATTAAACCGTTATTTGATTTATTTGATATTCCACCGCTTAGAGTTCTGCGCCGTAACTTAGGTGACAAGTTGGCAGTAAGTCGTGTGCATTTAGGCATGAGTGCGCTAACTGTATTTTTATTAATGTGGTTATTTAGTAACAACATAAAAATAACGCTTATTTTGTTTATATCAACACTTGCGCTAATTGGTGTGTTGTTTTTAGTATCTAAATTAATATTTGGTGGCGGTCGAAAATTAGGACTTAAGCCAGGTAACAGTTGGTCGCTTGCAATTGCATCTATCCAAAAGCGTGCAAATGTGAACGCGGTACAGTTAATTAGTTTTTCGTTAGCGATTAAATTACTGCTGTTTTTAGTGGTACTTAAAAACGACATGATATCTGATTGGCAGTCGCAACTTCCAAGCGACGCGCCTAATGCGTTTTTAGTTAATATTACGCAAAATGAGCTTGAGCCAATTAATGAATATTTAGCTCAAAAAGCTATTCAAGTATCAGAGTTTTATCCCACTATTCGTGGGCGCGTAAATGCGGTGAATGGCGAGTTGGTAGCACGTTCAGTATCGCTGCAAGACAACGAGAAAAAAGACGAAGAAGCACGTGCAGGTATTGGCCGCGAGCTAAATCTTACATGGCTTAAAGATGTGCCTGACCAAAATGAAGTAACACAAGGTACGTGGTTTGGTGAGAATGCGATGGCTGAAGCCTCAGTAGAGGAGTCGATGCTTGAGCGTTTAGATGTTGAGATAGGCGATACGCTCACATTTTTAATTGGTTCGCAGTCGTTCGACGCTAAAATTACCAGTGTGCGCAAAGTTAATTGGGCCACGCTTAAACCTAACTTTTTTATTATTTTAAGCCCAGATGTACTTGCAGATTTTCCGGCGACGTATATTTCGTCGGTACGTATAAACCCAGATCAAAAGCGTGACTTTAGCCAGTTATTGCGTACTTACCCTACTATTACAGCCATTGATATTGATAACTTTGTTAAGCAAATCCAAACAACTATTTCGCAAGTATCGCTCGCCATTGGCTTTGTACTTGCCATTGTTGTGCTGTGTGGCGCGCTTGTACTTATATCGCAAGTGCAAGCTAGTTTAGGTGAGCGCATGCAAGAAATTGTAATACTTCGAACGCTTGGCGCTAAAAGCCGATTAATTAAAAACGCGACCCTGTATGAGTTTTTATTACTAGGCGGTTTAGCTGGTTTAGTGGCTGCATTTTTTAGTGATATAGCGCTTTTGATTGTGCAGCAACAAATGTTTGATTTAGCAGGTAAGTTACACCCACATATATGGATTATAGGTCCGGTAGCTGGCGGCGTATTTGTGGCAGGTTTAGGTTATTTAATGATTGCCCGAACACTTAAACAAAACACCCAAGGATTAGTGCGTGCTCTAGGGTAAGCTTAAACTAACATGCTCTGTAAATGCCCACCTAGTACGTGGGCATTTTTGTTTTTCTTTATACTGGTAATTTATACAGTGCTCTGGCATTATTAGCGTAATTTAAAAATAATAACAATGGAGCGCTGTTTGGCCATCATTTTAGGGATCGATCCTGGTTCACGTTTGACCGGATATGGTGTTGTTGCCCATCAAGGTTCTAAATTTACATACTTAGGCAGTGGCTGTATTAAGTTAGCCGATCATCCTTTTCCGGTTAGGCTTAAAATGATCTACCAAGGCATTACACAGCTTATTGAGCAGTTTTCGCCAGAAACCTTTGCCATTGAAAAAGTATTTATGGCGCACAACCCCGATTCAGCTTTAAAACTAGGCCAAGCTAGAGGCGCTGCGATTGTTGGCGCTGCAATGGCCGACTTACCCGTATTTGAATACTCAGCTAGGCAAATTAAGCAAGCAGTAGTAGGCAACGGTGGCGCAGATAAAACACAAGTGCAACACATGGTAAAAAATATTTTAAAATTACCCGGTACGCCACAGGCCGATGCAGCTGATGCACTCGCTATTGCGATTTGCCACGCCCACTCAGAACAAAATTTAATTAAACTAGCGGGCAGCGCAAGCAAAACCGTTAGAGGACGTTTAAGGAAATAATTATGATAGGCCGCTTAAATGGTATTTTAGTCGAAAAACAGCCACCAGAAATATTACTCGAAGTAAGTGGTGTAGGTTACGAAGTACAAATGCCAATGACCTGTTTTTACGACTTACCAAAAATTGGTGAAAATGCGATTGTTTACACTCACTTTGTAGTGCGTGAAGATGCTCAACTATTGTTTGGTTTTAATAATAAAGTTGAACGTGCCTTGTTTAGAGAGCTATTAAAAGCAAATGGCGTAGGGCCAAAACTTGGCTTAGCTATTTTATCGGGCATGTCGGCAAAACAATTTGTAAGTTGTGTAAATAACGAAGACTCAACATCGCTTGTTAAATTACCCGGTGTAGGTAAAAAAACAGCCGAGCGTTTAGTACTCGAAATGAAAGACAGGCTAAAAGATTGGGGTAATGATTTATTTACGCCATTTAGCGACAGCGCAGTAATAGAGCCAATGAGCGATGCAACAATTGCTAATAATGCAGCGGATGATGCCGTATCGGCACTGCTTGCATTAGGTTATAAATTGCCACAAGCTCAAAAAGCAGTAAAATCGATAAGTAAACCCGATATGTCTACTGAGGTTCTTATTAGAGAATCTTTAAAATCTATGTTGTGAGTAACCCATGATTGAAGCGGATCGCTTAATTGATGCGACTGAAAAAACAAATGAAGACTCTATAGATCGTGCAATAAGACCAAAACTTTTAGCCGACTACAGAGGCCAGCCTCATGTTAAGCAGCAAATGGAAATTTTTATTGAAGCTGCCCGAACCCGTGGTGAAGCGCTCGATCATTTATTAATATTTGGCCCACCTGGGCTTGGTAAAACCACGCTTGCAAATATTGTAGCCAATGAATTACACGTAAGTATTAAAACAACATCAGGCCCTGTACTTGAAAAAGCAGGCGATTTAGCTGCTCTACTTACTAATTTAGAAGAGGGCGACGTACTGTTTATCGATGAAATACACAGGCTAAGCCCGCAAGTTGAAGAAATACTATATCCCGCAATGGAAGACTACCAGCTTGATATAATGATTGGTGAAGGCCCAGCTGCGCGTTCTATTAAATTAGACTTACCTGCATTTACACTTATTGGTGCAACCACACGAGCAGGCTCGCTTACATCGCCACTGCGTGACCGTTTTGGAATTGTGCAGCGATTAGAGTTTTATTCTGTAGAAGATTTATCGCACATAGTAGGGCGTTCAGCACATTACCTTGATTTAGAAATGTGTGACGATGGCGCTACCGAAATTGCCCAGCGCTCACGCGGCACACCACGTATTGCAAACCGCTTATTGCGCCGTGTACGCGATTACACTCAAGTAAAATCTGACGGCACAGTAAACGCCGATGTAGCTAAGCAAGCCCTTGATATGATTGACGTAGATAAAAGTGGTTTTGATTATATGGACCGCAAATATTTACTCGCCATAATCGAAAAATTTATGGGCGGCCCAGTAGGGCTCGACAATGTAGCGGCTGCTATTGGTGAAGAGCGCGAAACAATAGAAGATGTAATAGAGCCATTTTTAATCCAGCAAGGATTTATTCAGCGTACACCACGCGGGCGCATAGTGTCTGACAGTGCATACCATCACTTTGGTTTACTTCCTAAAAAAGACTAGCCTATATACTTTACTTGCTGTGTTTTATTGCGCAGCAGGTAATTGTCTCAGTATCCCTTTGTTTCAAATTATTATACTCAAAACCTCAACACTCTGTTGCAAATGTTATTTCAAAATACTAATACGCTTTATAGTTAACTGTTAATTCACAGGGCGTTAAGACTCGCGAAGCTATCCTGCGTACCATTCAAACTAGTAAGCGAATTACTTATTGTAAATTAGGTAGGGCAATTATTAGTTTATAAATAATACCAATCTGCTTATATATGGGGTCTACTTAACGTTAAGAAAATTACGCTAGAACTAGGCAAAAATTTTTGTATCTAGTTGTTCTCGGCAATTGCTCCCTGCATTGCTCTACCTCCTACATCCATGCAGTCGTAAATAAAAAATTTTTAACGACGTTATAGTGCAATTTAATTCGTTAAATTGATCAAAGATTTATGCAGGTTGGTATGAAATATGTAGCGCACTAAATTGCAGGCAAAAAAAAGCCCGCAAAAAATGCGGGCAAACAACAAGTTGAAGGAAGTAATCCAGGGGAACTACGTTTTACTAAATTTGGTTTTATCCAGAAAGAGTAAAACAATGTAATACGATAAAATATCCTATTACTAAGAACTTGGCTTAATGAAACTATCTCATTCAGTGCGCTAGCTCGGTATGGGAGAATAATACGTAAGTTTACTTTTTTGTTCAAACTAGAAAATTTGTATTTTCAGATTAGAAAAACTAATTTAGTGAATTTTATTGTTGTTTGAATCTTGTGCGTTAATTAATCGTTAAATTTATAAGTTTATGAAATTTATAACTTAAGTAATTTATTTCGTTATAGCTCGGTATTAGTTTTACTATTACGTACAGTTGAGGCTTATAGGTTTTGAGTGTTTATGCTCTTATTTTGAATAAACGGCGCATTTTATGACGTTTCATGTATATATTTACGCATATTTATAGTTAGCGAGCTTGTTTAAAAGTTTAAATAAAATACTGAGGCAAAGGGAAATGCCAACTAAAGCTGTTTTTTTAACGTTTTTTGTTGCCTATTCATAGCAATACCGTTGTCAGCTTGAAATGGACTAGATACACTAGATGCAACTTTTGGCCGTGTAAGCGGTCATATTTACACAAATTAACCAATTTGCCGTATTTTGAAATTATTTAGGAGTTTAACGTGGGATCAGGGCTTAATTTTTTAGATCTAATTTTAGAAGCAAGTTTGCTTGTTCAATTAGTAATGTTAGGGCTAGTTGCCATGTCTGTAATGTCGTGGACAATTATATTTCAACGTAAAAAAGCAATATCGGATGCGCTAATAAATGCTAAGAAATTTGAGCAAAAGTTTTGGTCGGGTATTGATTTAAGCAAATTATATAACGAGATATCGTCACGCAGCGGTCAGTCTCAAGGCATTGAAGCTTTGTTTACTTCGGGCTTTAAAGAGTTTGCTCGTCATAAAAAGAATACATTTCAAAGTGCGAGTATTGTTATGGAAGGAACGCACCGCTCTATGCGTGTTGCGCTTTCTCGTGAAATTGAAAAAATGGAATCTAGCCTATCGTTTTTAGCAACCGTAGGTTCTATAAGTCCGTACATCGGTTTGTTTGGTACAGTGTGGGGTATAATGAATGCCTTTATTGCACTAGGTGAAGTTAAGCAAGCTACATTACAAATGGTAGCACCTGGTATTGCAGAGGCACTTATTGCGACTGCTATGGGTTTATTTGCGGCGATCCCTGCTGTTATTGCTTATAACCGTTTTTCAAACAGTGTTGAAAAGCTTGAGTCTCACTATATTAACTTTATGGAAGAGTTTGCTAATATTTTACACCGTCAAGCAGCTACACAAATAGAGGCACAAGCGAATGTATCAGCGTAAAAAGCGCCGTCCGGTCGCAGAGATTAATGTAGTACCTTACATTGATGTAATGTTGGTACTACTTATAATATTTATGGCTACAGCACCGCTTATTACGCATGGTGTAAAAGTTGATTTACCCAAAATGGAAGAGTCTGATTTAGTTGATACTAAAGATACTCCGCCTATTATTGCCTCAATAGATGCACAAGGTAAATATTACGTGAGTGTAGGTACAGATCCAGAAGAGCCTATGGAAGCACTTGATGTAGCTGCGGTTATAAAATTACAGCTAATGAAAAACCCTGACGTGCCAGTGATGATTAAAGGCTCGGGTAAGGTGTCGTATCAAGAAGTATTATTACTAATGGATTTTTTGAAAAATGCAGGCGTACCATCAGTAGGATTAATGACTGAATCCTTTGAGGGGAAGTAGCTGTATGAATAGTTCAGTAGTAAAATCAATAGTACTTCATTTAGGGATTGGTGGATTTTTGTATGCTTCTGCAAATATTCATCCGCCAACACCTAAAGTAATGGAAGTAACGCTTAATTCGGCTATACCTACGCCAGATAAAGCGGTATCAGCCGTTACAGTTGATCAAAAACAAGTTGAGCAAAAAATTGCTGAACTTCAAAAGAAAGAAAAAGATAAAAAAAGTGCTGAAGATAAACGTATCCGTGATTTAGAACGCAGAGCGGCCAATGCACGCAAGCAACGCGAATCAGAAGCACGTAATATTAAAAAGCTAGAGCAAGAGCGTAAAGCTAAAGAGAAAGAAAAAGCGCAAGCCGAGGCAGAAGCTAAAAAAGCACGTGCCATTGAGCAAAAAGAGCGTGCTAAAGCTAAGCAAGCCGAAAAGCAAAAGCAAGAAGCTGAAAACGCAGCAAAAGCAGCAGCTGACAAACGCAAAGCTGAAGAAGAAGCGCTTAAAAAAGCAGAAGCCGAGCGCAAAAAGCGTGAAGAGGAAGCAAAAGAGCGTGCTGCTGAGGCCGAACGTAAACGCCAGCAAGCAATGCAAGAGCAAATGTTACAAGAGCAACTTGCCAAAGAGCAGGCTGCCCGTAGTAAAATACGTCAGCAACAAGTGGTGAGCGAAGTTGATAAGTACCGTGCATTAATTATGGCGCGTATTCAGCAAAACTTACTGATTGATGAAAAAATGAAAAACCAACAGTGCCGAGTTAATATTCGTTTAGGCTTTAATGGTTTAGTAACGCAAGTTAAATCATTAGGTGGCGACAAGTTAGTATGTGAAGCTGCATTAAGAGCAGTGCGCATGGCTGACACATTACCGGTATCTAAAGATAAAGACGTATTCGAAAAACTTAAGAATATTAATTTAACAATCAAGCCAGAATTTTAAAGGAATGATATGTTCAACAAAATAAAAATAGCCTGTTTAGTTTTACTGTTTGGGTTTACGGGTGTTGCTAATGCAGCGCTTGAAATTGTAATAACAGAAGGTGTAGACGGTGCAAGGCCTATTGCCATTGTACCTTTTAAATACCAAGGTGTTGGTCCAATTCCTGAAAAGCTAAGTGGAGTTATTGCTGCCGATTTAATGCGCAGTGGTAAGTTTAAACCTGTTGATGTGGCGCAAATGCCGCAACAGCCAAGTAAAGATAGCGAAATTGATTATGCGTCTTGGGTTAATAAAGGTGTTGAAGCTGTTCTTGTTGGTGAGGTTGAACAACAAACTGATGGGCGTTATTTAGTTCGTTATGAGTTAGTTGATGTGATTCGCGGCCAAATTACCGGTGGCAATACGCAAATGATGAGTAACGGTAAGTTAGTTAAAAGCCAAGATCATATTTTAGAAGCGCGTGAAAGTGTTATTGGCGAGAGTGGTTTTCGTCGTTATTCACACCGCATTAGTGATGTTATTTATGAAAAGCTAACGGGTGAAAAGGGCGCGTTTTTAACTAAAATTGCATATGTAATAGTACGTGATAACGAGCCTAAACCTTATCAGCTAGTCGTTGCTGATTACGATGGTTTTAACGAACAGGTATTACTTCGTTCAAAAGAACCATTAATGTCGCCAGCATGGTCACCAAATGGTACTAAACTAGCGTATGTAACGTTTGAAAACCGTCAAAGCCAAATTTACATTCAAGATATATACACAGGTAAGCGTGAAATAATAGCAAGCTACCGTGGTATTAATGGTGCACCACAGTTTTCGCCAGATGGCAAAAAGCTATTATTAGTGCTTTCTAAGGATAAGACGGGTGCGACAGAAGTTTACATGCTTGACCTTGCTACACGTAAAGAAACACGCTTAACAAATCATCGTAGCATAGATACTGAGCCATCTTGGCACCCTAATGGCCAAGATATTGTGTTTACATCTGAAAGGGGTGGTAATGCTCAGATTTATAAGTTAAATTTAAAAACAGGTAGGTCACAACGACTCACCTTTGATGGTGATATGAACCTTGCTGGTTCTATAACACCAGATGGAAAAGAATTAGTGATGGTTAACCGTACCAACGGGCAGTACCATCTTGCTAAGAAAGAGCTGGCTACAGGTGCGTTTCAAGTATTAACGAGAACACGCCTAGATGAATCACCGAGCATAGCGCCAAATGGTTCGATGATTATATACAGCACGCTCCATAATAATAAACAGGTACTTGCGCTAGTATCGATGGACGGCCGCTTTAAAGCACGGTTACCTGTGCTAGACGGACAAGTAAAGGCGCCAGCTTGGTCGCCATACTTACAGTAATATTACTGGTTTACTCAAAATAGGAATCTACTCAATGCAACTTAACAAAATACTTAAAGGCCTGCTAATTGCTGTGCCAGTAATGACATTAGCAGCTTGTAGCTCATCTTCTGATATTGATGAAGGTGCTGCAAACCAATCAAATCAAGGCGTTGTTGAGCAATCAACTAACACTGATACAGTTGAAGTAGCTACAATCTCTCCTGAGCAACAAGCAGAAGAGCAACTTCGTCAAAAGTACGAAGCACTTCGTCAAGAGCAAGTAATTTACTTTGACTTTGATAAAGCAACTGTTGAAGGTAAGTACGCAGATTTACTTCGTGCACATGCTGAGTTTTTAGTTCAAAACCCATCAGTTAAAGTACTAATTGAAGGCCACGCAGATGAGCGCGGTACTCCAGAGTACAACATTGCACTAGGTGAGCACCGTGGCCAAGCAGTTGAAAAATACCTATTAAGCTTAGGTGTTTCAGCTAGCCAAATGTCAGTGGTAAGCTACGGTGAAGAGAAGCCAATGGTTAAATCTCGCACTGAATCAGCTTTCGCTAAAAACCGCCGTGCGGTACTAGTTTACTAAGATAAGAGATATTATGAAGCCGAAAATTATTTTGGCAGCCATGATATTGAGCGGGAGCACCCAGTTAATGGCTGCTCCCGCTCCTGTTTCAGAAGCTGCAAGTTCACAATCAAGTATTGAGAAGCGATTAGCGTCGCTTGAGAATATGATGCAGTCGCGTAACTTTTTACAAGTAGAGTTACAGCAACAACTTAACTTGTTACAAGACGAAGTAAGTCAAATTCGCGGTGTAACTGAAGAGCAAAGCTACAAACTTGAAAAAGTACTGCAGCGTCAGCGTGAGTTGTATCAAGAGATTGAAAACCGCGTGAGCCAGGCTTATACACAGCCAACAGCAGCTCCAGTAGTCGATCAGGCGCAGCCAAACGATGCACAGAGCTACAGCAGTGACTTATCTGAAAATGAAGCGTACGAGCGTGCTGTTGCGCTAATAATGAAAGATAAACGTTATGATCAAGCGATTCCTGAATTTCAAACGTTTTTAACTACCTATCCAAACTCTGTATATGCGTCTAACGCGCATTATTGGTTAGGGCAGTTGCTTACTATTAAAAATGATGGCGTAAAAGCGGTAGAGCATTTTAAAGTGGTTGTTAACGAATTTCCAAATTCTAATAAACGCCCTGATGCAATGCTAAAGTTAGGCACGCTTTTACAAGATCAAGGTTCAGCGGCGCAAGCACAAAAAATATTGAGCGATCTTATCAATCAATACCCAAGTACTACCGCTGCAAAACTAGCAACTGATCGTTTAGGAAACTAAAGTTCACCAGCGATTAAATTTCTAGTTAAGGCGAGCAAACTACATGGAAACTCTCGAAGAATCTTGGATTTGCATGTAGTTTGAGCACAAACGGTTTAATTTTGTGCATCTAGACATAAAAACTTAAAAAAAGAGACAATTTCGGTTGCACTCATTTTATAAATAAGTATTATAAGCGCCCGCAGCAAACGAATGGTTACCCCACTCGAAATGCGACAAAAAGAGCGGGTTATTAGCTCAGTTGGTAGAGCAGTTGACTTTTAATCAATTGGTCGATGGTTCAAATCCATCATAACCCACCATTCTTTGAATGGTCTTTTATCGGCGGATTTACGTACAATACTAAGTTGTTATAAAACGCAACGTCAGAGCGGGTCATTAGCTCAGTTGGTAGAGCAGTTGACTTTTAATCAATTGGTCGATGGTTCAAATCCATCATGACCCACCATTCTCTATTCCTTGTGAATAGTGTTTGGCATCAATCGGCGGATTCACGTAGGCTTAACTTAGTAATAAGTTAGCAACTGGAATGGGTTATTAGCTCAGTTGGTAGAGCAGTTGACTTTTAATCAATTGGTCGATGGTTCAAATCCATCATAACCCACCATTCTTTATTCCTTGTGAATAATGATTGGTTCCAATCGGCGGATTTACGCAAAGTAGTAAGTTGCATTTAAACGCAACAATAGAGCGGGTCATTAGCTCAGTTGGTAGAGCAGTTGACTTTTAATCAATTGGTCGATGGTTCAAATCCATCATGACCCACCATTCTTTATTCCTTGTGAATAGTGTTTGGCATCAATCGGCGGATTTACGTAAGCTTCATTCATAATTGAATAAGTGCATAGAACGGGTTATTAGCTCAGTTGGTAGAGCAGTTGACTTTTAATCAATTGGTCGATGGTTCAAATCCATCATAACCCACCATTCTATGAAAAGTTATATAAGAGCGGGTCATTAGCTCAGTTGGTAGAGCAGTTGACTTTTAATCAATTGGTCGATGGTTCAAATCCATCATGACCCACCATTCTTTATTCCTTATGAATAGTGTTTGGTATCAATCGGCGGATATACGTAAGCTTCATTCATAATTGAATAAGCGCATAGATTGGGTTATTAGCTCAGTTGGTAGAGCAGTTGACTTTTAATCAATTGGTCGATGGTTCAAATCCATCATAACCCACCATTCTATGACAGTTTAATCGGCGGATTTACGCAAGCTTTTTACAAAGCAGATTTATATTAGAGCGGGTCATTAGCTCAGTTGGTAGAGCAGTTGACTTTTAATCAATTGGTCGATGGTTCAAATCCATCATGACCCACCACTCTCTAATACTTTCCTTTATATTCTTTTTTAATTTCCCACTTTATTTTTTATAAACAGCCTTACTAGTTTGCTGTTATTTGCTTTCATATTCTCGTATAATTCGCCCTAATTAATGCACTGTAGATAAGTGGTCGAGAACATGAGTCTAGCTCAAACTATTATGCCTGAAGGTTATATTTTTCCCCCTAAGCCAGCACCGTTAACACAAGACGAGCAAGGCGAATATAAAGCGCGTATAAAACAATTACTAAAAGATAAAAATGCAGTACTTGTTGCCCATTATTATACCGATCCTGAAATTCAAGCACTTGCTGAAGAAACCGGCGGCTGCGTTGCCGACTCGCTAGAAATGGCGCGTTTTGGCGCACGTCACGACGCAGATATGATTATTGTTGCTGGCGTAAAATTTATGGGCGAAACAGCCAAAATTTTAACGCCAAATAAAACGGTTGTTATGCCAACGCTTGAAGCAACATGTTCGTTAGATATTGGTTGCCCGATAGACGAGTTCTCTGCGTTTTGTGATGAGCACCCAGATCGTAAAGTCGTTGTGTATGCAAACACTTCTACGGCTGTTAAGGCGCGTGCAGATTGGATTGTAACCTCATCATGTGCACTTGAAATAGTAGAGCACCTCGATGAGCAAGGCGAAAAAATCATTTGGGGTCCAGATAAGCACCTTGGTAGTTATATTCAAAAAAATACCGGTGCTGATATGCTTATGTGGAATGGCGCATGTATTGTACATGACGAGTTTAAAACAAAAGCACTTAAAGACATGAAAGCGCTACACCCAGATGCAGGCGTATTAGTTCATCCTGAGTCACCAGCAGAAATAGTTGCTCTTGCCGATTCGGTTGGATCTACGAGCCAATTGATCAAAGCAGCGCAAACAATGACAAATAAAAAGTTTATTGTAGCAACCGATCGCGGCATCTTTTATAAAATGCAGCAACTATGTCCAGATAAAGAGTTTTTTGCGGCTCCTACGGCAGGTGAGGGCGCTTCATGTAAAAGTTGCGCACATTGCCCTTGGATGGCAATGAATGGCTTAAAAGCGATTGAAGAAGCCCTCATAAGTCCTAAAGGCAAAGAAGTATTCGTTGATATGGATTTACGCGAAGGCGCTCTTAAATCCTTAAATCGCATGCTTGAGTTTACTGCGAGCATGGCTAAGTAACTTTTAAAGTATAAATTAAAAACGGTTAAGTCTTAGATTTAGCCGTTTTTTTGTGCCTATAGGTAAGTGTTGCTTGATTAGTAAGCATTTAAAGGCCCAAATTTAAAAATGCCTTGCACCTTAAGGGTCTATTTCATACTATAGCGCGCTGTTGCATTACACAATTGCAGCACCGTGGAGGGATGGCTGAGTGGCTGAAGGCGCACGCCTGGAAAGTGTGTTTAGGTTTATCCCTAACGAGGGTTCGAATCCCTCTCCCTCCACCATTATTCTTAGAGCCCAGTTATTAATATCGAAAGGTAACAATAACTGGGTTTTTTAATGCCTTCAGTATGACTAATTATTTACTAAGCAAAGTGTCGATAACATGCCGACAAGTTCATGTTTTTCGATTGGTTTTGAAACGTAACCATCAAATAACTGCCTGTATATTTCTTTTTGTTCTGTAAAAACATTAGCAGTTAATGCAATAACAATTTGTTCGCTATTAAGCGCCTTAATTTTTTTACATGCCTGAAGACCATCCATTTTTGGCATTTGAATGTCCATAAAAATAATGTCTGGTTTGTGTAACTCGTATAATGAAATCGCTTCTAAACCATTGTTGGCAATAATAATGGTGGCTTTAGTTGGTTCAAGCATCGCAGCTGCAACAAGCTGATTTATTTTATTATCTTCAGCTAATAAAATAATTTTTCCAGATAGGTCAGGAAGCTCAATATTTTTGGTTGCTAATGTGCTGTCATCAACCTGCGCTTGTTTTAATGGTAAGTACACATAAAACTGACTCCCTGAACCTAACTGGCTTGTTACTTTAATTTCGCCATTCATCAGGCCTATTAATGATTTAGTGATGGGTAAGCCAAGGCCCGTACCACCATATTCACGCGTGGTTGATTGCTCAGCTTGTTCAAAGCGCTCAAACAATCGATCAATTGCTTGCTGAGAAATTCCAATCCCCGTGTCTGATATACAACAACATATTCTGCTTTCCTCAGTTAGCCTAAAGGTTACTGTAACGCCACCTTGAGATGTAAACTTAATCGCGTTAGATATTAAGTTTAAAAATACCTGTCTGAGTCTAACTGGGTCGCCCACCCAATGCTTGTGCTCAATATCAATCACAAATTTAAGGTAAATGTTTTTATCTGTTGCTTGCACACCTAAGTCTGACTCTAAGTGATGAATAAGTTCAAAAAAGTCAAAAGGCTTATTCTCTAATGAGAGCTTGCCAGCCTCTATTTTAGAAAAATCAAGAATATCGTTAATAATGGTGGTGAGTGCTCGAGTTGAATACAGTGATTTTTTTAAATACTCTTTTGATTTTTCATTAAGCGGTTGTTCTTGTAATAGTTGTAATGTGCCAAGTATACCGTTCATCGGGGTTCGTATTTCGTGGCTCATATTTGCTAAAAATTCAGACTTTGCTTGCGATGCTTGCTCAGCAAGTTCTTTTGAGTGACCAAGGGCTTGCTCGTGGTCAATTTGTTCTGTTAAATCGTAAGCAATGCCTAAGTAGCCAACGGTGTCTCCTTCGTTATTTAACAACGAAGTGACACTTAAATTAACTTGTATTTGCTCGCCTGTAGAAGAAATATATGTCCATTGATTAATATCTGGCTCTGTTGCTGTTGCTTTTAAGATAAAGACTTCAAAACCAGGGGGTACGGGTTTATTTAATTCAGCACTAAGTAGTTTAGCCTTTTTTATAATTTCTTCTTTTAAATGAAATATGCTTGGGTCTTTAATACCAATAACATCTTGCGCTTTGTAGCCTAATAACTTTTCAGAGGCGGGATTAAATAGAGTGATTAAGCCGTTTGTGTCGGTCGCTATAATTGAATAACTAGCACTGTTTAAAATACTTTGTTGGAGCATGCTCATATCGGCTATTTCTTGCGTACGTTGTTTAACTTCGCTTTCTAGTTTTAAATTTGCTTGCTGCAATGCGAGTTTATTTCTTTTAGCCTGAAGTGTTTTTCTCTTAATTCTTTGGTTTCTTCTAAAAATAAACAATTGCATTAAAAAAACTACAAACATACAGCCAATAGTGGCGAAAGAGCCATTAACAATGGCTTGATACCGACTAGGGAGATGAAGGTTATAAATAAAGGCGTCTGAGGCATCAATGGTAATTTTCCACGTTCTACCCATTAATTTTATAATTTTAGTTAATTGATAATCGTTAGTTTTGCTTTTTATGCCATAACTAAAAAAATCAGTCTCAGTATCGTTATTGATATCACTTATCGTTAGTTGATTTTCATCAAGGTGTGAAAGTGAGTCTAAAATTTTATCAATTAACAACGGCGAATATGCCCAACCTAAAAGCTCATTAAGGCGCTGTTTTTTATTATCAGAAATAGTAATGGTTTTATATATTGGCACTAATATTAAAAAGCCTTGTTGCGAGAGTTTATTCGCTTGTACTAAAGTCAGTGGCGCCGTTAATTGGGTTGTATTATTTATGGCAGCATTTAGTGCTGCCTGTTTGCGCATGCTCTCAGATCCAATATCTAATCCAATTGCTTGTAAGTTTTTTTGCTCAGGAAAAATATATTGAATTATAAAATGCTCATCACTAGTCGCTACGAGTGTATTCAAATTAAATGTCTGATCGGGTCTATCGTTTTTTGCATCATTCAAAAATTTATTTAATTGCTCAACGCCAACTTTTTTTATATAGCCAATACCATTAGCTCCAGGGAATTCTTTAGCGTAGTTACGGCTCCCAGAGTAGTTAGTTATGGCTTGATAGCTTAAATTATTTGCACCTATCCCATGTACAAAGCCCTTTAAACCAAATAGCCCATATTGATACAAATCGAGCCTACTGTTAATACCTGTAGAAAGCGATGATAGGCGGTTATCAAGCGCATTGTTTATTTTATTTTTTATGGCTTCTTGGTGTTTAATATGAGCAAAGTAGGTAAGTATAATGCCCGCAACTAATAAAATGACGTGAGGAAGCAGTGAGATTAATAACCCTTTATTAACCGGTCGTGCTTGAATCATTAATTAATCCTTTTTCATGAGTCGCAGTAAATGTGTTTCTATTTTAATAACGTGATAAATATAGCACCTATTATTCAAGACACAACTTTGTTATTAATTGGAATGTATATATTTTATAGAGGTTTAGAGTAGGGGGAGTCTAAAAAGTTGATTTTAAGCCTCAAGATAAAATTAAAGTGCATATAAATATAATAATTTATAAATTCTGCATCACTTTATAGATACCAACTAAAGTAGTAGCAAAAGGCGCTGGTTTTTGTGCTTATTGATTTTTAGAAGAAATTAGCTGCTCATAACTTTACTTAGGTAAGTTTAAATCAAGTAAAATTCAATTAATATCATGATGCTTTTTTAAATAAAATTAGCGACTTAGATACGAGTGAGCAAGAGGTAATCTTTACCAATTTTTACAATTCATCCGAAATAAAACAAACTATTACTATTTTATAATATAAAAATTAAAACATTATAAATTTATATTGTTCTATATTTACTAGCATGAAAGAAAGGTAATTACTTGAAATGTAATTACCCTATGACATGTTTGCCGTGTAGGTCAAAAAGCATACACATCCCTATGTGCTGCACAGTAACAAACTTAAAAAACAAGATAACGGAGATAACTATGGCTCACCGAGTATCTAAATTACTTGCGGCAACAGGCGCTGTATTAACATGTATTTCTATTCCTTCGTATGCTGCTGTTAATGGGCTGACAGAACAAGATGAATTTAATATAAAACTTAGATCAATTTATTTTGACCGTGACTACGATAACGACGCAAGTGACGATTCAACCTTTGCTCAAGGTACAGAGCTCAATTACACATCGGGTTATATAAACGATTTATTGAGTGTGGGTGTATCGACTTACACAGTAATGAATATTAACTCTACAGGTTCTGCCGCAGGTAATATTTTACCAGCAGGTAATGAGAGTGGTGGAGTAGACGATAGCTTTTCTAAATTTGGTCAATATTTTTTAGATTTTAAATTGGGCAAAAACGGTCACGTTAAAGTAGGTGGGCAAAAAACCAAAAGCATGCTTTTAAAAAGCTCAGGCAGCCGTGCTATTCCTAATACGTTTCGAGGTGTTTTTGGCGACTATAAAATCGGCAACACTAAATTATATGGTTACGTATACGACAAATGGAGCCGTCGGCATGATGATAGATGGGAAGACTTTTCTACCGATCAATCGGCACCTGGCGCCATTAGCGTAATTTGGGGCGTAGGTGCTACGCATAAAAAAGACGACATAACATTAGAGGCTGAATATTTAAATTCCCACAATTATCTAAGTAAAATGGGATTAAAAATCAGTTACGACATTAAACTTGAGCAAAGTAAGTTAACCCTTTCAACTGGCATATTTACCTCACAAGATGATGGTGATTTATTTGTAACAGGCGCAGAGGGCGGCGATTTAGATGATGAAGATGCACCTGGTGCTTTAACAGGTTTAACTAGAAGTGAAAACGATGGATTTGCCTATTACTTAGATGCTGATTGGAAAAAAGATATTTGGAGTGTAGGTGCGGCATTTACTAAGGTAAGTGATGCTTGGATTGAAGATAACTTTAGTGGCGATCATGGTACAAACCCATTTCCAACTCGCTCATTGATTGGTGCCGATTTAACAAATCAAAACGAGGCAACGTGGCAGGCACGTTTTGGCATTGATTTAAAAGCAGTATCGCCAGGTTTAACAACAAAGTTTTACTACACAAGCGGTAGCGATGCTGAAAACTCTGCGCTGGGTAAGTTAGCTGGCACAGCTGATGAAAAATATTGGGCTGTAGATACGCGCTATAAAGTTGAGAAAATAAAAGGCTTAAGTTTGCGCTGGTTATTTGTAGATTATACAACCGAAAAATCAGGCAGCGTTGATGGTGTTAAAGGCGACAGAGCCGACCACCGAGTTTATGTAGATTACACTATTAAATTTTAAAATGACTTTTAATAAGCCAATGCAAATTTATACATTGGTTTTATTTCCTTTATTAATTACCACTATGATAAAACTAACAAATAGATAATAAAAATAAAGCTAATATATGTTTTCTCTTCAACAGTGGCAATCGCAGGGCCAATTCACTCATATTTCTGGCCATCAAATATTTACAAAAATAGCTGGTGATATAACTAAGCCTGCGCTGCTTTTAATACATGGCTTTCCAAGTGCTAGCTGGGATTGGGAGGGTATGTGGCAAACCCTTAGTGAACATTATTTTGTAATTACGCTCGATATGCTAGGTTTTGGTTTGTCAGATAAACCAATAAACGCTACTTATAAAATTACCGAACAAGCCGACTTATATACCCAATTTTTAAAAACGTTAAATATTAATGATGTACATATTTTAGCTCATGACTATGGCGATACTGTGGCTCAAGAGTTATTAGCAAGGCAAGTGGTTAGTCAAAGTGACTTTAAAATAAACAGCGTGTGTTTTTTAAATGGTGGGTTATTTCCTGAGGTGCATAAACCATTATTTATACAAAAGCTTTTACTTTCAAAGCTAGGTTGGATAGTGCCAAAATTAATGAATAAACAAAAATTTGCCAATAATTTAGTTACTATTTTTAGTAAAAGTACACCACCTTCAAAACAAGTGGTAGACACACTTTGGGAGTTGCTAATTTATAAAGATGGTTTAGCGGTTATGCCTAAACTCATTAGTTATATAAAGCAGAGGCAGCAAAACAGAGAACGCTGGGTTGGTGCCATCATAAATAGTAATATACCACTTACGTTTATAGCAGGCGCAGAAGATCCCATCTCTGGTAAGCACATGATTGAGCATTATAAAAAGCTTACTCCCAATGCGCGCGTACAAGAGTTTGTAGAGCTTGGGCATTATCCGCAAGTAGAAAATCCAGATGCAATTACGCAGGCTTACTTGGCATTTAGAAATTAACTATTAGTACAATTTAGATTTTTATAGAAGCTAAAATTTTAGCTATTTTTTCTTTTGATTCATAATTGATAGGCGCTAAAGGGCTTCTTACCGTTGCGTGTATTGGTAATCCCAAAAGGCTGAGTGCTTCTTTAATATTTGCATGAGGGCTGGTTACTGACTTTATTAGTGGTTTAGGACTACGAATTAAAATATTAAGCAGTGAGTTTTGCACACTTACTGAAATATTTAAATTATTAGCAATCGGCAATACAGATTTTAATACTGTACGACGTTTATTTATCTCTTTAGTGTTATTTAGATTTAAATCTTCAAAAAATGCAGCAGCCTGCATGGGTAAAATAGTTGCTATAGGACAAATTGCACCCGCAGCACCATGGGCAGCTATATGTTCGTACACCAAAGTTAATCCGCTAAAGTAACGAGTATCAGGCAATTTATTTAAAACGGTGCGCGCTGTTGCTAGATGTAATGAGCTATCTTTAATACCTATAATATTTTTAATACATAGCAGTTTTATTAATTGTTGGTTTGAAAAATAATGCCCTGTAATCTGAGGGAAATAATAAAAAAGGATAGGTGAAGTTGAATGCTGCGCTATGTTCTTAATCGCTTTTAAGTAGTTTTCAAAGCTTGATTTATAGTAAGGAGTTAATAACAGTAATATATAACTCGAGTAACCTTTATAAGCAGTAATTTTTTCAATTGCTTGCGCGCTACTGTATGCGTTTACGCCTATGATAAGTGGCTTTTTATTTTGCACTTTATTGTAAGTGTACTGAACAATTTTAAGTTGTTCTTGATCAGAAAAATAAGGGAGTTCACCACCACTACCTAAAATTGTTAAGCCGTGTATATCTGTATCTAGGTAATAACCTAAACATTTATCAAACCCTTTAAAATCGATACTCTCATCTTCTAAAAGGGGAGTGTGGATCACTGGGTATATTCCATTTTTTATAGTCATATTGATATCCAACTAAATATTAGCTCCTAAAATTATTAGGAGCTAAGTGATTTTATATACTTAAATCAAGTAAGTTATAATCTTTAATCTCTTGTTTTGCCTGATCATCCCAATCAAAGGTTTTATTGGCTTCAACAAAAGGTTGATATTGATAAGGTGTTTCGTCAGGGAAGTGCTGTTTTCTAGCATCTATTGCATAGCCAAGTACTTTTGATCTCTGCTCAATAAGTGACTCATCGTAAACTTTAGCTTCACAGTGCATTCCAGAGCCCATGACACCTAATACAGATGAACGTTTATGGAACCCAAAGTTAATAGTAACGCGAGGCTCAAATCCAGAGTTAGCGAATGAACCATGCAAAAGCTGTCTATTACAAATAACAACATCACCGGGATTACAAATTAAAGGCACCATTCCAATTAAGCGCTCACTGCCTGCTTCGGCAACCATTTTTTTAATATCAACCCTACCAACCTTATGACTTTTAGGTAAAACCCACACACCATTTACAGCAGTACTGCCAAAAACTTGCGCCATAAAGTTAAAGCCGTGTATGTCTTGATCAAAATTTTCATTTTCCCAATGAGTATCACCATCTTGGTGCCATGAAACGGCAGCGCCTACGCCAGGATCTTTAATAAAAAGACATTCATGAAATGGGGCAAAATCCTTACCATTTATTGCCTCGGCCACTTTTAATAATTGAGGGTGCGCGTACGTTCTTAAGCATGACTCAGAAAACTGCAGTGAGCCAAGCAATACAAAAGGCGAAAACGCAGGCAGATCGTCAGCAGCTTCAGGTTCAAATAATTTTACTTGGTGTCGGCCATTAGCGATTGCGGTTCCGCCAAGTGGATCTCCAAGTGATTTTGACCAAATTAAATTAGGTGCTTGATTATCAGCACCTAACGCTGGTTTTCCATCTGCGGTTGTTTTTCCATACGGTTCTAAAGGGAAGGTTTTTTTTAATTGGGCTAGTTCTATTTCTATCTCGGCGAGCTCTTTTTTATCAATTACGTTTTCGAATATATAAAAGCCGTATTCTTGGTATTGGCTTTTAATGTTTTGTGCTAAATCACCATATTCATCAAACTCAATAGGGCCTCTATTATTCATAGCTAAAGCATTTTTTTCGCCATTAAGTAAATATTCTCGCATTTCATTGGCATTTTCACCGTAATGTGAGGCGCATGCATCAATCGATCTTGTTATACTTTTAGTCATAATGTGTCCTTAACGTATTCCACAGTTTTTATTGCAAGTAAAACTTAACCTATAATAAAAACTGTGGTCAAGCTGTTTTTCTATGGAGAAAATAAATGGAGCAACTAAATATCGCTCGGGGTAATAAGAAAAGACAAGAAAACAAAGAGTTGAGAAAGGTTGATATACTAAAGCATGCCCGAAATCTTATTGCCTCTAAAGGCTTTGATGCGTTTACATTAAGCGAATTAGCCACTGTTGCAGGTGTTTCAATACCAACTATTCATAATTTATTTGGTAAAAAGCATGATATCTTCAAAGTGCTGGTCGAAGAAATGGTCATTCGCATTGAAAAAGTTATACTACAGCCCGACATGACAAACCCAATAGAAGCCGCTATTGCGTTTATAGATAACTTACTCGAATTATTTAAAAAAGATGAAGCGTTTTACCGAGCTGCGTTTGTTGCTGGTGAGCGTAGTAATTTATTTGAACATAAACAACCGACAGGCATTTTTAGTCAATCGCTAAAAATAGCAGAGCAGCTATGTATTTCAGCTAAAGAAAAAGGCTTTTTGAATGGTCTTGTTGATAGTAAATGGTTAGCAAAGCAGCTGTTTGGTTGTCAGCGACTAGCTCGCCAAGATTGGGTTAACGGGTATATTGATTTACAGCAGTACAAAAACCAAGTGCTGATAGGTATGTTTATTACTTTTAGTGCTGATGCAACAGATGAGTATAAAGTTGAATTGTTAAATAAAATTGATTCACTGACATAAACGTATAAAAATGCGGCCTACTTTACAGTGGCCGCGTTTTAAATTTAGTAATTAGGTTTAATATTTTTTCTTCGGTGCTCTTAATTGTTTTTCAAACTCATCTGAAAACAATATCGTGCCGTCGTCTTCCTCAGTAGGAAAGGCAGCAATAAGTAAATCATCCTCTTCAAGGCCTGGTGTCCAGCGACTAAACCAGTCAGCAAGCGGGATTGCTTTAGCGCTGCAGCCAGCCCATTCGCCGGTTGCCCATGCTTCTGCAAATTCACGAGTTGGCCAAACTGGTACGCAGTCGTCATCTTCGTTGGCAAGCATAACGCAGCCATCATCGTCGTTTAAAATCCATACTTGTTTAAATTGTTGTACGGTTTCGAACATATAGGCTAGGCGTTTTTTTGCCCCAAGCCCTAAAATTACTGCTTGTTCTTCGCTTAAATTTGGCGTTGTCATAATTAGCTCACTCTTAATTACTATATCTCAATTATATGCACACAAGTATATCGAGTTATATGACAGAGTGTTGAAAAGTTGCTATTTAATTTCAGCAATGCAGATCTAATTTGTATATTGAACAGTATAAGTCACAACTAATTTGAGCGATCATTCAAAATAAGCTTGAATGTTTGTAAAAAGGCCACATTGTAGTAAGCATATACTTAATGAAGGATTGAAAAATGACTACTGATCTACTTGCTCCGTTTAAACTAAATAATACGATTGAGCTTAAAAATCGCGTACTTATGGCACCATTAACGCGTTGTATGGCTGACGATAACTTAGTGCCAACACAAGATATGGTTGAATATTATGCTCGCCGTGCCGAAACCGGTTTAATTATTAGCGAAGCAACTATTATTCGTCCAGATGCGCAAGGTTACCCAAATACACCGGGTTTATTTACCAGTGAGCAAATTCAAGGTTGGAAAAAAGTAACAGACGCAGTGCACGCTAATGGCGGCAAAATGTTTGCACAGCTTTGGCATGTTGGCCGTGTTGCACATCCTCACTTTTTTGATGGCGATGTACTGGCACCATCGGCAATTGGCGTTGAAGGCTCTGTGCCTCGTATGCGTGAGCTTACATACATCACACCAAAAGCAGCGACTATAGATGACATTAAGGGCCTAGTAGCTGATTACGCAAAAGCGGCAGAAAATGCGATTGAAGCGGGTTTTGACGGGGTAGAAATTCACGGTGCTAACGGGTATTTGATTGACCAGTTTTTACATTACGCTGCAAATACACGCAGCGACGAATACGGTCAAACGCCTGAAAATATGTCGCGTTTTGCACTAGAAGTAACCGATGCAGTTATCGCCGCTGTAGGTAATGAGCGTACTGCTTTACGTGTTACACCGGGTGCTTATTTTAATATGAGCGAAGATAGCCGTGATAAAGCGGTATTCGATTACTTATTACCAGAGCTTGAGAAGAGAGATTTAGCATACTTACACGGCGGTATTTTTGACGACAGTACAACGTTTGAATCGCTTGAAGGTAAAACGACGTCTGAATTTTTACGTGCAGGCTACAAAGGTACATTAGTAGGCGTAGGCAGCTATAGTTTTGAGTCAGCAAAAGAGGCAATTAACGATGCTAAGTTTGATTTAATCGCTATTGGTCGCCCACTTATCGCAAACCCAGATTACATTAGCAAAATTGCAAACGGTGAAGAACTAGTACCTTACAGCGATGAAATGCTAGCTGAATTAAAGTAACAGCTAAATATTATATTTAGTTATTAAGGCACCTTAAGCTAAACCTTTGGGTGTCTTTTTTTGTACATATTCCCGCCATAAATCTTCCATATTTGTTTAACCTTTATGTAAATAAAGTTCATCCTCGTTGTCATATTTAAAATTCATACTGTGCTCGTTTTCATATTTCATAATTAAAACTAAACGGGACAACAATGTACGCTTTAAAAAACAAATCGCTATTGAGCATGGCAGTTGCCATGGCTGTATCAACATCTACTTATGCTAACGACAGCACCATAGAAGAAGTAACCGTTGTAGCTAAACCAACGAGCTACGCTAACAATGTTATTGAGCCTGCAATGCTTGAGCAGCAAAGTTCGGTATCGAGTATATTATCGGTTATTGATAACTTACCAGGTATTAGCATAAACGAAGGTGATGCATTTGGTGGCGACGATTGGTCTACTACAATCACTATGCGTGGTTTTAGTATTGATGGAAACCAACAACAATTAGGTATGACCGTTGATGGCATTCCCAATGGTGGCTCTAATTACGGCGGTGGTGCTAAAGCTAACCGTTACTTGGAGAGTGAAAATTTAGCAACAGTAGAAGTAGGTCAAGGTACGTCTGATATTAAGTCGGCTTCACTTGAAGCACTAGGCGGGACATTTAACTTTGTAAGTAAAGACCCAAGCCTTGAAAAAGGCACTACCTTTGCTTATACATCAGGCAGTCACGATGCCACGCGTTATTATATTAAACACGAAACAGGCACTGTTTTTAATAACACACAAGCGTACGTAAGTTACTCGCAAACAGATACAAGCCGCTGGATTGGTTCAGGCAGTAATGGGGGCAAAGACAACCAACACGCTGAGCTTAAGTTTGTATCTAATTTTGACGATTTAACGCTCACTGGTCGTTTATCTTACGATGATGTAAGCGAGACAAACTATAACAGCGTAAGCCTTGAGCAGTTTGAACAAACACCCGATTGGGATCAGCTAACATGGAATTGGACGGGAGTTCCGCATTTTGACCAAATGTTTGCAGAAGGTTGGGGAACGCTTCGTGAAAATACCTTAGGCTATTTAAAATTTGAATACGCGATTTCAGCAACTTCATTATTAACTGTTAGCCCTTATTATCATAAAAATTCAGGTCGCGGCGATTGGATCCCACCTTATTTAACAACGCCTGTTGATGAAAATGGCGACCCAACAACCGAGGGTGGCACTAATGCAGGCTCTTATGGTTTTGCTGATAGTGAAGGCAACCCGCTTGCACCCAATGCCGATTGTACGCAAAGTTTGAGCTGGCCATGGGAGTCGGGTCCTGGTTTAAATCCTGCGTGTTACGATGCAACAGCAACGCCGGTTATGTCTTACCGCCATACGCATTACAACAAAGATCGTTTAGGTGTAACGGCAAATTACCAAGCTACATTTGGTGATCACGATATAGAAGCGGGCTTTTGGTATGAGCAAAGTGAGCGTGATGAATCGCGTGATTGGCACAAAGTAATTGACGCGCGTATTTATCATCACTTTGATAGCACGCCTTACTGGACACAATACAAAAACACTTTTGATACCGATACATTCAAATGGTACTTACAAGACTCGATTAATTTTGGTGACTTAACATTAAATATTGGTGCAAAACAGTATTTAGTTGAATTACAAAAGTATGACCACTTTGCTAACGAAAGATCAGATAAAGTAGATAGCGACTCAGACGTGTTATTTAGTGGTGGTGTATTGTATCAGCTAAATAACAGCACAGAATTATTTGCTAGTTACAGCGAGAATTTTTCAGCAATAAAAGACGGTGTACTTGAGCGAGATAGCTCAACACTTACAAACATAGAGCCAGAAACTGCCGACAACATCGACTTTGGTGTACGTTACCAAGCCGACAGATTAACCCTTACAGCAACGGCTTACAGTGTTAAGTTTGATAACCGCATTACCTTTATTGCCCCTGGTAGTGGCACAGATGGGATTGATTACACCATTGGTACAAATGGCTCGTACGTAAATGTAGGGGGTATTGACTCAAATGGGCTTGAGCTTGCAGCAAGCTATATGTTAACACCAAGCTGGAGCGTGTACTCGTCGTATACTAATAGCAGTTCTGAGTATTCGTCGGATGATCCAAATGCATACGATTCACAGGGTGTAATATTAAGAGATGAAAGTGGTAATGAGGTAGCACCGAGCTTTAGAAAAGGCGACAGCATAATCGATTCATCAGAAGATTTATTTGTGGTATCTACCGATTACTTTAGCGATGGCTTTCGTGTTGGTTTATCGGCTAAATACACCGGTGAGCGCTTAGGTGCATGGCAAGACGAAGACACTCGCACGCGTAATAAAGTAGACGGCTACACCGTACTTGATTTTAATGCAGGTTATTCAACTGACGTAGATGCAGGTCCGTTTAAAGCCATTGACGTATCGTTTGTTGTTTATAACGTTACTGACAAAAGCTACTTAGCAGGTGGTACTGGTAACGGCGCTACTTATTACATTGGTGCGCCTCGCACTGCAGCAGTTACATTTACCGCTGACTTTTAATTAAGTTTTAGTAATTGAATTAAAATAAAGCCCATCATTGATGGGCTTTATTATATGAAAGGGCGCAAACGCGATGAAAACAATTATAAAAGTAACACTATTTAGCTTAAGTGTATTAGCGAGTAACTTTGCAACAGCAGCGCAAAATGTAGTGCTGGTAACGCTTGATGGAGTACGCTGGCAAGAAGTATTTTATGGGGCTGATAATAGCTTAATTAATAATACTGATTTTGTTAAAAAGCCAGAGCAATTAAAGACCCAGTTTTGGGCAAAAACAGCAAATGAGCGCCAGCAATTACTAATGCCTTTTTTAACGCAAGTAGTGGCTAAAAAAGGGATTATAATTGGCGATAGAGCTAACGGCTCTACTATGTCGGTAAGTAACCCGTGGTATTTTTCATACCCTGGTTATAACGAAATACTCACCGGTGAAGTTGACGAAAATATAAATAGTAATAACAAAGTGCTCAACCCAAATAAAACTATTTTAGAGCGTTTAGATAAGTTACCTGAGTTTAAAGATAGCACAGCCTTATTTGGTAGTTGGGATGTGTTCCCATACATTGTAAATACTAAGCGCAGTAACGTGTATGTAAATGCAGGTTTTATGTCAATTGAAGAGAATTTATTCACAGATGCGCCACTGTTAAATGCGCTACAAAACGAAATCCCCAGTCCTTGGTATAATGTACGACTAGACAGTTTTACATACCGCTTTGCTAAAGCGTATATGTTGGCTAAAAAGCCTAAGTTGTTAGTGATAAGCTTAGGCGAAACCGATGACTTTGCGCATGATGGTCATTACGATCAATACCTTAAATCGGCAAGGCAAAGTGACGCGTTTATAAAAGACTTATGGGCAACCATTCAAACTACAGCGGGTTATAAAAATAACACCACACTAATTATTACTACTGATCACGGCCGTGGCAATAATGCCAACGATTGGCAACATCACAGCTCTAAACGTGCACTTGCTGAGCTAGAGTTAGGTGAAAATACCTACCCAGAAGGAATTATCGGCTCTGAACATATTTGGCTTGCAGCCATTGGCCCCGCAATAAAAGGTAGTGGCTTAATTAAAACCAAAAATGAGCTTAAACAAGCGCAAATAGCGGCGACCGTTTTAAAGGCGCTTGGGCAGAATCCAAATGAAATAAATTCAAATATGGCGCCTGCAATTAGCGAGATTTTAAAATGAAGAACCTATTAAAACCATTAACCCCAACTGCCTTGGCGTTGAGTTTGGTTATTAGCGCGAGTGTTACTGCCGCGCCATCTAAAATCCTATTTGGTTCGTGTGGGCATCAAGATAAAAACATACCCATATTTAATGCAATTAACAAAGAGCAGGGGGATTTGTTTATATTTTTGGGTGACAATATCTACGGCGATACCAACGATATGGATGTACTTGCCGATAAGTACCAACGTTTAGGGGCAAAGCCTGGTTTTAAAACGTTAAAAGCGCAAACGCCTATCATTGCTATGTGGGATGACCACGATTATGGCCAAAACGATGCAGGTAGAGAGTATCCGCATAAAGAGCAATCACGCCAAATTATGCTTAATTTTTGGGATGAACCTGTAAACTCAGCGCGTCGCACTCGCCCTGATGGAATTTATACCTCGTACATGTATGGTGAAAATGAGCAAACCATACAAGTAATAATGCCTGATTTACGTTGGAATCGTGATGCGCTAAACCATGTAAGCGAGCTTGAATACTACACTAAACGTAAGTTAAATAACCAAGGCCCGTATAGTCCCAGTGAAGTGAAGGGTGCATCCATGTTAGGTGAAGCCCAGTGGCAATGGCTTGAACAAGAGCTTAAAAAGCCTGCTGCAATAAAATTGATTGCCTCAAGCTTACAGCTTTTACCTGATTTTACAGGTTGGGAGTCATGGGCAAACTTTCCTGAAGATAGAAACCGTTTATTTGCATTGATTAAAAAGCATAAGGTAAATGGGGTCGTGATCATCAGCGGCGATACGCACTGGGGTGAAATATCAAAGTATCAGCAAAACCTTGATTACCCATTAATTGAGATGACCAGCTCTGGCTTAACTGAAAAGTGGAAAGATGTAAGCCCTAACAAACACCGAGTAGGGAATTTTACTCATAACGTAAATTATGGTGATTTAAGCATTGATTGGCAGCAAACTGATCCCACTATTTCACTTAAATTAAAAGGCGTTGATGGCGAAGTAATAATGCAAAGTGACTTTAGTTTATCAAGTATTAGCCCTTATAAATAAACTCACTACTACGCACAGTATATAAAATAGATGCTGTGCGTATAAAAATCTGTAAATTAGTTCTTAACTCTCTGATTTATTAAAGCCAATTACCCGTTTGCGCTACCCCTAATATTGAAAATATCTTACACTGGTTTTATCTCAAGCAAGGTCAGTGTTATATGCTAAATATTATTCAATCAAACCGGATGGAAGCCCTGCAAGCGCAGTTCCATCAGCTGTTAAAAGTAAACCCATTGCAAAGCCCGTTCGACAAAGAAGTAGTGCTAGTGCAATCGCCGGGTATGTCGCAGTGGTTAAAAATAGGTTTGAGCGAAAACTTAGGGGTCGCAGCGCAGGTTGATTTTCCGCTGCCGTCGAGCTTTATTTGGCAGTTGTATCAGCAATTACTGCCAAATGTCCCTAAAGAGTCGGCATTTAATAAGCCCAACCTTGCTTGGAAACTGTTTGCAATTTTACCAACCTGCATTGATGAACCGCTTTATTTGCCGCTAAAAACCTATTTAGAGGGCGATATAGACGGGCAAAAAACCTTTGCGCTGTGCGAAAAAATAGCCGATGTGTACGACCAATATTTAATGTACCGACCGCACTGGATAGCCACATGGGATAGCGGCAAAGATGAGCTTGATGATGTAGATGTAGCCATTGCCCCATGGCAACCTGATTTATGGCGACGCATTGTAAAGCTAAGCCAAGAACTTGTGCAAAGCCAATTTCATCGCGCTAACATGCAAGGGCAATTACTTGCAGCACTTGAGACGATGGACAATAGCTTACTGCCACAACGCATTAGTTTATTTGGTATATCGGCGATTGCCAGCTCCCAGCTTGAGGTGTTTGAAGCGCTGAGTAAAAAAACCGAGGTTATATTATTCTTTTTTAACCCAAGTGAGCACTACTGGGGCGATATCATAGATGAAAAAACAGCAGCTAAAATAAGCGCTAAATACGCCAAAATGCCGCTGGTGGAAGCGCAACAAAAAAAACAAACCAATCCAGATGAAGAATACTACTTTATTGGTAATCCGTTGTTATCGTCGTGGGGTAAATTAGGCCGCGACTATTTTGAGCAACTCGTACAGCTAGATGCCCGTTGGATTGATGGTTTTATTGATGTGTTTGACGACACCTTACTAGGGCAAGTACAAAGTGAGATTTATCAGCTTGCGTTTAAAGGCGAATCGCTGACAGATAACAAAGAGTGGTTTATAAACGACGAAGGTAAGTTACCAATCAGCGCAACCGACACCAGTATTACGCTCAGCGATTGCCATACACCGCTTAGAGAAGTTGAGCGCTTGCACGACTACTTACTTAACTTATTTAATCAAAACCCAACGCTTACTCCCAAAGACATAATTGTCATGATGCCCGATGTAGGCACTTACAGCCCCTACATTGAAGCCGTATTTGGCGGGGCACAAGGCAGCCGCTTTATTCCTTATGCATTGGCCGATTTAGCCATAGAGCAAGAAAAGCCCGTCCTTAGCTCATTTGCGAGTTTAGCTAACTTACCGTTTTCGCGCTTTGGTGTGTCGGATATTCTCGATTTATTACAAGTGACGCAAATAGCCGAAAAGTTTGGGCTTGAAGCGCACGAATACGAGCAAATTCAATATTGGCTTGAACGTGTAGGGGTAAAATGGGGTATAAACGCAGCGCATAAAAGCAGCTTTGATTTACCCGCTATCGATTTAAATACCTGGCAACATGGGCTCAACCGTTTACTGCTTGGTATAGCCATGCGCGACGAACAATGCCCGTTTAACGGTATTTACAGCGCTGATGAAGTAGAAGGCATGGCGCTTGATACACTCAACAAGCTCGTGCATTTTATTGATGTACTGCAAAGCTTTAAAGAGCAGCTAACGCCCGATGATACGCTCACTAATAAAGCGCATATTTTAAGCGAGCTATTAAGCGCCATATACGAAAGTGAAAGCGACGACAGCTGGGATTTATTAGTACTTCAAAACGTGCTCGAAGAGTTACAAAAACACCACGACAACGGCGATTACAGTAAAGCGGTTTCGCAGCGTATTGTTAGTTACTTAGTTAAACAAGGCATTCAAGAAAAAGGCGTAGGGCAGCGGTTTTTGGTTGGACAAGTAAACTTTTGTACGCTTATGCCCATGCGTGCCGTGCCATTTAAAGTGGTGTGTATGCTGGGCTTAAACGATGCTGACTACCCGCGTAACGTACAGCCCATTGGTTTTGACTTGGTGCCTTATTCTAAAAAGCAAAAAGGTGACCGATCACGTAAATTAGATGACCGCTACTTATTTTTAGAAGCGCTACTGAGTGCCCGCGACAACTTATACATGAGTTACATTGGTCGCTCGTGTTTTGATAACCAACCGCGCATGCCATCAACGCTTGTAAGTGAGCTGTTAGAATATATTGGGCGTAGTTTTGTATTAAACGAAAAGAGTGAAAAAACGCTGCCCGCATGTCTAATTAATCAGCAGCATTTACAGCCCTTTAATAGCCATTACTATTTAGCCGATGAGCAAACCAATACTGTGCTGAGCAACCACAGTTACAATCCAATTTGGCTACCAAGTGAGTCAATTAAACCAGAGCCGGTTATTGCGCTTGATGTGACTGTGCCAGATCAGCTAGATCTCGATGTGTTTATTAGAAGTGTGTGCAGCGCACAAGAGAGCTTTTATCAACAAACACTAGGCTTACGCCTGCCACAATTTAATGAAGTAGCAAAAGACGAAGAACCCTTTAGCCTAGATGCACTGCGCCGTTATTTTTACCTTGATGAAATACTTAAAGCCAATATAAACGAGCAACCACTAAGTACCGAGCAAATACTGCAGCGGGGTGAGTTACCTCAAGCCAATGTAGGCAGCCTCATATTTGAGAGTATGGAGCACCGAGTTGATGCGCTTGCAGGTCAAGTTAAAGAGCACATTAAAGGCGGGAAAAGTGAGCCGATAGAAGTTTTGCTTACCATTCAAGGCACCAAAATAGAGGGCTGGCTCAATCATGTGTATTTGCAAAAACAAGTGTTTTACCGCAGTGCGAGTATTAAAGCGAAAGATTTAATTAAAGGCTTTATTTATCACCTCGCAGCGCAAAGTATGGATCAACAAGTAGAAACATTGTTACTTGGGCTTGATAAGCAAATTACCTTTGCGCCAATTAATAAAGTTGATGCCGATGCATTGTTACTTGATTGGTTTGAGTTATACAAAGCGCTGCGCGCGGAGCCTGTGCCGTTTTTTCCGGTAAGTGGTTATGAATACGTTAAAAGCGGCGGCGATATAACAAAAGCAATGAGCAAATTTAGCCCGCAATACATAGGGCGAGGCGAGGGCGAAAATCCGTATATTCGCTTAACGGTGCAATCGCTAAACGACTGCCAAGAAGAATTTATAAAATGGAGTGATAAATTGCTCACGCCTTTATTTGAACACGCAAAGGAGAGTGACCATGCAAGCGCTTAATCCTCTTACTATGCCGCTCATTGGTCAAAGCTTAATAGAAGCCAGTGCGGGTACTGGTAAAACTTATACAATTACGGGGCTGTATTTACGTTACTTACTAGGTATGCAAATAGAAGGTGAGTTAAATACGCCGCTCAGTGTTGAGCAAATTTTGGTCGTAACCTTTACCGACGCTGCCACTCAAGAAATTAAAGACCGCGTACGTAGCCGAATTATTGCTGCGCGCGACGCATTGCTTGGGCAAGACCCAAACGACGAACTCATTGAAGGCGTAATTGCCAAAATTGATGATAAGCACCGCGCGTTTGATTTGCTCGATGCAGCTGCTAAATCAATGGACGAAGCCGCTATTTTTACTATTCATGGCTTTTGTCAGCGGATGCTAAAACAACATGCGTTTGAGTCGGGTGTGGCGTTTAATCTCGAATTTATTTTAGATGAGCGCGACATATTACTCGAAACTATTAAAGATTTTTGGCGTGCGTTTGTATACCCACTTAATAAAGAACGCACCGATGCTATTTTAGATGTATTTGCCGCACCAGAGTCTTTATTTGCTCAAGTGGCGAGCATTTTAAACAAAGCTAATGCGCACATTACACCACAAATAAATTTAGATGATGTATGGAAAGCCCGTGACGAGTACATAACCCGTGTGCCTGCATTTAAAAAAGCGGTGTTAGAGCAAGAGTTTATCGGTGCTATTAAAGGCTCGGGTTTAAGCGGGTCCAAAACGCCAGCACGAAAAGGCAGCCTTGGTGCGCTTGAAGCATTTTGTTTAGGCGGCGATTTGTTTTTTGAATTTGGCACTAGCAAGTATTCGTTTGAAGTGTGGAGTACAGAAAACCTAAGCGATGTGAGCAATTATAAAAAAAATCAGCCATTATTTGTGCATCCATTACTGAGTCAGTTTGACGAGCTTGCCGCCCTTAACAACACCATAAACCAAGGGCTCAAAATAGCGGTTGTACAACATGCAGCACGCTGGGTAAAAGCCGCAATAGTTAAGCGCAAGCAAGAGCAAAGCGTGATCACCCCAGATGACTTATTGACCAATTTACATAGTGCGCTTAATAACGAGCAAGGCGACGTACTAGCGCACAAAATTGCGCAGTTATTTCCGGTTGCCATGATTGATGAATTCCAAGATACCGATCCGATTCAGTACGGTATTTTTAGTAAAATTTATGGGCAACAAAATACCACGCTTGCCATGATAGGCGACCCCAAGCAGGCTATTTATGGCTTTAGGGGCGCAGATATTTTTACGTATATTGGCGCAAAAGAAGCTGTACAGACTGATCAGCAATTTACGCTGGGTACTAACTTTCGCTCAAGCACAGATATAGTCAATAGCGTTAATAGTTTATTTGGCAAACACGCTAACAGCTTTATTTATAACGACGCCATCCCCTTTAACGCAGTAGCTGCTAAAGGTAAAAAAGCGGAAGACTCTTTTTTAATTGATGGCAAACCCGCGACCGCATTCGAATTTAATGTATTTGTGGATGAAGCCGCAGACGAAAAAAACAAACCAACCAACAAAGGTGTAGGGCAAGCACATTTAGCCACTCACTTTGCTAATAAAATAGTGACCCTGCTTGAAAAAGCAAAACAAGGGGATGCGTGTATTGGCAGTACCCCTGTAAGCGCTGCCGATATTTGTATATTAGTGCGCGACCGTGTTGAAGCACAAATAATGAAAAAAGCGCTAGATGATGCCAAAATTGCCAGCGTGTATTTATCGCGCGAGAGCGTTTTTAGCCAAGAGCTTAGCCATCACCTACTTAACTTTTTAACAGCGCTGCATGGTCAATATGACGAGTCATTGCTGCGCGGTGTTTTAGCGGGTCCACTATTTTGTTTAAGTTATAACGAAATACACGCACTCGCCGATGATGAAAATAAATGGCAAGACTACTTAAACTTTTTTGCACAACTTAGCCACATTTGGAACAAGCAAGGCGCTATGGCAATGCTTGAGCGTTTAATGAGCCACAATCAGCTAAGCGCTAAATGGCAAGGATTGGGATATAACGTTGAGCGTTGGCTGACGGACTTTAGGCATTTGGGCGAAATACTTCAGCAAAAACAAATAGAGCTTGAAGGCACGCTGCGTTTGCTGCGATGGTTTGCACAAAAGGTAAGCCAACAAGACGGTGAAACAGTACAGGTACGCCTAGAAAGTGACGCCAACTTAGTTAAAATTGTCACTATGCATGCCTCAAAGGGGCTTGAATACCCACTGGTATTTATGCCGTTTGCCAGTGGCTATCGCGAAACAAAAGAAGCGCTTTATCATAATAATGGCAAGCTAGTTTACGATTTAAGTAAAGACGAAAATGCCCTGCAAAAAGCAGAACAAGAACGCCTAGCTGAAGATTTACGCCTGCTTTATGTAGCACTTACTCGCGCCGTACATTTTTGTGCGCTTGGTGTTTATAACATTGGGCAAGGACAAAGTAGCCGCTTGGCTATGCAAAGTAGTGCACTTGGGCATGTTTTATTTGCAGGGCTTGAACTTGCCAGTAGCCAAACATGGCGCACGCATTTAAGTGAGTTTTGCGACGCTAACAGCGCGATGAGCTATCAGCAGTTTACATCACAAACATTATTAGAGCAGGGAACACTTTGTTTTAATAACAGTGAAAGTGCGCAGCAAACGTTAAGTGTTAATAAAGTAACGGCAAATATTGAGCGTAACTGGCGAGCAACCAGCTTTAGTGCATTGAGCTTTAAAAAGCACAGCGACCAATTAGCCCCAGGGCGAAGTGATGAAGATCACGAAAAAGACGAGTTTGCAGTGCAAGAAGACGAACTACCATCACCTTATAGTTTTCCTAAAGGGGCAAAGCCCGGTAGCTGTTTACACGAAATATTTGAACAAATAGATTTTACTAGCCCAATAGTTCACCCAACTAATACTGAGCAAAATTTATCTGAAGTAGTTAAGCGCAGCCTTGAAAAATACCACATAGGTGAGCAATGGCGAGAAGTGGCTGAAAAATGGGTGCTTGATGTGCTTGCGTGCCCCCTAGATAACAGTTCTTTAGATAACAGCCTTCTTTCATTGGGTGTGCTCACACCCAAAGATTGCCTAGTCGAAATGGAATTTAATTTACCACTTGAGAGCTTAAGTGCACCAAAGCTAAACGAAATGCTAATTAAACATTTTGGCTTTACGCAAAGTAAGCTTGAATTTTCGCACGTAAAGGGCTTGT
This sequence comes from Pseudoalteromonas distincta, assembly GCF_000814675.1. GTDB lineage: Bacteria > Pseudomonadota > Gammaproteobacteria > Enterobacterales > Alteromonadaceae > Pseudoalteromonas > Pseudoalteromonas distincta. Next base: position 334,424 of record NZ_JWIG01000029.1, on the reverse strand, counting down.
TAAAAGGCTTTGTCGATTTAATATTTTGCTACCAAGGCAAATATTATATTTTAGATTATAAGTCTAATTATTTAGGCAGTATGCCAGCTGATTACGAAGGCGATATGCTTGAGCAAGCGATGAGCAGTCATCAGTATCATTTACAGTATTTAATTTACACCGTAGCACTGCATCGTTTATTAAAACAACGCATAGCTGATTACTCAATAGAAACCCATTTAGGCGGCGTGTATTACACGTTTTTACGAGGAATGCCGGCAGGGCAAGGCGTGTACTTTAAAAAGCTAACTGAAGAACAAGTGATTATTTTAGATGGCTTATTTAGCCAAGGAGCCATGCTATGAGCGATTTAAATGAGCAACCTGGCTTGTTTGACGATATAGACGAGACACTTAATAATGAAGCCGTAGAGCCTCTTACTTCAAAAAATGTAGCACAAGATGCCCCATTAGAGGACATTGTGTTAAATAATACGATTATCGAAGTCCCATTACTTGAGTATTTATTAGCACAAAACCGACTACGTGTAGTTGATGTTAAGCTCGCAGAGTTACTGTGTGCTAATGGCATTGAGCAAACTCACAATGAGCTGTTTTATATTATTTTATTGCTGTGCTTATCGCAGCAAAGCCAGCATAGCTGCCTAACTTTAAATGAGGTTGATTGGAGTAATCCTTTTAACTTGCGCAACAGTGACTTTAATAAACTCGATGGCAATGTACCCAGTACGCTAAGCCCGTTTAGTGATGACTTTAATGTACATACAGCGCTTAGTTATTTACAAAACCATGAAAGCGTGGGCGAAAATAAACCACTGCAACTGTTTAAAGAGCGACTTTATTTTGCGCGCCTTGCCGGTTATGAGCAAACACTCGCAGATAGATTACTAAGTATGAGCGAGCGAAAGCTCAATATTAATAATGAAATATTGGCAGAACTTTTAAATACCTATTTTCCTGCTGATTCTGCAATTGAAACTGATTGGCAAAAAGTGGCGTGTGCGATTGCTGCCACCAAAGGCTTTAGCGTGATCACGGGTGGTCCTGGCACAGGTAAAACTACCACAGTGACTAAGTTACTGGCTATTTTACAGTCACTTTATAAAACCGCGCCCCTTAGCATTAAGCTGGTGGCACCGACTGGTAAAGCCGCTGCACGTTTAAGTGAGTCTATTTTGGGCGCTAAAAATAAGCTCACAACGATTCCTGATGATATAAAAACGCTGATACCGCAAAGCGCTCAAACTATTCATCGCTTATTGGGCGTAAAACCGTTTACTAATAAATTCAGACATAACAAAAGCAATCCGCTGCATTTAGATGTGCTGATTATTGACGAAGCCAGTATGGTTGATTTATCGCTGATGGCTAAATTAATAGAAGCATTGCCTACGCACGCGAGATTAATACTCCTAGGTGATAAAGATCAGCTTGCCTCGGTAGATACCGGCAGCGTGATGAGTGATTTTTGCCAAGGTTTAACACTTGGGCAAACGCCACGCTACTCGCAAGCACGCTGTGATGAGCTAAATAGCTTATGTTTTAATAATGAGCCTAAGCTCGTAGCGCAAAGCGTGAGTGAATTTAAACTCGCAGATTGCGTTGCCTTTTTACAGCACAGTTATCGATTTGATGCACAAAGCGGCATTGGCCAACTCGCACTTGCGGTAAACACAAATAACACCGGTATTTTAAATTACGTTGAGCAAGAAAGTATTGAAGGGCGTTTTAACGATGTAATTTTAGATTACGACTTTGTAGCAAAACCAATTGAAAAGCTTGTTAAAAGTGCAGCAAGTCATTATGCAAAATACCTTAACTTAATTGCCCAAGGTGCAGATGTTGCACAGGTGCATGCTGCTTTTGCTAGTTATCAGCTTTTAGCTGCGGTACGAGAGGGCGATTACGGCGTGCATAGCTTAAATCAGCGAATAGAGCGCGTATTGCAACAGCAAGGTTTAATAACAGTTAGCCCTAATACTCATCATTATACAGGTATGCCCATTATGGTGAGCCAAAACGATTACCAGCTTAAGTTATTTAACGGCGATATTGGTATTTTAATGCCCGATGAAAGTAATCAGCTCAAAGCCATATTTATTGATGAGCAAGGTAATCAACGAGCATTTTCGCCAGCACGACTCCCTGCACACGATAAAGTATACGTAATGACTATTCATAAGTCACAAGGTTCAGAGTTTAGTTACACCGTTATGGTACTGCCACCGCTAAAACAAGCGCGCATGGGTATTAACAGGCAATTAGTGTATACGGGAATAACCCGCGCTAAAAATAAGTTTGAGCTGGTGGCTGACAAAAAAGTACTGCAACTTGCAATGAATAAGAGCGTATCAAGAGCATCTGGTTTATATGAAAGGTTACAATTTTAAGCTTAGTTTGTATTTTTGATTAATAATTTAGCTTCAAACTGCTTGTTATTTATCGCGTTATTATAAATGTCTTCTATACTAAAATTAATTTTATATTGAATGTGTTAGTAAGGATATTAATGTTTTTTTCTAAAAATAAGCAAAATGAAATAGCCTCTTTAAAAGCAGAACTCTATCCGTTACGACAAGTGTGGGAAGGGCTTTACCGAGAGATGTTAGTACTGAACATTCTCTATGATGGCAGAATTTCGCACGCCAACGATAGGTTTTTAGAAAACTTAGGCTACAACGAAGACGATCTTACTAATAACTCTTTTGATGATTTTATTACTGATTCATCTCGTCAATCTTCAGAATTTAAAAGCCTACAGCAAGCTATAAAAAAAGAAGGACATTGGGGCGGTGCATTACAAATTGCGCGCGGTGATGGTAAAGCTGAATGGTTACGTTTAATAGTACATCCTGTAAAAGGGGAGCAAGATCAGTTGCTCTATTTTTCTATATTCGGGAGTGTGCTTACAAAAACAATTACGGCTTCCCGCGAGCAAAGCGACACTATCAAAGCGATATATCGCTCTATGGCTGTAATTGAATTTGATTTAGAAGGCCATGTTTTAAAAGCAAATGAGCAGTTTTTATCAGCAATGGGTTATCAAGAAAGTGAATTAATAGGAAAACACCATCGCACATTTTGTGAAGCTTCAGAGTATAATTCCCAAGAGTATCAACAGTTTTGGGCTAAATTAAGAGAAGGGCAGTTTATAGCGGAGCGCTTTAAGCGTGTTGATAAATACGGCAATGTTGTATGGTTAGAAGCGTCATATAACCCAATCTCAAATGACGCGAATGAGCTTTATAAAGTAATGAAGTTTGCAACAGTTATTACAGAGCAAGTAAATCAAGAAATTGCGATATCTCAGGCTGCCGAAATTGCTTATAGCACCTCAACCCAAACGGATAAAAAAGCAGAGCAAGGCGCGAGCGTTATACAAGATACGGTTACAGTAATGACCGAGCTGGCTATTAACATGGAGCAAGCTGCAAGTGAAATTTCAGCGCTTGATCAGCAGTCGCAACAAATATCGAGTATTGTACAAAGTATTAGTAGTATTGCAGAGCAAACCAATTTATTAGCACTAAATGCCGCAATTGAAGCGGCTAGAGCTGGCGAGCAAGGTCGAGGCTTTGCTGTTGTTGCAGACGAGGTTCGATTGCTTGCATCTCGTACATCAAAAGCAACAGAAGAAATAGTAGAAGTAGTACAGCGTAATCAATCACAAACCCAAAATACGGTGGCTGTAATAGAAAAAGGTAAAGAAAAAGCAGAGCAAGGTTTAGCACTATCTAAAGAGTCGGGTGATGTGATGCAGGAAATTCAGCAAGGCGCACAAGAAGTTGTTAATGCGATTGGGCAATTTACCAGTGAACTCAAAGCTAACGGCTAGATTAGTTACGTTCTTATTCTAAAGCGGGCACCTTTACCGGTACCCGCTCAACCTAACCCCCCAATATTACACTCGAAACACCCCTGATAATTTTAAATTTAACAACTATTCTTTATTAACCCATTAAATAACAAGTAATAAGTTTTTTCATTCCTATAAATGATAATAAATTGTTGCATTTTTGTTCTTTGTTCCTAATACTGGTGAACGCCAAGGCTGACAAGGCCTAGTATGAATACCTTAAATGATAATAAAATATTACGTACACAACATTAAGGAATTATATGAACAACACTAAGCGCACACACACATTAATTAAACCAAGTCACCTAATTGGTGCTGGGCTTGCTATGCTAATGAGCTTTTCTGCTGCGAGTAAAGACTACAAAATTATATTAATTCACGGGTTACAAACTTCGCAAATAACCAATAAGTCGGGTAGTGATGTAATTAATGACGGTGAAACATATTGGCAATCGTACTGGAATAATCGTGCAGATGAGCGAATTGATTGGCCTGCTTATGAACGTATTGAAGGTAAAATTGCTACCGATTGGGTGTGGCCAAAGTTAAAGCAAATTTCACGCTCTAATTTATGCAGTGATGGCTGTGTATTTGTAACACATTCAACAGGCGACTTAGTTGCACGCCATATTATTGATAACCAAGAAAACTGGTTAGAAAACGCAGGCTTACAGCCGCTTAATATTGTTGCGACGTTTGATTTAGCAGGCGCGGGCGGTGGAAGTGAGCTGGCTGATGTAGCAGTTAGTGCTTTAACTGGCGCATCATGGAACTTTGCGGTCGATGCAGCACTCAAATGGTGGCTAGGGAGCGATGTAACCGAAGCTGTTGGTGTATTACACGATTTAAAAGTGAATAATGCCCGTAAAATATCGCCATTTCCTGATGCACGTACACCTAGATTACGCTTTGTGGCAGATGGTAATGCGTATTTAGGTTTAACAGGTGGATTTTTAAAAGGTAATGATGATTCGGTTGTAGCATCGCACTCTTCATGTGGTGCAAGTTCGGCTGGCTCGTTTGGAAGTTGTAGCAGCAGTATTGATACAGATGGCCATTTAAAATCGCAAGGTGATGCTGTTAGTAGCTTTATGCCAAATCATTATCCAATGATGATGAGTGACAGTTATAGCCATAACGAAATACATAACGCGCAGCGTAAAGGTAATGTCACAATAGCCATGAATAACGTAAATGTTGAAGGTAATAACGTAGGGTTTAATACGTTTGATAAAACTACAGGTAGTTGGTTTTGGAAAAAACAATATCGTTATATTAAGGATTCAAATAATTTAAGTGCATCAGCACTTATTTATAATGTGATTCCATAACATAGAAGGCGCGTAGTTATACCAATCTGCATAAATCTTTGATCAATTTAACGAATTAAATTCCACTATAACGTCGTTAAAAATTTTTTATTTAGAATAACTAGATACAAAAATTTTTGCCTAGTTCTAGCGTAATTTTCTTAACATTAAATAGACCCCATATATAAGCAGGTTGGTATTAAAAACTATACGCCTTATAAAAGATTGAAATATAAAAATGAAAAAATTTTATGTCGTTGCTTTAATTATTAGCACTATTTTATTCTCGCTATGGTTTACTGGTAAAAATGATGCTCATAAAGTTGCTGAGCCAATAAAACCACAGATTAAACACAGCGCGAACGCACCTGACTTATCGCCTGTAAAAGTGATCCCTATAGATGTGCCTAAAGCTAAAAAACCACAATCAAAAAAGCAAATTGCGTTTAATGAAGACCTAACAAAAGCAGCGCAGCAAGTGGTGATGCAATACGAAAGTGCACTTAAGTTTCCTCCTTATTCCCAACCTTTAAGTCCTTTAGATGAAGATCGATTAAAGCCAAATCAATTTTATCCTGTGTCGAGCCCCATAGGTGAAAGCGGCGATGCTTTAACGGTCAGTCTCAAACAATATCGTTTTGTATATCCAGAAGAAATAACAATAAAGGTAAGCGCTCAAGGGCTTGGTAAAGTGGTCGTTGAACTTGCAAATACTGATACAAAGGAAGTATTAAATACCCATACGGGCAATGCGCGTGACGGTGAGGCAATTATTACATTTAAAGAAGATGAAGATTACCCTCGTAGTTTGCAAGTGTATGTGCAGGGCGATGTTGACGGTAAAAAAGTACCCGTAGTTGCGCAAATTCAATATATGCCGCCAAGTGCTACTTTAACAGGTTTTGAAATTGCTTATGCTCAAAATGAAAACATGGTTATGCCAGCTAATTTAACGGTGATAAAAAGTGGTTTGTATCGTGTTAGGGCGAATTTATATAGTGGTGATACACCACTTGCCCATTTGGTATCTAAGGAACGCTTAACGCAAGGGAGTCAAACCGTAGACTTAAAAGCTCATTGGTCAGTATTACCTAAGGGCGTTACCGATATGCGCTTAAGTGACTTTGTAATAGAAAGAATGTCGCCAAGCCCAGGTGAGCGTAACAGCTTTGGGAATAGTGAAATAAGCCATTTTGATATAAACGATTTCTCGTACGACAGTTTACAGCAGTTGCCGTATCAGACTAATGCACAAGAAAAGTTAAGTTTGGAGTTTTTACAAGGCCTAGCTGAGAGTTAAAAAGACAACGCAATGCTGAATTGGTAAATTTAAGGGGGTTGTACATAAATACAACCCCCTTAAATTTGTTAGCTTAGATATGTTAGCTTAGGTTTATAGTAACTACACTTGGCGCTTCTTGTTCATCAAGCTCATTAGTAACAGGCACTTTAGGAATGTCTGGCTTATCAAGAGCTATATCGCCACCATCAATGACTTCACCTGTTTGTAAGTTTTTAAAATCAAACAAATCAGCATCAGCTAAGTGTGAAGGCACGACGTTTTGCATTGCTGTAAAAATACTCTCAATACGGCCTGGGTGCTCAGCATCCCATTTAGCGAGCATTGCTTTTGTATGTTTACGCTGTAGGTTTTCTTGCGAACCACATAGGTTACACGGAATAATTGGATAACCTTGTGCAAATGCGTATTGGCTTATATCGCTTTCTTTGCAGTATGCAAGTGGGCGAATAACCATATGCTCGCCGTTATCACTCATTAATTTAGCCGGCATACTTTTTAGTTTTCCACCGTAAAACATATTTAAAAACAACGTTTCAATCATGTCGTCACGATGGTGGCCAAGGGCTATTTTAGTTGCGCCTAACTCATTTGCTGTGCGGTATAAAATACCACGACGCAGTCGTGAGCAAAGTGAGCAGGTTGTTTTACCTTCAGGAATAATATCAGTAACAATACTGTAGGTATCTTCTTCTACAATTTTGTATTCAACATTTAATTTATCAAGATACTGAGGTAAAACATGCTCAGGAAAACCTGGTTGTTTTTGATCTAGGTTTACAACAACGAGATCAAACTTTATAGGTGCTACGCGTTTCAAATGTTGAAGCATTTCAAGCATTGTGTAGCTGTCTTTGCCACCTGATAAACACACCATTATACGGTCACCTTCTTCAATCATATTGAAGTCCATAACGGCTTGACCAGTTTGGCGACGTAAACGCTTTTGTAGCTTATTTAAGTTAAATTGAGCTTTAGCTTGATCTGAGTGTGACAATTACGCCCCCTAGTAAAACAATACAGCAAAGTTATTCGCTAAAAATAAAGGGGCGTATTATACCCAAACCACCTGAATATGCGAGTTTAGGATGTAATTAAACACGGTATTTTTAGCAAGTAATATCCAGTTTGTTACTTGCTAAATTTTTAATTAATCTAGTTTCTTTGCCATCGGGCTTACGTAACCATCGGGCTTGAGTGCCAGTACATCGCAGTCAAGGCTATCAATTACATGCTCTGCTGTATTACCTACTAAAGCGGCACTTAAGCCTGTACGACCAACGGTACCTATAACTACTAATTCACTATTTAACCGCTTAGCTACATCAGGGATTACATCCTCTGGTAGGCCTTCTTCAATAAAACATTGCTCTTGGCTTAAATTAAACTCAGCAGCAAGTGCATTGGTTGATTCAATGTGGTGTTTTTTAACTGATTCGTTATAAAGTCCAGGGTTAAACTCAGGAATTTCGATTGCTATATTTATGGGCGTTGCAGGATAAGCATTAACTAAATTAAGTTTTGCGTTGGCAAGTTCACATAAAAATTGTGCGTCTTTAATTACCCGTTTATTAAGTGCTACATGTTCTTCGTTTTCACTAACCGCATTTACAGCAGCTAAAATATTTCCGTTTGCTGGCCATGCCATTTCTTTAACAAACAACACCGGGGCAGGGCATTTTCGTACTAAATGCCAGTCGGTAGGGGTGAAAATAACGGATTTAAGTGCACCATGTTGATGTGTGCCTTTAATTACTAAATCATACTTTTGATCAATTACAGTATCGATTATGGCCTCATAAGGGCGGTTATGCCAAACCACTTGGGTGTCAATATTTATATCTTTGTAAGGTGAAACCAAATCGTTAAGCCATAGCTGGCGATCTTTTAGTACGGCATCACGCATTGCTTCGCGTTCATCGCCAGATAGCATCGTTGTCATTTCATAAGAGAAGTCGTAAACCGTCATAAAGGCGGTAATACTTGCGCCAGATTTTTTGGCTAAGTCTATTGAACGTGATAAACCGTGTTGATCGTCTTTGGTAGGGTCAATAACCGCAATAATGCGTTTAATAGTGTTCATATGCTACTCCATTTGCCTAACGGGTGTACAATTAGTGTAACGCAAATATAAAACAGTTAAAGGGGTAGCATATAAATTGTTGTTCTAAATCAAACTATTTAATTTAGCGAGGCTTAACGATTGCTGCCGTTTTAGCTAAGGCATCATTGTCTAAAATTGTAATAAATTTACCTTCTACTTTAATTAAGTCGGCTTTTTGAAAACGGCTTAATAAACGGCTAATGGTCTCTACGGTAAGGCCTAAGTAGTTACCTATTTCACCGCGAGTCATGGTAAATCTAAATTCTTTGCGTGAAAAACCACGTTCACCAAAACGCTCTGATAAGTTATAAATAAAACTAGCTAAGCGTTCTTCTGCTGATTTTTTATTGAGTAATAACAGCATTTCTTGATCGTATGTAATTTCGCTGCTCATCAAGCGCATTATTTGTTGACGAAGTTTTGGTAATTTACCAGCAAGTTCGTCAAGGGTATCGAATGGTATTTCGCACACCATTGACGTTTCAAGTGCTTGTGAAAAACTCTGGTGCGCCATTTTGCTTATTGCGTCAAAGCCTACTAAGTCACCCGCTAAATGAAACCCGGTTATTTGCTCATCACCTTGCTCTGATAATGTGTACGATTTAAATGAGCCAGAGCGTACAGCATAAATAGCCTGTAAAGGCGCGCCTGATTCAAATAGATAATCGCCTTTATGGAGTGGTTTTTTTCGCTCAATAATTTCGTCTAGCTTATCCATTTCTTGGCCATTGAGTGAAAATGGCAAGCACAATTGACTAATACTGCAGTTATTACAGCTAATAGCACAATTACCTTTAGCGCGACTTTGAGAGAAATCCATAATTTAATCCGTTTAAATTTTTATACACACGACTGCAAAATAACCATAAAAGGTTAATACTGCGAATAGGTTATTGTATCAGCTTGTCAGTTGCAATTATCAATAAGTAGATACCATACCAGATTATAACACTGCCCAATACAATTCGGGTCCAAGGGTGGTTAATAATACTATTTAGTTTTTGTGCGGTAACGCCTAACGTGATCATTGCGGGAAAAGTGCCCAAAGCAAAACAAAGCATCACTAAAGCACCGTCTAGGGCACTTGGGCTAGTCATCGCCCATGTAAGTGCTGAGTATACAAGTCCGCATGGAAGCCATCCCCACAAAGCACCGTAACCTAGAGCTTTAAAAGGGGAGTTAATAGGCATTAAGTATTTATTTAGCTTAACAATGTGTTGCCACACTAAGGTTTTACCAATTTTTTCTAACCATTGCAACGTAGGACCCAAGCGCATTATATACACGCCGACTAGGAGCATAAAAATAGCTGCAATGAATGAAAGTGCTAAAGAAAAAGATGTGTTTTGCCTAGCAAATTGGCTGCTAATACCAGCAACAAGTGCACCTGCTGCCATGTAGCTCAGTGCACGCCCGGTATTATAGGCAAATGAATAGGTAAATGTTTTGCGTTTATCACTTGCCAGTTGTAATGAGCTTGCAATCCCGCCACACATGGCAATGCAATGACCGCTACCTATTAGCCCCATTAAAAATGCGCTGGTGTAAAGAGGGTCAATCATTACTTTTGTTATGTTGCTCTTTGTCATCTTCAAACAAAATACTATGACCTTGCTTGTTTAAATCCGAAAACTGCTCACTTTTTACGGCCCAAAAGAAAACGCCTATAGCAATAATGACAAACAAAATGGCAATGGGGATCAAAATGTAAATTATGCTCATAACTTTAATAGCCTTAGTGAATTACTGATCACAATAATTGAGCTGGCAGACATGCCAATAACAGCCATCCACGGAGCGACTAAGCCCAGCGCTGCCAATGGTAATATGGACGCATTATACAATAAAGACAGCGCAAGGTTTTGCTTAATAATACGTCTGGTTTGTTTTGCCACATTGAGTAAATGATCAATTGAAGCTAAATCGCTATTAAGAAGCACTACATCGGCGCTATTTTTTGATATGTCAGCACCGGTTTCCATTGCAATGGATAAATGCGCGCTGGCAAATACAGGGCTGTCGTTTACGCCATCGCCGACCATTGCTACAACTTCGTTTTGTGACGCCCATTGTTCAACGGCTGTTTGTTTATCTTGTGGCGAACACCCAGATTGCACACTTTCAAGGTTGAGTTGTTTAGCTACTTTTTGCCCAGCATCTGATGCGTCACCAGTTAACATATGGCACGTTAAATTTTGCGATTGAAGTGAGTCTATAAGTTTATTAGCATCGTTTTTTACTTTATCAATAAAGTAAAAACGTGCAACAACCTGCTTATTTATATACAAGCTTGCTTGTGAATTTGATTTTTTGCTATCAAACCAACCACTTTTACCAATTGCATAATGATTGTTTGCATCTTGTGCGCTAATTCCCAGACCTGGATGCACTTCAACGTTATTAAGATTGTGGTGAGCAGGGGTCATTTCATCAAATGCGCTGGCGATAGGGTGCTCAGAATAACGCTCTAACATAGCTGCCATATCTAGCACTTGCGCTTTTGTGTATTGCTTATCGAGTATATCTACTTCATCAAGGCTAAATTTACCTTGGGTGAGTGTGCCTGTTTTATCAAAGGCAAATAACGTAATTTGTGAGAGTGTTTCGAGCACATGCGCTTGTTTTATTAATACGCCTTTACGGGTCAAGGTTGCAACCGCGCATGTAAGTGCGGTTGGTATGGCTAAACTCAGGGCACATGGGCAGGTAGCAACTAAAACCGAAATGGTGATCCAAAATGCGTGTTCAGGGTCAATTTGGTACCAGCCAATAGCTGTAAGTGAAGCAAATATAAGCAGGCACGCTATAAACCATTGCGCAACTTTATCTGTAATTTCAACCAGTTTAGGGCGTTTAGTTAATGCGTTGTGTTGCAAGCGGATAATTTGATTTAAAAGTGTATTTTGGCCAATTTTATTAATTTTTATTTCAATAACGCCGTCGTGGTTAACGCAACCGGCGTAGACATTGTGGCCGATAAATTTTGTAACGGGTTGGTGTTCGCCCGTCATCATTGATTCATCAACCGTAGTTTTACCCTTAATAAGCTCGCCGTCGGCAGGGATTGTTTCACCCGCTTTAATGAGTACTACGTCATTAAGTTTTAGTTTTTTGGCTGCAATTATAAGTTCTTCACCACTTTCGTTAATGGTGCGGGCTGTTAATGGCAATAATTTTTGTAAGTTGGCAGTAAATTCGCTCGCTTTTAAACGTGCTCTAAATTCAAGATACTTACCTAATAAAAGTAAAAAGGTAAACATGCATACAGATTCAAAATATACTTCGCCGACTTGCATAAATGTGGCGTAACAACTTGCGCCAAACGCACCAAAAATAGCCAGCGATACGGGTAAATCCATATTGAGCTGTTTTGCTTTTAAGCCATTTATGGCGTTGGTTAAAAAGGGCAGTGCGCTATATAAAATAACCGGAGAGGCAAGTACTAAGCTGATCCATCTAAAATACTGCTCAAAATTGCTGTCCATCCCTGAGAACATGCCAAAGTACATGGCAAACGCAAACATCATAACTTGCATGGTCATTAAGCCTGCAACACCTAAGCGGCGAATATAGGCTTTGGCAGTTTGTTGCTTTTGTTGAGCTTCAATATCTGATTGAAATGGGTAGGCTTTATAACCAATTTTGGCTAAGGAAGTAATAATTTCACTCAATGGGGTGTTGGTTTTATCCCATTGGATCATCGCGCGGTTGGTGGATGTATTTACATCAACCCGTTTTACAGTCTTTAAGTTTAAGAGTTGTTTTTCGATAAGCCATGCACACGCTGCGCAAGTTATACCTTCAACACTCAACAATACCTCTGAGATATTATCGTTAGTGGCTATAAATTCATCTTGAATGTCTTCGTTGTCATAACTTTTTATAAATGCGAGTTGCTCAGGTACCAGTTGCTCAACCTTGCCTGCGCGAACAGTTCGGTATTTATAATAATCAGTCATACCTTGATCAACAATATTTTGCGCAACTGCTTGGCAGCCAATGCAACACATTGGCTGGGCTATATCGTCAATTATAACGTTTGCGCTAAATCCGTTTGGCACACTTTCAAGGCAATGAAAGCAAGAGTGAGACATAGTAATGATTACTTATAGTTAGGAGTAACTAAAACGGTTTCAGCCGTCGGTAGAACAATGTTTTCTTTTAGTTTCCAGCTGCCATCAATTGGCTCAATAAATACAGAGTATGCACCTGGCGTATACTTATCAAGTAATGCAGTAAATTCTTGATTGGCATTAGGTGTAAGTGTGGCCTCAAAGTCATGCGCTTTAATAGTACGGTGGTAAAACGAAAGTTTTAAAACATGCACGTTGCTACTGTCACCTTTTGTAAACTTAAAGCTTACACGCTCGTTGGTTACATTTAATTCGCCATGTAAATAAAGTGCTTTTGCTTTTTCAAACTTAGTCAGTTCTAAGTTTATTGCTTTGCCTTTTTTGTAGTAGTCGTCAACAACCATATCTGGGCCGTTACCTATTGCCGTAATAAATAAGCTAATACAGCCAATAATGGCAACTAACGGAAAAAAGATTAAAAACCAAGGCCAAAAATTTTTATACCACGGAGTAGGTTGCATAGTGTCTCTAAAATTAGTTTAGGAAGCGTTATTTTATAGGAATTATACGTAAAAGACTAAAAAAAAGCCTCCGACTGGAGGCTTTTTTGATCTGGATTAATCTATTGAATTAAATAAATTAATTTATAAACATTTTATTAACCGCGTGCTTATTTATCTTGCGATAAACTGTAAACGTAGGCTGTTAATAAGTGAATCTTATCTTCACCTAAAATGTCTTTCCAAGCAGGCATTACACCAGCACGGCCGTGGTTAAGTGTTTCTTCAACAGCACGTTGAGAACCACCGTATAACCAAATGTTATCAGTCAGGTTAGGCGCGCCAAATGGTAGGTTATGTGCAACCGACCCTTTACCGTCAGCACCGTGACATGCAGCACACATAGCAAACTTAGCTTTACCTGCGGCAGCATCTTTTTGGTTAACAGTACGGCCAGAAAGACTCAGCACATGTGCAGTCATTTCTTTAACGCCTTGCTCACCAAGAGCATCGCCCCAAGCTGGCATTGCAGCTATACGACCATTAAGCAGTGTTTCTCTAATTTTGTCTGGTGTACCGCCATATAACCAATCTTTATCAGTTAGGTTAGGGAAGCCTGTTCCACCACGTGCATCAGAGCCGTGACATTGCGCACAGTTTTGTGAGAATAAACGCTGACCAATTTCGATGGCCAATTGACCATCTGTTTGTTCATGTTTGTCACCATTTTCAAGAGCAACTTGCTGCGCTGCGTCACCTTCAAACTTAGAATTAACTAAATCTAAAACCGGCACCTGTGCAAGTCGATTAAAAATAGGACCAAAGCGTTCTTCTGCAGCTTCATACTCTTTATCAAGTTTAACAAAACGACCTTCTGCTTTGGCCTCTGCAACTGCTTTTTTAGATTCAGCTAAAGACGTAATACCTTGGTTAGAGCTAGTCCATTTACCTAAACCTTCCCAGTTGCCTAAACCTGGGTAAGCTGCAAGGTAATATACTGACCAAATAAAAGTTGCGAAAAACATGTAAGTCCACCATTTTGGTAGTGGATTATTTAGCTCTTCAATGCCGTCAAATTCATGTCCACAGCTTTCACCTTCTTTTACGCCAGCATAGTTTTTTAAGTTCCAAACTAATAGGCCAAAGATGATGCATAAGCATGCAAGGGTTAATACAATAACCCAAATACTCCAAAAGCTAGTCATTTTTCAGACTCCTTTTCCTCGTTAGAGAGTGTGTTGTTATGTTTTTTTTCATCTTCGAAAATGGCATTAGCAGCGCTATCAAAACGATTTTTGCTACGCTTGCTGTATGCCCATACAACAATCACAATAAACAATACTAAAATTACCAGAGTCAAAATGCCTCTGTATGTTCCGTAATCCATAATAATTTACTTCAAGTGGGTACCAAGTTGCTGTAAATACGCGATTAGAGCTTGGATTTCTGTTGCGCCTTCGCCGTTATTCATAGCGTTAACTTTTTCAACATCAGCTTTAAGTTCTTCGTCGCTGCCATAACCTAGGCCCGGGTGTTTAGGGTTTTCTGGGTTAATAGCAAAAGTATCACGGAAAATTTGTAGTTTTTTCAGAGTCAGGCTTGTATCTACCTTATCCTCTGCTAACCAAGGAAAACCTGGCATATTCGACTCAGGAACCACAGCACGTGGGTCAACTAAGTGAGCATAATGCCAGTCGTCCGAGTAACGTTTACCAACGCGAGCAAGGTCAGGGCCAGTACGTTTAGAACCCCATTGGAAAGGGTGATCCCATACTGACTCGCCTGCTACAGAGTAGTGACCGTAACGCTCAACTTCATCACGAAAAGGGCGGATCATTTGTGAGTGACAGTTATAACAACCTTCACGTACATATATGTCACGGCCTTCCATTTCTAAAGCATTAAGAGGGCGTAGGCCTTCTACTGGTTTAGTTGTGTCGTCTTGGAACATTAGCGGAGTAATTTCAACTAATGCACCAAAGCTGATAGCAAAAACAGTCAGAATAGCCATAAGGCCAACGTTCTTTTCTACTATTTCATGTTTGTTTTGTGAATTTTTATTGCTCATCATCTCACTCCGTTATGCTAATTGTGCTTGCGCGTCTAACTTCAGAGATTCTTTCTCAGCTGAAATTGTACGGAAAACGTTATAAGCCATAACTAACATGCCTGTTACGATGAATACACCGCCTACAAAACGCATAATGTAGAAAGGATGCGACGCTTCTAAAGACTGCACAAAGCTGTACATTAATGTACCGTCGGCATTTACCGCACGCCACATTAGACCTTGCATTACACCAGAGATCCACATTGCAACAATGTATAAAACAACACCTACAGTGTGTAACCAGAAGTGGGTGTTAACCAATTTAACGCTATACATACGACCTTGCGCAAATAACGCAGGAATTAAGTGGTAAATAGCACCAATTGAAATCATAGCAACCCAACCTAGTGCACCTGAGTGTACGTGGCCGATTGTCCAATCTGTGTAGTGAGATAACGCATTTACAGATTTAATTGCCATCATAGGGCCTTCGAACGTAGACATACCGTAGAAAGACAATGAAACAACTAAGAAGCGTAGTACTGGATCAGTACGCAGTTTATGCCATGCGCCTGATAGGGTCATAATACCGTTAATCATACCACCCCAAGACGGTACGAATAGGATAATAGACATAACCATACCTAAACTTTGCGTCCAATCAGGAAGCGCAGTGTAGTGAAGGTGGTGAGGACCTGCCCAGATGTATAATGAAATTAATGCCCAAAAGTGAACTACCGATAAACGGTATGAGTAAACTGGGCGACCTGCTTGTTTTGGTACAAAGTAATACATCATACCCAAGAAACCAGCAGTTAATAGGAAACCTACAGCGTTATGACCGTACCACCACTGAACCATAGCATCAACCGCACCTGCGTAAATTGAGTATGATTTAGTTAACGACACAGGCACTGCCATGCTGTTTACAATGTGTAGTACTGCAACAGTAATAATAAAGCCAGCATAGAACCAGTTAGCAACATAAATGTGCGACACTTTACGCTTGATTAAAGTACCAAAGAATACAATAGCGTAAACAATCCAAACCACAGCGATTAAAATATCGATTGGCCATTCAAGTTCTGCGTATTCTTTTGAGCTAGTAATACCAAGTGGTAATGTAATTACTGCTAATACAATAACTAGCTGCCAGCCCCAAAATGAAAAGGCGGCGAGTTTGTCTGAGAAAAGACGCGTTTGACAAGTACGTTGTACGACGTAATAAGACGTCGCAAACAGTGCACTAGTACCAAATGCGAAAATTACTGCGTTCGTGTGTAACGGACGTAGTCGAGAGTAAGTTAACCATGGTGTATCAAAGTTAAGTGCTGGCCAAGCTAATTGGGCAGCAATCAGAACCCCAATACTCATGCCAACGATGCCCCAAATCACTGTCATAATAGCGAATTGGCGTACAACCTTATAGTTATACTCAGTTTGTGATGCTACTGTTTGGCTCATTTTCTGGCTTCCGCTGCAATAAATGCGTTTAGAAATGAATTACCCACTATTAAAAGTGGGGCCTACTATTTTTCTCAAGCGTGTTACCTAAAAATTTCAATACATGAAAACTTCAGAAAAAAAACTTGAGAAACCCTTATTTTTTGCGGGTGAAATGATAAATTTTTTGGCCTAAAAAAGATAGGTCAATTACATAAAATTATGACATCAATCAAACTTTGTGAGCTTGTTGTTTATTTTTTGATACAGTTTGTGCCTAATTTGGCCTAATAGTAACACTCGCACTTGTTATTTACAGTCACGATTATTAGTATTTGCTTTTCTTTAGTGCGAAATTGTTATGCTTATATATAGGTTAAGTTTATTCACTGTGGTGTTTTTTTTATTAACAGCGTGTGATTTTTCTAAAAATACAGATGAAAAATTTCTTAAAAATGCCCAGTGCGAAGCCAATTTGCCTTGTACTTTTTCAAATGATGTTAAAGTATGGTTAAGCGAGAAAACCCTTTCCCCCGAAACCCCATTTACTATCTTTAGTGACTTACCTGCAAACGTTACAATTGAAGATGCCAAGCTTAAAGGCATCACTATGTACATGGGTTACATTCCCCAAAAATTTAAAAAACATAATGATCTTTGGCAAAGTAATACTATGGTTGGTATTTGTTCAGAGCAAAATATGCTTTGGAATTTAGAACTAACCGTTAAAGATAATGCCACCTCTGTAATACAAACACTCAATTACTCTTTTTACGTAACGTATTAAAGTTGCGACTACAAACTCTTGTATACAGCTTACATTTTTGATGTGAGTTCGTTTTCTTATACATACGATTATTTGAGTGACAAGATCAATAAAATTGCCTTTTTAGGTTTTAATACTGACAAAACTTCAATAGTGAATAAGTGCTCTCAAAAAGTTCAACTTTAATTACGACTGAATAAAAAAATCTAATCAAAAAACCTTCCAAAGAGGCTAAATAAGACTATTTAAGCATCAAGTATGCATAAATATGGTTATTAATTAACATTTAGTTTTGCGGTTTTAATAATGTGCTGTGATTAAGTTGTTAATTTGTCTGTTTTTGGTACGTAGCTCAGTTAATTACATTTGATTACAAAGTGAATCACTTTGGTTTCAGGTGTGTTTCTAATGTTTCATTATCTTTTCAAGGTGTTGTTTTTGAAGTGTATTTATTAATTAACACTGAAACATAATGTAACCTATGTACCTACTATGGTTATTCCATTTTATTTCTTGATATAAATTGAGCTGCCGTTAAGTTTTCGTTCAGTTAAAAGCGCCTAAGTTGCCCACCTGACTCACTATTCTAATAAAAAGTGAGCATTACCAATAAAGGTAAATTTCCAACAAGTAGGGTTCTTTCATGAAAAAATCAACTCTTGGTTTAGCTGTAATCGCAGCATTTCCAATGTTCTCAAGTGTGCAAGTTCTTGCTGCTGAAGACTCAGCACAAGCAATCGAAAAAATTCAAGTAACGGGTTCTCGCATTAAGCGTTCTGATATGGAAAACGCTAGTCCAGTTACTTTAATTAGTTCTGATGATATTAAAGCAATGGGTGCTACTAGCATCGATAGTGTATTACAAAAAATGACTGCCACTGGCGGTGCAATGACTAACCCAGGTATCAACAATGGTTCAGGTGGTAATGCGTCGATTGATTTACGTGGTTTAGGTTCACCGCGTACTTTAGTGCTTGTAAATGGCCGTCGTATGATCGCATCGGGCACTGGTGCTGCATCAACTGTTGATTTAAATACGATTCCAGTATCAATGATCAAATCTGTTGAAGTACTAAAAGACGGCGCATCTGCCGTGTATGGTACTGATGCGGTTGCAGGCGTTGTGAACATCATTTTAAAAGATGATTTCGAAGGCCTAGACATGAATGTAAATGCTGCAATCACAGGTGAAGGCGATGCGTCTGAAAATTCTATCGACTTTACTGTTGGTACGTCTTTCGATAAAGGTAACATCGTAATCGGTATGCAATATACCGACCGTGGTAAGGCAAAACAGTCTGACCGTGACTTCTCAAGCTGTCCAATTGCTGAAGATGCGAATGGCTTAAACTGCAATGGTGGTTCGGTTTATTCTGAAGGTGGTCATATTTGGCAAGACAGCGTAATTGGTGACGTGAACTCAGCCGGTGAATCTGTAGATGCTGATGGTAACCCAATCACTTCAGGTCTTGCTATTGGTGATAATGGTTTGAGTGGTCAAGGTGGTCTTCACCCGTTTACTGATGCAGATCGTTATAACTTTGCCCCAGCTAGCTACCTTTACACGCCAATGGAGCGTCTAAACCTTACCGGTATCGCTTCATACGAATTAAATGATGATACTAGTCTTTTCGCTGAGTTTACTTATACTAAACGTTGGTCAGAGCAGCAAATGGCTGCACAACCAGTATGGTTTGGTTTTAACTACACAGAAGATATGGGTGACTCTCTATTAGGTCAATCGTATAACAGTAAAGTTGATAGTGATGGTGATGGTATCGCAGATCTTGATGCGAATGGCGACTATATTACTGAAACTGCAAACTATGCTTATGGTGATGATATTTTCTATGGTCGTCGTATGTCGGACACAGGCGCTCGTTACTTTGAACAGACAGTTGACACTGTACGTGCTGTAATTGGTGCTGAGGGCTTTGTAGGTGATTATTCTTGGGATGTATCTGCTAACTTTGGTCGTAACGACTCAGTAGATAAGCTAAGCAACTTGCACAACATGGGTGCAATTCAAGATCAAATTACTGCGGGTACATTCAACCCACTTGATCAAGCAGCATGGACGACAGAAGACTTCCGTAAAAATGTTTACACTGAAGTAAATAACGGGGGAAGCCAATTATTTATCTTAGCTGCGTCTGTATCTGGCGAAATGTTTGAACTTCCTGCGGGCTATGCAGCCTTTGCAGCCGGTGTTGAACGTCGTCAAGAAAAAGCATGGTACACGCCTGATTCATTGACAGCTCAAGGTTTAGCGAACGATCCTCCAGTTGAGCCAACAGCTGGCGGCTTTGATGTTAGCGAAGCATACGTAGAATTTGCAATTCCATTACTTGCTGATGCGCCATTTGCACAAAATGTAGAGTTAAGTGCTGCACTACGTGCTTTTGATTACAGCACTTTCGGTTCTGATGAAACTTGGAAACTAGGTTTAACGTGGAAAGCAAATGATGAGCTAATGTTCCGTAGTGTTGTTTCAACTGCATTCCGTGCACCAACAGTTTCTGAACTTTATTCTGGTAACTCACCTTCATTTGAAAATGTTGATTATCCAGGTGCTCAAAGCCAAGCAGAAGTAACTGTAGGTGGTAATGACCAGTTAACACCAGAAGAAGCTGATACATTAACTGCTGGTATCGTATATGAGCCAGAGTGGTTTGAAGGCTTCTCAATGACATTAGATTACTATGACATTGAAATTGAAAATGCCATTGTGACAGTTGATAGTCAATACATTGTTGAGCAGTGTGTAAATAATGAACCTAACGCTGGTACAGCTTTATGCCAATCAGCTAATGCATCAATTGATGGTACTGGCCGTATAATTTTCAACAACCAGCTGCAAAACATTGGTTCAGAGAAAACATCTGGTTATGATTTAAATCTAGCTTACAGCTTTGAGGCTGCGGGCTTAAACTGGAAAGCAGGTCTTGATACTACATACTTAGATGAGTATGTAACACAAGTAACAGGCGAACCAACTGATTATACCGGTGTTATTACATCTGGCTCAGGTGGCTATGCTGAAGTTAAGTCAAACTTAACACTTAATGTAGCTGGCGATAACTGGGATGCTCAGTACCAAGCTCGTTATATCTCAGGCATGGATAGCTTTGCATGTATTGGGAAAGAAGATACATGCTATGCACCTACTACGCCTTCAATTGTATATCATGATATTAGTGGCACATACCTTTTAAATGAGACTATTACTCTATCAGCAGGTGTTAATAACTTGTTTGACAAGCAACCTCCTTATTACACAGGTAACAACGACTCAAATACAGACCCGTATACATACGATGTACTTGGCCGTCGTTTCTTCGCAAGTTTAAACGTTAAGCTTTAATAAACATTTACTATTAAAAGGCTCAGTATTTACTGAGCCTTTTTTATTGAACAAAATAAAGGAGACAAGTACACTAAAACGATATATTAGAAGGAGAACTGATTGTTAAAACAAGATGAAAACTTATCTTTTGTCATTGAACCAGAACTAACTCCTCGTTCTGAACAGCGCATAGATCTGTATTTTTCTATCCCTAATGAAATGGGGATTAATCCGCAAACACTTACCGAAGAATCTTACTTTAATAACCACTTTAAATCACACTTAGCGTATAACGCTAACAATATACACTTGCCTTTAGTGCGAAGCCGTTTTGTTAGTAAAAACAAAGGTGAGCAACAAGATTACCGGCAAAATCTCAATTTATTTTGTTACCAAGTACGTTTAGCCCTTGATGCCGACATTAAAGACGCGTTAAAAATTGATGAAGCCGAAGACTTTTATAAACGTGCTAACGAGGTATATGAGCAAAGCGAAGGGCTTTTAAAAAAGTTGCGTCGCTACACACCAGATGACGAAAAACTACTTCCATTTTTTACCAATGCTGATAACTATTTAAGTTGGCATGTTGAGCAATCTTTTTTAAAGCTTTTAGATGAAGGCCCACGTAGTAGCGATTATGCAAAAGAGCGTAACGATTTACTGCAGTTTTGTAAAAGCGAAAATACGTATCGAGCAGAGAAAAGCTACAACTCTGAAACCACTATGCAAGACGCAAATCGAATAACAAATAAAATGCGCTTGTTACAACGCTTAATTGAGCACGGCGTAATATTACAGCGTCAAACGCGGTTTCTTAACAGCTACCTTAAACGATTAGTTAAAGGCACTGTAACAGCTGTTATCATGGCATTTGTGATGGTTGTGATACTTAATGCCCGCTCAACGTTTACGGAAGTCACCGCGACGCTTATTTTAATTTTAGGAGTTATTTACGGGCTGCGTGAAATATTTAAAGAAGATATTACACGTATGATTTGGCGAGCCATTGTACAAGGGCGACCTAAGTGGCGATTTAGTTTTAAAAATAGTATTACCAAAGACAAAGTAGCGAGTCAGCTAATTTGGCTTGAATACATGCGCTTTAATAAAATACCTAAAGAAGTGAAATCTATTTTTTCAAAACGTCGTCAACAAAATAAACAAGCTGCGCAGTGGTTACATTTTGCAAGTGAGACACGTGTTAGTGCGAAAGAATTTTTGCCCGGCTACGATACACTACAGCACACGCTACAATTTAATCTTGCACCATTTGCACGTTATTTAAAACGTGGTGAAGGGAAGCTATATCATTTAGACAGTAATAAAATTTCTAAGCAGGCTGTAGAAAGGCGTTATCAATTAAACATGGTACTTGTTCTAACTGAGGAAGATAAAATACTTTATCAACGCTATAAAATAACGTTAAATCGCAGTAAAATCGTCAATATTGAGCTTATCTACTCAAAAAAATGAGTTTAATTAATTTTAAAAGGGGCTGATACAAGCAGCCCTAATATTTGGTCACTTTATTTATTAGCTAAGCCATGTTTGCTATATAAAGTTACTTTGTCTGATACTAGTGTGATCTCGATATTTTTTGCTTCATCGCCCCATATACAGTTAGTATGTAGTGTTTTTTCAACACAGTTATCAGCACTGCCTAAAATAGTTTCAACTTCAGTCTTATCCATGCCTACTTTAATTTTTTCATAATTTTCAAGACTTACCTTAGAACAAGCCGCAAGGCTTAATGTAGCTGCGATGATAAGGAGTTTTTTCATTGTTATATCCTACTTAATATTAATGTTTGAATTTTCTGATCTGGACAATCATGCCCATTCGTGGATGGTCAAAGTAATGTACTTCACCACTAATTACACGTCTAAACTGAGAAAAACGGGCTGACTCTATATCGCCGTTTTCTAGCTTTTGGCTAATATCAAAATCAGCTGTTATGTATAAATAATGTCGTAAATGTATTTTAAATAAACCGTCTAGTTCCCATTCTGCTTTTGATTGATCTGGGTCGTTAAATAGCGCCGGTTGTGAATTCAATAAACTTACAAAATCAGGGTTTGAATAGCTAGGTGTTACATTGGGTTCATTTTTAAGATGCTTACCCGCTATTAAATGCATGCTTGGGGCGCGTGACTTGCTTGCACCTTCAAAGCGCCAGCCAGTATGTAGAATAGGTGTTAAGCCTTTGCGGTCTAGATGCCTATACTGCGCTTTAAATTGCAGCTGTTGCGGCGCTAATAAATAAGTTTGCTGCATATCATCTTTAGCGGGTGCTAAAGGCGTTACAGGTAGCTCATCGTAGCTTTGTAGGTAGTCGATACTGTTGTCACATACACCCGATTGCGGGTTTGAATTAACTAATGAATCAGTAAAAGTGCGTTTTTGAAAACGCTCATCGCCATCTATGCAGGCCTGCATTGCTTGTTCAGTGTAAAGAGTGGTCAGTAAGTCTAGCGTATTTTTATCTTCAATAGCTTTGTGCTTAAGGCTAAAGTCTTCTTGTAAATACGGGGCAGGGCGCTGTTTAAATACAAGCACCTCAACCTCAAACCAGCGTTCTGCAAATGCAGTGCTGCTAAATAAGCAGCATAAAACAATAAGCGATTTTTTTAGCAACATTAATGGCTAACCTTTTTTTCGAAATCTGCAATCATTGCAGTGACCATTTTTAAGCGTTCGCGGGCATTTGCCTCACTAATTGCAAAGCGCAGTTTATTTGCGCCATCCATTTTGTACACCTTAGGCGCACTTTGTATCAAGCCAATGATGAAGCTAGGGTTAACCTTGGTATCTTGGCTAAACTCAAAGTAACCACCTTTTGGATTTGCCTCAATTTTAGTTATACCTAAATTACTAGCCTTCATTTTTAATAATTGTAGGCTAAATAGGTTTTTAGCAGCATCAGGTAATAAACCAAAGCGGTCTATTAGTTCTACTTGAAGTTCATCCATATCATCAAGGTTAGCACAACTTGCAATGCGCTTATACATACCCAAGCGTGCATTAACATCGTGTATGTAGTCATCAGGTAATAATGCAGCCAGTTTTAAATCTACTTCGGTTTGTTTTTGAAGTAGGTTTTCAAGCGTTGGCTCTTTACCTTCGCGCAGCGCATTTACTGCTTGTTCGAGCATTTCCATATACAAACTAAAGCCGATGGTTTGCATTTGGCCTGATTGATCATCGCCAAGTAGCTCACCCGCACCACGAATTTCTAAGTCGTGTGTAGCGAGGGCAAAACCTGCACCTAAATCCTCTAATGATTCAATTGCTTGTAAGCGTTTACTCGCATCTTTAGAAAGCGCTTTAGGATCACCTGTTAGTAAGTAGGCATACGCTTGATGGTGGCTTCGCCCAACTCGTCCACGTAATTGGTGTAACTGGGCAAGGCCGAGTTTATCTGCTCTGTCCATGATAATGGTATTAGCCGTAGGCACATCAATACCGGTTTCGATAATCGTGGTACATACCAGCACGTTGTATTTTTGATGATAAAAGTCAGTCATTATTTGCTCAAGCTCTTGCTCGCGCATTTGGCCATGAGCTGTGGTCACACTTGCTTCAGGTACCCATTCACTAATTTCTTGTGCAACACGCTCAATAGTTTCTACGTTGTTATGTAAAAAGTAAACTTGGCCACCGCGTTTAATTTCTCGCAGTACCGCTTCGCGTATTAGTTCTACTTCGCGTTGGCGTACAAAAGTTTTAACCGCTAAGCGTTTAGCAGGCGGCGTTGCGATAATTGATAAATCGCGCATGCCGCTCATGGCCATGTTGAGTGTACGCGGTATTGGCGTTGCAGTCAGTGTGAGTATGTCTACATCAGCGCGCAGTGCTTTAATTTTCTCTTTTTGGCGAACACCAAAGCGATGCTCTTCATCAACAATTAATAAGCCTAAATCGTTAAATTTAATGTCTTGTTGAATAAGTTTATGCGTGCCAATAACTATATCGAGCTTACCATTGGCCATTTTTTCAAGTGTGTCTTTTTGCTCTTTAGTGGAGTTAAAGCGCGAAAGCACACCTACTTCAATAGGAAAATCAGCAAAACGGTCTTTAAAGTTTTCATAGTGTTGTTGAGCCAGCAGGGTAGTTGGTACTAAAATGGCTACCTGTTTATCATCGTTAACTGCTACAAAAGCAGCGCGCATGGCCACTTCTGTTTTACCAAAGCCTACGTCACCACACACTAAGCGATCCATCGCTTGTTTTGATTGCATATCACCTAATACGGCTTCTATGGCGTTGCGCTGATCGTCAGTTTCTTCAAACGGAAAGCTATCGCTAAATTGTCGATATGCAGGGGCATCTAGGGTAAATTTATTACCAGGTTTTGCTTGGCGCTGAGCATAAATGTCGAGTAATTCAGCGGCGACATCGCGAACTTTTTCAGCCGCACGTTTTTTTGCTTTTTCCCACGCATCTGAGCCAAGCTTATGCAGCGGGGCGCTGGCTTCTTCACCGCCAGAGTAGCGACTAAGCATATGCAATGCAGACACTGGCACGTACAATTTAGCTTCACTTGCGTAAGTAATTGTTACAAATTCAGTAACTACACCTGCAGCATCAATTGTTTGCAACCCCTGATAACGGCCAACACCGTGATCAAGATGCACAACAGGTTGACCTTCTTTAAGCTCGGCTAAATTACGAATTAGCGCATCTTGGCTGGCTTCGTACTTGTGCTTGCGGCGTCTGCGCTGAGATACTTTTATGCCAAGCAGTTCTTGCTCGGTAATAATAGAAAGGCTTGGTTTAGTGCCAAGTACTACACTTTGCTCGAGCGGACTTACTATTAAGCCTACGTCACTTGCACTTTTTATAAATTGTTCGAGTGTTTCAAATTCTTTAAATTTTAAACCGCTTGGCTTTAAAATGCTCAGCAATGATTCGCGACGACCGTCCGATTCAACACTGAGTAATATGCGGCCTTTTTTCTTTTTTTGCTCTGCTACATAATTTATAAACGCGCCATAAGGTTCATGCTGTTTATGATCAATACGAATGGCCGGCAGCTCGCTAACGCTTAAGTTTTTATTACCTGCTTTAGTGCCAAGCTTTGCAAGGGATAATCTAATACGTGCAAAATTGCCTAAATTAGAAAACAGCTCTTCAATTGGCTGATAAAGCGCATTAGGTTCAAGTAATGGACGAAGTGGGTCAACTCTGCGGTTTTCATAGCGTACATTTACATCGTGCCAAAAGTTATCTGCCGCGTGCTCTAAATCACCCAGCTGCATAACGGTTGTTGTATCTGGCAGGTAGTCAAAAATAGTCGCGAGCTTTTCAAAAAATAATGGCATGTAGTATTCAATACCTGCAGGCCAGTTACCTTTGCTTACTTGCATGTAAACTGAATCTTGTTGCGAGCTTGCGCCAAATTTTTCACGGTAGCTTATTCTAAAGCGTTCAATATCAGCGTCGTTAGTAGGAAATTCATGCGCTGGAAGTAGCTCAATTTTATCTACTTTTTCATCAGAGCGCTGTGTTTCTACATCAAATAAGCGAATGGTATCGAGTTCGTCATCAAAAAAGTCGAGTCTAAATGGGTGTGGGCTACCCATTGGGTATAAGTCAACGATAGAGCCGCGTATAGCGTATTCGCCGTGCTCCATTACTTGTTGAACATTTAAATAACCAGCTTGCTCTAAGTTGTCACGAAAGTTATGTGTGTCTAGCTTGTCGCCTACTTTAAAGTTTATTGTTGAACCGTAAATAAATGAGGCCGGGGCTGTGCGCAACATTAAAGTAGATACAGGCACAATTAACACACTTTGTTGTTCTTTTTTTAAGGTGTTTAAAGTGGCCAAACGGTCTGAAATAATATCTTGATGGGGAGAAAAATGATCGTATGGCAGAGTTTCCCAATCAGGAAATACCATGACTGGGTTATCGGGTAATAAATATTCTAATTCTGTTTCAAGGCGCAGTGCACTTGGTGTATCCGGCGTAACAATTAAGACTAAGTTATCTTGTTGTTTAACGCCTTCAGCAATAGCAATACTTAAACCACTTCCGCTTAGCTGGCCCCATTGAATTTTATCTTTATGAGATTTTACCCAAGGCAAGGCTGCCCATTGCTCAAACGCCATTTATTACTCCATTTATAGTTGGCTCTTAGCAAGTAAGAGCCATCTTGAGTTAAGATTACTTAGTCTCGGTATATTTTTGTTAGGTCTTTATAGTGATCAATTCTACGGTCACGTAAGAAAGGCCAAATACGTCTTACGTTTTCTGAGCGTTTTTGATCAATTTCTACTACTAAAATTTGCTCATCAGTATTATTAGCCTCTGCTAATAGTTCACCTTGTGGGCCTGCAATAAACGAATTGCCCCAAAACGAAATACCATCGCTTTGCGCACTAGGGTCACTTTCATGGCCAACGCGGTTACAGCTAATTACCGGCACGCCATTGGCAACAGCATGGGCACGCTGGCTAATAACCCACGCATCTTTTTGACGAGTTTGCTCAGCAATGTCGTCGTTAGGATCCCAACCGATAGCGGTTGGGTAAATTAATACCTCAGCGCCAGCCATTGCCATTAAACGTGCAGCTTCAGGAAACCATTGATCCCAACATACTAGCACGCCTAATTTACCTACTGAGGTTTGTATAGGCTCAAAACCGATATCACCTGGGGTAAAGTAAAATTTTTCGTAAAAACCTGGATCATCAGGAATATGCATTTTGCGGTATTTACCTGCAATACTGCCGTCTTGCTCTAATACAACCGCAGTATTGTGATAAAGGCCCGTAGCGCGTTTTTCAAATAAAGACGCGACAATAACAATGCTTAGCTCTTTAGCAAGCTCACCTAAGGCATTACTGCTAGGGCCTGGAATGGTTTCGGCTAAATCAAATACGTCAACATTTTCGGTTTGGCAAAAATAGAGGCTTCGGTGTAGCTCTTGGAGTACAACCAGTTTTGCACCTTTTTGAGCGGCTTCACGAATGGCACTTATTGATTTTGCCATATTGTCCTGAGCGTTATCGGTATTGCTTTGTTGCACTAACGCAACGGTTAATTTTGCAGGGCTTGTCATTGTGCTGCTCCAGCTAAAAATCCACGAGGTAATTGCATTGTAATACAGTGCAGGCTGCCAAATTGTTCAATAATTGGTTGGCAATTTACGCCAATAATAGTGTGTTGTGGGTATGCTTTTTGAACTTGCGCAAGAGCACGCTCATCATTGGCATCATTATACGTTGGCACAAGCACAGCATTATTAATAATTAAGTAGTTAGCGTAGGTAGCCGGTAAGCGTGTTTGCTCATCGTCATAAGCGGCTTTTGGCCACGGTAACTCAATTAAGTTATATGGGGTGTTATCGGCAGTTTTAAAGGTTTTTAGTTGTTTTTCCATCGCATCAAGTGCGCTAAAGTGCTCATCAGTTTTATCGTCACACTGCACATATACAAGGGTATTATTTGGTGCAAAACGCACTAAGGTATCAATGTGGCTGTCGGTGTCATCGCCCGCTAAATAGCCATGTTCAACCCATAAAAAACTCGTCGCGCCTAAGTGCTCTTTCAAAAGTGCTTCAATATCATTTGGGTTTAAATCAGGGTTACGGTTTTTATTAAGCAAACATTCGCTGGTTGTTAGCAACACACCGTGCTCGTTTATTTCAATACCGCCACCTTCAAGTACCATATCGAGCGCTTGATATTGGTTGTTTGTGCTACTTAGCTCTTTTACCAAAGTACGATTAATTTGATTGTCTAATGCGCTTTCAAACTTATTGCCCCAACCATTAAAAGTAAAATCATATACTTTTAGTTGCTCTGGTGAATCAATTGCGGCGCAAGTAAGCGGACCATGATCGCGCGCCCATGTATCGTTAGTAGGCGTTACTACAAAATGAACACGATTAAGAGAGACGTTAGCACTATTTAGTAATGCTGTAATATGCACTTTTAAGGCACTGTTATGCGCCACAATAACAAGCTGTTGCTGCGTTGTTATATGTTTAGCAAGTTCTATATATACAGGTTCTACACGCGCTAAGTTGTCGGCCCAATCGGTGTCTTTGTGAGGCCATGTAAGCATAACAGCGTCTTGCTCGGCCCATTCTGGTAAAAGTCTAAAGTTCATGAATTTTATATACTAATTAAGATGGCGCTAGTTTAGCATTTTACATAAAGATGTCAGCTAATTATCACTGTTTAGGTCGCCTTGGTTTTGATCAAGTTCTTGACGTTTTTTAAGTTGGCGGGTTTGAGCATGTAAACTCGCTCTAACAATAAGTTCTTGGTCTGTGGTTCTAATTGCGGTAAAGAGCATAGTGTATTGGTAGTGTTCGCTATCTTGTTTTTCTACTGCCACAACTTCGGTGTAACAATAAACCGCAGAGGCCTCGTGGTGCAAAAACAGTTTGGTTCTAAATGCTTGGCCAATTGAGTGTACTTCGGGTGATGTAAAACGAATACCGCCACCGCCGTAGCTATCACATTGTATTGCGTTATCTTGGGCTTGTTCTGAGGCCAAAATATGGCTCATTATTAAATCTATTTTACGTGACTGCGCTTGTAAAAAAGTAGCTAGCTCTTGTGCTATATCGCCTAAGTTACGCAGTGGGCGTAACGAGCTTTGCTCAAGCTCACTTACTTCATTTGCTAATCTAAATAGTGGGGGAATGTCGTCTTCAAGCTCAAGCTGCGATTTAGGAACTTGTCCGTTTGATACGGGGAATAAATTTACTCTTATACTTTCATTAATTTGAAAGTACTGCTCAAACTCACCTAATCTTTCACTATTCATTATGTTCTCCACCACGTATTTATTTAATAGTAGCGTTGTGAGTACTAAATTGCTAGCAGATAAAATAACGCATAGCGGGCTAAATGCTTTGTTTACATTCAATTTTTAACATACTGATTATGAAAATAAATACACTAAGACATATTAGGAGTAGTTACAAAAAAGCGGCCAATGTCATCCTAACATTGGCCGCTTGGGTATTGATTCATCAGCGTGTACTTATTTAAGTAGAGCGGCTAATTCATGTAAATCTTTCACAACATGATCTGGTTTTTTAGCTAATGGGTAAAGTGCTTTACCTGGGCGTGCTATAAAAGTGGTTTGTAAGCCAGCTTCTTTTGCACCAGCAACATCCCAGCCATGGGCTGCAACCATCATTGCTTCATTTGGTGCTACGTTTAGCTTTTTAAGTACCCACTCATACGCACGTAAGTCTGGTTTGTAAATTTTAATATCTTCAATGCTGTAACGCGCATCAAAGTAAGACATTAAACCAGCGCTTTCAAACTGTGCCTTTACACCTTTGTTTGAAGAATTTGTAAGGCTTACTAACTTATAGCCCTGTGCTTTGAGTTTTGCCAGTCCTTCTTTAACATCGCTGTGTGGAGGAAGCGTTAAAAGAGGCGTAACAATAGCTGTTTTAGCTTGTTCACTTGTAATATCAATGTTGTTGTTTTGAGCAACCATAAGAAGTGACGCCACACCGATTTGCCCAAAGTCGTGATAACTACCGCTTACAGTATCTACTAATGAATGGTGCAGCATAGTTGAAAACCACAGTGGTAATAAATCTTCACGTCCGCCTAGCGCTTTACCAATAGAGGTACGCATTGACGTTAAATCAAGTAGGGTTTCGTTTACATCAAAAATAAGCACTTTAGGTTTTGCTTGTTCTTTTGGTCCATCAGCGACTGCATAACCAGATACAAGGCTTGTGCCCACAAGTAGTGAAAGAGTAAGTGTTTTTAACGATTTTAAAATAGACATTAATTATTCTCCGATTCAAGTGCTGTCATAACATCAATAGGTTCTGCGCGTAGGGTGTAATCTTCGCTTAAAAATGCGTATGTAATTACACCTTCTTGGTTTATCACATAGGTGGCCGGTAGCGGTAATTTAAAGCTTTTATCGCCGTAGTAGTGTTCAAAATCAATACCAAATTGTGTGTATAACGCTTGAATACGCTCATCAAGTGTAAACAATAAACCAAATTGCTCAGCTACTTTATTGCTCACATCGCAAAGCACGTCAAATTCAAGGTCGTTTTTTTGTGCAGTTGAGAGAGTTTCATCAGGTAGTTGTGGTGATATTGCGACTAACTGAGCACTTTGAGTTTTAAATTGTGGTAAGTAGTCGTTAAGTGCTTTTAGCTCTAAATTACAATATGGGCACCAGCCACCACGGTAAAAACTAATGATTACCGGGCCTTTTTTTAATAAATCTGCAAGCTCAATGTTTTCGCCGTTATGGTTGGCTAAGCTAAAGTTTTCTACTTTTTGACCAATTTGCAATGCATTGTCTTTAATATGCTGTGCAATTAGCTCTTCGTTTGTAGTGTTCATTAGTGCCAAAACGTCAGCCGGCAATTTGGCATCTTTTTGTACGTTATAGGCATCTATTTGCGCTTTTAAACTCATGATTGAACCTCAATAATTAGACTATTTGCAATTATAGTGTTTTATATATTTAAATAAACATTGCAATACTGAAAGCTTCATTCGAAAATATTAAACATTGAAAAGTGCACAATGGCATCTTTATGTATAATTTAAGCGACCTAGAAACATTTATAGCTGTAGTTGAAAATAAGGGCGTACTTGCTGCTGCCCGCGAGCAGCGTTTATCGCCTGCAACGGTGAGCCATCGCTTGAGTAAACTAGAGCGTGAGCTTGCTACAGTACTTGTTTTTAGAGATAGCAGGCGAGTACGGTTATCTCCCGCAGGTGAAATATTTTATACGCGTGTGGGGGCTATAATAGAAGCTCTTCACGATGCTGAGCATAGTATTGGCGCGCGTAGCTCATCGGTGAGTGGTTTACTACGCGTGACCATGCCGCCTTGGGTTTTTTCAAAATACGTAATGCCTAAACTCAATGAGTTTGAGCAAGCTTACCCTGAACTAAAGCTTGATTTTTTAATAACGGATCATTTTGTAAATGTGGTTGATGACGCGCAAGATGTTGCAATTAGGGTGGGAAAATTAAATGACTCAGGATTACTTTCTCGTAAAATCGTAAACAATAGTCGCATACTGTGTGCAGCCCCTAGCTATATAGAAAAGTACGGTATGCCTGAAAATTTAACGCAATTGAGTGAACATTATTGGGTTTGCCTGCCGTGGCAACGCCAGTTAAAGCTTTTTGACGAACACAAAAAAATACATACCTTTAATGCTAAAACTCGTTTTACTATTTCAAACTCCGATAATATGACACAAGCTGCTATTGCAGGTCATGGTATCGCTATTAAGTCAAAAATAGCGATTAATGAAGATCTTAAAAACGGTATTTTGGTTGAAGTTATGCCAGGGGTAATGGCACAAGATGATGCACCGGTTTGGTTTTTACGTCCGCAAAATAGTTTAACAACCCGCAAAACCGATGTATTTTATGATTTTATGAAATCATTATTTTTGAGCTGCGAATAAGCGTTTAAATGAGCGTTTTACTCCAGTTAAAAACAAATAACCAGTAAGCTCTGCAAGCAAGGCAACAATTATGGCTGCAACAATGGCGGCTATAATAGAGTCTTTTTTCAAAATGATTTGACCTTCAAAGCGTTGCCATACTTGTTGCTTTATATCGCTCATGCCACTGATCATAGTAAATATATACGGAGATTTCTCAAACCTATTTACGGCTATCTGTAAATCTTGCTGTCGCTCGTAAAGAGTACTGATATTACTTGCCCCTTTGTTCACAATTTCATCATCAATATTTTGATAGTGTTTTATTAGCTTATTTAAATCATTATTGAAATACTTAGCTGCATCGCTTTTAAAAGGCGCAACGGCATTATTAGCTTCAATTAACTGGGCTGATAGTGCTTGGCCAAAGTCACTTACAAATGCAGGTATTTGCACTCCAAGTAGTAAACCGAATGCAAAGAAACTAAGTCGTATATAATCTAAAAATTTACTCATTTATCTTCCTATGCATTTAAATAACCCAGAATTAACATTTGAGCTTGTTTTTATGTCAAAAACTCGTAATCTAATGGGGCGTGTTGACCTTTGTGGATTGAAATTTGTTCAATCTAGGTACGATTTAATCGCGGCGCGAGGTTTGTAACCTAGCGGGCTAAGTCAAAACCGAGCAACAAAGAGTTAATCGTCCCTAGAAAGAACCCAACGGGCAGCGCATGTTTGGCATTTATGCTGCGTTATCACCTATTTATGGGGAATAACCACACTACATAGGCTCTGCCTTGCCTAAATCCCAAACGTACTGCTGCAAATTCAACCACGAAAGGCCAACACGCCCTAATAATAAAAATAACAACAGGTGGATGTTAAGGATGACGAAAAAAGTAAAGTTCACGTCAACATTTGTTGATATTTCTAAACAGCTCAAACGTTTTGTATCGCGCATTGTTCAACCCGACGATGTAGAAGATATTGTGCAAGAAACTTTTGTAAAAAGCTATGAAGCTGATTTAAAACAAGACATCCAGTTTACCCGCAGTTATATGCTAAAAACAGCAAAACATCTAGCACTCAACCATATAGCTAAGTGGGACAACAAATTTAATGATTCGTTAGAAAATGATAACGAATTACCCGTATTACTCAAATCAATGAAGCTCGAAGACGAATACACATCTAAAGAGCGTTTTTTACTTTTTTGTAGAGCTACTGAGCAACTAAGCTCATCGATTCGTAAATGCTTTATATTAAAAAAAGTTTACGGTATGAGCCAAAAAGAGATAGCAGACCAAATGCAGTTAAGCCAAAGCACTGTTGAAAAACACATTGCCAAAGGATTGTTACAAACCATGTTGTACATGCGTGAACATGAGCAAAGCCCTCAAACGAACCCTAAAGCTCAGGCACATCCTATATCAGTTAAGAGGGTCGCAGAATGAGTAATGTTCATCAATTTAATTCAAAAGATTTAATCTTAGAAAAGTCATGTGATTGGATAAGCGCGATTGATCGTGGTTTAACTGATGATGAAAAAGAGCAATTTAAATTATGGATGATGCAAAGCACCGCACATCAAGACTCTATATACGAGCTTGCTCAGCTTTGGGATGAGCTTTCAGTATTAAACGAATTAAGTCATTTATTTCCTCAGCGTAACAATACTAAAGCATCAAAAAATAAGTGGATGTTTTCTTACTCAATTGCAGCGAGTTTGTTTGCAGCGTTAATGGTATGCAGCTACTTATTAATTAACTTAGAAAATGGCTACAACCAAGAGCTTGCTAAAGTTAATTACACTAAAATTTACAAAACAAAAGTAGGCGAGCAAGCAACGTATGTGTTGCCAGACGGCACCATAGTGCAGCTTAATACTAATAGCTTACTAGAAGTTGCTTATAGCAAAGGTCGCAGGCAGTTATTACTTAGTCGTGGGGAAGGGCGCTTTAATGTAGCAAAAGATGCCACGCGTCCATTTAGTGTTATGGCAGGTGATAAAAGTTTTACCGCGTTAGGCACGGTATTTAATGTACAACGCAATACTTCATCAGATTTAGAACTGGTGGTTACTGAAGGCAAAGTGATGATCACTGATCCAAGTGTAGCGGTTGATGCTAATGACTTTAAAGATTATCAACTTGCAGATAATAGCACGAAAAAAATTCGTCAAATTAATGCCAATATTGTTACCTCAGGCGAAAAAGCAGTTATTGAGCAAAGTGTTACAAAGCCAATTACGCAGCTTTCAATGAACGACGTACAGCGCGATTTGGCATGGCAAAATGGGATGCTTATTTTTAATGGAGAAGAGCTAAGCGATGCTTTAAATGAAGTAAGCCGCTATACAGCAACACGTTTTGAGCTTTCATCAGCTGAGCTTGCCAGTATTAAAGTGGCTGGAGTATTTAAAGCCGGTGACGTTGAAGGTTTACTAGAAAGTTTACAAACTAACTTTTCGATTGATCATGAGCGTTTAGGTGAGCATGTAGTAACGCTAAAACACCATACAGAATCATAAGTAGACGTTATGCAAATCAAACTAATGTTAGATAAAGTTGCATCAATAAAGATTGAACGTAAAAAAAACATTAAAAAAAAGAAACAAACCCATAGAGGATTTTTGTTTGTCAGCTGTTTATATAAGTTGCGCAGTAACCAAACGCATTTATTGAGTGGATTTAGTGTGCTTGCACCGGCTATTTTTAGTTTAAGTGTACAAGCAGCAACACAAACCACTGGGCAAATGGTGCAATTTGATATAAAAGCGCAGCGAGCAGACAAAGCCTTAATTGAATATGCTAAACAAACAGAGCAAACCGTGGTGTTTTCTTATGAGTTGGCAAAGCAGTATGACGCAAATTCAGTTTATGGATTTTACACTCAGCTAGATGCTCTAGAGGCATTATTAGGTGGGACTGAACTCGATGCGGTTGTTGATCAAAATGGTTTACTGAGTATAAAACTCAAACAAATCAACAGGAATGATAACAACATGATGAAGCTTTCAGCGGTCAGTGCAGCAGTATTACCAGCTTTACTTGCAGTAAATTCGCAAGGTGTAAACGCAGCAGAAGAAGTCGCTCAAGAAAAAATTGAAAAAATTGCTATTGTCGGTAGCCGTGTAGCAGGACGTTCAGTTGAAGATTTACCCGTTCCAGTAGATATCCTAAGTGCAGAAGCGCTTGAAAATACGGGCCAAACAGAAGTTGGTCGTATGCTACAGTCTATCGCCCCTTCATTTAACTTTTCAAGCTCTGCAATTAGTGATGGTACTGATGCTTTAAGACCTGCGACACTTCGCGGTTTGGGCCCCGATCAAACATTGGTGTTAATTAACGGCAAACGTCGTCACCAAGCAAGTATTATTCATATTAATGGCTCTGTTGGGCGTGGTACCGCAGGTACTGACATGAATGCAATTCCAGCCTCTGCAATTAAACGCATTGAAGTATTACGTGATGGCGCTGCTGCTCAGTATGGTTCTGATGCAATTGCTGGTGTTATTAATATTGTACTTAAAGATGGTAGCGAAGGTGGCAAAGCGGCTATTAACTACGGTCAATATTCTGAAGGCGATGGCGAAACTATTAATCTTGATTTTAATAAAGGCTTTGCGCTAGGTGATGACGGTTATTTAAATACAACTATCAATTACCGTGACCGTGCACCGACTAACCGTGCCGGTTTACATGGCTCTTGTCAGTTTTATGGTTGTACAGAACTAAGTGACGGCACTTTACTTGCTGGTGATCCGCGTGAGCTGACAGCCGATCGTGATACCTTTAGAATTGGTGATGCTGACTCTCAGCAGTTTGGTTTAACAATTAATACCGGTTACGAGTTAGGTGATGGCGAGCTTTACGGCTTTATTACTTACTCAACACGTGAAAATGAGTCGGCTGCATTTTTCCGTCATAATGCAAATGCAGGTGGTAACCCAGTACTACAAGATAACGATGCGACGATTCCGCTAGGTTTCTTACCAAAAATCAACACAACTATCGATGATATCTCGTACAACTTTGGTTATAAAACTGAATTTGATAACGATGCAAGCCTTGATTTATCTTACACCTATGGCGAGAACAGCATTGATTACACTACAAGTGACACTATCAATGCCTCATACGCTAACTTTTTACGTTATGACCAAGGTTTAAGTGCAGCTGATATTCGTACAACTATTCCACGTGAAGCGTACGCTTACGGCATGGAATTATCACTGCAAACAATCAATATTGATTTTACGCAAAACTTTGATGATTATTCGTTAGCGATGGGTGCTGAAATACGTACTGATGAATACCGTATTTTAGAAGGTAATGAATATGCGTACCGCGATTACGACACATTAAATGGTGTAAGTATTTACAGCGGTTTAAGTGGTGGTGTTGGCTCTGAAGATGCATCGGGTGGTTCACAAGGTTTTGGTGGTTCATCACCTGCGTCTTCAGTGGATGAGTCACGTGATGTAATTTCATTTTACGTAGATGCAGAAGCTTATGTAATTGAAGATGTGATTTTATCTGGTGCACTTCGCTACGATAACTACAAAGGTTTTGGCGATACAGTAAACTTTAAACTTGCAGGTAACTGGTCTATTACCGACGATATTTCATTACGTGGTGCATTAAGCTCAGGATTTAGAGCGCCTTCAATGCAGCAGCTTTACTTTAATAACGTAAGCACACAATTTGTTGTTGATACTAATGGTAATTTAGTTGCAGAAGAAGTTGGTACATTTAGAAATGATTCAACACTTGCGCAAAGTTTAGGTATTCCAAAACTTAAAGAAGAAAAATCACAAAACCGTAGTTTAGGTATTGTGTATAACGTTACCGATAATATTAATGTAACCGTTGATTACTACTCGATTGATATTGATGACCGTATTGTAATTAGTGATCGCTTAGGTAAAGGGTTATCTACAAGCCTTGATGCAGCACTAAATAGTGCTGGTGCTGGCGTAGGGCAGTTTTTCTTAAATGGTGCTGATACAGAAACTCGTGGTGTTGATTTTGTAGCAACGTGGAACACTGAAGGTTTAGGTGGCACGCTTGATTTTACACTTGCAGCTAACTTTACCAAAACAGATGTTGTATCGTTGTTCTCTCCTGCTGGCTCAAGCCTTGAGACAGTAAAAGTAGAAGATATATTCTCAGCTGAAGACATCTCTATTATAGAAGAGTGGCAACCAGAGGACCGTATTAACTTAAGTGCGCTTTATCAACGTGATGATTGGACTGTTAACCTGTCACTTAATCGTTTTGGTGAATACACAGTAGAAGATGGCGGTCGTCAAACGTATGGCGCAGAAATTTTAACTGACGTTAAAGTTAACTACTTCGTTACTGAAGACTTATCAGTAAATATTGGTGCAAATAACTTGTTCGATGTTTACCCAGATAAAAATGAAATAGGTAACTCTCGCTCAGGTACTATTGTGGATGCTAGTGGCAATACCGTAATAAGTAGCTCAGGTGTGTTTGACTACTCACGTCGTTCGGCTCCGTTTGGTTTTAACGGTGCTTACTACTATGTAGGTGCAGAATACCGTTTTTAATTACTAACCTAAACTCTGGTTAAGATATTTAAACTTTGATTTCTCTAGCCAGAGGTTTTCAGTGAAAACAAGGCGAATTTACGCGTCAATAGCTGGCCTATTGCAATTAAATTCAACGCAGTTAACGCTGAAAATAGCTGCTAGAGATAGATTTATTAGCCAGAATTTAGGTTAAGCAACTCTCCCTTTTGTTATTTAACTCAAAGGGCCGTAAGGCCCTTTTTTTGGTTTTAGCTTGGGCTGATTCTATTTAGAAATCAAACTTATTGGATAATCATCGTATTGCTTAATATTATTCATTACATTCATTAAAGTATTATGTGTACTGTTTTCGTCTGCGGTTATAAGTACCGAACTTATTTCATATTCAGCCGCGAACATAGCTAAATTAGTCGCAACTTGCTCTAAATCAATTAACCTCCCAGAAAAATATACTCCGTTACTTTCATCAATTTTAAATAAAGCATTTTTAACAGGCTTATCTATTTGAGGGCTGTCGAGTGGTCGGTTTAATTCAATAGCCACAGGTTTTACAAAAGATGTAGTTACAATAAAGAAAATTAGTAATATGAACACTATGTCTAACATCGGGGTCATATCTACATCAGCATTATTTTGCAGTTTGGTTAGTTTTTTCATATTGGACCTTATTTTTAATTAAATGCTGCGGCGCCACAGCAAGGTTTTAGGTACCTATTAACAAAATTAGCACAGCAAAAATAAAGCGTGGTTAAATAAATATTCTAATAACATTAAATATTTGTACTAATTATGTATTTAAAATGTGGTGAAATAAGGTGGTGTTTATACTGATCTGCTTAAATATGGGTCTATTTAGCATCGTTATAATGTAATTCAATTCGTTAAATTGCTTAAAAAAATATGTAGATTGGCATTAGGCAATAAAAAACCCAACTCGAGGCTGGGTTCTAGTTATGCGCTATGTCAGCTTAATGCTTTTGCATACGGCTCATTTCTGCATGGCAGCTTTGCATTGTTAATAATGTTTTAGCCAGTGCAGCTTCGCAGTCAGCTGGTTGCGGTTTATCCATTGCTGCTTTAATTTCTTCAAGGGTTTTATCTTCTACCTCTTCAAGCTCTTTTACATACGTGCTGTCGTTGTGTGAGGTGAAAGTAGTCAATAGGGCTGTGTACGCACGTCGTGCTTCAACTGCGAAAGATGAGCCATCTTCGCGTTCGCCTTTTTCATTAATTGCATATGGCTGCAAGCGCTCAACACTCACTTTTCGGGCATCAATCATACGCTGAAAAAGTGCACCAATAGCAGGGTCTTCAACTTTTTCCTGTGCTTTTTGATAAAAATCTATGCCGCTGTTCATAACTTGAATGATGTCAGTAATATGATTTACTTCTGATCCTTGATGGGTGTTCATAATGACCTCTTTAATTAAATGAATGTATAGTTCAATTTAATAAAAGCAATGTATGTTCCACGTTTCAATAGTTATGTAGTCATTTGATTTTATTGGTTTAATTTTGTTTTAGTAGGGTACTAAGTTAACAGGTAGAAAATTAACCTAGCAATTTTTACATTATATTGTGTAATAAAGTTATTTTAGCTCTTCAGCTACTTCAGCTACTTTTTGACGTAACCAAATGTGACTCGCATCGCGATGTAACAGTGGGCTCCAAATCATATCAAGCTCAAAAGGAGGAATTGGAAATGGTGGCTCTAAAATTTTAAGCCCCGGATCATCTAAATATATATTTGCGGCTTTTGAAGGAAGGGTCGCAATCAAATTTTTCTCTTTAGCTAAATGAATTGCTACATGGTAGTTACGCGTAAAAGTGGCAATATTACGATGCTTACCAAAGTGAGCAAGTGCTTCGTCAACCCAGCCAAGTTTTTGCACATCTTTAGGGTCCATGCCCACACCTACACCAAAACCTGTTTTGCTTACCCATATATGGCGCGCTTTTAAATAGCTGTCGAGGCTAAAGTTTTCAATTATAGGATTATCGGCTTTTACTAAGCAGCAAAAACTATCTTTCCAAATACGTTTATGATGAAAAGACTGAGGTAAGTTTTCAAAACGGTTGATTGCCATATCTACTTTACCGTTTTCTACATCATGAAAGGTGACATCACTTGGTGTGAGTATATCTAAAGTAGTATCGGGGGCTTCTTCGTGCAATTTACTTAAAAGCTTTGGTGCTAATGTACTTGCAGCGTAATCACTGGCCATTATTCTAAACACACGCTTACTTTGGCTTGCCTCAAATTCTCGATTAGGAGCTAGAGTTTCTTCAAGCGTCATTAATATGCCACGAATAACGGGTTGTAACTCCAAAGCACGCTCGGTAGGTACCATACCATCGCTGGTACGAACTAAAATAGGGTCGTTAAATAAGTTACGAAGACGTTTAAGGCCATTACTCATTGCAGGTTGCGTTATACTCAATTGATTAGCAGCGCGTGTTACGTTGCATTCTCGAAGCAATGTATCGAGGTAAACGAGTAAATTTAAATCTATTTTACTTATATTCATTGTGTGTGTCCTTTAGCGCTTACCAGTGGTGAATAAAGCGCTGTGCTGTCGGGTATGGGTAAATATGACTTACCTGACCATTTTTTATATTTTGTTGTGCCTGCTTCCAAAAGCTAACATCTATAAGCTCTGGATGAGTACTGAGTAAAAACTTTTTATACATAGGGTTTGGCATTACAAATGTACAAAGTTGCTCAGGAAATACGTCCTGTGGTGCAACAGAGTAACTTTGTTCATCCATTAAATAGTCGTCATAGCTCTTTGCTTTTGGTAATGCTCTAAAGTTCATATCGGTTAGATATTGAACTTCATCGTAATCGTAAAAAATAATACGTTTGTGCTTACTTACACCAAAGTTTTTTAAGAGCATATCACCAGGGAATATATTAACAGCAATCATTTCTTTTAGAGCTTGCCCGTATTCTTCAATCGCGTCGGCGACACTTTCTTCATCAGCATTTTCTAAAAACAAGTTAAGAGGTGTCATGCGCCGTTCAATATACAAATGCTTGATGATCAACCAATCGCCCTCAATTACCATTGATGAGCCAATTGTTTTATGTAATTGCGCAAGTAAATTACTATCAAAACGCGCTAAAGGAAATACGACGTTAGAATACTCTATGGTATCGGCCATTCTGCCAACGCGATCATGGTTTTTTACTAGTTGATAGCGCTTTAATACGGTATCACGGCCAAAGGGCTTACTTTCACCAAATTTGTCTTTTATTACTTTAAAAACATAACCAAATGAGGGAAGGGTAAATACCATCATCACCATACCGGGAGTCCCCGGTGCAATTGTAAACTCATCACTAGAGTGAGATAAATGATTTAAAAACTCTCGGTAAAACTCAGTTTTACCCTGCTTATGAAAACCCACTGCGTTATAGAGCTCAGCAAGTGTTTTGTTTGGCATAAGTTGATTCAAAAACCGAACAAGTGCTGAAGGTGCGTGAGTCTCTACCATAAAGTAGGCGCGGGCAAAGCCAAAAATAACACGCATTTGAGATGACTTAGTTAAAAGTGCATCTAAATATAATCCGTTATCTTCATCGTGTAATACAGCGATTATAAAGGGCTGAACCCCACTTTTTGAAACAACACGACCAACAATATAGGCTGCTTTATTACGATAAAAAGGCGTGTGTAAAATATCAAAGCGCATTTGCCAAGGTTGGTGATGTGTATCGGGGGCTTGTTTATAAAAAGCTTTAACAAGGAGGCGGATATCACGCTCTAAATTTACAAATGGGGCTTTAAAATCAAAATGACTAATAATGCGTTTTATTGTTGGTTTTAGGCCATCAACTACAGGAAAGTATGTTCTATATTCTGCCTCTACAGGCACTGAAGGAGCATCTTTTAAGGTTGCTTCTACAAATATAAAGTCATTATGAAAATAGCGCCTATGGTACAGCCGGCAAAATACAGAGTTATAAAAAGTTTCGGCGAGCTCTGCTTGGGGATGAAAACATAAAAAATGCTGATATACCTTTTTAACTTCAAGCCATAGGCTTTCATCGAGTTGTTCGGTTGGGGTTTCTTTTTTTAGCGCTTGCGTGGTTTCGTTAACACGATCATCATAATAGCTGATACGCAAACGGCTGATATCATTAATTGTTTGCCAATCTTTTTTTGCAAAGGCAAGAGGGGCTTTGGCTGTTGTTTTTTGAAATAACTGATAGTGCCTTTTAAAACCCGTTAAAATTAATTCAGCAATATGGCGAGGTTGCATTCGCACTCCTTAAAAGTCCCTAGAGTTTATACTCTATTGTGTTAAGGGTATGTTATTTTAAGTTTAAAACCAAGATAAATGTTATTTACTAACTAAGAGTAACTTATTGGAATTGAGCTATCTTTTTTTCGAGAGTTTTAATTTGTTTAGTCACAGCCGATACGTTTTTCTTATATGTTTTATTAATTATTTTTAGTTTTTTAGTAATGTCTTTAGTAATACGCTTTTTATCATCAATGGCTAAGATATGATTTAACCGCTCTTGTTGTTTGTATTCAGCACGCTCTTTATTACGATCAAGTATTGTTAGTTTATGGTTATTACTGCGAAGCTCTGCCTGTAAGGCAGACAGAAGCCTTTCACGCTCAAGTTCGTTTAGTTGTTTAGTGTAGTCAACCTTAGGACCAGAATACTGATTACCCGTTGTGTTAACTTTATAAGTCGTTGCTTCGTCGTCACAGGGGAGTTGAGAAAAGACAGAGCCTTTTTCTGTTACACATTTGTAGTAAGTGGTATCGCTAAAGCTAAAAAAACTGATAAGTAAAAAGCTAGAATGGAGAATATAACGAGAAGTTTTAAACATACATGTCATCCTTGGTTTTTATATCTAACAACAATATAAAACTATAACCTAGCTTGGTGGTATATCAAGCTAGGTTAGGATAACTGTTATTGGGTAAAGGTTTTGAGCTTTTTAATACTCTGTACTAAAAATGGTATATCTAAACCTTGTTCAATAGAAAAACCTTCAGCGGCGGAAATGTTTTTAAAGTTACCATCTGAATCTATTAAGGTAATCCTATCTTTTTTATAGGCTATAACAACACCCTGAGAGTAGTTCACGCCCATATCGTCTTTTTTCTTGTATAGATTAACGCCTAGCATTGTTTGCTTGGCAATAGCTTTGCAATTTAAATATTGCCCAACGCTTGTTGCAATTAAATCGCTAGGTTGAATTAGCCCATCTACTTTAGAAATACGTTTGTCAGAGCTGTATAAAGTTGAGGTGGTTACTACTTCTTGCTTGTTATTGGCAAGACTAAAAGCAAAAACCTGTGTTTCATCATCTCGAACAGTAGGGGTATCACTCGCTTTAATTACTCGAATAGCACTAGAGCTATGTGCTTGATCATTAATAAAGCTTAGTTCTTCAATGCCAGTTACTTCAATACTACGGCGCTGACTTTGCCAAACTGGGAGTGTCTGCTCGGTTAAAATTGCTGCTTTATAAAAAGCAGGTAAACCATACACTAAGCTAAATAACGTATCGTCATGATTTGTTGGCTGTAAAAACTGCTCTGTTTTGTGCATGTTTTTATTCTCGGCAACAAACTTTTCGAGTTGTTGCTGGGTTTCAAATACAAATATATCTACATTGGCTTGTGTGTAGTCCTCGCATTTTTCAAGCGGGCTTGGCATTTGATAACTAATATTTTGGTTATTAATTTTTACGTTGTGTGCTTGCTCGTAGCTTTCTATATCTAGCAGATCATTTTTAGCTAACAAGCTTTTAGCGGTAGTAGGGTATGAAAGTGGCAAAACATTATCTTGTTTTGTTACGTCAAAGTTTAAATTGGCGTCAGCCCAAATATGAATACTGTGGCTAAGCGAAAAACACACGATTAAAAAAGAAATTGCGTAACGTGCAAATTTATATTGCTTTAAACGCTCAAGGTGGTGCCATGAGTAATTACTAACAAGTAGCTGAAAGCCTAAAATAACAACAACAATACCACTGGCTAAAATGGTTGTTAAAGCAGGAGAGCTTGTTAAACGATGCCACAACAATGAAATGATTTCAGGTAAGGCAGATATACTTAGGTGATAACCTAAATTAACATACACATAAGCATCAAGAGTAAGCAATGATGCGCCTACAGTGGCTATAACAGCGGCCATGCCACGAATGTGTCGTGGGTAGGGGAATATTAAACTAA
This sequence comes from Pseudoalteromonas distincta, assembly GCF_000814675.1. Taxonomy (GTDB): domain Bacteria; phylum Pseudomonadota; class Gammaproteobacteria; order Enterobacterales; family Alteromonadaceae; genus Pseudoalteromonas; species Pseudoalteromonas distincta. The sequence goes on along the minus strand of NZ_JWIG01000029.1, from coordinate 290,504 downwards.
GCGGAAATACCGTCAGCACAAACGCTAAAAAGGCTATAAAACTAGTGTGGCTTAGCCAAGTAACTAGCATATAGGTAATGCCTAAAAAGCTTGTAGGTGGCGAGTCTGCAAATAAATAGCTTAAGCTAATAAGCAGGGCTAAGCCGATATTGGCAAAGGTAAACCAATGCCCCCAACTTAGCAGCTGACTCGCTTTTGATGAAAATTGATTGTGCTGCGATAAATTCATAAATTTTACTTAACCGACTGCGCGAGCGCTTTTGCAAAGTTCTCGGTTACGGCTTGTCTTTTCCCTGTTGGTACATGCTCTTTTAAGATATGCGTGATAGAATTTCCTAAACACATAAGACTTAAATCAACCGGCGCATTGTGTTTAGTTAGCACATCAATAAGCTGATCGACGATTTGTTCTACTTCTTCATTAGAGTATTTTGATAAGATTGGCATTAGTTGGTTCAATAAAATAGTTATATTCTCGTATTTTAACACTAGAGGCGTGAAAAACAAAGATGACAACAGACGTTAAAAAATTAGTCGTTCACTATGTAGACAAAAAAGACGACGATACGCAAATTCACCTTCGAAATGATGAGATGGTAATTAACGATAAAGTAGCCGTTTTTATCGAACAATTACATCATGCATACAATGGTAAACCTGGTAAAGGTTATTGTGCTTTCAGTGGTGACAAAAACAGTGTTGTAGCATCTGCAATGCAAAGTTACCGTAATGATGAGTTAGGCTTTTGGCATATGACCGAGCAAGCCTCAACGGTTTTAAAAGAAGAGCTTGATAAATATGCATTTAGTGAAACAGGCTATTTAGTATTTTGTCATTACCAGTACGTTGCAACTGATTACATGCTAATTGCGATGATTAACATCAAAGAGCATTATTCTATGACCTCAGAGCTTGATTTAGCCGCTTCTCGTCATTTAGACATATCACGCATGCAACTTGCTGCTCGTATCGATTTAACAGCGTGGGATACACAAGCTGACGACAACCGTTATATTTCATTTATCAAAGGGCGAGCTGGACGTAAAGTTGCTGACTTTTTCTTAGACTTTTTAGGTTGTGAAGAGGGTATTGATTCAAAACAGCAAAGCCAAGTAATGCTTAGCGCAGTAGAGGATTATTTATCTGAGCAACAATTTGATAAATCAGAAAAAGACGATTTACGTAAACAAGTTTTTGACTACTGTAATGACTGTGTGACAACTGGTGAAGATGCAAGCGTAAGCGAGCTATCTGCAACGCTTACAAAAGGCGATGACAGCCCGTTTGATAGTTTTTGTAAAGAGCAAAGTTACGATTTAGAAGAAACTTTCCCTGTTGATAAAAAAACCGTAACCAGCATGGTTAAGTTCTCAGGTCTTGGAGGTGGTGTGAGTGTAAGCTTTGAACGTAAGCACTTAGGTGAGCGCGTAACTTACAACGAGGCAACTGACACGCTTGTAATTAAAGGTATTCCACCAAACTTAAAAGATCAGTTACAACGTTTTATGGAAAGTGAAAGCGAGTAAATTTCACAAGTTAAAAAGCTGATTTAAGAGCGCGGTATTTATATCGCGCTTTTTTGTATCGGTATATAAATTCGTTGCATCGGAAAAACCTTAAATATTTATTTCACATAGAGAAGTGAAAGAGGAGTAAATGAGAAACACAAGCGATGGTTTACTAGCGGGGCTTTTTAAAGTTAGCAAGACTTAGACTTATTACTACCTCTAAAAGCGCAGCGTCTCTTTACCTCTTTGTGAATAAATCGCTTATTGTGGGCGTGAAGAAACTTTAATAATTATTCAAATCATATAAACAAAAAAGCCCCGCTATTTATTAAATAGCGGGGCTTTTAAATGAATGTTAGTTATTAATCAACACTCATTGTTTTAGTCATTGCAGAGCTTGCACGACCAGCAGGTTTGATTGAACCTGCACGTAAACCACTGTCTGGAACTAGTTCACGTTTATCGTGAGCCATTGCTACAGAAGTATGTTTCACTTCGCTATCAGCTACAGGAGTAGGTTGTGCCATTGGCGCACTTGCTGACCCTTGAGTAACTGCTGTTTTAACATGCGGTGTTGATTTTTCAGTTTTCACTTTTGCTTCAACTTTAGCAGGCTCTTCAGTGGCTACTGGCGTTTCAACTTTAGTAGGTTCTTCAGTGGCTACTGGCGTTTCAGCTTTAGCAGGCTCTTCAGTTGCTGCTGGTGTTTCAACTTTAGCAGGCTCTTCAGTTGCTACTGGTGTTTCAACTTTAGCAGGCTCTTCAGTGGCTACTGGTGTTTCAACTTTAGCAGGCTCTTCAGTGGCTACTGGTGTTTCAACTTTAGCTGGCTCTTCAGTTGCTACTGGTGTTTCAACTTTAGCAGGCTCTTCAGTTGCTACTGGCGTTTCAGCTTTAGCAGGCTCTTCAGTTGCTACTGGCGCTTCAACTTTAGTAGGTTCTTCAGTGGCTACTGGCGTTTCAACTTTAGCCGGTTCTTTAGCTTTTACTGGCTCTTCTACAGCTTCAACTTTTGCTAAGTCTTCAACCGCAACGGCTTGCTCAACTTGTTGCGACGCATCTACCGGTGTTTCTTCTGATTTAGCTTTAAGTTCTGCTTCGTATTCTGCAGCAGCTTGATCAGCAACTGGAATGAATGCAGGGGCTTCATCAGATTTAACTTCTGCTTCACCTTCAGGGCGACGACGACGTTGACCAGATGCACGAAGATGACGAGGAGAACGACGTGAACGTGTACGTGTTTGCTCTTGTTCGTCTTCAGTAGTTGCTGTTTCATCGTTAGAATCAACAACATCAACTTTCTCTTCTTTAATGTGAGCTGTTTTTTCTGCCGGAGCTTGCTTTTGCTTTTCTACAGCAGGAGCTTGCTCTTGAACTTGTGAAGTTTCAGTTACAGCCGTTTGCTCAGGTGCTTGCTCTGTTGAGTTAGCTTGCTCAGCTTTTTCATCTTGCAGACGTACTTTTTTACGTATGTTACGACGTTGACGGCGAACTTTAGGCTTCTGCTCTTTAGGCTCTGCAGCTTGTGCTGGCTTAGAATCAGTTTCTACTTCCGCCTTTGCAGGGGCTTCAGTTTTAACTTGATCTTTTTCTTGGTTTTTATGCTCTGGGCGCTTACGAGAGTTAGGATTACGACGGCGCTTGTTGCGGTTCTCGCTTCTCTCTTGAGTCTCGGTGCTTGCTGCTGAGTCAGTTTTAGCTTCCTCTTCAGCGGCTGGACGCTCATTGCGCGGCTTGTTAGTGCGTGGGTTATTATTACGACGACGTTGATTGTTATTACGACGACGATTATCGTTACCACGACGCGCATTATTGCGCGTTTCTTGCTGCTCTTTTTCTACAGCTTCTTTTTTCTCTTCTTCAGATTCACTTGCAAATAACGACTTAAACCAATTACCAATAGCAGCTAGTAAGCCACCTTCAGTTTTAGTTTGTGCTACCGCAGCAGGTTCTACGGCTTTAGCTGGCGCTGCTTGTGGAGCAGGAGTAGAAGGCATTACCACGCCTTTTAGCATCGGCTCTTCACGGACTGGCGCACTAGGAGATTTTGACATCTCGAATACTTCAGGCTCCGGTGCAACAACTTGTCCGTAACTTACAGTTTCAAGTGTTTCGTCTTTACGCAAGCGCATAACTTCATAATGTGGTGTTTCCATATGTTGATTTGGAATAATCACTACGTCACATTTATGATGTTTTTCAATGCGATGAACACTACGACGTTGCTCATTTAATAAATAAGCGGCGACAGCAACAGGCACTTGTGCATTTACTTGTGCTGTATTGTCTTTAATTGCTTCTTCTTCAATTAAGCGAAGAATTGAAAGTGCTATTGATTCGTTTGAACGAATAGTACCTTGGCCACTACAACGTGGACATGGGCCTTGGCTTGCTTCACCTAATGAAGGACGCAAACGCTGGCGCGACATTTCAAGTAAACCAAAGCGTGAGATTTTACCAATTTGAACGCGAGCACGGTCTGGGCGCGCTGCATCTTTTAAACGATTCTCTACTTCACGTTGATGGCGTGGAGGAGTCATATCGATAAAGTCGATTACAATTAAACCACCTAGGTCACGAAGACGTAATTGACGTGCAATTTCATCGGCCGCTTCTAAGTTTGTATTAAGTGCTGTCTCTTCAATATCGCCGCCTTTAGTTGCCTTAGACGAGTTGATATCAATAGATGTCAGTGCTTCAGTAGGGTCAATTACAATTGAACCACCAGAAGGAAGACGTACTTCACGCTGGAATGCAGACTCAATTTGGCTTTCAATTTGGTAATGTGTAAATAAAGGAGTGTCACCTTGATAAAGCTTAACACGGCTCATAAAGTCAGGACGAAAACGCTCAATGTGCGCTTTAGCTTCTTCAAAAACACGTGGTTTATCAATTAAAATTTCGCCAATGTCACGACGTAAATAATCGCGTATTGCGCGGAAAATCACGTTGCTTTCTTGGTGAATCAAAAAAGGTGCTTTAGCACTATCGGCTGCTTGTTTAATTGCATCCCAATGTACTAATAGTGCTTTTAAATCGTAGTTAAGTTCTTCAAATGATTTACCAACACCCGCTGTACGAACAATTAAGCCCATACCTTTAGGTAGTTCTAAACGACCTAATGCTTCTTTAAGTTCAGTTCGCTCATCACCTTCAATACGACGAGAAATACCGCCAGCACGAGGGTTATTAGGCATAAGAACTAAATAGCTACCAGCAACACTGATAAAAGTAGTTAACGCTGCGCCTTTTTGGCCGCGTTCTTCTTTATCAACTTGTACTATTACTTCTTGACCTTCTTTTATTACGTCGCGAATGTTAGGGCGACCATGAAAAGTGTAACCTGCAGGGAAGTAAGTACGTGCAATTTCTTTTAAAGGAAGGAAACCATGGCGGTCAGCACCGTAATCAACAAATGCTGCTTCAAGAGATGGTTCAATGCGAGTGATTTTGCCTTTATAAATATTGGCTTTTTTCTGTTCGTGACCTGGGCTTTCGATATCTAAATCATAAAGGCGCTGGCCATCAACCAGTGCTACGCGCATTTCTTCTTGCTGCGTTGCATTGATTAGCATACGTTTCATATTGTTACTCTACTTATTTATGTCGCTGACATGACGATGTTTTTCTCGCCTGTTCAGTTGTCCCTATTTTTAGAATGTGCAGCCTCACGACTGGGTCTTTAACGGAACGGCTCTGTATCTCGTATGCAGTATTTTAAATGCTGGCAAACAATAGCGATTATTACCGCTATTAAATTCTTAATGGTGCTAAAACTGTCGGCTTTTCAGCTACGTTTACAAGTTTTACCCAGAAGTCGGCCTGTCATATTAATCTTACTAAATATCATTCATATTAGGCGCGTAGGGCTCATTAAGTTGGTGAGCAATACATACTGATGTATCGCTAATATCCGTTTTAAGAGCAAAAATCGCTGCCGATGTTAATGAACGCTTATTTATTAGATTTTTTTAATTCTAAATAAGCTGCTGTACGGTACTACAATAATTGAGCTAGTGCTGAACGACGTTTTTTACGTCGTCACTATCAGACAAATTATCTGTTCATTGCTTTCTCTAGCACATTAAAAATCGCTTCATGTTCAAACTTAACCAGCAATATATTACGCGCATTGCCGTTAATTGATCGCACGTGTTAACTGAGGAGGCATAAAAGCTTTGGAAAACTTAACTCGGATCTGTATGATCGGCTACCCAGAATGTGCATCACGAATGTTTTAATGTGTTAAAAAGCACCGTTGTTATTTGCAAATACTAAATATTTGCGCTGCTGATTATCCCACTATTATTACAGTGTTAGCAACTAAATTATTTTACTTAAATTAGTGATTAGGCAATGTCAGAAAAAAACGACTTACAAGTAACTTATGTCACGATCAATGAAGACCATTTAGGTCAGCGTATTGATAACTTTCTTATTACCCATTTAAAAGGGGTGCCTAAAAGCGCTATTTATAAACTTTTGCGCAAAGGTGAGGTACGCGTTAATAAAAAGCGTATTAAGCCTGTATATAAACTACAGCTTGACGACGTACTGCGTATTGCACCTATCAGAGTTGCTGAGCGTGAAGAGTTTGTACCATCAAAGTTAGACAAAGTAACTCGCCTAGAAAACGATATTTTATTTGAAGATAAATACCTTATCGTCATAAATAAACCTTCAGGTATGGCTGTTCATGGTGGCAGTGGTTTAAGTTATGGTTTAATTGAAGCGCTGCGCGCGCTTCGCCCAGAAGAGCGCAGCCTTGAGCTAGTACATAGGCTTGACCGTGATACTTCGGGCTGTTTACTTATAGCAAAGCGCCGTTCGGTGTTAACAGCATTGCATGAACAGCTTCGTGAAAAAACCATGGAAAAAAATTACTGGGCACTTGTAGAAGGGCAGTGGGACTCTAAAACTAAAAACGTTACTGAAGGGCTACGTAAAAACACACTTAAATCGGGTGAACGCGTAGTACGTGTCGATAACACTGAGGGCAAGCCTTCGCATACGCGTTTTAAAGTACTTGAACGTTTTAACGATTGCTCACTTGTACAAGCATCGCCTGTTACAGGACGTACGCACCAAATTCGTGTTCATACCCAATGTAAAGGTCATCCTATCGCGTGCGATGATAAATACGGTGACCAGGGGTTTGATGAATCTATGCGTAAAGTTGGGTTAAACCGATTATTTTTACATGCACATGATTTAAGTTTTTATCATCCTAAAAACGAAACAACGATGCGTATTGAAGCGCCCCTTGATAAAACGCTTAAAAATACATTACTAAAATTACGAGACGCAAAACAGTGATTGCAGTGACGCCGATTAAAAAATATAAGCTCGTCATTTTTGATTGGGATGGCACCGTTATGGATTCAGTCACTAAAATAGTTAACTGTATTCGTAGTAGTGCTGAGTCACTTAATTTAGTGTCACCAAGTGACGAAGCCATTAAAAACATTATTGGTATGTCGCTTGAAAAAGCAATTGATGTTTTATTTCCCAATAATGCCGCGCAGCATCAAGCGCTAATTAAGGGGTATAAACACCAATATAGTGTTGATACCACGCCAACTCCTGTATTTGATAATGTTGTCAGCGTTTTAGGTGCCTTAAAAGAGCAGGGCATTGTTTTAGCGGTTGCAACAGGTAAAGGTCGAGATGGATTAGAGCGTTTGCTTGATCAAAGCCAACTTAGACATTTTTTTAGTGCAACACGTATTAGGGCCTGTTGACCTTTCAGGATTAAAATTTGCTCAATCTAGGGGCGATTTAATCGCGGCGTGAGGTTTGTAACCTAGTGGGCTAAGTAAAAACCGAGCAACAAAGAGTAAATCGCCCCTAGGCAGAACCCTTCGGGCAGCGCATGTTTGGCATTTATGCTGCGTTATCGCCTATTTATGGGGAATAACCACACTACATAGGCTCTGCCTTGCCTAAATACCAAACAGTCTGCTGCAAATTTAACCTCGAAAGATAAACAGGCCCTAGCGACGACGGACTGTCTAAGCCGTCTGCGGATATGCTGTATCAATTACTTGAAGAACTTGGCATAAGCGCTCAAGACGCTGTAATGATTGGTGATACCCAAATAGACATGACAATTGCAAAAGCTGCAGGCATGGATAGAATTGGCGTAACAATGGGTGTACATAACGCACAGCAGCTAAATAAGCTTAGCCCTGTTGCAACGGTAGATAATTATCTGCAATTGCAACAGGTTTTGCTTGGCTAATTTATTTAACTAGAGCTTGCTTTGAGCGGTAAGCACATCAATACCAAACTCAGCCAGTAATTGGCTGAGTTTAATTAATGGTAATCCAATTAAGCTATTAGGATCGTCTCCGCTTAGTTTTTCAAATAAACAGATACCCAATCCTTCACTTTTAAAGCTGCCAGCACAGTTATAAGGCTGCTCTGCGTCGCAATAAGCACAAATTTGTGCATCACTTAGGGTTTTAAACGTCACATTAAAAGGTTCTACGCAGGTTTTTTTTGTTCCAGTTACAATATCGTAAACACAAAGCCCAGTTAAAAATGTTACAGTATTACCGCTAAATAAATTTAGTTGTTTTAGAGCATTTTGTTTATTGTGCGGTTTACCTAAAATTTGATTGTTAAACACAGCGACTTGGTCTGATCCAATTGCTAACCCTTTTTTAAAGTGTTTATTAGCTGCTGAGGCTTTTAACTCACTTAAACGCTTAACCAGTTCAGTAGGTGTTTCGCATTCAAGTGCTGATTCGTCAACGTCGGGTGAAAACGTATCAAAGGGTAAATTAAATTTTTGTAATAAAGACTGCCTAAAAGGCGAGCTTGACGCTAAAATGAGTGGAAGCTTCATGGACTGTTTTCCTACGATAATTCAGATTGAGTTAGGATAAATCAGATCCGAGAGTAAAACACGTTAAAAACCAAGTAAAAATGGTTTTTTACTTTGACTAACAAACTAACTATCTATATGATGCAGCCCCTATGCAAAAGGTGAAAATTCCCATCACTCTTCATCCAGGCAAAGCAGCGCAGCACCGTTTAAAGTATGACGGAATTGTACCGCTTGAAAAACTTACTCGTTTAGAGAAAGTTGTGCAGGAAGAAGTAGGTGAAATAGCGGTAAAAATACATTGCAAAAACGATGATCAAGGTTTCGCTGTGATTAGAGGCAATTTGTCCACACATGTTACTGTCATTTGTCAACGTTGTAATGGTGATTTAGGGTTGGATTTGGTTCAAGACTTTGCATATTCACCAGTAGGTGAAGATACAGAGTTAGATATTTTTCCTGAAGACTACGACGAAGTAGCACTTGATGAAAATGGTGAAGTTAACGTTTTTGATTTAATTGAAGACGAACTAATTTTAGCAATTCCATTAGTGGCTACCCACAACGAAGCTTCATGCAGTTATTCAGCAAAGCCTGCCAGCTTTGGTGTATTAAAGGCGGAAGATGATAAACCTAATCCATTTGATATTTTGAAACAACTTAAGAAAGATTCTTAGGAGAAGACTATGGCTGTACAAAAAAGCAAAAAGTCTCGTGCAAGACGCGGCATGCGCCGTTCACACGATGCGATCAGTGGTCCAACTTTAACTGTAGATCAAACATCTGGTGAGACTCATCGTCGTCACCATGTGACTGCAGATGGTTACTACAAAGGCGTTCAAGTAATTTCTAAATAAGAGATTACTTATATGCTGAAAGATCTAACCATAGCGTTAGATATGATGGGGGGCGATTACGGCCCCCGTTCATCTATTCCTGCTGCCGTTCATGCGGTAAACGCTCATGCCAATTTAAGTCTCATTTTATGTGGCAATGAAGACGTTATATCTAAAGAACTCGAATCCCTCGATTCTTTATCTCATCCAAGACTCATAATTCGTCACTGTAGTGAAATAGTCACTAACGCCTGCGAACCTGCAATTGCAGTACGTTCGAAAAAAGATTCATCTATGCGTGTTGCCCTTGATTTAGTTAAATCGGGCGAAGCACAAGCGTGTGTTAGCTCAGGTAATACCGGCGCTTTATTTTTTATGGCTCACTACGTATTAAAAATGCTGCCAGGTGTTAAACGTGCCGCACTCATTTCATCTGTTCCTACAGAAAGCCAAAACCCAGTATATTTACTCGACTTAGGTGCTAATGTGCACTGCGATGCGCAAATGCTGTATCAGTTTGGGATTATGGGCTCTGTAGTTGCTGGCCAAGCACTTGGCTGCGATAACCCTCGCGTTAGCTTATTAAATATTGGCGCTGAGGACATTAAAGGCCACGATGATATTAAACAGGCTGCACAATTAATGCAGCAAAGCCCACATATTAATTACATTGGTTACAGCGAAGGAAGTGATATTTTTTCTGGCAAGGCTGATGTTATTGTATGCGAAGGGTTTGTGGGTAACGTGGCGCTTAAAACATGCGAAGGCATTGCCAAGCTTATTATGAATAAGTTTACAGCTGCGCTCGAAAAGCACCTTTTGTATAAATGTATGGCGTTTATATTGCGTCCAATAATAAAAAAACTCTATAAAAGGGTGAACCCCGACCAGTATAACGGTGCTTCTCTGGTAGGATTGCGCGGTATTGTCGTTAAAAGTCACGGAAATGCGTCAGCTAAAGCATTTCAAGCAGCAATTGATGAAGCGGTAAAAGAGGTTGAACGTCAACTTCCTGATAAAATAGCCGCTATTTTCGAAAAAACACATTCTAAAGACACGGCGGTTAATCAATAATTGATGTGCCGTGTATTTCATTATTTATTTGTTTAATTAAAAAGAGCAAAGTATGGCACAAAAAATTGCACTTCTATTCCCAGGTCAAGGCTCGCAAAGCGTTGGTATGTTACAAGAGCTACTAGAGAGTTCTGACATTGTTAAAGCAACATTTGCAGAAGCATCAGATGCACTGGGTTACGACTTAGCAGAGCTAGTTCTTAATGGCCCAGAAGAAAAATTAAATCAAACTCATCGTACACAACCTGCATTATTAACTGCAAGTGTTGCTATTTACCGTGATTGGCTTGCAGCAAACCCAGATGCAGACGTTGTTATGGCCGGTCACAGCTTAGGTGAATATTCAGCACTAGTATGTAGCGACGTACTAAGCTTGAGCGAAGCTGTTAAGCTTGTTGAAAACCGTGGTTTATACATGCAAGAAGCTGTACCTGCAGGCGTAGGTTCAATGGCTGCGATTATTGGCTTAGGCGATGAAGAAATAAAAGCGGCATGTGCTGCCTCAGCGCAAGGTGAGGTTGTATCTCCAGTTAACTACAATTCTCCTGGTCAAGTTGTTATTGCAGGGCATAAAGCGGCAGTAGATAGAGCATCACAAGCATGTAAAGATGCTGGTGCTAAACGCGCATTACCACTTTCGGTTAGCGTACCTTCACATTGTGAACTAATGAAGCCAGCAGCTGATAAGCTAGCGGTAGACTTAGCCGCTTTAACATTTAATACACCTAAGTGTGATGTAATTAATAATGTTGATGTAAAAGCTGAATCGACCGCTGATGCAATTAAAGATGCACTAGTACGTCAACTATACAGCCCAGTTCGCTGGACAGAAACAGTACAAGCCTTGGTTGCACAAGATGTAACGCAAAGCTACGAATTTGGTCCTGGTAAAGTATTAACAGGGCTTGCGAAACGAATTGATAAAGCAATGGTTTGTGGCTCAGTAAACGATGCCGCTTCAATCGCTGCAGCTAAATAAGAGTATATAAAATGTCTAATTTATTTTCTTTAGAGGGCAAAATTGTCCTAATTACTGGCGCTAGCCGTGGTATTGGTAAAGCAATTGCAACAACATTAGTTGCGCAAGGTGCAAAAGTTGCAGGTACTGCTACAAGCGAGTCAGGCGCTGCTAAAATCAGCGAGTACTTAGGTGACAATGGTAAAGGTTATGCATTAAACGTAACGGATCCTGCATCTATTGAAGCGTCACTTGCCGCAATAAAAGCTGATTTTGGCGATATTGACGTACTTGTTAATAACGCAGGTATCACACGTGACAACCTATTAATGCGTATGAAAGAGACTGAGTGGGACGATATAATCGACACTAACTTAAGCTCGATTTTCCGTTTATCTAAAGCAGTACTTCGTCCAATGATGAAGAAAAAGAAAGGTCGTATTATCAATATTGGCTCAGTAGTGGGCACTATGGGTAATGCAGGGCAAGCTAACTATGCAGCGGCTAAAGCAGGCGTAATTGGTTTTTCTAAGTCACTTGCACGCGAAGTGGCATCACGTGGTATTACAGTAAACGTAGTAGCACCTGGTTTTATTCAAACTGATATGACTGATGATTTAACTGACGAGCAAAAAGCAGCAACACTTGCAAATGTTCCAGCAGGGCGTTTAGGCCAACCAGACGAAATTGCAGCTGCGGTATGTTATTTAGCATCTGACGCGGCTGCGTACGTATCAGGTGAAACTTTGCATGTAAATGGCGCGATGTACATGGTTTAATAACCATTGTACCCACATTGTTACCTAATAAAGTTAAGTAAGTTACCTCAAAAACATTGAATTATTTGTGAACTTGCTTTAAACATACTTGAAATCGCTGCGAAAATAAGCGATAAAAGACAAAACACACACTCAGAGGTTTGACCAGACAATTATTTATGGTCAAATCATTGAATCAGAGAATTATGCCGCGTAAACTACGCGGCAATCTGAAAATAACGCATCGGCGTTTTTAATAAAGGAAAGAAGAATGAGCGATATCCAAGAACGCGTAAAGAAAATTATCATTGAACAACTAGGTGTTAAAGAAGAAGAAGTTAAAAATGAATCTTCTTTCGTAGATGACCTAGGTGCAGATTCTCTTGATACTGTTGAACTAGTAATGGCTCTTGAAGAAGAGTTTGATACTGAGATCCCAGATGAAGAAGCTGAGAAGATCACTACAGTACAAACTGCTATCGATTACGTAACAGCACACGCTGAGTAATTAATCGCACGTTAAAGGCAGCATCCGCTGCCTTTAATTTTTTATATCCAAACCACCTCAAAGTTCGTGATTCAAAACTTAAGCCTCAATGCTCAATTTTAGCTAAAAATTAATTTTGATTGTGTTATGCGTTTTTAATCTATTTTGGGACTAGCACTTTGAGGTAGCTTGGGTATGATCATCCCCTTGTAAAATATCCCTTATTGGAGGCAAACCGTGGCTAAACGTCGAGTCGTCGTAACTGGCTTAGGAATGTTGACGCCGCTAGGTAATGATGTTCAATCAACCTGGCAAGGCTTATTAGATGGCAAAAGTGGCATTCAAACAATAACCCACTTTGATACATCAAAATTTGGTACTAAATTCGCTGGTTTAATAAATGACTTTGATGCAACTGCATACATGTCAGCGAAAGATACTAAAAAAATGGACTTGTTTATTCAGTACGGCATTGCAGCGGGTGTTCAAGCCTTTAAAGATTCAGGCCTTGAAATTACTGAGCAAAACGCAACACGTATAGGTGTAGCTGTGGGCTCTGGTATTGGTGGCTTAACGCTTATCGAAGAAAACCACATTAAGCTATTAAATAGTGGTCCGCGCAAGTTATCGCCATTTTATGTGCCGTCTACCATTATTAATATGATCTCAGGTCACTTATCAATGATGCATGGACTTCGTGGTCCAAATATTTCAATTGTAACAGCCTGTACTACTGGTTTGCATAATATTGGCCATGCCGCGCGCATGATTGCCTACGGTGATGCAGATGCAATGGTTGCTGGCGGTGCAGAAAAAGCCTGTACGCCTATTGGTATGGGTGGCTTTAATGCTGCACGTGCACTTTCAACCCGCAATGACGATCCACAAGCGGCTTCTCGCCCTTGGGATAAAGACCGCGATGGCTTTGTGCTTTCTGACGGTGCAGGTGTTGTTGTAGTTGAAGAGTACGAACATGCTAAAGCGCGTGGCGCTAAAATTTATGCTGAGCTTGTAGGCTTTGGTATGAGCGGCGATGCGTACCACATGACATCACCACCAGAAGATGGTGCAGGTGCTGCACTTGCAATGCAAAACGCACTAAATGATGCGCAAGTAAACGCTGAGCAAATTGGTTACATTAACGCACACGGTACATCTACAAATGCAGGCGATAAAGCAGAAACTGCCGCTGTTAAGTCTATTTTTGGTAACGCAGCTAAAGATGTAATGGTAGGCTCGTCTAAATCGATGATGGGTCACTTGTTAGGTGCTGCAGGCTCGGTTGAATCGATTATTTCGATTTTATCACTGACAGATCAAAAAGTGTCGCCAACTATCAACCTTGATAACCCAGACGAAGGGTGTGACTTAGATTATATTGCTCACACTGCACGTGATGCAAAGTTAGACTTTGCTCTGTGTAACTCGTTCGGTTTTGGTGGTACTAATGGCTCGTTGCTATTTAAAAAGGTATAATCTTTTTTAACAACGAATCAAATTATAAGAGCTCAGTTGTTTAACTGGGCTTTTTTTATATGCCAAATAAAATGCAAACAATAATAGCAGTAGATCAAAACAGCACTTTAAGCACGCGTGACAGAGGCTTAAATTACGGTGACGGCTTTTTTACAACGGCTAAAGTTGTTAATGGGCAAGTACAGTATTGGGCTCATCATAAAGCGCGTTTGATTGAATGCGCACAGCGCCTAGGTTTTCCTGAGCTAGATTTTAATAGCCTTGAAAATCAAATTGCTTTGCAAATAAAAGCAGCATCACTCAACGTACTTAAAATACTTGTAACGCGAGGCGAAGGCGGACGTGGTTATGGGCTGCCAAGTGAGTGTAATATTACTATTTTATTGAGCATATTAGATTACCCTAGTAATTACGAAGCGCTTGTTAAAAAGGGTGTAAATCTCGAAATAAGCCCAATTAAATTAGCAGCACAGCCTTATTTGGCGGGCCTTAAAACACTAAACCGGCTAGAGCAAGTACTAGTTAAAAAAGCAATGCAAACGCAAAACTGCGACGATGTGTTAGTGCTTGATTACAATAACAATGTAATTGAAGCTTCAGCAGCTAATATTTTTGCGATTAAAAATAAGTGTGTGTTTACGCCATTGCTTGATGAGTGCGGAATAAAGGGCGTTTATCTGCAATCGTTATGTGATAAATTGCCTGTTGAATTTAAACGCGTGAAAGTAGAAGACTTAACCCAAGCAGACGCCGTATTTGTGTGTAATAGCTTAATGGGAGCAGTACCTGTAAAACGTATTGAGCAACAGGTATTTAATACAGACGACAGCCACGCATTACTAACTAAATTATTAGCCAAGGAGGCTGAGTGTTAAGAGTTATTTTATCGGTACTTTTTTTAGCTGTTATAACCACTGCTGTTGGTTACCAGCAATTACAAGCAACAATAAATAGCCCGTTAAAGGTAGCACAAAACACACAATTTGAAGTTAAGCATGGCACTGGCTTTAATAAATTATGCCAACAATGGCAAGCTAATAACTGGGTAGAAAGTTGTTGGCGTTATCAGGTAATTGCAAAATTAGATCCCACACTTACCGACTTAAAAGCGGGACTTTACGAGCTAACAGCCGATAGCGTTATTAATAACGTAAAAAAAATTAACCAAGGTCAGCAAATTAGTTTTAGTTTTACCATAATTGAAGGTCAAAACTTACGTGAAGTACTAAGTGCTATTAAAAAAGCCGATAATTTACAAAACGATTTAAAAAGTGATGAACTAAGTACACAAATACTGGGTAATGACACGCACTTAGAAGGCTGGTTATTCCCCGACACTTACCATTATCATAATAACGATACTGCAAGCAGTGTATTAAAACGTGCAGCACAAAAAATGCAGCAAACATTAGATGATGCTTGGCAGCAGCGCGCCGCTAATCTACCCTATAAAACAGCATACGAAGCACTAATAATGGCTTCAATTATTGAAAAAGAAACAGGCCTTGCCAGCGAACGTCCGTTAATTGCATCAGCGTTTGTTAATCGATTAAACACCAATATGCGCCTGCAAACCGATCCAACCGTAATATACGGGCTAGGCGCTGATTTTGATGGTGATATTAAACGTAAAGATTTACGCGATTATACGCCTTACAATACGTATCGCATTAATGGTTTACCGCCAACACCGATTGCAATGCCATCAAAAGCCGCTATTTTAGCTGCAGTTAATCCGCCGCAAAGTGAATATGTTTACTTTGTATCAAAAGGCGATGGTAGCCACCAATTTTCAACCACGTTAAAACAGCATAACGCAGCAGTTAAAACGTATATATTAAATAAAAAGAATTAATATTTTATGAAACCAAAATTTATAGTAATAGAAGGGCTAGAAGGCGCGGGTAAATCAACCGCTATTTCGTTATGCCAAGACTTTTTAAACAAACAAAAAATAGACTTCATTAACGTCCGCGAACCTGGCGGAACACCACTGGCTGAATCGCTTCGTACGCTTGTAAAAGCAGAGCACGAAGAAGAGATTGCCTTTGAAACCGAGTTGCTTATTATGTATGCAGCTCGCTCGCAGCTAATGCACAATGTTATTACCCCAGCGCTTGATAAAGGCCAATGGGTACTTGCCGATCGTCATGATTTATCGTCTCAGGCGTATCAAGGTGGCGGGCGTGGCATTAGCTCAAATACATTAGCTTCACTTTCGTCAATGGTGTTAAAAGGCTTAAAGCCAGATTTAACTATTTACCTTGATATTGACCCAGTGATAGGCCTTGAACGTGCAAAAGGGCGTGGCGAGCTTGACCGTATTGAACAAGAAGCCATTGAGTTTTTTCAGCGTACACGTATGCGTTATGTTGAACTTGCTAATGACGACAACACAATTAAAACCGTTGATGCAAACCAAAGTATTGATAAAGTACATCGCGATATTACCAATGTACTGCATTCATTTTTTGAAGGCCTAAAATAATATGCCATTGCCTTGGCTACATGATACTCAAGCACGTTTAGCGAAAAGTTATCGCGCAGAGCGTTTTCATCATGCGCAATTATTTTGTGGGCCTGTTGGCGTAGGTAAGTTTGAGTTAAGTGATGAGCTTGGGAATGCTTTGTTATGCCAAAATATAGCTAAGCAAGTAGCTGCGCAAAACAGTATGCTAAAACCTTGCGGACAGTGTAAAAGCTGTTTACTTACCCTGGCTGGCACTCATCCTGACAAGCGCTTAACGCAAGTCGATGGGCAAAGTATTGGTGTAGATGATATTCGTGGTATTAGTGATTTTATGAATCACTCAGCAGCGCAAAATGGCAATAAAGTCGCGATAATCGAAAATTGCGAAAAAATGACCACAGCAGCAGCTAACGCATTATTAAAAACACTTGAAGAGCCAACTAATAGCCGCTTTTTAATATTAACCACAAGCCAACCACAGCAGCTCCCTGCAACTATTTTAAGTCGATGCGCTAAAAGTGACGTAAAAATAACTAATACATCACTTGCTCAGCAATGGCTAGAGACATTAGGTATTCCTAACTATAGTTGGTTAGCACTTTTTTATAACCAACCGCTGCAAGTAAAGCATTGGCAACAGCAAGATCAGCTGAAAAATATTGATACACTTTATAAGTTTGCAACTGAGTTTAAACAAAGCCATAATTTCAAAGCGTTAGTCGATATAATAAATAAACAGCCTGAACTTGTTCGTATATTTACTTTGTTTTTAAGCGTGCAACTAAAGCAGCAATTACTGCAAGGCATGAGTTTTGACGCTTATCAAAGTGCGCAAAATGCATTAGGCGAGTTTTTACAAAATAACACACAAGTACTTGGCCTTAATTTATCGCTTGCTGTATCACGATTAGCATACACATTGCGAAATTCTTAAAAGGATTAATCATGCAAGAACTACTAGTAGACATAGACGATTTAGACGAGTTATACCGTTGTTATATGCCTTACTTAAAAAAAGGTGGCTTATTTGTACGCACTAATATGCGTTACGAAGCAGGGCATTCATTAGCGCTTAGAGTTACTTTGCCCGATGCCTTAGAAGATGACGTAGTGACAGGTAAAGTGTCGTGGATCACGCCACAAGGTGCACAAAGCTCTAATCCTCCAGGTATTGGTATTAGCTTTTTAGACGATAAAACAAACCTAAACGCTAAAATCGAAAAGCTACTTGGGACTATGTTAAACTCAGGCGATCAAACATATACCATGTAGTTATAGGGTCGGTTTTTCATTGAGATTAACGCCGCCCTATATTGAGTTCTTTTAATTGCTAACATAATAAATTAAAAGAACAAATTTAAACCCTGAACATAATACAGGCCTTATAGTGATTGTAGATTCTCATTGCCATTTAGACCGTCTTGATTTTGATAAACTAGACTTAAACCTTGACCAAGTTCTTGATAAAGCGCGTGCAAAGCAAATAGAGCACTTTTTATGTGTAAGCGTAACGCTTGATCAGTTTCCAAGCATGCTTGATAAAATTAAGCACTACGACGATGTTTCAGCCTCATGTGGTGTACATCCACTTGATCAAAAAGACGCCCTTAATAAACAGCAACTAATCGACTTAGCCTCACACGAAAAAGTCGTTGCTATTGGCGAAACGGGCCTTGATTACTACTATTCAAAAGATACTCACGCAGTGCAACAAGCAAGCTTTGTTGGGCATATTGAAGTAGCTAACGAATTACAAAAACCGTTAATTATTCATACTCGTGATGCCCGCGCCGATACCATTAATTTAATGCGTGAGCACAAGGCCGAAAACTGCGGTGGTGTACTACATTGCTTTACTGAAGATTGGGATATGGCTAAAAAAGCCATAGACATGGGCTTTTATATATCTATTTCGGGCATTGTTACCTTTAAAAATGCTATTGAGCTCAAAGAAGTAGTAAAACAAATTCCACTTGATAGATTACTAATAGAAACCGACTCGCCTTATTTAGCACCGGTGCCGTACCGTGGGCAAACAAACCAGCCAGCGTACGTAGAAGATGTTGCTTATTACATTAGCGAACTTAAAGGCATTAGCTTTAATGAGCTTGCTAAAGCGACTACCGAGAACTTTTATTCTTTATTTAAATTAGCAGCTAAAGGCTAAATACATGATTACTCACACGGCAAACCTTCCTATTTTACTAATGGGGCCAATGGTGCGCCGTGCAGAGCAAGCTGGAGTCTGCATTCAGTTTGCTACCTCCAAGCCTGCAAACTGCCAAATAAACTTATTAAATGTTGAGTGTTATAGCGATCAACATACTGTTTCTTTAGGCGAACATTTATACCTGCATTTCGTTATTATAAAGCCTATTGACAATAAACTCCCTGTCGATAGCTTATTAAGCTATGAGCTTGTAATTGACGACACAGCAATCGATTTATCGCCTTGGTGCTATAGCAATCAAACAACGCCTGCATTTGTAATTCCTAATAAACTGAGTGATATTTTGCATGGCTCGTGCCGTAATGCACATCACCCAGCAAAAGACAGCTTAGTATCTGCAAGTCACTGGCAAAATACTCAGCGCGGTAATAATAATCAAGGCGCACAGTTATTATTACTGAGCGGTGACCAGGTTTACGCCGATGACGTAGCAGGCCCCATGTTATTAGCTATTCATCAGTTAATTAAAGCCTTAGGTATTTATAAAGAGCAACCACTTGCCATTGAGCTACCGAGCGATATAAATGAGCAACTTTATGATCGCCATTTGTTTTTACCAAAAACGCCTTGGCAAAAACGCTCAAAGTTAGGTGTTGGTTACTGGCTAAAAAAAGACGAACCTCACTTTTCAAGCGTAAAAGCCTACAATCACCTTATCAACTTTGAAGAATATATAGCACTGTATTTATTAAATTTTAGTGCTGCTGCTTGGCAATGCGTTGATATAAAAAACACAACGTATTCAGGTCAAAACAAGCAAAACAAAACTATTTTTGACGCTGAAAAAACAGCACTGATTGATTATGCAAAAGGATTAAGTGAAGTAGAGCGATTGTTTGCCAATGTATCTACGCTAATGATGTTTGACGACCATGATGTAACCGATGATTGGAACCTCACCGCTGGGTGGGAGCAAGCTATAAATGAAAACCCAAGTAGTAAACGAATCATTAATAACGGCTTAATTAGTTATTGGCTTTTTCAGGGAATGGGGAACGATGCACTAAATAAAACAGGCGAGTTACTAACACCTTTTAAGCAAAGCCGTACTGCTAATAATTTATGGCAGTTTAAAGCATTTGATAAACCACTAAACGATTTTAGTTTTTGGCATTATGAGTTAACTACAACCCCAAAAGTAGTAGTGCTAGATACACGTACGCATCGTTGGCGAAATGAGCAAAACTTTAACGAGCCTTCAGGTCTACTTGATTGGGAGCGTTTAACAGAGCTTGAAGAAAGCCTATTAAGCCACGATCAGGTTATTATTGTATCGCCAGCCCCCGTATTTGGTGTTAAATCAATAGAAGCCATTCAAGCTATGTTTAACATATGTGGCCAACCGCTCATGGTTGACGTAGAAAACTGGATGGCGCACGAAGGCTCAGCCAAAAAGCTACTCGATACTTTTAGACGAACCGACACCCCAAACGAAACGCTTATTTTATCGGGTGATGTACATTACTCATTTTGCTTTTCGGTGCAAAAGCGTTTTGGCGATCACCACAATCGAATTTGGCAGCTTACCGCCAGCGGTATTAAAAACGAGTTCCCGCGTAAATTAATAAACATACTCGATAAACTAGATTCAATTCTATACGGCCCAAAAAGCCCATTAAACTTTTTTACCAAACGCTGGCACATGGAAGTAGATAAACACCAAACCATAGGAGAAGGGCAAAAATACTTAGTAAGCGACTCAGCTATTAGTTTAATAACACTAGAGCAAGGAAATTTAGCCCGCTACCAGTTAATACACGGCGATGGCCATTTAACTGAGTTCGATTTAGAAGAGCAGTAATTTTTAATCAATAATTAAAATTAAAGAACTATTTGCACAAAGAGAAGCGAAAGAGGAGTAAATGAGAAGACACAATACCAATCAGAATATAGTTTCTGCTTTATTACTGCCTCTAAAAGCGTAGCGCCTCTTAACCTCTTTGTGAAAAAATCACTTATAACGGGTACGGTTGTTACGAAAGCCACGCTTAAATTATTTAGTCTATTCACCAATAAATCAATTAAAGATCTATTTTCACAAAGAGAAACAAAAGAGGAGTAAATGAGAAAACACAATACCAATCAGGGTATAGTTTCTGCTTTATTACTTCCTCTAAAAGCGCAGCGCCTCATACCCTCTTAGTGAAAAAGTCACTAATTACATGCGCTGCTGTTACAGTAAAAACCAGCTAAAGATCTATTTGCACAAAGAGAAGCGAAAGATGAGTAAATGAGAAAACATAATGCTATTCAGGATATGTTTTCGGTTTTATTTTCTTCTCTAAAAGCGCAGCGCCTCATAACCTCTTTGTGAATAAATCGCTTAAAAATTTAATGTACAGTTACTTATAGCCCTTTGGATAACGACTTAAAACCTAAGTAAATAATTTTTATGAATTAAAGCGCTTTATGCCATCGACTAGCTTTAGAACATTGAAGTTTATTAGTAAACCAGTACTTATTTCTGCAAGTTTCATATAAGTTATTAATTGTGCAGAGTGAATTGGAAGAAGCTTATCAACCACCTTTAGTTCAATTATTAATTTATTAGGCAATAAAATATCTAACCGGTAACCTGTATTTATATATTGATCTTTATAATATATCGGCAGCTCAACTTGGTTTTTAGCAGATAAGCCAATTTTACTTAATTCATATATTAAGCAAGTCTCGTAACTCGATTCTAATAACCCTGGGCCTAAATTCCTGTGTACTTCTATAGCGCAACCTATTACTGTTTTTGTTAATGTATCAGTATCCATAGGTATCCTTTTGCTTAATTTACAAGCATTTAATCAACTAAGAAAGAGTTCTAAAATGAGACTTAAGTGTAGTACAAATAAATAACAAAATTGAATACTTGTAGGCTATATAAAGCAATTTATTAAGTTGTCACTCGTTTGTTGAGCTATTTACTAATAAAATCGATTAAAGAACTATTTGCACAAAGAGAAATAAAAGAGGAGTAAATGAGAAAACAAAATGCCAATCAGAGTATAGTTTCTGCTTTATTACTTCCTCTAAAAGAGCAGCGCCTCTTAACCTCTTAGTGAAAAAGTCACTAATTACATGCGCTGCTGTTACAGTAAAAACCAGCTAAAGATCTATTTGCACAAAGAGAAACGAAAGAGGAGTAAATGAGAAAAGACAAGACCAATCAGGGTATAGTTTCGGTTTTATTACTTCCTCTAAAAGCGTAGCGCCTCTTAACCTCTTAGTGAAAAATCACTAATTACAGGCGCTGCTGTTACAAAGCAATGCTTAAAATTATTCAATTTATTTAAAAACCAGCTAAAGATCTATTTTCACAAAGAGAAGCGAAAGAGGAGTAAATGAGAAGACAAAATACTAATAAAAACTGCGTTTGGTGTTTATTTACTTCTCTAAAAGCGTAGCGCCTCTTAACCTCTTAGTGCATAAATTACTTATTAAAGGCTTTGCTTGTCACGCTAACAAGTTAACCGTAAATTTAACCTTGGCGGTAGACGCTGAGCTTGCTCGCGTGAGAAGCGCAGCTTCTAATCAGTCTATATTAGCTAATTACTTGGCTTTGTATTTAACCATGCTCTTTTCGGCTTCGTTTAGACGCAGGTAACTTACTACTCAATATTGCCAAACATAAAATAGTCATAAACAACATTGAGTTTGCACCTGCTTGTAAAGAGTAATCTACCAATGAATGCAGCAGCATATCTATAATTGCAATAGCGCAGCCAAAAGCAACGCCCTGAAACAACGCTGTTTTACGCTTTCGCATAGTCGCTATACATAACCATAAACAATAAAGTATAAGTGAGCCCAGTGCGGCTGTAGTGGGTATACCCAGCTCTACTGCAAACTGTACGTAATCGTTATGGGCGTTATCGTAGTAACCTGAATAAGGCTCAGACTGATACGCCGGAAACGCAGTATAAAATGTGCCACCACCAGAGCCCAACAAAGGCTTATCTAAAATGAGGGGTATTGAATCACGTACAACTTCGTCACGGGTTTCTGATGAAATACTGGTTTCGCTTATACGCTGTTTAACTTTTTCTACATCAAATATAGCGCCGATAATAATTAAATCGATTATAAAAAAACTAACGATAAGTAGTTTAAACGCTTTAGGTTTTTGCCTGTAAATAAAAAACGCGAGTAAGCTAACAACCATTAATGCAATAAAAAATGCAGAGTTACCCATACGGCTACGGGTTAAAATTAACGCAACAATAATAATAATTAACGAAATACGTAAAATTATTTTTGAGCTTAAAAGTATTTCAGTCCACGCCCGAAGCGTTTGTTTTAATGTTTGCTTGTAATCGCTAGTAGAGCGCTTTAATTCGCTAACTAAAACACCAATACCCATACATAAGCATAAAGCTAAAAAGTTAGCCAAAAAATTAGAGTAAGTAAACGTACCAATAGCACGGTCGGTATGCTTATAACCAAATAGTGGGCTAATAATATCAGGCGACAAATTTAAATAAGTGGCATATAAAGCCTGAAACACACCGGCACTTATAATTGCATATATTAAATTTTTAATACGCTTTTCAGTATTACAATAAATAAATAATAGCCAACAAAATAAAATCATAAAGCTTGTTTTAATAAGCATTTGTTTGGTCTGAAAAGGGTCAAGGCTAACGCTAAATATTTGTATAAAGCAAATTAAAACAACAACACCAAGAGCAACAAATAAAGGCCAGGAGTATAAAGGAGGGTAGAGGGGCTGCTTATTGTTTATAGCGCTATTAATTAAATGAATTAAAAAAGTAACACCAATCAACAAACATATTGCCAAAATAGCCCAAGGGCGATAGCTACCTAAAGGAATAGGCAGCAAAAAAAGTATTGCACATAGCAAAATAAATATAAAACGGTTCAATTTAAACTCATAAAGTAAAAACGCAGCCAAAGGCTGCGTTTGTATTATATTTGAGAAGAGTGCTTAGTTACCAACTTCTGATATACCAGCATCACCACCAGTACCACCAGTACCTTGAGGTACAGTAGTTGTTGGTAAAACAACAACAGGAGGAGCTGCAGTTGGGGTATCATCAGTAGGACCCGCAGCAGTAGCTTCAGATGCAACTGTGGCATCTATACCAGCAGTAATTGCAGCAATAGTTACCGCATCACTATCAGAACCAGCAGTTACTAAGGCTGCTAAAAAGTCAGAAATTAACGCATTATCGGCACCTAAAGAAGCAACAACTGCGTTAATTAATATATCAAGTTGTTCAGCGCTACACGAACCGTTTGCAATAGGCGAATCGAGGTCAATAGGACCCATATCTTGGCAAAATTGCTCAATAGCAGCAACTAACTCTCTTTGTAGTTCCTCAGACGAAATATCATCCGGGGCATTATTTAAAATATTAAGTAAATTAGTAAGGCTGTCAGATTGTACTACAACATCAGAATCTGCTTGTGAGTAAACAGGTGAAACGGTAAAAGCCATTGCACCTATTAATAAACTCTTTAAAAAAATTGATTTCATCTTGTGTCCCTTTAGGTGAGTATCTAATTACAGAATTTTAGCGTGTCTGCGCAAAAAGTAAACTCTTTATTAACGTTATCACGGTTCTTGCCTGTAAGTACTTTAGAAGGCTCCATAATTAAATTACCTTGTACACCATCACAGCCTAAATTTTCAAGCATTTTTAATGTTTCGGGCTTTTCAATTAAGCATGCCAACACTTTAATACCAAAACCATGACAAATATTATTAACGGTTTGAATAAAAAACTGGCTTTGAGAATTATCTAACAAGTCTTGAATGTAGCTCCCATCAATTTTTACATATTCAATATCAAGGCCTTGTAAATACCTAAACGACGTTAAACTTGTTCCAAAGTGCTCTATACACACGTTAATACCAATATCTTTAATTGCATCAATGTGCTTTGAAGCTATATGTACATTATAAAGTAAACTAATTTCATGTAATTCAAAAATGAGGTTAGTTTTAATAACGGGTTTCGTGTGCGCATAAAGCGTTAACCATTGTATAAAATCAGCTGAATATAAAGATGCCTTACTTACGTTTAAGGCAAATACGTCATCAGGGTATTGTTCTTTTATATTTACAAAGTTACGAATTATTTTTTTGTCTAATTCTTCAGTTAAATTAAGTTTTTCGGCCATAGCAAATAAATGGCCATTATTTACCTTTTCACCTTCATGGGTAAAGTGGGCAAAGGCCTCAAAGTAACACTGCTTGTTTTGAGAGTTAGCCCGTTTAACTGGCTGCACCGAAAAGCTAACCTCACCAGAGTCAATAATCGATTGAATAAGTGTACGCCATTGTTTAACACTAAATAGCGTATCTTTATCTATTTTGTTAGTGTCTATTGTATCGCCAATAGTACTACCTGTATCTAAAGCAGATAAAACACTACCAATAGAGGAGCCTTTATTAACTTCCAATATTGCAAAATTAGCAAACCCATTAACGTGTAAGCTATTTTTTTGTTTACTAAAAGCATCTGTAATTTCTAAACGGGTTCTGTTTAAAAACTGCGTATCGTAAGGAATCAGCGCAATAAAAGTACTACCGTTTAACCTAAATATTTTAGAGTTAGTAAGGTTGCCAATAATTTTAGTAAGAATAACACTTACATCTTTTACGTGGGCGTCACCATCTTGATAGCTAACACTTTGGTTTATATTTGTAAGTGAAGGTAGAGTAATCATCATTGCGGTAAGTGGAGCATCAGTGGTTATTGTGTCTACAACCGAGCTAAAGTGATTTTCAAATAACTTTCGATTACCTAACCCAGTTAAAGAATCAATATAAACTTCTTCAGTTAAGGCTTGTGTTTGTTTAGTCAAAGAATCAAAAGTACTTTGTAAGTTAATAACCAGATTGTTTATAGCTTTAGTTACAGTGCGCAGCTCTCGTGCAATAGGTATTTCTTCGTTTAATGTAAAGCGTTTACGAGTAACAAGGTGAGCTTGATGCTCAACTGCTTTTAAAGGCTTAAATACTTCACGTAATATTAAAAAGGCAACTGCAAGCGATGCAATTAGTATTAAAAAAGAACCATAAAAACTGCGTTTTGTATGCTCCCACAAAGTAACATAAGACTGTCCAGTATGGCTTGTAACCTCAAGTATACCCGCCATAACCCAACCATTATTTAGTTCCGACTGCATAGAGGGGGCTTTTAAACTACTTAAAGCAATAAACCAATTAGGCACAGATTCAACACGCTTAGGATTTTCCAGAACAAATACAACTTGGCTTTGTGAATTTGTAAATTTAATTTTTTTGTAGTAACCAGAATCAAAGATAGCGGTAGCCATTGTTTCTGCTATTACTAGGTTTTCTGGATCTAAATAAGGCGAAATAGAAAGCCCTAAACTGGTAGCAGTGTCTTGAGCATGGCTTCCCATTTGGGTTTGTAAATAATCGCGGGTGGTTTCAACATCTGTAACTACCCGAACTACAAATGAAACAACCGAAATAACGATTATTAAACCGTAAACTTGGGTTTTAAGGCTCAATCCATTTTTAAAAAGTCGAGACATAACTGGTAGTTCCTTTAATGTTACTTTTAATGGGAGCAAGCTCACCTTGTTCAATTCGCTCTAGCATAGTATTCCAAGCCGACACACCACGGCTATTTTTTACCTTATTGCCTAACCCTTTCGATTTTGCTAACCAAAGCCCTTGACCATTAAAACTGTAAATAGGCGTTAAATCGGGGCGTTTATTAGCGGGCAGCAGTTTAGTATTAAAGTTACCTAAAACAAAGGGGATTCTGTTTGGATCTTCTATATATATAAGTACCATGTGGGGTTGGTTTACTGTGCGCTGTCGGACATACATTAAACGAATTTTATCCTCAGGAACACCTAACGCTATTAACGTAAAGTATTTTGCAATAACGTAGTCTTCGCAATCGCCCATACCAACACCTAAACTCTCTAGTGGGGTAGCCCAGTAATCTTTTTGCTGCCAAAGATCTTCATCGCTTTTGTATTTAATGTTTTTATTAAAAAAATCGTTAACAAGGTGAATTTTTTTCCATTCGCTTTCATCAGCAGAGTCATCAATAAAGTTAAGCCAATCTTTAATTCGTTTATGACCTTCGTTGCCATACTGTTGCTGTGCACGGGTAATAATATCGCTATTACGCAAATACAAAAGCATATCTTGCGCGCATACAAAAAACGAGACAATAAATAAAATGCAAAGCTCTAAGCGCACAAATGTTCCTTAAGTTGGTAATCCCTAATAAACGACATTAACCAGTATAGTATTATTACTTTAAAAAAGGTAGGTCATCAAAAAGAATGAGATGCTCCAATGTAACTCATCCTAACCAGTTTGGTGCAACATAAAGTTAACAGAAAAACAATCTAAAAGTATGCTTTATTTATTGAGTCAAACATTATGGTGTGTATAATAATGCTAACACAAGGTATGTGAAGCACGTTATATGGAAGTTAACTTTGGTTTCTTCTTGATGTGTTTACAAAATCATAATGAAAGGAATTAAAGTGAAAGTTTTAAAAGCAGTTCTCCCTGTTGCCGGTCTTGGCACTCGTATGTTGCCGGCCACAAAAGCTATTCCAAAAGAAATGCTACCTCTAGTAGACAAACCACTTATTCAATACGTAGTTAACGAAGCCGTACAAGCAGGTATTAAAGAAATAATACTTGTAACTCACGCCTCAAAAAATTCGATCGAAAACCATTTTGATACTAGCTTTGAGCTAGAAGCTACATTAGAAGCACGCGTAAAGCGAAGCCTGCTAGAAGAAGTGCGCTCAATAGTACCAAAAGACGTAACTGTAATTTCGGTTCGTCAATCTGCTCCACTTGGTCTAGGCCATGCTGTTTTAGCGGCGCGCCCAATAGTAGGCAACAACCCATTCGCAGTAATGTTACCTGACGTAATTATTGACAAATACAAATCAAATCCAAAAATCGATAATTTAAGCCAAATGATAGACCGCTTCGACCAAACAGGCCACAACCAAGTAATGGTAGAGCCAGTGCCAAAAGAACAGGTACATCAATATGGTGTGGTTGACCTAGCGGGCATAAAAATTAAAGCGGGCGAAAATGCAATAATTAAAAATATGGTAGAAAAGCCAAATACCGATGAAGCGCCAAGCAACTTAGCTATTACAGGCCGTTATGTTGTATCAACTGCTATTTGGGATTTATTAGAGTACACACCTCCTGGTGCCGGTGGGGAAATACAACTTACTGATGCATTACTGCAATTACGTCATCTAGAAACACTCGAAGCATACCACTTAAAAGGCCAATCGCACGATTGTGGTTCTAAATTAGGCTATATGCTTGCAAATGTAGAATATGCAATGCAATCAAGCCATATGGGTGAAGAGTTTACTAAAGCAGTTAAAAAACTAGTTTCGTAATTTACTTGTATAATTGCAACCAAATTTAATTTGTATTTAACGGCAATATTTAAACGCCAAAATAGCAGTGCCTGAAATTAAATTAATAAAGCAAATTTAAAGGATTCTTACAAATGAAATATCTTGTAACTGGTGCCGCAGGTTTTATCGGTAACTTTGTGGCTGAACGCTTATGTAACGATGGCCACGAAGTAGTAGGTCTAGATAACCTAAATGACTATTACGATCCGGCATTAAAACATGCAAGACTTGAGCGTATTAAACACCTTACGCAATTTCGTTTTGTAAAAATGGATTTAGCCGACAGAGACGGCATAGCCAACTTATTTAAGGATGAAAAGTTTGACCGCGTAATACATCTAGCAGCGCAAGCTGGCGTGCGTTATTCAATAGAAAACCCAATGGCGTATATCGATTCTAATTTAGTGGGAACAGCTACTATTTTAGAAGGGTGTCGCCATAATAAAGTACAGCATTTAGTATATGCATCATCAAGCTCTGTTTATGGCATGAACGAAAAAATGCCATTTTCGACTGACGATGCAGTAGATCATCCAGTATCGCTGTATGCTGCAACTAAAAAATCAAATGAGTTGATGGCGCATAGCTATAGCCACCTATATGACCTACCAACAACAGGGCTGCGCTTTTTTACAGTGTATGGCCCTTGGGGTCGCCCAGATATGGCCCCTTACTTATTTACCGATGCAATATTAAATAACCGAGAAATTAAAGTATTTAATAACGGAAAAATGAAACGCGACTTTACCTACATAGACGACATTGTAGAGGGCATTATTCGCATTCAAAACGTAGTTCCAAAAAGAGACCAGTCAAATAGCAATACCTCGCCAGAGTCAAGTAAAGCACCATACCGTGTATTCAATATTGGTAATAACGAACCCATAGCATTAATGACCTTTATTGAATCAATCGAAAAAGCGGCAGGTAAAATAGCTGACAAAAATTACATGCCAATGCAAGCAGGCGACGTACCAGCAACATTCGCAGATATAGATAGCCTACAAAAAGAAGTTGGCTTTAAACCTAATACAAACATTGAATATGGTATGCAACAGTTTGTTGATTGGTACCGGAGTTATAACTCAGGGAAATAATCATGAAGTGTATATTTATTGGTGGGGCAGATAGAAGCGGTACAACAATGCTTGCTTCTCTGCTTTCTAAAATTGAAAAAAGTGTCGTTACTCCTGAGTCTTTATTTAAAAATGAAGTTTTAGCTGAACAACCGTTTTGTACAAAAATATACTGTGATTTACTAGAAAATAACGAGCGGTTTAAATTTTGGGGTCTTAACATCGAATCCTTAAAAGATAAAAACCACCGTTCGTTTGAAGAATTCTACAAAGACCTAGTTAGTTTGTATTGTGGGAAAAATGATGTTGTATTCTGGATTGATCACTCACCGAATAATTTAGTTTATTCTAAGTGGCTAAATGATGTTTTTAGTGAATGTTACTTCATACATATAATTCGTGATGGGCGTGCGGTGGCGCAATCACAAGTCCCACTTGAATGGGGTTCAAATACTTATTTAGACGCATCTAAAGTTTGGAACAACAAAATTTTATATGGGTTTATTACCCAAGCATTATTTCCTAATAAAACTCTTTTAGTAAAGTATGAAGACTTACTCCATAACGAAGTAAATGAAATAACCAGAATTATGAGTTTTTTAAATAATCCAAATATAATTGAATTAACTAACATCAAGAATGAATTTTTGCCTGAATTTACTAAATCTCAACACGCTTTAGTCGGGGAAGCGCCTGATGCTAGCCGAGCAAGCGCATGGATGGGTAAAATGACAAAACAAAACATAGCAGACTTTCAATACTACGGTAAAGATACTTTAAATTTACTTGATTATAAATTAATAGAAACTGATGGTTTTAAAGTAACTAAATTACACTTGATTAAAGAGTATTTAAAAGAAATCTGGTTTAAAAAATTTGTTAACCCCAAAAAATATACAGATAAAAGAAACAAATGACATTAAAAAATAAAATTGTTAGTGGCTCCTTATGGAGCTTTATAGGTAATGCTTCATTTCAATTATCTGGGTTAGTAATATTCATAATTCTATCACGTATATTATCTCCTGTTGATTTTGGTACTGCAGCATTAGCAGTCGTTTTTGTTGAGTTAACAAACACAGTTGTTAGGTACGGATTAGTTGAGGTAGTTGTACGTAGTAAAAAAAACTCAAATATAGAGAATAGTATTTTCTTCGCCACTTTAATAATTGGAATAGTTTCGGCTCTGTTTTTTATTTTTTCATCTACTTATTTAGAAGTGCTATTCGAAGCTCCTGGCCTTGCAATATCATTACAAATACTTTCAATCGTACCTGTAATGCAAGCATTATCAACAGTACCAGAAGGGTTACTTAAACGTGATTTTAAATTTAAAGCACTTGCTATAAGATTATTACTTTCGTCA
Source organism: Pseudoalteromonas distincta (assembly GCF_000814675.1). GTDB lineage: Bacteria > Pseudomonadota > Gammaproteobacteria > Enterobacterales > Alteromonadaceae > Pseudoalteromonas > Pseudoalteromonas distincta. The sequence continues at coordinate 260,028 of NZ_JWIG01000029.1, read as the reverse complement.
TTATTTTCCGGTGCTGTAGCTATTTACCTTGCTTATGCAAGCTATGGTTTTTACAGTTTAATAATCCAGAAAATTTTATCAATTTTTTTATCATTATTACTTGTGTGGAAGGCAATTAACTGGAAGCCTGAATTAAGTTTATCCGTAAGTGGTATTTTAAATACATTAAAACAAGGCCAACCTATATTATTAAGTTCACTGGTTGGGCAGGGGATATTTAGATTTGTTGAACTTATAATAGGTTTTTTTCTAGGAGTAGTTGCGTTAGGCTACTTTAAAATTGCAGGTAAATTGCTTGATGTTATTGTGCAATTTACAATAAGACCAATTGTTGATGTCTCTTTTTCAGCTTTCGCCAATTTACAAAGCAATACTAATGAACTAGAAGCTTGTTTTATTAAATTTATTACTACAACTACACTATTTTCGTTACCTATATTTATTGGTGGTTTCATCATTGGTGACGAAATGGTGTACTTAGTTTTTGGCGATAAATGGTCTGAAAGTGGAGTGATATTTTCTATATTATGTTTAAGTGGCTTTAGTGCATCATTTAATTATTTTTTTGCACCACTATGTCATGCAACTCATAATTCAAATATCCCATTTAAGTTAAGAGTTGTAGAATTTATTATTACAATCTCCGTTGTTAGTTTTTTTGCTCAATACTCAATTTTTCATGTGGTTTTTTCTAATGTTGTTATTGCAAGTATTTTAACTACGAGTATGTTGTTTGTTTTAGGAAGTAAATTTTATTTTTCTATTAAATTAATGATAATAAGTTTATTACCAACGGTAGTGTCTTCTTTTGCTATGGGAGTAGTGTTATACCTTGTAGATTATTTTATTTTATTTGAAGAACAAGCGTTAGTTAAAGTGGCTTTAATTACTCCAGTAGGACTGTTGTTTTATTTTTTATTTTACAGGCTTGTATTTCCTGAAGTAGTGTTGAGGATAATAGGTGATATTAAAAATTTAAAGAATAAAAGATAGTTTTTTACAATGCTTGATTAGATTTTTAAGTGGGTTAATTTAATTAATTTGAAATGTTAATGCTATAAAATGGAGTTTAAGATGTTTTTTTTAAATCTCGATAGATTCAACGATAATGTTGCTATAATAAGCGGGTCAGAAGAGATTACATATAGGGAGCTTGCAAAAAAGATAAATAATAATAGTGCTTTGAAACTTCCTTTTAAATCATTAGTATTTATAAAGGCAAGTAATGACTTAGAGACGATTGTTGCTTATTTGAGTAATTTAGTTGCAGGTAATATTATATATCTATACGACAGTAATAATAAATCAGTAGTTAATAATTTAATTGATATTTATAACCCTAACTATCTATTTGAAAATGGCGAATATACAACACTACATAGTGACAAGTTATCTTTGCACTCCGAAACTGTACTGCTACTTTCTACTTCTGGCAGTACTGGAACTCCAAAGTTTGTTAGATTAACTGGTTCAAATATTGATAGTAATGCCGCAGCTATTGCTGATTATTTAGAACTAAGACCTTCAGATAGAGCTCTGTTGCATTTAAAGTTACATTACTCTTTTGGGTTGTCAATACTGAATTCGTATATGTCAGTTGGAGCTTCAGTAGTTCTTACAAATACCACTGCTATGGATGCGAGCTTTGGTAAGCTTATAAATAAACATAATATAACTAGTTTCTCAGGCGTTCCATTTATATTTCAGACTCTTGATAAGGCTTCCTTTGATTTGAGCCAGTACCCTTCTTTAAGGCAAATAACCCAAGCTGGCGGGAAGATGTTTAAAGATGATGTACTAAGGTGGAGTAAAGAATCCATTAAAAACGAAATAGAATTTTTTGTTATGTATGGGCAAACTGAAGCTGCACCGAGAATATCTTATTTACCTCCTAAGTATGTAGAACAGCACCCAGATTCTATAGGGGTTGCAATTCCCAATGGAGAAATTTTACTAGTTGATGATAAAAAGAATATTATAAGAGAGCCTAATGTCGAAGGGGAGCTTGTCTATCGTGGTCCAAATGTTATGCAAGGCTATGCCTCATCTTTAGATGACTTGGCCAAAGGCAAGGTTGTTTCAGAACTATATACTGGTGATATAGCGAAATTTAATGAATTAGGGTTGTTTACTATAGTAGGGAGGAGTTCACGTTTCGTTAAGTTATTTGGTATCCGCATCAACTTGGACGATTTAGAAGAGTATTTTAATACCCTAGGTCAGGATGTTATTTGTACCGGTGATGATACTAAAATTATTGTAGCACATACAGGAGTATCAAACCCAAATGCTGCTATAAGTAAACTTTCAAAAAAAATAAACATACCTGAAACATGTTTTCAAAATATGCAACTAAAAGTGATGCCAATCCTTTCTAATAATAAGGTGGATTACAAAGCTATTAAATCTTTAGCACATAAAAATAATAAAAATTATTTTAGAATATTTAAATTTATTTTTACTAAGTCTTTTTGGAAAGATTACTTTAAAGAACTTTTCACTACACTAGGGTTTCTAGATAAAAGCTTAACTGTTAAGAAACTTTTTTTTCGCGAATTCCCAGATAACACCAGTGAAACAGCTTCATTTAAAGAACTAGGCGGTGATTCTATGACATATGTAACAATAAGCATGGAATTAGATGAGATAATAGGTTTTCTTCCAGAGCGCTGGGAGTCATTAAGTATAAAAGATTTAATCGAATTAGAGTCTAAAGGAGGAGAGCTATGAAAACAATGGATGTGAACTTATTTATAAGAGCTTTAGCAATTATTTCTGTTGTTTTTAACCATGCCTATATAGATAGGTACTATGAAGCTTATGGTTCGGTTGAAGATGTTTTTTTTGGTTTATCTTTAGCTGGAGGAGCTAATGTTTTATTACTAATATCAGGCTTTAACTTTGCTGAATTTATAATGAGTAAAAGTGATGTTTCATCCTTAAAAATCTCATTGGTTGGGTTTGCAAAAAAAATAGCTATACCTTCTTTACTTTTAACTGTTTTTTTCTTTGTTATTTTATCAAAATTCAATATATATGAATTGTTATTTATTAGGAATTTCATAGATAATGATAGAATCTCTAAGTTTCCAATATGGTATCCTCAGGTGATGCTACAGATGCTTTTAGTTCTTTATCTTATTTTACCATTGGTATTTGGATTTATTCAGAGCAAACCGTGGGGTTTATCCTTATTATTTTTAATGATTACTATTTCCTCAGCTATAATTGGTATTTATACATTTGAGCTAGATATGCTTAAATATAAGGTACCACAATTGTACGCATGGGTTTTCGTAATGGGGTGGGTTTTTTATTACGCAAAAGTTAGTGAGTCACTCTCAAAGAAGGTCTTTGCTTTTATAATATTAGCTCTTTCATGCATATTAATAATAGGCCCATATGACCTTAATTTTTATTGGCTTTGTTCCGCAGGGTATTTATTAGTTTTTTATAAAACTATTATTATTGGTAAGTTTTTAAAAAAAATACTTACTATAGTAGCTCAAGCAACTTTTATAATTTTCTTATTTCATCGATTTTTCTTTGAAGTATTAGAAAAGTTATCTCCCTTTAGTTATGGATATTTAACCTTATTCTTTTTCGGTATTTTTGCATCCATAATTTTGTGGGCATCTGCTACTTCGTTTAGTAGGATTTACAAGAGAAACTTAGAGAGCGTTGGATAATTAATGAAGATACTAATGTTGACATGTCAATATATGCCAGATGTATTTGGTGGTGCTGAAAAACAATGCGGGCGAGTTTCTAAAGGGATTCAAACTGAGGGAGTTAGTGTACATATATTAACATCACGCCAAAAGTTAAAAGGCAATGCAAATGAGGTAATGAACGATGTACCTGTAACGCGTTTATATTCGCCAATAGGGCCTGACTTACTTGGTCGCTGGTTACCCTTTTCGGTATATTGGTTAATGCGGGTATTAATTTGGGGTACGTTTAATAGTAAAAGCTTTGATGTAATACATTGTCATCAAGGTAAATTTGGTGCTTTTGTGGGTTGCTGCTTGGCGCGCATATTCAAAAAGCCAATATTAATTAAGGTAGGTAACTCTAACCAGTTCATGGATTTCAAAGCATTAAAAGCTAAAAAAGTTATTGGGCCAATAATGGCTGACTTTGTATTAAAAACTAACCCGACGGTAGTCGCAATATCGGATGTTATCGCACAAAACTGTAAAGAGTTTGGCTTTAAAAATATTATTAATATACCAAACAGTATTGATAAAAGCTTGATTAAAGCTGATAGCTCATTTTCTGATAGTAAAAACGATTCTGTAATAAATCTTTTTTATCATGGTAGGTTAGAGCAAATTAAAAAAGTAGATGTACTAATGGAAGCATTTGCATTGCTTACTAAAAAGCATGATCAAGTGCATTTTCATTTAATAGGCAGTGGTAGTGTATTACCCGCAGCAAAAAAATATATTGAAGCAAATAACCTGCAAAACAAAATAACATTTTATGGTGAGGTTGACGATCCGGTAAATTTTATTAAGCAATTTGATATTTTTGTAAATGCCTCTGAGGCTGAAGGATTTTCGAACTCATTACTTGAGGCTTTATTAGCTGGAAAGGTATTGGTGTCGACACCTGTGAGTGGAGCAAGCGATGCCATATTTACAGATAAAAACGGTTACATTGCTACAGGTTTTAGTGCGGCTGAAATTGCTAAAAGTACAGAAGATGGTATTGCATTACATTATAAAAATAGTGGTGAAGTACGAACTTTTTCTGAGCAATTAATAGCATCTAACTTTACAGTAGATGTAATAGCAAAAGAATACGTAAAGCTTTATAAAAAATTACTTGGAGCTTCATAGATGAAGGTTTTAATAGGGATGACGCGTTCGGATACTATTGTATCTGGTTCATTTAAACATATTTGCCAAATTGGCGAAAAGTTTAGAGACGAAGGTGCAGAGGTTGTATACGTATTAGGTGGCAACGGCGATGCTATAACTAAATTACGATCGGCTGGCTTTAAAGTGCATGCTTTAACTAATTTAAAAAGAGATTTAAGCCCACTTAGCGATATTTGGTCATTGTTAAAATTAATATGGCTAATTACTTCAGAAAATCCGCAAGTTTGTTCTTGGCATACGGCTAAAATAGGTGCGCTTGGGCGTATAGCTGCAATGCTTACTTTTAAGCGATCTTATTATGTTCCGCACGGTGTGCCTTTTGTTAATACACCTGAAAATAAAGGCTTTAAAAAATATGAGCGACTTGAAAAGCTGCTATCGTATTTACCTTCAAAAATTATAGGTGTGTGCGAGTTTGATAAAAATGAGTATTTACGAATAGGCGTGCCCGACAAAAAGTTGTTAGTGATACGAAACGGTATGCTTGGTAAATTTAACGATACGTGGGAGCTAACCGACAAGCCCGTTAATTTTATTACCGCAGCCCGTTTTGAAGATCAAAAAGACTACACTACGCTTGCTCATGCATGTAACTCTTTATTAAGCCAAGGCAAACCCTTTATCTTAAGTATATATGGCGATGGCCAGTACGAAGCTAAAGTAAAGCAGTTGTTTGCTCACTTTCCTGTAGGGGTAATAAACTTTTGTGGCGTGGTTGACAACTTTGCCGAAAAACTAACTCAAGCTGATGTATTTATACTCTCTAGCTTTTGGGAAGGCTTACCACGAAGTATTATTGAAGCTATGGCATGTAAAAAAGCGGTGGTTGCATCTGATGTTGGTGGTTGTTCTGAGCTGATAATAGAGGGTGAGTCGGGTTATTTAATTCCTATTCGTGATGCATCTACAATGGCTATTGCCATGGGTAAATACATTAATAATAAAGTTAAAACAGTGTCACATGGTGATGTTGCTTACAAGCTATATAAGCAAAAGTATTCCTTACCTGTAATGTTAGAGAGTTACGCAAAACAATATGGTGTAATAAAAAGTGGTGCAAATAATTAATATGCCAATTAAATTATCTCTTATATGCCCTGTTTATAAAGTAGCTGAATTTATACCTGATTTAATGCAAAGCTTACTGCAAGGCGCTAATAGCGACCAAGTTGAGATTATTTTTGTTGACGACTGCTGCCCTGAAAATTCAATTAGCCTTTGTGAGAGCTTTATTTTAGAGCATAAATCAAGCATAAAATTTAATTCTACAATAATTAAGCAACCCAATAATAAAGGCCAAGCTGCTGCCCGTAATGCCGCATTGCTCATTGCAAAAGGTGAGTATATTGGCTTTATAGATTCTGACGATGCAATTGCCTCCAATTATTGGAACGCACTGTCATCTTATGTAACAGCGGCAACAAATGACATAATTGAATTTAGTTTTGAAGAGTTTACTTCTGTTATGCCAGCTAGTGCTTCTTTGGCATTAGTAGAATTAGAGTCATCAAATTTAAACCCGTTCCATAGTGGTTTTTTTGTTTGGACTCGCTTATACAGAAAAAGCATGTTAGATGGTCTTACTTTCCCCGAAGGTATGATTTACGAAGATGTTTTTTATAATGTACAGGCTTTTTCTAAGGCAAGTACAACAGTGAAAATATCTTCTGTTTTGGTTTACTACAGAAAAAGAGCGGGTTCTACAACTAGTATACGCACTTCTACTTATTCTCATTTATTACTCAACTTAGTTAACTCAGTTAAAGACACTATTGAGCTTTTCGATCATAAAAACATTGTTACTGCTGAGGTTGCTAGGTTCTCTTTACTAACAGTATTAAAAGGTTCTAAAATTAAAGATAGGACAGACAGACATCTATTTTATAGGCAATGCTTAAAAATAAATGATTCGTTTAAACCCTTGTTCCTTAAATATAATGATTCTATTGTTGAACGTTTAAAATTTAGTTTAACTTATTTTTGCTGTTTCATTGGGCGAGTTTTTTAATTTAACTGTGTATTTAAAATTAAAGCTTATTATGGATAATAAATGAAAAAAATAGTGCACATTACTAATGATCTTCAGCGTCTAGGCGGTGTTCAGCGTTTGCTTGTAGATTTAATGACGCTACAAAACGATGACTTTAAGTTTGAAGTTATTTTAACTCGTGGAAAAAACGAATACGTTGATGAGTTAAAGGCTTTAGGGGTAGAGGTATTCCATAAAAACGACTTAGGTTTTTTAGGTGTTATAAAGCGTTTAAATGCAGCGGATTTAGTCCATACTCATTTATACCCGTCAATCTATATTGCGTATTTTACGAATACACCAACAGTGGTTACAGAGCATAACCCACATTATAGGCGACGAGATTTGTCTTTTGTAAAAACCCTTGAAAGTATTATTTATAAAAAATTTAAAAAAATTATCTGTATATCAGAGGGCGTTAAAACAAAATTTTTAGAAAGTATTAGAGCAAGCAGCTCAAAAGCTTATGTTATAAATAATGGGGTTAATTTGGAGCGATTTTCTCAAACTGCTAAAACTCTGAGTGCTGACGCTAAAGTGATTAATATAGGCATGGTTGGTCGTTTTGCACCACAAAAAGATATAAAAACCTTAATAAAATTAATGACCTTGCTTGATGAACGATTTGTACTTAATTTAGCGGGCGATGGCGAACTAAGGTCAGAATATGAAGTTTACGCTTTAAGCATAGGAGTAAACAATAAAGTTAAATTTTTAGGCCAAGTTAACGATATACCCACTTTTTTAAACTCACTAGATATATATATACAATCTTCCCACTGGGAAGGGTTTGGTATTGCAGTAGTAGAGGCAATGGCAGCCGGGTTGCCATCATTTGCCACTAATGTTAAAGGTTTAAATAATGTAGTTGTTGAGCAAGGTTTATTTGAAGTGGGCGATGCACACACATTAGCCGATAAAATAAATGTTTTGGTTGATGATGCTAATTATTATAATGAGCAGTCTGTAGCTGCGTTAAAAAAGGCAGCGAGCTTTTCAATTAAAAATACAGCTATTGAGCACACCAAAATTTATAAAAGTGTATTAAACAATGTTTAGTATTAAAGTTAAAAACCTCGAATATGTGCTTTTAGTGATTAGCGCGATGGTAATACCAATGTATTTCACTGATTTTAGGTTAGAAAAAAGTAGTGTAAAAATAAGGCTCTCGGATGTTTTAGCCTTATTTTCTATTTCTATTTTTTTATTCCTGCTATTAAAAAACAAAATAACTATTAAGTACCCGGTTGGTTTTAACTATATATGTATTTTTGTAACTTATTGTTTTTTTAATGCGCTAGTTCAAGTGGGATTAACTAAAGCTATTATTGCAACCGTACAGTGGGTGCTAATTCTTTTTACTTTAGTTGTGGTATATACAAGTGCGGTTAAAAACCCTGAAAAGTTCAGGGCGATTTTTATAAAAACTTTATTAGTTATTTGTTTTTTTACGCTAGTCTATCATTTAATGCATGGGCACTTAACACGCTATAAGCTTTTAGGCGATGCTAAATACGCCTTTGCATTAACGGGGGTAATACTTATAAGTTGCGCTTATTACTTTGACGATAAAAGCTACTTAAAACCATTGATATTTCTATACCCAGTGATATTACTCTCTCTAGAGCGGAAAGGGATTTTAGCATTTCATATGGTTACTTTTTTTTATATTTTTATTACTTTAAAGTCGTTAAATAAATTTATAATATCAGCCTTGTGTAGCTTAACTGTACTGCTATTAGCATTATTTTATGACTTATCGTTTTTAAATAGTTTTACTTTTTTTGAATACTCAGATCTCGAAATGCTCTACCTAGATGAAGAGCAAGCTTTGTGGGTATCTAATCTGCACAGGCAATCTTTAGTTACAAATGGCTGGGATATATTTACCACGCATTTTATTTTTGGTGTAGGGCCAAAAATGCTACAAGTGTATATGAGTGATTATTATATAAACCAAGGACTTGCACTTTATACACATAATGTTTTTTTAGATACTTTAATTGAGCAAGGGTCAGTTGGCTTGTTTTTATTACTTTTACCTTATTTGGTTTATATTACCCGAGGTTCTGGGTTGAAAAATAAAAAAGATAAAACGATATTTTTTGCTTTTTGTTTATACTCCATTTTTATGTTGTTTTTTATGTCTGGTGGTGCTCCATCTATGGTGATTTTTTACTTACCAATTTTTAAAGCTTTTATTGCTAATAAGATGAGTGATTAACTTGTTGTATTTAATTAAATATTTAACAAAGTGGAGTGGCTAATGCCTACTTTATCTGAAGACCCGGCAATAAGAAGTTTATTAAATAGGATGCCCCAAGGTGTACAAAACAGCTTTACTGAAGAGCAATTATCTCACCTAAAAATAGCCATTGGCGCTAGGCAGTGGGGAGTTCATGCTGTAGATTGCAGAGGTGTTGTTAGATTATTTAAGTACAGATATTACTTTGTGTTATTAGCCGGTCGAAATAGGCGGCAATTAAGTGCTACCGAAAAAAAAGCCTCAGCCATAGCCCAAGCTACTGTAGTAACATTAGGCTTTTTTATAATGTTATTATTTATTTATTTATTAAAGTCAGCGTTAGGTATCAACCTGTTTGATGGTTTTTCATTAGGTATATGGAGTTACGTTAAAAGTTTATTTTTATAACATTGGGGTAAACAAAAACTTAAATATTTATTTTTGTTTATATATGTTTTTATTTTATTAATAGTGAGTTAATTTTATTGCTTGCTGTTACACTATTTTTAGCTTTTTAAAAAAACTGCATTATTGAATACAGATAAGTAATACGTTATCATTTTACAGCTATGTGGGTATTTATCCACAGCACTTTACTTAGGGACTAAAAGTATGAAATCGTCAAGGACGTTTAAGCCATCTAGCTCATCCGATGCTAATTTTTATCGTTTGTTCGATATTTTCGCGTTATTTTTAGCCTTTCAATGCTCAGCACTCTTTTATAGTTTTGAACTAACAGCCCATTATATGGTGGCTGTTTTAACCGTTGCACTAAGCTTTTTATACTGCGCCGAAATATTTTCTGCTTATCGCTCTTGGCGTGCAGGTAAATTTAAAACCATGGTTTTGTGTGCATGGGGCTCTTTATTTGTTGCCTTTAGTATTCTATTCGTCATATCTTTTATGTTTAAGTTTACCGAGTCGTTTTCGCGTATTGGTTTAGGCTTATGGTTTTTGCTTAGTGTAGCTTATTTGTATATATGGCGCTTTGGGGTGCAATTATATAAACGTAATCGCCGTAGTTTAGGCATGAACTTACGTAACGTTGCAATTGTAGGTGCCACAGAGTCTGCCGTTTATTTGTATGACGAGATTGAAAAAAACGATGAGCTTGGTTTTAAGTTTTTAGGCTTTTTTGATGATCGTAAACCAAAACGTTTATTTAATAATGTAAAAACGTACGAAATATCCGGAACTATTCAAAATGCCATATGTGCCGCTCGCGAAGGTAAAATTGACATACTTTATATAGCACTCCCAATGAAAGCCGATAAGCGTATAGCCGATTTATTACTACAACTTGGCGACACCACGGTAGACGTGCATTTTATACCTGACTTTTTACTTTCGAACTTAATACATGCCCGGGTTGAACACGTTGGCGATGTAGACACGCTAAGCGTTTTTGAATCTCCTTTTATAGGTGCTCGTGAGTTTATTAAACGCACCGAAGACATAATAGTATCGTCGATTATTTTACTGCTTATATCCCCTATGCTTATTGCTATAGCGTTTGCTGTTAAGTTCACCTCTAAGGGGCCTGTAATTTTTAAACAAGACCGATATGGGCTTGATGGGCGTAAAATTAAAGTATGGAAATTTCGCTCAATGTCGGTAACTGAAAATAGCGCAGTAGTTACTCAAGCAACTAAAAACGATGCCCGTATTACAAAATTAGGTGGTTTTTTACGCCGTACTAGCCTTGACGAGCTACCGCAATTTATAAACGTGCTAAAAGGCGATATGTCGATAGTAGGGCCACGCCCGCATGCCGTTGCCCACAACGAAGAGTATCGTAAAAAAGTTGAGTTTTACATGTTTAGGCATAAAGCTAAACCCGGTATAACCGGTTGGGCACAAATTAATGGCTGGCGCGGCGAAACCGATACGCTTGATAAAATGGAAAAACGCGTTGAATACGATTTACATTACATAAAGCATTGGTCTTTATGGTTAGATGTTAAAATTATTTTGATGACAATTTTTAAGGGATTTAAAAATGCAAATGCATACTAAAAAATCAGTTATACCTTGTGCTGTAGTTTTACTGTCGGCAACGTTGTCAGATCCTGCATTGGCTGAATTTACGCCGGGCAGTTTTATGACCAAAGATGGTGCCGAAATTACTCCGGTTTTGCAAACAGGCCTAAGCGTTAACGACAACATTTTTAATACACCAACCGATGAAGAGTCGCGTGTGATTTGGACTATTTCGCCTGGGGTTGCAGCAGTAATAGACGATGGGCCAGACAGCTACAAACTAAACGTTGGCACCAGTAGCTCTTTATATAATAAAAATTCTGTTGATAACTTTACTCAAGTTAATTTGGGTGCAGGTGTACATAAAGAGCTTACCAGCCGACACGTTTTTGATATTAACGGCACGGCTGATTGGCTATATGAACCACGAGGTGCTGGTTTAACGCAAGGCTTGGGCGATATTGTTGACGAGCTAATAAAGTATCAACAGCAAGATATTACTGGTACTTATCAATTTGGTTCGAAAACATCTAAAGCCCAATTAGAGTTGGTTTCTGGCTTTTACAGTAAAAAATATCAAAATTTTAGAGCTACATCACAATTTCGTGATTACGATAAAACGTTAGTTGGCGCAAAAGGGTATTACAACACACAAGCTGCAACACGCATGTTTGTAGAGGTAACCCGCGATGACTACCGCTACGACGTTTTAGAGTCTAGTGGTGTTTCACGTAACTCTGACGATACTAAAGTACTTTTTGGTATGGAGTGGGAAGCAACGTCACTTACCTCTGGCACCTTTAAACTTGGTTACCAAAATAAAGACTTTGACGATAACCAACGTGAGAGCTTTAGTGGTCTAAGTTGGGAGGCTGGCGTTACTTGGCAACCTTTAACTTACTCTACATTTGATTTTACAACCAGTAGGGCAGCAACCGATCCACTGCTAGAAGGCGATTACATCAAAGAAAGCACCTATGGCATAAATTGGACGCACGATTGGAGTGATTATTTAGCCTCAGTAGCGAGTATAAGCTATATAGATGAACAATATACTGGCGATATTGGGCGTAATGATGAAACAAAAAGCGCTCGGCTTGGCTTTAATTATAATGCTAATAACTTTGGTTTAATTTCGACTTATGTTGATTTTATTGATAAAAACTCGAATCAGCCATTAATCGAATTTGATCGTGTAAAAATTGGTATTAATTTTACGTTTGCTTTAAAGGCTAATTAATGAACTGTAAACTTTTTTTTAGTGCATTGTGCTTTTTATTTAGTTCAACTTGTTTTGCACAAGCGGCACAAGATTATGTATTGGGCCCAGGTGATAAAGTAGTAATAAAAGTATTTGGTGAGCCCGATTTAGAGGTAACTGTATTGTTAGGTAATAGCGGTGAGGTTAATTACCCATTTTTAGGATCGCTTAAACTTGCTGGGTTAACTACTTTTGAGGTTGAAAAGTCAATTACTACTGGCTTACAGCCTGATTATTTAAAAGTTCCTAGTGTATATGTGCAGGTTGTTGAATACAGGCCCTTTTATATACATGGTGAGGTTAAATCTCCTGGCGCTTACCCTTATCAGCCAGCTATGACAGTTAATCAAGCTGTTGCATTGGCGGGCGGCTTAACTGAGCGGGCATCAACTGATAAAATTTATATTTTTAAAGAGCAAACTAAGCAGCAGCAACAAAAAGGCACCCTTAATAGCCAAATTGCAGCAGGCGATACAATAAAAATAGAACAACGCTTGTTTTAAGCAGTTTTAAAGGCAGTAAATAATGAATAAGTTCGAAAATAATTCAATTGATAACGAAGATGTTATTGATTTCTCTGTTTATCTAAAAGTTATACAACGCGCTAAATGGCGTATTATTGGCTTTTCGGTAGTTGTTACGTTGTTAACAATAATGTTTGCTTTAACTCTGATCCCGCAATATAAGGCCTCCGCTACTTTACTTATTGAATCCGAGCAATCTAAAGCGGTTAGTTTTGAAGAAATTTATGGCCTTGATACCACAAAAAAAGAGTATTACTTAACGCAATTCGAAATACTTAAATCTGACAGTATTGGCCGAGAAGTAATTACCAAGCTTAACTTAGAAGAACACGGCGATTTTATTCCTAAGCCTAGCTTAATGGGCGAGATTAAAGGTTATGTAAAAGGTTTACTGCCTTTTTTAAATAAAAACGAAGAAAGATATTTATCTGGAGAAGAAAAAGCAGATCAAAAAATGCTTTTTTTACTGAGTATATACAAATCTAAGCTAGGTATTGAACCTATCAGAAATACTCAACTAGTAAACATAAGCTTTGAGTCGAGCGATTCCGCCTTAGCCGCTTTAGTTGCTAATACTATAGGTGAAGTTTACATTGATAACCAAATGCGAGCAAAAATGGGGATAACTCAACAAGCCTCTAATTGGTTAAACTCGCGGTTATCGCAACTTCGTATTCAGTTAGACGACTCAGAAGAGCGTTTGCAAGACTTTCGAGAAGATCAGCACCTTATTGATATTGAAGGTATAGCAGGCCTTGCAACACAAGAACTTGAGCAAATATCGGCTCAGTTAATTGAAGCGCGCAACGGAAAAAACAAGCTTGAGAGCATTAACCGAGTTATAGCCGAATACGGTAATAACAATCTTGAGTTATTAGGTAGTATGCCTGAAATAACATCACATAATGTTATTCAAAACGTGAAACGTGACGTAGTTACCGTTGAACGTAAGTTAAGCGAGTTAAGTGAGGTTTATGGCCCTAAACACCCTAAAATAATATCGGCCAGTGCTGAGCTTATTACTGTTAAAAATAACCTTAATAAGCAAATTAAAGGCCTAATTACGGGTATTGAAAAAGAGCTTAATAGGGTCACAAGAACAGTGAGTGCACTCGAAAATGATTTAAGTAATATAAGAGCGCGTTACCAAGATATTACCCGTAAAGAAACTCAATATAACCAGCTAAAACGTGAAGTAGAAACAAACCGCAATATATTTAATACGTTTTTATCACGCTCTAAAGAAACCGAAGTAACAAGCGATTTTACCTCTGCTGCAGCACGCTTTACCGATCGAGCTTATGCTCCAAATAACCCAAGTAAACCTAATAAAAAGCTTATTGTTGTGCTTGCGTTTGTAGCGAGCTTTATTTTTGCAATAGTTATGAGCTTAATCTTTGATGCCCTTAACGATACCGTTAAAACAAAACCAGACGTAGAAAGCAAATTAGCTCAGCGAATGCTCGGCCTATTACCACAGGTAAGCTTACCTAAAAAAAGTGTATTGCCTATGCATGCATATCTTGACGAAACATATAGGCGCTTTGCAGAATCAGTACGAACGTTTCGTACCAGTTTACTTTTAACTCAGCTTGATAAACAGCATAAAATAATTGCTGTTACCTCTACATCGCCAGGTGAAGGTAAAACAACAACATCTTCTAATTTGGCTATATCTTTAGCTCAAATGGGTAAAGTATTGCTAATTGATGGTGACTTACGTAAGCCAACTATTGCTAAGCGATTTGAAATACCGGTTTATCACCCTGGTTTAACAAATTTAATAGTGGGTACAGAAGAGCTTAGTGAATGTGTTCATATTGATGAAAAGTCCGGTGTAGTAATAATGCCAAGCGGGCAAATACCAAGTAACCCACTTGAGTTGTTATCAAACATAAAATTTACACAGTTGATCGGACACCTTAAAACTCAGTACGACCATATAATTATTGATACACCACCAACACAAGCCGTGAGTGATGCATTAGTAATAGCACAAAGTGCTGATTCGGTAATATATGTTGTAAAATCAGATGTTACCCGTATTAAACCAATTAAGGCTGGCCTTGAACGGTTATTTGAGATAAAAGTACATGTAGCCGGTGTGGTGCTTAATCAGGTGGATATGAGTAAGTCTAACGATGAACACAGCTACGGCTACTACGATTACCATGATTACTCACAAAAACCTGAGCAACCAACAGCTTAAAACGAATGATAGATATACATTCTCATATACTACCAGGGCTTGACGATGGCCCTAAAGACTTAACGGAGTCTTTAGGGCTATTAAAAATTGCACAAGCCGATGGTATAACCCACATGGTAGCTACTCCGCACATTCATTTAGGCAGATTTAATAACGCGGCTTCCCATATTTATGACGACCTAGCTGTTTTAAAAGCAAAGGCATTAGTAAATAATATTGGTATTAAATTAGCTGTTGCAGCAGAGGTTAGGCTTGATGTAGAGCTAATGACCTTGGTTATGAGCAAAAAACTGCCGTTTATTGGTAATGTAAATGGTGCTAATTATGTATTACTGGAGCTACCGCATTCACACGTATCGCAAGGGTACGATAAGTTTATTACGTGGCTTGATAAAAAAAATATTAAAACGATTATTCCGCATCCAGAACGTAACCGCGATATACAAGCTAAACCCTTTTACATAGAGCGTTTAAAGCAATTAGGTTGTGAATTTCAGTTAACCGCGTCAAGTATTGAAGGCGAGTGGGGCGAACAAGCAAAAGCTATTAGTGTTGATATGCTTAAAAGTGGGTTAGTGAGCTATGTTGCGAGCGACGCGCATTCGGTTAAACGCAGGCCACCTATTTTAAGTAAAGCTAGGCAAATTGTGAGTGATTTAATGGGGGCAGATAAAGCCCATGAGTTGTTTGTAACAAATCCATTTAATTTAACGGCGTCATTATTTGATGAATAACACCAATAAGCTTATTAAGCAGGTTCAAATAGTTGTGCTTGTACTAATTACATTAGCGATTTGCTTTTCAAGCTTTCAAAGCATGCGCGCTAACGCTTGGTATTTTAATGCTGTTAATACGTTAAAAGGCAGTGCTAATAATTACTCCCAGCAAAATTTACAATCAGCACAAGATGCTATAAACCTTGCCAGTTCGCTTGAGCCTACACATCCGCACTATTTGCAGTTAATGGCTCATGTGCAAATGCTCAAATTAGCTGCTGGTACAGATAAAACCACCGATGTTTTAGCAATTTATCAACAGGTAGAGGAATTACTTTTACAGTCGGTAGCGCTGCGCCAAAGCTGGCCAGAAACCTGGGTTGCACTAGCACAAGTTGTTAGTTACCAAGAAGGGCCAAGCGAACGTGTTTATGAGTATATTCAGCAGGCTAAAAAGGTAGGCCCTTACAAGTATGATGTACAGTTAGGTATTATTCAAATTGCGCTAATCAACTGGCAACAGCTCCCTCCTAAATACAAAGTGTTATTCGTTAACGAGCTTAAACTTGCAGTTAAGCATGGCCATAAATTTACACGCGCGTTTGAAGTTGCTAAGCAAGTTGAGGCATTGCATATTCTATGTTTATCGCTTAAATTTGGCCGTCATTATGAGCCGATTAGAACCAGCTGGATGTTTAAAAAACATTGTAACTAGTTTGGCTTTGAATGTGTTGAGCTTGTTTACGTTAAAGTAAAAAACCAATTGCTCAAAGAGAAGAGAATAAGGAGTAAATGAGAAGTCATCAAGTAAGCTATTCAACGAACTGATTTATAACTTCTCTAAAAGCGCTGCTTTTTGCCTACTAACATTTGCATAGGCAAAAAGATGCCCAGAGTGATTTAGGGAAAACTCTGGGCTATAGATTGGCTCACTAAGAGCCTTGCGCTAACTAAAAAACACTTTCTGGATTCTTAGGGAGAAGAAGAAAGTAGCTAAACTATAGTAAAGCTTTTAAAAGATGCATAACTAATTTTTCTATTTGGTTACATTTGATAACAAAGGATTGGATTGATTATGGGTTTCGGTGTTTTTTAAGTGCTGTTTTAATTTTAAGGATAATATCATGTAATTTACGGACCAAGGGCCATAGCTGTAATTGATGGCGTGTTACTTCATTTTATGCAGCTTGGTTGCCAGATGGTTTTACTGGGGTTGATGTGTTTTTTCCATCTCAGGTTTCTTAATGACCGGTATAATATTTTAAGGATTAGAGCAAAAACTTTTTTATAATTCGATTTTATGACGTGCGAATACATTTTTGAGTGATGGTGATCATTTGACAAGAGACTTTAGTATTTTGATAAAATCGTAAATAGAATGAGTACACTTCAACATTTTGTTTCTCAATGATTACTAAGCCATATTATACATAAAATAAGGCTTAGTAATTTTGCTCATTTACGACTTATTTTTCTTGTTTAAATTTAATCCCCAGAGTTCTATGTATTTATAAGTAAATTTCGATGTAATGATGACTGTTGCTAAAACTATTAAAACTATTAGGTTGTTTATATATGTATTACCAACATCTATATATTTTAAAGAGTTTATAGTTTTTACGAACTCAATCCCCGTAAGCTTTTTAAAAACAAGGGTTGTTGCTGCTACAAGAAATAATATTGCTGCGTGGGTCATGTATATTGAGTAAGAAAGTTGCCCAGTAAGTTGAAGTGGTTTTATTTTTAAAATCTTAGATACAACACCAGCTTCAAAGGAAAAGAGCAATACTGTAATCAAGAAAAGTAATGGAGCGACAATAAGCTTTAATTCAAATTGTGCCTGAACAATAAACACAATACTTACTAACAATGCACACTCAAAAATACTTCCCAAGGTATATGGGATTTTTATGTGAGAAATGTTTCTATAAACACTGTAGGCGATGGCGCCTCCAAAAAAACAAGATAGTCCACTTAGGACTTGTTTAGTGAGTAACTCTGAGTGAAAGTAGATAAGTGTAAACGCAAATAGGGATGCAGTTAACCATGTAAGTAATTTAAATTTGCTAAATAGAGTGACTGTGAAGAAGAATAAGAAGTAAATGTAAAACTCAATACTTATACTCCATGAAGGAAAATTAAAAGAAAGGTGTTCTGTATATGGCGTCCAAGACTGTATAAGAAGTAAATTTGGAATGATTGCATATACCGCTGTTTTGTCTGAAAAAGGCTCTCCGTTAAATGATACACCAAAATTAGTGGCTAATAATTTTAATAATTCAAAAGCGATAAATACCATTAATATAAAAAAGTGCAGAGGATATATCCTAAAGAACCTAGCTTTACAATACGACTTGAAGTTTAAGCTTTCTTTAAAACCATAGCCGTGGGCAAGAACAAAGCCACTTAGTATAAAGAAAAACTCTACAAACACTCCACTTCCTTGAAAGAACTTTAGCTCAGTTATCGAACCAACAATATGCATGTGATACAAAACAACTGATATTGCACACAGTCCTCTAAATGCGTCTAGAGCTTCGAATCTTTTTTTCATTTTATTCCCTTAAAAATATTTAGGTTACACATAATATTGCATTCAGTGTTTCAATAAAACATTAAACTAGTGGTCCCCAGCTTATTAACTGCGTATTCTGCACTAGATCTCGTGGTAGTGAGTTTTTGATCTTATTTTTTTGCCATTTACCCAGCCCGATAGGGCAACCACACAGTGTTAATATTACTTCCCCTATTGTTTGAGTTGCTTCAGTTAAGCGTATATCTTTACCTTGAAAATAATCATTTGCTTGCTCGTTATTTAACGCGTAAATATTAGTTTTACACTCATTGCCAAATACGGTTGCATACTCGTGCGTTAGTCTCACGCCATTTTTATGAATAATGCCAATTTGAATACCTAAACGTGCGTACTTAATCTTATTTTGTATGGCTTCAAACCCTTCAGGGAACAACCATAGTTCTTTATCACGCTGCATTAAATTACCTGGCAGGGTAGTTATCCCAAAGTGTTTTTTAAGCGACTGCATAAACGCGGCACTTTGTTTTTTATCAAACTCGTTAAATGGGAATGCACCTTTTTTAACTGTTTGATTTGGGTTATTGCAACTTGCGTGTTTTTTAAATTTAGCAATAAAAAAGCCTTCGCTGTCGAATGTTTGCGGCCATACATGTAAATAGCCTTCAGCGGTAGTGGCTTTACTTGCACCTTCAAATAAATCACTTAGTGACTCAGGCTCTATATAGTCGCCAAATTCACTGAGTAAATAATCGCACACTTGTTGATTTTCGAGCGGGGTAAGTGTGCAGGTTGAATACACTAATGTGCCACCTGGCTTTAATGCATAAAAAGCGCTTTTAATTAAGTCTTTTTGTACTTGGGCTATTTGTATGTTTGATTCTATGGACCAATTTTTTAGTGCGTCGGCGTCTTTACGTACCGTGCCTTCGCCAGAGCATGGCGCGTCTAGCAATATGCTATCAAAGCATTCAAACATGTAGTTGCCAAATATAACGCCATCAAAGTGCGAGAGCGCACAGTTACCAACCCCCATACGTTTGAGTGTAGCGCTGAGTACCTTTAAACGAGATGACGATAGCTCATTTGCAACAAGCACGCCTTGGTTATTCATAAGTGCTGCTAGCTGTGATGTTTTAGAGCCTGGTGCTGATGCCATATCAAGCACGGTGTTACTTTGTAAGTCTGAGTTTTCAATACTTTGCTTTAATGCGATAGGGGGCAGCATTGAACTTGCTTCTTGCACGTACATCGCACCACTTAGGTGTAAGTCGGTATTACCTAGGGCTAGGTTTTGCTCTTCATTGCTTGGGCGCTCTAACCAAAAGCCTTCACTGCACCATGGGATTGGGGTTAGCAGCCAATTTTTTTCATTGGCACGTTTTACAAATTCTTCAATGCTAATTTTTAATGTATTAACGCGGATAGATTTTCTGAGCGGCCTGCGACACGCATTTAAAAAGTCATCTAAGTTTAGATGCGCTGGTAAATAGGTTTTTACGTCATCAATAAAGTGCTCAGGAATAAAAGTGTTGGCGTTCACGCGTTAGCTCATACTATAAAAATAAAGCGCGATAATAGCATTTATATAATGCATTTTCAGCGCTTAAAGACGTAACATCTGATTTATTGCGCTGTCGACACTTCACTGTTTTAGTCCATTCTAAAACCATTTTTATGCGACTTTAGGTTAATGGTGTCGACAATAGGTGTGTTTTTTAGCCATTTTGATAGGTATAAGGGTTGACATGATTTTTTAATAAGCCCATAGTAACCACATTAATTGTCGACAATCTAAAAAATAACTTATGACACACACATTTTTAAACGAAGCGCCTATAACTACCGCATCAGATCAAGTATTTGTAGATATGCGCCGTGAGATTGTTGAAGGCAGCATAGTTCAAGGCAGTAAAATATCAGAGCCTGAACTTGCCAAGCGTTATGGTGTAAGCCGTGCAACGCTTAGAGAGGCGTTAAATCGCCTAGAAAGTTGCTACCTTGTTGAGCGTAAAGCTAACGTAGGTTGCCGAGTAGTTGCCCTTACCGCTGAACGCTTGATTGAAGTTTACCAAGTTCGTAGTTCGCTTGAAGGCTTGGCATGTAGGCTTGCTGCCGACAATATGGAACCCGAAGAAGTAAAAGGCTTAAAGCAATTACTTAATCAGCACCTACAAACACAGCGTGTTAAAGAGGGCGAATCTTATTATCAAGAAGCCGGCGATTTAGATTTTCATTACCGTATTATTCAAGGCAGTAAAAACGCGCATTTAATTCATTTACTGTGTAATGAGCTTTATCAACTAATACGCATGTACCGTGTACAAATGGGCATGGTGGGGCCGCGTGTATCAAAAGCGTTTGATGAGCATTTAGCTATTATTAACGCGATTGAAAACCACGATGGCGAACTGGCCGAAATGCTTATGAAGCGCCACATAAGCGCATCGCAAGCAAATATTCAAACCAAATTCGATGTATACCAATCAATATGAGTATTCGAACAATTTAACGGATTAAATCGCTCTATAACGTCGTTAAGAATTTTTTATTTAGAACCACTAAACATAAAAATTATTGCCTAGTTACAGAACGATTTTCTTATCGTTAAATAGACCTCATACGCATACAGATTGATATTAGTCGCAAAAAACAGAAGCTGCTAAAAGCTAAGTAGAGCAGTTAAACAGTCACAATTACAGATTAAAACTATAAGTTACTCCACGTAGCAACCGTTCAAAGTTAGGAGAAAGTAATGTCAGCAGGATTAAAATTTAAACACGCTATTGCCAATAACCGCCCTTTACAAGTGGTAGGTACTATTAACGCCTACACAGCGATGATGGCTGAAAAAATGGGTCACCAAGCTATTTACCTCTCAGGTGCCGGTGTTGCAAACGCTTCGTTTGGTATGCCTGACTTAGGTATGACAAGCCTTGATAACGTGCTTGAAGATATTCGTCGTATTACGGGTGCGAGCGATTTACCACTACTTGTTGATGCCGATACCGGTTGGGGTGGGGCGTTTAACATTGCACGCACAGTAAAAGAAATGACTAAAGCGGGTGCGGCGGGTTTTCATATAGAAGACCAAGTAGCGCAAAAGCGCTGTGGTCATCGTCCTAATAAAGAAATTGTAAGCCAAGGTGAAATGGTTGACCGCATTAAAGCGGCTGTTGATGCAAAAACCGATAGCGATTTTTATATTATGGCGCGTACCGATGCATTTCAAAAAGAAGGTTTAAACGCCGCGATAGACCGTGCAGCTGCCTGTGTTGAAGCCGGTGCTGACGCTATTTTTGCAGAAGCCGTACACGACCTTGCTGATTACCAAGCGTTTGCAAAAGCGATTAACGTTCCAATTTTGGCAAACATTACTGAGTTTGGCCAAACACCTATTTACACAAAAGAGCAGTTAAGCAATGTAGGTGTTGAAATGGTGCTTTACCCACTCAGTGCATTTAGAGCCATGAACAAAGCAGCGCTAAACGTGTATTCAGCAATTTTAAATGAAGGCTCACAACAAAGCCAAATTGAAAATATGCAAACGCGTTCTGAGCTTTACGACTTTTTAGATTACCACACGTACGAGAACACACTCGACACCCTTTTTTCATCAAAATCTGACAAATAATAATTTGGGCGTATTAATCTTTAGTGGTTGAATTTACAGCAGTATGTTTGGTGTTTAGGCAAGGCAGAGCCTATGCAGTGTGGTTATTCCACATAAATAGGCGATAACGCAGCATAAATACCAAACATGCGCTGCCCGTCGGGTTCTTTCTAGGGACGATTATCTCTTTGTTGCTCGGTTTTTACTTAGTCCACTAGGTTACAAACCTCGCGCCGCGACTTAATCGCCCCTAGATTGAACAAATTCCAATCTACAAAGTTCAATACGCCCAACAATCACACACAAATTTAAGATAGGAGAAAATCATGGTAGATAAAGCATTAGGCGGCGCGGGTTTACGCGGACAAGTGGCTGGTCAAACAGCATTGTGTACTGTTGGGCAAAGTGGTTCTGGTTTAACGTATTGTGGTTACGATATCAGTGAACTTGCCGAAAAAGCGCAGTTTGAAGAAGTGTCTTTTTTACTTTCACGTGGTGAGTTACCAACCACAAGCGAATTGGCAGAATATAAAGCAAAACTAAAAAGTTTACGCGGCTTACCTGATGCGCTTAAAACCGTGCTTGAAAATATTCCTAAAGACGCACACCCAATGGATGTAATGCGCACGGGTTGCTCAATGTTGGGTAACCTTGAAATGGAGCTTGATTTTAGCCAAGCTAATGATGCAATCGACCGTATGGTTGCTGTGTTCCCAAGTATTATTTGTTACTGGTACCGCTTTACACACGATGGCGTACGCATTGAAACACAAACTGATGACGACTCAGTTGGCGCACATTTTTTAAATTTATTACACGACAAAGCACCTAGTGAATTGTTTGCACAAGTGATGAATGTATCACTAATTTTGTACGCAGAGCACGAGTTTAACGCCTCTACCTTTACAGGGCGTGTGTGTGCATCAACGCTTTCTGATATTCATTCTTGCGTAACTGGTGCGATTGGTACGCTACGTGGTCCATTACATGGTGGTGCTAACGAAGCGGCAATGGATATGATTCAAGGTTTTACAAGCGCTGAACATGCCGAGCAAGAAATTATGGGCATGCTTGAACGTAAAGACAAAATAATGGGCTTTGGTCATGCGATTTATCGCGAATCTGATCCGCGAAATGTAATTATTAAAAAGTGGTCTGAAAAACTAGCCAATGAAGTAGGCGATACCGTACTTTACCCTGTGTCTGTTCGTTGTGAAGAAATTATGTGGCGCGAGAAAAAGCTGTTTTGTAATGCCGATTTTTTCCATGCATCTGCTTATCACTTTATGGATATTCCGACTAAGTTATTTACGCCAATATTTGTAATGAGCCGTGTTACGGGCTGGACTGCACATGTAAAAGAGCAGCGCGCTAACAACCGTATTATTCGCCCAAGTGCCGATTACACAGGGCCTGATGCACGCAGTTACACACCAATAGAGTCACGTTAAAAATGGGTGAGCACGCATGTGCTCACTTTTTTATTGCACATAGCCACTAGCGAGTAGTTTTTCTCAAACTTTTTATTAAACACGCTAGCTGTGAGCAAACACCGTCACCAAATTAGCGAACCCTTACCATGACCATAATTAATAATACCCAATACCGTAAACCTTTACCGGGCTCAAATGTCGACTACTACGATACGCAAGAAGCCGTAGATGCAATTAAGCGAGGTGCATACGCCACACTACCTTATACATCGCGTGTATTTGCCGAAAACCTAGTACGCCGATGCGACCCTGCCATGTTAACCGATGCACTTAACCAGCTAATTGAGCGAAAGCAAGATTTAGATTTTCCGTGGTATCCGGCGCGGGTAGTGTGCCACGATATTTTAGGGCAAACAGCGCTTGTTGATTTAGCAGGTTTGCGTGATGCAATTGCAGCCAAAGGCGGCGATCCGGCTAAAGTGAATCCGGTAGTACCCACGCAGTTAATAGTGGATCATTCACTAGCGGTAGAGCATGCCGGTTTTGATCCTGACGCATTTGAAAAAAACCGCGCCATCGAAGACAGACGAAATGATGACCGTTTTCACTTTATAAACTGGACTAAAACTGCGTTTAAAAATATTGACGTTATTCCACCGGGTAACGGCATTATGCATCAAATTAATCTTGAAAAAATGTCGCCGGTTATTCAAAACCGAGATGGCATTGCATTTCCAGATACACTAGTTGGTACCGACAGCCACACGCCACATGTTGATGCGCTGGGCGTTATTGCTGTGGGCGTAGGTGGGCTTGAAGCTGAAAGCGTGATGCTTGGTCGTGCTTCTTATATTCGCCTACCTGATATTGTAGGCGTGGAGCTAACAGGTAAGCGCCAACCCGGTATTACCGCAACCGATATTGTGTTGGCTATTACTGAATTTTTACGTGAGCAACGTGTTGTATCTACTTATTTAGAGTTTTACGGTGAAGGTGCAGACGCGCTTACACTTGGCGACAGAGCAACCATTTCAAACATGACACCTGAATTTGGCGCAACTGCAGCCATGTTTTATATCGATGATAAAACAATAGATTATTTGCGTTTAACAGGGCGTGAAGAAGAACAAATTGCCCTTGTAGAAAACTACGCAAAAACAGCAGGCCTTTGGAGCGATAGCTTAAAAACCGCAAAATATGAGCGTGTACTTAAGTTTGATTTATCAAGCGTGGGGCGCAATATTGCAGGTCCATCTAATCCGCACCGCCGTGTATCGACAAGCGATTTAGCTAAAGAAGGTATTTCGGGCATTGTGGAAAATGAAGAAGGCTTAATGCCAGACGGCGCGTGTATTATTGCGGCTATTACTAGTTGTACCAATACCAGTAATCCACGCAATGTAATTGCCGCAGCACTCCTTGCCCGTAACGCAAATGCTAAGGGTTTAACGCGTAAACCTTGGGTTAAAACCTCATTAGCACCAGGTTCAAAAGCGGTGCAATCATACCTTGAAGATGCAAACTTACTTACAGAACTTGAGCAACTTGGCTTTGGCATTGTGGGTTTTGCCTGTACAACGTGTAACGGTATGAGCGGGGCGCTTGACCCTGTTATTCAAAAAGAAGTAATTGATCGCGATTTATACACTACAGCGGTGCTTTCGGGCAATCGTAACTTTGATGGACGAATTCACCCTTATGCTAAGCAAGCATTTTTAGCGTCACCTCCTTTAGTTGTTGCGTACGCCATTGCAGGTACTATTCGCTTTGATATTGAAAAAGGAATACTTGGGCAAGATCAACAAGGCAACGATATTACGCTTAAAGATTTATGGCCATCAGACGAAGAGATTGACGCAGTAATTAAGCAAAGCGTTAAGCCTGAGCAATTTAGAAAAGTATATGAGCCTATGTTTAATTTAACTGTAGATTACGGTGAAGATAACGACCCACTTTACGACTGGCGCCCAGAAAGCACCTACATACGTCGCCCTCCTTATTGGGAAGGTGCACTTGCGGGTGAGCGCACTATGACCGGTATGCGCGCGCTTGCAGTACTTGGCGATAACATTACAACGGATCATTTATCGCCATCAAACGCAATTATGGCAAGTAGTGCTGCTGGCGAATACCTGACCAAAATGAACGTCCCAGAGGAAGACTATAACTCGTACGCAACGCATCGAGGCGATCATTTAACAGCGCAGCGTGCAACCTTTGCCAATCCAAAGCTGCTAAACGAAATGGTACTTGACGAAAACGGCGAAGTTAAGCAAGGTTCGTACGCACGATTAGAGCCACAAGGTACTAATACCCGTATGTGGGATGCAATCGAAGCTTACATGGAGCGTAAACAACCGCTTATTATTGTAGCCGGTGCAGATTACGGGCAAGGTTCGTCGCGCGATTGGGCTGCAAAAGGCGTAAGACTTGCAGGCGTTGAAGTAATAGCAGCAGAGGGCTTTGAGCGTATTCACCGTACTAACTTAATTGGTATGGGGGTTTTACCGCTTGAGTTTAAAGCAGGCACAACGCGTAAAACTCTAAAGCTGGATGGCAGTGAAACGTACGATGTAACGGGTGATTTAAAACCAGGCGCCACAGTTAATTTAAGCATTACCCGTAAAGACGGTGAAGTGCTTACTGTGCCTATGAAGTGCCGTATCGATACTCAAGAAGAGCTTTCTATTTACGCGGCTGGTGGTGTGTTACAACGCTTTGCTCAAGACTTTTTAGAAGCAACGCAATCTGCATAAGGGCAAACACTATGTTTAAACCGCAAATTAAAGTGCCTGCAACCTATATGCGTGGCGGCACCAGTAAAGGTGTGTTTTTTAATTTAACTGATTTGCCAAAGCCTGCTCAAGTAGCAGGCGAGGCGCGCGATAATTTATTACTGCGTGTTATTGGCAGCCCCGATCCGTATGCCAAACAAACGGATGGCATGGGTGGTGCTACATCAAGCACCAGTAAAACCGTAATCCTAAGTAAAAGTGAGCAAGCCGAGCACGATGTTGATTACTTGTTTGGTCAAGTGGCTATAGATAAACCTTTTGTGGATTGGAGCGGTAACTGCGGCAACTTAACGTCAGCAGTGGGGGCTTTTGCTATTAGTAATGGTTTGGTCGATAAAAGCAGAGTACCTAATAACGGTGTTGCTATTGTGCGTGTGTGGCAGGCTAATATTAAAAAAAGCATATTAGTGCATGTCCCTATGACCAATGGCGAAGTACAAGAAACCGGCGACTTTGAGCTCGATGGCGTTACTTTTGCAGCAGCTGAAGTAAAACTTGAATTTATTGACCCCGCTGATGGCGATGGCGCGTTATTTCCAACTGGTAATGTAGTTGATGATTTAGAAGTACCGGATGTTGGTACTTTAAAAGCAACAATGATAAATGCAGGTATTCCTACCATATTTATTAACGCCACTGATATTGGTTATACCGGCACAGAGCTGCAAGACGATATAAATAATGATGTTGCAGCGCTTGAAAAGCTTGAAACCATTCGTGCTTATGGCGCTGTTAAAATGGGTTTAATTACTAACATTAGTGAAGCGCAAGCTCGTCAACATACGCCAAAGGTTGCGTTTGTTGCATCACCTTTAGATTACAAAGCATCTAGCGGAAAGCTCATTGAAGCTGCAAATATCAACTTGTTAGTACGCGCTATGTCGATGGGTAAACTGCACCATGCCATGATGGGCACAGCTGCTGTTGCTATTGGCACGGCCGCAGCAATCGAAGGCACACTCGTAAATATAGCCGCTGGTGGCGGCGCATTGAGTGAAGTTAACTTTGGTCATCCGTCGGGCACGCTAAAAGTAGGTGCTGAGGCTAAAAATAATGCTGGCAACTGGCTAGTTACCAAAGCAAGTATGAGCCGAAGTGCACGCGTATTAATGGAAGGGGTTGTAAGAGTCCCTTACTAATCACTGGGGAAGTTAAGCACAACTAAACATTTATTTTAGTTAAGCAAACAAATTTTATAAACGTTTGCTTAGCTAAAGTAAAACCTACTCATACTCGTTAGAAATAATCCTTTTTCATTAATTTTTCGAATTATCGACTTTTTTAGCTCTCATCCACCGCATTTACTTGAAGAATATAATTAACAAACTAAATTGTATGTAATATTCATTTAATAATATGAATATATTGTATCAATATGTGCTGGTTCTTTATGAGTGTCTATAGGTTATTGAATAATAGAGATGCTGATAAAGAAGTAGCTCATAGAATAAAGATAAATACTTCTATAAAACGTATAAATATGTAGCATAACTATATAGCTTAATGGTATTTTTAAAGTTCTGGTAACAAAGGTTATGATTGTGTACTTTTTTAAGGCTTTTTAGAATATAAAAAGCTTATGTAAGGCACTATCAACTAAACTAATATCTGATACTCATTCCAGGCTATCAAGGAGAAATAAATGGTAAAGCGTACGATCAAATTTACACCTATTGCAGCTTCAGTTGCACTTACATTAGGCTTAACAGCTTGTGGTTCAGATAACGACAGAAACATTCCTGTTACACCTGTAGAATCTTTTACTGCAACGGGCGATGCACAATTCAACATTGAAGTAACAGGTAAAGCAGTTAAAGGTTCAATGAAAAATGCTGTAGTAACTGTAATGACTTTAGATGAATCTGGTCAAAGCGTTCCTGTGGCATTTCGCTCAGCTGCCTCAGCAGAGCCAGAGTCTTTTTCTGAAGAAGCACTATCTCAAGATGCTGCAGATGCCGCGGTAGAAGCAAGTAAAATTGCCGCTAACCCTGAAGTCTTAACTGATGAAAGCGGCCGTTACAGCATCTACCTAGATGATGATTTTACTGGTCCTGTTTACATTACTGTTAAAACGTCTGAAGAAGGCGATGATAGCTTTTTACGTTGTGATGCTTACGTAGGTTGTGGTAATTACGATGTAGCGCCAGAAGTTGACGACGAAAATGATGGTGATACTGCGATTGAGTTTGGTGAATGGTACAAAACTGACCTAGAGCTTTCAGTTGTTAAATTCATTCCAGTTGTTGAAGCTGATCCATCAGGAGCGAGTGGTTCTGCAGGCGACACTAATGTTACAGGTTCTTATAAAGCAAATGTTACTTTTTTAACATCATTAGTTGCATCTCTTCTTCTTGACTCAGGCTCGAGTGTAGATGAAGGTGCTATAGCTACAGCTAGCTTAAACACTGTTGTACAAGTAATGGGTCAAGACGCAGCACTTTTACTTTCTGCTATTATTGGCGACTTATCTAACGGCGGCGCTGTAGATTTAAGTGATGTTGATGGTGAAGAAGAGCTTACTGATGGTATTTTAGCA
This sequence comes from Pseudoalteromonas distincta, assembly GCF_000814675.1. Taxonomy (GTDB): domain Bacteria; phylum Pseudomonadota; class Gammaproteobacteria; order Enterobacterales; family Alteromonadaceae; genus Pseudoalteromonas; species Pseudoalteromonas distincta. The sequence continues at coordinate 231,268 of NZ_JWIG01000029.1, read as the reverse complement.
ATTGCACAGTTTTCATCTTCAATTCAGGGTTTACCTTCAATTGGTGATGTAATGAGCAGCATTAAAGCTGGTATTAAATCAGGCCAGTTTAAAGGTAATGCTGATGCTAGCATTGCAGCAATAGCGACAATGTTACAAACAGCTATTACAAATACTGCAAATGTTTTTGTTGCTATTGCAACGGGCACTGAAGAAGATATTAAAGCTGCATTGGAAGCAGCTTTTGCAGCAAAAATTCCAGCTCCTACTGCTGGTGAGATAGTTGCGTTTGCTGCTAACTCAGCTGATGTTGCTAAAAAAGCAAAAGCAGCTAAAGATAAAGCTGTGAAAAATGGTGCAGCAACTGATGCTGGCCTTGCAGCCGCTGCAGTAAAAGTTAAAAAAGCACTAGAAGTAATTGGTTGTACTGGTGCAGAGTGTACAGTTGGAGATGATTTTTATACAGCTCTAGCAGCTGCATTAACGGTAGAAGTTACAGCTTCACAAACTGCGCTTACTGCACTAGAAATGGATATTGAGACAGCTCAAAGTTCACTTGCTGATGTTCAAGCAATGGGTGGCGATGCTCTTACAGCTGATAACGCAGCTGCATTTGTAAGTGCTGTAACATTACTGAAAAATGAAGCTGCAACAGCTGATTTAACAGTTAAAGCGGATTCTATTTTTGTTAAATCACAAGGTTATGTAACTGCTGCAAAAGCGCTAGTTACTCAAAGCTCTGATTACCAACAGATTCTTGATTCTGCAACGTCTTTACAAACAGATGCATTTGATGCTGTAAATGATACCGCTGCATACGACGCTGCATTAGCTGCACTAGTAGCGGAAGCAGAAGCAGCGATTGAAACGTTTGATATTGCTCTTGCTGCAGCAAAACTAGTTGCTGAAGATACTGCAGACGTTGCTGATGAGAAAAAATCAGCAGCAGACACAGCTGAAGCAGCTTCTACAAGCGCACTTGCTAACGCAGAAGGTGCAATGGTAGATACAGCCGCAAACGCAACTGAAGCTCTTGAGCTTGCAATGACTGCTGTTACTGCTGCGTCTGATTTTGCTGCTGCTGTTGATGCACTTGAAATTGCTATTGAGCAAGCACTTGTTGCTGCTAATGCTTACCTAGACCTTGAAGGCGAAGGCGCACAAGCAATGATTGATGCGCTTACAGCTATGCAAACAGCTGCTGAAGCTCAAGGTGAACTAGCTAGCGACCAATTTGTAACAGCTTATAACCTACAACTTGTGGCTGAATCGGCGGTTGCTAAACTTGAAGTACTAACTTCTGTTAAAGCTACATCAGAGTCATTATCGACTATGACTGTCCTTACTAACACTGGCGGTCAAGCGGTTATCGATGCAGCAGATGTTCTTGCTGACGTAATTGATGAATTAGCTGAAATGGGTAACTCAGGTGAAGGTACTTCTACTCGTCAACCTGATTGGTCATATAACTATGACTTAGATGCGTTAGTTTTAGAATTAGAGAACGAAACCACCGGTGAAATGATCAGTGCTTCAGCTTCTTACCAAGGCGAGCAATTAGTAGTTGCTTGGGGCGCTACATTAATGGGTGAAAATGACGCAACTGTTTCACTTGTTACGGGTGAAAGTCGTACTGCAGCTCTAGAAGAGTGTGAACTGTTTGCTGACGGTACAATTATTGATCCTACTCAAATCGATTCATGTTTAATATTTACTTTTGATAGTGCGGTTGATAAAAACACAGTTGATGACGCTGAAATCGTTAATACTGAAACTTGGAACCATATCGAAATTATGGACGGTGATTCTGGTTTTACAGGTATGTTAAATTTAACTGCTGATGATGCTACTGACATGGGTACAGTTACACTTGAAGGTATGTCTGGCGACTTAGACTTTAAAGTAATGGGTATGGTTGACAGTAGTGGTGATGAAGATGAAAGTACATTAGAAGTTATGGTTAAAGGTGACGCAGCAATGGGTTACACATTATCTCTAACTGGTATGGAATCTACAGGTTACACTGGTGATGTTAAAGCTATGTACAATGGCGACATGATGTCATTTGGTACTGCTTCTAAAGTTACTAACGGTGTATCTATCACTTACATCGATGGTGATGTAGTGCCTTACACTGATGTTGATTTAATTGATTCATCTAAGTAATATTTAAACTATAAAAGGGGAAAGCAGCGCTTTTCCCTTTTTTTATAGAAAGCGATTAAATTATGAAAAAAAAAATTCTCTTGTTAGGATTTTCAACAGCTTTTATTTCTCCTCTTGCTTCCGCAGATAACCAATTTCAAATATTTACTCATTTTGACGCAGAAATTTATACTGAAGCACAACCAGTACAAGCCTTTGTAGATGATTTTGATGCACCATTAAAATCGGGTGACAGTGCATTTACCTATAATATTTTTGAAGTGGGTGTTGGCTACGGTAATTTTAAAGTGGGTTTACAAAGTCGTTATGACTATGTTCTTAACTTTGATCCTGATACAGCTAAATATACTCATACCGAAAAGAATGATTTAGAGTTTGAAGATAGATTTTATACTTATTACCTCGATGCTAAACAAGCAACGTCTAATGGTGTATTCGTATCTTATGATTTTAAATTTTTAGATAAAAATGCATTAACAATAACACCTAAGCTTTCTGTTTTTGCCAGCTCACACTATCAAGATGCCACTGTAAATGGTGAGATTTTTAGTGATGAAGTTGAAGGTGCTGTAACTGTCGATTACAACTTTTCAAAAGATATTTTATTTAAAGAATTTACACCTTCACAAAAGCCTGAAGGGCTAGGCTATAGCCTAGATATTTTTGCCGATTGGCAAGTAAATGATGAGCTTAAAGTTGGTTTTAGCGTAAAAGATTTGCTCTATAAAACTCAGTACGAAGACAGTGGCTCTGTAAAGGGTCAAACTACTGAAATTCCATTTAGCGAAGATGATAACGGCGATATTATTACTCAGCCAACAGTTTCATTAAAAACATCTGCATTTGGAAATACGGTATCTCATGATTTCGAAATGGAAATGCGTCTACAAGCATTTGCCGATTATAGAATAAACGACCGATTCTCAACTCAGTTAACTTTAAAACGTTACGATAAAGACACGTTTAGCCAATTAAAAGGCCGTATTCACTTTTGGGATCATTGGCGAGTACAAGCAGGCTACGAAACAAAAAGCGAAGCATTTTTAGTTGGTATAGAAAACGAATATTTTGGTCTTAATTTACAAACTGATAGCCTAGATTTAGATAAAGCCTATTATGCGAATGTGAATTGGTACGTGAACATTAAGTTTTAAGGAATGAAGATGTTAAAACAAATTATACCTTTAGTGGTCGCTATTGCATTGGCAGGTTGTGGTTCTTCATCAGACAGTGACAGTTCAGAATCTGTTGCAGTAAGTGAAATTGCTACATCTTCTTCTGTGAGTTTTTATGTATCTAATTGGCAATCACCACAGGGCACGCTTAATGTTTTAGATAGCGATGGGGTGGTGCAAGAATCAATTGAAGTCGAAAACATCAATACTGCGAGTGTAAGTGTAACTCCGCTTACTTTTAATAGTTTTGAGTTTATACCTAGCGATACAGCTCTACCTTGTCCGCGATTTACAGGGTGTGGCAGAACTGTGCGTGGTGATGTAAATGATTTAAACGCAAACCGGTTAATCGACTACCAAGAATTGACAACCGTTACCCTTAATTACAAAGCGGATGCATTTAGTGCACCGGGTGTAAATAAGGTTTATTTATCACCATTGAGCAAAGCAATTACAGATGAAGGCTTTAGTGCTAAGCAGGCGAGTTTATCAGCCACGCCTTTTTATCATTTAACGCACAGTAATTTAAATGCAAGTGTTGAAGCAGAAATGGTTACAAATGCCTTCACCTACGCGGCAATTTTAGCTGGTGTTGCTGATAGTTCGTTTAGTGTTGAAAGTGCTTTTAATGCATTTACTAACTTGGAGACTGACCAGCAAGCATGGCAAGATTACAGCGATTTAGCAGCGCAGTATGTTACAGACAACTTATTTAGCGACCAAGGTAATGCTTTGCTGAAAAATGTAGCTGGTCAAGTTAAGCAAACGATTGCAAGTGTAACTACATTTACAAATTGGCAGGCTCGCTCAGCAGAAGTGCAAAGCTTAGACTCAAGAGAGTTACTTGTTGATACGCGAAATATAATTGGTGTTGCAAGACTTCAAGAAAAAAGCTATTCAGATGAATTAGACGCAAAATTTACTGAGCTTGAAGGTGCGTTTGATGAAGATACACAAAGAACCCTTGATGCACTTAGTAATGCTTTAAACGAAGTTATCACAAATTATTCACCACTAGCTGATGGCTCTACACCATCAGGGCAATATAAGCTTCGTGATTTAGATATTGATTACAACCAATCACCTTATACTTGGGCTATTACTGGCACATATGATGAGTTACCTATAACTATTGATTTATCAATTCCAACTTTCAGAGTAAGTGGTGTATTAGGTAATAAAATCGAAGGTGTAATGAGCGCAACGGTCACAAATGGTGCTACGGTATTAAGTGTGGATGTAAGTGAGTTGCTGATTGAGTTTGATGGCATAGATGCTCAAAGTGAATTAAACCCAGAAGCCGATACGGGTATTACACAGGTAACGACCAACGTAATTATCAATAAAGCAGCGGGTAAACTCGAAGGTGATTTATCAGTAAACTTAAACCGTTTTGTTAATTCACTAGGTGAGGAGTCAACCACGTTATCTACTTTTGATTTTAATGGCGATTACGTAAGCGACATTCAAAACACTGCATTTCATATCACAGCAGTAGAGGCTTCGCCTTTTGTTGGTGAAGATAATGACGATTTAGCATTTACTTTTGAATTAGATTTTCCATTGAGTGGTGCAAGCGATTTTAAATTTGCGTACGTAGGCGATGTGGAAAACTTATCAGAACTTACTTCTACAGATATATTTGTTAGCATAAAAAACCGCGCGTTAGATTTACGTATTCGTGATGTTAGTGGCAACATTAATCTAATAGCAAAAGGCGAAAATGGACGTTGGTTAGATGTAAAGCAAAAGGGCCGTAATTACAGTGGCGGTTTATATTTTGGTGATACTAAACTAGCTGATGTTACTGCGGTACGTGGTATTCCTGGTGTTTTATTTCCAAATGGTGAGTTTGAGTCGTTATTTTAACCATTAGATTAAATATTTAAAAACTCAGCATATGCCTTATAGCTCAGCGCTTTTTGCGATGAGTGAAGTGTTTTTATAACTATTCGAAATCCGGTATTAGTTTTCTAGTATCGGATTTTTTAATGTTTGTTATATTAGTTAAATGCGCCTGAATCGAGGTAGTTGCCAATCCCAAGTGTAAACATCCATAGCCCCCATAAGCTGTGCTCAATAACACACACGACCGTTGAGCGGCTTTGTGCGTAGGTATACGCAAACAGTAAACCGCCCAAAAAGGCTAAGGCTACTGCAATCCAATTTGCATACACAATATGCGCCAGCGCAAATACACTCGCACTGACTACAATACGCACTGCTTTTTTTGGCATGATGCGTTTATAACGATGAAAAAAATACGTTCTGAATATTAATTCTTGAGGAATAACCGACAGTATTGGGTAGAGCACCAACAGTAAAAGCCAATCATTAAACGAGTTACGGGGAAGGGTAAACCAGTTGCCTTGATGAATAATCCCGTAAAACATGCCTGAGAACAGCGCACCTAAAAAAAAGAAGCTAAACAAACGCCTTTTAACAGCAGAAAATTGCCCAAGGCTTGTGAGTCTAAACCGTTTAAAATGAGGATCGCCTAGTAGCAACATACAACACACACTCATAAGTATAATAAGCGCAGGGATAAGCCAATTAGCTAAATGCTCGCGTAATCCAAAACCCAACAAGGGCAGCAATATAAAAATGAGGGTAAATTCAAACCAGCGGTATTGATTAGCGTTCAAGGTCGTCTCAACTTGCTTTTTTTAATAAGCTAACAAGCTAAGACGACACTTTTATGACGAGGGGCTTACTTTGCAGGTTCTTCTTCATCAGGGAGGTATTTGTACAAGGCAATAATAGTGGCAAAAATACTTACAAAGGTAATACCCATTAAACCAAATACTTTAAAGTTAACCCAAAAGTCGAGCGAAAAATTATATGCAATATAAATGTTTAGTGCTGCGATGCCAGCAGTAATTACAACCCACATTAAATTAAGCTTATCCCATAATGGTTCTGGGACAACAATGGCTTGCTTTGTATCATTAGCATTTTCGAGGATTGAGCTAAGCGCTTTTTTAACGAGGTTTTTGTTAAGTACATAACGGCTAACAAGTAACGTTAAACTCAAACCTGCATATATGAGTGTTGCTTTCCATTTAATGTATTGCTCATCATGAAGTACCAGCGTTAGCGTACCAAATACGGCAGCAATGCCAAAAAATATCCAATGACGAGTAGGTACATTGCCATGTTTAAAGTAGCTATAAGCAACTTGAATAAGCGTAGTGGCCATCAATAAACCGGTAGCCCAATAAATATCGACGAGTTTAAACACTGCAAAAAACAGTATGAGTGGAATGTATTCAATTAATGCGTGCATATACTACCTAAATTATACAAAAAAGAGTCAAAGGCTTTTTACCACATAAAGCTTAGCAACTACAAGGTTGACTTGTTGCCCTGTAACCCTTAGCCTGCGTGGCTTTATTACCAATTTGGTTTGGTATTTTTCATATCATCATATTCCCACGCTTAACCAACACTGATTTGGCGTGTATTTAGGAGCCTAAAATGAATAAAGCAGAACTCGTTGCTGCCATTGCACACAAAAGTGAATTAACAAAAAAAGATTCTCAAGCGGCACTTTCAAGCTTGCAAAAAGTCATTACTAAATCGCTTTCTGAGGGCGATCAAGTTCAAATTAATGGCTTTGGTACCTTTGCGCTAAGTTATTACCCAGCGCGTACTGGGCGTAACCCACAAACAGGGGCTGCAATTGAAATAGAAGGCGCAAATAAAGCGGTTTTTAAACCAGCTAAGGCGTTAAAAGATCTGCTTTAAATTTATTTAAGGTTTTAAACCTCGTATTGATAGATAAGCTACATGAGCGCGAAGTAAATTCGCACCTACGGGTATATACTGTAGGTCAGGATTACACGTCGCGTTTAATGGCTTTAAATTACATGAGCGCGAAGTAAACGCACCAATGGGGAAATATGCTGTAGGTGAGGTTTTATACCTCGCTTTTGGTGGTGTTAAATTACATGGGCTGGAAATAAAGTTGCACTTATGTACATTATTCATAATCTCTAAATAATTTACATGGATTATAAATCCTACTTAAATTAAATCCTTTATTTTCAATTGCTTGTTATCGGCACGCATCGTGCTTTTTTGATTGTGTATTTTAAATATACCTTTTAAGAAAATAAGGAGATCTCAATGAGTACATTACAAACAAGCACACGTTTACAAGGCAAAAAAATCGCAATTTTAGCCACTGATGGATTTGAGCAAAGTGAGCTTTTATCTCCACGCAGCGCATTACTTGATGCTGGTGCGAACATCGAAATAGTATCAATTAAAGAAGGTCAAATTACTGGCTGGGATGAAGACAAGTGGGGCGATAAAGTAACAGTAGATAAACTAGTTACAAACGCGGATCCTGCTGATTATGACGCGCTTATGCTTCCTGGTGGTTTATTTAATCCAGACAGTTTACGCCAAGATAAAGATGCTAAAGCATTTATTGATGGCTTTTTCGGCGCAGAAAAAAACAAACCCGTTGCTGCTATTTGCCACGCACCGTGGTTGTTAGCTGAAATTAATAAATTGCGCGACCGTACTATTACTTCTTTTCCTAGTATTAAAAGCGATTTAATTAATGCAGGTGCTAATTGGGTTGACCAAGAAGTATGTGTAGACCAAGGTTTAGTAACAAGCCGAAGCCCAGCTGATTTAGAAGCATTTAATGCTAAGTTTATTGAAGAGATTTTAGAGGGTAAACACCAAGCTCACTGATTTGCTTTTTAAAAAACAAAAAAGGGCATTTTAAATGCCCTTTTTTAATGCGTAAATTTACACTTTTTATAATGCGGTTGCCGCTTTCATTTCACTAACAAATGCTTTTAACTGCGTTGTCATTGCGTCTAAATCGTTAAGGTTAGCTTCAATAATTTTAACTACAGCAGAGCCTGAAATAGCACCTGCTGCGCCTGCATTAAGTGCCGCTTTTACATCATCTGGTGTTGAAATACCAAACCCTAAAAGAGCAGGAGCTGCATGGTATTCTTTTAATTTAGTAACAATATTACCCGCTGGCATTTGTGCTTTTGTATCGGTACCGGTAACACCTGCGCGCGATAGTAAATACGTATAACCACGACCGTAAGAGGCGCATTGGCGAAGTGTGTCGTCATCCGCATTAGGTGTTGCTATAAAAATTGGGTCTACACCGTTATCCATCGCCGATTTTCTAAATATTTTAGATTCATGCAGAGGCACGTCAGCCACTAAAATAGAGTCTACACCTACCGCTTTTGCATCTTTGTAAAATGCTTCTATGCCGCGCTTAAAAACAAGGTTTGAGTAAAGCAATAATCCAATTGGAATATCGGCGTTATACTCGCGTATCTCTTTAATAACATCAAAGCAATCTTGCGTGTTAATGTGCACATCAAGTGCGCGAATATTAGCTTTTTGAATTACAGGACCATCCGCAATTGGGTCAGAAAACGGAATACCAAGCTCAAGTGCATCAGCGCCGCCGTCAATTAAGCTTTTAATAATCGCAACACTTTGCTCTTTACCTGGGTCGCCAATTGTTACAAATGGTACAAACGCACCTTGTTTTTTCTCGTTAAGCGCTGCAAACATTTTACCGTAACGATCCGTTTTTACTTGGCTCATAGCTGACCTCTTTCAGATAGTACATTGTGAACGTGTGCTAAATCTTTATCGCCACGACCACTTAAATTAATAACTAAAACGCTTTCCTCGGTTTGCTCTTCTGCATACTTAAGTGCATAAGCAAGCGCATGGCTTGATTCAAGCGCCGGAATGATCCCTTCGTTTTTAGCAAGTGATTGAAACGCATCAAGCGCTTCTGTATCGGTGATACCCACGTATTGCGCTCGACCGGTTTCGTGTAAAAATGCGTGCTGAGGACCAACCGCAGGGTAATCAAGACCCGCTGATACAGAGTAAGACTCTTCAATTTGGCCATCGTCATTTTGCATAATGTACGTGTAAGTACCGTGTAATATACCTTTAGTGCCTTTACAAATTGTTGCACCGTGCTCATTTGTATCAAGCCCTTTCCCTGCAGGCTCAACACCAATTAATTTAACGCCTGGCTCGTCAATAAAGTCAGTGAACATACCAATTGCGTTTGAACCACCACCAACACAGGCAATAACAGCGTCAGGTAAACGACCTTCGGCTTTAAGTACTTGTTGTTTAGCTTCTTCACCAATAACTTTTTGATACTCACGTACAATTGTTGGGAATGGGTGAGGACCCGCAGCCGTGCCTAGTAGGTAATGCGCGTCTTGATAATTTGCTGACCAGTCACGCAGGGCTTCATTTACTGCATCTTTTAATGTGCCAGAACCCGCTGTTACCGGAATAACCTCTGCGCCCATTAACTTCATTCTAAATACGTTTGGTTGCTGACGTTCAACGTCTTTTGCGCCCATATAAATTCGACATTTTAAACCCAGTAATGCACATGCAAGCGCTGTTGCAACACCGTGTTGACCAGCACCTGTTTCAGCAATTACTTGTTTTTTACCCATACGCTTAGTAAGTAACGCTTGGCCAAGTACTTGGTTGGTTTTATGTGCGCCGCCGTGTAATAAGTCTTCACGCTTTAGATACAGTTTTACTTTTGGGTTTTTAACTAAATTGCGCGTTAAAGTAAGTGGGGTAGGACGACCCGCATACTCGTTTAATAATTTACTTAGCTCAGCCTGAAACTCAGGATCTTTTTGTGCTTTGTTAAATTCGTTTTCTAACTGCTTAAGCGCAGGGACAAGTAACTCGGGTACAAACATACCGCCAAACTCGCCAAAATAAGCTGGATTTTGCATTTTAACCTCAATAATTTCTGATGCTTGTAAAAGCATTATGTAATTTGTTAGGGCACTTTTTACCCGCAGATTCTTCAACGCCTGAGTTTAAATCAAGGCCTAAGGCACCTTTAAAAAGCGCATCTTTAATATTGTCTGGATTTAAGCCTCCAGCGAGCATAAAGGGTGTAGTTGCATCATGAAGCACCGACCAATCAAATGCTTTACCTGTACCGCCAGCTTGTGTATCGCTGTGTGTATCGTAAAGGTGTCGGTCAACGCCATTTACAGGCGTTGGCAATGCATCTTTTATTGCTTGGGCTTTCCAAATCTCACAGCCGGTAGGTAACTGTGTACGCAACTGAGCGATGTAATCGTCACTTTCTTGACCATGTAATTGAACTGCCGCCAATTTTAGCACACTTGCGTATTGAGCAACTTGATCAATTGGGGCATCTACAAACACCCCCACAAAATTAAGCGGGGCACTTTGGCTAAGCTCTTTTGCGCAATCTAAATCAACATACCGCGGCGATTTAGGATGAAAAATTAAACCACCGTAAATAGCACCGTTTTGATATGCCGCTTGTGCATCTTTGGTACGTGTTAAACCACATACTTTATTGTCACCTAAAATAACACGGCGACATGCTTGCTCTAAATCACGCTCGCCCATAAGTGAGCTGCCAATTAAAAAACCATCGCATAATGGAGCTAAACGTTTTACGTCTTGATGGGTGTAAATACCCGATTCCGAAATAACCACTTTATCTGCCGGAATAAGCTTTCGTAGTTTTTCAGTAGTGGCTAAATCGGTGCTTAAATCGCGTAAATCGCGGTTATTAATACCAATAATTTGTGCATCAAGCGCAAGTGCACGGTGTACTTCTTCTTCATTACTTACTTCGGTGAGTACCGACATATTCAGAGAGTCGGCAATAGCGTGCAGTGCCTTATAGCTCTCGTCATCGAGTACTGAAAGCATTAATAATATAGCGTCACCGCCATAAATACGCGCCATATATACTTGGTACTCATCTATAAAAAAGTCTTTACAGATAAGCGGTTGTTCTACTTGGCTGCGCACAAATTCGAGGTAATCAAAACTGCCTTGAAAATATTTAGCATCAGTTAACACGCTCATGCAGGTAGCGTATTTTTTATAAACCGATGTGATTTCGGTTAAATCAAATGGCTCTCTAATTAACCCTTTTGAAGGCGATGCTTTTTTACACTCTAAAATAAACTGTATACCTGGAGCGGCTAATGCTTTGTAAAAGCTACGGCTTGTAGGCACTGCAAGGTGCTTAAAGCTTTCAAGCGGGCGTGCGGCTTTACGCTCAATTAGTTCTAATTTTTTATCAGCAACAATTTTGTCTAATACATTAGCCATTACTTACCTCAATAATTGCATTTAGTGTGTTCATGGCTTGCCCTGAACTTAATAATGTTTGTACTTGCTTTGCCCCTTTTTTTAACGTTTCTGCTTTACCTGTTAGGTATAAAAGGGCAGCTACGTTAACCACAATGGCAGCATTATGTGCATCAGTGCCTTTGCCTTGTAAGATGGCAAGGCTAGCATTTGCGTTGTATTGTGGGCCTTCACCAGCGAGTTGTTCAAGTGAATAGTTTGCAAGGTCAAAGTCGCTTGGGTTTAGCGTGTACTGTGTAAGCTCGCCATTATTTAGCTCAACTACCGTTGTTGGACCGTGTAGAGCTATTTCGTCAGTGCCCGAGCCGTGAACAATCATAGCGCGCTTTGTGCCAAGGGTTTTAAGTGTTTGTGCCATTGGCATACATAACGCTTCGTTGTACACACCTAACAATTGCACATCAGGTGCTGCTGGGTTAGCAAGCGGGCCTAAAATATTAAAAATAGTGCGTGTTTTAAGCGCTGTACGCACGCCCATCGCATGGCGTACGCCACTGTGATAGTGCGGTGCAAACAAAAAGGTAAAATTGGTTTGCTCAAGGCATTTTGCTGCCTGCTCTGGGCTCATATCTATATTAATGCCCAGCGCTTTTAGTAAGTCGGCAGATCCTGAATTACTCGATACACTGCGATTACCATGTTTTACCATGTTAATGCCAGCAGCAGCAGCAACTATGGCTGCTGTTGTGCTTATATTAATTGTGTTTGAGCCATCGCCGCCAGTGCCACAGCTATCAGCAAGTTGTGTACTGCTGGTAGTAAAAGCAACAGCGTTTTCACGCATTGAGGCTGCAGCACCTGCTATTTCATCGCTTACTTCGCCTTTAATTTTAAGGCTTATTAGTAGGGCGGTTAGCTCAATCTCGCTCATGTTACCTTGCATTATTTCATCAAACAGTGCTTTGGCGTCTGCGTAGCTTAATGATTGCCCTGTAATTAGTTGTTCAATCGCGTGTTGAACATTTATGGGTTGTTCTGGTTGTGTACTCATAATGTCCTCTTTTATTTGGCGCGTGTTAAGTAAGCGACACTTTGCTGAAGTAGCATTGCGCCGTTTGGCGTCAGTATTGATTCTGGATGAAACTGATAACCCAATGCATTGTCATCATGATGATAAATAGCCATAGGGATATCTTCGTACTGGGCAATAACCTTTATATTATCAGGCACTTTTGTTGCCATTAATGAATGGTAACGTGCTACAGGCATTGTATTGCCCATACCATCAAATACAGGATGTTCGCCTAAATTAATAATTGAAGACTTACCATGTACGGTTTCACCCGCGTGACCGATTACTCCGCCATAGCTTTGTGTTAACGCTTGTTGGCCTAAACAAATGCCTAACATTGGGAAGTGGCCTTTAGAGAGCTCAATAAGCTCCATTAAACAGCCAGCATCGCTTGGTGTGCCAGGACCTGGGGAAAGTACTAAGAGTACTTGTCCTTGCTCTTGGCGCATTTTATTAAAAATAACCTCAGCGCTAATGTTGTTTCTGTAAACAACCAGTTCGCAGCCAAGCATCGTAAGCTCATCAACTAAGTTATATGTAAATGAGTCAAAGTTATCTAAAAAATAGATTTTAATAGGATTCGTTTTACTCATTTTATACCGCCTTATACGTAGATTTTATGGCGGTGATAACCGCTTGTGCTTTAGCGCGAGTTTCGTTTGCTTCTGAAATAGGATCTGAGTCAAACACTACACCCGCACCTGCTTGCACGTAGGCTATGTTATTTTTAACAAAAGCAGAGCGAATAACAATACAGCTATCCATTGCGCCATCACCGGTTAAGTAACCTACAGCGCCGCCATAACTGCCACGGCGTTTCCCTTCAGTTTGACGAACAAGCTCAGCAGCACGTACTTTTGGTGCACCAACAAGGGTGCCCATATTCATACACGCTTGGTAAGCGTGCAGTGCATCAAGTTCTGGTTTTAATGTGCCAACAACGCGTGAAACTAAATGCATTACCTGTGAATAGCGGTCTACTTTTAATAACTCTTTGGCAAAACGAGTACCTGCAACACTAATGCGGGCTACGTCGTTACGCGCTAAATCAACAAGCATTAAATGCTCGGCGCGCTCTTTTTGATCGTTTCTTAGTTCCAGCTCAATGCGGCTGTCTAAGTCTGGATTTATTTGCCCGTTAGCAAATTTGCCGCGCGCTCGAGTACCAGCAATTGGGTAAACTTCTACTTGCTGATTACTTACGTCGTACTTAAGGGCAGACTCAGGGGACGCGCCAAATAATGCAAAGTCTTCATCGCGCATATAAAACATGTAAGGGCTTGGGTTTTGCTTTTTAAGTTGACTATACGCATGTAAAGAATCAGGGCAAGGTAGTGAAAAGGTACGCGACGGCACTACCTGAAAAATATCGCCATCTACAATGTTCTTTTTAAGCTTAACAACTTGCTCGCAATACGTTTCGTCGCTTATATCAACGCTTACTTCACATTCGCCACTTTGCATATCCGCACTAAATTCTGCTGCGTTATCGCACAGCGTATTTAAGCGTTCAAGCTCTTTACCTACTTCAAAACAGTTGGCGTGTACGTCTGGGCCGTTAAATACATTACCAATGAGCTCAGTTGTTTGCTTTTGATGATCAATAACAACTAAGGTTTCGGCTAAATAAAATACGTAATCTGGGCAGGTGTTTTCGCCATCAGGTACATCACTTAATTGCTCAAAGTTTGCCACCATGTCGTAGGCAAACACACCGCCTAAAAATACCGAAAACGGATTTTCGGTAGTGCTTTGAATACTGTTAATACAGGTACGAAGAGCGCTGAAAGCGTTATCGGCAACAAGCTTACTTGCTTCGTCTATATCGCTGCTTGTGTCTTGGTAGTTAAGTGTAAGCGTTGTGTCGTTTAATTGTGAATCACAGCTCTTAACATTTGCTCGTAAGTAGCTTAATAATTGCTTGCCGTTATTAGATTGTGCGCTAACCGTTACCGTTTTACCCTTACATACAATGCGCAGGGCGCTATCAACTAAAATTAAACTTTTTACACTGTCTTTAGAATCAATCTCAGCTGATTCAAGCAGTAGTGAGTTAGGCTTATCAAGTGCCGCGTATAATGCAAGAGGGCTACTAATATAGTCGCGTACTTGCGTAATGCTTGTTACTTCGCCTGGTGTGGTAGTTATATGACTAAAAATCAAACCTCATTCCCTCAAAAAATTAAACCCCGCAATGCTTTTGCAATGCGGGGTTTGAATAACGATATCTAAATTACAAACAGATCATTACCGTCCCGCTATATCAGGCGCCACCACCAACGATGTGTAAGAGTAAGACCGTTATTCATGTTTTTTTGCCTCAAAATTTATTAAATATTTTTAACGTATACGTTTCGTAAAATTTAGTTATAAAAAAACCCGCATAGTTGCGGGTTTTGAATTTTTGCTAGACACGACAATTCATCACCCGAAAATTACGAGTGCCACCACCAAATAGTGTTTAAGTTTGAATTGATCATTATTGTTAATTCTTAATGTGTCTGAAAGTGGCTACAGTAAAACGTATCTTATGCTTTTGTGTCAAGTGTTTATTTAAAACAATTTAGTCAAAAAAGTTGTTATACTTACATAAACACCAGTAACCCTTAATTTTAAGCAGTTTTCTTTTGATAAAATACGATTTACATAGCCATACTACACATTCAGACGGGCGTTTGACGGTTGAAGAATTATTGCATCGCGCTGTTGATAAAAATATTGATGTGTTTGCTATTACCGATCATGACACTGTGGCGGCTATTAAGCCTGCTCAGCAATTTATTGAAGCAGAAAACTTACCGCTTTCATTAATAACGGGTACCGAAGTATCTACTAAATGGGAAAGCTTCGAAATTCATATTGTAGGTTTAAATATTGATATTAATAATATTGACCTTACCTCTTTATTATCGGCTCAGCAGCAAAAGCGAGAAGAGCGTGCACTAGAAATTGGCGCACGCCTTGCAAAAAATGGCTTTGATGGCATTTACGAGCAAGCTAAAGAGCTGGCAAAAGACGCGCAAATTACGCGCGCACATTTTGCACGCGCCCTTATTGAGCGCGGTGTAGCTAAAAATTTCCCGGGTGTTTTTAAAAAGTACTTAGGGCGCGGCAAAACAGGCTATGTACCTAGTTGCTGGTGCACCATGCAAACCGCTGTGGAGGCAATACATGCCGCTGGTGGTGTTGCTGTACTTGCTCACCCAAGTAGCTATCAAATGTCAAACAAGTGGCTACGCAAATTATTAGTAGAATTTAAAAGTGTAGGAGGAGACGCAATGGAAGTTGCACAACCTCAACAGGCGCCAAGCGAACGTCAATTTTTAGGTGAACTCAGCCGTGAGTACGAACTACTTTGCTCGCAAGGGTCTGATTTTCATTTTCCGACAAGCTATTTAGAGCTTGGCAAAAATTTATACTTACCGAAAGACTGCCAAGGTGTTTGGCAAGTTTGGGAAGGACAAGAAGGGGCATTAACATGAGTCAATTATTCCATATTCATCCTGATAACCCGCAACCAAGATTGATTAGTCAAGCCGTTGATATTATTAAACAAGGTGGTGTTGTTGTTTACCCAACAGATTCGGGCTATGCCATTGGCTGTAATATTGGTAATAAGCAAGCCAAAGAGCGCATAGAGCGTATTCGTGGTATTGAAAAAAACGATAATTTTACGCTAGTTTGCCGTGATTTATCGGAGCTATCTACTTATGCACGTGTAGATAACCAGCTATTTAGATTAATTAAAAATAATACGCCAGGGCCTTATACCTTTATTTTTAAAGGCACAAAAGAAGTCCCTAAGCGTCTATTAAACGACAAGAAAAAAACCATTGGCATGCGTGTAATTGAACACCCAATTGCTTGTGCGTTACTTGCCGAACTTGGCGAGCCGCTAATGTCGTGTTCTTTAATTTTACCCGGGCAGCAGTTTACTGAATCAGATCCGGATGAAATATTAGAGCGATTAGATAAACACGTTGATTTAATTATTCACGGTGGCCATTTAGCCGAGCAAGCAACCACAGTAATCGACTTGTCGGAAGATGAAGTTAAAATATTACGTGTTGGCTGTGGTGATACAAGCCCGTTTGAGTAATAACAAGTGAGCGAAAGTACTGCTGATACAAAAAGTAGTGAAAAGCCAGTGCAGCAAAAGCTGCCACTGGCTTTTTTGCATGGTAAAGCGGTTGTAGACAAACCAGAAGACTTATATATTCCGCCCGATGCGCTCGAAATAATATTAGAAACCTTTGAAGGCCCGCTCGATTTACTGCTTTATTTAATTAAAAAGCATAAGCTTGATGTGCTCGATCTTTCTATTTTTAGTATTACAGAGCAGTATGTAAGTTATGTTGAAATGATGACCGAGTTTCAACTCGAACTTGCCGGTGAATATTTAGTAATGGCTGCGTTACTTGCACAAATTAAGTCTCGCTTATTACTCCCTGTTCACGAAGAGCTTGAAGAGGAAGAAGACCCTCGCGCAGAGCTTATTAAACGCCTGCAAGAATATGAGTTATTTAAAAAAGCCGCCGAAAACCTCGATGATATCCCCCGCGTTGGGCGTGATATTTTTATAGCGCATGCCGCTATGCCAATAAATGAAGACACAAGTCATAACCTCCCTGATATTGAACTTAAAGACTTA
This sequence comes from Pseudoalteromonas distincta, assembly GCF_000814675.1. GTDB lineage: Bacteria > Pseudomonadota > Gammaproteobacteria > Enterobacterales > Alteromonadaceae > Pseudoalteromonas > Pseudoalteromonas distincta. The sequence continues at coordinate 214,098 of NZ_JWIG01000029.1, read as the reverse complement.
ATGCTGGCGTTGAGTGATGTTATGGCGCGAGCAAAAACGTTTGAACATCATCAAATTACTGCCGAAGTACTCTCAACCCGAGAGAGAATGAGCCAAATATTACAACAGCTATCGAAAGCAAATTCAGCAGTGGTTTTTAATGCGCTTTTTACGCCTGATGAAGGGCGTAGTGGTGTGGTGGTTAGTTTTATAGCCATGCTTGAGCTCATTAAAGAAGGACTTGTTACTTGTTTGCAAGTAAGCCCAGAGAGCTTAATTTATGTCAGCTTGAGCGAGCAATCCACCCTGTAGACTTATCTGTTTAATCCTCAACTTCTAAAACTGACTTTAATTATCAAAGTTCTGTGCGTATACGCACGTAAAGTGTTTGTAAATGTTATTTTCATTTACGGCTATGCACTATATTGTAACGTCATAGCATTATAGGACTTTACACATGTTTAAAAATACACCTTCATCTTACGGACTTGTCGCCATTATTTTACATTGGCTCATGGCGTTGACTATTTTTGGCCTGTTTGGTTTAGGTTTATATATGGTTGAGCTTACTTATTACGATAGCTGGTATAAAGGCTCGCTCGATTTACATAAAAGTATTGGTATTACGCTTGTGGCCGTATTTTTATTTAGAATTATATGGCGTGCTTTATCTACACAACCTAAACCATTAGGTGAAAGTAAATGCATGAACCAATTAGCACATACTGCGCATATTGCTATGTATATTATTTTGGCCGTTATTGTTGTTGCTGGGTATTTAATATCAACCGCAGACGGACGTCCAATAGAAGTGTTTACCTTATTTAACGTATCAGCGCTTGATTTTGCTTTTGATGACCAAGCCGATATTGCAGGAAAAGTACATTATTATGGCGCGTGCACATTAATCGGGTTTGCAGTATTGCATGCACTAGGGGCGTTAAAACATCACTTTATCGATAAAGATAAAACCTTAATCAGAATGATCAAACCATTAAAGGATGATTAAAATGAAAAAATTATTAGTAAGCACAGCCGTTTCGGCTGCAATGATGTTATCGGCAACAGCCGCTAATGCAGCTGATTATGTAATTGATACAAAAGGCGGGCACGCATCTGTTAACTTTAAAATTAAACACTTAGGTTACAGCTGGTTATATGGTCGTTTTAATACTTTTGACGGCACATTTAGTTATGATGCTAAAAACCCTGATGCATCAAAAATTATGGTAAATATTGACACCACAAGCCTTGATTCTAACCATGCAGAGCGCGATAAGCACTTACACGGTAAAGATTTTTTAAATGTGGATAAATACCCAAAAGCGACATTTAAAAGCACCAGCATTAAATTTGATGAAGATGGTGAAGAGGCTGATGTAACCGGCGAATTTACGCTGCATGGCGTAACTAAAACTATTACCTTTGAAATAGATAAAGTGGGCGAAGGTAAAGATCCGTGGGGTGGATACCGCGTAGGTTTTGAAGGCGAAACTAGCCTTAAACTTACCGACTACGGTATTGATTACAACTTAGGGCCTGCATCTACTCATGTTGATATTATTTTATCAATAGAAGGCGTTCGTAAGTAATACAGATATTGAATATAAAAACGCCACTTACTGTGGCGTTTTTTTTGCTTAACAGAAACTCAAATTAAGCGACTTTGAATTTGTTTATTTTGTGCTATTAATACGTGACTTTAATAGCGGCCTTAAATCCTCAGGCAACCAGCGCATAAGTAAATCGTTATAAGCCTGCGTTTTTTTAATAACTTTAAGCTGCTCATTAAGAATAGCGATGTCTTTTGCGCCTTGCTCGTTTTTAGTACAACCAATAAAGCCATAACTGAGCGCTGGAGATTCGTTTAATGGACGCTGCGTTAAGTTTTCTTCAAAGTGCATTGATTTAGCTAAATAGTAATGCTCGCTTGGGTAACCCAGCAAAATATCAATTCGTTTTAGGTTAAGCATATATGTGAGGCTCGCTAGGCTATCGCGTGTGGGTCTAATTACTAAATCAATGTTGGGTGTACTGTTTATTAAAGTATCTATCTCTTGGCCGTAAGAGCGGCTCATAGAAACTCCAAGAGTTAGTTTTTTATCTTGTATTAAATTGAGTAGTGATACTTCTTTTGATTCCGCTATATTTAGCGCTTTGGCGAGCTTTTTGTGCATTGCTATTGAAGGCGAGAGGCCCGTTGTTGAGCTCTCCTCTGTGAAATAAATATGCTCTTTTCTGTAATCATTTTTATAAAGCGATAACGCACAAGCATTATTTGAAGTATTAGACAGCTCTTGAATTACTTTACCTGAGGGGATAAGCATGCGGTTAAAGGTAATATTAGGAAGTTGTTTTTCAAGTAAAGAAATTATGCTTTCGTCACGGCCTTGGTGTTGATATTGACCATTTAAAATATAATAGGGTGCAAAATCGTGCGCTAGCCAGTTTATGGTTCTAGCATTGCTTATTGAGCTCAGACAGAAAAAAAGTAAGAAAGTTAAAAAAATACGGAGCATTACAACAGCTACCAGTAATTATTATTGTAAAACTATTGTAACCAATAAAGAGCTAAAAAGTAAAATGCCAGCAACAAGGCTGGCATAATATCTTATCAATAATTGCAATAATAAAAGGGCAATTAAAGTTATGTGTTGCTTAGTTAGCTTTTAGCCACTTAACAAACTGGCGTGCATCACTCGCTTTTTGAAATAATGCATTTTTTAAACCTTGTGTATCACTGAAGATTACACGATGTTTGTTTACTGAAATTGATTGCACTGGATGTGCTATTTGGATCATAGACCCATTATATTTATAAGACATAATAAAACTCACTTTATTCTTGTTATTTATTCTGCGCTATATTTTTATAGCAAATTGCAGTCAATAAATTAACGATGTTGTGTTTAGCTTCATTACAGTGTTGACGATCTTTATGACACTTTTGCGATGATAGTAAAAAATCATCTCGGTATTATTCAAGGGGTTCTCGCCGTACAATAACTTAGCTTTCAAATATACGTTTTGCGGGGCTTACTGGATCAGGGTAAATGGTTAACCGCGGCGGTTTCTTTAAACCAGAGAGGGAAGGTAACTTATATATAAATTGTGTGCAAGCTATTTATTATAAAAATATTTATAATAAATCTTATCAACTGCTTACAAAGCCCATTTTTAGTTACCAAAGGATAAGTATGAATTACCTGATAGTGAGTGATATTTATGGTTTAACCCCTGCTTTAAGTAAGTTATCACAGGCAATTAGTTCACATTTAGTGATTGTTGAGCCTTACAACAACAAGATTCAAGCTATTGAAAGTGAACAAGATAGTTATAATAATTTTATACAGCAGTGTGGCCATGATAAATACACCGACAAACTTCAAGAATGCTTTGAGAGTTTAAAAGTACCTACCACGTGTATTGCGTTTAGCGCAGGGGCAAGTGCAGCATGGCGGGCACAGTTATTAACAGGCAATACACACCTTAAAAAGTTAATTGGCTTTTATCCGTCGCAAATTCGTAATTATTTAGCGTTAGATGCAAATGTACCCTGTGAATTCATATTCCCAGCAAGTGAGAGTCACTTTAATGTTGATGAAGTTATTAAAGCTTTAAGCACCAAAGCGGGTGTTAAGTGCTATAAAACCAATTTTTTGCATGGTTTTATGAACGAGTACTCCACCAATTTTAATGCGCAAGGGCTTGTTGAATATAGTAACTATATAAAACAGAGCAGCCGTTAAAGCGTGTTTAGCTGCTTTTTATTAATATCAGGAAAATCAGTGCGGGTATTATATTTTGCATACAGCGTTGTAAAAATGCTGCTGCCGGATAACTTATCTAACTCTTTTATAAAGGTTTTAGCACTAGAACGAGCGGGTCTACAGCATGTTTGATACTGTTTTATTATACCCGCGACAGATAAACCTTGTTTTTGTAGCTTAAGGTCGGCCTGTGCAAAAAAAGCCGCACCCGTCCAATAAACACGTTGCTGGGCGCGTTGTTTCCACATATCGGCAGAGAGCTTATTAAGTGGCTGTGTTTTAGTTTTGGTTTGCAGGCGGGCACGATCAAATCCTGCATTTAAACGTTGTACAAACTGTGGCTGGGTGATTATACCGCTGTCACGCATTATTACGTTTTGCATATAACTGGCAAAACCCTCGCTTAGCCAAAAACCGGAGTAGGGAAGTAGCGGCAAATATAAATGCGAAAGTTCATGGTATAGCGTCCAATCTTTAGTGAATGCATTTAAACTGGCGTAGCGATCTATATGTAGTTCAATCCCATCGGGGTTATTGCGCTTAACTGTAGCCCAAGGTACAGGCTCAAAAGCAAAGTATTGCGGTTTTAAATAAATAGGCAAAGTGGTTTGCTTTAAAGGCCCCAGTGTATTTTGTGTTTTTTCAACACTTTGATTAACCCATGTAGACACCGTATTTTGAGCATTACTTGAGAGCGAGCTAAGGTTATGTATGACTACTTCAGCGGCTAATACGTTAAAAGAGCTGATTGATAGTAGCAGTACAAAAAAGTATTTCATTAAAATGCTCCACTGTAATTTAATAACTGGTACGCCAGGCTTAATATACAAGACCAACTAAATGGATAAATAATCACGCCTAATTCTTTATTTTTTAAAATGATAGTAACTATAAAAGTACAAATACAGACACCTCTAGCTAAGCATGGTTTAATCAATTAATCGTTATTTTAAGTTAGGTTTTAGCCATGACGTATCAGCATATTCAAGTTCCTGAGCACGGCCAAAATATCACTATTGATGCACAAGGACATTGGCAAATACCGTTAGAACCTATCATTGCTTTTATTGATGGCGATGGCGTGGGGCTGGATGTTATGCCGGTGATGCGCCACGTTGTTGATAGTGCAATTGAGCATTGTTATAAAAGCGCACGGAAAATTCATTGGATGCAGGTTTATAATGGCGAGCAGGCCGCAAAGCTGTATGACGGTGATTGGTTTCCACAAGAAACAATTAACGCGGTACGTGCCTGCAAAATTGCCATAAAAGGGCCGTTAACCACACCACTGGGTGGTGGCTTTCGATCGCTTAATGTTGCACTCAGGCAAGAAATGGATTTGTTTGTAAATATGCGCACTATAAAAGGCTTTAGCGCACTTCCTTCTCCTTTAAAAAATCCTTTTTTAACAAACATAACAGTGCTTCGTGATAGCAGCGAAGACGTGTACTCAGGTATTGAGTGGCAAGCAGGGAGTGTAGAAAGCGAAAAAATGCTCGATTTTTTATGTGAGGAAATGGGCGTAACCCGCTTAAGGTTTTCACAAGAATGCGGTATTGGTATTAAAAATATATCTAAAGAAGGCTCTGAGCGACTAATGCGCTTTGCAATTAACTATGCACTTAAAAACGATAGTGAATCATTAACACTAGTGCATAAAGGCAATGTACTTAAATTTACCGATGGGGCATTTAAGCGTTGGGGGTATGCACTTGCACAAAACGAATTTAATGCCACTGCACATGAAAATGGGCGGTGGCTACAAATAGAGCGAGTAAATCAAGCACCTCTAATTATTAAAGAAGTTATAGCTGACAACATGCTGCAGCAATGTTTAATGCACCCAGAGCAATTTGATGTAGTGGTGACGACTAATCAAAATGGTGACTTTTTAGCGGATATGTTGAGCGCACAAGTTGGCGGTGTTGGCATAATGCCTGCTGCAAATTTAAATAACGATGTCGCATTTTTTGAGCCTACACACGGCACGTTTGAACGTATAGCAGGGCAAAATAAAGCAAACCCCAGCAGTAGTATTTTAAGTGCGGTATTAATGCTTAAATTTATGGGATGGGACGAGGCCGCATTACTGATAGAAAATGCGTTAGAGCAAACATTTAAAAGCGGTGAAGTAACCTTTGATTTAGCGCAAGAGCAGAGCGATAACTCAAGTATTCATAACTCGACAACCTTAACTTGTACTGGCTTTGCAAAGAAGGTTATCGAGCACTTTTAAACACATTCATTATTAAGCTGCTGAGGCAGTTTTTACTCTGTGCATGCAAGGGCGGTTGGTTAACTGCGCTGCACGATGGTAAATTTCATGTGCTTGAGGTTCATCGCACTGCGTACCACTAAGCGTATCCATTAACGCAACAACAATAATTGCAGGAACCTGGCAGCAATATTCGTCTAAAACGGCTTCTGTCGTTTGTGCATCAACATGGCAAAGTGGGTGGTTTTTAAGTTGGTATGCGTTTAGCAATGTATCCACTTCTAATACATCATTTGGTTGGTGCTTTGTTTTACGGCATTTACAACCAAACTCATCAACTAAAGTAGCTAATGCTTGGTAAGTTTCAGTGGTGTTAGTTTTTGCGCATAACTGCTCTTCAATAAACTGATGTAAGTTAGCATCAATAAATAACCCGTCTTGTTGTGTGAAGCTTGATGTTGTCATAATTATTACTCTTAGTTTGTTGGCTTAACTTCACTCTAGCGCTAAGTGTATTATTAATAAAATTGTTGTTTTCAATAACTGACATTGATTTCATCAATAGTAAGTTTTAAAACTAAATAAAAAAATAGAAAACATACCTAAATTATACTAATTAATTTGGTGCAGAGCGGTAAAAACGTGCACAAAACTGGAACAAGGGGATTAGTTGATGAGTTAAGGTGGATGCTTAGTTAATTGTTTTTATTGAATTTTAATTGTTTTATGAAGTTGGTACTAAGCTTGCAAATCTTACACTGTAGGTAGACTCCTATATCGACGATTTCCAAAAGCGCCATGGTATTTTCCCAAAGTTGAATACCACGGCGCTTTTTTATTTTCTCGTGTATTTTATTCAGCCGTAACAATAGTAATATTAAATTTTAATAAAGTAGGGAATAGCCACTAAAATAGCGCCTACAATCAACAGCATGCTAACACTGCTCATAAAATACGGAAATACCAATAGCGACAAACCAATACAAAGCGGTACTACGGCTTTTTTTCTTCGCCCGTAAGTAAGGTAGCCAATACCTATGCCTCCAAACAAAACACTCCACGCAATTATTGATGCACTATCCATTTGTAAATTACCTATTTTGAAATACTGATTTAAATTACGACCGACATAGCCAGCTTTTCAATACCATGTGAAGGGGTCCATCTTTTAAATTCCACGAAGCCATGCTTTTTATATAAATTTATTGCAGGAGTATTAGTAACCGCAGTCTCCACTATTGCATGAGAAAAATCATCCATTGCTAAAACATAACTTATTAGCTTACTTGCGATACCTTTTTTAAAATGACTAGGATCAACGGTTAAACTACAAATATCTAAATACTCGTTGTTTGTATCTACTTCTATAACGGCTGCTAAGCATTCATTTTCGCTGTAGCCATAAAAGGTTGTTTCTGATTTTTTTATACCTTTAATATTACGCGCTAAAGGAGGAAAGTTATGCGCGTCGATCAGTTTAGCCTCTATAGCATAGGACTTTTGAAAGACAGCAAAAATTATATTTGCAGTATCGTTATTCTTATTATTAAGTTTGTTTATCATTGTCTTCTTTTTTAGAAAATAAAGTATGAATACCATATGCCGTAATAAAACCTCCGGCACCAATTGTGAAAAAAAGAAATAAATAAAACTTTTTCGGGTTATTTTCTAAAGATGCCACTGCCGGCTCATTGTATCTCTTATAAATGACACCGCTTTCGTAATTAAAATAGCTGCGTAAAAGGATAAACAAACCTAAAACAATACACAGGAGCGCTTTACTTGTTTTCTTAGTGCTATTTTCAGCTATTACTATTTGTTGCGTAGCTTTTGGCTCAGTACGATTTGGTTTAGCTAATTCATCTTTAAGGCGTTTGTAGTTTTCGGGATATTTATGCGCATCAATACTTTCAAGTGCTTCGTTTAATTCACTAAGTGAATAAGTAGAGTAATCAATATTTATAATAATCTTCCTTAAAAGGCTCTTAAATAACACTTACACAGCAAGGTTTTTAAATTGTTGTTATTTAATGGTATTTTTATAATCCGATTAAGTTTATTTTAATGTAGCAAAGACTTGAGGTTAGTCACTTTTACTTTCATATTTAAACTCGAATGAAACTATTGCAGCCAATATACCTCCAGTCGCTAATATAGCAGCGCTAAATAACATCTCCCATAATAATTTTTTCAACAGTAGAGTCTGATGAATATTTGTAAATATTACGCTCCAAGTTTGTTCAAAGTTGTATAAATTAACAACTTCATGAACATCGTATAAAAAAGTACCTAACCCATTCAAAAAGTATGCAAGAGCTATATAAACAAAAAGTCGTGCAGTAAATAAGAGGGTTTTTAAATTATCAGTTTCAACTTTAGAGAAAGGAAGAAAGCTAATTTTGGTGACCTGGCTCATTATAAGTGAACACTTCAAATATAGGTATTGGTACATAAAATTCCATTTTTTAATATGTCTTAGGTTATTGATAACGAGTATCTAAAGTTATTGACTTTATATTACTAATTAAGAATAACGTAGTACCTATTTTGACACAATTCTTTAGCGAACATTGTATTTGAGTTCTAGCTTTTTCATTAGGTAGTTTTTAACTCAATGTATTTAAAATGTTAACTAAGCTATTAGCTCAAAATCAGATGATTCAGTACATAGCACAGGCACTCGCATTAGGCTCTTGAGTACTAATTAAAGGTTTGCTCTTAATTACCTATCTGCAATCGTTTTAGCAAACGCTAATAACTCACGCCTTAACCATTGGTGCGCCGGTGCATGGTGCAGCAGTGGGCTCCATATCATCTTTACCTCAATAGGCACTATTTGAAATGGTACAGGGCTGATTACTAAATCAGTATGAGAGGTTAATAACTTAGCTTGCCTGCGCGGTAGGGTGGCAATAAGTTGCTCTGATTGGCAAAGCAGGCTTGCAACCATATAGTGGCGAGTAAAAACACGTATTTTACGGGTTTGTTCTAGTTGCCAAAGCGCTTCATCTACCCAGCCTAATTTTTGCTTTCCTGATTTATTAGTAACAGCGGCTTCAGGCCCCCAGCCGGCACGATTTACCCAAATATGCTCTTTTTTTAAGTAGTCGTCTAACCCTGATTGTTGTAAAAATGTATTTTTAGGATGCGTTAAACAACAGTAGTTATCTCGCCATACACTGGCTTGATGAAACGAGCGTGGCAGGCCATTAAAGCGGTTTATTGCTAAATCTATAGTGCCTTTTTCCATGTCTTGCAGGTTTACGTCGCTTGGACTTAATACATCAAAATTAATACCGGGGTTTTTACTAAGCTGCGCCGTTATAAAGGGGGCTATTAAGGTCGACTCTATGTAGTCGTTTGCCATTATTCTAAACGTAACTTCAGCGGTTGTAGGGTTAAATTGCTCACTAGGCTGCGTAATAGCTTCGGCCATTTTTAAGAGCGCCTCAACTTCAGGCTTTAACGCAAGTGCCTTTGCCGTTGGCGTCATAGAGCCTGCAGCACGAACAAGTAGTGGGTCGTCAAATAAATCGCGCAAACGTTTTAATGCGTTACTCATAGCCGGTTGCGTAAGCGCGAGTTTATTGGCAGCTTTTGACACACTTTTTTCATCTATTAACACATTTAAATAAACGAGAAGGTTAAGATCGACATTTCTTATATTCATATGGGCGTGTTGGCCTTTCAGGGTTGAAATTTGTTCAATCTAGGGGCGATTTAATCGCGGCGCGAGGTTTGCCACCTAGTGGGCTAAGTAAAAATCGAGTAACAAAGAGTTAATCGTCCCTAGAAAGAACCCTATGGGCAGTGTGTATTTGGCCTTTATGCAGCGTTAAAGTACAGTTATGGGGAGTCACCACACTACATGTACTTTGCCTTGCTTAAAAACCAAATACACGGCTGCAAAATTAACCTCGAAAGGTCAATACGCCCAATAAATTCTATTTATATGCTTTATTAATTATCTAAATTAAAGCCTGCTTGCTAAGGTGTAAACAATTAATAAAAAATAACCGCCATAACTGGCATCAATATAAGTGCTGTATTTATGCAAAATAGGCTAACACATCAATCTAATAATACGCTGCAAAACGTTATTGCCAGCAAGCTTGCACGATCTGTTTTTGCTGGATTTGAGGCGATGTTTTCGCAATTTTTAAATATTACACTGGGTGCACAAAGCCGTTTTGAACAACGACAGTACCACAGTGTGCAAAGTGCTATGCGTGAACGTTTACAAGTGTATGAGCGCGAAGTAAAAAACGTGAGTGAAGCCGTGAGAGTTATTGCTTATGCTGAACTTACTTGCCCGCAAACGTGGCAGTTAGCTAAAAATATTTACGGCGATATGGTAGAAAATCACGAAAATAAACCCATTGCGCATACCTTTTTTAACTCAACGTTTGGCGCAATTTGGGACGATAAAAAAATTCGTACTGTGCATTTGTTTGTATTAAAAGCAAAGTATCGTAGTGAGCCACGCTCTTATGAAAGCTTAGTGAGCAGGGTATCGCTACATAATGGGTTTAATAACGCCGTTAAAACGCTTATCACTAATCAAGTATTTAGAGTGCCGTTTAGTCATTTAGAACGTGATGTAGCCACATTACAAAGTACGTTAATGCAAGGCGCTAAGCAGCAATGCAAACAGGTGTACGAACTTATAAATTTAAACGATGGGTATATTGAATACGCCAACTCATTATTTTTTAGAAACAAAGCCTGTTATTTAATTGGGCGCTGCATTGCTAAAAATGGCGACAATATGCCTTTTGCTATCGCTATTTTAAATACCGATGAGGGACTAAAGCTTGATGCTGTAATGATGGGCGCCGATCAATTAAGTTTATTATTTGGTTTTGCACGCACCTATTTTATGGTTGATACCGATAAACCCGCTCGCTATGTAGATTACTTAAGTGTGTTAATGCCACACAAACAACGCTTTGAGTTATTTAACGCCATTGGCTTTATAAAGCACGCCAAAACTGAGTTTTATCGGCACAAGGTTGATACGACTAAAAATAGCCCAGCCAACTTCAAGTATGTTAAAGCGCCAGGCACGCCGGGCATGGTAATGCTGGTATTTACTATTGAAGGGCTAGATTACGTTTATAAAGTAATTAAGGACAAATTTAGTGCGCCAAAAACAGCCACCAAAGCACAAGTCAAAGAAAAGTATAACTTTGTAAAACAAGCCGATAGGGTTGGTCGTTTGGTAGACACACACGAATTTAGATATTTAGCGTTTGATTTAAGCCGTTTTAGCGACGAGCTGCTTGAGCAGATGAAAAGCCAAATTGGCAGCAGCATGGTTATATCTGGCAAGGCACTTATTTTAAAGCACGTTTATGTTGAGCGTAAAATGACCCCGCTTAATTTATATATTACCCAATGCGATAACAAAACCTTAGAGAGAGTTATGCATGATTACGGTAAAGCAATTAAAGAATTAGCCGGTGCTAATATATTTCCGGGCGACATGCTAATGAAAAACTTTGGCGTAACGCGATGGGGGCGAGTTGTGTTTTACGACTTTGACGAAATTTGCCCACTAACCGATTGCAACTTTAAAGAGGTGCCACATACCCAAAATGCACTCGAAGAGCTAAGTAGTAACTCGTATTTTGATATAGCTGAAAACGATATATTTCCGAGCCAATTTAAGGTGTTTTTTAGTGCCAACGAGGTTGCGTTTAACTATTTTAATAATGAGCACAGTAACTTGTTTTTAGCGACGTTCTGGCAAGGTTGTCAGCAACAAGTACATAATGGTTATCTACCCGATGTTTATCCTTATAAACAAAGTTGGCGCTTTTGAGGTTGTTTGAATCTGTGTTCATCCCCATCTATATGTTATTACAGTTTTTAAACTTGGAGCAACAATGAAATATATTTCTCATGAAGATGGCAATCTTGCATTTAGTGAAACCGAAAAACCGGTTTTAAAGAGCCATGAAGTACTTGTTAAAGTTGCAGCAATAGGTGTAAACCGTGCAGACAGTATGCAGCGCCAAGGTAAATACCCGGCTCCTGCGGGAGATAGTCCTATTTTAGGTTTAGAGTGTGCAGGTACAGTTACTGAGCTTGGAAAAGATGTAGATAAAAGCTGGCTAAACAAGCGTATTTTTACATTGTGCTCTGGTGGTGCTTATAGCGAATATGTAGCCGTTGATGCAAAACAGCTTATGGAATTACCCGATGATGTAACAATGGCTGAGGGCGCTGCAATAAGCGAAGTGTATTTAACGGCATTTGGCGCATTATTTGAGCTTGGTAAATTACAAAAAGGGCAAACAGCGCTTATTCATGCAGGTGCTAGTGGCGTAGGCGGTGCCGCAATTCAAATGGCTAAAAGCGCTGGTGCTACCGTGGTTATTACCGCTGGTACGGATGATAAATGCCAACACGCAAAAGAGCTCGGTGCCGATCATACAATCAACTACAAAACCACTGACTTTGTAGAATATATGAAAGCAAATGAGTTAACAGCAAATGCAATTGTAGATCCTGTTTCGGGTAGTTACTTAAATAAAAATGCCGCTATTGCAGCCATGGATTGCCAAATTGTAATGCTTGCATTTTTAGATGGACGTTTTGCAGAAGTTGATTTTGCGGCGCTTTTACAAAAGCGTATTTCGTTTCATGCCTCAACGCTTAGAAATCGTAGTATTGAGTTTAAACGCCAGGTGCGCGACGACTTTGTAGCACGCTTTTACAATGATATTGCCACTAAAAAGTACGACTTTAACCTGTATAAAACATTGCCTTGGAGCGACGCAAACGAAGCGCATGCTATTTTAGAGCGTAATGAAAACGCAGGAAAAGTGGTTTTACTTGTAGAGTAACTCTTTAATTTTAGGGTTTAGCCCATATACTAAGCCCTATAAAAAATACTTAAGGTTTAATAATGAATCCAATACTAGCAATACTTAAAGAGCACAATGTAAGCGACGAAAAAGTAAAAGCATTGTTTGAAGCGTTTACTCAAAATCCAATGATGGCAATGGCGCTTGTTCAAGAGCTTGGTATTCCGCCAGAAAAGTTACAACAATTAATGGCAGTCGTGATGACTCAACCGCATCTGATTAAAGAAGCGACTGACGAACTTGGTTTAGATTTTGAAAAAGTAAAAGAAGCGAAAGAAAAACTAAATCAACAGTAATTGATAATCTAATTTTCAGATTGATCATATAGCAAGGTAAGCAACTACCTTGCTATACCCGCCGTAAAGCACACACTTTTTGTTACACTCTACATTGAACTGCTCAGTATTTAGTAAGTCATAATAATACTTAATTAACGCAGGGAAATAATATGAAACCGCTTTATAAGTTTTGGAAAAACAACCGCTCTCTTATCGTATTTATTGCACTAATGAGCGTATTTAGAAGCGCTGTAGCCGATTGGTACGAAGTGCCAACAGGCTCAATGAAACCAACAATTCAAGAAGGTGACAGAATACTTACCGATAAAATGGCCTACGATATTCGTATCCCATTTACGCACATAAAACTACTTAAACTAGCGGACCCACAAACCGGTGATATTATTGTTTTTGACTCACAAGCTGCCGATAACCGTTTAATTAAACGTGTAATTGGTGTGCCAGGGGATACGGTTGCGCTTGAAAATAATGAGCTTATTATTAATGGTAAAAAACTTAATTATGCTGATCAGAAAAGCAACATAGACTCGCTTGATAAAATCGAAGATTTAAACGGATTAGCGCATTCGATAAGAGTGGCAAATATTCCTTCACGTTTATCGGGCTTTGACGCAATTACAATTCCTGATGATTATTATTTAGCAATGGGCGATAACCGCGACAATAGCGCTGACTCGCGTGTAATAGGTTTAATTCCGCGTAATGAGTTATTAGGAAAAGCAGAGCGCGTTATAGTGTCTCTTGATTACGATAACTATTACCTACCAAGAAAAGACCGCGTATTGAAAAAGCTCAATTAAATAAGATAATTAATTTTATAGTTAAAATATAACTGCCTATTTAGGCAGTTTACTTATATATTTTTTTACAAGCTTGGTAAGAACACTACGCTCTTGTTCGGTATTTAATACCTTACAAAAATCGCCACTGACTGCAGCGCCACAAGCACCTGCTTCAAACCACTGAGATATATTATCTAAATTCACACCACCAACAGGCATTAATTGTGCTTCTGAAAATGGACCCGTTAATGCTTTAAAGTAACCAATGCCCATACTGCCTGCAGGAAATACCTTAATAATATCAGCGTTATATTCAATTGCATTTGCTACATCGGTAGGTGTTAGTGCGCCCATTAATACGGGTAACCCGTGCTGGTGGGCAAGTTCGACAACCGATTTGTTGGTATTTGGCGTTACGATAAACTGCGCGCCTGCATCAATAGCTTGCTGGGCAAGGGTGGTGTTAATTATTGTGCCTGCACCAATAAGTGCGTTTTTATGCGCTGCGCGAGCTCTTGCTATTTCTTGCTCAAAGCCAGGTGTGTTTGAAGTGATCTCTAATGAGTGTATGCCCGCATTTATTAAACAATCAATTAATGGAGCTACATCGGTTTGTTGTTTTAAGCGCAGTATGGCGACTAATTTGTGTTGCTTTATTTGGCTACTTACTTTTGTTCTGTTGGTATCTAAAATTTGGGTCATAATTACAATTCACTTTATATCAAACGGGGTAGACGATTTAATAGGAAATAGTATAGTCAGGGAGTATGTACCTTTCTAAATTGAAAAATTAATTGATAAAGGTCACAGGCTTAATCAATTAAAGGCTTCAGAAAAATCTTGATTAACTTACTTGTTTCAATCGGCAATTCTTCATGAGGTAGGTGACCGGCATTACTCACTATTTCTAACTGAGTATTTGTGCTGTTGAGTATAAATTCTTTTGTGTAGTCAAATGGAACTACCTCGTCCTCCTCTCCCCAAACAACTAAAGTAGGTATATTTAGTTTATCGCCAGCAAATAACAAAGGGTCGAACGAGTACGATTTTAAAAGGGAGATTAATGCTGCTCTGTTACCAACTCTAAGAGTTAGTTCACTGTACTGCTGAAACTTACTAAACGGTATATCTTTATTTTTAAACACTCTTCTGAGACTGTTTTTAGTCACAAAGTAAGGTAAAAAATACAGGCTTAATTGCTTTGTTATTGGTAAATAAGCAAGTTTCCAGCCTATTAGCCAATTCTTAAATGGGGCTAGACGAGGAGTTGCGTTTATAAGAATAAGGGCATTTATTTTATTTCGATGATTTTTGGCTAGTTGCCATGAAATTTCACCACCAAAAGAATTGCCAACTAACGTATATGAGAATATTTCGAGTTTATTAATAAATTTCTCAACAAATTTTGAATAGTTTTTACTATCGTATTTTTTGCTCTCTTCCCATGGCCCAGTTATGCCAAAGCCGGGTAAGTCCAAACTTATCACCCTGAAATCTTTTGTAAGTGTTTTAGTAACATCATGCCACGTATGTAAACTTGCTGATAGTCCATGCAGCATAATGAGTACTGGCGCATCTTTTTTTCCTTCATCTATATAATGAACGCTTATTTTGTCGATATTTACAAACTTTGAGTTATCGTATGACCAGCGTTTTTTTATTACGATAGCCGAAATATCTGGCGAGTACGTTAAATAAAATAATACTGTAAAGCCCAGGAGGAGAAAAATTATAAGGTATGTCAAAGCTTATTATTCCAATTATTGATTAGCGATATTGTAGAAGCTGAATCAATAGGTTTACTGTAGTAATAACCTTGGCCATAAGTACTGCCCATGCCTTTAAAAATTGCTATTTGATTAGCTGACTCGATACCCTCGATTGTTGTTTCAAAGTTAAGCGCTTGTGCCAAAGATATAATAGATTTAACGATGGCAGTAGCTTGGGTGTTATCTACTACATTCAATTTCTCAACGAAAGATCGGTCAATCTTTAATTTATCCAACGGAATTTCTTGGAGATAGGAAAGTGAAGAGTAGCCTGTTCCAAAGTCATCGAGAGCAACCTTTACACCTCGCTCTCTTAAATTGTTCAATACCTTAACAACGTATTCGTAATTGTTAATCATTACAGACTCTGTAAGTTCTATTTCTAACTGTTCGGACGCCAAATTACTGCTTTTTAGGGCATTAAAAATATCTTCAACTAATGTGTTTTTAGTAAACTGTAATGCCGAAACATTAACAGAAACCTTAAGATGTTTAGGCCATGAAGAAGCATCTTTGCAGGCTTGATTTAAAATAAATTGGCCAAGTTTATTTATTAGGCCACTTTCTTCAGCTAGTGGTATAAATGTATCCGGTGCAATAGTTCCTTTTATAGGGTGATTCCAGCGAACTAACGCTTCAAAACCATTGAGGCTACCCGACTTAAGATTTACTTGTGGTTGGTAATAAATAGTAAATTCGTTATTTATAAGTCCTTTTTTTATATCAGAGAGTAGGGCAAGCTTCGATTTTCCATTTTCTTCCATATATTGTTCAAAGAAACTGCATTTAGATTTTCCTGTCTCTTTTGCTGAATATAGAGCCATATCAGCAAATTTAAATAAATCATGAGCAGTCATAGTATCTTTTGGTGTAGAAGCAATTCCTATGCTCGCATACATTTCAATCTTATATTCGTGAACATACCATGGTTTTTTTAAAGTATCTAAAATTTGCTCGGCATGTTCTTGGGCTGAAGTTTTATCTAATGTATATTGATAAACAATTGCAAATTCATCTCCGCCAAGACGAGCAACTAACCCATTTGGCTTTATTGCAGCAGAAAGTCGTTTAGCCATTTCTTGTAATAATTGATCGCCCACTATATGTCCTAGTGAGTCGTTTATTATTTTAAAGTTATCTAAATCCATCAAGAAAAGAGTACAGTTTGCTGATGCTTTCTTTTCAAATACTTGTTTAATGAATTGATTGAACTTATGCCTGTTTGCTAAACCAGTTAAAGGATCTGCATTAGCTAAGAACTCCATTTCTTGTTCTCTTAATTTTATTTCTGTTATGTCAGAAATAACACCACGCCAACCTAAAAATAGTCCGTTAAAATTTACTAATGGCTTTGCTGTGATAGCCCACCATTTGTGGCACTTTGCTACTTCAACAGGTATTTGCATATTTTTAAATGGGAGTGGGGTACATAATTTAGTATTGAGGTCTTGAAACAGCTCTTTGCTTGTGGCGTTTTTACACAAGGAAAATATAATTGATGAGAAGTTTTGACCTTCTAATTCCTGTATGGTTACATTAAGTGCTTTAGCAAGGTGAAGGGAGGTATGCTGTAAATTACCTTTTTCATCAGTTTCCCATAGCCAGTCGCTTGCATTCTTTTCGAAGTCATTGAGTAACATACCAACGACTTGACGTTGATGTTCTATTTTTGTTTCTGCCTCTAAGTTTGATAAAAACATTCGAGAAAATACAATTACCGTTGAGGCGAGTATCAAGCCAAAAAAAGTGACTATTAACGCAAAGTACCAATAATGCCCCCAAAAATGGTATGGAATACCAATAAGTAATCCAAGAGTAAAAATACCAACCCATGCTAAGCCCGCTATAGGAAGAAATGAAAACATCCAAGCACCAACAGAGGCAAACGAAATTATAATACAGATAATTAATAGTCGGCCTTGTTCATCAGATAAACCAAATAAATAATTGGCCATCGTGATATGTAAAATAGCCGCTAAAGATAGAATTACAGTTAACCATTCTGCTGCGTGCTTCTTAATTAATGTGTTTTTGTCAATCGATTTACTTTTATACCACAAAAAAATGTTAATAATAGCTATGCACCAAAGAGCGCTTATCCATGATATTAATACATAATGATTAACATCGTTCCAGAAAAATAATGTAAGAAGTAAAGAAGTTAGCATGTTGCCAGTACTACTAAAGGGCATTTGCTGTAAGATTGCGTAGTATTGGCGTGATTTAAACGCTTTGTACGTGTCTCTATTAGAGGAGTTTGTATTTATACTAGACTTGATATTTTTGATAAACCAAAAATAAACAGAATATAACAAATTAAAAAAGCTAGGGTTTGATGAGGTCGGTTCTCGATTCATGAATCTTAGGGGGTCCTTTCCCAAATAGCATTAATTGACAATTTAAAAGGTCTAAATTATTGGCTTATATATTAGCACAGTCCTTTTTTAATACTATTTATGCATTTTATGATAATCATATTGTAATAAAAACCGCTGATGTATCAGCGGTTTTTATAGTATGAGTAATATTACATTACGCGCATACCAGGCTCTGAGCCGTCATCTGGGTTAAGAATATAAATTTCTTTTCCGCCAGGGCCTGCTGCTAATACCATGCCTTCAGACATACCAAAGCGCATTTTACGAGGCTTAAGGTTCGCAACCATAACGGTTAGCTTGCCTTCGATATCCTCAGGTGCGTAAGCTGATTTAATACCCGCAAACACTTGGCGAGTTTCGCCGCCTAAATCAAGTGTTAGCTTAAGTAGTTTATCTGCGCCTTCTACGTGCTCTGCTTTAGCAATCTTAGCTACGCGTAGGTCTACTTTTGCAAAATCATCGAACTCAATCTCGTCGCTAATTGGCTCTTTCGCAAGTGGGCTGTTAGGGTCAATTGTTACTTTTGGTGCTAAGCTTTCTTTAGATTCTTCAACCATTTTGTTCACTTTATCCATTTCAACACGTTGCATTAACGGTTTAAATTTATTGATAGGGTGGCTTACTAGTGCATTTTGAACGCCGTCCCATGCAAGGTCGTCATTTAAAAACGCTTGTACGTTGTCTGCCATTCCTGGTAACACGGGTTTTAAGTAAGTAATTAAAACGCGGAACAGGTTAAGACCAAGAGAACACACTTCGTGTGCTTCTTGTTGCTTAGTTTCGTCTTTAATTAATACCCAAGGCGCTGCGCCATCAATAAACTGATTTGCTTTGTCGGCAAGCGCCATTATTTCGCGAATTGCGCGGCTGTAATCGCGGTTCTCGTAGTGTGTTGTAATGCTCGGTGCAGCAGCTTGAAACTCTGCTAACAGCTCTGGTTGCATAATAATGTTGCTTAGCTTGCCATCAAACTTTTTAGTAATAAAGCCAGCACAACGGCTCGCTATGTTGACTACTTTACCTACTAGGTCTGAATTTACGCGCTGCGCAAAGTCTTCTAGGTTTAAATCCAGATCAACAATACCGCTACTTAATTTTGCTGCGTAGTAGTAACGTAAGTATTCTGGGTTTAAGTTATCTAAATAAGTACGCGCTTTAATAAACGTACCCTTTGATTTAGACATTTTTTCGCCATTTACAGTGACAAAACCGTGAGCGAATACGTTAGTTGGCTTTCTAAAATTAGCGCCTTCTAGCATTGCTGGCCAAAATAAGCTGTGGAAGTAGATAATGTCTTTACCAATAAAGTGATAAAGCTCTGCGTCTGAACCCTCAGCCCAAAACGCATCAAAGTCGATGCCTGTTTTGTCACACAGGTTTTTAAAGCTCGCCATGTAACCAATAGGAGCATCTAACCAAACGTAGAAGTATTTGCCCGGTGCATTTGGAATTTCAAAACCAAAATAAGGTGCATCGCGGCTAATATCCCATTGCTGCAAGCCATCGGTAAACCATTCATCTAGCTTATTAGCCATTTCTTGTTGAATAGTGCCCGAGTGTAGCCATTCTTTTAGCATGCCTTCAAATGCTGGCAGGTCAAAAAAGTAATGCTCAGAATCTTTCAGTACAGGCTCAGCGCCCGACATTACAGAACGTGGGTTGATTAAATCTGTAGGGCTGTATGTAGCACCACATGAATCACAACTGTCGCCATTTTGGTTTTCAGACTTACACGTTGGGCAAGTACCTGTTACAAAACGATCGGGTAAGAAAATACCTTTTTCAGGGTCGAATAATTGCGAAATAGTGTGCTTTTTAATATGACCGGCATCGTTTAGGCGGTTATAAATAAGCTCGCTTAATTCTTTGTTTTCTTGGCTGTGTGTGCTGTGGTAGTTATCAAATTTGATATTAAAGTCAGCAAAGTCGCGTTGGCGCTCTATGCTTACTTGTTTTACCGCTTCTTCAGGCGTGATCCCTTGCTTTTGCGCATTAAGCATAATTGGTGTGCCGTGGGCATCGTCTGCGCAAACATAATAAGCTTCGTGGCCCTGTAGTTTTTGAAAACGTGACCAAATATCAGTTTGAATATATTCCAATAAATGACCTAAGTGAGTAGGGCCATTTGCATAAGGTAATGCGCTGGTAATCAGGATCTTTCGCTGCGTCATAATCATTCCGAATTGAGGATAAAACGCCGTTTTTATTATACAAACGACAATTATCATTAATTTATCCATAAGCTATTTGCTTAGAGTGCACACAGCTTATGGATTTTTATTAATTGACTGGTGTTAATGCCCTGAATGTTACATAATTCCGTGGCACTTTTCATCAAAGAAACGCTATTTAATTGCTATGTTTGGACTGTCGAAACTATTCTCTTCTAAATCGGTGCAAAAACAACCGATTATTACTGCCTTAGCGGCATATCGTAGTGCGGCTTTTGCCGTCGGTATTGACGAAAGCTTCATTAATACTATTACTCAAAATGACGATAAATCACTACACATTAAATTAACCCTACCATTTGCTGGGCAATCAGAAATGCCTTTAGTTGAGCAACACGTAAGTGAAAGCTTAAATGTGCCTGTAACAATTAGCGCCAAGGTTATCATTAAAGAGGCGGCTAAGTTTAAAGCGATTAAACATATTGTACTTATTGCCTCAGGCAAAGGTGGGGTAGGTAAGTCGACTACTGCTGTTAACTTGGCAGGCGCGCTTAAAAATGAAGGCGCAAAGGTGGGTATTTTAGATGCTGACATTTATGGCCCATCTATCCCAATGCTTTTAGGATTAGTGGGCGCAGAGCCCGTCACTAAAGATAACAAACAGCTACAGCCTTTTGATGCAAATGGCATTAAAGCGCAGTCAATTGGCTTTTTAGTTCCAAGCGATGATGCCACGGTATGGCGTGGACCAATGGCGTCAGGTGCGCTGAGCCAGTTACTTAACGAAACCGATTGGGGCGAGCTTGACTACTTAATTGTTGATATGCCACCGGGCACCGGTGATATTCAGCTTACAATGAGCCAAAAAGTACCCGCTAGCGGCACTGTTATTGTCACTACACCGCAAGATTTAGCGCTAGCCGATGCGCAAAAAGGCATTGCTATGTTTAATAAAGTAAACGTACCGGTGCTTGGCTTAATAGAAAATATGAGCCACTACATTTGCACTCACTGTGGTGAAGCTAACCACGTATTTGGTAAAGACGGTGCACAAAAACTGGCGCATAAGCACGGCGTGCCTGTACTTAGCCATATTCCACTTGCAATAGATATACGCGAGTATTCTGAGCAAGGTAAACTTATTGCAAGCGATAACGATGCAGCAATAAGCAAAACATACAGCGCAGCAGCAAGGCTAATAGCCAGCACGCTTTATTATCAACAGCATCACAATGCAATTGAAATTGTGATTACGGAAGATTAATAAATAATGAGACTTTCAGACACACATATTAAAGAATACTTAAGCGATGGCCGCATTGTTATTGAGCCTGCACCAACGAGCGAGATGATTTCAGGCGTGACTGCCGATTTACGCTTGGGAAATAAATTTAGAACTTTTAATGCGCATAACGCGGCATACGTCGATTTAAGTGGTCCAAAAGATCAGTTAAATAAGGCCATGGAATCGATCATGAGTGAAGAAATAGTGCTTGATGAAGGTGAAGCATTCTTTTTACACCCAGGTGAACTTGCACTAGCTATTACCCATGAAAAAGTCACTTTGCCAGCAGATATAGTAGGTTGGTTAGATGGACGCTCATCGCTTGCGCGTTTGGGGTTAATGGTGCATGTAACCGCGCACCGAATAGACCCAGGCTGGAGCGGTAATATTGTTTTAGAGTTTTACAACTCAGGTAAATTACCACTGGCACTACGCCCGCTGATGAAAATTGGTGCTATGAGCTTTGAAATGTTATCGGGCCCGTGTGAAAACCCATACAATATTCGTAAAGATGCAAAATATAAAGATCAAAGCAGCGCAGTAGCAAGTCGAATTAGTGACGATAAATAATCACCAAATATAGGCATTACCCGTCCATTTTATGAAGCGCGTAACCCAGTAGTTCAAAATACTGGTTAAGTGCTTCATTTGCTTTATTAATATGCTCAGCGTTTGGGTATATTAAATTACTATTTTGTAAGCCTCCCACCAAAAAGCTATTTTTTATATTTGAATGCTGCTCAATACATGCTTCAAAACAACGTGCTGCAAGTTCCTCTGGCATGCTCATGTAATTCATGTTTTGTGCTTTATCGTGTTCTATGCATGTTTGTACAAAGTTATTTGCATCAATACCATCTTCATCTAAAAATACATGTTTATAAAAACTGTTCAACGCATTATTAAGTGGATGCGATAAATTAGGCGTGTTTGAAAGCCACAATTTTGATGCAAAGCCAAAGCGGGGTTTTGCTGCAAATAAATGCTCGCTTATATGATGATCAAACGCATGGAACCATTCGTGAGCAAGTGCACCACCGCCTGCATTTTTTGCAAGAGCAAGTGTTTGAGAGGCTGCATTATAATGCGCTTGCACACCTTTTTGACCACCATGACCAAATGCAAAGTTAAGCTTGCCGCGCAGGCCAATAGCTTTGGGCGGTAAATGCAGTATTTGCGCAAGATCCGCCAGTGCATCGTAAATTAAATTAGCGCTAATGTAGCGCTCTTCTTTAGTTACCCATTTACCAACGACCATTGACCTAAAGCCGAAGGTATCTCTTATATCGCTAAAGTCGACTTGGTCGTCAAAGCGATAGTCGGGTCCTTGGCGAGTAAAGCCACGTTTTAGTCTGTTATGGTAGTTACGCATTGCAAGTTTCATATAGTAACGGATTTAATCTAAGTAACGTGCTTTTACGTGCTCAGGCATGTGTTGGGTTTGTTTTTGTATTAATTCATTAAGCGTATTATAAAGTGGTGCGGGATTTAGCTGCTCTATTAAAAACAAACTATGCGCTACAGCCTCAAGTGTGGATAGGCTGTCGGCCCGAGGGGCTTTACGAATAGCATAACGATTTTTAGGTAGCTGTTTAAAACTGACCGTTTTAAATTGATTTAGTAATGTGGTGAGCTGCAAAATTTTGTAGGCTTTTTTCCATGTACCATCAACCACGATTAAATGGGTGATGTTTTTTACACTTAGCTGCTCAGCGCTATCGTCTAAATTTATAGCGTGTTCGTTAGGGTAGAGTAAAACAGTTGAGCTTACTGGCAGTGTTTTTAGTATGGAAAAGTCATCATTATTTTCGCCTTTGATTATTTGGCAATCAGTTAGGCATAAATTGAGTAGTTTAGCGGTATTTTTTGCTATTTTTTCTTCACTCGGGTGCTGTAGAATAATAACCGTAACTTTGTTGTTTATATTTGTAATTGCGTTGCAAATACAGGTGTTTAGTGAAAAGTTACAATGATTACAAAGTGTGCGTGCCATTTAATAAACTTTTTGTTGCCAGTATGATCCTCGCAATTATACATTTATAAGGTAATTAAGTTGGTTTTTTTTACGCATCAATATAAAGTAGTACTATTAAACTGTAACTTACATGGATTGTTTTAAGGGCTTAAAATATGACAGAAATAAATATTGATACATCAGCATTAGAGAGTATGGAATCGTTATTGGGTGAGCAGTTTGCTGATACACTTGATTTTTGCTGCTCAGAGTTTGAACGTTTAGGCTCAGAAGTTTTAGCAACCATTGGTAAAGATAAAGAAGCAGCTATTCGCCACTCCCATAGCTTAAAATCGAATGCGGCGCAGTTTGGAGCTTCAAGCCTTGCTGAAGTATCGCGTGTTATTGAACAAAATTTAAACCTAGATAACTTAGCTGAAGCTATCGACGCATCTAATAGCTTAATGGCTCAAGTAACAGGCTCTCAAGCTAAGCTAAATGAATGGTTAGCATCTCGTTAATTATTGAAGCTGAAACGTGAATTTATTTCAGTATTAAGCACCTAAATTGACTGGCATTTTACGCCTTTACTAGGTTAGTCTAAAGACTCACTAGGGCGTGTTGATCTTTCGGGATTGAATTTGCAACGAGTGTCTGGTTTTTAGGTTAGGCAGAGCCTATGCAGTGTGGTTTTTCCACATAAATAGGCGATAACAACTCATAAAATCTAAACACGCATTGCCCAGAGGGTTCTTCCTAGGGGCTATTTTCTCTTTGTTACTCAATTTTTACTTAGCCCACTAGGTTACAAATCTCGCGCCGCGATTAAATCGCCCCTAGGTTGAACAAATTTAATCCATAAAGTCAATACGCCCTAAAGAGGTAAAAATGTCTGATATTAAAAAGAGTCACAAATTAGAAGGTGTATGTTATGACATTCGTGGGCCGGTTTTAGCACAAGCTAAAAAAATGGAAGACGAAGGTCAAAAAGTATTAAAATTGAATATAGGTAATCCGGCTGCTTTTGGTTTTGATATGCCAGAAGATATGCACCGCGATATTATCCGCAACTTATATTCAGCCCAAGGTTACTGTGACTCTAAAGGCCTCTATTCAGCCCGCGTGGCTATTTATCAGCACTACCAACAACGTGGATTACATAATTTAGATGTAGATAGTATCTATATTGGTAATGGCGTAAGCGAACTTATTCAGATGATCACCCAAGCGCTATTAAATAATGGCGATGAAGTGCTTATTCCAGCTCCAGATTATCCACTTTGGACTGCTTCTGTCACATTATCGGGTGGTAATCCGGTGCATTATTTATGTGATGAAGAGCAAGATTGGTTTCCGGATATTGCAGATATAAAAAGCAAAATAACGTCTAAAACTAAAGCGCTGGTATTAATCAATCCTAATAATCCGACAGGTGCGGTTTACAGTGATGATTTGCTAATGCAATTAATTGATATAGCGCGTGAACATAAACTACTGTTATTGAGCGATGAAATTTACGAAAAGATTTTATACGATGGTATAACGCATACTTCAATCGGCTCACTGTGTGATGATGTACCAATCATTACTTTTAATGGTTTAGCAAAAACCTACCGTGCAGCGGGGCTAAGAATGGGGTGGATGGTTCTAAGCGGTCGTACCTCGGTAATGGATGATTTACGCAAAGGTCTTGAAATACTTTCATCTATGCGTTTGTGTGCCAATGTACCTGCGCAATATGCAATTCAACAAGCGTTGGGCGGCGTGCAATCAATTGATAATTTAATTAACCCAGGCGGGCGCTTATACGAGCAGCGCGATATAGCATGGCGCGGGTTAAACGCTATTGAAGGCATTAGTTGTAAAAGACCTAAAGGCGCGCTTTATGCGTTTGCTAAAGTAGATACAGCACTTTTTAACGTTAAAGATGATGAAAAGATGATGTACGATTTGCTAAAAGCCGAAAAAATATTACTTGTACATGGCAGGGCGTTTAATTGGCCCGAGCCGGATCATTTTAGATTGGTATTTTTGCCAAGCAAAGATGATTTATCGGATGCGATGTTAAAAATGAAGCGTTTTTTTAAAGACTATCGCCAAGTATAGTTATTTAAGAAATAAAAAAACGAGCCAAATTTGGCTCGTTTTTTACTTTAGTCATGAATATATTGGCTAATACGCTTTATCTACACGCACCGTGTTGTCGTTCAAGTACACTAATCTTACATTATCGCCTTTGCTAAAGCGCATTGATTGGTCTTGATCTTGAACAACCATAAACTGGTCGCCGTTTTCAACTTGTATTAATAACTCTACAAAATGATTTTGCTGATAATGACTTTGCTGCTGCCTATTATGTGCAACACTGCCGCCAATTACCGAGCCTAATATTGTTGCTACTGTGCGGCCGCTACCGCCACCAAACTGGTTGCCTACAACACCACCGAGTAATGCACCGCCGAAGGTTTTCCAACCGTTGTTTTTGTCTTGAATGATTTCTTGTTCGGTAATATTGCGTACCGATTTTACGTCACCAAATAAAACTTGCTGCACAGGGACTGCTTTATTGCGCTCGTATTGAGCAAAAGTTGGCGCGCTCACACTAAGTAGGGCACACATTATTAATATTATAGCTTTCATAATAATCTCCTATTGGTAGCCTTTATGGGCTTATTAGCCCGTAAAGGCTTAGTGACTACCAACCAAATGTCGATTTTTCTTTAGTTTTACGAATTTCAGTTTCGTCTGCCCATTCAACTAGGCCGCTTTCCATATCCATTAAACGCATCGTAAATTTATAGTATACGTCTGATTTATCGGCATTTGATTTAACTATGCTCGATAAATTTCCGTATAACATATATTGCGCGCCAATTTGTTTACCAAATGCAACGGCTGTTGCAGGGTTAACAAGGGCATCTTCGTTTTGAAACGTTAATTGCTCACGTACTGATTCAACACGCGTCATATCTACAAAACGGAACTTACCACTGCGTAGCATTTGCGTTGAGATTGAATCGGTGATTGATTCAGTATCAATGTGCTCACTAGTTTTGTTTTTAATACGCTCAACAAATACTACAGGGCGTTTATTAGCGGTCATTGTGCCAACAACGGGTGAGCTGAGTAATGAATCGGTCATTTGGCTCGCTACTTTTTGTAAATCGGTAGAGCCAAAATTAATATCGGTTGTTTCTACTGCTTGTGCATCGCCATAACTTACTACGGCTTTATTAGCACAGCCACTTAATACTAAAGCGCTCAAGCCAACTAAAGCGTAAGTTGATACTGTTTTAAATTTGTTACTGATGATCATGGTTGTTTCCTTTAATCTTTAAATTCTTGTGATTCGGTAGACACTTCTCTTACTGCTAAAGAAAAGGTAACCGCATCAGAGCTCGGTGCTAAGCCCGGTAATTGTGTTTTTGCAAAACCAAATAAGGTGAGTGCTTGCCAAGGTGAATGGTTGCCTTTAATTACAAAGCCGTCTTTATCAAACCAATTAAACTGATACTGCAAATATTGTGATTTTTTATACTGGCTCGAAAGTGTCACTACTACATCGGTTAACTGGTTGGTTTGACGTGTTTTCACATCAGTAATGGCCAGCTTTTTACCAAGCTCTGGGTTATCTACACGTAATTGCTCATTAAACTGGTTTTTATTTTGTTCAACAGAAATACCCGATGTAACCGGTTGGCTGGAACATGCACTGAGCATTAAGGCTGCTAATAATGGCGCTATGTATTTCATGATGGCTCCTAAAGTTGAACTACGTGGTAATTAAAGTAGTTATTAATAGAGGTTAAGTAAATTAACGTTAACCCTTGCTTACTAATGGTAAAATTTATAGGTGCTTGTGTGCCTATATGCACAGAATGCTCACCTGTATTTAGGCTTTGCCTTGCGACACTTATTTGATTTGGAAGTGTAAGCCAGCTGCGTGTATCAGCTTGCTCAGACGCCAAATTATAAATATTAGCAAGTATGTTACCTACATCACCGGCACTGCGAGCAAGTTCTGCCCGCACTTTCTCTTTAGCTACTAGTCTAAGTACTTGGCGAGCGACTTTTGCAGGTATTTGATCTTCTAAAGTTTTAGCTGCAAGTGCTTCAATGTGTACCAGTGGGCTAAGCGCCAAGCTTTGTGCATCTATATTTATATTGTTAAGGCGGCGCACATAGGCATTATCTTTATATACCGGCATCGCCAAGCTGTAAAAGCGTGCATCGCCACGTGATGAATAAATTGGCAAGCGCAGTTTAAATTCATCTTGTTTTGGTACTAATCCTTGTTCAAATAAAACAATTACTTCGCCTTGTGATGAAGAAATAGTGGGCGTATCGCCAAAGCGTTTTTTAAATTCATTTAGATCTTGGTCAAACCCTTGTTTTTTAGCAAGGCGCATTACATCTTGCTGTAAATAAATATTGTTAGGTTGTATAGCCAATGCTTTTTTATAATCGATATAGGCGTCGTCGTATTGTTTAGCACTTTGGTAAAGCAAAGCAGATAAGTAAAATGTGTAGGCATTTTGAAAGCCATTTTTTATGTTTCTGGTTACATTGCTCATGCTTGGGTAGTGTTGCTGAGCTTCTTTAACGGTTGAGTCTACTTCTGCTTCATTCTCGCTAAGCGCATCAACTTGTACTTTATTAGCTCGGCGAATTTCGACCAATGCGCCTTCAACATCATTTTTATACACGTAGTTAAGTGCTTTATAACTATGAAGCATGCTCATTTCGTAAGCGGGTGGCACATAAGTTATTGCTGAGTCGTTGGTAAATAAAGCGTTACTTTGTTCAAGGCCCGCACTAACTTGTATTTTGGCGGCTTCACGTTTTTTTTGCATTTGCGTATACACGTTCTCAAATTTGCTTTGTGCATCATCTGGTGTATTAGCTAAGTCGTTTAAACGAGCTTGCTCAAGTTGGTTGAGTAAGTAGCTGCTGTGCAGGGTGCTATTATTAGCAATAAGGGATTGCGCTTCTTCGATATTATTTTTCTCGATCGCATTTCTTATTGGTGTCATTTGCGTGGCATAGTCATTAAACAGGTCATTAAAACCCATTGTGCTACACCCACTTAAAATAAAACAAAAGCTTAAAATTATACTGCGGCGCACTGAGCACTCCTCTTAATTTACCTGTATACATTAACATACTATTTTTAGCTAAATGTGTGAAATATTGTAAAAAATCGTAGAGTAAAACTGCCTGCTAATAAAGAAATATAAAATGACATTAGTGAACAAAGTGTGAATTTTTTTGGTTTATTATGAACTACACTGAAATAGTATTTTCGCTTTAGCGGTCTTGCTAAGAGTTATATCACTCAGAGGAATTAAAAAATGAAAAAGTTTACAGGTGCAGCAATGGCTGTAATGGTAGCAGGTTTAGTTGGTTGTAATGCAACAGAGGCAGAAACGGCAACATCAAGTGCAGTTGCTAATAATGGCGCAACAACTGATTTAGTTCATTGTTATGATGCGAATGTATGTGGTGGCCATAACGATTGTAAAACAGTTGAGAATGCATGTGCAGGTCAAGCGTCATGTAAAGGGACTGGTTTTGTAGCAATGCCTGCAAAAGCATGTGCTGACGTTGGCGGTACAGTAAAAGATAAATGGGTTGGCAGTGTAGCTAAAGCAGATTTAGTACATTGTAACGATGTAAATGTGTGTGGCGGTCATAACGATTGTAAGACTGCTAATAATGCTTGTGCTGGACATGCATCATGTAAAGGCACCGGTTTTGTATCAATGCCTGCAAAAGCATGTGGTGATATTGGTGGTTCTGTAGGTAGCTAATACCAATTTATCGAACGCATAAAATAAGCCTGAACGATGTGTTTTTTTATTCAGGCTTATTAAGGAAGTTTATGAAAAATCGTTTTTTAGGTTTTGGTTTAGGACTGAGAGCCCCGCATTTTGAGCAAATTATTTCAGAGAAACCAGCTGTAGATTGGTTTGAAATTATCTCAGAAAACTATTTTGTAGCCGGTGGAAAACCTTGGCATTATTTAAATAAAATAAGAGCAGATTATCCGATTGTTATGCATGGGGTATCAATGTCGATTGGTAGTATTGACCCTATTAATAAGGACTACTTAAATCAGTTAAAAAACACAATTGCGAGGGTTGAGCCGCAGTGGGTGTCTGATCATTTATGTTTTACCCAAGTGGGTGGTATTAATAGCCACGATTTACTACCAATGCCTTACACCTCAGAGGCACTTGATCATTTAGCAAATAAAATTTCGCAAGTTCAGGACTACCTAGGGCGCGAAATGATTTTTGAAAATGTATCGAGCTATTTAACCTATAACGATTCACAAATGAGTGAATGGGAATTCTTAGCGCAATTACATAAGCAAACAGGCTGTAAGTTTTTAATGGATGTAAATAATGTTTATGTAAGTGCACGAAATCACGACTTTAATGCTATGGATTATTTATCAGCTATTCCGAGTACAGCTATTGCACAAATTCACTTAGCAGGACATCAAGACTTTGGTACGCATATTATAGATACGCACGATGAAGATGTTCCCGATGCGGTGTGGGACTTATATGCTCAGTATGCAAAAACATTAAATCCGGTAAGTACCATGATTGAACGCGATGATAATATTGGCTCCCTTGATGATTTAATTACTGAGCTTGAGCATGCTAAAGCGCTAGTGAAACCGTTTTGGGATATAAGATCATGAGTGATTTAGCAAAGCTGCAACAACAGTTTATGAATTTACTGCAAGGTGAAAGCTCGGATATTAGCGAGCAAATTGCGCAGCAAGGGCAGTTAAATACACAACAGCGACTCTCTATTTATCAAAGCGCTTATAAAATTCGCTTAAGAGCCGTGATTGAGCAAGATCACGAACAGTTGGGTATTTACTTAGGTGATGATTTATTTGAGATGATGGTTGATGGTTATTTAGCTTTATATCCTTCAACTCATACGTCACTACGAATTTTTGCAGAGAAGCTACCAGATTATTTAGCCGCTAATACTCCTTTTAGTGATTACCCCATACTTGCAGATATAGCCAAATTTGAACGACTATTACTAAGTACTTTTGATGCAAGCGATAAAACATTACTTGATGTATCAGAGCTTGAAAGTATTGAACCTCAGCAATGGCCAAATTTACTATTAAAATTACATCCAAGTGTACAGTTAGTTGCGTTTAATACGTTGGCGGTTGAAAGTTGGCAGGCAATAAAACAAAAGCAAACACCGCCAGAGCCAAGAGTCTCAGAACCTCGCTTTTGGGTTGTAGCACGTGATGCTCAAAGACGTACACAATATTTAAGCGTTGATGCACAAGAATACCGCTTACTGAGTTTATTAAAACAAAACACACCCTTTGCACAGTTATGTCAATCCTGTTTAAATGAACTCCCGGGTGAGCAAATCGCTGGGTTTTTAATTACTAAAATTAATCAATGGCTTGAACGTGGTTGGTTAATTAGCGAGTGAGTTTAAACAATATAGTTATTTTTCGTTGCGAAGGAATTTTTTTGAAAGCCACCATATACACATTAATTGCTTTAATTGCGTTTGCCGCAAATTCTCTTTTTTGCAGAATGGCCTTAGCAGAAGGTTATATAGATGCTTGGAACTTTACTGTTATTCGCTTACTCAGCGGGGCTGCATGTTTGGGCATTATAATGGCTATTTATACCCATAATTTAAAACGTAAAGGCACATTCAATCCCGCTATTTTAAGTGACAGAGGAAGCTGGCGAAGCAGTATTAGCCTGCTTGTTTACGCGCTTTGTTTTTCGATTGCCTACGTAGAGCTAGATACCGGTACCGGTGCACTAATTTTATTTTCCGCTGTGCAACTTACTATGATTGGCTGGGGTATTTATCAAAAAGAGCAATTAAGCCTGCTTCAGTGGTGTGCATTTATAGTGGCGTTATCTGGTTTTGTATATTTAATGCTGCCATCTGCAGCTGTGCCTTCATTATTAGGTGCATCACTTATGGCACTCAGTGGTGTGGCATGGGGTATATACAGTATTCGCGGTAAAGTGTGCGTATCGCCACTGCGTACTACTGGGTTTAACTTTATAAGAAGCTTAGTTGCTATCCCTGTTTTATTACTTGTAGGTATGAGTTATTTAAAAAATATGAGTATTGAAGGGGTGTTACTTGCGTGTGCCTCGGGGGCAATAGCGTCTGGAGTTGGTTATAGTGTTTGGTATGTAGCAATGCCACTACTTAAAAGTACCCAAGCTGCGGTTGTGCAACTTTGTGTGCCGGTACTTGCTGCCATTGCTGGTGTTTTGTTTTTATCAGAGCAGGTAACAATGGAGTTTATAGTCGCAAGCTCGTTAATATTAGGCGCTGTGCTGGTGTTTATTTTAAATAAAAAGAAGGCTTAATATAACCTAACCTTCTTTTAGGTGTGGGCTCACGTTTGTTACAAAGCGTTTATAAATAGCTGGTAAGTTATCAAGTATTGCCCGCTTACCCTGTAGTTCACTGTTTTTTATGCATTCAAAAAGTACTTGCTCGCTAAGTTTATTCACTAATAATTGTGATTGCTTAATATGGCTTATATGCCAAAGCTCAGGTGCTACGCCACCTAAATCATGCTGGTAAGGGCGATAAAAACCAAATTTAACTAAGTTAGTATCAAGCCAATTACTTAAAGGTGCAAACGGCCCACCTTGCAGGTATTCATCAGGTGTTAGCTGTAGCTTATAATCATCACTCACCGCAGCTTTATCAAACACATCTAAGTCAGTCCCTAAATGGTGCCTGCTTGCGCCAGGTAGTGCAGAGTAGAGCATTATTGCTATGCATTTATCTACATCATTTAATTTAGTTAAATCTACAACCTTTTGCTGTTTATTATAAACAGGTCGAATACCTAAAAACTTATTATTCCAAATAATTGACTGGCGTTCAAAGTCGCGAAAACTTGAGGCAATAGTAAGATCAAATCCCGCTTTTTTAGCTGCACTTTGTAGTGCTAAAAAGTCGCTAATAATAGCGCTGTGCAAGCGATGATTTTGTATGTCAGTTAAATGTGTATCACTTTGCCCTGTGATACACATTATCGATGTTGGTTTAGTTACATTCATTATGCTAAAAGTTGCTCTAGTATTTGCTCGTAAATGTCGGTAAGGGCTATTAAATCATCGGTACTTACGCATTCATCTACTTTATGAATAGTTTCGTTACGTGGGCCAAGTTCAATTACTTTAGCACCTGTTTGTGCAATAAAACGACCATCTGATGTGCCGCCGGTAGTTTCTAGATTCGTCGTTAAACCAGTTACTGATTTAATCGCTTTTACTGTGGCATCAACAAGTGGGCCGTGCTCGGTGATAAAAGGCAAGCCATTTACTATCCAGCTTAATTCATAATTTAAGTTATGCTTTTGCAGTATGTCATTTACACGTTGTTGTAATTGCTCATGTGTTACTTGCGTGCTAAATCTAAAGTTAAACTGTACTTCTAGCTCACCCGGGATCACATTACCTGCACCTGTGCCGCCATTAATATTTGAAATTTGAAAGCTGGTAGCAGGGAAGTATTCATTTCCGTTATCCCACACCGTTTGGCTAAGCTCTGTAAGGGCAGGGGTTGCTAGGTGAATTGGGTTTTGTGCTAAATGTGGATAGGCGACATGCCCTTGTACACCCTTAACGGTTAAAAAAGCGGTAAGTGAACCTCTGCGGCCATTTTTAACAACATCACCTAATACATCCCGTGATGAAGGCTCGCCTACTAGGCACATATCAATTTTTTCACCGCGCGCCTCTAGCGTATCAATTACACGGGTAGTCCCGTTTATAAACGGGCCTTCTTCGTCAGAGGTGATTAAAAATGAAATCGAACCTTTATGATCTGGGTGCTTAGTAACAAAACGCTCGGTTGCAACAAGCATTGCAGCTAACGAGCCTTTCATATCGGCAGCGCCGCGCCCATGTAATAAACCGTCTTTTATTAATCCTGAAAACGGCGGGTGTTGCCAATTTTTTTCAGGGCCTGTTGGCACAACATCAGTGTGGCCTGCAAAACAAAAGTGCGGTGATTGTGTGCCTTTTCGAGCCCATGTATTTAATGTGTCGGTAAAAAATAATGACTCAATATTAAAACCAACCGCAGCAAGGCGGTCGTTCATCATCTGTTGGCAGCCAGCATCTTCGGGCGTTACTGACTCACGTTGTATTAGTGCTTGGGCGAGTTTAATTACATCATCTTTCATGATTTAAATATCTCATCGTATTGGGCTGCTTTAAAACCTAAGTGGTAACTGCCATTGTTAATAAGTACTGGACGTTTGATCATGGCAGGTTGTTCAACTAACAATGGGATAGCACTTTCTTTAGTCAAACTCTGTTTTTGCTCATCAGTTAGTGCGCGATAAGTTGTGCCACGTTTATTAACAAGCTGTTCCCAATCGAGTTTATCTGCAAAATCACTTACCATTTGCTCATTTACGCCATCTTTGCGGTAATCATGAAACGTAAATTCGATGTTGTTGTCGGCTAAGTATTTTTTTGCTTTTTTTATCGTGTCGCAATTGCTAATACCGTATAGAGTGATCATAAATTTAGTTCTTCTTAATAATAGTTAATAAGGTATCTACATCCGCATTTACATGCGAATGTGAGTAATGAAATGTGCCGAGATTATGGCCGTTAAGTAAGATTAAACTGGCCAGCATAGGCGTTTCTAGTTCACGTAAATCAAAATAAGCGAGGCGCTGGCCTTTACTTATTTCACTACCATTTAATTGTGCAATATGGGTATGTGTAATTGATTGCGAACCGGTAATAGTTAAATTGATTAAAACTTTTAAACCATTTTTAGCCTGTAAAATAAACTCAGTACCTGCGTTTTTTACTTGTAATAACGTGCCATCAAACGGCGCTAAAATTTTGTGGCTACTGAGCTTTACAGTAATCCCAGGACCGAGAATACCAAACCTAAAAATAGGTTCGGGGTGTTCTTGAAGCGGTATTACTTTACCTGTAAATGGGCTTTTAATAAGGATGGCACTGCGGGGCGTTTTATTGAGTGCTAGATATTCAATTGTTTGTGCTTTCATATGCTATTGGGCCACCACGTTGTAACCATCTTTTTTTAAGGCGTTAAGTGCTAGTGAGGCCGTTTGCTTTTTTACTAAAATATAATCGGTATCGTAGGTTGAGATTGAAAAAATAGAAATTTTAGCGCGTGCTAATACACCCGATATATTAGCCATTATTCCGGTCAGCGAAAAACCAAGTGGGCCAACCACCTCAAGTGCTTGCCAATCAGATTCGGTATCTAAACTCTCTATTTCAAAGCTACTAGGGCAAACAATAGATAGTTCATCCTGGGTTTTAGAT
Source organism: Pseudoalteromonas distincta (assembly GCF_000814675.1). Lineage (GTDB taxonomy): Bacteria > Pseudomonadota > Gammaproteobacteria > Enterobacterales > Alteromonadaceae > Pseudoalteromonas > Pseudoalteromonas distincta. Next base: position 179,267 of record NZ_JWIG01000029.1, on the reverse strand, counting down.
ATAAAAAATAAAGGAAGCTTTAGTAGCGCCGCAGGTATATCGGCGTCAACATCTAAACTGTGAATAGATAAAACCGTGCTGTGTAATTGTAATGTTTGTTTTGACATTAAACGCCTGCGATACAGCATTATTGATAGCTTTATAGTATAGATTATTGCCTTCAAGTTAAAGGTGTAAGCGTGACTAAAATGAGCATTTGGAAGTGGGTTTTAATAGAGATTAAAAACTTACCCACAATTTCTGTGGATAAGTATGGGGGTTGCAGGGTATAAATAGCCTAACTACTTAATTATTAAATAAATAATAGCTAGGCTATAAAAAGCACACGTTGTGTTTAATGTGCTATTAGCGCTTCTGCTTGGGCTGCCTGAATTGCAGTTAAGGCGATTGTATACACAATATCATCGACTAATGCACCACGGCTCAAGTCGTTTACGGGTTTGCGCATACCTTGAAGCATAGGGCCGATACTTATTAAGTCGGCACTGCGTTGTACTGCTTTATATGTTGTATTACCCGTATTTAAATCTGGGAATATAAATACAGTCGCTTTACCAGCTACAGGGCTGTTAGGCGCTTTTTTAAGTGCTACATTTTCCATTATAGCGGCATCGTATTGTAGTGGGCCGTCGATAATTAAATCAGGACGTTTTTGTTTTGCTATTTTTGTGGCTTCACGTACTTTTTCAACATCGGCACCCGTACCTGACGTACCCGTGCTGTAGCTTATCATGGCTACACGTGGCTCTATGCCAAATGCAGCTGCAGAGTCCGCAGATTGAATCGCTATATCAGCAAGTTGTTCAGCATTAGGGTCGGGGTTAATTGCACAGTCGCCGTAAACTAACACTTGATCAGGTAGCAGCATAAAAAATACGGATGATACTAGTGATGATCCTGGCGCTGTTTTAATTAACTGCAGGGGCGGGCGAATTGTATTGGCAGTGGTATTTACCGCGCCCGATACTAAACCATCTACTTTACCTTGCTCAAGCATCATTGTGCCAAGTACGACGTTATCTTGTAGCTGCTCTTGTGCTACAACCGCAGTTAGGCCTTTGCTTTTACGAATTTCGACCATAGGCGCAATATAATCATTTATAATACTTTTTGGCTCGATGATACTTACATGTTCGTTTAGCTCAATACCTTGCTGCTGTGCAATACGCATTATTTCTTCGCGATCGCCAAGCAATATAGTTTTAGCAATGCCACGTTGACCACAAATAGCAGCCGCTTTAATTGTACGAGGTTCGCTTCCTTCTGGTAATACTACGGTTTTACCTGCTTTACGTGCTTTATCGGTTAATAAATAACGAAATGCAGGTGGTGATAACTTACGCGTTTTGCCTACACTTTGAGCTAGAGTATCGAGCCAGTTTGAATTGATATGTTCTGCGTTGTGATCTTTTACTTTTTCAATGCGTTGGTCATCATCATTTGGTACTTCCATATTAAAGTTATGCAGTAATAATGATGTACGCCATGTGTCGGCATCGGTTGCGAGTATTGGTAAACCGGTTTGCATGGCTTGTTCACACAAAGCCATAATACGTGGCTCTGGCTCAAAGCCACCGGTGAGTAATATAGCGCCAAGTTTAGTGCCGTTCATAGCAGATAAACACGCAGCAACAAGTATGTCTGAGCGATCGCCTGGTGTTACTAATAAAGCACCTGGCGTAAAATAATTTAAAATATTAGAAACCGTACGCGCACAAAAAGTAATACGGCGCAGACGACGATGAAGCATATCGCCTTCGTTAATTATTGTTGCTTTTAAATACGCGCTTAAGTCTTTTACGCGTGGCGCTACTAAGTCAAAATCCCACGGGATTGCGCCAAGCAACATAAACGGATTTTTTTTAAAAATAGGTAAAGACGCTAAACGATTTAACTCGTTTTCAAGCTCTTCAGGTTTGTAAGCGTCGACTAAATCGGCGCGTGCACGGCCCTCTTCATCAAGTGGCGCATTTACTTTATTAAAAATACAGCCCAGTACACGAGGATGATCGATTCCACCGTAGTTACCTGCTGCAATTTCCAGGCGGTCTTCTATTTGAGTAATGGTGTAATTACCAGGGGTAAGTACAAATACAATTTCAGCGCCGAGTGTTTGCGCAATTTCGCGGTTTACACGCCCAGCATAAGGTTGGCGACGAGTAGGCACCATACCTTCAATAATAGCGACTTCATCGTCGTTTATTTTACTTTCAAAGCGTTCAACAATTTCCTCTAGTAGATCATCACCTTTACCGTCGCCAATCATTTGCTCAGCATAATCAAGAGCAAAAGGGGTGGGTGGGTTAATAGGTGAGCCTTGAGTGACTATTTGTGTTGATTTTTCAGGACCTGTTTCGCCTGAACGAGGCTGAGCGATGGGTTTAAAAAAGTTAACTTTAACTGTTTTTTGCTCAAGAGCGCGGACTAAACCAACTGATACCGACGTTAAACCCACACCGGTAGACACAGGAATTAACATAATACGACGTGCCATATTAAAGCTCCTTTACGATGTTAGCGGCATCAAGTGCAATAACCCACTCTTCGTTGGTCGGCATTACTACCACTTTGGGTGAAGTATTGGCTGAACTAATAATACCTTGATTACCAAAACGTGCATCAAGATTGCTCTTCTGGTCACAACTGAACCCTAAAAAAGCTAATTGATTAATGACATTTTCACGTATGATATCGGAGTTTTCGCCAATACCGCCAGTAAATATAAGTGCATCTAAACGTTGTAATGGTACCATGTAGGCTGCAATTTGTTTGGCTAGTCGGTAGCAAAAAATATCCAGCGCTAAACGTGCTTGTTTATGTCCGGCAACAGCGGCTTCTTCAATCGTTCGACAATCGTTAGAGAGTTCGCTAATACCTAGTAGGCCGCTTTCTTGGTTTAATAAATTATCTATTTGCTGAGCGTTGTAACTAAGCTGTGTAGTTAAAAAATTAAATAAACCGGGGTCAATATCTCCACTGCGAGTACCCATAACAATACCAGCCAATGGCGTTAAACCCATACTGGTATCAACACTTTTACCATTTTTTATTGCAGTAACAGAGCAGCCATTACCTAAATGAGCACTAATGAAATTACTCTTCTCTATAGGCTGATTTAATAATTTAGCAGTTTGTCCTGCTACATAGTAATGACTTGTGCCGTGCATACCATAGCGTCTTACACCGTAATCTGTATAAAGCTTATAGGGTAGGGCGTAAAGGTAGGCAACTTCATCCATAGTTTGATGAAATGCTGTGTCAAATACTGCTACTTGCGGTAAACCTATAAATGAAGCTTGTGCAGATGAAATACCTAACAAGTTCGCATGACCATGTAGCGGCGCTAAAGAAGACGCTTTAGTAATACCGTTAATTACATCTTCATTAATTAAGACTGACTTTGTGAAATGCTCTCCGCCATGAACAACACGGTGCCCAACAGCAATAAGGTGCTCATCAAGGTTATGATCCTTTATTAAGCTTACAAGCGTATTTATAGCCTCAGCATGTGCTTGATTAGCCGCTAAGTCGATAACCGTCTTAGCTCCATTAAATTTGTATTTAATGGAGGGGGCTTTGGCTCCCAAGCGTTCAGCAAGGCCTGATATAATTTCGTGACCGTCGTTTGCATCAATAATGGCAAACTTTAAACTAGAGCTACCACAGTTTAAAACTAAAACATGTTGGGATTCAGGGGAGGTTGTTGGCATAGATTCAATTTCCATAAACAAATTTAGTAAGTGAACGTTAATACGTGATAGTTACACTTACGGTATTAAATAAAGCTAAAACAATTGAATGTTCAACTGCAAAGTGGTTAACGCAATGTTAAATATTTTACCTTATTTATGATGTTTAAGTTAGGATTGTTCGCCATTAAAGGGTAAATTTAAGCTCTTTTACTGAGAAAGTGTAACTCCCTCATTTTGTGTTACACTTTGGGTATAGCTCGTTTTTCTATTGTATTTAAAAGCAGTATCTGTGAGGAGTCATGATGCAAAAAAGTGTGATGTCACAACTACAAACAGGCCGTTTGTATGGTAAAAAATGGCCAATGCGTAAAGAGCTTGCGCCTTTGTTTTTAGAGTTTAGAGTGATTAGAGCGACTGAGCTTGCCATTACAGTAATGCCAATCTTGGCTATGCTAACGTTGTTTTTTCAGCTTAATTACTTAGGATCTGATTTTTTACCGCAAGCTATTGCGAGTGCATTATTTTTTATATCGTTACCTTTACAAGGTTTATTTTGGTTAGGTAAACGAGCGCAAACGCCTTTAGATCCTGCGATGCAAAAATGGTACAACGAGCTGTACACTAAAATGGCGGCTAATGGATATCAAACGCAGTTAAGTGAAAACAAGCCCCGTTATATGGAGCTTGCTAACTTACTTAAAGATATGTTTGAAAAAATGGATAGAGCATTTACTAAAGAGCAGTTTTAGCGGGTTATACCATTATCTATTTTGGTAAACTGAGTAATATAAAATGATAAGGTGACATTGTGTTCACCTTTTTCTTCGAGTGCTGTCCAGTGCTCGGGTCTAAATTTCCATGCAAATGGCGTCATCATTATTAAGTTTTTAATATCAGTAAAGCTAAGCGCTACATGCTCTGTTAAAAGAGCCTGTTCTGCTTTTTGAAACCCTTTTGGCGTGGCTATTTCAGTATGTTCGTTTACTTCTGAATATATATACGATTTTAGCTCTTTTAAATGATAAGGGCCTGGGCTTGCTACCACTAATGTTGCGTTTTTATTAGCAAGACGTTCAATCTCTTCCTCAAACAAAGGTGCAAATACGCTAATAAGTATATCAGCAAATTGACTTTTAAAAGGTGCTTGGCTAATTGATGCAACACTAAAATGGCAATTAGGGTAGCGCTTTGCTGCATATTTAACGGCAGATTTTGAAATATCGACACCGTATACAACTGCGTCTGTTTTACTTGCTATTGCTTGGGTATAAAACCCTTCGCCGCATCCTAAATCAATAACCGTATTCGAACTTATTCGACCGACTAAATCGCTAAGATTTTGTTGTAAAAAGCGGTAGTATCCACGCTCTAAAAATGCGCGTCTAGCTTGTACCATTTCAAGGGAGTCGCCCGGTTGTTTTGAATTTTTTTGTTGCACAGGCAGTAAATTAACATACCCTTCTTTGGCAAAATCAAAGCTGTGGTTATTAGCACAACGAAGTGTTGAATCAGCTTTCAAAAGTGCGAGATTACATAGCGGGCATTGATATTGTAGACTCATGAGTCTAGGTAGTCCTTATCGTAAAAAGTTTTTACCCAATGCGGGCGATAGGTGATCATAATTGTTATAGCCATGCCGTTGAGCATTGCTTCAGGAAACCAAATTATGGCACTTAAATAAACGTAGTTATCTGCAAGTTCTTGCCAATTGTATTGCCCTATAGCTAAGTAAAATAAAGCACCTAGGCTTATTTTTATACAGGCTATAAACCCTGCAGTTATAAACGCACAAACAAATATATAAACAAAAAAATGACGAGGTAAATACTGGTAACTAATTATAAAGCCAAGGTAGCTTAGTAAAATAGGAATAAACGCACCAATAATCAGTTGTACTGGTAACAGTTCAAGTTCAATTTGACCAAATGCAGTTAGTAGCGCTGTGGCAAGTAGGCTACTTAAAATAGTCAATCGCCAGCCTAAAATTAATGTCGCGGCCGTAACGCCTAATATGTGTAAATCAAGGCCAGTTAAAATTCCTGCTTTTATTCGCCAAAGCACTGCAAACACTAACGCACATGCAAGAACTCCAGTTTGACGGGCTGGCGTATTAAGCAATGTTTTATATGTTTTTTTATCAAAGCTTAGTAGGGCAATAATAATTACAAGGGCCCAAAGTAGCCCTTGTATTGTTATGCTTAGCATAGTAATTACTTAAATGTTGACCATATAGGGGCATGATCTGAGGGTTTTTCAATACCGCGCAGTTCGTAATCAATACCAGTATCTATACAGCGTGCTGCAAGCTCATTAGTTGCAAGTACTACATCTATTCGAAGTCCTCGGTTATCTACAAACCCTTTAGAGCGATAGTCAAACCACGAATATTGATCGTCTGTTTCTGGGTTTTGCTCTCTAAAGGTGTCTTTAAAGCCCCAATTAAGTAATGTTGCAAGCCATTCACGCTCTACCGGTTGAAAAGAACATTTACCCGTTTTTAACCAACGTTTAGCATTTACTTCGCCAATACCAATATCTAAATCGGTAGGTGATATGTTGATATCGCCCATAACAATGACGTCTTGATCGGGGGTGTGGTTGGTTTCAAGGTGTGTCATTAAATCTTTATAAAATTGTCGTTTATAAGGAAATTTAGTTTCGTGATTAATATTATCACCTTGTGGGAAGTAGCCATTCATGACTGTAAGGTCGCGACCGTTATCTTGTTCAACAGTGACGCTTATCATGCGTTTTTGCGATTCCTCTGTATCGGTAGCAAAGCCTTTTAAAACCGATTTAGGCTCTTTTTTGCATAACATAGCTACGCCATAATGGGCTTTTTGGCCATGAAAGTAGACGTGATATCCCATTTTTTGTACATCTTCTAGTGGGAATGCTTCGTCATGAACTTTAATCTCTTGCAAGCCAATAACGTCTGGTTGATGTTTGTCGATAATTGCTTGTAATTGGTGAAGACGAGCACGCAGACCATTGATATTGAAAGAAATCACTTTCATAAAATTTACCTTAAAATTGGATCTATTTAATGAATTAAATTGTATCAGTAAATACGCGTACATAACATGACTGAAATGAGAAAATAGCTGCGCAAATGTTGATCAATTGGTGGGTAAAGTTTAAACATTGTAAATGTAGTATTAACTTTTTAAATAAATAAAAAATTCAATTGAACTTAACTTTATTGAATATATAATGCGCGAAATTCACTTGTTTAGCTCGTTCAAATAGGATCTCTCATGAAAACACAACTACTTTTAGCTACTGCTTTATTAGCATCTGCAACTGCTTCAGCACAAAGCAATACTTACTTCAGTCAAGATAATAAAATTGAGTCTAAGTTATGTGTACTAAGCGCAAACGAAGGCTTTAGTGTTGCTCGTAAAGAAGCTGCTCAGCACGGTGTTTACTTATCTCGTTTTTCTAAAAGCATTTTATGTAATGGTGAAGATATTCGCGATATTGCTAAAAAAACGACATTAAGCAACGCATCAGTTGAGAAAGTAGAAGTATTTGCAAAAGACGCTCAACAAGAAACTCAATTATGTATGACGGCTTTAAAACAAGGTTTAGCACCTGTTCGTCAAAAAATTGGTAACTTAAACTCATTAAAATGTAATGGTCAAAACGTTACTGAGTTTGTTAAACGCTACCAAAACGCAGCAATCTAATTATTAGCTGAACTATATAACTAAAATTGAGATACCTGGTTTTTTACCGGGTATTTTTTTGCAAAAATTACAAGGTTGTTTGCAAAGCTTGCAAGCTTAACTTATTGAAACTGTTCAACAAATGTACCAATCAAGATTAAGTTGTTGATTCTTATAAGTTAACTATTATTGGCATTGGATTTGTATTAGTTAAAGTGACATTTAATTAATTACGAAGGATACGTCTTATGAAAAAGTTAACATTAGCAGCCACTATTTTAGCATCATTAAGCCTAGCGGCTTGTTCATCTAATCAAGGTCTTGAAAGAATAGACAGTGACTTTGCAAGTTTAGATAATGACAGCGATGGCTACATCTCAAAAGTTGAAGCTGATGACGATAGCATTTGGGGCCATTTTTCAAATATTGATACCAATATGGATAACGAAATTAGCCGCAAAGAATTCAACACTTACATGAAGTTAAACAATGGTAAAGTAGCCACTGATTCTGAAGTAAGTGAGTCGGCATTTAAAGCTGAAATCGCTAAATTCGATAAAATTGAAAGCAGCTTTTCGAGCTTAGATAACGACAGTAATGGCTATATCTCGGTAGTTGAAGGTAACGATGATGATATTTCAAATCACTTTGGTTACATGGATAAAAACCAAGATAAGCGCATCAGTAAAAGCGAGTTTATGGGTTACATTAAAAAATACGGTAACGCAGTAGCTGAAGATGATGCATTAGAAGCCATTAAACACAGCTAATATTTGTTGTTTTAAAGAGTAAATTAGAAGCCAGTGATAATCACTGGCTTTTTTGTGTTTAAAATCTAGTTATTTAGTAGATATATTTTCCTAGTTTGGCGTTGTTCTGTCATAATAGATGGCTGTGTATTTTTATTTTTTAAGAGTGTGTATGGCGGGTCGGCGAATTAGTGATGAACAACTAGTTGAGATCATTGAAGCAGCTATTTTTGTTGCAGATAAGCCTGTGAGTAAACGCCACCTTAAAGATACTGTATTAGTAGATTTAGCTATTTCTATGGCGCGAATAAACGACGCAATAGATACAATACAAGAACATTTTCAAACTCGTGGTATTCGCTTAGTTGAAGTTGGTAGCGGTTATCGTTTTCAGGCATGTAGTAGTTTAAGCCCTTGGTTAAATAACTTGTGGCAAGAACGCGCACCAAAATACTCGCGTGCTTTACTGGAAACATTATCACTTATTGCATATAGGCAGCCCATTACGCGCGGTGAAATTGAGCAAGTAAGGGGTGTTACTACGGGTTCGAATATTATTAAAACCCTACTCGAAAGAGAGTGGGTTAAAGTGGTAGGGCATAAAGAGGTTCCGGGTAAGCCGGCTTTATATGCAACTACTAAACAATTTTTAGATTATTTTTCGTTAACTGGACTTGAAAACTTACCTGCGCTGCCAACAGAGCAGCAAAGTAAAATTAACCAGTTATTGAGCGATCCTTCTGTGAGAGAACCATCCGAATGAGTATTATACAAGGTGAAAAGTTACAAAAAGTCTTAGCCCGTGCAGGCGTAGGCTCACGCCGCGAAATGGAAAAATACATTGATGCAAACCGCGTTAGTGTAAACGGTAAAGTGGCAAAGTTAGGTGACCGTGTTGAAGAAACTGATTTGATTCGTGTTGACGGGCACACTGTAAAGATTGAAGAAAAAGCAGATAGAATCTGTCGTGTGATTATGTATAACAAACCTGAAGGTGAGTTAAGCACACGTAAAGATCCAGAAGGGCGTCGTACAGTATTTGACCGACTTCCTCGTATTGATGGTGAGCGTTGGATTGCGGTTGGCCGATTAGACGTTAATACTTCGGGTTTGATGCTCTTTACTAATGATGGTGAATTAGCTAACCGCTTGATGCACCCAAGCTATGAAGTAGAGCGTGAATACTCTGCGCGTGTATTTGGTGAAGTAACCAATGAAACGGTTAAAAACTTACTACGTGGTGTTGAGCTTGAAGATGGTCCAGCCAAATTCACGACTGTAACCCCTATGGGTGGCGAAGGCGTTAACCGCTGGTTTAACGTAACGTTAAATGAAGGACGTAACCGTGAAGTACGTCGTTTATGGCAGTCTCAAGATGCGGAAGTATCTCGTCTTATTCGTATTCGTTACGGTAAACTAGAGCTTGATAAGCGCGTGCCACAAGGTGGTTGGATGGAGTATGATTTAGAAACAGTAAACTACTTACGCAAAACCGTTAAATTAGGGCGCGAGACACAAACTAAGCTTTCTGTTATGCCTGAAAAACGCAAAGATAAACGCGCTAAAATCAACCAGATCCGCAAAGCAGTTAAAAAACACAATCAACGTGTTAAGCCTACTAAACGTAAATAATAAATTAGTTATTTATTGAACACAAAAAAGCCGCTAATTGCGGCTTTTTTAATGTGTTGTTTAAATTTTTTAAACTCTAAATTACTTTTTTACTTGAGCATCTAACGATTCGCCATTCACTTTACTAGAATCATCGCTCATCAAGTATAAGTAGGTTGGCATTAAATCTTCTGGTGTAGCAAGCGCGTCTCTATCTTCTCCTGGGTATGCAGCAGCGCGCATAGAAGTGCGAGTAGCGCCTGGATTAATACAGTTTATACGAATATTCGTTTTGCCTACTTCACATGCCCATGTTTGCATCATGCCTTCTACTGCAAATTTTGAGATGGCGTATGGCCCCCAAAACTCACGGCCTTTGCGGCCTACACCTGATGACGTAAATACTATCGATGCATTATCAGACTTACGAAGAACAGGAAAAAGCGCTTTAGTGATCATCGCTTGCGCGGTCACGTTTACTTTCATTATGTTTTCGAACGTAGATGAGCAAAAATGTTCAAGTGGACCAAGTGACCCTAAAATACCTGCATTATTGAGCAAGCCATCAAGGCGGCCAAATTGATATTCAATTGTTGCAGCAAGGTCACGATAGTTTTGTTTAGTTGCGCCTTTTAAGTCCATGGGCACAATTGCAGGTTTAGGGTAACCCGCATTAACAATTTCATCGTAAACACATTCAAGTTTATTAGTTGTTTTTCCTAATAAGATAACTGTAGCGCCGTATTTTGCATACGTAATTGCTGCTACTCGGCCAATACCATCACCGGCGCCTGTTATTAAAATAATTTTATCTTTAAGTGCGTTTTCAGCCGCTTGATATGTGTGCATAAAAGTACCCATTCATCTATTTTTTTTGATTTTAACATAGCGAAACGTGAAGTAATCGAATTTATTGTAAAATTAGGTGGCGAAAATAGAAACTTTACGTTAAGTTTAACTGGTCTAATGTCTCATTAATAACCTGATTACATTGTTTTAACTTAATACACTGATTAAACACACTATAAAAATAAAATATGTGCGGAGCCAACAATATGAAAAAAATGCTACTTTCACTCTCTGTTACAGCTGCCTTGGCAGGTTGTGGCGGCGGAGAAACGTTAGAAGATGTTAAGAACGACACAGCAACCGTTATTCCAACAGCAACGGTTACATTTGACCCTGCTGCAGGTATCTTATCGGTACCTAATGATTTATTAATGAGTGGAACCCAAGACGGTACACTTAATATTCCTGGAGAATTAGATGACGACAATGTGTCTATTTCTCGAGCAGCTTATGCTGACCCTCAGCTTGCATTAGGTGCACTTGATGGTTGGTCTTCGCAGGTTCCTTATAAAATCGATTTAACATTTCCGCCAAATGTGAGTTTAGATGAAACGTCTGCTGGGACACCAGGTACAGTTCGCATTTTTGAAGTAGTAATGGGTGCAAGTTTAACTGACGCAGAATGTTCAGTTGTAGCTGCAGGTACAGCTTGTAAATTGGTCGGTGAGCTTACTTTTGGTGTTGATTTTGTTACTCAAGCTTCTGGTGATGCCGTTGCAATTATTCCTTTAAAACCATTTACGGCAGGTAGCTCATACATCAATGTACTAACTACTGGTCTTAAAGATTCATTAGGGCGTTCTATCGAGCCTTCTTCTACTTATGGGCTGGTTAAACAAGAAGCGCCATTAATTACAGAAGCCCAACTTGGTTTGCAGGGCGCTGTTAACAGTTACGAAAATGTAGTTGTAAGTTCAGGAAATATAACAAAAGAAGATATTATTTTTTCTAGCGCAATGACTATTCAGTCTGCGGGGCCAGTACTTGGGACAATTAAAAAATTGCTAGCTGCAAGTTTGCAACAGCCTGCGATGCCAACGCCTGCGCTTCAAGTTCCTGAACAACCGATGGTAAATGTACAACAGGTATTTGCTTCTCAGGGTGTAGAAGTGTCTGCTGCTTTCTCTGGTGTTCAATATCAAAAAGGTAGCATTATGCTACCGATGTATTTAGGTACACCAACGGGTACTGATATTAGTGATTTAAGTGATACATATTGGCAAGGTATGTGTGATAACGCGGTGGCAATAATCGGTTACGAGGCCGTTGCTGGTGATGCATTTCCGACAGATCCTATTAGTGAAAATGATGGTTTATGTTCTGCATTAAGTGACGGGCAATTACGTGACTTAGGACTAGATAGCACACGTCATTTAACAAAATATAACTCCATTCCAAAAGTACAAAGCATGGCAAATGTGCCAGTGCAAGTTACTAAGCCTATTTTACCAATAATTAATGGTGTACGTGCGCAGTTACAATTAGATCCTATCGCAATGCCTGATAGCGGATGGCCAGTTGTTATTATGCAACACGGTATTACAACACAAAAAGAAAGTATGCTTGCTTTAACGGCGCAGCTTTCTATTCAAGGCTTTGCAACAGTTGCTATTGACCATCCAAGACATGGTGAGCGTGGAATAGATGTTGATGGTGATGGAACAGACGACTTTAATGCAACAACGGGTTCTGTGCTTAGTTACATGAATTTAAGTTCATTACTTGTTGCGCGTGATAGCTTACGTCAATCAGCGGCTGATTTATTAGGTTTACGTTTAGGTCTAAACTTTATTAATGACGCAACGATTAATGCACAAGATGTAACTTACATTGGTCATTCATTAGGCTCTATTGTAGCCCCTGCATTTATTGCACAAGCTAATAACCCATTAGCGCCAACTGTCGACCCATTATTTAATGTAAACACAGTAGCACTTGCAAGCGGCGGCGGCGGTATAGCTAGCTTCTTACTAGAATCAGCTGCATTTGGTCCATTTATCCAAGGTTCAGTACTTTCACAAGCAGGTACAACAGAAGCTGATGAGTTTAACGCGTATTTACAAGCTGATGCAGTGTCTAACTGTGGTGCAGTATTGCCAGATATGGAAGCATATTTAACCTGTGGTTATAACGAGTATGTAGCTTCGTTAACTACAGCTGGTGAAACAAGTAAGCTTACTAATATTCAAGGAGTGTTTACTCAGTTTGCATTTGCGGCGCAAACAGCGCTAGATAGTGGCGATCCAACTAATTACGCAGCCACTGTGAAAGCATTAGGTACTCCTGTTTATACTAATGTTGTTGTGGGCGATGGTGTTGATAACAAGCCTGACCAAGTGATACCACCAATGGCAGCAAATAATCCTATTTCAGGCACAATTCCATTAGCTAACTTGATGGGCCTTGAAACAGTAAGTACTTCGCAAGCATTGAGTGAAACACCAACCAGCTACTTAGTTAAATTTACTAAAGGGCATCATGGTTCTATATTAACGCCAGCTCAAGATGCTGCACAGGCTGCAACTGTTGAAGGCAGTGCTGCCGCTAATACAGAAATGCAGTTGCAAGTAGCTACTTACTTAGCTGCTCGCGGTCGAATGTTATTAGTTTCCAACCCTGAGGTTGTGACTGATTAATAACCAGTAAAATAATTAACCTTTAAAAGCCACTGAAAAGTGGCTTTTTTTTGCTTTAAAGCATGCTAAATTAGCTGAAATTTATAAATGGAGAAACCAGTTGGAATTTTTATACGAATACGGTTTGTTTTTTGCTAAAACAATTACTTTTGTTATCGCTATAGCAGTTATTCTAATGCTAATAGTTGGCGCTGCAGTTAAGCCTAAAGCCAAAAAAGGTGAAATACAAATTGACGACATATCAGAGCAATTAGTCGATCTTAAAGAAAGTTTTCTACAAAATACGCTGGGTAAAAAAGAGTTTAAAGCGCACCAAAAACAGCTTAAATCGCAAAGTAAAAAAGCAGACAAAGATGAGCCTAAACCTCGTTTATATGTAATTGACTTTGTAGGTAGTATGGACGCTCACGAAGTAGAAAGCTTACGAGAAGAAATAACAGCCATTATCTCTATTGCTAACCCAAGTAAAGACAAAGTACTTATTCGTTTAGAAAGTGGCGGCGGAGTAGTGCATGGCTACGGACTTGCTGCATCTCAGTTACAGCGTATTAAAAATGCCGGTATTCCTTTGAGTGTTGCAATTGATAAAGTAGCAGCGAGCGGTGGTTACATGATGGCGTGTGTAGCCGATGAGATACTGGCAGCCCCTTTTGCCATAGTTGGATCTATTGGTGTGATAGCTCAAATACCAAACTTTAATAAAATATTAAAGAAAAATGATGTTGAATTTGAGCAAATAACTGCAGGTGAGTTTAAACGTACGCTTACTTTATTTGGTGAAAACACAGATAAGGCCCGTGAAAAATTTCGTGAAGAAATTGAACAAACACATGATTTATTTAAAACGTTTGTAAGCACTCAACGCCCAAGCTTAGATATAAACTTAGTTGCGACAGGCGAGCATTGGTTTGCAACGCAAGCGATTGATAAAGGTTTGGTAGATGTTATAAAGACAAGTGATGATGCATTGCTGGAGCAGCAACATGAGCGCCAAATTTATAAGATTAAATACAAAATTAAAAAGGGATTAAGCGATAAGCTAGCTCTTGGCTTGAGTAGTGGTGTAAATAAAGTGGGAATAAACTTACTCTCTAAATTTAAATCTCTAAATCCTTAGATTCGAATTTTTTTACGATTCAGTTTAATTCTTTCTACTCGAAAAAAAACCTTGATGTATTGCATCAAGGTTTTTTTATAGCTGTATAAATGTAGCTTAAGAGTCAATAGATTTATGATAATCCTCTAAGTCTTTAGCTGCATTAGGGTCGTAAAGATGCTCTCATCAAGTTCCCCTTCAGATTTAGCCACAACACAGGTAACCATACAATCGCCGGTTACATTAACTGCTGTACGTGTCATATCTAGCAAGCGGTCTACACCGATAATAATTGCAATCCCTTCTACAGGTAAGCCAACTTGGTTAAGTACCATGGCCAGCATTATTAAACCAACACCAGGTACGCCTGCTGTACCTACAGAGGCAAGTGTTGCTGTTAATATAACCATTAGGTAATCAGAAATTGTCAAATCGACACTAAACACTTGTGCAATGAATACGGTAGCCACACCTTGCATGATAGCAGTGCCATCCATGTTAATGGTAGCACCCAGTGGGATAGTAAATGAGGCAACCGAGTTATTAGCACCTAGTTTTTTAGTAGCAGTTTCAAGTGTAATAGGCATAGTTGCGCTTGAGCTCGAGGTACTAAATGCAAATAAGCATGTGTGCTTCATTTTTGCTAAGAAAATAAGCGGGTTTAAGCCCGTTAATATTTTTAAAAGCAATGTGTAGTTTACGAAAGCATGTAATAACAGCGCAAGCACTACAACGCCAAAGTATTTGGCTAGGCTAACAATTAAGTTAAGCTCAATTGTTGTAAATAGTTTTGCCATTAAAAAGAACACGCCATAAGGTGCAATGTTCATTAACAGCGTAACTAGTTTTAAGATTACTGTGTTTAAATCTTCAAAAACACTTGCTACGCGTTTGCCTGTTTTACCACTTAATGCCATTGCTACACCAAATAATAGTGCAAACACTATAACCTGAAGCATATTACCCTTGGCCATTGCTTCAAATGGGTTAGTAGGAAACATATCTATAATTACACGTGCAAGGGTAGGCGCTTCTTTAGCATCATAAGTTGCATTAGATGGTAGGCTGATGCCTTCACCAGGGCTAAATAATAAGGCAAGTGTAATCGCCACTGTTATAGCAATAGCTGTAGTTAATAAATATAAACCAATAGATTTACCACCTAGGCGGCCTAGTTTTTTAGGGTCGCTTAAGCTACAGGTACCACAAACGAGCGATACAAAAACAAGAGGCACAACTAACATTTTTAAGCTGGCAATAAATATTTGGCCACCAACATGGAAAATACCATCAACAAAAAAGGCTTTAATTGGCAAAGAGAATAACCCAAGTGGTATTAGATAATCGTCTTCACCAGCTAATATAGCCTGAAATATAAAACCTACTGCAACCCCAAGCGCCATACCAATCATGATGCGAGTGGTTAAACTCATTGAACGGATTTTTGACATATTCCCTGATCTACATTTTATAAATTTGCCATAGACTACCAGCAAGGAAATATTTACTACAGAAAAAATTAGTATTTATTTAAAATTATTTTGCGCAAAAAAGTAATAAAAAACTGAGATTTTAGACTAAGTTATAGGTTAATATTAAGTGAAAATTAATTTTGATTATAATAACAACGCTAGGGAGAGGTTCATGCCTTTAATGCGACTGCTCGGCATTTCATTGCTAAGTTTTTTACTCACAGCCTGTGGTGGCGGTGGGTCACTTGAAAAAGACGGCTCTATTAGTGATGGTGATTCCACTACAGAGGCTGCTACATATTCGGTTTCATTAAAGGGATACTCTCAAACAGACGAAACAGAGTCAAATGCTGTTACGGCAGATTCTCCCTTAAACTTAAGAGCAATACTCACTGATAACGACGGTGATGTTGTTGCTAGTCAGCGAATTACGTTTACTTTAACCGATACCGTTGGGGCTTTAAGCCAAACATCTGCACTAACAAATACAGATGGGGAAGCCGAAGTTGAACTAATGGCTGGTACTGTCGAAGGTGCTGGAGAAGTAACTGCCACATATACAATTGATGGCACGACCTATACAGATAGTTTTTCGTTTAGCTCAACAGGTGATGCTGGACTAAATCCAAATAATGAATACGTGATCCAATTACAAGGCTTCTCTCAAGGGGATGGATCTGAAACCAATTCAGTTTCAGGGGATACTCCAATTGATTTGATCGCCACTCTTACTAATAACGGTAATCAAGTATCTGGTGAGGTAATAACATTTTCTCTATCGGGTAATGTGGGTTCTTTAAATGCAAGTTCAGCACTTACACAAACTAATGGACAAGCGAAAGTAGAATTAACATCAGGAACAATTGAAGGCGCTGGTCAAGTTGTAGCAAGTTTCAACATTGATAGTGTTACTTACACCTCAAGTTTCTCGTTTCAATCCGATGGTAAAGAAGGTAACCAACCTGCTTATAGTTTAACTTTGCAAGGGTATTCAAATGGAACGGAAGTTCAATCAAACATGGTTACTTCATTAGTGCCACTTGAATTAAGAGCAACGTTACTTAATGAAGGTACTCCAGTTAGCTCACAAAGCGTTAACTTTTCGTTAGCTAGTAATATAGGTGTTCTAAACCCTAGTTCTGGAAGTGTTTTAACCAATAGCAATGGTATAGCTGCTATTGAGCTTTTAGCTGGAAATATTGAAGGTGCTTCAGAATTATCTGTAACTTACGTAAATAATGGAGTTACGTACTCATCGGAAGCCTTTGACTTTGAATCTATCATTGTTGAAAAGGCTGAAATTACGGTTAGCTTAATAGCAAATAATGGTTCGACCACTCGTAATGTAGATTTTTTAAACCCTGCTGTTGCCCAGGCGCAACTCTTATTAAACGGTGAACCAGGTGCCTTTAAGTTAGTTGCATTTAATTTATCAGGCTTAGGGACTATTAATCCTTCTAATGGTACTGCACTGACGAATGAGGAGGGGATTGCGAAGGTTGATTTATTAGCAGGGACAGAAGCAGGGGCAGGCTCAATAACGGCCGAATATATTGATAGCGATAACACGAGTTACACAGCTGAAGCTTTCACATATACAACTGCCGGGGATTCTCCTGCTCAAGGTGATGCAGATAATTTCACAATTGACTTGAGCCTAATATCGTCAACAACACTAATACAAACGAGTGAAATTAGTGCTAACGATAATGGCCTAGTGCAAGCTCTAGTCCTAGATTCAAATGGTGACCCAGTAGTGGGAGAAGTGGTTTCTTTTAGCTCTACTTTAGGTAGCCTTTTACCAAGCTCAGGTACTGCGCTAACAAATACTAACGGTATTGCTACTCTAAATTTAGCACCAGGTACAATTGAAGGAGCCGGTAATGTTACAGCACAGTACGAAGCTATTACAGAAACGGTAGGGTTTTATACTCGTGGTGATGCTATCGACCCTAATCAAAGCACTGCGGATATCAATTTTAAAATTTTGCAAAACTGTCCGGTTGATTTTAAAACAACTAGAGATGCAAGTTTATGTGAAGAGATAACAAGTATCTCAGGTGATTCTTCAGCTATTTTATTTATTGAAGTAACTAATGAAAATTCAACAACACCATTAACTCAAACTTTAGTAACCGCTACTACCACTATTGGTGCAATTTCACCTACTACAGGTACTGCAATTACAGATTCTAATGGTATTGCGATATTAGATATAGTACCTGGACGTGATGTAGGAGCAGGTGAAGTTACAGTATCAGTGCTAGACAGTAATTTAACAAAAGCATTCCAAATTGCGGCTGTAGACATTGATATTACCCTTACAAGTTCATTAGCAGCGAATGAGTTATTATCGGCTGGAGCTACTGCATTAATCTCTATCGAAATTACTAAAGACGGTCAACTATATACAACCCCATTAAATGTTGAATTTACCTCAGGTTGTGTAGCGAGTGATTTAGCTGTAATGGATGAGTCAGTCACCAGTATTGGCGGTTTTGCGCGCTCAACATACCGCCCTTTAACATGTGAAGGTGGTGATATAATTACTGCCACGGTTATTACCGGAGGTGAAACTGTATCAGGTACTACAACAATAAATGTGTCTGAAGCAGATATTGGCTTCATACAATTTATTGAAGTTACAGAACCAGTGATTTCGTTGAAAGGTACTGGTGGTGCAAATAGAAGTGAAATTTCAAATGTTAAGTTTAAGCTTATTGATTCTAATGGAAATGCATTAGCCTCTAAAACTGTTAACTTTGGGTTATCAACTTCAGTTGGTGGGATCACTATTACTCCAACTTCAGCTATCACTAATAGTGCTGGTGAAATACAAACAACAGTTCAGTCGGGAGCTGTTGCTACGCCAGTTCGTGTTATTGCATCAAGCCAAGAAGAGATAAATGGCGAAGTTGTTATTGTAACAGCACCATCTGATATTTTGGTTATTAGTACAGGTATTGCTGATCAAAATAGTTTCTCTTTATCGCGCTCTGAATTTAACCCACATGGTTTGAATCTTGATGGTACCGAGGTGTCAGTAAACGCACGTTTAGCCGATCACTTTAATAATCCTGTTCCAGATGGTACGGCCGTTACTTTTATTACAGAAGGTGGAGTTATTGAGCCAAGTTGTACTACAACAAATGGAGCATGTAGCGTTACTTGGACAAGTAGCAACCCGCGTCCTTTTACTGATTCAATGTACGAAAATACAATTGCTCAAAAATGTGATGGTGGATTACCTTGTCCATTAGGTATTGTTGAAGGGGATACTCTGGACAATTTAGTTGTTGACCGTCCATTAGGTGGTCGAGCAACAGTTCTAGCTTACGCGATTGGTGAAGAAACATTCTCAGATCTTAACGGGAACGGTTACTTTGATAGTACAGACTTCTTTGATGATTTATTTGATATCCCAGAAGCTTTTATTGATAACAATGAAGATGGCACTTTTGGCGGTAAAGATTGCAGTGATGGAACAGACCCATGTTCTCGTGACAATTCAACTGGTGATGAGTTTGAAGAGTTCGTAGATTTTGATGGTAATGGCACTTGGACTACCCAAAACGGTTTATACAATGGCTTACTATGTCGTGAAGAAGACGAAACCGCAGGACTATGTAGCCGTCAATTGGTTAATGTATTTCAAAACCAAGAGATTGTAATGTCTGGCGATGAGGCTTTCTTTAGGTTAGTAACCTATGCTGATGATTGCTCTGCTATTACAGGCGTAACAGCGACTGAGGTACGTGTAAATAGTGACCCCACAAGCCCTTTAGTGCTTAGTTCAACAGGCCAACGGATGTGTGGAGTTAATTCAATAGACTTAACAGAAGCAACAGGAACTAATAGTGTGGGGTTAACAGTATTCATAGCTGATGTCTATAATAACCCTTTACCCGTTGGGAGTGAGGTAACTATTGCCTCTGAAAATGGTATTCTAACGGGCACTAACAGTTATATCTTTCCTAATACCACAAGTTTTGTGCCTGTAGGCATTTCGTTTGGTATAACAAGAGAGCCAGCCGATGGAAGAAATGATATAACTGATGGTTTTTTAACAATTAGTGTTGAAGCTACATCGGGTCTTATTACGTCAACTTCAATTGTAGTTACTGATGACGCTAAGCTATAATTTTATGATGTTTTAAAAAAATGCCAACCTTTAGGTTGGCATTTTTGTTTCTGTTCTATATATTCCACATCAATTAATCTAAAAACACCTGTTTGTTTAATTTAACGACAAAAATTGTTCGTTTATTCAGTAAATACTGAAAAGTTTGTATTAAAAGCTTGTAACAACTAGTGTTTGTAGATATACCTATAAATATTCGCGCCGCTTATGTCGGCAAAACACATTTTTAATATTTGGTTAGAAATAGGCAACTATGGGCAAATCGCTAGTAATTGTAGAGTCACCTGCTAAGGCTAAAACAATTAATAAATATTTAGGTAATGACTTCATCGTAAAGTCCAGTATTGGGCATGTACGTGATTTACCTACTTCAGGTTCGAGCAAAGCTAAAGTGCCGGCAACTAAAACGCCAGCAGAAGTTCGCAAAATGGAACCTGAAGAGAAAGCAGCGTATAAAAAGCAACGAGATTATACTAACCTGGTCGCGCGTATGGGTATTGATCCTGAGCAAGGTTGGGAGCCGCATTATGAAATCCTGCCAGGTAAAGAGAAGGTTGTTCAAGAATTACAAAAGCTGGCTGAAAATGCAGATCAAATATACCTCGCAACGGATTTGGATAGAGAAGGGGAAGCAATTGCTTGGCACCTTCAAGAAATCATTGGCGGCGAACCTGAAAAGTATAAGCGCGTAGTTTTTAACGAGATTACCAAAAACGCAATACAGCAAGCTTTCGAAACACCTGGCGAGCTTAATACTGACATGGTTTACGCTCAGCAAACACGACGCTTTTTAGACCGTGTTGTAGGCTTTATGGTTTCTCCTTTGTTGTGGGCAAAAGTTGCACGTGGTCTATCTGCAGGACGAGTTCAGTCTGTTGCGGTACGCTTATTAGTTGAGCGTGAACGTGAAATTAAGGCATTTATCCCTGAAGAGTTTTGGGATATTCACGCTGATGTTAAGAATACAGAGTCTGAGTTACGCTTAGAAGTAACCAAACAAGCAGGAAAGGCATTTAAGCCTGTAAATGAAGCTCAGGCTAGCGCAGCTGTTAAAAGCCTTGAGAGTGCAGAATACAAAGTAATTAGCGTTGAAGAAAAACCAAGTAAAAGTCGCCCAAGTGCGCCATTAATTACTTCAACCATGCAACAAGCGGCAAGTACACGCCTAGGTTATGGCGTTAAGAAAACTATGATGCTCGCTCAGCGTTTGTATGAAGGCGGTTATATTACTTATATGCGTACCGATTCTACCAATCTTTCAAAAGATGCGGTTGAAATGTGTCGTGAGTATGTAACGAACGAGTTTGGTGCTAAATATTTACCAAAAGATCCAATTAACTATAGCTCTAAAGGCAATGCACAAGAAGCGCATGAGGCAATTCGTCCTTCAAGCGTTACTGTGTTGTCTGGTCATATCGAAGGCGTAGATGCCGATGCTAAAAAGCTGTATGAGCTAATTTGGCGTCAGTTTGTAGCGTGTCAAATGGTACCTGCTGAATACGACCTAACAACACTGACTGTTGCAGCTAACGATTTCCAGCTCAAAGCAAAAGGCCGCGTGCTTCGCTTTGATGGTTGGACAAAAGTACAACCTGCGGTGCGTAAAAAGAACGAAGAAGATCAATCACTGCCAGCTGTTAAAGAAGGTGAAATACTTACTTTAATAGAACTTGATCCTAAGCAGCACTTTACTAAGCCGCCAGCTCGCTTTAGTGAAGCAAGTTTAGTAAAAGAGCTTGAAAAGCGTGGTATTGGTCGTCCATCTACTTATGCGTCGATTATATCAACAATTCAAGATCGTGGTTATGTACGTGTAGAAAATCGCCGTTTCTTTGCTGAAAAAATGGGTGAAATTGTCACTGATCGCTTAGTTGAAAACTTCACTGATTTAATGAACTTTGATTTTACAGCTAAAATGGAAGGTCGTTTAGATGACATTGCTGAAGGCGAGCGTGTATGGACTCAAGTTTTAGATAAGTTTTATGCTGATTTTTCAACGCAATTAACTGTCGCTAAAGACGAGCCAGAGAATGGCGGCATGCGTCTTAATGAGATGGTTGAAACCGATATAGAATGTCCTACATGTAGCCGAAAAATGGGTATACGTACGGCTTCAACCGGTGTTTTCTTAGGGTGTACTGGTTACAGCCTTCCGCCAAAAGAGCGTTGTACAACAACAATGAACTTAGTGTCGGGCGATGAAGCGGTTGCTGCTGATGTCGAAGACGTAGAAACCGAAAAATTAATGCAGATGAAGCGTTGTCCTATTTGTGAAACTGCAATGGACTCATACCTAATTGACGAAACCCGTAAACTACATGTGTGTGGTAATAACCCAGCATGTAAAGGGCATATAGTTGAAGAAGGTACCTTTAAAATTAAAGGCTACGACGGACCAATTATCGAATGTGATAAGTGCGGTTCTGACATGGAGCTTAAATCGGGTCGCTTTGGTAAGTACTTTGGTTGCAATAACGACGAGTGTAAGAACACACGTAAGTTACTTAAAAATGGTGAGGCTGCTCCACCAAAAGAAGATCCTGTTCACATTACTGAATTAGAGTGTGAGAAGTCAGATGCGTATTTTGTTTTACGTGATGGCGCTGCGGGTATATTTTTAGCCGCAAATACTTTTCCTAAGTCACGTGAAACACGTGCACCTAAGGTTGAAGAACTAAAACGCTTTAGAGACCGCATTTCGCCTAAGTTTTATTATTTAGCAGATGCACCAGCTAAAGATCCTGATGGTAATCTTGCTGTTGTACGCTATAGCCGTAAAAATAAATCTCAGTATGTTATGACTGAAGTTGACGGTAAAGCTACCGGCTGGACTGCTCATTATGAAGCAGGTAAATGGACAGAAGAAGCGAAGAAAAAAGCAGCGCCTAAAAAGAAAGCAGCTGCAAAAAAGGCACCAGCTAAAGCTAAGCCTAAAGCGAAAGCTAAAAAAGAAGATGAATAAGCACGTTATTGCTTATTCATAGCTTTTGTAGATTTAAAAAATCATAAAAAAACCGGAATGCACAGCTTGTGTCTATTCCGGTTTTTTTGTGCCTAGTTGAATGCTTTCGCAACGGCTTTATTAGCAGTACATTCACCTAAGCGTGTTACCAATTTGATTAAAAACATGGTCATTTTAGCGTATTAAATAACTCAGTTACTGCGTTAAAAACTATTCATATATGACTGCATAGATGCAGAAAGTAGGCATTGCAGGGAGCAGCTGCCGAGAACAAATATATGTCATGCTTTTTCGCTTAGCTATTGAGCTATATTCTTAGCGCTATAATTGATCACTAATTAAATGTAATTGGTATAATTAAATTTTAACAGAAGATACTTTTTTATAGCCTTCAGATTCAAGCTCATCATTTACGCATTTTAATACGTAGGCATTTAGCTCTTCATTGCTTACGTCATCATCTTTAGCCCAGTTAACACACATTTCTGTGTATTCTTTTATCATTTCGGCTGAAGCTGTTGGCGCATCGTCTGCAACCGCGTAAGTCGCAGATACTGCAAATAGTGGTGCTACGATTAATGCTAGCAATGCTTTTTTCATTCGTTTATTCCTAAAAAAATGGTGTGATGACTGATTTATCCAGTTTAAAGTTAGGTATAAATCAGTAGTGCCCAATTCAGAACAACTCTGTTGGTATACTGATTTTTAATCGAAATTGAAATAAAAGATAACGAAATTTTTTTATCGTGAGGATGAGTAATTTACTTGTCAGTTTTTTAACTTTAGTAAGTACAGTATTATCAGCTGGAGTAATATATTTAGTAGCTAAGAAAACTTGATTCTGCGCTTTATATTAATAACCTTTAGATTGTTTTAGGAAAATTGATTTTTTAGGTTCAAAAATGAAATGGATAAGCGCCATTGTATATTTCTGCTATGAGGATATTTTAAGTTTGTAATATCAGCCGTATTATTTGCTTTAACTGAATGTCTAAATGGTGAAACTAAAAGTCACTAGAATGCGTTAAATCCGAAAAAGCCCAAGTGAATAGCTTGGGCTTTTTCGGATTTAACGCACTTAGGTAAACATTAAGCGCAACTTTTAAGTCATTAACACTGAGCGTAAAAACATGCGTAAGGCTCAAGCGTTGTGGTGCCTTGGTCTAACTTTGCGCTGTGGTGGCTAAGCTCGGTGTATTCTTTAACGATTGATGTTGGCATATCAATACTTGTTTGCTTAGCGCTGAGATTGAACATACAAAGCATCCTTTGCTTTGCAAGCGTTCTATAAAAAGCAAGCACAGGCTCTGGCGTTTCTATAAATTCAATATCACCTTCAAGTAAAACTGTTTGGCCTTTTCGCCATGCCATAAACTCACGGTAGGCATTTAAAATTGAGTTGTTATCATCTGTTTGTATAGCTACTGATTGCTGCTTATGTGCATTATCAACGGGTAGCCAAGGTTTTACTTCACTAAAACCTGCATGAGATGAATCAGCCAGATCCCAAGGCATTGGTGTTCTACAGCCATCACGCCCTTTAAAATTAGGCCAAAACGTAATGCCGTATGGGTCTTGTAAATCTTCATAGGCCACACTTGCTTCACCCAGACCTAGCTCTTCACCTTGATACATACACACGCTGCCACGAAGGGAAGCTAATAGGGCGGTTAGCATTTTACATTGTTGAGGGTTTACTTCGCCATTTTCGCTCCAGCGGCTCGCTACGCGCTCTACATCATGATTACTAAATGCCCAGCATGGCCAGCCTTCAGTCATACGTTGTTCTAGAGTTTCAACCGTAGTTCTAATATATTCACTTGAGTAATCATTTGTTAATAGCTCAAAGCTATAACCCATGTGCAGTTTGTCGCCACCTTGGGTGTACTGCGCCATTGTAGCTAATGAATCTTCTGATGAGATTTCGCCAAGCGATACAGTACCTGGGTATTTATTAAGTAATGTGCGAATATCTTGCATAAATTCAATATTTTCAGGCTGAGTATTATTGTAGTAATGGTACTGAAATGCATACGGATTATCTTCACTAAAACCACGACCCTGGCGCTTATCTTTTGGTTTAGCCGGATTATCACGTAATTGCGCGTCGTGATAGCAAAAATTAATTGCATCAAGCCTAAAACCATCAACGCCTTTTTTAAGCCAAAACTCAACATTATCAAGCACAGCTTTTCGAACATCTGGGTTATGAAAGTTAAGATCCGGTTGTTCGGTTAAAAAATTATGTAGGTAGTATTGCCCGCGACGAGGCTCCCACTGCCAAGCACCACCACCAAAAATAGATAGCCAGTTGTTTGGGGCTGTCCCATCATCTTTTGCGTCAGCCCAAACATACCAGTCGGCTTTACTGTTATTTTGATTTTCACGGCTATCAGTAAACCATTGGTGTTGATCTGATGTATGGCTTAACACCTGATCAATAATTATTTTAATATTACGAGTGTGGGCTTCGCTTATTAGCTCATCAAAATCATTTAGGTCACCAAAAAGCGGGTCAATGTCACGATAGTCGCTAATATCATAGCCAAAGTCTTTCATTGGCGATTTGAAAAAAGGTGAAATCCAAATAGCATCAACGCCTAAGCTTTTAATGTAATCAATACGATTAATAATCCCTCTTAAATCACCAATGCCATCGTTGTTGCTATCTTGAAAGCTACGCGGATAAACTTGATAAATAACTGCACCTTTATACCACTGCTTTTGGGTCATGCTTTTCTCCGTCATTCCACACAGTATTTAGACTATTTTTATTTGTGATTACGATTAATCACGTTATTTGCAAAAAGCATACGTGAAGCCTTGTACGCTGTAAAAAGTCTGCATACGTATGCACTAAAATTAACGCAATTAAATTATTAAAAATAAGTACTTATAGCTAGCTTAAAGGTGTTTTATTTATGTGTTGGGTGTTTACCAATTATGGTACTGACTTACTTTCTGACTTTTATTAAACATAACGGTTTGTCATACAAGAGAAAATATATTTTATGTTTTGAATTTAATGGTCTGACCAATTAAACATTTGAATTGTGTCTAATATTTCTTATTTTAAATAGCGATACTAATTAGTTTCACTTTGTTTACATTGCGTGCTGTTAACTTTTAGTTTTTGATACAGTAGATTTTACATGTAGAGTTGGTTGTGTCATTTTCAATGGTTTTATTTTCAATAAAATCAATTATTTAATGTTTATTTGGCAAGGTTTATAATAATGTGAAGTCGTGCTATAACTGTTGAATACGTATGCATAAAGTTGTTAATAAAATAAAGCTGGCGTTAATATCCATCCTGACAACAAAATTAGCTCGCCTGTTTGACTATCACTCAAATAAAGAAGCGAGTATCACAATATGGGTAACGGGAAAAACATCATGTCTATGTTCAAACCAAGTATATTAACGTTGGCAATGGCTACTGCAGGATTAGCAAGCTTTGCCTCTGTAGCAGCACAAGAAGATACAGTCAAAAATGATGACGTTGAGGTTATCGAAGTAAAAGGCTTTCGTGGCAGTGTTGTAGAATCAATCAACACAAAGCGTTTTTCTACTCAAGTCGTTGAGTCAATTTCAGCAGAAGATATAGGTAAGCTACCTGATTCATCTATTGCTGAGTCTATTGCACGCTTACCTGGTTTAACAGCGCAGCGTTTAGATGGTCGCGCAAGCAGAGTATCAATTCGTGGTTTTGGTGAAAACGAAAGTGGTACTACATTTAACGGCCGCGAGCAAGTATCTATTGGTGATAACCGCGGCGTAGAGTTTGACCTTTACCCATCAGAAATTATGAGCGGTGTTACTGTATATAAAACACCTAATGCAAGTATCGAAGCCGAAGGTATCGCCGGTGTTATTAACATGCAAACCGTGCGTCCTTTAAGTAAAGGCGAGCGTGTATTTCAAGTTAATGGCCAGTACGAGCAAACCAGCTTTGATAAACTAAACCCAGACGGTAACGACGATGGTTATCGCGGTACTATTTCATACATTGATCAGTTTGCTGATGACACTATAGGTGTTGCATTTGCACTTAACACCATGAGCTCACCAAACCAAGAAAAACGTTGGAACGCGTGGGGCTACCCCGAAAGAGAAGTAGGTGGCCAAACATATTCAATTTTAGGTGGTGCAAAACCATTTGTACGTTCATCTACACTTGAACGTGATTCAGCCATGCTCGTACTAGAGGCGGCACCGACTGACAAACTAAATATGACGTTTGATGCATTATATGTAGATTTTACAGATGAAAAAATCTTACGTGGTATCGAAATTCCATTTGCATGGGGGCAAGGCTCCATTGACCCTGCAAGCGTTAGTGTAGATGATGCAAGCGGATTTATTACTAGTGCTGTTACTAATGGCCAGCGTGTAGTTGTTCGTAACGATTATGAAGAGCGTGAAGCAGAGCTAACCGCGTTTGGCTTTAACACTAAATACGATATTGACGATTCTTGGTCAGTAGAATTTGATGCAAGTTACTCGCAAGTAGATCGTAAAATTTGGAGCCTTGAAAGTTACTCAGGCACAGGACGCGGCGATTCACGTGGTATTGCAGATAACTTAGGTTACACATTTAACGGTGGTAATACTGGTGCTACGTTTACTCATGACTTAGATTACAGTGACTATAGTTTGATTCAATTAGGTGGTCCACTTTCTTGGGGGTCAAACAAAGCATTGAATAATAAGTATGGTTTAGTTGATGCTGATGGAAATGATATTTCTGGTTATAAAGATCAGGCACAGGATGGATTCATAAATGCACCAACGATTGAAGATGAGCTGACTACGTTAAAGCTAGCGGCTTCTAAAGTGTTAGAAAACGAATACTTTAGCTCAATTGAATTTGGCATGTCTTATAAAGAGCGCGAAAAAACCAAAGATTCGCAAGGCTTTTATATGACACTATCAGGCTTTTCACTTGATAACCCAGGTATGCTAACTGTGCCAGAGCAGTACAGAATGGGCAGCGTCGATTTAAACTTTATTGGCATGGGCGATATGATTGCCTATGACGCTAACAGTTTATTAAACGATGGCTATTATACACTCGTTGACCAAAGATTAGCAGACACAAGTCACTTAACTAAATCGTGGACAGTAAAAGAAGAAATTACTTCGGCGTTTGTACAAGCTAATATTAATGCTGAAGTGAGCGGTTTAGCGTTAACAGGTAACATTGGTGTACGTTATGTACATACTGACCAATCTTCACAAAGTAACGCTTTTAATTCAGACGATGATGGTAATATTTTTGTTACGCCGACAGATCTTAGCCATGATTACTCTCACGTATTACCAAGCTTAAACTTATCACTTGCGATTGATGAGCAACAAACAGTTCGTTTTGGTGCAGCTAAAACAATTTCTCGTGCACGTTTAGACGAAATGAATTCATCTATTGATGCGTCATACAACACAACACCTGATGAAAATGGTAACTACTGGTCTGTATCGGGTGGTAACTCTAATTTAGAGCCAAAAGAGGCCACTGGTTACGATTTAACATACGAAAACTACTTTAGTGATGAAGGTTACTTCTCTGCTGCGTTTTTCTACAAAGACTTAACCCAGTGGATTTTTGACGGCACATACGAAATTGATATGTCGGGCGTTGCGGACCCATCAACAGGTGAAGTCCCAGCTACGTCAGAAGGTACTGGCAGTGGTAAAGTAAATGGCGGCGGCGGTGACCTATACGGTTACGAGCTATCACTGGCGCTTCCATTTAAAATATTCCACCCGTCACTTGAAGGCTTTGGTTTAATTGCAAGCCATACCGGTATTGAATCAGACATTGAAGATCAAAACGGTAATGAGTACGAGCTACCGGGTCTGTCTGACAAAATTCAAAGCTTAACGGTTTACTACGAAATGAATGGTATTCAGCTGCGCACCAGCATGCGTAAACGTAGTGCCTTTAAAGGTGATGTATACGGGCTAGGCTTTGATACTGAACAAGTAGATATCCTAGGCGAAACAATTTGGGATATTCAAGCAGGCTACGACTTTAGTGAGGGCGGTGTTGAGAGCCTTGAAGGTTTATCAATTCAGTTCCAAGTTCAAAACTTAACAGAAGAGCCGTTTACATCGCTTTCTGGCGATAACGCGCTACAAGTTCGTGACTACCAAGATTACGGTCGTACTTACTTGTTAGGCTTTAGCTACAAGCTATAATAAAGGTTGTGTGTAGGAGCCCTTGTAATTTGTTTTACAAGGGCTTTTTTATAGCTACTTTATCAAACTTAACAAAGCTTTAAACTGTAAACGTGGACAATAATATGAAACCAATAAAACACGTCGTAATCGCAGGCGGGGGCACGGCAGGGTGGATAACAGCCGCCTTGCTTAATAAAGTGTTAGGTAAAGTAATTAAAATAACCCTTATTGAGTCAAGTGCTATTGGCACTATAGGCGTGGGTGAAGCAACAATTCCGCCTATTATTCAGCTTAATAACGCGCTGGGTATAAACGAGCAAGATTTTATAAACGCTACTAATGCATCTATAAAACTAGGAATTGAGTTCGAAAATTGGAAAACTACCTCTCATAGCTACATGCATGCTTTTGGCTCATTTGGAAAAGACTTTCCCTTTTGCGATTTTTACAATTTTTGGGTAAAAGGAAAAATTACAGGTTGTGAAGACAGCTTATGGGATTTTTCGTTAAATTACCAAGCAGCTAGACAGCATAAGTTTGCACCCTTGAATACCCTACCTAACACGCAATTACCTGGCTTAAGTTATGCGTACCACTTTGACGCAACGATATATGCTGAGTTTTTAAAAAAGCTCGCAACATCACGCGGTGTTGAGCATATTGATGCCAAAATAGAGCAGGTTGAACAATGCCCTCTATCAGGGAATATAAAATCATTAACCCTTGGTAACACACAGCAGATAAACGGCGACCTTTTTATAGACGCGACAGGCCAGCGCGCCTTACTAATTGAGCAAACCCTTAACACAGGTTTTGTCGATTGGTCTCATTATTTACCGTGTGATAGCGCCGTGGCGGTGCAATCTCAAGGTACTAGCGAGCTAAAACCTTATACGCGTTCAATTGCACACAGCGCAGGCTGGCAGTGGCAAATACCGCTGCAAAGCCGAATAGGTAATGGCTTGGTGTATTGTAGTCGTTATTTATCTGACGATGCGGCAACGCAGTTATTATTAAATAATTTACCCGCTGAGCCAATGACTGAGCCGCGGGTAATTAAATTTAAAACAGGACGGCGGTTAAAACAATGGCATAAAAACGTGGTATCGGTTGGCCTTGCCAGTGGCTTTTTAGAGCCGCTAGAGTCTACCAGTATTCATTTAATACAAAGTGCCGTAACCCGTTTAATAAAGCTGTTTCCACACAATGGCATAAGCGATGCTTTAGTTACTGAATTTAATAAGCAAAGCGTGATAGAAATAGAGCACATTCGTGATTTTATAATATTGCATTACACACTAACAGCGCGAGAAGACTCCCCATTTTGGCGACAATGTAAGCAAATGGACATTCCTGACTCATTGGCCCATAAGCTCAAATTATTCAAGCAAACCGGCAAAGTAGTGCGCGAAAACGACGAATTATTTGCCGAAGTTGCCTGGCAACAGGTGTTTATTGGCCAAGGACTTATCCCCGAAGATTACAACAGCATTGTTGACTCACTCAGTAGTGAACAACTAAACGATTTATTCTCAACACTAAAAACGCTTATTACCTCAACGGTAGATCAATTACCCACTCATAAAGATTTTTTAGCAAAAATTAAAAAGGCCTGATGATGCAACTTTTAAAAAAACTTTTACTTGTAAGTGCCTGTACTTTACCAACCATTAGCTACGCAATTGACGTTGAGCCAGCTAATTGGTGGGTTGGCATGAACAAAAACACGATTACCATCATGGTTCATGAGCAAAACATTGCAAACGAGCAAATTAAATTAGCTAAATACAACGGCGTTAAGTTAAATAAAGTAACCCGTACCGATAATCCAAATTATGTATTTTTAAATATTACCATTACCGACGCCGCTAAAGCCGGAACGCTTGAATTTAATAGCAGCGAAACGAGCAATAACTTTGAGTTTCCACTGCTTAAACGAGATAAAAACAGCGCTCAGCGTCAAGGGTTTACATCAGCTGATACGCTTTATTTGATTAACCCTGATCGCTTTGCTAATGGTGATAAACAAAACGATAGCGTTCCTAGCATGTTAGAAGCCGCTGATCCTAGTACTAAGGGTGGGCGCCACGGTGGTGATATACAAGGTGTTATAAACGCACTTCCATATTTAAACAATTTAGGCGTAACACAGCTTTGGCTTACCCCAGTGCTTGAAAACAATATGCCTAATTATTCTTACCATGGCTATGCAATTACAGACTTTTATAAAGTTGACCCACGTATGGGCTCAAACCAGTTATATAAAACGCTCTCGGTAAAAGCAAAAGAGCAAGGTATAGGCCTGGTAATGGATATGGTCCTTAACCATTTTGGCTCTGAGCATACTTGGGTTAACGATAAGCCAACTAAAGATTGGATTAACTTTAATGGTGAGTTTAAAAAAGGTAAAAACGCCACAAGCCATGCGCGCCAAACTATACAAGACCCACACGCGAGTGAATACGACAAGCGCCAGTTTAACGATGGTTGGTTTGTAGAAACCATGCCCGATTTAAATCAGCGCCAGCCACTGTTAAGTGAATACTTAATTCAAAATGCTATTTGGTGGATAGAATACGCCGATTTAAGTGGTATTCGTGTTGATACCTACTCTTACTCAGATAAAGCATTTTTGAGTGATTGGACAAAAGCCATAATGCAGGAGTACCCAAACTTTAATATTGTTGGAGAAGAGTGGACGTCAAACCCTGCTATTGCCTCTTACTGGCAACGTGGCAAGCATAACCAAGATGGTTATACATCAAGCTTACCAAGCGTGATGGACTTTTCGTTGCAAGAGTCGGTAATCCAAGCGCTAAATGAAGAAGAAAGCTGGAACACGGGCTGGGTTAAAGTATGTGAATCGTTAGCTAATGACTTTTTATACCCTGATACCAATAACATTATGGTATTTGCTGATAACCACGATATGAGCCGTGTATACACCGAGCTTGGCCAAGACGTTGCTAAAACAAAAATGGCGATGACGTTACTTTTAACCACACGTGGTATAGCGCAAATGTATTACGGCACCGAAGTACTATTAGATAACACCCCAAGTAAAGATCATGGCGATATTAGAATCGACTTCCCGGGGGGATTTAAAGGCCAAACTCGGAACGCCTTTACGGGCGAGGGGCTAACAAAACAGCAAAAAGTGATGCATAACACCATCAGTACCTTGCTTAATTTTAGAAAAAGCAGCCCAGCACTTGATAAAGGAAAACTTGTGCACTTTACGCCTCAACAAGGCGTGTATAGTTACGCGCGTGTTAGCGACGAGCAAACTGTGTTGGTATTTATGAATAAAAACACAAAAGAGCTAACTAAGAATATTGAGTATATGCAGGAAGTAATACCAAAAAATACCAAAGCACTTAACTTATTCACCCACAAAATACAGGTGTTGGGTAATACAGTTGCTTTACCGGCAATGAGTGCAACGGTATTAATTATAAATACCTCTCAATAGTTTACCTGAATACGTATGCAGCAACTGTATGGTTGCTGCAGTAATCTTTAGTATAAAGTTAATAACAATACTGACAAAAAAGACACACAATGAAAAAATCAGTTTATGTACCCGCAGTACTGTGTAGTGCACTTATTGCTACAGGGTGTTCAGAAAATAACAAACCTGATCAACAGCAAACACCCGCACACACACAAAATGAGCTTACCAAGCCTGTTGTATATCAAGTATTTACCCGTTTGTTTGGTAATACCGAAACAGCCAATGTGCCATGGGGCACTAAAGATCAAAATGGTGTAGGTAAATTTGCCGACTTTAACGATGCAGCCCTAAAAGGCATTAAAGAGCTAGGTATCACGCACGTTTGGTATACCGGAGTGTTACACCATGCGTTAGTAGGCGATTATACCGACTACGGCATTTCGCAAGATGACCCCGATGTAGTAAAGGGCCGTGCAGGTTCACCGTACGCAATTAAGGATTACTACGATGTTAACCCCGACTTAGCCGTTAATGTGACGAACCGCATGGGAGAGTTTAGCCAGCTTATTGAACGTACACATAACCACGGTATGAAAGTCATTATTGATATAGTGCCTAACCATGTTGCGCGAAATTATCAATCATTAGGAAAGCCTAAAGGGGTTGAAGATTTTGGCGCGCAAGACGACACCAGTAAAACGTACGATAAAAACAATAACTTTTACTACGTACCAGGGCAGTCTTTTCAGGTGCCAACATCGCCAGAGTATAAAGTTTTAGGGGGTAATGAACACCCATTAGCGGATGGCTTTTTTGATGAAACGCCCGCTAAATGGACGGGTAATGGTGCCCGTGCAGCAAAACCCGATATAAACGATTGGTACGAAACAGTAAAAGTTAATTATGGCGTAAAGCCTGATGGCAGCTACGACTTTGTTCAATTGCCAAGTGAATACAAAAATAAAGACTACCGTGCTCATTATGCATTTTGGCAAGATAAAGAGCTTCCTAACAGCTGGTACAAATTTAGAGACATAGCACTTTTTTGGCTCGATAAAGGCGTTGATGGCTTTAGATACGACATGGCCGAAATGGTGCCTGTAGAATTTTGGAGTTTTTTAAATTCGTCGATAAAAATGCAAAAAAGCGACGCCTTTTTATTAGCCGAAGTGTATAACCCGCTAATGTACCGTGCGTATATTCACCAAGGTAAAATGGACTACCTTTACGATAAAGTGGGCTTTTACGACACATTAAAAGC
This sequence comes from Pseudoalteromonas distincta, assembly GCF_000814675.1. Taxonomy (GTDB): domain Bacteria; phylum Pseudomonadota; class Gammaproteobacteria; order Enterobacterales; family Alteromonadaceae; genus Pseudoalteromonas; species Pseudoalteromonas distincta. The sequence goes on along the minus strand of NZ_JWIG01000029.1, from coordinate 145,493 downwards.
CATTATGCAGGGTAAGCAAGCTGCTAATGCTATTTTTGCTGCCCAAAGCCAAGTTACTGATATTGAAGCACACATGCTGCACTTTTTAGAAAATCATGATGAACAACGTATCGCAAGCCCCGACTTTGCAGGTAATGCTGCTTGGGGTAAACCGGCCATGGTGGTTTCAAACTTAATGAGCCGCGCACCCACGTTATTATATTTTGGCCAAGATGTGGGAGAAGATGGTTCAGAAAACGCAGGTTTTGGAACACCTACTCGCACCAGTATTTTTGACTACATTGGCGTGCCAGCGCACCAAGCATGGATGAATAATGGCAAGTTTGACGGTGCTAATTTAACACAAGAGCAAGTAGCACTTCGTGATTACTACAAAGCGGTTATGTCACTAAATAGTTTACCTGCTGTGGTAGGCGGTGAAATGACTGAGCTTAGCGTTACAGGAAGTGAGCGAGTTGTAGGTTTTACGCGCAAACTTGGCCAACAAACGCTGTACGTATTAAGTAACTTTAGTGAACAACCTCAAACAATTACGGTTAATTTATCAAAAGAGCAATTAGCGGTACTTAGCGAGCACACTCAATTACATGACTTACTTGAGCAGCACAGCACCGAGATCACATCAGGGTCTCAAGGCGCAAGCTTCACACTCACACTTGATGCATTTAGCAGCGCAGTATTAACAAATAAGGCTAGCAATGAATAATCAAAATAATAATACCGATAAGCCAAATTTAAGTTTTTGGCAAATATGGAACATGTGCTTTGGCTTTTTAGGCATACAGTTTGGTTTTGCCCTGCAAAACGGTAACGTGAGCCGAATATTTCAAACATTAGGCGCACAAGTTGATGATATTCCCATTCTATGGGTTGCAGCCCCGCTTACTGGCTTAATCGTACAGCCTATTATTGGTTACTGGAGCGATAAAACGTGGGGGCGCTTTGGTCGTCGTCGCCCGTTCTTTTTTATAGGCGCAGTATTAACAACGCTTTCACTATTTATTATGCCGCATTCACCAACGCTTTGGATTGCCGCTGGTATGTTATGGATTATGGATGCGTCAATCAACGTAACCATGGAACCTTTCAGAGCACTTGTTGGCGATAACTTGCCAGAAAAACAACGCGCTACAGGTTACGGGTTACAAAGCTTTTTTATTGGTATTGGTGCGGTACTAGCCTCAGCATTACCATGGATGATGACCAACTGGTTTGATGTAAGTAATACTGCAGCGCCTGGGCAAATTCCAGAGTCTGTTAAATACTCATTTTATTGGGGTGGGGTGGTGCTACTTGTTGCTGTGCTTTGGACCGTTACACGTACAAAAGAGTACAGCCCAGAGCAATTAGCTGAGTTTGAAAAGCAAAGCGCTCAACCAACTACCAGCAAGCTGGTTGATATTAATTTTAATAAAGGCGCCATTATTTTTGTGGTGTTAGGTTTAGCAACCCTTGCATTAGTAATGGGCTTATCCCTTGAAAAAGAGTTATACCTACTTGCTGGTGGTTTATTAGCGTTTGGTATTGTGCAGTGGATTGCAGCAGCGCTTAAAAATGCTAACAAAACTCAAGGTGGTTTTTACCAAGTAGTACAAGATGTATTTACAATGCCAGAAGCCATGAAGCAGCTTGCATGGGTGCAGTTTTTTAGCTGGTTTACTTTATTTGCCATGTGGATTTATACCACCGCAGCAGTAACAAGCTTTCATTATGGTAGTAGCGATGCAACCTCTAAAGCATTTAACGATGGTGCAGACTGGGTGGGTATTTTATTTGCCGCCTACAATGGCTTTGCAGCTATTGCCGCTATGTGTATTCCGTTTTTAGTTAAAAAAATGGGGTTAAAAGGCGCGCATTGTTTTAATTTATTGCTGGGCGCGTTAGGTCTTGCAAGCTTTATGTTTATTCAAGACCCTAAAATGTTACTTATTCCTATGATTGGGGTGGGGTTTGCGTGGGCGTCTATTTTATCGCTGCCTTACGCCATGCTAAGTAACGCACTGCCAAGTAATAAAATGGGCGTTTACATGGGTATTTTTAATTTTTTTATAGTTATACCTCAGTTACTTGCCGCCAGCATTTTAGGGCTCATTTTACGCCACGTATTTTCTAATCAGCCTATTTACGCATTGTTAATTGGTGCAGCCTCGTTCGTTGTCGCTGCCGTTGCGGTAATGCGCGTTAAAAATTCACATTAAGGACACACAATGAAAAAATATAACCTTATAACCGCCTCACTTTTAACGTTAGGTTTAACGGCTTGCGGCGCTCAAAACACAAGCACAACTAACGAAAGTACCACAGCACAGGTTACATCAGCACCAGGCGCCCCAGGCGCAGAGCCTTTTTGGGCTTATGCGGGTAAAACCGGTATTGGTACATCGTACGAGCAATACCAAAACGGCCAATACAGTGATTCAGCTGCAACGGGCGATGTATCTAAGGTGTGGTTTTCAATTGCTAAAGGTATGATCACCGAAACCATGTTTGGGCTTATTCACCAAGCTCAAATAAAAGACATGCAATTTATAGTAACAGGTAAAGACTTTACCGTTAGTGAAGCTGATGATTTAGATGTCACCATTGATTACTTACATAAAGATGCACAAGGTCGCCCACTTTCTCTGGCTTATAAAGTAATTAGCACTGATAAACAAGGGCGCTTTAGCCTAGAAAAACACATTTTTACTGACCCAGATGGGCAAACATTATTTGTACGCAGTGTATTTAACACTGAGCTTGAAGGGCTAAAAGCATATGTGTCTGTTAATCCGTATATTAATAATAACGGGCTAGGTGACTTTGCTAAAACAACAGAGAAAGGCCTAGTCGCGTGGGAAAGCGATAACTATCTATCACTTCAATCCGCATCACCATTTAAAGCCAAAACGGTAGGGTTTACAGGAAAAAGTGACGGCATTAACGCGCTTAAAACTACGCAATCTATAAATACCCAATACACAAATACCGGCGAAACTGCTGGTAATGTAAGCATGCTTGCAGAGCTTGGCGAGATAAGTGCAAATACTACCTTTGATTTAGCACTGAGCTTTGGTAAAACGCAGCAGCAAAGTATTCAGCAAGGTGAACAAAGTTTGGCAAAAGGGTACCAAGCGGTGCTCGATCACTACAACGGCAAAGGTGAAGCGCTAGGCTGGGAAGATTACCTACAAAGCCTAAAACCGCTTAATGCCATGGTTGAACAAACAGCCGATAACGGTAAGCTTTTATACACCAGCGCCATGGTATTAAAAACACAAGAAGATAAAACACACGCAGGGGCATTAATTGCTTCTTTATCTAACCCATGGGGCGAAACGGTTTCAGCCAAAGAAGGTTCTACGGGTTATAAAGCGGTATGGGTGCGCGATTTTTATCAAGTAGCCATGGCCTTTATGGCACTGGGTGATACTGCCACAGCAAAAACAGCTTTCGAATACCTTGAAAAAGTACAAGTAAACAGCAAAACACCGGGAAATAACGGCGATACAGGCTGGTTTTTGCAAAAAACGCACGTAGATGGTGAGCTTGAATGGGTCGGCGTACAGCTTGACCAAACAGCTATGCCTATTATGCTTGCTTGGAAGTTACATAAAGCCAATGTACTTAGCGATGATGAACTAAAAAGCTGGTACGGCAAAATGTTAAAACCAGCGGCTGATTTTTTAGTTGATGGCGGCCTTGCTAAAATTTTGTGGAACGACACACAAATTACACCACCAGCAACCCAACAAGAACGTTGGGAAGAGCAAAGTGGTTATTCGCCATCTACAACTGCGGCAATAGTCGCTGGCCTTATTACAGCCAGTGATATTGCAACACTAAGCGGCGATGATACAAACGCAAAGCGCTACCTAGCTACGGCTAAAAAGTATAACAACGATATTGAATCGCAAATGTTTACCACTAAAGGTAACTTAAAAGGCGAAAATAGCGATGGCGAATACTTTATCCGTATAGGCCAAGATACCGATGCAAACTCAGACACTAAAATTAACGCTAATAATGGCCGTGAAGGGTTTAATAAAAAGCAAATTTTAGATGGCGGGTTTTTAGAACTAGTACGCTATGGCGTACGTGGTGCTAACGACGAAAGCATTGTTAAAACACTACCTGAGTACGATGACGAAACGCTTGAAGATAACCTACAAGTTAAATACAGCTTTAGCTTTGACGACGGCAGCGGCACCTTTGCAGGCTACCGCCGCTATGGTAATGATGGCTACGGCGAAGATGAAGTAACGGGCACAAACTATGCCGAGGGTGGCAGTAATACACCAGGCCAACGTGGTCGTGTATGGCCGTTTTTCACAGGTGAACGTGGCCACTATGAAATAGCTGCAGCTAATGCAAACAACGCTCTGGATGATGCTAAGCAAGCGCAAATTAAAAACAGCTATGTTAAAGGCTTAGAGCAATTTGCCAATAAAGGGCTAATGCTACCAGAGCAAGTATGGGATGGTGTAGGTGTAAATAAAGCTGGTTATGAGCTAGGCGAGGGCACAAACTCAGCAACACCACTGGCATGGACTCATGCAGAATACATTAAGCTTGTACGCTCACTCAGTGATAAACAAGTATGGGATTATTATCCTGTGGTAGCCGAGTCGCTTAAAGACTAATATAAAGCATGTTGCAGTTATTAAAAAGGCTTCTAAATTTATTTAGAAGCCTTTTTGATATGTTGAAATTTTATTAGGATATTTGAATTTTAACTGCTACTTTTTCGTGAAATTAATACAGGTGGAAGTAGGGTGCTTTGAACGTCTTCACCACGTATCAATTTTAATAGGTTCTCTACTAACATTTGCCCAGCAATAGTGGTGTTTTGCTCTATTGTAGTTAGGGGGGGGTTTACATAACTTGCAATGGCTATGTTATCAAAGCCGACTACCGCAACATCTTTCGGCACGTTAATATTTGCTTCTTTAAGTGCGCGTATAGCCCCAATAGCAATTAAGTCACTTGCAGCAAATAAGGCGTTAAATTTAATATTATTAGCAATTAGTGAGCGTGTGGCGTGATAGCCAGATTCTTCAGTAGAGATAGCATTAGCCGTTTTACGCTCATTTATTTTAACGTTGTTGGCCAATAGCTCATCTTTAAAACCCTGAAAGCGACTAAAAAATTCGGGGCTGTGATCAGAGGCGTCACCAATAAAAGCGCAATCAGTTCTGCTATGCGCAATAAAGTGCTCAGCGGCGAGCTTACCGCCACCGTAGTTATCACAACAAACAGTTAAATCGGGACGGTTATCTACAGTTGCACCCCAGCAAACAAACTTAGTATTTTGTTCAAGTAAGGTGTTAAATTTTGGTTGGTAATCAATGTAATCGCCATACCCGAGTAAAATAATGCCATCAGCTCTGTGGCTGTCTTCGTAGTCTGCTTGCCAATCAGCACTGGCCGATTGAAATGAAACTAATAAATCGTAACCTTCTTTAGCGCAAGCACGGGTAATACTGCCAAGCATGGCTAAAAAGAAAGGATTTATTTGGGACTCGTCAGAAGTGGGATCTTCAAATAACAATAATGCAAGCGTGCTGCTTTGTTGGGTGCGAAGGTTACTCGCATTTTTATCAACTTTATAATTAAGCTTTTTGGCTATATCGAAAACACGCTTGCGTGTTTCTTCATTAACAAGGTGGCTGTTACGTAAAGCGCGAGATACAGTCGATTGAGATACCCCTGCATAGTGGGCAATATCAAATGAGGTAGCTTTACCTTTCATTGTTACAACTTAATTAAATTGATAAATAATTGTGTCATTTTCGTTTATTGATGAATAATTTCAAGCTTTTTGTGAATTAACGTATATTTTTTTTGATAAATTCCTGACACCGGTGTCATAATGTCAGTGTTTTATCATTTTGTTGTCAAAACGTATTCGCTGTCTATATCTTTATAGGCAGCATTTTTTACTGTGATAGCTACTTTGAGGTGATAGCTCAAAGTATAAATAACAATGGTACACCATTGTAAAATAATAAGCATGAGTCGCTTAACAAAAGAGATAATACTATGAGCCCAAACGCTTCTGCCCAATTTGATCCCATCTTAGTTGCTGATGTCGGCGGCACTAATGCCCGCTTTGCTTTAATAACTGCTTTTAATGAACAGACTAACCAATTTATAATAGAGCACATTAATATTTTTCCTAGTGCCAACTTTGGTTCTCTTGAAAGTGCGCTCGAGCAATATTTGCTAACAGTCCCACATATTGCACCCAAACGCGCATGTTTAGCCGTTGCAGGGCCAATAAAAGCCGGGCAAGTGCATTTAACCAATTTAGGTTGGCATTTTAGCGTCAGTGAATTTAAAACTCATTTTGATTTACAACAACTTGAAGTCATTAATGATTTTGCTGCCTTTGCTTACGCTGCACCTTACTTAGATCCTAAACAAAATGTCATTGTTAAATCAGGTCAAGCTGATGATAACGCAAACATTGGTGTTATAGGTCCAGGTACTGGTTTTGGTGCCGCGTGCTTAGTTAGAACGTCCCAATCTACCGCAGTGCTAAGTTCAGAAGGGGGGCATATATCACTTGCACCTGTTAATGAACTCGATACTTTATTATTGAATGAATTACGTAAAGATCATCCCCATGTTTCTATCGAAACAGTTTTCTCAGGTCCTGGCATAACGCATTTATACAAAGCAATGTCTGCGGTTAAGGGTGTAACAGCTAAAAATTTAGATGCCGCACAAATTAGCAGCCTTGCAAATAGTGGTGAATGTGATGTGTGTGATGCAACCTTAAACCAGTTTTGTGATTGGATTGGCAGTGTTGCCGGTGATTTAGCGGTTGTTTATGGCGCCTTAGGTGGACTATTTATTGGCGGTGGAATATTACCTCGTATGCAAGCGAGACTTCTTGAGAGTCGTTTTGTTGAACGATTTTCGCAAAAGGGTATTATGTCGCAGTACGCAGGACAAATCCCTGTAACACTCGTAACACAAGACAACATACCGCTAATTGGCGCTGCTGCGTGTTTACACAATAGCTAATAGGGCTTTGGTCTTACAGGTTGTATTTGGATAATGGATAGATGAAAAAAGTAACCATAAATAGTGTAGCAAGCCATGCAGGGGTTTCTAAAAAAACCGTCTCACGCGTGTTAAACAATGAGCCTAATGTAAGTGCCGCCACCCGAGAAAAGGTGCTTGCGGTATTTAAAGAGCTTGATTACACCCCAAATCCAATTGCACGAGGTCTTGCTCAAAATCGTAGTTTTATTATTGGCTGTTTATACGATAACCCAAGTAAAAGTTATATTACCCGAGTGCAAACGGGCGCCTTAGAAGCGTGTAAAGAAAACAACTATAATTTATTGATACACCCTTGTGAGTTTCGTGGTGAAGCACTTATAAATAATATTGAACAATTACTACAAACTTCTCGATTAGATGGCATTGTGCTAACACCTCCTTTTGGTGATTTTGCTGAGCTTGCTTCTTTTTTAAAATCTAAAAAAATTCCTTATGCAAGGGTTGCTTCAGCTTTACTACAAGATGATTCAATTTCAGTGCGTAGTAACGACGAGCAAGGCGCATTTGAGATTACCGAGCATTTAATTAACCTCGGTCATAAATCTATAGCCTTTATTAAAGGGCACCCAGATCACAGTGCCACGCAACAACGTTTTAAAGGTTACAGGCGCTCACTTGCAAGCCATGGTATAGAATTTGATGAGCGCTTAGTAGAGGAGGGTAACTTTAGTTATCACTCAGGTGTAGATAGTGCACGCAGTATTTTAGATTTGTCTCCTAGGCCAACAGCTGTATTTGCATCAAACGATTACATGGCGGCAGCCGTACTTAAATTAGCAACTCAGCGCCAATTAAAAGTGCCTGATGACATTTCAATAGCTGGGTTTGATAATGCACCCATTGCACGTCATATTTGGCCTGGGTTAACAACGATTGCACAGCCCGTTGAAGAAATGACTAAACAAGCCGTAACACAACTTATTTCACACATAGCTCAACCACAAGAACAGCCGTATCAGGTAACGCTTGAGTCGCGCTTGATTACACGTGAGTCTACCTCAGCAATAAAATAGTGAGTTTAAAACACTTTCATAGTAGCCCGAATATGAGTGACGCTTATTCGGGCTTTTTTTTCCTCTGAACTTGCTAAAACATGGTTTGTGCCTAAAAATCAATTAGGTCATTATTCGGTCATGTTAAAATATTAAACTATTTTTGTTACCCGGGGTTGACACCGGTGTCATTGCTATGCGTTAATACAGTGACACCGGTGTCAGGGCTGTTGTGAGAGGCTCCCTGGTAGCGTACCTTTGAACGGGTAAATCAAAGATGCTCAGTACAGTTATTTACGTGGAGTCTGTAGTTGCTACTGAGCCTTTATCCTCTAACTAATAGAGATGAGTTAAATTATGTTACATCCTCGTATTCAAGAAGTTACCCAGCGCGTTATCGAACGCAGTAAAAATACCCGTCAAGATTATTTAGAACGTATTTCGCACGCAAAAAAACAAACAAGAGTTCGTGCCGGTTTAGGTTGCGGAAATATAGCCCATGTTATGGCTGCATGTAGCAGTGATGACAAAGCGCGCTTAAAGGCTGATGAGCAGCCAAATCTTGCTATTATCAACTCATATAACGATATGTTATCGGCTCATGTGCCATACAAAGATTACCCAGATTTAATTAAAGACATTGCTACTAAATACGATGCTACAGCACAAGTTGCTGGTGGCGTTCCTGCAATGTGTGATGGTGTTACGCAAGGGCGTGACGGCATGGAACTTTCGCTTTTTTCTCGTGATGTAATTGCTATGTCTACGGCAATTTCTCTTTCGCACGATGTGTTTGATGGCGTTTTTTGTTTAGGCGTTTGTGACAAAATCGTCCCGGGTTTATTAATTGGTGCATTGTCGTTTGGTCATTTACCTGTGTTCTTTTTACCAGCAGGTCCAATGCAATCAGGTATTCCGAATAAAGAAAAAGCACGTATTCGCCAAAAGTTTGCACAAGGTTTAGTGAGCCGCGAAGACTTACTTGAAGCTGAAAGTGCGTCTTATCACAGCGCTGGTACATGTACGTTCTACGGTACTGCCAATTCAAACCAAATGTTAATGGAAATAATGGGCTTACACCTTCCAGGTAGCTCGTTTATTAATCCTTACACTGAGCTTCGCGATGGTCTTACAGGTAATGCTGTAGAAACAATGCTTAAGCAACTTACAGATGATAAAGAAAGCCCGTGTTTAGCCGATGTGATCAGCGAAAAAACGATTATAAATGGTTTAGTGGGTCTGCTTTCTACAGGTGGTTCTACTAACCATGCAATCCATATTGTTGCGATAGCAAAAGCTGCCGGCATTCAGGTTACGTGGAAGGATATGTCTGACTTATCAGAAGTTGTACCACTTCTTACACGTATTTACCCTAACGGCTCAGCTGATGTAAACCACTTTCAAGCAGCTGGCGGTATGGGTTTCTTAATGCGAGAACTAGCAAGCGCTGGTTACTTACATACAGACGTGAAAACAATGCTTGGCGATGGTTTAGCACCATACATGACAGAGCCTCGTTTAGATAAAGACGATAGCTTGATCATGAGCGACTCAACTGGCCCAACTAAAGTTAAATGGGTAGATTGCCCAGCAAACTCGCACGATGAAGAAGTACTTCGCCCAGTGAGTAACCCATTTAGTAAGCAAGGTGGTCTGCAACTTCTAACTGGCAACTTAGGTAAAGCTGTTATCAAAGTGTCAGCTGTTGCTGAAGAACATCAAACCGTTACTGCTCCTGCAAAAGTATTTAGCTCACAAAGTGCTCTGCAAGATGCATACACTCGTGGCGAATTAAACCAAGACTTTATTGCCGTGCTAAAAGAGCAAGGTCCTAAAGCGAAAGGTATGCCAGAGCTACACAAGTTAACGCCAGTAATGGCAACGCTTCAAGATGAAGGCTTTAAAGTAGCCATTGTTACTGACGGTCGTATGTCGGGTGCATCAGGTAAAGTACCTGCTGCTATTCACCTAGCACCAGAGGCAGTAGAAGGCGGCATTATTGCTAAAATCCGAGAAGGCGATTTAGTGACGCTTGATGCGCCAAACGGAATATTAAAAGTACACGTTAGCGACGAAGAGCTTGCTAAGCGTGAAGCAGAACTTAGCCTGCCAAGTGCAACATTTGGTACAGGTCGTGAATTATTTACTGGATTTAGAAATATCGTAAGCAGTGCCGATTTAGGCGCGAGTGCTTTTGGACTTGAATAAATATTAGCCATACTGGGTAATGAGGAACAAGTAATGAGTATTGAAAAAATCTTAGCATCGGCACCCGTAGTGCCAGTGGTTGTAATCGAAAAATTAGAAGATGCAGCACCACTTGCAAGAGCTTTATACAACGGTGGCTTAAAAGCCTTAGAAATAACACTACGTACACCCATTGCTGCAGAAGCTGTAAAGCTAATGAAAGCAGAAGTACCTGAAGCCTATGTAGGTACTGGTACGGTAGTAGATAAGGCAAGTTTTGATCTTTCGGTTGCTGCTGGTGCAGATTTTATGGTGAGTCCAGGTGTGAGCGATGAGCTTATTGCTTTAGCTAAAACATCAGATGTACCATTTTTACCAGGCGCTGCAACTGCAAGTGAAGTTATGCAACTTGCGTCGCATGGTTTTAAGTATTTAAAATTCTTCCCAGCAGAAGCTGCGGGCGGAACAGCTATGCTTAAATCAATCGGTGGCCCATTACCACATATTACTTTTTGCCCAACTGGCGGCATTAGCCTAGCAACTGCTCCTAATTATTTAGCGCTTAACAACGTTATTTGTGTTGGTGGTACGTGGATGCTAGATAAACAACTAATTGAAAATAAAGACTGGCAAGCAATTGAAGCGCTTGCTCGCCAAGCAAGTGAACTTAAATAGGAGTCTAAAATGATTAATGTAGCAATTAACGGTTACGGCCGTATCGGTAGAAATGTTTTACGTGCACTTTATGAGTCAGCTCAAAACAGCGAAATTAAAATTGTAGCAATTAACGATTTAGCACCAGCTAACGTAAATGCACATTTAACGCAGTATGACTCAGTTCATGGTCAATTTTCTAAAAAAGTAACACTTGAAAACAACACTATGCTAATTGGGGATGACGTAATTACGTTAACGCAAGAGCGTGACCCTGCAAACTTACCGTGGAAAGAGCTAAACGTAGATATCGTTTTAGAATGTACTGGTTTTTTCACTAAACGTGATGACGCTGCTAAGCACATTACTGCAGGCGCTAAAAAAGTAATCGTATCTGCTCCAGGTACTGGTTTAGATGCAACAGTAGTGCATGGTGTAAACAGCGACGTAATTAATGCTGATAGCAATATCATTTCTAACGCTTCTTGTACTACTAACTGTTTAGCGCCAATTGCAAAAGCAATTAACGACACAGTAGGTATTGAGCAAGGTAGCATGACGACTATTCACGCTTACACCAACGATCAAAACTTATCTGACGTATACCACCCAGATTTATACCGTGCGCGTAGTGCAACTCAATCTATGATCCCAACTAAAACAGGTGCTGCGGCAGCTGTTGGTTTAGTATTACCAGAACTTGCTGGTAAATTAGATGGTATGTCGGTACGTGTACCTACAATCAATGTTTCTTTAGTTGATTTTACGTTTATCACTAAGCGTGATACGACTGCAGAAGAAATTAATGCAATCATGAAAGAAGCATCTACGGGTTCAATGAAGAGTATTTTAGAATATAACGAGCTTCCGCTTGTTTCTATCGACTTTAACCATAACCCAGCGTCGTCTATCTTTGATGCAACGCAAACTAAAGCCAATGGCAAACTAGTTAAAGTAATGGCTTGGTACGACAACGAGTGGGGTTTCTCAAACCGCATGTTAGACCAAGTTAAAGCATTAGGTCAGTACTTATAATTGACCTTGTAAAAGTTTAGCTTTATCCAACCAAGCCACGCATTGCGTGGCTTTTTTGCGTTTAGTTTATCTGTATATTTGCAATTCAAAATTAGGAGAGAACTATTTGTATTTTTTATACCCTAAATTTTGTTAATATGTGGGTGTGTAAATCAATGGAATTTCGTTGTATTTAATCAACTCAACGACGCAAGGAATAATAAAAATGATAAGAGTTTTATCGCGAAAAGTATTTCGCACAAATCATCTTCAGATAGGTGAGGGCAACATAAGTGGCTACATAGCCTGCTTTTTAGCAATACTGAGCTGCTTAGGCGTATTAGCGTTTCACTTTCCTGAATATTTAACCACACCAGAGCTGAGAAAAAGCTACAGCGTCGACTTTTTACGTCAGCTTATGTTTGTATCATTATTGGTCTCGGGCAGTCTAGGATTACTTAACTTTGTACGTAATACCAATAAGCGTTTAGGGGCTACAGCGTGGTTTTTTATTTTACTCGCTATTATGTTTGGCGGACCAAACGTTGAAGTAAACGAATTTGCTTCTGATACACCTTATATAGGGCTTGATTGGTTTATTTTAGATTTACTCGGCTCAACACTTATATTTATTGTGATTGAAAAGTTATTACCTCATCGTAAAGAGCAAAAAATATTACGTAGCGAATGGCGAGGCGATTTAAACCACTTTTTTGTAAATCATTTAATTATTGGTTTTGTATTACTCGTTACTAACCACTTTGTGCATTATGGCTTTGGCTGGGCTGTATCATCTACAGTACAAGGTTATATAGAGCAAACACCCTTTATAGTGCAGTTGTTTTTAATAATACTCGTGGCTGATTTAATGCAGTATTGGGTGCATCGTGCTTATCACGAAGTCCCTTTATTATGGCGCTTTCATGGCGTACATCACAGTGCTAAAGAAATGGATTGGTTAGCGGGCTCTCGCCAGCATATTCTTGAAATACTCGTAACGCGCAGCTTAGTGCTCACGCCTATATTTGTGCTTGGTTTTTCACAGCAAATAATTAGTTTGTACGTAATAATTGTGGGTTTGCAGGCTGTGTTTAACCATGCAAATGTACGTGTGAAATTTGGTTGGCTAAAATATTTTATGGTTACACCGCAGTTTCACCATTGGCACCATGCGTCAGATAAAGCCGCGATTGACCGAAATTACGCTGCACATTTTTCGTTTTTAGATTACGCGTTTGGTACTGCTGTTAAAGGCCAAAAAGAGTGGCCACAAGCGTATGGTGTAGTCGGGGATTACATGCCCGTAGGTATGCTTAAACAACAGGTTTACCCGTTTAAGCGCACTAAATAAGTTCGGAAAATCCGAATAAACATAAAATAAAAGCGAGTAAGGTGTTACATTTTGCTCGCTTATATTATTAATATTAAATTTATTTTAGCTCTGCTAATAACTCAGTAAATGTAGGTCTTTGATTTAATGTAGGTTGCATGGCACATTTTGCCATATCGGACATTTTAACAAAGAGCTCACTTTGTCTATCATCGCCAGTTACCGTGCCTAATAAGTCTTCAATTAAACACCCTAATGCACGTACTTCAATTAACTCGATTTGCTTTTGTTGATAATCACTTAACATGGCTAAGTTTGTGGCTGCACCAAAATCACCAAATAATACATCAGCATCTTTGTTTATCATGGTGTTATGCGCATACACGTCGCCATGGCTTACTTTACAAATATGCAAGTGATGTAAGGTACTTACCATTTGCTGTGCAATTTTTAAAATAGCGTGAATTGAGTAATGGAAATCATCATTAAAGGTATCACGCGTACAGGTTTCAAGGCTTGGAGGCAGGCCTAAATTAGCAAAGCTTTTATCTATTAGCTCCATTACTAAACCTAGCTGATCACTTTGCTCAATGTAGGCAAGTACTTTAATTAAATTAGCGTGATCGCCTGCTTGTAGGCAGCAATTTACTTCATCAAGCGGGTAGCCGTCGCTGGTAATTGCGCCTTTAAATAATTTGATCGCTACAGCGCTAACAGCTGCTTGTGCTAAATGAATAACGCCCGATGCACCTTGGCCAATAACATGACTGAGTGTGTAATCGTTAAGAGGCTTATTTTCTAAGCAGCTATTTGTAAGGCACTGAGCTTTATTAAAATCGTTACCGGCAAACGCAAGCCAAGCAAGTTTAGGCAGTTCAAACAGCCAGTCGTCTACGTGTGTTAAGTTATTAGCAGAGAGCCTAACAAGCTCAAGGTTTTTACACTGCGCCATGCTAATTGGCAGTTGCTTAAGTTGATTGCCTGCAAGCGCAAGCTTTTTAAGCTGGGTATAATTACCAAAATCTTCAGGCAATTCGCTTAACGTATTATCGGTGAGTATCAGCCACTCAATATTTTTTGGCAGGCTGTTTAAAGCAAATTCAGAAATTTGGTTACCTTTAAACGCGACCATAATTAAAGCAGGGCATTTAGCGAGCACTTTAGGAATATGCTTAAACTGATTAAACGATAAAAACACACGCTTCAGGTGTGTTAAACAGGCAAATTCATCAGGTAGTGTTGATAAGTTATTATTTGATAAATCGAGAACTTCAAGCGTGTCAGCTAAGCTAAAGATTTCTTCAGGAAATGTCGTTAGCTCTTCTACCAATTGCAGGCGAGTAGCACCAACAAGTTTGCCACTTTTAAGCTCTTTAAGTGAGTTCATATTAATACCATGTTCTAAAAATGAAAAAGCCAACATAGCTGTTGGCTTAAAGTCGTTCTAACTTACTAAATCGCTCTTTAGAATTGCGCGTTATGGTAAACGTTTTGCACGTCGTCGCAATCTTCTAACATTGCTAAAAAGCGTTCCATAACTTCAACGTCTTCGCCTTCAATCGGCGTTTCAATTTGTGGCACAAAGCTAATTAGGTCTTCGTCAAATTCAGTCACGCCCATTTCTTCAAGCGCTGTACGTGTATTGTTGTATTCTGTGTGAGGAGCAAAAACAGTAACTTTACCGTCATCTACTTCTACGTCAGTTACATCAACATCAGCCATCATAAGAGCTTCAAGTACTGCTTCGTCGTCATCACCGTCAAATACAAAAATAGCAAGGTGATCAAATAAATGTGAAACAGAGTTTTGAGCGCCAATTTTAGCATTTGCTTTAGTAAAACAAACACGTACATCAGCAAAGGTACGCTTGTTGTTGTCTGTTAAACAGTCAACAATAATCATACAGTTACCAGGGCCGTAACCTTCGTAACGTGTTGCTGCGTAGTCTTCACCGCCGCCGCCTTTTGCTTTGTCTATTGCGCGGTCAATAACGTGTGCTGGTACTTGGTCTTTTTTAGCGCGTTCAATTAAACGACGTAATGATAAGTTACCATCTGGATCTACACCGCCGTTTTTTGCACAAATATAAATTTCTTTGCCGTACTTAGAATAAACTTTAGTTTTAGCACCCGCAGTCTTAGCCATTGAATCTTTTTTGTTTTGGTAAGCTCTTCCCATCTGCGTTTCGCCTTAATATATGTAAATAATAGAATAAAATTATAATGCGTATTCTAAAGGTAAATGCAAGCAAGGGCTAGTAAGTATTAAAACAGATTAGAACGGTAACGTTTAAAAGCCATGTAAACTGTATTTTATTAATGGGATCATCGAGGGTTCTAGACGTTGGAATTATATCTATTATGTGTAAATTTAATTCAATAAAAAAGCAACCTGTATAACAGGTTGCCTTACTAAGTAATAAAAAGTAAGTGTTACTTACCAAATACGTACACGCTCATCTTCAGGAAGGTATAACGCATCGCCTGGTTTTACATCAAACGCTTTGTACCATGCATCGTGGTTACGTGGCGCCTGAGCTCTAAAGCGACCTGGAGCATGTGTGCCACCACGAAGTTGGTTAAGCATGCTTTGCTCAGTACGTTTTTCTTTCCATACTTGTGCCCACGCAAGGAAGAAACGTTGCTCGCCAGTAACACCGTCAATAACAGGCGCTTCTTTACCATTTAAACTGAGCTTGTACGCGTGATAGGCCATTGATAACCCACCTACATCACCAATGTTTTCGCCAAGGCTATTGCGACCATTAACAAAGTTACCTTCGATTGGCTCGTATTTACTGTACTGCGCAGCCAGTTGATCGGCTTTTTTGTCAAATGCAGATCGGTCAGCATCAGTCCACCAGTTACGTTGCACACCGTTTTCGTCTGATTTTGAACCTTGATCGTCAAATCCATGACCCATTTCGTGACCAATTACAGCGCCAATACCGCCATAGTTTACAGCCGGATCGGCATTTGGATCGAAAAATGGCGGTTGTAGAATCGCAGCTGGAAATACAATTTCATTAAACGAGCTATTGTAGTAAGCGTTTACGCGTTGTGGCGTCATACCCCAGCGGTTACGGTCTGTTTTTTGTAGCTCTTTTTCAACACTTTCTGCGTGGAAAAACTCACGCATGTTTTTCACATTACCGATTAAATCGTTTTTAGTAATGCTTAAACCATCATAAGACTGCCAAACATCGGGATAACCAATTTTTGGTACAAATGCAGCCAGTTTAGCGCGCGCATTTACTTTAGTTTCATCGCCCATCCACTCTAGGTTATCAATACGTTCACCAAGAGCTGTACGAAGGTTTTCAACCAGCTCTGACATTTGTTGTTTTGATGACTCAGGGAAGTAACGTGCTACGTATATTTTACCAATAGCAAAACCAAGCGAACTTGTGCCTGACATTTCACTGATTGCACGCTTCCAACGAGGGCGAGGCTCTTGTTGTCCGTTTAGTTCTTTACCAAAAAAAGCAAAGTTAGTATTAAATACTTCCTCTGATAGTAAACCTGCGTTACCGCTAAGAGCGTGATACGTTAGGTAGTCTTTCCATACTGCAATATCTTCTTGATTGATTAGCTCAATCATCGCTTTTATAGGCTCAGGCTGAGAGACATTTAACTGAGGTACTTTATAACCTGTTTGTGAAAAATATAAATCCCAGTTAAAACCAGGATAAGCAGTGCTTAAATCGGCGCGTTCAATTTGGTTTAGCGTTAAATCGCGATTACGGCGCTTTTCACGAGGCCAATGACCTTGTGCAATTTTGGTTTCAAGATCAACAATTGCTTGAGCGCGCTCAGCGGTATTTTCAGTGCCTGCAAACTCAAGCATATCAGCAATGTGAGCAACATAAGCTGTACGGGTTTTTACAAAGCGCTCAGCGTCTTCAAGGTAGTAAGAGCGATCTGGTAGGCCTAACCCACCCGCACCTAGTGACATTTCATATTTGTTAGGGTCTAGGCGATTAAACCACATGCCGCCGCCAAAAGGGGCTTTATTACCGGTTAACCAAGACTTACCAAACATTTCAGCTAAATCGTCAGTTGACGCTATATCACTAATTTCACTTAATAATGGCTTGATTGGCGTCACACCTAGTTTATTAAGTGTTTCGGTATCCATATACGCATTGTAAAAATCAGCAACGAGTTTTTCTTCTGCGTTTAAGTCTTTGCGTGCTGCTATTTCTTCAATAATAGCTTTAACATCGCCTTCGCTTCGCTCAGCTAATCCTGAAAATGCACCATAGCGGGTTTTATCTGCAGGCATTTCGTAGTTGTCATACCACGTGCCGCTGGCATACATAAAAAAGTCATCGCCTGGTTTAACGGCTTCGTCACGGGCTGTTAAATCAACACCAAAACTACCCAACTCTGCTTTTCCTGTCACTGCTGCAGTGGCTACTATAGGTTGTTGCTCTTCTGTTTTTGTTGTTTGCGGCTCTGAACAACCGGTAATAAATGTGGCAGCTAATGCTGCGGCAATTAAACTCTTTTTCATTACTTACTCCTGAGTATCACTGATTGAATTAAAGCAGCAGTGAATCATTTTTATTGTTACGAATATTTAACTTATCGATTGTTATTGATATTAACCAGACAAACAAACCTTTTGAGGTGAATCACCACTGTGCTCGATAAAACTAATATAGAAGAAAAGAGAAAGGCTAATAGGCGCTATAAACGCTTTATTTAGCTCGAATACCGGCAAGCATAAGAGCTAAAAGGGGTTACGCAGTATTTATTTTTTATGCTGAAGCTCCCACATACGGGCATATTCTCCGGCGAGAGTAAGTAACTCATAGTGCTTACCTTGCTCAATAATTTGTCCGGCTTTGAGCACAATAATGGTGTCTGCATCGGTAATAGTAGATAACCGATGAGCAATAACAATACTCGTATGGTTACTGGCAACTTCACGCATTGCTGCGAGAATTGCTTTCTCAGAATGAGAGTCGAGTGCAGATGTTGCTTCATCAAAAATTAAAATAGGGGACTTTTTCAAAATGGCGCGGGCAATGGCAATACGCTGTTTTTCGCCGCCGGATACTTTTAAACCGCGCTCGCCAACCAGTGTTTTATCGCCTTTATCAAGTGTGCCTATAAAGTCTTTTAAATGCGCCATAGCAATGGCTTCATCAATTTCAGCATCGCTTGCTGATGGTCTGCCGTAAGCGATATTTTCACGAATCGTGGTGTTAAACAGCACGGTGTCTTGCGGGACTATTGCAATGGCTTTTCGTAAACTATTAAGTGTTACTGAGTTTATAGCTTGATTATCAATACTAATTTCACCGGCGCTTACATTATAAAAACGATAGAGCAGTCGCGCTAATGAACTTTTACCTGCACCACTGGCACCAACAATGGCTACTTTGCTGCCTGCTTTAACATTAAAGCTAAGATTATTAAGAATAGGGCGATGCGCATCGTAACTAAAACTTACATTATTAAATGTTATTTCACCTTGGCTAATATTGAGCTCTTTAGCATTAAGTGCATCGGTTATTTGTGGTTTTTTGTTAAGTAGCCCTAGCATATTTTCAAGGTCGGTTAGCGCGCGTCTTATTTCGCGGTACACAAAACCTAAAAAGTTAAGCGGTAAAAACAATTGAATCATATACGCGTTAATCATCACAAGTTCACCAATAGAGAGTGTACCTGCAACTACCTCGGTTGAGCCCAACCACATTAACGCGGTAATAGCACAAGCAATAATAAGTGCTTGGCCTGAGTTGAGGGCGAGCAACGACATTCTATTTTTTAAACGGGCTTTTTCCCAGTTTGCTAAAAAGGTGTCGTACGTTTTTGCTTCAAACTGCTCATTATTAAAATACTTTACAGTTTCATAATTAAGTAGGCTGTCTATAGCGCGGGTATTACTTTGATTGTCGGCAGCGTTTGCTTCTCTAATAAAGCGGTTTCTCCACTGAGTAACCACCAGAGTAAAGGTAATATAAATAGCGACTGCCAATAATGTAATCAGCGCAAACCAAACAGAAAACAACGTGCCAAAAATAATCGCAACGGTAAGTATTTCAAACAAAGTAGGCACAATATTAAACATTAAAAAGCGCATTAAAAAGCTTAAGCCGCTAGTACCGCGTTCTATATAGCGGCTAATGCCACCGGTTTGCCTATCTAAATGAAAAGCCAGCTCAAGTGAGTGTAAATGCTTAAATACCTTTAAACCAATATCACGCATTGCGTGTTCGGTAACGCGAGAAAATACAGCATCTCTTATTTCACCTAAAAACACGCTAGCAAAACGCAGCGCGCCGTACATCAATAATAATAAAGCGGGAATAACTAACAGTGGGTTAATTGACTTATCTACAGAGTCTATTATTTCTTTAAGCGCCCAAGGCATTAAAAGCGTGGCACCTTTTGCGCCTATAAGCGCCATAAGTGCGATAAAAACACGGCCTTTAAATTTTGTAAGGTAGGGCCACAGTGTTTTTACACTTTGGCGTAAATTCATGGCGTCGGGGCGTTTTTCACTGCTTTGTCTGGGGCGCATTCAGTATCTCAGAGTTGGTATATGGGTAAATAAAATAACTTATAAGTTCAGTAAACGCCGTTAATTGAAACAAGGAAAGGTATTAGTTTTTTGAATATTAATTTTAAGCATTAAAATACGGTTACCAAATTAATGCTTTCTGAAAAAGCAGTATATGTTTTCTGGTAGAATATATCTCATGTAGCGCTTTCTGAAGCCAGCTTTCCATAATGATTTGTTATAGGTTTGCTTAAACTTAATTGGATTAAGATACATTTTTAATGGATCAGGCGATTTCGCAAAGTAACTTTCATGGCTATTTGCTCCTACATACTCAGAGTGTTTGAGATTACCAAAGTTCACAGACTCGCTATAGGTAGGAGTTTTTAATAATCTAGATATAGGTTTTATAGCCGTTTCAGGAGCGATATTTATTTTTTTATAATCTCTTTCAATAGCCATAAAATCAGAAATAAAGTCCATAGCTCCTTTTTGAAATTCGTTTATTGTGTCTAATTTGTTATTAGAAAAATCATTAGGTTCAAATATAGCTATTACTTCATCATTTTTTTTATCAAATTTTATTACAGAGCCATGAGGTGCCGAAAAAATAAATTCGAGCATATGTACACCTCCCGATAAGACCTGAAAATTATTTTTAGGTTCTGAAAAGTTACACATATAACCTGACATCGGAAATCCTTTTTCAGCAAATTTCAGAACAGTTTGAAATGTGCCTAGGTAATAACCATTAATGTCTATTTCATTATTTTCTAATAACATTAGCTTATTTAATGAGTTCTGAATTGTCCCTTGCCACCCAATGTCAACAATCGCGACTTTTTTGGCATCCATAAACCCAATTTGATTTAGGTAAATTAGTAGGTTTTCTCTTTCTACAGCTGCAATACTGCATACATCATCAACTAATAAATGAAAGAGTTTTGCTAATTTATCCTTATCGTTATCTGTGTCAATTATATGATTTTGATCAAAAAATCCAACTTCTTTTATTTTTTTAATATGTTTTGTTGCATCTATATCAACTCTATCAAGGTAATTAGCGACGCTCAAATTAGGAACAAAATGGCATAGTACTTTTATCGAATATTCATCGATTCCATTGTATATAGTTGGGATGTTTATAGCTCGTCTTGATGCGTACATATACTTACTAACAGGCGTTTTAGCTCCCTGATTCATAAGGCTATAGGCTTTGTGCATAATATAGCCGTCGCGAGCAAGGAAAAATATATGTTCTATTTCTTGATGCAAAACCTGGCTAGTTAACCAACGAGTTAAGCCAAAATATATTATTCCACAGTATACATAACCAAAGTCGTACCATATATTCTCGTTGTTATTATCTCTTTGGGTAAACGTTTTGTTGATGATAGTCGCAAAATAAATAGATTCTTCTATAGAGAGTTTAGAAGGGTATAGCTGCCTTAGTCTTTTAAATGAATGATGGCTAAGCGCATATTCACTGGTTTTTTTGTAATAATAAGGTTTGATGCCTTCTTTCATCGCGTTAATGACATCGGCGAAGTAATAATCGCCAATATGTAAAAGCTTAGACGGTTTACAGGATAGGTCTTTAAGTATATGCGGATATAACCCTCCTTTAGACTTTGATTTACGAATTACAGAGGATAAAAATAATTTATGAAATTTTGTATACCCATTATCGTAAAGAATTTTTTTTATCACGTACTCCGGTAAGTACATGTCCGAGGTGAAAATAACCTTTTTACCATTATCAATACAGTATTGATAAAAAGAGTGCATATATTCATTTTTGACACAAAATTTTAATTCTATTTCGATTTCTAGCGCTTTCAATATGTTAATTACTTTGCTATCTAGATTTTGTGTTTTTTGTATATGTGCATATATCTCATCCAAACCTATGGATTGGGTACCATTTAGCTCAGCTAGTATTTTTGTTGCTTCTGCCTCGGCATTACCTCGGATGCTTTTAAAGTCTATGTCTAGCTTTTTATGTTCATCATTATATAAATTCTCAACTATTGTAAAAATATCAGCTGGTTCGAAGACTTTTCTAAGGATTACAGTATCAAAGATATCAAAAGAGACTATTTCACTGTTGTTTATTAGCTTTTTTAGGTCAGTGTCATTACTTAGGGTATTTATTAGCTTTAAGCTTTTGTTGTAAAATTTTGAGGCTATTTTACTAAATATGTTTTTTTCCATAATGACTTTCCCTGCCTTATCTACTATCCATAACATAATTAAGAAAATCAAAATTTAGCTATTTGTTTACATTTAATTATACTAATTTCGTATAGCCGCTGCAACTTGACCATTTATAGTACGAAGTTTTATGGCTTATTTATTATTTTACCAAAAAAAACGACCAAATGAATGCAAAATGAATAATAAAACTACAAGTAATAAATTAAAATTAACCCTAAATAACTACTCCTTTTGTATTTGGTAAGGAAAAGAGATGCTGTCGAAGTAGTAGATTTGAGCGCAACATATTTTATAAATGAAATTACCAAAAAAATCTTTAAATAATTGGTTCTAAATAAAGCAACGCCAGCGCCTCAGGTTAAGTTGTAAAATCAAACTAAATTAACGAGCAGGCTGTTGTATTTTAAATACTAGCCCTTATATACTACGCATCACTTATTTTAGTTTTAAAACGTGAATGTTTAAATTTAGAGTGTTTTTAACTGCCTTTTTGCTACTTGCTGCACTTTTTAGTGTGCAGAGCAATGCTATGGGCGCCTCACAAAATTTAAATATCAATGTTAGTACGCAGGTTTCGCTTACTGATATTGCCGATTTAACTAAAATACAGCCTATTAGTAAGTCTGTAGATACTTCGCAGCATAAAAAAACGCATCAAACCGATTTTGACGCGCACCAACCAAGGTTAACTGCCAATAATTCATCATTGTTTTTGCACACTGTTCAAAGTGAGCCAGAATACGATGTGGTTTTTGAATTTTTTGCT
Source organism: Pseudoalteromonas distincta (assembly GCF_000814675.1). Taxonomy (GTDB): domain Bacteria; phylum Pseudomonadota; class Gammaproteobacteria; order Enterobacterales; family Alteromonadaceae; genus Pseudoalteromonas; species Pseudoalteromonas distincta. The sequence continues at coordinate 122,767 of NZ_JWIG01000029.1, read as the reverse complement.
CAAAATCTTGTTAGGCATATATTCTTACGACCAAGAGCGATTAATCCTATACAGCCTTGGTATACGTTTGTAACTAATAGTAAAAAGTCGCGTTTGAGTGGCTGGAAAGACGTTAATTTACTCTACAAAGCTGTAACTACCTACCACGCTTGATTTTCCTTATTTAATTTTATTAGGTTTTAACTTTTAAAGTTTTAGCCTGCAGATTAATTGTGCTTTTAAAAAGTACGTTGCTAGCTTTGCTGGCAATAAGGATTCAACATGTTAAGTTTTAAAAAAGATAAAAAGCCGTCTACGGCTAAGTTCAAATTAAGCTATATAGCCATGCTAATAGTATTGGTTTTATTAGCTATCAGCGCATTACCAAATTTATACCCAAATAAATCGTGGTTGCACATCAGTGCTGCTCCGCACAGCGAAACGCAATCTTTACCGAGCACTAAAACGCTAGTTACTTTTTTAAATAAACAAGGGCTAGAGGTTGAGCAGGGTTTAGATAAGCAATCCACTATTAATATACTTTTAAACGAGCCAACTAAAAGCGCTCAGGCGCAAGCGGCTATAAAAGCGCAATATCCAAACACGCAAGTTAAAATTGTTGAGCATGCAACCAGCCCAACATGGTTACAAGATTTTGGTTTATCACCAATAAAGCTGGGCCTTGATTTAAATGGCGGTGTGCTATTTGTACTAGACGTAGATTTAGATAAAGCCGTTGATGAGCAATTAGTCAGTGCGTATCAACAAGCTAAATCAATCATCATTAAGCAAAAAGCACATGGCGTAAAAGCGCAGCAAACTCAGCACGGGTTTGAAATAAACGCATTGCCTAATTCAACCGACAAGTTAACCCCAGTTATTGAAGAGCTACAAAGCCGATTTGCTAATTTAGCCGTTGTAACAAGCAATAACGGCAGCGTTAAAACTGCCAAATTTAGTTATTCAGAGCAAGGCCGCAGCAGCTTTGATAAAGAAGTAATGGGGCAAACACTCACAACCCTTCGTTCACGTATTGAAGAGTTAGGCATTACCGAAGCGATAACACAGCAACAAGGCAAACATCGCATTCGTATAGAGCTTCCTGGCGTGCAAGATCCAACCGAAGCAAAACGTATTATTGGTGCAACAGCATCGCTTGGTTTTTATCAATTAAAAGAAATTGGCGGGCAAACATTTAATATGCAATCGGGCGGAACCATAAAGCTCGATCCTGTGCCAATTTTTACAGGCGATCATATTAATAATGCAAACATAGGCCGCGACGATTGGGGTAAACCACTTGTACAACTAAGCCTAGACGGCCAAGGCGGGGATGCAATGTCGGCGTTTTCAAAAGCCAATATTGGTAAGCCAATGGCGACGGTTTACTCTGAGTATTCTCAAAACGCTAAAGGCGAAGTCGTTAAAAAAAGCGAAGTTATTAACGTTGCCAATATTGCTCAGCATTTAAGTTCGCGTTTTAGTATTACCAATATGAAAAGCCAACAAGCGGCAGCCGACCTAGCATTGTTATTACGTGCAGGCTCGCTTACAGCACCCGTTACAATTGTGCACGAACAAACTATAGGGCCAAGCCTCGGCAGCGAAAATATTAGTAATGGCTTAGCCGCGCTTATGTTAGGTATGGGTATTACCCTTGCATTTATGGCGCTTTGGTATCGCCGTTTAGGCCTTATTGCAAACGTAGCACTTATATTAAATTTAACGTCGCTTGTGGGCTTAATGTCATTATTACCAGGGGTTGTGTTAACGCTTCCGGGTATCGCTGGCCTGGTGCTAACGATAGGTATGGCGGTAGACACTAACGTAATAATATTTGAACGTATTAAAGAAGAACGTCGCCAAGGCCGTGCACCATATCAAGCTATTCAAGAGGGTTATAAACAAGCCGCAAATACAATATTTGATGCCAATATAACGACCATGATCACCGCACTTATCTTATACGGCATAGGCTATGGGCCCGTTAAAGGTTTTGCCATTACACTCGCACTGGGGCTTTTAACGTCTGTATTTACAGGTGTGTACGTATCAAAAATATTAAGCCAAACGTTGTATTTAAAAATGGGTAAAAAAGCAGGAGTAAAAGCACATGCTTAATTATTTTTTGAAAGGTGAAAAGGGCACACGTTTACGCTTTATGGGCATGCTTTTAAGCGCCATCTTAGTGCTGCTATCAGTATTTACGCTTGCACAAAAGGGTCTAAATTTTGGCCTAGATTTTACCGGCGGTTATTTAACTGAGTTTACAACCAGTCAAAGTGTTGAGCTAAAAGAGCTTCAATCGTTTATTGCTAAAAATCACAACGGTGAGTTTGAGCTAACCGCGCAAGGTAATAGTCATTTTCAATTAAGAGAAGCGCCAAGTGCATCAACAACAGCTAATAGCCTTGATTGGCAAAGCGCTGTTACACAAAACGATGATATAAACGCACAGGTATTATCGTCAGCTTATATTGGCTCACAAGTGGGCGATGAGTTATTTGATCAAGGCTGTTTAGCAATGTTTGCTGCAATGATTGCGGTAATGATTTACCTTGCAGTGCGTTTTGAATGGCGATTAGCTGTTGGCTCTGTGGTTGCGCTAGTGCACGATTTAATACTCGTACTTGGGTTATTTTCACTATTACAAATTGAATTTAACTTAACCGTACTGGCAAGTTTACTGGCTATTATTGGTTACTCACTTAACGACTCAATAATAGTGGGGGATAGAGTACGTGAGCTTTTACGTGTTCAATCAAACAATGTACTTACCCCAGCGACTATTATTAATAATGCGATTAAAAGCACACTAACGCGCACCTTAATAACGTCGGGTACCACACTTGCAACGGTTGCGAGCGTTTGGTTACTTGCAGGCGCACCACTGCAAGGCTTTGCTATTGCATTATTTACTGGCATTGTAGTGGGTACGTTCTCGTCTATTTGTATAGCGGCAACCTTGCCGGAGCTATTGGGCTTAAGCGCTAAAAACTACGAAGTTAAAGTAGATGCCCACACGCAAACATTATTAGATATGCCATAAGGTTTTTAATAAAGCACAAGCAAAGAGCTGCACCAACCAACCGCAATTTGCTTGTTTAATGCTAATTTAAGCCCCGCTAGTATTCCCACCAAACTTGCGGGGTTTAAAACAATGGTTTTAAGCCTAGCAAAAATGTTAAACTAGCTGCCTTATTTTTACAGCCTGTATTGTACTAATCCTCATGAATAAAACCCACGTTATTGAACATCTTCGCTTTGCGCTAGAAGCGCAGCTTACAACAGCAAAAGTAGCGGCAAAAACCGCGCACGACACCGCCACGCATGAAGAAAACATAGCCGAAAACAAATACGATACCCTAGGGCTCGAAGCCGCTTATTTAGCACAAGGCCAAGCCCAGCGCGTAAACGATTGCTATAAAAGCATAGAATTGTTCGAACCTGCCTTTAATGAAAAACCAACCGACAAAATAGCTATCGGTTCGCTGGTATGTTTAGAAGATGATAACGCAGCGCAAAAATGGTTTTATTTAGGCCCTGCAGCTGGTGGGTTAACGGTAAATGTTAAAGAGCACGCAATAGCCGTAGTAACACCCGGCGCACCACTGGGTAAGCAGTTATTAAATAAACAGATTGATGATGAAATTACGTTAACAATTGCAGGTAAAGCCCACGAATACGTGGTGGTAGAGATTTTATAAATACTTCCTTCAGCAAAGTAAACCTTCTGAGGGACTACTTTATATACATAGCTTGAACTAACTTATCTGATTTTGTAGCTATATTACTTGGAGTTACTACTCAATTATTAGTGTTTTTGTAGAGTGTAATACTCAAAAATGTAAAATGTCCTTGATTATATTAAGGGAGACCGGAGGGAACTATGAAAATTCATAAAGGTGATATTGCTATGGATATGATTGAAGACGCTATCGACCTGTACAATGAAGAACGCTTTATTTCTAGCTTACATTTATCTGCTGCAGCATCTGAATTATTATCTGGTTTAAGTGAAATTTATGGATTTGAAAGCTCACACCAAAACTTAAAAAAAATGGTATGGGACTTCCATAATTCAAATCCTGATTTTTTCTCTAAGCCCCGACTTGCAATCAAAAAATTTAACTACTCTAAAAATGCTGTAAAGCATATTAATGGCGACAAGGATCAACTAGCATATATTTTGCCTAAAATGGACTCCGAGATGTACATAAATCAATGCCAAAAAATGTTAGAAAATTTTAGTATATGCTTGTTAAAGCGAATATGAAAAACCAATTCTTCGCTTATAACTACTCGGTTATAGGGAGGCTAACTCAATTAGCCTTTTTCACAAACTTAGCAGTTACCATCATTTCGCCAATGCCTTCCACTTTACAATCAAGTTCGTGATCTTTTTTATCAAGCACTCTTCTAACTACCGCTTTGGTGCCAATTTTAATTACTTGCGAGCTGCCTTTAATTTTTAAATCTTTGGCTACGGTCACTTTATCGCCATCATTAAGTAAAGTGCCGTTGGCATCTTTAACTAAAATAGCGTCTTCATCGTTTGTATTATTTGGGTTCCACTCATGGGCGCACTCGGGGCAAATAAGCAGTTGTTGGTCCTCGTAAACATATTCACATTGGCATTTTGGGCAAGCAGGCAGCGACATTTTTAAACTCTCATAAGGTATTGTTTTGCGTATTTTAATCTGCATTTATAGGAAAATATAGTTAATCAATATTTTTCATCTTCACGCTAAAAATATCTCGTTTGTGCGTTTTTAAAAAAGGGCATATAAAGCACATGTCGCTTAAGCAATTTAAGCGCTAACTCGTACAGTAGGTACCTGTTAAAGCACCCATCATATTAAGTGATTCGCGCAATGCCCACTTAGTACGATGGGTGTTTCTATTTATAATGCTTAGTATTTTACTAAGCATGCTTTTTATATTTTGACTTAACTAGGAAAAGTCGTGTTTAAAACCTTAATTGTGGTTGATAACAACGAGCAAACGCTTGCTCAATCGTTCGAAAATGTAATTACGTTTAATACCTACTTACGTGATTACCCAAAACATAATGAACCAAAAACACGCATTATTAATCTGTGCGACTCAAGCCAATACTTGAGCAAAGGTTACTATTGCTCATTACTTGCAGAGGCGCGCAAGCACCAAGTTTTACCCAGTGTAAAAACCATTAATGCTCTTCGTAGTGGCCAAGCTCCTATGTTAAATGTGGGCCAAATAGATGGCACACTTTACTTTGGCAATGCCCAAAACGATTTACAATCAAAAGCAGCAAAGTCGGTATTTAAACAATACCCGGCGCCTATTTTATTTGTTGATGAGCAAGGCTTATTGCAACAAGGCTCGATGTCGTCTTTAAACGAGCAGCAGTACAGCGAATTTGTAGCCAAGCTAGATAACTTTACTAAAACGCAGTGGCGTATTAGTTCGGTACAACGTCGCTTTAGATGGGACATGGCAATACTTGTTGATCATAACGAAAAAGTACCTCCGAGTGATAAAGACGCCATTGCACGTTTTATTAAAGCTGCGGCTAAACACGGTATTTATGCACAAGCATTAAGCTTTGACGAAATTGATAACATTGCCCAGTTTGATGCATTATTTATTCGCCAAACTACAGCGATTGACCACCCAACGTATCGCCTTGCGAGCAAAGCGCAAAGCCTGGGGTTAGTGGTTATTGACGATGCTGAGTCTATTTTACGTTGTTGTAATAAAGTGTATTTACACGATGCATTTAATTATCAAAAAGTGCCAAGTTTAAAAACGCTTGTAGTGGCTGATCAAGCAAATGAAACGCTTGAGCAATTAGAAGAAGCGTTTACGTATCCGCTTGTTTTAAAAATGCCTGAAGGGTCGTTCTCAAAAGGTGTGTTTAAAGTTTCAAACCGTGATGAGCTTGCCGCTAAGCTTACAGAGCTGTTTGAATATAGCGCATTAGTGCTTGCACAAGAATACATGTATACCGAATACGATTGGCGAGTGGGTGTGTTAAATGGCCGTGCAATTTATGCATGTCGCTATTTAATGGCGCGTAACCATTGGCAAATTTATAACCACGACGCTAAACGTTTTTTCTCTGGTGGCTTTGAAACATTACCAACCTTTGAGTTACCAAAAGCGGTATTAGATGCAGCATTAAAAGCATGTAAAACAGTGGGTAGGGGTTTATATGGCGTAGATGTTAAAGAGCATCAAGGCAAAGCATACGTGCTTGAAGTAAACGACAACCCAAGTATTGATCACAAAGTAGAAGACGGCTATTTAGGCGACGAGCTATACATGATCATTATGGATGAGTTTAAACAACGCTTAGAAGCACGAGGCCGTGGGTAATAACATGAGCAACCTTGTTATTCGAAAGGCGCTTAGCAGTGATTTAAATGCACTGATTGACGTTGAAAATGCTTGCTTTAATAACGATAAATTGAGCCCGCGCAGTTTAAAGCGCTGGCTAAGTGCTAAGCACGGTATTTTACTCGTTGCCCAAAGTGGCGAGCAAATATGCGGTTACGGGTTAGTGTGGTGCCATAAAGGGACGCGTTTAGCGCGTTTATATTCGCTTGCTGTTTTACCCACAATGCAAGGTAAGGGCGTTGCAAAAGCACTACTTACTAGCCTTGAAAAAGAAACGTGTGAGCGGGCTCGTATTTACCTTCGTTTAGAAGTGGCTGTAAATAACGAAGGTGCGATAGGGCTTTATAAAAGCTTGGGTTACAGAGTGTTTGGTCAATATAGCGATTATTACGATGACCACAGTGACGCACTACGAATGCAAAAAAACATTCGACAAACAAGTGAGTTAAAAGTGGCGCGTTTAACGCCGTGGTATCAGCAAACTACCGAATTTACGTGCGGACCTGCTGCGCTATTAATGGCAATGGGGGCACTTGAGCCAACAACTGAGCTTAGCCAATCACATGAGCTGGCACTTTGGCGTGAAGGTACCACCATTTTTATGACATCGGGTCATGGTGGTTGCCATCCGTTTGGTTTGGCACTTGGGGCTAATAAGCGGGGCTTTAAAAGCGAAGTAATGGTTAATACCATAGAGCCTTTGTTTTTAGATGGCGTACGCAACGAAAACAAAAAAGTGGTACTTGCCACCGTGCATCAGCAATTTGTAGATGGTATTGCACAGGCAAATATACCGCTTACGCATAAAGATGTAGAGCTTGAGCATATTGAGCAGTGGCTGAGTAAAGGCTTTAGTGTGCTGTTATTAATTAGTACATACAGTTTTGATGGTAAAAAATCGCCACACTGGGTGTGTGTTACGCACTTTGATGAGCACTGCGTGTATGTTCACGATCCATTTTGTGAGCCTGGAAACGATAAACAGCTCGCAATAGATTGCCAATATGTACCTATTGCACGAAGTGATTTTAGTAAAATGTCAGCGTTTGGTAGCCAACGTTTAAGAACGGCGGTGGCTATAGCTAATAAAATATAAGGTTAACAGTGACTTTTTTAGATTTAATTGATGTAGCCCCGTATTCGTGGGCGGCTATTGGTACTGCGGCTTTTTGTGGTGCTATTATTGGTATAGAGCGCCAGTTGCGTGGTAAACCTGTAGGTATTCGGACATCAGCCCTAATAACGCTGGGCACGTATTTGTTTTTATCCACTGCGTTTAATTTACAAGGGGATGTAATAGATCATTCTCGTGTAGTGGGGCAAATAATTACAGGTATTGGCTTTTTAGGGGCAGGCGTTATGCTCGCAAAAGATGGTGCGGTAGTTGGCGTTACATCAGCTGCAACCATCTGGGTGCTTGCATCAATAGGCGTTATGATAGCGACCGAAAACCTTGGCGCTGCAATAAAACTCTCGGTGCTGGTGGTCGGTATTTTATACGGTGTAGACGTACTCGAAGCTAAATTTAAAAGCTTAAGCAAAGGCGTACACACTAAAGTAAAAAACTATCAAAAACGTTACTATCGAAAAGAATTTAACGAATCAGAACGCCACTAAAAGTGGCGTTTTTTAGTGTTATTGAAATAGTTACTAGCCAAACAACTTTCTCCTAACTACTTTTCTGTAACCACTGGGTGTTTGGCTTAATACTTTTTTAAACACGCGTGTTAAATGCCCTTGGTCATTATATCCAACTTCTAAAGCCACTTCTTGAATTGATAAATTTGATGATGCTAATAACTCTTTTGCGCCTTCTACACGTAGTTGTTGCCAATACTCAATTGGGCTTTGGTTAGTGGCGGCTCTAAAACGGCGGGTAAAAGTACGGTAGCTTAAGCTAAATTGAGCAGCGACTTCTTGCAGGTTTAACTCGGTGGCTAAATTTGTTTTTATCCAAAATTGAATTTGCGCAATTAGCTCATCGGGGTGGCGGTCTACTGCACCTTCTAAGTAGCGTTGATCTTCATAGGGTTTGCGTATTTCGTGCGAAAAATTACGCTCTACATGCTGCGCGGCGGCTTTTGTGTAGTACTGGCTAATAATGTGTACGATCACATCTGCAAGCGCATTAAGACTGGCCACCGTATACATTCGCTCTGACTGGGTTATAAAAAAGTCGGGCTTTAGGTGCACCTGCGGGTAGTCATGGCTAAATTGTTTGGCGTAATGCCAATGGGTGGTAGCAGGGTGTCCATCGAGTAAGCCTGCCTCAGCTAATAAACAGTTGCCAGTGCCTACACCAATTATATGGCTGCCTGCGCTAAAGCTCTCACTTAGCCAATCAACTATTTCTTGATTTGTTCGCACCACTGGGCGTGGGTTTCGCCAAATACCCGGCACTATAATCAAATCGCTGTAGGGCGCGTTAGTTGTTATGCAATCAGGATTTATAGCAAGGCCTGCACGGGTGGGTATAGATTCAGCACTTTTAGCCACTAAATTTATAGCAAGTGGCCTAAAGCTTTGCTTATCAAGATGCCCTTTAGCAAAGGCCTCGCCGGCTCTTAGCATTTCTATAGGCAGCGTTAAACTAGTCACTAATAAATGCGGATATACCGCTATAGCAATGTTTAGAGGTGGATTAGTGTGTTTATCAGTCATATAAATGCTCCGACCAGTACATTCTGGCCTTTTGTGCTGAATATTTGGCCATTAAAGCATAATGTGTGGTGCATAATCCATTTAAACTGCCTCTTCTCCTTATAACACGTTTCTAAAAGGTAAATTATGACAGCATTACCCGTTATAGTAGGCATGGGTGGCATTAACGCCGCTGGCCGTACTTCTTTTCATCAAGGTTATCGCCGTATCGTGTTAGATAGTTTAAATGCTCAAGATCGCAGTGAAACATTTTTAGGCCTCGCCACACTGATGAATCTAGTAAGCGTTGTAAACGGCCAATTACAAGATACACAAGGTAATAATGTTGAGCAAAGCGACATAGAAGCACGCTTTGGTGAGCAAATTATTGCTGGTACACTTATTCGTAAAATTGAAAAAGAACACTTTGATGCCGATGCCACACCGTGGCAGCAAAAAATGACACTAACCGCATCAAGCGATAACGCAATTGTGTTTGAAACGCGTGCTCGCGACTTACCTGCACCTGTTCCAGCTAGCTGGCAAGTTGAAGAGCTTGAAGGCAAAAAAGTTAAAGTAACTATTGCAGCTGACTTAGACGTAAAGCACGACTCAACACGCGATAACCCAATTAAATCTGCTGGGCAATTTCCGACTGGGTTTGATCCATCAGTTATGTATAACAGCCGCTATCAGCCTCGTGGTTTGCAAGCCACTATTTTTGCAGCTACTGATGCGATTAAATCAACAGGGCTTGATTGGCAGCATATTATGAATAGCGTAGAGCCAGATAAAATTGGTACCTATTCAGCATCGGTAATTGGCCAAATGGACGACAAAGGCCTAGGCGGTTTAGTAAAGGCGCGCCAACAAGGCGACCGTGTTAGCACTAAGCAGTTAGCACTGGGCTTAAATACAATGTCTACCGATTTTATTAATGCCTATGTTACGGGCAATGTAGGTACTACGTTTTCGACCTCGGGCGCATGTGCAACGTTTTTATATAATTTACGTGCAGCGGTTAACGACATACAGGCAGGGCGTACACGCGTTGCGGTTGTCGCAAGTGTTGAGTGTGCTATTACACCAGAAGTTGTAGAAGGCTTTGGTAACATGAGCGCGCTTGCAAACGTTGAAGGGCTGCGTCGTTTAGATAACTTATCAAATGATGAAGAACCAGACTACCGTAATAGCAGCCGCCCATTTGGCGATAACTGTGGCTTTACATTAGGAGAAGGCGCGCAAGTTACTATTTTAATGGATGATGCTTTAGCCCTTGAGTTGGGCGCTGATATTATGGGCAGCGTACCGGATGTGTTTGTAAATGCAGATGGCGTTAAAAAGTCGATTACATCACCTGGACCCGGTAACTATATTACAATGGCAAAATCAGCCGCACTTGCTAGCAGCTTATTAGGTAAAGAAGCACTGCAAGAACGTAGCTTTATTTTAGCCCATGGTTCTAGTACACCGCAAAACCGTGTAACAGAGTCTTTGATTTATCATAAAGTAGCGCAAACGTTTGCTATTGATAACTGGAAAGTAACAGCGCCAAAAGCGTATGTTGGCCATACTATTGCACCTGCAAGTGGTGACCAGTTAGCGATTGCGTTAGGCATATTTAGTCATAATATTATGCCGGGTATTACCACTATTGATAAAGTGGCTGATGATGTTTATAGCGACCATCTTGATATTCGTAATAGCCATTACGAGTGCGCTGATATGGATATTGCTTTTATAAATTCAAAAGGCTTTGGCGGTAACAATGCAACAGCGACTGTACTTTCACCAAAAGTAACAATGCAGATGCTTGCTAAGCGCCATGGCGATGAAGTTATGAGTAGTTACGCGCAGAAAAACATGGCAATTAAAGCCGCGCAACAAACGTATCAAACACAAGCAGATTTAGGGCAGTACGAGCTTATTTATCGCTTTGGCGACGGACTTATTGACGACAACGACATTGTAATAGACGAGCAAAGTATTCAGTTACCAGGCTTTGAAAAAGCAATTACGTTTAGCACAACAAACTCCTATCAAGATATGTTTTAAGCACACATACTTGTTAGCAAGGCGCTTTTTAAGCGCCTTTTTTAATTCCTCAAATATATTTATCTATTAAGTTTTTTCTAAGTTAAGCTCATTAAATGAACTAATTTTTTGTATTTACACTTGCTTTTATATCGATCGTTTGTTTCTATTATATAAACACTATCTAGGATGGATAAAATCGATGAAAAAACTCATATTAGCGCTTTCTTTAACTTCTGCTTTTACTCAACTCCCTGCGTTTGCTGACGACTTTGTCCCTGCAGAGGTGATTAATAAAAATTACGATCAACTTACTAATACCTCACCGCGTGCGTCTCGATTAGAAGGAATTAATTTAAGTAGTTATCTTGTTGATGAAAACGGCCAAGTGAGCGATATCGAAATTGTAGCTACAGCTGGTCAAAAAAAGTATCAAAGAGAAGTAATGGACTACGTGTCTAAGCTCAACTACAAAAGTGCAAAATTAAATGGCGAGACTATACCTGTAGCAAAAACTATTACTGTAAGTTCGCAAAATTTACATGCTGGTTTTTCAAATGACAAAGCGTCTCGCGGCTTTTTTAATGATTATGAACAAGCTAGTAAGTTAATCGATGAAAAGAAATACGATGAAGCTAAAAGCCGTATTAATGAGTTAGAAAACGAACATACGAAAAATACGGTTGAGATTGTTTTGCTTGCATGGCTTAAAAGCCAGCACAGTTATTTTGTACAAGACTGGAAGAGCTTTGATCAGCACATCAACGAAGCATTTTTATTTCGAGGTAACCTACCAGATCAAATTCAAAAGCGTGTGATAAAAAATGCATTACAATGGTTTATATCAAAACAAGATTATGTACGTGCCTATGACGCAATAGATGCGTTAGGCAATATTGAATCCATCACTTTTACACAGCAAAATAAGGAGCAGTTATTAGCTCAAGTTAATGACATTTATAAAAGTTCTGGCGATATAAAACAACAAATAGAGCTATTGCCTAAGCAGGCGGTATTACCTTTATTGTCAAAAAGTGAAGTAGCGCTTGAAGCGCAAATGCCGCTAACTAAAGTCCAGTTACGCTGCGAGAACAAAGTAGTAAATTACGATACAAGCACAATTGATAAAATTGTAATTTCACAAAACGATGTGCGTTGTGGGTTATTAATTAAAAGCGCTCAAGCACAAACTGTTACGCTAAAGCAAAGTGGTGATAGCTTTTTATAAGTTTTACGTATTGGTTAATGACATAAAACCCCGCAAATATTATGCGGGGTTTGTGTTTTTACTTATATATATTTAGCAATTAAGCTATGTTTGTGGCTTCGCTTCCAAACAATGTATCGCTTAGCGAGTAGGGTTGTTAGCCCTATTACAACGGCTATGAATAGAAGTGTTGCTGTGTAACTCATGCCATAACCTTCAGGCAAACCAACGAGAGTATCTGCGTAGGTCATATCGCTAAAATTAAAGCCAAAAATAGGTATAAGTAACCAAGCAATAGCATGTAATAAATACAAATGCACAAGGTATGAAAACATACTTGTTTTACCCAGTACTTGTAAAAAGTTATGCGAAAAATCGGTTTTTAAACCACTTAATGCCTTTAAAGAAATAAGTCCAAGGCCAACTGTAAGTAACATGAACTGAAGCGAAAGCGGATACTTTGTTGGGTTCAGAAACGACATAACAGTGAGCAATGAGCTTGTATGTATATCAAACTGTGACATATCACCGTATAAGTTAAATCCACGTAAAACGCCATAAAGCGCAAGGCAAGTAACCCCTAATAATAATGCGTGATTCATCACTTTTTTACTGTATTGTTGCGCTTTGTAATAAACACCAGCGCAATATGCCAATGCCATTAAGCCAACAATGGGGGCAATTGGGTAGGTTGTTCTAATTTGAAAATCAAATGGGAGATCAAGTACATTTTTTTGATGTGCAATGGACCAAGCAGTATGTGCAAATGTATTGGGCTCAAAGCTTGTTCCATCAAATAAATTATGCCCAAACACGAGTAATAACCCTGCTACAAAAATGGCATAAATGCCCAGGAAACGCAGCAGTCCTAAAATAACAAAGCTCCAGCCGATAGCCCAAATAACTTGTGCGTATAGCATTGGGTATAATGGGTTAAAGCTCCAAGACCACGAAACAATAGTAAATTCAAACAAAATTAGCACTAAACCACGAATAATCAAGCTTTGTGAAAATGCTTTAGTGGATACATATTTATGCTCTGTTATAGCCGCAGATAGACCTGCTAAGAATACGAAGAGTGGTGCGCAAAAGTGAGAAACAAAACGCGTAAAAAAGGTAACGGGATCAGTCCCTGGAATGGTCATCGGATCGGTAACTGAGTAATTAAGGCAATAATACATACCATGGTCAATAACCATAAATATAATTATAATACCCCGTAATATATCAATATGATGTAAGCGGTTATCGGTTGAAGGTAGCGACATAAGAGAGCTATATAGAGTGATTTAAAACTGCATTTATTATATGTTATATTGTATCAAATTGAAATCGTGTATTTATATTTTGCCAGTGATTATACACACGTAATACGACCAATATTTGCTCGCATTACTTGTAATAATACTGCTAATTATCACTTAAACTTTTTTACATACCTTAGCGTTATAAAATTAATAATGGCAAGCAAAATGGCTATTTCGTAACGGCTATAGGCTACAGCTATACCAATTAAGCCCATATTCCAAATACTGGCTGCGGTTGCTGTACCGGAGGTTGATTTGTTATTTTTCAAAATTGCGCCACCGCCAATAAAACCAATGCCAGTAATGATACCTTGCAACATTTTAGATTGAGCTTCTGCGCCATCTAAAACCGACATAGCTATTAATGCATACCCACACGATGCAACAGCAACAAGAGGAAAGGTACGAAGGCCTGCACCATCATGGCTACGCTCTCTGTCGTAAGCCATAGGTAGCGCAAGTAGGTATGCAATACCTAAATGTATTAAGTTATCGATGATTTCATTCCACTGTAAATCAATTTCCATTATTGAGCCTATGCGGGTTAATTTTGTTAATAATAAGCAAACAGCGGGCCATTGCATAAATAACTAATAATCAATGGTTTATTGTAGGAAGCTGAGTTTAATAAAAGTTATTGAAGAAACTTTTACATGTTTTTATTACTATTTTACGCGATAGTTAATTTGATCTGAGTTTTAAAGCCCCGTATCCTTTTATCATACCTAAAAGACACCTATGTGAACCTTTTACCTTTAAATAAAACATTAATCACAACAACTAAACTTGAAAAAACAGCGTTACTATTTTGCGCTGGGTTATCTGTTTTTGCTTTTTTATTTCCTGAATTACTCACAGAACACTTACAACCTACCATTAATAAAATTTTAGGTTATTTAGGATCACCATTTTTTATATTGCAGCTGGTGGGTGTTACAAGAAAGTTTATAAATGATTTTAGGTAGTAATACTTACATTTTTTTACAGAGTTACAATAAAAAACGTATACAATTTAGGTAATATTTTGTTTAGGATGAATGATGAAAACAATTATTGTACTTTTGTTTTTTTATTGCCTTTCTGGCTGTACAGTTGCGGGCGCTATTATTGATGGGCAAGCACAATCTCAGGCGCGTAATGATAAAAATAGTATTAGCCCGGCGCAGTCAAAACCTTATAAAAACCCACTAGAGCCAGTACCTACAGATAAAAACGGATTTAACTTTACTGATATGGGATTAAAGATAGATTCGGCTCTTGTTAGCCTAGTTAAAGGGGAAAGCACTACTACGCAAGTATGTAGGCAGGTCACTAAAAGTCTAAAAGAGTGTGTAGAGGTAGAAAAGTCATCTCTACACACTAATGAGTCTAAGCAGTTAAAAACTGATGATGAAATAATAAGTGTTGGTCAATAAAGCTGCTTATAAAAAAGTAGCTATGGTCGTAGCCCGCTTGCATTTCAAGTGTAAGCGGGTAGCCTTTTTTATCTGCAATAGCGACTAGGTTTTCTGGCTTAAGTTGCTCTTGTAAAAAACCATCGGCATCACCTTGACTCACTAACATGGGTAAGTAATTAGCTTGCTCTGCGTTTTTCATCAGCTCGCAGCTATCATATTGCGCCCAAAGCGCTTTATCATTTCCTAAATAACCAGTAAATGCTTTTACACCCCAAGGGCATTCAATCGGATTTACAATAGGGCTAAAAGCCGAGGCACTTACAAACGCAGTCGGGTTTTTAAGTGCGACCATTAATGCACCGTGCCCGCCCATAGAGTGACCACTAATTGCTTTTGTACTTGTTACCGGAAAATGTTGTTCTATCAATGCTGGTAATTCCCTAACAACATAATCGTACATATTAAAATGGGTGTTGTAAGGAGCTTGCGTGGCATTTACGTAAAAGCCTGCGCCTTGTGCAAAGTCGTAGCTGTCTTCATTGGGTACGTTTTCGCCACGCGGGCTGGTGTCAGGCGCTACAATAGCAATGCCCAGCTCTGCTGCTTTGTTAAATGCACCGGCTTTTTGCATAAAATTTTCGTCGGTACAGGTTAATCCCGATAACCAATAAAGTACCGGTACTTTATTTGCTTCACTTGCGCCAGGTGGTAAAAATACGGCAAAGCGCATAGTGCAATGTGTACTTTGCGAGCTGTGAGTATATTGCTTATGCCAACCGCCAGACACTTTTACACTTGAGATATTTTCTAACATACTTAATCCTTAAAAGCCGTAAACTTAAAAGTATTACGGCTTATTAATAAGCTATTTTACGAATGCAGTTTATTAGTAATGAATGACTGTACGAATACTTTTGCCTTCATGCATTAAATCAAACGCTTCGTTAATATCTTCAAGGCTCATTGTGTGAGTAATAAAGTCGCTAAGAGCAAATTCACCTGCCATGTAACGCTCAACAATTTCAGGAAGTTGTGAACGGCCTTTAACGCCACCAAATGCACTACCACGCCATACACGCCCAGTTACCAGCTGAAACGGACGGGTTGATATTTCTTGGCCTGCACCTGCCACACCAATAATTACTGACTCACCCCAACCTTTGTGGCAACACTCAAGCGCTGAGCGCATTACGTCAACATTACCGATACATTCAAACGAGTAGTCAACGCCGCCATCTGTCATTTCAACAATAACTTCTTGAATTGGCTTATCGAAATCTTTTGGATTAATTAAATCAGTTGCACCTAGTTTTGTAGCTAAATCGAATTTAGTGGTGTTTATATCAACACCAATAATACGACCTGCACCAGCCATTTTTGCGCCAATAATCGCAGACAAACCAATACCGCCTAAACCGAATATAGCAACAGTGTCGCCAGGTTTTACTTTAGCTGTGTTGGTAACTGCGCCCATACCTGTTGTCACACCACAGCCTAGTAAGCAAATCTCTTCTAGTGATGCTTCTTTATTTACTTTAGCAAGTGAAATTTCTGGCAATACAGTGTACTCAGAGAACGTTGATGTCCCCATGTAGTGATAAATTGGTTGGCCATCTTTAAAAAAGCGTGTAGTGCCGTCTGGCATTAGGCCTTTACCTTGTGTTTCGCGCACGGCTGAACACAGGTTAGTTTTACCTGAAGTACACATTTTACATACGCCACATTCTGCAGTGTATAAAGGAATAACATGATCCCCAACTTCAACACTCGTTACGCCTTCGCCAACAGCATAGACAACACCAGCGCCTTCGTGACCTAAAATAGCAGGAAATATGCCTTCAGGATCTTGGCCTGATAATGTAAATGCATCGGTGTGACATACACCTGTAGCGGTAATTTTTACCATTACTTCGCCTTTTTTAGGCATCATCACATCAACTTCTTCAACACTAAGTGGTTGATTAGGACCCCAAGCAATGGCGGCTTTTGATTTAATAAATTCAGACATGTGTTTTATTTCCTTTAACTGGCTATTTAAAAATAATTGTAGACCCAATTTGCTTGGGTGATGTGCTTATTGTATTTGTTTCTCAAATAATGATAATCTCAATTTTATTAAAACACTTTTACAGTATGGTAATAATGGCGCGTTGGGATGGAATAGATGAGTTTATAGCGGTGGGGGAGGAGGGCAGCTTTACTGCGGCTGCAAAAACGCTTGGGCTTTCGGTTGCGCATATTAGCCGCCATGTTACGGCGCTTGAGAAACGTTTAAATACCCAGCTTTTAACCCGTACTACTCGTAAAGTGGTTTTAACTAAAGAAGGCGAAGTGTATTTACATCAAATAAAGCACTTACAACACGCTATGGACGAGGCAACTCAAGGTCTTGCTCAACAACAAAGTACACCTAAAGGTAAAATAAAGCTCACAGCACCCGTTATGTACGGAGAGAGTTTTATTATGCCCATAGTGCATAATTTTATGAAGGATCATCCTGAGGTCGAAGTTGTTGCCACACTAAGTAACGAGCAAGAAAACTTATTAGAGGGCGGATTTGATTTAGCCATAAGGTTAGGGCATTTAAAAGATTCGAGCTTAAAAGCGCGTAGGTTAAGTGCGCGGCGTTTTATTATGTGCGCGGCACCACAGTATTTAGCGCGATTTGGTGAGCCGCATACTTTAGGCGAGCTAAACAGCCATGAATGTTTAATTGGGAATAGTAGCTATTGGCGCGTAAACGAAAATGGGCGCGATAAACACATTAAAATAGCGGGGCGGCTACAGTGTAATAGTGGTTGGGCGCTGGTGGATGGCGCAAAAAAGGGGCTTGGTATTGTACAGCTCCCAGACTACTACATTGAAAACGAAATTAACTCAGGGCAATTGGTGCCTATTTTAACACCCTATCAACCACAGCAAGAAGGGGTATGGGGCGTATATCCACCAAGGCAGTTTGTGGCCACTAATGTACGGGTATTGCTCGATTATTTAGTTAAAGGGCTGAAAGCTTAACAGCGAATTAATGGTTAAGCATGTATTGCTGTAAATATAGCCAAGTATCAGATTTTTAAATTATTTCTTACATTTTACGCCATACCCAAAGGCACTTTTTTCGTGCTACTATTGCTCAATACTTTTACGATAAGTGTTAAAAATAATATGTTTCAACCGGTTAGCTTATTTATAGGGCTTAGATATAGTCGCTCATCTAAAGGAAATGCGTTTATATCGTTTATTTCGTTTTTTTCTATTGCCGGTATCGCTATTGGTTTAATGGCATTATTTACGGTAAGCAGTGTAATGAACGGGTTTGAAAATAGCCTCAAAACCAATATGCTCGGACTTATTCCGCATGTTGAAGTTAGCGCAGGTAAACACACTGCCACCCAAATGAACACCCTAAAAACCGACCTCGAACAATCTCCTTATGTTGATCATGTAAGCTTATATCGCCACGGTGAAGCTATTTTGCAAACTAATAAAGACTTGCACGGCGTTTTACTACAAGGCCTTTATAACGATAGTGGTTCTTTGTATAAAATTACCGATAAAATAGTGCAAGGCGATTGGAAAACTGTATTAAACAAAAATTACAACATTGCTATAAGTCGTTATTTGAGTCGTAAATTAGGCGTTAGCGTGGGTGATAAGCTTCGCGTTATTATGCCTAATGCTTCAACGTATACACCTCTTGGGCGAGTACCCAGCCAGCGTTTATTTAAAGTTGCCGCAATATACGAAACCGGATCTGAGATAGATATGGCACTTGCGTTTACAAGTGGCGCTTCACTACAACGGGTATTAAAGCTGGATAAAAACACTGCCCCAAATTTAAGTGTTTCATTGCACGAACCTTTCGAACTAGATGAGTTTATTGAAGCAAGCCAGCGTATTTTACAAGATCATAATTATAGTGATTGGCGCAGTACCCAAGGTACTCTATTTGCAGCCGTTGCTATGGAAAAGCGCATTATGTCTATGTTGCTTGCCCTCATTGTATTGGTGGCTGTATTTAATATTGTATCGGCATTAACCATGATGGTAAGCGAAAAACAAGGTGAAGTGGCCATACTACAAACGTTAGGTTTAACACCTTCGCAAGTGCAAAAAGTGTTTATGGTGCAAGGCTTATATAACGGCGTAATTGGTACCGCAATAGGCGCATTTTTAGGTGTAATATTTAGTTTATATATAAATGAGCTACTTGCATTAGTGGGCTTAAACTTATTGGCGGGTATAGAGCTTCCGGTAAAATTTGATATTTTGAGTTTAGTAATAATAGCGTTTGCCAGTATTGCTATGAGCTTTTTAGCTACCTTATATCCTGCGCGTAAAGCCGCAAAAGTAAAACCAGCAGAGGTATTACGTTATGAATGATTTAGTAATTAGTTGTGAAAATTTAAGTAAAGTTTATCAAGATGGCAGCAACCAAGTTGAAGTATTAAAAGGCGTTGATTTAGCGCTGCAGCAAGGTGAAATGCTCGCTATTGTGGGGAGTTCTGGCTCTGGTAAAAGTACGCTTTTACACATACTTGGCACATTAGATACCGCAAGCTCAGGTAGCGCTAAAATTAGAAACCAAGAAGTTGCAAAACTTTCGCGAACAGAGCAAGCCGCATTTAGAAACCAAAACTTGGGCTTTATCTATCAATTTCATCATTTATTAATGGAGTTTAGCGCAGTTGAAAACGTAGCTATGCCATTATTAATTAAAGGCTTGAGTGCAAAAGAAGCCAAAGCTCAAGCGCTCGATATGCTCGAAAAAGTAGGCCTTGCACATCGCAGTTCGCATAAACCGTCTGCGCTTTCTGGTGGAGAGCGCCAACGCGTGGCTATTGCCCGTGCACTGGTTACAAAACCTGCGCTTGTGCTTGCTGATGAACCAACCGGTAATTTAGATAAACAAAATGCGATTAAAATTTACGATTTAATTAATGAGCTTAACCAAAGCTTAAACACCAGTTTTGTGGTAGTTACACACGATTTAGAACTTGCCGATAAGCTAGGCAAAATAGCTTATTTAGACGATGGAAAACTAGCTATTAAAGAGTCGCAGCATGTTGCTTAGTGCATTTTTAAGTAAACGTTTTAGAGCCTATTCAGGCCACAAAGATGAAAAAAACGGCTTTGTTAGTTTTATCGCTAAAGCGTCGACTATTGGTATTTTATTAGGTGTCGCGGTTTTAATTGTGGCGCTGTCGGTAATTAATGGTTTTGAGCAGCAACTAGTACATAGATTGCTAAGTGTTGTGCCGCAGGTTGAATATGTAGCACCAAGTAGACCCATTGCAAATTGGTCGCAAAAGGTTGAGGATTTACAAACACAACCTCACGTAACAGGGGCTGCGCCATTTATTGCCGTTAACGGAATGGCGCAATATAAAAGCCAGCTAAAAGCGATAGAAATTCGAGGTGTTGAGCCATCGCTCGAGAGTAATGTATCGGCGGTAAACCAGTTTACCAGTGGTAAATTAGTGAGTCAGTTAGGCCTTGACGATGTAATTTTAGGTAAGCAAATAGTAAAACAGTTAGACGCCAAAGTAGGCGATAACATTACATTACTTATTCCGCAAATTAGTCAAAAAGGTCAATCATTATTAGCGCCTAAACGCGTAACACTTAACCTTGCAGGTGTTATAGAAATGGGCGGACCGATTGATAGTACCGCTGCATTTATACATCTTAACAAAGCACAGCAAACATTGGGTTACGATGAAACCCAAGTAACAGGGCTGCGTTTAAGTGTTGATGATGTGTTTTCGGCGCACCAAATAGCGCTAAAAGTAGGGCAAACTATTGACGACTACGTGTATATTTCTAGTTGGTTTAGAACCCAAGGTAGCCTTTATCAAGATATTCAAATGGTGCGTACCATTGTTTATATTGTGGTGTTTTTAATTATAGCGGTAGCCAGTTTTAATATTGTGTCCTCCTTGGTGATGGAAGTACGCGAAAAACAAGGCAATATCGCGATTTTAAAAACCATGGGCGCGAAAGACAGTACTATTTTAGCCACCTTTGTAATGCAAGGCTTAATGCAAGCATTTGTAGGCGTGGCACTAGGAACACTAATTGGTGTGGTATTAGCGCTTAATATAAGTGAGCTTTTTACGTGGATAAGCCAATTATTTGGAGCCAATCCACTTGAGGGCGTTTATTTTATAGAGTTTTTACCAAGTAAATTAGTACTTGAAGACATTGGTATTACAGTGATTGTTACGTTTGTGCTTGCGATACTTGCCACTATTTATCCTGCATGGCAAGCAACGCGCGTAGATCCTGCCAAGGTGCTTGGTAACTAGGTACAAGAAGCTCAGATAAAAATTAATAGGGTGGTATTAGTAAACCTGTTAAACTAGGTGCTTATTTAAAATTAAGCAATAACTGCTTGGTTGCTATACCTCACTTTGGGATTTACTTTGACTAATAACGATATTTTACGCCGCATTCGCTACACTTTTAACTTAACTGATACTGCTATGGTCAATGTTTTTGCATCAGCAGAGCATACGGTCACCAAAGAGCAAGTAATTGCATGGTTAACTAAAGAAGGTGAAGAGGCTTTTACCCCAATAAGTGATACTGAGTTTGCTAGCTTTTTAAATGGGTTTATTAATACCCAACGTGGCAAACGCGAAGGTGAGCAACCAGAGCCTGAGAAAAAGCTAAACAACAATATTATCTTTATGAAGCTACGTATTGCTTTAAATATGAAAGCAGAAGATGTTATAGCAACACTTGCACTTGTTGATTTTGATTTAAGTAAACATGAGTTAAGCGCATTTTCTCGAAAAGTAGATAACAAACATTACCGTGTTTGTAACGATCAAATATTACGTTTGTTTTTAACTGGCGTACAAAAGCAGCACCGCCCAGAAGAGTCTGCTGAGTAACTGGTTTTAGCTAATTAGCTTTTAGTTAGTGGGTTTTTTGCGAGCGCAATGCAGTATAAAACCCATTAATTGTTATATTTTCAAACAAACCCATACCTAACCTAATACTTCTAAAATTCCCTTTTGAAAATATAAAAATTCGCTTGGCACTGTTCTAATTTTAAACCTGTGAATTTAAATTCATCTTTAATAAATAAAAATCAAACTTCCAATCAAAAATAATTCACGCAGCTGGCGTTAAATATCTCAATTTTTCATGCTAAGGTAATAGTTAATTATATTAAATTAAGACCTTAAAGCATGAATCATAAACTTGATCACGTTTACTTTAACATCTGATAAATACTTTTATTATTAACACGGAAGAATAATTATGAATTATATCCATAGCACAATCGCACAATTAAAAAATAGTAGTCCTGCACAATGCGAGTTTTATCAAGCCGTTGAAGAAGTACTTGAATCACTCGAGCCTATCTTAGAAAACTCAGAAAAATACAAAAAAAATGCCATTATACAACGCTTAGTTGAACCCGAACGCCAAATTATGTTTAGAGTTCCTTGGGTTGATGACGAAGGCAATATTCAGGTCAATAAAGGCTACAGAATTGAGTTTAACTCTGCACTTGGCCCCTATAAAGGTGGCTTACGTTTTCACCCAAGTGTGAATGCCAGCATAATTAAATTTTTAGGGTTTGAGCAAATATTTAAAAATGCTTTAACAGGTTTACCAATCGGTGGTGGTAAAGGTGGGGCAAACTTTGATCCAAAAGGGCGCTCAGATGCTGAAATAATGCGTTTTTGCCAATCATTTATGAGTGAGCTCTATCGCCATATTGGCCCTACAACCGACGTACCCGCTGGAGACATTGGAGTAGGGGCGAGAGAAATAGGTTACTTGTTTGGTCAATATAAGCGTTTGACTGGGCGCTATGAAGGTGTTTTAACAGGTAAAAGCTTATTGTGGGGTGGATCGCTTGTACGAAAAGAAGCCACTGGATACGGCGCTGTTTATTTTGCTGACTATATGCTGCAAGCGCGCGGCGATAGCCTACAAGGTAAGCGCTGCTTGGTCTCGGGCGCAGGTAATGTTGCTATTTATGCAATGGAAAAGCTTTATCAAATGGGGGCAACACCAGTAAGTTGCAGCGACTCTCGTGGCACTGTGTATCATGAATCGGGTATAGATTTAAATCTTATTAAATGTTTGAAAGAGCAATCGCGTGATTGCTTGAGCGAATATAAACAAACTCACCCCGATGCTATTTATATTTCTGTAAATGACTACCCTAAAGATGGGCACGCTGTTTGGCGCTTTAATGCTGCCGCTGCTTTTCCGTGCGCCACACAAAATGAATTAACACAGGCGGATGCAAGCGCTTTATTATCCGGCGGTTGTTTATTAGTAAGTGAAGGCGCAAACATGCCTTCAACAAAAGAGGCTATTGATTGCTTTATTGCTGCAAAAATTGCGTATGGACCAGGTAAAGCGGCCAATGCCGGCGGCGTTGCAACAAGCCAATTAGAAATGGCACAAAATGCGAGTATGCAAAGTTGGACCTTTGAAGAAGTTGATGAAAAGCTAAAACAAATTATGAAAAATATATTTGTTACCGCCAACGATACCGCTACAGAATTTGCTGAGCCTGGAAATCTTTTATTAGGCGCTAACATTGCAGGCTTTAGGCGCGTCGCCGATGCAATGATTGAGCAGGGCGTCGTTTAATATTAAAGCTGAACATAAGGCTTTAATATAATGTGATTTTAAAACTAGCCATAAAATTGAGTATATTATGGTTAGTTTTAAATATTAACGCCATTAGTGAACTATAACCCTATAAAGCTGGGCTATAACAGCGTAGGATCAAGTTACTTTCGAATGAAAATTAGGTTTGCACTTTAGGTGCATTAAGACAAAAAATTATGCAACTAACTGCAAAACCATCACTTCCTAATGCGTTACTTATTTCTATTAGCACACCACAATTTAAAGGCGACGAAGCAACAGAGTCGCTTGCAGAGCTTGCTCGTTTGGTGACTACGTTAGGATTTAAAGTAGTAGGTACGCAATCGCAAAAGCAAAGCTCAACTCAAAAAGTTAATGTACTGGGCTCAGGTAAACTAGCTGAAATAGCCCACCTTACCGGTAATAAAGGGATGGTTGAAAACGAGCAAGAAGATGATTTACTTGATGAAGACCCTTTAACCGAAATATCCTCAGAAATCCCATCAGGCGAACTTGATTTTGCATGTGCTGATGTAGTGGTATTTGACTGCGATTTAACGCCTTCTCAACTACGTAATGTTGAGAACCAGCTAGGTGTAGAAGTATTTGACCGCACCGGTATTATCATTGAAATATTTAGTCGTCATGCGCGTACTAAAACTGCAAAATTACAAGTTGAAATAGCTCGCCTTAATTATGTAGCGCCACGACTGCGTGAAACATCAACAGGTGATAAAGAACGCCAAATGGGTAAAGGTGCGGGTGAAACCACACTTGAGCTTAATCGCCGTAAGGTGCGCGATCAGTTAGCAGAATTAAAGCGCGAACTTGTTAGTGTTCAAGATGTAATGATGGACAGACGTACGCAGCGCTCTGAGCTATTCTCAGTGGCTTTAATTGGTTATACCAATGCGGGCAAGTCATCAATGATGCGCGCAATTACAGGTAGTGATGTAGAAGGCGAAAACAAACTTTTTGCAACGCTAGATACCACTGTTCGCGCGCTGTATCCGATTACCCAGCCTCGTATATTGGTTTCAGATACGGTTGGTTTTATTAAAAAATTACCTCATGATTTGGTTGCTTCATTTCATTCAACGCTCGCTGAGGCACATGATGCGTCGTTATTGTTGTATGTTGTAGATGCTTCAGATCCTTCTTTTCGCTCACAACTTGAAGTAGTACATAAAGTACTGGCAGAAGTTGGAGTAGAAGGTAGCAAAAAACTATTAGTATTGAATAAGTCAGACCAATTAAGTACTGAGCAGCAGCAGTCGCTAATGGATGAATTTCCTGATGCGATGATGACCTCTACACGTAATCCAGATGATATTAGTAAACTGCACAAATACATTATTGGCATTGCTCAAGAGGACATGATTGAAGAAGAGATTGTTATACCGTACACAGCCAAAGGTATCGTGGGCGAAATCCGATCGAGTATGAGTGTTGTTAAAGAAGAATATGAATACAGCCATATTAAATTAACAGTGCGCTCGAGTGCGATTGATTTAGAACGTTTAAAAAAGAGAATGTTGAATTTATAATAAATTCAGTACATAAAAAGCACAGCCAATTGGCTGTGCTTTTTAGTATTAGTCCTAACATACGTAAATTTAACGCTGCTAGCTCTGAACATAGCTCTGAGATAAATTCCCTATCCAGAGCCTCAGTTACTTAAAGACGAAACTAGGAAAAAGCGTTGTCGCTTAGCTCTTCTTGCATTTGCTCGCGCATTTTAAATTTTTGCAGTTTACCTGTTACTGTCATTGGGTAGTTTTCTACAAAACGGATATGTCGTGGCATTTTAAAGTAGGCTAGTTTGTCTTTTAAAAACTCACGAATTGCTTGCTCATCAAGTACAGCATCTTCTTTTGGTTGGATCCAAGCGCACACTTCTTCGCCATACTTTTCATCGGTTATACCAAATATGGCAGCATCTTGAATGCCAGGGTAGGTGTAAAGTACTTCTTCTATTTCGCGCGGGTAAATGTTTTCGCCGCCGCGAATAATCATATCTTTAATACGGCCAACAATCGTGACAAACCCTTCTGTATCCATGACACCTAAATCGCCAGAGTGTAGCCAACCACTTTCATCTATTGTGGCTTTTGTTTTAGCATCGTCATTCCAATAGCAGCGCATTATGCCTGCGCCTTTACTACACACTTCGCCAGGTTGACCAATTTTTTGAATGTTACCCAGCTCGTCAATTATTTTAACCTCGGTATGGGCAAGTGCGCGGCCAACCGTTGTTACTTGCCGCTCTATTGAAGAGTCTGTTTCGGTAATATTGTTTATGGGGCTGCACTCCGTTTGCCCGTAAGCAATCAGTACTTGATGCATGTTCATTTGTGTTTGTACTTTGCGCATTACTTGCTCTGGGCATGTAGAGCCTGCCATTACACCCGTGCGTAAAGTACTTAGGTCATAATCGTTAAAATTACTCAGCTCAAGCTCACTAATAAACATAGTAGGTACACCGTGCAGCGCTGTACATCCTTCTTGTTGAACTACATCAAGCGTGGTTTTTGCATCGAACGAATCACTTGGGTAAATGGCTGCTGCACCTTTACTAACACACAATAAGCTACCCAATACCATTGCAAAGCAATGATATAACGGGATAGGGATACATAACTTGTCATCGCTCGTAAAGTGCATAGATTCGGCGACGAATAGCGCATTATTTAAAATGTTTTTATGAGTGAGCGTTGCGCCTTTTGGGTTACCTGTTGTGCCTGATGTAAATTGTATATTGATGTCTTGCTCAGCATTTAAGTTTGCACCTATTGCTTTTAATTCAAGCTCATGTGCTGATGTTGGCAAGTTAATAACATCATTAAAAGAGTGCATACCAGGAGATGCTTCATCGCCAATGCGGATTATATTTTTAAGAGTGGGCAGTGCTTTTAAATTAAGTGTGTCTTTATCGCAAGTTGCAAGTTCTGGAGCCAAACCATTGAGCATTTCTAAATAATCACTGCCTTTAAAGTTTGATGCTGTGATTAGAGTAGAGCATTCAACACTATTTAAGGCGTATTGTAATTCGTTAGGGCGATAGGCCGGGTTGATGCACACCATTATTGCGCCAATTTTTGCCGTTGCAAATTGGGTTAAGCACCACTCAATATTATTAGGAGACCAAATGCCAACACGCTCGCCTGGTTTCACGCCAAGGGCAAGTAACCCCATAGCAAGCTGATTAACTTCTTTTTGAAATTCTTTATACGTTAAGCGAATACCCTGGTGATGAACTACAACAGCTAACGCCTTTGGATTTTTGTCGACAATAAAGTCAAAGTACTCCCCGATAGTCGAATTTGTTAAAGGTGTGCTTTGTATACCTTTAAAGTAGCTTTGAGATAACGGCAAGTGATTTATTTGTTCTACTTCTTTTACCGCAATAGTGTGTGTGTGCATTGCTCTCTCCATGAAAATGTGTGTGAGTTATGTAAACTACAAAGTTAAAATAAACACATATTGTCGACAAAGAGAAGTGCAGTTAGACTAATGTATTATTAGATTAATAAAAGCTAATACTACTTTTTAGACACAAAAAAACGCGTCTTACAATGTAAGTACGCGTTTTTAAACGAGTAATGAGTTTACATTTCGTCGCTGCGGTATGTTTTTTTCATGATGTAAACGTAAGCGTTTACAAAAGCATTTTCTTGGTACTTTTTAAGGCCTGTTTCTTCAAAATCAATAGGGATGGGGTTGCGTTTTAACTGCTCTTTAACTTCAGTTGTAGTAAATAAACGTACATCTAAGTTGTCGATTAATTGAATTGCAGTTTCCATTTTAAAGCCTTTTGCACTGCCAGCAAATTTACCTTTAGGCTGACGCTCACGAATTGCAACAGAATCAATTTGGTAATCTTGCATTAGTTTTGCAAAATCGAATTGAAATTTACGCATTACTTCAGTGTCGTTACCGTTACCTAAGGTAAAGCGTGTTTGGCGCACATCGCGAATATCAAATACGTCATTATCTTTACTTAAAATACAAAGTAGTACATCACTACCGGTAATTTCTACACCACATGTTCTCATGTCTATTCTCTAAAATAACTTAATTACGCAGTATTATACGCAACGCACATTAAAATGCGAGTGTGGGTATAGTTGTAGGCGCGTAATTAATGCATTGATGCTTTTATATTTTAATAAAATGATTTTTTTGCTTTAAAAGCTACATTTTGTGGATAAAACGGGTGGATTTCACCCCTTTAAACTTGTAATTAAATGCGCGGCACGCGACAATATATCTTTGTAGTTGAATAGACTCCTCATCTACATATATTAGTCAATGCTTATTCGTAAAAGCGTTGTCGAGTCATTCTCATTTAATTTATTAAAAATACACGTGATACATTGTAGGTGTCACCACTGTAGCAAGGATTTATAATGCCAGTTATTACTCTTCCAGACGGAAGTCAACGTAGT
Source organism: Pseudoalteromonas distincta (assembly GCF_000814675.1). Classification (GTDB taxonomy): domain Bacteria; phylum Pseudomonadota; class Gammaproteobacteria; order Enterobacterales; family Alteromonadaceae; genus Pseudoalteromonas; species Pseudoalteromonas distincta. The sequence goes on along the minus strand of NZ_JWIG01000029.1, from coordinate 94,752 downwards.
TTTGAAAACCCTGTAAGCACGCTTGATGTTGCAAACGACATTGGTCCTGGTTTAGCTAAAGCGACCATTGCGGGTCGTGTTAATGGCGACCGTGTTGATGCATGTGATTTAATTAGTAAAGACTCTCGTCTTGAGATCATTACCGCTAAAGACGATGACGGCCTTGAAATCATTCGTCACTCTTGTGCTCACTTAATTGGTCATGCCGTTAAGCAACTTTTCCCAGACGCAAAAATGGCAATTGGTCCTACCATTGATAACGGTTTTTACTACGATATCGATATGGAACATTCATTATCACAAGATGATCTTGAAGCAATTGAAAAGCGTATGCTGCAACTTGCAAAAACCAACTACGACGTAGTGAAAAAAACAGTAAGCTGGCAAGAAGCACGCGATACATTTGAAGCGCGTGGCGAAACATACAAAATAGAAATTCTGGACGAAAACATCGCTAAAGATGACCGCCCAGGTTTATATCATCACGAAGAATATGTAGACATGTGTCGTGGACCTCACGTTCCTAACATGAAATTTTGCCAAAACTTCAAAATAATGAAAGTGGCGGGTGCATATTGGCGTGGTGATTCAGAAAACAAAATGCTACAACGCATTTATGGCACCGCGTGGGGCGATAAAAAGCAACTTAAAGCGTATTTAAAGCGCCTTGAAGAAGCTGAAAAACGCGATCACCGTCGTATTGGTAAAGCGCTTGATTTATGGCATTGGCAAGAAGAAGCACCAGGCATGGTATTTTGGCACAACGATGGTTGGAGCATTTACCGCGAGCTTGAAGAATTTGTACGTGAAAAATTACGCGAATATGAGTACGAAGAAGTAAAAGGTCCAATGATGATGGACCGTTCACTTTGGGAAAAATCAGGTCACTGGGAAAAATATTCAGAAGCAATGTTTACCACTGAGTCTGAAAAACGTGAATACGCAATTAAACCTATGAACTGTCCTGGTCACGTGCAAATCTTTAACCAAGGTTTAAAATCGTACCGTGATTTACCACTTCGTATGGCTGAATTTGGTTGTTGTCACCGTAATGAACCATCAGGTGCACTACACGGTTTAATGCGTGTACGTGGCTTTACACAAGATGATGCTCACATTTTCTGTACTGAAGAGCAGATAATGGACGAAGTGTCAGCGTGTATTAAGATGGTTTATGATACATATGAAACATTCGGATTTGAGAAGATTGTAGTTAAGCTATCTACTCGCCCAGAACAACGCATTGGTGAAGACCATATGTGGGATAAAGCAGAGCTTGCTTTAGCTGATGCACTTAAGCTAAACGATATTGAATTTGATTATCTTCCGGGCGAAGGCGCGTTTTACGGTCCGAAGATTGAATTTACTTTGTACGATTGTTTAGACAGAGCGTGGCAGTGTGGTACAGTGCAATTAGACTTTGCATTACCGGGTCGTTTAGGTGCTACTTATGTAGCAGAAAATAACGAGCGTCGTACACCTGTAATGATACATCGTGCTATTTTAGGTTCTATTGAACGCTTTATTGGCATTTTAACTGAAGAGTACGCTGGTTTATTCCCGACGTGGCTTGCACCAAAGCAAGTGGTAATTATGAATATTACCGATAAACAGGCTCCTTATGTTAAAGAAGTTGTACAAAAATTAAATAAACTTGGAATTAGAGCCGCTGCTGACTTGAGAAATGAGAAGATTGGCTTTAAAATCCGTGAGCATACACTGAAGCGTATTCCATACTTGCTTGTTGTTGGCGATAAAGAAGTTGAACAGCAAGAAGTAGCAGTGCGTACTCGCACAGGTGAAGACCTTGGCAAATTTAATGTTGATGATTTTGTAGCTAAAATTAGTGAAGAAATTAAAAATCGACAGTAAAAATCGAGCGTGTAAGGCATTAACAAACAGCCATTTACACGCTTATATTATTGATATTCTTGGAGGAACGTACTATTAGAGGCGGCAAGAAAGGGCAACAAACAGCTCAAAAAAATCGTATTAACGAAGAAATTACAGCGCAAGAAGTTCGTTTAATTGACATTGAAGGCGAACAAGCTGGAATTCAGTCATTACAAGACGCGCAAACTATGGCCGATGCAGCGGGTGTTGATCTTGTTGAGATCAGTCCAAACGCTGAGCCGCCTGTTTGTAGAATCATGGACTACGGTAAGTTCATCTTTGAAAAAAGCAAAGAACTAAAAGAGCAGAAGAAGAAGCAAAAGCAAATCCAGATAAAAGAAATCAAATTCCGTCCTGGTACGGATGAAGGTGATTATCAGGTTAAGCTTCGCAACTTACGTAAGTTCTTAGAAGCTGGTGATAAAGCTAAGATTACTATCCGCTTCCGTGGTCGTGAAATGGCTCACCAAGAAATTGGTATAGAATTATTAAACCGTATCAAAGCCGATTTAGAAGAGCTTGCAGTAGTTGAGTCTTTCCCAAATCGTGTTGAAGGCCGCCAAATGGTTATGATGATGGCGCCTGTTGCTAAAAAATAATTTTTAAGCGATAATACGCACCGAAATTAGCTCAGGTCTGCAAGCAATATGCGAATATTCACCTGAGTTAACCGGTCTTAAAGTAAGATTGCGGCATTTATGTTGGGTCTTCACCGGAACATGGCAGTAAGTTAGGCCTAAAAGTGGAGCTATAGAAATATATCTCACGCCTGCTTACTAATTTAAAAGCAATACAATTGGAGTTATTGCAATGGCTTATAAGCTAAAAAGTCACAGTGGCGCTGCTAAGCGTTTCAAAAAGACTGCTTCTGGCGGTTTCAAGCGTAAACAAGCGCATCTTCGTCATATTCTGACTAAGAAAACTTCTAAGCGTAAGTTACACCTACGTCCTAAGATGATGGTTCATAAAAATGACCATGGTCTAGTTTCACGTATGTTACCGTTCGCTTAATAGGGGTTTTTAGAAATGGCAAGAGTTAAACGCGGCGTTGTCGCACGTGCACGTCACAAAAAAGTTTTAAAACAAGCAAAAGGTTACTACGGAGCACGTTCACGTGTTTACCGCGTAGCTTTCCAGGCTGTTACTAAAGCGGGTCAATACGCTTACCGTGACCGTCGTGCGAAGAAACGTACTTTCCGTCAATTATGGATTGCACGTATCAATGCTGCTTCACGTCAAAATGGTCTGTCTTACAGCCGTTTTATCAATGGTCTTAAAAAGACTTCTGTAGAAATCGATCGTAAGATCCTTGCAGATATCGCTGTTTATGACCAAGTTGCATTCGCAGCGCTTGTAGAAAAAGCAAAAGAAGGCCTAGCCGCTTAAGCTTTTTTATATAAGTATTAAAAAGGAGCCTATGGCTCCTTTTTTTGTGCCTGTAATTTAGTAACTTAAACCAATGAGTAATACCAATTCGCTTAATTAAATGATCTATTTTGAGGGCGGAAAAACGTGTTGATAGCTAGGCAAAAATTCGCTATTTAGTTGTTCTCGGCAATTGCTCCTGCATCCATGCAGTCGTAAATGAGGGTTTTTTAACGCAGGTAGCGACATGGTTAGCCCCGCAAAATGATTAAGTATTATTGCGCATTGGTATAATACTTAATAAGGTTATAAAGCCTAAAAACACAGGTGTGAATGAGTGAAATGTATTTGGCTGCATTTTTTTGTTGAATCACCGCAGTTTCCTCATTATAAAAAATTTAGTTGATATAATTTATATAATTAAGGCGTTTGTTAGAGAATTTTATGTTTGCAAGTTTACTAATTTTATCTGCAAGTGTGGCGTATGACGCACACTTACCTCCACTCATTGAGTGGCAGGGGAAAAGCGTAGAGCTTTTACAAAAACAAGGGCCGTTAACTACTGACTTTGAGTTATCTGCAGGTGAAGCGTCGCCCGATTATGCAAATACAATGGCATTTGTAGATAGGTTAGTTGCTGCAAACCCTACTCAGTTTCAATCTCAAACCATTGGCTATAGTAATAGTAAACGCGCAATAAAAATGTTGATTGCCAGTGAGCAAGGTTTTTTTGAAGCAAGGCAAATGGCTAATAGCACTAAGCCAACTATTTTTATCCAGGCAGGAATACATTCTGGTGAGATAGACGGTAAAGATGCCATGTTCATGTTACTCAGAGATATAGCGACGGGTAAGCGCCGTGACATTTTAAAAAAGGTAAACATATTATTTATTCCTATTTTAAATGTAGATGGTCACGAACGTAGCAGTGCATTCAATCGCATTAATCAACGGGGCCCTGCAAAAATGGGCTTTAGAACAAATGCTAATAACCTTAATTTAAATCGTGATTTTACTAAATTAGATACCCCAGAAGTTAGAAGTGTTTTAAAGGTTATTAACGACTACAACCCAAATTTATACATTGATGTACACGTTACCGACGGCGCAGATTACCAATACGATGTGACTTATGGTTACAATCCGGTATTTTCGAGCGAATCGCCTGCGGTATCTGATGCATTAAACCAGTTTTTTAAACCTCTCATTGACGATACGCTAGCGAAGCAAGGACACATCCCAGGACCACTTGTTTTTGTTATGGATAAACGCGACTTTAAAAAAGGGTTAGCGGGCTGGGTTGCTACGCCACGTTTTTCAAATGGTTGGGGGGATTTAAAGTCATTGCCGACTATTTTAGTCGAAAATCATTCATTGAAGCCTTACAAGCAACGTGTATTGGGAACTTATGTATTTTTAGATGGTGCTATTACTGCGCTATCAAAGCACAGTCATGAATTAGCTAATGCAGTAAAAAAAGAACAAGAATTTGTTCCTAAACAGTTAATAGTAAAGCGTGGCTATGCCAAGCAAGCTGATACTATTGCACAGTTTAAAGGCATTGAATATTCATCAAGCATGAATTCACTTTCGGGTCAAAATGAAGTGAAGTATTTGGGTAAAGCACATACATATACTGACTTACCTATTTATTGGCAAAAAGATGTACAACATACAGTTGAAGTACCTAAAGCTTTTTTTATTCCGCCTGTATATCGCAATATAATTAAGAAACTAAAGTTACATGGTGTCTCTATTAATAAACTTGAAGGGGCAAACACACAGCCTTTGAAAGTTGCAAAGGTGGCAGACTACACGTTTGATAAAGCACCATTTGAAGGGCGCTTTAGAGTATCAGCAACTTTTGATTACGTCCCCGCTATAAATGTAGATTTAGATGGTTGGTATCAAGTCAATACTCAACAAAAAGCAGGTGAGCTTGCTGTGCATTTATTGCACCCAGAAGCCCCTGATTCATTTTTTGCGTGGGGTGAGTTTAATACTATTTTTCAGCGTACTGAATATATGGAAAACTATGCGCTAATTCCGTATGCACGCCAAATGCTAAAAGATAACCCAAAACTTGCGCTTAAGTTTGATAAAAAACTTAAAGATAAATCATTCGCAAGTGACGCAGAGGCACGATTAAACTGGTTATATGAGCAAAGTCCATTTTATGATCAAGCGTACTTAAAGTATCCAATACTTATGTCATTCGAAGAAGAAGTTGTTATTCCAGATCAAAAAAGTAAAGAAATTTAATATGGAAATCATAACTATACCTGTCACTGCCTTTGCACAAAACAGCCGTATTATTTGGTGTAGCGAAACTAAACACGCTGTGGTTATCGACCCAGGTGGCGACACTGATAAAATAATAACGGTCCTTAATGAGAATAAACTAGCATTAAGTGCTATTTGGTTAACGCACGGGCATTTAGATCATGTGGGTGGGGCTGATATTTTACGAAATCAATTTAACGTACAAATTATTGGTCCACAAAAAGATGAGCACTTTTGGTTTGAAAACTTACCTATGCAAGCACAGATGTTTGGATTTAAACCCATTGAACCGTTTTATCCGGATATTTGGCTAAACCATAACGACACCGTGAGCGTAGGTAAACTTAGCTTTTTAGTGAAGCATTGCCCAGGGCATACACCCGGTCATATTGTGTTTTATCAACAAGAGAATGAATGCGTTATTGTAGGTGATGTTATTTTTAAAGGCTCAGTAGGGCGCACTGACTTCCCTAAGGGGAACAGTGAACAACTTATAGAGTCGATTAAGACGCATATTTTAACCTTACCTGATAATACTAAAATACTGGCAGGACATGGTAGCGACACTACGGTGGGATTTGAAAAGAAAACAAATCCTTTTGTGAGTGGTAAGTTTGGTTAAGTTACTTATTTTAAGTTTACAAACTGCATAAACATTAAAAATAAGCAGACTGAGTTTTAAAATGGTTGTATAATTTAACCAGTTTATTTGATAAATAAGAAATAAAATGTCTCTAAATCACGTAGATCGCCAAATATTGGCACTTTTACAACAAGATGCTAGTTTATCAACCGCAGAAATTGCAGATAAAGTAGGCTTGTCTCAATCTCCATGCTGGCGTCGAATCGCTAAGCTAGAGCAAGATGGTTATATAAAAAGCAAAGTGGCTCTTTTAGATGAGAAAAAACTTGGCTTTGATATGCTTGTATATGCACATGTGCGTTTATCAAATCACGGTAAAAAGAATCTTGCTGAGTTTGAAAAGCTGATCATGAGCTACGACGAGGTAACAGAGTGTTACACTATGGCTGGTACCATGGACTTTATGCTACGCATAATTTCACAAGGCATAGAAGGGTATGAGCATTTTGTGCGCGATAATTTACTAAGCTTAGAATACGTTCAAGAAGTACATTCTAATGTAACAATGACATGTGTAAAACGCAGTACTTCCCTTCCTTTGTAAAAGCACTTCTTTTAAAAGCTAAACCATTTTTAGTTTAGCTTAACCACATAATGACAATTGTTAACTGAGCGCTAATTTGGTAGAATTTAGCGCTTTTTTTGATACCCATTACACCATTTGAGGACCTCAATGTTTAACTTACTCAGTAGGGCGCCTAGCTCTGCTAAAAACGATATTCTATCTGGATTAACTGTGGCGTTAGCCTTAGTCCCAGAAGCAGTTGCGTTTGCATTTGTTGCAAATGTAGAACCTTTGGTTGGTCTATATGCCGCGTTTATCGTTGGTTTAATTACGGCTATTTTTGGTGGTCGCCCTGGTATGATTTCAGGTGCAACCGGTGCACTAGCTGTTGTCATGGTAAGTTTAGTGCTTGATCACGGTGTTGAGTATCTATTTGCAACTGTGTTGCTGATGGGAATACTGCAAATTCTCGCGGGTGTATTTAAACTCGGTAAATTTATCCGTATGGTTCCTCATCCGGTAATGCTTGGTTTTGTAAACGGGTTAGCAATTGTTATATTTTTAGCTCAGCTAGGGCAGTTTAAAGTGCCAGACGGTATGGGCGGACAAGAATGGATGACAGGTAATCCATTATTTATCATGCTTGGCTTAGTTGCATTGACCATGGCAATAATCCACTTTTTGCCAAAATTGACTACAGCAGTGCCTTCATCTCTAGTTGCTATTGTAACTGTAACTGGATTAGTGATTGGGTTTGATTTAGAGGCGCATACAGTATTAGATTTCTTAAAAGGAATGACTGGTGACGAAACAGCAACAATCGCTGGCGGCTTACCTGAATTTCATATTCCTATGGTGCCTTTTAATTTAGAAACACTGAAAATTATCTTCCCATATGCACTTATTTTAGCGGCTATTGGTTTAATTGAATCATTATTAACGCTTAGCTTAATTGATGAGATCACAGAAACCCGTGGTCATAGTAATAAAGAATGTATTGGTCAAGGCGCTGCAAATATTACCTGCGGTATGTTTGGTGCAATGGGTGGTTGTGCAATGATTGGTCAATCAATGATCAATATAAATTCAGGTGGCCGCTCTCGTTTATCAGGTATAAGCGCTGCACTTATGCTACTTGGTTTTATTATTTTTGCCTCTAGCTTAATTGAAATGATCCCATTAGCTGCACTTGTTGGTGTTATGTTTATGGTAGTACTTGGTACATTTGAGTGGGCAAGCTTTAAAATGATGAAGCGCGTACCATTATCTGATGCATTTGTAATTGTTCTTGTGTCGGGCGTGACGGTTATTACTGATTTAGCGATTGCTGTATGTGTGGGTGTTATTGTATCGGCTCTAGTATTTGCTTGGCAGCATGCGAAGCAGATATATACAACTAACTACATTGATCAGGAAGGCGCTAAGGTGTACGAACTACATGGTCCGTTATTCTTTGGCTCTGTTAAAAACTTTTCTGAGTTATTCGATGTGAAAAATGATCCTAAAAATGTGATTGTTGAATTTAAACACAGCCGCGTATCTGACCACAGTGCAATAGAAGCAATTGATACACTTGCTGACAAATACACAAAAGCAGGTAAACAACTTCATTTACGTCACTTAAGTAAAGACTGTACGCAGTTGCTTCATAAAGCACGTGATTTAGTTGAAGTGAATGTGATTGAAGATCCAACCTACAAGGTAGCATCAGATAAACTAGCTTAATTTACACAAAGCTATTGATATTTAAAAAGCGGAAGGTGGATAACCTTTCGCTTTTTTAGTGTCTCGACTATTTGTTTGCGGTAAGACTCTTAAAAAGCAAGGCAAGCTGTAGTGCTATGCAAACTCATAAATCTATATAATAAGGCTATCTAATTTTGTGAAAATTAGCCCTACATTGGTAAAAATAATAAAAATAACAAACGCCTATTTTATGGAATTAGTTTTAACCATACGGAGTAAACATCTATTTTGAACTGGCAATCTTTAGTCGATAACAGGCAACGTTTTTTTTGGCTTTTGCAAATCGCGGGCTGGATTGGTTACGCGTTAGTAAATTATATCGGCTCTAAAGTATTTGAAATGCGTGATATATACGTATTTGTTATTTTATTGAATGCTTACGCTGGTTGTTTGATGACAGTGCCGCTTAGGTATATTTATCGTAAAATTTGGAATGCCTCGCCTTGGGTATTAATGATTGTAGTATTTGGTGCCTCTTATATAACGGGAACTCTATGGGCTGTCGTTCAAAAATTCAATCTATGGGAAATATACCGCCATGGTTATAGACCAGAGGAGTGGTTTTATTACCTGCAGCAAGGTTTAGATTCGGTTTATATTATTTTATGTTGGAGTGGTTTGTACTTTGGCGTTAAATATTATCAGTTATTACAAAGTGAGCGACAAAAAGCGTTAAAGGCCACAACGATGGCACACGAAGCGCAACTAAAAATGCTCAGGTATCAGTTAAATCCCCATTTTTTATTCAATACACTTAACGCTATTTCTACTTTAATTTTGGTTAAAGAAAACAAAGATGCTAACTTAATGGTAGCAAGGTTAAGTGACTTTTTACGTTACACACTTAATACCGATCCAATTAAAAAAGTACCGCTTGAGCAAGAGCTACATGCTCTCATGCTTTATTTAGAAATAGAGCGCGTCCGTTTTGATGAGCGATTGAAAGTAAATGTAGATATTAGCGAGCAAGCAAAAGAGGCTTTAGTACCGAGCTTAATTTTGCAACCAATTATAGAAAACGCGATTAAATATGCCATTGCCCATCTTACAGAAGGTGGTGTAATTGATATTAAAGCACAAGTATTTGCGAATGAATTATTACTAGAAGTGGGTGACAACGGCCCAGGCACTGAAATACTTGATGGCCAATTAGTTAACGCTCAAGGTGTAGGTGTTGCTAACACCAAAGATAGATTAAAAACGTTGTATGAAAATAATTATTCGTTTGTATTATCACATAATACGCCAAGTGGATTAAAAGTTAATCTGCGAGTACCTTTTGAGAAGGCTGTGAAAAATGACTAAAATAAAAACACTCATTGTTGATGATGAACCGTTAGCGCGAAAAGGTTTAGCGGTAAGACTTGAAGAATATTCTGATATTGAAGTAATTAAATTATGTAGTTCAGGCGCTGATGCAATTGAAATGTGCCAAAGAGAGAAAATCGATTTGGTTTTTTTAGATATTCAGATGCCAGGTATGAATGGCTTTGAGGTGGCAAGAGCGCTTAGCGAAAGTACAAAAGTATTACCTGCAATTGTATTTGTAACTGCTTTTGATCAGTTTGCTGTAAAAGCATTTGAAATTCATGCTCTCGATTACATTTTAAAACCCGTTGATGATAACAGATTAAAACAGGCGGTAGAAAAAGTGCATACTTATTTAAAAACGCAGCAAGACAACGCCCATAAGAAAAAACTAGCGAGTTTTGTAGCCGGTATTACTGGTAATAATTGCGAAGAAATATTAAAAAAATTAGCGACTGGCGATACCTTAACAGATAGACGTTACCCAGAATCGCTTGCAGTAAAAGAGCAGGGTGAAATTATACGGGTACCTGTAGCGACTATCCAATGGGTTGATGCTGCAGGTGACTATATGTGTTTACACTGTGAAGATGGACAAACGCATATACTTCGTAAAACAATGAAAGAGCTTGAGCAAGAGCTGGACCCTCAGTTATTTGTGCGTGTACACCGCAGTGCAATAGTAAATACAAAACAAATTAGTAAGCTGGTTACACAAGTAAGTGGCGAGTATTTATTAGTACTTGAAAACGGACAAGAATTAAAAGTGAGCCGTAGCTACCGAGATAAGGTTAAAGCGGCATTAGCAAGTTAAAGCCAACGCTTTTATTACAGGCACAAAAAATGCGAGCTAAGCTCGCATTTTTTATATTCGGCGTTTAATTACGCAACAGTTACAATTTTCATAGTGTTAGTTGCGCCCACAGTTTCCATTGAGTCACCGTGAGTAATAATTACTGTATCGCCAGACTGTAAAGAACCTTGAGAAACTAAAGTATCAAGTGCCGCTTTTACCATACCGTCTTTTTCAGTTTTTGTAGAATCAAAAAATACTGGGTAAACACCACGATAAAGTGCTGTTTGACCTAATGTACTCGCATGGCGTGAAAGCGAGTAGATTGGTAAGCCTGAGCTGATACGTGACATTAATTTAGCCGTGCTACCAGATTCAGTAAGCGTGATGATAGCCTTAACAGAATCTAAGTGATTAGCTGCATACATAGCAGAAAGTGCGATAGATTCTGCATTGTTAGAAAAGCGACTATCTAAACGATGCTTAGAAACATGCGTTTCTTTTTGAGATTCAGCACCTAAACAAACACGTGCCATAGTTGCAACAGTTTCTTCAGGGTAATCACCTGCAGCTGTTTCAGCTGAAAGCATTACAGCATCTGTTCCATCAAGAACAGCATTTGCAACATCCATAACCTCTGCACGTGTAGGCATAGGGTTATCGATCATCGATTCCATCATTTGCGTTGCTGTTACTACAGTACGGTTTAATGAACGAGCACGACGAATAATTAGTTTTTGCTTGCCCATAAGAGCTGCATCACCAATTTCAACACCTAAATCACCACGAGCAACCATTACAGCGTCAGACGCTAGAATGATGTCATCAACAGCTTCTTGTGTTTCTACGGCTTCAGCACGTTCAATTTTTGCAAGTAGTTGTGCTTTTGAACCAGCAGCTTCAGCAAGTGAGCGTACGTAGCGCATATCGTCGCCACTACGTGGGAATGATACGGCAATGTAATCTACGTCAATTTCAGCGGCAGTTATTAAATCTTCTTTATCTTTTTCAGTAAATGCTGGAGCAGTTAAGCCACCACCTAAACGGTTAATACCTTTATTGTTAGATAAAACACCGCCAACAGTTACAGTACAATGTACTAAGTGCCCAGCTACTTCATCAACACTTAGTTGAATAAGGCCGTCATTTAGGAGTAGTAGGTCGTTAGGGCTAACATCGTTAGGTAGTTCTTTATAATCAATACCTACAGAGTTAACATCGCCTTCGCCTTTTTCCATTTTTGCATCAAGAGTGAACTTTGCACCCACAGCAAGCGTTACTTTACCTTCTTTAAAAGTAGAAACGCGGATTTTAGGGCCTTGAAGGTCAGCAAGGATAGCAATATGCTTGCCTAATTTTTTTGCAATATCGCGTACAGCTTGCGCACGGTCTTTATGATCTTGGGCAACACCATGTGAGAAGTTTAAACGTACTACATTAGCCCCAGCGATAATAATTTTTTCTAAGTTGTTATCTCTATCGGTAGCAGGTCCAAGGGTAGCGACTATTTTCGTGCGTCTTAGCATCAATTTCTCCTGTTTGCTTGGTGAAAGCATGTTGACGTTATTTTGTTGAATTAAAACATCTATATTAGATTAAAATATTTTAATTATGTGCAAACTTCAAAGGTTTGCCACTATTTTATACAAAACTATTGTGTCATCATTATGACACCGGTGTCAGAATGCGTCAATGATCTTAATTTCAATTAGCGTAGCTTTTAGTCACCCCGAGAGCATTGATGTTTGATATAATTACGTAGCTTATTTATCTGTAATAAAAAAGCATGTTGTATGGGCTCATAGTTAGTATTTTATGACTGTATGAGTATAATGCACGCGGTATTATTTAATTTATACACTGAATTTTCTAACCAAATAGTTGTTACCGAGGAGGACACTAGATGCAAGTTGCATTAGTAGGGTTAGGCGTTATGGGAAAAAATCTTGCCCTAAACTTGATTGAAAAAGGGATAACGCTAGTCGCTTATGATAAAAACCCACATGCGGGTGAAGAGTTACTAAGTTGTGCCAAATCACAAGGCATGGCTGATAGGCTTCACATTGTCTCTGATTTAAGTGACATGGTAAGGCGTTTAGAGGCACCTCGTTCTATTTTATTACTTGTTCCTGCTGGTGAGTTAGTTGATACAGTTTGTAATGAACTTGTAGAGGCCGGCGTTAATTGTGACGATATGATAGTCGATTGCGGTAATAGTAATTATAAAGATGGTATAACGCGTAAACTCAAATACCAAAATAAATTTGAATTTGCCACTATGGGAATTTCTGGCGGTGCAGAAGGCGCTCGTCATGGTCCTGCAATGATGGCAAGTGGTTCTGAAGGTGGTTGGGAACGTATTGAGCCATGGTTTGAAAAAGTAGCTGCTAGCTATAATGGCGACTCGTGTTTTGCACGTGTTGGCCAATCAGCAAGTGGTCATTTTGTAAAAATGGTTCACAACGGTATTGAATACGCACTGATGCAACTTATTGCAGAAGTGTACCAATTACTTCGTTTAGGTACTAATCGTTCTCCACAAGAAGTAGCTGAGATATTTAATGACTGGTCAGAAGGTCAATTAAATAGTTACTTACTGTCTATTTCTAGCCATATATTGTCACTTGAAAATCATAATAATGTACCGCTTGCGGACTTAATTGATAATAAAGTTGGCGCTAAAGGTACTGGTCTTTGGACTGCGCAAAATGCACTAGAGCTTGGTATTGCTGTCCCTTCACTTGTTGCTGCTGTTCAAGCTCGTCATTTAACTAATGCATGTAACACAACGGCTGCACAAGAGATGACATATGCATCTAAATCAACGAACAATGTTGAAATTGATTTAGAAGAGCTAAAAGACGCGTTCTTACTTGCAAGCTTACTTGCGTATCGTCAAGGTTTAGCGCTAATTAAAGGTGCATCACGTACTCATCAGTGGAAAGTAGATTTATCTAAAACGCTTCAAACATGGCGCGCTGGTTGTATAATCCGTGCTGATTACCTTGATAGCGTTGCACAAGGTGTTGAATTTATTGACACTCTTGAAAAAGAGTCTAACTCTTTGCGAAAAATTACCGGTCAAGCAATAATGACTGGTTTAGCATTCCCTGTATTGGGAGCTACACAAACGTATTTAGCAACATTAACTACACCGAGTAATGGGCATTTAGTTCAAGCCCAGCGTGATTACTTTGGTGAGCACGGCATAAAAACCCACAGTGGTGAAATGTGTCATTTAACTGATTTAGTAGATATAGACGCTAAAGTTAGATAAAAAACAGTTGTTTAAAACGATAAAGGCACGCTATTTAGCGTGCCTTTTGTATTTTTAGCCCGTAAAAATTAACGGCTTAACTCACCACGTAAGTTATCTTGCATTAAATGACGAATCGTTTCGACTTCAAGATTTTGGCTAAATAAATAATGTAACTTAGTTAAACATGCTTCAAGGGTCATATCATACCCACTTATTACACCAATATTTAATAGCGCATTACCTGTTGCATAGCCACCCATGTTTACATGACCTTTTAAACACTGAGTTAAGTTAACAATTACGACGCCACGTTTACTTGCTTCTTCGAGTATTGACAAAAAGCTCGGATCTTGTGGTGCATTACCTACACCAAAGCTCAGTAGCACCAGTGATTTAATATTGCCATTGACCAAGCTTTTAACTACCTCTTGGCTAATGCCAGGATACAAATAAAGCACCCCGATAGGTTGAGGTGTAATTGGTGTAACTTGCAGCTCATTTTCAACATATGGGCTAAGCTGACCCTTAATAAGTTGAATATTAATACCTGATAACGCTAAGGGGTCTAGATTAGGCGAGGCAAAAGCATTAAACCCATCCGCGTGTGCTTTAGTTGCTCTATTACCTCTAAACAGTTGGTTATTAAAGAAGAGACTTACTTCAGCAATAGGATAATTTGCAGCTAAATACATGGCATTAAGTAAGTTTACTTGGCCATCAGAACGTAATTGTGAGAGCGGAATTTGTGAGCCGGTTACAATCACAGGTTTAGTCAAATTTTCGAACATAAATGACAGCGCTGAGGCTGTATACGCCATAGTATCAGTGCCATGGAGCACCACAAAACCATCATAATCTTGGTATTTATCTTTGATATCATTAGCAATAAGTTGCCAATGCTCTGGAGACATGTCTGAAGAATCTATAAGAGGGCAGTATTCGTGAATATCAAACAAAGGCATTTCATCACGATTAAATTCTGCGTTATTCACTACGGTTTCTGTTAAAAAACCTTCAGCCGGAATATAGCCTCGACTCGATTTTTTCATACCTATAGTACCGCCAGTATAAGCGATATAAATGCGTTTACGTTTCATAAAAAAAGCCCAGTAAAAAAACTGGGCCTAGTATAACGTTAAGCAGCTTTAAATACAGCTGATTAGGTGAAGCTATGCACTTTTATTGTGCAACGTTACACACTAAACAGCGTGCGTATACACCTTGTGGATCGTTGTAATCCTTAAGGTTTTCAACTTCAGTACTTAATTGGTTAATAACACTTTGTAAATTAGCTTGTGTTGCTAACACAGATGTTTTTTGTGTTTGCAAACCAAGCATAGATTTAATAGACGCATTACCAAAAATGTTTTGAATCATTTTTTCTTGCGAGCTTAAATCTTGTTTAATAGTTTTAACTTCATAATGATTAAGCTTGGCAAGTGCAGCAGCGGCTTCAATCGCACCTTGTTTGTCGCCTAGCTTATCAACCAAACCTAGTTCAAGTGCTTGAGATGCAATCCATACACGGCCTTGGGCAATTTTGTCAACCTGCTCAGGCGTCATATTACGCGCATCAGCAACAACATTTAAAAAGCGACCGTATGCTTCCTCAACGTTCATTTGAATTACTTGACCCATCTTTTCATTTAGTGGACGAGTGATAGAAAAGCCAGCCATTTCGGTTGTTGCAACGCCATCTGAATAAACACCAATTTTCGATAAGGTTTTCTCAAATGTCATAAACGTACCAAATACACCAATTGAGCCTGTAATTGTACTTGGTGCTGCCCAAATTTCGTTTGCAGCAGAGGCAATCCAATAACCACCTGATGCAGCCACAGAACTCATTGAAGCAATAACAGGTTTACCAGCAGCCTTAAGGGCTAATACTTCAGCACGAATAACTTCAGAGGCAAACATACTACCGCCACCAGAGTCTATACGTAGTACAACCGCTTTAACTTTATCATCCAGGCGTGCTTTACGAAGTAGGGCAGCTGTAGAGTCACCCCCAATTTCGCCCGCTTTACGCTCACCATCAACAATCGTACCTTTAGCAACAACTACCGCTACTTTTTCGGTAATAGGGTTATCAATTTCAATAGGCGGTTTAATTAAGCTTAAGTATTCACGAAATGAAACTTGCTTAAATGTCTTACCATCTTCTTGTGTGCCCACTAAATCAATTAATTGTTTGCGAACTTGCTGATTTGTTTTTAAAGAGTCAACCCACTGGTGATCAAGTGCATATTTACCTGCATCGCCATCGGCAGCTTTCATTTTTTCTAGATATACGTCCATTGTTTCGTCAAAATTTGACTCATCAAACGGGCGAACAGCGGCAACATCTTGTTTGTATTCGCTCCAAAGAGCGCCTAACCAAACGCGGTTAGCTTCTTTAGCTGCATCGGACATGTCGTTACGAATAAAAGGTTCTACTGCTGACTTAAATGTACCAACACGGAAAATATGCTGCGTTACTTCAAGCTTTTCAAGTGCATCTTTAAAGTAAAGCGGGTACATGCCATAACCTTCAATACCTACGCTGCCGTATGGGTGCATAGCTATTTCGTCAGCATGCGATGCAATATAGTATTGTGCTTGAGTATAGTAATAACCCGATGCAATTACTTTTTTGCCAGCTTGCTTGAAGGCATCAATAGCCTTTGTAATTTGCTTAAGTTTATTTAAATGTGCTTTAGGCATCTCTTGTAAATCAAGCAATATCACCGTGATACGATCGTCTTTAGTCGCTTCGTTTATTACTTCAACAATATCGTCGAGTAATATTTCGCTTGGTGCTTCAGAACCAGAGGTTGCATCACTAATTGCGGCTTCAACTGGGTCTATATATGTTTTCTCTTCAACAATAGGGCCATTTAAGTTAAGCCTGAGTACAGAGCCATTTTCAACTATTATTTGATCATCGTCACTTGAGAGTGACACAAAGAAAACAATTACCAGTAATAAAAACAAAATGTTTAGTATTAAGCGACGAGAAAAATTAATTCCAGCCCAAATACCTTTAAATACCTTTGCTATCAAAATAGCTCCTTAATTTGGTACAGTTAATACATTAGTTCCATCTTAGCCTAGAATAAAAATAAATTTAACTGCTAAATCGTAACGAAGTGTTTATGAACCTATATAAACGTAAGTTTTTACTGCTATTTTTAATTAAATGCATGCACATATTGCTTATTACTTGCCATTAAAGCAGAATTAGCTAATGTATACAGGTTAGACCAGTTAACGGGGCACAAGATGTTAGAACAACAATTACAACTAAAACACACACAATTACGTAACCGCTTAGTTATGGGCTCAATGCATACAGGTCTTGAAGAGGGCTGGCATAACCGCAAACGCTTACGCGCATTTTATGAAGCACGTGCAAAAGGTGGCACCGCGATGTTAATTACAGGCGGATACAGCCCTAATTTACGTGGCAAGCTAACACCTATTTCTTCCTCATTTAATAGTTATTACGATGTGTTTAAGCATCGCGCCTACACAGATGCTGTGCATAAACACGGTGGAAAAATTTGTTTGCAATTATTACATGCTGGACGTTACGCATACCATCCTTTCAATCAAGCACCAAGTGCAATAAAAGCACCTATTAATCCTTATAAACCTAAAGCGATGTCGCTTGGCTCGATTAAAAAAACAATTAAAGACTTTGCGTATTCTGCCTATATGGCTGAAAAAGCCGGCTACGATGGCGTAGAAGTCATGGGTTCTGAAGGGTATTTGATCAATGAGTTTATGGCGCCGCACACCAATAAACGCGATGATGAGTTTGGTGGCAGCTTAGAAAATAGAATGCGACTTGCACTTGAAATAGTTAAAGCTGTAAGAGCAAAAGTATCTGAAAAATTCTTAATTATTTTTAGATTGTCGGTCATTGATTTGATTCCAAACGGTTCAACACCAGAGGAAGTTGTTATTCAGGCTACCGAACTTGAAAAAGCAGGTGTTGATATATTTAACACTGGCATTGGTTGGCACGAAGCGCGTGTACCGACTATTGCGAGTATGGTGCCACCGGGTGCATTTAAAGAAGCATCAAAACGTTTAAAAGACGTGGTGAGCGTGCCAGTTATTGCTGTTAACCGAATTAATACTCCAGAAATTGCTAACGATATTTTAAATGCGGGCGAGGCTGATTTAATTTCGATGGCACGTCCGTTATTGGCTGATCCTGAGTTTTTTAATAAGTATGTAAACAATCAATCTAAACAAATTAATATTTGTATTGGATGTAACCAGGGTTGTCTAGATCACGTATTTAAAAATAAACGTGCTACGTGTTTAGTTAATCCACAAGCTGCATTTGAGCTAGATTACCCGCTAGAGCAAGCAGCCAAAGCTAAAAATGTATTAGTTGTCGGTGCAGGTCCTGCTGGTTTATCAGCAAGTTGTTACTTGGCTCAAAAAGGGCATAACGTCACGTTAATTGATCAAAAATCGCAAATGGGCGGTCAATTTAATTTAGCCATGCAGATACCGGGTAAAGAAGACTTTAACCATACACTTACTTACTTCACTAATGAGCTCGAGCGATTAAAAGTAAGTGTGGAGCTTAGTAAAGCTTACGACGATTCAATGCTTAAAGATTATGATGATATTGTTTTTGCAACAGGCGTTAGGCCGCGTGAAGCCTCTATTAAATGTAGTGATGATAAGCGTGTGTTTGCCTATGACGAAGTCATACGCGGCGAAGTAGAATTGGGCAAATCAATCGCTATTTTAGGTGCTGGCGGTATTGGTTTTGATATGGTTGCGTTTTTAAGCGAACATAAATCACAATCTATTAGCGAGTTTAAAACGCAATGGGGGATTGAGTGTGATGCACAGCCTCATAAAGACGAGCGCCAATTGTATATGTTAAAACGCAGTTCGGGTCGTTTTGGTAGTGAGCTTGGTAAAACCACTGGTTGGATACATCGCCAAGTTGCTAAACAGCATGGCGTTAAACAAATTGCTGATTGCCAATATCAAAGTTTTGATAAAAATGGGTTAACAATTAATGTTGCTGGAGAAGTACAAGTGCTGCCGGTAGATACTGTTATTGCCTGTATTGGTCAGGTTTCTAATAGCGAAGTGCTAGAAGGTTACACAGATAACGCAAAAGTGCATGTGATAGGCGGAGCTAAACTGGCTGCTGCAATTGATGCTAAACGCGCTATTTTTGAAGCCCTACAAGTGGCGAGAAGTATTTAACCTTTGTAAATAAATTGAAATAGTTTATCAATTTATACGGTCTTTGTTGTTTATAGTCTATAACTTAATAAACATTGAACACACAGGATACGCATGAATAAACTAATCAGTTTTTATAACACAATATTGGGTAAACTATCGTTTTTAGATGGTTTACCTGCTTTACTATTTCGCTTAATCTTAGCTCCCGTTATGATCATCGCAGGTTATAACAAACTTGCTATAAGCACTGAAACAGAAGGCTTTCTAAATAACTTTTTAGCGTCGCCTGATGTCGTTCAATGGTTTGGTAATAGTGAATGGGGTTTAGGCTTACCGTTTCCTGACTTACTAGCTTTTTTAGCTGGATGGAGTGAATTTTTAGGTGGTTGGTTGTTATTATTTGGCCTTTTAACTCGCCTAGTCAGTATCCCGCTTATGTTCACAATGGTTGTAGCGGCTACTTCAGTACATTGGCATAACGGGTGGTTTGCAATAGCGCCGACTAATCCAGAAACAAGTGCTGCGCAAGTACTTGATTGGTTATCTATACCAGGTGCAAAAGAAAGCCTCGAAAACTCACTAGAAGTACAAGACAGGATAGGAAAAATTCGAGGCTTAGTTGAAGAGCATGGCTTTCCTGATTACCTATACGAAAAAGGTAAACCATCTATTTTAAATAATGGCATAGAATTTTCGGCAATTTATTTTGCTATGCTCTTAAGTTTATTTTTTATGGGCGGTGGGCGTTTTGTTAGTTTTGATTACTGGTTAAAGCGAAACGTTATAAAAAAATAGCGCATTAAATGTATTTTATTAACGGCTGCATAGTTGACCCTTTGCGGCCGTTTTGCATTTTAATTTCTCGGTATTTATTATTTAAGGTTTTAAATGTTACTCTATCGTTTTGAATTTTGAGGAATCGTTATGAACGCTATCGAGCTTTTACTTACTCGCCAATCAGACTCTAAACTAACAGAGCCGGGCCCTACGCCTGAGCAGCTCGACATAATTAAGCAAGCAGCATTACGTGTTCCTGATCATGGCTGTATAGCACCGTGGCAGTTCATCATAGCTCAAGGTGATGCACGCAATAAACTGGGTGAAATTTACCATCAAAGTGCAGTGGCAGAGCAACAGACAGAAAAAGTAATTAACCGTGCTAAAGAGCTTCCCCTTCGTTCGCCGATGATTGTAATAGCAATTGCTAAATATCAAGAACACCCAAAAGTTCCTCGTATCGAGCAAGTACAAAGTGCAGGCTGTAGTGTATTAGCAATGCAACAAGCTGCATTTGCTCAAGGTTTAGGTGGTGTTTGGCGCACAGGTTATTTTGCACAAAGTAGAGCAGTCAAAAAAGCGCTTAACTTACATGAGCAAGATGAAATAGTAGGGTACTTATACATTGGTACTCCTCAAGTCGAGTGTAAAAAGTCACCTCGCCATAAACCAGAACATTATTTTAGTAATTTGTGAAATAGTATGAACTTTATGCAATTTGCATAGTCATAATTCATTAAGGTTACTAAGAGTAATATAAAAGAGTTAGTGGTTTGGCTGTGAGAAGCGCTTGGAAGCACAAAAGTTAATAATTCTTCTTCAGTTTGTTTTTTAATCGGTTGTTTTTTGATACATTATGGAAAGTCTTAATAAAAATAACGATAAAGAAGACGAAAACAATGGGAAATTTATTTTTACAGGAAAAAGAAAACTGGCTTGCGTGGTCAATTTGGGGAGTTGTTGGTGCTTTTGTAACTTTGTATGTTGCAATGAGTACAAATGCAGCGCATTTTATAGCAGGCTCTGCAATAGGTATGCTAATACTGTTAACTTTGTGGATGCAACAGTCTAAACGTTTTGACTTTGGACGGGCATTTAAAGTGTGTTGTTATGTTTTAGCGCTAAGTGTACTCCCCGCTTTTATGTTTGTAATAGTGCCAAGTGATGATTTAAATCGGTTTGACTTAATTTTTCAAAGTGTAACATTCACGGCATTGAGTTTATTGGCTTGTTTGATTTGTTCTTGGATTGCTCGCAGGCCCAAACAATATTACTGAGTATTGAATTAATAAGCGTGTTGCAGTAAATAGCGCAACAAAAGAGCAATGTGACTTGTTTTTAATCGTTTAATAATTATTTACGATTAATTTATATTTAGCTCTTTACAAGTAACACGTTTAACCATATTATTCGCGCCGTACGGAGAGATGGCAGAGTGGTCGAATGCACCGGTCTTGAAAACCGGCATGGGTTTATAGCCCATCTAGGGTTCAAATCCCTATCTCTCCACCATTATTTAAAAAAACCGCCTTATAGGCGGTTTTTTGCTTTGTGGAGTTTAATTAATGACTAAAGCAACGAACCTATCAACCTCACAGCAATTAATAAAACATCTTTTATTATGGGTGGTATTTGGTTACTGCTATCAAAGTGCTATTAGCTTGTTGGCAAAAATGGCGGTCGACGCACAACCAGAATATCCATTAATTACCGCTTTTGCTTATGGTCTTGGTTTTAATATTTTGGCTGCCCATCTTATTACTAAATATGATAAACATTGGCCAGTAATTGGCTCTGCTTTTATTGGTTTAGTAGGCTTAGTTGCAGTGCCATTTTTATTGTCTGGTGAATCTGGATTATTAGCTATTCCTTTACTTGTTGGAATTTTATTCACTTTACCGCTTTGTAGTTATATTGTTGGCCTAATTAAGCTAAAACTCAGCAAAAACTAGCCCCAAACGGGGTTTATTTTGTGATAGCATATACGTGTCTTTTAACTAACAAAACGTGAAAAACACATTATGTCAGATAATTTTACTACAGATGCTGAAAAAGCAAGTTACGGTATTGGCTTACAAATGGGTGAGCAACTTAAGTCTAATCCTTTTGAAGGCTTAAACCTAAATTCAGTATTTGAAGGCATGAAAGATGCGTACGCTGGTAGCGCATTTCAAGTTGAGATCCCTGAGATTCAAGCTGCATTCGAAAAGATTAACGAAGAGATCCAAGCTCGTCGTGAAGAAGAATCTAAAGTACTTTCTGCCGAAGGTATTGCATTCTTAGAAGAAAACGCAAAACGTCCTGAAATCACAGTAACTGAGTCTGGTCTTCAATATGAAGTACTAGCGACTGGCGAAGGCGAAAAGCCAACAGCTGAGTCTACAGTACGTGTTGATTACCACGGTACACTAATTAACGGTACTGTGTTTGATAGCTCATACGAGCGCGGTCAACCAGCTGAATTTCCAGTTGGTGGCGTGATCAAAGGTTGGACTGAAGCATTACAAATGATGCCTGTAGGTACTAAATGGCGTATCTACGTTCCTCATGAGCTTGCTTATGGTGAACGTGGCGCAGGTGCTGCAATCGCACCTTTCTCAACGCTTGTATTTGACGTTGAACTACACGAAATCATTTCTTAATTTAAATAAATTTTAAAATTAAGAGTTTAAAAAGCCGTATTCAATCTGAATACGGCTTTTTTGTGTCTGTAATCTAAGTGTTTTATACCAATTCGATTAGGGTCTGTTGATCTTTCAAGGTTAAATTTGCAGCAGTCTGTTTGGTATTTAGGCAAGGCAGAGCCTATGTAGTGTGGTTATTCCCCATAAATGGGCGATAACGTAGCATTAATGCCAAACAGGCGCTGCCCAAAGGGTTCTTTCTAGGGGCTATTTACTCTTTGTTGCTCGGTTTTTACTTAGCCCACTAGGTTACAAACCTCGCGCCGCGATTAAATAGCCCCTAGTTTGAACAAATTTTAATCCGCAAAGATCAACAGACCCTAATTAAGTGATCTATTTTGCGCTAAGAAAATAGTGTTGATAACAAGGCAAAAGCTTTTTTAACTAATTGTTATCACTAATTGCTCCTGCATTGCTCTACCTTTTGCATCCATGCAGTCGTATATCATAATTTTTACGCAGTTAGTGCAAAGTTTAATCCCTTGAATTGATCAAGTATTATTGCCGATCGATATTATATATTCTAAAAATAAAAAAACCGCATTAATAAAATGCGGTTTATAAACTAAAACTACTTTTAATTATTAAAAATAGCCACGAACACCAAAGCGGAAGTTTCTGCCTGGTAGTGGTGCTTTATCTTTAATAAATGAGCTATGTACAAAACCTAACTCATCAGTAATGTTATCAACGTTTATATACAGCTGTGCATCGACACTGCCTAAACCTAATTGGTAATTAGCTTGTGCATCAAATAACGTATAGCCATCAGTTTGAGTTTCAAAGGCAGTTACATCGTTTTGATCAAAGTAATGAGTACCCGTTAATGTTAGTTGTAAGTCACCTAAATCGTACTGTAACTCAGAGCCTAATTTATTAGCAGGGATACGTGGTAAATTACCTTCGTCGTCTTTTAGTTTTGCACGAGTTGAGTCACCAAATACTTTAACCATAGCGCTTGGTGTTACTTGGTAATGCGCGTCAAACTCAATTCCATAAAGCTCTGCGTCTTTACTTGTAAACTGATAAACCGCAACAGCATCGTCATGTGCACCAATAGCTGATTCTAAACCATCTTCTTCATCGTAAACTAAACCCGTATTTTCTTGAAAATAAAAGTTTTTGATATCGTTATAGAAAAAGTTAACGGTGTAACCAAAATCACCGCTAAAGCGTCTAAAGCTTAAATCTAAGTTTGTTGAAGTTTCCTGTTTGATATTTTCTGGCTCAAAATGCGCTTCATTATCTTCAATATTGTAACCAAGGCCTAGCTCGTAAGTGCCAGTTGCAATGTGTAAACCGTTAGATAAAAGCTCTGCCGAAAGTGGTGCTCGTTCTGAATGAGAAATACTCGTAGCGATACTATGACCCGGCTTGTATTGCCAAATGGCACCAGCAGAGGCACTTAAATTGGTAAAACTTTCGTTATACCCAATGGTTTCTTCGTCGCTGTGATCTATCTCTACTTCACCGTGGCTATGCTCGTGTGCCGTGATTTGGCTTTCAATTTTGTAATCTTCAACACGTGCGCCAAGTTCAATTGTAACGTCGCCAAATTCACGCTCTTCAAGTAAATATAATGCGTTAGTTGTAGTTACACTTGCAGGTGTAAATGCTTCTTCACCAATTGCATCGTAGTCAGAATCGCTGTAGTGATAGCCCATCATTCCGTGCCAATCAGCAAACTTATGCTCTACATTTAAACGTGCTTCAGTCGTTTTATTTTTAAAAGTAGTACCAATTTCGCCATCTTCAATTTCGCTGTGCGAGTAATCTGTGTAGCCAACACGTAGGTTGATGGTTTCAATCCAGTTATTATGAAGGGCGTAACTTACAAGCCCTTGCCAGCGATCTTGCGCTAAATGTGCGTAAACCGGCTCTTCAGCTGCTTCGTCTTCATGTTCTGCATGCTCTTCTTCAGTTTCACCTTCGTGATCGTGATGATGCTCATGCCCAGGAATACCGTAATCGGTATCAATACTACCGTACGAAAAACCAATCGTTAAATGATCGCCAACATAGCTGGTACCAAAGTTAAGTGTTTCGCTATCAATAAATGTGTTTTCTACAGAATTCTCTGTTTCTACATCGCCATCATCGTCGGCAATAGTAAAGGTAGGTGTTTGGTAATCATCGCCACTGCGCTTAGTGCCATCAAAATGAAAGTTAAAGCCTTCATTACCTGTTTCAAGTTTTGCAGCTACTGTGTTTGAGTTTGACACTGTATCGTGGCTGTATTCAGCAGCACCCGTAAGCTCGTCGATATTGTCTGTAGGGATGCGGTTATCAACCACGTTAACAACACCGCCAATTGCACCAGAGCCATAAAGTAGGGTACTTGGGCCACGTAATACTTCAATTTGTTCTGCTGCTAGGCTGTCGCTTGATGTTGCGTGGTCTGGGCCAATGCGTGATGCATCGCTGGCATCTAATCCGTTTTGTGTGATTTTAACGCGAGGGCCATCTAAACCACGAATAATTGGGCTTGATGATACAGGGCCAAAGTAACTTGCATTTACGCCTGGTAAACCTTTTAGAGTTTCACCAAGAGTTGGTTTTGATTTATTTCTTAATTCATCACCTGAGAGCACGCTTACTGGCGATATCATCTCGAGGCTATTTTTATGAAGTGCAGAGGCATAAACAACCACTGTCTCAACCGATGTTGGTTTAAGTGACACAGACAGATTATTTGAAGATTCGCTAACAGCAATACGAGAGTCTACGTAGTTGTCTTTACTAATATGTAATTGGCTATTTGCATCGATTTCTATAGCAAATTCGCCTAAATCATTACTTTTTACGCTTTGGTTTTTGCCATGCACATGAATTGAGGCATTTTTAATTGGTTGATTTTTATCATCCATTACTTTACCAGTAACAGTGGCAGCCAAAGCTGATTGAGAACATAAAACAGAAAAAATAGCAGAGGAGATTAATGTTAACTTTGTCATGGATATATTGGTTCGCGGTTATTATGTTGTGATATAATATAACACCGCAAAATCAGTGAATCAACAATGTTATAGTATAACTTTGTATTTTGCGATGAATGATCTAAAAATGACGATTAAACCAATTTTATAAAAATTATAATAATAGGTATGTTAATAGAAATACCTATTTATTTAAGTGCGAGACTCATAGCGCTGCAGGTTTATCTAGGTATCTAAGAGCGGCTATCTATCATTATCAAATCTAGTTTATGCTGCGCTCTTGTCTGGTTTGTAATATCTATAGATTCAATCATTTCGCATTCGTCGCGGATCATCTCTGAAATAAGGCTAGGGTAGTGGCGGCAGTCTTCTGGACGGTCAAGGTAAATACTGCAGGTATACATATTTTTAGCGAGAGGCTCCTTTTTAGGCGCAATTTCTAAAAATGGGCACACTTGAAGTCTTGAGCCTGTTTTTGGGTCAAACCAAATTTCGTTGTTTTTAACGTACTCATAAATTTCGGGGTTAAAGAGCTCCCATAAATCTATTTCTTCTTTCGTTGCGCTTAAGTCGCCGCCACCATATTTAATACAGCATTTACCACACTGATTACACTCTTTCATAATTTGCTAATTTAGTTGGCTGTTAACACATTTAAGTTAGCTATTAGTGTAGCACCAAATTTATTATTAACGCTCTACTGAATTGCCCCATTGTTTGCTTTTTGGGTGTGTAAAAAAGTTAGATACAATAACTTAAGTTAAAACCCCTTGTTACATTTTATATAGTACAGGCTTTATTTAATGCTTTACTCTAAGGTGGCGAAAAATATTATGAAACCTGCTTGGGCAGCTGTGTATTTATTAAATGTTGCTGAGCGGGATACCTAAGTAGGATGTAATTATGAAAGAAGCTGTTACTAAGTTAAAAACAGAATTTAATGCAAAGTTATTATATTGGAACAACCTCAAAAGTAGCAAAGCCAAAGCGGCAATCATCTTATTATTTATCGTTGTCATTGCACTTAAAGTGTTTACGACCATCTTTACGTTGGATTGGGTTTCAAGTTTCATCAGTGTGTGAGGTTACTAAGAGTAATTGCGATAAAGTTTAATTACAGTGTGTTTAACGCCTACGCGATGTTCATTATTAATGTATTATTACGATATACACCAAATTAAATAAATCAGTTGTTTAAATACATTTTATAATGACTGTAATGATACATTTTAGCTAAATTGAGTCAGTAAATTAGTTTAGCTGCACTAAAGGATAACCAGTGATGATGAATACAAAAATATATAAAGCGGTACATGACCTAGCAGAAGATTTAATGGCGGCGGCTAACAAAAATAACCGAGAAAAATTTGAATCTTTATTTGCTCAATTAAAAGCGATTTGTATTGAAAACGAAAATACCTCAAAAGATCACCCAGTACAATGGGAAACTTTGGCTGATTTTACCGAAGAGCTAGAAGAGGCAATCACGACTTATGAAAAAGCATTAGAAAAGTCTGTTGCGATTAATAACAAAGATCACATGTCATCAGTTTCTTTTTCAATGGCTACACTGCAGCTAGAACTTGGTCAAAAAGACGAGGCTATTAAAAATCTTCAAAATGCTAAGGTTAGTGCTAATAAAATAGAAGACAAAGAGCTTAAAGCTGAAATACACGATCTACTAGAATCACTTATTGAAGAAGAAGGTTAAATACTTAAAATTTACTAGCTCAGACTTGATCTGACAGTTACCCATATTAAATACTATTTCTTTGGATTTAGCTTAAGTTAATACAATTTAATGAAACGCTGATGGTTTATACCCTCAGCGTTTTTTTATTTCCGCTATTTATAGCTTATCCATAAAGTTCACAATGTACTTTGCAATCTCAACTGGTTTTTCTTCAACACTAAAGTGTCCTGAATCGAGTAAATGTATTTCAGCGTTCGGTACATCTTTCAAATATGCTTTAGCGCCTGCGGCTATAAACGCAGGGTCGTTTTTACCCCATACAATTAATGTTGCTGGTTGGTACTTGCGTAAATAAGCTTGCCATTTAGGATAGTCGAGAAGGTTATTGTAGTAATCTTGTAGCAATTGTACTTGAATTACTCTATCGGATTTAGTTTGTAAAAAGTGAAGATCGTGCGTCCAGCTATCAGGGCTCATTACTTCTGGGTTACTTTGTACGTCTCGTAAATATTGCTTATTAATAATGGCTTTATTAGACGTGAACGAATAAATTTTATCACTCTGCGCTTGTGATTTGTCCTCATTCGCGGCTTTAAAAAACGCTTGCCTCGGTAGGGTTAGCCCCTCTAAATACGCATTACCATTTTGTACAATAAGTGCATCAAGTTTATTTGGGTTATTTAACAACATTCTAAAGCCCACAGGAGCTCCAAAGTCTTGTATATAAAGGCTGTAGCGCTTTACTTTAAGTGTTGTTAGTAATCCTTCAACGTATTGAGCTAGTAATTCAAAAGTATATTTTTGAGTTTTTGGGTTTGGGCGTGCGCTATAACCAGAGCCTAAATAATCAGGTGCAATCACATGATAACGACCTGATAAGAGTGGGATCAATTCTCGGTAGCTGTGTGAAGACGACGGATACCCATGTAAAAGTACAATGGTTTGCTTATGCTGCGCGCCAGCTTCTCGGTAAAATATCTTTTTACCGTTTACATTTGCATATTTGTAAGTGGTTTTTGAAGGCCATACAGCATCAGCGGCATATACTTGAGCGGTAAACGTAGATATTGAAACTAATAAAAACACAATAAATGAGACGATGTGAGCAGGTTTTACTTTAAGGCTTTTTTGTATATCTAGGGGCATAGGTAAACTCGTTATTTTTGGTAATGACGCTTTATTAATTTACTAGACCTGTTATTTACACATTTATATTCAGATAATAACGTTGTAGTTTCACAGCAAAGAAGTGTACAGCAGGACTTACAAGATACTGATGAGCCAACAGTGGGCTAGGGCGTTAGTTCTTTATTGGCCGCTTTTTTGTATTTGAAATAGCTTATTAAATAAACGGCTATTGGAATCGTTGGGCTTAAAAATATGTGAGGATGGAAATAGATACCACGTTCGTCATATAGAAACACATATAACACGAGCGCAAACGTTGAAGGTAAGGGGAAGATTATTGCACCGTGCCCAACAGCAGCAAATAGTGTCCACGAGAAAACACTAGGCCAAAGCACAGCTCTGATGTAAGCACCTTTATTAGTCGCTTTAGCCTTTTTAGCGTAATTACGTGAAACAAAATAAGATATTACCGTTGGAAACAAAGTTAAAATGATACTTAACAGTATAAGCATAGTGATTCAATTCCTTTTGATATTATTTGCATAACCCAGTTTTTCACAATGTGTTAATTGGTTTGAGTTAATACCGTTTTTAAAGCAGCAATTTGCTTAATTTCATCAGCTGTTAATGCTTGATATAACCTAGGATAGGGCCAACCATAGCCCCATCTGAAAGTCGATGGTATATAAGGGCTGCCACCAAATCGAACTCCAGCAAGCATAAGGTTCGCTATACTCGTTTCGCCGGCTTCAATAACACACTGTTGCAAGGCTTTATCTGCTTCTAAACGTTGCCAATAAGTGCCACCTTGCCAGTAGGCGTAGTCGTGCGCTTTACAACATGCAAGCCACAACTTTTTATCTTTTGTCGTGCCGTCCGGAAAAGCACTACAGCCATCTGATGTGAACGGTTTTATATTTTCAGCATTTGCTGTATTACTTAATATGACCAGTAAGACAATGGGACTGAAACGCATTATTTTCATGCGAAAGAGTGTATTAGGAAAATTATACATGATTTTAAGTGTTACTATTTTAGTTACAAATAATAACACTTTAAAAAGTATAAAAAAGGGTTTTACTGTTTATAGACAGGTTATGCTCATATGATAATTTTGATTTAGAGCTTTTTGTTTAGATATTCTATGCGTTCTATTTTCTTCGCTAGTTGCGAGGTGTTAATACTAAAAGTGCTGGTTAAAAAGTTTACTACAATATTAGATTAAGGTTTACACATGGTGTGTTGCATTTGTACTCTAGGAGAGGAGCTGTGCTAGAACAAATAGAAAATTGGATTGACGCTACAAATTTAAAATACAGTAGTCAAAAAGTGAGGTGTGATAAATTCAGTAATGAATTTTATGGGTTTTATTCTAGCGAGTTTTTAAAAAACGCGTATTACGTTGTTGTAGACCAAATACCAAAGCCAGACTTTGCGGGTCTGCGAGAAATGGGTCTAGGTGATTTTGTCGATATGGACGCGGCGGGTATAACGTATAAAAATACCTATTATCTACTTCCTGAGGTTGCAAAAGATTTGAGGGTTCATTTTCATGAGCTTGTGCATGTAGCGCAGTGGCTTAAACTTGGTCCAGACGCGTTTATGATGCGTTACATTAGCGAAATCCAACATGTAGGATACAACGACGCTCCGCTTGAAAAAATGGCATATGCGCTGGATACGCAATTTGCAAGTAAAGGCAATAAAATAGACGTTCTTAGGCACGTAGCCCAAACGCTGTAACTCAATTTTAGGTTTAAAGGAGTTTATATGTACAGAATTATTGGGTGTTTACTTACTTTAGCGTGTATAAATAGTAATGCAGCATCGTTTGAAGAAGATATTGTTTCAGCTCTGCTTGAGCGTACAACTCATGATGTGAATTACGACGGCGCTTATCGCTCTATTGGCTACCCTGGTGGGGATGTACCTAAAAATATAGGTGTGTGCACCGATGTAATAATTAGAAGTTATAGAAAGTTAGGTGTTGATTTACAGAAACTCGTGCATGAAGACATGCAAAAAAACTTTGCGCTGTATCCATCTAAACGTATTTGGGGCTTAACTAAGCCTGATAAAAATATAGATCACCGACGTGTTCCAAATTTACAAGCTTACTTTGAGCGCCATGCAAACGTATTGAGTAAATCCAACAAAGTGAGTGATTATAAAACCGGCGATATAATAACGTGGATGTTACCAGGTAATTTACCTCATATAGGTATGGTGATTAATGAGTTATCTCAAGATACGGGTAACCCACTTATTGTGCATAATATAGGGCGTGGTCCGCAAAAAAGCGATATGCTTTTTGATTATAAAATTACCGGACATTACCGGTTCGTTCCACACTATTGATAAGTTTAATAAACGATAGATGTAAGTATTGATTTTTATTTCAGATCAATACTTACATTGCCATTGGGTTTACAGCAGCACAACAGTATTTCGCCTTCGCGTACAAACGCAAGTGGCTCTTCGTTATACTCAACACTGCCTGACACTAAAGTTGCTCTACAAGCGCCGCAATAACCTTCACGGCATTGGAATGCGACGTCTATTTTCATGGATTCTAAGCAGTGTAGAAGAGAAGGGCAGCCAGCGATAAATTCTATACACTGGCTGTTTTCTGCAAGCGTTATGCTTGCAGTAGACTTGTCACTCATTATAAATCAAAATCACCAAATTCTGATGCATCAACTTGAGAGTCAATTTGACCAACAAGGTATGAGCTTATTTCTGCTTCTTGTGGTGCTACTTGCACGTTATCAGACACTAACCACGAGTTTATCCACGGGATAGGGTTACTGTTGTTTTCAAACTGTGCTGGCAAACCAATCGCAGTCATACGTGCATTGGTAATGTATTCAACGTACTGACATAAAATATGTTTATTTAAGCCAATCATTGAACCATCTTTAAATAAGTATTCGGCCCACTCTTTTTCTTGCTCTGCAGCATCGACAAACATTTTAATTGCTTCGTCGCGGCACTGGGCAGCAACAATCGCCATTTCTGGATCGTCCTTACCGTCTTGCATGATGTTTAAAATATGCTGAGTACCAGAAAGGTGAAGTGCTTCATCGCGTGCAATTAGCTTGATGATTTTAGCGTTACCTTCCATTAGCTCGCGCTCAGCAAATGCAAACGAACATGCAAAACTTACGTAAAAGCGAATCGCTTCAAGAATATTTACCGACATCATAGCCAGGTAAAGTTTCTTTTTAAGCTCAAATAAATTAATGATAACTGTTTTACCGTTAATCTCGTGTTTGCCTTCACCGTATAAGTTGTAAAGCGATACAGAGTTAATTAAGTCATCGTAGTATTTAGTTACGGCATCAGCACGTTCGCTAATTTTATCGTTGCTAACAATGTCATCAAAAATAAGCTCAGGTGCTTGTGTTACGTTACGGATAATATGCGTGTATGAGCGGCTGTGAA
Organism: Pseudoalteromonas distincta; assembly: GCF_000814675.1. Lineage (GTDB taxonomy): Bacteria > Pseudomonadota > Gammaproteobacteria > Enterobacterales > Alteromonadaceae > Pseudoalteromonas > Pseudoalteromonas distincta. The sequence goes on along the minus strand of NZ_JWIG01000029.1, from coordinate 63,087 downwards.
TTGTTTCACTGAACGCCCATGTTTCTATCCAGGTTTCGAGCTCTGGTAGCGATACAATTGGAAGTAGAGCCACGTTTGGCGAACGACCTTGTACACTATCAAGCAGTGTTTGGTATTTTAAGTTGCTTAAAAATATATGCTTTTCGTGATCTGGTAATGCCTGAAAGTCTAAACGGTCTTTACTTACATCTACTTCCTCAGGACGCCAAAAGAAAGACAGTTGCTTTTCAATTAACTTTTCAAAAATTGGGTATTTTTGTTGGTCGTAACGAGATACGTTCACAGTTTGGCCAAAAAACATTGGCTCTTGCATTTGGTTATTATGGTTTCGGCTAAAAGTAGTATAAGACATGTTTATCACTCAAAAAACTATCAGAAAAAGCGGGCTAAATGCCCGCTTAAAATAAAAATCAGCAGTTATATTTTACACGCGCCGCCTTCACAATCGTCATCTTCCACTTCTGGAGCATCTTCTTGTGAATCTGAGGCGCCATCGCGAGTATTGTGGTAATACAAGGTTTTAACACCTAGTTTGTACGCGCTTAGTAAGTCTTTTAATAAGACTTGCATAGGTACTTTACCGCCTTCGAACTTGTTTGGATCATAATTTGTATTTGCAGAAATTGTTTGGTCAACAAATTTTTGCATTATGCCAACAAGTTGTAGATAACCATCGTTTGATGGAATGTCCCATAGTAGCTCGTACTGATCTTTTAAACGCTCATACTCAGGAACAACTTGTTTTAAAATACCGTCTTTACTTGCTTTAACGCTAATATGCCCACGTGGTGGCTCAATACCGTTAGTTGCGTTAGAGATTTGCGACGATGTTTCTGATGGCATTAACGCACTTAGTGTTGAGTTACGCATACCGTGCTCTTTAATACTTGCACGTAGTGTATCCCAATCAAGATGAAGTGGCTCATCACAAATTTTATCTAAATCACGTTTATACGTATCTGTTGGCATAATACCTTGTGAATACGTTGTCTCGTTAAACTTAGGACATGCGCCACGCTCTTTAGCAAGCTCGTTTGATGCTTTCATTAAGTAATATTGAATAGCTTCAAAGGTTTTATGTGTTAATGCATTAGCACTGCCATCAGAATAACGCTTACCGTTTTTAGCTAGGTAGTATGCGTAGTTAATTACGCCTATTCCTAGTGTACGACGACCCATAGTTGCATTTTTAGCAGCCGGTACAGGGTAGTCTTGGAAATCAAGTAAGTTATCAAGTGCGCGTACTGCAAGTTCAGCTAGCTCTTCAAGCTCATCAAGTGACTCTATTGCACCTAGGTTAAACGCAGAAAGTGTACAAAGGGCAATTTCGCCTTCTTCGTCATTCACGTTATTAAGTGGCTTAGTTGGCAATGCAATTTCTAAACATAAGTTAGATTGGCGAATTGGCGCAACTTTAGAAATAAATGGGCTGTGTGTATTACAGTGATCCACATTTTGTAAATAAATACGACCAGTACTTGCACGCTCTTGCGCAAACATTGAGAAAAGCTCAATGGCTTTAATACGTTTTTTACGAATAGACTCGTCTTGTTCGTATTTAACGTAAAGTGCGTCAAACTCAGCTTGGTCTTCAAAAAATGCATCATAAAGGCCAGGCACATCTGATGGGCTAAATAACGTAATGTAGTCGTCTTTAATTAAACGAGAGTACATTAATTTATTAAACTGTACGCCGTAATCTAGGTGGCGAACGCGGTTGTCATCTACACCACGGTTATTTTTAAGTACAAGTAGGTTCTCTACTTCTAAATGCCAAAGCGGGTAGAATAATGTTGCTGCGCCGCCACGTACACCACCTTGTGAACAACTTTTAACCGCTGTTTGAAAGTGCTTATAAAAAGGGATACAACCTGTGTGATACGCTTCGCCGTTACGAATATGGCTACCTAGCGCACGTATTCTACCTGCATTAATACCAATTCCCGCACGTTGTGAAACGTATTTAACAATAGCTGACGACGTTGCATTGATTGAATCAAGGCTGTCGCCACATTCAATTAAGACACACGAGCTAAACTGGCGAGTAGGCGTACGTACACCCGACATAATTGGCGTTGGTAGAGATATTTTAAATAAAGATACTGCATCGTAAAAACGTTTAATGTAATCAGTACGTGTTTCACGTGGGTAATCTGAAAATAAGCTTGCCGCAACTAAAATATATAAAAACTGTGCACTTTCGTATATTTCACCCGATACACGGTTTTGAACGAGGTACTTACCTTCAAGTTGCTTTACAGCAGCGTAGCTAAAGTTAAGATCGCGAGAATGGTCAAGGTATGCATCAAGCTCATCTAACTCTTGCTCTGTGTAATCTACTAGTAAATGAGCATCGTAGCGTTTATCGCCAACCATTTTTGTTACGTGGTCAAATAAACGTGGTGGCTCAAATTGACCGTACGCTTTTTTACGTAAATGGAATACAGCTAAACGTGCAGCTAAGTATTGGTAATCAGGCGATTCTTTTGAAATCTGATCCGCTGCTGCTTTAATGATGGTTTCGTGAATGTCTTTAGTACGAATACCGTCGTAAAACTGAATGTGCGACTTTAATTCAACTTGCGAAACCGAAACGTTGTTTAAACCTTCGGCGGCCCACTCAATAACGCGATGGATCTTATCCAGATCAAGAGGCTCTTTACGCCCGTCACGTTTGCTTACAGATAACTGTTGGTTCATTTGCCTGTATTCCTTGGGAATTATGTATTTTGACCAATGCTTTATACCTCGCCGAGGCAAGGTATATACTCATTTATTATAAGTTTCGCCATATTTGCGAATTTAATTGAATAACATTTGGCCACAATATCTGGTGTTGTTCAATTTAGAGATCACAAGATAGTGTGGTCTGAGTTGTTTTGCAAGGGACATAATTGCCCCTATTTGTGGATAACTTCGGGATAACGTATTTGTGTTAGTAGACACTCACCTTCGAACAATCATTTAAGTTGAAATATGCAAAAATCAACTAATGATCTGCTAAATTTACGCATTTTAAAAATAAATTTTGACTGCTTTTTTTATCAGCAAGCTTTGCGTAAAAACTAACACAATCACAATATATAGTGTTTATTAATTAACATGGCACTATATATGGTTAAAACCATCAATTGGGCTTTGCCAGTTAAAATCAGCATTCCAGCTGTTGGCTTCATCAATACTTGGTATGTAGCCCCAAAGTGCCGTTGCTGTGCGCATACCTGCGGCTTTGCCTGCTTGTATGTCTCGCTGTGCATCACCAATGTACAAACAGCGTTTTGGTTGCACTCCCATAAGCTTTGCACAGTATAGCAGCGGTAAAGGGGATGGCTTAGCTTCAGCTAAGGTGTCGCCACTTATTACTACACTAGCATTTTTCAATGCGGGAATTGCTGCCACTAAAGGATCAGTTAAAAACCCTGGTTTGTTAGTCATGATCCCCCATTTGATCTTTTTCTGATCAAGGGCAATAAGCAACGATTCAACACCGCTGAAGCAATGCGTGTGATTTGCTATGTTTGCAGCGTATTCGTCAACTAATTGCTTAATAAGTTCGCTTTGAGGTTGTGTGTCCCATAACTCTTTAAAACCAGCCTCTAATAATGCGCCTGCGCCGTTAGATGCCGCAGGGCGGTATACATCACTACTAACAGGCTCTATTTTATTATTAATGAGAACTGCATTTAAAGCCGCACCTAAATCATCAGCGGTGTCGAGTAGAGTGCCGTCTAGATCAAATAAAAATGCATCGTACTCAATAAGGGGGAGGGGGGCTTGAGAGTTAGCCATTAAGCTAACTTCTCAAAGTACAGTATGTAATTTACGCTAACGTCACTATTGAGCGTATATTGCTTTGATAGTGGATTATAAGAAAGGCCTGTACTTGCACGAACTTTTAAACCCGCTTGCTCTGCCCATGCAATAAGCTGCGCAGGTTTTATAAACTTTTTATGGTCGTGTGTACCTTCAGGGACCATTTTTAAAAGCTTTTCAGCGCCAACAATGGCGTATAAATATGCCTTAGGTGTTTTGTTTAGGGTTGAAAAAAACACGTCTGCGCCTGGTTTGGCAAGTGCAGCTACGGCATGAATGATAGATGCTGGGTCGGGAACGTGTTCAAGCATTTCCATACAGGTTATTACATCAAAGCGCTCTGGGTGTTGCGATGCAAACTCTTCTGCTGGCACTTTTATGTAATCTACATTTACGCCAGTTTCTAAACTGTGCAACTTAGCAACAGTTAAAGGCTCTTGCCCCATGTCGATGCCAGTTACTTTTGCGCCCATGCGCGCCATGCTTTGGCTTAAAATACCGCCACCACAGCCAACATCGAGTGTTTCTTTATCGAATAAGCCTTGCGTTTTGTTTGCTATAAAGTCTAAACGTAACGGGTTAATTTCGTGAAGAGGTTTGAATTCTCCGTCTAGGTCCCACCAACGCTCGGCGATGGCTTCAAATTTTGCTATTTCTGCGTGATCTACATTTTGATGTTCGGTCATAAAATACTTCCTCGTCAATCTGAGGCCATTATATAGGGCTAAATTGATAAATCGCAAAGTTTTGCGCCTGTAAATTAAAATTAATTGTGATAGCATGGCTGTTAGAAATAATAACAATACTCTTAATACCCAATACCGGGTTGTTGAGAGCTGATACTGAAGGAATGTGATATCAAATGACTGATCTCGCCAATGAAATTCTGCCAGTCAATATTGAAGACGAGTTAAAAAACTCCTACTTAGATTACGCAATGAGCGTAATTGTAGGACGTGCATTACCAGACGTACGTGACGGCTTAAAACCTGTTCATCGCCGCGTTTTGTTTGCAATGAACGAGCTTAGTAATGACTGGAACAAGCCTTACAAAAAATCGGCCCGTGTGGTCGGTGACGTAATCGGTAAATACCACCCACACGGCGACAGTGCAGTTTATGACACGATAGTTCGTATGGCTCAGCCATTCTCACTGCGTTATATGCTAGTAGATGGCCAAGGTAACTTCGGTTCGGTTGATGGTGATTCAGCAGCGGCAATGCGTTATACAGAAGTACGTATGGCTAAAATGTCGCATGAGTTATTAGCCGATCTTGAAAAAGAAACGGTTGATTTCGTTCCTAACTACGATGGCACTGAGTTCATCCCTGATGTTTTACCAACGAAAGTTCCTAATTTATTAGTGAATGGTTCATCAGGTATTGCAGTAGGTATGGCTACAAATATACCACCACATAACTTAACTGAAGTTGTAAATGGTTGTTTGGCACTTATTCAAAATCCAGATTTAACTATTTTAGAGTTAATGGATTATATCCCTGGTCCTGATTTCCCAACGGCTGCAATTATCAACGGTAAGAAAGGTATTGAACAAGCCTACTTAACTGGCCGTGGTAAAGTGTACATGCGTGCACGCGCCGACATCGAAACCGATGAAAAAACGGGCCGTGAAACAATCATCGTTCACGAAATTCCTTATCAAGTTAATAAAGCTCGTTTAATTGAAAAAATTGCTGAGCTGGTTAAAGATAAGAAAATTGAAGGTATTAGTGCGCTACGTGATGAATCAGATAAAGACGGTATGCGTATCGTTATTGAAATTAAACGTGGTGACGTAGGCGAAGTTATTTTAAACAACTTGTATTCACAAACTCAGTTACAAACTGTGTTTGGTATGAATATGGTTGCGCTAATTAATAACCAACCTAAATGTTTCAATTTAAAAGAAATGTTAGAAGAGTTTATTATTCACCGTCGTGAAGTAGTAACTCGTCGTACAGTATTTGATTTACGTAAAGCCCGTGACCGTGCACACACGCTTGAAGGCTTAGCGATTGCGCTTGCGAACATTGACCCAATTATCGAACTTATTCGTAAATCCCCTACACCTGCTGAAGCTAAAATTGCTTTAACAGCGCGTCCGTGGGAATTAGGTAATGTACAAGGTATGCTTGAAAAAGCAGGTGAAGACAATGTTGCTCGTCCAGATTGGTTAGCAAGCGAACTTGGTATTCGCGATGGTCAATATTATATCTCTGAGCAACAAGCTCAAGCAATTCTTGATTTGCGTTTACATAAGCTAACAGGTCTTGAACACGAAAAAATCTTAACCGAATACCAAGCGTTATTAGAACTAATTGCTGAACTACTTTATATTTTGGCAACTCCTGAGCGTTTAATGGAAGTTATACGTGACGAGCTAGTTGAAATTAAAGAGCAATATGGTGATGAGCGTCGCACTGAAATTAATGCCGCTGCTCACGATATCAGCCTTGAAGACTTAATTACTGAAGAAAACGTAGTAGTAACGCTTTCTCACGAAGGGTATGTGAAGTATCAAGCATTGTCTGATTACGAAGCACAGCGTCGTGGTGGTAAAGGTAAGTCAGCAACGAAGATGAAAGACGAAGATTTCATTGAGCGTCTATTAGTTGCAAATACACACGATACTATATTGTGTTTCTCTACGGCCGGTCGTTTATATTGGCTTAAAGTGTATCAGTTACCACTAGCGAGTCGTGCAGCGCGCGGTAAGCCAATTGTTAACTTGTTACCACTTGAAGCTGATGAACGTATTACTGCTATATTGCCAGTACGCGAGTACGCAGAAGATAAATACATCTTTATGGCAACAGCGTTTGGTACAGTTAAGAAAACACCATTAACGGCTTACAGCCGTCAACGTGCAAGCGGTATTATTGCTGTTAACTTGAATGATGGCGATAGCCTGATTGGGGTTGATATTACCGATGGTAGCAACGAAATTATGTTGTTCACTGATGCAGGTAAAGTTGTACGCTTTAAAGAAGCTGAAGAAACAACAGTTGTTGATGAAAACGGTAACCCAGTATTAGACGAAGAAGGTAACCCTGAGATTCGTTTCAAAGGTGTTCGCCCAATGGGTCGTACTGCTACAGGTGTTCGTGGTATTAAAATGGCCGATGATCAACGCGTAGTATCGTTAATTGTACCAAAAACTGACGGTGCTATTTTAACGGTAACTGAAAATGGTTACGGTAAGCGTACACAACTAGAAGATTACCCATCTAAGAGCCGTGCAACACAGGGTGTTGTATCTATCAAGGTGAGTGAGCGTAACGGTGCTGTTGTTGGTGCTGTACAAGTTGATGATAACGACGAAATCATGATTATTTCAAATCGTGGTACCTTAGTACGTACTCGCGTTAATGAAGTTTCTACGGTTGGACGTAACACCCAAGGTGTTATTTTGATCAGAACTATTGACGAAGAGCAAGTAGTTGGTTTACAACGTATAGAAGAGATTGAAGTTACAGAAAGTGACTTGATTGATATTGAAGACGTTGAAACTGTAGATACGGTTATTGATGAAGTAGCGGATGATAATCCTCCTTCAGAATAATTGATATTGAAAAAGCGGCCTTGGCCGCTTTTTTTAATGTTGTTGAAAAAAATTAATAGGGTGTGAAGTTATATTCACTCACTAAAACTCAAAGGTTTAGTGGGTGGGTATTGAGCGTTCATGCTTAGTAGTTAAATTACTGGAATGAGGCAAAGGTAATGAGTAAATATAATTTTTGTGCGGGGCCAGCTATGCTTCCGCAAGCGGTTATGAAAAAAGCACAAAAAGAGTTTCTAGATTGGCAAGATTTAGGTGTGTCTGTGATGGAAATAAGCCATCGTAGCAAAGAGTTTTTAGCCCTTACAGCTAAATGTGAAGCCAGCCTTCGTCGTCTAATGAATATCAGTGATGAATTTGAAGTGCTGTTTATGCATGGCGGTGGTCGTGGTCAGTTTAGTGCTGTGCCATTAAATTTACACCAAGAAGGCAAAGTTGCGGTTTATTGCGAAAACGGCGTGTGGTCAAAAAGTGCAACAGACGAGGCCAACAAGTTTACTCAAGCAACCTCTATTGATGTGCGTAATGATGACAATGGCGAGTTTTCTATTAAACAGGTTGCTGATTGGGTGTTACCAGAAGATGCATCTTACATTCACTATTGCCCTAACGAAACGGTTGACGGCTTAGAAATTTTTGATGTACCAAGCCACCCAACTGCACCGATCGTTGCTGATATGTCGTCAACTATTTTATCACGCGAAATAGACGTTAATAAATTTGATTTAATTTACGCTGGTGCGCAAAAAAATATCGGCCCGTCGGGCATATCAATCGTTATTGTTCGTAAAACATTACTTGAGCGTGAAGGCTTACCTAAGCCAGGCATTTTAGATTACGCATTAGAAGCAAAACAAGGCAGCATGTTTAACACGCCTCCTACATTTGCTTGGTATTTAGCTGCTGAAGTATTTCAATGGCTTGAAAGTAATGGTGGCGTAAAAGCGATGGAAGTTCAAAATATTGCTAAAGCGCAGCTACTTTATGACTTTATTGATGAATCGAGCTTTTATACCAATAAAGTAGCTAAACATTGCCGTTCACGTATGAATGTTCCGTTTTGGCTTAATGATGAAAGCTTAAATGATAAGTTTGTTGCTCAGTCTAAAGATGCAGGGTTACTTGCTCTTGAAGGCCACAGAATTGTGGGCGGTATGCGCGCAAGTATTTATAACGCAATGCCTATTGAAGGTGTTCAAGCACTTGTAGACTTTATGGCTGCTTTTGCAAAGGAGCACAGCTAATGGAGCAGCTTCGTTTAGAACCTATTTCTAGAGTAAATGGCACAGTAACCCTACCAGGTTCAAAGAGTCTATCGAACAGAATTTTATTATTAGCTGCACTTGCAAGCGGTACTACCGTTGTAGAAAACTTACTTGATAGTGACGATATACGCCATATGCTGGGCGCCTTAAAGTTATTAGGTGTAAATGTAACTTTAAATGATGAACGCACTGTAGCCACCGTAGAGGGGGTTAGTGGTGTGTTTAATACACCGACTGAGCCATTGTTTTTAGGTAATGCGGGTACTGCTTATAGACCTTTAACGGCAGTACTTGCTGCCGTTGCTGGTGAGTACGAGCTAATAGGCGAGCCACGTATGGAAGAGCGCCCGATAGGGCACTTGGTTGACGCGCTGCAAGCATTGGGTGGTGATGTTACTTATACAAAGCACAAAGACTACCCACCACTTAAAATTGTCGGTGGCCAAATAAAAGGCGGTGAGGTTGAAATTGACGGCAGTATTTCAAGTCAATTTTTAACCGCTCTATTAATGGCAGCGCCATTATTTAACGGTGATACAACAATAACTATTAAAGGTACTTTAGTCTCTAAACCTTATATTGATATTACACTTGATGTAATGGCACGTTTTGGGGTTAATGTTGAGCACAGTGATTATGCAACTTTTAAAGTTAAAGGTGGTCAACAGTATCAATCATTAGATCGCATAATGGTTGAAGGCGATGCATCTTCTGCTTCTTACTTTGTTGCTGCGGCTGCAATTGCAGGCGGTGAGATTGAAATTAAGGGCGTGGGTGCCAAATCAGTTCAAGGCGATATAGGCTTTGCCAAAGTAATGGAGCAAGTAGGCGCAAAAATTGATTGGTATGATGAACGTTTAGTTGTTCGCAAAGGCGAATTAAAAGGCGTGGATATTGACGCCAATGCAATTCCTGATGCAGCCATGACTCTTGCAACTGTTGCTCTTTTTGCCAAAGGCCCAACAGCCATTCGTAACATTTATAACTGGCGAGTAAAAGAGACAGACCGTTTATATGCAATGGCAACTGAGCTTCGTAAAGTAGGCGCACAGGTTGTAGAAGGTGAAGATTTTATAGAGATCACCCCACCTGAAACATTTAATGATGTTGCTGTTGATACTTACGACGATCACCGTATAGCCATGTGTTTTGCAATGGTTGCCGTTGGTGGAAAGCCAATAACAATTAATGATCCAAAGTGTACCTATAAAACATTTCCTACATTTTTCAATGTTTTAGCGTCAGTCAGTGAATAAGCTAATTAGAAGTAATTACAAAAGTTACACACTAATAGCAGATATATTTTAATAACTGACGTATAATGTCGCGGTTTATTTAGGTGTGCATTGCAGGAGGTTTTAAATGCAGGCGTTATTAATGCCCGTGATCACCGTTGATGGCCCAAGTGGTTCAGGTAAAGGAACTGTTTGTCGCTTGTTAGCCGACAAGTTAGGGTGGGATGTATTAGATAGCGGTGCGATTTATCGTGTTTTATCTTTAGCTGCACTTCATCACCAAATTGCATTAGACAATGAAGAAGGGCTTGTCCCGCTTGCTGCAAATTTAGATGTGCAGTTTTTGGTAGATAGCCAAACTAATGCAGGAAAAGTTATTTTAGAAGGCGAAGATGTCACCACTACTATTCGTAATGAAGAAGTAGGCGCTGCGGCATCAAAAGTTGCAGCATTACCTCGCGTTCGTGAAGCGTTATTACGTCGCCAGCGTGCATTTCGCACTGAAAATGGCTTAATTGCCGACGGCCGTGATATGGGCACTGTGGTTTTTCAAGATGCGCCGTTAAAAATATATTTAACAGCAAGTGCACAAGAGCGTGCTCGTAGACGCTTTGTTGAGTTGAATACGCGCGGCCTTGATGTTACACTAAGTGGTCTATTACAGGACATTCAAGCTCGTGACGAGCGCGATATGAATCGTGCCGTTGCTCCGCTTGTACCTGCAGAGGATGCTATTGAGATCGATACTAGCGATCTTAATGCACAGCAAGTGTTTGATAAGGTAATAACTTTATTGGATATTGCTATCTCTGAAGGTAAGCTTCCTAAACGAAGCTAAACACATTTTATGCGCCAGCAGGATGCCAGTGCTATTTTAACAACCCCATGCAGCATGGTTGCTTATTGGTATTAATATATGAGACGTATATTCGTATGTCAGAAAATTTTGCGCAGTTATTTGAAGAAAGCTTAAAGGGTTTTGAAGCAGAGCAAGGCTCTATCGTTAAAGGTACAGTAATCTCTATCGAGAATAACATTGTACTTGTAGATGCTGGTCTTAAATCAGAAAGTGCTATCCCTGCAGAGCAGTTCAAAAATGCTGCTGGTGAACTAGAAGTTGCTGTAGGCGACGAAGTAGATGTTGCACTAGATGCAATTGAAGACGGTTTCGGTGAAACTATCCTTTCTCGTGAGAAAGCTAAGCGTCACGAAGCATGGATCCGTCTTGAGAAAGCATGTGAAGAGCAAGAGACTGTTACTGGTGTTATCAACGGTAAAGTTAAAGGCGGTTTCACAGTTGAAGTTGATTCAATCCGTGCTTTCCTACCTGGTTCACTTGTTGATGTTCGTCCAGTACGTGACACAACTCACCTTGAAGGCAAAGAGCTTGAATTTAAAGTAATCAAGCTTGACCAAAAACGTAACAACGTTGTTGTTTCACGTCGTGCAGTTATCGAATCTGAAAACTCACAAGAACGTGAAGAGCTTCTTGCTAACCTTGTTGAAGGCCAAGAAGTTAAAGGTATCGTTAAGAACCTTACTGACTACGGTGCATTCGTTGACCTTGGTGGTGTTGATGGTCTACTACACATTACTGATATGGCTTGGAAGCGTGTTAAGCACCCTTCAGAAATCGTTAATGTTGGCGACGAAATCGCAGTTAAAGTTCTAAAATTCGACAAAGATAAAACTCGTGTTTCTCTAGGCCTTAAACAGCTTGGTGAAGATCCATGGGCAGCTATCGCTGGTCGTTACCCAGAAGGTTCTAAACTTTCTGGTCGTGTTACTAACCTTACAGATTACGGCTGTTTCGTGGAAATCGAAGAAGGCGTTGAAGGTTTAGTACACGTTTCTGAAATGGATTGGACTAACAAGAACATCCATCCTTCAAAAGTTGTAAGCCTTGGCGACACTGTTGAAGTTATGGTTTTAGAAATTGACGAAGAACGTCGTCGTATTTCTCTTGGTCTTAAGCAATGTATTGCTAATCCTTGGCAGGAATTTGCTCGTCTACAAAACAAAGGCGATCAAGTTACTGGTAAGATCAAATCAATCACTGACTTCGGTATCTTTATCGGTCTTGACGGTGGTATTGACGGTCTTGTACACCTTTCAGACATTTCTTGGAATACACCTGGCGAAGAAGCTGTACGTGAATTCAAGAAAGGCGACGAAATCACTGCTATCGTATTGCAAGTTGACCCAGAGCGTGAACGTATCTCTCTAGGTGTTAAGCAAATCGAAGCTGACCCATTCAATAACTACCTTGATGCAAACAAAAAAGGTGCTATTGTTAAAGGTAAAGTGACTGAAGTTGATGCGAAAGGCGCAACTGTTGAACTTATCGAAGGCGTTGAAGGTTACATCCGTGTAGCTGATATCGCTCAAGAGCGCGTTGAAGATGCAACTACTGTTGTTTCTGTAGGCGACGAGATTGAAGTTAAATACGTTGGTGTTGATCGTAAGAACCGCACTTTAAGCTTATCTGTAAAAGCTCTTTTCGAAGCAGAAGAGAAAGAAGTACTAGAGAAGCTTAAGAAAGAAGAGCCAGTGTTTGAAAACGCAATGGCAGCTGCTTTCGCAAATGCACAAAAAGACTAATATATAATTAGTTTTTAGTTGGAAGGGCATTTTTTGCCCTTCCTATATCTCTTTTTAAGGAAACGCTATGACTAAGTCAGAATTGATAGAAATACTTGCGGAACAACACGCACACGTTCCAGTGAAAGATGTTGAGAATGCTGTAAAAGAAATTCTTGAACAAATGGCCGGCTCATTATCTACTTCAGATCGTATTGAGATCAGAGGTTTTGGTAGTTTCTCTTTGCATTTCCGCGCTCCTCGCACAGGTCGTAATCCTAAGACTGGCGATACAGTTGAGCTTGAAGGAAAGCATGTACCTCATTTTAAACCAGGCAAAGAATTACGCGACCGCGTGAATGAAAGCATTGCCTAGTTAACTTAGTGGAGTAGTTACTTGTTCAAGGTATTAAAAATTATTCTGGTTGCACTATGCCTTATCAGTGCATTTGTATTAGGGTCACAAAACCCACAGTTAGTACAAGTAAATTACATTATAGCCAGTAATACACTACCTTTAGCTGTAATAATAAGTATCTGCTTTTTATTAGGTGTTTTGATTGGTTGTTTTATTAGCTTTAAATTGTTTTCGCAATTAAAGTGGCAAAACTACCGCTTAAAAAAGCAATTAGCGCCTGAAAAAGATAAAAAAAAGCTTGCCGCGAATAAAGACACCTAATTATGATTGAGCTTTTGTTTTTACTATTACCTGTTGCCGCTGGTTACGGTTGGATTATGGGTAAAAACAGTGCTAAAAACCAAGCTCATCAACTTAATCGTCAGATCACTTCTGAATATAGTAAAGGCTTAAAATTTCTACTCGATAGAGAAGAAGATCAAGGCTTAGAGCATTTAATCAACTTACTTGAAGTTTCAGCCGACTCGGTTGAACACTATTCTACACTTGCCACCATGTTTCGCCGTAGAGGTGAATTAGACCGCGCAATAAAAATTCATGAACTTCTATTAAAACACCCAAGCTTAAATGAACAACAAGCTGCAACTAGCCGTTTAGAACTAGCCGAAGATTATATAATGGCTGGACTACTAGATAGTGCGGAAGAGCACTTAGTTTGGTTAGTTAAAGCAGGACATGTAGAAGCGCTGGACCCTATTATCACTTTATATTCGCAAACCCGTGAGTGGGAAAAAGGCATCAACATGTTTGAAGCCCATAGCGAACTATTTTCAAAAGAACAGCAATTTAAAGCAATTGCTAATTTTTATTGTGAGTCAGCTTTAAGTGACAATACACCCCAACTAATGAGAAAAGCGATTAGCTTAAATTATAAAGCCGTGCGTCCGCTTTACGAGTTAGGGTTAGTTGCTTACGCAAAAGAAGATTACGTTAAAGCTATTTATTACTGGCGTGAACTTGTCTCTCAATTTACCTTGTTTGCTCCGTTATTTATTGATGAGCTTGCACACAGTTATAAACAATTGAATTTGACGCATCAATTTCACGAGTTAGTCAGTGACTTGTTAGAGAAGGGCGGAGTGTTAATTAAAATAAAGCATTGCCAAGCATTACTTGAGCAAGGTCACACCAAGCAAGCCTTTGAATTTTTAACTGATAGCTTAAAACGTCAACCTACTATTCGTGGTTTTAGTTTTTTACTGCAATTAATGGGTGACCAAAATAAAAATACTAAAGAAGTACTTGATGAAATTGATAAGCTTGTAACCTCTTATATTGCTACAAAACCAGATTTTCAATGCCAGCATTGTGGTTTTACAAGCTACACCATATATTGGAACTGCCCTTCTTGTAAGCATTGGGAAACCATTGTTCCAAGTCGAGGCTTAGACGGATTTTAATAACCCCATAATTAATAACTTTACTGCCATTCACTAGGATAGTTATGTCTTTCGAACACTCAAAAAAAATTCTTATTGCATTAGATTACGATGATCAAGAAGTTGCTTTAAACTTTGTTAAACAACTTTCTCCTGATACTTGCCGTCTCAAGGTCGGCAAAGAAATGTTTACCTATTTTGGACCTGCATTTGTTAAAGAGTTAATTGATTTAGGTTTTGATGTTTTCTTAGATTTAAAGTTTCATGATATTCCTAATACAGTAGCTAAAGCGGTTACTGCAGCTGCTAAAATGGGGGTGTGGATGGTAAACGTTCATGCTTCTGGTGGCTTTGAAATGATGAGCAAAGCTAAATCGGCTCTAGAGCAATTTGGTGACAAAGCGCCATTACTTATCGCTGTTACTGTATTAACAAGTATGGATGAAACAGAGCTTAAGCGTTTAGGTGTTGATAAATCAGCTCAAGAGCAAGTTATCTATTTAGCTAAGCTTGCAAAGGAAGCTGGGCTTGATGGTGTTGTGTGTTCTGCACAAGAAGCAAAAGCTTTAAAAACAGAGTTAGGTGATAGCTTTAAGCTTGTTACGCCTGGTATACGCCCTGAAGGGAGTGATGCGGGTGATCAAAAGCGTATAATGACTCCTAAGCAAGCTATAGATTCAGGAAGTGACTATTTAGTTATAGGCAGACCGATTACTCAAGCAGATAATCCTGTAAAAGTGCTTAGTGATGTTAATAACTCTATAGCTTAATTTAACAATAAGCAGTCATATAGTGCTAAAACCCCTTACCTTATGTGAGTTTTATGTTACATTAATAAAATCAAAATGTAGTAGGGGTTTGTTTTGAAGTTATTTTTTGGTTCTATAATAATTGTTATTGCGGGTTTTTCAGTAAATAAGTACGTTTTTTCTAATAAAGCATACGATGGTGTAACAACCGTTACAGATATAATTCCAACGTACCCAGTCGATATGTTTGATTTTAAAAAAACAATGCAAGATTATGCTCATCATCTGTGTTACAAAAATGAAGATACACTTATATCTCAGCATGTAAGCGTTAGTGAATGTATATCAAAGCTTGATGATAAAAAAACAGAATGTGAAAAAAAGGTTTTTCGTTTGGCACCGCTCAATCTTGAGTCGGAAGTTGAAGTGCTTGATTATTCAAGGCAATATACGCAATGTACATTGCCTTATAAATATATTTTAGGTTAATTACTAACAGGTATTATTAGTAATTACAGCCAATTATAATTAAGATCTTAAGCGAATGGATTTCGCTTCAATATCTATTAACTCTTGTTTAAATAAGCCACCAATTGCTTTTTTATAATTAGCCTTACTTGTAGAAAACATCTTTTTTATTGCTTCAGGATCAGACTTATCACCAAGTGGAATAACACCGCCTTCGTTTTTAAGCTTTTGCATAATAGTTTCACCAAGGTCACTTACTTTTCCCATACCTGGCTTTTCTAGTACAACATCAATTTTTCCGTCGTCACGCACTTTTTGAATATAGCCTTTAAGCTTTTGACCCACAAATAAGCTTTTAAATACCATATTGTAAAAAACAACACCGAAGTGCGACTCTTCAATTAATACTTTGTAGCCAATATCTGTTTTGCCAGCAACAATTAAATCCACTTCTTGTAAGTGAGTATATTGTGGCTCATCTTTTGATAGGAAACGATTAAAGTTGTTTGAGGCACAAATACGTTGGCTTGCATTATCAAGATACAGGCGTACTAAATAAGAATGGCCTTCTTGCATGCGTGGCTTTTGTTCATTAAAAGGTGCAAGCACATCTTTCTCAAGCCCCCAATCTAAAAATGCCCCAATACTATTTATTTCTTTAACGCGTAGTAGGGCATACTCGCCTACTTGAGCATGTGGTTTCTTTATTGTTGCTGTGGCTAAATTAGCATTGTCTAAAAAGATAAATACACTAATACTATCGCCCGCTTCAAGCTCATGTTTTATTTCTTGTTTTGGTAAAAATACTTCACCTAAATCATGGCCGTCTAAGTAAGCACCTTCGTTACTCACTTCTTTTACAAATAATGTTTGTGTGGTTCCTAGGTAACTCATAATTATTCCTGCTCAGGCTTTTTTTTACGGCGCATTGGTGTATCGCCATCAATGTTCATCGGTGCTTTAATTGGTGCTGTAGGCTTTTTAGGTTTAGCTTTGCGCTTAAATGCAGGCTTTTTAACAGCGGCGGCTTTTTCTTTAGATTTGTCCCACGCTGCCTCAGGTTTTTTATCTTTTAAACCTTTAAACTTAGCTTTTAAGCTCTCTACGCTCGCAAATTTTAATTCGTCATTTAAAAATGCTTTAATAGCTAAATAACTTGCCCAATCTTTTGGGCCAACTAATGAAATTGCATTTCCTTTAAAGCCAGCACGTCCTGTACGACCTATGCGGTGTACATACTCTTCAGCGTGTTTTGGTAAATCAAAGTTAATAACGTGCGTTACGCTTAACAAATCTAAACCACGAGATGCAACGTCGGTGGTAATCAATATTTTAAAGTTTTCGCGACTAAATGAATCCATGATATCTAAACGTTTGTTTTGCGTTAAATCACCAGCAAGTGCTACAGATTTGAAGCCTTTAGCATTAAGCGCTTCACTCAAGCGACTCGTGTCAGAACGTGTTGCTGTGAAGATAATACATTGACCAACATCATCTTGGTTTAAAAAGTGCTCTAATAACGCTTCTTTATGATCAAGGTGATCGGCAAGGTATAACGTTTGTTTAATATCACTATGTTGCTCGTTTGCTGCACTTAGCGTAATTTGTTTTGGTTTTTTTAATAGGTTACGTGATAGTGCATCTACTTGTGCATGGTCAAGTGTTGCAGAAAACAATAACGTTTGGCGTAGACGGTGATTAGCTTGCTCGTTAATCATTTTTAACTGCTCGGTAAAGCCTAAATCTAAAATACGATCGGCTTCATCAAAAATAAGCAGTTCTAGTCCACTCAATTGCAATGAGCGTTTTGTAATGTGATCAGCTAAACGCCCAGGTGTAGCAACTACGAATTGTGGGTCGTTTCTAAGAGCTTTTATTTGGTCATTAAAGTTTTCGCCGCCAAGTATTTTAACTGCCTTAATAGCTGTGCCTGCAATTAATAAACGCAGCTGAGTAAATACTTGCGTAGCAAGCTCACGCGTAGGAGCAACAATAAGTACACGAGGATCGCGTTTGCTGAGTGCTTTTTGTTTCATAACCCTTTGTACAGCAGGTAATAAAAACGCCAAGGTTTTGCCCGACCCAGTTTTAGACTGAGCGAAAATGTCATGCCCTGCAAGTGCGGTAGGCACTGCATGCGCTTGAATATCGGTGGGCTGGGTGATCCCTTGATGTGCTAATTGTGTTTCAAGGCGTGTATCAATCCCAAGATCAGTAAACTGCAAAGTGTGTTTCTCCAAAATGAGCAAATTAACTCTATAAATTTATTAGCGCATTATAGCTTACACAGCTAGGTCGCTAACAGTAAAAACCAATCTATAGCGCTATTTTTTGCAATTAAACTAAAAAAGCGTAAAATACGCGCCCCATATGCGCCGGATTTACGATTCGGTAAACGCCAATACTGGCTAACAAGGCAAAATAGGAAATATAATGACTGTTGTTCATAAAGATAATGTAACGGGCGATCACTTTGTAGTATGTGCGCTGTATAAGTTTGTAGGTTTACCTGAATTTGAAGCTATCCGTAAGCCATTACTAGAAGTGATGGAAGCAAATGAAGTACGCGGTACTTTATTGCTCGCTGCCGAAGGTATAAACGGCACTGTTTCTGCAAAACGTGAAGGGATAGACAACTTATTAGCATGGCTAGATGAGCAACCAAATTTAAAAAACATCGTTACAAAAGAATCTTACGACGATGAATGTCCGTTTTACCGCACTAAAGTAAAACTAAAAAAAGAAATTGTAACAATGGGCGTTGAAGGCGTAGATCCGCTTAAAGTTGTGGGTAGCTATGTTAAGCCAAATGAGTGGAACGCACTTATATCTGACCCTGAAGTAATTTTAATTGATACACGTAATGATTACGAAATTGAAATTGGTACATTTCAAAATGCGGTCGATCCAAATACCAAAACGTTCCGCGAATTTCCACAGTGGGCAAAAGAAAACTTAGACCCTGAAAAACACAAAAAAGTGGCGATGTTTTGTACCGGCGGTATCCGCTGCGAAAAATCGACAGCCTACATGAAAGAGCAAGGTTTTGATGAAGTTTATCACCTTGAAGGCGGTATCTTAAAATACCTAGAAGAAGTGCCAAAAGAAGAAACCATGTGGGAAGGCGAGTGTTTTGTATTTGATAATCGCGTTGCGGTTGATCATGACCTACAAAAAGGCTCTTATGATCAATGCCACGCGTGTCGTATGCCAATTACAGAAGACGAAAAGTTAAAGCCTGAATACATGGAGGGCGTCTCTTGTCATCATTGTATTGAAGAAGTTACGGATGAACAACGCGCACGTTTTGCAGAGCGCCAAAAGCAAATAGAATTAGCGCAAGCGCGTGGTGAAGGCCATATTGGTAATGAAGCACAAGCTGTTTTACAGCAACGTAAAGAAGCTAAAAAAGCCCAAAAAGACGCTCAGCGCGGTAAATAAATTTATACAATAAGTATTACATTTAAAGAGTCTATTTAGGCTCTTTTTTTGTGCCTAAATTTGTACAGTAATTGTTTTCACACCCCGATGATAGTGTTAATCTGCAAAATAGATTTAGTCATTTTAATGCGCATACAGGAAGGGATTTATGCAAGCCGAACAAGTTGAAATCGCACAATTTTTAGCACAACATCCTCCTTTTGATGACTTACCTCAAAAAGCGCTTAATGAGCTAGCTCAACAAGTAGAAGTTGCTTATTTTAGAGCAAAAACAGATATATTGAGTTTTGGACAAGACATTTCTGATTTGTATGTAATTAGAAGTGGCTCTGTAGAAATGTACCGCCGAAATGGCGAGCTGTATAATCGTTTGGCTACCGCAGGTATATTTGGTCAAATGGGTTTATTGATGAACCGTAAGGTACGTTTTCCTGCAACTGCTCTTGAAGATACGTTAGTATATTGCATAAATGTCGAGCTATTTAATCGTTACTGTGATGAGTTTGATGCGTTTGCTGATTACTTCGAAACAGACGGTAACGTGCGTTTGCATCAAGCTATTGTCGAACAAGCCGATGGCAATGACCTGACAACCGCGAAGGTAAAATCATTAATTCACAGAGATGTAGTTACCGTAGATGCAACCTCTACGATACAAGATATCGCTAAATTAATGACCGAAGAGGCGGTATCATCAGTGTTGGTAACCGATGTAAATAAACCCATAAATGATGACCCAGAAGAAGATGATGGACAAGTAGTTGGTATAATAACCGATAGGGATTTACGCACTAAAGTAGTGGCTAAAGGGCTTGCCTTTAACACGCAAGCAAAAGACATTATGTCCACTAACTTAGTACTATTAGATGCTAATGACTATATTTTCGAAGCTGTATTGGCCATGCTTAGAGATAACTTACATCATTTGCCAGTAGTACAAAAAAGACGCCCAATAGGCGTTATCTCCCTCTCTGATATTTTGCGTTATGAATCCCAAAGCAGCTTATTACTTGTACGTGGCATACTGGCTCAACAAACAATAGAGGATTTGGCGCATTATGCACGCCAATTGCCCAATGTGTTTGTTCGTATGGTGAATGAAGATGCAAACTCACACATGGTTGGTACAGCCATGGCTGTTATAGGGCGTACATTTAAACAAAGACTACTTGTATTAGCAGAAGAAAAGTTTGGGCCACCTCCTGTGCCTTACTGTTTTATTGCTCTGGGCTCAATGGCTCGAGACGAGCAACTTATTGTAACCGATCAAGACAACGCGCTTATTTTAGATGACAGTTATGACGACGAAAAACATAACGCGTATTTTCAAAATATTGCCGATTTTGTGTGTGATGGTTTAGCGCAGTGTGGTTACACCTACTGTGATGGAGAAATTATGGCGTCGTTTAAAAAATGGCGTAAAACTCGCTCACAGTGGTTCGATCAATTTGCAGATTGGATAGCGCAGCCAAAACCACAAGCATTGCTTAATAGTTCTATATTTTTTGACTTAGACGGTGTGTGGGGTAAAACCAAGTGGGCCGACGAGCTTAAAATATTTATAGCAAAACAAAGTAAAGTAAATCGCGTATTTTTAGCTAATATGGCAGCAAATGCTAGAAATAGAACACCTCCACTTGGTTTCTTTAAAGGCTTTGTTATGGAGCATAATGGCCAACATAAGCGTTCAATGAACTTAAAGCGAAGAGGGACTGCACCTCTTTCTGATGTTATTCGCGTGCACGCATTAGCTATTGGTTCGCGTAAACAAAATTCGTTTGAGCGGCTAGAAGACATTATTGAAGCGAAACTTTTACCACAGGGTAAAGCGCAAGATTTACGTGATGCACTTGAGTATATTGCCATGATGCGAATTCGCCATCAAGCGTGGCAAATAGAGAAGGGCGAAGAGCCCGATAACGACTTAGATCCACATTTACTTTCTCCGTTCGAGCAACGAAACTTAAAAGAGGCGTTCGCCATTTTAGAAAAAGCACAAAGCTATTTAAAATTTAGCTACACAGCAAACTCTGGTGTGAAGTAGCCTATGAATCCGCGTAATCATAAAGCAATTGATTGGCAAGCTAGGTATAACGAGCTTGCCAATAGCACCAAAAATAAACTCCTAAAACACTTTTATGCGGGTGCTTATAATCAAGACAAAGCTGCAATAAAAGACGTGCCTTTTGTAGCAATGGATTTTGAAACAACAGGCTTAAATAGCCAAAACGACGATATAGTGAGTGTTGGTTTAGTGCCGTTCAATTTAGAGCGCATTTATTGTAAGCACAGTCGGCATTGGGTTGTGCAGCCTAGGCGAAACCTTCATGAAGAGTCTATTTTAATACATGGAATAACGCACTCTGAGGTGGACGACGCCCCCGACTTTAATCAAATTATAGAGCCTTTACTTGAAGCGCTCAGTGGTAAAGTTGTCGTGGTGCATTATGCCGCAATAGAACGTCACTTTTTAAATAATGCGTTATTGTTAAGGCTTAAAGAAGGTATTGAGTTTGCACTTGTTGATACAATGGAAATAGAAAAAAGAGCACTAAAAGCAAGGCAGGGGTTATTAGGGCGATTGTTTAACACAAAATTAGGTTCTCTTAGGCTAACAGATTGCCGTGCGCGTTATTCCCTACCAGCATATCAAAATCACAATGCGTTAACGGATGCACTTGCTACAGCAGAACTTTTACAAGCGCAGCTGAGTTATCATTATCGTGTAGATACTCCAATCTCAGAGCTGTGGCTCTAGCTTTTAATGACTAAACAAAAAAACGCCGCAAAAATTGCGGCGTTTTCGTTACTAATTAAAAGTATTACTTACTAGAAATATTATTTAACTGGGCGAGGCTCAGTTCGTAAACCTAAAACTAAGCTTAAACACATAAATAATAATACAATAGTAAATGGCAACCCTGTAGAGACAGCGCCTGCTTGTAGTGCTTCAATTGCTTGTGTGCCACCAATCCAAAGTAAAGCAGCTGCAATTGCGCCCTCAACCGATGCCCAAAATATACGTTGTGGTACCGGTGCATCAATTTTACCGCCAGCTGTAATTGAATCAATTACTAATGAACCAGAGTCAGATGACGTAATGAAAAATACCAACACTAATAAAATTGCAATAAACGATAAAATATTAGATAGAGGTAATTCATCAAGCATTTGGAACATAGCTAAAGGTACTTCAGTTAAACCATTAGTGCCTAACGCACCAACACCATTAACTACTTGATCAATAGCAATACCGCCGTAAATAGACATCCATAAAACAGTAACTAGAGTAGGGATAAGTAAAACCGCAATTAAGAATTCACGAATTGTACGACCACGTGATACACGCGCGATAAACATACCTACAAACGGTGACCAGGAAATCCACCAAGCCCAGTAAAACACAGTCCAACCATGCATCCATGTTTCGTCTTCACGACCGTGAGGATTACTCAATGGAATAATATTTTCTACATAGCCCATCACGGTAGTTGGTACATTACCCATTGCTACGGCAAAGCCTACTAAACATACAAACAATAATAATGAAAACGCAATTAGCATATTTACATTACTTAGTAGCTTCACACCACCGTCAATACCACGAACCACAGAGACTATGGCTAAAAGTGTTACACCCGCAATAACTAAAATTTGAGAGCCAATGCCACCTTCTGTACCAAATACATGGTTAATACCTGCAGAAGCTTGCTGCGCACCTAAACCTAAAGATGTTGCAAGGCCAAATAACGTAGCAAGTACAGCTAAGATATCAATGATATGACCAGGCCACCCCCACGCTCTATCACCTAATATAGGGTAAAAAATAGAACGAATTGAAAGCGGTAAACCTTTGTTATAGGTAAAAAACGCAAGAGATAAACCAACAACTGCGTAAATAGCCCAAGGGTGAAGACCCCAATGAAACATAGTTGCGCCCATTGCTAATTTTGCAGCTTCTGGTGTATTAGCGGCTACATTAAGCGGTGTTTCGTACCAACCAGTAAAGTAAGCAACTGGTTCAGCAACGCCCCAAAACATAAGGCCGATACCCATACCCGCAGCAAATAACATAGCAAGCCATGAAACGCGAGAGTGAGAAGGTTTAGCGTCATCACCACCAAGGCGAATATTACCGTAAGGAGAAACAATAAGTGCTAAACAAAAGAGTACAAAGAAGTTAGCAGCCCACATGAATAGGGCATCAAAATTATTAATAATATCGGTCTTGATACTATCAAGCGCTGTTTTTGCAGTTTGTGGGTCGGTAACAAGTATGGCGATTAAAAAGATGACAATCAGGCCCGCACTAGTTCCAAAAACAGGGTTGTGAATATCAAATCCCCACTTTTGTACGTTGTCCTGACCTACGGTGTAATCCGTGTTGTCAATACTATATTTGTCATGATTTTCCTTCATGCAATACCTCTTTAGTTGTCCTAACAAGCCAAAATAAATTCGGCGTCATATCGAATTACATTAGTCTTTAAATATTAGGTAAAAAGTAATACCGTAATTATTTGAAGACTAACTAATTTGAAGCGTGATCATACAGCTAGTAGTGTATGAGTTAAATATTAAATGTAAATGAATTTGTATTTAAAACGCTGTTTATATGGCCAAATTCATGATTATTTCATTTAAAAGCCCTAAATTTAAAAATTCAGTGAACGTTAAAATTTAGTTTGCTATTAAAAGTATTAATTTACTTGGTTAAGTAAAAAAAGATCATTTTTAAGTAGCTTAATTAATGCTTAAATATTAGGGCTTGTTAGTCTTTTAGGATTGAAATTTGTTAAGTCTAGTCGCGATTTAATCGCTCCTAGATTTATAGCTTAGCGGTTCGGTAACAGCTTATGCGTTATTTTTCATGCTTGCATGCAAATAAAAATAATCAAAAGCCGGCTAGCAAAGAGCGAATTTCTCTTCAAGGCTATTATAAATTTATAAGCCGATAAGCATCTTTAATCAAGTTGTAATATGAATATGATTTAACACAACACTAAGCTATATTTTATAAATAGATAGGCAAAGGATTAATACTATTATGCGTGAAAGCGTTACAAACGATACCAATCAAAAAGAACTTGTTAAACGCTTTTGCAGCGTTAGAGACGAAAGCCTAGCTATTATTGAACCACTCACTGTAGAAGATTGCCAATTACAAGCTATGGCTGATGCTAGTCCCACTAAATGGCATTTAGCGCATACCACGTGGTTTTTTGAAACGTTTTTACTTAGTGTTCATTGTAAACATTACGCAGTGTTTAACCCTCACTATAAAATGCTTTTTAATTCTTACTACAATGGGATTGGAGAGCAATTTAAACGGGCAAACAGAGGAAGCTTATCTAGGCCAGGTTTAGACGAAGTGCTAGCTTACAGAGAATATGTAGATAGCCGTGTGATTGAATTACTTAAGACTGACGTTGACCCGCACATTAAAGATATTATTGAACTTGGGTTAAACCACGAGCAACAGCATCAAGAACTAATGCTTATGGACATCAAATATAACTTTTCAGTAAATCCATTATTTCCTCAATATAAAACATCGCTTTTAAATAGCCAAAAAAAATCAGCTGATATTAAACCCCTTAATTTTATCAATTTTGAACAAGCTATTATTAATATTGGCACAAATGCCGACGATGAATTTGCATATGATAACGAGTGCCCCAAACACCAAGTACTAATTCATCCATTCAGTTTTGCTAATAGATTGGTCACTAATGGTGAATATTTAGACTTTATAAATGCCGGTGGATATAGCAATCCACAATATTGGTTAAGCGACGGTTGGGCGCATATTCAAAACTCTCGTTTAACGCACCCATTATATATGCATTGCATAAATAACGAATGGTTTGAGTTTACACACTATGGATTGCAGCCATTAAATTTAAGTGCCCCCATCAGCCATGTTAGTTATTTTGAGGCCAGCGCCTACGCTAATTTTGTAAAGGCTCGCTTGCCTACAGAGTTCGAGTGGGAATATGCAGCTAAAAATACACCTTTAACAGACACTAATAATAACTACCTAACACCACAACAAGCAAAAGATGATACTGAAATAAACCAGTTAACGGATTCATGTTGGCAATGGACAAACAGTGCATATTTGCCATACCCCGGTTTTAAGCCTATTGAAGGAGTAGCAGGGGAATACAATGGTAAATTTATGAATAACCAAATGGTGTTACGGGGCGGGTGTGTGTTTACCCCTCAAAACCATTTACGACAAACATACCGAAATTTTTATTACCCACATCAAGCGTGGATGTGCAGCGGGATAAGACTAGCTAAGGATATAGTATGAGCCAAGTAACAGCGATTAAACAAAGTAACATAACCGACACTGAATTTTTAAACGACGTGATAAGCGGATTAACTCAACAACAAAAAACGCTTCCGTGTAAGTATTTTTACGATGATAAAGGTGCTGCATTATTCGAGCAAATAACATCCTTACAAGAGTATTATGTTACACGTACGGAGTTGTCTATTTTAGAGCAATAC
Source organism: Pseudoalteromonas distincta (assembly GCF_000814675.1). GTDB lineage: Bacteria > Pseudomonadota > Gammaproteobacteria > Enterobacterales > Alteromonadaceae > Pseudoalteromonas > Pseudoalteromonas distincta. The sequence goes on along the minus strand of NZ_JWIG01000029.1, from coordinate 37,661 downwards.
TCGCAGTCAATTGCTCAAATGCTACCTGAAAACCTTTCTATTATTGAGCCCGGGTGTGGTTCGGGTAAAAAGGTCGCGTATTTATTAGCGCACATGGCAAACGTAAAAACCTTCGTACCATTTGAAATTTCTGAGGAGATGCTCAGTTATTCACTTGCACATTTGTCGCCATTATTTCCAGATTTGGCAATTTCGCCATTACTAGGAGACTTTACACATAGCCAAATGGTTAAACAGCTAACCAAAGACACCGCTTTAGACAGTCAAACCAATTTGGTGTATTTTCCAGGCTCTACTCTTGGTAATTTTGCCCCAGTTAAAGCCATAGAAATTATGAATAATTTCCATCGCTTATGTGGTGTAAACGGTTATGTATTAATTGGGGTTGATTTAGTAAAAGAGCACCAAGTGTTACTTGATGCATATAACGATAAAGCGGGAATCACCGCTGCATTTAATAAAAATTTACTACAACGTATTAATAACGAGCTAAGTGGCACATTTAATTTAGATAACTTTAGCCACGAGTCACGCTTTAACGAGCAACATAGCCGCATTGAAATGCATTTAGTAAGTAACTGTAATCAAAGCGTGATTATAAATGATCAGCAAATAGACTTTATTGAAGGCGAAAGTATCCATACAGAAAACTCTCACAAGTACACGCTCGAATCGTTTAAGCAGCTTGCAGCGCAAGCTAATTTAAAGTTAGAGCAAACATGGCAAGACGATAGTAACTATTTTGCATTGTGCTTATTAAGGCCGCTTTAAACGTTTACTTAATATGTTTAGGGCGTGTTGATCTTTGATAGTTGAATTTGCAGCAATATGTTTGGTTTTTAGGCAAGGCAGAGCCTATGAAGTGTGGTTATTCCACATAAATAGGCGATAACGCAACATAAATGCCAAACATGTGCTGCCCTTCGGGTTCTGCCTAGGGGCGATAAACTCTTTGTTGTTCGATTTTTACTTAGCCCACTAGGTTACAAACCTCGCGCCGCGATTTAATCGCCCCTAGATTGAACAAATTTCAATTCGCAAAGGTCAACACGCCCTAGTAAATGACAACTTTAGCATTGTTAAGCTCATAGCTTAGCAATGCGCCATTATTTGATTGCTGTATAAGCTTGGCTTTATTTAAACCATGCAGTCTAAATAGAAGGGGGGCAATAACAGATATCGCAGAGCCCGTTGCACTGTCCTCATTTACTCCAAACTGGGGGGCAAAATATCTAAAATGCGCTATGGCATTTTTCTTGTCTTTATTTTTTATACTAAGCGCTATAACTGCATTTTTGTGGAGTTTACTCAAAGCCTTAAAATCAACATGTAAGCTTTTTAAATCGTCTTTTTCAACGTCTTTACTAAACTCTTTACTAAATTCTTTATTAAATTCTTCATTAAATAACACAACCGTATAACCGTTATTTTCGCCGGCACTGTAGGCTGCTTTTATTGCTAATGAAAACACACTTTGTAACTCACCTTTAGCTAATTCGCTTTTTTTAGGCTCTATACTTTTTAGTAACAACTGGGCGCGTTGTTTTTTTACTCTTATAGTAAAGCGCTCATGGCTCATTGATGTAAATACTTCAGGGCAATAACCAAAATATTTTATTAAAAAATTAGCGGCCGCTAAAGTACCATGCCCACAGCGTTTAATTTCACTTGTTTGGTTAAACCAGCGAATATTACAATGGCGTTTAGTTATCTCATTTTGATTTAAAAATACGGTAGCAGGGTGGTTTGATTGTGATGCAATATATTGCATTGTTTTTGATGTTAACCCAATTTTATAAATAACAATTAAAGCACTAGAGCCTTTTAAGTTATTTGCAGGGCTATAAAAAACAGATTCGGTGGAAGTGAGTTTTATAAAGCGAAGCGTAAGCCATTTGGGCTTACGCTTCGTTAAACAAAGAGTGTTATCCTTTGCTTGCATACGCGTCGTTATGAACGCCCGCAGCACGACCTGATGGATCTGCATTGTTTTGGAACGATGCGTCCCATGCAAGTGCTTCAGGAGTCGAACACGCTACCGATTTACCATGCGGTACACATTTAGCTGATGCATCACCCGGAAAGTGCGATTCAAAAATAGTACGGTAGTAGTAAGCTTCTTTTGAATCTGGCGTATTAATAGGGTATTTAAATTTAGCATTTGCAAGCTCTTGATCGCTCACTTGCTCATTTACAAACTCTTTTAACGTATCAATCCAACTGTAACCAACACCGTCTGAAAATTGCTCTTTTTGGCGCCATAAAACTTCATCAGGCAAGTAGCCATCAAAACCTTCACGTAAAATGTGTTTTTCAATTTTGCCATCTTTACACATTTTGGCTTCAGGGTTGATACGCATAGCAACATCAACAAATTCTTTATCAAGGAACGGTACACGTGCTTCAACGCCCCATGCTGCCATTGATTTATTAGCACGTAAACAGTCAAACATATGCAGTTTTGATACTTTACGGTTTAGCTCTTCATGAAACTCTTGTGCGTTAGGGGCTTTATGGAAGTATAAGTAACCACCAAATAGCTCATCAGCACCTTCGCCAGATAACACCATTTTAATGCCCATCGCTTTAATTTGGCGAGCCATTAAGTACATAGGTGTAGAGGCACGAATTGTTGTTACATCATACGTTTCAATGTGGTAAATCACTTCACGCAAAGCATCAATACCTTCTTGAATGGTAAAAATGATAGGGTGGTGAATAGTGCCAATCATGTCAGCTACTTTTTGGGCAGCGGCTAAATCAGGTGAACCCTCAAGGCCTACTGAAAAAGAATGCAGCTTAGGCCACCATGCATCGCTTTCGTCGTTATCTTCAATACGTTTGGCAGCAAAGCGCTGGGTAATAGCAGAGATAACCGATGAGTCTAAACCACCAGAAAGTAATACACCGTAAGGCACGTCACACATTAGCTGGCGTTTAACGGCCGCTTCTAATGCATCTTTAACGTCTTGCGCTTGTGCGCTGTTATCTTTAACTGCATCAAATGTTTCCCAATCACGCTTGTAATAAGGCGTGATTTTGCCATCTTTGCTGTACAGGTAATGCCCTGGTGGAAATTCTTCAATATGCTTACAAATTGGAGAAAGTGCTTTTAACTCAGAAGCAACGTAAAAGTTACCGTGCTCGTCGTGACCAGTGTAAAGCGGGATAATACCAATATGGTCACGGCCAATTAAGTAAGCGTCATTTTCTTCATCGTATAAACAAAATGCAAAAATGCCATTTAGATCATCTAAAAAGTCAGGCCCTTTTTGTTTATAAAGCGCTAAAATAACTTCACAGTCTGATTGAGTTTGAAAAGTAAAATCAACATCTAGCTCTGCTGCAAGTTCTTTATGATTATAAATCTCGCCATTAACCGCTAAAATATTTGTTTTTTCAGGATTGTATAAAGGCTGTGCACCGCTTGATACACCAACAATAGCTAAACGCTCATGTACTAAAATAGCTTTTTCAGATGCATATACACCAGACCAATCGGGGCCACGGTGTCTAAGCAGCTTTGACATTTCAATTGCTTGGGTACGCAATTGAGCGGGATCAGATTTAATATCTAATACCCCAAAAATTGAACACATAGTAACTCCTCATTCCTATTATGTGTGCAGCAAAGCCAATTTGCTGTGCTGCGAAACCTTGTTTTATCAGAAAAAATTACTCAAGTCACATAGCTTTTACAATTAATTAAGAATAATTTATGCACCAAGTTATATGTAACTGCACCAAAGTGGTCAATGCGTGGTGCCTGCTGTTATTTTTACGTCGTTATTATTGTTCAAAGCTTGTGCAATCATCACTTTTAGCGCGCTAATAACAGTGTCTTCACACATGCTTGGTGCGCCATTGTGGTGCACAGCTTGGCTTGGTAAATAAGGAATATGCACAAAGCCACCTTTCATTACAGCGTAGTGATCATTTATGTAATGCATAAGGCCATACATAACGTGATTGCATACATACGTACCTGCCGTATTGGAAATGGCAGCAGGTATATTGCTGTTGTGCAGTGCTTGTAACATACGCTTTATTGGCAAGTTAGTGAAATAGGCATCAGGGCCATTTTTTTCTATTGGTGTATCGACAGGCTGCTTACCTGCATTGTCTTTAATACGTGCATCGTCAACGTTTATTGCAATACGCTCAATTGATATTTCGCTGCGCCCACCGGCTTGGCCTATACATAAAACAACCGCCGGATTATGTGACTCAATGGCGTTTATAAGCTGACTAATAGACGTATTAAACTCACAGGCAAGTTCTAGTGTACATATTTTGTGTTTCATGATGATAGTTTCATCAAGTTTTTGCACTGCTTGCCAAGAAGGATTGATAGTTTCGCTACCAAAAGGCGCAAAGCCGGTTATTAATACACACGCCATAGAAGAAGTTGATTTAGTCATTACACACCAAGCTATACATTAAAATAATATTAACGGCGAGTAAGGTAACTGCCGTCTGAATTTGAACCTTTATTACATAGCACTTATCTTTTAAGTCTAAAAGAGCTGTAGGAATAATATTTAATTTGCTGCCATAGGCGTCATTAACATACTGCAATAGCCGCTATACATGCCGAGCGCAACTAATGGAGCTGGGCTTGCGCCCATGACCTCCAATTAAAAATGCCATACCTACACAATACAAAACAACCAGCATAAAACGATTATCAGGGCCAACAATTTAAGTCGAACATAGTTTTCCTATTTATTTTTAGAATATTTTTATAATGTATTTTTAAGTGCAAGGCTCAATTGATGTAGGTGTCCGTCAAGTTTCTGCTTCGCCTTCGCTGCTTCTTCAAACGTTACATATTTAAACTCAACAGTATCTAAAGGTCTAAACTGTGCAAATTGACGTAAGTCGGCTTCAATAACAGTCCCTAGCAGAGGGTAGCCCCCTGTAGTTTGGCCATCATTTAGTAACACAATTGGCTCTCCACTTGGTGGCAGTTGAATACTCCCAGGGCTCACCCCTAATGATGGCAAAGAGTGCGAATGCCCCAAATTATTTTTATGCTCAAGCCTTACACCCATTCGGTTACTATTATTGCTGACTTTAAAAGCGGTAGACACAAAGTTGCTAAGTAAAGTCTCGCCTAATAAGTCGGCATGAGGACTTGGATGCAGGCGTATAAGTTTGCGCTGGGCGGGAGCAATTGCGCCTACCTTTATAAACTCTCCATAATAAGGAGTAATAGGTATTTCATCACCAGTGGTGAGAGATCTACCTTCAAAACCACCAAAACATGCGTTTAAATCTGTAGATTTAGAACCCATAACCTCAGCATTTTGTATACCGCCTTTCACTGCTAAATAAGCTCTTAAGCCTGCTCTACCAGTAGCAAAACTTAGGACTTGTTTGTTTTTTAGTGCGTATGTCCAACCAGGATAAATTGCATGTCCATCAAGGGTTGCTTGCAAATCTGCACCATGAAGCGCTATTACTGTGTCGCAGGTAAATTCCAGTTCGCACAAACCTACAGTTATTTCTAAAACGGCATCATTGTCGTTATTGTTAAGTAATCTATTAGCAATTATTTGTGCATAAGGGTCTAGGCTGCCCGCTTTGCTTACACCTAAATGGCGGTAGCCCTCACGGCCAAAATCTTGAATTGTAAGTAATACACCACTTTTAAGTACTTTAATCATGATTTGCTCCTTTATTTACGAGCGGAACAAATTCAAGCGTATCGCCTGGTTGAATTAAACAAGGTTGCTCAGAGGTCGAATCAAACAAAACAGTATCTGTATGACCTATTATATGCCAACCACCTGGGGTATCTGCGGGGTAAATGCCGGTTTGTGCAGCTCCTATCGCAACAGAGCCTTTAGGAACCCTAGTACGTGGCTCATCACGTCTTGGTGTATGTAATTGCTCATTTAAGCCATGTAGGTAAGCAAAACCGGGCTGAAAGCCTAAAAATAAAACGTAGTACTTGGTTTTACTATGAATATTAATAACTTCATCGGCACTTAAATTATGATAGCGAGCCACGTAATTAATGTCCTCACCCTTGTATGAGGTTTTGATTAAGTGATGCTGCCCCTTAAAAGTACTCGTTTTAATATCATTCCACAGCGAAGGTAGCACTTGTAACCACTTATTTAAGTGTTTATCTGATTTTAAATAAAGAGTGAGCGAGTTCATGGCGGGCACCAAATCGCTAAATTCATCAGTGCTTTTACAGTGGCTAGCTAAAGCCCAAATTTTCTTTTGAATAGAGAGTCTATCTGTAGCGTCTAAATGCGATGCATCAAACAGTAAACTACTGTTTGTTAATGCATAAATATGAGGAGCTGGCTTCATTAAATAAACCTATTTGTACAACATTATTTAAACGTAACACAGTTTTATTAATTTATTTACACCATTGCGACTAAGTGGTTATGTTTATTGCCCAACTTACTTTAAGAGTAGTTTTATATTCAAATAATCGTATTTAACTTATTGAGGACCAAAACTTAATACGCTTCGTACTAAATAAGTAATTAGGTTGAAATGAAAATTAGGATAAGGAGGTCTTAGTTAGCACGCACTTGTTTAAGAGGTACTTTATGAAACACCAGCATTTATTATATTTATCAGGCGCTGCTATTATATTTAGCGCAGGCAGCTTTGCTTTATCTATGGAAAAGGTTGAGCACAGTAATGTAGAAGCCACCATGCATGTAGAAACCATTGTACTTGGATCGGGTTGTTTTTGGGGAGCCGAAAAACGCTACGAAGCGCTTAATGGCGTTATTGATGCTGAATCGGGGTACGCTGACGGCAATGGCTTTAAAGCTACCTACAGAAATATTACTGATCAGTCTCGTCGTTTTGACGAGAACAATTATGCTGAAGTTGTACAAGTTATGTATAACAGCAATATAATTTCAGCAGAAGATCTCTTAAAAAACTATTTTGAAAGTCACGACCCTACACAAAAAAATCGCCAAGGTAACGACATTGGTACTCAATATCGCTCAATTGTATTAACGACTACTGATGCACAAGCTAAAGTAGCTGAGCAAGTTAAATCGCAATATCAGCAGCTTTTAACTGATGCAAGCTATGGCAAAATTGAAACAGTTATTAAACCGCTTCAAGGTTTTGTATCGGCAGAAGAGTATCATCAAAATTATTTAGAAAAGAACCCTAATGGCTATTGTCCCGATCATTCTACCGGTGTTGTTTTTAATAAAACACCTGTAGAAAAAGTAGATAACACGGCTTTATTATCAGGGAAACAAATCGTAGTCTTAGATTCACGTGAATACTGCCCATACTGTGAAAAGTTTAAAAAAGCAGTCGCAAATGATTACAAAGGGACAATACCAATGTCGTTTCGCCATGCTGACCAACTTGATGATTTAACTATTAAGTCAGCCACGTGGGCAACACCGACCATTTTGTTTTTAGAAAATGGTATTGAGGTATATGGCCGTCAAGGTTATGCAACGCCTGAAGAGTTTTATAAAGCATTAGGCGCTTTTAAATTAGGTAACAGTGATGCTTATAAAGTTGCATTTGATGCACGAACAGATAGACCTTACTGTAAAGAGTACAAAGAGTTTAAAAATACACCAGACGGCACTTTTGTTGATAAATTAAGTGGCGAGCCACTATTTGATACAAGCGATAGGTTTAACTCAGGTACTGGTTGGTTGTCGTTTACTCATCCTGTAAAAAACAACGTAACACAGCACGACGATAGCAGCTGGGGGATGACACGCATTGAGCTTCGCTCTAAAAGTACAGGCATACACTTAGGACATTTATTTCCAGGTGAAGGTCCAAGAGGTCGCGATCGTTACTGTATTAATGCAACAGTCCTTGATTTTGTACCGAGAGATAAAAGCTAAACCCTTTCTTTGCGAAGCCTGATTTTAATCAGGCTTTTTTTTGCATAAAACAAAATAGGCTTATCATAATCTTTGCAAATTTGTTAAAATTCAAGCGTGCAGCTAATCGTCAATAATATTACTTAGGTTATTAATGAATCAATTAAAAAAAATAGCAACGCAGTTAATATATTTGCCATTCGCTTTACTGCTTTTAATAAACAACGCTAAATCAGCGACTCATTACGTAGTAGGCGTAGAGAATATAGAATACCTTCCATACTACGATGGTAGTGGGGCTGATAACCGCGACTATTATGGTTTCAGTCAAAAGTTACTTACCTTGTTTGCCCAGCAGCATGACTTTAAGTTTGAGTTTTACACACTACCTATTAATCGACTTTACAAAGAATTTGTGGAACATCGCCATGTCGACTTTAAGTATCCAGATAACCCTAGCTGGAAACCAAGCTACAAAGCTTCATTTATTGATGTAAATAAAATTATTTATTCGCAGCCAACCGTTGTGACTAAAACGGGCATTGCGAGTTTAAATAAAAATATCACTATTGATGAATGCATTAGTTTTGCAACGGTAAGAGGGTTTACGCCTCAAAGCTTTAAACCGTTAATGAATAATGAAAACGTTGAGTTAATAGAAACAGCTAACGTAATTGAATTAATAGAGTTGCTTTTAAAAGAGCGGGTGGAGTGTATTTACATTTCTAACGATGTATTAAATTATAACCTCCTAAAATACTTTAAATTAACCCGACCTGTTTATTTTCAAAACGAATTGCCGACAGATTTACAAGCCTTTTTATTATCGTCGATTGACTACCCTGACATAATCAAGAAATTTAATACCTTCTTGATTTCACATAAAGTGCAAATAAGTAAATTAAAAAAAGAATATCAAATTAAAAATTAACTAAAAAAGCCCCGTAAGTTATAACTTACGGGGCTTTTAAAAGTATTAAACTTATATTGCATATCATGTGGTTTGCGCCAAAAATAAAAACAGTTCAAGCCAAGTCACCACCTAACTTGAACCGCTTTTTCACACTGACAACATCTTCACACACAATATAAAGATTCTGTTTACTACGCTTTGGTAGCTTTGTATTGCATACCATGTGGTTTGCGCCAAAAATAAAAACAGTTCAAGCTAAGTCACCACCTAACTTGAACCGCTTTTTCACACTGACAACATCTTCACACACAATATAAAGATTCTGTTTACTACGCTTTGGTAGCTTTGTATTGCATACCATGTGGTTTGCGCCAAAAATAAAAACAGTTCAAGCCAAGTCACCACCTAACTTGAACCGCTTTTTCACACTGACAACATCTTACACACACAATATAAGATTCTTTTCACTGCTACGTTTGAGTTACTAGAACTCTAAAGGTTGCATTTATTGCTCTTAAGAAACAATTTAACTAAGTTGTTTTGAGCTGATAAAGCAACTTTAATATTTAACTTGATTTTCGACAAACGATAAAAACGAAACCAATGAGTGAAAAAAATTAAACTATAGACTTTAGTCTAATGTGTGGCGCTAAGTTTATGTATTTAATTAAAAAAATATTATTCAAATTTGCAGGGAGTTATACCAATCTGCTTATATATGGGGTCTATTTAACGTTAAGAAAATTACGCTAGAACTAGGCAAAAATTTTTTTATCTAGTTGTTCTCGGCAATTGCTCCCTGCATTGCTCTACCTCCTACATCCATGCAGTCGTAAATAAAAAACTTTTAACGACGTAATAGTGCAATTTAATTCGTTAAATTGATCAAAGATTTATGCAGGTTGGTATTAGACGAGTTCAGTAATACAACACAGAGTTGGTTGTATTACTGGACTCACTTAATAGGGGATTATTCTTGGATTTTTCTAAACGTATTTACAACCCACTTCGCAAATAAATCAAGCGGGTGATTAGGCGTGCTTGATTCGTGCTGCACTAAATAGTATTTATCTTTAGTTGTTAAAGGCTGTTCGAATAACTTGTAAAGCCATTGCTCATCTAGCCAGCTTTGGCTAATAGGCAGAGGGATAAGTGCAATGCCCATGCCTTGCTGCGCTGCACGCGCTACACCAAACATGCTATCTATTTGAATAATCTGCGAAGGAGAAAAATCATCAATCCCTGCTTTTTCAGCCCACTGATGCCATGCCCAAGGGCGAGCTTTGTGCAGTATTAGCGGAACTTGGTTAAGCGCTTGACGATGATCGTCCTTCCACTGGTCGAGCAATTTTTTATTACATGCAGGAATATATTCAAGGTTAAACAACTCAGTCGCTAACCCTTCAGTAGGTTTACCAGAGGACAATACAATAGATAAATCGCTATGACGCGTTAATTCTTTGCGTGTTTTAAGCGTGTCCATTTGCAGGTTTATATTAGGGTGTTCTGACGTCCACTCACTTAATTTAGGCATGAGTAGTTCGCTGGCAAAAAATTCAGGCAGGGTAATCGTCAAATTTGTATTTTGCTGCATCTGACTAAATTCATTAATGGTGCTCTCTAACATTGTGATGATAGGAGACACAGCATCAAAAAAGTTTTTACCCGCTGTGGTTAAGCTAATTGAACGCGTTTTACGTTGAAAAAGCTCAATACCAAGTTGTTCTTCAAGTTGTTTTATTTGATGGCTTACCGCAGACGGAGTTAAGTACAGCTCATTAGCTGCATGCTTAAAACTTAGGCTTCTTGCGGCAAAGCAAAAAGAGCGAAGGCCACGAATAGGAGTTTGCATGTTTTCCAGAATTATTTAATTTATTGAGACGCCTTACTTAGGCAAAATTTGAACCAACTATTTAATGTTTAAATATCAGTAGGTTAAAAATAAAATTAACGCTAGTTCACAAAAAGGGTGCAGGCTATCCACAAAATAGTGCAAAGAATCTAAGCGCTTACATTTAATTTATATTTGTATTATAGATAAAATTTACTACAGATGTATGAATGACGGTAAAAATAATGACAAAAGATAAAAAAAATCCCTCGTAAGAGGGATTTTGGGTAACTCAGCGCCATTGGCACTGGGAATGAGGTCGGTACAGGGTAAAGCGTTATTTTAAGCTAAAGCCTAAAAAACCATTTCTGGAACTTCACCGTCAACAAGTAATTTACCTGCTGTTTTACTAATGATTTCATCAACAGATACGCCCGGAGCACGTTCTAATAGATGAAATGCGCCGTCTTTAACTTCTAATACGGCTAAATCTGTTACTATTTTTTTTACGCAATTAACGCCAGTAAGCGGTAAAGAGCAGGCCTCTAATAGTTTAGAGTCACCATGCTTACTTGCATGGGTCATAGTAACAATAATATTTTTCGCGCCAGCGACTAAATCCATCGCGCCACCCATGCCTTTGATCAGCTTTTTAGGGATCATCCACGATGCGATGTTGCCGTTCTGGTCAACTTCAAATGCACCCAGAACGGTTAAGTCTACATGACCACCCCGTATCATGGCAAAACTATCTGCACTATTAAATATGGCTGCACCTGTGGCTGCTGTCACGGTTTCTTTACCCGCGTTAATCATATCGGCGTCTAGCTCTGCTTTAGTTGGGTACGGGCCCATGCCTAAAAGGCCATTTTCGGACTGTAACATAACTTCAATATCATCTGGTACATAGTTTGCGACGAGTGTCGGAATTCCTATGCCCAAATTTACGTAGTAACCGTCTTGAAGTTCTTGTGCAACGCGCATTGCAACTTGTTCACGTGATAATGCCATAATTATGCTCCTGCTTAATCTCGTGTTGTTACACGTTCAATGCGTTTTTCAAAGCTGCCTTTAATAACGCGATTTACAAAAATACCTGGGGTATGAATTTGGCTTGGCTCAAGCTCACCCGGTTCTACAATTTCTTCTACTTCGGCAACGGTAATTTTGCCCGCTGTTGCCGCCATTGGATTAAAGTTCATGGCGGTGTGTCTAAACACTAAATTACCAAAGCGGTCGGCTTTCCACGCTTTAACAATAGCAAATTCACCCGTTATAGATTCTTCTAAAATATACGGGCGACCATTAAACTCTTTTACGTCTTTGCCTTCAGCAACTGGAGTACCGTAACCGGTTGCGGTGTAAAACGCAGGTATACCCGCGCCACCAGCACGCATTTTTTCAGCTAGTGTACCTTGAGGCGTAAGCTCTACATCAATTTCGCCACTTAATAACTGCTGCTCGAATAGGGCATTTTCGCCAACGTACGAGGCAACTACTTTTTTAATTTGTTTGTCTTGTAATAAAATACCTAAACCAAAGTCATCAACACCACAGTTATTAGATACTACGGTTAAGTTTTTTGTTTGCATGTGCTTAATTTGTTTAATTAAGCCCTCAGGAATACCACATAAACCAAAACCACCGGCAATAATGGTATCGCCGTCTTTTAATCCTTCCATTGCAGCTTCGTAACTAGAAACTACCTTATCAAAACCGGCCATGAGTCTCTCCTCATTGTGTGCTATTTATTGTTAACTATCGTGAATCATCATTTCATAAGATAGCTATTTAACCTGAACTCTGGTTAATAGATTTACTAACATATGAATCAGGGTGATATTTAAATTTATTTTCTCTAGCCAGAGATTTTCAGTGAAAACAAGGCGAATTTACGCGTCAATAGCTGGCCTATTGCAAGTAAATTCAACGCAGTTAGTGCTGAAAATAGCTGCTCGAGATAGATTTATTATCCAGAGCTCAGGTTATTTTGTGTGTAGTGCCACAGATACTTTGCTCACAGGTTGCTTACCAAGTGCTTTGGTTATCTCCCAGCCAGCCTCACTTAACCTTTGTAAATCAATTGAGTGTTCAATGCCAAGCCCTTGCAGTAAGTAAACTACATCTTCGGTGGCAACATTTCCTGACGCACCCTTAGCATAAGGACAGCCACCAAGGCCCGCAACTGCCGCGTCAACCGTTGCAATACCTAGGCTTAAAGCTGCGTAAATATTTGTGAGCGCTTGGCCGTATGTATCATGAAAATGCACGGCCAACTTGGCTTTATCAATGTGCGTTAAAAGTAACTCGATTAATTGCGTTACTTTTTTTGCGGTGCCAACACCTATGGTATCGCCAAGGCTTACTTCGTAACAGCCTAAATCTAATAGCTTTTGCGATACACTCAGTACTGCTTGTGGGTCAATTTCACCCTCATAAGGGCAACCTAGCACACAGCTTACATAACCACGTACGCGAATATTATTCGCTTTAGCAAACGCCATTACTTCGCTAAAACGTTCAATACTTTCGTCTATTGAGCAGTTGATATTTTTTTGACAAAACGACTCACTCGCAGCTGTAAATATAGCAAACTCTTTAATGCCAACAGCATGCGCTGCTTGTGCACCTTTTAAGTTAGGTGTAAGGGCACTTAAATTTACGTCAGGTAAATCTAGCGCTGATATTACATCCGCTGAGTCTGCCATTTGCGGCACCCACTTAGGAGAGACAAACGCACCAGCTTCAATATCTTTTAAACCTGCAGCACTTAGGGCGTTAATAAGCGCTACTTTATCGGCTGTGCTTACTGTTTTTTCGTTTTGTAGGCCGTCTCGCGCACCAACTTCAACAATACGTACTTTAGTTGGAAAGGCACTCATTATGCACCTTCCTCAGTTGTATCTTCTACTATAGCAAGCAGAGCACCATGCGTTACTAATTCGCCTTCACCAAAACAATAGCTTTTTAAAATGCCGTCGTGTGGTGCGTTAAGCGTGTATTCCATTTTCATGGCTTCGATAATAACAACCGCATCGCCTTTGGTAATTGTGCTACCAATGTCGATTAAGTGCTTAACTACTGTGCCATTAAGGGGCGCGGCAAGAGGCAGTGCTTCGCTTTCGTGCGAACTAATATAATGTTTATCAACTAGCTCAAGCTTAGTTTGCAGTGCTTTATTCATAACAGTGACAATATTGCCACCAGTACTATTGCCAACAGTATTATTACCTACCGTAGTTACGTGCGCGGTATGTTTTTCGCCATTAATAAATACACTGCACAGATTATTATTTAATGTGCCTTGTAGGTTAAATACGTGCTCGCTATGCGTAATACTATAGCCCGCTGCCGTTTTTATAGCGCTTAGCTGTAAATCGGCAAAAGGGACTGTAATTACTTGTGGTGCATTGAGTGTAAAACCACTCAGTTGTTGCCACGGGCTTGCACTGTTTTGCGCATTTTGGGTATTAGTTAGCGATTCTAAATATGCAAAAGCAGCAATAAGCTGGCTCGTTTGTAATAACGATTCGTCAACCGCAACTAACGAGTCGCCTTGCTCTGCAATAAAGTGTGTGCTTGGCGCACCTTGTTTAAAGGTAGGGTGGCTTGCTAAATTATGTAAAAAGCCAATGTTAGTGCTAAAACCCGCTAAATGAAATTGCTCAAGGGCTTGTTGTAAGCGGCTCAGTGCTTGTTCGCGATTGTCGTCGTGCACAATAAGTTTTGCAATCATTGGATCGTAAAACGGGCTGATTTCGTCGCCTTGTGCAATGCCTGTATCAATGCGTACAAATTCACTGTTAAGCGGTGTGTGTAGTGCTTCAATAGTGCCTGAGCACGGAATAAAGTCGTTGGCTGGATCTTCTGCGTATATACGTGCTTCAAAGCTATGACCCTGCAATTGAATATCACTTTGTGTCAGTGGCAAAGTTTGCCCACCCGCAATATTAATTTGCCAATTGACTAAATCTACACCCGTTACCATTTCGGTCACAGGGTGTTCTACTTGAAGGCGCGTATTCATTTCCATAAAGAAAAATTCATCGCCACACAGTAAAAACTCAACCGTACCTGCGCCTCTATAATTTATAGCCAGTGCACAACGTACAGCCGCTTCGCCCATTTCTTTGCGTAGTTCGTCAGATAAACCCGGAGCAGGGGCTTCTTCAATTACTTTTTGATGACGACGTTGCAAAGAACAATCACGATCGCCTAAATAAACACAGTTGCCATGGTTATCTGCAAATACTTGCACTTCAACATGGCGAGGCTGGTTTACATAGCGCTCTAATAACACTAAGTCGTTACCAAAACCGGCAATCGCTTCACGTTGCGCACCTTGTAGTGCGCTCATAAAGTCTTTTGCTTTTTGCACAACGCGCATGCCTTTACCACCACCACCAAAGGCGGCTTTAATTAGTACAGGGTAGCCAATTTTTTCAGCTTCACTTTGTAAAAAAGTAGGGTCTTGTTTATCGCCATAATAACCAGGTACTAATGGCACATTAGCAGCTGCCATTATTTCTTTAGCGCGGGTTTTAGACCCCATTGCTTCAATACTGCTTGCTGGTGGCCCTATAAAAGCAATGTTATTAGCTTCGCAGGCTTTAGCAAATTCGCTGTTCTCAGATAAAAAACCATAGCCTGGATGAATAGAATCAGCGCCGCAGTCTTTGGCAACTTGTAAAATTTTGTCTGCTACTAAATACGAATCTTTACTTGGCGCGGCACCAATATGGTAAGCCTCGTCAGCCATTTTTACGTGCTGGGCATGTTTGTCTGCATCAGAATAAACCGCGACCGTGGTTAAGCCCATTTGTTTTGCGCTGCGCATTACACGGCACGCAATTTCTCCACGATTGGCAATCAGTATTTTTTGTAATCGTTGTGTGTTCATAATCAATCCTACAGTTGCCAAGCGGGTGGGCGTTTATCAAAAAAAGCACTTAGCCCTTCTTGACCTTCTTCAGATACGCGAATTTTTGCAATACGCTCTGCGGTAAGCTCAATGAGTTCATCGGTTATTGGTTTATTTGCTACATCGTTAATTAATGCTTTTGCGGCTTTTACTGCAACAGGTCCGTTATCAATCAGTGTTTGCAGCATATTATCGAGTGCACAGTCTAAATTACCGGTTACTTGATGAATTAAACCAAGTTGCTTAGCAGTATGTGCATCAAACACTTCAGCCGTTAAAAAGTACCTGCGAGCAGCGCGCTCACCAATGGCTTTAATGACATACGGGCTAATAACCGCCGGAATAAGACCCAGCTTTACTTCACTTAAACAAAATTGCGCATCGTCTTTACTAAGGGCTATGTCGCAACAGGCAATTAAGCCTAGTGCACCACCAAAAGCAGCACCTTGCACAGCACAAATTGTAGGATGCGGCGAGCTTGCCAATACCTGCATCAACTTAGCTAATTGCATTGAATCAGCTAGGTTATCGGCATAGTTGTTATCAGCCATTGATTTCATCCAAGCTAAATCGGCGCCAGCTGAAAAGTGTTTACCCTCAGTTTTTAAAACCAAAGCACGAATATCAAGCGTATTTGCATGTTCAATACACTGAATCAGTTCGTGTATTACTTCACTGTTAAATGCGTTTCTTTTTTCTGGGCGACTTAACACAAGTACAGCCACATTAGATTTTGTTATTTGTAGTGTTACTGACATTTTGCGCTCCGGTTACATTCTAAATACGCCAAATTTCGAATCACGTTTTGGTGCGTTATTCGCAGCCGTTAACGCAAGCCCTAATACATTACGCGTATCGGCAGGGTCTATAATGCCGTCATCCCACAAGCGTGCACTTGCGTAATACGGATGACCTTGCTCTTCGTATTGTTCAATAATTGGCTTTTTAAAATCACTGATTTCTTGCTCGCTCATGGTTTGGCCTTTGCGTGCTAAACCATCTTGTTTAACTTGCGCCATTACACCCGCTGCTTGCTCGCCGCCCATTACCGAAATACGGGCATTAGGCCACATCCACATCATGGTTGGTTCAAATGCGCGGCCACACATACCGTAGTTACCTGCGCCGTATGAGCCGCCAATAAGTACTGTGAATTTAGGCACATCAGCACACGAAACCGCCATCACCATTTTAGCGCCGTGCTTAGCAATACCTTCGGCTTCGTATTTTTTACCCACCATAAAGCCGGTAATATTTTGTAAAAATACTAAAGGAATATTGCGCTGAGCACACAGCTGAATAAAGTGCGCGCCTTTTTGCGCCGACTCACTAAATAAAATGCCGTTATTAGCCACTATGCCAACAGGATTGCCGTAAATACTGGCAAAACCGGTGACCAGCGTTTCACCAAAGTAACGTTTAAATTCATCAAATGATGAGTCGTCCACTGTGCGCGCTATTACTTCGCGTACATCAAACGGCTTTTTAAGGTCGGTGCCTACAATGCCGTAAAGCTCGTTAATATCATAACGCGGTGGCTTTACATCCTCTAGAAGAGGGGCTGTAGGGCGTGTGTAGTTAATGCGCTCAATACATTGGCGCGCAATAGACAGCGCATGAGCATCGTTTTCAGCGTAGTGATCGGCAACACCCGACACTTTACAGTGCACATCGGCGCCGCCTAGTTCTTCGGCGGTTACTTCTTCGCCTGTTGCTGCTTTTACAAGGGGCGGACCGGCTAAAAATATAGTGCCTTGATCTTTTACAATAATGCTTTCATCGGCCATTGCAGGTACGTACGCACCACCTGCGGTACATAATCCCATTACCACGGCTATTTGTGGAATACCTTTACCCGACATACGGGCTTGATTGTAAAAAATACGACCAAAATGCAACTTATCTGGAAATACATCATCTTGCTCTGGCAGGTTAGCACCGCCCGAATCCACCAAATAAATACACGGTAAGTGGCAGCGCTCTGCGATGTCTTGTGCGCGTAAATGCTTTTTAACGGTAAGCGGAAAATACGTACCGCCTTTAACCGTGGCATCGTTTGCAATAATCATGCATTCAATGCCTTTAACACGGCCAATACCGGCTACAACGCCTGCACAAGGTATTGCTTGTTCGTACACACCAAAGGCTGCAAATTGCGAAATTTCTAAAAACGGTGAGCCTTCGTCAATTAATGTATTTATGCGGTCGCGTACAAATAATTTACCACGGCCTTCGTGGCGCTCTTTTAATGCAGCACCTCCGCCTTGGCTAATTGTTGCTACTTTACTGCGTAAATCATCCACCAGCGCTGACATATTTT
The DNA here is from genome assembly GCF_000814675.1 of Pseudoalteromonas distincta. Taxonomy (GTDB): domain Bacteria; phylum Pseudomonadota; class Gammaproteobacteria; order Enterobacterales; family Alteromonadaceae; genus Pseudoalteromonas; species Pseudoalteromonas distincta. The sequence continues at coordinate 19,832 of NZ_JWIG01000029.1, read as the reverse complement.
TATGGTTTTGCACAAACGTTGGGTCGTGAGGATTAACGCTCGATTTTAAAATAGTCATGGTTTAATCCTTAACGGCTTTCTGTGAAAAGTTCGCGGCCAATAAGCATGCGGCGAATTTCGGATGTACCAGCACCAATTTCGTATAATTTAGCGTCGCGAAGAAGACGGCCCGTTGCGTATTCGTTTATGTAGCCATTGCCACCTAAAATTTGAATCGCATCAAGTGCCATTTTAGTTGCAAGCTCTGCTGCGTATAAAATTGCACCGGCTGCATCTTTACGGGTTGTTTCGCCTCGGTCACACGCTTTAGCTACCGTATATACGTATGAGCGCGCAGCATTCATTTGTGTATACATGTCGGCTACTTTGCCTTGAATTAACTGAAATTGACCAATAGGGGTATCAAACTGTTTACGCTCATGAATGTACGGTACCACTATGTCCATACACGCTTGCATTATGCCAAGCGGGCCTGCTGCAAGTACTACGCGTTCGTAATCAAGGCCACTCATAAGTACTTTAACGCCTTCGTTTAAGTTACCTAAAATATTCTCTTCTGGCACTTCGCAGTTTTCAAATACTAGCTCACAGGTATTTGAGCCGCGCATGCCCAGTTTGTCGAGCTTTTGCGCTGTTGAAAAACCAGGAAAGTTGCTTTCAACAATAAACGCGGTAATGCCTTTAGCGCCGGCGTTTAAATCTGTTTTAGCGTAAATTACTAACGTGTGTGCGTCGGGACCATTGGTGATCCACATTTTATTGCCGTTTAAAATGTACTTATCGCCTTTTTTCTCGGCTTTGAGTTTCATCGATACAACGTCAGAGCCCGCATTAGGCTCGCTCATTGCAAGAGCACCAATGTGCTCACCACTAATAAGCTTTGGTAAGTATTTTTCTTTTTGAGCTTGTGTGCCGTTACGGTTAATTTGATTAACGCACAGGTTTGAATGTGCTCCATAGCTTAACCCTATAGAGGCACTGGCACGGCTAATTTCTTCCATAGCAATAACATGTTCTAAGTAACCTAAACCGGCGCCGCCAAGTTCTTCAGATACGGTCATACCTAGTACGCCCATTTCGCCCATTTGAGTCCAAAGTTGATTTGGAAAAGCGTTATCTAAGTCCGTTTTTTCAGCAAGCGGGGCAATCTCCTGACTCGCAAAACTATTTACGTGGTCGCGGATCATATCGGCGGTTTCGCCAAGGCCAAAGTTCATTTCTTTATATAGTGAAATAGTGCTCATGATTCATTCCTGTGTGACGTGTGTGTTGTCAGTGTGTTTTTATTTTAAAAATAAACTTACTCGTCTATTTTATTAAGCGTGTCTCTACAGCGGCGCTCGGCCGTCACCAACTCCATAAGAACAACTTTAATGTCGTCCATTTGTTGAGATAGGTCTGCTTTTTTTTCTGAAATAAGGTCAAGCATAGTAACCAACTGCTTAGCGCTTGATTTATCTGCGTCGTACAGTTCAAACAAACGACCGGTTTCGGCCAATGTAAAGCCCAATCGTTTACCACGTAATATTAGTTTTAAACGCACTTTATCGCGTTTTGAATAAATACGGGTTTGACCATTACGCTCTGGGGTTATTAACCCTTGGTCTTCGTAAAAGCGAATAGAGCGGGTTGTAATGTCAAATTCTTTAGCGAGTTCGCTAATGCTAAATGTTTGTTCATTACTGGCCGGCATTTTGGCTGAGCTTGCAAAGTTTGTTTGATTATCTGGTTTCATAATTGTATTTACCTCATTCGAATAACTCCAATATAAGTGAAGTTTACGTAAAGGTAAAGCTTGGTGTGATTTGAAACTATTTATAAAGGGATGTTTAAGCGAAGTATTGGTTTATATTATTAATATTCAATGGGTTAATTTTATTTTATCAGTGTATTCTAATCGATGGAAAATAATCCTTACACTTATAAAACTAAAAATTAAGCTGTTTTTAGTTGACGTTGGCGTAAACGTTAGTATTGTGTAAGGGTATTAAATAATAAATGAATACTAAATTAATAGAGCAAATATACTAACAACTATTTGCATATAGATACAATGGAGTTAGTTATGACTTTAGAATCAGTGGTAATTGTAGCAGCAAAACGCACCCCAATGGGTGGTTTTATGGGAGCGTTAAGTGATGCGCAGTCTACCGAGCTTGGCGCAACCGCCATTGCAAGTGCACTTGCACAAACTGGTTTAGCTAATGATGCAATAGACGAAGTAATTATGGGCTGTGTATTACCAGCAGGCCTTGGACAAGCACCCGCACGCCAAGCAATGTTAAAAGCAGGCCTTGCACTTAGCACTGGCGCTACAACAATTAACAAAGTATGTGGCTCTGGTTTAAAAGCGGCCATGCTTGCAAACGATTTAATTAAAGCAGGCTCTATTCAATCTGCTATTGCCGGTGGTATGGAAAGCATGACAAACGCACCGTACTTTATGCCAAAAGCGCGTGGCGGAATGCGCATGGGGCATGGCGAAATAAAAGATCACATGATGAGCGACGGCCTTGAAGATGCTTACGACAACAAAGCAATGGGGTGTTTTGCACAAGACACCGCCGACGAATACGGCATTGGTCGTGAGCAAATGGATGCATTTGCATTAGGCTCATTAAGTAAAGCTAAAGCCGCGATACAAAATGGCAGTTTTGATGACGAAGTTGCACCTCACACGATGCAAACACGCAAAGGCGATGTAACAGTATCGATTGATGAGCAACCAGGTAACGCCCGCCCAGAAAAAATTCCTACCTTACGTGCAGCTTTTAAAAAAGACGGCACTATTACAGCGGCTAATTCATCGTCAATTTCAGACGGTGGCGCAGCGCTTATATTAATGAGCGAATCAAAAGCAAAAGAGCAAGGCTTAACACCGCTTTGTAAAATTGTGGCGCACAGTACTCACTCTCAAAAACCAAGTGAATTTACAGTAGCGCCAGTCGGGGCTATGAACAGCGTGCTTGAAAAAGCAGGCTGGGCTGTAAACGATGTTGATCTTTGGGAAATTAACGAAGCATTTGCCATGGTAACCATGCTGGCTATTAATGAGTTAAAACTTGATGAAAGCAAAGTAAACGTTAACGGCGGTGCATGTGCACTTGGCCACCCAATTGGTGCAAGCGGCGCGCGTATTTTAGTAACGCTTATTCATGCCCTTAAAAACCGAGGCCTCAAAAAAGGCATTGCGTCTTTATGTATTGGTGGCGGTGAAGCGGTTGCTATGGCCGTAGAAGCTTACTAATTAGGGTTACATGAATAGCTAGACGAATACTTTAACGAATAACTATAAAGGCGCTGCACTCATAATACTAACAAAGCGGCGCTACCAATTTTAAAAGAGAACACACAACTCACACACTAGGATTTAATCATGCACCAAGTACCACTACTTATTAATGGCGAATTTATTCAATCAGCATCAAAAGAGCTTATCGATGTTATAAACCCAGCAACTCAAGAAGTACTTGCACAAGTGCCATGTACCACAGAATCAGAAATGGACGCGGCAATTGCCTCAGCCTCTGAGACGTTTAAAACATGGAAAGACGTACCAATTACTGAACGTGCTCGCATTATGATGAAGTACGCTGCGCTATTAAAAGAACATCACGATGAGCTTGCTACCATTATTTGTCACGAGTTGGGTAAAACATTTGAAGATGCAAAAGGCGATGTTTGGCGCGGTATTGAAGTAGTAGAACAAGCAGCAAACGCACCATCATTAATGATGGGTGAAACAATGGAGAACGTAGCGCGCAAAATCGATACGTATTCTTACATGCAGCCACTTGGCGTATGTGCGGGCGTAACACCATTTAACTTCCCTGCAATGATCCCCCTTTGGATGTTCCCGCTGGCTATTGTGTGTGGTAACACCTTTATTTTAAAACCGTCAGAGCAAGATCCACTTACACCAATGCGCTTAGCAGAGCTATTTATTGAAGCCGGCGCACCAAAAGGCGTATTACAAGTTGTTCACGGTACAAAACCACAAGTAGACCGCTTACTAGAAGATAAAGCAGTGCGTGCTATTTCGTTTGTTGGCTCGTGTGGTGTAGGTGCTTATATTTATTCTAAAGGCACACAAAACCTTAAGCGCGTGCAAGCGTGTGTTGGCGCTAAAAACCACATGGTTATTATGCCAGATGCAAGTAAATCGCACGTTGTAAATAACCTAGTAGGCGCATCGGTCGGTGCTGCTGGCCAGCGTTGTATGGGTATTTCGGTTGCTGTATTTGTAGGTCAAGCAAGTCAGTGGGTAGATGAAATTAAAGCAGGCTTTGAAAATGTACACCCAGGTGTGTGGGATGATGCAAACGCGGCATACGGTCCACAAACATCAAAAGCAGCAAAAGCACGTATTTTATCACTCATTGCTGGTGGTAAAGAGCAAGGCGCTACTTGTTTAATTGATGGTTCTGACTTTACGGTTGAAGGGTATGAGCAAGGTAACTGGGTTGGCCCAACGTTATTTACCGATGTAACCAAAGAGATGGATTTATACAAAGAAGAAATATTTGGTCCAGTACTCGCGTGTATGTTTGTAGATACGCTTGATGAAGCAATCGCCCTTATTAACGATAGCCCTTACGGTAACGGTACCTCGTTATTTACCTCAAGCGGCGCAGTGGCTCGTAAATTCCAACACGAAATTGAAGTAGGCCAAGTCGGTATTAATGTGCCAATTCCGGTGCCACTTCCGTTCTTTTCGTTCACTGGTTGGAAAGGCTCGTTTTACGGCGATACACACACGTACGGTAAACAAGGCATTCGTTTTTACACAGAAACTAAAACGATTACCTCACGTTGGTTTGAAGACGACATTGCTTCGGGTCCAAACATGAGCATTAACTTAAAATAATCGTAATTAAAAAATGAGTAAATAAAAGAATAATTAATAAAAAAGATGGGCGCGAAGGCTACTTCACACACAACACACACATAAGCCTTCGCCGCTCGTCACAAACTCCCCCTGTGACGGGAAACACTAACAACACAACTAACACAATTAAAGAGGTCTACCATGGACTTTAACTTATCTGAAGATCAACAAGCCTTTGCGCAAACTGCACGCCAATTTGCCGAGTCAGAACTTGCCCCCTATGCCGCAAAATGGGATCGCGAACATATTTTTCCTAAAGACACGATTAAAGCAGCAGGTGAGCTTGGTTTTTGTGGTTTATACACGCCAGAGGAAGCAGGCGGCCTTGGTTTATCTCGTTTAGATTCGAGCATTATTTTTGAACAGCTTGCTATGGGCTGTACCGCAACAACGGCCATGTTAACCATTCATAATATGGCTACCTGGATGGTAGCAAGCTTTGGCACCGATGCCGTAAAAGACAAATACGTAGAGCAATTAGTAATGGGTGAGTTACTTGCCTCTTACTGTTTAACAGAGCCAGGCTCGGGCTCAGACGCCGCATCACTTAAAACAAAAGCCGTGCTTGAGGGCGATGAGTACGTTATTAACGGCTCAAAAATGTTTATATCGGGCGCGGGCGAAACCGAAGTATTAGTGGTAATGGCACGTACAGGCGGCGAAGGCGCTGCGGGTATTTCGGCATTTGTAGTGCCTGCCGACGCAAAAGGCGTGGAATACGGTAAAGCTGAGGAAAAAATGGGTTGGAACGCACAACCTACACGCCTAATTAGCTTTGAAGATGTACGCATTCCTGCGCATAACTTATTAGGCGCAGAGGGCGAAGGCTTTAAATTTGCGATGCAAGGCCTTGATGGCGGTCGAATTAACATTGCCACATGTTCAATTGGTACAGCGCAAGCGGCGCTTAATACAGCCCGTGAATATTTAAAAGAACGTACACAATTTGGTAAACCATTAGCTGCGTTTCAAGCATTGCAATTTAAAATTGCCGATATGAACACCGAGCTTGTAGCTGCGCGCCAAATGGTTAGGCTTGCTGCATTTAAACTTGATAATAACGACGTTGAAAAAACCACTTACTGCGCCATGGCTAAACGCTTTGCTACCGATGTTGGCTTTACTGTGTGTAACGACGCACTGCAAATTCATGGTGGTTACGGTTACATAAAAGAATACCCGCTTGAGCGCCATGTACGTGATGTACGCGTTCATCAAATTTTAGAAGGCACTAACGAAATTATGCGTGTAATTATTGCGCGCCGAATTTTAGCTGAGTCTGCAAGCGACGTTTTATAAGGAGCAATGTATGTCAGAATCTAAATCTAATCCGAGTATTGAACTTACAACCGAAGGTCATGTTGCTATTTTAACTATGTCTAACCCGCCAGCAAACACCTGGACAAAAGACACCCTAGTTGATTTAAAAAACAAAGTTAATGAGCTTAATAATAATAAAAATATTTATGCATTAGTACTGACTGGTGAAGGCGAGAAGTTTTTTAGCGCTGGTGCCGACCTAAACGTATTTGCTGGTGGCGATAAAGGCGTAGCCGCCGATATGTCGCGTGTATTTGGTGAAGCATTTGAAGCGCTTACTAATTTTAGAGGAGTGTCGGTTGCAGCCATTAATGGTTATGCAATGGGCGGCGGGCTAGAGGTGGCGCTTGCGTGCGATATACGTATAGCTGAAGAGCAAGCACAAATGGCCCTGCCTGAAGCTAAAGTTGGCTTATTACCCTGTGCGGGTGGCACACAAAATTTAGCATGGCTTGTAGGCGAAGGCTGGGCAAAACGGATGATTTTATGCGGCGAGCGCTTAAAAGCTGATAAAGCCCTGCAAATTGGCTTAGTAGAAGAAGTAGTACCACAAGGTGAAAGCTTTGCGGCGGCACTAAAACTTGCCAACCAAGTGGCCGATCAAAGCCCCACCTCAGTTGCAGCATGTAAAACATTGATTCAAAAAGGGCGCCATCAACCAATGGCAAGTGTATTACCTCTTGAGCGCGAGTTATTTGTTGGCTTATTTGATACCGAAGATCAACAAGAAGGCGTAAATGCCTTTTTAGAAAAACGCCGCGCTAACTGGGTAAACGGCTAATGAGTGCTTTAACATTATTAAATAGCGCCGATGAGCCCGTGGTATTTGAAACCGCAACAGCAGAAAACGGCAATTTAATTGGGCTTATTACACTCAACGCACCAAAAGCATTAAATGCGCTTAATTTTGAGATGATCAAGTTACTTGAACCGCAATTGCGAGCTTGGCAAGACGATGATGCAATCGCAATGGTGTTGTTAAAAGGGGCAGGCGATAAAGCATTTTGTGCAGGCGGCGATGTTGTAAGCCTTCATCATGCAATGGCGCAAGGTAAACCAACAAGCTTAGTTGAAGAATTTTTTACGCTTGAGTACAAGCTTGATTACCTTATTCATACCTTTGATAAACCTATCCTCGTTTGGGGTAACGGCATAGTAATGGGCGGCGGTTTAGGGCTAATGGCCGGTGCTAGCCACCGCGTTGTAACTGAAACATCACGCATTGCCATGCCAGAGCAAACCATAGGTTTATACCCTGATGTAGGCGGCAGTTACTTTTTACATAAAATGCCACAAAGTGTGGGGCTATTTTTAGGGTTAACGTCGGCATCAATTAACTGCGACGACGCGCGTTTTGTATCACTTGCCGATCACTTTATCGACAGCACTAAATATGATTCCATGCTTGCGCAAATTTTAGCAGCTAAATGGGGCAAAACCGCAAGCTTAAATCATGAGCGTTTAACTAAGTTATTAACCGATTTAGACAACCAATCTGCGCGTATGCCAAAAGGCAATATAAAAGCTAACCTAAAAACAATTCAAAAGCTGGGTGAGTTTAAAACCTTACAGGAGCAAGTTGATTATATTTTAGGGCTAGCTACTGACGATAAATGGCTACAGCGCGCTCAAAAGTCACTTAAACACGGATGCCCACTAAGCTGCGCGCTCGTTAGTGAACAATTAAAAACAAGCAAAGGCAAAAGCTTATTAGCGTGTTTTAAAATGGAGCTGGGTATGTCGGTTCGCGCTGGCGAAGTAGGTGAATTTCAAGAAGGCGTAAGAGCGCTATTAATAGATAAAGACGGCGCACCTAATTGGCAATACAAAACACTTAGTGATGTACCACAAACAATAATAGACAGCTTTTTTGTTAACCGCATTGGCGAAAACCACCCACTCAATGGCTTAGACACACCAACACACAAATAAAGGAAAGACGATGACTAAACTCAATATCGGTTTTATCGGCTTAGGCAATATGGGCGGCCCAATGGCGGCTAACTTAATTAAAGCTGGACATACTGTGAGTGTGTTCGATTTAAACCAGTCGGTCGTAAATGAACTTGCAAGCAAAGGCGCAAAAGCCGCAGTTGATGCAAAGCAGTGCGCAACCAATGCTGACGTACTTATTAGTATGCTACCTGCAGGCAAACATGTTAAATCGCTGTATTTAGGTAATAACGACGACAGCGGTTTAATTAATGTGCTAAGCAAAAATACATTAGTAATTGATTGCTCAACAATAGATGCAGAATCAGCACGCACAGTAGGCAGCGCACTTGGCAAACAAGGCATAAGCTTTGTAGATGCACCGGTATCGGGCGGCGTTGCAGGCGCAACTGCAGGTACACTTACTTTTATTGTAGGCGGCGAAAAAGCCGCGTTTGATAAAGCAAATACAGTGCTGAGTGATATGGGTAAAAACATATTTCATGCAGGCGATATTGGTGCAGGGCAAGTAGCAAAAATATGTAATAACATGCTACTCAGTATTTTAATGGCAGGCACCAGCGAAGCACTGCAAATGGGTATTAATAACGGTCTCGATCCTAAAGTACTTAGCAACATCATGACCGCAAGTTCTGGCCGAAACTGGACGCTTGAACTTTACAACCCTTGCCCAGGTGTAATGGATACAGCCCCAGCAAGTAACGATTACAAACCTGGCTTTATGGTCGATTTAATGGCTAAAGATTTAGGCCTTGCCATGGAAGCCGCGCAGCAAAGTAATTCAACAACCCCAATGGGTTCAATGGCTAAAAATTTATACACTATGCTACAGCACCAAGGTGCGGGTAGTGATGACTTTAGTGCCATTTTTAAACTGTTTTCTAAGTAGGAGCAACGCGTGAAAATTAAAAATAACACGGTAGTAATAACCGGTGGCGCACAAGGTTTAGGCTTTGCAATGGCGCAAAAGTTTGCACTTATGGGTGCCAACATTGCTTTAATAGATATGGCGCAAGACTTATTAAACAACGCATGCGAGCAATTGACACAGCTTGAAGGTGTAACCAGCAATATTAAAGGTTATGCCGCAAACGTAACAAATGAGAGCGAAGTAGAAAACGTATTTAATACCATCAACAGCGATTTTGGCCACATTGGTGTGCTTATAAACAACGCCGGTATTTTACGCGACGGCATGTTTATAAAGGCTAAAGATGGCAAAGTCGTAAAAAAAATGTCTCTTGAGCAATTTCAATCAGTGATTGATGTAAACCTGACTGGTGTGTTTTTAGCAGGGCGGGAAGCCGCAAGCCACATGATTGAATCAGGCAAAGGCGGCGTTATAGTCAATATGTCGAGCGTAGCGCGTGCAGGTAACATAGGCCAAACAAACTACGCGGCATCAAAAGCAGGCGTAGTGGCACTTACCACCACATGGGCTAAAGAACTTGGTCGATTTGGTATACGCGTAGGCGCTATTGCACCAGGTGTAATAAGCACCGCCATGACCGACGCCATGAAGCCTGAAGCCAAACAACGTATGCTCGCAGTAACGCCAGTAGGGCGCTTAGGTGAAAGCGACGAAATTGCCCATACTGCACAATACATAATCGAAAACGACTTTTTTACCGGCCGTGTGGTTGAAATAGACGGCGGCATTCGTTTGTAAACCGAACTGGATTAAGGTTGATTTAAAAAGCATGGCGCTTGTAGGCTTGTAGGCTGTGCTTTTTTGTTTTAAATCGGGGAGTTTATAATCTTAAAAGGACTGATAACGGCGTTGGAAATTTGTTGTGAAATTAGTTGCTCGTTTGCTCTTAATAAAACCTAATGAGAATGGCTTTTTAATCACTTCTTTAAATAAAAAGCTCAACGCATTTAAGGCTTGTGTTTGAGTGTTAGGAGCAACATTTTGTTTGTTGACTAAACGAGTTTAAAAAAGCTAAAAAAGTTCGACCTCATTATCTCCCATCGTTGTTGGGTGCCTCATAGAGTTAAATCGAATAAACGAAGCTATCCAGTATAAATACGCTTTAATAGTACTTTTAGAATAACGCTTTAGATACATTTGTTCGGCTATCATAGTTAAAAAAGATGATTTCATGATATGAATCTCTAGTAAAAATTGACTGTATATATGGACAGTGATTGTTGTTTTATCCAATATTACTGATCTTCACCATTTCGGTGTATTTGTGCATTGATTAAAAATAATTTCCAGTTAACTAATTGTTTACAGGGGGTTATTTGATGATTAAGATAAATGCACTGTAATATATGGACATTTGTCGGTTTATAAAACGACAAATGTCGTAGACAAAATTGTTATAACCAAAGGAGTTGTAGTGGATGGAATCAAAAGTAAAGTTAACTGGTGGCACGTTATTCGTAATAGCGTTAATTGTTCTCTTTTTGGGGAATGCACGTTCCATAGAAATTGTAGAAAAACTAGATGAGATACAGTCTGATGTTTCTAGCTTAAAAAGTGAAGTTGCATCTTACAAGCAGCAAGTTGAAATATTGAAAAATGAAAACCTTAACTTAAAAGAACAGCTTAGAAGTGGTAATTAGTTATAACAAGCTGTTAAACAAGGACAATGCTCCTGACCCGTTTTAGTGGACACCTCCTCATCACTTTGAGGAAAATAATGATTAGGATGACACCTATCCTAATCATTAGGAAAAAAGCCAACAAAAACAGTATGAAGAGTGCATTATTATAAATAACGAATCACGCAAAAAGCTGAGCTATGTAGACAAAATGAAAGTAAAAATAGACATCCCAATCGGGCTACGATAGCTGTTTATTAAAGAATGGCAAACGACTCGGCTGTATAGAGCCTGCTTTCCTTTAAATAAAAAGCGGAATATTACAGTGAATAAAGGCACGAATAAATTGACATTACGGGGTCAAAAAAAAGTGAATGCCTTTACTTTACACTGCGGCAACTGTATTGCCTTGTTCATAATATAGAAAAGCTGCAAAACACGATGCATTAAAAAGGGTAAGCCCTCTTACTCTAAATAAAAGCCACTCAAACACCCGTAATCCCTTCCAAAACGCCAATTAAAACAATATCAAACACTTCTATATTCTGCGTAAAAATACAGTAATCGATTGAACCAAAATAGGAACTCAGCTATGGTTTGTTTATAAATAAAAACAAACAAAAAACGAGTTAATCTACAGGCTCGTTAGTTTTAAAGTGAGTTAGGAGTGATAGATTGACTTTAAAAGAGATCGTCTTAGAGAAATTAAATAGGATTCTTAATCCTAACTTTGAGAAAAAATTTATAGGAACTTTATTAGTTTCAGGAATAGCATTAATTAGCTATCAACGAGTTATTCAATTTGCATCAAGTATTGAAATAATCTCAAGAAATATTTATGTAAAACTTTCATTAAGTTCAGGTGTCGATATTTTATTCGTTATTATTGGCTGCTTGATGGTTTTTGCTTCTTGCTATTTGTTTTATATAAGAAGTAATGAAAGAAATGAAAGAAGAACTAACTATAGGTCTTTGAAAAAAGCCGCACCATCATTAATTAAGTGCCTAGGAATAACAAGCTAGACATCCATCCTAATTTTTTAGCTCGCTATGTTTTATAAAGAACTTACTTAAAAGGCGTATTAAAGCTTTGTGTCTTACGGCTGTGTATTTGAATTTTCCAAAGAAGATGGATGGGTAATCATTGTTGCGTCTAGTTAATTGGTTTTTTGAAAACCTTAAGTATTTATATGTTTTGAGTGTTTGCAATTATGCATGCTCTTTTTATTTAAAGAGGGAATTTTGGCTAATTCAATTATATTAAAATCACTATTAGAAACGATTAAATGGCTACTCATTTGGCTAACTGTAGCAGGGCTTGTGCTAGGTGTTTTAAGTCAAGGCTTGATTTTTGATACAAGTGATGGGCTTGATATTTTATTAATTCTTGCGCTTTTGATGTTTCAACATCGATTAAAATTTGATGAACATAATAATCAAATTGATGTAAATTGTGCTGCTTATTTTTTTAAGAAAAAAATCTTCACGTTTAATCACCGTACCATTGACACTAACACGATTAAAACAATTTCATGCCAAGATAATAAAGCCATTAGTGTGATTGATATTAATTACACCTCAGCAGATGGCAAGCTTAGAACCTACACGTTTAGGTGTTTTAAGCAATCTAAACAAGCGCAGCTAGTAGTGAATAAGCTTTCAACCGTTGAGCGTGTTTATACTGCTAAACGTGAAGAGGCCGAGGCTGAAAAAACAAACTCAGCAACAGTAAACAAATTTTCAAAAATATTCCCACAAAATACTATTTTAGGTAACGCTGAGGCTAAAAATAATATTCCTATACTTAGATGTGCGCTACCGCTCCCTAATAGTAAGAAAAATTTAGTTCATTTCATCGTGTTTTGTTTTGCTTTGCTTACGCTATTTATTGCGTTTTCATCACAAAATTGGAAACCCTCTTTTGCATTTTTAATAATAACTTATGCAAGTTATTATTTTGCTAGAATTATTATTTGTAATAAATACTATTTTATAAAAACAGCGCCCTTAAGCTCCATAATAATAGATGATGATGAACTTTATTTACCCGCGTTATTATTCACTGATAAAACACCGCGCACACTAACTAAGCAGGATATTATTAGCATTGAGGCTAAATGGAATTACGATCACGACTCAGTTGAAGGCTCGATTGGCAGAACTTCAAAAAGGTCGCATTTAATCTCACTTGTATTTAATACAACAAAGGGGCAGAGTATCCCACTGTCTCATTGGAGTGTTGATAGTAAAACACTTGTGTTTTCATTATTAAAATATAAATATCCAGTATCGTTAGACAGAACAAGTCAAATGGTTTACCCATTTAAACTTCACGTGGGGCTATTCGTTTTTTTGTTTATACTCATTATACTTGTTATGAGCCTACCAAAAATTATATCTACTTAATGTAAAGGTATTTTAGGCGCTGATAACAGTTCAATACAGCGTGGTTACGTCGCTTTTTAACAGCTAAATTTTAAGGATGAAATTTTGAAAAATATAGTTAAATTAATAATTATTCTCACTGCAAATTTATGTGGTTATGCACACGCACAAAATAACCTAACACTTAATTATCAAGTCACTAAAGAATTAAATCATTTCGCAGACATTAAAATAAAAGTCACCGATAACTACCTTCGTACAGACTATATTTTGCCAAATAAAACATTTACAGAAATGACTATTAAAGATGATGGACAATATATTTTAGATCATCAAAAAATATCGCATACAGATTAGATTATACCGTAAATAAAGAAAATAGTGATAAAGCTTTAACGGGTATGCTGCAACAAGCCCCAGGATTTACCAAAGAGCAAATTTATGAAATGAGCTTAGATCCTAAAAACGACCCTAATAACTATATTGCTTATGAAAAGGAAGGAGAAAACTTATTTAAAGGGTATTTTGATGGTGAAAAAGTCCAGACAGTTAAAACACTTACATTCCCAAATCAGTTTTTATCATCTACAAAATTAATTAGGATGACACCCATCCTAATCATCAGGTAAAAAGCCAACAAAAACAGTATGAAGAGTGCATTATTATAAATAATGAATCACGCAAAAAGCTGAGCTATGTAAACAAAATGAAAGTAAAAATAGACAGCCCAATCGGGCTACGATAGCTGTTTATTAAAGAATGGCAAACGACTTGGCTGTATCAAACCGGCTCTCCTTTAAATATAAAGCGGAATATTACGGTGAATAAAGGCATGAATAAACTGACCTTACGGGGTCAAGCGAAAGTAAATGCCTTTACTTTATTGTGTAGCAACTGTATGCCTTATTCATAATATTGAAAAACTGCAAAAGACGATGCATTAAGAAGGCTAAGCCCTCATACTCTAAATAAAAGCCACTCAAACACCCGTAATCTCTTCCAAAAGGCCAATTAAAACAACACCAAATTCCCACTTTATATTCTGCGTAAAATTACAGTAATCAATTGAACCAAAATAGGAACTCCGCTATGGTTTGTTTATCAATAAAAACAAATTTAAAAACGAGTTAATCTACAGGCTCGTTAGGTGTTTCTCAAGTTTGGAGTTCAAATGGGATTTAAGTTTTGGATTGTTAGAGCATTAAAAGTATTTCTTGGAGTAGCAGCCTTACTTTTTATAGTTGAGTTGCTTAAACAGCATTCAGTTCAAGAAGCATTAATTTTTGCTTGTACTTGGTCTTCAATAACAACAGCAGTATTCATATGTTCAAGACTATATCAATCACGTAAAGGTGTAGAGTGTGCTTTGTGTAATGATATTCCAGACAAAAGTGATAAAAACACCTAACAACACGCCCTGAGGTGGACGACTAGTAAAATTTAGCTATTAACTGCAAATTTTAAAAGTGGTGAGCCTCTGCGTTTTAAGGCCGCTAAATACGTCGATTCATCGTAGGGTGTATTCGTTTTCCAACACTTAAATAAAATCTAACAAGGAACGTATATGAATTTATCTGAAGGCAAAACTGTAATTGAGTTTGAAATATCAGAAACAGGCCACCAAATTGTTGAAGCTAAAATTAACGGTAAATTGTTACGTTTTATTTTAGATACTGGCGCTGGGACATCTGTTTTAGACAGGGCATGCCTAAGTGAGTTAGGCATTGAAGAAATACTCAATGTTGAGAATGCAGCAGGCTTGGGCACTTCGGATCACGCTATGGGGGATATAGAAGTTCATTCAATTGAGTTTGGAAATGCCTTGTTTGAAAGTCCAGACTTTGTGTCACTTAATCTTGACCATGTTCAGGTCGCGGGTTAAATAAACTTAAATAAACTAGAACTTAAATAAACTAGACACCCATCCTAAATTTTGCTCTTTTAACTTAAATAAACTAGACACCCATCCTAAATTTTGCTCTTTTTAAAATTAAAGACTACGTTTTAATTAGTGCAAAAAACAGGCAGGGTGTCTTATGGCAATCGCAAGAAATCGTCAAGTAAGTTTGGTTGATACAAAATACTATCACTGTATTTCACGCTGTGTTCGTCGTGCATTTTTATGTGGCGAAGACCGTTTTACTGGTCAATCCTACGAGCATCGACAAGGTTGGGTTGAAGATAAGTTACTTATGCTCGCAGAGGTATTTTGTATTGATGTGTGTGCCTATGCGGTTATGAGTAATCACGCGCACTTGGTACTTTATGTGGATGATAATCAAGCAAACAGACTGAATGACAAAGCGATTGTTATTCGCTGGCATAAGCTGTGTAAAGGCACATTGTTAACGCAGAAATATGTACTAGGTGAAAAGTTAAGTAAAGTTGAGCTTATCTTTTTCAATCAAACGGTTAAACAATACCGCGAACGCCTATCAAGTATCAGCTGGTTTATGCGGCTATTAAATGAAGGCATTGCGCGCAGAGCAAATAAAGAAGATAACTGTACAGGTAGGTTCTGGGAGGGCAGATTCAAATCGCAAGCATTATTAGATGAAGCAGCACTTGCAGCTTGTATGGCCTATGTTGACTTAAACCCCATTAGAGCCAAAATAGCTAACACCCCAGAACAGTCAGACCATACCAGTGTACAAAAGCGTTTAAAATGCGTGGCAGAAGGTAAACAACCAAAACAGTTACTACGTTTTGCTGGTATGCATCGTCAGATTATGCCCAAAGGGCTGCCGTTTGAGCTTAAATCGTACCTTGAACTTGTTGAGTTAACAGGGCGAATAATACGAGAGGATAAACGCGGGTATATTGATTACATGAACCTACCTTTGTTAGAAAGGCTTAATATCTCTCCAGAGAACTGGTTAAAACTGACTACGCAATTTACTCGCGTGTTTCATGGTGCAGTAGGCAGGCCCAATTCACAAGCAAGTTACTGTGAAAACTTAAAGCGGAAACGGCGATCAAATATTAGCAACTGCGAAAAGCTACTCGCATAAATTAAAACAGTTCAGTAAAAGTTAAAAATGCCATTACGGAGTTATTTTCATGCGTGTAATTTGGGTTTAAAAATGTAATGACTTATTTAATAGATGAAATGAAAGCGACCCAGTAATAAAAGGTTAATTATGAACCTGAAGAGCTAATTTTGTGGCACAGTTTTGTTTGTTCAATTAAAGTGGCTGTCTGGTTTGGTCGTAATATAGAAAAGCTGCAAAACACGATGCATTAAGAAGGGTAAGCCCTTTTACCCTAAATAAAAGTCACTCAACCACCCTTAATCCCTTCCAAAACGCCAATTAAAACAATACCAAATTCCCACTTTACGTTCTGCATAAAATACAGTAATCGATTGAACCAAAATAGGAACTCAGCTATGGTTTGTTTATCAATAAAAATAAATAAAAAAACGAGTTAATCTACAGGCTCGTTAGGGCTCAAGGAGAGTATATTTGAATCGTCTGCTTCTTTTTCTCATTTTAAGTATTATTTGTTTCGATTCTTTTGCTTGTAGCTGCAGGGAATTATCAACAAGCGAATACTTTAATAGTGCAAACAAAGTCCTGTTCGGGAAAATTATGAAACTTGAGATAGTGTTTGACGAAAAAGATAAACCATTTCAAAAAATCACACTCGATCATAGTTCAATGTTAAAAGGTTCTTTTTCGAAGGTTATATACTCGTCACTTGACGGCAATGCCTGTCACGGAATGACTTTCATGCTTGGCAAGGACTATGTCGCATTCACCGACGAATCAAATTGGATTACTGGTTATTGTGGTGGCACACAGGCGATTTGGCCAAACATGGAATTTAGTCAAGAATTCCTCAACACAGTGAAGCAATTGAGCCCTAACAAGTGACTATGGTGTCAATTCCTAATTACAAACCATTTTAGGATCCCACATGACACCATCCCTCACCATAGAATTTATGATTACTATAAGCTTTCTTATACAGGCAATAATAGCCACTTTTTTAGGTTTCCCTGCCGCGACTAGCCGATGATAAATAGCTTTAAATTTAGGGTTACATTGGATAGCTGACATCATTGCCATATACATTGCGGTTCTAATTTTTGGCCGTCCACCTCGTATCATCCGTTTACCCTGATAAGCACCACTTTCTCGATTAAATGGTGCAACACCAACCAGTGATGCAGCCTCTTTATTGTTTACACACCCAAGCTCAGGCATGTCACTAAGTAAGTTAAATGCGACAACATTACCAACGCCAGGCACACTTTGAATAATGTCATTCTTGACCTTATATTCGTCACATTCTTTGATGAGCTTTTGTAGTTTCAAATCGACTTTGTCAATCTGATTTTTTAATGCCGTCAGGATAGGCTTTATTAGCGATGATATTGTTTTTGGCATTATCTGTGAACGATTTTTCTCCATCGTTTGCATATCCATTAACTGCCTTCTTCTAGAAAGTAAATCACTCATCAAGCGCATCTGCTCTGGCTTTAAAGATGAGAGTGGTGGCTTTATTGCTTCACCAAAATGAGTGTAATTAACAGTGACACCCATCCTAAATTTTGCACTTTATGGAGTTAGAGGCTAGCCTTTATTTAGTGCAAAAAACAGGCAGGGTGTCTTATGGCAATCGCAAGAAAGCGTCAAGTAAGTTTGGTTGATACAAAATACTACCATTGTATTTCACGGTGTGTTCGTCGTGCATTTTTGTGTGGTGAAGACCACTTTACTGGGAAGTCTTACGAGCATCGACGAGGGTGGGTTGAAGATAAGCTGCTTGAATTAGCAAAGGTATTTTGTATTGATGTATGTGCTTATGCCGTAATGAGTAATCACACCCATTTGGTACTATATGTAGATGATAAGAAAGCAAACAGGCTGAATGATAAAGCGATTGTTATTCGCTGGCATAAACTCTGTAAAGGCACATTGTTAACGCAAAAATATGTACAAGGTGAAAAGCTAAGTAAAGTTGAACTCATCTTTTTCAACCAAACGGTTAAACAATACCGCGAACGCCTAGCAAGTATTAGCTGGTTTATGCGGTTGTTAAATGAAGACATTGCGCGCAGAGCAAATAAAGAAGATAACTGCACAGGACGATTCTGGGAGGGTAGATTCAAATCGCAAGCATTACTAGATGAAGCAGCACTTGCAGCGTGTATGGCCTATGTCGATTTAAATCCCATTAGGGCTAAAATGGCTAACACACCAGAAGAGTCAGACCATACCAGTGTACAAAAGCGCTTAACATGCGCGACAGAAGGTAAACAGCCTAAACAGTTACTACGTTTTGCAGGTATGCCACGTCAGATTATGCCTAAAGGGCTGCCGTTTGAGCTTAAATCGTACCTTGAACTTGTTGAGCTAACAGGGCGAATAATACGAGAGGATAAACGCGGGTATATTGATAACATGAACCTACCTTTGTTAGAAAGGCTTAATATCTCCCCAGAGAACTGGTTAAAACTGACTACGCAATTTACGCGCGTATTTCATGGTGCAGTAGGCAGGCCCACTTCACAAGCAAGTTACTGTGAAAACTTAAAGCGGAAACGGCGATCAAATATTAGCAACTGCGAAAAGCTACTCGCATAAATTAAAACAGTTCAGTAAAAGTTAAAAATGCCATTACGGAGTTATTTTCATGCGTGTAATTTGGGTTTAAAAATGTAATGACTTATTTAATAGATGAAATGAAAGCGACCCAGTAATAAAAGGTTAATTATGAACCTGAAGAGCTAATTTTGTGGCACGGCAGATTCAAGGTCGAAGTGCACCACCTTTACTAAACTATAAGTTCAGGAGGTGTGCCATGGGTACCCAATATTCACATTTATCTAACTTTGAACGTTGTCGTTTATTTGAGTGGTATCATTACCAAAAAAAATCAATACGTGAGGTGAGCCGATTACTAAATCGTTCACATAGCACTATTAGCCGAGAGTTAAAGCGTAATAAATATGATTATTACGTACCAACTTATTACCCTCATCCAGCTCAAATGTATTACGAAGTAAGGGTAAGGGAGAGAGCTAAGCGAGTTAAGCTTAAGTCTGTTGAAGCTCAACGATATGTGACTGATAAGCTCAAGCTTGGGTGGAGTCCAGAGATCATAGCTGGGCGAATAAAATTTGATAAAACCTTACCCAACGTATCTCACGAGGCCATTTATCAATATATATACAAGAATGAACCATCACTTATTGTATATTTAGCTAGGCAACATAAAAAACGTAAGAAAAAATATCCAACCCGTAAAACGAAAACAGTTTGGGGTCAAAGATGTAGTATTTTAGACAGGCCAGATGACATTAATCTCAGAAAAAACTTTGGGCATTGGGAAAGTGACTCTGTTGAATCTAGCGACAGAAAATGTGCGCTGAATGTGTTACTTGAACGAGTTTCTAGAGTGTGTCATATCACCAAATTACCATCTAAAAAAGCTCTAGCGACATCGAATGCAATATGTAAAAAACTATCTATTTACCCACCGAGTTCTTGTTTATCGATAACTTATGACAATGGCTCTGAAAATACAGAGTTTAAAAAAGTAGAAGCCATTTTGAAAAATAAATCTTATTTTTGTGAGCCTTACCACAGCTGGGAAAAAGGTGCTGTAGAACAAATAAATGGTTTAATTAGAAGGTATTACCCGAAGAAAACAAACTTTAGCAAAGTAAGCCATCAGCAATTAAAAAAAGTAGAGGAACAACTAAATAATCGCCCTAGAAAATGTTTAG
>NZ_JWIG01000028.1 GCF_000814675.1 Pseudoalteromonas distincta | reverse complement strand
ATCGTTTTGTGGAAGCGTTCGCAGATACCATTTGTTTGCGGTGACATAGCTTTGGTTTTTGTATGATCGATATCATTAATAGCCAGATATAACTGGTAATCATGATGTTCGACTTTGCCACAATATTCAGTGCCTCTATCGGTTAGAATACGTAGCATGGGAAGCTCGTACTGTTCGAAGTACGGCAGTACTTTGTCGTTGAGTATGTCAGCCGCAGTAATTGGCGTTTTCGTGGTGTAGAGCTTAGCGAACGCTACTTTGCTGTATGTATCAACGAAGGTTTGTTGGTAGATACGCCCAACGCCTTTGAGATTACCCACGTAAAATGTATCTTGAGAGCCTAGATAACCTGGGTGAGCCGTTTCAATTTCACCACACGCTTCGTCATCATGTTTTTTCTTTTCAAGCGCAGCTACTTGAGCGTCGGTGAGAATGATACCTTCGTTAGCAACTTTATTTTCTAGTGCCTTGAGACGCTTTTTGAAGTTCTCTAGGTCATGACGTAGCCATATTGAACGAACACCGCTGCCAGAAACGAATACGCCTTGTTTTCTGAGTTCATTACTCGTTCTGTGTTGGCCATGAGCTGGATAATCGACAGCGTATTTAATGACGGCTTGTTCAGTTGCTTCATCAACTCTATTTTTTAAGTTTGGCGCTCTACGACTTTTATCAATTAACGCATCAAGTCCACCGTCTTCGACGAGTTCTTGATATCGATAAAATGTATCACGGGATACGCCCATCACTTTGCAGGCTCTTGATACGTTGCCAAGTTCTTCTGCAAGATTAAGTAAACCCGCTTTGTGTTTAATAATTGGATTGTTAGTATGTAGCATGAGAGTTACCTCTTATATGTTTTGATTTAAAGATTCGACACCTTTTATCAAAACGGGTAACTCTCACTTTTTCAAGTTGATGTGTCAGATCTTGTCTGAACTAATACAGTTAAAACAAAGGCTCGCAGTGCGAGCCTTTTTTAATACATTTTATTTAATATTACTAAGCCACACGCTTTGGTATGGTTCTAGCTCTATTGTTAATTGGCTTTCTTCAATCGTTTTATCTGCCACCAAATCAAACCACTTTTGGGTGTTAATTAAGTTTAAGTCGGCTAATGTAAGTGTTTGTGGTTTATCGCTAATGTTATAAACACAAAATATGCTTTGGCGTCTGTCAATACTTTGTCGCCAAAAACCAAATAATCCCCCCGCTAAATGCAGCGTAAACTGTGTAGCATTGGGGTGGAAGGCACTTTGCTTTTTGCGTACTGCCAATAAGCTTTTTATGCCGTTAAACACTTTATGATGATGACTGTACTTTTCACCAATTGCCGCCAGTAGCTTTGACTCTTGCCAACGATGGCGGTTAATAGCACGGTTATGCTGTGAATTTTCAAAGCGTTCGTAATCGTTAGTTGTACCCAACAAACTATGAATATAAAGCCCTGGGATACCTTCAAGCGCAAACATAATTGCGTGAGCACACATAAACCGCTCCAGGCCAAACTTATCTGGGCCATTGTGCGTCCCTTGGAGAGCATCAAATAAAGCAATATTTAGCTCGTACGGTGTATGCGTTCCATCGTTACTGGTTCGCATTGATACACGACCACCAAATTGCATAGTGGTACTTACAAGTGACGCCACTTCACTGGGTTGCAATAAACCTTCAATTGGTCTGAGCCCTATTCCATCGTGCGAGGCTATAAAATTAAAGTATGCCGTACCATTTTGCGCAGGTGGCATGCTCATCATCCAATGCTTAATTGCAGTGCTATCGCCACTAAGTAATGTATGAAGCAATAAAGGCGGCAGTGCAAAGTTATAAATACTGTGCGCTTCGTTGGCATTACCAAAATAAGACAAGTTTTCTTGATTTGGAATATTGGTTTCGGTAATTATAACTACGCTCGGCTCTGCGTGCTCAATAAGTGTTCGCATTAGCCTTACGGCTTCATGTGTTTGCGGCAAGTTAATACAACTTGTATTAAGCTGTTTCCACAAAAATGCGACCGCATCAAGTCTAAATAAACGTACGCCATTGTCTAAATAATGGCGAATTATTCCCACAAACTCTTTAAGTACCTCGGGGTTTGCAAAATCAAAATCAACCTGATCGTGACTAAAGGTACACCACACGTGCTTTTCGCCGCTTGGCGTAGTTACAGTATTTAATAACGATGAGGTTCGCGGGCGTACAACTTGGCTTAAATCATCCGTTAAGCTCGCCGTTTTGAAATAATCTTTACCCGGGTGTAAATCATTTAAAAAGTTCTCAAACCATACACTTCTGCTTGAGCAATGGTTAATAACCAAATCCGCCATTAGCTTTACATCTTTAGCGATATTTTGAATATCTCCCCAATCACCCAAGGACTCGTTCACTTGCACGTAGTTCATTACGGCAAAGCCTTCGTCTGAGCTGTACGGGTAAAATGGCAATATGTGCAGCGCATTTAGTTGCATATCACATTGCTCTTTTATAAACCTGTGTAGTGTTTTAAGCGGTGCCTCCATTGGGCTCGATACGGCAAATTCGCTATCATCGTGTTTAATAATAGAGTCGCCATAAGCAATCAATACTATATCTTGTTCATCCCATCGGTTTGTATGGGGTGTCGGGTCGCGCAGTGCATTGCTACCTAATATAATTTTAATGAGTTGCTGAGCAAGCTCAGTAACCGATAAAGGCAGCTCAACACCCTCATAAATAATATGAAGATGTTGCTCTACTCGTTGTAAAAATAATTCGCTAACTGTGCTCACATGCGCCCCTAATATTTATTGTTTAGACTTATAGGCTAGTTAACCTGCACGCAGGTTAACTATATTCTTCGTTATCTAGCTCTACGGCTTCTTTTAAGCGCTCAAGTACGTCTGGCATTGCTGATACAACACGGTTCCAACTTGGCACAAATGGCGCTTCCATTGGGTTTTCTAAAAAGTGTTGCCCTGCTTCCATAATATTTTGTGCAAACATTTCTACTGCTTTTTCTTCTTGGTGTACATCAAGCGTTAACCCGTTCATTAGCGCGTCGTTATGATACGTTTCTATAAAATCTAGACCAATACGGTAATAAGTTGCTTTTAATGAACGAATTGTTTCGCTGGTAAAAGTAACACCTTGAGTCGCCAGCTTTCTAAACAATGCCTTAGTAATATCAATCGACATTTTAGACAAGCCTGCACTTTGATCATCAAGTGAAAGTTCTTGGTGCTTATGGTCATAATTATCGGCAATATCTACTTGGCACAAGCGGTTATGCGAATAGTTACGATACATTTCACTCAGTACGCCTATTTCAAGGCCCCAATCACTTGGGATGCGAATATCGTTTAATACATCGCGTCTAAACGAAAACTCACCTGCAAGTGGGTATCTAAAAGAGTCCATATATTCAAGGTAGTCGGTATTGCCTAAAATTGTTTTAAATGAGCGAAGCAATGGCGTTACTAATAAGCGCGATACACGGCCATTAATTTTGCCATTAGCAGTACGCGGGTAAAACCCTTTACAAAATTCATAGTTAAAGCGCGGATGCGCAACGGGGTAAATTAAGCGAGCAAGTAGGCTTCTGTCGTAGGTTAAAATATCGCAATCATGCAGCGCGATAGACTCTACTTCTGCTGTAGCTAATTTATAGCCCATGCAATACCACACATTACGCCCTTTACCCAGCTCACGTGGTGCAACACCTAGCTCTTGTAATTCTTTATCAAGTGCTTGTAAGCGTGGGCCGTCGTTCCATAATACTTTATGGTTTTGGTTTAGCTCTTTAAAAAAGCCAAGTGCATGGCGATACTGTGCTTCGTCGGCTCTATCTAAACCTATAGTAATTTGCGATAAATACGGTACTTCGCGCAACTCACTAACTATATTTTGCAGTGCAGGGCCTTCGAGTTCACTAAATAAAGAAGGAAGTATTAATCCCATAGGGCGCTGCTTACTAAAAGTAAGTAGCTCTTTTTCTAGGTCTTCTATTGGTCTGTCGGCAATATTATGTAGTGTTGTAATAATGCCATTTTGATAAAAATCAGCCATGAGATGTTTGCTCCTCAGAAATACTTAAAATACTGCTAATACACGGCAACGACGTTATTTCTTCAATCCAGCCCAGCGGTGCTGGTGATTGAGAGTATCGTGCTTTGTTGTGCGACAATTTAACCGGCTTTTTACTCGCCGGATTGGCAATAATAATGGCGATATTTGCATGCTCTAACATTTGTTTATCGTTATCGCTATCACCCAGTGCTATAACCGTGAGAGGCTTTCTGAAATGATGGGTAAACTGTTTAACTAACCACTGCTGTGCAGCGCTTTTATCGGTATTTTTGGCAATATGAATGAAGCGTCCGCCAATTTTTATATCGTAGCCGAGTGCTTCAACATCGTTTACAAAGGCTGTGAGTAATTCGTCATTGCCATACCAATAAAGAGGGTCTGAATAATCGCGAGTTTGTGCGCGCCTTGCTTGTGCATCGTTTAGCCCGGTAAGCTCTGATATTTGCTCACTCGATAAGTCACTAAACAATTTGTAATGCGCTTTATAATCCGCCTTTAAAGTATTTAAATCATTTAATAAACTCGATAACGGCTTTGCCATTGCGTAGCACCAATAAGCGCCTACTTTTTTACAACCAATTGGCTTTAATTCAAAATAGTCTTCTGGAATAAATACCGCTGCACCGTTTTCGACAATAAAAGGCTGTTGAATATTTAAATCGTTTTTAAGCTCTATAACTTCGCAAAAAGTTTTGCTGGTATTAAACACCACAGGAATATGCGCATTTTGCAGCTGCTGTAATAACTCACTGATATTATTTGTATTGTAATCGGCGTGATCGAGTAATGTACCGTCCAAATCTGTAAAAATAATAGGTTGAAGGGTGTCATCACTCGTTAGGTGCATACCGCTAATATCTCGGTTGCTATCAAGTTCAATTAAAGCATTTGCTTTAGCGCTCAGTGTATTTAAGTTCTCACGCGTAATGCGCTCAAAATGAGAAATAAAAGACACCAATTGCTCGTTAGTCATGGTGCCTGAGCCTTCACCTTTTTTGGCTATTAGCTTTTGTTCTTGCTCTTGTCGCCATGTAAAAACATCACTAAAACTCGGTGCTTTTAGCATAACTGTATAATCAATTAGGTTAAAAACGGCTTTATATTCATTTGCCAAACAGCTATTTACACAGCGGCGCCAAACGCCTTCTTTATCAAACTGTTGCTCTAACTCGTTAAGCGGCTCACTCAATGAAAACAGCGGTTGTGGCTCACTGCCCACGCACCACCCTTCTAAAATAACAATATCAACTGGCTTTTCGTTTGTTAGCCAATCACTTGTTGGCACGCAGTCGTCTTCGTGTTTATTAAAACGTGGAAGCGGTACGTTTACCTCTCCTGCCAGTAAATTAGTTATTGTGCTATTCATTAACGCTACGTCGTGAGTACCCGGTACTCCGCGAGTAGTAAAAAGAGGATGCACATCTTTTGCAAGCTCAGTACGTGCTTGTTTTGCTAAATAAAAGTCATCAATTGACAATGCAACACTGTTAAGTGGTGTGTTTTTAGAAAACCACGTAACTAAAAAATCTGCGAGTGTTGTTTTTCCTGAGCCCTGGCATCCATTTATGGCAACAAAAATAGGAGTATTTGTTTTTTTAGATTCGAGGATGTCATGCGCAAGTGGAACAAAATATTGCTCACTCAAATATTGATACTTTAAAGGCAGTTGGTGTTTTGCTAAAAACGGGGTTATATCCACAATATTGGCCTCTGACATAGTAACTCCTTTGCATACGATGCGTTCTGGAAATTAAATGCAGATACTAGACCATTATTATTTTTGTATATTTATTAACAGGTTAAAAAAATAGCGCATTGAAAATGCGCTATTTTGGTGCAATATTTTTAACTTACGTGCACTATTAACTCTCTTGAGGCTGCGCCTTAGGTAATACAAGGTTGAGCACAATGCCTAAAATAGCGCATAAACTTACGCCCTCTAAACTAAATTGGCTACCACCAATATGCATACCGCCAATACCGCACACCAAAATAAGTGCAACAATACTTAAGTTACGTGGTGCTGTTAAATCATCGCCCGACTTAACTAATGTATTTAGACCCACTACAGCAATAGAGCCAAAAAGTAGAATCATAATGCCGCCCATTACAGGTACAGGTATAGTCTGTAAGCCAGATCCCATTTTAGCAACAAAGGCTAAAATAATGGCGATAATGGCTGTCCACATCATTACTTTAGGATTGAAGTTTTTGGTAAGCATAACTGCTCCCGTTACCTCTGAGTAAGTTGTGTTAGGCGGGCCGCCAAATAATGATGCAGCAGACGTCGCAAGGCCATCACCAAACAAAGTACGGTGAAGCCCAGGCTTTTTCAAAAAGTCTTTATTGGTTACTTGGCTTATAGCCATCATATCGCCAATATGCTCAATTGCAGGTGCTATTGCTACAGGCACCATAAACAAAATAGCCTGCCATTTAAACTCAGGCCATGTGAAGTTTGGTACAGCAAACCACTGTGCGTTAGTTACTGCGTCAAATTGCACAACGCCCATTGCAAGCGATAAACAATAACCCGCTACAACCCCTGCCAGAATAGGTATAAGCTTAAATACGCCTTTTCCCCACACTGCAAAAATAAGCGTAACCACTAACGAGAACAACGAAATATAAATAGCGCTGCTGTAATCAATAATTTGAATACTGCCGTCGCCACTTTTACCCATCGCCATATTTACAGCAACAGGTGCAAGCGCTAAACCAATAACCATAATTACAGGGCCTACAACCACAGGCGGTAAAATTTTATGAAGCGTTGCAACGCCCTTAAATTTTACTAATAAACTTAAAAGCATATAAGCAAAGCCCGCTACCATTAAGCCGCCCATAGTGGCCGGCACGCCCCACATTTGCACAGCGGCAATAATGGGTGCAATAAAAGCAAATGATGAAGCTAAAAATATAGGCACTTGGCCTTTAGTCACTACCTGAAACAGCAAAGTACCAATGCCAGCGGTAAAAAGCGCAACATTAGGATCCAACCCCGTTAAAAGTGGCACTAATACCAGCGCACCAAATGCTACAAACAGCATTTGCGCGCCTGTTAAAATAGTTTTTATTGAAAAGGTGTCATTATTTTGCACTTAAAGACTCCTAAACAGTACCGAATATTTTGTCGCCCGCATCGCCTAAACCAGGGATAATATAGCCCTTTTCGTTTAAGTGGCTATCTACAGAGGCTGTAAATATTTCTACGT
Organism: Pseudoalteromonas distincta; assembly: GCF_000814675.1. GTDB lineage: Bacteria > Pseudomonadota > Gammaproteobacteria > Enterobacterales > Alteromonadaceae > Pseudoalteromonas > Pseudoalteromonas distincta. Next base: position 3,071 of record NZ_JWIG01000028.1, on the reverse strand, counting down.
CGGGATGTGCTATAAGTGTTTTTTCCACACCTTCTGGTGCAGCTACTAATACAATTACTTTGATTTCTTTACAGCCTGCTTTTTTAAGCATATCGATTGTGGCAATCATTGAGCCACCCGTTGCAAGCATAGGGTCAATAACTAAGCTTAAGCGCTCATCAATATTACCTACTAGCTTTTCAAAATATGGTACTGGTTCTAGTGTTTCTTCGTTACGTTCAAGACCAACCACACTTACTTTAGCCGCTGGTAATAACTGCATAACACCATCCATCATGCCAAGACCTGCGCGTAAAATAGGCACTACGGTAATTTTTTTACCTTTAATATGCTCTACTTTTAATTTATTGCCATCCCAGCCTGTAATTTCGTTATCTTCTAACTGTAGGTTTTTAGTTGCTTCGTAAGTTAATAAGGTTCCAACTTCAGAACATAATTCACGAAAGCTTTTAGTACTAATACCATGCGCTCGCATTAGGCCTAGTTTATGTTGAACAAGAGGGTGAGAAATAACGTGAATTGCCATGATATAAACCTACTGATACAAGAATTTGCAGTATTTTATATTAAAAAAGGTCATTTGACCTGTAGTTTTAAAGAGATTTTCATACATCGTGCCAAAATGCATTGTTTTGCTTGATATTTATGCAAGCAATCAACCCGTTGTGTTTATTAAATGTTACTCGCTAACCAGCTGTTTACTTGCTGTTGCATATAACTATTTATTTTTTGGTGCTCGGGGCTCCAGCCAGCTAAAAATCGATAAAAGTCAGCCCATGCAGCAGGCCATAAAGCGAGCCAATCGTCAGCTATTTTACCTGCTGGTGCTGTAGGATGATAAGTTGTAATAGCAGCCTTTAAATTATCAAAATAATACGCAATGTACTCATCAGCGCACTCGTGTAATTGTGCATCACTTAAGCAACTGGTCATAAAATACATTACATCAATTATCCCAGAACCTGCACCTATATACTGAAAATCATAACCGAGTATTTCATCGCGCTCATTTGCTGCAAAGTTAGCAAGTTTTGCATCGCCATGAATCAGCGTTTTATAGGCACAACTTTGTAGCTGCTCATCTATTTTATGTGCAGCATTTTTAATATCGGACTTTTTATAAAGGTTATCTTTTAGTTTATTAAACTCATCTGGGCGCGTGCTTAAATGCCAATAGTTGCCTTGCTGCCATAACCCTTCAGCGGGTTTACTTAAGTTAAACGCGTGAAAGTGTGCAAGCCACTTTAATATAGCTTTAACATGTTGTGCCCCTGCTTGAGCAAACCCATGTTTGGTGAAATCCTTAAACACCAGCGCATATTCATCATCTTTATTAATTGCACCTATACATTCAATACTTTGCGCATGTACTGGTAAATGCTGGCTATAAAGCTTATAAAAAGTGTATTCAACACTATATGAGTGCTGCTTTCTTTTAAGCGCAAATTCGCTTTGTTTAATTTTAGGATGGTGTATATAACTGGGTATTTTAATAGCTTTAATAACGCAGGCTTTATCATCAAGCTGGCACTGCACAATACTGCCACATCCACTCCAAAGTGATGTAAGCGTATCGCCAATTTCAATGTGCTTAAAGTGAGGTTGTAATAAAGCAATGTAAAATGCCATAGCTATATTAAGTAATTAAGTTTTTTGTAGTTTAACATTAGTGGACGTTTTTAATAAAACTAAGGCATAAAAAAGCCCCACTTGGTTTTATACAAGTTTGTATGTAAATAGTGGCCAAAATCACTATGCCACAACACTTTGATTTTGAAATTAACTGGATAAAACCATGTCTTCCTAGGTTGAGTATATTTAGGCATTTTAGCCTCTTCAAAGTGATGAGGAGGTGTCCGCTAAAACGGGTGAGGAGCATAGTCCTGCTTGAATGGTTTGTTATGTAACCTTTATACCACTTTCCTCAAAAAACTTTTCTAATTTACTTCTATTAATGTTTGATAGAAAAGCAAAAGATCTAAAGGTAATACCGACTTTAGATTTAAAGTCTATTAGGTGACCCAGCGGACCAAGATTATAGGAGCGTATTTCTTGAAGTGAATCAAGTGCAATGTCATCTTTAAAAAAGCCATAACCGTAAAAGTACAACCTATTTTGATGAATTTGAAAAACAGGCTTACTTAAAGCTCTAATAGACCAAACCCAAAGGATAAAACCAACACCAAATAAAATAACCAAAGTAAAATCTAAACGATAGTTAAGCAAGCTAAGTAATAATTCATCATCGCTCCTATTACGAGCCTCTAAGAAATAAACACCTAAAAAGGTTCCTATCGGAACTCCAGGTATTACCCAGATGTACATTAAGAATGCTTTCCACATTGGATAATGTTCTGTGGACGAGTTTCTCCAGAATTTCACGATTCTTCCTTGGTTACATAACGCCCAAATAACAGGCTAAAAATAGTGGGCTAAAATGGAGCGAAGCGAACAGCCCGCTGTTTTTAGTCCTTGTTGATTTGCTTGTATGGATAATAAACCCATAAATTAATTAATACTTTAACCAAGTTCGGGTAATGTGAGGCCCAAGCTTTGGCTGCAACCAAAGCCTTTTATACAGTAGTTCGATTGATTGAAGGCTCCTCTATTGAGAGACCGATAACAAGAAAGAACGCTGTATAAACTCCAAGCATTAAACTCGGATAGTCAACGGGGCCTCGAGCCCGAATCGCAAGGCAGAGTCAGCTTATTATGAATACACTCAATAATCAAAATGAAATTAACGTCGGTGTCGATACAGGTAAAACTCAACTCGATATTTACATCCGACCGTTAGATATATATTTCACCGTAGAAAACAATGACGGCGGCATTAAACACGCTATAAAAACACTAAAAAAGCACCCAATAACGCGTGTTACTATTGAAGCAACTGGGCGCCTTGAACACCCCTTTATTATGGCGTGTGCTCAAGCGAATATCCCTTTCGTTGTTGCTAATCCCGTTAATATTAAACGTTTCGCAGGCGCTATTGGCCAAAAAGCAAAAACAGATAAACTTGATGCGCAACTCATCGCTCATTTTGGTGAAGCAATAAAGCCACCACTCTC
>NZ_JWIG01000027.1 GCF_000814675.1 Pseudoalteromonas distincta | reverse complement strand
GGTTTAACAGGCCTAAAGAATAATATCCTTTATCAAACATAGTCAGTGAATTATCTGGTGTACGTTCAATTAAACGCTCAGCTAATTTCATCTCGTTGGTTTTATAGTTATCAAACTCGCTACTGAGAAGTTGATGGCTGGTCAATTCCATATGACAGACCATGCGTATTTGAGGAAAGGCTGTATCACCGTATTGGTTGCTACCTGAAGAGAAGGCTTTACGATTATCAGGCGTGTCGGCTGTTCGCCACACAACACCGTCAACAGCTAATAGGTTCAAACCATTCCATGTTTCGAATGACTGTTGCTTATACATTGATTGAGCAGATTTATTGAAAACGTGTTTAACGGAATCATCACCTAACCTTTGTCTCGCCTGTACCATCGCACTTGGAGCAACGAGTTGGTTCTTGCCAGGTAACATGATATCTAGCTTATTAGCGATATTCCAAACTGATTCTTTTCGAAACAATGCCATGCCAATAACTGACCACAAAACGGCTTCAAGCGGTAATCTTCGCTTACGAACGGTTGCAATCCCTGCTTGTTGAAAACCTTGTTCAATGATTTCAGGGTCAAGAATTTCTGATAATTTTTCAAAGGTATGGTATCGGCTGCTTTCTTCAAGTGTTGCTTGCAGTGCTTGTTCTATATTCACAAAAAAATCCGTAGTTAGTTTCCTAACTACGGATTTTGCATGATCGTTTGGATCGGTCAACCGGTCATTTTCTTAACTGATCGGCATTATCCTTATGGACCCTTTTTTGTATTTAGATTACATATACTTTCTCAAGTATTTTTTGAATACCGGATCTGTTGCAGCCAACTCCTTTTGCTCAGCTAATATCTCTTTTAAAATAGCGCCTGAGGTAAGCGGGTTAGCAAGGACCACTCTAAATACAACCGTTGGTTGATTGTCGTATTTAGAAGGCGTTAAGCGTGTACGTGATACAAATGAGCGACCAGACTCGCGTTGACGCTTTTGCATACTGGCAGTAAAACGGTTCAGTGAAGCAAAAATATCTAACCGAGTTGCAGCATCTGCATCGGCTATTGCTTGTTTAATTTGCTTAGGTACATAACGATACGTTAATAAGCACAACTCAGGCTCCGAAATAAGCTCAAAGTCTTCATCAGCCTTAATTAAATCAGCAAAGTAATGTGCTTTTTTGATGCTTCGATCAATCAGCATTTCGTAACCTTTACGACCAATAACACGTAAGCAAGCGTGTACTAACATTGCCATACCAGGTCGGCTGCCTTCAAGCGTGTGGCTACCTAAGTCTTTTGAACCTTTACGTAATATGTACTCAGCGTGATGTTCTATTGCATCTGTGGCAGCGGGATCTTTAAATAAAACCAAACCCGCTCCCATTGGTACATACATTTGTTTATGTGCATCGATGGTAATTGAATCTGCTCGCTCAATCCCTTTTAGTAAAGGACGGTGCGTACTCGATAAAAGGGTCGCTCCCCCCCATGCAGCATCTACATGAAAATGGCAGTTAATGTCTTGTGCTAAGTCGGCCATTTCATCAAGTGGGTCAATATTACCGGTTTCGGTTGTCCCCGCGACCCCAATAATCGCCATTACTTTAATGCCTTGCGCTTCAAGCTCACGTGCTTTTTCGCGCATCGCTCCTACATCGACTTTGTTATTTTCACAGGTTTTAATACCAATTAAGTTATCGCGACCAATGCCGAGTAAATCAACCGATTTACCTAATGAGTAATGCCCGCGTTCTGATATTAATACCGCTAAACCTTTATAACCGTAATGCAGCATACCGGCAATTAAGCCTTGTGCGCCGATACCTCTAAAATCACCATCAGGTTTTAATAAGCGGTTTCGCGCAATCCAAAGCGCAGTAATATTAGCAACCGTACCACCAGAGCAAAATGCACCTAATGAGGTTTTAGCACTGTGCATCCATTTAGAATAAAATGAGTCTTCTTGCCCATAAGCTAAATGATGCATCATCCCAAGCACTTGACGCTCAAGAGGCGTAAACGCTTTAGATGTTTCTATTTTTACTAGATTTTGATTTAGCCCTACCATCAATTTTGACAGCGGTAATAAAAAGTGCGGCAAGGCAGAGGTCATGTGACCAATAAAACTAGGCGCAGCTGTATGCACAGAATGTGCAACAAGCTGCTCCATTATGTCTTGGGCATAAGCAGAGACAAACGTTGGATCTTCTGGGATCACTGCCGATTGAAAATCTTTTTCTATTTCATGTAATGGTTTTTCAATTGCCGCTATATTTTCGTTTAGAAAACCTGCTAAATTACTCGAAATTTCAAGCTCGATTTTGCTTAAAGTTGAGTCTGGCGCTTCAGGTACAGTAAATATACGCTTAAGGCTTTCTTTAGAGGCGACGGCACAACGCTTTTGATCCATCTTAATACCTAGTGTGTGTGTAGCTAAAACACGCGCTTACTCATCAAAAACGCCTACTTATTAGGACATTTGGAGCAATCGTGTTTCTTTAAAAATTGCGCTAACTTTACTGCAATATAACTAAAATGTCTCGTTTAAACCTATAAAAGCAATCAAAGCGATGACAAAAAAATGATAATTTAATTAAAACTCTACCAAACCTAATTATTTATTGGGCATTTACTTATTTTGGGTATAATAAATTTGATAACAAAAAAGGGACACATATGCCAGAAGGAAGAGTCAAAGTTAGTTGGATAGTGGCAGGCTTTAGCTTGTTTTTAATAAGCTTGCTAACCTACGTTTACTACACTTACCAAACCACGCGTGCTGAAATAATGCAGTCGGTTGATAATCGCTTACTTAATGCCGCCACCAGCGTTAAACATATTTTAGGTGACGATTATTTAAGTGCGGTTAATCAAGGCGATAATATAAGTTTTTCTTACTATCAAGATAAAAGTAAACAACTCTCTGAGTTTGCTCAAGCACTTGATATTGCTTATGTCTATTCAATGATTTTAAAAGACGGTAAGGTGCTTTTTAGCTCATCAAGCTACACGCAAGACGATCAGAATAATGGCAAGGTAACTCAATTTTTAGATCTCTACCCTGAAGCTACCGATGCAAATATAAGTGCTTTTTATTCAACAGAGCCAGTATTTGAAATATCGAGCGATCAGTGGGGCCACTTTAAAACAATTTTTATTCCTTACGTTGACCCAATCAACGGCAATACCTATTTAACGGGTGCCGATATAACTATTTATGATTTAAACGAGAAACTTAAAGAAAGCGTATCAAAAGCTGCTGCAATGGCTAGCTTCTTCTTTTTTATCGCGATACTCGTTGCCGCCATATATATTTATTTACTAAAACGGTCTTTAGCAACAGACTCAAGTACTGGTTTTTCAAATCATATTGCACTTGAGTACTTTATTAAAAAAAGTAATGCACATCACATGCAATTAGCCGTTATTTGGGTTAATGAAATAGAAGATATAAACAGTTTTTACGGCACGGAAGTGGGTGACAAGGTAATGAAAAACTTACTTATTCACTTTAAACTTAGAAGCTCTACGCATTGCCATATATACAGACTAGCAACAAATAAAATAGTATTACTCGCGCCTAAGGAAATGAGTAATGACGAATTTACCGACCTCGTAAAAACATATAACTTTAATACACCGGTGTTAACTGACCCTTTTATCTACATAACCCTATGTGCAGGTATTGCCAGTGGTAACAAATCGCTACTACTTGAAAACGCTCATATAGCAGCGCTGCAAGCTAAACAAGGCAGGCATAGTGTAGTTAACTACTCAAAAGCGCTACACGATGTAAAAACGCAATATCAATACAATGTAGAAATGGCTAAAGAAGTGCGAGAAGCGTTTGATAACAATCGTATAGTGCCTTACTTTCAACCCATTATTGACACAAATACCAATAAGGTCGTTCAATACGAATGTTTAGCTCGAATGGTAACAGCGCAAGGGGAAGTATTAAAACCTGATGCATTTTTAAATGTTGTTACCCGCTCAAGAATGGACGGAATACTTACCCGTACTATATTTTCACAATGTGTTAGTCGCTTTAGAAAAACCGATATTTGCTGGAGTTTAAATATAACAGCACAAGATATGCTCGACCCTAATTTAAGTGAGTTTATTGCGGACGAACTTAAGCGCTACCCGCATCCAGGTAATATCACATTAGAGCTTTTAGAAACCCAAGCTATTGCCAACTTCTCTGAAGTAAAAGCATTTATTGGAATGGTTAAAACGAAAGGCGTTAAGGTTATTATTGATGACTTTGGTAGTGGTTATTCAAATATATCAAACGTACTTAAGCTTGAAGTAGATGGTATTAAATTAGATGGCGCACTAATAAAGCAAATAGTGAATGACAAAGATATCTACTTGTTTATAGAACATATAGCCAGTTTTGCCAATCAACTTGGTTTACAATTAATGGCAGAGTCGGTAGAAAATACAACCATAGTAACCGCACTTAAAAAGGCGAATGTGACACTAATGCAAGGCAACTATTTTGCCCACCCAGTGCCACATGTTAATACGGTTACAGAAGAATTAGCACTTTAACTTACTTTAGCAAGGTAAGTTTATAACGAGTCGGTGGCTTTGCTGGCCACTGGCCCAGTATTTACGCTCAAAAGGCGTAATTGCATCGTCTGACTCATAAAGTGTTACATCGCAAGGGTTGCCTGTTAATTCAAGCGCCCGAGCAAACTCCTTAACGTAAATATCCCAATTGCTGCGCACTTCTAATTTTCCACCTAACTTAACGATAAATGGAAAAATAGCTGCGCCATGCCAGCGCCTACGAATATGCTTAGATTTAGGCCACGGGTTTGGATACAACAAATAATGGTGCGTAGGTTGCCAATTGGCGGCTACCGCTAAACGCCAAAAGTCATTTAAATCTGCTTGCACTAAGATGTACTGACCACTGTCGGTTTGCTTATATTCAACATCGTGCTTATCTAATCGGTGCGACGATTTATCAATACCAATTATAAGTGCATCAGGGTGGCGCTTAGCTAAGTTAGCTGAGCTTTCACCCACGCCACAACACGAGTCCAAAATAAGCGGGCCACTAAAGGCTTGTACTTTAGCATTAACCTCGTCAAATGCGGCTTGGGTATGCGCTGCTATTGGCTTTTTAAATTCAGCATCTAAGTGCTTATTTACTATTTCATCAAGCTTTTCGTGAATACCCGCTTGATTAGATACAATACTACGTGAATTTGCATCACTCATTAGTGTCTTAGCCCCACACCTTTTTTAATTAAAGTTAGCGCTAAAGTAAATAACACCGTAATAAACACCAAAATAACACCTAGCGCTACACTTAAATCAACATCCGACACACCTAAAAAGCCATAGCGAAATGCATTTACCATGTAAATAATAGGATTTATTTGCGATACGTTTTGCCAAAATTCTGGCAATAATGTAATTGAATAAAATACACCGCCTAAGTAAGTTAATGGCGTTAGTATAAAGGTGGGAATAATGCTTATATCGTCAAAGCTATTTGCGTAAATTGCATTAATTAAACCACCTAAAGCAAACACAGCAGAGGTTAAAATAACGGTCGCCATAATTACAAAAATATTATGAATTTGAATATCAACAAATAATAACGATACACAGGTAACTATAAAGCCCACCATAATACCGCGCGTCATACCGCCGCCCATATAACCCAGTACAATGATGTAATTAGGCACCGGTGCAACTAAAAGCTCTTCAATGCTTTTTTGAAATTTTGTTGAGTAAAAACTAGAGGCTACGTTGGAATAGGAATTAGTAATAACCGACATCATTATAAGGCCAGGTACAATAAACTCCATATAACTAAAGCCGCCCATATCACCAATACGTGAACCAATTAAGTTACCAAAAATAACAAAATATAAGCTCATCGTAATTGCTGGCGGCACTAATGTTTGTACCCATATACGTAAAAAACGAATACACTCTTTAATCCATAAACTCTTTAAGGCTACGCCATATTTAAACATTTATTCGCCCCGCCCTTGCTCTAATAATCCTACAAATAACTCTTCTAGTCTGTTTGCTTTATTTCGCATACTCAATACTGTATTACCTTGGGTTGTTAATGCGCTAAATACCGCATTTAAGCCCTGTGATTTAGCGACTTCTACTTCAACAGTATGATCGTCCGTCATCGTAAACTTATAACCTTCAAGCGTGACAGGGTTTGCTGGCATTTTTAAATCTAAAATAAAGGTTTCTTTATCAAGTTTTGCAAGCAGTGCTTTAATGGTGGTGTTTTCAACAATTCGACCAGAATCAATAATCGCTATGTTTTTACACAGTAACTCAGCTTCTTCAAGGTAGTGTGTGGTTAAAATAATAGTAACGCCTTGCTCATTTATTTGGCGTAAAAAATCCCACATTGAACGACGAAGTTCTATGTCTACACCCGCTGTTGGCTCATCAAGTATAAGTAATTTTGGCTCGTGCATAAGGGCGCGTGCAATCATTAATCGACGTTTCATTCCGCCTGAAAGCGTACGTGCTTGCTTGTCTTTTTTCTCTAACAAACCTAGCTGCGCTAAATATTTATCAGCACGTTTATGGGCTTCACCACGTGGCACACCATAATAACCGGCTTGGTTAACCAGTATTTGGCTAAGCGTTTCAAACTGGCTAAAGTTAAACTCTTGCGGCACTAAGCCTAAATGCGCTTTTGCAGCTTCTAAATCAGTATCAATATCACAGCCAAATACTTCTACTTTGCCTTTTGTTTTATTAACAAGTGACGAAATAACACCAATAGTAGTTGATTTACCAGCTCCATTTGGACCAAGCAAAGCGAAAAAATCGCCCTCTTCAACTTGTAAATCAACGCCTTTAATAGCCTCAACACCATTTTTATAAACCTTGGTAAGGCCTTCTATATTTAAAGCAATATTTTGCTTATTCATTACTTACCCTCACCATAACCCCAACGTTTTGTTAGGTTATGCTCAATATTTAAATGATCTAAAATTCTCGCCACCATAAAATCAACTAAGTCTTCAATACTTTGTGGCTTATGATAAAAACCAGGTGCGGCTGGCATAATTGTTACCCCTAAACGAGATAACTTAAGCATGTTTTCTAAATGAATTTCGTTAAATGGTGTTTCGCGAGGCACTAAAATGAGCTGTCCGCGCTCTTTAATTACCACATCAGCGGCGCGCTCTAATAAATTATCAGACGCCCCCACTGCAATTGCAGAAACCGACCCGGCACTACATGGGCATACTACCATTTTTTTAGGAGCAGCAGAGCCCGAAGCCACAGGGCTAAACCAGTTATCTTTACCGTATACTTTTAGCTGATCAGGTTTGGCATTAAACAGCGTACTTAACTGCTCTGTGGCTTTATCTTCATTACCAGAGAGCTTAATATTTGATTCTGTATCAAGCACCACGCGTGCTGCACTTGAGATGAGAACGTAGACCTGAAATTGCTGCTCTAGTAATACTTCAAGTAACCTAAGCCCATAAGGCGCACCCGATGCACCACTAAAAGCGAGCGTAATTCTATCTTTAAATTGCACACTATTCTCCGCTGTATTTATCAGCTAAACCATCAACAAGGTGTTGATGAAGGCCATTAAAACCGCCATTGCTCATAATTAAAATGTGTTGATTAGGCTCAATATTTTCAAGCACCGTATCAATAATTGTTTGCGTGCTGCTAAAGCACTGCATGCCTGCTTTATCTGCTTGCTCTTTTAGCGACCAATTTAGATTCTCTGGTTCAAAAAGGAGTACGTTGTCAGCATCACGTAATGAATCTAATAATGTATATTGGTGCACGCCCATTTTCATGGTGTTTGAGCGCGGCTCTAAAATAGCGATAATTTTTTCATCGCCTACTTTTGCGCGCAATCCTGCAAGCGTAGTTTTAATTGCTGTTGGGTGATGCGCAAAGTCGTCATACACTTTAATATTATTTATATCCGCCTTTAGCTCCATACGCCTTTTAGGGCTAATAAATTCTCCTAACGCATCAATACTATGATCAATGGCTATACCCACATGGCGCGCTGCTGCGATAGTCATAATCGCATTTTTAACGTTATGCTCGCCTATTGCTTGCCAACAGACAGTGCCCTGCTTTTCGCCATTAAGTAATACATTAAACTCACTTCCATCGGCTTTTATTAATTCATAGCTCCAATCATCGCCTAGCGTTTCGCTTTCGCTCCAAAGCCCTTGTGCTATTACGTCATTAAGCGCTACGTCTTGCTTTGGCCAAATTACCTTGCCGCTTTGAGGTAATGTACGCATTAAGTGATGAAATTGTTTTTTTATTGCGTTTAAATCTTCAAAAATATCAGCGTGATCGAATTCAAGATTATTTAAGATAAGTGTACGCGGGAGGTAATGCACAAACTTACTGCGCTTATCAAAAAAAGCAGTGTCGTATTCATCGGCTTCAATAACAAAAAAAGGCGTTTCACCCACTTTTGCCGATACACCAAAATTTTGCACTATGCCGCCAATTAAAAACCCTGGTTTTAAACCTGCGTACTCTAACACCCACGCAAGCATACTTGCTGTGGTTGTTTTACCATGCGTACCAGCAACCGCAAGCACCCAAGAATCTTGCAGTAAGTTATGCTTAAGCCACTCAGGGCCTGAAGTATAAGGCAGGCCTTTATCAAGCACATATTCAACACACGGGTTACCACGGCTCATTGCATTACCAATAACGACCATATCTGGTTTTGGCTCTAATTGAGATACGTCGTAGCCTTGAGTTAGTTCAATGCCAAGCTCTTCAAGTTGCGTACTCATTGGTGGGTAAACGTTTTGATCGGAACCCGTTACTTTATGACCCAACGATTTAGCAATGGCTGCAATACCGCCCATAAACGTGCCACAAATACCCAAAATATGTATATGCATATACTTTCCTTAAATCGTATGCTCACTTTACAGCTATGCAAAGTTTAATGGCGCTATAATGCCAAAATTCGTGCTTAGTTACTATGTACGTCTGCACAATTCACTCGTGCCAAAAACACGTTAATTAGTTTTTTAAACGCTAAAAATCAAAAAATAGGCACGTTCACCTACCCTGCATTGCTTTTAATCAATTATTATCAATGTTATAAACCAGCTTGCTATATAACTTTAAAACTTAAAAAGGACTTAATATGAAAAAACTATTCTTTATAGCCTGTATTTTACTTAGTCAAAAAAGCTTTGCTTTGGAATTTGCTAAGTACCCAATAGAACTAAGTTCAGGCGAAGGCGTTAATGTTGTTATTGCCCCAACAACAGATAAAAAACAAGCTTTAGTAAAAGTAACAGGCATAAATCATGATATTGATGGCATTGTATTTTTAACCGATTTAAAGCCCCACGGTAGTAATAAAGCGTACAAATATACTTACGATGGGTCACAAAGAAGTTTAGTAAGTGTTGAAGAAGGCTATCGCTGTTGCTCTTACACCCTTTATATTCCAGACACTCGTGATGGAACTTACTTATCAAAAAAAGAAGAATCAAACCCTGCCATTGTTGAAGATTTAAAAGCGCAATACGATCAACAGTTGAATAAAGGTACTCAAGCTAAACTAGCGAAGTTTAATCGTGAAAAGCATTTAGGGTATCAACAAAAAAATATAGCTGCCGCTAATAACGAAATAGATAAGCAATGTGGATTAAAAATAAATACCAATGTAAATTGGGAAGGCATTGATGATGAAAACTTAAAAAAATATGCCGTGGGTTCATTTTGTGCACAAGTTGCAAACGAAATGGCTTACATGTGCGAAAAAGATCAAAGCTTTAAAAATGACATTGCACAATTTAACGCTATTGAATGTAAATTTACTAATGAGCTAAAGTTACGTAAAAATGGTAATACTCTGATATTTAAAACAGCGCCAAAAGCAGCTAACCAACGTCAGTTTATAGAATCTTATTTGTTAAATTTGTAAGCTGAATTTAAAAATCAAAAAAAGCACCTAAAGGTGCTTTTTTGGCTTTGTGTATAGCAGTTACATTTAATTAGTGGTTAACGACTACTTACATCATTAAAAATACTATTAAACCTATACCGAGCAATAAACGATATATCACAAATGGCAACATGCCCATTCGCTCTATTACTTTTAAAAACATAAATATACATGCATAAGCCGATAAGAACGATAGCACCACACCTAGTAATAATGTATTCCAATCAACCACATGGTCACCCAAAGCAAGCTCTGCAATATAATAAAGCCCCATCATAGAAATAATCGGAATCGCTAGTAAGAACGAAAAACGCGCTGCGCTTTGCTTATTCATTCCAAGCATTAAACCAGCTGTCATCGTGATACCTGAGCGAGAAGTTCCCGGGATCATTGCAACTGCTTGTGCAAAACCAATAATAAGTGCTGTTTTCCAATTAAGCTGATAAATAGTTTTAATTTGCTTACCTTTTGCATCCGCGTACCAAAGCAATAAACCAAACACAATTGTGGTAGTAGCAATTACCCAAGCGCTTCGTAGGTACAACTCTATAAAGTCTTTTAAAAGTAAGCCTAAAATAGCGGCAGGCACAGTGCCTAAAATTATCCACCAACCTAGCTTACTATCATCAGTAGTACCCTGTGTTCCAAAGGATTTAAACCACGCACTGAGTATGTCGACGACCTCTTTGCGAAAATAAATAACAACGGCAATTAAAGTACCAACATGTACTGCCACGTCAAACGCAAGCCCTTGATCTTCCCAGCCTAAAATTTGCGATGGGAGAATTAAATGCGCAGAACTAGATATTGGTAAAAACTCAGTAAATCCCTGTATGAGGGCTAAAATAATTATTTCGATGATACTCATGGGTTAGCAAACTCCACCTTCCATAGCTTTTGTTGAGGGTTGTTATATTCATTCCATAACTGCGCAATCGTTTGCTTAGCTACAGGATGATAAAAATCTGGGGCAACCTCACTCAGAGGTTGTAATACAAATGCATTTTTAGTTATTTCATCACGTGGTAATTGCGCTGGGGAGTCGCAAATTACATCATCATAAAACAGTAAATCTAAATCGAGCGTTCGTGGACTAAATTTTTTATCGTTCGCTGTACGCCCATTATCACGCTCTATTTGTTTTAATAAAGCGCATACATCAGCAAGCGACATATCAGTTGTAGCGCCAACGACTGAATTATAAAAATTATTGCCAGCAAACCCAACTGCTTCACTTTCAAAAACAGACGAGTGTACAATATGTTCAAAGTGCTGCTTAAGTGCAATTAATGCACATTGTATATAATGCGCTTTATTTATATTTGACCCTAGGCTGATATAAATTTGAGCCATTTAGTCAGTTGCCTTAACACGTGTAATTTCAACACCTACAGTTTGCGCTTGTGCTACTGCTGCTGGTTTACTTACTCTTATAGTAACTTGTGGAGTATTAAACTCGCTTAAAATAATATGCGCTAATTGTTCAACTAAAGTTTCTAGCAACTCTACAGGTTTTAAAGTGCAGTGCTCAATAACTCGCTCACTTACTTTTGAGTAATCGAGTGCTAAATTAATATCGTCATTTTCAGCTGCAGGCTTAATATCGCTTAGCATTTCAATATCAAAATAAAGGCTCTGTTTACTTTCTTTTTCAAAGTCGTACACTCCAATAATAGTGTCGACGTGCAATTGAGATATAAAAACCTTATCCATTGATACTCCAAATAACAACAAACTACTAAGCAACTATACTAAGCATCAATAAAATTAATACTGTATATGGTTTAGCCAGTGTTTAAATATGTAAAAATAACTTCTACAATAGCAAAATAACTAAACTAGCTATTAAATAGCCTGTTAATAATTTTTACGATAAATTTTGCTGCCAATAATAGCCTAAAAGCACTATCAATTGGTATAGCAATTAAAAAATAAGGAAGCGCGTGTTAGCCACTATAATGTTTGTTTTAGCTTATTTATTTGGGTCTATTTCGTCGGCTATTTTAGTGTCGCGGTTGTTCAAACTCCCAGACCCTCGTAATAGTGGTTCTAACAACCCAGGAGCTACAAATGTTTATAGATTAGGCGGAGCATTTCCGGCTTGCTTGGTTCTAGTGTTTGATATTTTAAAAGGCACTATTCCGGTATGGGGGGCTTATTTTTTAGAAGTTGAACCTTTAGAGCTTGGTTTAGTCGCAGTAGCTGCTTGTTTAGGCCATATGTACCCACTGTTTTTTAGCTTCAAAGGCGGTAAAGCCGTAGCAACGGCATTTGGCTCATTATTACCTATTGGCTTATCATTGGCTGGTTTACTTGTGTGTACTTGGTTAGTTATAGTGGCAATAACACGCTATTCATCACTGGCAGCGCTTGTAGCTGTATCTTTAGCGCCCTTGTATACATGGCTAATAAAGCCACTTTATACTCTTCCCGTTACTTTTATCACGCTGTTAATTATATTTCGTCACCGTACTAATATTATTCGATTATTTAGCGGGGAAGAACCAAAAGTGGGTGCTAAAAAAGCACCCACCGATGAAAACAAAAATATCTAAAATATGAGTCATTAAATCGGCTCAAGGCTATCTATAGGCCAACGAGGTTTTGTTTTCATATCAAGCGTGGCAAATTGCCCTACTTTTAAACGTTGCATTCCGGCATAAGCAATCATTGCACCATTGTCGGTACAAAATTCAGTACGCGGATAAAACACTTCGCCTTTCATACCTTTCATTACGCGTTCGAGCTGCAGTCGAAGCTGTGTATTTGCACTCACACCACCGGCGATAACCAAACGCTTAATACCTGTTTGTTTAAGCGCACGCTTACACTTAATAACGAGGGTATCAATAACCGCAGTTTGAAATGCATGCGCTATATCAGCTTTGGTTTGATCGTCGTCGTCATTTTCACGAATCGTGATTGATGCCGCTGTTTTTAAACCACTAAAACTAAAATCAAGACCTGGCTTGTCGGTCATAGGGCGAGGAAATACAAAGCGCTTTGCTACGCCTTGTTCAGCCATTTTAGCTAAGCGCGGGCCACCGGGGTAATCAAGACCAAGTAACTTAGCCGTTTTATCAAAGGCCTCGCCTGCGGCATCATCAACTGACTCACCTAGTACTTCGTATTGTCCAATACCCGCTACTTTAACCATCATGGTATGACCGCCCGATACAAGCAATGCAATAAACGGAAACTCAGGAGTATTTTCCTCAAGCATCGGAGCAAGTAAATGCCCTTCCATGTGATGTACTGCTACCGCAGGTATATCCCAACCGTATGCTAATGAACGACCAATAGACGTACCTACCAATAAGGCACCAACTAGACCTGGGCCTGCAGTATAAGCAATACCGTCTAAATCTTCAGGGCCACAACCTGCTTGTGCAAAAGCTGCATCTATAAGTGGTAATGTTTTACGAACATGATCGCGCGATGCAAGTTCCGGCACTACACCGCCGTAATCAGCGTGTACTTTTACTTGGCTGTATAATTGATGAGCTAACAAGCCTTTTTCGTCATCATATATTGCAATACCCGTTTCATCACATGACGATTCAATGCCTAAAATTCGCACTGTACTTCTCCTGCCTTTTAAATTCTACTTTGCTACTTTTATAACGTAAGACCAATATTTGTTTGGCCATCTTCAAGGGCAAACTTTTTGAGTGCCTTTACGCTATCAGAGGTAATACGCCCCATATTTTCTACAAAATCAATTAGCTCACCTAATACTTCAATTTCGTACTGCATTAATGGGTGCTCTCTCACTGCTGTGTTATCAGCAATCTCACCTTCAACCGTCATTTGATATTCAATAAAGCGAGCCACTGTTGCTTGAGATATTTTGCTCACACTAATGAACTCTTGCTCATCTTGCGCCACTAAACCGTGCATTAAGCTAAGTAAAGACGTTGCAGCATCAATAGCAGGATAAGTACCAAACATATCAAAATCAGCAAGTTCAGGAACATTTGGCTCTATTTTTTCAACTTGTTTTTCGAGATCTATTTTACTTTTAGGCAGTAATATTTTTTCCCAACAAACATTAAGCGAATTACGTAATAAGGTTTCATCACCAAAACCCGTTGCTTCGCTAAATAAACCGTAATTTGGCAGCATTCGCTCTATTAAAGCACTTGCTAAGACGGCCTTTTGTAAATAGTTAAGCTCTCTAATACGCTGAAAATTATTTGCTTTAGTCATTCTTTAACGTCTCACACGACCAACAAAAATCAAATGTTGATCCATTATGCTCATTACAATTAGGGCATACCCAATCTGGAGCGGATTGTTTTACTTGTTGATAGTTTACCAATATTTGCCGCGCATGGCGCTCTTTTATCGCATAAACCTGCACACTAACTTGCGCCTGATCATATGGAATTTCTCCAAGCGCCCCTTGGAGCATCTCGCCTTTAATTTTACACTCTATTCCAGCAGTTTGTATTAAGCCTTTTACGATATTCGCTTCCAAAGTATTTTCAGCTTTATAAATTGTAACCCATTGAAAAGAGCTATCTGTTGAATTGTTATTATTAATATTTTGCAATATTCACCTCATTTATTTTGTGTTAACAATATCCTGCGCTAGATTATTAGCATGCTGTACTTTTAAGGAATAAACATGACACTAACAACCCCAGGCTTACTTTTTCCGGCCATATCGCTGCTATTACTCGCCTATACAAACCGATTTTTAGTTTTAGCGCAATTAATTAGGGAGCTAAATGCACGTGAAGGTGAATCTATTCGGCCTGTTGTAGTGGCCCAAATCACTAACTTACGTAAACGTATTAAGCTAATTAGAACGATGCAAGTGTACGGGGTAGCCTCTTTTCTACTGTGTACACTATCAATGTTTGCATTATTTATTGAGTTTAATGCCACAGGAATTATTTTATTTGGCATTAGCTTAGCTTGCTTAAGTTTATCGTTATTAACGTCTTTATTTGAAATACATATTTCCTGTGATGCAATCGAGATAGAACTACAAAGCATTGAAAATAAACCACTAAGTAGCCGAATAAATAGAAATTTTGTAAAATAGTTTATTATAAATAAAACACTCTATTATTTGTCACAATCATGTTGTATGAACGCCCCTTTTTGGGGCGTACTTTTTTATTAATTAGAACAATTTAATCCAAATATACTAACTAACTTACTGACTAAAAATAAGTTTACTTAGCTAGCCCATTGCAAAAACATAGATAAAATACAATAAACAACTAGTTATGAATTTAAAAAGTAATACTATTTGGTCGCTTTTCTCTTTAATTAATACTAAAAGGGGGGTATCCTGCTGGAAACACGTATGAACTTGCAACCGTATTTCAATATAGAATTTTACTAAACTTTAGAATAAAAATTAATATATTTGATGTCCGTGGTATCTGCGACTTACTTATAAAAAGGGACTATAAAGTGAGATTTGAACAATTAGAGCAATTTGTAGCACTTGGTATATTACGTCATTTTAGACAAGCTGCTGAACAAACCCAAATTAGTACTTCAGCGCTAACGCGCAGCATTCAAACACTTGAAGATGAAATGGGATATGAGTTAGTAAAACGCTCAACACGCTCTGTTAAATTAACGCCAGAAGGCGAGCTTTTTCTAGAATATGCTAAAACGACCCTATCGGAACTTGAGCTAACGAAAAGGCGGATTTTTCAATCAGTAAACGGTAATGCCAATGAAAAGCTCGTTATTGGGTATACCAATAAGGCAAGCAGCATAGTCCCTATTTCTTGTGGACAGTTTTTAGCTCAATACCCTCATATAAAAATTGAGATGCAGCTACAAGATCAGCAAGAGCTAACACGCAAACTCCAACAAGGTGAAATAGACATTAGCGTATACTCTCAAGCTATTAATAGTATTGGCAGTGACATTCACTTACCTGATCAGCTTGTGTTATTTGTTTCAAAAAACCACCCTCTTGCCCATAAAAACGATATAAGTAAACAAAACCTTGATAGCTACCCGATGTTTGGCTGTTTCTCTGAGTCTAAACAAGTACAAACTATGCTTAATGAAGCAATTGATTCTTTAAATAAATCATCAAGTATTAAAGTGGGCAGTATTGAGCAAGTAATGGCAGGTGTAGTTAAATCAGATCATTTTGCTATTGCAAGCATTGAACATGCTAATGCAATCGCAGAGAATTCTGAATTAGTACAACTAAAAACAAATAAAGGTTTAAACCACGAACAACTCGTTGTACAAACAAGCCAACAGACGTCGATTACTGAACATGTAGAGCATTTACTATCGCTTATAAAAAAAGCGGGTGCTGCATTTAGCTAATCTGATGTTTCAAAAAGTGCGGCACAATAAACGGTAGCTTTTAACAGCTTTTCGGCTACACTGTCGCACCTTTTTTAAACAGCTGATGTGAATGAACACACTTTTTGGTCCTGATGTCTATTTAGATGATATAGAACGCCAAGGATATACCGTAATTCATAACGCGCTTATTGCCGATTTAGTTAACGATTTAGTTGCAGACTGCCACCGTATAAACCCTCACTTTAGCCTTGCTGGTATTGGTCGATTAAATGACTTACAAATAGATAAAACCGTACGTACTGATAAAACCTATTGGTTTGACGGCAGCTCTCAAGCACAGCTTACCTATCAAGCAATAATGCAAAGTATAAAGACCACGTTAAATCGCAGTTTTTTTATGGGGTTATTTGATTACGAATGCCATTATGCAAAATATACACAGGGTGATTTTTACAAAAAGCACTTAGATGCATTTAAAGGTCGCTCTAATCGAGTATTTACAACGGTACTTTATTTAAATACGCCTAAGCAAGGTGGCGAACTTGTTATTTATAAACCTAAAAGTAAAGAGATAGAAATAACAATTAAACCAACTGCTGGCACATTAGTAATGTTTGAAAGCGAACGCTTTGCCCACGAAGTACTTCCCGCCGTTGACGATCGCTATTCTATTGCAGGCTGGTTTAGGAAAAACGCCTCTATTAGCGGTATTATTGATCCGCCCCGATAACTCCTAATAGAGCATTTTAACAGCCTTTATTGAGGCTTTTAAAATGCTATTGGGTATGAAAGTAATAACCCTATAAAGATAGCCAAACCCACGTAATGATTATTTAAAAACGCTTTAAAACAGGCATCTCTTTCACGTTTATGAATAAGCGTTTGTTGGTATGCCAATAGGCCCACAGCAATACTTAAACCAACGCCAAATGCGACACTTAAATGATTGCTTATACCAATAAAAGCAACCAACGCTATAAATACAGCATTAAGTAAAAAGATAATATGGCGGTCGTATTTACCAAATAAAATAGCGGTTGATTTTACCCCTATTTTTAAATCGTCGTCCCTATCAACCATCGCATACATGGTGTCGTAAGCCACTGTCCAGCAAATATTGGCTATAAATAATAACCATGCCTGCTGTGGTAGTGCATTAATTGAAGCCATATACGCCATAGGAATAGCCCAACCAAATGCAGCCCCTAAAACAACTTGAGGTAACTGTGTATAGCGCTTCATAAAGGGGTAACAAAAGGCTAAAGCCAAAGCACCAAAAGAAAGCAAAATAGTATTGACGCTAAGCATTAATACTAAAATGAACGCAATAACTATGAGTAGTAAAAATAGACTAAGTGCTTCACCACTACTCACCTGTCCTGAAGCTAGCGGCCGTTGAGCTGTGCGTTTTACCGAGCCGTCTATTTTTCTATCTGCAAAATCATTAATTACACACCCTGCGCTACGCATAACAACAACGCCCAGCGTAAATACAATAAAGTTGAGTAAGCTCGGCATCCCACTATTAGCAAGCCATAAAGCCCAGTATGTTGGCCAAAGTAATAACAAGGTACCAATGGGCTTATCTATACGCATTAACTGTATATAATAAGGAATATGTTTTGGCTTTAAAGCGGCTAATTTCATGAGTATAAATATGCTCCAGGTAAAAACACTTCACACACTAAAAACTTATATTCTTTGAGTGAGAATACACTTCGACGCCCTAGTAAGTTTTTCTCGGGTAAGTTCAATTTTGTAACTAATTGCTGAATAGGGTGCGTGTCATCAAAATAAGCAATTTCTATATCCGTTCGTTTTAATGCTGGGTCTTGAAAAATCACATCACCTAAAGGACGCTCGCCCATATTGTGCAAAGGATTAATAGAATCATTTTTCGGAAGCCAGCTTTGTGCGTACACCACAGGTTTGTTATCGCACAGTAAGAGAACTTCTCGATTAATAGCTGTTTTAGCTGTGCTGTTTAGTAGTAAGTTTTGCTCTGGGCTTAAAGTAAATAACTGCTCACTTAATACCTTTACATTAAAAGTTTTTGAGTTGCTTTTTAATTTAGCCGTTAATGAATTCTGTTCAAAAAGCCACTCTTGCTCTAGAGGAGATAAGTCACTTATATAAGAAGTGGACTGCCAATTAGCAGATATAGACAGAGGATAAGTAATCACAATAGCTCAACAAAATAAAAAACAACGAGATGATACCATTGCCAAAGCTTTTGAAAAAGTGATGTTTTATAACCATAAATAATTGCTTGGCGCTGTTTATTACCTACTATTAAGTATAAACTATTTGTAACAAGTTTTAAGAAACGCTTTAAATATGAAAAAAATAGTATACGCAGGTCTTTTTACGTTCTTTGTAAGCGTTATAAGCTTTACAGCTCGTGCTGAATCCACTGTTGGTTATTTTGGTTTTGAGCCAGATATAATCACCAACTACATTGGCGCATCAAGTAAAAAAATGGGCTATGTACGTGTAACTATTGATTTAATGCTTACTGATACTTCTGATATTGCAGTGGTTGAACACCACACGCCATTACTTCGTGATGCCCTAGTAGAGATTTTATCTAAAGAACCAGAAGAAAAAATAAAATCACTTACTGGCCGTGAAGAAATACGTGCAAAGTGCGCCGAAAAACTAAAAAGCCTGCTAAAAGAAGAAACAGGACAAGAGATCATCCGTGAAGTCTTGTTCACTAAATATTTATATCATTAGTATTTAACGTTTTGCGTTAAATATTTTGGCGGTATAGGCAAAAGCCATACCGCTAACTAACCCACCTAAGTGCGCCCAATTAGCCATACCTACAAACAATACATCAGCAAACCCAAGCACTAACCAAATCAACATAAAGCCAACAATAGCCGTACTAACTAGGGCAGGCTTGTTAGGATTTAAAAAGCTATGAATCCAGCAAAAACCAAGTAGCCCATACACCACACCACTCAAGCCGCCAAAATTGGGGCCAACCATTAAGTATTGTGCCCAATTACTTATAAGTGCAGTTACTAAAAACAAACCTATTAGGCTGAGTTTCCCGCATTGCTTTTCGATATTGTCACCAAGCGACATCCACCAAATTAAATTAAACACTATATGCATCGCGCTAAAATGTACGAGGGCGGGCGTTAACCAACTTAAAGGCTGCGTAGGTTTAAACTGCATCATGGTGTAAATGGTCTCAAAACCACCTAGTAAAAAAGCAAAATAAATTATAACGCTTACAATACTTACGGTTTGATTTAACCAGCTGAGCGCTTTAAATCGCGTCATTAGATTAAGTGATTGCCCTTGATATTTAAGCGGCGATTGTGTGCTACCTACATCCCATGAAGCTTGTTGATAGCGTTCATGGTTAGGGTTTTGTGTAAATTCCGCCCATAACGGCTGAACTTGATGAAAGTCCTCCTCAGTCACGCTAATAATGACATTACTGCCATCTGCCGAGTGTATCTTTGCATCTAGGCCTTGGCTTTTTAAATAATCTATAAAGCCTTGTGCGGCGCGCGGGTTATTTAAACTGCCAAGCTCTATCATCGCTCTACTTTCTCGCTGTAAGCAGCTTCCCAAGCTGTAAAGCCGCCATCCATACTGTAAACGTCTTCAAAACCTTGCTCAACTAGATAGCTAGCTGCGCCTTGTGAGCTCATACCGTGGTAGCAGACAATAATAATTGGCTGATCGAATTCTTTTTCCATCATAAATTGTGCGATATTACCGTTAGAAAGTGCTTCTGAGCCTGGAATGCGACCGGCTTGATACGAATTAGGATCGCGAATATCTGCAATTACCACGTCTTCTTTATCTAAAAGCTCTAACGTTTGCGCTATAGAAATATGTTTAAATGCCATTGAAATCTCTTTAATTAATAGTATAAAAAAGGCGGCTAAAGCCGCCCTTCTTGTAATTTAGTGAGGAACTAATCCCAGTTTAAAATTACTTTACCTGACTGACCTGAAATCATCATATCAAAGCCAGCTTGGAAGTCATCCACAGAATATTGATGTGTAATGATTGGGTTTAAATCTAGGCCAGATTGAATCAAACTTGCCATTTTGTACCACGTTTCGAACATTTCGCGACCGTAAATACCTTTAATCACTAAACCTTTAAAAATAACTTGGTTCCAGTCAACTGCCATATCAGATGGTGGAATACCTAGCATGGCAATTTTACCGCCGTGGTTCATATTATTAAGCATTGAATTAAACGCGCTTGGCACACCTGACATTTCAAGGCCAATATCAAAACCCTCTGTCATACCTAGCTCTTTCATTACATCTTCAAGCTTTTCATTGGCAACGTTTACAGCGCGTGAAGCCCCCATTTTACGTGCTAAATCTAGGCGGTATTCGTTTACGTCGGTAATTACAACGTGGCGAGCACCAACATGTTTTGCAACAGCTGCTGCCATAATACCAATTGGGCCTGCACCAGTGATAAGTACATCTTCGCCAACTAAGTCAAACGATAGTGCGGTATGAACTGCGTTACCAAATGGGTCAAAAATAGAAGCGAGTTCGTCAGAAATATTATCTGGAATTTTAAATGCGTTAAATGCAGGAATAACTAAATATTCGGCAAACGCACCTTCACGGTTTACACCTACACCCGTTGTATTACGGCATAAATGTACACGCCCTGCACGACAATTTCGACAGTGACCACACGTAATATGCCCTTCGCCAGATACGCGGTCGCCAACCTGAAAGCCACGAACTTCTTGACCCATATCAACGACTTCACCAACATATTCATGGCCAACAACCATAGGCGTTGGAATGGTTTTACTTGCCCATTCGTCCCACTTGTAAATATGTACGTCGGTACCACAAATAGCTGTTTTGCGAATTTTAATCAGTAAGTCGTTATGACCTACTTCTGGCTTTGGTGCATCTGTCATCCAAATGCCCGGTTCTGCTTTTAATTTAGATAATGCTTTCATAATCCACACTCAACTAAAAAACCGAAGCGAGGCTTCGGTTTAAAATAAAATTAAATAACGCCCATTTCTTTACCAATACGGGTAAATGCATCGATAGCTGTATCGAGTTGCTCAATACTATGTGCCGCTGAAATTTGTGTACGAATACGCGCTTGCCCTTTTGGTACTACAGGGAATGAAAAACCGGTTACGTAAATGCCTTCAGCAAGTAATTTATCAGCCATTAACGAGGCTACTTTGGCATCTCCTAGCATTACAGGGATAATTGCATGATCTTTACCTGCACACGTAAAACCAGCAGCTTCCATTTGCTCACGGAAATATTTAGCATTTGACCAAAGTTTAGCACGAAGCTCGCCGCCATTTTCAAGCATTTCAAGTACTTTAATTGATGCAGTAACAATTGAAGGCGCTAATGAGTTTGAGAACAAGTATGGGCGTGAACGCTGACGTAACCATTCAACAATTTCTTTTTTACCTGATGTATAACCACCTGAAGCACCGCCCAGCGCCTTACCTAATGTACCGGTGATAATATCTACACGGTCTAATACATTACAGTACTCAGGTGTACCCTTACCGTTTTCGCCAACAAAGCCAACTGCGTGAGAGTCATCTACCATTACAAGCGCATCATATTTATCGGCTAAGTCGCACACAGCTTCTAAATTACAAATAACGCCGTCCATAGAAAACACGCCATCGGTAGCAATTAGTTTAGTTTTAGCACCGGCTTCATCTGCTGCAATAAGTTGCTTCTCAAGATCAGCCATGTCGTTATTTGCATAACGAAAACGCTTAGCTTTACATAAACGTACACCGTCAATAATTGATGCATGATTTAATGAATCAGAAATAATAGCGTCTTCTGCGCCTAAAATAGTTTCAAACAAACCTGTGTTTGCATCAAAACATGAAGAATATAAAATAGTATCCTCTGTTTCTAAAAACGCACTGATTTTTTGCTCTAGTGTTTTATGGATATCTTGCGTGCCACAAATAAAACGTACTGAAGCCACACCAAAACCATGATTATTTAAACCATTCTGCGCCGCTTCAATTAACTCTGGGCTATTAGCTAAACCTAAATAGTTATTAGCACAAAAGTTGATTACTTTACCTGATGCAACTTCGATTTGAGCTTGCTGCTGGGATTTGATAATACGTTCGTTTTTATACAAACCTTCGGTTTTTACGTCTTCAATTTGCTGTTGTAGCTGGCTAAAAAAAGCAGATGCTCTCATCTAGGTTCTCCATATATTTGAACGGGTAAACAACCGCACTTTCGCGGCTGTTTATTATGCGGGGTATTGTAAAAGTTTAATGGGTAAAATGCACGGTTTGCAGTTCGTCGCAAACGCCCTAAGTTGGAAGGAATTCCTGCCAGTTTACAGGCTGTTTATTTATGTGTTTAAAAGTGCAGGTAAACTACTTATAGAATCGATAATTAAATCAGCTTCTTGCTTAGCGCTTTCGTCAAAGCTTTGACCTGAACGCACTAAAATGCGTGTAGTGATCCCTGCTTTTTTCGCAGCCTGCATATCACTGAGTTTATCGCCCACCATAATACTGCAAGCAGAGTCGATGTTATGCTCTTGTATGCCTTGTAATAACATACCTGGCGCAGGCTTTCTGCAACTGCACTCTTTCAAATATTCAGGGTGCGCTTTTTTTGGGTGATGCGGGCAAAAATACACATCTGTAACTTCAATGCTGTGGGCACTAAACTGGTCTTTCATCCAGTCGGTCAGTGCTAAAAAATCAGCTTCGGTGTAATAACCTCGACCAATTCCAGATTGATTAGTGACGATTATGATTTTATAGCCTGCATCATAAAATGCTTTACAAGTGCTAAAAACACCGTCAATAAATTCAAATTTATCGCTTTGATACACATAACCATGATCAACATTTACCACGCCATCTCGATCTAAAAAAAGCGCTTTATTTTTTTGTTGTGTATTCATTACAAAGACTCTTTTTGTACAACATGGTCAAACATCGCTTTTACATCATCAACTGTAATTTGGCTCATTAAATCATCGCCTTTTACGCGTGTCCCCCACGAGACTTGCTCAGCCGTTTTACCTGTTTGCTTAAACAAGTTTTGATGATAAACCTCTACCACGTAGTCTTGATATAAATAAGGACCTGTGCGTGCTGGATTTGAATGTGCATATAAACCAATAACCGGCGTACCAACTGTTACTGCCATATGCGCAGGACCCGTATCGGGCGCGAGCACTAAGCTGCCACGCTTTAACACGCACAACAACTCTTTGAGTTTTGTTTTACCGACTAAATTTAAAATAGGCGTGTTGCTGTGCTCAATAATGCTATTTGCTAGGTTAATCTCAAGCTCTGTTGGGCCACCCGTCAATACCACCTTAAAGCCTTGCTCGCTTGCATAATCAGCCAATGTGGCATAACGATCAGCGAGCCAATTACGCTGCGCTTTACTAGCTGCGGGCGATATTACTAATAGTTTATTAGTTAGGTATTCTGATGTTAATAACTCATCTGCAACCGCTTGGTCTTGCTCGGTATATGGCATGTCCCAACTCGGTTTATAATCAGCTACACCAATGGCTTTTGCAAAACCTTTAAAGCCTTCAAGCACATGCGCCTGGGCTTGTGGGTCTATTCGTTTATTAATAAATAAGCTGTGCAATTCTTTTGAACGTGCCCAATCGAACCCTATTTTTACTTTTGCAGGAATACAGCGCGCTACAAACCCAGCCCTTAATGCAACTTGCATATTAAGAAGCACATCAAACTTTTGGTTGTTGAAGCGTTGCTTTAAGCTTTTAAGCGCTGCTTTGCCTTGCTTTTTATCAAATACCACCAGCTCAACACCCGGTAAGTCAGCAAGTAACATGGCTTCTATTTTGCCAATTACCCAGGTGATTTTTGCATTCGGGTGTGCTTTTTGAATGGCTTGTACAGCACTCACACCATGACATACGTCACCAATGGCAGAGAGTCTTAATATACAAATAGATGAATAATTAGGAGCTTGAGTCACACATTCCCTTAGGTATTAAATACAAAAGCCGATCTTAAATTATAATCACGCTATTGCAAGCACTTATCCTGCGCTTTAAAACGCGCTAATATAGACACATTATTTAGCAATTACACAGAGCTATGTTTAAACAACACGTGCAAGGCAACCACACTGTATTAAGGCACCCTAAATACACAAGCCAAATTACCCTCGATTGGTTTGATGCAAATTATTGGCAACAACAAAATAAAATTGTGGGTGCTAAAAAAGGCAGAGCAACAGCATGGTTTTTTAAACAAGACAAATTAACAGCCGTACTTAGGCATTATTGGCGCGGTGGTTTAGTGGGTAAATTGCTAAGCGATCAATATTTATACCCAGGGCTTGAAAAAACCCGTGTGTATAAAGAGTTTAGCTTAATGAGTAAACTTATAGAGCTTGGTTTAAACGTACCCACCCCTATTGCAGCTAAAGTAACCCGCAGCGGGTTAATTTATCGTGGTGATATTATTACCGAGGCTGTTAAAGGCGCTAAAAGTGTACTCGATATATTAATTGAACGCCCATTGACTGAAGATGAGTTGGAGCGCATTGCTAAAACAATCGCGCTATTTCATTCAAAAGGCGTTTACCACGCTGATTTAAACATTAATAACATTTTATTTAATGATATTGGTGATGTGTATATTATCGACTTTGACAGAGGTGAAATAAGAATGCCTAACCCACAGTGGCAACAAAGTAATATAACACGCCTTGAGCGCTCATTTTTAAAAGAACAAGGTCGAAATGATGCATTTAATTGGCAAGCGAATGACTGGCAAACTCTGCACAGCAACTACTTCAAAGCGCTCGCCAATATCAGTTAACCTAATATCAGTTAACCTAATATCAGTTAACTTAGTTAGCCAAGGCTAAATACTGCAGAGCAACTTGCTCTGCCTGTACTTGTTTTAGAATTTCTGCGTTTTCTACATTTGGCTTATCTGCTAGCACCAACTTAACAGCATTGGCTAATGCCTCACTTTGTTGAACGGGTACTAAATATTTACTTAGCTCGCCTGTTAATATCTCGCTTGGTCCAAATGTACAATTAGTGCTGACTACCGGAGTCCCCACTGCTAAAGCCTCAATTAATACCGTTGGCAGCCCTTCAAAATCAGAACTCAACACTAAAGCTTTGGCATGCTTAATCCAGTTGTATGGGTTTTGTTGAAATCCTGGCACTACTAACTGTTTTTCTATGCCGTATTGCTGTGCAAGCTTTAGCGCCTTAGCCGGTTTATTACATAAAAGGACTAACTTGTATTTTTTATCAAGCTTTGCAAATGCTGCAAATAATATATCGTGGCGTTTTTGTTTGGCGAGTCTTCCTACATGAATTAAGTAAGGCTCATTTGGGATATTGTTATTTTTCTCATTTGCTTGTTGGTTTATTTTTTCAAAATCGAACGGGTTATAAATAGTCGCGATTGCACTTGGGTTAATTAAATCCCCTTGTGTTATTTCTTTTTCAACACCCTTTGATACGCAAATAAGTGATTTACCATTTAAATTTTGTTTACTTTTTTTAAGGTATAAATATGAAAATGGACCTAACTTTTTTTGACGAGCAAGTTCTGCATTGACGGAGTTATGAATAACAAAATGAACATTTTTGATATTACTACGTGCAAGTAAATTATTACTTCTATCAAGGTTAGAAAGCACTAGAGCAATATTGCCAATCTCGCTTTGTTTTTTTTCAAACCACGCTTCTAATCGCAAAATACTATTTTTTCGCTGCCAGAATCTATCTACTTTAGATGCTCTATCAGGAAAAAGGCTATCAACTTTAACTATATCAGGAATGTCATACTCAGCGTTGCTCGCAAGAGATAATATAGTGACATTGTGCTGTAGTTTCGCCATTTTTTCAGCCAAGGTAAGCATTACTTTTTCAGCACCACCACCTACTAGTGAATCAATTACAATCACTATATTCATAAGCGATCTCCTACAAGCATATTTTTTATACCGGTAGTGATCACATCGAAGCTATGTGTGCTATCGAGTTGCTTATATTTACCAATAAATTCACTATAAAAAGGCTCGCTAATAACCTGAGCTATTTTCGTAGTGATTTCATCAATATCAAGATTCGCTTTTATTACAGCACCTGCATTAACGCAATGATCCAAACGTGTATTTTGATCTTTTGAGATAGCACATGCCACAACAGGGGTTTGAACTGCAATTGCTTGCAATAAAGTATCTCCACCACTAAGTAATGCGACTTTAGCTTGGCTCATTAATGCCAAAAATTCGGTTCCTTGCAGGCTTGATAAACAAGTAACCTCATCACTTTTAGGAATTGCTTTATTATAATTTGCAC
This sequence comes from Pseudoalteromonas distincta, assembly GCF_000814675.1. Taxonomy (GTDB): domain Bacteria; phylum Pseudomonadota; class Gammaproteobacteria; order Enterobacterales; family Alteromonadaceae; genus Pseudoalteromonas; species Pseudoalteromonas distincta. Next base: position 21,252 of record NZ_JWIG01000027.1, on the reverse strand, counting down.
CAAACACTACAACTGCTTTTAAACCAGTATGCTTAGTAATTTTAAGCGCGGCTTTAAAGTAAACCTCAGCACAATTAAGATTATTTAATATATGCCCGCCAGAACCCGCATTAACAATAAAATAGCCATCAGATACTAAGTTATAGCGATTTAAAACATCACGTTTTTGCTCACAAGAAGCAAATGGAACAAAAGGGCCTACATTACGAGGGTGTGCCAAGGGAAACATGTCTAACTTCGCACTTTCAGCCCATGTAAGTGGCTCAATACAATAATCAGGCTGTACTACCCAATGTGTATCAATTAAATTAATCCTGTTTAGCTTCAAGCCTTTAGCGCGTTTTTTTGCATGCTGAGAAATAAATACAACTTTAGCGCCTACTTTTTTAGCCGCTTTCATATGCCCTGCACGTCCTGCACAATCAAAAACAACGACGTCAGGTTTAAATTGCTCTATAAAGTCGCAAACAGAATCAAGCTCTTTAGTCGCTGAGTGTTCAAGCAATGTGGCTTCAAAAGGACACTTTTTTGCGTAGCTTGTATGCTTGTTTAATATGAAGTGAATATCCAGAGAATCAGTAAGTTCTGCCTTTAAACTTTGAGCCAACAACAACGAGCGCATATATTCACCAATGCCTTCTGGTGATGATACGGGAATAAATAAAAGTCGTTTGTTGCTCATTACATTCTCAATTTCCTATTTGAACTCCAGTATATCAATCAGATACTTATTACGATAGCTGGGTTACATTTTAATATATTAAATTAGCCCTATAAATTTGATTATTTACTGCAATAACAAGCTTAGGTTGATAAACTTAGCCGCAATCTAAATCACAAGGATCTGAACTTTGCGAAACAGAATTTTTCTACTTTCTACTCTTTTTTGCGCTATGAGCGCGTCAGTTAATGCTGAGCCATGGGTAAAACCCGATGATTACGGTCTAAGAGCTGATATTCAACAATTAGCTGATGCCGGTGTTATTTTAGCTCCTGTAACTACCTATCCGCTTATGTGGAAAAGTTTTATAAGTGATGTGCAAAGCATGCCGCTGGAGCAATTATCTCCAAGCTTGCAAGATGCTTTACTTCGCGTAAAACATCGATATAAATCAGAAAATAGTAGCTCGCATAGTCTTCAATTATCAGCTTTTGCAGCCACAGATCCAATCATAGCAACAAGCTTTGGTGCAACAAATACTCAAGAAACAGAGCTCTCAGCAGCTTACGCTTATTTAGGCGATAACTTTGCAGCTAAAGTAGCCGTAAATTATAGAAAAGATGGTAAAAAATGTTTAGTTGATGGAAAAACGACTGACGATATAGCTACCGATGAGCAAGCTTTAACCGATTGTAACGATACCTCACTTGACGATAGTTACTTAGCTTACCGTTTAGGTAACTGGATTTTTAGAGCCGGTGCTGTTGAACAATTTTGGGGACCTGGTGTTGATAACAGCTTAATTATGTCTGGTAATGCGAAACCTTTACCTGCACTAAGTGTAACTAGAGAAAAAAGTACTGCTTTTGAAACACCATGGTTAAGCTGGATTGGTCAATGGGGCTTTACCGCACAAATGGCTAAACTTGAATCTACACGTGTAATTCCTGATGCTTTACTTTGGAGTACTCGTGTTAATTTTCGCCCTATACAGCAGCTAGAAATTGCACTTAGTTGGTCTGCACAGTGGGCTGGTGACGGACAACCGGGTTCTGCAGGTGATTTTATTGATGTTATAACTGGCCAAACAACTTGCACTAATGGAAATGACAGCTGTGACAGTCAATTTGAGTCAAAAATAGGTAATCAGTTAGCGGGGATTGATATTCGCTGGTCAGGTACTTTATTTAACCAGCCCTATGCTATTTACGGCAGCACAATAGGCGAAGACGCAAGCTCTCAATTTAAGCCCTCCGACAGAGCATACCTTTTTGGTATTCAAACAAACCAACGCCTATATGATCTAAACATTTTAATCAACGCAGAGTATATTGACACAGGTGTCACATGCACTGAGCTTTTAACTCGTCAAAACTGTTACTACGAGCACATAGACTACAAATCAGGATATCGCTACCACGGTCGCAATATTGGCTCAACCTTTGATAACGATACGCAATCGTTAGTGTTCACGATTTTAGGTCAGCTTTCTAACGGCGATGATTGGCAAGTGAAACTACGGAGTGTTGATTATAACAGTGATAATACTGACCGCTATGGAAACAATCCAGACTTAGGTAACACTATTACTAAAACAGGCTTTAATAGTAAGCAATTAGAGCTTCGTTATAGAGTGCTTTCGATGGGAGGGCGAGTCACTTTAGGTGCTTTTGCATCTAACAATGACGGCGCTGAAAACGATACATCAGCATTTGCCAAGTATGAATTAAATTTTTAGTAAGTTACTTTATTAAAAATAAAAAGGGATGAAAACACTGTTTTCATCCCTTTTTTGTATTTTTAGTAACTTAAATCAGTAATTATACCAATTGCATTAAATTAGTGTTCTATTACAGCGATAAGAAAATAGCTCAATAATAAGGCTGAAATTATGATACATAGTTGTTCTATATAAATAATTTTTAACGCAGTTAGTGAGTTATTTAATACGCTAGAATGAGCATGTTTTTAATAAAATTGGTATTACTGTTTAATTTTGCTAATTACTTTTGATGTCGAGCATCCATCTAAAAATTCAAGCACTTCAACTTTTCCACCATGACGAAGTACATGCTCAGCACCTGCTATTTGCTCTACGGTGTAGTCGCCACCCTTAACTAAAATATCAGGGCTTATCTGCTCAATTAATTTAGCGGGAGTATCGTTTTCATCTAGACTGCCAAACGGAATAACCCAATCAACAGATGAAAGTGCGCTAAGTACCATCGCACGCTCATCTAGCGGATTAATAGGACGTTCTGCCCCTTTTAAACGCGTAATTGATTCATCATTATTTAATCCAACAACGAGTCTATCGCCTCGTGCTTTAGCTTGCGCTAAATAACGTACATGCCCAGCATGTAAAATATCAAAACAGCCATTAGTGAATACAATGGTTTCGCCGTTTTGTTTTGCAAATTCAATATGCTGAAGTACATCATCAAATGGTGTTTGGTAATGCTCACCCGTAGTATGTAAATACTGACCAAGCTTGCGGCTTAGCTCTTCTGGCGAGACAGTTGCAGCCCCAAACTTACTCACAACGATGCCTGCGGCTAAATTAGCAATTTCGACAGCATCTTTTGGTTCCATGCCCGCGCCAAGCATAACCGCGAGTGTAGCTATAACCGTATCACCAGCCCCGGTTACATCGCTTACTTCAAGCTCTTGCGCTGCAAAATCAAACTTTTCATCTGCACTAATAAGCGACATACCTTGCTCAGAACGCGTAAGTAACATAGCTTTAATGCCATTTTTGCTTATTAAATCACGCGCACTTGCTGCTAAAGCTGCTTCTGAATCGGTTTGACCACCCGCTAACTTAAACTCATGTAAGTTAGGTGTAATGTAATCAGCACCTTCATATAAATGTAAATCTGGCGATTTAGGGTCGATTAAAACCGTTTTTCCGGCGCCCTTAGCAAGGCTTACCATTTCTTTAATTAAACTCAAAGATCCTTTGCTGTAATCAGAAAACACTATAAAGTCGTATTCATCAAGTACAAGCTCTAAGCGGTTTAATAAAAGCTGGCTATGTTGCTCAGTAAACATTTCTTCTAAATCAAGTCGAACCAATTGTTGGTGGCGACTAATAACACGCATTTTTGAAATAGTTGGTAAATCACATACACTGACCAATTGTGAACTTATTTTTTCACCTTTTAGGATGGTCTCTAAAATCTGCCCGCTTTCGTCCTCACCAATTAAGCCCAATAAGCCAACTTTTGCATCTAACCGCGCTATATTTTTTGCAACGTTAGCTGCGCCGCCCGCTTTGTCTTCAAATTTACTTACTTTAACAACCGGTACTGGCGCTTCTGGCGAAATGCGACCTGTATCACCATACCAATAGCGGTCTAGCATTACATCGCCAACAACTAATATTCGTGCCGCTGATAAGTTTTTTAATAACGATAAATCCATTACTGCTGCTCCGCAACAACCATATCCATGGCTTCACATAACCAGTGACCTATAAACATGTGAGCTTCTTGAATACGTGCTGTTTCGTCATTTTTTATAATAATAGGTAACTTAGCAATATCTTTTACTTTGCCGCCATCACGTCCAGTTAATGCCACAGTAAAAGCGCCTAGTTTATTTGCAGCTTCCAATGCTAAATTAATATTGTTACTAGTACCTGATGTGGTTAAACCAATTACTAAATCTTCTGGCTTACATAACGCTTGAACTTGGCGTTCAAACACCGTATCAAAGTGATAATCGTTGCTGTGCGCTGTTAAAATAGAGGTGTCGGTAGTCAATGCCATTGAAGCAAGCGGACCACGTTCTAATTTATAACGCACTACAAATTCTGCTGCTAAATGCTGTGCATCTGCTGCACTACCACCGTTACCAAACCAAACAATCTTGCCACCAGCTTGTAATGCACTATGGCATGCTTCTAACAATTGCATAGATTCTTGATGATAAGCCTCCATCGTTTCAAATAATGCCTGATGACGGTTTAATGTTTCAACGTAGCTAGTTGCCACTGAATCGATAATTGACATGAAAAAATTCCTCTTGGAACTGAAATGGCAGGAAAAATTAAATTCATTATTCCATAATTTTATTTAATTGTGTGTATTTTATCGGGTTATAACTGAACCCAGACCATATTTTATAACGAGTCTGTTTAGAAAACGGCTATTTCACGGTAAACTAACGCCACTTCCCTTTAAGAAAGATCAGTATGGCACGCATTTTTTACTCATTCGCATTAATTATTATTAGCCCACTGATTGTATTTTATCTCTATATTTTACGAGGTAAAAAAAACCAAGGCTATCGTGCACACTTTAAAGAGCGCTTTGGGTTTGTCAGTAAGTCTTTATTTACGGTTAAAACTAAACCTTTAGTTTTTCATTGTGCTTCTGTTGGTGAGGTACTTGCCGCAACGCCACTTATTAAAGCTTTGCAAAAAGCGCATCCAAACTTAAATATACTTATAACCTGTAATACTCCAACAGGCAGAGAGCAAATACTTAGCCAGTTTAAAAAAACTGTAGCGTGTAGCTATTTACCAATCGATTTTCCGTTTGCGACGGCTCGATTTTTAAAGCGTATAAAGCCACAAGCATTATGTATCTTAGAAACTGAGCTATGGCCAAATTTAATGGCGATAAGCCACAAAAAAAACATACCAGTACTTGTCATCAATGCAAGACTCTCTGAAAAGTCGCAGCAGGGCTATCAAAAGGTCGCTAAATTAACGCATATTATTATGCGCTCAATTACAGTACTTGCGAGTCACAATAAAACAGATGCTAAACGTTTTATAGAGCTTGGTCTTGAGACTTCAAAAAGCCATGTAACAGGCTCAATAAAATTTGATATAACACCAAGTGAAGAGCAACTAGCTAAAGTACTCAACCTTAAACAGCTTTATAGTAATAATGAACGCTTTGTGTGGGTGGCAGGCTCAACACATCCTGTTGAGCATGAGCTGGTACTTTCAGCCCATCAAGAGTTACTAAAAAAACAACCGAACGCATTACTTATAATTGCCCCGCGCCATCCAGAGCAATTTGACAAAGTGGCAGAGCTTTTAACGCAAAGCCCACTTAGCTTTAGCCGTCGTAGCCAAAATAACTATAATAATGAGCAAGTACTTCTTGCTGATACGCTTGGTGAATTACAGTATTTATATGGCGCTGCAAATGTGAGCTTTATTGGTGGCAGCTTAATTCGCAGAGGTGGGCATAACCCACTGGAATCAGCAGCGTTTTCGGTAGGTGTAATAACAGGTCCACACACATACAATTTTGACCATGTTTATCCCGAGCTAACAAAGCTCAAAGGTGCTGTAGTGGTTGATAGTAACGACGAACTCGCAAAGCAGCTTATAACGTTTAGCCAAAACACAAAAGCGTGCCAAACCTTAGGTATTAAAGCTGCGCAATGCGTAACTAAAAACCAAGGTGCTATACAAAAAACACTTAACATTATTAATCAATATTTAGAGCCAAAACCGTGACCAACATAGCTATAAGCCAAACCCGTGAATGGGTGTCATCTGTTATTGTTAAATATAACTTTTGCCCGTTTGCTCGAAAAGAAGTAGAAAATAACTGTATTCATTACATAGTAAGCTCAGCAATGAGTATGGATGATGCTGTAATGGATATGCTTGAGCAATGTGTTGAGCTTGACCGTGAACCAGAGCGCGAAACAACCCTTATCATGTTTGACAATGGCTTTAGTGACTTTGAAGACTTTTTAGACTTGGTCGATTTGGCTAATGCACTTTTAGTCGCGCAGGGCTTTGAAGGTAAGTATCAACTCGCTAATTTTCATCCTGACTACGTATTTGCTGATAGTGATGAAACCGATGCCGCAAACTACACAAATAGAGCGCCCTTTCCTACATTGCATTTAATCCGCGAAGCAAGTATGAGCGAAGCACTTGATAGTTATAACGAGCCTGAATCTATTCCTGAGCATAATATAAATCTAGCAAGGCGTAAGGGGATTGATTTTTGGCAGCAGTTACTTGAAGGCTGTAAAAAACCGAGCGCTTAAATGCTCGGTTTTATTTTGGTTTGTGCAAAACAAGACAATAACAAACGCTTATTTTTTAACCCAGTTACCATTGACTTCAACGTAATGACCACTTTGGGTTTTTTCAATTGTTTTAGCGGCAGCAAGTGCTTCTACTTGTGAAAGTGACAAGTTATTCTTTTTAGCGAGCTTTAAGTACTGCGCTTTACGCTTTGCATTTATGTCATCAACAACGGCTTTTGCCTCTGCGTTTTGTACAACAAGTCCTAAATAACCAGAGCTATCTTCACCTACTAAACCTTGGTTTTTAGCGTCATCAAGGCTAATAGCCCAAGCAGAGAACGACATACATACTGCACTAACTAACGTAATAATGTTTAATTTTTTCTTCGTATTCATGTTCTAGCTCCTTAAAATAACTCACTGTCGTCACTAAATAAATTGTCGAGTTCTTTATCTACTTTTACGCGAATTTCGTGATCGACCTTCACATTTAAATTAATAGTAATGGGCTCTTTAGCAGACACCTCAACACGATGCGTGCAGGCACTTAATGCACTAATAGCACCCAGCGCGAGCAGTACTTTTATCAATAACGACTGTCTCATTATTAGTTTCCTTTTTGTGAGTATTGTTGCTCAACTTTTTGTGTAATTTCGTCACTTAAACGCAGTGCGCGTAAAAGTGTAAATACGTTTTCTTCGTGGTTATAATTAAAGTTAACCTGCTGCTGCTCTGCTTTATTATAGCCTTGCAAATTAACACCTAGTTTTAACCAACCATCATTTTTTAGTGCCACACTGCTATTAAGTTTTTGAATATCTAAATTAGTTAATAGCCCTAACACAGGTTGTAACTCTTGCTGTTGCTGCATTACTGAATCAAACGCGGCATTATTGGTAATTTTTAAATTACCTGTTCCTTGGCTAAATAAGCTACCGTCAATTATTTCAATTTTTCCACTATCAAAGTGAACTGGTAAAGACCCCGCCAAGCGCCCCGTTAATACAATGCCCGACTTATCGTCGAGTGTAACGAGTTTACTTGCATCAATGTTTTCAAACTTAACATTAGCAACTTGGTTTGGCTTCCCTACTGTGTAGCTATCTAATGAAAACTCGCCACCAAACACACTTCCTTTTACATCATTTATAAGCGCGGTATTGTTATTAACTTGCCATTGACCTTCAATCGCTTTAACTACAGCACCTGCTCTAAATTCATTTAAATTAAAGGTAGTTGGTTTTACATTAAGCTTACCTGAATTATATTCCCCGCTAAATGTACTGTTTAAATCGCTCGCAAGGTAATCGTTATACAGTGCACTTGTATGGCTAATCCCTATATTGAACAGTGCATTTTGTAAGTTTATATCGCCACTAATATAGCCATTAAATTCGCCCTCTGTTAACTGTGCAAGTGGCTCAAATTGACTAATAAACGCATTTAACAGCAGCGTACTTTGTTCAGGAATAATGACTTCAAACGGATGAGCTTGCGACGACACATGATGATTTATAACTAACTCAACATCGTTTATAAATGCGTGATGTGTGGCTTTTAGTGCACGGCTTTGCAAGCCCGTAGACTCTATTTTTATATTATTAAGTTTTATGTCGGGGCTATTAACAGCCTTTATATTCGTTTTTGCTGTTAGAACCGCAAATAACTCACCTACGCCTAAATTAGCATTTGCTGTTAATGTGTTACTTATATCTGTGACTTTAAATTCTTTATATTCTGCGCTTTTTAATTGCTGCGTTAACGTTACTTCTGCGTTTAACTGTTTATCCATTTTTGCTGTTAAATCACCTTGATATTGCACTGCACTTATATCAAACGCATCTACACTATTAAGCGTTAATTTAGCATTTATAAGCCCAATTGGTTTTGAGTCTTTAAACTCACTTATATTAAAGTGACCACTAAGGCTAAGCCCATTCGCTGTTGCAGGTGCAAACTCAGGTAAATTTTCAAGCATAACGGCGTAATCGCCTTTAATCGCAGCGCCAGATAACTGAGCATTAACGTTAATATTATTTATATCGGGTGTATTTATTTGAGCTGATAAAGTTGACTGTAAGTCTTTAAATGGAGATGTAATATTTAGTGTTGTATCTGTTATTAAAATATCAAATTGCTTATCGCCCACGCTTACCAAATTAATTGCAGGTACACTGAGCTCACTAGCCTCTAAGCGAATTGATTGAGGGAGTTTAAGTTGCCAATTTAAAGGAACTTGTTTGCTAATAAAGCCTGCATATTCACTTGGTGGAATTAACTCAGTACAGCTTGGTGTTAAATTAATTTTGTTATTAAGCAAATCGGTATTAAACATTAACGCTTGGCTATTTAAATTAAAACGCGTCGCCAATTTACCAGTGGTTAATACGTTAACTTTGCACTGCTCATACGTGTGAGCAAACTGGGAGCTAATATCGCCATTTAACTCAAGTTCTATACCATCAAAGCTAAATGCTTGCTGAGTATTAAAGTTAAAATCTGCTATTAATGTATTTTTAGTGTTTATAACGTGCTTTAAAAAAGTGTCATTAATTTCAAACTGACCCATTACTTTATTAGCAGTCAAAATTGCACTCGCGTTTATATCACCTGAGACATTAAATTTATTTAGTTCGGGTTCTAATATGCTTATTTTAAGTGGCTTATTGAGCTCATCACTTTTTACTACAAGCTGTTTAATATTGATTAATGGGCGATTTAAGGGAAGTGCTAAATCGAGATTTTTAGCAAGCTGATTAGCATTATCACTTTTAGGGAGTGGATTAACTGTTAGCACTGCATTTTCAATATATACACGCTTTGTATTTGCAGTAATACCAGTGAGTTGTAATTGTTGATTTTGATAATTTAAACACACTCTATCAGCATGAATATTTAAGCTAGACGTAATTGAAAAATCGAGACAACTTAACGTAATGTCTGCTTTTTTGAGCTCAGGCGCTATAACCCATTGTAATAACGGCAAGCGAAATACATAACTAAGCAGCAAGGTACTTAGTAATACAGCTCCAACAATTAAACCAATTCGCTTAAACATACTATCCTTAAATGCTTTGTGCTTTTAGCTAAACTAATACCAACCTGCATAAATCTTTGATCAATTTAACGAATTAAATTGCACTATAACGTCGTTAAAAGTTTTTTATTTAGAACAACTAGATATAAAAACTTTTGCCTAGTTCTAGCGTAATTTTCTTAACGTTAAATAGACCCCATATATAAGCAGATTGGTATAATCAAAAAAGGCTGCACAATGCAGCCTTTTTTATTTTACAGTAAGATTATGAATCTAACTTGTATAAACGTAAATATAATTAACCTACGTTTTTACGTGCGTTACGGAACATACGCATCCACGGGCTATCCTCGAGCCACTCATCTGGGTGCCAAGAGTTGGCAACGCTTCTGAATACACGTTCTGGATGCGGCATCATTACAGTGGCACGACCATCAGTTGACGTAATACCGGTAATACCTTCTGGAGAACCATTAGGATTCGCTGGGTACTGCGTTGTAGGGTTACCGTAGTTATCTACAAACTTAACCGCTACAGTGCCGCTATCAAGCGCCGCTTTAGTGGCTGCATCGTTTGCAAACTCAGCATGACCTTCACCATGAGAAACCGCTATAGGCATACGCGAGCCAGCCATTCCATTAAAGAACACAGACGGATTCTCTTGTATTTCTACTAAACTAAAGCGTGCTTCAAAACGCTCTGATTTATTAGTTACAAAGCGCGGCCAATGCTCAGTGCCAGGGATCAACTCTTTTAACGTTGATAACATTTGGCAACCGTTACATACACCTAAGCTGAAAGTATCTTCACGGTGGAAGAAGTTTTGGAACTGATCGCGTGCCATGTCGTTAAACAAAATAGACTTAGCCCAACCTTCACCCGCACCAAGTACGTCACCGTATGAGAAACCACCACAGGCCACTAAACCCTTAAATTGCTCTAGTGTTAAACGACCCTCTAAAATGTCGCTCATGTGCACATCAACGGCTGCAAAACCTGCGCGATTAAACGCTGCCGCCATTTCTAAATGAGAGTTAACACCCTGCTCACGTAAAATAGCCATTTGCGGTTTAGCACCGGTTGCAATGTATGGTGCAGCTATATCTTCGTTTAAATCAAAGTTAAGTTTTACGTTTAAGCCTGGATCTTTTGCATCAAATTTAGCATCAAACTCTTGCTTAGCACACTCAGGGTTATCACGGCGTGCTTGCATTTGATACGTTGTTTCAGCCCAAATAGTACGAAGCTCAGTACGCGTATGATTAAGTACCGTATTTTCGCCACGGTTAAATATAATCGTATCGTCACTGTTAAGCGTGCCAATGTTGTGGCTAATTGCTGCTATACCATGTTGTTCAAACACCGCATTCACTGCATCTAAATCAGCATTTGCAACTTGAATTACTGCACCTAGCTCTTCGTTATAAAGCGCTTCAATGTCAGAACCTGTTAAAGCTGCTAAATCAACCGTTACACCGGTATGACCCGTAAACGCCATTTCAGCAACCGTGGTAAATAAACCACCGTCTGAGCGGTCATGATAAGCAAGTAACTTACTATCAGCCACAAGCGCTTGCATTGCGTTATAAAAGCCTTTTAATAACTCTGGGCTATCAACATCAGGGGTTACATCACCCAATTGCTTATAAACTTGCGCAAGGCTTGATGCGCCCATGCGGTTTTTACCCGCACCTAAATCAATTAATATAAGCGATGTATCGCCTTTATCTGTGCGCAGTTGTGGTGTTACTGTTTTACGTACGTCGTCAACACGACCAAACGCAGTTATAACCAGTGAAAGCGGCGATGTTACTGACTTCTCTTGTGAGTCACCTTCATCTTTCCATGTCGTTTTCATCGACATAGAATCTTTACCTACTGGAATCGTTAAACCAAGCGCAGGGCAAAGCTCTTCGCCTACGGCTTTAACCGCTTCGTATAAACCAGCATCTTCACCTGGGTGACCCGCTGCTGCCATCCAGTTTGCCGATAACTTAATGTTTTCAAGGCTACCGATGTTTGCACAGGCAATATTAGTTAACGACTCCGCTACAGCTAAACGAGCAGATGCACCGTAATTAAGTAATGCAGCCGGAGTACGCTCACCGAGTGACATAGCTTCACCGTGGTAAGTGTCATACGTTGCCGCAGTTACAGCACAGTTAGCAACAGGTACTTGCCAAGGACCAACCATTTGGTCGCGTGCTACTAAACCCGTAACTGAGCGATCGCCGATTGTTATTAAGAATGTTTTTTCTGCAATGGTTGGTAAACGCATTAAGCGCTGCGCTGCATCTGCTGCATTTATTGATGTGATATCAAGCGCTTTGCCAACAACTTGCTTTGACGTTACATCGCGGTGCATTTTAGGTGCTTTACCTAATAATACGTCCAGCGGCAAATCAACAGGGTTATTTTCAAAGTGGCTGTCTGACACCGTTAAGTGAGGTTCAGCGGTTGCTTCACCAATAACAGCGTACTGGGCACGTTCGCGCTTACAAATTGCTTCAAAGCGGTCAAAGTCCTCTACGCCAACAGCGAGTACATAACGCTCTTGTGATTCATTACACCAAATTTCGTGTGGTGCCATGCCTGGCTCATCGTTAGGGATGCTACGTAATTGGAACTTACCACCACGTCCGCCATCATTAACAAGCTCAGGAAACGCATTAGATAAACCACCGGCACCTACATCATGGATGAATGCAATTGGGTTTTCATCGCCTAGTTGCCAACATTTATCGATAACTTCTTGGCAACGACGTTCCATTTCTGGGTTTTCGCGCTGTACTGAAGCAAAGTCTAAATCTTCGTTTGACTGACCTGAGGCCATACTTGATGCAGCACCACCGCCTAAACCAATGTTCATTGCAGGCCCGCCTAGCGCAATTAACTTAGCGCCAACAGGAATATCGCCTTTTTGAACATGATCAGAGCGAATATTACCTAAACCACCGGCAAGCATAATTGGTTTATGGTAACCACGTACTTCTTCACCGTTATGGCTTGTTACTTTTTCTTCATAAGTACGGAAGTAGCCTAATAAGTTAGGACGACCAAACTCATTATTAAATGCAGCGCCACCTAGTGGACCTTCTGTCATTATATCAAGTGCGTTTACAATTCGACCCGGCTTACCAAAATCGCTTTCCCACGGTTGCTCGTAACCTGGAATACGTAAATTTGATACAGTAAAGCCAACTAACCCTGCTTTTGGCTTAGAGCCACGACCCGTTGCGCCTTCATCGCGAATCTCACCACCAGAACCTGTAGCAGCACCTGAGAATGGCGCAATAGCTGTTGGGTGGTTATGAGTTTCAACTTTCATTAGTATTTCAATGTCTTCTTGATGATACGCATATTCACCTTGCGCATTTGGGAAGAAGCGACCCGCTTTTGAGCCTTTCATTACTGCCGCGTTATCTTTATACGCCGACAATACATTTTCAGGATTTAGCTCAAACGTATTTTTAATCATTTTAAACAGCGATTTTGGCTGCTCTTTACCATCGATTGTCCAGTCAGCATTAAATATTTTATGGCGACAATGCTCTGAGTTCGCTTGTGCAAACATAAACAATTCGATGTCGTTAGGGTTACGTCCTAACTTTGTAAAATTTTCTACTAAGTAGTCTATTTCATCATCAGCAAGCGCAAAGCCTTGCTCAACATTGGCTGTTGCTAGTGCTTCACGTCCACCACCTAAAATATCGACAGACGACATTTGGCGTGGGGCATCACTGCGAAACAGCTGAGCCGCATCTTCAAGTTCATTGTGTGTGGCTTCAGTCATGCGGTCGTGCAATAACGCAGTTACTTGTGCAAGTTGTTCTGCGTTTAAATCACCTTCAACATAATAAGCAATACCGCGTTCAACACGGTGAACCTGCTTTAAACCACAGTTGTGGGCGATGTCGGTAGCTTTAGATGCCCAAGGTGAAATGGTACCTGGGCGAGGTGTAACAAGTACAAGTTTGCCAGCTGGGGTATGCTCTGCAATAGTTGGACCGTAAGTTAATAGTTTTTCAAGCTTGGTTTGCTCAGAGCTACTCAACGGCGATGTTAAATCGGCAAAGTGAGCATACTCGGCGTATACGTTAGTGACTGGAAGTTGCGATTGTTGGCAACGCGCTAAAATTTTATTAACTCTGAACTCTGAAAGTGCTGGTGCACCACGAAGGATCAACATAGGTAATTTCATCCGGGGTTAGGGATTGAACGATATTTTAGGCACGCATTATAGTCCAATTAGCATTCAGATTTAACTCAAAATTACGCTTTTCATAAAATTAACTTTTTAGCTTTATTTATAGCCTCTTTTGGTTAATAAAATAAAAGGTAAAGTGACGCGATGGCTTAGTTTTGCTATAACGGTGGCTGGCGAGCTTAAGGGGCACTCAATGTTCAAAGAAAAACTAATAATAATCATTACTTTAGTTATGCTGTTATGTGCATGTGATATGCAAGAGCAGCCAACTCAACTCGCCCAAATAAAAGAACAAAACAAAATACGTGTGGGTACACTTGCAAGTGCTAGTAATTATTATCAAGCCGTTCAAGGTGAACAAGGCTTTGAATATGAGCTATCTCAAGCATTTGCTGAATATCTAGGTGTAGAGCTTGAAATAGTGCCATTTTTTAACTTATCCGATATGTTTGAACGCCTTGAAAGCGGTGATTTAGACTTAATAGCGTCAGGACTTACCTATAATAAAACCCGTGCAGAGCAATATCGCTATGGGCCAACTTACAGAACAATCAGCCAAAAGTTAGTTTATAAACAAGGGCGCGTTCGTCCTCGAGAGTTTGACGATTTAGATGGCAACTTTACGGTTATAGCTAAAAGTAGTCATTCGCTTACTCTACAAAAAATGAAGAAGAACAATCCAGATCTTAATTGGATAGAAAGCGAAGAGTTTGATGAAGAAGAACTACTTCAAGCGGTTATTGATGGCGAGATTGATTACACACTCGCTGATACACATACGCTATCGTTATTTCGCCGTTATCATCCAAATTTAAGTATCGGTTTTTCTGTTAGTCATAACGATCCGATTGCATGGATACTTAACAAATCAAAAGATGATTCTTTATATTCCTTATTAGTGCCATTTTTTGGTGACGTTAAGCAAAGTAACCAGCTCTATGTACTTGAAGAAAAATACTTTGGCCACGTGCGCCAATTTAACTATGTAAATACCCTTGCTTATATCGAAGCTATCAAAGAAACCTTACCAACATACCAACCATGGTTTGAACAATATGCTGGTAGCCTTGATTGGCGTTTATTAGCGGCACTTAGCTATCAAGAATCTATGTGGAATCCTCGCGCTAAATCGCCAACAGGCGTTCGCGGTATTATGATGCTAACCCGCAGTACAGCAAAACAAGTAGGTGTTACCAACCGCTTAGAGCCAGAGCAAAATATTCGCGGTGGTGGTAAGTATTTAAGTAAACTGATTAAGCGTATTCCTGATAGAATTCCTCAACCTGATAGAACATGGCTTGCACTAGCGGCTTACAATGTAGGTTGGGGGCACGTTAACGACGCGCGTATAATTACCGAGCAGCAAGGCGCAAGCCCTGATAAATGGGCTGATGTAAAAAAACGCTTACCGCTGTTAATTAAAAAGCGCTATTACCGTAAAACTCGCTATGGTTATGCGCGTGGCGATGTAGCGGTTAAATATGTTGATAATATTCGTCGCTATTACGATGCACTTGTTTGGCTAGATGAGAATAATGCTATTGCTGTAGAACCTGAACCAGAACCAGAACCAATCACAGAGCAGAGCACTGATACCGAGCCAAAGCTAAATGAAGAAAGTGACGAAAAAAGTAACAAAGATGAAGCGCAAACAGAAAAACAACAGCCTATAATTGAGCCCGAACAACCGAGTGAAAACAATAACTAAGATTTGTATAGGTATCAGTTTTTTGAGCAAGCAAGTAAGCAAAATTTAAGTAAATTAAATATCTGTTTACTTGTCATCAAATGATCACTAATGTGTATTACTTGTATATTATTATTTTATAAGATATACCCTGCGCCTTTCTCACTCTTGCATTAGGAGAAAACATGCTAAAACGTAGACGCACACAAAAATTAAAACGCAATGTGATTTATTCAACAGCCACACGTCGTCGTGTTATGCTAAGAAAACTGCACAAAAAAATCATCTGGCGCCGCCGAATGTTTGCTATGCAACAAATGGCTGAAACAGAAATAGAGCCAATCGCTAGTTAACTCTAGCTAGGTTTATTTATTTGTTCATCACGAGCAGCTTTCTTAGCTGCTTTAATTTGCGCTCTTCTACGTTTAAAAAAATTCGAAATAGTATCACCGCACTGTTGTGCTAAAACACCACCGCATACCTCTACTTGATGATTTAACCTCGGCTCTTGTAATAAGTTCATAATTGAACCTGCAGACCCAGTTTTAGCATCGAGGGCACCAAATACTAAACGCTTTATTCTGCTATGCACTAACAATCCCGCACACATAGAGCAAGGCTCTAACGTTACATATAGTGTGCAATCAATTAAGCGGTAATTGTTAAGGACTTTTCCAGCTTCTCGCACTGCAATCATTTCGGCATGGGCTGATGGGTCGTTATCGGTTATTGAACGGTTGTACCCGACTGAAATTAGCTGGTTATCTTTGACTACAATCGCTCCAACAGGAATTTCATCAAGCAACTCTGCTTGCTTTGCATACAAAAGCGCTTGCTCCATCCAGTAGGAATCATTAAATGGCTCGTTCATTCTTTCTACTTAAATAACTTTTTATGCTGTAATTATACCTAGTTAGCACTCTAAAGTGCGTCATTCATTACTTTATTGCAAAAATAAAACGATATTTACCTGTTTGTAATGGCTCACTCGTGTGGATTTACGCTATAATCTCACGCTTTTTTTATTTAGCTCACAACACGGGTAGCAAATGAAATTTCCTGGACGCCGCAGGCATAAACATTATTTTCCAGTGGAAGCCAAAGATCCACTTACCAATCAACTTAACGCAACAGAGCGATTACAACGTAGTTATATTACGGGTATCGACCAGATCGTTGTTGATATAGAGGCAAAAGTTGATCAAGCTTTCCTTGACGAATTTCAACTACGTAGAGGTATGTCACAAGTTATTGATAGCGACATAACGAACGCCTTATACGATCGTTTAAAATTAAACGATATGGTTGATTTTGAGTTTGCCGGTGGGACCATTGGTAACACTATGCACAACTACTCTGTACTTGCAGATGATCGCTCAGTTTTATTAGGCGTAATGAGCGAAAATATAAAAATAGGTAGCTATGCTTACCGCTTTTTATGTAATACCTCAAGCCGTGTAGATTTAAACTATCTTCAACCAGTAGATGGGCCTATAGGTCGTTGTTTTACATTAATTGATGAAACCGGTGAGCGTACTTTTGCAATAAGTGCGGGCCTAATGAATCACTTACGTCCTGAATCTATCGATAAAAACCTTATTGAAAATTCATCAGCATTAGTGATCAGTGCCTACCTCATGCGTACGCAAGGTAGTGAAACGATGACTGAAGCGACTATGCAAGCGGTAAAATACGCTAATGATGCAGGTGTGCCAGTTGTGCTTACACTCGGAACTAAATTCTTAATTGAACAAGACCCGACCTGGTGGGCAAACTTTGTTGAAAAGCATGTTGATATTCTTGCTATGAACGAAGAAGAAGGGTTAGCTATTACAGGTTTTGAAGACCCTCTCCTAGCTGCCGATAAAGCACTTGATTGGGTAGATTTGGTAATTTGCACCGCTGGCGAAAAAGGCTTATTTATGGCCGGCTACGTAGACGAAAGCTTAAAGCGTGAAACCGAATACCCGTTATTACCAGGCGCAATACCTGATTTTAATCGATACGAATTTTCACGTGCTATGCGTAAAACCGAGTGTGATGAGCCTATCAGAGCATATAGCCATACAGCCCCATTTATGGGTGGACCTGACTCAATCAAAAACACCAATGGTGCAGGCGATTGTGCTTTAGCGGCTGTGCTACATGACTTATCAGCAAATGTTTATCATAAACTTAATGTGGCAAACTCAGCTAAGCATCAGCAACAAGCTATTACTTACTCGTCACTATCGCAAATTAGTAAATATGCTAACCGAGCTAGTTATGAAGTGTTAGTTCAGCACTCTCCTCGTTTATCTCGCGGTTTACCAGAGCGCGAAGACTGCTTAGAACAGGTTTATTGGGAACAATAATAACGGTGGGAGCAATCGTTGCTCCCTATCAACTTCCTAAAAAATAGAAATATCGAGCTTTTTAGATAGCAGTTCCAGCGCCGCAATTCCTGCAACCGAATTACCAAACGAATTAAGTCCCGGAGAATAAACAGCTACCGTAAACTTATTTGGTAACACGGCTAAAATAGTCCCTGACACTCCCGATTTACCTGGCATACCTACTCTGTAACCAAAATCCCCCGCAGCATCGTATAAGCCACTAGTAAATAATAGCGAATTAAGCTGCTTATTTTGACGGCTACTTAAAACACGATCGCCCGATCGATTATCAACACCTTTATTTGCTAAAAAATTATAAGCTTTGGCTAATTCAATACAGTTGAGCTCAATAGAACAAAAGTTAAAGTAAGACCATAAAACATCATCGACTTCATTTTCAAAATTACCAAACGACTTCATTAAATGTGCCATAGCAGCATTACGGTGTCTAAATTCATACTCAGAATTAGCGACTTTTTTATCAATCACTATCCCTCTATTACCAGCTAACAACCTAAAGGTCTCGAGCATAGAGTGCATTGGTGCAGATAAGCGGCTGTATAACGCATCACACGTTACAATTGCGCCTGCATTTATGAAAGGGTTACGAGGGATCCCTTTTTCAAACTCAAGCTGTGTAAGCGAATTAAAGGCAGTACCTGAAGGCTCCTTCCCAACTCGATGCCAAAGTTCATCACCATAACGTTGCAGTGCCATAGTAAGTGTCATAACTTTTGAAACAGACTGAATGGTAAAACGTTGAGAGCAATCCCCCGCACATACAGTCTTACCATCAGTTGTATAAATAGCGATAGAAAATTGCTCAGGATCGACCTCTGCAAGGGCCGGTATATAATCAGCTACTTTTCCTTGTGATAATAAAGGGCGTACTTCATGTGCTATTTCATCAAGCACCTTTTGGTAATCAGCTGTAGGCAAACTAGACCTCTATATCATCATTCATAAAAATTGGATTTTAGCACGCGCGAATAGACGCAACTAGTTTTGTTGTTAAATTTAAAGGGGGATGTTTTTCTTAATTTAAAAAAGCAAAAAACGTCACATTACTGTAACGGGTTTCTCTTAATTAAATCCTGGTAATATCGTAGTGCCTACAGCGGTGGAGAGCCACATAGCAAATGCTACACTATCTTTGTGTCGGGGCGTCCTTCTGCGGGGCTCGCCTTAGAACTATTTTATTTCGCCACTAAGTTCGCCATGGACTATTTACAAAATTTCAAAAAGCAAAAAACCCGTCACATTACTGTAACGGGTTTCTCTTAATTAAATATTGGTAATGTCGTAGTGCCACAGCGGTGGAGAGGCACATAGCAAATGCTACACTATCTTTGTGTCGGGGCGTCCTTCTGCGGGGCTCGCCTTAGAACTATTTTATTTCGCCACTGAGTTCGGCATGGACTATTTACAAAATTTCAGAAAGCAAAAAACCCGTCACATTACTGTAACGGATTTCTCTTAATTAAATATTGGTAATGTCGTAGTGCCACAGCGTTGGAGAGGCACATAGCAAATACTACACTATCTTTGTGTCGGGGCGTCCTTCTGCGGGGCTCGCTTTAGAACTACTTTATTTCGCCACTGAGTTCGGCATGGACTGTTTACAAAATTTCAAAAAGCAAAAAACCCGTCACATTACTGTAACGGGTTTTTCTTAATTAAATCTTGGTAATGTCGTAGTGCCACAGCGGTGGAGAGCCACATAGCAAATGCTATACTATCTTTGTGTCGGGGCGTCCTCCTGCGGGACTCGCCTTAGAACTATTTTATTTCGCCACTGAGTTCGGCATGGACTATTTACAAAATTTCAGAAAGCAAAAAACCCGTCACATTACTGTAACGGGTTTCTCTTAATTAAATCCTGGCAATGTCGTAGTGCCCACAGCGGTGGAGAGGCACATAGCAAATGCTACACTATCTTTGTGTCGGGGCGTCCTTCTGCGGGGCTCGCCTTAGAACTATTTCATTTCTCCACTGAGTTCGGCATGGACTATTTACAAAATTACAAAAAGCAAAAAACCCGTCACATTACTGTAACGGGTTTCTCTTAATTAAATCCTGGTAATGTCCTACTTTCACATAGCAAATGCTACACTATCATCGGCCGGGGCTCGCCTTCGAGCTGTTTCGTTTCACTACTGAGTTCGGCATGGGATCAGGTGGGTCCAAAACGCTATTGTCACCAAGAAAATTCTTTTCAATTTTCTTATTTTAATTATTAAGGTTAAAGTCCTTCGACTGAATTTGAAGCCTGGTAATGTCCTACTTTCACATAGCAAATGCTACACTATCATCGGCGCTGTTTCGTTTCACTACTGAGTTCGGCATGGAATCAGGTGGGTCCAAAACGCTATTGTCACCAAGCAAATTAGGTGCAAAGAATCAATGACAAGCACGTAGTGCTATCATTTTCTTTGCGCAAGGTGCCTCAATGTTAACGCTACGCGCTAAGAGTCACCTCTTGAATTTGGAAAATATCTGATAATATTTTTTAAGTCTTTCTAAGTAATGTCTACTTTAGTTATATTAACTTCTTCGCTTGTTTCACTATCACATAAAACGCGTTTGGCGTTGTATGGTTAAGCCTCACGGGTAATTAGTACAAGTTAGCTTAATGGCTCACACCACTTCCACATCTTGCCTATCAACGTTGTAGTCTTCAACGGCCCTTCAGAGACTTTAAAAGTCTAGTGAGAACTCATCTCGAGGCCTGCTTCGCGCTTAGATGCTTTCAGCGCTTATCAGTTCCGAACGTAGCTACCGGGCAATGCCATTGGCATGACAACCCGAACACCAGCGGTTCGTTCACTCCGGTCCTCTCGTACTAGGAGCAACCCCTCTCAATTCTCAAACGCCCACGGCAGATAGGGACCGAACTGTCTCACGACGTTCTAAACCCAGCTCGCGTACCACTTTAAATGGCGAACAGCCATACCCTTGGGACCGACTTCAGCCCCAGGATGTGATGAGCCGACATCGAGGTGCCAAACACCGCCGTCGATATGAACTCTTGGGCGGTATCAGCCTGTTATCCCCGGAGTACCTTTTATCCGTTGAGCGATGGCCCTTCCATTCAGAACCACCGGATCACTATGACCTACTTTCGTACCTGCTCGACGTGTCTGTCTCGCAGTTAAGCTGGCTTCTACCATTACACTAACCGTACGATGTCCGACCGTACTTAGCCAACCTTCGTGCTCCTCCGTTACTCTTTAGGAGGAGACCGCCCCAGTCAAACTACCCACCAGGCACTGTCCGTAA
>NZ_JWIG01000026.1 GCF_000814675.1 Pseudoalteromonas distincta | reverse complement strand
GTTTAGGTCGAGACGCTTTCTTTAGTTACCTGAAAAATGAACATTTATTGGTTAAGCCTAAGCGTAGTTATACAAAAACTACGTTTAGTAAACATTGGATGAAAAAGCATCCTAATTTACTTAAAGATAGGCAGCCATCGAAGCCAGAAGAGGTATTTGTAAGCGATATAACCTACGTTCAATCAGCGCAAGGAGTTCACTATCTATCACTAGTAACTGATGCGTATAGTCGAAAAATTATGGGATATGAACTCAGTGATGAAATGAAGGCGACAGATGTGGTTAAGGCATTAGATATGACCATCAATAATCGTCAGTATCAATGTAGTACGATTCATCATTCAGATAGAGGGTTGCAGTATTGCTCGCGGGTATATCAAGTAAAGCTTAATGAAAATGGCATTATTCCATCAATGACCGATGGCTACGACTGCTATCAGAATGCACTGGCGGAGCGTATTAACGGCATATTGAAGCAGGAATTCTTACTCTATAAATGCCAAAACCTAGAAGAGCTAAAGCAGCTCGTCGATGAATCGATATTGATATACAATGAATTGAGGCCGCATTTAAGTTTAGGAATGAAAACACCAAACCAAGTGCATAAAAAAGACCAGGAGCAAAAGCTACTGGCCTTCATTTAAAACCGTCAACGTATTTTAGGACGGGACATATGCTTATAAAAAAGAAATCGTCAAGGAGCGAATACTGCTGCAAGGCACTTACTGTAAGTGACAGCTTTAACACAACAGGCATCGCGTATAATTATTGATTTTAAACGTTAGATGTAACTTTAAATAGCAACATGCATTAGCACTATTAAGGTCAATTATGCGATTAGGACCAGGACTACTCGTCACTGCAGCCTTCATTGGGCCAGGAACAATTACTACCGCCAGCGTGGCAGGTGCAAACTTTGGTTTTGCACTTATATGGACATTACTGTTTTCAGTTGTTGCCACTATATTATTACAATCTATGGCGGCGCGCCTTGGCGTTGCCACCGGGCAAGATTTAGCTCAAGCGCTCAGAGCACATATTCAAACGCCTTTATTCAAATCTTTAGCTATATTTTTAGTCATTAGCGCCATTGGTGTGGGCAGTGCAGCTTATGAAGCGGGTAACTTAAGTGGCGCTAGCATGGGGTTAATTGAAATATTCCCTCAAGTTAGTCCTCAACTATGGACACCACTTATTGCTTTTTTTAGTGCAGCTTTACTGTATAGCGGCAAACATAAAGTGGTTGAAAACGCGCTAATTTTACTCGTTATTTTAATGAGCTTAGTGTTTATCTCAACACTTGTAATGGCAGCGCCTTCACTGGGTGATGTATTTGCTGGCTTTATTCCTAGTATGCCTGAAGGCTCTATTACAACCATACTAGCTTTAGTTGGTACTACCATTGTGCCGTATAACTTATTTTTGCACTCCGGCGTACTCGCTGCTAGACACGACAGTAACAGCGACATGCAAAAAGTGATTAAACAAACAAATGTTGATACAGGCCTATCAATCACTTTAGGCGGTGTGATCACTTTAGCTATTTTATCTACAGCTTCAGTTGCATTTTATGGCACCGATGCGGGGCAAATTAGTGCGGCTAACATGGCCGTGCAGCTAGAGCCATTGCTTGGCGACGCCGCTCATTACTTTTTTGCTATTGGCTTATTTGCTGCAGGTTTAACAAGCGCGATTACAGCGCCACTTGCCGGTGCTTATGCCGTGTGTGGCATGTTAGGTTGGTCTAACGATATGAGCAACACGCGCTTTAAAGGCGTCGCTATTGTTATTTTATTGTTTGGTGCTGCTGTGGCGTCACTCGGTTTAGACCCTGTCGCGGTAATTATATTCGCGCAAGCGGCTAACGGGTTATTACTCCCTATTGTTAGCACCTACCTTGTATGGCTGGTTAATCAAAAAGGGGTTATGGGAAACTACACAAATTCTTTTGTGTTAAACCTGGTGACCCTGCCCGTTTTAATCCTAATTTTTGGGTTAAGTAGCTACAAACTAATTAGTTTAATTTTTTAATTTAACTCTAAAGGCCATATTTAAAGCCCGCTGTTTACAATAAACAGCGGGCTTTATTTATTAATCACCAAATAACGTATAAGCCGTACTTATATTCACACATCTAATACGCTTTTTGGTTTTTAGTTGCTTTAAATAATTGTGAAAATGTAAAACCACCTACCGCGCCTGCAAGCAGTTGAGCATAAAAACCCCAGCCTCTTGCGCCCGCTATAATATGAATATTCATAATTGATTCAATGGCAATTAGCACAATGGCAAATGCCACAATGCCAGCAATAACAAATAACTGAGTACTGTATTTTTTAACCTTTTTATTAAGCTTTGCGGTAACAAAAAAAGCGATGGCAAGTGCTAGGGCAATAATAGCGCCGTAGGTAGGTAATAGGCCTAACCAATCATCAAGCGTTAAACTAGCACGATCACTAAAGCCCACCACTACACCTACATTAACTAATTGATTGACAACGTATTGGCTATGAAACAAGCTAGCAAGTGTGAATGTAAGTAACCAAGAAACTAAAAATGAAGGCAATATACGTGTTAAAAACGACATGGTTATCTCAACTTAAAATAAAGCTTTTTTCTTATACTAGCCATGCTAGCAAAGGCTTGCCCCGTAAACAATGTATCTCTTTTTTTACTCTGCTTTCGCTTTGTGCGTTTTCTGTTAATGCAATCGCTGCGCTCCCAAAGGAGCAATACAGTACAAAAACACTGGCTACGCAATTACAGTCTCCGTGGAGCATGGTTGAACTACCAAACGGCACATGGTTAATTACAGAGCGTGATGGTCATGTAGTTATAGTTAAAAACAACGCGCAATCAAGAGTAAAATTAAACCTTGAGGGCTTATACGTTGCGGGCCAAGGTGGTTTACTCGACATAGTATTATCACCAGATTATAACGACTCCAAAGAAGTTATTTTTACCTATGCCCAAGGTGGTGCAAGCGCAAACAGGCTTGTTGTTGCCAAAGCCACGTTTAATGGCACTGACTTTTCAAAACCTAACATTATTTATAAAGTAGCGACTGATAAAAACACACCGCAACATTACGCAGGACGCGCCCTTGTCCTACCCGACAATACGTTATTAGTTTCAACGGGCGATGGGTTTGACTTTAGAGAGCAAGCACAAGTTATCACCAGCCAACTTGGTAAAATATTACGTATAAACCTAGATGGCACCATTCCAATAGACAACCCATTTATTAATCACAAAAACCCAAATGCGCATGCTGTTTACTCACTCGGTCATCGTAACCCTCAAGGCTTAGTTTATGATTACGATACGCAGCAAATTATTAGCAACGAACACGGCCCTGCAGGCGGTGACGAGCTAAACTACTTAACCGCTGGGACTAATTACGGCTGGCCGGTAATCACCTATGGCAAAGATTACTCGCAAGCGCGTATTTCACCATTTACCGAATATAAAGGCATGCAAAAACCAAGTGTTAATTGGACGCCATCAATAGCGCCATCAGGCATGGCGTATTACGGCTCTAAACATACCGCCTTCCCTTCACTACAACAACATGTGCTTATCACTACTCTTGTTGATAAAAAGCTCTACAGCGTTAATCTGGTAAGTGGTGAATTTAAACAGTCTCACGTATTTCCTAAGGCCGCAGGGCGATTAAGAGATGTGTTTATAACTAATAAGGGTAACGTCGCGGTATTAACAGACGGTAAAGAGGCAAAGCTGATGTTGTTTCAAGCAAATTAATTCACAAAGAGGATTAGAGGCGCTTCGCTTTTGGAGGATAAAAGCGGTTTCAATAGGCCGTATTAATAAATTTAAGAACTCTGTTGGGTGGCGCCTTCGGCTTAACTAACCTACCTTTTTACGTAGGTCGGATAAGTGGCGAAGCCACGCCATCCGACAAGAATAGTGAATTAACATCGGACAACCCAACTTACCACGTGCTTTAGAACTTGACGTCTGAAGTCAAGATTTGATCCTTTATTTTTTTAGCGCTTGCTGTCCACCTCAGGGCGTGTTGTTATATGACTTTTACGTTTTAAATTATGACCACAATATATGAACTTTAACCTTGTAGGTTTGCCAATTTATTTGAACCCAACCACCTACAGCGTTCTCTTCTCCAGGGTATATTTCATATTCACTAATAAACTCTGTTATAGATATTGGGTTGTTATCCTTTAACCGTTTTGAGTTACTTATCCAATTTTTGAGATTTGTCTCAGTACTAGTAAACTCCATATCATATGTTCGATTGAATCCACCGCCATACATTTCTATATTAAAGTCTTTAATATTTTCAGGTAAATCTGCTAGTCCACCCCAAGATAAAGTGTGCTTAATAGAGTCATTTACTCGCCAAGGGAACATATAGCTTGAAGTTTCATACCAAATCGTTCCCATAACAAGAACAACCAATATGAAGAAACTCCACAATAATTTTTTTAGCACGGAACATCCCTAGTCATATAAACGCCGTTTTAAGCGGCAAATTGCAGTTGGCTAAAATAAGTGAGGCACGAACAAAAAGCCAACTGTAATTTGTCCGACTTAAAACCCTTCTATGGATAATAAACCCATAAATTAATTAATACTTTAACCAAGTTCGGGTAATATGAGGCTCAAGCTTTGGCTGCAACCAAAGCCTTTTATACAGTAGTTCGATTGATTGAAGGCTCCTCTATTGAGAGACCGATAACAAGAAAGAACGCTGTATAAACTCCAAGCATTAAACTCGGATAGTCAACGGGGCCTCGAGCCCGAATCGCAAGGCAGAGTCAGCTTATTATGAATACACTCAATAATCAAAATGAAATTAACGTCGGTGTCGATACAGGTAAAACTCAACTCGATATTTACATCCGACCGTTAGATATATATTTCACCGTAGAAAACAATGACGGCGGCATTAAACACGCTATAAAAACACTAAAAAAGCACCCAATAACGCGTGTTACTATTGAAGCAACTGGGCGCCTTGAACACCCCTTTATTATGGCGTGTGCTCAAGCGAATATCCCTTTAGTTGTTGCTAATCCCGTTAATATTAAACGTTTCGCAGGCGCTATTGGCCAAAAAGCAAAAACAGATAAACTTGATGCGCAACTCATCGCTCATTTTGGTGAAGCAATAAAGCCACCACTCTCATCTTTAACGCCAGAGCAGATGCGCTTGATGAGTGATTTACTTTCTAGAAGAAGGCAGTTAATGGATATGCAAACGATGGAGAAAAATCGTTCACAGATAATGCCAAAAACAATATCATCACTAATAAAACCTATCCTAACGGCATTAAAAAATCAGATTGACAAAGTAGATTTGAAACTACAAAAACTCATCAAAGAATGTGACGAATATAAGGTCAAGAATGACATTATTCAAAGTGTGCCTGGCGTTGGGAATGTTGTCGCATTTAACTTACTTAGTGACATGCCTGAGCTTGGGTGTGTAAACAATAAAGAGGCTGCATCACTGGTTGGTGTTGCACCATTTAATCGAGAAAGTGGTGCTTATCAGGGTAAACGGATGATACGAGGTGGACGGCCAAAAATTAGAACCGCAATGTATATGACAATGATGTCAGCTATCCAATGTAACCCTAAATTTAAAGCTATTTATCATCGGCTAGTCGCGGCAGGGAAACCTAAAAAAGTGGCTATTATTGCCTGTATAAGAAAGCTTATAGTAATCATAAATTCTATGGTGAGGGATGGTGTCATGTGGGATCCTAAAATGGTTTGAAATTAGGAATTGACACCATAGTCACTTGTTATGTTCACTGATCCAGCGATTCCTCAGTTACAACTAATTCGTGTTGCCCAGGAATTAAACTACTAAGCACAAGGGCAGCAAACACCACTAAAACAAACAACAAAGGGCTATAAAAGATAGAACTTTCCTTGATTGGATAAAAGAAAGCAGTTGATGCACCTACAATTCCTGCGATATAACCACGCCTTGTAGTGAACTCATGTATTGAGCCACAATTTACACAACGGTATTTAGTCCATTTAAAGGCTGTTAAAAACCAACTAAGTGATATTTTCTTAGAACAACTTCTACATTGAGGAAACATCGGAAAGACTCCTTTCTTAATTTGTAAACATAACGCCCCAATATGCCGACGAAACGAGCGCAGCGAGTTGAGTTCGGAATAATTGGATTGTTATGTGATTACTATTTAACGCCCCGCGCTTTTGTTTTTAGACTTAAACAAACCTTTACCAGTTAATAGCGACAAATAAACACCCACTACAATTATCATTAACATTGAGCCAATAAAAAGTTCTCTTTGAATTACAAAAGTAACTGGAATTACAGAGGCTATAAATAACATAAAAGTGGATGAGATATTCTTCTTAGTAATATAACTCGCAGTTTTAATTCTAAATAATTTCATTATTAAACTCCTTTTTTGTTTTCAGCACAAATCACATAACAATTTTGTATCCGACATTTGTCGCTTTATAAACCGACAAATGTCCAAATATTACAAAGATTCTAACTTAACCAGCTAATAAAGACTTGTAAACAACTAGTTAGCCGATATTTAAGTTACCTTGATGTAGAAATACCCCAAAATGGTAGAGATCAGTAATATCGGACAAAAAAGTAATGAGCTATAAAAATAGGTGTAAGCGATGTTATTAATAAGATAACTTAAATTTTTCTCTAAGCTTTTGCCTTTAACCTAAAACAAAAAAGCCGCTGTTTATTACAAACAGCGGCTTTCGAATTAAGATTTACAAGCTTAAAACTTGCTTAACTTAAACTTGATTTTTATTGTTTACCAATCACTTCAAGTCCACCCATGTATGGGCGTAATACTTCTGGTACTACTACTGACCCATCGGCTTGTTGGTAGTTTTCTAGTATGGCTACTAGTGTACGGCCAACGGCTAAGCCTGAACCATTTAGTGTATGTAGTAACTCTGGCTTTTTAACACCTTCACGACGAAAACGTGCTTGCATTCTACGCGCCTGAAAGTCAGCCATGTTTGAACATGATGAAATTTCGCGGTATGTATCTTGCGCAGGTAACCATACTTCTAAATCGTATGTTTTAGCTGAACCAAAGCCCATGTCGCCCATACATAAAATTACTTTACGGTATGGAAGTTCAAGCGCTTGTAGTATTTGCTCTGCGTGACCTGTTAACTCTTCAAGCGTTGCCATTGAGTCTTCTGGTTTTACAAGTTGTACTAATTCAACTTTATCAAACTGGTGCTGACGAATTAGGCCACGTGTATCGCGACCATAACTGCCTGCTTCACTTCTAAAACACGGAGTGTGAGCAACTAAACGAATTGGTAAATCGCTTTCGTCGTAAATTTCGTCGCGGGCGCTGTTTGTAAGCGGTACTTCAGCTGTAGGAATTAAGCTAAAGCCGGCTTGTTGTTCGCCGTCGTCATTTACAAGGCCTAATGTGTGGAACAAATCGCCCGCAAATTTAGGTAATTGGCTAGTGCCGTAAAGGCTTGCGCTATTTACTAGGTACGGTACATACATTTCTGTGTAGCCGTTTTTATCAGCATGTGTATCTAGCATAAATTGCGTTAGTGCACGGTGCATACGCGCTACTTGGCCACGCATTACAGTAAAGCGTGCGCCACTAATTTTAACGCCCATTTCAAAGTCTAAACCGTTTAGGTCTTGGCCTACATTTACGTGGTCTTTAACTTCAAAATCAAACTTTTTAGGTGTACCCCACGTTAAAATTTCAACGTTGTCGTCCTCATCTTTACCTGCAGGTACTGACTCGTCTGGCAAGTTAGGAATTGCTAAAGCAATGTCGTTAATGGCGGCTAATACTTCATCTTGCTCTGTTTTAGCGGCGTCTAGCTCACTGCCTAAGTTAGCCACTGCATCAAGTAGAGGCTGTGCGTCTTCGCCTTTAGCTTTGGCTTGACCAATTGCTTTTGCGCTTGCATTACGTTGACTTTGAAGTTCTTGCGTTTTTACTTGTAATGTTTTGCGTTTTTCTTCAAGTGCCGTTACCGTCGCTACATCGAGTTCGTAACCGCGCGCCGCTAAACGTGCTGCAGTTTGTTCGATGTCTTGACGTAAAAATTTAGAATCTAACATGTTAGTTTTTTAACCTTTTTGCATTACTAGCTGAAGGCCCAGCCAAGCCATAAAAATACACACCATCACGTTTAAGATGATATTGAGGGCCATTTTAATAAAGTGACCTTGTTGTAATAACAACAACGAGTCCATTGAGAATGTTGAAAAGGTGGTTAATGCACCTAAAAAGCCAATACCGATAAGGGTTTTGGCGGGGCTTGCGGTGATAATTTCTTTATCTATCAAACCGTACAAAATGCCCATTAACAATGAACCCAGAATATTAACCGTCAACGTGCCAAAAGGGAATCCCCTACCGAGGAGTTTTAGCATGGTTTCGCTAATAAAAAACCGTAAACACGCACCTGAGGCTCCGCCAAGGGCGATCATCATATAAAGTTTAATCATTTTCGTATCGTCTAAATGGGCTTTGCGCATCGCGCTCTTTTAGGTAATCGAGTTTTTGTTTAATTTTTTGTTCAAGTCCGCGCTCGCTCGGTAAGTAATATTCTTTGCCGTCCATTTCTGATGGTAAGTATTTTTCACCTGCGGCAAATGCGCCTTCTTCGTTATGCGCATAACGATACTCAGCACCATACCCTAAGTCTTTCATTAAGTTGGTTGGGGCATTGCGTAAATGCTCTGGTACTGGGTAACTTGGCTCGTTTTTGGCATCTGCTTTTGCTTGATTAAACGCCATATATACCGCATTACTTTTAGGTGCGCTGGCTAAATACAGTGTGGCTTGTGCAATTGCACGCTCGCCCTCGCTTGGACCAACACGTTGAAATATATCCCATGCATTTAAAGCCACTTCCATTGCGCGCGGATCGGCGTTACCTATGTCTTCTGTAGCTATGGCAAGCAAACGCCTTGCTACATACAAAGGGTCGCCACCACCGGCTAAAATTCGGCAATACCAATACAGTGCACCGTCGGGGGAGCTACCTCGTACTGATTTATGAAAGGCCGATATTAAATCGTAAAACTCATCTCCGCCTTTATCGTATTTAGCTAAATGCGTGGGTAGCACTTGGCTAAGTACGTGCTCATCTACGTTGTATTGACCGTTTTGCTCGGACGTTAAATCAACTGCTTGTTCAAGTAAATTAAGTACTTTACGCGCATCGCCGCCACTTGCTTGGCACAGTGCCTTTTTAGCGTTGTCGGCAATAGTGATGTATTTTTGGCTTAGCTGCTCGTCTTGTTTAAGTGCACGTTCTATTACGGTGTATAAGTCGGTATCGGCAAGCGATTTTAAAACATACACGCGTGCACGCGACAATATAGCGTTGTTAAGGGCAAACGATGGGTTTTCTGTGGTTGCACCTACAAATATAAAGGTGCCGTCTTCTATGTGCGGTAAAAAGGCATCTTGTTGGGATTTATTAAAGCGATGAACTTCGTCAACAAACATAAGGGTGCGTTGGCCACGGCTTTCTAGGTTGTCCCGCGCTTGCGTTACGCTGTCGCGTATATCTTTTACGCCTGCAGTTACCGCCGACATTTGAATAAGTGAGGCATCAGCATGGTTGGCAATTATTTGCGCAAGTGTTGTTTTACCCACACCAGGCGGACCCCATAAAATTAAACTATGGCATCGCCCCGCGACAATGGCTTGATGCAGTGGTTTATCAGCGCTTAATAAGTGCTGCTGACCAATGTATTCATCAAGCGTTGTAGGGCGCATACGCGCAGCAAGTGGGCGTACATCGGGCCCAAAATTAAAACCTAAATTACTCACCGTTACTCTGATCGTCTATTTCAACACCTTCAGGAGGCGTAAATTCAAAAGTGCTTTGATCAAGCGGCGTATTAACTTGGGCATTGTTAAACGTAAATGACGATAGCTGCCCTGAGTTGTCGGTAACCACTAGTTTAGCAAGCCCTTGCTCGTTACCCGCAAATGCTATATCAAGTTGTTCTACTTGGCTTTCTACGCCTTTATTTGGCGTTACACTAAAGCCTGTACTTGTTGCAAGTACGCTGTATTTTTCCCACTGTGCTGGGTCTTTTGATGTCAGTAGCACAAATGGTGTTGAGTCGATTAGGCTGTTGGTTTTCATAATCGTTACTTGCTCAGCAAAGCTGTCGAAGTAATAGGTTTTATCACCGTTTGATACAAATAACGTATCGTCTGGATTAGTTTGCTGCCAGCGAATCATCATAGGCTGTTGAAGCGCTATTGTGCCCTCGCCTTGCATAACTGCTTGGCCTTCTTTGTCTGTTACTTGTTGTGCAAACTGCGCTTTAAAGCTTTTCAAAGTGGCAAGTCTGTCTTGTAATGCTTGGCTGTCGTCAGCAAAGCTTGGTGCGGCAAGTACGCTGCCTAACACTAATAATAAGGCGTTAACTTTTTTCATGAATTTGCTCCATTAGGTACTAATACATCGCGAGCACCGTTATGACCTGGTGAACTCACGATACCCGATGTTTCCATTTGTTCTACTAAACGTGCTGCGCGGTTGTAGCCAACACGTAATTTACGTTGTACTGACGATACTGATACTTTGCCGGTTTCAATTACAAACGACACAGCTTCGTCGTATAACGGATCTGATTCTTCATCTGCATTTTCGCTTGCTTCACCGGGTAATAAAATATCTTCAGTGGCATCGCCATTGAGTATTTCGTCAATGTAATTTGGTTTAGCACGTGCTTTCCAATCGTTTACTACGGCGTGTACTTCATGGTCGTCTACAAACGCGCCATGCACACGTTCTGGTACGCTAGTGCCTGGCGGTAAATAAAGCATGTCGCCCATGCCTAGTAAGTTTTCTGCACCTTGTTGGTCAAGTATTGTCCGTGAATCTATTTTGCTTGATACCTGAAACGCCATACGTGTTGGGATATTAGCTTTAATTAAGCCGGTAATTACATCAACCGATGGGCGCTGCGTAGCAAGCACTAAGTGAATGCCTGCCGCACGTGCCTTTTGGGCTATACGGGCAATAAGTTCTTCTACTTTTTTACCTACAATCATCATCATGTCGGCAAATTCGTCTATTACTACAACAATACTTGGTAATTTACCTAGCTCTTCGGGGCCTTCTTTCATGCCATCGGTGTCTTTAAATAATGGGTCAAGAATTGGGTAACCCGCTTCATTGGCTTCAAGCACTTTTTGGTTGTAACCTTTTAAGTTACGCACACCCAATGCTGACATTAATTTATAACGACGTTCCATTTCGCCAACACACCAACGCAGTGCGTTGGCAGCTTCTTTCATATCGGTAACTACTTCACACAATAAATGCGGAATACCTTCATAAACTGAAAGCTCAAGCATTTTAGGGTCAATCATGATCATCCGTACATCGTCAGGACCCGATTTGTAAAGCAAGCTTACTATCATGACATTAACGCCCACTGATTTACCTGAACCAGTTGTACCGGCTACCAATAAATGTGGCATTTTACCTAAATCAGCACATACCGGCTGACCAGCAATGTCTTTACCAAGCACCATGGTAAGTGGCGACGGGTTTTGCTCAAATTTAGGGGCGTTTATAACTTCTGATAAACGAACTATTTCACGGTGTTTATTTGGAAGTTCAATACCAACATAGGTTTTACCTGGAATAACTTCTACAACACGTACACTAATTGCCGAAAGCGAACGGGCTAAATCTTTAGCTAAGCCTGTAATTTTAGACACTTTAATACCTGGCGCTAAATCTAGCTCAAAACGCGTAACAACCGGGCCTGGGTATACCGCTACTACGGTTGCTTGTACGTTAAAGTCGAGAAGTTTTGTCTCTACAAGGCGCGATACGCTATCAAGCTCTTCTTGCGAAATTGGGTTTTTAGCTTTATCCGGTCTGTCGAGTAAATCGAGCGATGGTAATGGCCCTGGTGGTGGCTCTTGCGTTAATAATTGCTCAAATTTTTCTTTTGCCGTTGGTGGTGGTTGATATTGCGCTTTTGGTTTAGGCATTGGTCTTGCTGGCGATACCACCGTTGTAACTGGTTTTTCAGGCTCCACAACTGGGCTTTGATCAAGCGCATTTAATGCAGCAGCCGTGTCCATTGGTTCGTCATCTATTGCGCTAAAGCCAATTTCTTGATCGAGTATATCGTCAAGTTCATCAAACGGCATAAAGTCATCACTAATTTGTGGTTCACTAAATGGTGTTTGAGGCTTATCTATTGCTTTTTGTTTATCTGCTTTTTTAGCTGATGTAGGCAGCTCTATTTGCTCTTTTATATCGTCTTCAAAATGGGCGTCTGCTTCATCGTTATTATTTACTTTACCTGCAGTGTGTTCTCGGTGCATCCAGCCTTTTGCATACGAGACAACATAGCGATAAAGCCTAACCATTAAATCGCCAAGGTAATCTACAAAATCAACCCACGATACTCCCGTCAACAAGGTAAGCCCTGCAAAAAAGAAACACAGCAATAATATAGATGTACCGGTAAAGTTAAACGCAGGCATCATGGCTGATGCAATAACATCGCCCACTACTCCACCCGATGAAAAATTATAAATATCGTCGAAATTAATACTACTAATAGCGGTAGCTGAGGTAATAAATAAAGCAAAACCAATAACACGCAGCGCTAAGGTGGTGTAATCAAGCTGTAAAATGCGGTGAGGTTGTTTAAATAGCAAGTAGCCAAATAGCTGAATGGCCGCAGGCACTAAGTAAGCCAACCAACCAAAGGTGAGTAATAAAATGTCGGCTATCCATGCACCGGCTGCTCCTGTGATGTTGCTTACTTCGCTAAAACTAGTTTGCGACCATGCAGCATCTGCTGGATCAAAGCTGATCAAGGCACATAAAATAAATATTGCCGTAAAGGTACTGATAATCAGCCCTGTTTCTAATAGTCTTTGCACACCATTTAGGCGCATAGTTCCCTATTCCTCTTTATTATTCTATTTTTATTCACACTTACTTAGCAGTGAAATACCTTAGCAGGAAATGCAATTTGTTGCACTTTATCTTAACCTTGATGGCCTGATTATGAACAAGTTTTTATAATTTGAGCTTACTATAAGCAAATGACGCAGTTAATATAAATAACCTTAAGTAATATAAGGACGAATAATTACGCCTTCTTCACCTTTTACTTCTTCCATTACTACATAAGTTCGGCTTTCACTTACGTTAGGCAATTTTAATAATATGTCGCCTAATACGCCACGGTATTCTGACATATCATTTACGCGCGTTTTAAGTAAAAAATCAAAATTACCCGATACTAAATGACATTCAATAATTTCTTCGTGCTTTTTAACCGCAGCACTAAACTCATCAAATACGTCGGGAGATGTTTTAGTAATCGTTACTTCTACATACACCGATAAACCTTGCCCAAGCTTAGCGGGATCGACCACCGCTTTATAGCCAAGTATGTAACCTTCTCGTTCTAGCTTTTTTACTCGCTCCAAGCAGGGCGTGGCGCTTAGGCCAACTCGTCTGGCCAGTTCTACGTTCGACAAGCGTCCATCGTGTTGTAATTCCATTAAAATTTTACGGTCAATTCTATCTAATAATTGATGCATAGTACCAACTAGTTTTTTATGCTGTTTATTTTTATTATCTAGATGATAACACTAGATTTGACTTTAAAAAAGGTGAGACACACGGGCTTATGATGAATATAATAGTGGAAAATGTTAATCCGTTCTTAATAAGGCAAATGATATGATTATTGGTGTTCCTAAAGAAATTAAAAACCATGAATACCGTGTAGGTATGGTTCCTGCAAGTGTTCGTGAATTAGTAAACCACGGTCACCAAGTGATTGTAGAAACTGATGCAGGCATGGGCATTGGTTTTACTAACGAAGATTACACACAAGCGGGTGCTGAAATTTTAGCAACTGCAGCTGATGTTTTTGCAAAAGCAGACATGATTGTAAAAGTAAAAGAGCCGCAAGCTGTTGAACGTGCAATGCTACGTGAAGACCAAATTCTTTTCACTTACTTACACCTTGCACCTGATCTTCCACAAACTGAAGACCTTGTAAAAAGCAAAGCTATTTGTATTGCATACGAAACTGTAACTGACTCACGCGGTGGTTTACCGCTTCTTGCTCCTATGAGCGAAGTTGCTGGTCGTATGTCTATTCAAGCTGGCGCACAAGCGCTAGAAAAATCTAACCACGGTCGTGGCATGCTACTAGGTGGCGTACCAGGCGTTGAAGCTGCTAAAGTTGTTATCATTGGCGGCGGCATGGTTGGTCGTAGCGCAGCTCAAATGGCTGTTGGCCTTGGTGCTGAAGTTGTCGTTCTTGATCGTAACATCGACGTATTACGTGCTCTAGACGCGCAATTTGGTAATAAAGTTAAAGCTATTTACTCAACTGCTGATGCACTAGAAAAACACGTACTAGAAGCTGATTTAGTAATCGGTGGTGTACTGATCCCTGGTGCAGCTGCACCTAAACTAGTAACTGCTGAGCACATTAAAGCAATGAAACCTGGTTCTGCAATTGTTGATGTTGCAATCGACCAAGGTGGCTGTATTGCTACTTCTAAAGCAACGACGCATGCTGATCCAACTTTCATCGTTGATGAAGTTGTTCACTACTGTGTTGCTAACATGCCAGGTGCTGTTCCACGCACATCTACGTTTGCACTTAACAATGCAACATTGCCTTTCATCATTAACCTTGCAAACAAAGGTTATAAAAAGGCGCTACTAGATGACGCTCACTTCTTAAAAGGCTTAAACGTAATTAAAGGCCAAGTAACTTACAAAGAAGTAGCTGAAGCGTTCAACATGGAATATGTTGACCCACGCACAGCGGTAGAAAACGCATAATTTAGCGTTTCGTAGTTAGGTTGGTATTAAATAATATAGTAACTTAACTACAACCCATAAAAAAAGCAGCTAATTAGCTGCTTTTTTTATGTCTGATTTAAAGTAAATTTATATGAAACGCTTAATTATAAAATCTACTTTTACGCGCTTAGCTTGGCCAAGTAGTTTTTTAACTGGCTGCGGGTAATCATCCATTGTTTCTAAATCATCTGGGCCTGTTAAACGGCGGCAGTGTTGTAAAATTTCCTGCTTTTCGTTATCAATAGCATCCATAATTGTTTGCTCTGGATCTTCTATTAAAATACCGTTTTCGATATCAAGACCCCATGCACGCGGATTTAAGTTATGCCCACTCAGTAAATGTTTTGTTCTATCTGAACAAATACCTTTTAAATGAAACGAATTACTTTCATCTTTCCACAGATACACATTTAAATTACCGTTATCGATGTGGCGTTTTTGCGTTTTTACAAACTTATGCAAAATAGTTTCGTATAAATAAGGTAATGCCCCTATTTTACTAAACGGCTCGCTTGGCGGTAAATAAAAGTCATTTGCTGTTTTATCCCCTACCACAATAGTCACTTGCTTGCCTTGCTTTAATAATCGGCGCAGTGATCGCATAAGTGGCGCCGGAAAATTAAAGTATGGCGTATACAACACAAGCTCTTGCTCTGTGGTATCAAATAACGCTTTTATTAAACGATTTAATTCGTTATTACGACGACCAAGCCCTAAAAACAAACGAATACCTAATGCTTG
This sequence comes from Pseudoalteromonas distincta, assembly GCF_000814675.1. Taxonomy (GTDB): domain Bacteria; phylum Pseudomonadota; class Gammaproteobacteria; order Enterobacterales; family Alteromonadaceae; genus Pseudoalteromonas; species Pseudoalteromonas distincta. Next base: position 87,723 of record NZ_JWIG01000026.1, on the reverse strand, counting down.
CGTATTCAGTTGCTCTGCTGCGTTGTAACTTGCGACTTTTAAATCACGCATTAATTGCTTTTGATCAAGTTTGAAGTCGTGTAAACGCTTAAGCGGTCGTGTGTCTATGCGTGGCACAGCAACGGAGCTAATTAGCTTTGTCTCAATAAAATCAACCACTGAGTCACACAGCTCGCTCTGCGTTATTAAAAAGTAACGATCGAGTCTGTAACGCTCGTTATACTGCAAATACACGTTGTTTAAGCTTGCGCCGCTGTAAAGTAAGGTATCGTCAATGACAAAACCCTTTAAATGTAATACGCCAAATAATTCTTTAGCTTTTACAGGTACGCCATAAACTTGTACGTTCGATTTAAACTTTTCTAAATCGTCACAATATAAACTTGCGTTACCATCAGATTTCTCTGCACCAATTAAACCACGTTGCGCACGATGAAAATCCACCAGCACTTTTACATCAAGCGCAGGGTTCTCTAATGATACTCGATGCAAGGCTTCTAAAATCTCGCGACCTGCTTCGTCATCCTGTAAATAAAGCGCTGTGATATAAATTCGTTTTTTTGCATTAGCTATCAAACGTAGCAATTGCGTTCGGTAATCTTGCGCATTGGTTAAGACGTTAACGTCTTTTGAAGTCAACCCGAATGCGGGTTTTTCCTGCCAAAATAACATAGTTGCCTATTCGCTTAGGTCACATAATCTATCAGTGACAAATAAAATTAGGTAAAACATAACAAAAAAAATCAAAGGGGTCATGAATTAACGCTGTTTTGTTGCCTGTTAGTCTATTTATTGAGCTACTTAGGTGTTTTAACTGTAAAAGTACTGAGCTCTAGTACACAATACTGCACAGCTTTTCGATTTGCGAAAAAAAATAATCGCGGATTTTGTTTACATCCGCCTTGATTTTCTTAGAATCGAGCGCATTAAAGACCGTATTAAACGTTTAGGAAAAAATAATGACTGAAGCAAAACATTGTAAGCTACTAATTTTAGGCTCTGGCCCAGCTGGTTATACTGCCGCAGTATATGCAGCACGTGCAAATTTAAACCCTGTTTTAATTACAGGCATTCAACAAGGTGGCCAATTAACAACCACGACTGAAGTTGAAAACTGGCCTGGTGATGCACACGGCTTAACGGGCCCTGCATTAATGGATCGTATGAAAGAGCACGCTGAGCGCTTTGAAACTGAAATCATATTCGATCACATCAATAAAGTAGATGTATCTAAGCGCCCTTTCACACTAACTGGCGACCAAGGTACTTACACATGTGATGCGTTAATCATTGCAACAGGTGCTTCTGCTAAATACTTAGGCTTAGAGTCTGAAACTAATTTCCAAGGCCGTGGCGTTTCAGCCTGTGCTACATGTGATGGCTTTTTCTATAAAGGTCAGAAAGTAGCGGTTGTTGGTGGTGGTAATACAGCGGTTGAAGAAGCGCTATACTTATCTAACATTGCTGACGAAGTACATGTTATTCACCGCCGTGATAGTTTCCGTAGTGAAAAAATACTTGCAGATCGCCTTGCTGAAAAAGCAGCTAACGGTAACGTTGTTTTACATTACAACCGTACGCTTGACGAAGTATTAGGCGACCAAATGGGCGTAACTGGTATTCGTATTAAAGATGCACACTCTGATGCAACACAAGAGCTAGATTTAGCCGGTGTATTTATTGCTATTGGTCATAAGCCAAATACAGATATGTTTGTTGGTCAACTAGAAATGAAAGACGGCTACTTAGTTGTAGAGTCTGGATTAAATGGTAACGCAACTCAAACAAGTGTAGAGGGCGTTTTTGCTGCAGGTGATGTGTCTGACCACATTTACCGTCAAGCAATCACATCAGCGGGTACAGGCTGTATGGCTGCCCTTGATGCAGAGCGTTTCTTAGATAATTTATAAGCAATTAAATAAATTATAATAGGGCTGATTATTCAGCCCTTTTTTTATGTCTAAAATATAGTTACACTTTTACGATCAATTATAAAATAAGTACTGTATGAGAAATCAGCTATACCAATTAAGTGAAACCGATATAGCATTCCCCAATCCGGAATACGCATTAGAATCCCCTGATGGCTTGTTAGCAATTGGCGGAGATTTAAGTTTACCTCGCCTAAGTAATGCCTACAAAAGCGGAATATTCCCTTGGTTTAGCGAAGATGAGCCTATTATGTGGTGGTCGCCAAGCGAGCGCGGGATTTTTGAACTGGATGATTTTCATATAAGTAAGAGCCTGCGTAAACATTTAAAAAAGCACCCTGTAAAAGTAACCATTAATAATGCCTTTGAGGAGGTAATAGAAGCTTGTCGCGATCAACGCCTTGATACCGATGGCACTTGGATCACCTCTGACATGCTCAACGCTTACGTTAATGCACATAATGCTGGCATTGCCCATAGCTTAGAAGTGTGGAGCAACGGAGAGCTTGCAGGTGGCTTATACGGTATTATGCAAAATGGTGTTTTTTGTGGTGAATCAATGTTTCATCATCAAACCAATTGCTCCAAGCTTGCTATGTGGGCACTGGTAAATTGGCTTAAACGTCATAATGCGCATTTTATTGATTGCCAGTTAGAAAACCCTTATTTAATGACCTTAGGTGCACAAGTAATCCCCCGTTCCACATTTTTGACTAAACTAAAAGCTGCACATAACTATACTGTTAACCCTATTATGTGGGAGCCACAAGAACTTGACGCAATCTATGAATGAGCAACTTCCTGCACGTGTTGGTTTAACCCAAGAGTTTGACTGTAGTTATTTACCCAACAGACAAGAGCAACTATTAGTTATTCTAGATCCTAGTTGCTACAGCACAGACAAATTTGAGTCATTATTAGGCTTAGGGTTTCGTCGCAGTGGTAACCAAATATACCGTCCACACTGCCCAATATGCAGTGCATGTAACTCTGTACGTGTATTAGCACAAGACTTTATCCCTTCAAAATCGCAAAAACGTAAACTAAACAAAGCAAAAAACCAGTTTGAAGTAAAATACTCGACGCAAGAACGCCCTGAGTATTATCCGCTCTATAGTAAATACATAACGATGCGCCATCAGGATGGAAGTATGTATCCTCCTGAAAAAGAACAGTTTCAAAGCTTTTTACTTTGCAGTTGGCTCAAAATCACATTTATTGAACTATGGCACCAAGATACTTTAGTCGCAGTTGCCGTAACTGATTGTATGAACAGCTCTATTTCTGCAATTTATACTTTTTTTGACCCCGACTTTGAACACTATAGTTTAGGCTCTGTGATGATATTAGAGCAGCTTAAATTTGCAAAAGAGCAAAATAAGCAATACGTGTACTTAGGCTATCAAATTGATGAATGCGATAAAATGAAGTACAAAACTCAGTTTTTACCAGCTCAAAAACAGCTCAATGATGAGTGGGTGGCTATTTAATTTGCAAATATAGCCCCTGCGCCTTTACTTATTGGTGTATTTTGGGCAAAATCTGCAGCGTTTAACTATTAAAGAGGTGTTACGCTAAACATGGCGAAAGAAGACGTAATCGAAATGCAAGGGACAGTCCTTGATACTTTACCAAATACAATGTTCCGAGTTGAGCTAGAAAATGGTCACGTAGTTGTGGCTCACATTTCAGGCAAAATGCGCAAAAACTATATCCGTATTTTAACCGGCGATAAAGTAACGGTAGAAATGACTCCTTACGATTTATCAAAGGGTCGTATCGTATTCCGTGCTCGCTAAGTAAGTGCGTAAACGAGATTTAGTTTTTGGCTAGTGTTTTACTAGCTTTAAGCGTTTATTAAATGTAATTGATAGACATTGACTAGCAATTACATTTAATAAACAAAAAACCCAGTTTTTACTGGGTTTTTTGTTGCCTATAAAAATGGCAAAAAAATGGCCCGCTATTATTTAGCGGGCCATTTTTATTTAACTTAGTTGTGCAATTAACGTTTTACGCTGGCGTTAAATTGCTCTCGTAATCAAAGCGAATCTTCTTGTCTTTAACCGATACTTTAACTGTACCGCCATCAACAAGTTCACCAAACAGTATTTCATTAGCTAATTGCTTTTTAAGCTCTTCTTGAATAACACGTGCCATTGGTCGTGCCCCCATAGCCTTGTCATAACCTTTATCTGCGAGCCATTCACGCGCTTTAGGCGTAAGCTCAAGATTAACCGATTTTTTATCAAGCTGAGCTTGCAGTTCCACAATAAATTTATCAACCACCAGTAAAATAACTTCACGTTCAAGGTGATTAAACCAAATAATGTTATCTAAACGGTTTCTAAATTCTGGCGAAAATACTTTATTAATTTCGCCCATTGCATCGTGCGTGTGATCTTGCTCTGTAAAACCAATCGACTTACGCGTAGTTTCTTGTACGCCCGCATTGGTAGTCATTACAACCACTACATTTCTAAAATCAGCTTTACGACCGTTATTATCGGTTAACGTACCGTGATCCATAACTTGTAGTAAAATATTGTAAATATCTGGATGCGCTTTTTCAATCTCATCTAAAAGTACAACCGCATGTGGGTTTTTAATAACCGCCTCGGTTAATAATCCGCCTTGCTCAAAACCAACATATCCTGGTGGAGCACCAATTAGTCGGCTGATTGCGTGGCGCTCTACATACTCAGACATATCAAAACGAATAAACTCAACACCCATACATTTAGCAAGTTGCTTAGTTACTTCTGTTTTACCAACACCTGTTGGGCCTGCAAACAAGAACGAACCCACTGGTTTTTCTTCGCTTGATAAACCCGAGCGAGATAAACGAATAGCCGATGTAAGCGCATCAATAGATTGATCTTGTCCAAACACCAGCATTTTAAGATTACGGTCTAGATTTTTAAGCGTCTCTTTATCTGTTGAAGACACATTTTGTGGTGGAATACGTGCCATCTTCGATATTATTAGCTCTATATCAGCCACACCGATGGTTTTTTTACGTTTAGAACTAGGTTGTAAACGTTGGTTAGCGCCCGCTTCATCAATTACATCAATTGCTTTATCTGGCAAGTGGCGCTCATTAATGTATTTAGCACTAAGTTCAGCAGCTGCTTTTAATGCTTTTTGAGTGTAGCGAATACCATGGTGCTCTTCGTAACGCTCTTTTAATCCATTTAAAATTTTAGTGGTATCGGCAACACTTGGTTCAAGTACATCAATTTTTTGAAAACGACGTACTAATGCACGGTCTTTCTCAAAGATATTTTTATACTCATTGTAAGTGGTTGAACCCATACAACGTAACTTACCACTTGAAAGAAGTGGTTTAAGTAAGTTTGAAGCGTCCATAACGCCACCAGACGCTGCGCCAGCACCTATTATGGTATGTATTTCATCAATAAATAAAATAGACCCAGGTTGTGCCTGAAGCTCTTTTAGTAAGCTTTTAAAGCGCTTTTCAAAATCGCCACGGTATTTAGTACCTGCAAGCAATGCCCCCATATCTAGTGAGTACACAACTGCATCTGCAATTACTTCTGGTACTTGCTCGTTCACAATACGGTACGCTAAACCTTCAGCAATGGCTGTTTTACCAACGCCCGCTTCACCAACAAGTAATGGGTTATTCTTTTTACGACGACACAATACTTGTACCGTGCGCTCTACTTCGCTGTCGCGCCCAATCAATGGGTCAATATTACCTTCACGAGCCTGAGCGTTTAAGTTAGTTGTAAAGCTGTCTAGCTTACTTGCTTCTTCGTTTTGAACTTCTTGCACTTCTTCATGTATATCATCGCTGTCGTCGCCTAGTTCATCATCAGCTTTTGAAATGCCGTGCGAAATAAAGTTAACAATATCTAAGCGCGATACATCTTGCTTTTTAAGTAAATAAACAGCTTGGCTCTCTTGCTCAGAAAAAATAGCAACCAGTACATTGACACCCGTCACTTCGTTTTTTCCTGACGATTGCACATGAAACACAGCACGTTGTAATACACGCTGAAAACCAAGCGTTGGCTGAGTTTCACGCTCTTCTTCTAAATCTGGGATGACGGGTGTTGTTTCGTCAATAAATTCTAATAATTCGGTTTTTAAGCCTGAAAGATTAACACCACACGCGTTTAAGGCTTCTCCTGCTGAAGGATTATCTAATAGCGCAAGTAAAAGGTGCTCTACGGTCATAAACTCATGACGGCGAGTGCGCGCTTCACGAAACGCGGCATTTAAAGTGAGTTCTAAGTCTTTGTTTAGCATTGGCAACCCCTTACTGAGATAATAATTTATACCACAACAATCGGATGTTTGATCACCCTAATTGGTATTTATACCAATTGTATTAAATTGGTATTATTCCTGCTCACAACTACAAAGCAGTGGATGCTCGTTATCCCGTGAGTAACGGTTAACTTGTTCAACTTTGGTGTAGGCAACATCGGCGCTGTAAACACCGCAAATACCCTTACCTTTTTCATGAACCTGAAGCATCACATCGGTTGCTCTATCGCTATCCATATTAAAAAACGTCGTTAAAACTTCAATTACGAAGTCCATCGGCGTGTAGTCGTCGTTATTTAAAACAACTTTATATTTTCGCGGCGGCTGTAGCTTTTGCTTTTCACTGTCGCGAACTGTGTCGATAACACCTGAATCTTTCATACCACTCATAATTAAATATAGTCTTGTCTTTGTAACTCAAGCAAACTTGAATAAAAAATAAATAAAATGTTAAAAAATAACTCAAAACACTTGACTGGTTGGCTAAATAAACTACAGTCAAACATAGATTGATTAAACCTTAGTCAGTCTAGCAAATTATACGGTTTAGAATAACTAAATTAGTCAACTTATTGAAGGATGTAGAAGTATGGCTTGTGGTAAAGTTAAATGGTTCAACAACGCCAAAGGTTTTGGTTTCATCGTAGAAGACGGCTGCGAGAATGATATCTTCGCTCATTACTCAACAATTGTAATGGACGGCTATAAAACGCTTAAAGCTGGTCAAGATGTAACATTCGAATTAGAACAAGGGCCTAAAGGCCTACACGCTAAAAATATTGCCCCAGATGGTGACATTATTGAGTGACGATTGTTTTGTTCGACTAAAGCGAGCGACCTTTTAAGATCCTCGCTTAATTCCTTAAGCATACTAACTTATCTCTTCTTCCCTTATTTATTGCCTCTTTTCATTCAAATTCAACCCTTTTCCTTGAATTTATTTTATATACCCCAATGTTCTAAGAGTTGATTGTTTAACTGCTTATTGGGCATGCTCAAACTCTAGCCCTTTTTATTTAAGCTTGTTACACTCTTGGTGCTAAAAATTGCGCATAACACCTTATCGCCTCTTTTATATGTACTAGGCTAAAGGCTGATTTATTTTTGTTAATTTTTTAGCTATAAATACGATTCCAGTTCGTCAGGTGTGACTATTCTGCTTTTATAAAAGAGCAACGCTGAGTACCAACACCTAACAAACTATTCATTACGAGCGTACGTGTTCATTAACTTGTTTAATAATATGTACTCACTCATAAGTAATGATTTTCTTTGCATTGTTGAATAAGACCTTATCGGTCGACTATCTAGGAATGATGATGACATCAAAAATTATCTATACAAAAACGGACGAAGCTCCGGCACTAGCAACTTATTCGTTGCTACCGATCATCCAAGCATATACAAATGCGGCCGGTGTTGAAGTTGAAACTCGCGACATTTCATTAGCAGGTCGTGTAATTGCTAGCTTCCCTGATTATTTAACAGAAGAACAACGCATTGGTGATGCACTTGCTGAACTTGGCGAGCTTGCTAAAACACCAGAAGCAAACATCATCAAATTACCAAACATCAGTGCATCTGTACCACAGCTTCGCGCTGTAATTAAAGAGCTTCAAGCAAAAGGTTACGCTCTTCCAGAATACCCTGTTGAACCTAAAAATGATGAAGAAAAAGCAATTCAAGCGGCTTACGACAAAATTAAAGGCAGTGCAGTAAACCCTGTACTACGTGAAGGTAACTCAGATCGTCGCGCGCCAGGCTCTGTAAAAGAATATGCACGTAACAACCCACATTCAATGGGTGCGTGGAGCAAAGATTCTCAGTCTTACGTTGCAAGTATGAGCGAAGGCGATTTCTTCGGTTCAGAAAAATCAGTAACTGTTGATACAGCCACTGATGTGCGTATTGAACATGTTGCAACTAACGGTGACGTTACTGTTCTTAAACAAAGCACACCTCTTTTAGCTGGCGAAGTTATTGATGCATCAAGCATTAGCGCTTCTAAGCTTCAAGCTTTCTTAGCTGCAGAAATTGACGCTGCTAAAGAAAAAGGTGTTTTGTTCTCGCTTCACATGAAAGCGACAATGATGAAAGTATCTGATCCAATCATCTTCGGTCACGCTGTAAAAGTATTCTACAAAGATGTATTTGCTAAACACGGTGAGCTTTTTGAAGAGCTAGGTGTTGATGTAAATAATGGTTTAGGCGACGTATATTCTAAAATTCAAACATTAGACGATGCTAAGCGCGAAGAAATCGAAGCAGACATTCAAGCTGTTTACGCTAACCGCCCTGCTATTGCTATGGTTGATTCTGACCGTGGTATTACAAACTTACACGTACCAAGTGACGTGATCATCGATGCATCTATGCCTGCAGCAATCCGTTCAAGCGGTCAAATGTGGAATAACGATGGTAAATTACAAGACACTAGCTTTGTAATTCCTGATCGTTGTTACTCAAGTGTTTACCAAGCAACTATCGATTTTTGTAAAGAAAATGGCGCGTTTGATCCAACAACAATGGGTAGCGTTCCAAACGTTGGCCTTATGGCTCAAAAAGCTGAAGAATACGGTTCACACGACAAAACATTTGAAGCAAAAGCGGACGGTTCTATCCGTGTTGTTGATGCAAATGGTAATACATTACTTGAGCACAGTGTTGAGCAAGGCGATATCTGGCGTATGTGTCAGGTTAAAGACGCACCAATTCAAGATTGGGTTAAGCTTGCAGTAAATCGTGCACGCGCAACAGGCGTTCCAGCTATTTTCTGGTTAGACGAAAACCGTGCACATGATGCGCAGCTAATCAAAAAAGTAAATAAATACCTACCAGATCACGATACAGCTGGCCTAGATATTCAAATTTTATCACCGCTTGAAGCAACATTGTTCTCACTAGCGCGTATTAAAGAAGGTAAAGACACTATTTCTGTAACAGGTAACGTTTTACGTGATTACCTTACAGATTTATTCCCAATTTTAGAGTTGGGTACGAGTGCTAAAATGCTTTCAATTGTTCCACTTATGAACGGTGGTGGCTTATTTGAAACTGGCGCTGGTGGTTCTGCACCTAAGCATGTTCAACAATTCGAAAAAGAAAACCACTTACGTTGGGATTCTTTAGGTGAGTTTTTAGCACTTGCTGCATCACTTGAGCACTTAAGCGTAACTGCTGGTAACAACAAGGCACAAGTACTTGCTGATACCCTAGATAAAGCAACAGGTACGTTCCTTGCCGAAAACAAATCGCCTTCACGTAAAGTGAAAGAAATTGATAACCGTGGTTCTCATTTCTTCCTATCTTTATTCTGGGCACAAGAACTTGCTAAGCAAAATGATGACAGTGAACTTAAAGCACAGTTTACTCAAATCGCTAGCGACCTTGAGTCTAATAAAGAGCAAATCGTAAGTGAACTTAACGATGCGCAAGGCCCTGCAGTTGATTTAGGCGGTTACTTCCAGCCTAACGATGATGCAGCCTTTAAAGCGATGCGTCCAAGCACTACATTTAACGATATTCTTGCTAAATTAGTATAAATATCGGTTTAAATTTAAAAGCCGCTTACTTGCAAAAGTAAGCGGCTTTTTTATGTCTAATACCAATCTGCTTATATATGGGGTCTATTTAACGTTAAGAAAATTGCGCTAAAACCAGGCAAAAATTTTTGTATCTAGTTGTTCTAAATAAAAAATTTTTAACGACGTTATAGTGCAATTTAATTCGTTAAATTGATCAAAGATTTATGCAGGTTGGTATAAACTTTACAAAAAAAGGCCGCTATTTATAAAATAGCGGCCTTTGAATAATTAAATTTATTTATTTAATTAATTAATTATTTAATTATTTAGTATCATACCAATTCGCTTAATTAAGTGATCAACTTTGAGGCAAGAAAATCTTGTCGATAACAAGGCAAAAATTTCGTTATTTAGTTGCTCTATATCAGAAATTTTTAACGCAGTTACCGTCAGATTTAATCCCTCAAATTGATTAAGTATTATTGCGGGTTGGTATAAGCACGTGGCATTTTTGAATCTGTCGTATAGCGATCACGCAGTTTATCTTGACGAGATTGTGTAGATACCTCAACGCCATTAATAAACATTTTGCTCACATGGCTGCTTAGCTCAAACGGGTCATTACTCCATATTACTACATCAGCAGCTTTGCCTACTTCAAGGCTACCTGCATTAATGCCAAATACATCAGCAACGTTTGATGTAAGCGCTTTTAACGCACCTTCTTGGCTCATACCGTACGACACCGCATTACCAGCATCAAAACGCAGCTGATAAATATTGTGACTTGCATCACCACCTACCGTTAATAATACTTTAACGCCTGCTTTTTCAAGCACACTAGCATTATCTAAACTCGCATGAAGCGAATCAAAGCTTCCAGGTAAGCTATCCATTGCACTAATAATCACTGGAATATTTGCTTTAGCAACGCGCTCTTTTACTACAACAGCATCTTGCGCGCCGTTAAGTACTAGGTTAATACCAAATTGCTCTTTTACTTTAATTAGCTCAATAATATCCGCCGCACGCGAAACGCCAACCACTAATGGCATTTCACCACTGAGTACTTTTGCCATTACTTTATCTTCAGTACTTGGCTTGTCATCGTCTTTTTTCGCTTTTTTACCAGCTTTAGTTTTGTGCTCATCAAGCTTATTAATAAGTGTTTGCAAAGTAAAAGCACGTGAGCCTTTACTGCGCTCACCTAAGTAAACAATTAAAGCCGCTTGTTTTTGCATGTCGCTGTCAAAACTACCACTTAAATCAACAACACTGGCAAGGCCTGAAAAAATGCTATCGCCGCCATGAGGAGTAATTACATCGCGTGTTACACCGCCTTTACGAGCGTAAGGAATTAAGCTTGAATGTGCGTTGTAAGCAAGGCTTACATCAAAATCAATACCGGCTTTTTCTTCCCCTGCATCGCGAGAGCCTGCAACTGCACTTACTTCAACTAAACCAAGTTGATTAATACTTGCTATAAAGCCAGGGGTTACAATTTGGCCCTTTGCATCAATAATTTGATCTACTTTAATTTCAGCTGGGTTAATCGCTGTGATTTTACCATCTGTCATTACAATGCTTGCCGCTTCTAATACACCTTGATCAGAAGACGTATGCAATGTTGCATTAATAATTGCTAGCGATTGTGCGCTTACAGCACCAGATGCTAATAATCCTGCAGCAACCAGAGAAAGCGAAAACGAACGTGATAAATTTTTCATTCTGGGTGCTCCTTATTGTTGACCTAACATAAAATCACTTGTTGCTTGGTACGCGCTGTCGTTTCTATCGTAAACCTTTGCACCATCAACAAAAACTTGTTCAGCTTTAGCATAGACACTAAATGGGCTTTGATTCCAAATAACAACATCGCCCTGCTTACCCGCTTCTAGTGAACCTGTTTTGTCATCAATACCTAACGATTTAGCAGCGTTAGACGTGATCCATTTAATAGCGTGTTGCTCAGAAATATCAAAACCATTTTCGTTAGCTCGGTACATCACTTTGCCCGCTTCTTGGTTTAAACGCTGAATAGTAGTATCTGAATCTGAGTGAACAACTGCACACGAGTTTTTAACCGCATCAACAATAGCCACGTTTTCTTGAACCATGTCGTAGGCTTCCATTTTAAAGCCCCACCAGTCAGGCCAAAGTGCAGCACACGAACCATTTTGCGCAAGTAAGTCAGCAATTTTATATGCTTCTACACCGTGATGAAAAGTACCTGCGTGGTAACCAAATTCTTTTGACAGGTCAATCATCATTGCCATTTCTTCTGCTTTATAACAATGATTATGAATACGTACTTCGCCTTCAAGCACACCGCGTAGCGTATCGTGTTTAATATCACGTACTGGTGCTTCTGGGTTTAAACCGGCTTCATAATCGGCATCGTATTTATCCCATGCACGTTTGTACTCAGCGGCTTCAGCCCAGGCCATACGGTAACCAGCCATATTACCCATACGGGTTGAAGGCAATACACCTTGACGACCATAAACACGTTTAGGGTTTTCACCACACGCCATTTTTAAACCATACGGCGCCTCTGGAAATTTCATCCCTTGCATAGTGTGCGCTGGTACATTTTTAAGCGTAACGCCGCGTCCACCAAATAAGTTAGCTGAGCCTGGTAAAATTTGTAGAGAAGTAATGCCGCCTTCGCGTGCACGATTAAAGCCTGGATCTTGTGGCCAAACAGAATGCTCAACCCACACTTCTGCAGTGTTAGGGCTGGTCATTTCGTTACCATCTTGATGCGACTCGACTGACGGACTTGGGTATGCGCCTAAATGTGAATGTACGTCAATAATACCCGGTGTTACCCATTTCCCTTGTGCATCAATTGTAATATCAGCAGTGGCTGTTAAGTCTTTACCGACTTGTTGTACTTTACCATCAACAAGTAATACATCTGCCTCATCTAAACGCTCACCAGTACCTGTAAGTACTGTTGCATTTGTAATAAGAGTGCTTGATGTAGAAAGTGGCTGATAAGTACTTGGGTAAGGATTTTTGTTAATTGTTATTTTATCGTCTTGTGGGCCGTTTTCTTGGCAGCCTACAAGTGCAGCAGCTAAGCCAACCGCTAATAAAGAAGGTGCAAATTTTTGCATGTTGTTTGGATCTCCTGTTTTTTTGCTACTTTAGCGAAACCTAAAGGATAAAGCCAAAAAAACAGGTGAAAACGCAGTTAATTAAGATGAATTTCTGTAATTATTTCTTTATATAATTGTTATATAGCTTTTCAAGCGCACCTTCGGTGGTAAGCGAGGGATCTTTACTAATAAAGTGCTTAACCGTACGCGTTACAAAATCAGAGTTTTGCTTGTGTAGCTTAGAAAAATCTTTAATAAGTGTATTACCATCTTTAGCCGCAGTAACTTTGTCATGACGATGACGATACTGGCTCAATGCTTTATTAAAATCGCCTTGATAGTCTTCAACCAAAATTTTATAAAAGTCGCTTTTTTGAACATTTAAATCGTTAATACAGTAATTTAGCGCCTCTTTAAAGTCGGTAAATATCATGCCTTCTACATCAAACTCTTTTGTTTTTTCGCGCACTGCTACTTTGGCATCTTCTGTGGCATAGCTAAAACCCGTAAAGGCTAAACGCTCAGCGGCTTCTTTGCCTAATTTCATACCCGCTTGAATACTATGGGCAAACTCGTCGCTCATGTCGCCAAGTTCGCTTTCTTCCCACATGTTATAAACGCGCAATGGTTTAGCATATTTATTTGAGAGCTTTTTTTTAAGCTTGGTAAAGCGCTCATCAATCGTCATCAGTCTTTCGTTATGTAAAAGTGCATGGCACTCATAACACGCAGGGATTGAGATAAAGTCAGCCTCTTCACCTAAATCAACGATACTTTGTAGCATATGCAGTGGCGGACAATGATCGCGCTCTGTCGCTTCGCAGCCACAATAAAAACACTGATTAAAATGCTGCTGATCGCACGCATATGCTTGCTGATAATAACTGGCTAACGTTTTGCTCACCGTTGCTCCTAAAAAACACGACTAAATTATGGAGGCGATAATAACAGCCTGAAAAAATAAGTTATACCAATTGCATTAAATTAGTGCTCTATTATTTCGCTAAAAAGTAGTGCAATAACAGGCACAAATAAAAACGTGTAGTTATTCTATACAAATAATTTTTAACGCAGAAAGTACACTATTTAATGCAATAGAATGATTATGTTTTTTATTAGTCGCTAGATTTAAATAACGGCCGCTATTAAACCAAATAAACCACCAAACACACCGCCCCATACTACAAGCCAGCCTAGATGCTCGCGGATCATGGTCTGAATAATCTCTTTAACCATTTTAGGAGTAAGCTCATCTAAGCGCTCATCAACTAGTTTAAGCACCGTTTTATGTAGGCTTTCTGCGCTATTACCTTGTGAAAGTGTTTGGCTTACTAATGCTTTAAAGTCGTCAGTTTGAGAAATCTCACTAAGCGACAATTGCATTTTTTCAATAAACTTTTCACGCATCGGCTCTATTGCCGCTGTACCGCCAAACATTCCTAGCATACTACCAAACTGAGACTGCTCTATTACCTCTAACAAATTGTCGAATGCAGGGTTTAAATCAACATTGCTAATTATTGGCTCAAAGTCGATATTGGGCTGTGCTTTATTGAGTAAATTATTAATTTTTTGCTCTGAAAAAAACTCCGTTAATATTAAGTTTCGTATAGCGACTTTAAAGCTTTCAAACTTAAGCGCTATAACACCTGAACCATATAAAAACGGGACTTTTTCGAATAACATATGAATAGCTAATAAATTAGTTACCGCGCCAGAAAGTGCAAATAAACCAACAGACAACACAATTGCTTGGTTAAACATAAAACCTACAACAACACATAAACCCGCTAGCAAATTGGTTATTAAACTTTTGTTCATTTTAACTCCACTACAGTAAGTGTAATTTTATTCAATATAGCCGTTAATTTTACAACGTTTAGATTGTTAAATTAATACCTTTTTGCCATAGTTTAAGTATCTGTTTAAAAGGCGAGCAATTGTTATGTGGAAAACAGTAAATGAGCACATCAGCCAAGCCATTAATTTTGACTTTAAGCACACCTACAAACGCCAATTACAAAGTACAAACACCGACAAACTATTTCATATTACCAATGGTACGCATAACTACTTCGTTAAAATAGCACTAAAAAGCGAACTCGAACGTTTAGAAAGTGAATTTATTGGCTTAAAGCTTTTGGCGCAAAATAGTAATTTTAAAGTACCTGAATGTATTACAACTGGTGCAAATATAGAGTTTTCGTTTATTGTTTTACAATGGCTTGTTTTAGACAAACAACCCCACGACACGTGGACTAATATGGGGCGTAACCTCGCTAAAATGCATCAAAAACATGACCAAGCTATGTTTGGTTTTGATGTAGATAATTATCTAGCCACAACCATACAGCCAAACCGCTGGCACAAAAAGTGGGATGTATTTTACGCCGAAGAGCGTATAGGGTGGCAGTTACAACTACTCGCTGAAAAAGGCATTAGCTTTATTGAGCCCGAACGCTTAATTAATACCGTAAAAGAGCAACTACATAGCCATCAAGTAAAACCTTCATTACTGCATGGCGATTTTTGGCGTGGCAATATGGGATTTTTAAAAGCAGAACCAACAATATTTAACCCGGCTTGTTATTATGGTGATCGGGAAGTGGATATTGCAATGAGCGAACTATTTGCCCCACTGCCTAAAGACTTTTATAGCGCCTATAACGCGCACTACCCGCTTTCTCAAAATTACGAAAAACGTAAGTTAATATACCAGCTATACCCCATTTTAAATCATGCCAACATCTTTGCCGGTCACTATCTTACTGAAGCTAAACAACATATAGAAAAGCTGGTATTTGAAGATATAAAATAAGTGTCATAAGCTGCATTTCAGCACTATATTTAATGAGTAAGTAGACGTTCATCTGTAAGCGATTAAGTTGAACCTAACTTAATTATTTATAACTGGAGTGATTATGAAAGATTTTTTATCACAACGAATAACGTGCCCACACTGTGGACACCACATACATCTAGACTTAGACGCAAGCAGCGGCGATCAAGACTATATAGAAGATTGCACTGCCTGCTGTAACCCAATTCATTTAAATATGCATATAGACCATGCTAATAATAAATTGGAGCTACACGTAGACAGTGACGACGAACAAATATTTTAACTTAAGCCTGATGGCGTAAGTAGTTCTCTACCGTATTTACAATAGTGTAAGTTTGCTGATCAACTTCAATATTAAACTTGTCACCCACTTGCGCTGCACCAATGTTTGTAATGGCGAGCGTTTCCGGAATGAGGTGTATCCAAAAACCTTGTTCATCAACTTCGCCTACGGTTAAGCTTGCGCCATTTATAGCAACAAAGCCTTTATATAACACGTACTTTTGCCACTCTTTTGGCAAGCTGAGTTGTATTTTGCAGTTATTCTCAAGCTTCACTATTTGAGAGATTTGTGACGTACAATGAATATGCCCAGACACTATATGCCCACCTAGCTCAGTACCAAACGTAACAGAGCGTTCGTAATTTACTAAACTACCTAGCTCAAGCAGGCCTAAATTAGTTAACTTTAGGGTTTCGTCAATCACATCAAAATGCACTTGCGCCACCACATCATGATTACTTAGCTCAACTTGCACAACCGTTAAACAACAGCCATTAATAGCAATGCTTGCGCCTAAATCTAAATGCTTAACGTACTCATCGCTCACCGATACAACTAAGCGTAACACACCATCAGCTTGAGTTTTAGAGACCACTGTTGCTTGTGTTTGCACTATTCCTGTAAACATAAAATCACTTAAAATTATTACAAAGTGCTAGTTTAACGTATCAACTCATAAAATCATTCACTACTGTGATTTTTATTTGAAACGCAATAGATTACAATTGCCGCCTGTTTTATTTAATAGCTTTTTTTATGACCTTTTGCAATTGGGAAGCCAAGCGTTTACTTTCCCTAGCCTTACCTGTTTTTTTAGCACAAGTTACACTTATTTTAATGTCGGTAGTCGACACAATTATGGCCGGCCAAGTTAGCCCTACTGACTTAGCTGCACTTTCTATTGCAACAGGAATATGGAACCCATTATTACTTGCTCTGCAAGGTATTTTATTAGCGCTTACTGGTATTATTGCGCAGTTTTCGGGCAGCGATGACCGCAAAGGCATTAGCCACTATTTTCAACAAGCGCTTTATTTAACCGCTATTTTAAGCTTTACAGGTTTTGGTATTGCCCATTTAGCAGATGCCATTATTTTAAAGCTCGATACAACGCCTGCTATTGCAAACCTTGCCATTGACTACATCCACTTTGTGAAATGGGGTGTGTTTGGATTTTTAATTTTTACAGTATACAGAAACGTTACCGAAGGCATGGGGATGACCAAACCCGCTTTTTACATAAGCCTATTAGGTTTAGCCGTTAATATTCCAGTAAATTATATTTTCATAAATGGCTTATTTGGTTTTCCTGCTTATGGCGGCGCAGGATGTGGCATTGCCACAGCAATTGTTTTAACTGTTATGGCAATAGCACAAGTTACTTACTGCCAAATGAGTAAAAAGGTAGATGCTAAAGGCCTGCTTTCATCATTCGAAAAACCTAATTTCACTACCATTGGTATTATTACTAAGCTAGGTATACCAATTTCACTTGCCACCTTTTTTGAAGTCACTTTATTTGCGTGTATACCGCTATTTATAGCGCATTTAGGTGCAGTGGCTGTATCGGGGCATCAAATAGCAGCGAGTGTAACTACATTGCTGTTTATGATGCCGCTGAGCCTCTCTATCGCTATAAGTATTCGTATTGGTAATCTATATGGTCAAAATAATTTACAGCAGTTAAAAGTTGCCGTATCGACTAGTTACATATTAGCTATTGTAATTGCACTATTTTTGGCACTTATGACTTTTACAGGTCGTGATTTAATTAGCCAACTTTATACCGACAGTCCCGCTGTAATGGCTCTAGCTTCATCAATTATGATACTAGCGTGTGTCTACCAGTTACCCGATGCATTACAGGTTGCTGCAAATGGCATGCTTCGTGGGTTAAAATACACCACGCCTATATCGTATATTACGTTTATATCGTATTGGTTAATCGGCTTTTGTTTAGGTTACGTATTGGCAAGAACAGACATAATTGTGCCAGCTATGGGGCCGCATGGCTTTTGGGTTGGAATAATAGTAGGCCTTAGTGTCGCTGCTATTTTATTAATGCTAACAGTAAGAAAGCGTCTAAAATATGAATTTGCTAACAGTGATTCACTCAATCAAAACTAATAAGCTCAGCCTTAAATCATTACCAGCTGCTTTGTTGGTAATGTGTTTTTTAATGCTTACTGGCTGCAACAAACCACAAAGTAGTGTAAACGCTACTTATATTGAACGCTTAAGTAGCACAGTTAATGCAAGTCCAACACAGCCTACGCCGCTCAAGCAACTCCCTTTACTGCAGCCTCCCCCAATAGCACAAAGTGACTTAACACTGAGTATTGTTGAGCTTGCAGGCATTAGCCAATGTAAGCTTAACGTACTTATAAGTGAGCACAACAACCAATTAGGAAAAACAGCCAGCGCTGCTGGGCAATTAAAATATCAAATAAACTTTATTAAAAGTGCGCAGGTTTGCTTAAATACGCTTGATAAAAATAGCCCTAGTTACACAAAAATACTCGCAGCCAAAAACTATAAAGAAACACACCTAATGTACTTTTTTAATACCATGTTATTTAATGAACCTGAGTTAAATCGTACCTGGCAACTCACCTCAAACGAGCTCACTACTGAACCCGCTGGTTTTAGCGATACCGTATTTGCGCTAAAGCAACTTGTACTCATTAAGCAGCAAATTAAGGCTAAAGAATTTAGTACAATTAATAGCGACTCTATTTTTAGCGCACTCGAGCAGCTTAATAAATTTCAATTTAACCAAGCACTCATTCAATCAGTCCGTATGCAGGTCGTGTTAAATAACAACGCCACACAGTTTGTAAAAACACTAAACTTTAATACGCTGTGCCCAGAGGATAAAAATAATAAAAACGCAAAAATCATAAGCAACGTATTTCAAAAGTTTTACCTAAAAGAAATTCAGCCCTATCAAGCGCAATTAACTGGTTATCTAGAGGTACTACAACCGCTTTATAACGAGCTTTGGTTTAACGAAAGTATCTCAAGCCCTCAAATTAATAACTTAGTCAAAACGGGCTCGACAAGTAACTTACTGAACTTACTTAAAAGCTCAGCTAAAAAACATGTGGTTTGGTGGCAAGGTTTTTATAAAACGTGTGAAATAAGCCCAATATGAATAAAAAAACGGCAAATAAACTCAAAAACAACAAACTTGCTTGATTCACCAACCGCCACGCTATATATTAGCCGCCGTTGTTAAGCAATTAACACTTACTTAAATAAAGTAATACGACTGTAGCTCAGTTGGTTAGAGCACTACCTTGACATGGTAGGGGTCGGTGGTTCGAATCCACTCAGTCGTACCAACATTAATGAAACGTATAATTGAAGGAAAGAGCACTACCTACTCTTGACCACCCGGTCCAAGGGTCAGTAGTTCGAATCCACTCAGTCGTACCAACATTTAAAAAAGTATAATTAAAGGAAAAAGCACTACCTACTCTTGATCACCCGGTCCAAGGGTCAGTAGTTCGAATCCATTTAGTCGTACCAACATTTAAGTAAAACCTCAAAAATTGTACGACTGTAGCTCAGTTGGTTAGAGCACTACCTTGACATGGTAGGGGTCGGTGGTTCGAATCCACTCAGTCGTACCAACATTTAAGTAAAATAAATAAAGTACATTTGAAAGAAAAAGCACTACCCGCTCTTGATCACCCGGTCCAATGGCCTGCAGTTCGAATCCACTCAGTCGTACCACTTCAAAGTAATGATAAAACCTAAAAATCTAAAAAAAGCACTACCCACTCTTGATCACCCGGTCCAATGGCCAGTAGTTCCAATCCACTCAGTCGTACCACTTCAAAGTAATAAAAAAACCGAAGAAAGAGCACTCCCTAGCTTACAAATTTACCACTTTGCAATTGAAGATTAAGTGACCAGTAACCTAAACTTGTTCGTGTCATTTAATAAATTTATTTTAGAGCCCAGGCTCAGTGAACAACTTGCTAGGCTGTGTTTTTTGAAGCTATTACTGAATTTTATTTTTATGTAAATTAGCTTACTAGATACCAGAATATATTAACTGATAATTGATGGTTCTTTCGTGTTAGGTTTTTTTTTCCATATAAGACTCCAACCTGTCTGCTTCTCTTTTTACAACCTCATAGCACTCGCAAGACTGGGACTCTAACTGAGGTCGGTCTATCACACTAATATGACCACGTTTATAAGTGATAACACCTAGTTTTTGTAGTTTACCTGCGGCCTCAGTTACCCCTTCACGTCTTACGCCTAACATATTTGCTATTAGCTCTTGAGTCATTATTAAATTGTTACTCGGTAAACGGTCAATCGATAGCAAAAGCCAGCGGCTTAGTTGCTGCACTATACTATGATGACGATTACAAACTGCGGTTTGCGCCGTTTGGGTAATTAATGATTGCGTGTAACGTAACATGAGCATACGCATATCAGGCTCGCTGTTAAACTGCCTGCGTAATTCACAAGCGGGTAAGCGATAAGCGGTACCAGCACTTTGCACAATAGCCCGATTAGGGGTGCTTTCTCCCCCCATAAATACAGCTATACCTACAACCCCTTCATTACCAATAACTGATACTTCAGCAGATGAGCCATCAATCATCACATACAATAATGAAACAATACTATCTATTGGAAAATAAACGTAATCGAGCTTTTCACTTGTTTCATAAATAACTTCTCCAAGGGATAAATTGACTCGCTGTAAAAGCGGAAACATGCGGTGTTGTGCATCAGTAGTTAAAGCATTAAGCAGTGTGTTCTTCAATTGACCCATCGAGTGTGAATTTCCTTTTTATATGCCCAACTTATAACTAATGAAACCTCAAAGTAATGGCTTAAAAGCATGTAAGTCAGGATATTTTAATAATAAACTTGAATTTGTTTATACAATTGGGCGCTAGAAATGAAAGGTCGTTGCTTTTTGATAATAAAAATTGTTCTATTTTTATTAAAGAATTTTAAGGTGCCTTTTTACGCTTATTCACTTTTAATATAAGCCGACACCCCCGCTGTGCTTCACTGAAATAATAAAATATTCAATACAACAAGGCGAATATGTACGCTAACACACATAGTTTAAATTTATCTGCCTTTAGTTAATATATATCCATAATGATTGATGGAGATTAAAGATAATCTACACCACAATATAGCGACAACTCCCTGTTATAAAAAAAAATCGAACACTACTATTAGACTATGTGGGTTGACGAACCGACCATTAACGTTGCTTGATATATGTTGATGTATGTATTCAGCAATAAGATAAACTTTATGAACATTTTTAATGGTGCGCTATTGATTCAGTAGGTGTAAAGTTGGTCCAGCTAACAATGAGCGCTCTAAGCAAACAATGTCGTCTTGGTACCAGCATTTAGTCGATAGCGATGATAAATTAATCCAATTACTCGCTACACCTTGCATCACAACAAACGGGACTTATTATGACTAATGAAATTAAACACTCAATCGCAAACTTTGCAGCCTTAGAAACTTCAATAGCAAATGGGGAAGAACAATCGGTAAAAGAATTATTAGCAGATCAGTCAATGCAAGAGCTAGAAAAAAGCTACCTATTAGACTTAGCTAAACTCGGTAATAACAGCGCTATCATAAAGCTATTAAATGATATTCCAGTAACAAAATAAATTTAACTGGTTGCTCTATAGTACAAGAAATTAGCTAAGCATATTTTTGGTCAAACTGACATTTTGCAGAAATATTGCCAGTTCAATCAGTCGATTACATATCTGAAAATCGGTTAGCCGATTGCACAATTCTTTTGATCTCATTTTCTTCAATATCTTTTATTGTATCAAGCAACGTTTTTGCGCTTTCGATATCTACACGAGAATATATATGAATGTATAACTCAATAACTTGTTCATGATGGTTTACTATTTTATCCATAATGTCTGAGATATCTAGCTCTTCAAAGAGTGAGTTGCAATCAACGCGCTCAATAATTGAGTGCTTTTCGATGTAATCAAAACACCAGGTGTTTAGCGCTTTTACGTCTGCCGTATTTTCAAATCCTTGTACAATATTCTCTAAACTCTCCTCATGCTCAGATAGGTAGCGAAGCATCATTCGTGCTCCCTCATCCTTATTTTGTTCAGAGCTCTGGTTTAGGCTATCTTTTAAGTTTTTGTGAAATAAAACGGTCCAATTGAGTACATCTCGAATTGTTTCAATTTGCATTTATTGCTCCTAAGTTTGATGATATCTATACAATATTTAAATATGAAGCATGCTAATTTTTGGGATTAGGCTCACTCGCCTGAGTGTGTTGTAAATACTGAAATAGCTCACTGTCGGTCGATAATACCAATGTTGTGTTTTGGCTAAGGGCAAGTTCAAGCGCCTGCAACGAACGGGTAAATGCATAAAATGCGACTGCTTGATCATTTTTGTTATAGGCTGAGGCGTAAATAGCGGCTGCTTTAGCATCAGCTTTACCTCTAATTTCTGTTACTGCTCGGTAGGCTTCAGATTGAATTTTATCTAAGTCTCGCTCTCTGTTACCTTGTATACGGGCAGCTTCGCCTTTTCCTTCTGACAAAAAGCGTTCTGCTATTTGACGACGTTCGCTGATCATACGTTCATAGATTTTAGGGCGTACACTTTCATTATAATTAATACGTTTAAAGCGAATATCCATAAGCTCAATACCAAATACTTTTACTTTTTTGGCTGCGGCATTAAATATATCTTGCTCGACAACTAAGCGTCCCATGCTTATAGGCACTAAACTACCAATATTCTGCTCTTTTTCAGCCTCGGTGAGTGACGAGTCACGCAAAGGTTGGCGATCTTTCGTTGTACGAATAATTTCGATTAATTCGTGTGTGGCTACTGCATTACGCGTTTCACTGCCAAAAATATCATCGAGCCTAGACTGTGCGCTTCGCTCATCACCTAAGCGTAAAAAATACTGCAACGGATCGGTAACCTGCCACCGCGCGTAAAGACTTACAGAAATATAAAGCTTATCTTTGGTCGGCATATCAGAAGGTGTTCCTTCCCATTCCAGCACGCGCTTATCAATAAAATTAACTTGCTGAACAAATGGCATTTTGAGTTGAATACCCGCCTCTCTAATTGGCTCACCAACCGGTTTACCAAACTGAGTAATAACAACCTGCTCTACTTCGTTAACCGTATATAAAGCGCTATATAAAGTAACCCCTACAAGTGCAGCTAAAATACTGCTGCCAAAGATTAAATAAGATTTCATGGCTGCTGTCCTTTTAGTGAAGTTAAATTGAGTAAAGGTAATACACCGCGTGCTTCGCTATCGATAATAATTTTATTTTTTATCGTTGGCATAACATCAGTCATTGTTTCTATATATATTCGTCTGCGTGTTACCTCAGGTGCCAGTTGGTACTGTGCAAACAGCGCATTAAAACGCAAAGCGTCGCCTTCAGCTTCATTAACGCGCTTAAGGCGATAACCGTCAGCCTCTCTTATTCGTTGGTCGCGCTCCCCCTGAGCAAGCGGAATAACGCGGTTATATTCGCGACGCGCTTCGTTAATCAACTTTTCTTTTTCTTGTTGAGCCTGATTAACTTCATTGAACGACCCTTGTACTGGTACGGGTGGGTTAATATTTTTTAATTGAACCTGATCAATACTAATCCCCATTACATATTTGGTTGCCAATGCCTGCATTTTTTGTAATGCCTCAATTTCAATCCCTTGCCTGCCAATGGTAATTACTTCATCTACAGTTCTATCGCCTACAACTTCACGCATAACTGATTCAGACACATATCGTAAAGTGCCTGCCGGGTCGCGCACCTCAAATAAGTACTTTTGGGGATCGGCTATCCGATATTGAATTACCCATTCAATCAGCGCAGTGTTTAAATCGCCAGTTACCATTTGGGTTTCTTCGCGTTGATTTGTTGCAGGTGAAATTTTTGGCGCAAATGAGCGAATATTATTTTCAGGATTAATATTTTGATCAGGGTCGGAGGCTCCAGGAGTAGAAAAACCAAACTCCTGCTTTAATTGCCGCTTGGTAGGCACTATTGTGACGTGATCAACACCTAATGGGATTTTTACATGTAAGCCCGCAGGCAGAATTTCTTGAAACTTACCAAACCTTAATACCAAAGCAACTGAATCACTGGGAACGGTATAGACTGCGCTATAGCCTGTAGCAATCAATCCCAAAAACAATACTATGGTTAAACTTGTGCTAAATTTTCCACTCAGCAACTTCTTATACTTTTTAAACGCACCGCTCATCACTTTATCGATATCTGGCGGACCGCTTTTACTTTTAGAATTTGGATTATTTTCGTTTTGTGTAGAAATAATATTTTCCTTTTTAAGAAACCAAAAATATGGAGCCTTATTACTACTTTAGATTGTCATAAGCCCTAGCGTGCTTCGCAATCTAGGTGATAACTTCCTCTGTATAATTTAAGGGTAATAATTTAGGGGTAATGATTTAAGAAATAGTTTTAAGATTTGAATTCATGCACTTATAGATTAATTTAAAGCCAAAAAATCTTTATAAGACATTAGCGTATTTATTTTAATTGGTCTGTTCGCTACAACACATAGCTTGTTTTAACCAATAGGTTTAATTGATAAATAAAGGGTTAAGTACAACTAATGAGTACACATTATTGAATACCCATTAACCCCTTCACGCCCTATTTTGGCGTTGAATTAATTGATTTATTGCTCTTTTTTGAGGCAACCACTCGAATATATAAAACCCCAAGTATTGCAGAAAGAACCGAAGCCACTAAAACCGATGTTTTTGCGTTATGAAGGTGCTCGGCTTGCCCATCAAACCCCAACGTAGCAATAAAAGTAGACATGGTGAATCCAATCCCGGCGATAAGTGAAGCACCGATAACATGCTGAAGATTGATACCTTCTGGCAAGCAACCTATTTTGTAGCGTAAAGCAAGCCAACACGCACCCGAAATACCAATAAACTTACCAACAACAAGACCACTAATAATACCTAAGCCAACGGGATCACTGAGACTCTCAACAAATGAACTAAAGTTAAAAACCACACCCGCATTAACTAAAGCAAATAGCGGTAAAATAAACAGTGCGACAGGCAGGTGCAGCACATCTTCCCACCGACGCAAAGGTGTACCTGCATTTTCGGCTAAATCACGAATTTCGAGTACCTGTTTATGATCCTGTCTGCTAGCCAGAACATCTACTTTCTCAATTTCTTTTTGCATAGAGGTAATGGTTGTTTTTGCCTTTTCAAGCGACCTTCCTGAGCCCAACATTGAGCGTGCAGGAGCCGTTAAAGCAATAGCAACACCTGCTACAGTAGGATGCACACCTGACTGTAACATCATCCACCAGGTGGCAAGACCAATGATAATGTAAAAAAGCGGCTGCCTTATTCCGGCATAATTGGCGGCTACTAAAAAAGCAAATAGAACAACGGCGCATGACAAATACATCACCGATATTTCTTGGGTATAAAACACGGCAATAACGAGTATTGCCCCCACATCGTCAACAATCGAAAGACCTACAATAAAAGCCAACAAGCTTGTTGGTATATGTTTTCTTACAATTGTAAGCACACCTAATGCAAACGCAGTGTCGGTTGCCATGGGTATACCCCAACCAATCAGTGAATCTTGCCCCCAGTTAAACAGCGAATAAATACCAGCTGGCACAACCATTCCGCCTATGGCGCAAAAAATGAGCATGTGTCTATTTTTGGGCTCAGCTAAATCTCCAGCAAGTACCTCTCGTTTTATTTCAAGCCCTAGCAATAAGAAAAATATCACCATCAAACCATCATTAATAATGTGTTTAAGCGAGGTTTGTAGCTCAAAGTTTCCTAATGAGATCCCAATAGGCGTATGCACTAAGTTCAGATAGGTAGCTGAATAAGCTGAATTTGCCCACCATAG
Organism: Pseudoalteromonas distincta; assembly: GCF_000814675.1. Classification (GTDB taxonomy): domain Bacteria; phylum Pseudomonadota; class Gammaproteobacteria; order Enterobacterales; family Alteromonadaceae; genus Pseudoalteromonas; species Pseudoalteromonas distincta. The sequence continues at coordinate 61,805 of NZ_JWIG01000026.1, read as the reverse complement.
TGCAATGATTGTAGATACCAGTAGAAACAGACTAGAGGTGGTTTGAGCACGCATAAAATTAGAAAATGGGTCGTGCATATAGTCTAAGCCACGATTTAGTATATTTTTAGAATCGTTAGGCATATCAGGTAGCCTTATAAATTGTGGGTGTTCGTTTTATCAAAACTTTTAAGATTTAAGTTCTCCAGCTTTACTATCAGTCAACAAACACTTCGCCTTAAAATTACTAGCATTAAGACGAAGTGCCCCCCCCTAATTAATCTTACGTAAAATTAGATTAGAGATAGATATAATCATTGTGTTATTACGTTATAAGGATAAATATTTTCGCGGTTTTGGAATGCCAAAATAGCCGTATTTTTAATTATTCCTTGCTCAATGTTTATTGCACGGCGAATGGTTTCATCTTTTTGCCACTGCAAAGCACCTTTAAGTATCGTTTGTAAATATACAATGAGCGCCGCAGAGATTGAACGCGTCGCGCTTTCCCATAAATAACTCGGTGTATGATCAACGCCATAATAATCCGTGTTGTTATATCGAAATAAAGGGTTTTTAAACGTTGTCGGCTTTGCAAAAAAGAATCCCATCCCCTCATCACAGCTAACATCAATAATTAAGCTGTTAGGTTTTAAGCAGTCTGCTTCTGATTCAATTACAAAGTTAACCGGATGAGCTGTTTCTTGATAAGTCCCGTTCACGATAATATCGGCTTCGCTAATAAGATCGCTAAGTGGTCGATTAGTCCCATCATGTTCAACAACCATCATGCGAGCCTCCCCTTCAAAACCTTCTCGTACCTTAACATAATGACAATCTAATATTTCTTCACGCACTTCGTGATCAGGACGCTGAATACAAATTGTAATATCTCTAAAGCCATGCGCTTTAAGGGCGTAAATAGCGCCTCTACTCACTGCACCAAAACTAAATATAATCGTTTTACGTTGATCGCCATAATGACCATCAATACCCTTAAGTTGCAAAGCATGTATTACAGCGCAATACCCTGCCATTTCATTGTTTTTATAAAAAGTATGGCGCCCTACATTTCCGTTTGGTGACCACACATACATATCTTCAAAAGCAATTAAGGTAAGTTTACGCTCTATCGCCGCTTGTGTTATTTCATGCTGTTGAACGCAGTGGGCATAGCCCCAAATAGTGCCTCCTTCGCGCATTTCTTCTAAGTCAGCAAGTACAGGCTTTGCGATAATGGCAGTGCCAATATGGGTAAGTATTTCGCTGCGAGATGCAATGCCACCCGTTAACGTTGCAATATATTCATCGCTAACATTAAAAGCGGTGCCATAGCCTTGTTCAAACACCATTTGTTTTCTAAGATTTTCGGGAATTCGTAATAAGTGCTCTGGGTGAATAGGATACCGTCTTTCATCTGTCTTGCGGGATGTTCCGATAACGCCGATAGTTAATTCACTCATGCTAAGTCCTGTTTATAAAGTAAGTACGCTTGAGTTCACCAACGAATCATCATACTTCGCCAATAAACTTAGGCGGTGTTTGTTCTGTACGTTTTGGCTCGGATGAACCAACTCTATTTTACAAAGGTGTAATTTTGACAATAAATAATGAAGAGCAGTGAGTTAACTTGCATTGAGTTGCAAGCTGAAGACTATTACCTTTTGAGTAAAAGTGCTGACTGAGTATATCAGAAATAAGTATTACTAACTTGGGTATCTCAAACTGAAATAAAGGGAGTACTCGATAATTACTGAAGTTTTACCTTAGTGATTTACTTTTTAGAGCAGGTTTAATCTGCTTTGTATTGGGTTAGCCGAACGTTTGGCTTTTATATCAACTCCGGCTATGTGCCAGTGTAGGTCGGATAAGCGAAGCGCCATCCGACACAGTAAAATACCTTGCCAATTATTATCAACATTTTATGTTGTCGAGTGGCTGGAGAGTGCCAATTGCGGACGCTCGTAACGCCCGCATAAAATGCGGATAATGCTTGGCTAGGATTAGCGAAGAATGAGCGCCAACCAAGCGTTTTGCGTCCTTATGAGTAACTTGTTATAAATTTATTGCACCAAGCCCACTTCAGAAGCCTTAGAAATATACCCTAATTTTAGCCTTTCATCCGCGGCTGAAAATGTATTTGTAGATTTCCCCGAAACTTTCACACAAGCACCAATAGCGGCTAAAGTAGTAGCTATTGGCATAGTAAAGCCATTTGATAAAAAATCTATTGCGGCTCCTGATGCTCCAGCCATAGCAATATCTTTACCATTTAGATTTAATTCAACAGATAAATCAAACTTACTTGTTTTCTTATACTTTTCGCCAGAAACCCTTTCAAGTGCTTCAATTTCTTTATTTAATCTTGAGAAAATGGACTTAGCTTCTAATGAGGGGTCTGGTGAGGTTAAAATTTCTTTATATAATTCATCAAGTGTTGAGTGCAATGCTTCAAGTTCCGCGCCTCTTTTTTCCTTGAATTCAAGTATCTCATTAATGTTTGTATCTTTACTTGGAACAGGCAATACACCAGACAAATCAACACGAATAGTGTTGTTATATTGTGAAGTTTTTTTAGGTAAGAATATTTGATTGCCAGTTTGGTGCACTACCCAATCTGTTTTAGAGTCTTTTAACATTAACTCTGCAATTTCGCTTTGTCCCTTAATTATAGCTTCACCTAGCTCATGGCCAGAAAAGCGACCAACATGACTTGTTCTAGGTCGCCATAAGGCTTTACTACTAATTAAATCTTCTTCATCAGGAATACCAAAATGTATTAGATTATTTGTTGGGATTATAATTTTATCCCAATACATTAAATAGAAACGGATATCTTCAGGCGTCAAGTTTGAGCTTAAGCCACATCCTTGCATTTGAAACTTAATATTACCAGCGACAGTAATTAAACCTCTTTGCAAAATAACTCCCTAGATGAAAAATTTATAACAATTTAATAATACGCTCATCGCGCATATTTCTGCTGACGCCACGCTATTTTCTACATTATATATGTTTTAACAAATAACCTAAGATATTACTATCACTAAGTTTTCTAAAATTTTAAAGAAAAGTTAAATGAACTAATATGCGCGCGTCGTTCATTTTCATAGCTACATACGCAAAAAGTAGTTTGACCGCTCAATTAACTATTATATTTATCCAATCTCAATGACTGCTCCTCGCTCACTGCAGACTATCAGCTGTATTTGCTTTTTAGTTGCTTATTACACAAACTGCGCAACTACGTCTTTTTAAAAACTACGTCACGTCTAATATTATTCATTTTCACAACATAGTCGTAAGCTGATGACCCAGTTAACAACCAAGGGAAAACAGCGATGGAGGCAGCTTAAATCGAAATAATAAAAGTTTAAAAAATGATGTTAAACGCCATTACAGATCGCGATATTGAACAAGCTATTCACACTTTACTTAAATGCATTAGTAATTTACCTATTGAGAAATGAGATAGTTGCTGCGAGTTTATAAAGTGTTTGGGTTTAGTAAAAAAAACTTAAGGAGTGAGGTAGTCTAACAACGCCAAAACTATTGCTTTAGTTTTGGCGCTTATTAAAGGGGTAATATTTACCCTTTCATTTGTTCAAGCTCTTTGCCTTTGGTTTCGTGTAAAAACTTAAATACAAATATAACTGAAACAAACGCGCAAAATGCGTAAAAACCATACGCACCTGCTAAACCTATACCGGTGAGCATGACAGGGAACGACCAGGTAATTAAAAAGTTAGCTATCCACTGGGCAAAGCCGGTAACTGCAAGGCCAGAGCCGCGAATTTGGTTAGGGAACATTTCACCTAACATAACCCACATTACAGGGCCCCACGATAAGTTAAAAAAGAACACATAAGCATTAGCGGCTATTAAAGCAACTATGCCCTGCTCTCCTAGCTCTAAATTACCTGTTGAGCCAATATCTGCGTTTAAAAAGGCATAAACAATAACCGAAAGCGTCACCGTCATACCAATTGAGCCGGTTAACAAAAAAGGTTTTCTACCAATTTTGTCTATAAAATACATGGTAATAAACACCGCTAAAATACTTACAAAGCCGCTTATTATATTAATGAGTAACGCGTCAGATTCAGTAAAGCCTGCTGCTTGCCAAAGTACCGCGCCGTAGTAAAAAACAACGTTAATGCCGACTAATTGCTGAAATGTAGCTAAGCTAATTCCTATCCAAACAATGGGGCGTAAACGTTTTTTAGGTTTATCAATAAGATCAGATAATTTAGGTTGGTGTTTATCCCCAGCAAGAGACTCTGCTATTTCATTTAATTTAAGAGCGGCAGTTTCAGCACCATATAATGACGATAAAACACGTGCAGCAGCGTCTTTTTTACCAGCCATAATTAAGTATCGTGGGCTTTCAGGGATAAAAAATAAAGCGATTAAAAACAAGCATGCAGGTAATAACTCAACCCAAAACATCCAACGCCATGTTTCAAAGTCGAGCCAAAATATAGCCGTAGAGCCGCCAGCCGTATTTGCTAAAAAATAGTTACTCACAAATGCGCTAAATAAACCAAATATAATAGCCACTTGTTGCAGTGTAGAGAGCGTGCCTCTGTATCGTGCGGGGGCAATTTCGCTAATATAAGCTGGGGTCATAACCGATGCAGCCCCTACAGCTAAGCCGCCTAAAATGCGATAAATCACAAATTCAAACGATGTGACTGACACACCCGAGCCCCAAGCACTTATAATAAATAAAGCAGCGGCAAAAAGTAAAATTGGACGCCGACCAAATTTATCAGCCAATCGACCTGCGCAAAACGCACCAATGGCACAACCAATTAGCATGCTCGATACGTTAAATCCCGTACCCGCACTACTGGAGCCAAACGCCGTTTGTAATCCATCAACAGTGCCGTTAATTACGCCGCTGTCAAAACCAAATAAAAAACCGCCAATGGTCGCAACAAAGCAAACCAGTACTATTAAAAGTACATTTTCTTTCTCGTTCATAAGTATCCATATTGTGTGTTGTTGTTATTTTATATAGATTTTGAAGCTCAAAAGGGTGTGCTTATTTAGTTGTTTTTATTGGTTGAGCTTGATTCTCTTTCTATTAATTCAAAATCTAAAATATGTCTTAAGTCTAAGCTTTTTACATTGCTCAAATCGTTGTACTGACCCGATGCAAGTAAAGTAATCGCAAGCTCAGCCATTTCATTAATGGGCTGTTTTACCGTAGAAATATTTGGCCAAACTATAGTTGCAAGTTGCGTGTCATCAAAGCCCACAACCGACAGTTCGCTTGGAATATTAATACCTTGTTTTTGAGCTATTGAGATTACAGCGGCCGCCATATCATCGTTAGCTGCAAAAATAGCTGTTGGTTTATCATCAAGCGAAAGTAATTTTATCGCCGCTTTCATACCCGATTGATAGGTAAAACTGCCCTGCTCTATATACTCAGGTGGCGTTATTATTTTATTAGAGCGCAGCGCATCTAAATAACCTTGGTAACGCAAACGGCTTACACCTTGTTTAGTGTCGCCAATAATATGTGCAATTTTGCTATGCCCTTGATTTATTAAATGCTCTGTAACATCAAACGCCGCTTGGTAATCGTCCATGCATATATAAGGGGAGCGATTTAATTTTGTATCTGGCGTTATTCTTACAAATGGTACTTGTGCTTTAGTAAGCACATCTAAAACCTGTTCGTTGTCGCACATAGGGGGCAGTAAAATCATGCCATCAACCTGTGTAACATCAATAAGTTGCTTTACCGATTCAATTGTTTTGTCAATATCGGTATGCGCTTCGTCAACAACTAGGTGGTAGCCCAGTGCGCGGCATTTTTTAAGCGCTGCTAACAAAAACTGGCTTATGTAAGAGTCACTTGGGTTATCGTATAAAAGTCCTAAAAAGAATGACTTAGTACTAGCAAGGCGCCTAGCAGACACATTTGGCCTGTAATTTAATTGCTCAACAACCGCCATTACTTTTTCGCGGGTTTTGTCGCTTACTTTTTTGTCTTGATTGAGCACGCGCGAAACTGTCATCATTGATACACCAGCCTGCTCGGCTACATCTTGTATTCTTGCTCTTTTAGGATCGGCCATATTCTTATTACCTACTCACAATCATGTGATTGTTATAATTAACTTTCTTAATTTTCATTATACATAATTGTAAAGCTTGATATTGTTTACAGCGCGTTTTATATGATTACTTATTGACAAAGTCTTATACTACACTGAAAATGTTAGCGCTAACAACAAATTTGTAATATTCATACCCAATAATATAAAAAACTTAAAAAGGCCTATATTATGAGCATGCTGCAAAACCCAATTCTAAGAGGCTTTAACCCAGACCCAAACATTGTCAGAGTTAATAACGACTACTACATAGCCACTTCAACATTTGAATGGTTTGGCGGTGTGCAAATTCACCACTCTACCGATTTAGTAAATTGGCGAGTTATAGGCCAAGCACTTAACACCGTAGAGCAACTCGATATGCGAGGAGTGCCTGATTCTTGCGGCGTATGGGCTGCGCAACTTAGTTACAATAATGGCCGTTTTTATTTGGTATATACCAATGTAAAAAGCTTTGATGGCCCTTACAAAGACACACCAAACTATTTTGTATCAACCACTGATATTACCGGTAACTGGTCACAAGCGACTTACTTAAACTCTAGCGGTTTTGATCCGTCTATTTTTCACGATGATGACGGTAAAAGCTATTTGCTAAACATGTTGGTTGATCACCGCAACAACGCACTATTTGGTGGCATAGTAATGCAAGAGCTTTGCCTAAAAACCAATAAGTTAATAGGCGATGTTAAACCTATATTTTCAGGCACAAAACTTGGTTGCACTGAAGGCCCACATATTTTAAAACGCGGCGATTACTACTATTTAATTACCGCTGAAGGTGGCACTGGGTATGAACACTGCATTAGTATAGCGCGCTCTAAAAACGTATTTGGCCCTTACCAAGTACACCCGCACAACCCCGTTATTACAGCAGCCCACGAGCCGAGTAATACGCTACAAAAATGTGGCCATGGAGATTTTTTTCAAACGCAAGCCGGTGATTGGTACACGGTATTTTTAACATCTAGACCACTGACTGAGCGTGGCCGCTGCATTACAGGGCGTGAAACAGGGATTGAGCAAATAATCTGGAAAGACGATGACTGGCCTTATGCCAAACACACAAATAAAGCCCCGACAATGCACGTACCCATTGAGGGTTTAATGCTAAATTCACAGCCGCAACCCACAACACATATTGATTTTAGTAAAGATGATCTGACTGTTGATTTTCAGTCATTGCGTATACCCATGTGCAAAAGCTGGGTGTATAAGAATGCCCAAAAATCATCGCTCACCTTAGTGGGAAAAGAGTCTTTAAGCTCATTGCATCAGCAAAGTTTTATTGCCAGGCGTGTACAGGCTCATCATACTGTTTGCAGCACATGCGTTGATTTTGCACCAAGCAGTTTTCAACAAATGGCGGGGCTAGTATGTTATTACAACACCGCTCATTACTACTATTTGCATATAAGCGGCGGCGATGTAGGCGATGAAACCACACCACGTTATTTAAATATAATAAGCTGCGATAAATACCAAACAAGTACGCCTGTTGCACCGCTTTTGCTTAAAACAAACAAACCTGTTTACTTAAAAGCTGATTTTAATGGCGCGCAGCTACAGTTTTATTATGCCACCGAGAAAAACTGCTGGATAAAGTTTGGTCCAGTGCTCGATGGCAGTATTTTATCTGATGATTACGTGCAGCAATCACCGCAAGGGTATCGCCCGTGTTTTACCGGTGCTTTTGTTGGTATGGCTTGCCAAGATTTATCGGGGAGAAATAGAGAAGCTCACTTTTCATTTTTTAATTATGACGAACCTAGCGGCGAATAAATCGCCGCCAGTTAAGTTTATTATTTGATTGAAAGCTTTTTGAAACTGCTTTAAAGCTCATTCAAAACTCTTTTAAAGCTCTATTAAAGTTCTCTTAAAACTATTTTAAAACAGGGCTTTAATACGCTCCATTTGCGATTGTAAAAGTAAACTTTGAGAGTGGCTCATAATGTCACTCTCTCGTTTGTTTTCGCTCAGTAAGCGCCCTACTTCTTGCGCTTCAAAGCTATAACCTTGTGACTGCCTGCCATCTTCAAAATGCTCAATTAAGTCATCAAGCTCATACAAAGAGCACTCATAAGCCCTAAATGCATCGGGTATTTTTATATAGCCTTTGTCGCCAATAATATACGCGCCATTCCCTAACCGGCATTGAAATGACGTTGCTAAGCTCACCATTACATCACCACAATTAGCAGTAATAAGTACATCGTCTTCCACGCCTTTGTAGCGAACATTTGCTCTTACGTATAAGTTTTCAAGGTCGTTATTTAAAAAGTAATTGGCAATGGCAAGCGGATAAATTCCCATATCAAGTAAACAACCGCCCGCTAAATCTGGGTTGTATTCACGCCCGTCGGGGTTAAAAGGCACAGGATAGCCAAAGTCAGCTTTAACATGTTTAATAGTGCCAATTCGCCCTTGCTCTACCCATTGTTTTGCTTTTTGTATTGCAGGTAAAAAGTACGTCCACATGGCTTCCATTAAAAATACGTCGTGCTTTTTAGCCAGTAAAGACAACTGCTTACACTCTTCAGCCGAAACCGTAATGGGCTTTTCGCACAATACATGCTTACCTGCTTTAATAGCATCGCTGGCATTTTTAAAGTGAAAGTTATGCGGGGTCGCAATGTAAACTACATCAACGTTTTTATCGTGAAATAATGCCTGATACCCTTCGTAGGCATTGGCCGCACCATACTTGCTCGCAAAAGCGGTTGCATCATCCCCATTTCTTGCTGCAACTGCGTACGCAACACCATTATTTGTATGTGCTAAGTCTTCACAAAATTGTGCGGCAATTCGGCCACAACCAACAATACCCCAGTTTATTTTTTTCATAGTGTTTCCTTATGATCTTAAAAAGAAATTTAAGTGAACTCCAACAACCAAGCAATAAACTTGCAAATTAATTGTTAAACATAGTTTAAAACTAGCTTGACTTAACAATATCAAATCATTAATGTTAGCGCTAACACTAAAACAACATTAAGTATCACATTTATGTTCCTTGGTATCGATTTAGGCACTTCAGGTGTAAAAGTAATTATTTTAGACGAGCAAGACCAATTGCTTGCTCAAGCAAGTGGCTCTTTAAGCGTTTCACGCCCAGCACCACTTTTTTCTGAGCAAAACCCTTCAGATTGGTGGCTTGCTACCTGTAGTGCAATCGAGGATCTTAAAAAGACTCACCCTGCATTACTAAAATCGGTAAAGGCTGTGGGCCTTTCTGGGCAAATGCATGGCGCAACGCTGCTTGATAAAAACAATAATATTATTCGCCCAGCCATTTTATGGAACGACGGGCGCAGTGCTGCACAATGTGTAGAGCTTGAAAAACGCGAACCAAATTCTCGTAATATTACCGGCAACATAGCAATGCCTGGTTTTACTGCACCTAAATTGGTGTGGTTAAAAGAGTTTGAGCCAGAAAACTTTGCAAAAGTCGCCAAAGTATTATTACCAAAAGACTACCTACGCTTTTTAATGACCGGTGATTTTGCATCAGACATGTCTGACTCAGCAGGCACACTGTGGCTAGACGTAGAAAAAAGAGCATGGTCGCAAAAAATGCTTAGCGCCTGCGACTTAACAGAGCAACACATGCCTACCCTTTTTGAGGGCACACAAATTACTGGCAAATTAACAGCCCAAGTTGCTGCTAAATGGGGTATGGAACAAGTACCTGTTGTTGCAGGTGGTGGCGATAATGCCGCAGGCGCTGCTGGTGTTGGCGTAGTAAGGCCTAAACAAGCGTTTTTGTCATTAGGTACTTCGGGCGTTTACTTTGTTGCTAACGATAAATACCTGCCTAACCCAGAAGGTGCTGTACATACTTTTTGTCATTGCATTGAAAACACCTGGCACCAAATGTCAGTGGTGTTAAGCGCAGCAAGCTGTTTAACCTGGGTCACTAAATTAACCGGTTTTGAAAACGAAAGCGCACTCCTTGAACAAGTAAGTAAATGCGATTTTAGCAAACCAAGCTCAGTCATATTTTTACCTTATTTAACTGGCGAGCGTACGCCGCATAATAACCCCGATGCCAAAGGCGTATTTTTTGGTTTAGACAGCGATACCGATGCAGCAGCTCTTGGCCGTGCAGTACTAGAGGGCGTTGCTTTTGCCTTTGCCGATGGCCAACAAGTACTGCTTGATGCCGGCGCACAAATTGACGATGTAACCGTTATTGGTGGTGGCGCTAAAAGCCCACTGTGGGGAAAAATCATCGCAAGTGTACTCAACCGCCCCCTAATTTACCGAGAAGGCTCAGAAGTTGGCCCCGCATTTGGCGCAGCAAGACTTGCCCGAATAGCAGTAACACAACTCCCTGCACAACAAGTGTGTGTTAACGGCAAGGTAACGCAAACAATTGAGCCAGATCCAGTCATGCAAGACTTTTACGCACAGCAATACACAACATACAAAGCACTTTACCAAAGTGTAAAAACATACTTTTAATACACTATTATAAAATTAATGGAGCACATTATGAGCGAACAATTTTTTACAAACGTTGAGAAAATTAAATTTGAGGGTGAAAACTCTAAAAACCCATTTGCATTTCGTTATTACGACGAAAACCAAGTAGTGCTTGGCAAAACAATGAAAGAACATTTACGTTTTGCAGCCTGTTACTGGCATAACTTTTGTTCTACAGGGTTTGATATTTTTGGTGAAGGTACGTTTGACCGTCCTTGGATCCAACCTGTAGGCAATCAATTAGAACTTGCTGAACAAAAAGTAAAAGTAGCCTTTGAATTTTATGAAAAATTAGGCGTTCCTTACTTTTGTTTTCATGATGTTGATATTGCCCCTGAAGGTAAAACACTACAAGAAAGCCACGATAACGTAACGCACATAGCTAACATTATCGAAAAAGAAATGCAGCGCACAGGTGTAAAACTACTGTGGGGTACTGCTAACTTATTCTCAAATCAGCGTTTTTGTGCCGGTGGTGCAACAAACCCTAATCCTAATACGTATGCATATGCAGCAGCACAAGTTAAACATGCAATGGAAATTACGCATCGTTTAGGCGGCGAAAACTACGTACTTTGGGGTGGTCGTGAAGGTTACGACACGCTACTAAATACAGACCTTGCACAAGAAAGCGAACAGTACGCACGCTTTTTGAAAATGGTTGTAGAGCACAAGAAAAAAATTGGTTTTAAAGGCACATTATTAATTGAGCCAAAACCACAAGAGCCAACTAAGCACCAGTACGATTACGATACAGCAACGGTTGCAGGCTTTTTATACAAGCACGGCTTACAAGACGAAATTAAAGTAAACATTGAAGCAAACCACGCAACACTTGCGGGTCATAGCTTCCACCACGAAATTGCAGTGGCTTGCGCAGAAGGCATTATGGGTAGTATTGATGCTAACCGTGGCGACATGCAAAACGGTTGGGATACTGACCAATTCCCTAACGACGTAGCTGAGTGCACACTTGTTGTTTACGAAATTTTAAAAATGGGTGGTTTTACAACAGGCGGCTTTAACTTTGACACTAAACTTCGTCGTCAATCGTGTGAGCGTGATGACTTATTCATTGGTCACATTGGCGGTATGGATACGATGGCTAAAGCATTACTCAATGCAGCAGCAATGATTGAAGGCGGCGAGCTGACTGATTTTGTTGAAAAACGTTACGCTGGTTGGAAAGAAGACCTAGGTCAAAGCATTCTAAATGGTGAGCAATCACTTGAAAGCCTTTCAGCCTTAGTACACGAGAACAACATCGATCCTAAGCAAGTTTCTGGTCGCCAAGAACTGCTTGAGAATATTGTTAACCGCTACGTATAAGGACATCGCCTCGGTTTTAAAGCCGAGGCGTACATCATTATGAACTTGTTAGAACAACTCAAAAAAGTAACCACGGTCGTTGCCGACAGTGGCGATGTAGAGTCAATCAAAGCCCTACAACCGGTTGATGCAACAACCAATCCTTCGTTAATTTTACAAGCTGCAAAATTACCTCAATATAAACATTTAATTGAAGACGCTATACAAAAAGCTGGCAACAACGTTGACGCTATATGCGACCAACTTATTGTTAACTTTGGCTGTGAAATACTAAAAGTAATACCTGGGCGTATATCGAGCGAAGTAGATGCGCGTTTATCGTTTGATACCCAAGCAAGTATTGCCAAAGGGCGTAAGCTTATTTCACTTTACGAGCAAGCGGGTATTTCAAAAGACCGCGTACTTATTAAACTTGCTTCAACATGGGAAGGCATTAAAGCCGCCGAGCAGTTAGAAAAAGAAGGCATTAAGTGTAACTTAACGCTGCTTTTTTCGATGGCTCAAGCCATTGCGTGCGCACAAGCTAACGTAACGCTTATATCTCCGTTTGTTGGTCGTATTCTTGATTGGTACAAAGCCCGCGATAATAAAGAATACACCCCAAGCGAAGATCCTGGTGTGCAGTCGGTTACAGGTATTTATCAGTACTATAAAAAGTACGATTATAAAACCGTGGTAATGGGTGCAAGCTTTAGAAATACCCAGGAAATAATCGAACTTGCTGGCTGCGATTTACTGACTATCTCGCCATCATTACTCAATGATTTACAAAGCCAAGAAGGTGAACTGGTTACAAAGCTTGACGCTGCAAACATTGCCAAAGCACCGCAAAGTGACTTAACCGCACTCACCCATGAGCAATTTTTATGGCAGCACAACGAAGATGCAATGGCCAGCGAAAAGCTCGGTGAAGGTATTCGTAACTTTGCCAAAGATCAGCGTATTTTGGCTAAATTGGTTGAAGACTTACTAAACTAATTTCCCTCAAGCCTGCCACATAACGTGCGGGCTTTTTTAATTTTATTTGAGGTAATACATGACTCAACTTTCTTCTCGTGCGCCTTTTGCTAATGCCATTCGTGCACTCAGTATGGATGCGGTACAGCAAGCAAACTCAGGGCATCCGGGCGCACCTATGGGTATGGCCGATATAGCCGAAGTACTGTGGAACGATTTTTTAAACCACAATCCAACCGATCCAAATTGGCCAAACCGAGACCGCTTTGTACTCAGTAACGGTCACGGCTCTATGCTTATTTATTCTTTATTGCATTTAAGTGGGTACGAACTACCACTTAGCGAGCTTAAACAATTTAGACAAATGCATTCAAAAACCCCAGGTCACCCTGAATACGGTTACACCCCAGGTGTTGAAACAACCACAGGTCCGCTTGGCGCAGGTTTATCAAATGCCGTAGGTATGGCTATTGCCGAAAAAGCCCTAGCAGCACAATTTAACAAAGAGAGTTTTGATATTGTTGATCATTACACTTACTGTTTTATGGGCGATGGCTGTTTAATGGAAGGCATATCGCACGAAGCATGTTCGCTTGCAGGCACATTAGGCCTGGGTAAACTTATTGCTTTTTGGGACGATAACGGCATATCTATCGACGGACACGTTGAGGGCTGGTTTACCGACGACACCGCTAAACGCTTTGACGCTTACGGCTGGCATGTAATAAAAGATATAGACGGCCACGACCCAGAGCAAATTGCAAGCGCCATTGAACAAGCAAAACAAGTGAGCGATAAACCTACTCTACTTTGTTGTAAAACCGTGATTGGTTTTGGCTCGCCAAATAAATCAGGCTCGCACGACTGCCATGGCTCGCCATTAGGTAATGACGAAATAACTGCGGCGCGCAAATTTTTAAACCTCCCAAATGAAGCATTTAGTATCAGTGATGATATTTACGCCCATTGGGACGCTAAACAAAGCGGTGATAAAAAACAAAAACAATGGCAACAACTATTTAGCGACTACACCAAAAGCCACCCAGAGCTTGCTAAAGAATTTGAGCGACGCGTAATTAAACGCACCCTTCCTGACAACTTCGAAGCTATTGCAAACAACTATATTGCACAGTGCAACAAAGACGCCGCTAATATTGCCAGCCGAAAAGCCTCGCAAAACACCATTGAAGCCTTTGCCCCGCATTTACCAGAGTTACTGGGTGGCTCTGCCGATTTAGCCGGTTCTAACTTAACGCTGTGGTCTGGCTCTAAAGGCATAAGCGCAGATGACGCCAGCGGTAATTACCTGTTTTATGGCGTGCGCGAGTTTGGTATGAGCGGCATTATGAATGGCATATCACTGCACAGTGGTTTTATTAATTACGGTGCTACATTTTTAATGTTTATGGAATACGCCCGTAACGCAGTAAGAATGTCGGCACTTATGGGTATTCAAAATATATTTGTGTATACCCACGACTCTATTGGTCAAGGTGAAGACGGTCCGACTCACCAACCTATTGAGCAACTAGCCAACCTACGTATGACGCCAAACCTAGTCACATGGCGCCCATGTGACGCAGTAGAAACTGCAGTATCGTGGAAAAACGCGATACAAAATCAGCAGCAACCTACGGCGCTTATTTTTAGTCGCCAAGGGCTCAACCACCAGCCACGCAGCGCTCAGCAAATTAGCGACATAGAAAAAGGCGGCTATATTCTTAGCGATAGCAATAAAGTGCCTGAGCTTATTTTAATTGCAACGGGTTCTGAAGTTGATTTAGCAATGCAAGCCGCAAAAGAGCTTACAGCACAAGGCGTTGCAGTGCGTGTGGTATCAATGCCAAGCACCACATTGTTTGATCTACAATCAGACGATTACAAGCAAAGTGTATTGCCAAACTCGGTAGCAAACCGTATTGCAATTGAAACATCACACCAAGATTACTGGCTTAAATATGTTGGCTTACAAGGCAAAGTAATTGGTATGAGCACTTTTGGTGAGTCGGCGCCAGGTAACGTGTTATTAGATCATTTTGGCTTTACCACCAAAAATGTAGTGAGCACCGCGCAGGCGTTAATTAAAGCCAACGCTTAATATATTTAGTACGCGTAATGCGCTAAATAATTCAAACTTTATCCAATTAATGCGCTAAGCCTTTCAAAGCTCGGCGCATTTTTATAATTAACTAACAAAGGTGAACTATGAAATATTTACTATTAATTATGCTTTTTAGTGCAAGTACTAGTTTTAACGCATGGGCAAGTGACGAGCAAAATGATGAACTAATGCTAACGATTTTTTTAAAGCACGACCAATCAAAAAACCTCTCTGAAATAAAAGAAATACTAAACAACGCTAACTTTTACAAACACTTCCCACCAGAGGGCGCAACAGTAGAATCTTGGAAAGTAATGATGGGCATAGGGCAAGTTGTTACCTTGCGCTTTCCGGCAGCGTTATTACCAAAAGTAAATTTATCGATTGAACGTTATGGTTGGAAAGCCTACAGCACTGAGTTTTATCCAACATACGATCTGTACCCAATCGTAAAAGAAGAAATTAAAAAAGCAAGAACGAACAATTAAAAGAGTAACCAACATGACAACTTCAATTGTTCAATACACACTAAGTAATGAAGCAAACGACACTATTTCTATTATTAACTATGGTGCCCGGCTTACCAGCTGGGTTACCCATGTTGATAATAAAAAACGAAATATTATACTTGGCTATTCTAATATTAATGACTATTTAAACGACACGTTTTACTTAGGCGCTGTAGCCGGTCCTTATGCAAACAGGCTAAGTAACGCCCAAATAAACATCGATGATAAAGCCTATGCACTTAATAAAAACGAAGGAGTAAACCAACTTCACGGCGGCCAAAAAGCATTAAGCGACTTATTTTGGCAGCTCGATTATCATCAAAAAAATGCGCTAAGTTTAAGTATTACTCTACCCGATGGATACAACGGCTACCCCGGTAAAACTATATTTAACGTGCTGTATACCTTTACCACTAACAGTAAAAACCAAAGTAATCTTGATATTAAATTTACGATTACCAGTAATAAAAAAACCATTGCAGGGCCAACAGCGCATCCGTACTTTAATTTAAATGGCATTACTAACAGCGCACAAGGGCATACATTAAAACTGGCCGCCGCGCATTATACCCCCGTAGATACAAACGCCATTCCCACAGGTTTAATAGCCCCAGTAGCAAATACCATTTTTGACTACACAAATGCGCGTGTGCTTAATAAAACCGATAGACTCGATCATAACTTTGTCACCGAGCAAGTACTTAACCTGCAAGCCAATAAGCAACACGCAGAGCTTACTAGCGCCGATGAAAAAGTAATGCTGAGTGTGCTTTCTAACTACCCTGCTATTCAGGTTTATACAGGGCAGCACTTAAAAAGTCCGTTTAACCAATTTGACGGTATTTGCCTAGAGCCGCAATTTTTCCCCGACAGCCCTAATAACCCACACTTCCCATTTAGCTATTTAACACCACAAGTACCTTTGCAAACGCATACTTAGTTACTGCTTAACTAAAACCAATAAAAAATAGCTATTTTATAAACCAAAAAAGGATCGCTATTAAGCGATCCTTTGCGGGAGGTTAAATGTTTAGTGCGATTATAAATCGCTTACAAAGCTTTTAAGTTTTAACTCACGGTCAATTAATAATGGGTAATCGGTGCGCCCTTGCATTGGCCAATCGTTGCGCCAAGTACGTGCATCGCTTATACCCCAAAAAGTAACACGGCTTACTTTATCGTCATGTTTTTTAAGTATGTCAAACACGGCTTTGTAGCGCTCGCCTAACTGGGTGTTTACTTCACTCGGTAAACCATTCGGGTATGGGTTAAATCGCTCTTGCAGCGCAATATCTAACGAAATATCAGCCCCTTGTTCTTCACCTTCAGGGAACGGTAATACCGAAATATCAAGCTCGGTTATCATCACATCAATACCCGTTGCAGCGTATGCCACAATAGAGTCTTCCATTAACGAAAGCTCTGGGTTATCAAGCGAATAATGCGCTTGCATACCAATACCATCTATTTCAATGCCTTTGCTTTGTAAATTTTTAATAAGCGCAATTGCACCGGCTCTTTTTTCTGGCTTATATAAGTTGTAATCGTTGTAGTATAGCTTGGCATTAGGCGCTGCCTGCTTAGCGTATTTAAACGCATATTCTATAAAGTCGTCACCAATAATGGTGCTCCATTTAGATTCACGCAGTGTGCCGTCTTCGTTAAGTGCTTCGTTTACCACGTCCCATGCAAAAATGCGGTTTTGATAACGCCCTGCAACAGCATTAATATGGTTTTGCATGCGCTTAAGTAATGCATCGCGGGTTAGCGGCTCGCCTTGTTCGTCTTCAAAAACCCAGTCAGGAGTTTGCGAATGCCACACTAATGTATGCCCAACTAATTCTTGGTTGTTCTCTTGTGCGTACTGAACTAACGCATCAGCGGCTTCAAAATCATAGGTTTCTAGCTCTGGGTGTATACGCTCCCACTTCATTGAGTTCTCTGGCGTAAAGGTATTAAATTGCGCTTTAGCCACATTTAAATCTTCAGGCAAAGCCCCTAATATTTGGTCGCGGCTAATCGCTGTGCCAATTTTAAAGTGCTCTTTAAATTGCGCTTTAAGCGTTAATTGCTCCGGCGCTTTTAATGTTGGTTTGCTTTGCTCTGCTGAGCCATTACAGCCAAGTGCAAGGCTCGACATTCCTAATAAAATAGCAATCGTAAATTTATTTTTATGCATGATGTACCTGTTGTGTGTTTTTTAGTGTGCAACGTAAACTTAACACCATATAGTCTTTTTGACAACAACGTTTTATTAAAATAGACTGAACAAAAATAACACTTTTAACTAGCACGAAAATTAGCAAGGACACACATGAAAAATATAACAACCACCTTATCATTAATAGCAGTAGCCATCTTTGCATTAACTGTAAACGCAGCTGATAAACCCACTCAACTTACATCAGCTATTGTGAGTCAAAAAGACGCGCACATTACTCATTACGAAGGCGCTGATTTTCATACTTACTTTTACGGCGATACACCACTCACCAAGGGCGCTATTACAGGCGTTGCGGTTATTAAACCTAATAACGAAATACACCCCGCCCACCAGCATCCTGATGAAGAATACTTAATGATTTTAGAGGGGTCAGGTACCTGGACGCTTAATGGCAAAAGCCAGCCTGCTCATACTGGAGATATCTTATTTGCAGCCCCTAACGACGTACACGGCATTTATAATAATGGCGATGTGCCGCTTAAGTTTGTGGTAGTAAGATATCAAACTAAGTAGGTTTTAGTGGCTTTTTTAGGGAAGTAATTTAAATACGTTTTTCACATATATGTAATTGCTATATCTGATAGTTTTTAAATTGCTCCCACACGGCCTCTGCTACAGGCCCCAACACTTCTCCCCTTTTCTTAATAATGTAATATTTTAGAGGCGTTATATTTTGCACATCACTAAGTGACAGCATTTGAAGAGTATTATTTGCAATACCTTCATCAGCTAAATAACCTGGTAATTTACCCCAACCCATTGCACTTTCGATAAGCATTTTTTTAGTTGGAAAGTCATTTACATACCATCGTCGCTGACCTTGCTGTACACCCCACTCTATGTTTTTTGAACCAGTGCCTGAGTCCTGCACAATTATTTGGTATTCGTTCAACAAATCAGTGGCCTGCCTAAGGTTTGGATTTCGCTTTAACAACAAAGGGGAAGCTACATTGATTAATGAGCCGCTATTTAACAAATGCTTTTCAATTTTCTCTTCTTGTGCAGAAAATTCCATTGTTGGTGTTATACACAGATCGGCACCGCCATCAAGTAAGGCTTCAATTGCACCTGTTATGTACTCTTGCCTGATTATTATTTGAGTTTCAGGGAACTGATTTTGCATGTTTTTTAGTAATGGTAAAATACCCTTTAAATTAAATGATGCTTCAATTGCAATCGTTATACTTACCTCGTTCCCCTGTGCTATGTGGTGTGCAACTTGTTTAAGTTGTGCTGCATCATCTAGCAATTTCATAGCCTTATGAAACATAGTTTTTCCTGCACTGGTAAGCTCTAACCGATAACCATTACGACTAAATAAGGCAAAGTTAAGGGTATTTTCTAGTTGCTTAATACCTTGGCTTATAGCTGGTTGAGTTTTGTGTAAAAGAGCACTTGCTTCACTCAATGATCCAACCTGAGCAACAGTAACAAACATACTAAGCTGTTCTAATTTCATAATTTACGCCAAACATGTAAAGCTAAAGTTTATATCTTATAAAAAAACATTCAATATTAATTAATAAGAACTGTGATTATTCTAACCTCAAAAGCTAAGCATCTGCTTAAATCACTCTTATTAAAGTTGGGAATAACATGAGCACAAAAGTAAAAAGAATTTTTATGTATACATCACTAGGATTAACAACACTTGCCTTTATAGCTGCAGGCTCTGCAAAACTAGCAGGAGTTGAGCAAATGCACTTATCTTTTGCACTCATGGGTTTACCTGCTTGGTTTGGCTATTTTATTGGTGCAAGTGAACTTGCAGGTGCTATTGCTATTTGGATAAAAAAACTAAGCATTTTAGCTGCAAGTGGTTTGTTAGTTATTATGGCTGGTGCAACATTTTTTCATGTAGTTTACGACAGTGTTGCCAATGCAATACCTGCCGTTATTTTATGTGCTTTATTAATTAATATCATAATTAACCGAGTCAATGATATAAACGCCTAGGATAGTAAGTAACCTAGAGCTATTTTCAATACAATGAATAACGATATATTCGCTTCTATCGTTATTCAAACCCTCATTTACAAAATGACAAATGCTTTCACATCTCTCATTTAGCCTAAAGATAACAAGCTCGATCTCTAAACAAACAAAGGCTAAGGTTGTTTTATCCATTAAATTTTAATTTTGAGTTCATACCCTGTATTTAATAATTAAATAGACGACGTACTAAAGTTTATTACTTGGGCTTTTAATATGCCTAATTAACTAAGGTGTAAAATATGAAAAAAACATTTTTAGGCATTTTCTCGATTACAGTAATAACTTACTTACTGAGCGGCTGCACAACATCAAATACCGGTAATATTACAAAATTGAGTGAAGATAAAATAAGTACTAGATTAAATAAACTACCTTCCTCGCTAACCTCTAGTGATTTGTTCAATACCACTGTTGTTGAACCCACTCAGCTATTTGATAACCTTTATTTTGTAGGATATATCAGCGTAGGCACTTTTGTTATCACTACAACTGAGGGCATTATTTTAATCGATACCATGTGGACCCCGCACGATGCCAAACATGTGATTGTTCCTGGACTGAGAGAGTTAGGCTTAAATCCTGAAGATATTAAATACGTGATAGTTACTCACGGCCATAGCGACCATTATGGTGGCGCTCACTACTTTGAATCACATTATGGCGCTAAAATTTTAATGAGAAAAAATGAGTGGGACTACATCCATAATCCAAATGCACCTGTATTAACTGATCCTTTCGGTAATTTTTCTACCGAAATACCATTACCTAGCACTTACACCCAAGTTATCGATGGTGAAAAAATAAGTTTAGGTAAAACTAATTTAACTGTACTTGCTACACCAGGGCATACGCCTGGTGGGTTGTCTTTGATAATATCTGTTACAGATAATGGCATACCTCATACAGTTGCACTTTGGGGAGGTACCGGTTTACCGGATACTAAAGAAGCAAATCAAACTTATTTGCACTCTTTAAATTATTTTCAAAAAATTGCAAACAAAAACGATGTTGATGGAAGTATCTCAAACCACCCGTTTTCACATGATCTAATTAATCAAATTAATACATTAAAAAATCGTAAATCTGATCAACAAAACCCCTTGGTAACCGGTAATAAGGCATTTAATGAGTACATAGACGATGTATTACGAAATAACGTTCAAAAGAAACTTTCGTCATTTGAGTCAAACTAATATAGCTTTTCACGCACTGGCGTTATCGTGCTAATTTATTTATACCGACGGTATATGTCGCTTTAAAGCGATACCCATTACTAATATAAAAGCATAGTGCACTTCTTTTTATGAAAGCCCTCAAAAAATAGTCTGTATAAAAATACAGACTATCAAATGTGGGGTTAATTACTGTTAGTTTGGTTTATTGTTCTACCAAAGTGACCGATACGTCGTCTACATAAAAATCAGCAGTCAGTTCGTTTGACTCCACATAAAGTAAAGCCGCGCTTTCCTCGGTTGTAATTGAATGGGTATAAGTGCCCGAAAGCTGTACCCAATCGCCTGCAACTACGTTTGTAACAGTGGTTAGCTCGAGGTATTCAGTGCTCGCATGCTCAATTTGCAGTGTGAGCTTAACTCCAGGCGATACCGCGGTGCTATCGTCAGATAACTTAACCCACGCAGATACATTATAGGTTTTACCTGCTGTAAATAAGCCTTTTACATCTTTTTGTAACCCATTCCACGTTTCAGTTCGCCCTTGTACTAAAGCGCTATTATTACCACTGTGAGCTTGGGTTATTTCAAGTGAAATAGTAGCACTGCCTCGTGATTGCCATGAATCAAGCCCTGCTTCAAAGTCACCATTAGTTAGCAACTCAGCTGAAGGCTCTGGCTCTGCTACTTCAATTAGCTCTTGCAGCGCATCGGCAACACCTTGCAAAGCCGGTTTTGGTGTATAGTCATTAAAAAATAACAGTGGCCATTCTGTTGTTGGCTCTGGCCAGTTTTGTAACCAACTATCCTCGTCAATTACGCCCCAAATAGTAATGCCACCGCGTTGATCTTCAGGTACCGTTTCTAAGTATGTTTTAACAATATCGTAGTAGTACTGCTTTTGTTCGTCCGCTCTTTCACTGGTTAGGTAAGTTAGAGGAATGCCGCCTTCGTTGTTCATACGAACATCTAGCTCGGTAATTTTTACTTTGATTTTAGGGCGAATATCGACCACTTTTTGAAGGTGTGCCTGAATGGTTGAAATATCAGGGCTGTTAAGTGAAATATGAGATTGAAACCCTATACCATCAATAGGCACACCATTGGTTTGAAAGTCGTTAACCATATTGATAACAGCATCTAATTTATCAGCATTCCAAATCAGGTTGTAATCGTTGTAATATAAATCAGCATCAGGATCTGCTGCTCTTGCTGCTTTATATGATAACGGTAAAAATTCTGCACCTATGTTTTCAAACCACACAGATTCGTCGGCACTGTCGTTTGTGGTTTTTTCACCGCGGTATTTGCCATTTTCCATAAACGCTTCGTTAACTACATCCCAGCTAACGACGGTATCGTTATCGCCTTCTTCTTCAAAATGAGTGGCAACTTGTGTGATGTGATTTTCCATCATGGTTATCCACGCGGCTTTATCACCTTGAAAACTTTGCATCCAAGGCGCAATTTGCGAGTGCCAAACAAAAACATGGCCATGTATAGTAAGTGAGTTGTCTTTGGCGTAGTTAACTAGCTCATCAGAATCATCGTAAAAGAATTCGCCTTGGGTAGGTTGTAAATAGGTGGGCTTCATAATATTTTCAGCAGAGAGCTGATTAAAGTGTTGTTCAACAATCGTTCTAATCTCTGCCCTGTCTATTATGCTGTTACTAAATCCACCTGCAGGCACAGCCACGCCAATATTAAAATTAGGTGCTAATGCTTTTAAACTTTGTGCTGTCACTTCGCTGTATTGAACATCAGGTATTTCTTCTGCTGGGACATCGTCTAAAATAAAACCTGAAAATTCGTCTAGGTATATAGACTTGTTAATGTTCTCTTCTTTTGAAAAGTGAATTGCCAACCTTACTAAAGAGTCAGCTTCGGCCGTTGCAGCTATTAATGTTATTTTTTGCCACTCGCCTGTGAGTGTTTCTTTTACTAGGCTAAGTTGACCATAATCTGGCGCAGGAGTCTGTATCCAAAAATCTGCACTGGTGCCCTCTTCACCTTTTGCCCAAACACTAAACTCATAATTTTTACCACCAGTGATAGGAAGGTCTTCATAAGCTATTTCAATACCCCAAGGGTTGTCACCCAATGTATTAACGTTAACCTCAACTGCTTTTGTGCCTTTGTAAGTATTCACCCCTTCTTCTGACTCAATAATGTTTATTGTGGAGAACGCAGTAGGCTCTTGATCGGGTCTAAAAACCCAGTTTCCTGTTGCTGTGGTTTCTCCCGCGGCATCATCTTCAAAACCGCCATTCATTATTTTAGCGGCTTCTGGCGCTTCGACCTCAGGGGTATCGGGGACTACAACTTCCACAACCACAGGCACCTCGGGGTCTTTATTATTATCTCCGCATGCGACAATCAGTGACATCAAGGCCACTAATCCAGTGGTTTGAATAAAAAATTTCTTCATTTTTAATCCTTAAGTTTGAGTAATAAATGCATTTTTTAAGAATATGAACGATGGTAAAATCTCGCCTTTTATTCAATTTGACCACTAGGTAAATAAGTCAAATAATTATACATTTACTTTTATTTTTTTAATTACTATTGAATTATTTACGCTTCATTAAAGATAATACAAAGCAATAATTACAATAACTTACACTTAGATTAAAATTAAATTATTACTGCTTTATTGTGTGTGTAAATACAGTGTTATTAATTTAACTAAAAACCAACATAGTTATAGTCCAACTAACAATAACGATCAAGTGCAATATTCACTCTATTCGGTAACAAACGCTGAAATATGTTTAGGGTACCTTTTTGTTTTAATACCAATCCGCTTAATTAAGTGATCTATTTTGAGGATGGAAAAACGTGTTGATAGCTAGGCAAAAAATAGCTATTTAGTTGTTCTAAAAGAGAATTTTTTAACGCTGATAGCGACGCTTTTAGCCCCTCAAAATGATTAAGTATTATTGCGGATTGGTATAAGCTAGAGGCGACAACAAAAAAAGCCGAGCATTTAAAAATACTCGGCTTTACACTTCACACATCGACTTGTTTACTGAGCTACGTCAGAAATTGTTTTTATGATTGGTTTAGGGGTTAAATTGCGGTTCCATAATAATGGGTAATTGGTTCTATTTGGGATTGGATAATCATTTTTCCACGACATTCCATCGTGTAATCCCCAAAAGGTTACGCGGTCTATTACATCGCGCTTTGCGTAAAACAGTTCAAACAAGGCTTTATAACGGGCGTTTAATTGCGCCTCTACGTCGCTTGGCAAGCCATTTTTGTATGGGTCGAGGTAGGTTTCAAACTCTTCTAGCTGAAATTGTGGTTTCATCATATCGGTGCCGGTAATTTGCCCCTCTTTTGTTAACGGCAGCACGTCTATATCAAGCTCGGTGATCATCACTTTTATACCCAGCGCGGCGTAGGCGTCAATGGCTTGTTCAATATATTGCATTTTAGGAAAATTAAGCCCCCAGTGCGCTTGTATGCCAATGCCATCGATTCGAATACCTTCTTTTTGCAGCATTTTGATCATGCGTATAATGCCGTCTCTTTTTTCTGGTCGCCATGCATTAAAATCGTTGTAGTAAAGCTCGGTATTAGGTGAATACTGCTGGGCGTATTTAAACGCGGCTTTTACCATAGTATCGCCATCGCCTACGCGGTTAACCCACACAGTTGGGCGATAAGAGCCATCATCAGCAATCACTTCGTTAACTACATCCCACGCATCTACTTTGTTTTTATAGCGCCCTGCTACAAGCTCTATGTGTTTGCGCATTTGCTCTAATTGCTCTGCTGGGGTATTTGGCTCATTTTTACTATTTGTAAAAAACCAGTCAGGCGTTTGGTTATGCCACACTAAGGTGTGGGCTACGGTAAACATGTTGTTTTGCTTGGCAAAATCTATAAACGCATCTGCACCACTAAAATCGACCTTACCTTGCTGTGTGTAAATTACTTCTGCTTTCATGGCGTTTTCTAGGGTGACTGTATTAAATTGCTTAGCAATAATTGACTGCGCGGCTGCGTTTTTGCCTATCACTATATCTTGATTTACAGCAACCCCCATTTTGAATGAGTCTACAAAGGTGTTTTTAAGGCCTTGCTCTTGTGCAGCGTTTACGCTTAATGATCCTGTAAGTAAAAGCAGGCTGAGTGTGTGTTTTTTATGCATGTGTGTGCTCCGTTGATGCGTTATTCTTTTCGATAAATATCATACAACGAAAAAAATAAATGATATAGTCAAAATGACCATTAATTATAAATTAAACAAACCTGAGTAAACGTCTATGCTAAAAACACACAAAAAAACGCTAAGCTTAGTTGTATTAATGCTCTGTTTTAATAAAGCAGCGCTGGCACAACAACCTGAAAATACACCTTTGTTAAACACTGTAAACAGCCAAAGCAATGAGCAGTCGCCATTAATAAAGGGCGTAACACCCACACTTGTTAGTGACAATTTATTATTTTTAGAAGGCCCAACGTGGTCAAGCCATGACAATGCGTTTTATTTTTCAGAAATGAACTTTGCAAGCTCGCAAGCACTTGGCCCTGATTCGACCATTTATAAATTAGTGCTGCCCAATACCCTCACCACTTATTTAAAACACAGTGGTACAAACGGCTTGTATGCCAAAGGAGAGAACCTCTATACGCTTAACCATAGTACGCAATCGCTTTCTAAAATTAATATAAAAAGTAAGACCAATACCGTAATAGTCAATAAATTTGATGGGCTAAGCTTTAGCTCACCAAACGATATGACTATGCATAAAAATGGCGATATATTTTTTACCGATCCTAATTGGCAACTAGGCGAACGCACTCAGCAAATGTCTTATACCGGTGTGTATAAGTTAAGCAATACAGGCATACTTAGTTTAATTGACGCTACTCTTGAAAAGCCCAATGGTGTTGCACTCTCGCCTGATCAACGTACCCTTTATGTTGGCGACTTTAGCAACCGCGTCAGCAAATACACTATTGATGAAAACGGTGATATTTCACCGCGCGAAGACTTTATTAAAGTAACCTCGCCCGATGGTATAAAAGTAGACTCTGCTGGCAATATTTACGTAAGCAGTCACAAAAAAGGCGTTATTAATATTTACACGCCACGCGGCTCACTTATCGATAAAATTGAACTTGTCCCTAATGTAACTAACCTTGCGTTTGGTGGTAAAAATCGCAAAACGTTATTAATAACCACCGCTAAGGGCTTGTTTACGCTTGATGTAAAAGTAGCGGGCTTGGCTAATTAGCTAAATTAGTTAAGCAACTTATTAACGAGAAAAGTTAGCTTACTCGTTGTACATAAAAAACCGGTGTAACTTGGTTACACCGGTTTTTTGCTGCCTAAGTTTTTGCTGCTTAGGTAGTGTTATTTAATTAAACGTGTTGTTATAAAACTTAAAATTGCCCGATACATGCAGCATAGCTAACATATATAACGAACCATTATAGTAACGGTAGTCACCCGTTGGTTGCGATAAAGACCAAAATTCGTTAAAAAACTCATTTGCTTGCCCAGCATTTGTTGAAGCCAGTAGCGCTACTGCATTAGCCGCTTTTTGACCTTCGCCTGCACAGCCTCTGTTTTGCGCTCCACCGTACGAATACACTTGCTCGTAACAGTTTTTACTGTTGTTTGTTTTTGCATAACTTAAAAAGCCCAGTGCTTTATTAACTGCACTTTTATGCCACGCTTGAGCACCCATTAAATGCGCGTCTAAACCCACATTCATAATTACGCGCCATGCATCAAATTCATACCATTGACCTGGGTTTGCTTGGTCGTTAAAAATGTAGCCAATAACAGGGCTGCCATCTAAGCGCGATAAAAATGTAGGTAAGTTCCAATGCGGGCTACCACTTACTTTTGTAAAATGGTTTTTAAGTAAGGTTCTACTTTTTGTGGCTACTTGTCGCCAGTAATTTTTGTCTGCTTGGTTAGTTACGTTATTTGCAAAGTAGTCGTAAAACGCAGGTATATGGTAAGAAGGGTCTGTTAGGTTATCAATGTAAGGTGAAAAGCGGATTATTTGGTTTTCCATCAGCTTATTTTTAATTGTGTTTAACATGGTAATGGCATCGTTGTAGTAGTTAAACTCACCCGAATTGCCCCAACGAGCGGAGGCATTAAGTAGTGCAAAAGCAAAGTACTCTTCGCCATCGGGAGCGGGGCCTTCATCTACTTTATAAACAAAGCCGTTTTGATTAAGCTTTAGTTTCCACGCGTAAACGCCTTGTTTTTTAGCATCAGGGTGGTTGTCTGGATTTTTTTGATACGCTTTGCAAAACGCCATAGGTTATCAAACTCTTGCTGTTTGTTTAGCATGACAGCGGCGGTCATTCCCCACGACTGCCCTTCTGTTCTTATATCGTCGCCCTCGTCTGGGTTAATTGCTTTTATATAGTGTGCTTTATAAACACCGTTTTCGGTGTACGGGTAATAAAGTTGTTGAGTGTTGTTATAGCCAAACATATTGTCAAAAGTACTATTCACCTTCTGTTGTATGTTTGTTTTACCCATTTCCTGTGCAAGGTTACGGTAAGTACCCGAGCTATCAGCACCAACACTCGGGGGATTTACGTTAAAAGCTGAATAAGAGTGGCTAGATGCAAGCACTAACAACATAGCCGTAGATTTTAAAATTACGTTCATATTTATCCTCTTTTTGTGAATTATATCAGCGTGCAAAACCAATATAGTCTTTTAGACTATTTGATCAAGATATTTTCACATTTATTTTACTTTCGATAAAACTTAAATTTTTACTTAATCAATTAAAATGTCGCAATTTAATAAAATATGCACCCAGTAAATACCATATCAATGACGCATTCATTTCGTACCTAGATAATATGAACTCGAAAGAAAGGTATGTAAGATTTTGCTTAGTATTAGCAATAAAGCAGTGTAAAAACATAAAAATAAAATAAGATGTGCTGGTATACTCTTTTTATTCTTAAGAGGTATTATTTAGTATGGTTACAATCAAGCAAGTGGCTGCCCGTGCTGGCGTTTCATTTAAGACAGTCTCTCGTGTGGTTAACAACGATCCGAGTGTTAAAAGTGTAAACCGTGAAAAAGTGCTAAATGCGATAAAAGAATTAAACTATCGCCCAAATCGAGCAGCAAGCCTAACACGCCGAAAAAAAAACAAATATATACGCCATTATTGCTGATGAGCTGCTTAACGTACCCTACACTTTTGATATTATTCGGGGCGCTCAAGAAGTTGCCTGGAAAAAGAACAAAGAACTGCTAATCCTCAACATCAATGAAACAAAAGCAAGCATAGATAGGGCTATAGTAAGTCTATTAGAGAATAGGGTTGAAGGTGTTATTTATTCAGCAATGTGCCACCGTGCAGTTCAATTACCCGATGAATTAAAAAAAATCCCGACTATATTGGCTAATTGCTTTCCAATAAATGGGGATTTTCCGTGTGTTGTACCTGATGAAGTACAAGCCGGGGAAGAAATTACCACAGCACTAATCAATAAAGGCTATCGCCGAATTGCATTTCTAAATTTAAATGAAGATATAATTGCTGCAAAAGGCCGAAAGCAAGGTGTTATTAATGCATTTACGCGCCACGGCTTACCTTTAAGCAATTTACTTATTGAATCGGTTATCATTAAGCAAGATGACGGAATTGAACGCTCTATATCTCGAGAGTCTGCTGCTAAAATTATCGATAGCTTTAAACCCGATGCTATTATTTGTGGGCAAGACCCAATGGCTATGGAAATTTACTTTGTGGCGCATGAAAAAAACATGGTAATAGGCGATGATATAGGTATAGCTAGCTTTGATAATTGGGGCAGTATACCTGAATTATTACAACCAAATTTAACCACTATGGCTTTACCGCACCTACAAATGGGTCGCTGGGCTATGGAATACCTTATAGACCTTAGAGTCGACTTAGTTCATCAACATTTGCCATTTAAATTAATAAAACGAGATTCCTTTTAGGGCGTGTTGATCTTTGTGGATTGCAATTTGTTCAATCTAGGGGCGATTTAATCGCGGCGCGAGGTTTGTAACCTAGTGGGCTAAGTAAAAACCGAGCAAAGCTTCCGCGTCCTGCTCACGCCCCTTACCTACATCCATGTAGGCAACAAAGAGTTAATCGTCCCTAGAAAGAACCCAACGGGCAGCGCATGTTTGGTATTTATGCTGCGTTACCGCCTATTTATGGGAAATTACCACACTACATAGGCTCGGCCTTGCCTAAAAACCAAACATACAGCTGCAAATTCACCCACGAAAGGTCAACACGCCCTAGTATCAATTTACTTAAGTGATCTACTTTAAAGCATAAAAACGTGCTGGTAGCTAAGAAATTGCGCTATTTAGTTGTTTTAAATGTTCACTTTTAATGCTGTTAACATAAAATTCAGCCTAAAAATAATTAAGTGCTTTTTAAAATTGGTACAAGAGTATTGTCTGTGTAATCACTAGTAAATTATTTTTTGCCGATAAAACCCAAACGGCCCTAAGTGATATAGAGACGTGTTTGAATTTATTTTGTTATAGCAACATTATTAAATTGAATGTCTTTTAAGGTAAATTGCTGCAGGGCTTTTACGCTCACCTTATGGTACGGCTGAGTAGGAAAAACAATAGAGGTCATTGTACTTACTCCTTTATTTACAAACACCTCGACAGACGCTTTATCAACCCAGATATCTACATGATAATCTGTAAGGTTTTTTTGCAGTGGGCTCGTTTGAATAGATGCAAAATCAGCCTCAAAGTCAATCAGTCCAGACTTAGTCCTATCTAAAACAAGTGTTCCTTTTAGTGGGTTGAGCGAGAGTATTGTTTGCTCCCCCGAGTCGGCACTTAATATAATATCAATTGCTTGATTGGCGTTTACTAAGGTAAAACTTAGTTTAAATTGCCCAGGAGCAACATTAAATACCTGGTCAAGTTGGTAATTATTTTTACCTTCTAGCACAGCTTTGGTTTGAGTACTGGCCAAAATTTTCTGCAACTCTTTAACTGGCTGTGATGCAAAGCGTAACCCTTGAGATGTTTTTATCAACTCAAGTTCCCTTGGTAAGGTCATTGCACTACGCCAGGTTGTTGTTGGCACAAAATTAGCGTACTGCCAATTGCTCATCCAGCCTATAAATAAATGACGATTATCAGGTGCATCAGAAAAAGTCACTCCAGCATAATTGTCAGTGCCATAATCTAGCCAAATTGCAGGCTCTATTTTTGGCCTAGCTGCTTGGTCAGAAAAGGTGATATCAGCAACTTTAATGTGGCCCCAATCACCCTTTTTACTATCGATTACTTTAATTACTCCTTGCTTATTTTTAAAGCTGCGCACATCCCACGCAGTTTCTAACATAACATTTGAGTTACTACCTACTGTACTTTTAACTACTTCACCGTTAATCAATAACTCAATTGCAGTTCGATTTTTATGTTTACCACCTAATATTTTAAAATTGATATAATCGTGCTCAATAGTAAAAGCCTCAGATAAAGCTGAACCAGTTGCTTCGTCAGATTGGTTAAATGAGCTCAGTATTGGCTTTCCTTGTTGATCACTTGCAATATGAAATGCATTTCCTTCTACCTGCCATTTACTTAATCCATTTTTAAAATTTGCAAACTCTACACCTTGTGGAAATACAGCCGATGTAGGCGCTAGCATTTTCTGATAGTTTTCATCTAAAGTGAATTTTGTTCCATCAAAATCACCTATAAAATATTGAGTTCCTGAGCCGCCATTAGGTGCACCTGGGTTAATGCTTACTAGTAGAACATATTTATAATTATCAGTGCCGCGTATTTTTACACGGATTAAATCAGGGCATTCCCACACTCCACCATGGCTACCCCATTGGGCTCCAAAAGTACTTTTAAACTGCCAATCTTTTAGATTAGTTGAAGTATAAAAACCTATGTGGTCATCTTGGGCCAATACCATAACCCACTGCTTGGTTGTTGGATGCCATTTAACTTTTGGATCTCGAAAGTCACGGATATTTGAATTTTTAAGTACAGGATTATGTTTATATTTTTGCCAAGTACGCCCTTTATCTATGCTATACGCTAATCCTTGTGTCTGAATATCGCTTAACCCTTGTTTTGCTTTTTCCTCATTATGGTATGTGTAAATAGCCACCAAAGGTGGGTTTTCTTTTGTACCAAAGCCACTGCTATTTTTCCAATCAACAACGGCACTGCCTGAGAATATCGTTCCGTGTTGATCTGGGTACAGCTTTACCCCTTGATGTTGCCATTCAACCATATCAGAACTTATTGCGTACCCCCAGTGCATAGGGCCCCACACCGAACCATAAGGGTTATATTGATAAAATAAATGGTATTCACCTTGGTAATACACCATTCCGTTAGGATCATTCATCCAATTTTTATTAGGTGTAAAATGATAAGCAGGCCTAAACGCTTCGTTTGCCAATTGTTCTTTTACATATTGCTTGTTGTTTTGAGATTGATTTACTGCATCACATGCAGTTAAAAAAGACAAAACGAGTATTATAATTATTAGTTGCATCGAATGGCCCACACTTAGTTATTGGTATTAATAGAAATATTTTCTAAAGAACGCCCTTTTGTTTCAGGCATAAAACGAGCTACAAAAATAAGCTGCCCCACCATCATTAAAGTGAAAAAGCCAAAAATCTCTGCTGGACTAAATTTTTCTAAAAAATAAGGCATAAATAAAGTGATTGCTGCAGCAAACAACCAATGTGTACCGGAGCCTAAAGACTGACCTTTAGAGCGTATTTTATTTGGGAATATTTCGGCTATAAAAACCCAAATTACTGTGCCTTGTCCAATTGCATGTGCGGCTATAAATACAAATACAAACGCAACAACCAATACTCCTCCTGTTTGGTTGCTAAATGCCCATGCAACGACAGCCAATGAAATAATGTAACCAATAGAACCAACATACATTAATGAACGGCGGCCATATTTATCAATTAATAATAAGCCAAGCATAGTAAAACATAAGTTAACTAGGCCTATCCCTGCACCTGATAGTAGTGCCTGGTTTACATCTAATCCTGCTAGCTCAAAAAGCCGAGGAGCATAGTAAATAATGAAATTAATACCCGATAATTGATTAAATGCCGCAAACAAAAATGCGAGTAGAGCGGCTTTACTGTAAGTACCTGAAAACAGTTTAGACTCAACATTTTGTTTTTTATCTTTTTCAATTGCTAGTAAAACGGTATCTGGCTTTGACTCTCCTAGTTGGATTAATATTGACCGCGCTTTTTTTATAGCGTTTTTATTTTGTACTAACCAACGTGGACTTTCAGGCGCTCTCACAACCATAAGTAAATAGATAACGGCAGGTATTGCCTCTACGGCAAGCATTAAACGCCAATCGTTTCCAGATGTACCTGAAATTAGGAAATTTGAAATAAATGCAATTAAAATCCCAAACACAATTTGAAACTGATAAAGCGCAACTAACCGCCCGCGATATTTAGCAGGGGCTATTTCTGATATATAAGCGGGTACCACTATAGAAGAGATACCCACACCTACACCGCCAATAAACCTCAGCAAGGCAAAAGTATAAGGGTCTTGCGCAATTGCAGAACCAATAGCAGAAACTAAAAATAATACGCCAACCAATACTAATGTGGGTTTGCGGCCATATTTATCACAAGGGTAATTACCTCCTAAGGCTCCAATTAATGTTCCCCATAAAGCTGAAGACATAATAAATAAGCCATGAAATAACGAACTCGTATCCCACATTGCTTGAATGGGCTTATCTGCCCCAGATATAACCGCCGTGTCGAAGCCAAATAAAAACCCCGCTACAGCGACTGTTATTGACCAGTAAATAATCTTATTCATATCAACTCTTATTACTTATAGGCGCCAATTTAATCAAAGCACGACAATGGGCGCATTTATATTCTTATTAAAGCTTTAAGTTACATACTTATCTGGTAATTAGATGCGCTAAATCAGTGTATATAAGAGCAATACCCAATACCTTGATAATTATGGTTTTAAAGTGCTTAAATTGTGTGTTTTCTCATTGCATGTCTATTTACTCTTTCAAATAAACAACGTTGTCTTTTTTGATTTACTCTATCTGTCTAAATTTAATTGTACGGTCAATTGCCCGTAGTACTTAAAGCATAAAGTTAAACAAACATTATGACAACGTTGTCTTTTTAACATTAAAGAAACGTAAACTCAACAAAATCATTGCATCAATGTATTACCTTTATGTGGTTCGTTATTGATGATTACCCGACATATTGCCTACAGCTCTTTTAGTCCTTTCCCTGTTGCTGCCCAATAAATTCCGCCATAGATATGCTCGGTTAAAAATTCACTTTTATACACCGCATTAGTATGCCCAAGGGCTGTATAAAACGAGCGACCACCATCGTAATTGTGATACCACGAAATAGGATGAAACGCCCCCATGCCTGAGCCTGTTTTGTTATTACCCCAATCGGCATTTGGGTTGTAAGTTTGCTCATCAACCGTGAGTAAGTAGTTTAACTTAGTTAGCTCGGGCCCAAACTCGTACCACTCGTCGGTCCAAAGTATCTCCTGCGGCATATGGTTTAAGCCAATAAAGACAGTATTCGGCACTTTACGTAGTACGCCAGTTTGAATAACAGGATGAATGTTAAAGGTGCGCCCCACCAGCTTTTGGTACCAAGGCCAGTCGTATTCGGTATCTGATGCGCTATGAATGCCAACAAAGCCTTTACCTGCTTTTATAAATCGCTCAAGCGCGGCTTGCTCTTTTAGGTTTAAAATATCGCCCGTGGTTGATAAAAATACCACTACATCAACATTTTTTAAGTAATCGTCGTTAAAGTAATGGCTCTCTTCGTGCCAAATTAAGTTAAAAAAATGCTTATCGGCTAAGACCTCTAACGCTTTAACCCCTTCGGTTTGCGACTTATGGTGCCACCCTGCGGTTTTTGTAAATAGCAGCACATTAAATTGCTTTTTAGGGAGCGTATCAAACCCTGTAGCATGACTTTTTTGCACTGTTACCATACTCAGCGTCAATACAACAAAGCATAATAGCCAACCTTTATATGCGAATCTAGATAAAGAAAAAAACATAATATTCCTATTTAAAATGAACAAACATATTAGCCGTTAGCCGCCCTGTTTGTGGACACGACGAAATATCGGTAGACGTATTAAGTAAACTGGTGTGCAGCAAATACCCAGGAAACACAATAAGCCTATTTGGCTTATATTCTATGTGCTTGTAGCACTCAAACTCACTGTGCTGCGTCGTGCAATAACTAGGCTTTGTATTATCTAATTCAAGGTATTGCTGAGCATGTGTTACATACGTGTTTTTGCGCTTGGTGCTGATTGTTTCAAACCCTGTTTTTTTATGCCTAAAAAATCCAGTGCCGCCGTGCTCGCCTCTGCCAAGGTAATGAATAATGGCAATTAAGTTAGGATCATTGGTATCAAAGTGTGGCAAGGTTTGTATTGGTGATAGCTGCTGCTGCGTTTTAGTAATTAACGATAAGGTATTATCTTTTGGGTATGGGGTAAGTGTTTGCCCAATATTAAATACGTTATAAAACCCCTGTATAAGCGGCTTTAGGTAATCAACCACACATTGCTTTGGCAGCGGCATGCGTAAACCTGGGTATTGAGTGAGTTCGTCAGGTTTAAACTCTCCCTGATTTTGCGCATGATTTTCATCAGCACTTTGCGCTAAGTTTATAAGTTTTTGCGGCTCACTCAGGTAGTCGTCAATTATAATAATTGGCGTTTGCTCTTGCCCTATAAACTCATACTGCGGCTGTAAATTATTGCCAAGTGTTAGCATATTGCTTACTTAGCCTTGCAATAATGATTAATAAAATCAATGTGACTCGGTAAGCTATCTGCTTTTTTAGCAACATGATTTTTTATTGACTCTAAAAATCGTTTAAGCTCATCATCGCTCATGCTATCAACAATCGGATGATAATTTTGCGGCACTAGCCCTTGCCCTAACATCACTTGTAACCACGAGGCTTCACCAAATAACTCTTGCTCTGCTTTATAAACATGCCCACTTTGCTTAAATAGCTCAATGCGTTTGGCAAGCGACTCTGGAATTGGCATGTTTTTACAGTAGCGCCAAAAGTCGCTATCGGTGCGCTGTGTTACATGGTAATGAAGTACAATAAAGTCGCGAATGTTTTCGGCTTCAAAGCGCATTTTGTTGTTAAAGTCATCTTGATAGCACGACTCGATTGCTTTGGTTGGCATGTTTTGCATTAATCTTATAATGCTTTGCTGAATTAAATGAATACTGGTTGATTCAAGCGGCTCAATAAAACCACTTGCTAAGCCAATAGCAACACAGTTTTTGTTCCAATGTTTACGCCGTGTACCGGTGCGGTATTTAATAACGCGCGGCTCATTAATAGGTTTGCCTTCTACGTTATTGAGTAGCGCTGTTTTTGCCTCATCATCGCTCATGTATTTACTACAAAACACTAAGCCATTACCACGGCGGCTTTGCAGCGGTATTTGCCACTGCCAACCACATTTATGTGCCATTGCACGCGTATATGGCACTATTGGGCTTACTAATTCGGTTTGTATTGCCACTGCGCTGTCGCACGGGAGCCAATGGCTCCAATCTTCGTATCCGGTGTGTAGCGCTTGCTCTATTAATAAACCTTTAAAGCCGGTGCAATCTATAAATAAATCACCCTCAATAATTTGCCCGTCACCTAAAGTAAGCGATTTTATAAAGCCATTAGTGGGCTCTAAATTAACTTTACTTATCATGCCTTCTATACGTTTAGCGCCGTTTTGCTGTGCAAAATTACGTAAAAACTTAGCGTACAAACCGGCATCTAACTGATAAGCATGGTTACGGTCTTGATTCGGCACTACGGCAAATTTACCCAAGCGACTTGCTACGTGCTCTGTGCAATAATCACCAATATCGGCAGCTACACCTTGTTGCATACCTTTTAGCCAAAAGTGCTGAAAACCTGCAGCCCAACAACCTTGCCCCACATAACCAAATGAGTGAAAGTAGCTTTGCTGGTTTTGTTTCCAGCCCTCAAACGATATGCCTAATTTAAACGTGGCATTAGTGGCTGCCATAAATTCTGATTCACTAATTTTTAGTAAATCATGAAATATATGCAGCGTAGGAATAGTTGACTCCCCGACCCCTACGGTAGGTATTAAATCGGATTCAACCAAGCATATTTCAATATTTTTACCTAGTAGCTTTGCCATTGCAGCGCTGCACATCCAACCGGCGGTACCGCCACCTGCTATTACGATTTTTTTAATTGCATTTTGATTCATAATTCAAACCTTACTAGTACGCTTAGCGTCTTAATTTATTTTGTAATTCGGCTCTTAATTTACGCGCTGTTAGCTCATTCATTGGCTTTGTTAAAATAGTCTGTGCGGGCTCTGGTATGTGGGTAAATTCGTTATCAGCAAATACATAGTAATTAAACAAACGTTGCCATGCTGCGCGCTCATGCTTTGGTAAATTACGTATGTTTAAAATAGCAAGGTGCAACGCATTAGTAGGCTGCCCATACACCGCTGGCGTATTTTTAAACCAATAATTAAACAGTATATTTAAACTGCCAAGCCCCTGTACTTGGTGCCACCACATGCTGGGTAAAATAAGCGCATCGCCTGCTTCCAAATCAACAGTTATTGCTGCTTTTATAGCTTGTTTAAATTTAGGGTATTTTGTGAAATTAGGCGCTGTAGTAGTGGTTAAGCTTATTGGCTGACCACCAGGTGCTTTATCAAGCGGGCCTATATATAAATTATCTATTTGATCGGGGGCAAATAAAGTAAAACGCCTTTTACCTGCAACGCAACATGCTAAATTTTGCGCTACGTCGTAATGTGCTGGTACGGTAACCTTTCCGCCTGCCCATACATTAAATAAACAGCCTTCGTTTAATGCGTTAACGTGGCAGTGATTAACCAAACCAGGTAAGCACTGTGCAATGCTAGTAGAGCCAATGTATAAAGTGTCGGCTTGTGGATTATTTGCACTTTGCGCTATTTGCTCAAGCGCATTAATAAATGCCGCTTGCTGATTAGTAAAATTAAAACCGCTCATATCGGGGTTATACCCTACAACCCCGCTTTGACTGGCGGGTATTGTGCAAGTATTAACTAAAAAACCTTCGTAAAACGGCGCTAAATAATCAATCGCTGCACTGTCTGACTTTTTAGCAGCAATAACGAGGGGCCAATCGCTCACAAACCCTTTTAGTACAATAGGCACAGACGAGTTTAAAAGCTCTTTGGGCAACGTGCTGGGAGTTAAGCCATTAAGCGTTTGAATTTTATTTGCTAAATTTTCCATAGCGAAATACTTACACAGCGTGCTTTTGTAGCATAAGTTGCTCGTTTTTAAGCGCCACTAAATCACGCACATGTACTTGCGATGCAATGATCATGTATATACACGCTAAATACCCTTGTGAGTGAAGCTGCGCAATTGCATCGCTACTTAGCTGGTTAAGCGAGTCTTCGTTTATGGTATAAAAACCAAGTAAGTTATGTTTAAGCCCGTTTACTAAATCAAGCTCTAGCGATACTGATTCAAGCAAACCATGTTTGATTAAGGTTTTAATAAAGGGCTGGTTTTCTTGCAAACCATGATGCAAGTTGTCGAGCACGTTTATGATGTTTTCGAGGTAATCGCTATTCCCGCCGTGTTCTAAAAATAAGTTAATACCCTGCTTTGTTGACACTTTTGGCGAGTCTAAATCAATACTTAACATACGCTCTTGCGTTGCCACACCGTTTTGCATTGTATTTTGAGTCGCTATAGCAAAAGGCAGTCGCTGCATACTTAGTGGAATATAGTGTGCTTGCCATTGCTGGTTTACTAAAAATAAGTTTTCGTCTTTATTTATGCCGTACAAACACACCGGCGAAAATGTATTTGTTGTATCGTCTTTGGTAAAAAATATTGGGTAATGTGCTTGAGCGACTCTAAATTCGCTCACAAATGTTTCGCTATACCAAACCCCGTCACCTAAGTGTGTGCTGCGTGCAGGGTTTATTTTTAAATGCTGATGTTCAACATTATTTAATAATGCATGATTGGCCATGGATTGTGTGCTCCAATTGTTGTTGTGTGCCTTTACCTATTGCTCCACATTAAATGTAACCAATAAGTTAAATTCATATTGACTATAACAGCTGGATATTATTATTACTAGGTTAATTTAGGCAAATAAAAAAGCCGCAAAATGCGGCTTTTATAAGGTTGCTACAAGTGTAATTTATTAAAAATTATAACGAACACCTAAACCGTAACGAGAGCCTGTTTGAGTGATGTTATAAATCAACTGTTGCTTACGCCCGTACGATGTTACGTACTCGTCGGTAATGTTTATACCTTCAATAAATACAGTAAGTCCCTCGACTGCGGGTACTTCGTAACTTACGTTAAAGTCTATTTGGTAATACTCATCGGTGTAAATTGGTGCGGTTAAATCGCCATTTACACGACGCTCATTTAAAAACGAGTCGCGCCAGTTATACGCAATACGTGCTTGTAAGCCTTCTTTATCGTAAAAGAACACCACGTTTGCTGTATCACTTAACCCTACGAGTGCTTCTGTATCCTCTAGCGAGTCGTTGTCGTATTCAAGGCCTGAGTCAACCATGGTGTAGTTAAAAATACCGCCAAAGCCTGACTCACCAAATAAGTGCTGAATATTAAATTCAAAACCATCAATGGTGTATTCTTGGTCGCCATTTACAGGCACGTTTATTCTAAAGTTAATTGGATCATCTGAGTCTGGGTCACCAACAATTGTGCCGCCGTCTAATTCACCATCTTCATCAAACTTAGGTTGCACATTTGGATCATCAGCAAAGTTTTCAAATATGTAATTTCTGATATCTTCGTTAGATGCATTAGCGCCAAGTGCCGCTGTAGCAGCTCTAAACTTTTCACCATTTAATGGATCAGCTAAGTTAAATATATTTGAGTCGATAGTACCTGTAGTGATCCAATTTGTTACGTCTTTTTTAAAGTAACCAAACGAAATATAGCTACCTTCGCCGTAATACCATTCACTTGATAAGTCGTAGTTAATTGATTCAAGCGGTTTAAGTCCTGGGTTACCAGAGCCACCCGAATAACCACTTAAGCTACCGCCGGTATTAATAGTTGTACCGCCTTGTAGTTGGCCATAACCTGCTCTTGAAATAGTTTTGCTCGCTGCTGCGCGAATCATTACATCTTCAACAACTTCAATATTAAAGTTAATATTTGGCAGGAACTGGCTGTAATCTGCCGACTGGCTTAGCGTTTCAATACCGGTAACACCGGTTACTGATGTAGCTGTATCTTCGTTCCACTCTACGCGGCTGTAACCTGGTGCGGTTGCTTTAGAAAATACGTCTGTTTTTTCGTACCGTAAGCCAATTTGCAGGTCGAAGAACATGCCACTCAATTCACCTTTGTAATTTACTTGTGCAAAAGCAGACTGCGTTTTTTCTTCAGTAAAGCGGTTTGTTGCTGCATCCCAGTCGGTTGAGGCACAAAATTGTCCTTCGCCGTTTGGTCCTGCAGCTGCGCCGTCGGCTGCTTTACAATCACCGTAAAGGTTATCTACGTTAGCAATAGGATCTGCGTACTCTGCTGCATTTACAATCGCATCAAAGTCGGCAAAAAAGATTGTATTAAATAAATCGTATTCGCCTTGTGTTGCAGTGCCTTCAAAGTTCCCCGCCTTAGCTTGAAACTTATCTAAAATAGTATCTTGGCGCCAATCAATATCAGCAAAGTCACCCTCAACACCAACACCACCCCAATCTGGGCGCTGTACTTGTGTATGACGGTAATGGTTATTTACTTTATTAACCGCAACACCAAAGTCAATGCTTAGGTTGTCGTCAATGTAGTAGTCGCCCGAAATTTGCGTTTGATCGATTTCTGAATCGTATTTATCATTTGCAAACCAGCTACCCGATAAACGCATAGTACTTGGGTTAAAATTTTCAATATTACCAATAGCAATACCTGGTAAGTCGCCTGTTAAATCAAGCCCTGAGCGCGAACGTGTGTACGACGGTAACTGAATATTGTTACGTGTACCGTGGCGTGGATCAGTTGCTTTCATTGATGCTTTTGAACTGTGGTGATCAAACTCTAGGTTAAGCTGATCAGACACTGCCCATTCTAGATTAAAGCCTAATGAATCTGTTTTTTCTTCGCGACCCCAAGAACCTACCGTAAGCGACGTATCGCGGTAATCGGCATCACTTTGAATGTCATAAATTTCTGAGTAAATAAGTGGATACGCGTTAGGCTCGCCCGCCCAAACAGATTCACTTCTGTCGCCAGCGTAGTTAAACCAAACTGAGGCATCAGTGTGCTGCTCTTCAACGGTTGTTCTAAACGTAGTGTAGTCAAGGGTTGCTGTAATGTTTTCAACAGGTTGATATTGAAAAACTAGCTGGCCATTTACACGTTCACGTTGGCGTTCTTCAAACACATAACGTGGTTGTTGCGGGTTTGAATAAATACCTGATGTAGGTCTGTTTGCTCCACCCTCTGCGCCTGCAGGTACACCGCCCCACCCTGTATTTGTGTAATCAGATGCTCTGTAGCCTTGATCTTGAATAAACTGTTGCATACCGCTTTCACGGTCTTGGTAGCTACCTGAAATAGATATACCAAATTTATCGTCACCAAATGTTTGCGAATATAAACCACTTACCTCTGGTGTAATGCTGCCCTCGTCGGTTGATTGATCGTCTACAGCTTTAACGCCAAACGATGCTTTTATACCTGGGCTATTTAAAGGTCTGTTTGTTGTTAAGTTTATAGTTGCGCCAATGCCACCTGAGGTAACACTTGCGTCTGATGTTTTATAAACTTGCACGCCCGATACGCTTTCAGATGCCACATTAGCAAAATCAAATGTACGGTCACCTGTTGTATTTGGAAGTTGGCGGCCATTAATAGTAATTAAGTTATTAGCAGGTCCAAATCCACGTACTGTTACGCGGCTACCTTCACCGCCCGCTCTATCAATTGATACGCCGGTAATACGTTGCAGCGATTCAGCAAGATTAGTATCAGGAAATTTCCCCATATCCTCAGCCGAAATAGCATCGACAATACCAGAAGAGTCGCGTTTAACATCCATAGAGCGCTGCAATGAACCTCTAATGCCTGTTACTTGTATTATTTCTACATCTTCGTCGACAACGGTTTCGGCAGCGTAGCTTTGGTGAGGAAGCGTAACGGTACCCATTGCAGCGAGTATGGCTGTTGAAATTATCTTTTTCTTAAACATCATGATGCCTTTTTCTTATTAAATTATTATTGACGTACTGCAAGACTTTAAGAATTACTCGAAACATAATTGTAAACTATTTGTTTCATTTTACGGTCAATAAATAATTATTGTGTGTGTATGTTTTAAACGTTTTACAAAGACCACAACCAGTTTTAAACATGTGCTACTTAACTAATAAATCTTTAAATAACAGCATGTTTATGCTAATTCTTTGTGCTATTTTTTACTTTAAAATATTTTCATTTTGTCATATGTCCTCAGCTTCCTCTTATTTAGACCATTAACAAAATAAATTAATGGTCACATTGACTATATCTTTTTTGTGCAAATAAAAGCTTAAGCTTTGCTTACGCAGATAATTTGCATTGTTTAAAACTATTTTTGTTAAGCGTGTTCATATGGGCTTATTGTTTGAATTTTTCCGTTTGAGTCGTGCTCAAGCTTAGCCATTTTCATACTGCGTAAATGGGTTTGCCCGCCCGATAACGTACTGTCGTGATAAAATAAAAACCAGTCGCCATTGTGCTTAACAATTGAGTGATGCGTGGTCCAACCAAGTACAGGGTTTAAAATAACACCCTGATAGGTAAATGGTCCGTATGGGTTATCGCCCGTTGCGTATACAATTTTGTGTGTATCGCCCGTTGAGTACGAAAAGTAATAAATACCGTTATGTTTGTGTACCCAAGGGCCTTCAAAAAACCGGCGGTTGTTATCGCACACTGTAATTGGTGAGCCGCTCTCATCTAGTACAACAACCTCTTTTACGTCTTCGCTTAGGCTGATCATATCTTCCGATAATTTTGCAACGCGCGCAGGAATTGCAGGTTCACCATTTTTTGGATACGTGCTTTGTTCATTAAATTCGCTGGTTTGCCAATTTTGTAATTGGCCGCCCCACAAGCCACCAAAATATAAATAATGGCTTGAGTCGTCATCTTCAAATACAGCAGGGTCAATACTAAACGTCCCTTGAATGTAATCGTCTTCGGCTTTAAATGGACCTGTTGGACTGTCACTTTTTGCAACGCCAATTCTAAAAATACCTTGCTGATCGCGCGCGGGGAAATAAAGGTAATACTGACCAAGTTTATGCGCAGCATCGGGTGCCCACATTTGCTTACTTGCCCATTTTACGTCGTCTACACAAAGTGCTACGCCATGGTCTATGGCTTTGCCTGAGCTTTCGTCAAGCGAAAATACATGGTAGTCGCGCATTGCAAAGTGGTCGCCGTTATCATTAATTTCATTTTTTGATTCAATGTCGTGCGACGGATAAATATACACTTTGCCGTTAAACACATGCGCAGACGGATCGGCGGTATACATGTGATCAACTAACACATTATGATTTTGTATTAACGAGTTGGCTCGTTGTAAGTCTTTTAACTGTTTAAGTTCAGCGTCACTTAATCCATTAGATGGGGGTGCTGCTTGCGCTGTATTTTGCATTTTTACTCCTAGTATTGCCTGCCCACTTTGCACTTTTAAAAGGTGCAAAATGGACTGCTAAATTAGTTTATGGTTTTGTTATCAGCCAGCTGCGTTTGAATGCGCTTTACCTCAGGCTCGGTAAGTTTGTAACGTGTTATAAAAATTAAACATGCCACTGTACAAATTACTGGAATGCCAGCAAAGGCGAGTAAAATGCCTGATAACGTGTGTTCTGACTGCTCTTGATTAGGCACGTATGCATAGCCAGATAATATCCACCCTGCAATAGCACCGCCAATTGCAAAGCCTAGTTTTATTGCCAATAAATGACCCGAAAACGTAACGGCGGTTAATCTGCGACCAATTTTTAATGCCCCGTAGTCAACCGTATCTGCCACCATCGAAAACATAATTGGGGTAATTATCATGTGGGCAAAGTTAGCAATAAAGTAGACAATAAAAATGGTGACTATGGCGTCGCTCTCAAGTACGTAAAACATGCTGTGAGAAATAATTACGACCACTAAAGCGACTATAAATAGTGTTTTCTTTTCAATAAATTTGGTTAAAAAGTTAGTAGACACAGCGCCTAGTACTGAGCCAATTGCTGAGAGTGTTAAAAAGT
The DNA here is from genome assembly GCF_000814675.1 of Pseudoalteromonas distincta. GTDB lineage: Bacteria > Pseudomonadota > Gammaproteobacteria > Enterobacterales > Alteromonadaceae > Pseudoalteromonas > Pseudoalteromonas distincta. The sequence goes on along the minus strand of NZ_JWIG01000026.1, from coordinate 18,545 downwards.
TAGAAGTAAGTGAGGCTTCTCCTACGTAGTACTTAATATAATGCGGCGCTACAGAGGCTCTAACGCCAATTAAGATTAATGTTGCTAGGCTTATAACGGCTATTACAACCCATTGATCGTTTTTAAATAAGCTTAAAAATTCAAGGAAGGCATTCTTTTTAGTTTGCGCGGGTTTAACTTGTTTTGTTTCTTTAGTCATTTTAAAACATAGTAAAAAACAAGCCGCAGCAAGTCCGCCTAAAAACACCATGGCTAGCGGATATCCTACTACATCGTCGCCGTCGCCAAAAAAAGCAACCAGCTTAGGCAGTGCCCATACAATTACAAGCAGTGCAGCCATTGCCATTGCAAATCGATATGACTGAAGCGATGCACGCTCTTTTGGATCGTTTGTCATAACTGCGCCAAGTGCGCCGTACGGTATATTAATGGCGGTATAACACGTCATTAATAGCCCGTAAGTAAAGTAGGCATATATAAGCTTGCCCGTAGAATCAAAATCTGGGGTTATAAATGCTAAGCAAGCAAACACACCGTAAGGCACGGCTAAAAATAATATATATGGGCGGTAAGAGCCCCAACGGCTGCGCGTTCTATCGGCAATGCTGCCCATTATTGGGTCGGTAATACCATCAAATAAACGAACCGCTAATAATAAGGTACCCGCAGCGGCTGCAGATAAACCGTAAACATCGGTATAAAATATCAACATAAAGTTAGCGACCATTTGAAATACAATATTACTGGCTGTATCACCAAGGCCGTACCCTATTTTTTCTTTAATTGTGAGTGTGTGTTTTGTGTTGTTCATGTGTGCTCAATTTTCAATGCAAATCGATATAGTCAAAAATACTATATGCATTTTTAGCACATGTAAACATTTATGTTACATTTTTAATTTACTGGTAATTTAATTGATACATCACACTAATTAAGCATCAAAGCTACTAACATACAAAGGTATTACTCGCTCAATAAAGAACCAATACCAAACCAAAGCCGAATATCGGCGTTAACGCGTAAAAACAGGTACAGTGTATAAAGTGATTAATTAAATAGATGTGATTGTTTTAAATAGGAATTATAAACGCTTTTTATTTGCGCTTTACCCACCTTTTATATACCCTTAATAGTCTTTATAACAATATCTTCGTATAGCTTTGGCTGAGTAATTTATGCACTATAAAACATCAAACATTTCTAACAACATCGACGAAGAATCGATTCCTGATGACTGCATTAGTAATCTAACCGTAGATAATATTGTATTTGCTATTCATGAAGGTAAGTTAAAGGTGTTGCTGGTTAAATATAATCGAGGCCTTGCAACAAGCCAATGGGGTTTAATTGGTCATTGGGTTCGTAAAGATGAAAACTTAGACCTTGCAGCTTTACGTGTTGTTAAAAGTACGACCGGTGTTGAAAACCTTTATTTAGATCAGTTAGGTGCGTTTGGTAACGTAGACCGCTACCCTGCCAGACGTATTATTACCATTGTTTATTATTCGCTCGTTCGCTTTGAAGAAACCAACCTTGTGAGTGGCGACAATGCTTTAGAGTGTGAATGGTTTGATGTAAATAGTGTACCCGCTTTAATGTTTGACCATGCCGATATTTTAAAAAGCGGCCTTGATTACTTACGCTATAAAGTAAGGCACGAGCCGATTGGTTTTAGCTTACTTCCAGAAAAATTTACCCTGCTTGAGCTACAAGGAATTTACGAGTCGATTTTGAATAAATCACTCGATAAACCTAACTTTAGACGTAAGTTCCAAAAAATGAACTTACTAATAAACTGTAAAGAAAAACAAACAAATGTAGCTCACAGAGCTGCTACTTTGTACCGTTTTGATATAAACGTATATGAAAAATTAAGAGAGTTTGGTTTTACGTTTGAGTTTTAAGTATGCAAATATTGGTCAAAGCAATTAATTCAATAATCTTGATAGATTCCCTTATAGAATTGAGCTTTGAATAATGACCTAATAGCTTTGTTATTCATTGCTTTTTTCAACGGGGGTAAAGCGCCATCCTTTGAAAACTAACTTGCTTGCAGATCCATTACCACCAGATGAAGAACCACCAAAACTGGCTTCATTTAATGCCGTGTCAAAGTGAATACCACCAGCGCCGCTTACAATAACAGTATCTCCTAAAATAGACCCTTTAAAACCAACTGCTGAAGTAACTTTAACTTGTGAAAGTGGTGCGTATATAACAGCATAAAGCTCTCGTGTACCACCTGAAAACTCTATTCCAGTATCATTTCCACTGTAAGAACTATAAATACTAAAAACGGGCCTGCCTTCATTTGTAATCCCATTGTCAGGTGCGTAAACTTGTGCCCCATTTCCTATCTTAAGCTTTCCTTTAATTATGATAGTTAAGCTGCTGTTATCAGGGATTGTTAGTGAACTTGCGCCATTCATTGTAAAATCGCCATCTACAAACATAACTGCATTGTGATTACTTTTTACCTGCATTCGCCCTTTAATTGTTACATCATCAAAATAAAATATTTGAGTTGCTGAATCAAGGAAAGTTGCAGCTTTAGCAGTGATGGCACTATCTGGAGTGCTTCCAAAGTCTACTAAAAAGTTAGCCGTGTTAGTTTCTAACTCGAGTAAGTCACCAGCTCTGCTATTGTTATTTATAAAAAGGTCAGGGCTTGTCGTATTAACTGACACGCTATCAATTGCTGTTGCAATATCAAGTGGATCACACGCAGTTAACCCTCTATTATTTTCACTTTCTGGTGTTATTTTTTCAACTGGCTCAATAGTTGGTATTGATATGTCTGGACTTGATACTTTATAAGGTGAAAAAGCATACTCTGGTGTGTCGTCCTTAAAAGAGCCATTACCTGCGTATCTAAGGTCTTTACTATCAATAGTACTGCCCCACTGTTTAAGCGTCACATTACCTTGAACACGCACTCCACCGTATACACTTCCCCCTGTTTGCTCATAATTCCCGGAGGTATAAACGCCGTGCCGTATTGTTGTTTGATTAAGAGCGACTAAATCATATGAACGAATTGTTCCTTGGACTGCATTACCTGTAATAGAAATTGGACCTGATGAACTAATATCACCACCAACTGGAGTTTGCTTTACTGATATAGATTGGTTTGCTGAAATACTACCTGAAACAGTACCACTACTTTGTGTGAAACTTAGATATGCCGATGCATCCCCTCCAACGACCACGCCACCAGAGAGTATTAAATTTCCATTACTATGAATATTGCCTTTAATATCAGCGCCTTGAATAATTGATAAATTACTAGAGGATAGAACATTACCTTCAATTGTACCGCTACCATTGAGCGTAATATCACCAGAGTCGTTAACTGTATTAACAAAAGATTCTTCTGATGTATTTTTGTTACCATCAGCTAGTGTGTCGTTATAATCCCCTAAAGACGAATCATAGCTATCAATTAAGCCACTTCCACTAATTGCAACACCAGAACACCCTGTAATTCCATTAGAAAAAACTGAGGCACTGCTGGTCGTTCCGCCCCCACCAGCTACATATTCGAATATAGCTTGCATTTGGTTCTCACCTTCAAAGCGAGTACCTTCGCTAGAAATTAAAATATCGCCATTACTGTCAATCTCAATGGTTGCATTGTATATACTAGATTCAAGCGAACTTGTACCAGAAACTTCACTATTATGGGCTATTAAATCGTTAATATTTATAGTCGGATCTGCAAGCATTGCTGTTTCTAGTTTTTCAATACTTGAAAATACCCCTTTCTCAGACATCAACCTTGCGTTCAATTTTTTCTGAAAATTACCACTCAAGCGCTCCTGGATCACACTATCTCTAAGAGTACTAAGTACAACAATTGAAGCCATAGATGTTAAAATAAGTACAGTAACAAGTGTAAAACCAGATGTATTTTTCATTTATTGAAATGCCTTATTCATTACCATTTGCGACAAAGATATATCAATCACTAAGCTGTTATTGAATTGGCTTGGTAAGTTTGTAGGTTCTACAAGGACACTCACTACGTTGTTATCAATTACGTAGCTAATTGCATTAACACCTTTTAATATTTTTACTTTTCCATTCCCTACATCACAAAATAATGAGTCATCTTCATGGCTATATTTTTCGATAAATGGCGCACTAATAGTTAAGCCAGTACAAGCAGATGACCCCATCTCTTGCTCAACACTTAGAATATTATTTGTGTAAGTAGGGACTGAGTTGGTTTGTTTTAGACTTCGTGTAAATACTTTACTGCTAAATCGGATTACATCTAATGCATTTTCCAAATCTTTTGCTGTGCTGGTACTGCTATTAATTGAAGAATAAGCCAGACTCACACCGCCTAATAGAAACATACCTGCAGCAAGTGCAACCATAAGCTCTATTAAAGTAAAGCCTTTATGTTTATTTATTAGATGTTTCATGGCGTGCAACCATCAGGTAGTGTTGGGAAGCTTCCTGTAATTACAACGCGATTTTCTAAGTTGTCAGTCAAACGCTTATCTTGCCAGGTTACTTCAACCGATAAATCATTTGAAAAGTTAGCAGGTAGAGTGAGTGTATATGCATCAATTTGTGGGGATAAATAATTTCTAAAGTCAGTATCGTTGTACAAACTTGGATCTGTTTGTTGTAGCTCGCATAAATGAGGCCAAATACGCTCTAAAACATTATTAGCCTCAATTATTGACACCGTATAATTAAAGCTGTTTGTAATATATTGCAATGATTTTAGTTGACCTGAAGCAAGCCCTAACAATGCAACCGTCGCGACAATTAAAGCAACCATAACTTCTAAAAGAGAAAACCCTTTGCTGTAATTTATTAGCATGTCTCTGGGGCCTCAACTAACCAACTTTGTCCACTTTGTAAAATACATAAAGTAAAGTCGCCAGTTGTACTGTCCTTATCGCTCACCAAGATTTGATACATTTGGCCTAATTCACCCGTACTTGAAATATTAATATTCTTTAAATCTACAGAAATGCTGCTATGTGTAGTTTCAAAAATATTTAACGTGGTTTGCGTCGAATTAATAGCAGTTTTTACTAGCCATTGTTTATTCAACGTTTTGATAGAAACACTTTGATCTCTTTTAATGGCTTCACTACGCGCAAATTTAAAAACACTGTGCAGTTGATTCGAATTTGTAACTAATCTATCCCGCTTTATAAAAGTAATAAACGAAGGAGTCGCAACTGCAGTTAAAATACCAATAATGGTCATCGTGATTAAAACTTCGAGTAAAGTAAAACCAAGGCTTTTTTTTACCAGCATTTAGATTTATCTGCTGACTTAGTACCACTTTGATTTACAGACAACTTGCCGCACTCATCACTTTTCTGAGCACCTTTAGGTGTAACTTGTATTGTAAATTCAGACCCATTTGAAGCGCCTGTAGTTGCATCGGTTGTATAGCTAAAGGAGTAATAATCTGAGGTAGGAAAAGTAAATGTATTTGGGTAACCACCAACACGAGTGTATTGCCTTTCTAAAACAGCTGTTTGCTGTAGTAAAACCTGTTGGATATCAGCTCTTCGACTTTGTTGTATGTAACTCGTATAACTTGGAAGTGCAACTGAGTATAAAATACCTATAATAGCAATTACTATCATTAATTCAATAAGGGTAAAACCGTAAGGTATCCTTAATTGCTCCGTTTTCACTTATTTAATTTCCATTATTTATATCAAACATGTTTTATTTTTACGTAAAATAAAAAGTAATTTGGAGTTTTTTGAAGAATGTATAATAGCGACAAGTTACATCTTGTCAACAATATAACGTTAGAATATACAGAAGCATTTATTTAACTCCAGTTACGCACCAGATTAAATAAAAAACGTTTGAGTGCACTAAAACAGTGCAAATAACGAGTGTTTTAAATAACATAGTATTATAATTACCTTAATAGCTCACTGTTAATATACTAAGTTATTTTATATAATTAATAACTTATTTATTGTATATGTTTCTAAAATGTAACTAGGCTTTTATTCATCAGCCGTAACCTTCTATTTTTCTATTCGCTAGAAACAAACTTTTTCTTATGTTATTTTCACGTAGCTAGTAAATTAATTAATCAAAAAGGAGCTTTTTACTTGAAACTTACGCCGCCCTAGGCAACCACTCCCTTTTTCATCAGCACGTTGCGTGCACCCTTAATCGCCATCTGCGCGAGAATCATTGTTATTTAAATAAAATACTCCCCTATACTTTGGGAAACTAACTAATTAGGTTTATTACATGTTTGATCACGTAAAAAGAGATTGGCTCTCTAATGTTCGTGGTGATGTGCTTGCTGGTATTGTTGTGGCGCTTGCCCTAATACCGGAAGCTATTGCCTTTTCTATTATTGCGGGTGTTGATCCTAAAGTGGGTTTATACGCCTCATTTTGTATTGCGGTTATTATTGCCTTTGTAGGCGGTCGCCCAGGCATGATATCGGCGGCTACCGGTGCAATGGCGCTGTTAATGGTAACGCTGGTTAAAGATCATGGTCTGGAATACTTACTGGTTGCTACCTTACTTACCGGTGTACTGCAAATATTTGCAGGCTTTTTAAAGCTTGGTGAGTTAATGCGGTTTGTATCGCGCTCTGTTGTTACAGGGTTTGTAAACGCATTAGCGATTTTAATATTTATGGCACAGTTACCTGAGCTTACCAATGTTACTTGGCATGTTTACGCCATGACTGCTGCAGGCTTAGGTATTATTTACTTATTCCCATACATTCCAACTATTGGCAAAATACTTCCCTCTCCTTTAGTGTGTATTGTTGTTATTACACTGGTTTCACTGTTTTTGGGTCTTGATATAAGAACCGTTGGCGACATGGGCGAACTGCCAGACACCCTACCTATATTTTTATGGCCCGATGTACCACTAACACTCGAAACACTGCAAATTGTTTTACCGTATTCAATTGGTCTTGCGGTTGTGGGCTTACTTGAATCAATGATGACCGCCACCATTGTTGATGACTTAACTGATACAACGAGCGATCGTAATAAAGAATGTAAGGGCCAAGGTATTGCTAATATTGGCGCAGGTTTATTTGGTGGTATGGCGGGTTGCGCCATGATTGGACAGTCAATCATCAACGTTAAATCGGGCGGTCGTGGACGACTTTCAACCTTTATTGCTGGTTTATTTTTAATCATCATGGTGGTGTTTTTAGATGAGTGGCTGCGTTTAATTCCTATGGCTGCATTAGTTGCAGTAATGATTATGGTATCGATTGGTACGTTTTCGTGGGCATCAGTTAAAGATTTAAAAAAGAACCCTCTTTCATCAAACGTAGTGATGATTTCAACCGTTATTGTGGTTGTTGCCACGCATAATCTAGCCATTGGTGTTTTAGTTGGCGTATTGCTAGCTACGTTGTTTTTTGCGAACAAAATTGGTCGCTTTATGGTTGTTACAACTAAGCACGATGAAACTAAAAACCTAGTAACTTATGAAGTTGTAGGCCAGGTATTTTTTGCCTCAGCTGAGCAGTTTATAGCGTCGTTCGATTTTAAAAATGCGGTTTCTAACGTAGTAATTGATTTAACCCATGCCCACTTTTGGGATATAACCGGTGTATCGTCACTCGATAAGGTGGTTATTAAGTTTAGACGCGAAGGCGCAACAGTTAATATTGTTGGTATGAATAGCGCAACCGAAACAGTTGTTGATAAGTTTGGCGTGCATAACAACCCTGAAGAAGTCGAAAAACTACTTGGCGGACATTAAGGAGAATGCAATGACTAAAATAATTACCTATGTAGATGGCTCAGCCATTACTAAAAATGTAACCGATGCTGCTATTTGGGCTTCAAAAAAGCTAAATAAACCAATTAGCTTTGTGCATACAATTGAAAAAACGCAGCGAACAAATGTTGGTGACTACTCTGGTAGTATTGGGCTTGGTGCACAGTCAACACTTCTTGATGAAATGACTAAGCTTGACGAACAACGCTGCAAAGTAAGTTTAAAAATGGCTGACGAATTACTAAATTCAGTAAGTGAGCATGCTAAATCGGCAGGTGTTACTAATTTTGAATTAATTAAGCGCCACGGTGATTTGCTCGATACCGTTATAGACTTAAAAGACGACACACGCCTTATTGTTATTGGCCAAAATGGTGCTGGACATAGTAATAGCTTTGCGGTGCTGGGCTCACATATAGAAACCTTAGTACGCAATGCAACACAACCTATTTTGCTTATTCCTGAAACATTTAAACAACCTAAATCATTTATGATTGCGTATGACGGCCGCGAAACAGCCGACAAAGCGCTACAACAAGTGATTGATGGCGGCTTATTACATGGTTTGCATTGTCATTTAGTGAGTATTAAAAATAACGAAAAAGACCTTGAAGAAAAATTTGTTAATGCACAGCACAAGCTTATCAGTATGGACTTTGAAGTGTCTGCAAGCTTTTTAGAGGGCAATATTTTTGACTCGTTAATGCAATACAAAGAACAAAATAATATTGATTTGATTGTTATGGGGGCTTTTGGGCACTCTAAATTAAGGCAGTTTTTTGTGGGCAGTAACACCATTAAAATGCTCGAAAACAGCGATGTGCCTGTGGTTATTTTAAAATAAGTAGCTATTTTAAATAAGTTTAAACCAGTCTCAAAAGCCTAAAATCTCTTAACTGATTTTAGGCTTTTTGTTTTTGGCCCAGCTTCAAACTTTTCAAATAAAAACTGAATAAACGACGTAACCTTTTGAGCCACAAACTTTCTATGCTGCTCTGGCATAAATGAGCGCACGGCACGTTTACCAAATGTTGCCATTATTTCTCGTTTACCGAGCTTGTCTTGTATTGCCAGCTCGCCTTCGTGAAAAGGTGAAGCATCTATTGAGTTTGTGTTTATCATTTTGCCCGTGAGAGTACGTGTACGTATTTTATGGGCTAAATTTAACTCAATATACAATCAATGATAATGGGTGTTTTATTGACTGATAATGCACAAAACAATGACAATACTTGCACCCTCTTAGTGCCAGGTGCGCACCAACATATGTCAAAACGGGTTTTTCATTCACTCTAAAAACATATTAAATACTATTTAAACAATAACTTAAAAAACTGGCTATGTTTTTGCAAACACTCTATTAACAAGCCAGTTTTACTTACGGCAAAAATTTAGGTTGTTGGCACTATAGCTATTAGCAACCATCGGCAAAGAAGCCCGCACACAATTATGCATAATGCGTATTTGTGGCGGGCTTTTTTGTTATTTGTATTTAAACCGTCACTTTAAGGAATGCCATATGCAAACCTCGCAAAAAATACTCATTATTGGTAATGGTATGGTCGGACACCACTTTGTTGAGCAAATGCGCCAAAGCGATGCCAACGCAGACATTACTGTACTTTGCGGAGAAGCAAATCTTGCATACGATCGCGTGTATTTATCAAGTGTATTTGATGGCAAAACAGCCGCCGATTTAGCACTCACCACTCACGACAACTATAAACAACTTAATATTAATGTGCATACCAGCCAGTGGGTTGAAGGCATTGATAGATCAGCAAAAATAGTGACCACATTAACGGGTGAGCAATACCCGTACGACAAACTTGTACTCGCTACAGGTTCGTTCCCATTTGTGCCGCCTATAAAAGGTAACGACCAACCCCATTGTTTGGTGTATCGCACATTAGAAGATTTAGAACAAATAAAAGCCAGTGCCGCTGTAAGTAAAAGTGGTGTAGTTATTGGCGGTGGTTTGTTAGGGCTTGAAGCCGCAAATGCGATTAAGCAACTAGGACTTGATACCCACGTAGTTGAATTTGCACCACAACTTATGGCTGTTCAACTTGATGGGCAAGGCGGTACGCTTCTAAAAAATAAAATAGAAGAACTTGGCGTAACGGTACACACATCAAAGGCAACCAGTGAAATAGTAAAAGGCGAAACGAGTCGCTTTAGATTGAACTTTTCGGATGAGTCATTTTTAGAAACAGACCTAATTTTGTTCTCTGCCGGTATTCGCCCGTACGATCAGCTAGGTAAAATTGCTGATTTAGAACTCGGTGAACGCGGCGGTATTATCATTAATAATCAATGCCAAACGTCAGATCCTGATATTTTAGCCATTGGTGAATGTGCCCTGTGGGACAAAAAACTATTTGGCTTAGTAGCACCGGGTTACAACATGGCGCGCGTTGCAGCGAGTCAATTAAGTGGTGGCGAGCTTGAGTTTTTAGGTGCCGACATGAGCACAAAACTTAAGTTATTAGGTGTAGAAGTAGGCTCTATTGGCGACGCTCATGCAAAAACGCCAGACTGCAAAGAACTTATATATCAAGACGCTATTCGCGGCTGTTATAAAAAAATCATACTAAGTGAAAAAGGCGATAAATTACTGGGCGCTGTACTTGTTGGCGATACCAGCGATTACGATACTTTATTGCAGTACATGCTTAACGACATGGACTTACCAGAAAACCCTGAGTGCTTAATTTTACCAGACAGCGGCGGCGTGCCGTCGTTATCTGGCAGTGCCCTACCCGACACCGCCACTATTTGTTCGTGTCACAATGTGAGTAAAGGCGACATTGTGGGTGCAATTGATGGCGGCTCGTGCGATTTAGCCTCGGTAAAATCATGCACTAAAGCAGCAAGCGGCTGTGGTGGCTGTGCCGCGTTATTAAAATCAGTTGTTGATAACGAATTAGCAAGCCGCGGTGTTGAAGTTAACAACCATGTATGTGAGCACTTTGCGTATTCACGCCAAGAACTACTGCACATGGTAAAAGTAGAAAGCATTAAAAGCTTTGATGACTTACTAACTAAACACGGCAGCGGTCATGGCTGTGAAATATGTAAACCTGCCATTGGCTCTATTTTAGCCTCAACATGGAACGACTTTATTTTAGAACCCGCTCATGTTGGCTTGCAAGACACTAACGATACGTACCTAGCAAATATGCAAAAAGATGGTTCGTACTCTGTAGTACCGCGTATTGCTGGTGGCGAAATAACCCCCGACAAACTCATTGTAATTGGACAAGTAGCAAAAGACTTTAACCTGTACTGCAAAGTCACTGGCGGTCAGCGTATTGATTTATTTGGTGCACGCTTAGAAGAGCTTCCTGTTATTTGGGAGCGACTTATAGAAGCCGGATTTGAGACAGGTCATGCTTATGGTAAGTCTCTTAGAACTGTTAAGTCGTGTGTGGGTAGTACGTGGTGTCGTTATGGTGTGCAAGACAGCGTTGGACACGCAATAGAAATAGAAAACCGCTACAAAGGGTTACGCGCACCGCATAAATTTAAAATGGCGGTATCGGGTTGTACCCGCGAATGCGCCGAAGCACAAAGTAAAGATATTGGCATTATAGCCACCGAAAACGGCTGGAACTTATACGTGTGTGGTAATGGCGGTATGCGCCCTCGCCATGCTGATTTATTTGCGACCGATTTAGACACGCCAACACTAATTAAATACATTGACCGCGTAATTATGTTTTACATTAAAACGGCTGACAAATTACAGCGTACGTCGGTATGGATGGAAAACCTTGAAGGCGGTTTAGACTACCTTAAAAGCGTAGTAATTGACGACAGCTTAGGCATTTGCGACGAGCTAGAAGCGCAAATGGAATTAATTACACAAACCTATGCGTGTGAGTGGAAAAAAGCGATTGAAAGCCCTGATGCAGCCAAACGATTCCGCCAGTTTGTTAATAGCCCCGAAACCGACGACAACATTTTATTTGTGCAAGAGCGTAACCAAATTCGCCCTGCTACAGAAGCCGAAAAGCGTGAGCAACGTAATACACAAAACCGTATTCCAGTAATGGAAGTTGAAGAGGAGCAAGCTGATGTCTTGGCATAATATTGGAACAATCGACAACCTAGTGGCTAATAGCGGCGTATGCGCATTAGTTAATAATCAGCAAGTGGCTATTTTTTACATTCCACAAAATCCAACGGCTGTGTTTGCCATTAGCAACTACGACCCTATTGGCAAAGCCAATGTATTATCGCGTGGCATTATTGGCTCAATCGACAATAAATTAGTTGTTGCATCGCCTTTATATAAGCAACACTTTTGCCTAGAAACAGGCGAATGTTTAGAAGCAGAAGCAATACACTTACCGGTTTTTAATGCAAAAATTGAAGACGGCAGTGTATTTATAAGCTCTGAACCAAAAGTTACTACAGCTGTGGCTTAGGGGAATAGTATGAGTGTACTGTCTTATTTTTCGGGTATTGAAAACGTGTGGCTAAATAAGCTTATTACTAAGCTAACAAGTTCAAATAGTCGCAGCGTCAAAAGCGGCAATGTTTACATAATTGGTGCGGGCCCAGGAGACGCAGAGCTAATTACAGTAAAAGCGCAGCGTTTAATTAATATCGCCGATGTTGTTTTATACGATTGGTTAGTAAGCGATGATTTATTAAAAACGCTTCCTAAAAAAGCACACCGAATATTTGTAGGTAAACGTGCGGGTAAACATTCGATGACCCAAGCTAACATTTGCGAACTACTGGTTAAATACGCACAACAAGGCTTAAACGTAGTGCGTTTAAAAGGCGGCGATCCGAGTATGTTTGCACGTATTAACGAAGAAGCCGATGCGCTTAGTGAGCATAATATTAATTTTGCTATTGTGCCGGGTGTAACAACGGCTTGTGCTACGTCCGCTTATACGGGTATTCCGCTCACTGCACGCGATGTAGCGCGTAGTGTTACATTTTTAACGGCGCAGTTTGCCGATCCTAATAAGCAACCTCATTGGCAAAATTACGCGTTTATGCCTGCAAACAACAACCCCACTTTAGTGGTTTATATGGGGCTTTCGCGCTTACAAACGCTAAGCTGCGGTTTGCAATCAGTGGGTTGGCCAAGTAATACACCCATCGCACTAATAGAGAATGCCACTACCACTAAGCAAAAGGTAATTACCAGTACGCTTGAACTAATAGTAAATGAGCATGCTAAACACAACCTTCAAGGCCCTACCCTAATTATGATTGGCGAAGTAATAAATCATAAAATGGCAATTAGTCCTGAGTTACTAAACAGTGTAAATGTTAACGCATGACGTAAAATGAATAATGCACTTTTCGCGCTTACTACCTCCCCAGGAGTAGGCGCTTTTTTTGTTTTTAATTTGGGTTCAAGTTGTGTGCAATAACATACTTAAATGCACCAAATAAGTTAAAAGTAATGGTAAGTTAAATTATAGAAACAAAGTGAAAAACAAAAATAACACTTTAAGCAATTGTATTAGCTTGATTTTAAATTCAATGATGAAATTTATTAATGATTGGAACAGTGGTTGCACTTTAAAAACAAAAAAGTGTGGAATAATACCAATGGCGACAAGCAATCCTCTCACAAAACAGTTTTTATTAGCGGCTAAGTATCAAGAAATACACGCGCTAAAGCAATTACAAAACAGTTGTGCCTCGCTTACTAAATTAGGCGATTTTGTACATCAGTTACAAAAAGAACGTGCAATGAGTAATATATTTTTGGCCTCAAATCGCGAGCGATTTAAAACCCAATTACAAGAACAAATCCCTTTAAGCAGCAGCGCACAAACTGCATTTTATGATTCTCTTAAACAAACATTTATAAACGACAACGCCGATACTGGACATACTCGGTTATTTAATTTAATTACCTATAGCCTGCAAACACTTGACGCATTGCCCGAATTACGCAATCAAATAGCACAACAAAACATTAGTGCAGTGCATGCTACGCAGTCGTTCACGCAGTTAATTGCTAGTTTACTCAATATTATTTTAGAGGCAGCAGATGGCGCAAGCGATCCTAAAATAACGCGTTTATTAGTTGCATTTTTTAACTTTATGCAAGGTAAAGAGTATGCAGGACAAGAGCGCGCCTGTGGTGCACAAGCATTTGCCGCGAGTAAATTTACCACTGAGCAAAAACAACAACTCGCGCATTTTGTACAAGAGCAAAACCACAGTTTTGACTTTTTTAATGAGTACGCCGATGCGCACCTTTTAAAATGCTTTGCCTCGTTAACAACACATCAGGTTAATAATCAGGTAGAGCAACTTAGAAGTTTGCTGCAAAAACTCGATGACGAGAATGCTCAACCGCTCTCGCAACTAAGCGAAGTATGGTATGAAGTAACCACTACGCGCATAGATATAATGCACAAAATTGAACAAAACATAGCAGATCAATTAATTGATACCGCAGCAATGCAAATAGCCTGTGCTCAACGTAGTTTAAACACAAATAAGCAAGTACTTAACAATATGGCAGAGCAGCACATAGCCCCGACTTTTGGGCAATTAGCCATTAAGCAACCAGAGCCAGAAATAAGCCAAAATATAGCGGCCGATAAGCTCAATAGTAATAAAAGTATGTACGATTTAATTATCGAGCAAAGCCAGCATATTAAACAAATAAACCAAGCGTTACTTGACGCTAAAAAAGTTATTAGTGAGCAAAAGGTTATTCACCAAGCTAAGTACATACTTATTGAGCAGTTAAAGCTCACCGAAGAGCAAGCCCATAAACAGCTACAAAAACAAGCAATGGATACGCATAAAACCTTATTTAGCGTAGCGCAAAAAATTGTACAACTGAGCGATTAAATATGCTGTTTTTACTTGGGCATGTTGCTCTTTAGTAAGAACACTACCCTAAATAATAGTTATTTATTAAGTTATAAATTTCACACCCAGATTGAGTTTTGCCTTATTTTAAAATTGATTCATAACCTGCTGACTACAATAAGGTAAAACTCTAATTTGACGTCTATTTATAATGCAAATTATTCAACGTATTCAAAATAATCAACTACAATAAGTTAATCATTTGTTGCATCTCATTTTAATGAGGCATATTTAATACTGTTGTAGGAGTTTGAATGCCCAATGTAGAGAGTTATATAGAAGGTGTATTATTAATAGATGAGCAGCAGTTAACAACTTCTCTTGATAATGACATTCAAACAAACATAGAAAACATTGCTGAGCTAATTTTAAACATTTTTGATGCGAGCTCATTTTCTATTGTTGCTAATCTGCCTTCAGGTGTCGTTGAGCTATATAAATCAGGTTCAGAAATAGCAGTAGCTAAAGAGCAACTATCTGATGATATTTTTAATGAATCGATTATTGAGCATGACCTTAAAATATTTAGAGTTATATCGCCTATTATTTTGCCCTCAGGTCTTAAGTTTGGATGGTTGATATTCGAGCGAGCAAGTGATTCACAACTTACAGAAAAAGAAAAATCAATTTTAAATAGTTTACAAAAAAACTTTGTAAATCAGTTAGTCCAACGTAAAAAATTATTAGATAAAATAAACAGTGCTAAGTTTAACTCAACAATTTGCGAGCAAAACAAAGAAGACGAAACTGAAAAAGATCGCTTAATTAAAAAATTACAAAAAATGAGCGATGAACTTGATGAATTTACCAGTATTGCTTCACACGATCTCAAGTCACCATTAAATGCTATAAAACGTTTATTAGAATGGGTTTATGATGATTGCAAAGATTTACTCCCTCAGGAGCACCTAGAAAATTTTCAGCTTGTGCTCAGCCGAGCTAATAGAATGCAAGTACTGCTAGAAGATTTACTAAGCTACTCGAGAATAAATAGCTGTGATTCAACTCGTGCAAACATATCTTTAGAAAGTCTTTACCAAGATATAGAACAAATTTTAGAAGTTCCTCAAACTGTCACTGTAAATATACACGCCAATCACGAAGTACTCGATATACCACTGATCCCTTTTAAAACTGTTTTTCAAAATCTTATTAGTAATGCAATAAAACATAACAATAAAGAGCACTCGGTTATCGATATTTCACTTATCCCCTCTAATCAATATTACATTATTGAAATAAAAGATAATGGTCCAGGAATTGACCCTAAGTATTTTTCACTCATATTTAAGTTATTTCAGACATTGCAATCTCGAGATGATGTTGAAGGGAGCGGCATCGGACTCTGTATTGCCAATAAGCTCATTATTAATTATGGAGGCAAAATTGAAGTAGCCTCCGATGGAAAGCTTGGCAGTACATTTACTATTTTTTGGCCCAAAGTTTAACTATGAAATTATCAATTATAAACGAGCATAATTTAGCTGCTCTTAGAAGGAACGTATGAATATATTAATTGTTGATGATGACTTAGTTGATCGCAAATTAATTAAAAAGATGCTTATTTCTGATGGCTCTCACCATCATGATATAACCGAAGTAACGTGCGTATCCGAGGGCTTGAAAGCCATTGAAAATAAGCACTTTGATATAATACTACTCGATTATAATATGCCGAAAGAAGATGGCATTGAAATGCTAATTGAAATGCGTGCAAAGCCTAAACTCGGTAACACCGCAATTATCATGATTAGTTCCTCAGAGAATTCAGCTTTAGCTATTGAGTGTATAGAAGCCGGCGCTCAAGACTTTTTACCAAAAGGTGATATAACGAGGGATAGTTTAAATAAAGCGCTTATATATGCCAAAAAACGCTTCGAAGCAGAACAACGTATGCACAATAGTTATCTTGCTGTAAAGCATATGGCAGAACGGGATCAGCTTACTGGTTTGTCTAACCGATATCATTTTGAAGAAATACTAAAAGTAATGATAGCTAACAATAAACGTGCAAAAAACTGCGTAGCGTTACTTGCTTTAGATTTAGATAACTTTAAAAATATTAATGATACGCTTGGCCATAGTGTCGGCGACGAAATTTTAATACAAACAGTAGAAAGAATTCATAGTTGCCTGAGACAAAATGAAGGATTTGCACGCTTAGGAGGCGATGAATTTGCAGTTATAATAGGTGGAATTTGCAATATTAATCAAATAGGTATGATAGCAAATAGAATACTAGCTGAAGTGTCTAAACCCTTTTTGCATGAAGGTAGAACTTTAAATTGCAGTGTTAGTATAGGAAGTGCTTTATACCCAAACGATGCGACTGAATCGCATGAACTGCTAAAATGTGCTGACATTGCAATGTATCGCTCAAAGCAAAGTGGTAAAAGTAGAATTAGCTTTTACAAAGAGCAATATCAATATGAATTTAGTCGCCGGGTAGATATTCAAAATAGTATAAAAGAGCACATAGAGGAAAAAAGCTTTAGGTTATTTTATCAACCTGTTTACTGTTCTAAAACACAAATGATGACAGGTGTTGAAGCACTGGTCCGTTGGCCAAATACAACCATTCATTATACCCCTGATGAGTTTATTCCTATTGCTGAAGAGTGTCGTTTAATTGATCCACTTGGAAAATGGATAATTGCGAGCGCTTTAGAGCAGTTATCTTTATGGCAGCAAAGCTATGAAACGCCGTTAACACTATCTATTAATATTTCACCTATTCAGCTACAAAAAAAGATTTTAGAGACCTATTTATTAGAGACAATCAAAACATACAACTTAAAAACCAGCAGTATTATTCTTGAAATAACAGAAACAGCTTTTATGGAAAATAGTAAAGAAGTGATTGAGATATTAACTTCTTTGTCTAACAAGGGATTTAGGATTGCTTTGGACGATTTTGGTATGGGGTACTCATCCATATCTCATCTAATATCTTACCCTATTGATATAGTAAAATTAGACAAAAGCATGCAGTCGTTGGATGGAGAAAATAATAAGCGATTAAAAATAATCGAGAGTTTATCTTTAATGCTAAAAAAATTAGATTTTTCTGTGGTAGCTGAAGGAATCGAAACGAAAGCCCAACATCAGCTATGTAAAAAACTAAACATAGACTACTTGCAAGGTTTTCTATTTTCAAAACCTATGCCTGCAAACGAGATTAACCTGATACTCGATGACTATTGTAAAAAAATCATCCTTAAATAAATTGTACTAGCTCAGACTTGATCCGACAGTTACCCGTTTTTTAATCGGTGACTGTCAGTCTAGATTTGAGCTAAATTTTTCTCAGCCCAGATCAATTTTCCATCTAATAAAGTTTCTAATGGCGTTCTGCCACAGCATATTTTTCCTTGATGAGTTCGGTCATTATTGTAATAAATCATCCATTCGTCCAGATCCTTTTGCAATTCCGCTAATGAGCTATATAGCTTTTTACGGAATGTAACTTGATAGAATTCATTGAGTATCGTTTTGTGGAAGCGTTCGCAGATACCATTTGTTTGCGGTGACATAGCTTTGGTTTTTGTATGATCGATATCATTAATAGCCAGATATAACTGGTAATCATGATGTTCGACTTTGCCACAATATTCAGTGCCTCTATCGGTTAGAATACGTAGCATGGGAAGCTCGTACTGTTCGAAGTACGGCAGTACTTTGTCGTTGAGTATGTCAGCCGCAGTAATTGGCGTTTTCGTGGTGTAGAGCTTAGCGAACGCTACTTTGCTGTATGTATCAACGAAGGTTTGTTGGTAGATACGCCCAACGCCTTTGAGATTACCCACGTAAAATGTATCTTGAGAGCCTAGATAACCTGGGTGAGCCGTTTCAATTTCACCACACGCTTCGTCATCATGTTTTTTCTTTTCAAGCGCAGCTACTTGAGCGTCGGTGAGAAT
>NZ_JWIG01000025.1 GCF_000814675.1 Pseudoalteromonas distincta | reverse complement strand
GCCGACACCTTCTGGTATCAGTTCTTTTGCGGCTTGAAGACGCTCAAATACAAGTTGTCTTGCAAAGTAAATGTCGGTGCCTTCTTTGAAAACAACCGTGACGCCAGACAAGCCTGTTTTAGAAATTGAGCGCACTTGTTCTACATCAGGTAAGGCATACATGACCGCTTCAATGGGGTACGTAATGAGTTGTTCAACTTCTTCAGCAGCTAGTCCTGGCGCTTCAGTATTTACAGCAACTTGAACATTAGTAACATCAGGAAAGGCATCTAAATTTAGTTTTGGTATAACCATAATTGCGCCGACAATTGTGGCAAACAGCGCAATCAAAATCAGGAGTCTATTATTAACAGACCAATCTATTATTTTATTAAACATAGTCTTGCTCCTTAGTGGTTATGCGGATCAAATCCGCCTTTAGCGATTTCAGAAGCAACAAAAAATGCGCCTTTGGTTACAATTCGCGTCCCACTATCAAGGCCAATGATTTCCCTAAAATCACCTAAGGCTCGGCCTAGTTCTACTTCTACAGCTTTAAATTCTCCAGGGTGGTCTTCGACAAATACGGTCCAATCACCATCTGCGCTGCGGATCAATGCTTCTTCTGGCACAGCCATCACTTTCTGCTTTGTGGCAAACTGAAAGTAAACTTTTACAAACATACCTGAATGAAGGTTATCATCAGCATTCTGTACCCCCAATCTAATAATTCTTGTACGAGTTACGGGATCAATTGTATGGGCTTCTTGGATAACTTTGGCATTGTAACTCTGGCCTTCTAATTTAAGTACCGCAGGAGAATCAATTGATAAATTTAGCTTTTTATTTGGAGAAACTTTTGCTTCAACCCATAGTTGTTTTTCATCAGCTAACAACATGACTGAATCCCCAGCATCAACACGTTGCCCTTGGATAAAGTCGTCTTGAAGCACGACACCTTCACGGTGCGCCGTTAATGCATATTGCCCAAATGCTTTAATGTCTTTGTTAGAAATACCATTTATTGCTTTTTCAGTTAACCCTAAAGCAATGAGCTTGCCATAGCTCGCATTGTATGTTGTTTCAGCTTGTAATAATCGACTTTCACTCACCGTCTTATTACCCAGCTTTTTTACACGTTGCCATTCGGTTGAAGCGATTAAATAGTCAGCTTGTGCTTGTGCCATTGCTTCACTAAATAATGTAACTAACTTCTGACCTATTTCTACATACTCGCCAAGCGCTGCATGGCGACTGATAATGACTGACTCTGTACGTGGTGATACCACATAACTTTTATAGCCATTAGCTTTTATTTCGCCAGGTGCATATACGGAGCTAAATTGATATTCAGGCTTAACACTTTCCACTTTAATTTTAGCAAGCGACATCTTCTTTGGATCAATAGTGATACCTTCTTCATGTTCTTCTTCTCCCTCTTTATTACCACCTTCATGGCCGTGCTCGTCATGGTCACCTTTATCTTCTTCATGTCCCTTTTCGTGTTCATGCTCATCTTGATGTTCTTTTTCTTCTTGTTTCGAAACGTTTGTGACAGAACCAGTTCCATCTGACGACTGTGCAAAAGCATCATGATTTGTAGTAAACCCAACTAACAGGCTGCTAATTACTACGGCTAAAAATTTTTTACTAATTACTGTATTCATTTTTGTAACCTATATTTTTAATAAATTTAAGATTTCGTTTTTCGCTACTGAAAAAACAAAGCGCTCAAATCTCAAATTTGGATAACTGACCCATACTTAAAATGAAGGATATTTCTGCAAGCTTGAATTGATTTTCCAAACGTATTCCTGCATGAAGCCCTTCCGCACGTTGATTTAATGCAAGTAAGTAGTCAGAAGTATTAATATCACCAGCTTGCCAGCGCTTATTTAATAAGTTTTCGCTGCTATCTAATCTGCCTTTTGTCAGTTTTTGCCATTGCTCATAATATTTTCTACTGACATTAAGCGATTCATAATTAGCTTTTGCTTCAAAAGACTGCTTTCGATATACCGACTGAAAATTCGCCTCGGCTGCAATGGCTTCTGAATAAGCGGCTTTAACATTATCTGTATAGTTATTTCTGATGTTTAAAGGCATTGAAAAAGTCACACCAACCAAGTCTTCATCTCCACTTTTCCCTGCGCTAACGCCAATGGTTGGATTAGCTTTAGATTCCATAGTGGTTAGTTGAGCTTTAGATTGTTGTCCCTTCCATTTCGCTCTAGCAAGTTTAACTTTTGGATGTTCCTCAACCCACTGGGAGTTAAATGAGTAGCTTGTTGCTCCAAAAGTAAATGAAAACAAATTGGTAGTATTAGGCGTCCAATCAGGCAATAACTCCTGAACCTTTACCTCTGCATTTTTCAAAGCAATTTGAGACTCAGATATTTCACTAAAAATTTGCGACAAGTTTAAATAGACTAGCTCAGCGTCAAGTGGCTCTAGAAGTCCAGCTTTTCGTTTGTCTTCAACAATTCCAACGAGCGTTTGCAATTGCTCTTCTCTTTCTGAAAGTAACTGAGCAGCTTTTTTTGCTGCTTGCCAATTAACTAATGCAGTTAAGGCATTAGCCTTTTTAGAATCGAGTAGAGATAACAATTGTTGCTGGTTTGCATAAACATCAATTTCACCAATGGTTTTATTTGTTGATTGCTTATCCCAAAAATCTATCGTTTGACTGATACCAATAGAGTAATTATCAAAATCACCTTCTTTTTCATAGCTTGCTTCAAGCTCTGGGTTATATACGGCTTGAGTTAAGCTTTTGGCTCTATGATTACTTGCATTAAGTAACTCTTTAGCCGCAACAACTTCGGGATCTTTATTTATTTGACTATCTAGCCATGAAATACTTTTCTGTTTGCCATAAGTGGCAACTGAAAAACTCACAGCCATGCATAAAGACAGGGTTAAACCTGTATTTTTTAAAAATATATACATAAAACTTCTTAATTTTTTAATTTATAAACACGAACCCTTTATCCTTCTCATGGACAAATAGGTCATTAAAAATCAATCTAATTAAGAAATGGGTGGGCGAAGTATCGCTTCAAGGTAAGTATTTGTTTGATCAATTTGATAAGGCGTTTTATTGATAATGTTTAGTTTGCCCGTGGTATTTGAATTACTGACTAAAATCCAAGATAAGTGGCTGCCACTGCAATGACCGCAGTGATGACAATCTTTTTCATTATGCTGCTCATCACCTACATTATCATTTGAGACATTTCGATCATCTGCATGATCATGTTGAGTTTGAAGGTGCTCTATATCTATTTGGTGATTCTCAGATGTTGAGGATGCTACAGCAGTTAACGATTGTAAAACAATCGAAATAACCAAGAGCATTTTTAGTACAACATTAAGGTTCAAAGTTATCACCAGTTAAATATAGTATTTAAAATACTAGCAGAAACTATTTTCTTAAACTAGCTTTTCAATTCAGTTTCCACGCTTTTACATTAAATAATTTTTTATTTGACTCTATAGCCACTATAGATTTTATACTTATTTTAATATTATTACGGAGTGTTAAATATGTCAGAAAAATGTAGTGGTCAGTGTCAATCATCTTCTACCAATGAAGATGTAAAAATTGATACACAATTAGATAACTATAGTGGCGCGTTTGTCAGTACATTTAAAGTACCTCAAATGGACTGTCCTTCAGAAGAGAGATTGATTAGGTTAGCACTTGACTCAATTGAGCCTTCAGTTGGGTTGCAATTTGATATTCCTAGCCGTTTAGTCAAGGTTTTTCATGATGAAAATTTAGATGAGATAACAAAAAAATTACAACAACTCAATCTCGGTGCAGAGTTGGCATCAACTAAAGAAAGTTGCAGCACCGAAGCTGCAAAAGCAAAAGATCTAGCCCAAAAAAATGAGATGAAAGAAGCATCAACGCTAAAATGGTTGTTAGCCATTAATGGAGTCATGTTTTTTATAGAAGTAATTGCTGGGATTATTGCGCAATCTGCTGGCCTTATTGCCGACTCATTAGATATGTTTGCTGATGCTGCTGTTTATGGTTTAGCTATATATGCTGTCGGTAAAAGCATAAGCATGAAACTTAGAGCGGCACATATATCTGGTGTACTTCAAATTATTCTAGCGCTAGGTGCTTTGAGTGAAGTCGTAAGACGCTTTATTTACGGTAGTGAACCTATCTCTTCTTTAATGATGATATTTGGTGGAATAGCACTAATCGCTAACATTGCTTGTCTGTTTTTAATATTTGGCAACAAAGAAGACGGCGCTCATATGAAAGCGAGTTGGATTTTTTCCGCAAATGACGTAATCGCAAACGTAGGTGTAATCTTAGCTGGCTTATTAGTTACAGTAACTAGCAGCCGTTATCCAGATTTAGTGATTGGTTTGATTATTGCTGTTGTCGTTTTAAACGGTGCTCGCCGCATCTTACAGCTAAAGTCTTAAGTAGAAAGTAGTTAAAAGAATGCACCCGTCATATTTTAAACCATATATATCATACGTGATAATGATTTTAATCGCGGTGCAGTCTGTGTTTTTTTCGCAAGAAGAGATTGAAGGAAACTTAATTGAAAGTTCTTTTAATATATCACTAACTGAGTCTATTACCCCGCTAAAAGCTCCTGAAAGCTCTAATTTATTTGAGGAGGGTAATAGCCAAACTTTAATTGATAATTGTAATTTTTGTTGCTGCTGTCAGTTATTTTTAAATACAGATTCTTCTTGTAATATTTTACAAGCAATAGAATATTTCCCTACCTACGCCTTAGTTTCCCCTGAGCTAAAAGGCTATATCTCGGTGCCATTCCGCCCACCTAAATACGCCTAAATTTTATAGAAAATTAAGAAAGGTCAAATGTTAATGACCTAAATATCACATATAAATTTATAGGAAAGTATACATGGCACTTAATACCTGTGTGCATCGCAAGATAGCAATTTTAAGGTGTGTAACACCTCGGCTTAAATATATCGCGTTTCTCGCTTTGTCACTTTTTACATTTAATGTTTATGCCTTTGAGAAGCAGTTAAACCTTCAAGAGGCAATTCAGTGGACGCTTAAACAAAATCCAGAACTTAAAATATTTGATTTCAAGCAAACGGCATTAATTGGACGAGAACAAATCGCAAGTTTAAATCCTGCTTATGAACTAGAGCTTGAAGCTGAGAACTTTGCAGGCTCAGGTGAATTTAATACATTCGACAGTGCTGAATTAACAGTCGCTCTATCTTCGGTTATCGAAATGGGAGATAAACGCTCAGCGCGGATTGGAATTGTTTCAAAATCAAGAACACTACTCACTGCTGAAAAAGAAGTCTCTGCGCTTAATTTAATGGCTCAAGTCACTGAGAAGTACGTGGAAGTACTTGCAGCCCAACAAAGAGTTATATTGGCAGAAAATGCTTTGAGCTTAGCACAAGAAACCTTAGAGATTGTATCTCAGCGTAACCGCGCAGGTGCTACTCCTGAGGCTGAAGTGAAACGCTCAAAAGCAGTTATTGCTCAGGCTAACCTCACCCTTCAATCTGAACAAAAGCGCTTGGAATATCTAAAGCTTTCTTTATCAGCTTACTGGGGAGAAACATCAGTGTCATTCTCTAGAGTAACTGGAGATCTGTTTCAGTTTGGCAATGATAGTGATTTTAGTAGTCTCTTTGCGAAATTAGAGAAAAACCCTGCTATTCAAGTTTATGCAAGTGAGCAGCGACTAAAAGAGGCCGAGTTACAGTTGGCTAAAACAGAGTCAACGGCCAATATCAAATGGTCTGTTGGTGTTAGGCGCTCTCAAGAAGCCAATGATACGGCACTGGTCGCTGGCTTTAGCTTACCTTTGTTTGCTGAAAAGCGAAATTCTGGCGCAATCGCTAGTGCGCTAGCAGAGCGTGACCAAGTTGCCATAGAGAAAGAGGCGACTAAGTTAAGATTTAGAAATCACTTACTACGAGCATACTCCAATAGAAAACAAGCCATATTAACAGCTAATTCATTAAAGCAGTCGGTTATCCCAATGCTTGAAGATGCACTGGAAGATACTCAAGACGCCTATCAAAAAGGTCGATATGGATATCTTGATTATGTATCGGCTAGACAAGAGCTGTTAAATGCTCGGCGAACCCTTATTGACGCGGCATCTGCTGCCCTAATTTATGGCGCAGAGATAGAAAAACTAACAAACGAAGCGCTGTCACTCTAAATAAACATCACTTTAAGTTTAATAACAATTTATTGATTCAGTGATTAACTGAATCGTTTAGGAATTCAAAATGAAAAACTATTTACTCGCACTATTGATTTTTATTGGGTATCTATCACCCATTCAAAGTGTTTTCGCTAGTGAAGATGAACATGAAGGCGAAGAAGGCATAAGCAAAATCGACAATAACATGGCAAAAAAGGTTGGTGTTGAAACAGCCTATTTAGCTTCAAAAACGTTGAACCAAACTATCCCTGTATACGGCTCTACGACGATAGGCGCTGAACAATTATTTCAAGTTAGCGCTAGATATAACGGCGTTATAAAGACAATAAACTTCACTGTTGGTGATACGGTAAAAAAAGGCGATCTATTAGCCGTTATTGAATCTAATGAGAGCTTAAATACTTATAAAATAACATCGCCTGTTTCTGGGACTGTTTTACAGCGAAATGGAAATATTGGCGGTATCACGCAAAACACTAGCTTGTTTGAAATCGTCAAATTTGACACCTTGTGGGCTGAATTTAAGGTGTTTACCAGCCAATATAATCAAATCAAAGTCGGTCAGCATGTTGATATTGAGCAAGGTGAACACGCATTCAGTTCAGTCATCACTAATATTATTCCAGCTAAAGATCAGCCTTATGTTTTAGCACGGGTACGATTAAACAACACTGAGTTAAAGCTAACGTCAGGTCAATTATTAAAAGGCAACGTAAAGATAAACCAATTTGAGGTGGATTTAGCGGTCGAGAAAGTTGCCATACAAGAGCTAGGTGGACAATTAGGTGTCTTTGTAAAAGAAAATGAAGAGTACGAGTTTGCACCACTTGTCCTTGGTCGTTCAGACAAAAACTATATCGAGGTCATTGATGGCCTCAGTAAAGACGCTGAATATGTAAACAAAAACAGTTATCTGATTAAAGCAGATATCTTGAAATCTGAAGTAGAAGACGACGATTAGGAGACGCAATATGATTGAATCAATTTTGCGTCTTGCAATAAATAGGCGCTATTTAGTATTAAGCTTGCTGATGGTAATCATCGGCGTTGGTATGTGGAGTTATCAAAAACTTCCCATTGATGCTGTTCCAGATATAACAAACGTACAGGTACAAATAAATACCTCTGCCCCCGGTTATTCACCTTTAGAAGCGGAGCAAAGGGTAACTTTTCCAGTAGAAAACGCATTAGCTGGACTACCAAAGCTGTCTCACACCCGCTCTCTTTCAAGATATGGTTTATCCCAGGTGACCGTTATCTTTGAAGAGGGAACCGATATTTATTTCGCACGCAACTTAATCAATGCAAGATTAGCTGCGATAAAAGGCGTTATTCCCTCTGGCTTAGAGCCAGAGATGGGTCCTATTTCCACAGGGCTTGGTGAAATATTTATGTATACCGTACAAGCTTCTCCTGACGCTAAAATGCCTAATGGAGAGCCTTATACCGCTATTGCCTTAAGAGAAATACAAGACTGGATCATTAAACCGCAATTGGCTCAAGTTAAAGGCGTCATTGAGGTCAACAGCATCGGCGGCTATAACAAGCAGTATCATATAACGCCGAAACCCGAAAAATTACTTTTTCATCAGGTAAGCTTTGAAGACGTTTCTGATGCATTACGTAAAAATAATGATAACCGTGGCGCGGGTTATATTGAGCAAAACGGACAACAAGTGTTAGTGCGCTCCATCGGGCAACTTGCGACAATGGATGAAATCCTCAATGTCATCATCAAAAAGAACGATGGTATTCCTGTAAAAATAAGTGATGTTGCCAATGTTGCTATAGGCAAAGAACTTAGAACAGGGGCTGCTACTCGTAATGGCATTGAGACAGTGCTTGGTACAACCATGATGCTGATTGGTGAGAATTCTCGCACCGTTGCTTTAGAAGTGGAACATAAGCTCAGCGAAATACAAAAATCTCTGCCAAAGGGCATTACCGCAGAGCCTGTTTACGACAGAACAACGTTAGTAGATAAAGCGATTGCAACCGTTACCAAAAACCTCGTTGAAGGTGCGCTTTTAGTTATTGTTGTGTTATTTATTCTACTTGGAAATTTACGTGCAGCTCTCATTACCGCTGCTGTTATCCCTATTTCCATGTTAATGACAATCACAGGTATGGTGCAAGCAGGAGTATCTGCCAATTTAATGAGTCTCGGCGCATTGGACTTTGGCTTGATAGTGGACGGGGCTGTAATCATCGTTGAAAACTCTGTCCGTAGGTTAGCACAGGCCCAACACAACGGTCATAGGCAAGACTTAAGAGAACGCCTAAATACCGTTTTTGAAGCCACTTCAGAAGTGATACGTCCAAGCTTGTTTGGTGTGGCAATTATCACTGTTGTTTACATCCCCATTTTCACGCTAACTGGCGTTGAAGGGAAAATGTTCCACCCTATGGCGGCAACTGTCGTTATGGCGTTAATTTCCGCAATGATCCTTTCAGTTACACTGGTTCCTGCTGCTGTAGCTGTGTTTATGAAAGGTAAAATCAGCGAAAAAGAAAGTGTAGTTATTCGTTCAACCAAGTCTATTTATGAACCATTGTTAAAAATGGCGATGAAATTTCGTTGGATTATTGTTTCATTCTCAACGCTGTTAATGGGGTATAGCCTTTGGTTAGCAACTACGCTTGGGACAGAATTTGTTCCTCAATTAAATGAAGGTGATATTGCACTACAGGCATTAAGAATTCCATCGACTGGCCTAGAGCAATCAGTAGAAATGCAAGAAGTACTTGAGCAACGTATTAAAGCGTTTCCTGAAGTTGATAAAGTATTCTCGCGCATTGGCACACCAGAAGTAGCAACCGACCCAATGCCACCGAGTATTGCTGATATCTTTGTTATTTTAAAACCACGTAAAGAATGGGCCGAACCTTCAAAACCAAAAAGTGAATTAGTTGAAGAAATGGAAAAAGTACTGAAAAACATTCCAGGCAACAACTATGAATTCACTCAGCCTATTCAAATGCGTTTCAATGAATTGATTTCTGGCGTTAGAGCTGATGTCGGCATCAAAATATTTGGTGATGATTTGGATCGGTTATTACTTACCGCAAAAGATATTCTAAATATTGTGAAAACCGTGGATGGTGCCGCTGATGCTCGAATAGAACAGGTCACAGGTGTTCCATCTTTATCAGTAATTCCTAAACGAGAAGCGCTTGGTAGGTATGGATTGAACGTTACCGAATTGCAAGACTGGGTTGCCACTGCGATTGGCGGTGAATCTGCGGGGATCATTTATGAAGGTGACAGACGGTTTGAGTTAGTTGTTCGCCTACCAGAGCAAATAAGAACGGATATCGATAGCTTGAAGCATCTGCCGCTTCCACTTGAGAATGGTAACTATGTGCCAATTGAAGAAGTTGCAGAGCTTAAATCAGAGTCTTTACCCGCGCAGATTAGCCGAGAGAACGGAAAAAGAAGAGTTGTGGTTACCGTCAATGTTCGTGGTAGAGATTTAGGCGGTTTTGTAAAAGAAGTTAAAGCTAAAATTAATCAGGAAGGAGAAATTCCAGCAGGATACTGGCTTGATTATGGTGGAACGTTTGAACAACTAGAATCAGCAAGTAAGCGATTAAGCCTAGTTGTACCGATAACATTGGTTGTTATCCTAGGTATTTTGATTATAGCATTTGGTTCATTAAAAGATGCATTAATCATTTTCAGTGGCGTGCCTTTAGCATTAACAGGGGGCGTATTTTCACTTTATTTAAGAGACATGCCCTTATCAATTTCGGCAGGTGTCGGCTTCATTGCATTGTCAGGTGTCGCAGTATTAAATGGCTTGGTTATGTTGGCTTTTATTCGAGATCTTTGGCATGAAAAAGGCGACCTATACGTAGCGATCATTGAAGGTGCCATCATTCGTTTAAGACCTATTTTAATGACGGCACTGGTCGCAAGTTTAGGTTTTATTCCAATGGCGTTAAACACTGGAATTGGTGCAGAAGTACAACGACCACTAGCAACAGTTGTTATCGGCGGTATTGTATCTTCTACCATTTTAACTTTGTTTGTATTGCCTATTTTATATCAATGGGCGCATGGCGCTGAGAGTAACAAACAGCAATCCGACGAAATCTAAAAGCAAAAAAGCAGCTTAATTACTAAGTTATGCCTAATTAAGCTGCTTTTTATATTGTATGCTCCAAAATTTTATTGATAAAACTTACTCTGCTTCATCCCTACAATTTTCATTTAAAAACTCAAACTCTATCGTCGTATGCGATAAATGATAGGAAGATAATTTAGCTGCAACCTCTTGTTTAAGCTTAATTAATTCTTTAACGTCAAAGTTGTCACTCAGCTCAAGGTGCGCTGTTAAAACGTGACTTTCACCATCCAGTGACCAAAAATGCATATGGTGTATACCATTTACTTCAGGAAATTCAATTAATGACTGCTTAATACGCTCTTGGGTCTCTTTATCGGGTGCAGCTTGAAGAAAAAGCACCAATGTTGATTTAAGATTTTTGAAAACGTTAAATAAGATAAACAGCGTAAACCCTATTGATAATAGAGGATCTAATATCGGCAGTTCAACGAACAACAATACAATAGAGACTATAAGAACGGCAACCCAACCGAGTACATCTTCAAGTAGGTGCCATGTCAGCACTTTTTCATTTAGTGTTTCACCCGCTTTTAATTTGAATACCGCATAACCATTTACGGCAACACCGAGTATGGCTAGCCCTAACATCCCCTCAACTACAGGCATTTCAGGATTGGACAGCTTAGGTATTGCTTCAAATAAAACCCAAATAGAGCCGATAATCAAAACAATACTATTTACCAATGCACCAAAAAGTGTAAGTCGGCGATAACCATAGCTGAATTTGTCTGATGCTTCTTTATCTGAAAAACGACTTAAAATCCACGCAAAACCTATTGAAAGACTATCACCAAGATCGTGAACGGCATCCGCCATTATCGCCGTACTGTTTGTGAGCCAACCACCTATAAATTCGATAATGGTAAATATCACATTAAGGAAAAATGCCCAACCAATCCGGTCGTCTTTACCATGCTGATGACTGTGACTATGGTTGTGCATTTTGTACCTCCAGTACTTTTTTATTTCTTATTTTTGATACATTCATATTAATCAAATGTCGGATCACTCGTTGATACAACCAACGTTTTACACCTGATAGATTAGTACCTTTTTCGAGATAGAACTTATCTGGTGAATCATAAAGCCCAAAGTCGTCATGAATACCTTCTTTTTGAATATAGGTATCCTCTCCACGCCAATCCGTACCGGGTGAAGATAAGCACTTTGTTGCAACACCATAACCACAAAACTCATCTTTTGCTTGGCTAAATTTCTGCTGTAGTGAGCTTAAGTATTGCTCATCCAATATAAAGCCCTCTAAGTTTATCCAACGCCCTTCAAAGTAAACTTCTACCCAACTATGAATGATGTATTTAGGTGCTAACCAAAATACAAGCTTAGGATAGCACCTTTTTATAGTTGCTGATCAATGGTAAAACCTTGGAAACGACACTGGATACCTAGTCCACGCAATAGTGCCATTAACAGATTACCCTTAGTATTACATTGTCCATAACCATCTGCTAGCACATCGCTTGCTGAAATATCATCACTCTTGTTATAGCCAAACATTATTTCATCTTTTACAAACTGATAAGCGGCACCAATTTTGTTGAAATTATCCAAATTTTTCCACCCTCGTTGATCGATCAGGGATTGGATATCTTTGTGTTCAAAATTAACGATATTCGTATTGTTTAAATATTTCTCAGTCATTTTTATATATCCCTTTCGTTGCATACCTATACTATAGATCCTATAGTAACTATAGAGTCAAATGTCTGGGGGAAATTGATGAAAATAGGCGAATTGTCAAAAAAATCGGGCTGTTCAATACAAACGATTAGATATTATGAAAGAGAAGGATTACTGTTAAATCCAAACCGTTCAGAAGGTAATTTCAGGCTGTATGATAGTAAAGCACTTAAACAATTGGAATTCGTAAAGCATTGTCGCAGCCTAGATATATCACTCAATGATATTAAACGTCTTATCGAATTAAAAAATAAGCCAGAAGAAAGCTGCTCTAGCGTTAATGCATTAATTGATCAGCAACTTGCACTAGTGAATAAACGTATGAAAGAATTAAGGGCGCTTAAAGCTGAATTACAACAGATGGCAAGTGCTTGTGGTTCAGACAATACAATTGAAGCGTGCGGCATCATCAAATCATTGGATAGCTAAACTAAATATAACTTTAGATTAGTAGTATTCACAAAGGCAATAATGTAAACCATTGGCAAATTAGCACAATCATTAAATTTAAATGTAGAAACCATTCGTTTTTATGAACGAGAAGGGCTGATTACACAACCTGAAAAACCAATATCTGGTTATAGACAATATGACGAAACAATAGCAGGACAACTTAGGTTTATCACAAAAGCCAAAGCGCTCGGCTTTACGTTAAGAGAAATAAAATCGCTAATGTCTATGGACAGCAACTGCACTCAAGTTGAGCTATTAAGCCGACAAAAGTTAGCAATCATTCGAGACAAAATTAATGACCTTCAACGTTTAGAGAAAGTAATTGTGGATATGACAAATACCTGTATGCAAAACGAAGATCCAACACATTGCCCCATAATTGATTCATTAAAATGATTGACTCCGTACTTATATACGGAGTTTAGAATGATGGTAATATCAACCAATAGACTTTCAAATGATAAATAAAATATTAGACAGAGTAGGCTCTAGTGGCGTTTGGCTAGCGGCACGGCCTGCTTCCCTGCATTAAGGTCACTTGCATCGGCATTAGGACTAGGCTTCTTCTCTCACTTCGAAGGAATAGCTGTAAATACGCTTTTACCTATTTTTGCATCTTTGGAACTATTGGTAAACTTATACAACTGGCACAAAAATAAAAACCATACCAGAGCTGTCTTCAGCATTCTAGGGCCTGTAGCAGTGCTATTAACGCTTTATCCTCTTTGGCTATATGATTGAAGCACATACCTATTTTACTTTGGTATTTGCTTAATGGTCGTTATGTCGGTTTTGGATATCGTAAAACCAGTAAGGGAGCAAACATGCAACGTATGGCTAATTGCCGTCGTTGAAACGATTAACGGTCAATGTCTGCTTTTCGCTCATACCCGAATTCTTTTGTAGCGGGCTAAGCTTAAAACTCCATAAACACCGGAGTACAACTAATGCACCAGTTAACAATATATCAGCCTAAAGAGCCTTGGAATAAAAATAAGCTTGTAGGACAAAAGTTACCTCTGAAATTACAGCAAATATGGGCTATCCGAATACGACTAGAACTTTTTCATAAAATAAGAGATCTAGCACTATTTAACCTAGCCATAGATAGCAAACTAAGAGGGTGTGATTTAGTTTCACTAAAAGTTAACGACATCGCACATGGTAAAACAATTCAATCAAGGGCAATAGTCGTTCAAAAAAAGACTGGTATGCCCGTCCAATTTGAAATTACTGGGAATACAAGGAAATCAATTGTGGCGCTCATAGAGCAATTTACTCTCAACTCTTATGATTACTTGTTTAAGTCACGAATTCATTCCTCAGAACACCTTTCAACCCGTCAATATGGACGTATAGTTGATTCTTGGGTCACTTCAATTGGGTTAGATAAGACTCAATATGGCACTCATTCTATGAGACGTACTAAACCATCACTAATTTACAAAAAAACTAAAAATTTAAGAGCCTGTCAGCTTCTACTTGGCCATAGAAAACTAGAAAGCACTGTCAGGTACTTGGGAATAGAAGTTGATGATGCGTTAGAAGTATCAGAACAGATCGATGCTTAAGTTTGAACCAATGCCAGACCTGAAGTAAGCGTCTGGCATTGGTTTCTAAAAAAATGTTAATCCACGCTACTTTGTTCTAAGAAAATCATAATGAAGCTGTATCAATATTGATTTGATAAGGCTTACTGACAAATTCAGCCATTTTTATACACTCCTTAACTGCAAACCCTCGTCCTTTGTAGTTTGCGAAAGCAATATGAGTATTATCAGTTAACACTGCATATAATCTATAGTCATGTGTGTAGCCTTTTCTAGGTATAGCTTTAAAACCTTTAATATCTGATAATTTATAAACACGTTTAAAAATAGTATATAAACTACTCGACTTTAATTCCAAGGTTTGTTTTGCGAGATCAAAACGACATACATAGCCACCAAACGAACCACTCCACCCTAGCCAGCATATAAACCCAGATACCCATATCGGTAATGATTTTGCTTCATCAGAATTAAACACATTAATTAGCCCGATAAATAAAAAGAAACCACACAACAAAACTAGCAATAATCTAGTTAACCTCGGTTGTCGATAAATAGCTAGCTCACTAGATAGTTCTTTAAAATACATTACAGCACTCCGTATTTAACTAAGCCGGCAATGGCTGTAAAAACAAAAAATGGCAGGGATAGTTTTATTAGCGATTTGCGATCCCATATTTCAATGAAAACAAGATCTTCACTATTAAAATCTTCATCTTCCAGGTGAGAGTTTGAATTAGCTTTTTTAGTATCATGAGTAACTTGAGGTGAGTTATATAATTCACTTTGAGCAAACCTTATCGGTGTTTTATTAGGCCAATCCGATATGGTTTC
The DNA here is from genome assembly GCF_000814675.1 of Pseudoalteromonas distincta. GTDB lineage: Bacteria > Pseudomonadota > Gammaproteobacteria > Enterobacterales > Alteromonadaceae > Pseudoalteromonas > Pseudoalteromonas distincta. Next base: position 246,279 of record NZ_JWIG01000025.1, on the reverse strand, counting down.
AACTGCAGTAGTATTATATTTCGTATATAAAAACGAAATGAACATCTTAGCATCTGTATACTGTTTAAATTCATATAACTGATCAACAAACTTAATTTGATAAGGGCCTTGCGCGCCTATACTACTTAATTCAAATGATAGTGTATCAAACGGTACAACAATTTTACTTCTTTGAAAGTAACCCCATAATGCGGTTTTTAAATTAAGCTGTTTTTCTGTCCCGTTAAACTCTAAGCGGCTCTTTCGACCAAAAAGCAATATTGATATACTTAAAAAGAAGCTTGCAGAAATAGCGAAGAAAATACTTTCCCCTCCTTCGCTTGTTACTGTCATCACAATGCTAGTAATTCCAGGAATAAGCATAATAAACGCAAAAATTTTGCTTGTCATTTCGCGTCTTGAGGGCATTGTTGTATTACCACTTTGATCTGTTTTGAGAACTTTTTTTACAAGCTTGGATAGATTGTTATATTCCATTACTTCAACCTTAAAAATTAATTATTACCTTATTTACATTAACAAAAAGTAGCTAAGTAAACCTTATCTCACGATACTTATATCGCTCCTTATACAGAAGCAAAATTACTATTTACAATACAACAGTTAATTCAAGTCAGGAAATCTTAAATGCATTTGATATAAAAAGATGACCGTCTGCTTCTCGCTCTTTGCCGAAGTTCGCCTAAGTGCCATGAGCGGGCATTAAAGCGTAACTCGTTTCTGCCCCAAAACGTGTTGAGGCGAATGCCTCAAAAGAGCGAAAACCGGACACTGAAAAAGTTAAATTTATTTCTCTTCTTTGAGTAGGAATAAATTTTGTCCAATAACATTATTAAACGCCGTTTTGGTGTGTTATATGCCACCAAAATGGTGTTTAATAAGCTGTTAGTAATACACGAATATTTCGCATATGGAGTTGCCAATGAATAATGAAACAAATAACCCTCGCATTAAAAAAGGTATTGAGCCAAAAGAACTAATTAAAATGCAAACTGAAGTCGGTTTAATTGAATCAATGTTTCAGTCGAAGACGCTCACAGCTATAGTCATTATTGCAATTATTTTGCTGGGTGGCTTTTTCATGTTCTTGTCCAAGGTGACAGGTTAGCCGCAACAGAATGTATTGCTAACAAGCATCTAAATCCGACATTGCCAGCTGCCGCACTTTTAGCAAACAACGCAAAAAGCCCGCCAGTGCAAGGCGTATTAGGCGGGCGTTATCAATGTCCGCAATTGGCACTTAGCTGAACTTCGCCAAAGAGCTACAAGCAAACATTGAGTTATTGGTTTTAATAATTAGCTTTTAACTAAATTTAAATAAACTTTAAAGCTGGTAGTTTGATTATTTGAACTGACCTCTATATCTCCACCGTTTGCTTGCGCTAGAGCTTTAACTATTGCAAGCCCTAAACCTGCTCCGTCACTGTGTCGTTGCCGCGACTTATCAGGTCGATAAAAGCGGTCAAATAAATAAGGTAAATGCTCAGAAGGTATTCTCTCCCCTGTATTAATCACTGAAATGCATATTTTTTCAGCGGTGGTCATTTCACTGTTTACAGTGATTGATGAGCCTTTTGGAGCGTACCTAATTGCATTGGATAGTAAGTTTGATAATAATTGACGAAAGTGTAATTTGTCACAATAAAAACAAAGGTTTTGACCTTTTTTATTAAATGCAATCAATGAGTCTTCAGCCAAAGCGTCAAAATACTCAAATAACACTTCAATTTCATCATGGCTTTTTAGAGTGTTTTGAACTGGTTTAATTAGCCCGTTTTGAGTTTTGGCGAGCCAAAGCATATCACTAACCATTTTCGTTAATCGCTCGAGTTCTTCTAAGTTAGAAAATAATAATTCTTGATACTCTTCCAACTGCCTTTTTTTAGATAATCCAACCTGTGTTTGAGTAATTATATTCGTTAGTGGAGTTCGTAGTTCATGAGCAATATCACTAGAAAAATTTGATAAGCGAATAAATTCACCCTGGAGCCTGTCGAGCATTGAGTTAAACGACTGCACCATATTAACAAGCTCAATAGGCACTTTATTTTCATCGAGCCTTACATCCATTTTATTAGTTTGGATATCGTGTATTTTCTGACTTAAACCTCGTAAAGGGTTTAATCCTTGATGTACAGCAAACCAAGCCACCAATGAAATGAGTACCGCTGAGCCAAACATAATGGCCCAAAGGCTTTGTTGAAATTGATTGAGAAAGTGTAAATGAAAGCTCATGTCTATCGCTGTAGTAATTTTGTATTGCTGTTGCTCAGTACTTAAATTACTCACCAGAGCTCGGTAGGTGTGGGTATCATTTTGCCATGAGGTAATGTTGTTACGGTTAAAGCCAGTTGAAGCCTTAGCACTCATTACAAAATCACTAAAATCTCGTTCAGAGCTTTGAAAAATGAGATCTCCTTTTGCGGTATTTACCTGATAGTAAACACCGTGATGACCCGCTACAGCGTTAGATAATTCATTTTTAAATTTCAGGTTTGATTTATAGTGTTGTCTTAAAACTAATTCAATAGATTGATTAATAACATGCAGTTCACTACTATCTTGCTGGAAAAAATGATGTTTTATCGAACTATTTATTAAGGTGGCAACTAAAGTTAAGCACGCAATAACGGTTACAGCCACAAACAACACAACACGCATCGTAAGTGATAAAGGCCGTGACTTAATAGCCATCAGTTTCAACCTCTAATTTATAGCCCATACCGCGAACTGTATGAATTAATTTAATAGTAAAGTCATCATCAACTTTTGCTCTTAGCCTACGAATGGCAACATCAATCACATTGGTGTCGCTATCAAAATTCATATCCCATACTTGAGAAGCAATTAACGAACGTGGCAGTACTTCACCTTCGCGCCGTAACAATAGTTCAAGTAAGCTAAACTCTTTATTACTCAATAAAATACGCTTGCCTGCACGTTGTATTTTTCGCTTTGGAATATCCATTTCTAAATCAGCAACGATCAGTATATCGTCAACTGTTTGTACTGCACCACGGCGAATAAGAGTGCGTACTCTTGCTAAAACTTCAGCAAAAGCAAAAGGCTTTATTAAATAGTCATCAGCACCAAGTTCGAGCCCCTTTACTCTATCGTCTATGCTATCGCGAGCAGATAAAAATAGTACTGGGGTTTTGTTATCTGCTTCACGTAGCGACTGTAAAATTTTCCAACCGGATACGTCAGGTAACATGACATCAAGTATTATTACATCAAATAATTCGGTCATTGCTAGGTGATGACCGTCAAGACCATTGCGCGCCAAAGAAACCTGAAAACCAGCTTCACTTAGTCCCTGTTTTAAATAATCTCCCGTTTTTGCTTCATCTTCAACAACTAATAAGCGCATACAATTCCTTCATTAAAGTCCTAACAACTACCTCTGCAAATATTATGCAGTATCTGTCACTACAGCAACATGACACCAAGATTACAACTTTGTAATGTTCGCGTCATGTTGAAGACAGGTCTATTTTCTATACTCAATACATATTCTGCTATGAAGGAGTAAGGAAATGGGGTTTAAAAAGTCATCACAACAGGTTAGCACACCACGAAGACGATTTGTTCAAGGCTTAATTGCAGGAGGTGTACTTGCTGCTTTTCCGAGTGTATTACATGCTGCATCATCTTTAGTAGCAGGAACAATAACAGGCACTGTGCCCGAACTTAGCGGCGAAGTAATTGATCTGGTTATAGATGAATCGCCGGTTAACTTTACTGGCGTAGTACGTATGGCGACAACTATCAATGGATCTATACCCGCTCCTACCTTGCGCCTCAAAGAAGGCGATGACGTTACTATTAGAGTAACAAATAAGTTATCAGTACCGAGTTCAATTCATTGGCATGGCATTATTTTACCGTATCAAATGGATGGCGTACCAGGTATCAGCTTTAAAGGCATTATGCCGGGCGAAACCTTTGTTTATAAATTTAAACTGCAACAAAGCGGTACATATTGGTATCACTCACATAGTGGCTTTCAAGAAATGACAGGCATGTACGGTGCATTAATTATTGAACCGCGAGAAAACGATATTATTAGTGCAGATAACGAGCATGTTATTCAATTATCTGATTGGACTGATGATGACCCAATGGCGCTGTTCCGTAAATTAAAAGTACAGAGTGATGTATTTAATTTCAATCAACCCACTGTCCCAGAGTTTTTCGATGACGTTTCAAGCAGCAGTATTTCAAATGCTCTACAGCGCCGAAAAATGTGGAATCAGATGCGAATGAATCCTACAGATTTAGCTGATTTATCTGCATCAGCAATGACTTTTTTAATGAACGGTAGTACTCCAATGGCAAACTGGCGTGGATTATTTAAAGTCGGTGAAAAGCTTAGGTTAAGGTTTATTAATGGCTCTAGTAATAGCTTTTTTGACGTGCGTATCCCCGAGTTAAAACTAACGGTTGTACAAGCAGATGGGCAAAACGTTGAACCAGTGACAGTTGATGAATTTAGATTCGGCCCTGGTGAAACCTACGACGTAATTGTTGAGCCTAAAAATGATGCCTATACGATTTTTGCTCAAAGTATGGATCGCTCTGGTTACGCAAAAGGAACTTTATCAAGCTCGCCTAATATTGATGCGCCAGTACCTGCACTTGACCCTGTTGAATGGTTAACGATGACCGATATGATGGGCAATATGACCCACGGCGGTGAGCACTCTGCAATGGCTGGTATGGCAGGCATGTCAGGTATGAACTCTAAAGAAATGGATCATAGCGCTATGGGCCACGGTGCAATGGCGATGGATCATAGCAAACATGGTATGTCTGAAAACCCATTAGCGGTTGCCAGCTCTAAAGTGCGTCATGCAAAAACGGAGTATGGAGCTTCAGTTGATATGCGCGTTGATATGCCTAGAACAAATCTTGATGATCCTGGTATTGGTTTACGTAAAAATGGTCGTCGTGTTTTAACACTTGCAGATTTACACTCACTTGAAGGGATCACTAACCAGCAAGAGCCAGAAGCTGAAATTGAGCTGCATTTAACCGGAAACATGGAGCGTTATAGCTGGTCATTTGATGGCTTAGAATTTGGTAAAAGCACGCCAGTGCATATGAAGCATAACCAACGTTTAAGAGTTATTTTACAAAACGATACCATGATGACGCACCCTATGCATTTGCATGGTATGTGGAGTGATTTAGAAAACGAGCAAGGTGATGTGCAAGTGCGACGTCATACGATACCTGTTCAACCCGCACAAAGAATCAGCTTTTTAACCACCCCTCACGATGTAGGTCGCTGGGCTTGGCATTGCCATTTATTATTCCATATGGATGCCGGTATGTTTAGAGAGGTAGTCGTATCATGAAACAATTAAAACTATCTAAATCATTAGGTTTATTAATGTTAACAGGGGCTTCATTAATTAGTTTCCCTTTATTAGCGCAAAGTGAAATGGCACAAATGAATAGCGCTAAGATGCAACCACAAGGAGGAAGTGCACCTAAAGATGCAAGAGACCCCCATGCTTACTCTGCGGGAACAACTTTAACAGAAGGCCCATATGCGCTTGAGGGCAATGAGCGATTAACACTCGCTGATGAGCATCCATTTTACGCATTACTAGGCGATCGTCTTGAATATAACGAGCAAGCAAACGCAGGTGTATTTGACTTACAAGCATGGTACGGCACTACCTTTGATCGATTGGTAATTAAAACCGAGGGTGATTTCAGCGAAGGAAGTATTGAAGAAAACCAAACCGATATTTTATGGGGTCACGCCGTATCAGCATATTGGGATACTCAAGCAGGTGTTCGTCTTGATTACAATAAAGAAGGTGAAAATCGGCAATGGTTGGCTTTTGGCTTACAAGGTTTAGCCCCTTATTGGTTTGAACTTGATATGACAGCATACGTAGGTGAGCGAGGCAATACCGCATTTACGTTAGAGGCAGAGTACGAACTATTACTCACGCAAAAGCTAATTATACAACCGCGAGCCGAAATTACACTTTATGGCAAAAACGATAAACAAAACGAACTTGGAAGTGGCCTATCAAGCAGCGCGATTGGCTTTAGGGTTCGTTATGAATTTACACGCCAGTTTGCGCCCTATATTGGCGTTGAATGGAGCAATAAATTTGGCAATACCGCCGACTATGCCACATCAAGTGGACAAAGTAGCAACAACACCGCATTTGTTACGGGTATTAAATTTTGGTTTTAATCATTTTAAATAAGAGGTAATTATGAAGTTTTTTAATTCTGCAGTAGCTATTTTAGGTTTAGTACTTACATTTTCCGCATCAGCGCATATATCACTCAAGCAATCAACACCTGCGCAAGAAGCCATGTTAATGAAAAGCCCAGAGCAACTTTCGTTAACTTTTGGTGGTGAAGTAAGGCTAGCAAAAGTCATCATCAAAGATGAAAAAAATAAATCAATAAACTTTGATTTCAAACCAAGCTCTACCCCAAGCACAGACTTTAGTTGGTCATTGCCGAGCTTAGTCCAAGGCACTTACACGGTTAAATGGACAGCACTGGGTGGTGATGGACATAAAATGACCGACACGTTTAGATTTATGGTACACAAAAGTGAATCGCATAAGATGATGCAAGTACAATCTAATACCCACAGCAAACATAATCATTAAGTAGCAACATAATGCAATTAAGTGAATGGTCAGTACTCTTACTATTATTAAAACTAGCAAGCTATATCGCAATTTCAGGGCTTGCGGGCACTTTATTAATGCGCTTTATGTGTGGCAACAGCAATGTTGCAGGGCATCACTTAATTAGCTTTTATCAGTTCTTAAAACGTTGGCAAATTACGTGTGTAGTTACAGGTAGTATTGCTGCACTTTTACAAGTACCAATAGAAGCTGGAGCAATGGCTGAATCAGGCTTTATGGGAATGTTTGACCCCTTTATGCTTGAAATTGTTTGGCAATCAGTCATAGGTGACCAAGCAACGTTTAGAATACCAGCGCTTATTATTGCTCTAATTAGCGCATGTATGTGGAGTGTGGAATCAGATGATAACGTAGCAGGTTATAAAAACGTTGCCGTTATACTAATCATGCTTGGGTTTATCGCTTATAGCTTCACTTTTACTGGGCACAGTGCAAATGAAAATGGGTTAGTGAAAAGTATTTTAACCTTTCACCTTATTGCCATTGCGAGCTGGTTAGGGTCATTGTGGCCGCTTTACAAAAGCTGCACTTTACTACCTACCAGTGAAGTAAAGCGGTTAATGCATTACTTTGGTCAACTCGCTATTGTTATTGTATTTGTACTACTTATTTCGGGCTTAACTCTGCTCCTGCAGTACCTAGAGTCATTTTCTGCATTGTTTACATCAAATTATGGGCAACTAATTTTATTAAAGCTGTTACTCGTCAGCGCGATGCTGTTACTAGGTGCATGGCATAAGCTTTTTTTAGTCCCGCAAATCACTCAACAACACCATATAAGTATATTAAAACGCTCGATCACTGTTGAAATATTAATTGCCCTATTTGTACTTATTACAACAAGTGTATTTACAACACTTGTTGGTCCGCCTATTTAACGATTAATAAAAAAGGAAAATGTATGTTAATTAAATCCTCTAATTTAAAAATTTTATTGCTACTAATTTTTAGCGCTGTTAGTTCTTTTGCTGTGAACGCACACACCCATGAAGAGCACACAAAAAAAGGCTGGGTCTTTGTTAATGTTGATAGCGAAGCTGCAAAGGCAGTTAGCTTATTTCATGCATCCCTAAAACAAGGCGATGCCAAAGGTGCCCGTAAATTACTGGCCGACGATGTCGTCATTTTTGAAGGCGGAATTGTTGAGCGTTCTGCAGATGTATACGCGAACCATCATATGATAGCGGATATGAAATTCTTAAGTGCAGTTGATAGTGAACTGCTAGAGCATCAAGTTCACACAAATGGAGACATAGCTTACTCAATTTCAAGAAGTAAAACTCAAGGAAAGTATAAAGGGAAAGATATTAAGTCTACGGGAATGGAATCAATCACATTAAAAAACACCGATAAAGGTTGGAAAATCACTCATATTCACTGGTCTAATTAAGGAGTTAACAATGCGAGTAATCTACATTACCTCAGCGTTTTTTTTATCATTAACTATGTCATTTTCGGCAATGAGTATCGAAAAACAGCATAAAACATCAATAATCTATGAAAATTCAGAAAAACCTGAAATTGAGCTTACCGTTTATAAAAGTAAAAATTGTGGATGTTGTAATAAGTGGATTGCTCATTTGAGTGAAAACAATATTCAAACAAAAGCAATTAACGTTAATGACATGGGGTCGATTAAATCTCAGTATCAAATAAAACCTAATATGCGCTCATGCCATACAGCCGTGTCAGCCGATGGATTTGTATTTGAAGGTCATGTTCCCGTTAAACATATAAAACAGTTTTTATCTGGGCAACACGCTCCGCACATTACAGGCTTAAGTGTACCAGCCATGCCTATTGGCACTCCCGGAATGGAAATGGAGGGTATATTTCACAAATATAATATTGAACTACTCACTGACAACTCAAATGAAGAAACCTACAGATACATAAGTAAATCCAGCGAGCAATTTTAGCCTAACGGCATAATTCTTGAGTTAATTATTAAATACCCATTTTACACAACAGGAAACACTGATTTGTGAGCTTGATAGTGTAAAAATTACTCACATGTAAAAACAAAATACAAAACTTTTAAGGAGCAATACAATGTCACACTATTCAAAATTTTTTTTAATGATAGCAACATCCACAATAACCATGTTTGTATTGATGTATTTGAACACCTACCAACTTAGTCATGTTTATTTTAGTGAAACTCGTACTTATATGGCGCTTTATATGGGAGCCACGATGGCAGTGATAATGCTACTTTTCATGCTCAATATGTATAAAGATAAAAAGAAAAATATAACAGTACTCATTGCTAGTGTTGCCGTATTTGCAGGAAGTTTATTTTTAGTTCGCTCACAAGTGACTGTTGATGATAGCTCATGGATGTCGGCGATGATCCCACATCATTCAATTGCCATACTCACCAGTGACAGGGCAAAAATCAAAGATAAACGCGTTCAAAAGCTTGCTACAAATATAATTGAAGCCCAAGAGCGAGAAATAAAAGAAATGCAATGGCTCCTAAAAGATATAGAGCAAAACGGCATTGCACAAACCAATGCTCAAGCACAATTAAGAGCTGTTCCAGATTTCAATTCAAATAAATAAATAAACCGCATAACATAAGGAGTAAAGCATGAGTAAATCAGCCCAACTTTTTAGAATGGCAACAGATGAGCATATTTGTCCGTTTGGTTTAAAATCAAAAGACCTACTAGAGCGAGAGGGATATACAGTTGATGATCAGCTTTTAACTTCTCGAGAGCAAACAGATGAATTTAAAAAACAACACAGTGTAGAAACTACACCTCAAGCATTTATTGATAATAAACGTATAGGTGGCTACGACGATTTACGTGATTACTTTAATAAGCCACAAGCAGCCCAAGAAGGTACAACTTACACGCCCGTGATTGCGATTTTTTCGGTTAGTTTTTTGCTTAGTGTGGCATTTAGTTTTGCATCGGATAATAGCTTATTATCAATGCAAACCGCTGAACTGTTTGTAGCCCTAACAATGGCAGTGTTAGCAATACAAAAGCTTCAAGACTTATTTAGCTTTACTAATTCATTTATAACCTATGACTTAGTCGCTATGAAAGTAGTCAGGTACGCTTATGTTTACCCATTTTTAGAAGCATTTGTTGGCATTGGAATGATAGCCGGGTTACCAGCCTATATTATTGCCCCTATTTCATTATTCATAGGTGGGGTTGGTGCTGTTTCAGTGATAAAAGCAGTCTATATAGATAAACGAGAGTTAAAATGTGCGTGTGTAGGCGGTGACAGTAACGTACCACTAGGGTTTATCTCTCTAACAGAAAACTTATTTATGATAGCTGCCGGTATTTGGATGTTTGTTAGGTAAATAACAGCTTTAATTTAAAAATATGATGACGAGCTTATTTATAGCACGAACCAGATTCAGTAGTTGAGTCTGGTTCTGCCTGAACTTAAAATGCCATCAATTTGCTCTGGCTTCTCTAAGGTATCTTGAAGTTACAACGAGACTAAAGTTTTTTATCAATTGCATGATTTAAAAAAGCACTAGCCCTCTAATTTTATTAAATAGATCTAATCTAAATTTGATTCCAGAATTCTTTTGGCAATAAATTTTTAATCATCCTAGTGTTTAAGAATTTATAAATTTAATTAATAAATTTTGTGAAATTTTTCTAGTCCGCTTAGAGCGAAAACCGGTCGTCCGGGTGAGTCGTCATTAACTTAGTAATAATAAATGGAAACTTTTCCCTTTTTACATATTTATATAAGCTACAGTAAGCATAATATTTATAGCTGGCAATAACTTAAACTGTTTGCTATTAATGTAGGTAAACAAAATAAGGACATTTTCGCGCTAAAATAGGGAAAGTGTCCTCTGATAAAGTTGTTATACATTTAGAAGGAGGTGTAGTGATCCGTGCTCTTAAAATTTTAATTTTTGGACTATTTAGTGGACCAATTCTAGCCGAATTAATCGGTTTCATATCCCCTTTTGTCATGTTACGAAATGAAGAATTAGGTTATCAATTCCAAGATTCAGCTTATTACATCGGAGCATTTTCAAGTGTGTTTTTTTCAGTAGCATTGCTGTTCGCTGCTTTTAACACGTCAAAGATTTCCTATAAAATTGGGAGCTCTGTTATAGCTTTACTTTACATAATTTCCTCGTGTTATGTTTTTCTCGACAGTGAGAGCCGAATGGAAACGATAATCTATGGCTTAAATTATTTGTGCAGTGTGGCTAGTTTAACTTTAGGGGCCTTTATCGCCTTACACTGTTTTAAAAACACAACTCACTCTGTATATAAACATGCATAACAACTCAGTAAACTCGCTCACTACGTTCGCTGGGACGCATACACGCAGGGCGGCTTCGCTATTATGCTTATGTGCCTGCGCCCGTTATTGAAAAGTTATACGCTAGGAGTTTAAATGGAACTTAACCAGGTTACTTTACCAGTAAAAGATATGGATGTTGCTGTTAACTTTTATCTAAAACTCGGCTTCACTCAAATTGTCGATACGCCCCATTACACAAGGTTTTCTTGCCCAGATGGGAATTCTACTTTTTCCTTATCACTCGAATCCAGTGAATTTGAAAACAGTTCTGTGATTTACTTCGAGCATGAAAAACTTGATGAACTGTGTGCTGAGTTGACCAAAAAAGGTTTTCAGTTTGAACAACAGCCGACAGAGCAACGGTACTTGTGGAAAGAAGCAATACTTAAAGATCCGTCTGGTAATAAAATCAAACTTTACTGGGCAGGTGAAAACCGCTTAAATCCTCCTTGGAAAGTTGAGGAACGCGTATAACAAGTGACTTAGGTTATGAGCATCCGCTCATGGCACTCTCCAGCCACTCGATAAAATAATAATTGATAAAGTGTTTTTCTCCGCCTGATGGCTCTTAGCTTATCCGACCTACTCTGGCACTAACTGAAAATACTCTTACTCTAAATTTAAAGTTAAGCTCTAATCAAAAAATATCAATTTTTGTGCCCTACTTTGCTTCAAATTGTAGTTATTATTCTCAATCTGTGACTCAAAATCAGCTTAAGTGATGGTACCCACAAACCCAAACCCGATATCTTATATTTCATAATTTATACGTTGATATTTGTCGAATTAAAATATTTTAACTAGCTTAAAGGCTGGCTGGTCAGTAACTTACATACATATAAAACTAAAAAGCACCCTGATTAACTCAGAGCGCTTTGCGTTTAGGACAAATAAACAAGGGTTATACAAATTTAATAAGGAGATGCTTAAGCATGACCTTCATGCTTGGGGTGTTACTTTTTCGATAATATTCGTAGTTATAGATACCTGTTATCATTCTAGTGCAAAAAAAACTTAGAGCGATAAACCAAGCGAAGTTTTCAGTGGATTGGAACTGTAAACACAATATAGCTGAGCCACTAAATGCGATAATCGAATAGGTAATTTCTATTCGATATTGGCTAAAAGCCTTTAAAATTTTGGACATTAAAAACCGTCATCAAAAGCATCAAAAGAATCATGTTCTATAGAGTCACCTATCGACTCTTCAATTTCATAAACAGTCATTACCCTGTCTGGCTGGCCCACCACATTGCCACCAACATCTACGATATTAGTACTGGCATTTGTGATAGGTAGTCCTGTTGTTGGATTAATAGCAATATCATTAGCGTCGTTTTTCATTTTTAAACCTTAATAATCATTAATTAATGCTTTCAAATTTAATGATTTCGTGATAAAAAACAAACTTGTTTGACTGCGCAGCTCAGCAACAAACAGTTTGAATAAGGCATTCACTTTTCTTCTATTTTCACTTAATTTTTTTAGTAAAAACCCTCTCCTCTTTATCTAAAAAGTTTATTAATAAGTTTAATTTGAAGGCGGCTTTTGTCTGCAAGACAGGTTTTTAGATCGCATTTTTCGGCACGAAAAACTGCAAAATAGCGCCTCAGAATGAGGCCAACAAGCGCGTAATGTGGTGTAGGCGAAGCCGTAGACACATGGAGAAAGCGCGAATGTACAGCTGGTCTGTACTGACCGCGATAGTGTTTCGCATCAGCGAAATTCGATTAAAATTTGGCACAAATTGATATCGAACCATAATTTTCGTCAGAAAATAAAAGCGAAGAAAAATGCGGATAATGGGGCACCCATCGCATTGTCTGAAGCGGCAGTATGGCGGTCAGTACAGAGCGTAGCTCGGTGCATTCGCGCTGGGTATAAAACGCTAGCGCGATAGCGCGTTGAGCCAGCTCGTTGCGGAGCAACACCAGAGCTGACGGGCGTTTTAGACCTATGGTTGAGTAGCGAAGCGACGAGGCCATCCGCTGAAAGCGGCTTTTGTTGCGATAATTATCGCGACAATCATTCCGTACATGCTGCCAGAGCATCTCGGAATGAAAAACGGCAATATAATTATAAAATGATGATAATTTTTGTGTTGCGGTGCTAGTTAATTTTAATAATTAACTCACCAAAAGGATTTTTGAATTGACTCAGCAACCATCAAAAGATTTAGAAACGAAAAACCCGCTTCATACTCACTACCCTCGCTATTTTGATATTAATATGCGGTATTATCTAGGCGAAAATAACCACCAAAAAGGGGTTAACAGAACCAAGGTCTCGGTGCTTATTGCAATTCGGTTTTCTATTGTTACACCAGGCATTGTGCGTTGGCTCTACGGCATTAATCATCGCCTCGCGTTGGAACACCTAAACAGGCTAGAAAAAGATGGTTTACTGCGTGTAGTAAAAACACACCGCAGTCCAGATGGTCGCGTCTATGTGCCTACCTATACTGCTGCCAAATTTGCCGAGGAGTTAATGGGCATCGACGTGTATTTTAGGAGTAATAAAAACCCTGCTCTGCAGTTCAACCAAAATAATGTAGCACACAACCTTATAAACGCATTTGTAATGTTGCGCGGTATACATAATTATCACAGTGATGAAACGTACGCCCCAATGTGGAGTGGATTCATTACCGAGCCTGAATTTAAACGTATTAATAACCTATCTGATGCACGAACTGTGGATGGTGCTGTGCGACTCCTAGATGGCTCTGTTGCAGCAGTTGAAATTGAGCATTCATTTAAAAATAAAACGGCACGACAGGTCATTTTACTAAAATATTTGGCCTCGTTAAAAAAAAACGATTACAGTAAGATTTTTTTATTCTCTCAATCGGTCAAAATTTTTGATGACATTAAACGACTCCACGAACAACTATTTGAGGAAATGCCGCAACGTTTTGACAAGAAGACACGAGCACCACTTCTCAGTGAGAGCGATGCTGAGCTGCTGCGTGCCTCAATAATATACCGAACTAAATTGTGCTCTGAAATTGAAAAAATGTTTTACTCGTAATGCAGTAGTATCAACATTGAGACATCATGATTATTTTATTTATTCAATTGTTTAGAGTAAAAAATCTTAGCTTCATCGTCACCAATGATTTTTGCATACGTTATACAGCGCCTTATATCTGCTTTTGCCAATCTAAAAGCGGGGTTTTCGTTTTGGTTTGATAGCTCATAATTTCCTAATCGATTGAGGTTTCCCCGAGCCCACACACCCTCAGCATGCGACCCCTTATTGACTTTAGGGCGACGAGATAGTCTTGGCCTAGCAAACTCTTCACTTTCACTAGAGCATTGAGTAAAATAGGAAAATTCAATGGCAGTAATACAGTTACCCATTTTTTTAGGCTTAAACGTTACGCGTACATCTGTGTGGGCATTAATTTTTTCAATAGCAGGTAACAGGATGCGGTTTTTAAAATCGCGCCATGCTCCATATGATTCAGATAAAAATAATTTTTGTTTCATCTCTGGCAACTGAAAATTCACAACTACCGCGCCCTGTCGTTTGTAATTTTTATAATTTCGCACCTCGTTTAGGAGTGCATACAACCGAAATGATGCTAGGCTGTTTAATTTTACTGTGTTATGAAAAAATAACCTTGTGAAATTTTTCTCTATATTAAAAATATACGGCTCGATTTCTTCTGAAAACTCAAGTGTAATGAAAGACCCTTGATTTTTCACCTTTTCGTATGAAGCGCTACTCACCCAAGGAATTGAAAGCGACTGCCCGCTATCGTCTAAAATGCTTACAGATTTATCTCTGAGTGACTCTGCGGCAGAACTCAGCTGCTCATAAACGCTGTACTTACTCAGGCCGAAACACTTGGCATATTCCGTTGGATAAATCAGAATTTTTCCTGGGTTAGACTTTTTGGAGTTTACTTTAGACAGCGCGAGATTTATTAATCGCTGCTCATTAATATCGAGCGAATAACCCGCATGTAACAGCTTATTGCCGAAAACAATTCTTGGAGAATTTTTACTACTCATTTCTCTACCTCATTTCTAGTTTATGCTGTTATGCTAACCGCGGCTCAACGAATAAAAGAAATTTCGGTAAGTTTTTTGGTAAAAAAAGTTTTATTTATTTACAGTGAAAATGGCCCCCTAAACCGTATAAATTGCCTACTCATTTCGTATAAAATGCCACAATAAACATATAAATTGCCCACCAAAACAGTAAATATTTTATTTAATTTCAATAAGATAACCCCCTCTAAAAGTATTAAAATAGAAAAAATAAAAATACAGGCACATTTGCAACTTTTATAAATTTATTAATTCATTTCTGACGGTTAAAAAATAAATTAATTATTTTTTTATTTTTTATTTTTTATTTTTTTACCCCGCCACTATCATTTGTAATAAAACTACTGAGTGAACTGACTTACTGAAATACGCAAAAGGGAGATAGACATAAATCTACCTCCCTTGTGCATTTGACCTATGGCCTTGCCAAACATGATTACAATGACCTCGCTTTTGAGGCATCGTAACGAAACCCTGTATTTGCGCAGGACCCCCTCCCAGGTTTGATACTCAGTAACTGAGTAAAATGCCCTATTAAACGCTATTGCAGTTAGGGCAACGAATCAGCAAATAATGATTCAGGCATATTTTGGGAGATATGATTAGGCTGTTATTTTGATTTTGAAAATAACCATTATGACCTCAGTTTCAATCGTTAATTTTTTCAATTAGACCCTAGGGATAAACATCATCCTCGAAGTCACACGGCAGCTCCACACGCTCTACTGGGTGGCTAATTAGGCTGTGCATGAGCTCATAAGCAAGTTTTCGCATAGCAAACTCATTTAGTGTTTTATTCGCTGTAATTTCAGGGCCAATAACCTCCCACAGCTCATCTAAATTCGCATTATCACTGCGTAATTCTAATAAGTTTATCTGGTGGTCATTAGCGGTGATTACTCGGCTAAATGAGTGTAATAAATTTAAAAAATCCAATGTTGATACGTATGTATGTTTCATTTTTTCACTATCCTTGTGTGTTTTGTTATCAAAATCGATAACGTATTAGTAAATAAAATCAGGCATGGGTATTTAAAACGGTTTACGAAAAATATTTTTAAAAAAGCGAACAAATGTTCGCTTAGGGGGTTATGCATTGTCGATAATATCGACCCAATCACTTTCTGTTGCTGCAAAAAATGTAGTTGGCGTTTGCATAAATATTTGCTGGAACTCTTCAGAGAACAGCTCACAAAACTGTGTTATTTGCTCTATGTAGATAAGTAAAAAAAGCGTCATGTCGTGCCCTTCTAAATACCTATTCTCAAAACTTGGATTTTTTTCCAACATACTATTTGAAATACTAATGCCAAGTATTTTTCCAACGCTATCTCTATGTAAATAGATGTAATTATTGAAATTTAACTCTAATGTTTGTTCATTAACTACATCTGCTAACAATAAAATTGTAGAGCAGTCATCCCACGGAGATCTACTGGCTCGAACGTATTGGCGAATAAATTGAGATTTAATATTTTTCATGATTTGTCCTCGTTAATTGTCCTGAAATTAACTAGGGCCATGCAATGGGTAAAAGTGAAGAATTGCGTTTTGTTGGTTTAATTTGCAAAAATAATAAAAATCATTAATGTTGGAATATCACTGTACAACCTTGAGGATGAATAATATGGCGGAATATATTTGGTTATTACCTGCGACCGTATTAACAATAGTTTTAGTCGTGGTTATTAAAAAGTCCAGAAAGTAAACCTATATTTTAAGTGCTTAGACAATTCAGCGTGAAGAGTAACTTGAGCCTACCTATCAGTAATAAGTATTGAACAATTAATAAACCAACTTCAATAATTTCCTGATAAATATACAAAACACATTACTTAATTCTCTATTTATCTAAAAAATTTTTTGTGTTTTTCTCTGAATTTTAATCAAGATGCAATCTAACTCCCCATTTAGCGGAGGGATTCAGAAAAATATCCAAAACATCCCTAAATTTTGAAAAATTTTGAAAATAGTTATCATAGTACTGTTAGTTTGATTAATTAAGCCTTCAAGCTAACCAATTCTTTTATTAATAACTTAAAGGTTTCTATGCAAATTATTTCTTCTAATAATAATGGACTGCAAATGCAAAAAGGATATGCGCTAGCGATAATAACCAATAAAGGTAAGATTATTCAGTCAGGTATGGTTGTTGAGTTAATGGTCTTTGAAGCAATGCTAGATCATATTATTAAAACCTTTTGTGCCAGGTTTACAAGTATTGATCCTAATTATTTTAAAGAACCTAAATAACTAAGCCCTTCAACTAAATAATATTGAATATGGCCTGTTGCAAGGGTAAACTTGCGTCAGGCCACTTCGTAATTACGTCAAAAGTCATAACCACTAACTAGCTCACCAGTATGTTTATGCAGACGCAACAAACGCTTCTTATCATTATGAAATTCCAGTAAAAGCTCAAAGTAGTCAGCATTTGAGGCACCTAATAGGTGCTCAAAAACATTATTGAGGCCACCTTTATCGCCGCTAAATGTATTTAGCTGTAAACTGATGCTTTTAAAAGTATCTTTAACTAGCTGGCGAATAGCTAAACGTTCGTCATTGGAAAGTTTTACAAGGTTTTTAGTAAGCGATAACCAGCGGTCTGTTACTTCATCACGAAAAGAGTGGTCAATTTTAGCAAGCTTGTTTTTACTGGTATCTATTTGGGTTTGAATGTCACGCGCTTGTGTTTCAAGGGCTGATATTTTATTAGCTATCGCCTGTGGTGGCGTGCCCTCAAGTATTAAAAGCGTTTCTGTAAGTGAGTTTATATCGTCATTAATTTTTTCAAGCTGCGCAACCAGTGCTGATTCTTCAGTATTAATTAATTCGCGGTCGCTGCCCCCTAGCAATATACGTTGCAGGTTTACTTTATCCTGGCAAAACTTAACAACAGCACTTTCAACCATTTCAATTTGCACTGTAGAACTCATTGTACAGTTATTATTGCGCCTAGCTTCAACACAACCATAGCGCTTATGGCTACTTTTTACTTCATCAATACACTTTTTACGATAAACAACATGCGAACCGACCGATTTACCACAACAACCACATTTAAATACACCAACGCCCGATAAAATCCCCACAAACTTTTGTGTGTGTTTCGTAGCACCTCGTTTAGATGAATCTGCGACTAAAAAATCAAACTCAACTTTACTCATTAATGGCGGGTAATAACCTTCAAGAACGTAATCAGCATCGCCTACTTTTACATTCAGCTCACCAATTAACGAACGGCGCTTTACCTCTTTATAAACATTAGCCCCAGTGTGGTGAACAGTACCCGCACCAAACTCTGCATTAATAAGCTCAGCTATTTTTATACCGCCGTGCCCTTTTTTAAATAATTCAAGCTTACGCAGCATAATAGCTTTATTGTGCGGATCGAAGTCGAATAACTTTTTATCATCATTCCACACTACCCAGCTAGGCGGCTTACCACACTTAACCCTAAAACCACGTTTGCCGGCTAACCAATCATCACATTGCTTAGTCAACGCAGAACGAACCCGCAGAGATTTAGTTTCACTTTCCTCATTGGCCCGTATCAACACCAGGATAATATAAACCAAATCCATCGGATTCTTTTTAATGGTTTCTTTATTATACTCTTTACGGTCAGCCGCCGTGATCACCGTAATATCAGCATTAATAATTTGTGCAATAATGCCCTGACTTTCAAGCGGCGCAGCACGAGAAATGCGGTCCAAACTTTCAAGCACTAAAATAGAACCCGCCGGTACCTTACCCTGCTCTACCGCCGCTAAAAATATACCCAAAGCGCCCCGGGTAATATTGGTTTTATGAAACGCACTTAACCCCATATCACGCATTGATAATGAGTCATCAAGCTCAAGCCCTTTTTCCTTAGCAACCTCTTTAGCAAAACTAAGCTGCCGATTTAAAGACTGCCCCTTAGCCTGTTCGATTGTAGAAAAGCGTATATAACTATAGAGTAATGGTTTTAAAGTAGTATGCTTATTCATGTTTTTGATTCACCTCTGTTGTTATATACAGTGTAAATCAATACAATATAAGTATCTACTATTATTATCCTTTTGCTGGCCTGTAATAGCCGTAGATACACACATATTTCGTGTATCTAACCGTACCAAGCTTGCCATGGGTAAAGACGTAGTTGCTGTAGAACAAAAGCTTGAAAAGGTTGTACCAAAAGAATTTAAAGTAGACGTTCACCATTGGTTAATACTGCACGGGCGTTACACCTGCGTAGCGCGTAAACCAAAGTGTGGCAGCTGTATTATTGAAGACTTGTGTGAGTTTAAAGAAAAAACGGAATAACGAGTTGAAAAGCTATAGTGGTAAAACTCAATTATACAATTTGCTTTTAGCAATTACTTCAGCCTTCTGTATCTGGCTTTCAAATGGCTTTATCACCTTTATTGCTTTTAACGAGTCTGTTGCGGGAGTAACATTTGAAGAACTTTTGATCATATTTTCAAATGTCGATCTTTTACAGGTTTTGACCTTTCCTGAGTTTTGGGAAGCTAATGAAAATCATTCTTTTATTGAGGCCCCAAGTTTTTGGTTTGAGCCGATGACTGTTTTATCTTCTATAAGCTCATTACTTCTTATAATTTTATTTTCAACGTATGTAACTAAGTTGAAGCCTGAAACGATGTCTTTATCTCTACTCTTAATTGGATTTTTATACCTGGTTGTTTCATGGGGTGTTTTGCTAGATGTATCTAATGCAAAGATGATTGGGCCCTATTTAAGTATTGGTATTCAAGGTCTATTATTACATTCATTTATAAGTTGCCTAATTTGTGTTTCTACTTTATCAAAAAATGTATATTTTAAATTTAGCACTAATTAGCCTTTCTTTATTCAGTAGCTTTGCATTTCCAAGCGAAATAGATTGGCAAAACAAAGCGGCTGATCATATTAGGTTAAATATAATTCTGTTCATTAATCTTAGCCTTTTCATTCTAATTTTACTTTTCTCATTTCGACATATTAAAAGATTAAAACGACTAAATATAACCATCACTAATGAATCGTTAATCGACCCTTTGACAAAAGTATTAAATAGGAGAGGCTTCCATGAACAAGTTTCACGCTTAGATAAACAAAGCGGCTTTTTACTAATTGCAGATATAGATAACTTTAAACTCATCAATGATCAATTTGGACATAATGCTGGTGACAAAGTCCTTCAAAGAGTAGCCCATGCTCTAAAATTTCAAACTAGAGAGAAAGATATTGTAGGGCGATATGGCGGAGAAGAGTTTGTAGTTTTCTTTCCTAGCCATGATGTTGAAATTGTAAAAATGATTTCACAACGGCTTGTAGAGGCAATTGCGAGTCTTAATTTAACTGATATATCACCTGAATTGCAAAGAGTTACAATTAGTGCTGGTGTAGATAAAGGCGATACAAAACACTGTAAGTTTGAAAAATTATATGAAAACGCAGATAAACTGTTATATCAAGCTAAAAGTGCTGGTAAAAATCAAGTTATCGTATTTGATAACTAACAGGTTAAACCTTGGCTAGCACACTTCTATTCGAACTCTAGTGATAAGATAGCTAATCGTTTAGCTGCCAGTCGATTCTATATTATTAATAAATTGAGTCGTATTTTTAACCCAAGGCCTAGCAATATTTTTGTAATTTAATTTAGATAACCCGCAGAATGTGACTATTAATAGAACATTATCAAAGTATTAATTTCACAACGCTCACTCCTTTGGTTATGCTAGTGGGCATTATAAAATTATATTGCGAAACCCTCTATGCTACCTCTACTTCGTATCTTGATAATTGAGCAAGACCCAGCCACTTTACAAGGGCTTTCAACTAATCTGTCAAAGACCATTCCTAACTTTGAGCGAGACGATATTCATATCGATATTATTGAATGCCTCGAGCTTAAACGCGCGTTGGAACATGTAGAGGAAGATGGTGATATTCAAGCCGTAGTTCTAAGCTGGGATATGCACAACAAAGTGGGTGAGCGAATGTATAGCCGCTTTATTGAAGAGTTAAAGGCAATTCGTCTTGAGTTACCGGTTTATGTTATCGGCGACGACACTAAAGGGCTGGAAATCGTTAACGAATCAGAAGAAATCGAATCATTCTTTTTTAAAGATGAGGTGATTTCTGACCCAGAAGCTATTTTAGGTTATATGATTAACGATTTTGACGACCGCTCTGAAACGCCATTTTGGACGGCGTATCGTCGTTACGTCGGTGAAGCAAACGACTCTTGGCATACACCGGGTCATAGTGGGGGTTCTAGCTTTAGAAACTCACCTTACATCAAAGATTTTTATCAGTTTTACGGCCGCAATGTATTTGTTGGCGACCTGTCGGTTTCGGTAGACTCGCTAGGTTCATTGTCAGACAGCACCAATACTATTGGTCGCGCTCAAGAATCAGCCGCGGCGACGTTTGAAGTTAAGCACACCTACTTTGTTACAAATGGTTCATCTACCTCAAATAAAATCATTTTGCAGACACTGCTGCGCAAGGGAGATAAAGTAATTGTCGACCGTAATTGCCATAAGTCAGTCCACTATGGCATCTTGCAATCAGCTAGTTACCCCATTTATTTGGCGAGTATCTTAAATCCAAAATATGGCATTTTCGCGCCACCGTCGTTGGCCGACATCAAATTAGCAATTGAAAACAATACTGATGCTAAATTACTAGTGCTTACCGGTTGTACTTACGACGGCCTGCTTAGCGACCTAAAACAAGTCGTGGATTATGCTCATCAATATGGTATCAAGGTGTTTATAGATGAAGCCTGGTTTGCATACTCTTTGTTTCATCCTAGTTTTCGTCATTATTCTGCGATACATGCTGGGGCCGATTACATTACGCATTCGGCGCATAAAGTAGTATCGGCGTTTTCTCAGGCGTCTTATATTCATATTAACGATCCCGATTTTGATGCTGATTTCTTTCGAGAGATTTATAGCATCTACGCCAGCACATCGCCAAAATATCAGCTTATTGCATCGCTTGACGTGTGCCAAAAGCAATTAGAGATGGAAGGCTATAAGCTGCTCAATGCGCTGCTAAATCATGTTGAAGAGTTTAAACAACAGATGGCCTCGCTTAAGCAAATTAAAGTATTAGCTAAGCAAGACTTTATGGAAATATTCCCGCATTTTAGTGGTGATAACATGGGTCACGACCCATTAAAAATCCTTATTGATATTAGTGAGCTACCTTACTCATTAAAAGATATTCATAAATATCTACTGGATGAAATTGGGCTAGAGATAGAAAAATACACACACAGCACTATATTAGTTTTACTCACGCTTGGCGGCACGCGCTCAAAAATAATTCGTTTGTACAATGCATTGAAAAAGCTAGACAGCGGTAAGGTAAAACTATCGAAATCGACGCGCAGAGCTCGCTTACCCGAAAACTTACCTGCCATTGACTTGGCGTGTATTCCAAGCGATGCTTTTTATGGCGACCGCGAATCTGTGCCTATCAGTAAAAGCAACAACCGCATTTGTGCAGGTTTAGTTACTCCATATCCACCGGGCATTCCGCTTTTAGTCCCAGGCCAGCATATTACTGATGATCATGTTGAATATTTGCAAGAGTTGGCAAGCCAAGGACTGACTATTCAAGGCAGTTTCGATGGTGAAATTTATGTTCTTAAGGGTAAAGTTAAAAAATAAAGGTATTGGTTTAATACTATCTCGATAATAATACCAATCTGCTTATATACGGGGTCTATTTAACGTTAAGAAAATTACGCTAGAACTAGGCAAAAATTTTTGTATCTAGTTGTTCTAAATAAAAAAATTTTAACGACATTATAGTGCAATTTAATTCGTTAAATTGGTCAAAGATTTATGCAGGTTGGTATAATTGCTGGTGGCAGTGTCGCCAGACATTGCCGCTGTAACGGTATTGATAAGTAAAATACAAAGTGGAATAAATCATTTTTGTAAATGTTAACTAATTATAGTTAAAAAAAGCAAGCCAGATGGCTTGCTTTTAGCGTCTTTAAATACACACACTTATAGACTCGATTTAACTATAACTTTTAAAATCTATAGCTTGCGCCAAATGTAATACGGCGGTCTGTAATACCTTGGAAACAAAGTAAAGCACCTTCGTTCACACAAGACTGGCTAACTTCTGATTCAGTTAAGTTAACGGCTTCAATACCGATATTTAGCTGATCGTTCACATCATAACTTATGCTGGCATTAAGCTGCCCTCTGTCTTCTTGTACAACAGGAAAACCCCATGGGAAGCTCGAGGTACTACCAAAGTCAGTTGAACGGTACCCTTCGCGCCACGTGTAACGCGCTCGAGCAGATAGACCGTATTTCTCATAGTAGAATGTGATGTTGTATGCGTTTTCTGACAAATCAATGAGTGATTGCTTAGCGCTTATGTCTGCATCCGGGTTACCGGTTGTTAATGCAAAAACAGCATTTGCACGACTCGTTGCAGTGTCAAATGATTCACCACCAGAAAACTCTTGATAGGTGTAGTTAGCAACCAAACCAAAACCTGATGCCCAGCCTAGCTCTTTTTCAAAATTTGATAAGTCGTATTGAGCTGCAAGCTCGATGCCTTGCTGTGTTGTTTCGCCAGAATCATTAATAGTAGTTTGTGTTGGTACACATAACCCTACGCCAGCATCTGGGCCAAATACGTTTATGTCAGCAATTGGGTTAAATATGCCGCCGCCTTCACATTCTGGACCATTTGTATCGCGAAAGCCTGTGCTTGGGTCTTCAAATGGGTCAACTTGCTGTGTAACGTGCAAATCGCTACGTGTTTTATGAAAGTACCCCACACTTAATAAAGCAGCGGGTGCAAAATACCAATCAGTGGATATATCGAAAGAGGTTACTTCTTCTGGCTCTAAGCCTGAGTTACCTATTGAAACTGCACTATTAGGGCTGGTGCCAAACGTAACAGACGTAGATAGGTCATCAAAATCTGGGCGTCTGATATCTTTTGACCAACCTAAACGAACAATCACATCTTCACTTACATTCGCGGCTAAATTAAATCGTGGTAAAAAGAAATCGTAATCACCTTTTGACGTTACTTGAGTCACCAGTTCGTTGCCACTTCCATCTTGAGTAACAGAGTTACCTAGCGATGTAACCTCAGTCTCTAAATAACGTAGGCCAAAGTTACCGCGAAACATGCCATACTCAAAATTAGCTTGTGCATATAAGGCATGTGTTTCTTCTTCAATATCAAAAAACGCATTTACTTGAGACGTTGGTGAACTTATTGGACCACGATCGGAACCCGTTATAGCATTATTAGCTTCAATCGCTTGGTTAAGTGCTGCTAATACAGCTTGTGGATCAGAGGATGCAAGCTCTGGGTTTATAAGTAAGAAATCACGAATATAAAGTGCTCGCCCATCACCATCGTTAAAGTTATCTGGGCCCGCTGTTAATAATTGTGCAAATAAATCACCCGTTGGACTATCAGCCATATTTCTTAAACCAACGTTAGAGCGAACTTGATCCGACATACTGCTCGTTTTACTGTAGCGGTAACCAAAATCGACTGACGTTATTACATCATCTAAGTAATATGTAAAATCTGTACGAAACGCATCTTCTGTATTTTCTGACTCGTCTTGCCCTTGGTTTACGTCACGTAGAACAACATTTGCAGGGTCGAGTAATTGAGCCATTGTTGGCGCGTTTGCCTCCCCTGTTGCAATGCCAAATGTAAGTGCATCACCTGTAAGATCATACTCAAAAGGAGTACCGTTTTCATTTGACGAATTAGTAGCGACATTTGGATTTATAAAATTAAGCGTTGTATTAAAACTTGGTGTAGTTGAATCAGAACGAGAGGTTGAGGCTTCAACACTTGCAAATAATCTATCGCCTTGCCATTCGCCCCCTATTCTAAATATTTTGCTTTTTGTTATGCGTGAATTAGTATCGCTTGAAAAACGTAAATTAGGATCGCCACCACCGTCTTCAACTGGAATAACGCCTCTTACGGCCGCTTGTATGCTGCCTAGGTTTTGTCCGTCAAGTGAACCAAAATTAACTGTTTCAAATTCACTCGGTATTGATACATTTCTAAGATCACTTAAGCCAGATGCTTGTACTCTTGAGCTTTCTTGGCGGCGCTCTTGATCGTTAACAACTGCATCAAAAAAGAATTTCATATTATCGTTTGGTGCATATTCAAATGTACCTGCGAAGTTTTTTGTCTCGTATTCGTAATTATCGTAATCTTGAATTAAAAATTGTACTGGTAGAAAATCAAACGATTGTGCACTTGCAGCACCACTATCAGCGGCTACCGAATTATCTCTATCAGCTCGAGGACGAAATGCGGTTACGTCTTGCTCACTGTAACTACCACTAAATACAACACCAAACTTACCGCCAGAATCAAGCTCCCAGTTATCACCCCAAGCACCCGATACCCTAGGAGTAACACCATCTGTTGATAAGCTACTATCTTCACCTTGAACTCTAATTGAGCCTAGAGTTTCATTTAACTGTAACGGGCGAATTGTTTTAAGGTTTATTGTTGCGCCCACAGAGCCTTCGATTGTTTTTGCTTCAGGTGATTTAATTACTTCTACACCGGAGATGATTGCAGCTGATACATCTTCAAAACTAATGCCACTTCGTCCAGACCCAGAGCCAACTGTTGATACGCCGTTCACTTCTGTACGATTAGCATTGGTACCACGAATTTGAACGCCCGTACCCCTGCTTCACGGGTAATTTGAATCCCCGTTACATTTTCAAGTACTTCTGCGAGGTTTTGATCTGGTAGCTTACCAATATCGACTGCCTCAATAATCTCAACAAGGCTATCTGCTGAACGCTTTTGTGCAAGCGCATTTGTAAGCGATTGTCGAATGCCTGAAACTTCGATAACCTCAAGATCGTCTGCAGCTTTTTTTGGAGCTTCTTGCGCCTGTGTAGACAAAGACATACCAAGTGCGGTTGCCGATATAACTGCCAGTGTAATTTTAGATAACTTGTGACTCATAGTTTTTTTCCTGTGTGTGTGAAATGCTATGTTTAACCAGCTACTTTATTGTTTTTATTAAAAGCCCTTAATTATTACAAACCCTTAACTTTATATTTACACCCAACTATGAAAAGGTCAACCTTTTGGTAATAAATTTAGATCAAATATTATGCAATATGTTATTACCAATAATAGAAAAACCTAACTAACTTATAAATTAAATCATAAAGTAGATTTTAAGTTCATGTTATTTATTGATTTTAAATTTAATTAGAAATTGAGCTGTCAATTACAAGGGTTAAAAGAGTTATCGTTTTAAAAATGAAATAATTTAGGAAGGAGAAACCGATGATGTTGGGCGTGCTGAATAAATGGCATTATTGGTTAACCAATTTAGTTTTGAGTCAAGAAGCGTTTATTAGAAAGCGAGCTGTGTTGAGTACTATTTATTAGCGCTATTGAAAATATAAAATTGAAGAATTTAAGGATCAAAAAAGGCGGTAAAACCGCCTTTTTAATGAGATTTAATGTTTAACTATTATTACAGCTTGTAGCTTAAGCCTAAGAATAAGCGTGGGCCGTAGTCATTCACTTCACCTAGGTTACCTTCAACAAAGAAATCTTGTGATTTAGGTGCGCTGAACAAGTTAATTGCTTCTGCTTTAACTCTAAAGTGCTCATCAATTTTGTATGATGCGCGCATTTCCCACACACCTACGCCATCAACATAACGAAGTCGAGTACCATTTGTAGTATATGGTTGGAAATACTCACTACGATATTTGTAAATAACGGCAGTATCAAACCCACCAATTTGGTAGTACAGCTGGCTACTAAATACATGCTTTGAAAAACCAGGTACTGAAGCCGACTCAATAATACCGTCAGTTAACTGTGTAGTATTACCATCTACGTCAGTCTCAAACGTATCGCCGTATAAGCTATCTTGGAACTCAAAGTCAGTGTCTGCATAGTTGTAACCAAATTTCATACCGATGCCATTATCCCAGCGGTAAGAAAATGAAGCTTCAAGGCCTAGTATTTCACTGTCCTCGTCTGATGTAACAGAGTTGGTGATTGGTAGTGAAACAGTTTCACCGGCAACAGTAAACTCTTCAATTACTGTTTGTTGTTGAAAACCACCGTTGAACTGTTTGTAGTATAGGCTTAACGCTAAGATTGAATCTTCGTTAGGGTACCATTCAAACGCAGCGTCGTAGTTCCAAGACATAAGTGGTTGAGTGTCTGGATTACCAGAACCATTTACACCCACTAATAAATCGCTGATTGATGTTGCTGTACCTTCTGTATCTTCTTGGAATGTACGGCTATAGCCTAAATCAGATGGATCTGCGCGTGACATACCACGGTATATACCTGCACGGAATAAAATATCTTCACTGTAATCAATAACTAGGTTAAAGCTTGGTAAATACTTAGTGTAATCGCCACCACTTTTTATTTTATCCAGTGAACCGTTATCAGACTCAACTAGAGACAGTATACCTGTGTCACTTGTTACTACGTCAAAGCTATTTCTAAAACCAATCGAAGTTACATCTGTGTCTACAATACGAAGACCAAAGTTACCGCGAATGAATTTGCCAAACATTTCAGTATCGTAGTTAGCCATTAAGTACACTGATGTTGTTTTCTCTGTTACATCAATTGTACCTGCATTTTCATATTCCACTTCTGGGTAAGCAAACACACCATCAGCGTTAGAACCAGCTACAGCTTGTGAGAAACATACGTTGTCGTATGTAGCCCATGATGAGCCTGTACCGCTAGCTACAACGTTACCGTCGCTATCAATATTTGTTACGATATCACCATCAGATACACTCGATAAAAAGCCTGATTCAGGGAAATCGATTTGACAACCTTGTAATACGTCAAGCGCTTCAGTACCAGAGTCTAGTGTAAATTCGTTTCTTGAACCGTTACCTTGGCTACCACCATACTGTAGGAAGGTCATTTCAGATGTTCTAATGCCACCTTGAATACTTGTAAAAACGTTGCCATCTAGCGCATAGTCAAAATCTAGTCGCGCTGAGATAACTTCGTTTTCACGAACATTTTCACGGTCAAGTCGTGTTCTTAGGCTATCTGTAAAGTTTGAAATATCTGTTACGTCAAAATCTGTCAGTGTGAAATGAGGAATTTCATCGCCCATGTCCCAAGAAAAGAAATTACGACCTGATGTTCTACCACGGTTAGATATTTGAAGTTCTTCACGTTCAGTTTTTGAATACGCTAAATCTAAGTCAACAGTTAATCTATCGGTAACTGTATGTTCTATATTTATGCCATAACCTTGGTAGTTTTCTTCACGAGAAAATTGCTCACCCGCTGATTCAATACGCTCTTCACCTTCCCAATGTAAAATACCGCCTACATCGTTAGTTACAAGTGTTGGACCGGTTACACCTGGTGTTGCACGTTTTTGTAAAAAGATTAAATCGTGGCGTGCTTCTTGTTGTGTTCTATCTGAAATTTGTGCATCAAAGTTAACATCCCAATCAGCTGACGGTTGGTATTGCAGTGCAAAAAATACTGCATCACGTTCATCAGATGTCTCGTTTTGACGAAAGCTTCGGCTACTGCCAGTCCAAGCATAAGGAGTCCCATCACTTACTGCTTTACCTGTTTCTGGATCAATTTCTGTATCGTAACCTTGGTTACTACTGCCATTAACTTGGTCTTCACAGTCGCCTGCGCTGCTGCG
This sequence comes from Pseudoalteromonas distincta, assembly GCF_000814675.1. Classification (GTDB taxonomy): domain Bacteria; phylum Pseudomonadota; class Gammaproteobacteria; order Enterobacterales; family Alteromonadaceae; genus Pseudoalteromonas; species Pseudoalteromonas distincta. Next base: position 217,513 of record NZ_JWIG01000025.1, on the reverse strand, counting down.
ATAAAAACCTTCATTGGTATTAGTCGGATCGTTTAAACACGCCCACAATGAAGAACCTGATGGGCTAGAGCTTCTGTATTCAGCCTCTGGTTGACTAATTTCTTGGCGCTGCACACCAAAAGACACACCAACGGCTTGGCCGTTATCAAATTCAAACTGATCAACATAACTAAACGTGCCACGGTAACCCGCGTCACTTTGTAGCGAGTTATCTACATTACCTTCATCAGGGTTGTAATTTAGTTTAACTTCAGCTGATACACGTTGTTTGCCAAAATCAAGTGGAGTTATAGTTTCAAGTGCAATAACACCTGCAACACCACCTTCAATCATTGAGGCATCTTGCGTTTTATATATCGCTACTTTTTTTACAAGTTCAGAAGGAAACTGCGAAAAGTTAACTGAGCGGTCACCACTACCATTAGTCGCTTCACGACCATTAATGTGTGTTGCACTTAAAAATGGACCAAGACCACGGATAGTGATTTCTGTAGCACCACCGTTTTCACGATGAGATGCAGCACCTGTAATTGATTCTAGTGCTTCACCGATAGACAGTGCTGGTAAATCACCAATATCTTCAGATGACAGGCCATCAACTACCGTTGTTGCTTCACGTTTAATTGCTATTTGGTCTTGAATCGTTCTACGTGTACCTGTAACACTAATTATTTCAACGTCTTCTTCAACTTCTGTCGCTTTTCCCTGATCTTCCTGTGCGCTTGCTGTAAATACGCAAGAACTTGCCATACCTGCGATGACCGCTGTTCTTACCCATTTTGCAACTGGGCGCATTGCAAACTGCCCTGTTGTAGAATTATTGTTATCTCGTGACTTCAACGACATTTGAATTCTCCGCTGGTTGTTGTTGTGTGATTTTAGTGTGTTAGCTTGTTATGCTGATGTATATTTTATGTGACCTTTGGCATTAATATACTTAAACCCAGCACGATGATCAACCAATTTGACGTTTTAATATTACCATAAGGTATACCAATTTTAACTTAACGGCATTACCAGTAGGTCAGGCAGGTTTTTTGCTAGAATATAAACAGCTCTAAACTAGTCGATAAATGGGTAATGTAGGTTCAGAAAAGTGTTGTGATTATTAATAAATAATAAAAAAAGCCCCAAATTTGGGGCTTTTAAAAGTTAACTGATTAATTGGTTACTTAATCGTTTTGTATTTTCCATGTAGATCCAACACCTACTTCAGATGATTGAATATAATGAAGACCTTTAGCACCCGCCTCTGCCTGAAGGCCTGCAGGGTCAGTTTCTAATAACGTACTTGCTGCTGTAACGTACTCAAGCACTTCTTTCCCGTTAGTTGCTGGGTCTTGGTCAATTGCACCATCAGTATCGAATGCGCCATTACCATTTAGTTTTCTAATTTCAACCCAGTCACCGCTTGCATCGCCTGATACTCGACTATCCATATAACCAAAGTTGTTACTTAGCAGCGAGCTGTCATGATTAATTAAGTCACAGTCATATTCAAAAGCATGGTCACTTTCAAGTGTATTTGGGTAAAATAGGCCTTGAGTTGTGGCACTGCTGTTTATTGTATCTGCGTCTGTTTGATCGCCTAATCCGTTTGCAATTAAATTTCCATTAAAGTTTATAACAAACGCATTTTTGGTCAGCCCATAGAGTACAGGTGCATTCGCTGCGGTTAACTCATCACAGTCAGCAACAGGAGCGCGAGAACCAATTTCCGTACTAAATACAATAGGTTGCTGTGAGTTCAAAACCGTATTGTTTGTTACATTTAGTGTAAAGTCGCCAGCCGCATCAAGTACAGCTTGGTTACCCGAGTTTGGCACACCGCCATCAGCTTGCGAAAATGGATTTGCCGTAAATACAATACCGCCCGCTTCTTTATTACCAGAACGAATACCAGCAATGTAGTTGTTACTCACAGTGTGACCAAGTGGTGTGATCAATACCCCAGCAGGTCTGTCGCTTGAGCTTGCAATATCTGTAGTACGAATAATGATGTTGTCTGTAACACTATTAAATCCACCATCTTCTAATGAAATACCACCATTAGGATTTACGATTGTATTGCCTTTGATGGTTGCGCCAGAAGTTTGTACACGCATTAAACGACGACCCGTTACAAAGTTTTCTACGCGGTTATACTGAATAGTAAAGTTTGCGTTATCAGCTGCGCCACTACCCGTTGTACTACCTGCATTGATTAAGTATAAACTTGATTGATCAAAGTTTGGATTATCACTGTCACTAAATAAATTATATTGAATAATGTGATCAGAGCTTGATGATGATATTTTTATCACAGACCCTTTTTCTGCTACATTTCGATTAGAAAATGTATTTCGCTCAACCAACGCACTTTGACCTTTTATCATCAGCCAATGGTATTCAGAGTTATTGAGTGTCGCTTCTTCTCCATCCATCGTGTTTTGCGAAAAAGTAAAGTTATCCCCTTCTGAGTAAATAACAGCACCCTCTTCGGTTTCACAAAATGCACCCGCTTTAGTATCTATATTCTTAAAGGTAAGCCCTGTTAACCCAGCGCCATCTACTCCAGCAGCTACATGCACACATACTTCACCACTAAGTACAGGAGTTTGACCTTCTACAGCGCGAAGCGTTACTGCACTGGTTAATAAAATTGCGTCCATATCAGCATAAACACCGGTGTTTAAACCAATAACATCACCGTCAGCTAAACCGCCACTTATAGCACCAAGGAGTGCTTCAGGGTTACTAACTAATTGAGTGTAAACCAGTGTATCAAGTGAGTTTGTAACCTCACTCGCAAAGCCATCATTATCTGTATACGTGGCTTTTACTGACATTATTGAGCCAGCGTAATCAGAAGGTGTAAATGTTTTACTATTGCTCCCAGCTATTTCAACGCCATCAGCAGACCAAGTATAAGTAACGTTTGCCTCTTCGACGCCGTTGTTATCATTTATCTCAGCGGTTAACTCGCCAGTTGTTAAATAAGGCACTACGCCCATAATGGCTACGCTACCGGCTTCGTCAACCGCAACAGCAGAAACAGCAATTGTTTCCTCTGATGTATTATCCTCGATAAACCCATTATCATCTGTATAAGCAACCTGAACACTTATCTTTTGACCTAAAAGTGATGCATCAACTGTAAAGGTGCTCTCTATTGCGCCATCTATCTCTTTTGCATCAGCAAGCCATTGATAAGTGATATCTCCTGTCGCCCCATCGGTATCATTAATTTCTGCTGTTAATGTATTTCCAACAGTTGGCGTGCCGCTAATTGTAACTTCGCCTTCTGAGTTTGTTCGTGCGACAACCTCTGTACCGGCTGAAGTTACAGACTCGTTAAACCCACGGCTATCTTCAAAAGATGCACTAACTGTAATAACTGTACCAAACTGTGCGTCTGTTAACGTGAGCGTTGAAAGTGCTTCATCAGCAATTTCTACGTCATCTGCAAACCATTTATAAGTTACTGTATCGCCATCAAAGCCATTGTCGTCAGCTACATTAGCAGTTAGTTGCGAACCAACTAGCGCGTCACCTGTAATAGTTAAACTTGCAGGAAATGCGATTGCGGCAACATCTGCGGTTGGTTCTGTAATATGCGATTCATTAATACCGCCATCATCGGTATAAAGCCCTTGAACTGTAATTGGTAACCCTATCTGATCGTCAGTCAATGTAAATGAAGCGCTATTTGCACCAGTAATTGCCTCACCATCTGCATACCAGTAGTAAGTCACGTCACCTGAGATACCATCAGGGTCACTAACTTCAGCTGTTAATGTTTGTCCGCTTGTAACAGTTCCACTAAGAGCAATAGAGCCCAAGTTGTTGTCATTGTTGTTTGAGTTTGTGTCACAACCAACGATTGCTGCTGCAATAGCGCATAGCGCAAAATGTTTGAATTTCATGGTGGCTCTATTCTCCAAATTTATAGTTTTAATATTTGGCTATCTATTGTGTGTGTTACCAAATAAATCATGTGTTTATTACCAAATTTATTTGAATTGCAAATAAATTGTTAACCAACTTGGTAATATAACCACAATAAAATAAGTTTTTCCACTATCGCCACCTAATTAAATAACAATAAATAAACACCAAGTTAACCTTGGGCTTTTGTTGTTGGTTAAAAATTGAATTCAATTGTGAAAAATAACGTTGAAGATACATAGCCTTATAGTAAAAACTTAGTTTTATATAGGGTTTAGTAAGTAATATTATTTAATATATGTGAAGTATTCTTATTTGAAGACAACAAAAAAAAGAAGTGAGTTTGTATAAAGAGGATGATTTACAAAGAAAATTAAAATTAAGGGTAAAAAAGGGGCAATTTTTTTACCCCTATTTTTGGGTGCTGTTTATAACATGGCGTTATTATAAAACTCTACAGGCTCATTTGAACCCAAAGCAACAGGCACACGCTGGTGCAAGCTAGTTGGCGCAATATCTAAAATTCGCGTTCCTCTAGAGGTTGCTTTACCACCTGCGTTTTCAACTAAAAGTGCTAACGGGTTTGCTTCATAAAGCAGTCTTATTTTTCCGTTGTCGTTACCACTGCGTTTATCTTGTGGATACAAAAATAACCCGCCTCGGCATAAAATACGATGAACGTCGCCTACCATCGCTGCATTCCAACGCATTGAGCTTTTTTCAAAGCTTTCACAGGTGTATAGCAATTTATCAAAATACACTTGAGTTGGTTCGTCCCAGTAACGGTAGTTAGCCATATTTACGGCAAATTCACGACTTTGTTCTGGTACACTTAACTGCTTATTTGTCAGTAAGTAACCGCCGTGTGTTGAGTCTAACGTATAACAACGCGTAGGACCGCCAGTACTCATTACAAGTAATGATGAAGGGCCGTATAACACATAGCCTGCACATACTTGATTTACACCGGGCTGACTAAATTGCTCGTCGCTGTCAAAAGGAACATCATCACGGGCTAAGTAAATAGTAAATATAGTGCCTATTTGCCCATTAACATCAATATTAGAAGAGCCATCTAACGGGTCAAAAGCAACAATAAACTTACCTTCAGGGTGGCCACCTACCGCATGATCTTCTTCCTCTGATGCAACAGATCGTACACTGCTATCATCAAGTAGGATGTCTTTAAGTAGTTGGTTTGCGATTACATCAAGCTTTTTTTGAACTTCACCTTGAACGTTTTCATTCAAAGTTGAGCCTAAAACACCGGCTAATTCACCTTGGCTTACTCGAAAAGCAATTTCTTTACTGGTCGCTAAAATTGTGCGAATAAGTAAAATAAGATCGGTATCTACACCGTCTTCTTTCAATACTGTATTTAATCTTTTCATGCGCTATACCTGTTTACACAATTTAGATCGTCAAAGCATTGCTCTAGCCTTGCAACCATACTTTGCTCTGAATGACGCAGCCATACACGAGGGTCATAGTATTTCTTGTTTGGCTTATCATCCCCGTCAGGGTTACCAATTTGCCCTTGTAGGTATGCTTGCTTGTCTTTGTAGTAATCTAAAATACCTGTCCAACACGCCCACTGCGTATCGGTATCAATATTCATCTTCACTACGCCATACGTTAAAGACTCTGCAATTTTACTGTACTCAGAACCACTACCACCATGAAATACAAAGTTAATTGAGTTGCTTGGTAGATTAAATTTTTCTGATACGTAAGCTTGTGAATCTTTTAAAATAGTTGGCGTAAGAACAACGTTACCCGGTTTATATACACCATGAACATTGCCAAAAGAGGCTGCAATTATAAAGTTAGGGCTAATACGACTTAAGCGTTCGTAAGCAAATGCAACATCTTCAGGTTGAGTATATAAAGCAGAACTATCTAAGTGTGAGTTATCAACACCGTCTTCTTCGCCACCCGTGCAACCAAGCTCAATTTCAAGCGTCATACCTATTTTTGCCATACGCGTTAAGTAACGTTCACAAATTTCGATATTTTCTTCTAAAGGCTCTTCTGACAGATCAATCATATGTGAGCTAAACAATGGTTTGCCAGTCAGTTCAAAGTGTCTTTCACCTTCATCAAGCAAACCATCAATCCAAGGTAGTAGCTTTTTAGCTGCGTGATCAGTGTGAAGCATCACTGCTACTTCATAATGTGCTGCCACTGAATGTACATATCTTGCAGCACTTACCGCCCCAAGCACAGCTGATTGTTGCTCTGGTAAAGATAAGCTTTTACCACAAAAAAATTGTGCTCCACCATTAGAAAGCTGAATAATAACGGGCGAGTTTTTCTTTTTAGCAGCTTCTAGCGTCGCATTAATAGATGTTGTACTAACAACATTTACCGCTGGCAACGCATATTGATTAGTACGTGCATGCTCGTACACAGCACTTACTTCGTCGCCAACGATTACGCCTGGTAGTATTGTTGGGGCTAAATAATTCATTTATGAAATCCTTTCTATTTTAAAGCCTGGATACAAGAATCAGTAATTGCTTGCCAATTTTCTTGTTCAACCCATTCTTTTTTCGCTATCCAAGTACCGCCAACGGCGAATACATTATTTAAAGAAAGATAGTCCATTTTGTTACTTTCGCTAACGCCACCTGTAGGACAAAAGCTGACTGCTCTAAATACTGACGACACAGCTGACACAAAAGGAGCGCCACCGGCAAGCGATGCTGGGAATAATTTTTGCTCTTCAAAGCCATATTCAAGCGCCATTAAAATATCACCGGTGTTTGATACACCAGGAAGTACCGGCACATTACATTTAGCAAGTGCTTCTAGTAACGCAGGAGACACCGCTGGGGTTACAATAAAATCAGAACCCGCTTCAAGTGCTTGCTCCAAAATATCAGTATTGATGACTGTTCCCGCACCTACTTTTAGCTCAGGCACCTGTGCTTTAATAGCTTTTAATGCCTCTATTGATGCCTCTGTTCTTAGCACTACTTCAACTAAAGTAAGCCCAGCATTGGCCATAGCTTTCGCTATTTGAACACCTTGCTCTGGAGTATCTGCTTGAATTATAGGTAGCAGTGTTTGTCCTGCCATAAGTTCAGAAAAGCGAGTCATAACGTTGTTCCTTTATAAAAAGTAATGCGGCCGAGGTATGGCGGCCTTTAATGTTTAATTATTTTGTTATACCAATTGCATTAAATTAATGAGCTATTATAGCGACAAGAAAATAGCTCAATAACAAGGCTAAAATTATGATACATAGTTGCTCTATATAAATAATTTTTAACGTAGTTAGTGAGTTATTTAATACGCTAAGGTGATCATGTTTTTAATAAAATTGGTATCAGATCCCAGCTTCAGCCATTGCTAGCTGAAATATATCTTTTGGAGCAATAGCACCTGGTTGCTGTATAACAGTCCCTGCCGCTTTTGCAGCAAGTTGTACAGCACTTGAAATTGATTTATCAGATAAACGTGCACCTAAGTAAACACCGTTAAAGGCATCGCCTGCGGATGTCGTATCTACAACATTTGTTACCGGTATTATGGTGTGGCTTTGAAGCGTATCGCCCTCTTTTGTCACTACCGATTCAGGGCCATTTTTAACAACAATTTCTTCAATTTGGTAAGGCTTTAAATATTCAACAACTGCTTCTACGCTATGAACGTCATAAAGTGTTGTTAAATCTTCAACGCCTGGTAGGGTAATATCTGCAAACGTAAAGGCTAAATGATACTGCTCTTTTGTTTCCTCTACACTATTCCACAAACGTGCTCTGTAATTAGGATCAAAAACGATTTTAACCCCAGCATCTTTAAGCTGCTTTACCACTTTCCAAAAGTCTTCACGTGCACTTTCTTCAATTATTGCTAATGAAATTCCTGAAAAGAAAAACATATCACCTTGGCTAAGCTGCTCGAGTGCATCAGCATCTAAAAAATCAACAACCTTTTTAGCTGCAGAATCATTGCGCCAATAAATAAAGCTACGCTCACCATGCTCATCAGTTTCTATGTAGTACATACCAGGTACTTTGGTGTCGTGAGCAAATACAAGTTGCGTATTTATTTGTTCACTCTCAAAGCGTTCTAGCATTTTTTTACTTAAATTATCTTGACCTAAAGCCGTAACAACCGAAGTAGTAACCTGCGGGAAGCAACGTTTTAAATACACTGCAGAATTATAAACATCGCCTGCAAATGATTGGTGCAGTGTTGCCGCGCTCATAGCTCTAAGCTCGACCATGCATTCACCGATAAAGTAAATATTTTTCATCTTGGAAGTTACCCTATGTAGTTAACTGCTATGCACTTATACAAAATATGTTGGCATAGCAGTTATTATCTAGATTATTGAGGCTTTTTAAGAGGTTCTATTTTTGGAATTAAAATCCAAACAGCTGCCATTGCTATGATGGCTAAAGAAGCACCAATTACAAATGCTGGTGTGTAGTTACCATCAGCAGTAAGAAAAGGTACTAGCGATGTAAGACCTACAGCACCAAGCTTTGCCGCCATACCAGAAAAACCTGATAATGTACCCACTGCTTTTTTACCTAACAAATCACTTGGTAGTGTTTGCACGTTACCAATTGCAGTTTGAAAACCAAATAAGATAACAGCCATAATTAGTACCGCTGTTGTTGGTCCGCCTGGATTTGCCATTGCAAGTAGCGCTGGTAACATAATTAAACAACCCAGCGTAATAGTAAGCTTACGTGTTTTATCTGTATTCCAACCTGCTTTGAGTCGATTTTGAGCCAATAAGCCACCAAACCAAGCACCAAACATAGCGCCAACATAAGGTACCCAACCGTATATACCAATAGATTTAACATCCATACCGTATACTTCGTTTAGGTAAATAGGGATCCAAAAAACAAATAACCACCAAATTGGGTCAATTGCGGCAGAGGCAATGATTACACCCCAGCTTTGCTTACGAGAAAGTAACTCAGCAGTTGTAGGGTTATATTCCTCTTCGTCTTCGCCAGTTACATCACCGTTGTCATCAACACGTCTTTGACCTGTTAAAATGTATTCACGTTCTTCGGCAGTAAGCCAAGGATGTGAGCTAGGCGGTGCTTTAACTAAAATTAACCATGGAACTAACCAAAGGAAACCTAATGCACCAACAAAAACAAACACCATTTGCCAGCTAAAGTAGATAGTTAAATAAGCAATTAAAGGAATAGCAATAATGCCGCCAATTGCGGCGCCAGAGTTAAAAATACCCTGTGCTAAAGCACGTTCTTTAGTAGGGAACCATTCTGCGTTACCTTTAGCTGCACCAGGCCAGTTACCGGCTTCTGCTACACCTAAGATTGCGCGAAAAATACTAAGACTAAGTACACCTTGTGCAAATGCATGCGCAACGGTTGCAATAGACCAAACACCTATTGATAGTACAAAACCGAAGCGTGTGCCCACCCAGTCAAATATTTTACCAAAGATTGCCTGACCAAATGCATAAGCAAATACAAACACAATAGAAATATTAGCGTATATTTGTTTACGTTCTAGCGCTGATTCATCAGGAAATAAATCTTCAACAATGTCCGGCCAAAGCACACTAAGTGCTTGGCGGTCGATATAGTTAATAATGGTAGCTAGCGCTATTAGCGCTATAACCCACCAACGTAAGCCTTTAAGTTGCATAATTAATCCTCAAGAAAGTCTTCACGCGCGGGGCTAAAAGTATCAATCAGGATTCCGCCTGTTGGGCAGGTAGCTCCATGATCAGCAAATGGTGGGATTAAGCAGCTATCACCCGGTTTTAAGATTTTAGTTACGCCATCAATGTTAAAGTGAAACTCACCTTCAACAACATACGTTACTTGAGAATGTCTGTGAGCATGGTTATAACCAATAGCCCCTTTCTCAAACCAAATTTTAACAGCCATTAGCTCTTCGTTATAACCTAGCATTTGACGTTTTAGACCATTTCCTAAGTCTTCTATTTCGGTCTCGTTACCAAATGAAAAGTTTGCGCTTTGCTTTTGCATCCTATTTACTCCTGATTATTGTTCATCATATAAACGCCTAATCGGCCATTTAAAGTGAACTCTTTATTTTGATAATTGAATGTGTTTTTAGCTGATGTTTGTGCTTTATTAATAGCCACTAAATATGAGTTGCCTTTAATATCAAGTTCAACAAGTGTTAAATCGCCCTGCTGACTATATTCAAGCTTTGTAACTCGACTAACAGCTTCTAGGGTATATTCTTTACTTGGGTTGTACTCACCATGTGGCTCTAATACAGATATAAACTTATGTTGCTTTTGACCCTCAACACGACGAATAAAACCATTTTCGTTGCGTAAATTAAAGTGAGGGTCATTTGCGCCTATTTGAGTAAACAAGAAAGACTCATCACCTTTAACCAAGCTCGTTTGCGTATAAAAACGACCATTTTCGTTTAGCCACGTTACTTTAGCTAAACCACTTTGAGGTTGCGCTTGAGCTTTAAGCCATAAATGTTGGTAGCCATTTTTAGTACCTAGCGCAGACAGCTGCGTTGCATTTGCTTTTAACTCAAAGCTGGTATCGATAAGCTGACCTTTATAATGCAAAGGCAGGTCAAGCTGATGCGCTTTATTTGCAGCAACATCAAATATATCAAGTGCAACTGTGCTTTGTAGTTCAGGTAAGTTAATAAGTGCAAGCGTACGCTCAAGATCAACGCCTTTATAAGCTGTGCTTATTTCGCCGCTTGAAACCGTGCCGTATTTATTTGTTTCGAAAAAGTTAAGTGTAGGGTAATTACTATTTCCTACTTCAACATTTGCATTAAAATGCGTTGTTTCGTCAACCACTACCGTATTGTGCGCAACAGTGTGTTTAGCGTAAGTTTCGTTTTCAGGTAAATAACGACCGCCGTATTTAGCTTCTACATTTAAAAAACGTGCTGCGCCATAATCAGATACAATTTCATTTCCGTGGTCGTAAAACTGCCATGTTAATTTATCAAAATGACCATGGCCCAAACCTTGTGCAGCAGGTTTAAACAGTAGCGCTTGATCGCCACCTACCTGCGTTCTCATTACAACTAGAGCACCTTGTTTACCGTCATTACCATCACCGAAGGCAACAGATTTAAACGAATAAGGTTTTGCCATGTTGTTATCAAGTGCTTGAGCTACTTTTAGCCCATCACCAGAGAGAATTATTTGGTCTTGTTGCTTAGCAATATCTAAATAACCTGCATCGTTGGTTAAGCCGTACGCTGCCGTTACACCATTTACTAACTCAATGGTATCGATGCCTTTACTTTTTATTGCATCGTTAATTGGGAAGAACAAACCGTTGTAGCTAAGTTGAATCGTTGTATCAATCGCTTTTAATAATATGCCATCGCGATATTCAAATATTTTTCGTTGTGGTTCGTTGTTTTCAATCGCTTTAGCAAACGTTACAAATGGTAATAGTGCAAAGCGTTGATAGTAAGGACCTTCGTTATAGTAACCTTGTGGTGAAAACAGCATCTCTAGCTGCTTAATAAAGCCACCCTTACCCGACTTTTCTAAATCGTATAATGATTTTTCTACCCACTCAGGTTCGCCTAATACATACCCTGCCATGCCAACACCCGCTGTTGCCCATGTTCCATGGTTATGTACTTTATTAAATGTAGACGGTTGGCCTACAGATGTGAACAACGAGACAGGACGGAGTAAGTCATTCTCGATTGTTTTAATATTATCGGCATTTAACGAGTCATAAATTAGATCATAAGCTTGTATTGTGTACACAAGCCACATTGCTTCATTTAGGCTTTGCCAAAAAAACTTACCTGGATTTTGCGAGTCCATTTTACGTTTTGGATGCAGACCAAGCGTTGGGTATAATTTTGCATACTCAAGTAACATATCACGTACATAGTTTGCGTATTTATCATCTTGGCTTAATTGATAAATAATGCCCGCGTTGTACATAAGTTGGTAATTCTTCTTATGGCGCTCATGTGTATAACCACCACCGCCATCTTTTGGAACTGGTACAGTGATAGGCTTTGCAATTTGTTCATCTACTTGCGCTTTTAGCGATTCAAACGCAGTAGCAAACTTTGAGCTACCGTTGCTACTATTTGAGCTACCGTTGCTACTAATTGCTTGGCGCATTTGCTTAACATCATCAGTAGTAATCACTAAGTTTGGGTGCGCTGCATGCGCCCCCAATGATGTAAGTAATGTAATTGCAGCTATAGCAGCTATTTTAAAACGTGTTTGGCATTTTAATAAGTACATAGTATTTACCCTGCCTTATTTAAAATGTTGTTATTTTTTAATACTGCCGTGTGTGGGCCTTTAACTCTTAACTCTTTAACACTTGGTGCTTTAGTTGCATCAAATGTATTGCCTGAGATTTCAGTTTTAGGCTCGCCTACTGTGTGCTCTACAACAATAGGAGCAGATTTAACAAATTTATTATCTTTAATATTAGTAACCTGAACACCGTGAACATAAATGCTCGCTTGCTCTTTGTTACGCTTACCAAGGCCAACGTTATTAAGCGTGTTATTTGTCATTTCAAAATGAGGACCAAATGTACTTTCATCAGTGCCACCACGGTAAAGCTTAAGTACACCGCCTTCTACATTATTAAATGTATTATTATTTACAATAACGTATTCCGCGTTATAAACACCTAAGTCTTCAATTTCAGTATTTAGGCGTAAAATGTCACCTGTTACTGTATTAAAGGTATTACCTGTAACAATAATTTCGTCAGCCATTGCACCTTTACCAGTAATAAAGAAATGGAATGAATGATTAATATCTAAAGCATTTAACTCTGAGTTGGTCATTACAAAGCGGTAATTATCAACCATACCCCATTTTTGCGTACGAACAATGCTGTTACCTATTGCATCTGGCGCGTTTTCACCTGAAATTGATAAACCATCTAGTTTTAAGCTGCCGCCATCATGTATTTCAAACAAGGTAGAGCGTTGAAAAGTAAGTTTAGCCTTTGCGCTCTGCTTCGCTTTAATTGTCAACGTTTTATCAATTTTAACCAGTTTAGACACATCATACTGGCCAGGCGCTAGCTCTAGAACATCGCCCGACTCTGCATTATCAATAGCGTCTAGTAATGCACTTACATCAGCTTTAACAGAATGTGTCTTACCAGAATCAAAATCAACTAAAGCAGGTACTTTTGCATACCAACTAACACCGGTATCTTCTTTTTTAAGTACTTTTAAATCGCGCTTTGCACCTACATTTAAACTTTTAGATGTTGGGTAAAGTAGACCATTACTTGCTTTTTCAAGCGTGATTTTATCTTTTTTTACACCGTACGTTAGCTCAGAAAGCACTTTTGTATCTGCAATGTTGTTACTTAATACTAACCCACTTACATCGTCGAATGTTGTAAATGGCTGTTCACCATCTTGGTTTATGATTAAGTTGTTTTTCATTACGCTATTTTTTGGGGCTGCGCTACGCTCAGCATCGCTACCTGCAGCAAGTTGAATATGACGCACATTTATAAATGTGTTGTTTTCAATCGTCGCATTTTCTACTTGGTGATAACGATTAATAGATGAATTTGGTACGCCGTTCATAACAGTAAAACCACTGCCAAAACGATAGCCTGTTAGGCCTTGTAGGTAGTTATTTCTTACAATTTGATCTTTATTGATAACGCGGATACCACCTGTGTGATCAACACCATTACCAATAAAGATATTTTCTTCTATAAGATTGCCGTTACCATGGCGCAGCGTTAATGTACCGCGCGCTTCATAAAATACGTTATTACGAAGGATGTTTTTACCTGATTTAACCGAAACAATTTCGACTTCACCATTGGTACGTTCAAAGTAATTATTTTCAACCAATGTATGCGAATCAGTTAGTGAGTAATGGCTTGTGCCAATACGCAGGGTTTCACCACCGTTAGAGCCAAAAGTAGGACGGTAGCCAAAATAGTTGTTATCTATACGATGATAGTTTTCCTGGCTTGCTTTAGTGTTTAAACGAACAGCAACTGTCACACCTTTATTTCGTTTGCCAACTAAATGACTATGATCAAAGCGGTTATGTTGTCCATATAAGGCAACCCAATAATCAGACTCTCGTTTGTCTGGATTACTGTAATTATCGATTACTATTTGAGTAACTCGTGAATTGTAGGCTAATTCATTTTTATTTTTACGAAATTCTATTACAGCTGAGCTCGGTGTGTAGCCGTCTTTAAATACTAAACCAGAAGCTTCAAGGTATTTACCTGCAAGTCTTAGGTTAGATTGACCTGATAGAATTACTTTTCCGTTAGTTTCAGCGGTTAATATAATAGGAGAGTTTTTTGTACCTTGGCCTTCAAGTAAAATTTCGAAGTCAGACCAAGTACCATTTTTAAGTACTACTTTGTCGCCAGCAACTAGATTAGCTGCGATATCATTAAAAGCTTGTTTATTTTCTATTAAATAATCTTTGGCCGCTACTTGTGTGGATATGCAACCGATGAGAACTAGACTAAGCTTTATTGTATTAATCAAACGCATAGTTAACTCTTTTTCGTTGTGACTGAAAGTAGTGCTTCATCAGAATTAAAAAAAGCTGACATTGCACAAAGACTTTAGTCAATTGGTGTCATGTGTGTTAAAGCGCTTTAAGTTAAAGCTCAAAGCGCTCAATAAGGTCGAGAAGTATTACTTTTCTAACTTTTTGAAGTAATCAAAAATTTCAGGAACGTTACCTTGACCCATACCAGCGTCAAACGCTGCTTGTAGGTTAGCTGATGAACCTTCAGCGATTTTTGATTCAGTACCTAGGTCTTCTACCATTTGTAGGAAGTAGCCTAAATCTTTGTTTGCATTAGCAATCGAGAAACCAAGGTCGCTAACATTATCAACTGCATAATTTTTACAAAATTGCATAAACGGTGAGTTAGATGGACCAGTCGACATAATGTCGAAAAGTTGTTGACGGTCAACACCAGCAAGCTCTGCCACTGCAAATGCTTGTGACATAGCACATACTGTCGTCATGCCCATGAAGTTGTTGATAAGCTTAGTTGTATGACCTGCACCTAGCTCACCAAGATGGAAAACGTTTTCACCTTGATCTTCCAGTACTGGTTTAACTTTATTGAATGTATCAATATCGCCTGCAGCCATAATGTTTAAAAGACCGTCTTTAGCATGTGCTGGTGTACGACCTAGTGGCGCGTCGATCATGCCTGCGCCTTTAGCTGCTAAATCAGCACCAATTTTTTTAGTAGATGATGGGATAGAAGTACCAAAATCAACTAATACTGCACCTTCTTTAATACCCGCTAGGATACCGTCTTCTGCGTAAACAATTTTTTCTACAACGGCAGACGTCGTAAGACAAAACATAACAATATCTGAACCTTCAGCTAGCTCTTTTGCAGTGCTTGCTGTTTTTGCGCCTCTAGCAACACATGCTGCAACCGCATCTTTGCTAAGGTCCATAACAATTAGCTCATAGCCTTTGTTTTGTAAATTTTCGGCCATGTTGCCGCCCATTAAGCCTAAGCCGATGAAACCGATGACTGGTTTTGACATGAATAACTCCTAAATATGTGGCGCATACTTTTATAAGAACAAGTAAAATTTACTCTATAAATACGCTGTGTCTTTTGTTTCAATTTGTAGAGTAACTTTAAGCTTGAGTTATTTATAAATTAACCTGTGCAAAACGTAACTCTGATTAATTACCAATACATTGTATTCACTCAAACCAAGCAACTTACCAATTGGTATGCAAAAACTGTATTACCATACGGCTTTTTTGTCAACCAATAAGTTAACCAAGCAAACGCCATATTTTTACATATTACACAACAATAAATTTAATAACCTATAAAAACAGATGGTTATATAGCAAAGGCACAATTAAGCAAAGGTTAACTTTTGTTGAACAATCAGTAACTTTTTTTATATTAATAGGTTGACCAATAATCGATTACTGGTTATTTAAATATCCAAAATTTAATAAAATGATTCATTAATTGGTAATTTATAAAGGTCGAACTCAAACTGTTTTAAGCCCACTCTCATATTAAGGTTGTGATTTATATATAATGCCTACATATATGGCTAATACATATAAACCCCCTAAAACGCGCTTAATAATAGCGCTTAGTTAAAAATACCCTTAACTTTGAATAAATAACTAAAGGAACTAAAAATGCGTTTATTACATACTATGCTTCGTGTAGCCGATTTGGATAAATCAATTGCTTTTTATACTGAAATATTAGGTATGAAAGAATTACGCAGAGCTGATAACAGTGAATACAGATACACTCTTGCCTTTGTTGGATATGGCGACGAAGCAGATAACACAGTATTAGAGCTAACTTATAACTGGGACGAGGATAGCTACGACCTAGGTAATGGGTATGGTCATATTGCTATTGAGTTTGATGATATTTACAAAGCATGTGCAGATATTAAAGCTGCTGGTGGCAATGTAAGCCGTGAACCAGGGCCTGTAAAAGGCGGTACTACTGAAATTGCTTTTGTAAAAGACCCAGATGGCTATGCAATTGAGTTAATTCAGAAAAAAGAAGACATGAGTAAATTTTAAATTACTTAACAACTAATTCAAGTTATAACAATTTGCTTAATGCCAATCTGCTTATATATGGGGTCTATTTAGCGTTAAGAAAATTACGCTAGAACTAGGCAAAAATTTTTGTATCTAGTTGTTCTAAATAAAAAGTTTTTAACGACGTTATAGTGCAATTTAATTCGTTAGATTGATCAAAGATTTATGCTGGTTGGTATAACTATGGAGGGGTTTAATTTTATATATTGTTCAAATGGTTATGCAGATTGGTATTAAATAAAAGGTGCTTTGCAGCACCTTTTTTAACGCAACTGACTATCTTTACTACCACGCCTATTAAACGATTTAGCGCTGGCACCATTACCTTCTATTGCAGCTTGGCATGCAACACAGTAGCGAACTCCTGGTAGCGCCAGCCTTCGTGCTTGTGGGATTTTTTCATCGCACTCGTCACATAGCTCAGCACTTGCACCAGATATTAAATTGCTTCTTGCATACTGTACGGCGTCGTTAACACTTGCATCAATTTGATCTTGAATTGCACCGTCTCGTGCCCATCCACTTGCCATAAATCCTCCTAATAAAGTTGGATGTGTAAATTTATGCTACCAAATTGAATCTTTATAAGTACTGAATAATAAAGCTAGGAATGGGGTGTTATTCGAAGGTTTAAACTACAAAATTATATTTTATATCTAAAAAAAGACGCTGTAGTTGTTCCTTGTAATCTACTTTCAAAAAGATCAACACTCTAAAATCAGGCAAAAAAAAGCAGCTAAAAAAGCTGCTTTATAATTCCAATTATTTAAATATTAAAGACTGTAGTCAACAACCTTCATACCTAATTTTTCGAGCTCTGGACGAAGTGTTTTAGCATCACCCACTACTAAATAAATCATGTCTTTAGTGTTTAAGTGTTTTTTAGCTAAGGCGTTAACTTCTTCTTTGCTAATATTGCTAACAATCTCATTTCTTTCTTTTACAAAGCTAGGTTTTAAATCGAACTCTAATATTTGTGCTAAAAAGCCAAGTTTTGCATTAGGCGTTTCGTATTTAAGCGCATCTTTTTGATTGATAGCTTTACGCATAAACATAAGCTCTTCGTCAGTGACACCGTTTTGAGCATAGTTATTAAGCTCATTAGTAAACTCTGTAATAGACGCTGCAGTAGAATCGGCTCTCACCGCTGCAGAAGCTGTAAAGCCACCTGATGTTTTATCACCCCAAAAACGAGAGCGAGCACCGTAAGTGTAGCCTTTATCTTCTCGTAAATTTAAATTGATACGGCTGTTAAACGTGCCACCAAATGCAAAGTTCATTAAGTTAGCTTTAAAAAACTCACCTGTAATGTCTTCAACCATATCGCGTTTACCAATACGAATTTCTGATTGAGGGGCATCTGGTTTATCTACAAGATAAATGACATTAGTTTCGACTTTAGGTTCGCTGAAATCAACAGTAACTGGGCTCGATTTACCTTGCCAGCTTGCAAGTGTAGCTTTAACCTTTGGCTCAATTGTTGACTCTTGTAAATCAGAAACAATAATGACTTGCGCGCCCTGTGGTTTAAAGTTTGCGTTATAAAAAGCTTTAACGTCATCTAATGTAATAGCCTCAATACTATTAAGCGTTCCAGTACTTGGAAGTGCAGCTATATTGTCGCCATATAGTAATTTGCTGTATGTATTAGATGCTAAATACCCTGCATCCTTCATTGAATGTTGAATATTTTGAATGATTTGCTTTTTATTACGCTCAAAGTCATCGGCATTAAATGCTGGTTTAAATAATTTCTCTTCAACAAGCTTTAGCGTTGCATCTACATTTTTGGTTAAGCTAGAAACATACACATTTGTATGTGTTTTATCTGAGTAGATACTTACCTGGCTACCCAGTTTTTCAAGCGCGTTACTCATTTGCTCTGTAGTGTAGTTTTGCGTTGACTCGCTCATTAACGATGCAGTCATTGACGATAAACCCACTTTACTAGCTTGCTCATTATACAAGCCACCCGGAACTTTAATGAAAATAGCGGTGGTTGGCGTTTCTGTACTTTGCGTACCTAATATTTTAATACCGTTTTCGGTCTTAGTTTGCCAAAGAGAAGGAACATCAACAGCTGGATTTGCGCCGGCTACAGGGTGAACACTTCGATCAAATGTATCAACGGCTCTTCGTGCTACTAAATCATCAGCTGAAGTTGTAGATGGACCTCCAAAATCATGCGCTTTAGGCGTAAAGTTGTCTGGGGCAGCTATAAGTTGAGTTTGACCTTCTGGCACAACACTCATAATAACGGCAGATTTACCTTTAATATATTGATTAAAAACACGCATAACATCTGCTTTTGTAACTTTGTTATAACGTGCAATCTCATCTTTAGCTGAGTTTGGGTTACCTGTAAACGTTTCAGATGCGGCTAGTTGAGAGACTTTTCCTGATACGCTTTGCAGACCAAAAATTGCACCTGACTCTATTTTAGCTTTTACTTTATCTAAATCATCTTGTGTAACGCCACGCTCTTCAAATTCAACAAATGAATCACGAATGATTTTTTCCATATCAGCTAACGTTTTCCCTGCTGTAGGATTTGGTAAAGCATAAAGACTAATTGAACACGCTAACTCTTGGCATGGATGATTTGCACTTGCTTGAACAGCAAGTTGAGTTTTAACTAGGTTTTTGTATAGTAGTGAATTATTACCTCCACCTAATATTTCAGCAAGTATATCAAGAGGTGCTTCATCTTCAGAGCGAGCATAAGTCGTTGGGAAACTCATGCTTAATAAAGGTAAGTGAACCTTATCTTCCATTGAAATATATCTATCGGCATCTAGTATTACAGCTGTTTTTTCAACTTTAGGTATTTCAGGACCTTTTGGGATTGGTGCAAAGTATTTAGTAACTAATGGCAGTATTTCATTAGCGCTGATGTCACCACCAATGGTAAGCGTTGCATTATTTGGTCCGTACCATTTTAAAAAGAATGCTTTTAAATCATTTACATTTACGCGATTTAAATCGTCCATAAAACCAATCACAGGCCATGAATATGGATGGCCGTCTGGATACATCGCTTGAGCAACACGTTCACCTAAACGACCATAAGGGCGATTATCAACACGTTGGCCGCGCTCATTTTTTACTGTTTCGCGTTGTACTTCAAATTTTTCTTGGGTTACAGCATCGAGTAAAAAGCCCATTCGGTCAGCTTCTAGCCACAACATCTTTTCTAATTGATTTACAGGTACTGTTTCAAAATAATTTGTTCTATCAGAGTTAGTAGTACCATTTAAGGTACCGCCTGCTTCAGATATTATTTTAAAATGTTCCTCATCAGCAACATTCTCTGATCCTTGAAACATCATATGCTCAAAAAAGTGAGCAAAGCCTGACTTACCCAACTCTTCGCGAGCAGAACCAACGTGGTATGTTACATCAACGTGTACTAAGGGATCTGAATGATCCTCATGCACAATTACAGTTAAACCGTTATCTAGTTTATATTTTTTATACGGTATGTTGATTTCACCTGCATTAGATTTCACTGATTCAATAAGTGTAACGCCAGGAATTGATGTTTCTGTAACAATATTTTTATCAACAGCTTGAGTTGAGCTATTACATGCAGCCAACCCTGATGCAAGTAAAACAGCAAGTGCAATTTTTGTGAGTTTCATTTTTTAGTCCATATTTAAATTAACTCAATGAGTTTAAAGACTAATTAAAAGTACAACAAGGAATATGGAGTGATTATGGGTTTGGTTTTGTAACAAAGTGTAAATAGATTGATATAAAAATGAAATGTAAAATGAGGGTATTAATTTGTAGTTTTATTCTAATAACACTGCACTTTCCTATCTAAGTAGTAAATGACATATCTAAGAGATTGGTACTCTTGATAACGTCGTGCAAAAAGAGTGTTATGTAACACTGCTTTATACAATACTTAAAATAGTAAGTGGCGTCCCCAAGGGGATTCGAACCCCTGTTACCGCCGTGAAAGGGCGGTGTCCTAGGCCTCTAGACGATGGGGACACATAAATGTGTCACTAGGACAACTGAATTTTTAGACTCGTTTCAGGCGAGCTTTCTTAATAACACTACACTTTCCTATTAAAAGAAGTAAGTGGCGCCCCCAAGAGATTAGTACTCTTGATAACGTCGTGCATAGAGAGTGCGGTGTCACACTGCTTTACACAATACTTAAAATAGTAAGTGGCGTCCCCAAGGGGATTCGAACCCCTGTTACCGCCGTGAAAGGGCGGTGTCCTAGGCCTCTAGACGATGGGGACACATAAATGTGTCACTAGGACAACTGAATTTTTAGACTCGTTTCAGGCGAGCTTTCTTAATAACACTTCACTTCCCTATTAAAATAAGTAAGTGGCGTCCCCAAGGGGATTCGAACCCCTGTTACCGCCGTGAAAGGGCGGTGTCCTAGGCCTCTAGACGATGGGGACACATAAATGTGTCACTAGGACAACTGAATTTTTAGACTCGTTTCAGACGAGCTTTCTTAATAACACTTCACTTCCCTATTATAAATAAGTAAGTGGCGTCCCCAAGGGGATTCGAACCCCTGTTACCGCCGTGAAAGGGCGGTGTCCTAGGCCTCTAGACGATGGGGACACATAAATGTGTCACTAGGACAACTGAATTTTTAGACTCGTTTCAGGCGAGCTTTCTTAATAACACTTCACTTCCCTATTAAAAATAAGTAAGTGGCGTCCCCAAGAGATTAGTACTCTTGATAACGTCGTGCATAGAGAGTGCGGTGTCACACTACTTTACACAATACTTAAAATAAGTAAGTGGCGTCCCCAAGGGGATTCGAACCCCTGTTACCGCCGTGAAAGGGCGGTGTCCTAGGCCTCTAGACGATGGGGACACATAAATGTGTCACTAGGACAACTGAATTTTTAGACTCGTTTCAGGCGAGCTTTCTTAATAACACTTCACTTCCCTATTAAAAATAAGTAAGTGGCGTCCCCAAGAGATTAGTACTCTTGATAACGTCGTGCATAGAGAGTGCGGTGTCACACTGCTTTACACAATACTTAAAATAGTAAGTGGCGTCCCCAAGGGGATTCGAACCCCTGTTACCGCCGTGAAAGGGCGGTGTCCTAGGCCTCTAGACGATGGGGACACATAAATGTGTCACTAGGACAGTTGATAAGTTTAACTCACATCATGAGCTTTAAGGTAATTGCGTTTAATACAAGTAAAGACTCGAGCTTTAATTGTGACGCTATTTTCTCGGTAAAACCGCCTTTAACTAATAAAAGTTAAGTGGCGTCCCCAAGGGGATTCGAACCCCTGTTACCGCCGTGAAAGGGCGGTGTCCTAGGCCTCTAGACGATGGGGACACAGAAAACTGCTACCCTAGGACAAAACACTAATTTTTGGTGGAGCCATGCGGGATCGAACCGCAGACCTCTTCACTGCCAGCGAAGCGCTCTCCCAGCTGAGCTATGGCCCCAACTTAATCAATACTCGTCGTGATAAACACATCGTGTATCGCTTAGTGCGGGGCGCATTCTATGCACCACCCAAAATAAAGTCAACAGTTTTTTACCTAGCTTTATTTAAATGGTTTAATTTTCAACAAACTGGCTATCAAGCGTGCTAAAAAATACAATTTGAATAAGATTCTAACCCTACTGCTTATAATAACATCACTATATTGCAACGAATACTCAATAGCCCCCACTCCCCCATTTAATGAAACAAAATTTCACCAAAGCAAAGGTATACATTTATATGCAAATTAAACTTATCTAAAAACTACCAATTAAGGCCTCGCCAATCGCCTTAATCTTTTAAAAGTTACAATTGCTTATAATAACCAAAGTTTAAATGTGGGTTTGAGAGTACCCGCAGCCTTTACTTGCTTAATAACCAGCGTAACTCGTACTAAAAAATTCGATTATTGTTTGAAGAGCATTTTTAAAAGAGCATTGTAGCTTCGTAATTCTATGTATAAAACTTCAAGGCGTGTTGATCTTTGGTGGGTGAATTTGCAGCAGTATGTTTGGTTTCAGGCAAGGCAGAGCCTATGTAGTGTGGTTATTCCCCATGAATAGGCGATAACGCCGCATAAATACCAAATATGCGCTGCCCTTTAAGTTCTTTCTAGGAACGATCAACTCTTTGTTGCCTATATGGATGCAGGTAAGGGCCGCGAGCAGGACGCGGAAGCTTTGCTCGGTTTTTACTTATTCTTACATGGATGTAAGCCATTAGAGTAACGCAGGAGCAGTTACCGAGCCCACTAGGTTACATACCTCGCGCCGCGATTTAATCGTCCCTAGATTGAACAAATTTGAATCCACAAAGGTCAACACGCCCTAGTTATATGTGATCTATTTAGTCTTAACCCGAAGGCTAGTAGCGAGGAATACGTATTTACGAGATGGCTAGGTTGGCTTATAAAAATAAAGTAAGTACAAAAATAGAGTTTAGAATGCTGAAAATAGCATTTGTTTTGGGATGTTTAGATTAAATTCATTTTTAAAGGACCGCTCTATTCACTAAATAACTCGCCCTAATATTAATCCATCTTGCTCATAATCATAAAAACGACTCCAGTAAAAAAACAATGAGTATCGTAAAACTAAATTTAAGGTTAATAAAATACAATTCCCTACTCACTTTTAGGTGCTTAATTGAACTGCAATATCAAATTTGATGATAAAATAGACTTCAACCATATCCTATTGTTTATAAAACCTTCATTCAGCACATTTTTATCATTCAAGTGTTGACACATTTCCAACTCTATCTATAATAGCGCCCCACAACAACGCAGCAATGCAATGTTGTTTAGATGTGGGTGATTAGCTCAGTTGGGAGAGCATCGCCCTTACAAGGCGAGGGTCACTGGTTCAAGTCCAGTATCACCCACCACTTTTTAGTTAAAGTGTTCACATCTAAATTCTATATGGGTCCTAAGCTCAGTTAGAAAAAGAGAGCATTACCGCTACTTACAAGTAACGGCAAAGTTCACTGGTTAAAGTCCAGTGCTATTTAATAGTAGCGTTTTAATTTATATGTGGGTGATTAGCTCAGTTGGGAGAGCATCGCCCTTACAAGGCGAGGGTCACTGGTTCAAGTCCAGTATCACCCACCACATATAAAACCTATTACTATATTAATAGTCGTGTTTTAAAATTGTAATATGGGTCGTTAGCTCAGTTACAAGAAAAGAGAGCATCACCGCCTTTTATAAAAGATGGCGAAGTTCACTGGTTAAAGTCCAGTACTATCTATATCGGTAGTAGCATGTAATATGGGTCGTTAGCTCAGTTGGGAGAGCATCGCCCTTACAAGGCGAGGGTCACTGGTTCAAGTCCAGTACGACCCACCATTTTTTAAATGGTGCATATTACAAGAAAATCTAAATGGGTCGTTGGCTCAGTTAGAAAAAAGAGAGCATCACCGATATTTACAAGTAACGGCGAGGTTCACTGGTTAAAGTCCAGTACTATTTATTTTAATAGTAGCGTTTTAATTTATATGTGGGTGATTAGCTCAGTTGGGAGAGCATCGCCCTTACAAGGCGAGGGTCACTGGTTCAAGTCCAGTATCACCCACCACATATAAACCTATTATTATATCAATAGTCGCGTTTTAAAATTTAATATGGGTCGTTAGCTCAGTTGGGAGAGCATCGCCCTTACAAGGCGAGGGTCACTGGTTCAAGTCCAGTACGACCCACCATTCCTAGAATGGTGCATATTAAAATGTAATTTGGGTGATTAGCTCAGTTGGGAGAGCATCGCCCTTACAAGGCGAGGGTCACTGGTTCAAGTCCAGTATCACCCACCAAATTACATCAAGCGGTTAATTGATAATAAAGAATTAAATAACAGGCATACCTATTATATGTGGGTGATTAGCTCAGTTGGGAGAGCATCGCCCTTACAAGGCGAGGGTCACTGGTTCAAGTCCAGTATCACCCACCACATATAAATACCATTAAACAACTTCTCTAGTAATAACTCTTCCTTCTCATATTAAACACATTTACGAACTTTATAAAAACTCAATATATAAATCGCATGTAATTAACTTAGCCGTAAGAAAAAGAGCATCACCACCCTTTACAAATAATGGCGAGGGTCACTGGTTCAAGTCCAGTATCACCCACCACATATAAATACCATCAGATAACTTCTCTAGTAATAACTCTTTCTTTTCATATTAAATACATTTAAGAACTTTATAAATACTCAATATATAAATCGTGTGTAATTAACTTAGCCGTAAGAAAAAGAGCATCACCACCCTTTACAAATAATGGCGAGGGTCACTGGTTCAAGTCCAGTATCACCCACCACATATAAATACCATCAGATAACTTCTCTAGTAATAACTCTTTCTTTTCATATTAAATACATTTAAGAACTTTATAAATACTCAATATATAAATCGTATGTAATTAACTTAGCCGTAAGAAAAAGAGCATCACCACCCTTTACAAATAATGGCGAGGGTCACTGGTATCAAGCCAAGTAATCACCCACCACATAAATACCATTAAACAACTTCTCTAGTAATAACTTTTTCCCATATTAAATACGTTTAACTCCTATTTTTACCTTAAAGACATTTCATATTTTTATTAAAATCTAAATTTCCATATCAAAGCACTCATCAAATATAGCGTTTCCATTTTACTTATTTGGTTTTTAATTACGTTATTCGGCTCAGTACTTTCGTAGTTAGATAAACGTATTAGGCAAAGTTAAGTACCTAATAAATACAGCTATCATTTAAATTCCCTTGTAAGGAGTTAAACTGTTGATTATAGTCTGTGTTAAATACAATTACGCTTAAGCCAATGCCAACTAAGATCTATTCAAAAGCCAAAATACTTATAGTAGAGGAGCAGCCACTTGCTCAAAGCTATATGAAACAATCGTTAGAAAGGCTTGGCTTTCGGCAGTTGCGCTTTGCTGATCATGCAAACTCTGCAAAAGAGCAGTGTTTAAGTGAAGAATTTGATTTAATCGTTTGCTCATTCAACTTAAACAAACACCAAGATGGCTACCAGCTTTATGAAGAGCTACGAGTAAAGCAGCTCATAAAAAGTTCGACTGGCTTTATTTTTATCTCAGCAGAAACAAGTGGCTCACTCGTTCATAGTGTTCTTGAGCTGCAGCCAGATGACTTTTTAGTTAAGCCTTTTACAGTACAAGAGCTTAAAACACGCATTGAACGAATCTTAAAGCGTAAACACGACTTACAAACAGTGTATTCATTAATTGATGATGGTAACGATTCAAAAGCTATTAAATTTATTGATACCGCTCTGGATAAAAAAAATAATAATTACAGCCCTATCCTACTTCGCTTAAAAGGCGATGCCCTACTTCGCTTAAAGCGCGCTCAAGATGCAAAAGACTTTTTTAAGTCTGTTCTCGATATTCAAAAATTTGCTTGGGCAAAAGTAGGTTTAGTAGAGGCACTTATAGCGAATAACGAACATATTTTGGCGCAGCGAATGCTCAAGACAATGTTAGAGCGCCAAGAAACTCGTTTAGTAGCCCTTGATTTGTTGGGCAGATTAGAAATAAAGCTAAATCAGTTTGAACTAGCACAAAGCTTTTTAAGTCAAGCTGCAGACATTGCACCGCGAAACATCACACGCCAAAAATCGTTAAGTAATGTGTCGCTAATTAATCATGACTACGAAAAAAGCTATTTAACTCAAAAAGATATAGCCACCTTTGCAAAGCACTCAATACACGACCACCCCGATGTATATTTGAATGCAGCACGTGCCGGTATCGACTTTGCGTTAACGACTGATCAAACTGATCAAATTCAACGAATTTCTAGACAAACAAATCAGTACATTAATGATTTAAAAAAACAGTTTCCTAATAATGCAAATCAAGCTCAAATTGATGTACTTAATGCACGACTTCATTACTTAAAAGACGAGCATCAAAAAGCGAAAAAGCTGATTGAGCAGCTTGATGACGACGATACTCATATCCGATCGGTTGATGGAGCACTTGATAAAGCAAAAGCATTTCATGAACTGGGGTTTCATCAGAAGGCGCAAACCTTATTCACACAAATAATTAGCCACTGTGAAAGACACCCTGCAGTTAGCGACACAACTTACTTGCGTTATATTCAGCAGCAACAAAGTGAGCGACGCGATATTAAAATGGGTCCAAAAGAGCTTAATAACCATGCCGTTAATCAATTTAATAAAGGGCAGTTAAATACTGCGCTGGAAGCTTTTACGCAAGCATTTAGAGTAATGCCTCGTAATCAAAGTATTGCACTTAATTTATTACAGTGCCTATTTGATTCAACCAAGCAATCTGGCAGCTCATTTAATATGGATCTTGCTAGAAGATGCTACGCCCTTCTTGATAAAACTAAATTACAAGCAGATCAGACGCAGCGTTTAGATAAGATTTTGCATATAGCAAAAGAAATGAATTTAGATATTCAAAGCGCTAGTAAATAAAATATTAGAGCTTTTTCATTGCTGCGGCATTAACGCAATAACGTAAACCTGTTGGTAATGGTCCATCTGGAAAAATATGGCCTAAGTGCGAATCGCACACGTTACAAACCACCTCTATGCGCTCCATACCATGACTTGTATCGTTTACATAACCAATCGCTTCAATTGTCGCAGGTTGCGTAAATGACGGCCAACCAGTGCCACTATCAAACTTTTCATCGGCATCAAACAATAGGTTATCACAGCAAATACACACATACTTGCCAGGTTCGAGTAATGTACAACTACCCGAGCTATCTGGGCGCTCTGTTCCTTTCTTACGTGTTACGTAATATTCATCTTCTGATAGTTGCATCCGCCACTGCTCGTCAGTTTTGACTACTTTTTTACTTGGGGTAGGATTGCCGTTGGTGGCAAAGTTAATAACATCATTCCACTTCAACATAATAGCCTCATTGAATAGTTGATTAACCGTACTTAATAAATTTATAAAAAGTACGGCTAATTATTACGTTATTTAATACACTAAAGATCAGCTAAAGGTAATATTTTGTTTTTCTGAGTCGGTAAGTATTCGTTTAATAAAACTATCTAGCTCTGCTTTTTTTACAGGTAAACTAACACTCATTTGGCGCTCGTTATTACTGTAAATTATTAGCTCATCATCCTTTGTTGTTATGCGTTCAATACTCTCAATAACTAACCAATCTGGACCATGCTTTTTATCAAAAAACCCCATCAAACTAAAAAGTAGTAAATGTTGGGCATCTCGCTGAATAAAATCCTCTAGCCTGTTTCTTGATTTAAATAAGGGCGTTAGCCTATAAACGCTTGAGCAAAAAACAAATACCCACAACCCAAATAGCGCTTTAAACCACATAGACTCTAAAAGCTCAGTGCTAATCATTAAAATAATAAGCACTAAGCCTATTAGCGATATAGCTATCGCTATTTTTTTATTTACAGCGTCCACAACTAATCCCTTTTAAGTCGCTTTTTTTCTTCTGATGCTTTTTCTGTCGGCTCAGGCCAATCATTAAAAAAAACGGTTAAATAACGGCTTTTCACCAAATACCACAATACCCATAAAACAATCATCATTTGTACTGCTAAAAATGATGAAAATCGATAATGGCTATGCGCGGCTTGAATACTTAACCATGTTAAATCAACAACAGCACATACAATAAGGGGCCAGCGCATATACCGCCATATTTTTGCTAACTTATCGCTCGCACTGTGTGAATCTCGTGGTCTGCGTAAACAAAATAAAATAGTCGGTATTATTGCGATACTTCCAATTGCTATTGCAATAAAAAAATCATTTTTATTTTTAAAAAATAACGACATTAAATCAAGTTCAGGCCTGCGACTTAAAGCCGCAATCACCCAAATAAAATAGCCACGTAATAGCACAAGCAAACTTAAGTTAAATGCAATAGGAGTTCGGTAACTTCCGTACTTATCCCAGTATTCTGGACCGTATCGGCTCATTGTTGCGTCCTAACCATTATGCTTTTGAAGCAGCTCAATTAATTCATCTTCCGTGAGTATGTCGATACCTAAATCTTGGGCTTTAGTCAGTTTTGAACCTGCTTTTTCACCCGCGACTAACGCATCAGTTTTCGCTGATACGCTACCAGATACTTTAGCACCTAGTTGCTGTAAGCGTGCTTTTGCGTCATTACGATTAAGCGTATTTAGCGTACCAGTAAGTACATAAGTAAGCCCAGCAAGGGGTTGTTCTTCTTCAGAAGGTGCACTCAACGCTGGCCAGTTTACGCCTTGCTCTATAAGCGCATTAACAACTTCTAAATTATGCTCTTCATCAAAAAAACCACGAACATGCGTTGCAACTATTTCGCCTACATCACTTACCTGCGTTAAACTATCAATGCTGGCATTTATTATATTTTCAAGGGTAAGGAAGTGATTAGCTAAATTTTGTGCTGTTGCCTCACCTGCTTCGCGAATACCTAATGAATATAAAAACTTAGCAAGCGTAGTGCCTTTCGCCTCTTCAAGGGCTGTTACTAAATTTTTGGCTGACTTAGGTCCCATTCGTTCAAGTGACTCAAAATGTCCTTGTTTTAAAATAAACAAATCAGCGGGTGTTTTTATAAGCTCTCTGTCTACCAGCTGATCAACAATTTTATCGCCAAGGCCGTCTATATCCAGC
Source organism: Pseudoalteromonas distincta (assembly GCF_000814675.1). Taxonomy (GTDB): domain Bacteria; phylum Pseudomonadota; class Gammaproteobacteria; order Enterobacterales; family Alteromonadaceae; genus Pseudoalteromonas; species Pseudoalteromonas distincta. Next base: position 188,380 of record NZ_JWIG01000025.1, on the reverse strand, counting down.
GCTTTACGTGACGCAAAGTGTTTAATTGCTTGTTTGCGTTGTGCAGGACATACAAGCCCACCCGTACAACGAGCGACAGCTTCTCCTTCAACCTTTTCAACATGAGAGTCACAAATAGGACAAGTTACTGGAAATTCGATATCTCTGGCATCATCAGGGCGGCGCTCAAGTACAACTTGCGTTATTTGGGGGATTACATCTCCAGCACGGCGAATAATAACGGTATCCCCAACTTTTACACCCAAGCGTGCAATTTCATCACCATTATGTAGTGTTGCATTTGATACGGTAACACCACCAACAAAAACAGGCTCTAGGCGTGCAACTGGGGTAATAGCGCCAGTACGGCCCACCTGAAATTCGACATCTAGCAGTTGGGTTATTTCTTCTTGCGCCGGAAACTTATACGCAATAGCCCATCGAGGAGCGCGTGCCACAAAGCCTAAACGCTCTTGTAAGGCCTTTTGGTTTATTTTTATTACTACGCCATCAATTTCATATTTAAGCTCGCCACGGCGCGTTAAAATGTCGCTGTAGTACTCAAGCGCGGCTTTAGGACCTTCAACTAATTTTGTTTCTGGGCACAGTGGCAACCCCCAGTCAGTTAACTTTTCTAATTGCTGATAGTGATCCTCAGGAATACTGCCATCAGCTACAAGCCCGGTACTATAGGCATAAAACATGAGTGGGCGTTTAGCTGTAATTTTAGAATCGAGTTGACGCAAACTCCCCGCGGCTGCATTACGCGGATTAACAAATACTTTTTCACCGCGTTTTTGCGCTTCAGTATTTAATTTATCAAAGCCAGCGCTGTCCATAAATACTTCGCCGCGCACTTCAAGCTCTTTTGGGTAATCACCACGTAACTTAAGCGGTACATTACGAATAGTTTTAACATTTTGTGTAATGTTTTCACCGGTAAAACCATCACCTCGCGTAGCCGCTTGTACAAGCACACCATCACGATAAATAATTGATACGGCTAATCCATCAAGTTTTGGCTCACAACAAAAAGTAAGCTCATCAGTACTCATTAAGCGCTCTTTTATACGGCGATTAAACGCAGTGAATTCTTCTTCACTAAACGCGTTATCAAGCGATAACATGGGTACTTGGTGCGCTACTTGCTCAAATTTACTCAGTGCGGCACCGCCTACTTTTTGTGTGGGAGAGTCGGCGGTTAAAAATTCAGGGTGCTGCATCTCTAGTGCGCTTAATTCGCGTAATAACCTATCGTATTCAGAATCAGGAATACTGGGGGTGTCGAGCACATAATAGTTATAGTTGTGTTGCTCTAATGTAGTACGAAGATGATTAATTTGCTCACTAATGCTGCTAGACATTTAAACCTCAATAAACATAAAAAAAGCCACTTTGACGAATCACCGTCCAGTGGCTTATAAAAATATAATGTATGCGTTATTTACGCTGAAAAAGAACGAACCTGTTCAACATATTGCCTGATGCGCTCTACTGTCATTTCATTTCGCTCAGCATCTAAAATTTGTGCACCAAATTCATCCGCTAACTTTTTAGCTGCGCTGTGCAACATATTAAATGCCGCTAGACCATCGCCGTCGCACGGTAACGTCATAAATAAGCTTACCCCAGCGGTACTAAATTGTTCCATATTATCAATATCAAACGTACCTGGGTTGTACATATTTACTAATCTAAACAAAACAGGACCTTGGCCAGCCGGATCTAAGTGGCGATTAAAAAAGCCTTCCTCAGAATATTTAAAACCTAAAGTATTAACTGCTGGTAATAGTTTACTGCCCTGCATACTAAGCTCTTCTGGCATTTGAATATGCACAATAACAAAGTCAGACATTTGAGCAGGCGCTTCTTCAGCACTTTGATCTTTTGTTTCAAGATCATCAACTATTTCTAAGTCATCTTCAATCGGTGTTTCTGGCACGCTTGTATCAATTTGCGGCTCATTTGCATCAAAGTTAAGCTCGCCAAATTGTGGCTCATCACGTTCGTCTTGCATTGGCTCTTTTGGCTCAGCCTCAGTACGAAACGGTTTAGATGAAGCTGGTGCGCTTTGTTGTAATGGCTCAACCCGTTCATTATCCGATACTTCTGGGCGGTCTTTTTTTCTAACTGACCACAATCCATGTATTAATAAACCACCAATGACAATTACACTGATAACGATTAAAACCCATCTTAATTGTTCGGCCATCCCCTCACCTTTTATTATTTGATATGCCTAAAACCTGTATATTAATGAAAAACTAATACACTTGTTATAAAAATTTATGCGTGTGCAAGTTGCACAGCTTGCTCTATATCTACAGCAACCATACGCGATACGCCAGGTTCTGCCATAGTAACACCTGTTAATCTACCTGCCATTTCCATCGCAATTTTATTATGACTAATATAAATAAACTGCACTGATTGTGACATTTCTTCAACCAAACGGCAAAAACGCACAACGTTGGCATCATCTAATGGTGCATCTACTTCGTCCAGCATACAGAAAGGAGCTGGATTGAGCCTGAATATAGAAAACACTAATGATAATGCGGTCAGCGCTTTTTCTCCACCACTTAACAAATGAATTGTTGAATTTTTCTTACCCGGTGGTCGTGCCATTATACTAACACCACTTTCGAGTAAATCGTCACTGGTTAATTCTAAATACGCGCTCCCACCACCAAAAACTTTAGGAAATAGCTCAGCAAAGTCTTCGTTAACTTGATCGAACGTCGCTTTAAAGCGTGTTTTGGTCTCACTATCAATTTTACGAATTGCACCTTCAAGGGTACTTAACGCTTTTGTTAAATCATCTAATTGATTATCAAGATAATCACTACGTGCCTTGGCTAAATCAAACTCTTCTATTGCCGCTAAGTTTACTGCACCTAATTTATCTAACTGATTAGTAAATCCGGTTAACTGATTTTGCGCTGCACTCAAATTTAATGAATCTGGTAATTCATCAAGTATTGCTTTTAAGCTTTGTTTCAACTCTTCTAATGGCTCAAGCGCAACTTGCGCTTTTATTACTAAGCTTTGCTCTTCAATTGTTAGCTTTTGGTGCTGCTCTTGCAAGCCCACCAGCTCACCTTGTGAATTTTTAAGGCTTATTTGCTTAGTGTTTAAGCTCTCTTTCGCCTGAGCTAATTCTTTTTGTAGCAATACTAATGCCTGCTCACCTTTTTGATGCTGTGCTAAGAGCTGCGTAATTTCATCGCTAAGTTCTTGCTCTGGTATCAGCAGCTCTTCTATTTCACTAAGTAGTTCTTGCGCACCTTCTGATGCACTAACGTGCTCTTGCTCTGCATGGCTCAATTTGGTTTGGCTTAACTGCCATTCACTGCGTGCCTTTTGCTCTGAGAGCGTTGCCTTATGTGCTTGTGTTTTATATTGCTCAAGCATGCTTAATGCTTCGCTATAACTTTTATCACTTTGTGAGCGCAAGCTATTTGCAGCGTCTACTTCATCCGCTAAGTTAAGTTGATGCTCATTCATCACTTCAAATTGCGCTACTTGCTCATCAAGCACGGTATTTAATTGTAAAAGCTGATTTGTTAATTGCTGTTTTTGTTGTTGTAGCTTTTCTAGTTGTAACTTAAAGTGCGCTACTTGCTGTTTGAGCATATCGCTGCGCGTACTGGCTACTGCTATATTTTGCGCAAGCTCATGTATGGCTTCTTTTAGCTCGCTTTGTTCGTTAATTAATTTTATTTGCTCAGCTGTATGTTCGTCACGAGTGTGTGTTACTTGTTGTAATTCGTCCTCGGTATTATTTAATTGCTGAGCTTTATCCTGCAATTGCTTATGCTTTAACAGTAATGAGTTTTCTGCATTACATTCGGCACTTACATGCCAGTTACGACCATATAAAGCACCGTTTTTATCCATAACAGCTGTATAAAAACTATCTTTTAGTATTTCTAAATCACCGCTTTCACTATAAGCAATACGTGCTAAATGCTCTGGATAAACACCGCTTGTTATATATGTAGCTAAGCTATTTGTTGGCATGCTTTTATCACTATTTGGCCACACACTGTTATCAGCTTGCTGCTCACTTACATTTAAGTGCTCTAAAGATTTAAGTGCTTGCTCTATTAGAAGCTCAAAGCCTTCTTTAACACTTAGCTGATTAAACAAACCATTAGTACGTTCACTTTTTTCATCAAGCCCTAATGTACTTTTAAGCCCCGTTATACTGGCTTTTAACTCGTTTATTGTTTGAGTGAGCGTCGAATATTGTGTTTGTGAGTTATTAACAAGCTCATTTTGCATTTCAAGCTTAGCAGTGCACTTCGTATGTGCTGTTTGTTTAGCGGCAAGTTCTTGAGTTAATGTTTGTGTTTGCTGTGTTTGCTGTATTAACTGTTGCTCTACATCACTACTTTGTAGCTCGCTAAGCTGAACAGTTAACTGATCAATTTGCTCGTTAACGTGGCTTATTTGCTGCTGAGTTTGTTTAATGTGACTACTATGTAGTTGCACGTTATTATTAAGCTGTTGCTGTTGCTCACACAAAGCTTGCCAATGAGTATGGTGGCGCTGCTTAAGTGCTAATAATTCCTCAAGTTCATGCGTTAACCCACTAACTTGCTCTTCACATATTAAGGCATTTTCACTTGCCTCTTGCAGGGCTTCGTTGAGTTGTTCGCACACAATTTGCTGCTGCGATTTTACCTCAGCACTTTGAATTTGGCGTTGCTGTAATTTAATTAAACTCTGTTTAAGCGTTTGGGTTTGCTGCTTTACATTGATTTGTTGTTGCTCAGCCCGGGTAAGCTCTGTGTGTATTACATGTTGCTGATGCTGTGCATCGCTTAGTTTATCTTGCTGAGCTTGTACTTGCCCTTCTAAGCTTGCAAGTACATCGTCATGCCCTGAGTTAGCGGTTTTAAAAAACAAAATTTGATCATTAAGCTTTTTAATTTGGGCACTTTTTTCAAGTTGCTGCTGATGTAACTTTTGCCATTTTAAAACGGCAATTTGGCCTTTTAGCGTACGTTCTTGTGCTTTTAATTCGCGGTATTTTTTTGCATCAACCGACTGCACAGCCAATTTATCTAGCTGGCTTTGTAGTTCTTTACGCACATCTAACAAACGTTCAAGATTTTCGCGAGTGCTCTTTATACGAGTTTGTGTTTCGCGGCGGCGCTCTTTGTATTTAGAAACGCCAGCGGCTTCTTCTAAAAATACGCGCAGCTCTTGTGGTTTACTTTCTATTAAGCGCGAGATCATCCCTTGCTCAATAATTGCGTAACTACGTGGACCAAGACCGGTGCCTAAAAATATATCGGTAATATCGCGCTTACGGCATTTACTGCCATTTAAAAAATACAGTGACTGTCCGTCGCGCGTTACTAAACGCTTAATAGCAATTTGGTTTCGATCGGCAAATGTGTTTGAAGGACTTCCTTTATCGTTATCAAAAACAAGCTCTACAGAGGCTTGTGATATGGCTTTTCGATTAGTTGAGCCATTAAAAATAACGTCGGTCATGGCGTCGCCACGCAGGTTTTTAGCAGAGCTTTCACCTAGCACCCATCGTACTGCATCAATAACGTTAGATTTGCCACAGCCATTGGGGCCAACAACACACGTCATTTGATCAGGAAATGGAATTTTAGTGGGCTCTACAAACGATTTAAAGCCCGCTAATTTAATAGTGCTTAAGCGCATCTTATTGTTATTACCGATTATTATTGTTATTGATTACAAACAATTTAACTCATTAACAGTTAAATTGTTAAGCTTGTCGTTTAAAATTATCTAAAATAATACCGGTCGCCATTGCAACATTAAGCGATTCTGCTCCACCAAAAGCGGGGATGGTGATTTTATTAGTTACTAACTTTGCACATGTCTCGCGTATTCCATGCGACTCACTGCCCATTAGTAAAACGCCTGAGCCCGTAAATTGGGTTTTATGCACGCTTTGCCCATCTAAAAAAGCACCGTAAACAGGTAAATTTAAAGACTGTAGGTAATCAGGTAAATCTACTTGGCTTACCGATACCCTTACAAATGAGCCCATCGTGGCGCTGATTGTTTTTGGGTTGTAAGCGTCTGCGCTGTCGGTGCTAGTTACTATATGTTTAATACCGTACCAGTCTGCCACTCTTATTATTGTGCCTAAATTACCAGGGTCTGATACGCCATCAAGTGCGAGTATTAAGCCACTTGCTTGTGGTAAAGCTGCTTTTGGCATATCAACAATAGCAATGGCTGCATTATTGCTAACTAGCGTGCTGGCTTTGGTGAGGGTCTCTTCATCAGCTTCTATAAAGTTAGCTTGCGGATACTTACCTTGGTACGCATTTATAAATTCGTTTGTAGCAAAAATATTAACCACATTTAATGGGCTGTTTAATAACTCAAGTACGTTTTTCTCACCCTGTACAAGGTATTGATTATATTGCTTTCGGTACTTTTTTTGGCCAAGTTGGCGAATAAGTTTGAGTTGGTTTTTTGAAATCATAACAGCCCCATAAAATTATCCAGCAAGTATAACAGATTTCGTTATAACATCTGAACTCGAAAAGCAGCGAATGGGGCTAATTTATCTTACTCGCACTTCTTTCAAAGGTCAGATTAATGCGAATAAACATGCCTTTTATTGCTTCTAATTGATTTGAATCGTCAACCGTCTGAGCCAATTCCTCATAAAGATTATCTGACGCTTGCTTAAACTTATTATTAAACTTGCCCTTGGTTGCCAACATAAATGCATCGGCTAACGTACGCTGCCACTCATTTAAATACTTTAGCTTTGTATTACCAGCCAAATTTTCACAAATTGAGTTTAAACGTACCGACGCATGCCCTAAGTTTAGAGCGGTTAGTGCAAGATCAGTAATTACGCGTGAGTGTGAACCTTGATCGTAATTAGTTAAGCGAATTAACCTATCGGCCATACGGCGGTTATACCAAATACTTGGGGTTGGATGGTTATTTATTTCGAGTAAATCTTTATAAGTGGCCTTAAAAACACGATGAACAAGTAATTGTACACTCGGGCCTGTGAATAACTGAAAAATCCAAAATAAAATACTTACCCCCGCAAAAATTGCCATGGCAGAGCTAAGTGTGTAATCGATTGAAAACGCAAGGCTCATATCGGTACTGGGTCTTACCAAAATCGTAAATGGGATACAAAACCCCAAGCCATATGGCAATGTTTGTTGATCAGCTAGCAGCAGTAAACCCAGAAAATAAGGCCCTGCTAATACAAGTAGTAATATTTCTAATTGCCCACCACTTTGTGATAATAAATTGAGTGCGTAAAAAATAGTTACAATAGCAGCAACCACCACGCCTACCAATAAACGCTTTATTACCACCTGTAAAATAGCTAACGGTATTCTCGCCAACATTATCGAAAATATGACCGGTAAAATCATAATTAATAATGCAGCAGAAGAGCCTGTATTAATCCAAATAAATGCGCCGATAGAAAACACCAAAGCAGTTCTAAATCCAACAATTATGCCAGCTAATGGGTCGCGATATGTAAGCATACTGGGTGCATTTAATAATGTTTTATCACGCTCTTCTAACGCTCTGTATGCGCGTAGTAAAATTGTTAAGTCGGCTGCTACTTCTAAGCTCACATTGAGCATGTGAGATTCAAATGGCGAATCACACACCGTATTTGCTCTATAGTCGGTTAGCTCTTTACGCAGCGTTTTAACTTGTTCAGCGCAGTAATCAAAATCGTCAGACTCTTTAATTTGCGCAAATACGTGCTTAAGTTTACTTATTAATTTATCTAAAGTAGGTGTAATAAGGTCTTCGTGGTTTCGCTGTAGGCGGCCAATTATTTGAATTAAGGCCAATAAAGAAAGTACTTTTTGCGACAACTGATTTGCAGCACGCGAGCGCCCTGGACCTTTTGGTCCTTCGTACCTTACTGCGCTGGAATCTTCGTTTATTGATCCCAATGTTGCCATAATGCCATCTATTTGCTGGTGACGGTTTTCGTGCGAGCCCTTAGAATCAAGCTCAATAACTAAATAATGTAACGTTTGATTTATAACCGACCGCGCTTGTGTTTGCAGTAAATGTTTAACCTTTACAGGCCAAAATAGATGACTCACAAGCCCAGCACATACAGAGCCTATTATTATTTCGCTTACTCGCGCTTGTGCAATATCAAATATACTCTGGCTGCTCACCATTGCCGGAGTAACCATGACTAAAAGTACAATAATAGCGGCTGTTACACCTGCCATAGCAAACGCATAAACAAAGTTTGCTTGGCGTACCATTGCCGATAACGCAGAGTTTACCCCCAACCATAATGCCAGTGCACCGAGCGCTAAATAAGGGTAAAGAATTAGCTGAGTTAAAAGCAATATGCCAAATAAACCACCCACTATGGTGCCTATTATTTGGCAAATTGCTTTTTCAATAACTAATCCGCTTTGCGGGCGTAATTGCAAAAATATAGCCGAGACTAACGCCCAATAAGGCCTTTCAAGATTAAGCGACATAGCAATAGTCAGCGCCATCACCATGGCTATAACACCCTTAGTCGCAAAAATAATTGCCTGTTTTTTAGGAAAAAACAAATTTTGGAATACTACGCCCACTGTATTCCCCTTAGCGCGTAGCGAGATGTATAGTGGCGGTCATTCCTGCGCTAAGCTGTGTATTTTCGGGCAATGAATCTAACTTAATATCAACAGGTATACGCTGTGATAAACGTACCCAATTAAATGTTTGTTGCACTTGCGGTAAAAGCTGACCGTTACTTTGTGTATTCGTATTTGCAATGGCTTTACCTACACTCACTACATGCCCTGTTAATTGCTTACCACCACTTAAAAGGGCTATTTTAGCTTTTTGATCAGGATAAATAAGCGGTATTTTACTCTCTTCAAAGTAACCCGTTACATAAAATGAATCTGACTGAACAATAGCAAAAACAGGTGTGCCTTGAGCTACATAGTTGCCTTGGCGTAAATTTAAATTAATTATTTGCCCTGATGCAGGCGCAACAATTTTAGTTCTATCAACATTTAACTGCGCAATTGTTTGCTCTGTCTTGGCTAGGTTATAATTTGCCTCAGCAATTTTAGTATTGATACGTGTTGACTCTAGCGTTTCTTCACTTATTGCCTGTTGAGTGTTTAGCTCAACACGTCTTTCGTATTTATGTTTAGCAAGTTCCCATGTATACAATGCGTTTTCTGTGTTTGCTTTACTTTTATCAAGCGCTGCTTGATAACGCTTTTTATCAACAGTAAAAAGTACTTCGCCTTTTTGTACGTTTTGACCATCTTTAATATTTAAAGCAGTTACCCAACCCGACACGTCTGGAGCAACCGTGACAATATCGGCTCGAATACGCCCGTCACGCGTCCAAGGAGTATGCATGTAGTCAGTCCATACCCAACGCCCAGCAAAAACGGCGGCTATAACAACCAAGATAGTAAAAGTAATACGCAGATATTTAATCATTCAATTTATCTTCCACTTAGTAATACCAACCCGCAATAATACTTGAGTAATTTGAGGGCTTAAACCTGACGCTAACTGTGTTAAAAATTTCTGATATAGAACAACTAAATAACGAAATTTTTGCCTTGTTATCGACACGGTTTTCTTGCCTCAAAATAGCTCAATTAATTAAACAGATTGGTATAAATAGACGGCGAGTGCCAAGTAACAAACAAATAGTGACACCTCAAACCAAGCCACTTTCCAAATACGGTCATGCCAATCTAGTCGATGCAAAGCAAAACGAGTCAACGCCGTTAAAATAAATGCAATTGGGAAGTAAACAATCAGCGGGCTAAACTCTAATCCCCCTAACACGACTGCTTGAAACATAATAAATATCCTAATGTTATTTAAAGCGGTGATAAAAGCTGTAAAACCTAAATAAATTTACATCCGCACTACTCTTACAATCTATTATTTTGGCATATAAATCAATTAGCTTAATTGTACGTAGGTGTGCTTAATACATAATTAATGCCATTACATTTAAGCAGCACTAACTATGTATAGTAGCTAAGTCACTTATTAAAAAGCTAAAGACCCCAGTTACCAGCCAAATACATAAACCAGCGAGGTTTATTGACAAAAAAGTATTAGAGTATTCAACTTAATACTTAAAACGCCTATTTATAGCTGCTTGCAGAAGGGTTGGATAATTATAAACATTGAGTTTTGCACTAAAAATGGGTAAATTAACAAAAAAACAACATGGATATAATTTAATGGAATCAATACACCCTACCCCATCTGAAACAACCCCACCAATAAATGAACCTGCTGAACCAATTTTTAGCGGAAAAGTGCAATTTAGTGGTAAAGGTGGTGAGTTTTTTGGAATTTGGATTGTAAATATATTACTTAGCGTTATTACGCTTGGCATATATTCGGCGTGGGCTAAAGTACGTACGCATCGCTATTTTTACGGCCACACCCGTATAGATGGTCATAGCTTTGACTACTTAGCAACACCAATACAAATTTTAAAAGGTCGGATTTTAGCGGTTGTTGTATTTTTTATTTACACATTCTCTATTAGCTTTTTGCCTATTTTGGGGCTGTTTATTGCTCTTGGTTTTATCTTTTTAATGCCATGGATTATTAACCAAGGTTTACGTTTTAATCTGCGTATGACCCGCCATCGTAATGTTCGCTTTGCTTTTAAAGGCAGTTATGGCGAAGCCTTTGTTAACTTTATACTTTTACCTATTGCAAGCATATTTACGCTTTACTTATTAATGCCTTACGTTATAAAACGTATTGATAGCTATATCCATAGCAACATTAGTTACGGCGACAAACCACTTACTGTAAACCTAAAAGGCGAAACCTATTACCTAACAGCGCTTATTTGTTTTGTGGTGAGCTCTATCACCATGGTGGTATTTATGGGGATTTTAGGGGTATTTGGTCTCAATTTATTAGATGTTGAAAATCAACAAGGTTTAGAAAACTCCCCTGCAATGGTTATGCTACCCATACTTATGATGATTGCCTATGTGCTGATGATTGCCATTGTTTCTGCTGTATGGCATGCCGCTATTAGAAATCATATTTTTGATAACAGCCATTTTGAAGGCGTTGCTACATTTAAATCAGAGTTAAAACCAGTTCCTTTCGCTGTTTTACTATTAACTAATATGTTGGCTATTGTATTTTCTTTAGGCCTTGCATACCCATGGACAAAAGTACGTACATCAAAAATGCTTGCTGATGTAACTAACGTCACTATTTATCCTGGTGCATTAAACCTAATTGATACCGCGCAAGAACAGCAATCATCATTTGCTGAAGAAGCTGCAAACGTATTTGATATTGACCTTTCTTTAACTTAAGAGCTCACTATGCATGTAAAGGGACATTTTTTCCCCATCGCATCGAGTAACTATCAAGTGTGTGTTGCAACTATTAGCGACACACACATTGAGGTTATCAACGATGAACACGTTATAGCTCGCCACGCAATCTCAAGTCTTAAATTAAGCTCGGGGATGGCAGGACTTGCCGACGAACTAAACTTTGAAGATGGCAGTCGTTTTATTCCTCAAGATGTAAGTTACAGATGGCCATTTAAAGAAAATAACCATCACATAATGGAGCGCCTTGAAAAAAGTAAATGGGCAATTTTAGCTGCAGTCATATTTACACCGCTTTTTATGTGGTTAGTACTTTATAAAGCAGTACCCGCCATTGCTGTTTACAGTGTTGATACCCTGCCACGTAATGTTGTAGAACAAATGGGGGAGCAAAGTTTTACACTAATTAAAAAGATTGCGCTTGACCCAAGTGAGCTGCCCGCAGAGCAGCAAGCTAAAGTACAAGCGCATTTTACAAGTATGCTTAATGCGTTATCGCTTGATAAATCGGTTTATAGATTATCGTTTTATAAATCCGACAGCTTTGGTGCTAACGCGTTTGCACTACCCCATGGCCGTATCGTGGTCACAGATGATTTAGCAAATTTACTTGCCGATAGACCCAATGCACTAAAAGCGGTATTACTACACGAAATGGGCCATGTAGTGCACCAGCATAGCGTACGTATTACAGCACAATCTGCCGCAAGTACGATTGTGCTAGCGGTTGTATTTGGTGATTTAGAGGGAGTTGCTGAGGTTGCGTTAGGTACGGGTGCATCGTTTGCTCAGCAAGGGTTTTCACGAGATATGGAACGCGAGGCAGATAGCTTTGCACTCACTCAATTAGAATCGCTTGGGTATTCGAGTAATGACTTTGCTGATGCAATAGAGGCCCTACAAGAAAGCCATACCAGCGAAAACGAACACCTAGAAAAAGTAAATGACTTATTAGAGTACTTATCTAGCCACCCAAGTGCACAAGAGCGTATTGACAATGCTAGGAAATAATCGCGGTTATATTCAACTTGCTCGCTACATAGTGAGTTTAAGTTGGATATACCACGGCTTTTTTCCAAAGCTTTATCACGTAGCTCCACTTGAAAAATTAATGACTGGCAGTGCTGGTTTTTCAGCCGAAGTGTCTGACTTAATTACACGTTCGGCGGGTGTTGGCGAAATTATATTTGGCTTGTGTTTATTTGTATTTTATAAACATAAGCATTTGGTAGCTTTAAATATATTGGCGCTTATGGGGCTTTTACTTGCTGTAGTTGTAATGCAGCCACAATTGCTTATTGAAGCATTTAACCCTGTAACTACTAACCTGCCTCTTATTGGGCTAAGCGTTATTTGGTTAAAAGAAATTAAGCAGTTGAATAATCGATACCTCTAAATAAAAAAAGGGTATGCAAGCGCATACCCTTTTTTGTAGTACTTAAGTTATATAATTAGTACTTATTTTTATGCGTCCACAAATGCAGTAATTCGCTCGCAATGGTTGCTGCGGCAATAGCGGTAAGCTCACTTTGGTCGTACGAAGGTGATACTTCTACCACATCCATACCTACCATGTTTATGCCTTTAAGCGCACGCAGTACTTTAAGTACTTTATCTGACGTTAAACCACCACACACAGGAGTGCCTGTACCAGGCGCAAACGCAGGATCTAAACAATCTATATCAAACGTTAAGTAAACAGGTAGGTCTCCTACTCGCTCAAGTATTTGCGCTGCAATATCATTAGCATGTAAATCGTTGGCTTGCATTGCATCAATCACAGCAAACTCATGTTTACTTTGATCAAAGTCTGTACGGATACCTATTTGTATACTGTGCTCAACATCAATCAGCCCTTCCATAGGTGCATGATAAAACATAGTGCCGTGATCAAAGCGCGAGCCATTGCTATAGGTATCGGTGTGCGCATCAAAATGCACTAACGCCATTTTGCCATGTATTTTTGCATGAGCACGTAATAGCGGAAGCGTTACAAAGTGATCGCCCCCTAAACCTAATAGTGTTTTACCTTGGCGAAGTATTTGATCAGCAGCCATTTCTAGTTGCGCAGTAAAATACTCAGGATCCCCGACAGGGTAAGTAAAGTCCCCTGCATCTGCCACTTTTAAGCGCTCAAACAACGGGAAAGTCCACGGATATTTAGTGTCTTCCCATGCTAAATGAACCGATGCACGACGAATTGCATCAGGGCCTAAGCGCGCACCAGGGCGGCCCGAGGTCGCTAAATCAAATGGTAAGCCTAAAACCACTACGTCTGCATCAATTGCATTAATGTTTTGCACCATAGGACGACGTAAAAACGTCATCCCATTTGAGTACAATGAGTGATCTGCGTGACCAAACAAAGTTGACATTGCTTATAACTCTTCTAAATAAGTGTAGCCATCAAGGCCGCTTTGCAACTCGTCTAAAACGCTTTGCTGTTCGTGTTTTTCAATTTTAGTGCTTACTAACTGCTCGTATGATTGCTGAAAACTTTCAACATCTAAATGTACATAGCGCATCATATCGGCAACAGTGTCACCTTGGTTTATCTCGGTAATACTTGCAACGCCTTGCTCATCCATATTAACAATTGCGCTGTGCGTATCACCAAACAAGTTATGCATATCACCTAAAATTTCTTGATAAGCACCCACTAAGAAAAAGCCCATTAAATAAGGTTTATCAGCACTAAACTCTGGCACTGGTAGTGTGCTTTCAATACCTTGTCCATCTACGTAATGCTCAAGTGCGCCGTCTGAATCACAGGTTATATCAAGTAATACGGCACGTTTTTTTGGCGCTTCAGTTAAGCCACTTAATGGCAATACCGGAAACACTTGATCAATGCCCCATGCATCTGGAAGCGATTGAAATAACGAGAAGTTTACAAAAAACTTATCGGCTAAACGTACGTTTAACTCGTCAATAATAGGACGATGAAAACGGTTTTTATTATCCATGTGTTTGTTAAGTTCATAACAAATACGGATATTAATTTGTTCAGCCCATGCACGTTGCGATAAATCAAGTAACCCGAGTGCAAATTGGTTATGCGCTTCAGCTAAGTCACCTTGGCTGTCGTGATAAATCTCAATTAATGCACGGTCATCCGTTAAATCAGTTAACTGTACAAACGATGCCCACATGTTTTTTAATAACAGGGGTGCATCTGCCGCTGGCGCTACTAACTCTTCTGGCGTGTAACTTTCAGTACCAATAACATTAGAAATAAGCACAGCATGATGCGCCGTAAGCGCACGACCCGACTCAGAAATAATAGTCGGCATTGGTTGCTCATATTGCTTACATGTATCACCAATGGTGTACACAATGTTATTCGCATATTCAGCTAAACTGTAATTCATAGAGTTATGCGACTGGCTACGCGTGCCGTCGTAATCAACAGCTAAACCACCGCCTACATCAAGACAATCAATTTCTGCGCCTAATTTACGTAGCTCACAATAAAAACGCGCAGCTTCGCTTACACCTAAACGTACATCACGAATGTTCGCCATTTGTGACCCTAAGTGAAAATGCACAAGCTGCAATAAATCAAGCTGGTTTGCGCCTTTTAAACGATTAACTACATGTAAAACTTGCGATGCAGATAAACCAAATTTTGATTTTTCGCCGCCACTCGCTTGCCACTTACCTTTACCTTGCGACGCTAAACGTACACGAATACCAATGCGTGGTTTTACGTTAAGCTCTTTTGCTTGGCTAAGCACCATGTCTAGCTCAGAAAGCTTTTCAAGTACGATATACACTTTATGACCTAGCTTTTCGCCAATAAGTGCTAAACGTACGTACTCTTTATCTTTGTAGCCGTTACATACAATAACGGCGCTGGTTTTTTCAGCCAGTGCTAGTACCGTTAGTAATTCAGGCTTGCTGCCGGCTTCTAAACCAAGTTGCTTTTTTTCTACTTGTGCTTGGCTTGCTACTATTTCTTCAACCACTTCACGTTGTTGGTTTACTTTTATTGGGTAAACTAATAGGTAGTCTTTAGGGTAACCATAGTTTTCAATCGCAGTATTAAATGCGCCGCATAAGCTGTGTACACGATGGTGTAAAATTTGCGGAAAACGAACTAAGGCAGGTAAGCTTAAACCTTTATCTTGTAGTTGCTTTGCGATATCTGTTAGTGCAATGGTTTGCTCTGGGGCATGAGCCTTGGGCGCAACATACACATCACCTTGATCATTAATACCAAAAAAACCTTGGCTCCAATGACGAACATTGTAGCTCGTACGAGCTTGTTCTAGTGATGTTGTCTCTTTCATTTATCTTTCTCTTTTATTTAATTAATGCCGACTCGGCTAGTGCCGCGCATTAAAAGAAAAATAGAGATTCAAGTCCAACAAGTATTTTTACTCGTAACGAGTGATTTTTGATGTTAAAAAAATAACCAAACAACTATTGCCCGCTAGCATATATAAAACAGGACTTTGATGATTATTAAAGATAAGAAAAGTTATAAAAAATGGCTGTTTTTAAATGACTCATTATAAATTTTATTAGCAAAAATGAATTAGCTCATTCAATAAAATTCATCTTGAGTTACTTTGTTTATAAAATTTACTTTTGATGGATTAGAGCAAGGCGTTCTCAACACCTCAATTACTCACAGTTGAGCCAACGTGTTGTGGCCAAGTAATACCTATGTATTCTGCAAAGTGAATAAAAACTGCACGTCAAAAACGCTTAGCCTACATCCACCAGCACCAATAACCACTCACAACTACTTATGAGTATTGTATAACTGGCTCTTTATTTAACTATTATTGGCTTTTTATCTATCTCTGTCATATTTTCAACCGTAGATAAACCATACCCACCAAACAGTAAAGTCGTAGTAATTAACCTCAACTTGTAAGTATTACCTATTGTAGATAATTTATGTGGGCTAACTTCCCAGAGTTTTTTATAGTCATTTGCACTTACATAAAAGGCCGTATTATTATCAGCTAAAGTAACTACTTTATTTCTTAAAATAACAGTTTCAAGAAAGTGTCTAAAACATGTATTTTTATCAATAAAAACAAATACAATTTCACCTTCAATACATTTTTGCTGCTGGGATTTTGGTAGTCTATAAATTAAAAATGCAAAAAATAGGAAGCTAGCTGCTATAAATATAAAAATAATCACAAGGTATAAAATATTCAATCTTTTATTCCATTAAAATATGAGTGCTGGTTTGGTATTACAATTTGCGATGTTTTAATAAGGGTAAGGTAGCCATTCCTGCCAATTAAAACTTTCGCTATACATTTCATCAACTATATCCATATACTCAGATTTTGTAGCTAGGAGGTACTCTTGCCTCTCTTTTGGGCTCATATAGGCAAGCCAATAAGGGAGATAACCTGGATAGTCTACCCCAAACATATCTTCAAAAAATCGGCTTTCGGGTAGTTCAAGGGTAATTTCATTATGAGTAAGCTTTGGCATGCATTTGAATTAAATAGACTTTGGGGCGAACATAATTATTGCCATACCTAGCAGTGCAACTAGACCACCGATAATATCCCACATAGTAAGCTTTACGCCATCTACAACCCATAACCATAATAGCGCAACGCAAATATATACGCCGCCATAAGCTGCATACACACGCCCGGCAGCAGTAGGATGTAAAGATAGCAACCATGCAAATAGTGCCAAACTTAACGCTGCAGGAATTAAAAGTAAAATGCTCTTATCTTGTTTAAGCCAAAGGTAGGGCAAATAGCAACCCACTATTTCTGCTAAGGCTGTAATAGTGAAAAGTGCGATTGTTTTTAATTCAAACATAATGCTCCGCGCAAAAATAACAAGCATAACAATCAATACAAATTGTTATGCTTAGTGTGTTGTTATTCGCTAAGCGCCATAGTGGCAAGTTTCATTGTGCTTTCAAACGACTTAGTGCCGGCTATAAATAAACCATTATGGCAAAACACTGCGTCATCAATACCTGTTTCATCTACGAACGCTTGATCAGATAAACCAGACCATGCTTTAGGAAGCGGTTTTCTATCTTCAAACGAGCCAGGCTCAACGGGTACTGTTTGTAATATCCATTGCCCAGAATGCGATGGGTAAACCATGTATAGCGCCTCACTTGATAAAATATGCACTGTTTTTTTCCACGGTGTGTACTTTTCAAGCACTATTACTCTGGCATCGTCTGCATTTTCAATTGCTTTGGCGACAATCTCTTTTGCATTAACACTACCGTGAGCTGAGGCGATAAAACGAATGAGCATACGTGCTGCAAATTCAACGGCTTCATCAAAGCAGGTATCAAAGTTACTTTCTTCTTCCCATGTAGGGTTAAACATTGAAATTGTTTGGCTCAAGCTTATCCCTTTTGATACACCTTCAACATGACCACAATCAATGGCGTCAATAGTTGAAACTAAGCCTGAATCCACTCTATCAGCAACGGCCTGGTTATCATCACACAGTGCTAAGCCGTATTTTTTCCACACTAAACCAAATGATGAAAAAGGAATGCCATTTTCTCGCTCGCCTGCACCACCACGTTGATGATGATCAAAGCGATTAGTTTCAGGGTCGTATTCCCCACCTACATCTATTACGTAGTCGGCACTTTCTATAAGCGCTTTATCGCGTGTGCGTACCAATTTAAACGTTGGCAAAACATGTTTAAGTACCGCAATACTAAAAACGTCATCTGCATGAAAATTACCATTGTGGGTTACTACTGTTATTTCGCTCATTTGTTTATTGCTACTTTTAGAAAAGATAAAAATTCTCGCTTTGTAAGTTAGTCACTAATTATCGAGGCAGATTTTATACGAAGACAGGTGTTAAAAACAGTGAAGTATTTTTGCATCACTATAAAAGCTGCTTTTATAGTTACTAGTTTGAGTATGACTTTTATTACAAGATAATAATGAAGGCAGATATTTACGACACATTAAGCTTTAACATGTCGCAGCGTTAATGAACTTATTTACTAAGCCCTAATTCCATAAAAACACTTTGTGGATTATCTACATATGAGCCAAAACTGCTACAGCGTTTAAAGCCTAAATTTTCATATAAATTGATTGATTTTATTTGTTTTGGGCCTGTTTCTAAGCGTATTAACGGGATTTGTTTTTCGCCAGCTTGATGCAATAAAATCTGCATAATACGTCTTGATAGCCCTTTACCACGATGACTTGGTTTTACATATAAACGTCTTATTTCGCCATAAGGCTGGGTATCAAATTTCTCTACAATCGCACCGCAGGCAATAATACCTTCTTCAGTTTTTAAACCAATAGCGTACACATTAGGTAAGGTTAATTCGTTTAACTCCAGAGACTGTGCGGTAGCAACAGGATATAAAGAGTTTATAAGCCGGTCTATATCATCAAATACATTTACCACGTCGGGATCATTCGGGTTCAAATCGACTAACTGCATAAAGCTTCCATTCATTGTTATAAGTTTATTAAGCTTTAAATAATATATTTAAGCGGTCATAGCTTAGCATTGTTTAATTAAAAAATCTTTACTCCTTATTTAGCATATGGGTTATGACATTTCACCAGCTAAAAGAGAAAAAGTGGCCTAGCAAGTGTGTAAATTTTGCTAGGTTATTACTAATTAATAAATAGTAGTCTTCAAGTATTATTGCGCATTGGTATTAGCGCTATGCCATTTTGCATAGCCTTCTTTATCCATCGGCCTTGCAATTAAGTAGCCTTGCATGGCGTCAATATTCATTTTTTTAAGTAAGTCATATTGTTCTGTTGTTTCTACGCCCTCAGCAACTACCTCTAAGTTTAAGCTTTTTCCTAGGCTGATAATTGTTTGCGCAATATTAAAGCCAACCGTGCTATCTAAAATTTTATCAATAAAGCTTTTATCTATTTTTAATTCTTTAACAGGAAACGCACTTAAGTACGCTAAGCAGGAGTAACCGGTTCCGAAATCATCAATCGAAAATAAAAAGCCAGCGGCAATGAGTTCTTTCATTTGTCTAATTGTATAATCTATATCGCTTGAGAGCATTGACTCAGTTATTTCTAACTTAATTTGCTGCGCTCGAATATCAAATTTATTGATAGTGCTAAACAGCTCTCCTTTTAAATTTGATGAATTAAACTGGCTTTGACTAATATTAATTGAAACACTAAACGAGTCGTCAATTATGTTATCTGCTTTAAGTTCGTTTATTAAAATACATATATCATGTAAAACAATATTTTGTAGTTTTTGAATAAGCCCGTATTGCTCTGCAATTGGTATAAATTCGTTTGCCGCTATTAACCCTTTTTGAGGATGGTTCCACCTAATGAGTGCTTCAGCACCAATAACATCACCATACGTATTTACCTGAGGCTGAAAATAAGCACAAAACTCATCAGATGCAATCGCTCTGACTATATCGGTTTCTAGTTCAGTTTGTTTTTCAAGCAGTGTTTGTAAGGCTGGATCGTAAAAGCTACTGCTATTCCCCCCTTTATTTTTAGAACGATACATAGCCGTGTCTGCAAATTTTAATATATTGCCTGCCTGCGCATTTACGCTATCAATTAGACAAATACCTATGCTGCAGCTTACTTGAAATGCAAGGTTGCCCACTTCAAATTTATCATGAAAAGCTCTTTGAATCTCTTTGGCTACTATTTTGCACTTGATGCTCGCCTGCTGTGTATTTTCTCCAACGTGTTTTAGTAAAATAATAAACTCATCGCCACCCGCTCTGGCCAACGTATCAGATCCTTTTATTATTGCGCTTAACCTTTTTGATAATTCCACAAGTACTTCATCACCCGCACTGTGCCCAAGTGAGTCATTAATACGCTTAAAATTATCTAGGTCTAAAAATAATAACGCCCCTATATTTTTATCTCGCTTAACACTCTCCACACACATGCTTAATCTGTCGCTAAGCATTCTTCTATTTGGAAGATTCGTTAATGGGTCGTAAAAGGCAAGCTTATGTACTTCTTGTTCGGCCTTTTTCTTTATTGAAATATCTCTGGCCATCCATACTACGTGCCTTTTTGTAGGACTATTGGGGTGGTAATGATCTAATGCAGCAGCCCTGCCTTCAAAAACTATATTGCCCTTTGGTACAGCTAATTCATATTCAAAAATTTGCGTCTCGTTAGTCGAGAGTGTTTTTTTAATAACGTCCATTATCATTTGTGCATCGTCTTGGGAGAGCAGGTCCTTAACACTTTGACCAATAAGGTCCTTGCTTGAATCAAGCAGTAACTCATTAGAGGTACCATACACATCGGTATAAATTCCCTCTTCACTTAAAATAAGGATGAGATCGGGCATTACCTTAGTGAAGGCTTTAAACTTTTCATTACTTTGCTGTAAATTCGCGAGAAGCTGTTTTGCTTTGTTAAATTCGTTACTTTTTTCAAGAGCGATACTAGAAAAGTGCACAAAAAAATCGATTAACTCTAAATCTTGCTTTGATGGTGATTTAGGAGTGCTGTGATAGATAGCAAAGGTGCCTAATAAATCGGCTTGAGTTGAAAAAATAGGCGTTGACCAACATGACTTAAGACCAAACTTTAGTGCTAAGTCTTTAAAGTCCTCCCACAGCGGTGAAGTTTCGATATTTTCAACAATAGTGCGCGATTTCGAAAATGCAGTAGTACCACATGAGCCCACTTTTGGCCCTATATAGACTCCATTAAGCAAACTACAGTACTCTGGATGAATATTAGGAGCTGCGCAATGAAAAAGCTGCTGGCCTTTAACTGATAAGATTGAACACCTAGCGGATTCATCATCAATAATCTGCTCGATTGATGAACAAATTTCAGTAAGCACCTCACTTAAAGGTACCCCTAATGCTATTTTAGATAAAATGCCTTGCTGGTGAGATAATAACTTTTTTAACCTATCCGTACCCATTTTCCTTTACCCGTATTATTTATACACATTGAAACAACAAAAGCTTTAATCAAGCGCTTTTTTCTTACGCAGTAAAGTTCAGTATAGTCATGATTAGTAAGTTTTTTATTTTATTGGCAAAAAATAATCGGGCCTGTCTTAAATAATCATAGTTGCATATTACTGAACACCTATTGTTACTATATAAACAAAACCACAATATTAAAGCTAACACTTTGTTACTTAAAAGTACTGTTCAAAATTTTTAAGCTATTTATACTATAAGTAATGGTAAATATTTTTTGAGGTTACAGTGCAGATCACACAAGGTATGGAATACTTTTTTTCGGGGTTTAAATTAATTAGCCAAAAAGGGCTAAAGCGTTTTGTCCTTATTCCGCTATTAATTAATATTTTGCTGTTTGGTAGCTCGCTGTTTTTTTTAGTTGGCTGGTTAAGTGATAGTTTTAGCTACATAAACAACATGCTCCCCGAGTGGTTAAGCTGGTTAGAGTGGCTAATGTGGCCTATTGCTGTATTAGTTGTTTTGTTTAGCTATAGTATGCTCTTTACAGTTATCACTAATTTTATTGCAGCCCCTTTCAATGCGCTCTTGAGTGAAAAAGTTGAGCTTTACCTAACAGGTCAAAAAATTAACGATGACGGCTTTACCGAACTAGTTAAAGATATACCTCGCATGCTTGCCCGTGAGTGGACAAAACTATGCTACTACCTTCCTCGCGCAATTGGCTTTTTTATATTGTTATGGGTTTTACCGGTCATTGGTCAAATACTATGGGTGTTGTTTACTTGTTGGATGTACGCAGTTCAATACGAAGACTATGCGTTTGATAATCATAAAATTGACTTTAAGCAAATGAAAGACGATTTAAAATCTAAGCAAGGTTTGTCATACGGATTTGGTTTTGCTGTTATGTTGTTAACTGCTATCCCTTTTATAAACTTAATAGTTATGCCAGTCGCAGTGTGCGGCGCAACACGTTTATGGGTAGATAACTATCGTCCAAAATATCGCAGTTAATTAAAAGGTTGCTGACTTTTCAATATTCGAAGGACACCGCACCCTAGATTAAAAAGCACCTAAGGTGCTTTTTAATCTATTTTTAAAGCAATAAACTCAAGCGATGCACGCCTTGGTAATGCATCGCTTTGTTTATCTACTTCTTCAAATTTTTTAATCAAAATACTAAAGCGCTGATTATTAATATTAACGGCTGTAACTTCACCAATTTTTATACTGTAGTTTTGATGCTGATCAAACAGCTTTAGTATTTGACCTTTTACACGCTCTACGTATAAATAAGGTGTTTGGTCTGGCATCTTTAAACGAATGACATTGATTTTACTTAGTTCATGTACCGCGACCCAATTCTTACTCTGCATTAACGTATTATAACGACTAATACCTTCAGGCTGATAAACAACATCTTGGCTTATAACGCATGTATTACAGTCCTTTACTGATTCAATTCGCCAGTCAACAGCTGTATTTTTATAATACAAATTATCATTTTTTAGTAACCACTCACGTGCATTGTTAGTATCACTACACGCTATTAGTAAGCTAAAAAAACTACTCAAGATAATAAACTTAGTGCTTAGCATTGGCTTCATACTATTGCTCTTTAATTGCTTTTAATTCAGCAATAATTGCACTACTTGGCTGTGCTTCTTTTATATAACTGGGCAGCGTTTCAATATTAGCAGGCGAGCTTTGTAAATTATGCACCTTACTGTTATTTGTATTTGGCACGCCAAATCGATTACCTGCACTTTGCATATAAAACTGTAAATTAAGCACGCTCCACTCATCTACATCACTCAGTATTGATATTGTATTATCTTGGTTAGTATCAAAGCTGGTTAAGCTTTCGGTGTTAATTGCATTACAATTAAAATCAACTGGTAGTGAGCTATTTCTATTTAACCCCTGTACTTCAAGTATGGTGCTTTCATTTAAATCTGCTGAACTACCATTTGAATAATCAATAATAAAATCATCCGTAGAGCCTAAATGACTATTAGTATTTGGTGCAATATCGCAACTAGCATTGCCTGGGTAAAAACGCTCATAGTAGCGATCGCCTTCGTTATTACCTATTGTTGATAAACCCGCTAATTGATATAAATAGTTCATAGAGCTTAAATGATTAGGCTTAAAATTAACTTCTTCATCACCGCCATGGTATAAACCTAAGTTATGACCTAACTCATGAAATATTGTTGATGCTTGATAATTATAAGTTACATTGGTTGCTACCTGCGTATCAAGCGTTAAACCCCAGCCCCCCATAGTTACCATTAAATCATTACCGCTTATCTCAGCAATACCCGACCCACTAATACTACCGTCTTCGTTACCACTACTTGCCATTAATAAATAATGGAAAATGGGCCTGCGAGTTATATCGCTAAATTCCATTTTATAAGCAAATAAATTAGGGCTACTTAAATCGTATTCAAACGGGGTATAGCTGTTAAAAGGGACAAGATTTCCGCCACCTAAATCAAAGTTTTGCGGTGCTGTATTTGTATTTCGATCAAACAAATCACCTACGTCAAAGTGGACTGTATAGCCTTTTCCTGCAAAAACAGTGGCTACTTTTTCAAGTGCAGTTCGATGTGGAGTAATACCTACATCAGTGCTGTCCATATAATCAACTTCAATAAATATATCTTTTTGTGAGGTACGCGCCCCCCACTCATAAAGTGGTAAACCCGCGAATGTTGTACCCTGTTGCTCAGCGCAATCAGGAATACCATCCTCATCATCATCTATTGTGCAATTTATATTGTTTGGCCCAGCGGGTGTGTTAAACACAGAATAACTCCAATCAGTACTTTGATTAGTGTCTGTCGCATTAAGCTCGCGCTTTAAGCTGCCTCCTTGCTCGGAGATGATTTGCTCTGCGTTACCACCTTGCCATTGTGATGGCGTTACTGGTTCTTGTACTGAGTTACCAAATTTTACAAAGTCGATTGTTTGTGTACCTGCACTATTAAGTAATTCTACGAAACCGTTTATGTACCAATAAGGTCTAATTTCATCACTAGCATTACCCACAAGCGCTATTTTAGGGTTGTTAACTGATGCATTGACTAAAAAATCATCTCCAAACTTGCTTTGTAAAATAAGGTACTCACCATTTTCAAGCTCTTTATTGGGCAGTGAAAAAGTTGTCTGCGCACTAGTCGAGCTATTAATCATATTAATACTGCGGGTTTTAAGCGAATAACTCTGTAAGTTTACAGCTGCCCCTGTGCCGTTATAAATTTCAATCCAAGGTAAGTCGTTACTAAATTGCACAGAAGAAACTTCAGTTATTTTTATATCTTGGCTAGAGGTAGTAAAAGAAGTAGCGGTTTGCGTTTCAATGGCCGTATCATCAAAATTAGTTAAATCAGCTGTAACACGGACGATATATTGGCTATCTTCATTAAAGCTTGCGCTTACATTTACAGTATGAAAATAAGTACTTGTGTCACTAGTAGTACCCGACAAACTTTCAATATTTAAGGCCAAGCAAGTAGTAAAATTATCTGCCGACACTTGTACACTTCCTGTACAAGCACCACTACTAGAATTAACTGCTAAAGTGCTCGTTAGCATAATATCTGAAAATGTAATACTAACAGGGCTATCTACAAGAACTGGGTCATTATTACTTTGGGGTGTTACATTACTAATTGTAGCGGGCGTTGAATCAACCACAGTAATATTCAGGGTAAATTCGGTTGTGTCTTTTGAATCAGACGCAGTTAACGTATAGCTTTGTGAAGTTATACTGTTTGCAGGAGGTGTGTAGCTAAAAAGTAAGGCTTGTGCATCAATAACACTAATTTTTGCACCATTTAAATCATCACCAAAATCAATCTGAACGGTATCGTTATCGGCATCGCTAACTACTAAACTAAATTCTGTGGCTTGATTATATTGCACGCTAATACTTACATCATCTGCAGTTGGTGGATTGTTTGGTGCTAATACTGCAACTGTTTTTTGAGCGCTATTTGTAGCATTATCGTCATCGGTTACAGTAACCACAAATGTAACATTGGTATTTTGTGAAACAGTGGGCGCATTAAAGCTAATGCTTGTTTGTGTTTGAGTAAGTTCAACTACAGGACCACTTATTTGCTGCCAAGTTATGCTATTAATACTACCATCGCTGTCTTGTGCATCTGCAACTAAGGTTACACTGTCACCTTTTTCAGCTTCTTCAGGGCCTGTAACAATGACTGTTGGCGCGCTATTTACTTGATTAATTAAAACCGTTTTACTCGCTTGAGCGCTTTTACCTGCATTGTCAGTTACGGTTACGCTAAAACCTAGTGTTGTATTTTCAGATACATTAGGGGCGGTAAAACTAAGGACTCCATCAGTTTGTGAAAACTCAACATTGTCCCCAGCAGACTGAATCCAATTAATATTACTTATAGTGCCATCTGTATCTTGAGCGTTAGCAACTAAACTAACTTGTGTGCTGGCAAGTGCACTACTTGGGCCTGTTATATTAACTGTAGGAGCATTATTTTGAGAGGTGATAGTGCCTGAAAAAACTTGTTGTGCAGTAGCACCTGAGTTGTCAGTAACTGTAACCGAAAAGCTAAAGGTCGTATCGGTTGTTACACTAGGTGCAGTGGCTGTAAGCGTGTTACCGTTAGAGGTAAACGTAAACTCGGGCCCGCTAAGTTGTTGCCATTGATAGCTGGCAATTTGTCCGTCGCTATCACTTGCAAGCGCTGTAATAGTAAATGATTGATTAGAAGTAATAACGTTACTGCTAACCGAAAGCGTAACACTGGGCGCAGCGTTACCAGAGGGCGTAGTTGTATCACTACTTTCGCCTCCCCCGCCACAACCTGTGATTAAAAGTGATAAAAAAAGTAAACTTAGCCATTTATTAATATTGTTTTTTACCACTTTTAGCCTCTACATATTAACTATACAAATTTTGTGGCACCTTAGTAACGTTTAAATGAACGGTTATTTCCTCACGATCATGATATAGATGTTTAGCTTGCAACTCGTAATTGATACCTTGTTTCTCAAGCTCTTTTCTGATCATCGAAAGACATTCATAAACACTATCAAAGCGTTTTTTCATAGGCAGTTTTAAGTTAAATATAAACTCTTTTGCGTATGCATTTACTGCCCAGTCAATCATTAGCGTAGTCACTTTGGTCGGTTTTTCCACCATATCGCATACTAACCAAGTAATATTTCTTTTTTCTGGGCGATATTTAAAACCGTCGGCTCTAAAATGTTTAACTTGCCCAGTTTGCATTAAATCGTCATTCATTGGGCCGTTATCAATCGCACTTACAAACATACCACGGCGTACAAGCTGATAAGTCCAACCACCTGGGCATGCACCTAAATCAACACTGCGCATACCGGCAGCTACGCGTGACTCGCGTTGTTGCTCAGGTATAAATACGTTAAATGCTTCATCGAGTTTTAACGTTGAGCGACTCGGTGCATCGCTTGGCATACGAAGGCGCAAAATACCCATGAAGAATGGAGAATTATTAAAGCTATACGAGTAACCAACATAAGCCGTATTGTTTGTTAAAAACATGACATGCATTACTGGGCGATTTGCTTTTGGCTCACGTAGTACAGTATTTTGTTTTTCGAGGGCTTTTTTAAGCGGTGTTGAGATTTTTTTACAGAACGTTAAAAGCTCTTTGCCTTCGTTTGTGTCTGGCGTTTCAACGCGCAGTTCTGAGCATAATGTAAAATCTTTAGCAGCTTCAACTACTGCGCCCACACGGTCCTCTACTGGCATGTTTTCAAGTAATGTGCCGGCAAACCATTGACGTGCAAACACCATGTTTTTAAAATCAACTTTTTTGATTATTTCGTCGCTGTGATGCGCTTCAAAACATTCGTAAACAACATAACCTGTATTTGGTTTTGCTTTTACATACCCTGCAAAACCTTGCTCTGCAGCATGAAACGTTATTTCAGCAGCGGCATCGTTTTCAAAACCACTACGACAAAAAATCACAACACTAGACATATTAACCCTTAAACTCTTTAAAACTTAAATCGTGCAACTTGCACTAAAATAACAATCCAACCAATAATAAAGCACAACCCACCAAGCGGTGTTATAGGCCCAAGCCACTTCATTCCTGTTAGAGCGAGTAAATATAAACTACCACTAAAAAGTAGTGTGCCCATTATAAAAAAGCCACCAGCCCAACTCAGGTTTATGCCCCATTTAATTAAAATAGCCACCGCAATAAGTGTAAGTCCATGTACCATTTGATACTCAGCAGCCGTTTTAAAAACGCCTAATGAATACTCCGATAAGCGGCTTTTTAAACCATGGGCAGCAAATGCACCTAACATCACCGAAAGCATACAAAAAATACTACCGGTCATTAAAAATAATTTAATCATCTAACCCCCTGCTCGAGTCTTAACGCATCTCAATTTGTTGCTTAATAAATTCAACGGCACTTAACGCTGCTGTTTCTCTATTTTGCAGTTCAGTTACGCCACTTTTTTTACGTGGTTTTAATGAGTGATCGCCATCACTCAGCCAAGTAAACAAAGGCTGCTTTGGCATTTTCATAGTAAGAAGTTCTTCACGTGTACCAAATGTATCTCGCTCGCCCTGTAATACTAAAAAAGGGCAAACAATATCAGCAAAATGATCGGTGCGTAATTTTTCTGGCTTACCCGGCGGATGAAATGGATAACCAAATGCTATAACACCTGAAAGGCTTTGCTCTGAACTACATGCAAGCATTGATGCCATGCGACCGCCCATCGATTTACCACCTATAAACAACGGTAAATCTGGCTGCGCATTCGTTAGCACTCGTTCATAATAAATAAGTAACTTTTGTGCTCGCTCAGGAGGCCTGCGTTTATTAGTTTGTTTAGCGATTTGCATATATTCAAAATCAAATAAACCAACATCAACACCCTGCTCGCTTATTAATTTTGCCATGTGCTGCATAAAGTCAGAATCGCTACCAGCACCTGCGCCATGTGCAAATATAAACTGTGCTATTGCAGGTTGCTCCATGCTTTTAAACCATTCAATCATTATTAATACTCATGTTCTTGCTCATGCTCTACTAAGCTCAGCATCCACTCTTTAAACGAAACTATTTTACCAAGCTCTGTTTGCGACTCACGAAGCACTAAGTAATACGCATTTTTACTCTCTAGGCTATGATTAAACGGAATTACCAAACGCCCTGCGTCTATGTCGGGTTTAGCTAATACACTATTGCCAATTGCCACACCTTGTCCATGTACCGCTGCTTGTAACACCATAGAGGAGTGGCTAAATATAGGCCCTTGATTTACCTGGATGTTACGCACGCCTGCGGTTTTCATCCACGTTTTCCAGTTTTTACGTGTAGTGTCGTGTAATAGTGTGTGATGCGCTAAATCACTAGGTTGATCAAGCGGCTTTAATCCGCTTAATAACATAGGACTACAAAGTGGTACTAAATATTCGGTATGAAGCTTGTACGCTTGTACGCCATTCCAATGACCCCTTCCATAATAAATAGCAATATCTACGTCATCAGTGAGTGAGTTTTCATCTTGGTCTTGTGCTTTTATTCGCACATCTATCTCTGGATGTAACTCATTAAACAAACTCAAACGAGGCACTAACCACTGAATAGCAAAACTAGGGGTTAGGCTTACCGTTAGTGAGCCCTTAGCGCCACGAGCTAATAGCTTTTCAGTTGCATCAATAAGCTGAGTAAAAATCTCTTTAATATCTAAAAAATAGCCTTGGCCTTCTTCAGTTAATAATAAAGAGCGATTTTTACGTAAAAACAACTTCAGCCCTAAATGCTCTTCAAGTGTTTTTATTTGATGACTTACTGCCGCCTGCGTTACATAAAGCTCTTCTGCAGCTTTTGTAAAACTTAAATGGCGTGCAGCCGCTTCAAAGGCTTTTAATGCGTTTAATGGAGGTACCCGTCTTGACATAATAACCAAGCTTAGAATTAGTTTTTCTTATGCGTGAGATTATATACATCATATAAGTTTGTGTATATTAAAGGCATAAAAAAAGCGACCTGAGTCGCTTTTTAATAAACATCATGCTTAATTATAAATCGCTTGCACTTGTATCAAGTGGGGCAAAGCTTTTAATTAAATCATCAACCGCTTTCATTTGCGTTAAGTACCCTTCTAACTTACTAAGCGCTAGCGCACATGGGCCATCACATTTAGCTTCGTTAGGATTTGGATGCGCCTCAATAAATAAACCTGCAATACCTAGCGCCATGCCACTTCGAGCAAGCTCTGCAGCTTGTGCACGACGACCATCAGCAGAGTCAGCTCGTCCACCAGGGCGTTGTAACGCATGTGTTGCATCAAAAATAACAGGTGCCATTGCCTTCATGTCATCCATACCCAGCATATCAACCACAAGGTTGTTGTAACCAAAGCTAGAACCACGCTCACAAAGAGCTACGTTGTTATTACCAGCTTCATTAAATTTAGTAATGATATGACGCATTTCATGTGGCGCTAAAAACTGTGGTTTTTTCACATTAATAATTGCACCTGTTTTAGCCATCGCCACAACTAAATCTGTTTGACGCGCTAAAAAAGCAGGTAACTGAATTACATCAACAACTTCTGCAACAGGTGCAGCTTGATGCGGTTCATGTACGTCAGTAATTAGTGGAATTTTAAACGTGTTTTTAATTTCTTCGAATATTTTTAAACCTTCTTCCATACCTGGACCACGATACGAATTGATTGAAGAGCGATTAGCTTTATCAAATGAGGCCTTAAATACATAAGGAATATTTAGTTTCGTCGTAACTTCTACGTAATGCTCTGCAACACGCATAGCTAAATCACGAGATTCTAATACGTTAATACCACCAAACAACACAAACGGTTTGTTGTTTGCAAGTTCAATTTCATTAATTTTAATAATTTGGTCTTTCATTTAAATTCCTTACGGTGCAACTGCTTGCATCATTAATCCACAAATATAAGCCATATACGTACCCACACCATAGCCCAGTACAGCTAACAGAACACCAACAGGCGCTAATGACGGATGAAACGCTGATGCTACAACAGGTGCAGACGCTGCACCGCCCACATTAGCCTGAGAACCCACAGCCATATAAAATAACGGTGCTTTAATCAGTTTAGCCACAATTAACATAATGCTTGCATGCACTAACATCCAAATTGCGCCCACTAAAAATAGCCCGGGGTTATTGAAAATAGCGGTTACATTCATGTGTAAACCAATCGATGCAACCAAAATATATAAAAAGCTAGAAGCTACTTTTGAAGCGCCAAACGCTTCTATTTGCCTCACTTTAGTAAACGATAAGCCTATACCAATCGTTGTTGATATAACAATTAGCCAAAAGAATTTACTGTTTAAGCTGTATTCTTTTGCCCATTCATAAGTAGTGCCAAAGTACGGCCCCAAAAAGTCAGCGCAAAAGTGTGCTAAGCCAGTTATACCAAATGCAATTGCAATCAGCGTCATGTAATCATTAAGAGTTGGGATGCGTGCATGTTCTGCGTGATATTCTTCCACACGCTTTTTCAAATCTTCAATTGCGCTTGTATCAGCACCCGTCGCTGCATCAATTTTCTTATGATTTGCTGCCATTAACAATAAAACAGCCATCCAAATATTAGCGACAATTACATCGACTGTAATCATTACTGAGAATATATCACCACCAACTTCAAACATTTCTTTCATTGATGCTTGGTTAGCACCGCCGCCAATCCAGCTACCTGCAACAGTTGTCATACCGCGCCATACGGCATCTGGGCCATGCCCACCAACAATACTTGGGTCAAATGCGCTCACTACTAAAATAGCTAATGGCCCACCAATAACAATGCCTAAAGTACCCACTAAAAACATAATAAGTGCTTTAGGGCCTAAGTTAATAATCGCTTTTAAATCAATACTAATGGTAAGTAGTATCAAACAGGCAGGTAGTAAGTAGCGCGAAGCCACATAATAAACATTAGATTTATTACCATCTACAATACCAAAGGTATTTAATAACGATGGTAAAAAGTAACACAGTAATAAAGCAGGTACGTATTTATAAAATCGTTTTAAAGCTGGACGCTCACTGTTTGAGGTTTTAAAAATAAACCCCAAAATAATAGCAAGCAAACCAAGCACAACGGCATCATTTGTAATTAATGCGCTTTGAGTTTCAACCATAATTATTCCTATTCTTAATGGTGCGTTTTATTATTATCTTCTAGCTCTTCTATTTGGTGTTGAATAATCTCTATTGCAGGATCGTCCGGACACTCATCTACAAAAAACTGTAAATCATCACGTGCCATTTTAGGGCAACCGAGCTGATTTAATAAGTAACCTCTGTCGCGTCTCTCATACGGGTCGTCGCCTATTAACTCCATTAGCATCTCTACACAGGTTAAAGCATGACCAAATTTATTTTCGCTAATGAAAGACCATTTTTGCTGAGCTAAAAATAACTTATATACTTCGTCATCAAAAATCAGTTCGAGTGGCTCTTGCTCTTGACCATCATCTTCATCTGCGTTTTCAGGGATAATATACCAACTTTGTTGTCCACTACTTGGCTCTATTATGTAGCCTTCTTCATCACTAATCGCCACATGTACGCCAACATCACCTTGGGTAAGACTAAGGTTCGCGTCACAGTTAGCTTGTTGTAAAAAATGACAAAGTATAATTGCCAGTATTGTAGGTGAACCACTGCGCATAGAAAGCGTATAGCTTAATGTATTTAATTTATATTCAGGCACTTTTAAACCTGATGCACTAAATAGCCAATCACTGTAAAACATATCTAATAATTTTTCGAGGCGATCGTGCTCATCACTCACTTTTAAACACAGCGCTGAAATTTGCTGTTCAAAGTCAGTTAAAGTTTCATAACATGGTGTTAAATCTATCTGAGGGTCCCACTTTGACTCTGCTTTAATACAGCGGTAAATCGCTGGAGGTGTAAATTCATCGTAAGCATCATCAAGATAAGATTCATCGTGTTCGTCAAACCCGAGGGTAGTCATTAATACTGCAACATTTTAGAAAACGAAGGCGTAGTTTACCTAACTTTAAAGCTATATACCAATATAGAGGTGTATTTGAATATTTTCTGAGAGGGGGGTTGTATTTGAGCTTTACAAAACAACTATAAAGCTCAAATAGTCAGGTATTACTTAAAGCAAAAAAGCTGATTTAGACGTCGCTAAATAACCTATCGCTAAAATAACAGCAGTGTTAACTAAAACGTAAGCAACTTTAGCCGCCATTTTAGTTTGTCGGGCGCTTTTAGCCCCAATACCAATGTATATAACCACTAAAACTATTTTTTCTAATAGCCAATATTGTTCAAACGGATTAATTTTAGCCATAAATATAAGCGTAAGTGCAGACACTAATAACAAAGTATCTATACTGTGACTACCAATCATTATCGCTTTATTTTTTGCTAATTTACCACTGCCCATTCGCGAAAAAGCGCGAACATAAAATAATATTACACTTAACATCGCAATTGCCATGTGCGAGTGCTTTACTGCTAAATAATCCATATGCCCCTGTACTTCTGTTTTATAAAAATCTAATCAGGAAAACGGCTAAGAACCGCCTCTAACTCATCAAGCTTTTCGTTAAATACTTCAACCATTTTTGGTTCAAAATGTGTGCCTTTTTGAGCATTAATTTCATCAACCACATTTTGTAATGTCCAAGGCTCTTTATAACACCGTTTATGGCGAAGTGCATCGTATACATCAGCAAGTGCGACTATACGGCCAAATACATTAATTGCGTTTCCGCTTAGACCTTGTGGGTAACCAGACCCATCCCATTTTTCATGATGCTCTTTTGCAATAATTGCACCTGTACTCACAATTTCATGGGGAGAGTCTTTTAAAATAGTATAGCCTTTATCAGTATGGGTTTTCATTACTTCCCATTCTTGAGGTTCTAACTTTGCTGGTTTGTTTAAAATCGCATCAGGAATGCCCACTTTACCTACATCATGAAGAGGCGACGCCAACCTTACTAAATCTGCATCATGTTTAGATAAACCATAGCCCTCAGCTAAAATATGACAAATATGTGCTACACGTTTAACATGATTACCTGTCTCGGTTGATCGCTGCTCAACTGCTTCACTTAACCTATAAACAAGCTCTTGTTGTGTCGCTTCTATTTCAGACTGAAGCTGCACATTTTCAAAGGCAAGTTGCACATTTTGAGAAAATATTTTGATTAAATGACGCTGAGTATCCGTTAAATCCTTTGGGACACCTGATATGAACAGCATTGAGTTATGATTGTACTCACTACTGCAGTACGCAAATAAGTAATTATCTTTATAAATAATACTTTTATCATTAAGCGCCTGATGACACGCACTTAACTGCTCAGCTTGTAATACCTCATCAAGCTCTTTACCTTCACTTTTTTCAAAATCGCCAGTGCCAGAGCAAACTATTAGCTTTTTATTTATTTCATGTTCTGGGTTTTGTGCAACTAAAGTGGTGGCATACATAGCTTGATCAGCAATACCCAATAAAGATGTTAATTGCTGCATAACGCCTTCAATAAAGTGCTCTATTGAATGCGCAGAAAAAATATCACGAGACGCTATAATTATTTTCTCAAGCCCTTCGCGTGACTGCTCAATCGAAATAATATCCCGATACGAGCGTAGGCTCGACATAATAACAGTAAATAATTTTTGAGCCGTTAGCTCAGTTTTCGATTTGTAATCGTTAATATCATAATTAATAATGACTTGGCGTTCAGGTGCCTGGCCAGGTTGGCCCGTTCTTAAAATAATCCGTATATGATTATTTTTAGCTTCTTCACGAATAAACTTAGCAACCTGCAAACCAGCGTCGTCGGTTTCCATTACCACATCAAGTAGCACAATAGCGGCATCTGGATGCTCCTTTATGAGCTCTTTCGCTTCAGCACCTGAGTAGGCACTAATAAACTCTAAGCGTTTATTTTGAAACTCAAAATCACTCAGTGCTAGTTTTGTAACAGCATGAACTTCAGGTTCATCATCAACGATTAATACTTTCCAGGTACCGTGTTCAATCTCATCGATTGTTTCTTCTGGTTCATCTGAAAATAAAAAATCACCCATCATAGTCGAAATTCCTTCATGGCATTATTTAACGCACTAGTAGGCAATTATTATTCTCTAGGGCCACAGTGCAAGTGTTACACGGTCATTGTTACCAAGGTCTTTCACTGTTTTAATATTAATAAACGCCATTTTTTCAAAGAAATGACGAACAGCTTCACCTTGCTCAAAACCGTGTTCTATTAAAAGATAGCCATTAGATGACAAATAGTCACGTGATTGTGTAATTATTTGTTTAATATCAGACATTCCGCAATCATCAGCCACTAATGCCGATAAAGGCTCAAAGCGCACATCACCCTGATTTAAATGTATATCGCTACTTTCTATATAAGGAGGGTTAGTGACAATTAAATTGAATTTTTCGCCATGCAACTCACTAAACCAGTTACTTTGTTTAGCATGTACATTATTAATCGCTAATCGCTGCTGGTTACGTGTAGCAAGTGCAACTGCATCGCTTACTCTATCTACTGCCGTAATTTGCCAATTAGGCATTTCACTACCCAGTGCCAACGCTATTGCACCAGTACCTGTGCCTAAATCCAGCACCTTTGCTGTAGCGGGTAGCGCTATTTCAAGTGCTTGCTCGACTAATGTTTCAGTATCTGGTCGAGGTATTAGGGTCGTTGCGTTAACTTCAAGCGATAAGCTCCAAAATTCACGCAGCCCAGTTATATGGGCTACGGGCTCACCTTTTAAACGTCTTTGGATAAATACATTAAATTGCGATTGCTGCTCATCACTAAGCGCATGTTCTGGCCAAGTAAAAAGGTAACTGCGAGGTTTTTGAAGTATATGAAGAAGTAAAACTTGTGCATCTAATTTAGCACTTTCGCTGCTAAGTGCTAATAAGTCAGCACCTGCAGCAATTGCTTGTTCAAGAGTGTGAGCCACAACTACTCGTCGCCCATGGCCGCAAGTAAGTCAGCTTGATGCTCTTGCATTAATGGGTCAATAATCGCACTTAAATCACCGGCTACCACTTCGTTTAAACGATAAAGTGTTAAGTTAATACGGTGATCGGTAATACGACCTTGCGGGTAGTTATAAGTACGAATACGCTCAGAACGATCGCCACTACCTACCAAGTCACGACGTTCAGAAGCTTCTGCCGCATGGCGTTTTTCATCTTCAGCCTGTTGCAAACGTGCTGCAAGTACTGACATCGCTTTAGCACGGTTTTTATGCTGCGAACGCTGATCCTGACACTCAACCACAACACCGGTAGGTATATGCGTAAGTCGAATAGCAGAATCAGTTTTATTTACGTGCTGACCACCTGCGCCTGATGCACGAAATGTATCAACTTTTAAATCTGCGGTATTAATTTGTATCGCTTCAGCTTCTGGTACTTCTGCCATAACCGCAACAGTACACGCTGAGGTATGAACACGACCTTGTGATTCAGTCTCTGGTACACGTTGTACGCGGTGTACGCCTGATTCAAACTTTAATTGACCGTAAACGCCTTCGCCACTGATATTTGCAATAACTTCTTTGTAACCGCCATGCTCACCTTCATTGGTGCTTACAACTTCTACTTTCCATTTTTTATTTTCTGCGTAGCGGCTGTACATACGAAATAAGTCACCAGCAAAAATAGCAGCTTCATCCCCGCCCGTCCCTGCTCGTACTTCAACAAACACGTTGTTGTTATCTCGCGGATCTTTTGGCAACATTAATACTTGAATTTGATCTTCAATCACTAGTATTTGTGCTTTTGCTTCTTTATATTCTTCTTGCGCCATTTCACGCATTTCAGGGTCAGAATCTTTAAGCATTTCTTCTGCACTGGCTAAATCGTCTTGCGTTTCTTTATAGTTTAAAAACGTTTTTACAATCTCTTCAAGCTCAGAATACTCTTTTGAAAGCGCACGAAAACGGTTTTGATCACTAATGACCGACGGGTCGCTTAGCAGCGCTTGTACTTCTTCGTAACGCTCTACTAAGGTTTCTAATTTATTATAAACAGACTCTTTCATTTAACGGTTATTCCTGATCAATACCTAACATTTTTTTCAACTGGTTTAGCTGCGCCACTTCACCTTTTTTCGCTGCATCTTGTATTGCACGGGTAGGCGCGTGCATTAAGCGATTGGTTAATTTATTGGCGAGCTCTAATATAATTTTTTCTGCATCTTTACCTGTATTGAGCTGACTAACAGCACGCTCTACAAGTTCAGACTTAATTGTTTGTACATCGTTTCGATAATGGCGGATTAAATCTACCGAATCGAGTGAACGCATCCACATTGCAAATTCTTTGGTGCGTTCAGTAATAATTATTTGCGCTTGCTGTGCAGCTTGCTCGCGCGCTGCCATATTCTCGCTTACAATGGTTTGTAAGTCATCAACGGAATATAAATAGGCAGCATCTAGCTCCCCAACTTGGCTTTCTATATCACGCGGAACCGCTATATCTATAAATAGCATAGGTTTGTGACGTCGCTGCTTTAGCGCCTGCTCAACCACCCCTTTACCAATAATAGGCAAAGTGCTGGCTGTAGAACTAATCACTATATCGGCTTTATGCAAACGCTCAGGCAATTGCGCCAAAGCAATCACATCTGCCGACACTTCGTCAGCTAAGTTACGAGCTCGCTCAATAGTTCTATTTGCAACAGTGATATTTTGAGGCTCATTTTGATATAAATGTTTAGCAACCAATTCAATGGTTTCACCTGCGCCAATTAATAACACATTGGTCTTATCAAGCTTGCCATAAATATGCTTTGCCAAGTTAACTGCAGCAAACGCTACCGATACCGCACTTGCGCCAATATCGGTTTCAGTTCTAACTTGTTTCGCTACCGAAAATGTTTTTTGAAACAACCTATCAAACGTAACACCTACTGCATCGTGGTTTTTAGCACTAAAAAACGATTGCTTTATTTGCCCCAGAATTTGCGGTTCGCCCAACACTAAAGAATCCAACCCACACGCCACGCGCATTAAGTGATTAATAGCATCGTTATCTTCGTAACAATAAATGTTTTTGCTCAGTTCATGTTCATCCAAACCATGGAAACTGGCAAGCCAGCTCAACAGTGTTTGGGAATTTTGCTGAGCGAGGCTACAATAGATCTCGGTTCGATTGCAGGTAGACACAATAACCGCTTCATTAAAGTCGGCATGGCCACTTAATTGTTGCAACGCCTCTGAAATTTGCTCAGGCGAAAAAGCCACTTTTTCACGTAATTCTACGGATGCGGTTTTGTGATTTATACCTAGTGCTATTATGGTCATATTTGCCAAATATTGCTGAGCCCTACTTCAAAGGCGGTAATTTTACCAAAAATCAGCGGAATATGGAAAGTAAGGAACAACATTTGATTCGACAATATTTGATTTTATTCATGTTTTTTTTGTTTTTAGGTGGCTGTGCTCATCAAATTGATACAAAAACAACACTTTATGATGATTGGAAACCACGTTTAGCTGCTCAAAAAACTTGGCAAGTAGAAGGTAAACTAGCATTTATTAGCCCTGAAGAGCGTCAATCTGCAAACTTAAATTGGCAGCAAACAACAAATTCCAATAATTTAATACTGACTACTTTTATTGGTACTCGTATTTTGTCGCTTAAACAAACAGCTAACGGTGCTGAATTAGAGTTTGACGGTGAACAATACTTTGATACTAACGCTGCAGAGCTTTTAAAACGATTAACGGGTTTTACACTACCGGTTGATAATGCCGATAACTGGCTTAAAGGCACTATTGACGATGAAAGTTTAATTGTTGATGAGCTTGGGCGTGCAAAGCAAGTATTATGGTTTGATAATACAGGCAAAAAATGGCAAATAGATTATGGCACTTATGTACAAAACGCAGGTTACTGGTTACCTACTAAACTGACGTTAAAGCACCAACAAATAAAAATTAAAATTCAACTATACGATTGGCAGTTTAAATAAGTATGAATAACAAAACCTCTTTTTCACTTATTGCTCCGGCAAAACTCAATTTATTTTTACATATTAATGCTCGCCGAGAAGATGGCTATCATGAACTTGAAACCTTATTTACTTTTTTAAATTTTGGTGATGAGCTGCATTTTGAGTTAACAACAGATGGGAGTATTTCTGTCGATGGTGATACTAAAGACATCCCTCTAAATGATAATCTCATCTATAAAGCGGCTTTATTAT
Source organism: Pseudoalteromonas distincta (assembly GCF_000814675.1). Taxonomy (GTDB): domain Bacteria; phylum Pseudomonadota; class Gammaproteobacteria; order Enterobacterales; family Alteromonadaceae; genus Pseudoalteromonas; species Pseudoalteromonas distincta. The sequence continues at coordinate 149,841 of NZ_JWIG01000025.1, read as the reverse complement.
TACAAACACACTGTAAAAGCTCTTTGGGTGTAAAAATAAATTTAATTAAGCGCTTGCCGATGGGGGGCGGTGTTGGAGGAGGTTCATCTGACGCAGCGAGTACTTTATTAGCCCTAAATAAGTTATGGAAATTGGCACTAAATTTAGAAACACTAGCTCAATTAGGGCTCAAGTTAGGGGCAGATGTTCCGGTGTTCATACAAGGTCAAAGCGCCATAGCGCACGGTATTGGTGAAAAACTACACCACGTAACACTTGAACAAAAATGGTACTGCGTTGTACACCCTAACCAACATGTAAGTACCGCAAAAATATTTACACATCCAGATTTAAAACGCGACACACCAAAAATAATAGGCGACTGGAAACACCATACTTTGACCAACGATTGTGAGCCTTTAGTTAAAAAGCTTTGCCCCGAGGTTGAAAAAACCCTCCAGTGGTTGCTAAAATACGCCCCGTCGAAGATGACCGGAACAGGTTCATGTTGTTTTGTCGAATTTGCTAGTCAAGTTCAAGCACAAGATGTACTTGAAAATCTCCCCCATACTTGGCAGGGTTTTGTGGCTTCAAGCGCAAATGTCTCACCTGCTCAAACGGAGTTAACCGCCATATTCGATCAATGAAGTAACGTACAAGTAATCATAAGTTAACCCGCAGTGATATTTATCATTGCCCGTTAGTCCAAATATTCAGTGCCTGAGGAACCCTACCGTGCCTGACATGAAGCTCTTCGCTGGTAACGCAACACCTGAGTTAGCTCAAAAAGTTGCAAAACGTTTATATATTGAATTAGGCGATGCTGTTGTTGGCCGTTTTAGCGACGGTGAGATCAGTGTTCAAATAAATGAAAATGTTCGTGGCTCGGACGTTTTTATCTTGCAATCAACCTGTGCCCCTACAAACGATAACCTTATGGAACTTATCGTTATGGTTGATGCTCTACGTCGTGCATCTGCAGGTCGTATTACTGCCGTCATTCCTTATTTTGGTTATGCGCGCCAAGACCGTCGTGTACGTTCTGCTCGTGTTCCAATTACCGCTAAAGTTGTTGCAGATTTCTTATCAAGTGTTGGTGTTGACCGTGTTCTTACGGTTGATTTACACGCTGAACAAATCCAAGGCTTCTTTGATGTACCTGTAGATAACGTATTTGGCAGCCCTGTATTACTTGAAGATATGAAAGAACGCGACTTTGAAGACGTCGTTGTTGTATCTCCAGATATTGGTGGTGTTGTACGTGCTCGTGCAATTGCAAAACTACTAAACGATACCGATTTAGCAATCATTGATAAACGTCGCCCTCAAGCAAATGTTTCTCAAGTAATGCACATTATTGGTGACGTTGAAGGTCGTGATTGTATTATCGTAGATGATATGATTGATACCGGTGGTACATTGTGCAAAGCCGCAGAAGCACTTAAAGAACATGGCGCTAAGCGTGTATTTGCATACGCAACGCACCCTATCCTTTCAGGTAAAGCAGCCGAAAACTTACGTGACTCAATGATTGATGAAGTAATTGTAACTGACTCAATTCCGCTATCTGATGAGCTTAAAGCCCTTGATAAAGTTAAGGTACTTACGCTTGCTGACATGTTAGCAGAGACTATTCGTCGTATTAGTAACGAAGAATCTATCTCAGCGATGTTTGAACACTAAAATTAAACATTCCTGAATATAAAAGCGCCTTTTGGCGCTTTTTTTGTAAGCGATGTTTATTTTATCTGGGCGTGGTGGTATGATAGCGCGCCTTTTGGCTAGGGACCTTGGTCGCAAAGGCCCTACACATTTAAATAACTGGAGACATCATGTCTAACAAAACTTATACGTATAACGCTGAACTTCGCGTAGAAACTGGTACTGGTGCGAGCCGCCGCCTACGTCGCGAAGACAAAGTTCCTGCAATCCTTTACGGAGCTGATAAAGAAGCTTTATCTCTTACTTTTGCTCATAAAGATATGATCAAAGCTCAAGAAGACGAAGGTTTCTACACGCATATCCTTACGCTTAACGTTGATGGCGAAGCTGTTGAAGTAATCTTAAAAGATATCCAACGTCACCCATTCAAGCCTAAGCTTACTCACCTTGATTTCCAACGTGTAGATGCTACTCATAAATTTCAAACTAAAGTTCCTCTACACTTCATCGGTGAAGAGATTGTAACTAAAGCTGGCGCAACTGTTGTTCACCAGTTAACTGAAGTTGAAATTACGTGTCTTCCAAAAGCACTTCCAGAATTCATTGAAGTAGATGTTTCTAAGTTTGTTGTTGGCGATTCAGTTCATATCTCTGACCTAACTTTCCCTAAAGGCGTTAGCTCTGTAGATTTAGCTAAAGGCGAAGGCCATGATCAGTCTATCCTGACTATCAAAGCAAACAAAGCAGCTCCAGTTGAAGACGACGCTGCAGCAGCAGAATAATATTTAAGGTCTCGCAACCTTGAATTCTATTCAAATGCTTGTGGGCCTGGCTAATCCAGGCCCCGAATACGCAAACACACGCCACAATGCAGGTGCTTGGTTCATCGAGCAAATCGCTGCACGCTATAACTGCACTCTAAAACACGATCCTAAATATCACGGCCTTACAGGCAAAGTGATCATTCAAGGCCAAGAATTCAAATTATTGATCCCCACTACTTACATGAATTTAAGTGGTAAAGCGGTCAGTAGTTTAGCTAATTTTTTCAAAATCCCTGTCGAGGACATTTTAGTTGCCCATGACGAATTGGATTTAGACCCAGGCGTTGCCAAATTAAAAAAAGGTGGCGGGCATGGCGGTCATAATGGTTTAAAAGACATTATTGCAAAAATGGCAAATCAAAAAGACTTTATGCGCTTGCGCATTGGTGTAGGTCATCCGGGGCATCGTGAAATGGTAACTGGTTGGGTGCTTGGAAAAGCGGCCAAAGAAGACCAAGAAAAAATGGATGCTGCTGTTGATGAAGCAGTTCGTTGCATGGAAATACTTGCAAAAGATGGTGTGTTAAAAGCACAAAACAGACTACATTCGTTTAAACCCTAGTAACTTGGGTCCAAGTACACCGTTTAAACGAATTCTAAACAAGGTATCTTACTATGGGTTTTAAATGTGGCATCGTTGGCTTGCCTAACGTAGGTAAATCAACGCTTTTCAATGCACTAACTAAAGCGGGTATTGAAGCCGCTAACTTTCCTTTTTGTACCATTGAGCCTAATACAGGTGTGGTACCTGTGCCAGATCCTCGTCTAGACGAACTTGCTAAAATTGTTAATCCTCAACGAGTTCTTACCACTAGTATGGAATTTGTAGACATTGCTGGCTTGGTAAAGGGCGCATCTAAAGGTGAAGGCCTTGGTAACCAGTTTTTAGCTAACATTCGTGAAACCGATGCAATTGGCCACGTAGTTCGCTGTTTTGAAGATGAAAACATCATTCACGTAGCAGGCACTATTGACCCTGCTGACGATATTGACGTAATCAACACTGAGTTAGTACTTGCTGATATGGATAGCGCTGAAAAAGCCCTTTTCCGTAACGCAAAAAAAGCAAAAGGTGGTGATAAAGACGCCAAAGAGCAAAATGCCGTACTTGAAAAAGTAAAAGTGCATCTTGATGAAGGCTTAACTTTACGCGCTTTAGCATTAACTAAAGAAGAAAAAGCAGCAATCAGCTCTATCAACTTCTTAACTATTAAACCAACTATGTATATTGCAAACGTTGCTGAAGATGGTTTTGAAAATAATCCATACCTTGACCGTGTACGCGCTATTGCTGCAGCAGAAGATGCGATTGTCGTTCCTGTATGTGCTGCTATCGAATCTGAGCTTTCAGAATTAGATGACGAAGACAAGCTTGAGTTTATGGCTGATCTTGGCTTAGAAGAGCCCGGCCTTAATCTTGTTATTCGTGGTGGTTATGAATTACTACAATTACAAACTTATTTCACTGCGGGTGTTAAAGAAGTGCGTGCATGGACAATCCCTGTAGGTGCAACAGCGCCACAAGCAGCGGGTAAAATCCATACCGACTTCGAGCGTGGCTTTATTCGTGCGCAAACGATTGCTTTTGACGACTTTGTTGCCTTTAAAGGTGAAAGCGGCGCAAAAGAAGCAGGTAAGATGCGTCAAGAAGGTAAAGAGTACATTGTTAAAGACGGCGATGTAATGAACTTCTTGTTCAACGTATAAGTCAAATGAAACCAAATTAGTATTGGTAATAATTTTAAAGGCTCGTTTTTACGAGCCTTTTTTGTACCTCCAACGTTATAAACTTATAAAATTGATATAGCCCCAACCTAAATACCTACGTTTAATCTAAAAATACACCCTAAGCAGAAGATCAAACCTCAAAAATAAGTACCTCTTAAACAAATTAATGTTAAGATTTAACCAGAGCGTAATAATTTGTTGAATAATCAAACAGCTTCAAACGATTGGTTTTTGCTTTTTTTATTTAGCGACAAATTTTGTATGTGAATTGCACTCAAAAAATCATCATTTTTATTAAAATTTAGCCGCTTAGCTTAATTTTCCTGCAAACAAACACAGTTAAGTGTTTTTTTGCAAAAAAGGTGTTGACGAATTTGGGTCATATCAGCATAATACGCCCCGCACTCAGCGATGAAGTGCTAACAAAAAAAGATGGCTAAGTAGCTCAGCTGGTTAGAGCACATCACTCATAATGATGGGGTCACAGGTTCAAATCCCGTCTTAGCCACCATATTTTTTTGTTGCTCAATGAAGAGTTTAAAATAACTACCTTGTGTGCGGGAGTGGCGGAATTGGTAGACGCGCTGGATTTAGGTTCCAGTATCTTAGGATGTGAGAGTTCAAGTCTCTCCTTCCGCACCATAATTCTCGATAAGAATTAAAACTATCAATTGTTATTGTTGGGATATCGCCAAGCGGTAAGGCACCAGGTTTTGATCCTGGCATTCCCAGGTTCAAATCCTGGTATCCCAGCCAACAATGGCTAAGTAGCTCAGCTGGTTAGAGCACATCACTCATAATGATGGGGTCACAGGTTCAAATCCCGTCTTAGCCACCATTTCTTTTTTTAGAAGTGGCTCTGCAAGAGTTAAATTGCACTCAATGAAGAGTCTAAAATAACTACCTGTGTTTTATAACACAAACGATGCGGGAGTGGCGGAATTGGTAGACGCGCTGGATTTAGGTTCCAGTAACTTCGGTTGTGAGAGTTCAAGTCTCTCTTTCCGCACCATGTTCTTGATACGAACTAAAAATATCAATTAATTCTTTGTTGGGATATCGCCAAGCGGTAAGGCACCAGGTTTTGATCCTGGCATTCCCAGGTTCAAATCCTGGTATCCCAGCCAACTTCTTCTACCAAGGAAAGTTGAATAAAAGAATAACTCTTGCTTAGAGTTTAAATGAGCAAATTAATGATGCGGGAGTGGCGGAATTGGTAGACGCGCTGGATTTAGGTTCCAGTATCTTAGGATGTGAGAGTTCAAGTCTCTCCTTCCGCACCATGTTCTGATAAGAACTAAAATTATAAAAGAATTCTTTGTTGGGATATCGCCAAGCGGTAAGGCACCAGGTTTTGATCCTGGCATTCCCAGGTTCAAATCCTGGTATCCCAGCCAACTTCTTCTACCAAGGAAAGTTGAATAAAAGAATTACTCTAGCTTAGAGGTTAAATGAGCACATTAGTGATGCGGGAGTGGCGGAATTGGTAGACGCGCTGGATTTAGGTTCCAGTATCTTAGGATGTGAGAGTTCAAGTCTCTCCTTCCGCACCATGTTCTTATTAAGAACTAAAATTAATATCAAATTTATAGTTGGGATATCGCCAAGCGGTAAGGCACCAGGTTTTGATCCTGGCATTCCCAGGTTCAAATCCTGGTATCCCAGCCAATTTGACTTCCTTCTCTAAAACTTCTCAATATTCATTAAATTCAGCTTACTTTTTCTGTACTTAAATATACATTTATAAATTCGTCTATATTTATTGGTCTGCTATATAAATACCCTTGTAAATAATCACAGTTCATACTCAATAGCGCTTGCTCTACTTTTTTGGTTTCTATTCCTTCAGCTACTACATCGCAATTTAATCGGCTCGCCAAAAACAACGTAGATTCTACAATAGCGTAATCAGGCGGATTAATAAGCATGTCTTTGATAAACGATTGATCTATTTTTATCTGGTTTATGGGCAACTCCCTTAATAACGACAGTGACGAAAACCCCGTACCAAAATCATCAACACTAAATTTAAATCCACGCATACTTAACTGCTGCATCATTTTTCTTGCTGCGGGTATGTTTGTCATCATTGCCCCTTCTGTAATTTCAAATATTAGTGAATCACTTAAAGTCGGGTCAGTAGTAAGTAAGCTAATTATAAATTCGTAAAACTCGCTGCTTTCAATATCTTTTGTTGATAAGTTGACATGAATAGTACCGGTGAACCCAAAGAGTTTAAGTTTTCTAATATGGTTAACTGCTTCTTGTACAACCCATTTCGATAAAACAAAAATGAGCCCTGTACGCTCAGCTACACTTATAAACTTTTCAGGGCTAATAAAGCTACCATCAGCTTGCGGCCATCGGATCAGCGCTTCTAAGCCATGCAATTGAATATCTTTGGAGTCCATTATTGGTTGTAAATAAAGCTCGAACTCCCCTTTGTGTAACGCGGCTTTAATTTTGACTGATAAATCAAAAAAGTCCTCTGCTCGTTTACCTATTTCAGATGAGTAATTTACTAAAGGTTGAAATGTCTTTTTTGCTTCATGCAGTGCCAAGTTGGCTTTTTTTAGTAACTGGTCGGGTAATCGGCTATCATCAGGAAAACGGCTTACGCCTATGCTTAATTGTATTTTAACCATTTGCTCATGCGTACAAAACGGAGCTTTGACGGCTGAGTTTATAATATTTACACAGTGAGCCATGCTTTCATCAGTATCGGTATTCAGTAAAAACGCAAACTCATCCCCGCCTATTCGATATAACTTAGCAATGCCACATAGCTCTTTGCTTAACTTATTAGCAAAAGCAGCCAGTAGCTGATCACCACATTGATGACCAAACGCATCATTAATTTGTTTAAAATTATTTAAATCAATATAAAATAATGCAAATGAAGAAGGGTAATCGACTTGTTTACTCAAGGATTTAAAAAAGTTATTGCGGTTGGGTAAGGTTGTTAAGTTATCGTGCTCAGTTTGATATTTTTGATACTGCGTTGCTTGCTCTATTTTAAGGATGCTTTTTAAACTCAGTTTGACAACTAAGAAAACAAACCCTGCACCACCAAATAATATTGTGGCAACTGCATTTCTTATTATTGGTGCCGTATCGTAATTTGAAAAGTAATAAAGTATCCACCAATACCCTAAAATAAAACAGACAATAGCGCATAACAGTACACTCCACGCTCTTTGCGATGTTTTTTTACAAACTTTAAAGGTTGTTTTTAAGCTAGCAACTAGCAGTAGCGCACCTAAAATAATTATTACTGAAAAAAAATTATCCACACATAGGCTCTTTAAAATTATTAAATTGCGGTTTAGTGATATAACCCTAGTCAAATTAAAATTTTATTTAATATAACTGGGTCACTATTTGTTCACTTAAAAAACAGACATAAAAAAAGGCTCATAAATGAGCCTTTTTAATCTCTACTTTAAATTTAGCCTAAATCACCGCTAATTGCGTATTTTAAAACCCAGTTTTTTATAGGGCCTGTATTATTAGCCATTTTTAAAAACTGGCTACGTGCCCATTTAAGTGGCGCAACTTGGTTAGAAAAGCCAAAGTAACAGGCATCCATCATGCTCATCATTAATAAATTAGCTTTACGGCGAGCTCGCTCGTATTCTTTAAGTTTTAGTGGGCAACCTATATCTCCTGCTTTGTATAAAACCTCAGCAAGTGCCACTACGTCCTGAAAACCTAAATTAACGCCCTGCCCTGCAAGGGGATTTATTGTATGAGCTGCATCGCCTACTAAAACTAAGCGCCCTTGTGAATAGTTGTTAGCATGTTGGCGAGTAAGCGGAAATATTGCATGAGTCTGTACTTCAAAGTCTCCAGCAAGTTCAGGAAATTTATTAAGTATGTGCATTTTTAGCTCAGCTGGGTTTAGCCCTTTAAATGCTTGCAGTGTATTTGCATCGTCGTACCAAATTAAATTAGCGTATGGTGCCTGCATTGGCAAAAATGCGAGTGGCCCACTTGGCGTAAACTGCTGCCATGTTTTAATTTGTTGCGGCGCATCGAGTTTAATTAATACCCCCATGCAATGTTGCTGATACTGCCAGCCGGTAATTCCTATATTAGCTTTAGCACGCAGCTGCGATTGTCCGCCATCGGCTGCAATCACTAAATCAGCGGTATAGGTTTGAGCTCCATACACAAGCGTAATTAAATCATCCGTTTGCTCTATTTTAGTAATAGGTGTGGCTTGCTCAATAACCTCAATTTTATAATGATCAAATTGCTGCCATAAACTTGCTTGAATTAAACTATTTTCAATTAAGTGGCCTAAATGCGTGGTGTTTATATCGGCGCAGTCAAACAATAAATTATCACCACCGCGCTCAAATGCCTCTAATTGCTGATAAGGCGCTATGCGGTTTTGCCTTAAAAGCGGCATTGCTCCTAATTCATCAAGTAAATTTTCTGAAAAACGATTAATAGCCGACACTCTAATATCAACCTTATCACTACTAAGAATCTGTGATGGGTCTATTAGGTGTTTTTCGATTATGCGTACGCCAAAGCCCTGTTGAGCAAGCTTTATCGCCATAGCCGCGCCAACCATGCCACCACCAACTACTATCACATTATTTTTAGTCATGTTTTTCATCATTTTATTATTACTTGAGTCTGTTTTGATTGTATCAAAATTAATTTGTTTTATACCAGAGGATATCCCTAACTGCTGATTAAACTCGCCTCGTATTGATTTGAGATCACAAACATGAAAACTATACTTGGATCTGGACGGGTATCCAGCTAAAATACGCCTCCTTTAAGTGAGCATGCTTGCTCCTTAATCCTGTTTCAAGCACATTTTTGTGCCACTATCGAATTGAACACGAGGCTATATTTCAATGAGCAAAAAGCTGCATATTAAAACCTGGGGTTGTCAGATGAACGAATACGACTCTCAGAAAATGGCTGAACTTTTAGATGCCACCAACGGCTACCAGCTAACTGAAGATGCAACAGATGCCGACGTAATCTTACTTAACACCTGTTCAATTCGTGAAAAAGCACAAGAAAAAGTATTTCACCAATTAGGTCGCTGGAAGTTATTAAAAGACGACAAGCCAGATTTAATCATTGGTGTAGGTGGTTGTGTTGCCTCACAAGAAGGTGACTCTATTCGCCAACGTGCGCCATTTGTAGATGTTATTTTTGGTCCGCAAACGCTACACCGTTTACCAGAAATGATTAAACAAGTGCAAGGCGACAAAGGCTCATCGGTTGTTGATATTTCATTCCCAGAGATTGAAAAATTTGACCGCCTGCCAGAGCCAAAAGCAGATGGCCCATCTGCTTTCGTATCAATTATGGAAGGCTGTTCTAAGTACTGTACTTTTTGTGTTGTACCTTATACTCGCGGTGAAGAAGTTAGTCGCCCAGTAGATGACGTACTACTTGAAGTTGCACAACTTGCAGAGCAAGGCGTACGTGAAGTAAATCTTTTAGGTCAAAACGTAAATGCATACCGCGGCGATACGCATGATGGCGAAATTTGTTACTTCTCTGATTTAATTCGTCTTATAGCAGCTATTGATGGTATTGACCGTATTCGTTACACCACATCGCACCCGGTAGAATTTACCCCAGATATAATCGACGTTTACGCCGATGTACCAGAGCTTGTAGATCACTTACATTTACCAGTACAAAGTGGTTCAGACCGTATATTAAACCTAATGAAACGTGGCCATACGGCAATTGAATACAAATCGACAATTCGTAAGTTACGTAAAATTCGTCCTAACTTAAGCATGTCGTCAGATTTCATTATTGGTTTCCCAGGCGAAAGCAAAGAAGACTTTGAAGCAACCATGAAGCTTATTAGCGACATAGGTTTTGATATGAGCTTTAGCTTTATTTACAGCGCACGCCCAGGTACGCCAGCGGCAGATTTGCCGGATGACGTAACAGAGCAAGAGAAAAAAGAACGCTTATACTTACTACAAAACCGTATTACACAAATGGCGCAGCAAATTAGTCGTCAAATGTTCGATACAGAGCAACGTATACTTGTTGAAGGTCCTTCTAAGAAGAACCCTATGGAATTACGTGGCCGTACCGAAAACAACCGTGTAGTAAACTTTGTTGGCCCGCACACAGTGATCGGACAGTTTGTTGATGTACGTATTACCGAAGCACTACCTAACTCTTTACGTGGTGACTTAATTCGTACAGAATCAGAAATGAATTTACGACGTGAAGTCGCTCCTTCAGCTATTTTAACTAAAGCTGCAGCTGCAGAGCCAAAACCAGACACTGTTAACGAAATTGGCGTAGCTACTTTCGTTCCTTAGTCACACAATTAGCGCCAGTTAACGCTGGCGCAGTACTATAGGAAGCAATTTTGAGTAATCAGTTAAAAACATTAGAGATTTATTTAGAACCTGCCGATAACAAACGCCTATCTTCTTTATGTGGCCCGTTTGACGAAAACATCAAACAAATTGAACGCCACCTGGCTGTTGAAATAATTCACCGTGACAACTTTTTTAAAGTAACCGGTAAACTACACAACTGCGCCGGCGCTGTAGAAATCTTAAAAAACCTTTATGTTGATACTCAGCCAGTTCGTGGTGTTTTAGGCGAAATAGAACCCGACGCCGTTCATTTAGCTATTACCGAATCAAAAGCCTTAGAGCAAGATGCATCCAGCAGCGCTTATGGCAAAGAAATGGTTATTAAAACCCGCCGTGGTGTTATTAAACCACGTAACGACAACCAAGGTGTTTATGTAGCTAATATTTTAAACCACGACATTACCTTTGGTATTGGCCCTGCAGGTACTGGTAAAACTTACCTTGCAGTTGCAGCCGCCGTCGACGCTCTTGAGCGCCAAGAAATACGCCGTATATTACTAACGCGCCCTGCTGTAGAAGCTGGCGAAAAGCTTGGCTTTTTACCTGGCGATTTAAGTCAAAAAATAGACCCATACCTGCGCCCTCTTTACGATGCTCTTTTTGAAATGCTAGGTTTTGAAAAAGTAGAAAAGCTCATCGAAAAAAATATCATCGAAGTCGCACCGCTTGCTTACATGCGCGGACGTACTTTAAACGATGCCTTTATTATTTTAGATGAAAGCCAAAATACCACCGCCGAGCAAATGAAAATGTTTTTAACCCGTATAGGGTTTAACTCAAAAGCGGTGATTACAGGCGATATTACACAGGTCGATTTACCTCGTGGCACACGCTCAGGCCTTCGCCATGCAATTGAAGTACTTGATGGCGTAAACGAAATTAGCTTTAACTACTTCAAAGCCCACGACGTAGTACGCCACCCTGTTGTAGCACGCATAGTTGAAGCCTACGAGCGTAACGACGAAAGCGAGCGACTTAAGCGCATTGAAAAGCAAAATGCAAAAGACGCACTCGCTGCTCTTCAACAGCCTACTACTAAAGAGTAATACTTTGACAACCGAACTTGATTTACAAATAGCCTGTGAGTTTGACAACCTCCCAAGCGAAGAACAATTTGCACTATGGGCCGACAAAGCCCTTAGCCAATACCGTGACGAGTCCGAACTCAGTATCGTTATTAGCGACGAAGCGCAATCGCAACAACTTAATAACGACTATCGCGGTAAAAATAAACCGACCAACGTACTGTCGTTCGAATTTGAAGCACCACCAGGAATAGATATTCCTTTGGTTGGTGATTTAATTATTTGCCCAGCCATTGTATTTGCTGAAGCAATTGAGCAAGAGAAGTCATTTCATGACCACTTTGCTCACATGGTTATTCACGGATGCTTGCATTTGCTTGGATTTGACCATATAAAGAGTGACGATGCTTTAGAGATGGAAAGCATCGAAAAGCAATTACTTGCAGAGCTAAACATAGCAGACCCATACCGGGACGATATTTAAATTAACGGAGCAATTAGACGCAATGAGCGACGGTAACTCGCAATCTAGCCAGGGTTCTTCTGGCAAAACGTGGTTGGGCAGAATAGCCCAAATGTTGCAAGGGGAACCCCAGAATAGAGAAGAGCTGGTCGAAGTTATTGCCGATGCGCAAGAACGAGACGTAATCGATCCAGAAACAAAAGAGATGATAGAAGGTGTGCTTGGCGTGTCTGAGCTTAAAGTGCGAGACATAATGGTTCCGCGCTCACAAATGATCACTCTTGAGATCGACAGCCCGCTTGAAGAACTAATTCCAATGATGGTTGACTCAACTCACTCACGTTTTCCAGTGGTGATTGAAGACAAAGATCATGTAGAAGGTTTTTTACTCGCTAAAGATTTATTGCCACTGATCTTAAATAAAGACGAGCATTTACCATCAATACGCGATTATTTACGCCCAGCAATGGTAGTACCTGAAAGCAAACGTGTTGATACATTGCTAAACGAATTCCGTCAGCAACGCTACCATATGGCTGTTGTTATTGACGAATACGGCGGCGTATCTGGCTTAGTAACGATTGAAGATATTCTTGAAATAATTGTTGGCGAAATCGAAGATGAGCACGACGAAGAAGAAGAACATCAAGATATTCGTCAACTTGCTAAACATGTCCATGTAGTGCAAGCACTCACACCTGTAGATGACTTTAACGAGCATTTTAAAACAGGCTACAGCACAGACGAAGCCGATACTATTGGCGGAACTGTACTGCACGCATTTGGCCATATGCCAAGCCGTGGTGAAACGATTGACATAGAAGGTTACCAATTTAAAGTAACCAACGCCGACAATCGTCGTATTTTGCAACTGCAAGTCACCGTTCCTAAGGCTGATGATAACGACAGTGAAGAAACTGCTAACTAGACTTACCCTATTAGCAAAAGATAAAAAAGCATGGCTCGCACTCGTTGCGGGCCTTGTTTTAACTTTTGGCTATGCCCCTTTTGAAATTTGGCCCATCGTATTTATTAGTCTTGGCGCCATAATTTTTTGCATTAATCCCAATAGTACCGGTAAAGCACACGCAAAAACCGCCGCTAAATATGGCTTTATATTTGGCCTAGGCTGGTTTGGTGCAGGTATAAGCTGGGTACATGTTTCTATTGCCACCTTTGGCGGTATGCCGCTTATAGCGTCGCTCTCGTTAATGGCTTTTTTGTGCTCATACTTAGCATTATTTCCCGCACTTGCCTTTTGGGCAACTACACGCTTTGCTAGTGGTCCTAAAAGCTTTGGCGCATTACTAATTGCCTGCTTTGCAATTAGTGAGTATTTACGTGGCACCGTACTTACCGGTTTCCCGTGGTTAAGTTTTGGCTACACACAAACCGACGGACCTTTAAGGCTGCTTGCCCCTTATATTGGCGAGTTTGGCTTAACACTAACGTGTGTGGCTATTGGCTTTGCACTATATAGACTTACCCAAAAAGATTTTAAAACCCCGGCGGTTACTGCGACAGCTGTTGCGCTTATTTTTACAGGCGCAAATACCACAGGCAACATTCATTACACAGATAAAAACATGTCAGTATTGCTCGTACAAGGCAACATACAGCAACACCTGCGCTTTGAGCCAAGTGAGTTTTGGACCACAATGAGCAAATACCAAGACATGACACGTCCACATTGGGATGCCGACTTAATAGTATGGCCAGAAGCCGCAGTGCCTGAAATAGAAATGCTTGCCGATTCCTACCTAGCCAATTTAGACAGTGCCGCCTCGTTTAATCAAACCGCCCTTGTAACCGGTATTGTTGACTACCAGCGAGACACCAAAAATATATTCAACACACTTATTGTGGTCGGTAATAAAGAACGTGGCGACGAGCATGGGCATTACCATTACCTTGATAAAAACCGCTATCAAAAACACCAGCTACTACCTATTGGCGAATTTGTACCATTTCAAGACTTTTTGCGCCCTATTGCCCCATTATTCGATTTACCTATGTCATCGTTTACCCGTGGCGACAAAGTGCAAAACAACTTACGCGCCAATGGCTATAACTTACTCCCTGCTATTTGCTACGAAATTGTTTTTGCCGACTTAGTACGCGGTAATTACAAAAGCGATTCCGACCTACTCTTTACGGTCAGTAACGATGCCTGGTTTGGTGACTCTATTGGGCCTTTGCAACACATGCAAATAGCCCGTATGCGCGCGCTCGAACTACAACGCCCTCTAGTGCGTGTTACTAACAATGGTGTAAGCGCCGTATACGACCCTATAAGCCACACTCAACAAACCATGCCTCAGTTTGAAGCTACCATATTGAAAGCCAAAATTAAGCTTATAAAAGGCGACAGCGTGTACAGCCAATACGGCAATGTGTTTGTGTGGGGATTTGTGTTGTTGATGGGAGTTGTTGGGTTTGGGGTTAGGTTGAGAAAGTGAATTAAAATTAATAGCTGTCGGTGGACAGCTATTTAAAAAAGTGTTTATTGTTGGGTTTCGCTTCGCTCTACCCAACCTACGCAAATTTACTTTTTAATCTAGCCTATGCTAAAAATATAACGAGCTTTGTTCTATTTTTAATGCTTGGTGTTGCTCAATATCAGGTTTAAAAAGTTAAACTCGACTGTAATTTATAATTGGATTTTCACAGATAAACTCACCACCTTTAACGGCATACATCAATACAATATTGAGATTGAGCCTAAATGCCGACCGACTTTAACTTTATCGGTATGCGACTTTATTTCACTTACTTGCGGGAGTTTAATTAAGTATCAAATTTAAATGAAGTTAGCATACAGCATAGTAACATTTTATCGTAACCCGACTATTGGCGTCCTCGCTCCCAACTAAATAACTTTTTAGTCATAACTACTCGTTATGCTTTTTGCTTTCTATGGGGGTAGTTTACAGCAACTATCAAAACCACTTAAACTTTAGCTTTGCTGAGTGTACTCTGCTCACCTGTGGCCTCAGTAGATTACAATGAATATCAATATAGCTACTTTTATTTGGTTCTATAAAAATATCATCGCTTTTACCTAAACAATTACCAACAAACTTTCCGTTTTTATCGAATGTAGATGCTATAACACCACCTGCATATATGCTTTCATTGGTGATATTTTTTAACTCGGCAGTTATTCTTACTCGCCCATTTTCTTTAAAGATATCAGAAAGGGTAAGTTTATAATCACTATTTAAGTCGTCAGTGCCCTCCAATGCTTTATTTGATACCTGCTCTTTAAAGCCACTATCAACTTCTGCGGCTATTGTTAGCGCGTACACACTGATACCACCGAGTGTTGCTATTACAAACCCTATCCCCCAAAAAAAGCCCTTTATAGCCTCATTAAAATTATTACTCATTTAATTCCCTTTTAATTTTTCACTACTAAATTTCGTTAACAATATACCCAAAATTACTCCTTTCACTAACCTAGTATATAAATTAAGACTTATTTTTGTAATAAGCTTTTTAAACCATAGTACCAACTAAGCGCTGCCACCGTGCCATGAGTTTCTTCTTCAAAGTAACGTTGATTTATATATAAACTGTTACTCGGGTGCGCTTTTAGTTTTTTAGCAAGCTCTAAGCCCCATTTATAATTAGCCTCTCCAATTTCACCAAAAGCTGCATTATTAGCAAAAGTAAAATATACATTGCCTTTAAGCTGCTTATTTATAAGCTGTTGCTCGTCAAAATAACGATTGAGATAATTATTATCCCAAAGGTAGGTTGCATCAATAATTAAGTAATCAGTAAATAAAGAGTGATTTGTAAGTAAAACATAACTTGCGAACAAGCCGCCGAAAGATTCCCCAATTAATACCTGCTTATTTGATGTACGGTAATTTTTATTAATGAAGGGAATAAGTTCTTTTTCAAAAAAAGCGGTGTAGTTTGCGGCATTGCCAATGTTTTCAAATTTTTCGAGTAGCTTGCCGTTAAAAGTCCAATCGACATTGGTAGGGGTAAAGTCGCGCTCTCTTATCGCATTTTTACTATTAGGAACAGCGACAATAATTGCTTGTTGAATTTGTTTTTCTAGCCGCTCAGTACTGAGTGCTTCAACAAGCCCCGCTAAGGCTTTTAAATGGGTTGGGTCGCCATCAAGCAAGTAAATAACAGGATATACTCGCTCGAGGTTTTGCTTGTAGCTTGGTGGTAAATAAACACTATAACTGCGATGCTCACCTAAAATAATAGACTTAAGCTGATGTTTTTTTGCTAACACAATATTTTCTGACGCATACGAAGCTGTAATAAAATACAGATAACTAAACGCCATTAATAAAGCTTTCATAACCATCCTTGTAATTAATAAGAGCAAAGTTAACTTTTTACAGTCTCTTCTACCGTTTCAACATTTACAACTTGATTCAAGTTACCTTTAATAACCACAGTCGCTGATATTTTATCTTGAATGGCTTGTCTATTTGGGTCCCAATATATTTGTAAAAACCCTAACAAGCCTGTGGCAAAGCCTGCGCCGTAGCCGCCGTAGCGACCAAAACAATCTAATAAACCTAATGGCTCACCGCTTAAGGCAACCACACGAATATTACATACCTTTTTACCCGGTGTTTGGCCTCGCCAAAGTAACGAGAACAACGTAAAGTAAACAGCAGCCCAGCCAAAACCTAAGCCTAAGTCTTGAATAATGCCTTTGCTCCACTGCAAAATACTATTTGTGCTTGTTTGTGCAGGTTTTTCTTCTATTAACTGTGCAGGCTTTATTTCGTTATTTTCACTGAGCACCAATAGCTGTAAAAGTACGGTAGCAAGTTGTGGGCTTTGTAGGTCGTCCATTTCTGCTAATTTGGGAACTTGCCCAATTAAATTATCAAACGCGTTTTGTTGGCAAGGTTGCTCACAGCTGTCATCGGCTGTTTGCGCTAAATAAGTATTTACCTGTTGTTTTTCTGTAGCGGTAAGCTGAATTTCATCTTGTATTTTTACGCCCTGAACAGCTAAACCTTGATCAGCGTTATCGTCTTCTAGGTAATCAATGCCAATTGAAAGCACAGTAAGTGCACTTACAAATAAAATACTTGCTGCCGTTATTTTTAATATTCTTCTCCACACATTCGACATTTTTGGAAGGTATTGCTGTGCCGTACCTTTATAAAAAGCCATTGCAGCAACAAACGCTATTAAAGCAGCGCTAAGCTTGGCCGCTAAAAATATCAGCGCAACATCAATAATAATCGCTAGTGCACGCCGAATTGGCGTAGCTAAAGGCAAGCCCAGTAAAGCACTGTCAATTTTAAAGGCGTAGGGGGTAACAACTTCTCGGGTTTCAGAATTTGATAATTCTAATTGTTCTATCTCTTTGGCTTTCATTTGTTTTCTTGTTATTAAAATAGGTAACCCGTTTAACTTACGCGTTTTTTATTTTTTGCTCAAGATAAAGCTAATAGAATCAGTGCACAAAAAAGGGCTGCATAAAATGCAGCCCTTCATGTTTTTACTCAATGTTAATTACTTACTAGCAATTATACCGTTGGATAATCGGTATAGCCTTGCTCTGCACCACCAAACAAAGTGTCGGGGTTGTGGCTGTTAAGAGGCTTGCCTTGCTTTAAGCGTGCTGGTAAGTCTGGGTTTGATACAAATGGGCGACCAAAGCCAATCATGTCAGCCCAGCCTTCGCTAAGTGCTTTGTCTGCGCGCTCTTTTGTGTACTTGCCTGCGTAAATTAATACACCGCTGTAGGCTTTGCGAATCGATTTTTTAAATTCAACACTCATTAAAGGTGCGTCATCCCAATCGGCTTCGGCTATATGCATGTAACCTACACCGGCTTTATTTAATGCCTCAGAAACCGCTAAGTAAGTTTCTTCAGGGTTTTCGTCTACTGTGCCATTAAGAGTTGTTAACGGGGCAAGTCTTACGCCTACTTTACTGCTACCAATTTCGTCGCTAACAGCATTTACCACTTCAATTAAAAAGCGTATTCGGTTTTGCACACTGCCGCCATATTCATCGGTGCGAGCATTTGACTCTGAGTCTAAAAATTGATTAATGAGGTAACCATTTGCAGCATGAAGCTCTATGCCATCAAACCCTGCATTAACTGCATTTTTAGCTGCTTGGCGAAATTCGCCTATGACATGCGTAATATCTTGTTTGCTCATTTCGCGTGGGAGTTGGGTGTCTACAAACCCCGGTGCGCCGTTTGTATCTACAAATACTTTTACGTCTTTTGCAGCAATGGCCGAGGCTGAAATAGGCTGCACGCCACCGGTGTTGTCACTATGAGTTACACGGCCAACATGCCAAAGCTGAGCAAACATAACGCCACCAGCGCTATGTACTGCGTTGGTTACTTTACTCCAGCCTGCAACTTGCTCATTTGAATAAATACCCGGAGTCCAAGCGTAACCTTTACCAAGCTCACTAATTTGTGTGCCTTCGCTTACAATTAGCCCGGCACTTGCGCGCTGTGCGTAATATGTTGCCATTAAGTCGTTAGCTATATCGCCAGGCTGCGTTGAACGCGAGCGAGTCATTGGGGGCATAACAATACGGTTTTTTAATGTTTTACCTGCAAGTTCTATTGGTTCAAAAAGTAATGTCATAATGCCTCCTAAGTTTGATTGCGCTCATAATAACGTAACCAAGCACATGCAAAAACAACAAAAACTGCAAAATAGTTTTGTTGTATCTGCAATAAAGCCACAAAGTAAAACACATTAACTTTAGGTGAACTAAATGTATTTTATTGACTCTTAACAGCACTATTAAGTTGAGGGTTTGATGTGAATAAAGGGAATGCATGGCCGTGGGTTATCTCGTTGTGTATACACGCTATTGTGTTGTACTTTTTGTTTTCGCAATCTATTAAAGTTGCGCCGCCAAAGGAGGAAAAAAACGAAATAATACAGGCCTATGTTACGGTTAATTTAGCAAGCCTACCTAAGCCAAGCTCAGTTGTTACAACAACCAATGCGCCTGATATAAAACCTGTAAACACTAAAACTGATGCACCAAATTCAGCGACTTCTAACACTACACCTATAAAAAAAGATTCTACAAAAGCCAAAGTAAAGGTGACTAAAAAAACGCAAGCCAAAACCATCACGTTACCAAAGGCACAAACAGAGCTTAAAAAAGCCCCTGTAAAACCTGTTGCCCCCTTGGTAGCCGCGCCTTCAGAGTCTATAACAAAAGCCTCTCAAACATTTAAAAAGCTAAATCCATACGCGCCGCTATTTGGCACTCCTGTAAATAATATGACTCATAAAAAAATGGTCTCCTTTGGTGAAGATAAAAACTCTGAAAATGATGAGATAAACAATAAGCCCACAATTAAAACGCCAGTAAAATCTGATAATTCAGAAGTTATTAGCCAAAATACAACTGGCACACGACGATTAGAAAAATTTAACGGTAAATGCTATTTAATTGATACTTCAACCGTATTTGGTAGTAATGGCATGCCTCAAGGTAGCGGTAAACCCTGTCCTGAGGATAAAACTGATAAAGAAATTATGTTTGAAAAAATCATGAAAAAATGGAGCCGTAAAAATAATTAACTTTAAATAAGTGAACAAATAATATGTTTATCCGTATTGATAAGCTTAAAGTAATTAGGAGTAAGCCATGATCACCAAACAACTATCCTCACTTTTTGTATTTAATTTATTAGTTGTAAGTGCACACGCGAATGCAAACCAGCGCTGGTACGTTATTAACGACTCAGTAATGGGCGGTGTATCTAATAGCCAAGTAACACAAACTCAAGAAAGTTTGCTTTTTACAGGCAATGTTTCGCTTGATAATAACGGCGGTTTTGCATCAATACGTACAGAGCTAAATACACAAAGCCAAAATACTAAAGCTATAGCGCTGCGTGTTAAAGGCGATGGACAAATCTATCAGCTCAGGCTCAGAACAACTAATTACCTTGATGGCGCAGCGTACACTCACTCATTTAAAACAGTAAAAAATGAATGGGTAGATATCAACTTTGCTCCGAGTGATTTTACTTTAACGTATCGCGGCCGCGTGCTTGAGCAACAACCGATTATTGATTTTGATGATATAAAACAGCTAGGCTTTATGATTGCAGGTAAGCAAGAAGGTAAGTTTAAGCTTGAAGTGGGTAAAATTGAGTTTAAAAGCTAACCCACCAACATGTTGGTCGCGCTAAATAGTATAGTCGTCGCCCCGCCTCTTTAGTTCACTAATAACCAGTTCAACCATTTGTTGCTTTATTGCCGCTTGCTCTGATTTTAACTCCCCGAGTTGCAGCTCTAACATATCTATTTGTTCTTGCTGTTGTGTGTTTTTATATTTTTTTGCACCTAGGTGCTCTGCATCTAAAGTTAAACTCGCATCACTTTTATTTAGCTCACTTACAGAAGTGTTTATAGTTAAACTACGTTGTACGGGGCTTTGTTTAAGTTTGTTAATTTGTTCTTGCAGCGCAATAACTCGCCCAGTGAAGTGCTTGTATACTTTTTCTAGGTTTTTATATTGATTGCCAAACGTAGCGTTATCTTCACTATACTCTTCGGCTTTGGTATCTAAAAACTTTGATAACACATATTTTGGCTCTTCCTCATTCTCTTCCTCGCTCTTTTCTTCACTCGCTTTTTCAACAGTTAGTTTATCTGATTGCGCTAAAGGTTGAGTATTTGAGCTGTGTACTTGGTATGGAATGGAAGCCGCTAAAATCTTCATTATTTTATCCCTAAAATAGCTTTGTAACTATTATGGGTATCGACCTCGTATTAAAATCCTTGAGTAAATTTTATTGTTAGCTAAAAGCAAAAAACCCCACTTTAGTAAAGTAGGGCTTATACCAATTTATTAAACTAACTCGTTGCTTACTTAGTGCTTTGGTTATCTTGTGAGAGCGCAATAAGAGCAAGGGCTGCATTTAGACGAGTATTTAAATTATTATAAATAGTCATTCCAAACACACCGATAATACAAACTATTAAACCCATTTGTAGGTTAACGCTCATCTCTAGTAAAAAAACAGCTGCAACGAGTAAGCACAGCGCTAATGCATAAATAATAGATTGAAAGGTAAAGTTAATATCACCTTTGGCTATTTTAAGTAATTCATCTTTATTCATAATTTACTTCCTTGTTATTTAATCACTAAGACTCAATTGCCAGTAGCTCTACTTCAAAAATAAGTACTGAGGCAGGAGGAATACTCCCTACACGTTTTTCGCCGTACGCTAATTGGTGCGGTACATAAAAGGTGTATTTATCGCCTGGGCTCATCAGTTGTAAGCCCTCAGTCCAGCCTTTAATCACTTGGTGCAAGCCAAAGCTAATCGGTGTTTTACGCTCTACTGAGC
This sequence comes from Pseudoalteromonas distincta, assembly GCF_000814675.1. Taxonomy (GTDB): domain Bacteria; phylum Pseudomonadota; class Gammaproteobacteria; order Enterobacterales; family Alteromonadaceae; genus Pseudoalteromonas; species Pseudoalteromonas distincta. Next base: position 128,430 of record NZ_JWIG01000025.1, on the reverse strand, counting down.
TGTCAAACACCGTGCCGTCGATTAGTGTGCCGTGGTAATGCACGTTAACCATACTTGTTGGGCTTGGTGTGTTTTCACTCTCACCTTTGTGTACTATTTTGTACTGCAAGCCAGAAGCTGTTTCTACTACACCTTCTACTTTTGCGTTAGCGGCTAAGTAATCTGCCCCTATTTGTGCATTTATGCCTGCTTGTTGTTTTGCTTTTTTACTATTTTGAAATATTAAAAAACAAAAAATGGCGATAACCACCGCCAAAATTATATTGATCATTATTAACCTTTTTCGTTATCTAGTTCTTCGTCTTTTTCGTCATCGTTATCGCCATTAACTATGTCGGCAATTTCTTTAAGGCGAGCAAGCGCAATTCCGTTTACTGAGTTTTCTGGATACTGGTCATCAATAATATCGCCAGCTTCTATATCCATTAACAGGTTAAGCGCTTGGTCTACGGTTTCAACTGCGTAAATATTAAATTTACCCGCCTCAACTGCATTAAGTATTTCATCATCAAGCACTAAGTTAACTTGGTTTGATTTAGGAATGATAACGCCTTGCGAACCTGTTAAGCCACGCATTTTACACAGTTTGAAAAAGCCTTCTATTTTTTCGTTTACGCCACCAATAGCCTGTACATCACCATGTTGGTTAATAGAGCCTGTCAGTGCAATTGATTGGCTAATAGGTAGGCTTGTAATAGACGAAATAAGCGCACACAACTCTGCCAAAGATGCACTATCGCCATCTATATAACCGTAGCTTTGCTCAATAGCTATATTAGCGCTAAGCGTTAAGCTAAAGTGCTGCGCGTATTTATTACCTAAATAACCGGTAAGTAGCATTACCCCTTTTGAGTGAATTGCTTTACCAAGCTCGGCTTCACGTTCAACATCTATTACGCCATCGGCGCCAGCATAAACCGTTGCCGTAATACGCGCAGGGGTACCAAAAGAAGTATCGCCAATGTGTAATACGGTTAAGCCATTTACTTTACCAATGGCTTGGCCGTCGGTTGCAATAAGTGTGTGACCTTCTTTTATATCGCTTAGCATGTTTTCACTAATTTGGCCGGTACGGTATTGCTTACCTTCAATGGCTTCATCAATATGATGCGCATCTATAACAGTTAATTTATCCTGTTTTGCGTAGTAACTTGCCTCTGCAACTAATTCAAGTACATCAGCAAAACGCGCAGAAAGCTTATTGTGATGCTCTGCTTGGCGGTAGCTAAACTTAAGTAAACGCACCATAGCAGCTTGCGTGGTAGTGCACTTTAATATTTGCTCGCAGTACTCGGTTACTTTAGTTATAAATTGGTACTGTAATTTATCGCTACTTGGTAAGTAGTAATCAAAGTCAGCTAATACTCTAAATAACTCTGCAAACTCTTCATCGTATTCACCTATGGTGTAATACAGTTCGCGCGAGCCTAATAAAATAATTTTCACGTCAAGCGGTATAAGCTGCGGGCGAAGTGTAAAACTACTGCCTACTGAGCTATCTTGATACGGTAAGTCGTTTTTAATTTGATGCGTTTTAAGCGAAAGTTTTAAACCATCCCACACTTGAGGGTTAGCCATTACCTTTTCAGCATCCATAATTAAATAACCGCCATTAGCACGGTGCAATGCTCCTGGCTGAATAGAACGATAACTGGTAATTAAAGACCCTTGCGATGTGGAATACTCAATTTTACCAAATATATTACCAAATGTTGGATTGGGCTCGTACACCACGGGTGCTGCATCGTCTTCTTTAAACTCAACTAAAATATTAGGTGCAAAAAAGTCGGTAAGCATGCCTTTACGATCAAAGTCTTCTTTGCTTTCTTCGCTTTCGTCTTCGTCATCGAGCCACTCAAGTACCGCGTCTATAATTTCAACGCGTATATCTTTTAAATAACGCAGTACGCCAATATGAGTTGCATATTTATGTTCTAAGTCTTTTAAAAGCGGTTTTGTGGCCTGCTCTGCAGTCGACTTTTTAAGATTACGCTGTTTTTCTTTTGATTCGCGCTTCCAGCGTGGCAGCTCAATTAACGCTTCTATTAATGCATCTTCTAGCTTTTCAATTTTTTCAAAAAACTCTTCGCGTAACGTTTCTTCAAGTTCGCCAAATTCGCTATCGCTTAATTGTTTACCATCTACTAGCGGTGCAAACCCAACTGAATTTTTTTCTTCGACTAATGCAACACTTTGCTCAAATGCCGCAATTTCTACTGCGGTAATAGCACTGTCGTAGGCATCGTTAAATTCACGGTCGATTGATTTTTTTTTGCGTTGGTATCCTGGGTTATCAAATGCAGCAGGAAATGTGTCGAGTACTTCATCTAAAAATGAATCTATGTCGTCACTAAGTTGCTTACTTTGCCCTGCATGCATAAACAACGCGATAGGCTCTCTGTGGTCATCGTAATTATTTACGTATAACCATTCGTTTGGGGTTGGGCGGTCTTTTGCGTGTTGCTTAAGTTTATCTTTAACAAGCGTAAAGCGCCCATGGGCAGCCTCGCCCATTACATAAACGTTATAACCCGGCAGTTCCATCCCTAAAGAGAAATCTAAGGCACTTTGGGCGCGTTGTTGGCCTATAAATGTTAGTTGCTCGGGGTATGGATTGCTCATACACGTATGTACGTGATTAGTAGAAATACTCGGTGCGAGCTTTGAAACAGATAGTGGCAGCAATTTTTTCGTCATTCTAACTTCTTTTTTTACCAGCATATTCGCTGGCCTTTGGGCGTATTAAGTGGCCCGCAGCCACTTAATACTTATATTTAAGGGTGCAGCGCCTTACGACTAAAATAGATTCCATCACATTCAATACACGGTGTAATTTGTGTCGCGTGATAAACATCGTAACTATGGGTGCAATTCTTACATACTAATGTGCCCATGGCTATCCATTCGCCTGCGTGATACACACCATTGTGCTTAAAATCTTGACTAAGTGATTGCCACTCAAGCTGAGTTTTATCTTCTATGTGCGAAAGCTCAAACCATAAGGACTCTTTAAGCTCTTGCCATGCAAGCGAATTATAGTGCGATTCGTTTTCTTGGACATGTTCTATATCGCGCTGTAAATAACTTTTATATAAAGCGTATCTTTCTTGCCCTAAATCTTTAAGTGCCTGCTCAGATTCAACAAATCGAGTAACTGCGTCTTTTACTTCATGATCTTTTACATCTTTTAGCCATTTGGTTAAATCGCCAAGCCATGCTTTATAATCTGCCATTTTTTACTCCTTCAAAATTGCTGTTAAATCACCCTACAACTTAGATAAGTATAGGTTAACCTGAACTGAAGGTTAGAATTTATCAAAACCGCGTTTTTGAAGCTGTGAATAGCACTTTATTTGGGGTATCCTAATGGCAATTTTTTATTAGTTTGCAAGAAGTCTGGAACCATAGATGCAAGAGCAATATAACCCGCAAGATATAGAGTCAAAAGTACAAAGCTACTGGGAAGAAAACCAGGTATTTAAAGTCACTGAAGATGAGAGCAAGGAAAAGTATTATTGCCTTTCTATGTTCCCTTATCCGAGTGGTCGACTGCATATGGGTCATGTACGTAACTACACCATTGGTGATGTTGTTTCTCGTTTCCAGCGCCTGCAAGGCAAAAACGTAATGCAACCTATGGGTTGGGACGCGTTTGGTTTACCTGCAGAAAACGCTGCTATTAAAAACAAAACAGCACCTGCTAAGTGGACATACGAAAATATTGATTACATGCGTACACAGCTTAAGCAATTAGGTTTTGGTTATGACTGGGATCGCGAAATCGCGACGTGTCATCCAGAATACTACAAGTGGGAGCAGTGGTTTTTCACTAAGCTTTACGAAAAAGGCTTAGTGTATAAAAAAATGTCGACGGTTAACTGGGATCCAGTGGATCAAACAGTATTAGCTAACGAGCAAGTTATTGACGGTCGCGGTTGGCGTTCAGGCGCTGTGGTTGAGCAAAAAGAAATTCCACAGTGGTTTATTAAAATTACCGACTACGCACAAGAACTACTTGACGATTTAGACAAGTTGGAAGATTGGCCAGAGCAAGTTAAAACAATGCAGCGTAACTGGATTGGCCGCTCTGAAGGGTGTGATATTGAATTTAAACGCACCGATAACGACGAAACTTTTAGCGTATACACAACTCGTCCAGACACCTTTATGGGTGTTACGTATGTTGCTGTTGCTGGTGGCCACCCTATTGCACAAGAAGCCGCTAAAAATAGCGATGCTGTTGCAATGTTTGTTGAAGAATGCAAAAACACCAAAATTGCCGAAGCAGACATGGCAACAATGGAGAAAAAAGGCATAGCAACAGGCTTTTACGCAACTCACCCATTAACGGGCGAGCAAGTACCAATTTGGGTCGCTAACTTTGTATTAATGCATTACGGCTCAGGCGCTGTTATGGCGGTACCTGCACACGACCAACGTGATTTTGAATTTGCAACGGCTTACGGCCTAGATATTAAACAAGTAATTGCACCGGTTGAAGGCTCAGATCTTGAAGTAAACCTTGAGCAAGAAGCATTTACCGACAAAGGTGTACTTGTAAATTCAGGTGAATTTGACGGTCTTGATTTTGACGCTGCGTTTAAAGCTATTGCCGACAAGCTTGAAGCACTCGGTGTTGGGGAGCGTAAAGTAAACTTCCGTCTACGTGACTGGGGTGTGAGCCGTCAGCGTTATTGGGGTTCTCCAATCCCAATGCTTAGCGACGAAGAAGGCAAAGAACTTGCAGCAACAGAAGATATGCTACCAGTTCGCTTACCAGAAGATGTGGTAATGAACGGTGTAACGTCACCTCTTAAAGCAGACCCAGAATGGGCTAAAACAACAGTAAATGGCGCACCTGCGTTTCACGAAACTGATACGTTTGACACCTTTATGGAATCATCTTGGTACTACGCACGCTACTGTAGCCCACGCTACGACGAAGGCATGCTAGATCCAGCGGCTGCTAACTATTGGTTACCAGTAAACCAATACATTGGTGGTATTGAGCACGCTATTTTACACTTATTGTACTCGCGATTTTTCCATAAATTATTACGTGACTTTGGTTTAGTAAATTCAGACGAGCCGTTCGACCGCTTACTTTGTCAAGGTATGGTGCTTGCTGAAACATTTTATCGTAAAGATGAAAAAGGCGGCGATGTATGGATTTCGCCAAGCGATGTAAATACCGAAACCGACGACAAAGGCCGCGTAACTAAAGCATGGCATAAAGAAGACGGTGAGCCAGTATTCTCATCAGGCATGAGTAAAATGTCGAAGTCTAAAAACAACGGTATAGACCCACAACAAGTAATTGCCCAATACGGTGCAGATACAGTGCGTTTATTTATGATGTTTACAGCACCACCAGAGCAAACGCTTGAATGGTCAGACTCAGGTGTTGAAGGCGCACATCGCTTCTTAAAACGTGTATGGAAATACGCAGTAGATGTTAAAACAGTAGGTTACCAAGCACTTGATAAATCAGCGCTCACTAACCCGCAAAAAGTACTACGTCGCGACTTACACAAAGCAATTGCTAAAGTGACTGATGATGTTGAACGTCGTCAAACCTTTAACACCGCTATTGCAGCCATTATGGAGCTTTCTAATAAGTTATTAAAAGCACCACTGAGCGACAAACAAGATGTAGCGATTGCTAACGAAGCACTTGAAGCATTAGTTATTATGCTTGCACCTATTACTCCGCATTTATCACATGAGCTTTGGAAAGAGCTTGGTAAAGAAGGCGAGATTTTAGATGCAGCATGGCCAAAAGTTGACGAGTCGGCACTTGTTGAAGATGAAAAACTAATCATCGTTCAAGTAAACGGCAAGCTTCGCGCTAAGTTAACGGTTGCAGCTGATGCCACTCAAGAGCAAGTAGAAGCCCTTGCGTTTGCGGAATCTAACGTAACTAAATTTACGGATGGCGCAACTATTCGTAAAATCATTTACGTACCAGGTAAACTACTTAACGTGGTAGCTAACTAATATGGCTGCATTTAACGCCATTAAAAATGGACTAGCCTTAGTGCTAGTCTGTTTTTTGTTATCAAGCTGTGGCTTTCATTTAAAAAAAGCCTCTAGCTTGCCTGATAACTTAAAACAGCTAACACTTGTAGGCGATGATGAAAAATCGACTTTATTTACTGAGCTTAAAAAAGAGCTTAAAGCGAGTAACGTAGAGCTTGTATCGTCAGCTAAAGATAAGGCCCAATTGTATTTACGCAAAGAAAGTATTGAACGCCAAACACTTTCGCTGTTTCAAAATGGTCAGGTTGCTGAATACGAACTTGCTTATGGCGTGTCGTATGTAGTTAAACTCCCTGGTGAAAAAGCGATAGAAAAACGTTTTGAGCTTTATCGTAATTACCAAGACGATCCGGATCATGCATTAGCAAAAGCAAAAGAGCTTGAGCTACTCATTAGCGAGATTCGTGAGCAAGCCAGTCGTCGTATTGTTAGAGAGCTGTCGCAACTATAATGCGCTGCTACGCTAATCAACTACCGAATGAATTAAATAAAGGGCTAAAGCCCTTTTATTTAGTATTTGGTGAAGAGCCTTTTCAAGAAGCGCAATGCGTACAACAAATTCGCGACAGTGCTAAACAACAAGGTTTTGATGAAGTAATTAAATTTACTTTAATGCAAGGATTCGATTGGCAAGAAATCATAGCCCAGTATCAGAGCATGTCGCTGTTTAGCGCCCGCACTATTATTGAGCTTGATTTAAACCAACAAAAGCCAGGCGTTATTGGCAGCAATACCTTTAAAAAAGTAGTTGAGCTGGTTAATCCCGATACTATTTTAATTGTTAAAGGCGCTAAAGCCAGTCAAGAAGTACAACGCGGTGCATGGTTTAAAGCCCTTGATAAACTAGGCGTGTTCGTACCTTGCTACCCACTTACGGGCTCTCATGTAAAACGATGGCTTGATGAGCAATGCCAACGTTTATCACTTAATATGCAAAGCGACGCCAAAGTAAGCTTAATAAATGCCACTGAAGGCAACTTATTAGCCTGTTTTCAGGAGCTTGAAAAGCTCTCGCTACTGCACGGCAATGCATTAATTACTCAGCAACTAGTTATGCAAGGGCTGTTAAATCAAGCCAAGTTTGATATTTTTGATTTAAGCGATGCACTATTAAATGGCCACGCTAAACAAGCTATAAAAGTACTAAACAAACTTGCCAGCGATAACACCGAAGTGGTGAGTATTTTGTGGGCTATAACCAAAGAGCTTAATACACTTATAAGTGTGCAACTTGGTTTATTAAATGGCGAACCTATAGCAAATTTATTTAAACAAAAAGCAATTTGGAAAAACCAACAAGGTCCAGTTCAAAACGCAATTAACCGTTTAAATATGCACACACTAGAACAAATAAACAGTGATGTTGCGTTGTTTGATGCCAGTTACAAGCAAGGTAATTTAATTGCACCTTACCAAGCGCTTGCTCATATTTGTATTAAATTTTGCCAGCCGCTCAACATTCCTATGCCTTGCCACGCGGTTAATTAATAAATAATGGGTGTTAAATGATCGCAATTTTTGGTGGCACTTTCGACCCCGTCCATTTAGGCCATCTAAATATGGCGCAGCAATGCGTTAATGCGTTTAATTTAGATACGCTTTATTTTATGCCCTGTGCACTCCCTGCACATAAAGCAGCGCCGGGAATTAGTACTCAGCACCGTATTAATATGCTAAACGCAGCCATTGCACCTTATCCTCATTTTGAACTCGATTTAAGAGAGCTTAACCGAGCTGGTCCATCGTATTCGCTACTTAGTTTGCAAGAACTTCGTAAAGAGCACCCCACTACACCTATTTTATTTTTAATTGGTATGGACTCGTTTAACAATCTCGATAAGTGGTTTGAGTGGAAGGCAATAACGCAGCTTTGTCATATTGTGGTGTACCAGCGCCCTGCTCAACATTGCACTGTAAAAGGTGAGCTCAAAAGCTATATGCAACACGCAAATGCTGGCGAAGTCGCGGCACTTAAACACTCACTTGCAGGTAAACTTTATTTTTTACCGGGTGAAATGCTCGATGCAGCCTCAAGTACAATTCGCAAGCAGCTAAAAAAAAGTAATAAAAAGAATGAACTATTGCCCGACGCAGTGAGTCATTACATAGAAGTGCATCAGCTCTATCAAATTGATGCTTAAAAACTCCTAGCGTGTTAAAATGCGCGCCATTAAATTTTTAAATTGAGACAAAACCTTGGATTCAAAACAACTACTCGCCTTTGCTATGGACAAAATTGACGATATGAAAGCGCGTGACATCGTTCATATTGACGTAACTGAAACATCAGATATTACAGATTACATGGTAATTTGTTCTGGTACTTCTAAACGCCACGTACAGTCAATTGCCGATCACTTAGCAAAAGAAGCGCGTCATGCAGATTCAGAGCCACTAGGTTATGAAGGTGAAGGCGACGGCGAATGGGCACTGGTTGATTTAGGTGATGTGGTTGTACACGTGATGCAAAACGAAGCACGTAGCTATTACGATCTAGAAAAACTGTGGGGCTAAACGCTCACTCATTTTAGACAATGCTTGGAAGTAATACGTGAAAATACAAATGATTGCTGTTGGTACTAAAATGCCAGCATGGGTAGAAACGGGATTTGCAGAATATCAGCGCCGTTTCCCTAAAGATATGGCGCTAGAGTTAATCGAAATTCCAGCCGGTAAACGTGGTAAAAATGCAGATATAAAGCGTATTTTACACATTGAAGGTGAAAAAACATTAGCGGCTATTCCAAAAGGCAATCGTATTGTAACGTTAGAGGTAACAGGGAAAGCACTGGATACTCACCAACTTGCTAAAAATATGGAAAAATGGCAACTCGATGGCCGCGATGTAAGTTTACTTATTGGTGGACCTGAAGGACTTGCTCCAGAGTGTATTGCAGCGTCTGAGCAAAAATGGTCGTTATCTAATTTAACATTGCCGCATCCTTTGGTGCGTATAATTGTTGCAGAGAGCCTTTACCGAGGCTGGAGCTTAAATAACAACCATCCTTATCATCGCGAGTAACCCCTTGCCATGCTAAAACATAGACCCACTATTCGTGACCACTCCGCAGAAGCAAACTTATTTGCTAGGCGAGCATTCGTGGGTTTTGTTTTTGTATTAGGATTAGTCGCAGTATTGCTTTCTAATCTTTATACTATTCAGGTCGAAGATCACCAAGACTACCAAACCCGCTCCAACGATAACCGCATTAAAGTTATTCCTATTGCCCCCAACCGTGGTTTAATTTACGACCGTAACGGTGTGCTACTTGCTGAAAACAAACCTGTTTACAACCTTGAGGTCATCCCCGAAGAGGTAGATGACCTTGACGAATCGCTTGATCAAATAAGTAAAATAATTGCGATTACAGAGCAAGACAAACAAGACTTTTTAAAAGATATAAAACACACCCGTCGTTTTAAATCACAAGTATTAAAAGCTCGCTTAGACGAAACAGAAGTGGCGAAATTTTCGGTTAATCAACATAAATTCCCTGGTTTTAGCATTGAGGCACGCCTTGCACGCTACTACCCATTTGGCGACACACTAACGCATGCGCTCGGTTACGTTGCCAAGCTTAATAGAAAAGAGCTAAACCAATTAGAACAAGAAGACCGTGCAACCAATTACCGCGCCACACATGATATTGGCAAACTCGGCATAGAAAAATATTACGAAGAAACACTGCACGGTAAAGTAGGCTCACAACGGGTAGAAGTTAATAACCGTGGCCGTGTAATACGCACCCTGAGCATGACCCAACCGCAACCTGGTAGCGACCTAGTACTTACTTTAGACGTGGGCTTGCAACAAATAGCACAACATGCGCTTAAAGATATGCGTGGCGCTGTTGTAGTTATGGACGCCAAAGATGGCGGCGTGCTGGCACTTTATTCAAACCCAAGTTACGATCCAAACTTATTTGTACACGGCATTAGCAGCAAAAATTATAAAGCGCTGCTTAACCAAGACCGGCCATTAATAAACCGTACTACGCAAGGTCGTTATGCGCCGGCCTCTACTGTAAAGCCCTTAATGGCTGTATTAGCGCTTGAAGAAAATATAGTAAATGAAACAACATCAATGTGGGATCCAGGCTTTTTTGAAATACGAAACGTAGAGCATAAATGGCGTGACTGGAAACGTTGGGGCCATGGTCATGTAGATGTATACAAAGCCATTGAAGAGTCGTGCGATACCTATTTTTACGATGCGGCTTATCGATTAGGCATTACTAAAATAAGCGATTTTATGGCCCGTTTTGGCTACGGTGATTTGTCAGGTATTGATATTCACGAAGAAACTACTGCTATTCTACCTTCAAAAGAATGGAAAGAAGGACGCTTTAAAGAGTCTTGGTGGCCTGGTGACACAATTTCTGTAGGCATTGGCCAAGGTTACTGGACTGCCACACCAATTCAAATTGCAAATGCAACTAACATATTAGTTAATCGTGGTATTAATCATCCCCCTCATTTGGTGCAAGTGATAAAAAAAGATAACGACATAACGCAAATTAACAACGAAGAAAAACCTCCTGTTATTTTAAAAGATCCGCGCCATTGGCAAGTATCGTTAGATGCAATGCATAATACAGTACAAAAAATATCAGGCACAGCCCACAAAGCATTTAAAGGGACTAACTACGACTCGGCTGGTAAAACCGGTACCGCGCAAGTAGTTAGTATTGCCCAAGGTGAGCGTTACGATGCAGAATCTCTTAAAGAGCGCCAACGCGATAATACAATTTATGTAGGCTTTGCACCTTATAGCGATCCTAAAATTGTGGTTTCTGTTGTGTTAGAAAACAACCACGGCGGTATTCAAATAGCTCGCCAACTTATGGATTACTACTTTGCAGCCAACCCTGTTAATCTTGCAAGGAACGAGACACCATGACCGCTTTGCACGATAAACGCTCTATTTGGATGCGTATGCACCTAGACCTACCGCTGCTTATTGCACTACTTATAATGATGGCTGGCAGCATAATGGTTGTTTACAGCGCAAGCGGGCAAGAGTCTTCTATGATGATTAGGCACATGACCCGCATGGGCGGTGCGATTTTTGCTATGATTGTTTTAGCCCAGTTTTCGCCTGCCACGTTAAAGCGGTTAGTGATCCCACTTTATTGTGTTGGGTTATTAATGCTAGTCGGTGTACTTTTATTTGGTGTAAGCTCAAAAGGTGCGCAGCGTTGGCTCAATTTAGGGGTGACACGGTTTCAACCTGCAGAATTAATGAAGTTGGCTGTCCCGATGATGGTAGCTTGGTATATAGGTAGAAATCACTTACCACCTCGCCCGCTACATTTAATTATTGGTTTTATGATTGTAATGCTCCCTACATTATTAATTAAAGAACAACCCGATTTAGGTACCGCTATACTTATTGCAAGCTCAGGTATATTTGTATTATTTTTGTCTGGTTTGAGTTGGCGTTTAATAGGCTTTTTAAGCTCGATTGTAGCGCTTGCTGCATGGCCATTTTGGCACTACGGTATGCACGATTATCAAAAACAACGTGTACTCACCTTTTTAGACCCTGAGAGCGATCCGCTCGGTTCGGGTTATCATATTATTCAATCGAAAATTGCTATTGGATCAGGCGGCATAGAAGGTAAAGGCTGGTTGCTTGGTACACAATCGCAATTAGAGTTTTTGCCAGAGCGCCACACCGACTTTATATTTTCGGTTTTAAGCGAAGAATTTGGCTTATTCGGCGTATGTGTTTTACTTAGCCTGTACTTATTTATTATTGGTCGTGGTTTATACATTGCTGTTAATGCACAAGATGCATTTGGTAAATTGCTCGCAGGCGCACTCACCCTCACCTTTTTTGTATATGTATTCGTAAACATAGGCATGGTATCGGGTTTATTACCTGTTGTAGGCGTACCTTTACCACTGATTAGTTATGGTGGTACATCGATGGTGACGTTAATGGCAGGATTTGGCATTATTATGTCAATCGCGACAGATAAAAGGATGCTTTTAAAATAATGCGACACACAAATCAGCTTATATTTACCACGTTATTAATTTTGCTTTTAAGTGCTTGTAGTAGTGGGCCAAGTAGCCGTTATAGTATGCGTCATGATGCAGCGCCATTAAGAGCCCCAACTACACTTGAGATGCAAGACGCTATAGTTACCGAAACCACTAAAAGTGCTAGCGCTAGCCGCCCATACACAGTGCTTGGTAAAAGCTATTCGCCCATGCTTGATGAGACGGGTTATAGTGAGGAAGGCATTGCCTCTTGGTATGGTCGTAAATTTCATGGTTATCACACCTCAAATGGTGAAACGTATGATATGTTTGCGATGACCGCAGCGCATAAAACGCTGCCACTACCTAGCTTTGTTAAAGTAACCAATACAGCAAATGGTAAATCGGTAATCGTACGCGTGAACGACCGTGGCCCATTTCATGACGATAGAATAATTGATCTTTCGTACGCAGCCGCTTATAAGCTTGGCTACTACACCCATGGTACAGCAAAGGTTAAGCTAGAGGCCGTTACGCTTGCGGGCGCAACTGCGCGTCAAACCTATATTCAGGTAGCTGCAGGTAGTACACTTGCTAATATTGAAGCACTTGCCAGCACATTGCGAGAGCAATACAAATTACCAACAAATATTGTGCAAAAAGACGATATTTACAGACTGCATTTAGGGCCAATAAAAGATACCCCTCATGCAAACGAAGTATTAAAAAAATTAAAAGAAAATCAATTTCAAAACGCGTTCTTGCTTTACACTCAGTAAGACTAATACCCAAACTACCCCAGGATGCAGAATTCAGCGTTGCACTGGGGCTTAATATCTAGGCGTTACTTTGTAGAAATGGTAATCCCTTTTAAAAAGTAACAACACAGAGAGTAAGCTCCAGTGAAACGCCCTAAGGGTTGTTTTAAAAACGATTTATACTGCGTTATTGATTTGAACAATAGAGTAACTATTATTTGCAATCAATGCCTTGCCTAAATCGTTTTTAACTCCAACGACGCTCGCATCTCGGGGTAGTTTGGGTATAGAATGGCGTAACGCGAATCTTTAACTTTAACCATTAATGAGTATGATGAAATCTATTAAACATAAAATCCTCAAAGGTGTATGCGGCCTAGTTTGTACAGCCGCCGTATTCTCAGCCAGCGCCCAAATTATTCCGGCACCACCTCAAGTTAATGCGAAAGGTTATTTTTTAGTCGACTTTACAACAGGTAAAGTTATTGCTGAAGGTGAAGCCGATACACAGCTAGCACCTGCAAGTTTAACTAAAATGATGACCAGTTATGTAATTGGTACTGAAATTAAAGCAGGTAATATTGCCACTACCGATATGGTAACGGTAAGCGAAAAAGCATGGGCTAAAAACTTTCCAGAATCTTCAAAGATGTTTATTGAAGTAGGTAAACAAATTAGTGTTGATGAGCTTAACCACGGTATTATTATTCAATCAGGTAATGATGCATGTGTAGCAATGGCTGAGCATATTGCTGGAAGCGAAAGCGCATTTGCTGATTTAATGAATGCTCATGCTGCTAAATTAGGTATGAGCAACAGTCACTTTATCAACAGCCACGGCCTTGATACTGACGAGCACTTCACAACTCCACGCGATATGGCGACACTTGGTGCTGCTCTTATTCGTGATGTGCCAGATGAATATGCACTTTATAAGCAAAAATCGTTTACTTATAACGGCATTAAGCAATATAACCGTAACTCATTATTATGGGATGAAAGCTTAGATGTTGACGGCATTAAAACAGGGCATACATCAGAAGCTGGTTACAGCCTAGTTACCTCAGCAACTAAAAACGATATGCGTTTAATTGCTGTTGTTATGGGTACCTCAAGCGAACGAGCGCGTAAAGTAGAAAGTAAAAAGCTACTTAACTATGGTTTTCGTTTTTATGAAACAATTACGCCGTACAAAGCAGGCGATAGCTTTGCAGAACAACGTATTTGGATGGGTAACAAAGAGAACGTATCTTTAGGTATTTTAGAAGATACACCAATTACTATCCCACGTGGTCAGCATAAAAACCTTAAAGCTAACTTTGAGCTAGATAATACGCTTGAAGCACCACTTGCTAAAGGTACTAAAGTAGGTACGTTATTCTTACAACTAGAGGGCGAAGATATTGCTCAATACCCACTAGTAACACTTGAGGAAGTGGAAGAAGGCAGCTTCTTTAGCAAAATTTATGATTACTTACGTTTACAGATCATGCAGTAATTTATATCTCCCCTATTAACTAGGTAACTAATTTAAACGTCTCCGCTGTGAGGCGTTTTTTTTTGCTTGAAAAATGTTAGAATGCGCCCCATATAAGCAAGACTGCTAATTGCCTATCTGTATTAAGCTTCAAGCTTGCATAGAGTCCACACTTTTGTATGAGGAGTCACCGTCGTGGTTCAACCTGTTAAAGATACTAAATTTGATGAGTACCTAGAGTACCCTTGCCCATTTACATTCAGAATAATGGGTTTAGCTAACGTAAACTTAACTGATCAAATTTTAGCTAAGTTACAACCAATAGCACCTGGCGATTATGCCCCTAAAGTAAAACCAAGCAGCAAAGGTAATTACGAGTCAGTAAGCCTTGTAGCAACAGTTACTAGTGGCAAACACATTGAAGAAATTTACAACGTGATCAGCAATATTGATGACGTACGCCACATGCTTTAATCCATAGTTGAGATTTGTTGTGAACGAAAACACTTTGATCGTACGCCAACTGGGTCGTCAGCGTTATATGCCAATTTGGCAAAAAATGCAGGACTTTACCGACACCCGTGATGAAAATACGCCAGATGAAATTTGGCTTGTAGAGCACGAGAGTGTATTCACCCAAGGTCAGGCTGGTAAGGACGAACACTTACTAGCTCCTGGCGACATTGAGGTGATTAAAGTTGACCGTGGCGGGCAAGTAACTTACCACGGCCCTGGCCAGCAAATGATGTATGTATTATTTAATCTACGTCGTTTAAAGATTGGTGTACGTGAACTGGTTACGTGGCTTGAAGAGTGCATTATTGAATCACTCGCCGAGTATGGTATTGAAGCTTATGCTAAAGCTGATGCACCCGGTGTTTACGTTAATGACAGTAAAATTGCATCCCTTGGTTTAAGGGTTCGTCGTGGTTGCTCGTTTCATGGCTTAGCATTAAATGTTAACATGGACCTAAGTCCATTTTTACGCATTAACCCATGTGGTTATGCGGGCATGAATATGGTGCAAACTAAAGAATTAGATGGTCCTCAAAACCTAGAAAGTGCGGGTGAAGGATTGGTGAAACACATGATCAAGAAGCTTAATGCAACACAGGTTAAGCATACTGAAGGGTTTGAAAACGAATGAATAAACCAGTCAAAATGGAACCAGGTGTAAAACTACGCGACGCAGAAAAAATGGCGTTGATCCCAGTAAAAGTTTTACCTACAGAAAAAACTGAAATGTTGCGTAAGCCAGAATGGTTAAAAATTCGCTTACCTAAATCAACCGATCGTATTGACGGTATTAAAAAAGCGCTACGTAAGCATGGCTTACACTCGGTATGTGAAGAAGCTTCGTGCCCTAACCTATCTGAATGTTTTAACCACGGTACAGCTACCTTTATGATTTTAGGTGCAATTTGTACTCGTCGTTGCCCATTTTGTGATGTTGCTCATGGTCGCCCATTAAAACCTGATGCCACTGAACCTGAAAAGCTAGCACTTACTATTAAAGATATGAAGCTAAGCTACGTTGTAATCACTTCAGTTGACCGTGATGATTTACGTGATGGTGGTGCACAGCATTTTGCCGATTGTATTCGCGAGATTCGTAAACATAATCCAACTATTACTATCGAAATTTTAGTACCTGATTTTCGTGGTCGTATGGACCGCGCACTAGAGATATTAATCGAGACGCCACCAGATGTGTTTAACCACAATCTTGAAACTGCGCCACGTTTATACAAACTAGCTCGTCCTGGTGCTGACTATAAATGGTCATTAGAGTTACTTCGTCGCTTTAAAGAAGCTCACCCAGAAGTAAAAACTAAATCAGGCTTAATGGTTGGTTTAGGTGAGGAAATTAGCGAAATTGAAGAAGTACTTCGCGATTTACGTGCTCACAACGTTGACATGCTAACTGTAGGCCAATACCTACAACCTTCTAAGCATCACTTACCGGTTAAGCGCTACGTGCCACCAGTAGAGTTTGACGGCTTAAAAGCGTATGCAGACGAAATTGGCTTTACTCACGCGGCTTCGGGCCCGTTTGTACGTTCAAGCTACCATGCTGATCAACAAGCAGCGGGTAAAGAAGTGAAGTAATCACTTTCTCAAAAAATTAAAAAAGCCGTTAATGATGCATAATCATTAACGGCTTTTTCATGCTAATTGATAAAATAGCTTACTGCGCTATCTTACCTTTTGTAATAGAAAAATCAGCAAACCTAACACGTTCTTCATCAGCGCGAAGGCTGTCGGTTTCAACAATTGAGCGGTATATTCCCCACTTAGGACGAGCAAAATCAGCATCACTAAAGCCGCGCCACATATCTATGTTTTGCTCGCTTATATTAAATATCTCTGCATTATCGCTTAAGCGCGTTAACGTCATATCAAACTTGCCATTTTCACTAAATGTAGCTTGTACAAATACCTCGACCCATTCATCTGTAATGAGTGACCAGTCGGTTTCAATGAGGTTTTTATCAAGACCCGTGCTGTTACCGTTTTCATCAAAGCCTGCGCTATATCGCACTTGCAGCTGATTACCTGTACTGTTTTTTTGCGCACCCGAGAGCGTAATAATAGGCTGATCGTCATTACCATTAGTATTATCGTTGCTATCATTTCGAGCTTTTATTTGAAAAAAATGGCTAAACTTACTCGTAAGCTCAAGCTCGCTGCTTACTTTAAATTTCCAGCTATATTGAAATGTCTCACCTTCAAACGCCAGTGTTTCTTGTGGTGATTTATCGTAGGTTTTTATTTCGTTACGTTGCCTGTCACTTGCACCTTTGTCTTTATCTTGGTCATCATCTCGGTGAGCTAAAAAGACAAAATGGCTACCAATTATCGTATCGGTATCTTCGATAATATGGACAACACTTTCATGATTGCCAGCATATAGGTCTGGAGATTCAATTGACCCTTCGCCGAAGACATTTTCAATAAGTGTGTATGCGTCAAGCCCCGAATTAACGCCATCTGAACGCAATAAAACGTGTGATATTTTCTCAAAGCCATCAGCTTGAGCTATTGGTGCACCTACAATTGTTATGATAATTTGTGCGCTAGTACCATCTACAGAGTTTACTGTTATTGTATCTTGTAGTGTTTCACCTTCACTTAAAGATGTTATTGATGCGTTTAAATCGTCAAGTGTGTATGACCAATCTCCACCAGCATTTAAGCTAAAAAAACCATAGCTTGTAGCGCTATTTTCTTGTGCTACAAAAGCAGCTTCGCCTGATTGTTGATCCGTAATAGTTAACGAGCCTGTTATTGCATCATTACTATCACTAATAACTTCACCTAGACTGTTACCACCAATTAATGCAGGAGTTTGTGAAGAAATCGCTTCATTATTTTGCACCGTAGGATCAGAGCCTGAGCTGCCACAACCAGTAATTAAACAAGATAGAAGTATAGCTGTAACTGTATTACACGGTTTAAGGGTATATTTAGACATGAGTAGTTCTGTGGTTAATAGTAAGTTAATTAAATATGAATTTACCAATTTATTGTACAAATAACCACAACTCAATTACCAATTAATATTACCAATTTACTGATATTTTAAATTTAATTATAAAATCTATTATTTTCATAGTGATACAAAAAATTATTTCTATAGAGCGTTTATTTATATTTGTTTTAAAATAAAATTAGGTTAAACCTGAGTTACTTGAGATAATTAATACTGACATAATTATTTAGGTTCATTATGAAACTATTAGTTCGTAACTTGTCTCGTGCTACCACTGAGCATGAGCTTCGTACTTTATTTGCAGAGCACGGTAAAGTGACTACCTGTAACTTGGTACTTGATAAAGAAACTGGTCAATCTAAAGGTTTTGCCTTTGTAGAAATGCCAAACGACATAGAAAGTAAAAGCGCAATTACTGCACTTAACCAATCTACTGTTGATAAAAGTAAGATCCGCGTAAAACTTGCAGACGCATAAAGCTAACTGCAACTTATGCTAAAAAACCAGCTAATGCTGGTTTTTTGCTTTTAGTGCCAAGTATCGTATTTAAGCTTTATATTTAGCTAAAAAAACTAAGCGGTTATTAAATCGCTTTTTTTATACTTATAGTGCCCAGTATTATAAAAGAAGCAGACAGCACAAAAAATGTCTCCTGCTCAGCTAATATTGCAGCAGCAAAAAATGCAATGCCACTAGCTATAAATAAATACCCACTTTTTTTACATTGGCCCATTATGTGCTCCTTTAGGTTGTTCGTTATTTATACACTTTATAAAATCAATCTGCAATTGAATGAAAAGTTCTCTATAAAAATTCGACATCGCTGCGGTGCTTCCTTTATATTGAAAGCCTAATTAAATAACAATATGAAGACTATGGCATCTACTCTTATAAAAAGCGCTAGCCTAAGCTTGCTAGTTGCACTCTTTGGCTGCTCAGAGCCTGCAAGCGAGAAAACTCCATTAGAAAATACAGCAGGTGTAAGCCTTAGCAATATTAAACAGCATATTAAAACGCTAGCCTCGGATGACTTTGAAGGCCGAGGCCCGCTTACTCATGGTGAAGTGAAAACAGTAGGCTACTTAAGTGAGCAATATAAAGCGCTGGGTTTAACCGGTGCTTATAAAGGTAAATACTTACAGCCTGTAAAAATGGCAATGGTGACTGCTAATCAGGATATGCAGTTAAAGGTGGGCGATTTAAGCTTTGAATCAGGTAAAGACTTTACCGCACGTACCGAGCAACTTCAGCCATTAATTGATGTACGCAATTCTGACGTTGTATTTGTTGGCTATGGTATTAATGCACCAGAATATAACTGGAATGACTATAAAAATATCGATGTAACTGGTAAAACTGTGGTTGTGCTAGTTAACGATCCAGGCTTTGCTACTCAAAACGACGCCCTTTTTACTGGTAATGCAATGACCTACTACGGTCGTTGGACTTATAAATATGAAGAAGCCGCTCGCCAAGGTGCAAAGGCTGTATTTATTGTTCATGAAACAGCACCTGCGGCATATCCTTGGGGCGTAGTTGAAAGTTCAAACACCGGCACTAAATACACGTTAATGGATAACAATTTAAACGCGTCTAAATTACCGGTTATGGGCTGGCTAACACTTGATGCGACTGAGAAAATGTTTAACGCCGCAACGCTTAACTACCAAGATTTAAAACAAGCAGCATTAAATGATGACTTTAAAGCGACGCCACTTAACTTAAAAGCAAACCTTGCCTTTAAAAACGAAGTATCACATGCAAAATCGCATAACGTAGTTGCACAAATTACAGGTAGCGAATCACCTGACGAATACGTTGTTGTCAGCGCTCACTGGGACCACTTTGGTACTAAACAAACTGATACTGGCCCTAAGATTTATAACGGCGCAGTAGATAACGCTTCAGGCACTGCAGCCACGCTTGAAATAGCACGTATAATGAGCAAAATGAACAAGCAAAAACCATTTAAACGCTCAATTATTTTTGCTAACTTTACAGCAGAAGAAACGGGGTTAATTGGTTCTGAAGAATTTGCATCGGGTGCGGTTGTACCTACAAAACAAATGGTCGGTCTATTAAATATTGATGGCATGAACGTGCTTGATGGCACTGACTATATTTTACAATACGGTAAAAATTTATCGACAATGGAAAACTATTTAGCAAAGGCTGCAAAATCACAAGGCCGTGTTGTTAAAATGGATCCTCGCCCGCAAAATGGCTTGTTTTTTAGATCAGATCATTTCTCACTTTCTAAGCAAGGCGTGCCTAGTTTATTATTTATGAGCCTGGGCGATACCGATCCTGAGTACATTGCGCATAAATACCATAAAGAAGCAGACGACTACTCAGCTGATTGGTCGTTAGGTGGCGTTAAGCAAGATATAGATCTTATTGTTGATATAGCCACACAGCTTGCAAACAATGGCGATTGGCCAAAGTGGACGAGCGAGTCTGACTTTAAAGCCAAACGCGCGCAAGATAAGCAATAAATAGCTATTAAATAGAGTTATGTAATATAAAAATCCTCCTACTTGGAGGATTTTTGTTTTAAGCGAGCCCGCATTAATAGCGTTTCAGCCTTTGCCCCTAAGTAAACATAAATAGCCAGTGCAATTAAAAGCCCTACCACTGCCAGCATCATCGCTATGGCAGGCATTAAATATTCCGATTGCCCCAACGCCGCTTTAAACATAGTTAACAGCGCCTCAATTGATATAGCAATCAACACAGTAGAGATAAACCGTGTAATAGTGCGCCGCGTAGACGAGTGCCTAAAAATATCCTTATGCATAAGGATTTCTTCTTCGAGTATTGTTTTACCTAAGTCAAATACTGCTAATGCCAAGGTGATGTAAATAATGATACTAAAGGGTTCAAGTGGGTCTGATGAGGTATCTACATGAGTTAATAGCGCGTATATATCACTAAAAACGATATTTAGTAAAAATAATACTAAGCAAAATAAGCACGCCACAATAATACCGTAACCCGCCTTGAAGTAAGGCGACATATTAGCGCGCGCAGTATCACCCATTACAAACTCAATAAGCTGCGTTAAGCTCACATCAACGACCAAGTAATGCTGATTATTAATTGGTTTTTTTAGCTCTTTAATCGCCGATATACATAAATGGTTAGTCGCTATAGAAATATAGGGATCAGTAAAGCACACTTTATCACTTGCTTTAGCGTTCAAAAAATAGGGTCGCTCGCTTAAATCCTGTTGATTACCACTTTCACCTAATTTTTTGCTATATGCGCGTTTAAAGCAGACATTATTACCCTGCTGCAAACCTTCTGCATTCAAACAATATTGTAATTCTAAAAATGGGTACTGCTTAATCAGATAGCGGGTATCACGCTCTTTAGTTAATCCGTCCTCAATACTCATTAAAATAGATTCAAGTAAACTGTGTATTACATGCTCATATTCGTGGTAGCGCTCAACACTACTGATATAACTCATTCGCGCCATTTTAAATACTCATTAACCTAAGTTATAAATAGATTTGCAAGTTTAAAACCAACAATAAAATAACTTAATAATCAGTAACTTGACACTATTCAAACTCAAGTTTTGCACTACTTTGGTGACTAAAAAGTAATATATTAAATTAAATGCACAAAAAAGCAGCTAAGTATTAATTACTTAGCTGCTTTGTGAGTATGACTAGTAAGGTTCTACATAGAGCTTATTACTGAACCTTCGAAAACTCTTCTTTAGATAACTCGCCATTTCCATCTGTATCTAATTGATCAAAAAGCTGTACTAGTTGCGAGTTTACTTGGGCTTCTGTTTTGCTAATTATGCCGTCGCCATCTGTATCAAAAGAATCAAAATCTACCGCAGCAAACGCCGCTGAAGAAGAAGCTAGGGCTACAAGTGCTAAAGTTTTGTGTAATGTTTTCATAATCGTTTCCTTAGGCTTTGAGCCTGATTAGGGGTGACCTGATTAGAGGTAAGAAGTCCTTTTCAAAGATCCTTTAGGAGTAAAGTGTTTATAAATTAATATTCAAAAAAATCATTTTCTGTCGGGCCACCGCTACTTTGAACATTCAGCTCGTCAAATTGCTCTATAACTTGCACCGATTCTTCAGAGCGACTAATTGAAGCGTTGTCGTCTGCATCGAGTGTTTCAAAGTCTGTGTTTGCAAAAACTACTGACGAAGAAACAATAGCCATAAGTACAAATGTTGATTGTAGCTTTTTCATAATTTAATCCTTCAAAAGTATGCGGTGTCCTAAATAAATTTGCTCTATAGTGCTCTCTAGTCACTTCCTGGTTATTCTTTTTAGTAGGCTCCCTTGCCTACTTAGGTTGTCTTTGGCAACTCAGAATTTAGATAACATCACAGAGCATTAACTGCTTAAGGCTTTAATTTTAGGCCTTAGAAAACTCATCTTCAGATAGCTCACCATCTTGGTTTGTATCGAGTTCTTCAAATTTGCTTAAAAGCTCAGCATCTACTGAAGCTTCGGCTTGGCTGATTGCGCCATTACCATCTACGTCTAGCGTATCAAAATCTGTTGCTGCAAAAGCCGCTGATGAAGAAGCTAGCGCCATTAGTACTAATGTTGATTGAAATGTTTTCATAATAGTATTCCTTCATTGGGTTGTTGCGATTAAGGCCTTTGGCTTTCATCACGTTTTGCTTAATACACTCTAGGTATTACAACTTCGGTGCCACTTTTTATTTATTATTTAAAAACAATGAGTTAAATGATACAAAGCGAGAAAAGCTTAATTTGCGGAGGTGTTATTGTTGCTATTTAGCAACAGCCATTTAACTAAAAATAATAAACCATTATAAATCAATTGGTTAAGTTTAATTAAAAAGACACACTTTGGCTAAAAAGCCAATAAAGGGGGCGTTTAGGTTAGCCTTCAAAATAAACTGAATATGAACATGGAAATTACATCGGATTTATTTGCGGCCATTAAATAATTAATTTACTTATAATCAGTAAGTTACATTGTTTTTGAAATTTATTATAAAAATTTTGGAAAGATATTTTGAAATTAACTGTTTTGTTGCCAAATGGCGAATTTATTTAGGAAGGTTTCAATGCTAAAGCTAAGTTGTAGCATTAAACTCATAATTTAATGCGCTGTAAAACATATGTTCGCTTGAGTTAAGCAAACCTACATCGTGTGCCAGCTATTGGAGTGAGGTAAATTATATAGACTTAAACTACTTCCACCCTTGCAGCCACTTTTGGTTATCTTTTAAATCTCGCCAACTAATTGGATATTGATTTTTTGACATAACAGCCTCGGTAATACATTCAATTACATTACCGTCTTCATCAAATTCCACCTCAACAATAATGAAGTGTTTTTCTTTATTTATAGCAGGTGTTGCGGTCCATTTACTATTCAATAATTTTTTAGGGTTTAGTTTATTCATTTAGTATAACGACTCCTATTCATCTATTTATACAGCTTATATAAGGCAACTATACGACCCCAACACCTACTTAGTTCAGGTTACTGAGCAACTAGCTTGCCCTTATACATTTGCATTTGGCAATGAAAGTCGTATTCACCGGCTTCAAGCGCAGGTAGTTTAACTGTATTGCCATCACCCATTGCCAGCGTTTTACTTATATCAAGCTGTGGAAATACCACTGTTTCGGCGCACGGCGCGCTGTCTTTTCTATCAAAGGTAAGTACAACCTCTTTGTTGGCTGCCACTTTAATGTGTCCTGGCTTATAAACACCGTTATCAACGACTATCATTACTTTGTTGTCATCACTTTGTGTTTGCTCTGGTTTGTATAGCCAAAACCAATAAATAATTGCGGCTATTAACAGTGCACCACCTATATTAATCATCAACATAATGTACTCCTTAGCTTAAATTACGATTTATTTGGTTTGAAAAAACGTAAGCGATTAGCGTTACTTACCACTGTAAGCGATGAAAGTGCCATAGCTGCACCTGCAACAACAGGGTTAAGTAGTATGCCAAAAAATGGATACAACACGCCGGCTGCAATCGGAATACCCGCCACGTTATAAATAAAGGCACCAAATAGGTTTTGTTTAATATTTGAAATAGTTGCATTACTCACTGCAATTGCATCAGCAAGACCATGTAATGAACCACGCATTAAGGTAATGTCTGCACTTTCTATTGCAACATCGGTACCTGTACCAATTGCAAATCCTACGTCGGCTTGTGCAAGTGCGGGAGCATCGTTAATACCGTCACCTGTCATACCCACTATTTCACCGTTTGCTTGGCGCTTTGTTACTTCGTTTACTTTGTCATCGGGCATTACTTCTGCAATAAAGTCATCAATACCGACTTGCTTAGCAACGGCTTGTGCAGTGGCTTTGTTGTCACCTGTTAGCATAACTAGGTGGATACCTTTATCTTGCAGGCGTTTAATAGCTTCAACTGAATCCTCTTTAATTGGATCGGCTACTGCAATAATAGCGTGGAGCTTATTATTACTTGCAAAATACATGGGTGTTTTAGCATCACTGGCAAGTGTTTGAGCTTGCTCGGTTGCATCATCAACGGCCACGTTGTATTTATCCATTAGCGCTTTATTGCCAAACAACAATGTTTGCCCGTCAACACTGCCAGTGACACCTTTACCTGTAATTGCGTTAAAGTCGGCTACTTTACTTAAAGCTAAGCCCTGCTTTTTAGCGTGTGCCGTAATTGCTTGGGCCAGTGGATGCTCTGAGCTACTTTCAAGGCTTGCAACAAGTTGCATTACTGTATTTTCATCACTGTTATTAAAGGTAACTACATCGGTAACTTGCGGTGTGCCTTGAGTAATAGTGCCTGTTTTATCTAAAATCATGGTGGTGATTTTAGATGTTGTTTGCAGCGACTCACCATTTCGAATTAATATTCCTGACTCTGCAGCTTTACCAATACCCACCATAACTGACATAGGGGTTGCGAGTCCTAACGCACAAGGACAAGCAATAATAAGTACAGTGGTAACCGCAACAACGGCATAAGCAATTGATGGCTCAGGTCCAAAGTTTAACCATGCAAGGCCCGCAAGTACTGCAATAATCATGACCGTTGGTACAAATATTCCTGATATAACATCAGCTAAGCGCCCTATTGATGGCTTAGAGTTTTGTGCACGCTTTACCATATTGATAATATTGGCAAGTGTGGTTTCGCTACCAATGTGCGTGGCTTTAAATAATAAAGTGCCACTTTTATTAATACTTCCGGCAACGACTTTGTCGCCCGTTTTTTTGCTTACAGCCATTGGCTCACCAGTAAGCATTGACTCATCAACCGTACTGCTGCCTTCAATAACATCGCCATCCACAGGGATTTTTTCACCCGGGCGTACGCGTACTTCATCATTTTTTACAACATCACTAATGTCGATGTCTTGCTCTTGACCATCGCGAATTACGCGTGCAGTTTTTGGTTGCAGGCCAATTAAGCGTTTAATTGCTTGTGAGGTGCGCCCACGTGCTTTTACTTCAAAAGCGAGCCCTAAACTAATTAAACCGATGATCATCGATGATGCTTCAAAATATACGTGTCTTGCAACTTGTGGTAATAAGTTTGGTGCTATTACCACAAACATTGAATACAACCACGCAGTACCTGTACCAAGCGCTATTAATGTATCCATATTGGCAGCATGGTTTTTGAATGCCTGCCAAGCACCGTTGTAAAATTGTTTACCTGATATAGCCATAACCACAAGCGTGACTATACCCACTAAAAACCAGGCTATTCGTTGTGTGTCGGTGGTCACACTCATATCAAAAATAAGCCCGTATATCATTAACGGCGCACCGACCCCTAACGCTAATATCATATTACGCATTAGCTTTTTATAATGTGCCTCATCCGACTTTGCTTTTTCATCAAGTGCATCTTGATCAGACTCGTTACTCATTGGCTTAGCTGAATAACCAATGTTTTCGACTGCTTTAATAAGCGTGCTTTCGCGGGCTTTACCTTCTACACGTACAATACGCTGTGCAAAGTTCATTTCCACGTTTTGCGCGCCTTGCACGCTATTAAGGGCTTTTTCAATTTTAGCCACACAACTGCCGCAATTAGCACCCTCAATAATAAAGTTTTGCGCGGTGTCTTTTGTATTAGTCGTCATTACGCTGCTCCTTATTTGCAGAATCGTTTATTGGATCAACAAAAGATTCTATTAAACTACATACGTCACTGGCATTTGCACCATCGGCTGATGTATCCCATTGCGCCAGAGCTGCATGCATTCTGTTTCGTAATTTTAATGTTTCTTGAAATAGTGCTTCGGTTTCTTCTAGGCGTTTAGTAATGAGTTTACGCGTTAACGGACAAGGACAATTCCCCTGCTCAGACTCGCCTATAATGTGTTGAATATCTTTGAGTGAAAAACCAAGTTGACGAGAGCTAATAATAAACTTTAAACGCTGCTGGTCTTGCTTTGTATATTCTTGATAACCATTTTCTTCACTGCGTATTGGATGAAGTAACCCAATTCGTGTGTAATGACGAACAGTATCGGCAGTCACGCCCATTAACTTAGCGAGTTGTTTAACATACATAATTTAGCTCCGTCGTGTTTCAATAGCTTCATAATAAACCTAGGTGCAACACATAGGTCAATGGCTATTTTAAAACTAACAAAATAATACTAATTGGCTCAATTAAGTGCTCTATTTAAGACAATAAATCGAGTGGATAACAGAGCAAAGGTTTCGTTATTTAGTTGTTATTATTAATTGCCCCTGCATCCATGCAGTCGTATCTCAAAAATGTTTAACGCAGTTAGCGCCGAATTTATTCCCTCAAATTGATTATGTATTGTTGCTCATTGGTATAGTGACACAAACATAATTAACTTAAGCTGATATTGGCCGTGTATTATCTGAAGGGGGCGTAATTTAGCACAGAAGCGCCTAAGTAAGGCGCGTATTAATCTAAGGGCGTGTTGATCATTGGTGATTTAATTTATGCAGACTGTTTGGTCTTTAGGCAAGCCAGAGCCTATGTAGTGTGGTTATTCTCCATAAATAAGCGATAACGCAGCATAAATACCAAACATGCGCTGCCCTAGTTTGATTCGCTACGGCTTTGCTCTAATTCGTCGCTTAGTTGCTGCGCTAAAGTTTGTATTTTAGGCATAGCATCTTTCATTAAGCTTTGTGACATTTGCATAGACTCTTGCATTACAACAGGCATTTTTTCAAGTATTTTTTGCCCTGTATCTGTTTTATAAAACGCTAGCATATCGGCAATTTCTTGCTCACTAAAATGTTTGTCGTACACGCTAATCATCATCGGCTGCATTTTGGCCCAGCTCATTTCAGTTTTTAATACCGTCGTCATGTCGCCGTAGTATTTATCAAAAATTGCCTGTTCAGAAGGCTTAACGCCCATTTGGTCTGACATGCCTTTCATCATACCTTCAACCTGGCCGTACATAGAGTCAACCATTGAATCTAAATTCATTACATTAATGAGTTCATCTATTTTTTGCTGCTTAGTACTTTGTTCAGCATATAAACTACTAGAAAAAATTAGCAATGATAAAAGTAGTACCTTACCCATAATAATATCCTTTCATATAAATAATGGATTTATAGTCACATGAATAACTTGTATTGTAAAGGGTACAAGCAATCATTAAAAAGGCCGAATAAAATGAACTTATTCGGCCTTTTATAAATTAATTTTTGCGTTAGTCGTCTTCTACATTATCTAGGCCTTTAGTGCCTTCTTTGGCTTTTAGCTTATGATGAATAGCTGACTTTATTAGCATGTAACCACTAATCGGTGCCGTAATTAGTAAAAATATAGTAATGAGTATTTCTTTAACACTTAGGCCATGCCCTGAATTTGCAAAATAAACCATAGCAGCAATTAACATACTCGCCATGCCCAACGTGGTTGCTTTAGTTGGTCCATGTAAACGCATAAAAAAGTCAGGTAGTTTAATTAAACCTATTGAGCCAATTAAAATAAACGTACCACCAAATAACAATAATATTGATACAACCCATTCGCTGATCATGTTTTCACCTTATTCAATTATATCGCCACGTAGTAAATACTTACACACTGCAACCGTACTTATAAAACCTAGCATGGCAATAAGCAGTGCAGCTTCAAAATAAAGCCCTGTATCCATACTAATGCTGTATAAAATAATCAGTGCGATGACGTTAATGTACATAGTATCGAGCGCTAAAACACGGTCAGGCACTGACGGACCGATGATCAATCGCCATAAATTAAGCAATAATGATAAGCCAATCATCGAAAAAACAATGAGTAATACAGTATCTAACATTGAAATATCTCCTTTAGTGGAGCTTCGTAGCGTTGTTTTATTTGTTTGATAAGTGCTTCTTCATCTTTAAGATCAAGCACATGTATCAGTAAGTAGCGTTGCGTTGGCTCTTCACCTTCAGGTAGCGACTCAGCAATTGGATAAACCTCTGCACTCACAGTACCAGGTGTAAGCGATACACAACTAGCCAATATAGTAATTGGCATGTCGTGTGTTAAATCTATAGGAACTTTTATAAAGGCCGGACGCAATTTTTTTGATGGTCCAAGTATAAGTAAAGCCACTTGTAAATTTGCAACAACAATATCGTACAGCACTATAAGTAACTGCTTAAGCGCCAAGCCTGGCTTTAAAATCAGTGGCTGAGGGTCTCGAAACGAAAAACTTAGAATAGGGATAAGTATCGCAAAAATAGTCGCTAATACTAAGTGCCCTACCGATACGCTATTGTTTAACAATAACCAAACCATAAACAAAAATAAGCTACGAAATGGCGTTGGTAACCAACGAAAACGGGCTTGTAATCTCATCACATGCCTCCTTTAAGTACAGCATTAATACCGCCGCTTAGATCATGTAACTGAGTAGCAGCATTTAGCATATATTCACTTATTGGTCCGCCCAAAATAACGAGCAATGGCGAACATGCAAGTAAAGCTATAATTACTGTTACCTGCAACGGATGTGCACTTGCACAATCGGCATTTTCGCTATTTTTGCTTCTATGCTCCCAGAACAAAGTTGTGCCAGCGCGCGAAAGCGCTACTAACAACGCAAAACTTGTTACTAAATATACTGGCCAAAATAGTAAAGCTTGCTCACTATTTAATGTCGCTTTAAGTATCCAAATTTTACCTACAAAGCCTGACAGTGGTGGCATACCAACTACCGTTAAGGACGCAATAATAAAGCACACACCTAATAAAAATGGCTGTTTTACAGAGCGACCTGCTACTAGTCTATCGCCAACTTTACCGCGCTGGATTGAAACTAAGTCTGCTAGTAAAAATAGTGCGGCACTAACAAGTGTTGAATGCACTAAATAATATAAAAGTGCAGCAGTGGCATTTACATTTTGCAATGCTATTAGCGCAACCAGCGTACCTACCGATACTAATACTAAGTTAGAGGTGAGTTTACGTAAGTCTTGTGCAGCCATCACACCAATTGCACCTACTATAATGGTCGCAATTGCTAAGCCCCAAAGCCAAGGCTGCGCCATGTGTTCAAGCGCTCCGGCTTGTTCACCAAATATCACAGTGTAAACACGAAGCATGGCGTAAACGCCTACTTTGGTCATAATCGCAAACAATGCAGCAACCACAGGTTTAGCACTTGCGTAAGTATTTGGAAGCCATAAATGCAGAGGTAATAGTGCGCCTTTTAAAGCAAATACTATTAATAGTAGTAAGCCGCCTGCTTTTGCTAGATATACATCATCACCTGTAAGTAGTGATACCTTTTGCGTCATGTCTGCAATATTAAGCGTACCAAGCACACCGTACAAAATCCCCAAACCAATTAAAAATACGCTTGAGCCAACTAAATTCAATATTACATATTGCAATGCCGCGCGAGTATTTTGTTTATCACCTGCGTGCATTAACAATGCATAAGATGCAATCAGTAGCACTTCAAAAAATACAAATAGGTTAAATAAATCGCCAGTTAAAAACGCGCCATTTACACCCAATATCAAAAAGTGAACAAGTGGGTGATAAAAGCTGCCTTTTTCATCATCGCCAGCACTACCATATAAAATAGCGCCCAAACCTAAAAATGAAGTTAACGTAACCAATAAGGTAGACAACATATCGGCTACTAAGACTATTCCAAATGGTGCAGACCAACTACCAATAGCGTAAACATTAATACCTGTATTATTAATATGTACAAGTAAAAGCACACTAATGGCAAAAGTAGCTATTGCCATTACAATTGAAACTAAGCGGCGAATTTTGACGCTTTTACCACACGGCGGCAGCAATAAAATAACGGCCGTCAGCATAGGTAATAAAATAGGTAGCGAAGCTAAATGTTGGATCATTTTTGCTCCTTATTATCTGCCGAGGTGTTAGGCACATAACCATCAACATGATCGCTACCTAAATCGGCGCGTCCACGTATTGCCAAAATAACCACGAATGCGGTCATAGCAAAACCAATAACAATAGCTGTAAGCACTAAAGCTTGAGGTAATGGGTCGGCGTATTCTGTACCAGTACCAAGCACTACCGCTTTATTAATAGTAAGACGACCTGCTGAAAATAAAAATAAGTTAACAGCATATGAAATCATAGTAAGCCCAAGTACTACAGGGAACGTACGAGCTCTTAGCAGTAAAAACACACCGCAACTGACCAATACTCCAACGCAAGATGCGTACAATAATTCCATTAAATATTTACCTCTTTTTTCTGGGTATCTGCCGTCATATTACCTAAGCTTGCCAAAATCATTAGCGTAGCGCCTACAACCGTTAAGTAAACACCTAGGTCAAATGCAATAGCGCTGGCAAGCTCTGTTTTACCGACAAACGGAATATCAAAGTAGTCAAACCAAGTTGTTAAAAATGGCTTATCAAAGAACCAGCTACCCACACCAGTGAACAGTGAAATACCAATGCCTGAAGCTATGATTTTACGATAATTAACATCAAAACGTCCGTTTATCCATGCTGTACCATGCGCCATGTATTGCAAAATAAACGCGATTGACGTTACCAGTCCTGCAATAAAGCCACCGCCAGGTAAGTTATGTCCGCGTAAGAAAATATATGCAGAAACCAATAACGCAAGCGGTAATAAACTTTGTGAAATACTCGCCAGTAATATTGGATGGCGCTCTCGTGCCCATGGGCGCCCTTCGCTGTCACTTGCTGGCATAAATAATGGGATTCGAGAAAGTACTTTAAATATACCTAATGCGGCAATGCCTAATACGGTAATTTCACCAAGCGTATCAAAGCCCCTAAAGTCGACTAAAATAACGTTAACTACATTAGTACCACCGCCACCAATTTTAGCGTTAGCAATAAAGAAGTCTGAGATTGAATCTAATGGACGTGTAAGTAATGCATAACAGATACTCGCTATAACTACACCTAACGTAGAGGCAATTCCTAAATCTCGAAGTACGCGTAATGAACTTGATTCTTTTGGCGTATGCTGGGGCAAGAAAAACAATGCCAGCATAAGTAAAATAATAGTAACAACCTCAACAGTTAACTGTGTAAGCGCTAAATCTGGAGCAGAAAAACGTGTGAACACAACCGATACCATTAACCCTACGATTGAGAGCATTAACAACGATACCATTCGAGAGCGATGCCAAATAACGGTAGCAAGAGCACCAATAATCAATAAGCCTGCCCCAATTGCATTGTGCACATCAACAGGGGTAAGTGGCATGCTGCCAGCAAGTTGTTGCATTTCAAATAATGGCCAACCGGCACACAGTAAGACTACCGCTAACATAATTACTAGGTAGCGCTGCAGCGATCCATTTTCGATACTGCTTACCTTTGACTGACACCAAGCAACAACACTTAAAATTACACGTTCAAAGGTTTTTTTAGCATTTAAAGGTGGTAATGACGCTTGAAACTGAAATAGATATTTACGATTAATATAAATAAATAAACCGCCAGCAATCGCCATTGCACTCATTAATAGAGGCAAGTTAAACCCGTGCCAAATAGCCAATTCGTAAACTGGCATTTCTTTTCCAAGTACAGCTAAAGAGGCCGCAGATAAAATGCCATCAATTGTAAAGTGTGGGAACATACCCACTAGCAAACAAATCACAACTAATATTTCTATTGGTACTCGCATATAACGTGGCGGTTCGTGCGGCGTGCGAGGTAAATCGATTGGCTCACCATTAAAGAACACGTCATGAATAAAGCGTGCGGAGTACGCAACAGCTAATGCGCCTGCAACCGTTGCCAGTACTGGAATTAACCACGACATAGAACCAAGCACTTGCTGATGCAGCGTTTCTGCAAAAAACATCTCTTTAGACAAGAAGCCATTAAGTAATGGAACCCCTGCCATTGCAGCCGCCGCGACCATTGCAAGCGTTGCAGTGTATGGTAGGTATCGCCACATACCATTTAATTTACGCATATCGCGCGTGCCTGTTTCATGATCGATAATACCAACGGCCATAAATAACGACGCTTTAAACGTTGCATGGTTAATTATATGAAATATAGCAGCAACAGTCGCAAGCTCAGTATCAAGCCCGAGTAATAGCGTTATTAAACCCAAATGGCTTATTGTTGAGTAGGCTAACAATCCTTTTAAATCGTGTTTGAATAATGCTATATAAGCACCAAACAACAGCGTAGCTAAACCTGTTAACCCAACAAGCAGGAACCACGTATCGGTGCCAGCTAAAGCCGGATGAAAACGTGCTAACAAAAATATACCGGCTTTTACCATGGTTGCAGAATGTAAATACGCGCTCACTGGCGTAGGCGCTGCCATTGCATGAGGAAGCCAAAAATGAAATGGAAATTGTGCCGATTTAGTAAACGCACCCAATAGCACCAATACTAATGCTACTTCGTATAAATCGTGAGATTGAATTATCGCTTTACTCGCTAGGATAACATCTAGGTCATAACTACCAACAATATCACCTAATAGCATTAAGCCTGCAAGTAACGCTAAGCCGCCCGCGCCTGTTACAGCAAGAGCCATACGAGCACCCTTTCGCGCTTCAGACTTATGCCACCAAAAACTAATTAATAAAAATGAGCTGATGCTCGTTAATTCCCAAAACAACCACAGCTGAATAACATTGTTAGACATAACAATGCCAAGCATTGCGGTCATAAACAGCATTAAATAACTATATAACTTAGCCATTGAGTCGTTGGCACTGAGGTAGTAACGCGTGTAGAGGATAACGAGCAAGCCTATGCCTAAAATCATAAACATAAACAATAAACTGAGGCCGTCTAACCGCAGAGATAGGTCGAGCCCTATTGACGGGATCCAAGCGAAAGAGTAACGAATGGTTTCGCCCGCTAAAACTGCAGGTGCATGGTATAAAGTTATTCCCAAAGCCGTTAAACTAGTGCTTAAATTGCGGGATAACTTACCTGTGCATGCAGAAATAACACTGCCAATTAAGGATAACAAGGGTATCCAGAGCAAAGTCATAATGTAGGGCCTTTTATAATCATAAGTTTATCAGGGCATCTCTTTTTAATACTAAGGGATGCTTTTACTGCCTGTTTTTAAACGACATTAATGACTATAGTTATACTGAAAAACACTGATTTTGTCTATAAAAAGCGGTTCTGTATGGGTGTTTTTTAAACATGTACTAACAATTTATTAAGCCTACAAAAACAATTAATTAATACTGATAATTGTTAATTTAATATGGCCTTATTTGCAAATGTAAGCGCGCTGGAGTGGCGATAAGAATTACCATTGGTCATATCTAAATGCTTCAACCAAATCTCTCTATACTGCGCCGAGAGCCCTAACTGCTGATATTGCATAATAGACCAATTTTCACTAGGTTTATATGCAACACCACCTATCTGGCAACTCTTTGCTTTATGCCAGCCTATTGGGGGAGACTCATCATGAGAAATAAATAAATTAGGTGCCACAAAACCCGTTTTTGCACACAACCATGCTTGTTTAGCTTTAGGTAGCGCATATTCATCTTCAAAACCGTTAAAATGCATCAACTCATGCAAAAACACACTGTATTTTGCTTTTGAGTTTATTAGCATTGTTCCTTTAGTAACATTAGCCGTTCCATCTTTTGGCATCATTACTATAAAATCAAAATTGTTAGGAAGCTGGTTATTGAGTTTAGCTGATTGCCAGTCACACTTTGCTATTTGATTAATGCTACTTTTACACTCAAGCATACCTGCAACGTAAACTGGTTTTGAAAAGCAAAAAATATTTTCACGGGGCTCTGGTTGTTTATTATAAGCATTAATAAACTCGGTGAGTTTATATAAGCCCCTACGATGATCGCTCATAGTCAGCACGTTAAACATACATTGCTTATTAGGTTTGCTTATATTTCTTAAAGATGAAAAACCAAGAGCGTGGATAAACTCACTAGATACTTTACTCTGTGGTGTTTTTAACTGAAGTTTTAGATGATTTAGCACATCCCCTGCTGGTAATTTGTTTTTACTAGCGAGTAACTTTAAATCGCTCCAACGTGAGTGCTCAAGTAACTTTGCTGCTAATATTTTACGCTCTGGGATTGTTAAGTCATTTAATGATCTGAGCCAAAATTGTTTTGCAGTATCGCTCTGACTGTTTTTAATAAGCTTAAGAGAATACATATATTGGGCTGAAGAAATTTTACTGCGGGCGAGTATAGCTAAAGAGGTATTTGGTAACTGCTCTAAGTGATCAGAAAAATAACCAGGTGATTTCCAATAACTTTGTAGCACATTAGCTTTTGCGTTTAAAACATGCCAAAAGCCAATAGCACCTAGGTGATTACTCGAGCCTGTAATTAACAAACAACATAGTAATACACCTATTAATTTAAAACGCTTAACTTGCGTCAACACCTTGCATCAACTCAAGCTCTAAACGCGCATATTTGTACTCAATAAACTCGTGTACATTAGTTGCTAGCGCAAGCCTAAAGTAGTCTGATGCTAAATACAGCTCACCTGCTGCTTGATGCATTTTAGCTAAATAAAAATAAGCTTCGCATAAACGCTGCGCATATTCTTGCTCAGTTCTAACACCATCACTAATGCCAGATAAAAATGCATGTTCACTCATATCCCCCGTATAAAGAGAAATTAACTGGTACGCCCATTGTGATTCATCAAGCGCAGTGGCATTTTGTTTAAGTGCATCAAGCGCAACGGCTTTATCCTCTTGTGCTTGTGCTAAATAAACCCATAAAACTCGGTACGGATCTTTTGGAGAGCGAGCTAAAAATTCATTAAAATCATTTTTAGCAAGGCCTGCTCTGTCGCCGTAATACAGTGCGATACCACGATTTAAATAGGCGTATTCATGCTCTTCATCAAGTTCTAGGGCAGAATCGAAAAACTCATAGGCTTTTTCATACTGCTGCATAAGCGTATGTTGAATACCTAAAAAATTATACACTTCAGCTAAATCAGGCTTAAGCTTTACTGCGCGATTAAAATCAATACGCGAAAGAGTTGTCATACCTAGACTATCAAAAAGTACACCACGGTCGTAATAAAGCTTAGCTTGTTGCTCTTCGCTTAAGTCGGCTCTATTTAATAGCTCTGAGTAGCGTGCAATAGCAATTTCACTTCTAAAGTCAGAAGCTAAAGGTGCAGTAAATGGCACATTAACAATCGGGGTTGGTTCTG
Organism: Pseudoalteromonas distincta; assembly: GCF_000814675.1. Taxonomy (GTDB): domain Bacteria; phylum Pseudomonadota; class Gammaproteobacteria; order Enterobacterales; family Alteromonadaceae; genus Pseudoalteromonas; species Pseudoalteromonas distincta. The sequence goes on along the minus strand of NZ_JWIG01000025.1, from coordinate 93,024 downwards.
ATTCTGTTGTAGTTTGGCAAGCGCTTAAAGACAAAATAGCAAAAGATGCCAAAGCTAAATGTTTGAGTATCATTAAAATCCTTAATACCAAGATATATCGCGATTAATATAAGACAGACCTTGTCCAATAAGGTTTCATTAAAGCATAAAAAAAGGGGCTAAACAGCCCCTTTTTTACTATCTAGCTAATATAACTAGATTAATAAGTTAGCAATTACGCGTCAGTTGGCGCGTCAGCTGCAGGTGCTGCTGATTCCATTGCTTCTTTAATACTTAGACGTACACGGCCTTGGCGATCTACTTCTAGTACTTTAACTTTAACTTCTTGACCTTCAGAAAGGTGATCAGCCACGTTATTAACGCGCTCAGTACTAATTTGAGAAATATGTACTAGACCATCTTTGCCAGGAAGAATGTTTACAAACGCACCGAAGTCTACGATACGTACAACTTTACCTTCGTAGATAGTACCTACTTCAAGTTCAGCTGTTAATTGCTCAATACGGCTAATTGCATTAGCTGCACTTTCGCCATCTGTAGCGGCAATTTTAATTGTACCGTCGTCACCGATTTCAATCGTGGTACCAGTTTCTTCAGTAAGCTGACGAATAGTTGCGCCACCTTTACCAATAACTTCAGCGATTTTCTTCTGTGGGATTTTCATTGTGTATATGCGAGGAGCAAACATTGATAGCTCTTCAGAAGGAGCAGAAATCGCTTCATCCATCACTTCTAAGATATGTAAACGTGCAGCTTTTGCTTGTTTAAGCGCAATTTGCATGATTTCTTGAGTGATACCTTCGATTTTGATATCCATTTGAAGTGCAGTAATACCTGCAGCAGTACCAGCAACTTTAAAGTCCATGTCACCTAAGTGATCTTCATCACCTAAAATGTCAGAAAGAACAACGAATTTATCGTCTTCTTTAACTAGACCCATCGCAATACCGGCAACAGATGCTTTAATTGGTACACCCGCGTTCATAAGTGCTAGAGAAGTACCACAAACAGACGCCATTGAAGAAGAACCGTTTGATTCAGTAATTTCAGATACTACACGGATTGAGTAAGGGAACTCAGTAAGTGTAGGCATTACAGCTGAAATACCACGCTTAGCAAGGTTACCATGGCCGATTTCACGACGCTTAGGAGAACCAACAAAACCAGTTTCACCTACACAGAATGGAGGGAAGTTGTAGTTAAGCATAAAGTGGTTTTTATGAGTACCAGTTAAATCGTCGATTAACTGTGAATCACGTTCTGTACCAAGTGTCGCTGTTACTAACGCTTGAGTTTCACCACGTGTAAAGATAGCAGAACCGTGAGTACGCGGTAATACGCCAGTCATTACGTCTAGTGCACGAATCATATCTGGTTCACGACCATCGATACGTTTTTCGCCAGCAGCGATACGGCCACGAACGATTTTCTTCTCAAGTGAACCGAAGATTTTGCCAATTTCTTGCTTGTCTAAAGACTCGCCTTCAGCAAGTTCAGCTGTTAATACTGCAACAACTTCATCTTTAGCTTCACCAAGAGCTTCTTTACGCGCTACTTTATCAGTGATTAAGTAAGCTGCGCCTACTTTTTCAGCAGCAATAGTTGCTACTTTATCTTCTAATGCAACATTTTTCTCAGGTGCAGTCCAATCCCAAGTAGGCTTGCCTGCTTGCGCTTTAAATTCTTCGATTGCAGTAATGATCGCTTGAGATTGCTCATGACCATATACAACAGCGCCAAGCATTACATCTTCTGCAAGTACGTTAGCTTCTGATTCAACCATAAGTACCGCTTTATCAGTACCGGCTACCACTAAATCAAGTTGGCTTTCTTCAAGCTCTTTTAATGTAGGGTTAAGTACGTATTCGCCGTTGATGTAACCAACGCGAGATGCACCAATTGGACCACTGAACGGGATACCAGAGATAGCAAGTGCTGCTGAAGTACCAATCATCGCAACCATATCAGGTTGGATTTCAGGGTTAACAGAAACAACAGTAGCAATAACTTGTACTTCGTTTACAAAGCCGCTTGGGAAAAGTGGACGAATTGGACGGTCAATAAGACGTGCAATAAGAGTTTCGCCATCGTTAGGACGGCCTTCACGCTTTAAGAAACCACCAGGGATACGACCAGCAGCGTACATACGCTCTTGGTAGTTAACTGTTAGTGGGAAAAAGTCTTGACCAGGTTGTGCTTCACGCTTACCAACAACAGTTACTAAAACTGAAGTGTCGCCAATGCTTGCAAGTACAGCGCCGTCTGCTTGACGAGCGATTGCACCAGTTTCTAGAGTCACTGTATGTTGACCTAGTTTGAATTCTTTAATAATTGCTTGCACTTAAAATATTCCTTAAATGTATTCTAATAAGTTGTCATCAAAGTACCAATTACAGTACATAATTGTATTCAGTTGGAAATCAATTAAGTACTACAATTGGCAATGATGTGAATAATTGCAGATAAACCTTTTTACCTACGCGCATAGTATATACCAAAGCTACTTCAAAATGCGAGTCTAGGGTGTGTTGATCTTTGTGGATTGAAATTTGTTCAATCAAGGGGCGATTTAATCACGGCGCGAGATTTGTAACCTAGTGGGCTAAGTCAAAATCGAGCAACAAAGAGTTAATCGCCCCTAGGATGAACCCGCAGGGCAACGCATGTTTGGCATTTATGCTGCGTTATCGCCTATTTATGGGGAATAACCACACTACATAGGCGCTGCCTTGCCTAAAGACCAAACATACAGCTGCAAAATTAATCACGAAAGGTCAACACACACTAGCTACTAGATTTAAGCTGGGCTAATGAGCGGGTAAATACAACGATGCTTGATAAGCTATGAAATAGGAGTTTTATAATATAATTCAATAAGTTTATATATTTGTTTTATTTTCAAACACAAATTTTAGGCACAAAAAAAGGAGCTAAAAAGCTCCCATTTCTATAATCTAGTTCTTAACGACGTAGGCCAAGTTCTTTGATTAGTGCAGTATAACTAGTGATATCTTTACCTTTAAGGTAATCAAGTAGTTTACGGCGAGTGCTTACTTTACGAAGCAGACCACGACGTGAGTGGAAGTCATGCTTGTGATCAGCAAAGTGACCTTGAAGCTTGTTGATATCATAAGTAAGTAATGCTACTTGTACTTCTGATGAACCTGTATCGCCTTCTGCACGTGCAAATTTAGCAATGATATCGATTTTTTCTTGATTGCTTAGTGACATAGTAACTCCAAAAATTAAATTTAAAAGGTGTCTTAGCCGATCACTAATTCAGCCAAAACGATTAAGCCGGCGTATTCTACCAACTGTGGGAATAACTACAAGTTAATTATTCCCATCTACAACTAATAAGCCACTGCTGGGCACACTAATTGCTTATTCAGGCTTTACGTAATCATCTTGCTGGCTAGCAAGACCACGTTTAACCTTTAAATGGCCACTTGAGTTGCGCTCGCCAGTACCAATAAACACACCATCCGCAACAACTTTAATTGCCCCCTCAGGTAAAGCTTCAGGTAACTCGACTGCTTGCCCATGACTAAATACTTTGCCCTGCTCTTTCGAAATTTCAATAACAGGTAAATCAGTTAAAGCAGTGTCTATAGGTAATAACAACGAGTCTAAATAAGTAGAAGGCGCAAGCTCTTCTGCTTTCGCTTTAGCAAGCAACGCTTCAATTTCATCAAGCGAAACCATTTTATCTGCCGGATACTGACCAACAGCAGTTCTGTGAAGCATTATAACGTGTGCGCCACACCCTAGGTTTTCGCCCAAATCATCAACGATTGTACGAATATACGTCCCTTTTGATACATGAGCCGTCATTTGTAATACGTTGTTTTGTTCATCAAATTCGTCAAACGATAAGCTAAACACATTTATTTTCCTGCATTTACGAGGGACTTCAATACCCTCTCGTGCGTACTTATATAATGGTCTACCTTGATACTTAAGTGCTGAGTACATTGATGGATATTGATCTGACTCACCAACAAAAGCTGCAATTTCTTTTGTTAACTGCTCACGCGTCACATTCACATCTTTCGTGCTTACGATTTCGCCATCAGAATCTGATGTCGTTGTACGCTCACCCAGTTTTGCACGAACGATATAGGTTTTATCTGTATCGAGTAAAAACTGCGTAAACTTAGTCGCCTCACCAAAACAAATTGGCAGCATACCTGTAGCAAGCGGGTCTAAAGCCCCAGTGTGGCCAGCTTTTTGTGCAAAATAAACACCTTTCGCTTGCTGCAGAGCTTTATTTGATGAAATGCCTTGCGGTTTGTTTAACAACAAAATACCGTCAACTGCACGGCCTTTACTGCGCTTTGCCATCTGTATCAGTGCCTTCTTCGCTATCTGTATCTTCTACGTGCTTAGTACTTTGTTCACTATCTGAAATATCAGCATCAACACTTTCTACATCTTCATCGACATGCTTTGCGTTATCTTCGCGGATAATAGAATCCACTAAATTAGAAATACGCATACCTTCCATCAGTGAATTATCAACTACAAACTTTAACTCAGGCATTATACGAGCACGAATACGCTTACCAAGTAACGAGCGAATATAACCCGTTGCTTCATTAAGTACTTTAGCGCTTTGCTTAGCTGCATCTTCATCTTGTGTGTTAAACACAGTGATGAAAATTTTGGCATAAGATAAATCACGCGATACTTCTACCGCTGACACTGTCACCATACCTAAGCGTGGATCTTTAATTTCGCGTTGTAAAATTACAGCAATTTCTTTTTGGATTTGCTGTGCAACACGATCAGTGCGAGAAAATTCTCTCATTGCATTTGTCCTAAAATCATAACTTATTGAAATTTAATAATAAGCTAATTAAATAATGGATACACAAATGGGGGCTAAGCCCCCATTTATTAGTTTAGCGAGCTAACAATTAAAGAGTACGTTGTACTTCAACTGTTTCAAATACTTCGATTTGGTCACCAACACGTACGTCATTGTAGTTCTTAACGCCGATACCACATTCCATGCCGTTACGAACATCAGCAACATCGTCTTTGAAGCGACGAAGTGACTCAAGTTCACCTTCATAGATAACCACGTTTTCACGTAGTACACGGATTGGAGCGCTACGTTTAATAACACCTTCAGTAACCATACAACCAGCAATTGCGCCAATTTTTGGAGACTTGAATACGTCACGAACTTGCGCAAGACCAATGATTTCTTGTTTAAACTCAGGTGCTAGCATGCCTGACATTGCTTGCTTAACTTCTTCGATTAAGGCATAAATTACGCTGTAATAACGAAGGTCTAAGTTTTCAGTATCAATCACTTTACGAGCAGAAGCATCAGCACGAACGTTAAAGCCAACTACAATTGCGTTAGACGCTGCAGCTAGTGTCGCATCAGTCTCAGTAATACCACCAACACCAGAGCCTACAATCTTCACTTTCACTTCATCAGTAGAAAGTTTAGTTAGTGAATCAGAGATTGCTTCGATAGAACCTTGAACGTCTGCTTTAAGTACCACGTTAACTTCAGAAACATCACCTTCAGTCATGTTAGTAAACATGTTTTCAAGCTTAGCTTTTTGTTGACGTGCTAGTTTAACATCGCGGAACTTACCTTGACGGTATAAAGCAACTTCACGCGCTTTACGCTCATCTTTAACTACAGTTGCTTCGTCGCCCGCAGCTGGAATACCAGAAAGACCTAAAATTTCCACTGGAATCGATGGACCTGCCGACTTGATATCTTTACCGTTTTCATCGCGCATTGCACGAACACGGCCATACTCAAGACCACATAATACAATGTCACCTTGGTTAAGCGTACCAGATTGAACAAGTACTGATGCAACTGGACCACGGCCTTTATCAAGACGAGATTCAATAACAACACCTGCAGCCATACCTTCGGTAGGGGCAGAAAGCTCTAAAAGCTCAGATTGCATAAGTACGGCTTCAAGAAGGTCATCAATACCTAGACCAGTTTTAGCTGAGATATGAACGTACTGCGTATCGCCGCCCCATTCTTCAGGGATAACGTCTAGCTGAGCTAGTTCGTTTTTAACGCGATCTGGATCTGCGCCTTCTTTATCCATTTTGTTTACAGCAATGATTAAAGGAACGCCAGCTGCACGTGCGTGCTGTACCGCTTCTTTAGTTTGTGGCATAACACCATCATCTGCTGCAACCACTAAGATTACGATATCTGTCGCTTTAGCACCACGAGCACGCATTGATGTAAATGCAGCATGTCCTGGAGTATCTAAGAAGGTAATCATATTGCCGTTTACATCAACATGGTATGCACCGATATGCTGTGTAATACCACCGGCTTCGCCAGAAGCAACCTTCGCAGAACGAATGTAATCTAGAGTCGATGTTTTACCATGGTCAACGTGACCCATTACAGTTACTACTGGAGCACGAGGCTCTGACTTACCATCTTCATGGCGGTCGTTAAGTACTGTTTGCTCTAATTCATTTTCTTTAACAATGATAACCTTGTGACCCATTTCTTCTGCAACTAGTTGTGCAGCTTCTTGGTCGATCACTTGGTTAATAGTAACCATGTCACCCATTTTCATCATTGTTTTAACAACTTCAGCGCCTTTAACAGCCATGCGTGATGCAAGCTCAGCTACTGTAATTGTTTCGCTAATACGCACTTCATTTTTAACATCAACAGTTGGTTTTTGGAAACCATGCTGCAGCGATGCTGGTGCTTTTAATTTAGACTTGTTACGGCCTCTTGACGCTGCAAATTTATCTTTTGCTGGCGCTTTTTTCTTTTTCTTAGCACGGCGAGTGCCTTGCTCATCACGAGCATCGGCAACATCTTCTGCTTCACGTGCATAAGTCGAAGTCGTAAGATGGTGATCCGCTGTTTCTTCGCGTTTCTTACGTTCTTCTTCTTCTTTCTTCCAGCGTGCTGAATTCTCTTCAGCTAGCTTTCTTGCCTCTTCTGCTTGACGTTTCGCTTCTTCTTCAGCTTTCTTCAATGCGGCCTCTTCTGCTTCTTTTTGCAGACGCTCAGCTTCTATGCGATCTTTCTCAGACTTAGCACTTTGCTCTGGGGTCATCTGCTTTTGTTTCGCTTTACGCTCTGCATCAGCTTTGCGTTTAGCTTCTTCTTTGGCTTTACGGTCAGCTTCTTCTTTCGCTTTACGTTCTGCCTCTTGTTTCGCTTTTAATTCTGCGGCTTCTTGTTCAGCTTTTTGTTGCTGTTCAAGACGGGCTTTTTCTTCAGCGGCTAAGCGTGCTTGCTCTTGTTCTTGTTCCATTGCGCTTTTCTTCACGTAGGTACGTGTTTTGCGAACTTCAACTTGAACATCTTTAGCTTTACCCGTAGAACCAGTCACACTTAATGTGCTTTTGCTCTTACGTTGTAAAGTCATACGCGCTGGGCCATCTGAACCTGTACCACCATGATGCTTGCTTAAATGATCAAGTAACGTTGCTTTTTCAGCTTCTGTTACGTTATCAGTTGCTTGCTTAGTGATACCTGCTTGTGAAAACTGCTGTAGCAATTTATCAACAGTTGTACCTATATCGCCGGCTAGTTTTTCAACATTTACTTCTGCCATAGTGTGTAATACCTCCGTTAATAAATTACTCGTCTGCAAACCAACAAATGTTTCGTGCAGCCATAATCAGTTCACCCGCTTTTTCAGATGAAAGTTCTGTGATATCAACTAATTCGTCAATACCTTGCTCTGCCAAGTCTTCAAGTGTAACAACACCTTTGCTTGCCATAACAAATGCTAAGTGACGCTCTAAGCCTTCAAGCGCAAGTAAGTCTTCAGCTGGCTCTGCGCCATCTAAGCTTTCTTCCGTTTTAAGTGCTTTAGTTGTCAATGCATCTTTTGCGCGTGAACGCAATAAATCTACAGTCTCTTCATCAAGACCATCAATTTCTAAAAATTCAGACGCAGGTACATACGCCACTTCTTCAAGTGTCGAGAAACCTTCGTTAATAAGTAATGATGCAAACTCATCATCTATATCTAAATTTTCAGTGAATAAGTTAAGTAACTTATCAGATTCAGCTTCATTTTTAGTACGCATGTCTTCAACAGTCATTACGTTTAGTTCCCAGCCAGTTAATTGGCTTGCTAAACGAACATTCTGACCATTACGACCAATTGCTTGCGCTAGGTTATCGGCTTCTACAGCGATATCCATTGAGTGAGTGTCTTCATCCATTACGATTGAAGCAACTTCTGCTGGCGCCATTGCATTGATAACAAATTGTGCTGGGTTGTCATCGTAAAGTACGATATCAACACGTTCGCCACCAAGCTCAGACGATACAGCTTGAACTCGTGCGCCACGCATACCAACACATGCACCAATTGGATCAATGCGTTTGTCGTTAGATTTAACAGCAATTTTAGCGCGTGAACCTGGATCACGTGCAGCTGCACGTAACTCAATCATCTCTTCGCCAATTTCTGGCACCTCAATGCGGAATAATTCCATTAGCATTTCAGGTTTAGAGCGCGTTACAAATAATTGTGCACCGCGTGCTTCAGGTTTAACTTCATATAAAAGACCACGGATTCGATCACCCGGGCGGAAGTTTTCACGTGGCAACATGTCATCACGGTAAATTACCGCTTCTGCGTTGTTACCTAAATCAAGTACGATTGCATCGCGAGTTGCTTTTTTAACAACACCCGTTACCAGCTCGCCTTCTTGATCTTTGTATGCTTCAACAACTAAAGCGCGCTCAGCTTCACGTACTTTTTGTACGATAACTTGCTTAGCCATTTGTGTTGTAATACGGTCAAATTTGATTGAGTCAATTTGCTCTTCAACATAATCACCCATTTGCAAATCAGGTTCTTCAACCTGTGCTGCTTCTAGAGTGATTTCGCTGTATGGGTTCTCTAAAGAACCATCTTCTAATACAGCGGCAATTTGCCAGCGACGGAACGTATCGTAATCACCGGTTTTACGGTCAATTGCTACACGTACTTCAATTTCGCCATCGTGTTTTTTCTTTGTCGCTGTCGCTAGAGCGAACTCTAGAGCTTCAAAAATCTTTTCTTTTGGAACCGCTTTCTCATTGGAAACGGCTTCAGCAACCAATAATATCTCTTTTGCCATGGGTAATGCCTCGCTTGCCCTATTCCTTCGCACTCGAATTTAAAACTTCGCGATTAAATTCGCACGTTCGATGTTACTAAGCATGATCAGATGCTCTGCACCATCGCTAGATAGTGTGATCATATCGCTGCTAACTGCTACTAAGTCGCCTTTAAAATTACGACGACCATCCTGTGGAAGTTTAGTACGCACGCGTACTTCCTCTCCTTGCGCCTGCTCGTAGTGATCTTGTTTGAATAATAGACGATCAACACCAGGAGACGATACTTCCAAATCATATTCATTTGTAATTGGGTCTTCGACGTCTAAAATCGCACTAATTTGGCGACTGGCATCCGCACAGTTATCAACTGAGATCCCATCCTCATGAGCAATATATACTCTTAAGGTAGAATGGCGACCCGCTTGTACAAATTCAAGACCATGCAACTCAAAGCCTAACATTTCTACCGCAGGCGTTAACATGGTTACTAAATCTTGTTCAAGTTTTGTCACGAAAATCCTCCATACAAACAAAAAAAGGGCTTATAGCCCTAAAATACTGAGTTTAAATTTTAATTTGATAGCAATTGCCACAAATCGTAAGGTGCAGATACAACAACGCCCCGAACCAAGCGGGGCGTCACACCAATAAAGCATAAAACTGTGTGGCCGAGGGCCAAGCTTGGTTGCGAGTCAGTAAACTGACCTAATTAAACTACATAGCCTAAAACGCAAAACGCGCATTACTTAGAATGCGCGATATAAATTAGTAAGGTAATACCTACTAGTAGAATTGGTTGCGGGAGCCGGATTTGAACCGACGACCTTCGGGTTATGAGCCCGACGAGCTACCAGACTGCTCCATCCCGCGCCAATAGATATCAAACCTTAAATTTAATATCGCTGTTAGCTGTTATACAACACGCTAAACAATGGCCGCTATTATAAGGATGTACAGGATAATTAGCAACTATAATACGCAATTAGTTTATAAAATTTGCAATTCGTCAAGATGCTAATTTAATGTATATGTAAGTAACATAAGTAATCAGCCAACTTTATAAAATTCCCATACTTGAGTCATAAAATGTAGTAGCTTATTATTTCAGGATAAAAATCAGATAAACTGAAGTTTAATAACTCTTAAAATACGTTTTCAAGGCTCACTAATTACCAGAAAGTAAATAGATATAACAAAAAGCCATACTTTCACACTAAAAAAACGTGCAGAATTTGAACTGCCCGCTATAATCAACATTATTCCTACTTGATAATAATAGTTATTACTCACTGCAACGAGATAAAAATGAATCAACAACAATCAGCATTATTAAATAACTTAACAATTATTAAGCCTAACTTTCATGCATTTACGGCTAAATTTCATAGTAAATTAGCCCAATCTTGTATTGAGATGAATTACCCGACGGCCTTACAGTTTAACGAAAAGAGCTTTACCCTCTTTTGCGTATTAGAACGAATTGTTAAGCATTTAGATAAACCAGCATCGGTAGCTCCTTTTTTAGCTCACCATTTAATGTATCTAAAAAAAAGCGGCGCTTCACACAGTGACATTGCCCTTTTATCTAACGCTTTTTACGAAACCCTTGAAGAGCACCTTGGTAAGCATTTTACTACTGAGAGTCAGCTCGCTTGGAAAAAAGCGCTTAGGTACTTTGAAAGCTTTGCAAGCAATGTTCTTTTCAACGTTACCAATGTGGTTTCGTTACAACAAAGAATGCAGCAAAAGCAAAGTAATAAAATTTAGATATTCAATTTTTAGGGGGAGACTTAATTTATTTAATCTCCCCCTAATTAGGCTCATTTTAACACCATGGTCAAAAACGCCTTGATATGCGGTTAAACTTTTTTGCCCTATTGCTAACAGCACACTGTATTGTGTTATTTACCACCTATATTCGTTTTACTAATCTATTATTAAACTCAAGTAACAACTAATCCCCAGCATTAAAAACAGCACACTATTGTCGTTACGCACTTAATTACCCCTATTTGCTTGTTGTAAAATATTAAAACGATCGTTTAATTAACTATGCCCGTATAAAAAAATTTGGTTTTACTATGACCCATCATAAAACACTTAGATTAATACTAGGCGATCAGCTAAACCCATCTCATTCATGGTATAAACAAAAAGACGACGACACGCTTTATCTCATCGCAGAATTAAAACAAGAAACCGACTACGTTAAGCATCACATTCAAAAACTGTGTGCTTTTTTTAATGCTATGGAAAACTTTGCGACTGCATTAAAAACGGCAGGTTTTAATGTTTTGCATTTAACTCTTGACGATACCGCTGACGACAAAGATTTAATTGAATTACTCAAGCGAATTGCCGATAAATACCAATGCGAAACTATTGAATATCAATACCCTGATGAGTTTAGGCTTAAGTCTCAATTAGCTAAGTTCAAAAGTGATAGCTCATTTGATGTAATTGCCACAGATACTGAACACTTTTTATTACCGTTCACCGAAATAAAAACACGCTTTACAAAAAACAAGCATGTGACAATGGAGCACTTCTATCGTGCTATGCGTAAGCAGTTTGATATATTAGTTGATGATACTAAGCCAACCGGTGGCAAATGGAATTTTGACAGTAATAATCGTAATAAATTTTCCAAAGCTGACTTAGCGTGTATACCAAAACCTAAGCTATTCAATAATAATGTCAAGAGCATCATTTCTCGCTTAAATAAGCACAAGGTCGTTTACTTTGGCGAAATAGCCGATCAGAGACTAGAGTGGCCAACAACGCGTAAACAAGCCATTGAATCTCTCGAATACTTTTGCGAGCATTTACTTAGTTGCTTTGGTCACTTTCAAGATGCGATGACAGATCAAAGTAAAAATAATACCAGCTTGTACCATAGCCGATTATCGTTTGCCCTAAACGCAAAAATACTCCACCCGTTATATGTAATCAAACGTGTAATAAGAGAATACGAACAAAGACCCAGTGAAATATCCCTCTCGCAAGTAGAGGGCTTTACTAGGCAAATATTAGGTTGGAGAGAATATGTACGTGCCATTTATTGGATTAACATGCCCGACTACGCTGTTAAAAATCAACTAAAAGCCAAAAACACACTACCATCTTATTTTTGGAACAGCTCTACAAAAATGAATTGCCTAAGCCACTCATTAAAACAAAGCCTTGAAACCGCTTATGCCCACCATATTCAACGCCTAATGGTTATTGGAAACTTTTGCATGCTTACAGGAATAAACCCTGATGACGTAGATAACTGGTACCTAGGTGTTTATATCGATGCCATAGAGTGGGTAGAGATGCCCAACACCCGAGGAATGAGCCAGTTTGCCGATGATGGAATAATTGCGACTAAACCTTATGCTGCAAGCGGTAACTACATTAATAAGATGAGTGATTACTGCAAAAGCTGTCAGTACGATGTTAAACAAAAAGTAGGTGATAAAGCTTGCCCGCTAAATAGCCTGTACTGGCATTTCATGAATAAACACAGAGACAGGCTAGAAAAGAACCCACGTATTGGTATGGTATATAAAAACTGGGATAAACAAGAAAAAACACTCCAAGAACAAACGCTGCAACAAGCAATCTACTACCTTAATAATTTAGAAGCGCTGTAAACAAAAAAAGCCGCCTCGAATGAGGCGGCTAAGTAATCAGGGGAATATGTACTTTAGAAGATTATTTACCTTCTATTAGATTGCTATTACCAATTTCAATTTTACGTGGTTTTAGCGCTTCAGGGATTTCACGTTCTAAGTCGATACTTAGTAAGCCATTGGCTAAATCTGCGCCAAGTACTTTTACATGATCTCCTAACTGGAATTTACGTTCAAAGTTACGCTCAGCAATACCTTGATGAATAAATTTACGCTCTGCGTTTTCATCTTTATTTGCTTTAGTACCTGTAACTTTTAATGTGTTATTTTCTGACTCAATGGTTAATTCGTTATCGCTAAAACCGGCAACGGCCATAGTGATTCTGTATTTGTCTTTATCGAGTGCTTCTATGTTGTAAGGAGGAAAACTTGGCTGCTTATCTGTATTAGCTGCCGCATCCATAAGTGATGCTAAATGTTCGAAGCCGATAAATGAACGATAAAGTGGTGATAAGTCTACTGTACGCATAATAATATCCTCATATTTAAGCGATATTTTGCATGTGCTTTTCTATTGAACAAGCTCAAGCAAAGTTTAATTAATAATATAAATTTCAATTATTTAAGTTTAATTTAGGACCCATCAGGCGTCCTACTTAACTATATATGGACGGTAAAATTGTTTTCAAGAGATTAATTTTAAAAAAATTAAAAATAAATAAAAAAAGGCACTAAAAAGTGCCTTTTGAAACCATGAAAATGAATGTTATTTAATAAATGTGCCTCGGATTGGGTAGTCGTTTTCTCTAGAAAACTTAATTCCACCTAGCAGTTGCTCTAAATCAGGACGAACAAATGGGCTGTTTGATATATCGACCATTTGAAGCTGATTTTTTTCATTAAGTACAAAGATGCCTGGCTCAGCAAATGGATGATCAGTTTCTGCATCACTGCGAGGCTCGCTAATATGTAGCCCTAAATCGGTCATTTGTTCGATTGTTAAACCATAGTAAATTGGGAAGTTAATATCTATTTTTTCAAGATGTTTATTAAGCTGCTCATGGCTATCACCACTTACTGCAACCACTTCAACACCAGCATCTTTAAAGTCTTTATGAACTTTAGCAAGTTCGTTAAGTTGCGCAGTACATTTAGGGCAATGCTGACCTCGATAAACAACAATCATTTTCCAGGGAGAGTCACTTACTCTATCAACTAAATCTACCTTGTTCTCATCAACATCACTCACTACTAGTGATGGCATAATATCCGCAGGTTTTAAACTAGTGTTACTCATTGCGATCTCCTTTTACTGTGTCAGATTAAAAATTAATTTGCTCTTACCCATAGAGCTTAGGGTAACTTTTATTAATTCAACCTGAAAAGTGTAATTAAAAATCGATTATGACTTTAAGACCATCCCTTTATTTTTCTATAAATGGTAGATGCACTAACCCCTAGATAAGCAGCAGCAAGAGGAATATTGTCTTCACAGCTTTTAATTGCATTTTCAATCGCCCTTTTTTCAACTTGCCACAAAGGTTCTATATCGTGAACAGACATAGGCGATAATTGAACACTCTGCTCGTTTGTATTGTGAACTGACTTAGCAGATATCGAGTGCTTCACAGCGCCTAATCCAAATGAGCTTGGTAGCATGTCTTTTTCAATTACATCGCCATCATTAATAACAACGGTGTTTTCAATTACATTTTGTAGTTCGCGAATATTTCCTGGCCAATCGTAATTACAAAAAAGCGCCTTAACTTCATCAGAAAAACCAGTGAAATGCTTTGCATTACTATCGCTTTTTTGTTTCAAAATATACTCAGCAAGCAGTAATATATCGCCTCCGCGTTCTCTTAAAGGGGGGAGCTTTACGGGGATAACATTTAAACGGTAATATAAATCTTCTCTAAAACGCCCTTCTGCTACCTCTATGATTGGGTTTCTGTTTGTTGCACAGACTAAACGAACATCGCTGTGTAATACTTCACTACTACCCACCTTACTAAAAATGCCTGTTTGTAAAAAGCGTAATAACTTTGCTTGTAAGTTAAGTTCCATTTCACATAATTCATCTAAAAATAAGGTACCGCCGTTTGCCACTTCAACAGCCCCTTTTCGATCGCTTAATGCCCCACTAAACGCACCTTTAACATGACCAAAAAATTCTGATTCAAATAGCTCAGCAGGGATAGCTGCACAGTTTATGGCAATAAATGGTCCTGTATTTCTCGGGCTTGTATCATGAAGGGTTTGTGCGCAAACTTCTTTACCGGTTCCACTTTCACCTGTGATAAATACACACGCTTTACTTCTAGCTGCACTATCAAGTAATCTAAAAACGGTTTTCATTGCCAGAGATTCACCAACAAAATCTTGATTTTTATCCCTGTTTTTAACCAATGGTTGAACTTTAACTTGCTCTTTTGGCGTCAACGCACTTTCTACTGAGCTAATGAGT
Source organism: Pseudoalteromonas distincta (assembly GCF_000814675.1). Lineage (GTDB taxonomy): Bacteria > Pseudomonadota > Gammaproteobacteria > Enterobacterales > Alteromonadaceae > Pseudoalteromonas > Pseudoalteromonas distincta. Next base: position 77,852 of record NZ_JWIG01000025.1, on the reverse strand, counting down.
CGTTGGCTTGTGAAAGGTTTTTCTAAAAAATCAAAACCGCCTAAACGCATTGCTTCCACTGCAATATCAATAGAGCTGTTTGAGGTGATCATGACTACATTAGCAGGATTTTTCTGCTTATTTACAAATTGTAATACCTCAAGCCCACTTATATCTGGCAAGCATACGTCTTGTACTATGACCGCTGGCATTTTTTCTTTAATACCTACTAAAGCAGAGTACCCATCTGTAAAGTGTTTGCATTGGAAACCAGCCTGTTCAAGCTGACTTGCATATAAAGCACCACTGGCAATGCTATCTTCTACAATATAAACAAGACCTTTATCAATTATATCTGACACGGCTTTCTCCTAGATAGCTATACTATTACTCATTATTTGATACGCATCTCGGGTTTTATCCAAGTTGTGTTTAATAACAAGCGCTGCGTGCAAGTTTTCTTGTGTAGTTGACGGTGGCGAATCGTGTAATTGTGTTGCTAACGCAGCTAAAGCAGATGCACCATATAAAGCTGCTGAATTTTTTAAGACATGCATTACTTCTTTAATTTTTATAGTATCTTCACTACTAATTGCCGTATCTAATTGGTTAGCCATAGTAACTAATTCATCAATAAATAATTTAATTAAACGAGCTAACACAGTTGTCCCAACATCCTTTTCGAGTTGAGTTAATACATTTAGCTCGGTAATACTTTTATCGACAAACTGCTCTGATATGGGCATAGATAACCTTCGTGTAAGTTAAAACTTCGTACACTAATAAAATGTAAGAGTTGTAGTTTAAGAGTAATTTGTTTTTTGCATTTTGCAAATCAAAATGAATATAAACATTTACAAAGCCCAAGTATCAATACTTTTAGTTAACGTTTGCGGCTTATCTAGCAGGTATCCCTGAGCTATATCGCAACCAAGTTGTTCTAATATTTGTAATTGCTCATTCTCTTCAATACCCTCTGCTACCGTTTGTAAACCCAATCGTTGAGCCATCGCAATAATTGCGCTACATAACGTAAAGTCTTCATTATTAGTTGCAATACCACTTACAAAACTGCGATCAATTTTTAAACCATCAATATCAAATTGACGAAGTAAACCTAAAGAGGCATACCCAGTGCCAAAATCATCAATCCACACCTTTACGCCTTCTTTATGGAAGTTTTCAAACGCCTTAGCTATTTTATCAGGACTATGAATGAGCGCTGTTTCCGTTAATTCGACTTTAATAGCCTGTGGTGGTATTTGGTGCTTTTCTAGCAAAGACATTACTTTTGAAAACACATCACCATCTAAGATTTGTACCGGTGAAATATTTAATGAAACAGCAATATCTGTCATACCAAACTGCCGCATATGTTTTAAATCAGACAAACATTGCTCAAAAATCCAGTCACCTAATTCTAAAATCATTCCCGATTGCTCTACATGAGGGATAAACTCATCAGGGCCAACAATGCCAAAGCGCGGTGATTGGCACCTTACTAGCGACTCAAAGCCGACCAGCTTTCCAGATCCCAATGATACAAGCGGTTGATAAACCATTTTAAAATAATTATTTTGCATTGAATCAGACATGATTCTCTCTAACTCATGCCATCTTGCTAGATTGACTGGTTTCTCCGATTCTAGGTATTTAAACGCACTCATGATTTTGCTCCGGTTTCACTATTAGTGACTTATTATATTAAAGAGCAATTTACAGGCCATTTTAAATACAAAAAAACAGAAATAAAAACCAATATATTCAAGTAGTTAAACTAGAAGATTAAATGGCTTTACTTCTCCCATTTCATTCGCATTTTGCAATTCAGTTTGCAATGCAGCTAAATTGGCAAGTGGGCGCTTAATCGAGCTTATAAAACACAGATAAGCCAGTTAATAGATACTGACCAAAGCTAATATTAGCAATTGTATATGAGAAAAGAGAAAGCTTTGATAAAACCCTGTTTAGGTTAAGCACCATCTAAATTTAAGAGAATATAAATAATTTTATGGGGAGGGATAAAAAATTAAATTGGTGGTAGGAACATAAAAAAACGCAGGCAACTATAAATAGTTACCTGCGTAAAAGTCTCTAGTTTGGAAGAGTGTCGTTATTTTCGTTTTTAGAAGCTGTTACATGTTGTGCATAGTTGGTATTTTGCGAGTCAAACGTATTACTCATCAACTGCGCGTTTTCAACATCAGCCTGTGTAAAAGTAATTGGCTGAATATCTGCCAGCGGTTCAATCGAATCGCTACCTCGTAAAACTGTTATACCTATTACTAAAGTGGCAACAAGCAAAATTGACAAAACCATAATTTCAGGTGTTAGTACCCAATTGTTACCTTTAGGCTGTTGTTTGGCTTTTGTGTTTGTTTGCATATTGCACCCCTTAAAAATTTAACTAAATTCGTCTTGATTTGATAATTAATATACTGCGAAAGTCGTGCCAACCAGATAACAACTTTACAAAAAAGTAAAAACCTTACAAAATCATGTCGTTAAAATAAATTAAAGGTATGATTGAGTATTTAAATAAAGTTCATAACAGTTTATTTTTATTTTGAATTGCAATTTGCGAATCAAATTAAAAAAAACACACTAAAAACACTCATTAATTACTAAAAAATAAATTTAACTTACCCCTAAAATACTAGGTTAATTTCTCCGTTTATCAAGTTTTATGCAACACAAACCCACTTTTTATATTGTCTGTTGATCTTTGCGGATTAAAATTCGTTCAAACTACAGGCGGTTTAATCGCGGCGCGAGGTTTATGACCTAGTGGGATCGGTAACTGCTCCTGCGTTACCCTACTGACTTACATCGATGTAAGACCGAGCAAAGCTTCCGCGTTCTGCTCACGCCCCTTACCTACATCCATGTTGGCAACAAAGAGTAAATAGCCCCCTAGGAAGATCCCTTTGGGCAGCGCCTGTTTGGCATTAATGCTACGTTATCGCCCATTTATGGAAAATAACCACACTGCTACAAATTTAACCCTAAACGTTTAACAAACCCTAGCCTTCATTGCTCAACTCAGCTTTTCCCACACTTGCGCTAAACGAGAGAGCTTTAAATGTTTAGATTCAATAACCTGCTCTGGGGCATATTTATCAAGTAATAAATAAAGTGTCTCACTTACAATTGGCTTAGCTAAATAGTCATTCATCCCCGCGTCTATAAATCGCTCTTTATCACCATGAATCGCATTTGCAGTGAGTGCTATTATAGGAGTGGTTATACCTAACTTTCTGATTGCTTTAGTTGCAGAAATCCCATCGAGTATTGGCATTTGGATATCCATAAAAATAATATCAATTTCACCGCTTTGCGCCTTTATTATTGCCTCTTGACCATCACTAACAATATGCACACGGCAACCTTTTTGTTCTAAAAACTGCCGAATTACAATTTGATTATTCGTATTATCTTCAGCAACCAATACCTTGGTTCCGCTTAACTGAGTTAACCCTAAGGGGCTTTCTAAAGTTTCTTTTTGCTCACGATTGGTAAATATAATATCCAAATGAAACAGCTGCTCTTCTAATAAACTAATTGCCCGTAGTACATGCGATACTTTATAAGGGCCATTTAACCTAAGCTCTCTGTCGTTAATATTTTGCGGTAATAAGCTTTTACCTAGTAAATCTAGGATGAGTAAACACGGTGAATTAAGGGAGTTGTATGTATTTATACGCTCGCGTGTTTGGGCTAACATTTGAGGATCAGTTAGTACAATTGCATCAGGAAAACTATCGTACTTGGGTATATCTGGGCATACTTCGTAGTGTTCAAAAGTGATAGAAAACCGAGTGAGCGTATGCTCCAAGGCTGTTTTTAGAATTTCGTGATTTCCTACTATCCATACTTTTGGCTTTTTACTTCGTGCTGCAAACCCTTCTCTTAAAATTGAGTCAGTTGTGTCTATTTGCAGCGGGTAATTAACTATAAACTCGCTTCCTTTGTTAAACTCAGAACTAACCGAAATATCTCCACCTACTACATCACAAATTTGCCTACATATCGCAAGCCCTAAGCCACTGCCACCATGCTTTCGAGTAATTGAATTATCGGATTGAATAAAAGGCATAAACATACTGTCAATTTTATTTTTTGCAATTCCCATACCCGTGTCTTTTACAGATAAATAAAGGTTTAAATTATTACCTTCAATATGAGTGCACTTAACAGTAACCGTTATTACACCATGTTGAGTGAACTTAATCGCATTGGCTAATAAATTTATGACTATTTGTCTTATACGGGCATGATCACCAATTACTTGAGCTGGTACATCAGGATAAAAATCAAAAATAACCTCAAGCCCTTTTTGTAAAGCGCTTTGGGAAATTATATCTATTGCTTCTTCAATACACGTATCAATACTAAATGGCTGATTATTGAGTGTTATGGCTTGTGCTTCAAAACGTGAGTACGTTAATACATCGTCCAATACACTTAATAGCGCGTCAGAACTTGTTTTAATCATTTGTGTATAGCGCATTTGTTCAGAAGTTAAACCGGTATGATGCAAAATATCTGCAGATCCAATAACAGCATTTAATGGCGTGCGAATTTCATGACTAATATTTGCCATGAATCGGCTTTTTGACTCCGCTAGGGTTTCTGCCTGATGTTTAGCTTCAAGTAATATTTGCTCGCTTTCAATACGCTCTTGTATATCCACAAGTGTCGCGGCAATTGATGATAAATCACTTTCGTAGCCACCAACAATTGGAGTAAGTGTAATTTCGACCCAGTTATTTATACCTTGTGCATTAATTAAACGTATATCAAAGCGACGTATATCACGCTTACCTTGTTTATAATCAAGCAAAGTGCTACTAATTTTTTCTACATCTTCTTTTGCTATAAACTTAATTATAGGTAAGCCAAGGCTCTCATCTACCCTGCTGTGTAACACTCGCTGCCATGCTTGATTTATAAATAATAGATTACCAAATGTATCTAGGCGTAAAACAATATCAGGGATATTATCAACGACAGAGTGATAATTATATTCTATCTCTGCCATTGCTTGTTCGGCTTTAACTCGCTGCGTAATATTAGTTTCTATAGCGATAAAGTGCTTTACTTGGCCTTCATCATCTCGCACTGGGTTTGCATCAATAGCAACCCAATAAATATTACCGTTTTTATCGTAATTTGTAGTTTCAACTTGAAAAGGAAGTCCATTTTTTACGGCATGAGACATGACCTTACGGCTTTTTTCACATGTTTTTGGCCCTTGCAGTAATTGACCAGGACTGGTGCCTATAACCTCATCACAGGTGTAACCTGTAAGTACTTCAAAACTATTGTTAACCCACTCAATTACGCCAAATTTATCTGTAATTATTACTAAGTTATTTGTATGGCTCGCAACAAGCGATAAGCGTTTTACATATTTTTGCTGTTGCGTTAGTAAAAATTGAGAATCTTTATGACGTTGAATGTCATAGAGTGAACCTATAAAACCGCTTTTTTCATCATAAACTAGCCTCAACTCAAACCAGTTTAAGAGTCCGAGACTATTTTTTATTTGTATTTCTACACTAGGAGTCTGCTTTCCTTCAAGCAAACAACAACTGTATGCAACAAAATGCATAATATCGTCGCAATTCATTAATTTAGTGATATTAGAACCAATTAATGAATCGCTTGAGTAACCTAGTTTCTTCTCCCACGCTTCGTTAATATAGGTAAGATTTAAATGCTTATCACACTCAAAAATACATTCATCTAAAATAGCTAATAGCTTTGCTTGACGTCGATTACTATTGGAGAGCTTTTCAACCAATGCATATTGGATTTGCACTTGTAGTTCATCGTTGTTATCCATGCTCTCTCCAATGCTTAATAAAAGTTTTACTATCACAAACTCGCGCATAAAGAGGAAAAACCTCTTCACAGTAAAAAGTTTGTTCAAAAGGAGTGCGACTCGATGTGCAGTCACTTAAAATAGTGACGTTAAAACCAAGTTCAACAGCCGTTCGCGCAGTTGAGTCAATACAAATAGAAGTCACCGTACCGGCTAAAATTACATTAGTGACACCATGTTCTTTGAGCTTTTGCGCTAGAGCAGTATGTGTAAAAGCATTTAAACCTCTTTTCCCAGGCACCACTTCTATAACATTGCTAAAAAAATCTAGCTGCTCAATGGTCTGAGCGCCGTACGAACCTGCTTTAAATGCGCCCACATCTGCAATAGCTTTTAATATGCCAATCGGATTTTTAAGCTCACTGTAGTTTTGTGTAAAATGAATGGGTGTATTAACAACTAACGCAAATTGCTCTGCACAGGCGGCCAATAAAGAGAGTGTATTTTCTACCACGCCAGTAATTCTTGACGACTCTTCAACCACGTCATACAAAATACCTTTTGGTGAAAAGTAATCATTTTGAAAACCAATCAAAATAAGCGCTGTTTTAGAAAAGTCATACATCATTGCCACCTTATTAACCAATTTAAGACGCTAATTGCCAAGGTTTAATAAACTTTTCGAGCACTGCTTTGGTCACTGGTTTTTGTAAATAGTGCGTAATACCTTTTTCAAATAACTCAGCTATCTGCTCATCCCCTGTTAGCCCCGTTAAAATAACTTTGGGTGTATTATTATTAGGGGTATTTTGACGCACCAATTGCTGTGCGACGTCACTGCCAAACATTCCTGGCATGCGCTCATCTAAGAGCAATAAATCAAATGGTTCATTTTGAGCAAGCGTTAAAGCACTAGCGCCATTTTCTGCACATGTTACTAAGCAGCCCAGCATTTCGAGCATCACTTTTGTTGCAATTTGGCTTGGTAAGCTGTCATCCGCCACTAATACAGATAAACGTGTTTGCGTATGAAATGTTGTTAAAATGGTAATGAGATCAGTATCAAAAAATGGCCAACCTAATATTTTTTTAGATAGTTTATTCTCTTGGCTCAGCTCACTGATGTCGCTAATAGTGCATAACTTTATGTGTCTATTTATGCTGTCACCATTTAGTTTATCAGTTAGCGCGTCACCACTAAGGTGACGTAAATCCTCAATCTGTACCGTTTCCTTAAAAGTGCTATTGAATAATTTAAAATTTAAGCCAAAGCGCTCATGGGTATTATCCGATGTTATTAAACAACTTTTAAATAACGCCTCACAATCAGTTAGAACGTCTATATTTTGGCTAATATCAAGTGCCAAACTAACAGGCTCTTTTGTTGCTAAAAGCCCATGAAAATCCAGCGTGCTTACTTGCTCAGAATCATCAATCTGGTAATGAAGGCTAACGCCTTGTTTATTTGCTTCTAGGTTAAGTAAAAAGCTCTGCTTTACAGATGCTAGCGCTGGAATCAGAAATTCCTCGCATTGCGCAATCATTTGCTCAAGAGGAATTTGCAAACAAACGTAGTTACATTGCAACTTGTTAATTAAAGTAACTGAAAAATTTCGATTTTGGGTTTCACAATATTTACCGATTACCCCTTGGATAATTTCTAAAACGTGACTATTAATATTCATAAAGTATTCTCGTTAACCCAATGTATACCTCTTAATCATCAAGTTATGTGCCACAAATTAATTCTTGTAAACACACTTGCATTCATATACTTAAGTATTAGACAGACAGCGCTTTAGTTTCTCATTCGCATTTTGCAAATCATATTGCTATGCAATATATGATTTATGGTTTTTATTAGAATGGTGTAATCGATTTTTTTTGCTTTAAATAATTTTTCAACCATTTAAACTGATTCTAATCAAATTGAGGAGAAAACTATGTTAACTGTAATTTTTGGCCGTGAAGGTTGTCCATATTGTGTTCGTGCAAAAGATGTTGCGCAGCAGCTATCAAATGAACGTGATGACTTTAAATTTCGCTACATCGATATAATTAAAGAAGGCATTAGTAAAGCCGACCTTGAAAAGTCAGCAGGTAAACCTTGCCCTACCGTTCCACAAATTTTTGTGGATCAAAATCACATCGGTGGATTTACAGAATTTGAAGCTTACGCAAAAGAAAACCTAGGCTTGTACAAATAAGCGTTGTATTAAATATGTTAACCAGTTTAATAAACCCTAAATTAAACTGGTTAAATTTCGACCAACATCAAACACATAGAAATTAGTTTCAATTTATACAAGCATTTGCCTCGCGAATCCTATATAATGCGCGCCTCTTTAAATTCGTTGAGGCGTATTAATGTCAGAACCAGTCACGTTTGAATCTCTAAATCTTTCTCCTGCAATTTTGAAGGCAGTTGAAGAGTTGGGTTACAAGACACCATCTGAAATCCAAGCTCAATGTATACCGTTATTGCTAGAAAGAAAGGACGTACTGGGACTAGCTCAAACGGGTACAGGTAAAACCGCAGCATTTGCACTGCCATTACTAAATAATATTGACCCGTCTGTGAAACAGCCACAGATCCTTGTACTCACACCAACACGTGAGCTTGCGATCCAAGTTGCTGAGGCATTCGAACAATATGCTAAACATGTTCGTGGTATTGAAGTATTGGCACTCTATGGTGGCCAAAGCTACAGTATCCAATTAAGCGCACTTCGTCGTGGCGCTCAGGTTATTGTTGCAACTCCAGGTCGTTTAATCGATCACATTAACCGTGGCACTATCAAGTTTGATGCTCTACAAGCACTTGTACTTGATGAAGCCGATGAAATGTTACGTATGGGCTTTATCGATGATGTAGAAAGCATCATGGAAAAAACACCGCGCGAAAAGCAAACATGTCTTTTCTCTGCGACTATGCCTAAGCAAATTCAAAACATCAGCAGCAAGTATATGAACAATCCTGAACAGGTTCATATTTCTGCGCGTAACTCTACAGTATCATCTGTTGAGCAAGTGTTTTGGAATGCAAGCGTACATAAAAATAAAGCAATTGTTCGCTTCTTAGAAGCTGAGCAATATGAAGGTGCTATTGTTTTCGTACGTACGCGTAACGATACAGTACAACTTGCTGAGTTATTAGAGCGCGAAGGTTTCTCTGCTGCTCCACTTAACGGTGACATGAACCAGCAAGCACGTGAACGCACTGTAGATCGCTTAAAAAGTGGCATGCTAAACATTGTTATTGCAACAGATGTAGCGGCACGTGGTCTAGATGTTGACCGTTTAAGCTTAGTTATCAACTACGATATCCCACAAGATTCTGAAGCCTACGTTCACCGTATCGGCCGTACAGGTCGTGCTGGTCGTACTGGTAAAGCAATCTTATTCGTAAAACATAACGAACGTTATTTACTTAAAAATATCATTCGTCATACGAAGTCTGAAATTGCTCAAGTTGAATTACCTACAGCAAAAATTGTTGAAGAAAAACGTATCGAAGCGTTACAAGCAAAATTAACTATTGCGCTTGAAAACAAAGACATCACGTTCTTCAATGAAGTAGCTACTAACATGGCTGAAAAACTTGACCTTCCTCTTGAAAGCTTAGCGGGTGCGTTACTGTGTTTAGCACAGCAACAGTCGCCAATTAAAGTTGAAGAAGTTAAGATTCAACCTCGTGAACGTAACGAGCGTAACGACCGCAATTCACGCAACGATCGTGGTGACCGTGGACGTCGTAACGAACGTGGCGGCGAACGTGGTGGAGAGCGCGCTGAGCGTAAACCTCGCGAACGTAACAGCCGTGATGCAGGTCCTATGGATACGTACCGTATCGAAGTAGGTCGTGAACATGGTGTTCAGGTTAAAAATATTGTTGGCGCTATCGCTAACGAAGCTGACATCTCAAGCAAGTTTATTGGTGATATTCGTCTACACGACAATCACAGCACGGTTCAATTACCGCAAAACATGCCTAAAGATGTACTTGATCACTTCCAAAAAGTGTTTATTTGTAAACGCCCTATGGGCTTAACAATTACAACTGATCAAGGCCCTGCTGAACCACGTGGCGAACGCTCTGAGCGTCCAGCTGGTGATAAGAAACGCAGCTTTAATAAAGATGACGGCGCACGCGGTGATAAGCGCAGCGGTCCTCGTAAAGAACGTCGCCCTGTAAGCTTCACAGCTAAATAAGCAACGACTCTTTAATAAAAAAACCTTGCCACGAAAGTGACAAGGTTTTTTTGTTTTTAAGCTGCTGCTACAGTGAAAACAAAGTAAACTTTCGCGTCAATTCAATAGCGGCTTGAGATAGTTTTTTTAGCCTGAGTTCGGGTTGCTTAATGCCTATAAATACATTTCTCTGATTTTTAAAATAACAAAAATTCTGTAAACTAGACAAAGGCTATAGTTCACGGACGAATTAAAAATTGAAAAAGATTTACGACAACTTGCTCTTTGTAGCAATAGTACTCCCCATTTTATTATGCATCACTATACCTATTTTAATGGACTTTACAGATCCACCATTCATCTCAAATGAACTATACGGCGTTGTTTTCTTTATAACCCTCCCTATTATCTGTTGTGCACCATTTATCTATTTAAATATACTTATTTTCAATAAATATAAACGCTGCAGTAAATATAGAGAATCACTTAAATATAATTTCTCAGATACTAAAATAAAATTAGCATCCATTTTCATGTACCCATTATCCCCTTTATTAATCTATGGAATACTCTATATTTTTATCTCTGATCCTATTAAATTATGGGCTTACTACACGCAAGGCGACTATTGGTATAAAGAATACATCCTGACCGATGTACAAGAGTGTGGCACTGAGTATGAAGATAGCTGTACTCGTTTATACTTCAAAGACCCTAAAACGAATAAGATTCATGATTTTAGGTGGTATGACGATAAGTCTACAATAATGAACAACAAAAATGATTATGTGTATATTGTTGGAGAGGCCAGCTTATTTGGCTATATAGTGAGAGATTTAGAAAGGTAACTTAGACTTACTTTTACATTACAGGACTTTTATTTAAAAACCTCACTCAATTGAGTGAGGTTCATAAAGGTTTAGGTTAAGGCAATGCTGGATAAATGTAGCTAGCATCTAAACCTAAAGGAATACCAAGTGCCCAATAACCTAGCAAGAAAATACTCCAGCCAATCATAAAGGCGATTGAGTACGGCAGCATAATAGCAATTAAAGTGCCTATACCGGTGCCTTTGACATACTTTTGACAGTACACCACCACCAATGGGAAGTATGGCATTAACGGTGTAATAATATTAGAGCTTGAGTCACCTACACGATAAGCGGCTTGAGTTAAGTCTGGCGAAATACCAAGTTGCATTAACATCGGTACAAAAATGGGGCCAAGTAACGCCCATTTTGCTGAACTTGAACCTACAAACAAGTTAACAAAGCCAGTTAAAAAGATAATGCCTACAACCGTTACTGCACTTGGCAATTCCATCGCCTTTAATAACTGCGCACCTTCAATTGCGAGCAGTGCACCTAAATTTGATTTACTAAATGCAGCAATAAATAGCGAACAGAAAAACGCCATGACTATATAATATGCCATGCCGCTCATCGCTTTACTCATTGCATCAATCATATCTTTTGAAGTTTTAAAGGTACCTACCGTAAAACCATATACAGTGCCTGGGATCCAAAAAAGTAAAAATATTAGTGGTACAATTGATTGCATTAAAGGAGAGCTAAAATTAGTAAGGGATCCGTCACTACTGCGCATTGCAGAATCGTCTGGAGCAGAGACAAATGCTAATAACGCAAGTCCAGCAATCATCACGGTACTGGCTATATAAAAGGCACGTTTTTCATCACTACGTGCATCTTCAAATACAGGTAAATCCTCTTTAGCACCATCAACTGCTGTTTTTTGTAAACGTGGTTCAATAATTTTATCGGTAATGTACCAGCCTAATGCCACAATAAATAAGCTAGATGCTGAAGCAAATGCCCAGTTATTTAACGGGTTAATTGTTATTGCAGGATTAATTATTTGCGCCGCACTTTGGGTAAAGCTTTGTAGCAATGGGTCGATACCCGATGGAATAAAGTTAGCCCCAAAACCACCACTGACTCCTGCAAATGCAGCTGCAATACCCGCAAGCGGATGGCGTCCTGCTGCATAAAATATAACACCGGCAAGTGGAATAACTAATACATAACCTGCGTCAGTAGCGGTATGGCTCACAATGGCCACTAAAATGATTGAAGGCGTTAATAGCTTTTTAGGAGTAACTTTAAGCATTAACTTAAGGCCGGTATTAATAAATCCCGAATGCTCTGCAACACCGACACCTAACATAGCTACTAAAACGACACCTAAGGGAGCAAAGCCAGTAAAGGTTTTTACCATAGAGGATAAAAAAGTAGCGAGCGAATCACTTGCCAGCATATTATTAATAATAATCGCTTCACCGGTACGTGGGTCTATTGCATCAAAGCTCACGCCTGAAAACCACCACGACAAAAACCAAATTAATAACATTGCAAATAGAAATATTACGGCTGGATCTGGAAGCTTATTTCCTACTCGCTCAACAAAATTTAAAAAACGCGCTACAACCCCTGAAGGTAAAGCGTCTTGATTATTATTCATTTTTATTGTTCCTAAAATTTATTTTAGTAACAATATCGCATAAAAACAAAACAGTAAATTAACATGGGAATGTGCTTTAAAAGTTTTGGGCACAAAAAAACACGATAGTGATAAACAAATCGTGTTTTTTTGCCACTTAGGGTTAAGCGAGGGCTTTAACTTCATCCCACAAGCGTGCAACTAATGCCTTGTCTTCTTCGTTAAGCTCGCCGTTGCGATATGCTTTAACTAAGCTTTGCTCTACAGTTTCGTTTAGCTCATCTATACTGATTGTCAGCTTTTCTACTTCGGCATAACCAACTGCAAGATCAAAATGACCTCGTAAATAGCCGCCAGCAAATAACTCATCGTCAGTTGCTTTTATTACTAAATCATCGAAGTACTGCTGGGCTGCATCGATATAGTTCACTAAACTCATTTATTAATCTCCTGGTTTTGCAAAGCACCTGTATTTTCAAGGTTTTGGTGCCCTACTGCATACATAATATGGTCGTTAAATCCGGTGGTTACTTTAATATAACCGGTTAATTCATCATCTAATTCGCCATCGCCTGTATCACAAATAAGGGGGCGACCATTAAGCGCTTGTAGTTTTGTTTTTGTTGCTACTACAATAATATTTTCTTTGCCAATTGCGCGTATAAGCAAAGGACTCAATTGCTGGTTACCACGGCCAAATATATGCCCTTGCCCGCCAATGAGCGTAATGACTAACTTAGTACTTTGATCATGTGTAAGCTCAAGCAATTGCTTAGCCGTTAAATCTTGGGCAACTAAGGTTTGATCTTTTATTAAATCAACACCAAGTAACGTATTTTCAAGCCCCATCTCTTCCATTATGGCTTCAACCGTTGAGCCGCTACCCATAATATAAAATGTGTCTTCATCCATTTGCGATACAACATGCGCTGCAATGTCGGCAAGTACGAGTTCGTCGGTTTCTTTACCGCCATTTTTAACCGCTTGCATATAGCGTACTTCGCTAGGTGTTTGCATTTCGCCGTAGCGTTTGGCTTTTACTGTGCCTTGCCTGAAAGCATCTTCATCTATATCCATTACATCTGCATCGGCTAAGGTAACTAACTCACCCTTAACCAGCATTTCGACTACGCGCCCTGCAGCCTTTGGCGTGATAGCGTAAACACCAGAATGAATTTTACAACCTGCGGGAATACCAAGTACGGGAATGGTATCCTCTATCGCATGGCAAATGTTACGTGCTGTACCGTCGCCTCCGGCAAATAAGACTAAATCAACACCAGAGTTTTTAAGTATTTTTGCGGCTTGTTCTGTGTCATCTGGGGTTGTTATTGCTGCAGTGTTATATACAACCTCTACATTAAAGCCCAAAGCTTTTGCTGTTTGCTCACCCATGTCACCGTTAACAGTGTAAATAGTTAAGCGTTCTTTATAAGGTAATAGCACCTCAAGCGCTGCTTTTGTTCGGCTATTTGCTTTTGGCTCTGCACCTAATTCAATTGCTTTAGCGGCTGTGTGTGCGCCATCACTGCCTTTTAAGGCAACTGTGCCACCTAAACCTGCTACAGGGTTTACAATTAAGCCTAATTTAAACGCCATTACAAAGCTCCTTTGGATGTTGCCAATTAAATTGCTGCGCTGTTAATGGCCACGGTGTATTGTAAAAATCACACAGTGCTTTTAAAAATGACTCTGTACGAGAGTTAAAGCCATTTTCGATTAGCGATAATACCCGTGCATGTACGCGCTGCTGAAAATCAAACCGACACGTTTGTTCGCCGTTTAAGTTATCCACCGACACATTAAAATTAAACCCTGCTGCGGTGCTTAATAACCACTCTATAGCTTGGGGCTTTATTTCTACCTTTTCAAACTCAGCTTGTTTTTGTTTGTCGCGCCCGTCTGGGCAGTACCAATAGCCGTAATCTTCTAATAACCGACGTGCATCACCGGCCACCAGCCAGTGTGCTATTTCATGTAATGCACTGGCATAAAAACCATGCGCAAATACAACTTGGTGATATGGCACCTGCTCTGTTGCTGGTAAATACACAGGCTCACAATCGCCTTTTATCAGTCGTGTATTGTGACTTTGATAAAAAGTGCGCTCAAAAATTGAAATTAGATCAGCTATTTGATGCATAAAAATTGATTAATTCGTCTCGGTTACAGCGCCATATTAGCGCACTAAAAACGAGACGAATTGTACGGGCTTTTACAACTAAAGTAAAAATAAGGCGGGATAGTAAAATATAAGCGGATTAATCTTTCACTTTATTGATATTTTTAATAATACCTAAACAGTAAAGCGTATTGGCAAGTTCTTTACGCTGTGTTTTTTCACTTGAGGTTTTATTGGCTAAGCTAGTTAACATATCGTACCGTTTACGTAGAGTTAGTATATATCTGGCATGCTTACGGCATTCAAAACAACGTGTACAGTGTGAATCGACCCAAAAATCAAGTACCTCAAACCAATATTGCTGCTCTTGAGCAAAAAAAATAAATGCCTTAGAGCAACTTTCGCACTTCTCTTCAATATCAACATAAAGTGCCCGAGGGTCAATGGCATAGTTTTGCTTTTTTATATCTGCCAATATTACCGTATCAGGGAAGTATTTAAGCCTCGAGTAACGCCAGTGCGCATTCTCTATCGCCTCTATTGTCACTGAGGTATTGGTAGTTATCGGTTTATTGCCATACCTTGGGTGATTTAGATACATGAGCTGCCTAGTTTAAACTTATGATTTTAAGGCATAGAACATGCCATATGAAAAACAATAATTATACAGGCGTTCCTGCTTCATCACACTCTACAATATCGGTTTCGGTTAATGCCTGAGTGATCCATGCTTGCAATACGGGGCAACGCATAACAAAGTCACAATATTGTTGCGCCTCTGGCGATAACGTAATTTGATACGTTTTTAAACGCAATACAATAGGTACGTACATGGCATCAGCAATACTAAAGTCACCAAAAAACCACTCATTTGGAAACACATCTTGTTGCTGTGCAAATATCTCGTCTATACGGGCTATGTCTTTTAATGCTTCGCTCGATAGGTCTACTTTACGGGTAGCTCTTATATTCATTGGCATTTCGCTGCGCAGCGCCATAAAGCCTGAATGCATTTCAGCGCTTAGCGCACGCGCTTTAGCTCTTTGGGTAATATATTTTGGCCATGCAGCGCCCGATAAGTAAGCATCGTTAATATATTCACAAATTGCTAGTGAATCCCATACCTGTAAATCGCCATCAATTAACGCTGGAACTTTTTGCACAGCAAAGGTCTTTTTTAGTTCATTGTAAAAATCAGGGGTGTCGAGTACCAGCTGGGTTTCACTAAACTCAACATCAAATTTACTCATTAAATACCATGCGCGTAATGACCAGCTGGAGTAGTTTTTATTACCGATGAATAATTGCATATTGTAAATACCAAAGTGAATAGACGCTCCTACCTTACTAGGTGATTAAACAACCAACAACATTTTGTTTAAAGTCTCTTTGCTAACGGTTACTTAAAGCTATTAATTACTCACTTAACTGCTTGTTTAAATGTTTTTTCAATAGTTGAGTATTACGCGTGTTAGCTTTAAAAAACGCATCAAATATATCGCCAAAAAATGGCACTAAGCCGCCCACAAAATCTATGAGCATATTAATGATCATCTTAGTCTTTATACGTTTACTCACACCTAAACGCTGCGCTTCTATCAGCACATAGCTTGATAAAATTAGCCCTGCGGCATCACCTATTACAGGGATTAAACCAATCACCGCCTCCAAACCTATATTAAATTTAGTAAAAGGAATACCAATGCTGCTATCCGTTAACTTACTGAAACGTTCTAAGCGGGCTATTGCAGCTTGGGCTTTTATTTGTGAGTGTTCATTAATATTATCGTTCATGATTACTACCCTCCTTCTTGCAGTATATAGGGCTTACTTGAACAACTCCTGAAAGGCTTTAAACTAAATTACAGACATAAAAAAACGCGGTAATCCGCGTTTTTTATAATTATAAATACTTACACTGAGCCGTTAATTGGCCCGTGCTGATGATTTACATGCGGATTTTGTCCGCGTTGACGCAGTAAGTGGTCCATTAAGGTAATGGCCATCATTGCCTCAGCAATCGGGATTGCACGAATGCCCACACACGGATCGTGACGACCTTTAGTGATCATCTCTACCGCTTCGTTGCTTGTATTAATACTGTTACCTGGGATGGTAATGCTCGACGTTGGTTTTAGCGCAATAGAAGCAATAATATCTTGCCCTGTCGAAATACCCGCAAGTACGCCACCTGCATGATTTGATGTAAAACCTTCAGGGGTTAGTTCATCACGATGCTCAGAGCCTTTTTGCTCAACTACGTCAAAGCCATCACCAATCTCAACGCCTTTAACAGCGTTAATACTCATTAATGAATGTGCAAGTTCGGCGTCAAGACGGTCAAATACTGGCTCTCCAAGACCAACAGGTACATTGCTTGCCACTACTTTTACTTTAGCGCCAACTGAGTCACCTTGCTTTTTAAGGTCACGCATATATCCGTCAAGCGCTTCAAGCTTACTTGCATCAGGGAAGAAGAATAAGTTATTTTCCACTTCATCCCAGTCAAACGTTTCCGCCTTAATAGGGCCAAGCTGACTTAAACATGCTTTAACTTCAATCCCATGAAATTGCTTTAAGTATTTTTTAGCAATAGCACCTGCCGCTACACGTATCGCGGTTTCGCGTGCAGATGAACGACCGCCACCGCGATAATCGCGCAAGCCGTACTTATGCCAATACGTGTAATCGCCATGACCTGGGCGAAATACATCTTTAATTTTGCCGTAATCTTGCGAGCGTTGATCGGTATTTTCAATCAATAAACCAATGCTGGTACCTGTGGTTTTACCTTCAAAAACGCCTGCTAATATTTTTATTTGATCGCTTTCACGGCGCTGCGTTGTGTAACGGCTTTGGCCTGGTTTTCGGCGATCTAAATCAATTTGTAAGTCGGCCTCTGTGATTTCAAGACCTGCGGGAGTACCATCAACAACGCCGCCTAATGCAACGCCGTGGCTCTCACCAAAGGTGGACACTTTAAATAACTGCCCAATGCTATTACCTGCCATTAACTTTCCTCATTCCTAATGACTACCAATAGCCAAGCACAGGGCTTGGCTATTCATTTTTTACTTATTTTGCAAAATACTCGTCTAGCTGCTTTTTGCTAATTACAAATACACCTAAGCCGCCTTGTTCAAATTCAATCCATTCAAACGGCGCGCCCGGATACAGTGCATCCATATGTACCATAGAGTTACCAACTTCTACAAATAACAAACCGTTATCAGTTAGATGTTCACTCGCTTCGCTCAATATAGTACGAGTTACATCTAAACCATCGTGGCCTGATGCAAGCCCAAGCTCTGGTTCATGATGAAACTCACGTGGCAGGTCAGCCATATCTTCTGCATCAACATACGGTGGGTTTGCTACTATTAGGTCGTATTTTTGACCTGGTACACCGCTAAATACATCAGACTGAATCGGTAACACGCGATCACTCAACATGTAATCGTTAATGTTAATGTCTGTCACTTCAAGCGCTTCATACGATATATCTACCGCATCAACTTGTGCCTGCTCAAAAGCTTGAGCAAGTGCAATTGCGATACAACCCGAACCCGTACATAAATCTAATATACGGTTTACCGATTGTGGCTCTTCAAGCCACGGCGTAAAGCGGTTACTAATAAGCTCAGCAAACGGTGAGCGAGGTATAAGTACACGTTCATCCACATAAAATGGCATACCCGCAAACCATGCAATGTTTGTTAAGTAAGGTACTGGTGTGCAGTCGTTAATACGTTCTGCAATAAGACCCGCAAGTCGGTTTTTTTCTGTGCTTGTTAAACGCGCGTGCATTAATTCTTTTGGCGCATCAACAGGCAAGCTAAGCGCAGGCAGTAATAAGCTTACAGCTTCATCCCATGCGTTATCTGTACCGTGTCCAAAAAATATACTACTACTTGCAAATTGGCTTGTAGTCCAACGTAACCAGTCATGTAAAGTTGACAGTTCTG
This sequence comes from Pseudoalteromonas distincta, assembly GCF_000814675.1. GTDB lineage: Bacteria > Pseudomonadota > Gammaproteobacteria > Enterobacterales > Alteromonadaceae > Pseudoalteromonas > Pseudoalteromonas distincta. The sequence continues at coordinate 59,311 of NZ_JWIG01000025.1, read as the reverse complement.
CAACGGCTTCTTCGAGTGTTGCTTCTTCTATTTGTAAATCGCTCATATATTTTTACCTGTATTAGCTTACTGACTGTTTTGAGTCTTTAAGACGATTGCATTGCCTATCTGCGCTGGGCAAATTACAATTGCCCCTCATTTAAGTATTGTACCGCCTTTTGCGCTGCGTTTTTACGTTTTTTTGTTTAGGTAATAGTTATGAAAAAAGACACTCCATCACATTCGTCCCTAAGCAATGACGACATAAGCTTATTTCGTCAAACGATCACAGGCGCCAAAGTATTTAAACAAGATACTCATCGTTTTGATACAAAGCCTAAGGTGTCACAAGCTAAGCAATTTGCCCAGCAAAAAAAGCAGGCTCAATCTGAATTTTTCTTCTCAGACGTTTATATTCCCGATATAGACACCCACGGCACGGTTAAATATGTAAAACCTGGCCAAGATACTTTCCTAGCTAAACAGCTTCGCCGTGGTGACTTTGCACCCGATTTGACGCTAGATTTACACGGCTTAAATAAAGAACTTGCTAAAGACGAACTCGCTGGGCTCATTCACGAATGTAAAAAGCAGCATTATTATTGTGCATGTGTAGTGCATGGTATTGGTGGCGGCGTACTAAAGCACAAAGTGCCTCAGTACTTAGTACAACACCCTGACGTAATAGCGATGCACCAAGCCCCTCTCGAATATGGTGGAAGAGGCGCTGTACTCATACTAATTAATTTACCGCAAAGTGATGAATTTAGACGCTAACTTTAGCTATTACCAGGATGTAACTACGTGCATATTTTTTCAATTATTTTTCCGCTCATTTTTATTGTTGCGCTTGGTTATAGCTGTTGCCGATTAAAATTTTTCGACAAGCAGCATATCGCAGGCCTGAGTAAGTTTACTTTTTATATTAGTTTGCCTGCTTTTTTATTATTAAATATGTCGCAAATTAACTTACAGCAAAGTATTAGCCTTTTTGCATTTTTGAGCTTTTACATACCTGTTTTGAGTGTATTTGGGGTGGGTATATTAATTGATCGCTTTTATTTAAGTAAAAAACATTTAAAAAACTACCAACAACACGGTGTATTTGGACTTGCTTCTAGCTATTCAAATATGGTGTTAGTGGGTATTCCTATTGTTATTGCCTCGCTTGGCAAAGAAATGATAGCCATTGCATTTATGATCATTACTTTTCATAGCACATTGTTATTTGCACTTACATTTTTAATAGGCGCTAAAGGTAGCAGCGATAAATTTTCGTGGTCGCACTTTGGAAAAAGTATGGTGTTAAACCCAATAGTACTGAGTATTGGATGCGGGCTTATATTAAACATATTAGGAGTTACACTGTTTACCGACTTAGTAAATAGTTTGGAGCTATTAGCTAAACCAGCAATTGCCTGTGCGCTATTTGTACTTGGTGCAAATTTAGCTTTTTATAAAATAGCTGCAAATTGGCAACCGGCGTTAATAGCATCAGTTTTAAAAATATTTTTATTGCCTGCGTTAGTTTTATTGGTAGGCACTTATGTATTTAAGCTAGACACGCAAATACTTAATGTATTGGTACTTTTAAGTGCGTCCCCTGTTGGCGTAAATGCTTATCTTATTGCGACTCAAATAAAGCAGCATGAAGCCACGCTTGCTGGGGCTGTCGTACTTTCTACTATCTTAAGTGTTATTAGCTTTACGTTTTGGCTAGCTTTATTACTTTAGCTTACAAACCGCCGGCTACATCAACAAAGCTACCCGTTGTAAAAGAAGCATGCTCTGAAGCTAAAAAGTAAATTGCTGCAGCAACCTCTTCGGGTGTACCGCCTCTGCCAAGGGGTAGTTTACTTTTAAGACGATCAACTCGATTTTCTTCACCGCCATCGCTATGCATATCAGTGTAAATAAGCCCAGGTCTAACCGAGTTAACTCGAATACCTTTACTTGCCACCTCTTTTGCCAAGCCAATAGTAAATGTGTCCATTGCACCTTTAGATGCTGCATAATCAATGTATTCATTAGGAGAGCCCGTTTTAGCGGCCCCCGATGAAACATTAACAATACTACCACTATTTCCCATTCGCTTTATTGCCTCACGGCTACATAAAAAAGCACTGGTAATATTTGTAGTCAAAACTTCGTTTATGCGCTCAGCACTCATTCCTAACAAAGGCATTTGTGGTTTTAAAATACCGGCGTTATTTATTAGTACATCAAGTTGACCAAAGACTTTATCTATATGCATAAATAAAGCTAAAACGTCAGCCTCTAGTGACACGTCACCTTGAATTACTTCAGCCTCAACTCCTAATTGCTTTACTTTTTCTGCCACCAATATTGCACTAGCTAAATCAGCTTTATAATTAATGCAAACATCATAACCATGCTTTGCAAAATATAGTGCGGTAGCTGCGCCAATACCTCGGCTAGAGCCTGTGATAAGTACAACGGGGGAGCGATTCATTAAAGCTATTATTCTTTTAAAGCTGCGACTACTGAAATTTCAACAAGTAGTGCATCACGTGCCATTTTAGCTTCCACGCAGGCACGTGCTGGTGCATAACCCTCGGGTACCCATGCATCCCATACTGCATTCATATCAGCAAAGTATTCCATGCTCTTTACATAAATAGTCGCGCTAAGCATGTGTTCTTTTGAACTCCCTGCTTCATCAAGCAGCGCCTCTACTTTATCAAGCATAGTTTGAGTTTGCTCTTTAATACCTTTTTGCGCGTCGGCGCATACCTGCCCACATAAATACACAGTGCCATTATGTTTTACTATGCGGCTCATGCGCGCACCTGTTTGTAAGCGTTCTATCGTCATATTACTTTTCTCAATTATTTAAAGGTTTTCTGGGGCATTTATACTTATATAACTACTACGCTGGGTTTGCTCATCATAACTAATAACAGCAACAGCACCTGTATTAAAAATTGGCATATTACCAGGGCTTAATTGATCCACTAAATAACTTACAATAGGCATGTGTGCCACTATAAGCCATGTATTGCATTGGGGATGAGTAGCAATAAGCGTTTCAAGATAGTCAGCAGCAATTTGAGGTTTGCCTTCGGGGATAATATCGGACGTGGTTTCGCTAAATTTAAATACGTTATTTTTAGCCACACCTGCAGCTGTTTGCTGTGCACGAATGTAAGGGCTAACTAACAGTGCATCAGGACAATGTGCTTTACTGAGCCAAAGGCCCATTTTTTCAGCTTCATCGTGCCCTGCTTGGGTTAAATTTCTACCTGCATCATCAGCCTGCATGGGTGTTGCTTCGCCGTGGCGCATTATTAGGATTGTTTTCATAAAAAATCAACCGATTAAAGAATATAAAACAGTAGCCAGTTTGCCCATTTGTCAGCTATATTAACAACATAAATCTATTTATTTCTAAATAATTCTTTCATGAGATTCAGGTAAATCTTTAAGCTGTATTTCGCTTTCCTGAAGCCATCATCTGTTGTTAACAAGTAAACGTTTAGTTTCAGGAGCATCATTTGAATATCAGCCGCAATGATAACAGAGCATACCGCGCCTTTACACTGGACAATGGTCTAAAAGTACTATTAGTGCAAGATAAAGATTCTACAAAAGCGGCAGCATCAATGGCAGTTAACGCCGGGCATTTTGACGATCCTCTTGATAGGCAAGGCCTAGCACACTTTTTAGAGCACATGCTTTTTTTAGGCACTGACCAATACCCAGATTCAGGCAGTTTTAATAATTTTGTTTCACAAGCTGGCGGGAACACTAATGCGTGGACTGGCACTGAGCATACCTGTTACTTTTTTGATATTAATAACCAAGAATTTGAACAGGCGCTTACCCAATTTAGCCGTTTTTTTATTGCGCCACTTTTAAATTCAGCCGAAACAGAAAAAGAACGCAACGCAATTGAAGCCGAGTTTAAACTAAAAATAAAAGACGATGGTCGCCGTATTTATCAAGCCCACAAAGAAACGGTAAATCCAGCTCATCCATTTGCTAAATTTTCTGTAGGAAACCTACAAACCTTAGCTGACAGAGAGCGCTGTATTAGTGATGAGCTTCGCGACTTTTTTAATAGTCAGTACCAAGCTCAGTGGATGACTTTAGTTATTTGCGCAAACGAAACATTAGACACACTACAAAGCTGGGCACAAACTTACTTTGGCGCAATTAAGGGTAATAAAAACCTCAAAAAGCCAGAGATCAGTGAGCCACTCTATCGCAAACAAGACATAGGAAAAATACTTCATATTGAGCCGCATAAGCATATGCAAAAACTTATCATAAGTTTTGCTATGCCTAATATTGACGACTTTTATCGCCACAAAACAGTGAGTTTTATTGCCCATTTACTTGGCTATGAAGGCGCGGGTTCTCTTTATTCTATTTTAAAAGAGCAAGGCTGGATAAACGCGCTTTCTGCTGGCGGTGGTATTAATGGCAGCAACTTTAAAGACTTTAATATTAGTTTAGCGCTTACCGATGAAGGTATTGAATACTTCGAAGACATTATTGAAATGGTGTTTGAATACATTTGCTTAATTAACGATAACACCGAAAAATTGCCGCGCTTATACCAAGATAAAAAAAATCTATTACAAATAGCATTCGATAACCAAGAAAAGTCACGCTTGATTGATTGGGTCAGTAATTTAAGCATTAATATGCAGCATTACGACGAAGCAAATTACGTGCAAGGCGACTATTTAATGGAAGGCTTTAAAAAAGCGACCCACGAAATGGCCATGCAGTGGTTAACGCCACATAATATGCGCATCGTACTTATACATCCAGATGTAGAGCCTGAACATAAAACCGCATGGTACAACACACCATATAAAGTAGAACATATTTCACCTAGTTGGCTTGATGCACTTAGCGAGATAAATAAACCGCTGAGCGAAATGCTGCTGCCTACCGCTAATCCTTATTTAACAAAAGAAGTGGTGTTATTTGATGTCATAAAACCACAAACAAAACCCGAGTTATTAGTAAAAGAACCCGGTTTTGATTTTTGGTTTAAACAAGACAACACATTTCGTGTTGCTAAAGGCCATTTTTATTTGGCCATGGATTCTGATTTTGCCGTAAAAGATGTAAAACATATGGCACTCACCCGCTTATTTACAGATTTATTTATGGATAGCGTAGGCGAGCAATTTTATCCTGCAGAACTTGCGGGACTTAGCTACCACTTAACCTCGCATCAAGGTGGATTAACTCTACATACCGCTGGGCTTTCATCTAGCCAGTTAAAGCTTGTTGATCAATTAATAGATGCTTTATTTAATGTAGAAATTTGTGCAAAACGCTTTGCTGAATATAAAAAACAACTTGTAAGGCATTGGCGCAATAGCAACCAAAACAAACCAGTCAGTGAGTTGTTTAGTATTTTAGGCGCAAAAATAATGCCTTGGAACCCTCAACCTGGGGAGCTTGCATCAGCATTAAAAAACACTTGTTTTCAGCAATTTAATGAGTTCAGAACAGACTTTTTTAAAGCACTACATGTTGAATCATTTTTACATGGTAACTGGCAGCAAAGTGATGCATTTGCCTTTCAAAAAAAGGTCGCCGAACACCTAAAAAACGCAGCCATAATTGAAGATTTAAGACGCCCTCTTTTTGAAATTAAAAAAGTAACTCGCTACGAGTTAGAACTTCCTTGCAGCGACCATGCCATGGTAGTTTACTATCAAGCGCAAACGGATTGCGTGGCCGAAAAAGTAAAAATGATGGCGTTAAATCATTTAATTAATCAAGATTACTTTAACGAATTACGAACAACACAACAGCTAGGTTATTTAGTGGGCGCAGGTTATGCACCTTTCAATACTCGTGCTGGAATAGCATTTTATGTGCAGTCACCTAAGTTTGATGCAAAAACATTATTGCATCGTCATAACAGCTTTATTAAAAAATACCTTGATAACATTGATGCACTTGATGAAAACGATTGGCAACAGCAAAAACATGGCCTTAGTACTCATATTGCAGAAAAAGATAAAAACTTGCGCCTGCGCTCACAACGGTTATGGCTTGCTATTGGTAACAGAGATCACGAATTTCATATGCAGCAGCGACTTTTAGATGCCCTAAACGCACTAACACTAAAAGAAGTAAAAGTTTATGCACTAAGCCTATTTGATGATAATAGACCAAGATATGAGCTTTTAAGCTCGGCAAAAGTCAGTAAATCTCAAAATATGCCCGTTTACTCTCAATCTCTTTGACACTAGGTTTAGCTTGTTTTAAATTATCATTTGTAAATTAGAAGTAATCAAAAAATGATAAAAACAATAATAAAACTAAGCATGCTTGTAGTACTTGCTTACTCATTTGAGCTTTTTGCCTTTGAGTCATCACTTAATTACAACTCAGACAATATACTTATACTAGCAAGCGCCATTATAGCGCTTGCTTTGCCCTACCTGTTATTTGTAATCCACAAACTTAGACGTTCACGCCGCCAACTCCGACTTTCGGAAAAACGCCTTAAAAGTACTGTAGAAGGTAGCGGCGATACACTTTGGGACTGGAACATAAAAACAGGCGAAGTTATTCGTATTAACGATAAGTATTTAATGGACTCAACTACGTTAATGGGGTTTCCACCAAATAAAGGCCTTATCCATCCTCACGATATTAATAACGTTGAGCACTTGCTAAAAGTGCACTTTGCAGAGCAGTCTGCTTTTTTTGAAGCCACCTACCGAATCAAAGATACTTTTGGTCGTTGGCACTGGGTGCTCGATCGCGGAAAAATAATTGAAAAAGACGCCAACTTATCACCCCTTAGAATGACAGGTACCGTTCGCGATATATCACAGTTAAAATCAACTGAAGAGCGCTTAAACCTTTTTGCAAAATGTGTTGAGTCGCTTACTGACGCCTTAGCAATTTACGATAAAAACTTTAAACTGGTTGATATAAACCCTAGCTTTTTAACCTTGTTTGGTGGCGTACGCGAACAATACTTAGGAAAAGATTTTAGCCTATCTGGGTATGAGCCAAGCTACACAAACAGAATTATTGAAATAGTAAAAGAGCGCGAACATATTCAACAAGAAGTGAAGCTTCGTAATAGTGAGCGCATTTTATTACCGATAGAAATATCGATAGATGAAATTAAAAACGATCAAAATCAAATAACTAATTATGTCGTTGTATATTCAGATTTAACAGAGCGTAAAAAAGCAGAATCGCAGTTACATAACTTATCGAATCGAGATCGCACAACCAGTCTGCCTAACCGAAATTTATTTTTTACTGATTTGCAAAAGCTAGTAAAACTCAATTCGCATCACGCCTTGCTTGTATTCGATTTAGATAACTTTAAAAAAATAAATGACTCGTTAGGACATCAGCTAGGTGACAGCTTATTAGCTAAACTAGCAATGCGCTTAAATAAACTAACCCGTGAAAATGATGTGTTTTATCGTTTAGGCGGCGATGAGTTTGCCCTGGTAATGTCTGACACTAACGACATACATGTAATTACACGCATGGCTAAACAGTTTTTAGCAGCCATTGCTACACCATTTAAAATGGCTGGCCACGAACTCGCAATCACCTCTAGTGTAGGTATTGTATTATTCCCAGAAGACGGTAATACACCTGAACTGCTCCTAAAAAATGCAGATACCGCCATGTATCATGCTAAAAAGAAAGGTAATAGCTACTTATTTTTTAACGACACGATGAACCGTCAAGCCGTTAAACGACTGCAAATTGAAAACCTCATGCGCTTTGGTTTAAAAGAAGACCATTTTGAAGTGTACTACCAACCAAAAATGAATATTCGCACAGGCAAGCTAACCGGAATGGAAGCATTAGTTCGCTTTATAACCCCTAAAAAAGGCATTATTAGTCCGGGAGTTTTTATACCTATAGCCGAGGAAACGGGCCAAATAATTGAAATTGGTGAGGTGGTATTAAACAAAGCCTGCAGAGACGTAAAAGAATGGCTAGATAGCGGTTTATTTAGCGGTCGAGTAGCCGTTAACTTATCAGCAAAGCAATTTAGCCTCCCCGATTTAACCTCTCGTATTGACGTTATTTTGCAAAAAAATGAATTACCTTCTTACTTTTTAGAGCTTGAAATAACAGAAGGTACTGTAATGGATGACCCTAAAGAAGCCATTGCAATTATGCGTTCGTTAAGTGCCCGAGGTATTCATTTAGCAATGGATGATTTTGGTACTGGTTATTCATCATTAGCGTATTTAAAGCAATTTCCACTTAATACACTTAAAGTAGATAAAGCATTTATAGATGACATGACCAACGAACGTGGCCGTAATATGGTCGACTCAATAGTCACTATTGCACATAACCTTGATTTACATGTAGTTGCTGAAGGTGTAGAACAAGCCCATCAAATTGATATACTCAAAAAGCTTAATTGCGAAACAGTACAAGGTTATTATTATTCCAAGCCTCTATCAAAAAGTGAATTTACTGAATTTTTAAAGCAACAACAAACTAAAGCAGCCCCAAGCTTAATTAGAAAAAATAAAAATGTGGCGTCGATAAATTAAGGGCGCCATATACACGTATTTATTCCTACATTTCTAACTAAAGCACGACGATAATGTAGATTAAACAAGCACCAGGCTACTGGTCCAAGTAAACCGCCTAAAATCAGCCATCGCTTAATTGGCATGCCTTTTTTAATGGTTTCTAAATACATTAAAGCTATAAATATACTGCTTAGTAAAACTATAAACAAAATCACGCCTTAAAGTTGCTCAAAAATACGGCGCTTATTCTAACGCTAACGTGATTAAATTTAAAGCAACAAATCCCCCGCGCGCACAAAAAAGCCGAACCTGTTAAACACAGATTCGGCTTTTAAAATTATAATTTATACCAATCTGCTTATATATGGGGTCTATTTAACGTTAAGAAAATTACGCTAGAACTAGGCAAAAGTTTTTATATCTAGTTGTTCTCGGCAATTGCTCCCTGCATTGCTCTACCTCCTGCATCCATGCAGTCGTAAATAAAAAACTTTTAACGACGTTATAGTGCAATTTAATTCGTTAAATTGATCAAAGATTTATGCAGGTTGGTATTACAAGTTACTTTTCAGCACGACCCATAAATTTGTGTTCAACAGTATTAATACGGATACGGTCACCTGTTGAAATATGCTCTGGCACAGAAATATTTAAGCCAGTAGACATACGTGCAGGTTTTGAACGAGCACTTGCAGATGCACCTTTAATAGATGGGTCTGTTTCTTCAACAACAAGTTCAACACTTGATGGTAAATCAAGTCCTACTGGCGCGCCATCAATAACAATTACATGTACGCCTTGCGTTTCTTCATTAACAAATAAAATTTCTTCGCTAATAGCATCTTTGTTTAAGTTGTAAGGCGTGTAATCTTCATTATCCATGAACACATACTCGTCGCCATCAATGTACGATAGCATTACTTCACGGCGTGTTAAATCAGCCAGCGTTAGCATGTCACTGTCTTTGAATGTTTCGTCAACTTTACCACCGGTTACCACATCGTATAAACGCATACGGTATAAACTACCACCAGCACGACCTTGCGGCACAGAGCGCACAATATCTTTTACAACTAAAACGCGGCCATTGAAGTCAATAGCAGTACCTTTTTTAACATCACTCGCCTTTGGCATGTGTGAATTCCTATTATTTTTTTGATTGGCAGAAACATACCACGAACTGGATTTTGTTCAACTAAAATTACGTTGGTTTTACGCTACATGTTGTATTAGCTTGTAAAATTTTAATTTATACTAAAATACATATAATCAAATGTGAAAAAAACTGCTATTGTAGCTTTACCGAGTATGACTTCAAGGAATGGATCATGGACCAGAAAAAAGTACATGAGTATTTAGTTAAAAAACCACTTGTTCAGGTTACAAAACCATTTGCGCAAGAGGTTGATGTATATAAAGTGAATCATAAAATGTTTGCGACTCTTGCTATTGGCAATGACGGTCAAACTAATGATGATGGTGAGGTTATTTGGTGGCTTAACTTAAAGTGCGATCCTGATGAAGCAATATCATTGCGTGATACTTTCCCGGCAGTGATCCCTGGTTACCATATGAATAAACGCTTATGGAACACAGTAATTTTAGACGGCACAATTGCACAAGGTGAAATTGAGAGAATGATTGATAACTCATTTAATTTAGTCGTAGAAAATATGCCAGAAAAAGACCGCAAAGCTATCGCACTTCACTTGTAGCACTTTTTGGGCTAGGCTACTAGCCCATTAAAACCTTAAACCTTAAGCGTATAAATTAAATCGTCGTATAACTTTTCGCCTATTGTATGCACTTTAAAAAGTGTATCGGTATGGGTTAAGCCGCACTTACTAAGCACCTTTTCAGAACCAATATTGCCACGCGTTACGACTGCTTTAAACTGCCTAATACCACATTCTTTCCAAGCCCAATCAATCACAGCTCTTAACGACTCTGTCGCGTAGCCTTTATTAAAATACTCTGGCAATAATAAATAACCAAGCTCTGCGGTTTCTCCGTCATAGGCAAAGCCTGTAACACCCACTGGTTGTTTTGTTTTATTATTAATAATGAGTAAGCACAGTGGATGGCGTGATTTAGTATTCCACTTAGGTAAGCGTATCTCAAAGCGGTTTCTTATCAGTGACTCCATTGGCATATCAAAACAATACTTAAGGACCTGAGGATCGCGATGAAGCGCTAGAAAAAGAGGCCAATCAGACTCTTCTATTTGGTACATGCTCAATCTTTGTGTAAATAATGTCATTAAGCTCCTCATTTAAATATTAAAAATCATAAAAAAACCGCATTTAAATGCGGTTTTTATAAACAGTAGAAACTTTATTCTTTTGTTTCAATCTCTTTAGTAACTTCAGGCTCAGTGACACTTTGCTCTTGTGGCTCAGTGCTTTGTACTTCAGGAACTACAACCTCAACAGTTGCTGCATTATAAAAGGTAGTACCAGAGCTTGCCATTGTTACCAGTGACTCACATGGAGCAAAGTTAGCATCGCTGTTAGCTAATGTAGACATATCAGAGCTTATTTTACTTGCGCCTAATTTATCCATATAGCTAAACGGGCCACCTAAAAATGGTGGGAAACCAATACCAAATATTGCACCAATGTCACCATCACGAGGGCTTGCAATAATGCCATCATCTAAACAGCGTACTGCTTCGTTAAGCATTTTTGATACACATCGCTTAGCAATTTCGCTTTTGTTTAAACGTGGAGCTGGGGTAACACCCAATAGTTCGTAAACTGACTCATCAACCTTTTTGCCTTTTTTGTCGTACTCATAAAAACCACGACCCGACTTACGGCCAAGGCGTTTTGAATCAATCATACGCATAAATGCATCAGGGCCTTTAAAACGCTCACCTAATTCTTTTTCAAGAATTGGGGCAATTTTAGAGCCAATATCAATACCTACTTCATCAAGTAGAGCCAGCGGTCCTACCGGAAAGCCAAACTCAACTAGGGCTGCATCAATCTTTTCAATTGGCTCACCCGCAAGCATTAAGTTAGCAGCTTCATTTAAGTAAGGCGCTAAAATACGGTTTACGTAAAAACCGGCCATGTCTTTTACAACAATTGGCGTTTTACCTTGCTTACGTGCAAAGTTAACAACGCGAGCAATGGTCTCTTTAGATGTACCTTCGTGTGGAATAATTTCCACTAATGGCATTTTTTCTACTGGTGAAAAGTAATGTAAGCCAATTACATTTTCAGGACGAGCTGCCTGCGCTGCAATTTGCGAAATTGGTAATGATGACGTGTTACTAGCAAAAATTGTATTTTCTTGGCATTGCTGCTCTACGTCTGCAACCATACCTTGCTTAAGCGCAAGATCTTCAAACACCGCTTCTATTACTAAATCAATGTGTTTAAAGCCGCTGTAGTCTGTTGTACCTGTAATACGGTTCATTGTTAACTGCATATCAGCTTTAGACATAATACGGCGCTTAAGGCGCTTGTCTAAAATTTTGTAGGTGTAGCTCATTGCATTACTAATGCCCTGCTCTGCTACATCTTTAATACGTACCGGTACTTTAGCTTTAACAGCACTTACATGCGCAATACCTGCGCCCATTAGTCCACCACCTAAAACAGCAGTTTTGCTAATTGCGGGTGCGTCATCATTGCGCCACTCTTTTTTCATTTCAGTGGTTGCAAAGAAAATACCGCGAAGCGCTTTCGATTCGTCACTCATTACAAGTGTTGCAAAGCTTTCAGCTTCTGTTTTATACGCTTTTAGCTCATCAAGCTCTACACTAGCACGCACAGCCTTAATAATAGCGAGTGGTGCTGGGTAGTGCCCGCCCGTTTTTTTAAGTACGTTTTCTTTAGCTTTTTTAAAGATAAAGTTACGACCAAACGGGTTTGACTCTAGTAATTTACTAATATTGTCGAGCTTTGGCTCTTTTGCTTGTGGCTTTTTCTTAGTCGCAAATTCTTTTGCAACTTTTAGCAGCACACTGTGTGGTACACAGTCATCAAGCACGCCTGCTTTTTTAGCTTGCTTAGGACGAATTTGTTTACCTGTTAGCATCCACTCAAGTGCTTTTTGAATACCAACAATTTTAGTTAAGCGCTGCGTACCGCCACCACCAGGAAGTAAACCAAGCTGCACTTCTGGTAAGCCAATTTTTGTTAAATCGCTGTCGGTACCAACACGGTAGTCACACGCTAAAGCAAACTCTAAACCACCACCTAATGCAGCGCCATGAATCGCACTTACTGTAGTGTATGGCAGTTTTGTCATATCAAAAAATGCTTGATGGCATAGTTCGCTAATAGCTAAAGCATCATCACGCTTTTGAACGCTATCGAGCATTTTTACATCGGCGCCAGCGATAAAGTTATCGCTTTTTCCGCTTATAAATACCATGCCTTTTACATTTTGCGACTTAGCGTCTTCTAATAATGCTTTTAAGTCATCGGCAAAACTACTGCGCAGGGTATTCATTTTCTCCCCTGGCACATCAATCGTTACTACGGCAATTTTGTTTTCATCTACCGCTAAATTAAATACTGAATCAGTCATTACGCGCTCTCCAATACAAAGGCTGCACCTAAACCACCAGCAGCACACGCTGTTGTTAATGCCAAACCGCCACCACGACGTTTAAGCTCGTGTAAGCTTTGCGTAATTAAGCGTGCACCTGTTGCTGCAAATGGGTGACCATATGCCAAAGAGCCGCCGTTAACGTTAAACTTATCCATGTTAATTTCGCCAATTGCTTTGCTGCGACCTAAATGCTCTTGTGCAAATTTGTCTGAGGCAAACATTTTCATATTGGCAAGTGTTTGCGATGCAAACGCTTCGTGCATTTCAATTAAGTCTAAATCAGCAAGCGTAATACCCGCTCTATCTAGTGCAATAGGCGTTGAATGAGCTGGGCCCATTAACATGTCTTTTTCTACGCCAATTGCCGAAAATGCAAAGCTACGTACGTAACCTAGTATTTCATAGCCAAGTGCTTTTGCTTTGCTTTCGCTCATCATAAGTACGGCCGCTGCACCATCAGTTAATGGTGTTGCATTTGCGGCGGTAACAGTACCATGCTGACGGTCAAAAACAGGTTTAAGCTTGGCGTAGCCTTCAACCGTTGAGTTTTTACGAATATTGTTATCTTCTGAAATAAAGCTTTTATATGGCGGTAAATGCGCCGTCATTACTTCATCTTTTAACTTACCATCAGCCCATGCTTGCGTTGCAAGTGAGTGAGAACGATGCGCTAATGCATCTTGATCTTCACGGCTAATATTATGTGTTTTAGCCATTTGCTCAGCAGTTTGCCCCATTGAAAGGCCTGTTGAGTACTCTGCAACTGCAGGAGGCACTGGTAATAAGTCTTTTAAGCGCAGTTTTGAAAATATTTTTAAGCGTTGACCAAGCGTACGCGCTTTATTTAAATCAACTAGGCTGCCTGCTAGCTTTTTACTAACACCAATTGGCAGTACTGATGACGAATCTGCGCCGCCTGCAATACCTACACTTACAGATCCCGCCATAATAGACTCAGCTACATTAGCAATAGCCTGAAAGCTGGTAGCACATGCGCGCGATACAGAATATGCATCAACCGATACCGGCATACCTGTGCCCAATACAATTTCACGTGCAATATTTGGCGCTTCTGGCATTTGTACTACTTGACCAAATACAAGTTGATCAATTTCTGACTTATTGAAATTTAATCGTTCAAGCATTTCGTTAACCACCAATTTACCCATATCAAGTGCTGGTACATGGTGAAACGCTGTTGCTTGTTTTGCAAAAGGTGTACGTAAGCCGCTAACGATGGCAATACGGTCGCCCTTTGGTGTTTTTAGTATGTTTTGCTCAGACATTTATGCTCTCCCGCTGACAGGTCTGACCTGTTTGTTTTCCTCGATTCTAAACAACCCGTGCCCTAAAGCCAATAGATAAACACAAATTTATATAAACAGTGTTTAATTACGACTATCACAATAGGCTTTTTTAGACGCATTTACAAAGTTTTGTGGTACGCTAAAATTCGTTAAAAAATAACGAACTATTTTAAAAAATACAGTCTAACTCTTGAGTTACCCAATTATAAACCTTATAAATAGGTCAGTATTTATCACCTAACACTATTAGGTACAAACCCAGCTGACGAGGACAGTCCACTTATTATGGCAGCTAACGCATTTTCACAATTAAAAACGTACTTAGATACACAAATCATTGGCCAGCCAGAGCTTACACAAGCGCTACTTATTGCTATTTTAGCTGATGGTCACTTATTAGTAGAAGGCCCTCCTGGGCTTGCAAAAACACGTGCAGTTAATGCACTTGCTAAAGGCATTGAAGGCTCATTTCAGCGCGTACAGTTTACGCCAGATTTATTACCAGCTGATGTAACAGGTACCGATATTTACCGCCAACAAACTAGCGAGTTTGTATTTGAAAAAGGCCCTCTTTTTCACAACCTAATTTTAGCTGACGAAATTAACCGTGCACCAGCCAAAGTACAATCAGCACTATTAGAAGCCATGGCAGAGCGACAAGTTACCGTGGGTAAAAATACCTATCCGCTTAGCGAACTGTTTTTAGTTATGGCAACGCAAAACCCGCTAGAGCAAGAAGGGACTTACCCGTTACCAGAAGCCCAGCTGGATCGCTTTTTACTGCACCTAAGTATTGGCTACCCTGGCGCAGAGCATGAGCTTGATATACTGCGTTTAACACGCGGCGAAGCGCTTAATGAACAACAACCGGTAATGCAAAAAATTAGTCAAAGCGACTTATTTGCAGCGCGTAAAGAAATATTAGGCCTTTATTTAGCAGAGCCACTTGAGCAATATTTAGTACAACTTATTATTGCTACCCGTGAAGGCGCTAAATTAGACGCGCAACTAGGTAGCTGGATTGAGTTTGGTGCAAGTCCGCGTGCAACAATAGCACTTGATAAATGTGCTCGTGCTCATGCATGGCTTCAAGGCCGTGACTTTGTAGCACCTGATGACATTCAAGCTGTTGTGCATAACGTACTGCGTCATCGCATTATTTTAAGTTACGAAGCCCAAGCCGATGGCATTACTAAAGATCAAGTAATAAGCCGTATAGTTGAACTTGTAGCCGTACCATAAGTTATGCAAAAACAATTAGAAACCCAAGCATGGCTCAAACAGAGCCATAGCCACGGTGTTAATTTAGCACTCAAAGAGCTGATGTATTACAAAGCCAAAGCGCAATTGCTTGAACTTGCCCCTAAGGTAAAAATAAAAAATACCTTAACAGGGCAATACCTTGCACCGCACAAAGGCCGAGGAATGGAATTTGCCGAAGTGCGACATTATCAGCAAGGTGACGATATTCGCTCTATTGATTGGCGAGTTACTGCGCGTACCGGCGAGACTCACACAAAGCTCTTTCAAGAAGAAAAAGAGCGCCCTGTGTTTGTGTTCACTGATTTTTCAAACTCAATGCTGTTTGGCTCAAAGTTACTGTTAAAGTCGGTGCAAGCTGCGCATATAAGCGCTCTTGTTGCATGGTCGGCGTGTCAGCGCGGCGATAGAATTGGCGGTATTGTGTTTAATCAGCACTCGCATTTAGAGCTAAAACCCAGCGCCCGTGAAAAAGCCGTGCTTAAGCTTTGTCATAATTTATGCGACAACCACCAGCAAGCGCTTAACAATATTGATAAAACAGCCACTAACAACTTTAGCGATAACCTAAAGCGCCTTAACCATTTAGCAAAACCAGGCAGCTTAGTGTATTTAGTGTCTGATTTTAATGCTCTGGATGATGCCAGCTTTAAGCAACTTGAAATATTAAGCCGCCACTGCGAGCTGATTGGTTGCCACATAAGCGACCCCTTTGAGCATCAGTTACCTGCGTTTAAGCAAGCCGTTACGGTTAATGCAAATGGTCAAGACTTTGCCCTACCATTAATGGATAACAGCTTTAGAGAACGCTTTGCTAAAAATGCTGAGCAAGCATTTAGCGCGCGCTTTAATCGCCTAACTAAATCGGGTCTTAATTTAATATCATTCAATGCAGCAACTCCGCTTGAGCTGCAATTAGTGAGAAAATAACCATGCAAACCAATCCACTCGATGGCCTGCACGATATAATAGCGCCAAGCCAAGTTAATTGGTGGCCACTCGCCCCTGCTTGGTGGGTTATTATTGCACTGCTGTTTTTAGCACTGTGCGCAGCTATTTATATATTTTATAAAAAACATAAATTTAAAAAGCCTAAACGCTACGCAATACAATTGAGCCAAAGTGAGCAAAACCCTCAGCAACTGCATATTATTTTAAAACGTTTAGTGATTGAATATTACGACAAGCGACTTGCTGCGCAATCTACCTCTAAATGGTGCACAACACTTAATACACTCACCGGTTTAAGCTTTACAGAACAAGAAATACTAAGCTTGTATAACCCCAGCCAAAAAGATACAACCCTGTGCGAAAAATTTCGCCAAGGTATTAAGCAATTTAAAATAAAGGAGTCAGTAAATGTTTGAATTTAGCTGGCCATGGTTATTTTTATTACTCCCCTTGCCTTTATTACTTTTACTATTAAAACCCGCTGCAAGTAATGCCAGTACGCGTTTACGTATACCCAGTTTTGCAAAGCACAATTTAACCAGCCAAAGCATCGAGCCACACGCACGACGTTTAAATCCCCTCGAGTGGGTAATTTGGTTATTACTTGTTACTGCCGCTGCCAATCCAACATGGTTAGATGAGCCAATCTCATTACCAAATGAAGGACGCGATATAATGTTAGCAGTTGACTTATCAGGCTCGATGACCGAACAAGACATGGCTTATAATGGCCAATATGTTGACCGCCTTACCATGGTAAAAGCTGTACTCAGTGATTTTATAGAACAGCGCCAAGGCGACAGGCTTGGGCTGATATTATTTGGCGACACCGCGTTTTTACAAACCCCCCTTACCCGCGACGTTAAAACAGTAAGTAAAATGCTCAGCGAAGCGCAAATTGGTTTAGTGGGGCGCGCAACAGCCATTGGTGATGCATTGGGTCTTTCGGTAAAACGCTTTGCCAATAAAGATGAAAGTAACCGAATTGTGGTGCTATTAACCGACGGACAAAACACCGCTGGTAATTTAAACCCAGAAGATGCCCTACTGCTAGCTCGCGAAGAAGGTATTAAAGTGTACACCATTGGTGTTGGCTCAGATAATCCGCGCGGCTTTAGTCTCTTTAATGTGGGTGGCTCTAGTGGCAGTAATTTAGATGAAAGCTTACTTAAAAAGATTGCCGAGCAAACTAGCGGATTATACTTTAGAGCCAAAGATGTAGCTGGCCTTCAACAAATTTACGCAGAGCTTGATAAGCTTGAACCTATTAGCGCTGATGAACAAACATTTCGCCCACAAAGCTCATTATTTTACTACCCGTTACTTATCGCTATTTTACTTATTAGCTTAAAAGTAATGCTTAGTACACTGCGTGCATTAAAGGAGCCAAACTAATGGATTTTGAATTTATTCGCCCCGCTCTTTTATGGTTACTCATACCTGCTGTGGCATTATTTTTTGTTGCCTTAATTAAGCATAAAAAAACGACTAGTGAGCAGCTAATTGCACCTCATTTAGCACAATTTATAATGAGCGAAGCAAATACTAAAGCCAGCCAGCCACTTTGGTTAGTTGCTTTGTTTTGCAGCCTTGGCATTTTATTTAGTGCAGGGCCTAGTTTTGAGAAAAAACAAGTTCCTGTATTTCAAAGTAAAAGTGCCCGTGTAATTGTTATGGATATGTCGTACTCAATGTACAGCACCGATATTTTGCCAAATCGTTTAATGCAATCACGCTTTAAAGCGCTTGATATGATTGAGCTATTTAAAGAAGGCGATACCGCGCTTGTTGCTTACGCAGGCACGGCCTATGTAATTTCACCACTAACAAACGATGCCACAACACTCAGTAATTTAATTCCAAGCTTAAGCCCTGAAATAATGCCAGACAAAGGCTCAAACGTTTTAGCGGGTCTTGATATGGCCAAAGAGCTATTAACGCAAGCGGGTTATATTGATGGCGACATTATTTTAGTGACCGACGGTATTGACCAACAAGAACAAAGCGACGTTAGTAGCTTTACCAGTAACACCCAATATAGATTAAATATATATGGTGTAGGTACCGCTCAAGGCGCACCAATTAAGTTACCTGAAGGCGGCTTTTTGAAAGACAGATACGGCCAAATTGTAGTACCTACAATTAATGCCTCTCAGCTTAAAAATTTAGCATCAAGCAGCGGTGGTAAATTTGCTAGTTACCAACCTAGCAATAACGACATAAATACGTTTGCCCCAAATGCGCAGAGTGAATTATTGAAAGACGAAAAACAAAGCCATGCGCTTTGGCGAATAGATGCAGGTATTTACGGACTCTTGTTATTACTGCCATTTGGTTTGTATTTATTTAGACGCGCTGCCTTGCTAGGCGCATTTTTAGCTTTTGGTTTTTTACCGCAGCAAAATGCGTATGCCGTAGAGCTCCCTACTCTTTTGCAAAATGCAGATCAACGTGCATTGCAGGCTTACAATAATAAAGAATACGATGCAGCAACACAGGCGCAATCGAGTGAGTTAAAAGGCGCTGCGCTTTACCAGCAAGGTAATTTTGATGCTGCACTTAATGAGTTTAGTAATGATAAGTCGGCTACCGGTTTATACAACTACGGTAATGCCCTTGCCAAAGCTGGTAAACTTGAGGACGCAATTGAAGCGTACAAACAAGCCCAAACCTTACAAGATGACTTTACGCAAGCAGCCGATAACCAAGCCTTAGTTGAGCAATTACTAAATCAACAAGAGCAACAAAACCAGCAAGATCAGCAAAGCGACGGCGACGACTCTCAAGACCAAGATGATAGTCAGAAAAAAGATGATAGTCAGAAAAAAGATGAGCAAAACCAAGGGCAAAATTCTGATGAGTCAAAACAGGATCAGCAACAAAATGGTGATAAAAGCGATTCTGAAAAAGGCGAAAACGAAAGTCAAAGTTCAAGCGATGAAAAATCAGATAAAGAGTCTGAACAATCAAAAGATCAACAAGGTGAGCCTGGCGAGCAATCAGATAAGCAAAATGAGCCTGATATGCAAGCCCAGCCACAAAGCGAACAAGGGCAAAATAAAGACGCTGACCAGCCTAAAGAGGATGAGCAGCAACAAAGTAAGCCACAAGCAATAAGTGAGCAACCCGCCACTGATGAGCAAAAACAAAGTGCTCAGCAACAAGCGATGCAAGCCCAAGCAAGTGAGCTCACTAATGAAGAAAAAGAAAAAGCACAACAGCTTAATCAACTACTTAGAAAAGTCCCGGACGATCCGGCTATTTTATTACGGAATAAAATGCAATTAGAAGCCCAAAAAAGACAATACAAACGTCGCCCTACAGGAGTCGAAAAATCATGGTAATGCGATTATTTTGCTGTTTATTGCTATTAAGTGCGATGCCTTCGTGGGCTGCCACCAAATTAGAAGCCAGCGTAGATAAAAATCCTGTATTAGCGGGTGAATTTTTTATGCTTAATATATCAGTAGACGATACAGTTAAAGGCGAGCAACCAGACACCTCATCGCTGTTAAAAGACTTTGTTGTAGGCCCGACGAGCTTAAGCTCTCGTACCAACATTATTAATGGCAGCATTAATAAACAAACTACGTGGTCAGTTAAACTAATGACCCGTACAGAGGGTGATTACACGATTCCGGCATTTAGCGTTGCAGGGTTAACCTCAGAGCCTATTAAGTTAAAAGTGGCAAAACGCTCAGCTGATGCAGATAAAAATAACGAAATATTTTTAAAAACGTCACTCTCGAGTAATTCATTATTTGTGCAAGAAGCCGGTGTTTACACTGTTAAGCTCTACCTTGCCAAAGAACTGCTTGATGGCAGCTTAAGCACACCAAGTATGGAAGATGCTCAGCTAACCCAATTAGGTAAACAAACTGAGAGTTATGAGCTGGTTGATGGCAAACGCTACCTTGTTATTACTCGTGAGTATTTGATTCAGCCACAAAAAAGTGGTGCCTACACGATTGCAGGCCCTGCGTTTCAAGGGCGAGTACAGCAAAATTACCGCCAACTGGAGGTATCTGCTCTTGGCGATGATCAGCAGGTAGAAATAAAACCAATCCCGAGTGACTATAAAGGCGCATGGTTACCAAGCGAATTGGTTAACCTTGATGAAGAATGGCAACCTAACGACAACACAGTAGAAGTAGGTACGCCTATAACACGTACTATTACGCTTACCGCGCTTGGAGTTACCAAAGAGCAATTACCTGAAATCTCTATGCCTACTATTGATGGCATACGCAGCTATCCTGATAAAAAAGAAAATAACAATGCAGTGCGAGACGGACGCGTTGTGTCGCAGCAAACGGCATCATATGCCTTACTGCCGCAAAAACCAGGTACTTATACTTTGCCTGAAATAAAGCTGCCTTGGTTTAATACCAAAATGAACCGTATTAGCGTAGCCACATTACCAAAGCGTACTATTACAGTAACGCCAAGTACTACCGCGCCTAATACAGCCATAGCAAACCCACAACCCAGCACAAATAATTCACCTACTCTTGAAAATATTTCGAATCAAGCAACTGGCACACAACCTATTGAAACTAAAAGTGATACTCCTCTTTGGTTAATAGTTGTTGCCGCTTCAGGGTATATTTTATGGATTGGTACTGTAATTTTTTACTTAATAAGCCGTTCTACTAAAAATACGACTGAAAAATTACAGCTAAACACCCGTGGTATTTCTCAGCCAAGCTTAAATGAGCTTAAAGCATTAGCTAAAACACACGATGTGAAAGCCTTTTACACCGCATTAAATAACTTTTCTGTAAAGGTGACCCATAAAAATGTTGGCGCGATTGATGAGCTCTGCATCCGCGTAAACAGCAGCGAGCTTAATGGTCTCATTAGCCAATTGCAGGCACAACTTTACAGTAATAAAGGCGCAAACACGGATCTTAATGCTATTATTAAAATTCTTGAGAACTATCAAACTCAGGCATCAAAGTCGCAACAAGCTGTATTAAAAGACCTTTATGATTAATAACTACGAACCTCAGGTCTTTTTTTGCAATAACTAATAATTTTTAATTAAAAAAGTGCTTATGCTTGGAAAGAAAAAATCAAACAATCAGGTCTTAATCGATATGGCAGAGAAACAAAAGCGTTATGAAGCCTTGGTCCACGTTTACAATAAAGAGCTTTATCGCTTTGCTTATTGGTTATGCCGTGATCCGCACATAGCAGATGATTTAGTACAGGAGACGTTTTTACGCGCATGGCGTTCACTCGACTCTTTACTTGATCAAAAGGCAGCTAAACCCTGGCTGCTTACTATATTACGAAGAGAAAACGCACGCCGATTTGAACGTAAACAGTTTGATTACAGCGACGTAGAAAACGATACGCTTGTTGATGAAACCAGCCATTCATTAGACGATGAAATGGAACAAACGGTAATTCAACGCCAGATTGCACTGCTATCTGATGAATACCGAGAACCATTATTACTGCAAGTTGTAATGGGCTGCTCTGGTGAAGAGATTGCAGGCATACTTAATTTAAATAAAAACACGGTAATGACTCGTTTATACCGTGCCAGAAATCAACTTAAAGAGGCTTTAAGCCGTGATGATGAACAACTTAAAGGGGCATCAAAATAATGGATGAACTTGAGTTTCGTCGCCGCACTATTGCGCAGCCAAACGATATTGACAAGGAGCTTATGGAGTTTGCTGACAATAACCCAGAGCGACAAAGTTTTATTAACGATATGAAAGATTTTGATAAATTCATTCAAGATTCTTTAGATATACCTGTGCCTGAAAATCTTGCAGACCGCATTCTTTTAAACACATCGTTAAAAGAAAAAGCACTCCAAGAAGAACAAGCAACAGGCAAAAACGTGGTTGATGCTCGATCGCGTTTTAAGTTTGACCGTGTACATCTTGCGTTAGCAGCGTCTTTTGTAGTGGCGATTAGTGCCTTCTTTTTTAGTACAGAGCAAAATATTGCACACGAAGCGGGTGAGCATGCTCTTGCCCATGTGTACTACGAAATTAATGCGCTTGATAAAAAAGACCCCATTAGCCTACAAAGCGTTAACGACAAGCTTGCAGTATTAGGTGGTCATCTTGATGAACTTCCTGGCGCTGTAACTTATGCCATGTTTTGTGATTTTAAAGGCGAAAAAGGACTGCATTTAATATTTGAGTCTGACTTTGGTCCTATGACAGTATTTATAGTGCCTTCTGAAAATAAATCATTCGGTTTTGGGGATGACAACTTCCGCGATGAGCGCTTTGAAGGTCACATTAATCGTGGCTCACAAGCTGATACTATTTTAGTGGCAAGTCTTGGAGCACCTCTAGATACATACAATGAACGCGTTACTGGCGCAATTCGTTGGCTTTAAAATAGACAAATTTACCGCTTAGTTTCTACTGAGCGGTTTTTTGATTATATACTCACCAACAAAGCGTTTCTTCACTCCCCAAAACCTCTGATTTTTAAAGTAATTAATTAAATTCCTAAAGAAAGTAAATTATAATCGCGGCTCGATTTTAATTAGGGAATTTCATGAAGAACATCATCGTTATTTTTTCATTATTGGCATTATTATGTACTGCCAGTTTTGATGCACACGCACGTAAAAAGTTTGGCAGTAGTAAACGCGGACAGACACCTGCAACACAACAAACAGCGCAAAAACAACAAACAGATACAACAACACCTAACGCTACACCTAAAGCCACATCAAATAAAAAAGGCATTATGGCAGGCGTTTTTGGAGGGCTTTTAGCGGGTGGCTTAATTGCAGCAATGTTAGGCGACGATTTTGAAGGTTTTCAGCTATTAGAAATGATTTTATTAGCTGGCGGACTCTTTATTTTATTTAAGCTAGTAACGGGCTTTTTACGTGCTAATCGTGCCCCACAACTTGCCAGTGCAAGTACAAGTGCTCAGCAAAATGCTTTTAAACAAGCACCTATCGAGCAACCAACAAGTACAGGCTTTGCAAGCAGCGCCCCACAAGGTGAAAGTGTGCCTTTTAATTTACCACCTAACTTTGACGTTAATGGCTTTTTGCAAGGTGCCCGTAGTCATTACCATACGCTACAAACTGCATGGAACAATGCCGATTACACCACAATGGCTGAATACTTAAGCCCTGCACTTGTTGCCGAGTTTAAAGCTGAACGTGAAGCTATACAAAGCGTAGAAACAGAAGTGATGTTTATTGATGCCGAACTTGTGCGCGCAGATACAAACGCGCAATCGTAGCAGATTAGTGTTCGCTTTAAAGGTAAGTACCGTGATTTAGGCGATAAAAAAGAAGAGCCTATTTTAGAAATTTGGCACTTAGAGCGTCTAATTTCAGACGACGCTCCATGGCTAATAGTGGGTGTTGAAGATT
Source organism: Pseudoalteromonas distincta (assembly GCF_000814675.1). Lineage (GTDB taxonomy): Bacteria > Pseudomonadota > Gammaproteobacteria > Enterobacterales > Alteromonadaceae > Pseudoalteromonas > Pseudoalteromonas distincta. Next base: position 35,351 of record NZ_JWIG01000025.1, on the reverse strand, counting down.
TAATTGATACTCAATAATTTTGTATTGTTTAAAGCACCGCGCTTTTAGCGCGGTGTTTTTTTATTTAAAAAACAATTGATTTACCACGTCCTGATGCTTCAGAAGCGGCATCTAATTGGCCCTCTTTATTAATAATAACGTGTAAGTCACCAAAGTGATTCTCATCTATGGTGTAGCCCATTTTTGTAAGCTCTGCTTTTACGCTATCGGTTAAACCTATGTGTGTTCTAATTATATTTTTAGGCCACAGTTGATGATGAAAACGAGGGCTATTTACAACCTGCTCTGCAGTCATATCAAACTCTACCGCATTTAAAATAGATTCGTACACAGAGCTAATAATGGTTGTGCCACCAGGCGAGCCTGTCACCATTTTAACGGTGTTGTCTTTAAGGAGTATTGTAGGCGTCATAGAGCTAAGCATACGCTTGTGCGGCTGTATTTCGTTAGCTTTACCGCCTATTGCACCAAACACATTCATAACGCCTGGTTTGGCGCTAAAGTCGTCCATTTCATCATTTAAAATAAACCCTGCACCTTCAACAACTACACCGCTACCAAACCCTAAGTTTATTGTGGTGGTATTTGCTACAGCGTTACCCATTTTATCAACGATTGAAAAATGTGTAGTTTGCTCACTTTCTTTAAGGCCCGGTTTAATATTTTCGGTAGTAGAGATGGCGGTTAACGAAATGCCATTACTGCGCTCTTTGAGGTAGTTAATATTAGTTAATGCGTTGACTGGTACATCAAAAAAATCAGGATCGCCTAAATACTCCGCCCTATCTGCAAATACACGTTTACCTATTTCAGAAAGTAAGTGTACATACTGAGTAGAGTTATGCGCTAAGCCCGCATCTGGTTTTTGTAACTCATACATTTTAAGCCACTGTAAAATAGCAATACCACCAGAACTCGGCGGTGGCGAAGTAAGTACTTCATAACCATTCCAACTCGCTTTAATAGGTGTACGTGATTTAGCGGTGTAACCTTTTAAATCATCTTGATTAATTATACCGCCATGTTGGTGCATAAATTTAGCAATAATATTTGCAGTTTCGCCTTTATAAAACCCATCTTGGCCGTTATCACGGATACGCTTTAGCGTTGCCGCTAACTCGGGTTGCTTAAATACTTTATTAGCTTTTACATCAGCAAAGTATTTTTCGAAGTTTACATTTATTTTTTGCTCTTTTAGATGGGCTATATAATTGCTCACACCTTTTGCTAACTTAGGCGGAACTACAAACCCTTGCTCAGCCAACGTTACCGCTGGTTGTACTAATTCTTCCCACTTTAAAGTGCCATGTTTTTTATGGGCAAGCCACATACCCGCTACACTGCCAGGTACACCGCTTGCGTGAATACCATATATTGATTTGTTTGCAATAACATTACCTTGCTCATCTAAATACATATCACGATGAGCCGCTGTTGGCGCTGTTTCGCGATAATCTATAAAATCGCCCTTGCCATCTTTTTGAATAAGCATAAATCCCCCGCCGCCAATATTGCCGGCTTCAGGAAGCGTTACTGCAAGTACAAATTGTGCCGTAATAGCCGCATCAACAGCATTACCGCCTTGCTCTAATATACTTTTAGCAGCATCGGCACTGAACGAGTCAGGCATTGCTACCGCGCTTTGCGATAAAGGCTGCGCTAAAACACTAAAAGCAGCGAACTGTAAAACCAGCACACTTTTGACAATTAATTTACTTGGTGCAAAAAACAATCCCATACAACATCCTTAATTTATTATTTTTTAGTTACGCATTCTTATTAATGCACGTCACTTAAGGACAGGTCAATCTTTATACTTTTGATATTTAATCATCTTCAAACGTTTTTTGAATAAAGTACCGCGGGTAAGTCGCCTTGCTCATCTGTATGTGTATAATTTTTTATAAATTGCAGGCCTAACTTTTTCATTATTGTTATAGAGGCCGTATTATCTTTTAGTGCAGTTGCGCTTATCGCCTTAACGTCATCTTGCTTAATGAGTTCATCACATAATGCTAAAGCCGCCTCGGTTGCATAACCATGCCCCCAACTCGCTTGTTTAAAGCGCCAACCTATTTCAATATCACTGTAGTTTGGTGCATCAGTAAAAAAGCCCATAGGCCTTATTAATACCCAACCTATAAATGTATTGGTTTGCTTTATAGTGACACTCCACAGCCCCCAGCCTTTAAGCTCATTTCGATATGCGAGCATACGAGGCACTCCCTCATTTTTTATTTGCTCTAAAGAGGTAGGTTCACCTCGTGTTAAATACTGCATTACAGCTGGGTCTTGGTCGAGTTCAAATAATTGAGGCCAATCATGCTCATTCATTAATTTAAAATTTAATCGTTTTGTTACGGGGGCGTTCATTTTCATTGTTGTATAGTCTGCCTCGAATTAATTATCAGTCTCTAAAGGAGATAGCACATGAATAAATTAGCAGGTTTAGCTTTATTAGGCACTTTAATTACATTAACTGGTTGTGAAGATGCCAACGAAGTAAAAGAAGATGCAAAAGATAAAAGCGCACAAATGCAAGAAAAGCTTGGTGATGCATGGAACGACGTTAAAGAGACAACTAACGATCTTAAAAATGACGAGTCTTTAAACGAGCTATTAGAGCAAAGTAAAGCAATGGGCTTAGACATGTACGACGACGGCAAAGAGATTGCGGTTGACGCATGGATTAAAAGCAAAGAAGCTGCTGGCGAGTTAACTGAAAAAACTAAGCAAAAAGCGCAAGAAATTGCAGACGAAATTGAGCAAGCGCGTCAAGAACATAACGAAGGTTAATTAAACTTTCGATAATAAAAAAGGAAAGCCTCGGCTTTCCTTTTTTGTTTTGGGCTATTTAGCCCAGATATGTGTTTGCATATAGGGCTTATAAGCTAAAATTAACCTTTGTACTTACTCATAACTAAAGTCGCGTTTGTGCCACCAAAGCCAAAGCTATTAGACATTACAGTATTTAACTCAACATCACGACGCTCAGTAATAATATCTAAACCTGTCGCTTGCTCATCTAGCTCATCAATATTAATTGAAGGTGCTACAAAGCTGTGCTCTAGCATTAATAATGAGAAGATAGCTTCGTGAACACCTGCAGCACCTAGGGCATGACCCGTCATTGCTTTAGTTGCACTGATCATTGGTGATTTGCCACCAAACACTTCTTGTATCGCACCTAACTCTTTAACATCGCCTACAGGCGTTGATGTGCCGTGCGTATTTAGATAATCAATACTATCTACATCTTGCATAGCCTGGCGCATACAACGTGCTGCACCTTCGCCAGATGGAGCAACCATGTCGTAGCCATCTGATGTTGCACCGTAGCCAACAATTTCAGCGTAAATGTGCGCGCCACGTGCAAGTGCATGTTCAAGTTCTTCAACGACAACAATACCGCCGCCGCCAGAAATAACAAAACCATCGCGATTAGCATCGTATGTACGAGATGCTTTTTCAGGTGTTTCATTGTATTTAGTAGAAAGTGCGCCCATAGCGTCAAATTCCATTGCCAATGTCCAGTGTAGCTCTTCACCACCACCAGCAAACACAACGTCTTGCTTGCCAAGCTGAATTTGCTCTACGGCATTACCAATACAATGCGCAGATGTTGCACATGCAGAGCTAATTGAATAGTTAACACCTTTAATTTTAAATGGTGTTGCTAAACAAGCAGATGTAGTGCTCGCCATAGTGCGTGGCACCATATAAGGCCCTACACGTTTTACGCCTTTTTCACGTAAAATATCAGCAGCTTCTACTTGCCATTTAGACGAACCACCGCCAGAGCCAACAATAATACCCGTGCGCTCATTTGATACTTGGTCGTCAGACAAACCTGAGTCTTCAATTGCTTGCGTCATTGAAATATAAGAGTAAGCAGCAGCATCTCCCATAAAGCGCATTGCTTTGCGGTCAACGTGTGCTTTAACGTCAATATCAATTTTACCCGATACGTTACTACGTAACTTATAATCGGCAAATTCTTGATTAAAAGCGATGCCGCTTTTGCCCGTTTTTAACGATTCTAATACTTCTTCTTTGTTGTTACCTATACTTGATACAACACCGATACCTGTAATTACAGCTCTTCTCATGGGTAATTCCCTTAGCTTAATACTTAATTGCATTCTATTTTACGCGAATTTAATCACCTAAGTGGTCAGCTTTCTAGCGTACACTTGTACTCTGAACTGCTAGCTTATAAATAACGCCAGACTATTTCAAAGAAAACCCGTAAAATAATTAAAAAATATATCTATAAAATTAAAAAATCATGATCAAAAATGCACATATACACTTTAATAATTTAGGTACACCTTTCGCTAATGACTTCGGTGATATTTATTTTTCTAATGACGATGGCTTAGCTGAATCGCATTATGTGTATTATGAGCAAAATAATATAGATGCACGATTACAAAATCATGACCAGCCACATTTTGTTATTGCCGAAACCGGCTTTGGTACAGGTTTAAACTTTTTAAATACGTGGCAACGCTTTACTGACCACCTTGCACGTCAACAAGTTCAAAATCAATTAGATAATGGTGTTAAACGCTTACACTTTATTTCATTTGAAAAATATCCACTGCACATAGACGATTTAAACAAAGCACTACAGGCATGGCCATCATTAAGCGCCTTTAGTAACAAATTATCTAAACAATACCCAATTAATTTAGAAGGATGCCACAGACTCGAATTTGACAATGGACTTGTTGTTCTCGATTTATACTTTGGTGATGCACTTGAATCAATACAAGCAATGAGCTATCCGCAAACAGGAATTGTTGACGCTTGGTATTTAGATGGTTTTGCGCCAAGTAAAAACCCCGAAATGTGGCAGCAAAGTTTATTTAATTCTATGGTCAATATATCAAGGGCAAGTGCAACCTTATCAACATTTACTTCAGCAGGTTTTGTTCGCCGTGGATTAATTGATGCAGGCTTTAATACTAAAAAAGCCAAAGGCTTTGGCCAAAAAAGAGATATGCTTGTTGGCCAACTAGAGTGCGTAAATGATGCTCAATCAGCTCCTGCATATTTTCATCAAGATAGCAGCGCTTTAAAAAATGTAGCGATCATTGGCGGCGGTATAGCCAGTAGCTGCATTTTATATAGTTTGGCTAAACGAGGCATAGCAAGCCAATTATTCTGCCAAGATGAAAAACCAGCTATGGGGGCATCGCACAATGTGCAAGGTGCTATCTACCCTCACCTACAAGCTAAAAATTCACCGCACAGTGAATTGTTCGCACATAGCTTTTTATACGCAAAGCGCCTATATAACAACTTACTTAGCAGTGGTTTTAATTTTGATTACGATTGGTGCGGCGTATTACAACACGCAGTAAAAAGGCCTCTGGCCGATAAACATGAAAACTTAGCACAAAAACAACTGTGGCCAACCCAGCTAATGCACAACGTAACCGCAGAGCAAGGCGACGAAATAGCCGGCGTAGAAACAGGTTATTCGGGCGTGTTTTTTGAGCAAGGCGGCTGGGTTAACCCTCCGCAATTAGTAAACGCCATGTTAAGCGCTGCAAATAGCATAAACCCATTTAAAAGCATATTTAACTGCAATATAAAACAGCTTAAAAAAACTGACAGCGGTTGGTTTTTATTAACGAATGATGAGCAGTTAGGTCCTTTTAGTGATGTAATTATTTGTGCAGGCGAGCACAGCGATGCATTTGAGCAAACAAAAGCGCTACCAATAGTAGGCGTACGCGGGCAAGTTTCACATATTGAGGCAAGTGAGCAATCACGCAAACTTAAAACAGTGCTGTGCCATAAAGGGTATTTTACCCCAGCCTATTTAGATCATCACTGTATGGGTGCAACGTTTGAAAAAAACACCAAAAGCCGTCAAGTTACAGCGCTCGACAACCAGTTAAACCAAGAGCAACTACTTAGCTTTTATCAGCAAAGTGAATTTGCCTCAACCCTTGGCAATATTACCTCGGCAAAAGCAGCTGTACGATGCACATTTATAGATCACCTACCAATGGCAGGGCAATGGTGCGAACAAAGTGATTACACTATGGCTTTTGCTAACCTACGTTTAGGTAAACGCTATCAATATGAGCAACTTAATAAGCCACAACAAGGCCTACATATTTTTACCGGCTTTGGCGCCCGCGCTTTATGTAGCGCACCGCTAAGTGCAGAACATCTCGTAAGCTGTTTAAATAACGAGCCCCGCCCATTAAGCGAACGTGTAAGCCAAGCTATTCACCCTGCTCGGTTTATAGTACGAGATTTAATTCGTAATAAAATTTAAATGACAAAGGTGCTTATTGAGGTAAAATGAGTACCAATAAATGGAATTTATTATTTAAAGGACTTTAATGAAAACTTTAGCATTTTTAATAATACTGCTATGCACTCTATCGTTTAATGTACTTAGCCAAAACGTCACTGAAATCCCACTTCCTGAAGAGTTTGTTACAACAATGGATGTAGCCGGCGAATATCCAATGGTTCGCACTGGTTATTTAACAGATTCAATTTCTGATATCGCTCGCTTTTATCAGCAAAAATTAGGAGAGCCGTTAAAAACAAACGGCAATAATACATATCGCACTTTGTTTTATAATTACCAAGAACATAAAGTTCGTATTAGTCTATATCGCCGTAGTTATGTGACCGAAGTGAGTATAATGGTTGAATAAAAAGTTCTAAAAAACACCCCAAAAGCAGCTAATTTTAATACTCAGTTAAGTATTGAATTTTAATTAAAGTATTTTTTGAAATTAGCTCATTTAAACTCTTTTTTACCCTTTAAAAATTATCCCCTACCCCAAGGTCTGTTTGTAAGCACATTACTTTTACTATTTATTGGAAGGAGTTAATTATGAGTAAGACCCTAATTATTGGCGCAAGCGGACAAATAGGTAAAATGGCAACTGAGCTACTTTTAAAAAATGAGCAAAACGTTGTGGCATTAGTGCGTGACAAAAACAAGCTAAGCGATTTAAACAGCTCTTTTTTAACTATTGTTGAGCAAGATCTTGAAGGCGATTTTGGTGATGCAATAAAAGGCTGTGACCAAGTGATTTTTGCTGCAGGTTCTGGCGGAAGTACGGGCGATGATAAAACTGTACTTATTGATTTATGGGCTGCAACTAAAGCAGCTACCTTTGCAAAAGAGCATGGCGTTAAACACTTTATTATGGTCAGCTCAATCGGTGCAGACGACCCAGATTCGATTCAAGGTGATTTAAAACCTTATTTAGTTGCCAAGCACATGGCTGACGAGCACTTAATCAATAGTGGTTTAAATTACACCATTGTTCGCCCTGGTACACTGACTGATGATAGCGCTTCAATGCAAGTAACGACGCAGCGACCAAGTGATCGTTCTGAGGCTAAAATTAGCCGCGAAAACGTAGCCAATGCATTATTACATATTGCGACTAACTCATTTATTAGTAACCGCATTTTTGAGTTATTTGATGGTGACAAACCAATTAAAGCCGCTGTTAAATAAGCTTTAATACCAATTTATTTAAACGTATAAACAATTATTGCAGATTAGTATAGTTCATCGATAAGCCAAAAAATTACAGTGTAGTTGCTCTGCATCGGTAGTTTTTAGGCAATGAATTATTTAATCCGCTTAAGTGATTTATGTTTAATAAAATTAAATTTACTCCACTAATTAAATTAGTGGAGTAATATTTTAATACCTTGCCAACCGAGTTGTAGCGTTAATAACGTTAAAACGACTCTAAAAATACGCTTAAATTTATCCCCAGACATACTTTTAAGTAATTTAATTCCAAACCAAGTACCTACAGCACCACTTATTACCATAGCAATTACAAGCGGTATCCATTGCCAAAAGCTAAAGCCAACAGCACCATAAATTACCGCTTTTAATAAATGCTGCACACTCATAATGCTCGAAAACGTTGCCGTAAACTTTAACTTTTCGTAATTATTTATATATAAACAGCTACCAACTAATGGCCCGCTCGCCCCCACAAACATAGAAATAAAAGTTGTTATGCCACCGGCGACCATGCGCCATAGCTTAGAGGTTAGTTTTACTGGCGGCGTTTTACCCCACAGTAAATAAATAACAAAAATAGCGACCACTAACTTCATAGCATCAAGCGATATATCATCAATAACAAAACTTGATAACCCCGACCCTACTAAGCCGCCTAACGCAAAATATACAAACATGCTTTTATCAATATGCTTAAAGCTGAGTAATAACCTATTTGCATTAGAGCCAAGCTGTACTAAACCATGCACAGGCACAACAACTGCCATAGGCATAAACGACGCCATAACAACAAGCAACATTAGCCCGCCACCCGCACCAAATGCAGCAGATATAAAAGAAGTAAAGCCAGCGGTGATCATCATTAATAAAAACAAAAATAAAGACATACTGTCGGGAAGTAAAAAGTCCATAAAACTCCACTGCCTATTTAGGTACTTTAAAGTCGCAGTATTTTAAACAATAAAAGGTACAACATACACCTATAGCAAGTGTTATAAGCCTCTATTTCAGGCAATGTATTATGTTGCGTTGTTTTTGCACTTTGTTTGCACATTTAACAAATATTATACATTCAACTTCATTACCGGATATTTCTGATGAGAAAACTTAACGCACCAATTTTAGCACCGCTTGCAGTGTGCATACTTGCACTGAGTTTAGCTGCCTGTAACGGTAGCGATACTCAAAGTAGCGTCGTAACTGAAACAACCACCGATGAGGGCACTACAACAGATACTTCAACCGATTTCGTTGTAGAAGTTGACCCTTTTAACTTTGAAAGCGATGCGCTCATTTCATCAATTACCACTCAAACATGTACGCTAAGTAATGGCGATGAAGCTTCATGCTACAAAATTGATATTGCCGGTGCGCCTTCAAATTACGAGATTGGTGTATTTTGTCCTAGAAATATCACATCAACAGCAGACGAAGCCGGTATTTGGTTTGATGGCACCGGTGAGGTTTACGATATAACTGGCGACTTTATTTTAAATCTACCAACATTATATAACGATAACCATTGGCAGCTATACGACGAAGGTACAGGCCTTGTAAATGTAACAGACACACAAGAATCGTGTGATGGTGCTGCACGTCCAAACGTAGAGGAGCAATACCAAAACCACTGCGTAGAATGCTCTATTGATTATGTTGATGGCGGTATATCAGAATCATTTTTAATACCAATAACGCCTGTTGCAACCACTCAAAATAGCAGTATTGGTAACACTAATGTAGGTGTTGCTCTCAATGGTGTTGTACTTGCTGCACCCGCCCCTGTTGAGGCTATTTTAGGCGCATACACTATTGCAGCCTTTGATGATTGCGCCGGGCATATTAACTTAGTAGCAGGTTATCACTACCACGGTGAAGCAGGCTGTAGCCAAACACAAATCCAATCAGACGGTCATGCCGCCATGATGGGTTATGCACTCGATGGATTTGGTATATTTGGCATGCTTAACGAAGATGGATTAGAACCCACTGATTTAGACGAATGTAGAGGCCACACCGACGATACACGCGGATACCACTACCATGCAGCCGATGTATCTGAAAACATGTTTATTGGTTGTTTTAAAGGTGCTACCGCAAGATAACTCGCATTCTGGCCAAATAATTAACTGAGATACTAATGAAAATATTTAACGTAATAAAAGCCCTAACCACTGGCTTTTTACTTGCAACCTCATGCTCAGCGCTAAGCCATGCAGGCCACGGCTCAAACGTGCCTTGGGAAGCATGTGAAGAAAAAGCCATTAATGAAGATTGCAGCTACATAAGCCATGATAAAAAAGCGACAGGCACATGCCAAGCAATGAACAAAGTACTTATGTGCGTTCGAAATAAACCACTTGAAACATTAATAGACAAAGCAACCCAACCTGCCAGTGAGCAAAAGCAATCTGTAAAATCACTCGCAAAACGATAAAGTAAAGTAACAGCTACACGCCAAAGTCTTAACGCTGTTTGTTAAGACTTTTTTAATCACAAATCATTAGAAAGCATACCCTTTATCTGTTAAATTAGCTTTGTGTATCAAATAATAAAAATAAAATTCCAAAAATGGAATTACACAAGCAAGGTACTAACGTGAGCGCTACATTTAAAATTGTTTTTAATGGTCAGTTATATCAAAATACTGACCTTACCTCTGCCCAAGAACAACTCAGCCAACTTCTTAATATTCCTCATAATATTGTTGTTCAGTTATTTGATGGAAAAGCTTACGCTTTAAAAAAAGACTTATCGAGTATTGATGCTGTTAAAACAGAATCCTCACTAAAAAAGCTAGGATTAATTACTAAAGTAGAACCGCAACTCTCTACTGTAATCTCTCAATCTAAAAATAATCAAATAGCACTCACTGAGCACAGTAAAAATACAGATAAACACATTAGTGAAAGTACTGACGGCAAAAGTATTTCAATACAAACCGAACGCCTAGATACAAGCGAAGCCTCAAATACAGCTGCAGCTATTAAGCAAAGTTATAATAAATATAAATTACTGCGTAACACTTTAAAAAGCGCATTGTACTTTTGCTATTGCGCACTTTGTATTATTACCATAATAGGCGTAGGGATCAGTGTTAATGCACTTAAAAACAACTTTGGCACTCTAAATATTGGAACTACAAATAACACAACTACAAACAGCTTAAGTTACCAAAGCTATAAACAATATTTGATTGATCAAAATAGCCTAAATCAACCAACACAAAAAGTAACAAACGAGCGAACAGCTAACCCTACCCTACAAAAAAGTAATGAGTACTTTAGTCGCTTTTCATCGCTAATAAATAGCTACGCGCAAAGTACAGGACAAGCTGATATAAAAACAATGGGGGGCGATAAATTACAACAGCACCTACAAGAAATAGACGACCTAGGCCCTAAAAATGAATTTTGGCAGCAACTGGTACAACTTTCAAAAGGCTTAGATAACGATAAGCATGCAATAGGGATGCTAAACAATACTGATCCCGCCAAAGTACAATGGATAAACGCGGTAGATTGGATCAGCCAAAGCTATATTAGGCAACATCAAAACTCGCAAACTACAAACAACTCCCCTGTCACTACCTACGAGCCAAGTAACCCTATACTTAACCTAACGTTGTTAATAAGTATGCTGTCGTTATTTAGCCTGCTTGTGATTGCAATAAAAATGAAGCTACGCGCAATAAGACATTCTTAAACTTTATTTTATAAATTCCATAAAAAAACCCGCAAATTTGGATTAACAAATTTGCGGGTTTCTTATGGTTTTCGAATAACGAGTTCAAAAACCTTTATTGGTGGAGCTGGGGGGATTTGAACCCCCGTCCGAAAAGCCTCGACCGTCGGTACTACATGTTTAGTATTGTCATTTAATTAACCTTTAAGTCCCGGACAAACACGGTAAATAAAGGCGAGGCCGCTTAGTTTTAACGCTTCAACCCCGGCCAGGGTTTCCGTCGCGATCAGGTGTTAGGGTGACACTCCAAAATCCAGTCCACAAGAATACATGGAAGGAGCGCTAGCCAGCCTAAGCTGCTAGAGAGTAGTTATCGTCGTTTGCGATTACTTTAGGTTGCGGCTGTTTAACGAGGCAAACCGCACCTCGACATGCACCTTGGGCTTCTTGAATTCCGTCGAATCCTAATCAGCCCCTGAATTAGTAACTCAATTCAGAGCGTACAAACAGTATAACTGAGTAAAGTACTGATACTCAAGGCCTAGTAACGCTTTATTTTAATTGCGTGCACTAACCGAGCATTAAGTAACCAAAATTTAGTTTATGCAAGCCCATATAAACATTTGCTTAACAATGTGTTTAACCTGTGTTCAAATAAGGAGTTAAGGTTTTTGTCATTTCTAAACCTTTAGTTGTAAAAAACAAAAATAATAACAGGCATAGAGTAGGGAATTAATAAATGTCGGTTTTTTCATTTGATCAAAATACAGGGTTTGTCTCTTTAGTTAGTCACCCTATTGATAGTGGCTTTCCTGTTACAAGTACTCAGTTAACGCAAATGCTCGAACAATCTGAGTTTAGTGAGTACGAAGCTGTCATTGCCAATATTGGAAAGCTTTTTGCGCCAACTAAAAACTATCAGGAAGTATCACTTGTCGTTGCTAAAGCGGTAGATGCGTCGCTTGTCATTAATATTGATGAAAAAAACATGGTCGCAGAAGCAACATTAACTACCGCTAAAGGTGGTGCGCTTTTGTCTATGGAAGGTGCGCAAAAAGCGCTTGCTAATGCAGGTGTTAAAAAAGGAATAAGCCCACGCGCGCTTGATACCTTTTTAGGCCAGCAGTTTGAAAAACCAGCAGGAAGCTCTTATAGCGCCATAATTGCACATGGGCGTAATCCTAAAAAAGGCAGCGATGCTAAATTTGTGCGTTTATGCTCAACAGCCCAAGACCGTGTGCTTAGCCCACAAGCTAAAGAAGGCGGTAAGGTTGATATGAAAAACCTTGGCGCTATTATCACCGTAAAACCTGGTACTCCCTTAATGCAGCGTATTGCCGCTACCCCTGGAGAAGATGGTTATACGGTATTTGGCGATTCAATTAGTGCAAAACCAGGTACAGATCACCAACTCCAGCCTTTCGAAGGTACAAAAGTAGATCCTAATAACCCTAATATGCTTATTGCCGACTGCAAAGGTGTGCCCGTTGCCCTACCCCGTGGTATGCGTGTAGATGACGTTTTGTGCTTTGATAACGTAGATGTAAGTACAGGCCACGTTGATTTTGATGGTAGCGTAATTATTACTGGCGATATTAAAGACGGCATGCGTGTAAAAGCCAATGGTGATATTACGGTACTGGGTTTTGTAGAATCAGGAGCTGTTGAAAGTAAAAGTGCGGTAACCATTATGCTTGGCGCAATTGGTAGAAAACGTGAAGGCGAGGAAGCATTTACATGCTCTATAACCGCTCAACGAACTATTTCTATTGGTTATGCTCAGTACTGCAATATTAAATCAGAACAAGATTTATTTATTGAACGCCAAGCTCTACATTGTGATTTAAGCGCTAGGCGATTAATACGTGTAGGCAAAGCAAATGATCCGCGAGGTAAAATTATTGGCGGTAATATTTTAGATGCTATGCGCATTGAAACAGGTGAGCTGGGCGCGCCAGCTGGTACTAAAACGCGCGTATTTTTAGCGCAACTCTGGTTTGAGCTTCGCCAAAAGCAAACACAAATAACCGATTTTGAAAAAGTACTTGCGACTAAAGTAACCGCTTTACAACAGGCTCGTGAAAAAGCGAGTAAAATTGCGGGGGCTGCTCAGCGCCAGCAATTCATGAATAAGATAACTGAAAATGAAAAGCATATAAAAATACGCTCTGCACATATTCATCGTCAAAAACTACTTATTAAGCAAAAAATAGTGCAATTACTTGCCAGTAGTCGTTTAAAAGTAAATGAATTAATGCACCCTGGTGTGGAGCTTAAAATAGCGAAAGATTCTAAACAATTTTCGCGTATTTACCCGCCCCACCTAGTTAAGCTAACTGAGGGTAAAATTACTCAGACGTTTTAGTTTCTTCGTTATTTTGTGTCTCAGTTTCAACTTCGCCATTTGCGTCGCAATCATCAGTTGGCGCTAATGGCCAACCACCTAATTGCTGCCAGCGATTTACTATTAAGCAATAAAGCTCAGCTGTACGTTCTGTGTCGTAAAGCGCTGAGTGTGCTTGGCTGTTATCAAACTCGATACCTGCCGCTCTACATGCTTTTGCTAATACAGTCTGCCCTAACGCTAAACCCGCTAAAGATGTTGTATCAAAGCTTACGAACGGATGAAATGGCGTACGCTTAATGTTATTACGCTCTATTGCTGCATTTAAAAAGCCATGATCGAATGCGGCATTATGCGCCACAATAACTGAGCGTTGGCACCCTGCGGCCTTTTGCGCTTTGCGTACTACTTTACATATTTCTTTAATTACTTCGTCTTCAGGTACTGCGCCACGTAATGGTGAAAACGGGTCTATACCGTTAAAGTCGATGGCTGCTTGTTCAATATTAGCGCCTTCGAATGGCTGAACATGAAAATGAACAGTATGATCTATGCTGAGCAGTCCTTCGTCATCCATTTTTAAAACAGAAGCTGCTATTTCTAACAAGGCATCTGTTTCTTTGTTAAAACCTGCAGTTTCAACATCAATAACAACAGGAAAAAATCCACGAAAGCGTTTTGCGAAAGGTGTTTGCTCAGTATTTGCCATAGTCTTCTTTGTTTATACGTGTAAGCTGACTATTATGTCAAAATTGATGCCCCCTAGGCTAGGGGATTTAAGTATTTATTGCTTTAAAATTGTAGGCACATAACTTGCTTTAACTTATAAGTTAGTTACGTAGAGAACAAACTAATCATTGCAGTCGTTAATTTGCCAAATTATTGGCATTCCCGGATAGCTGGAGAGCACCATGAAGTATAAGTTGTTATTTATTAGCCTTAGTATAAGTGCAGTGCTTTACAGTACTCACTCGCAAGCTGCTATGCGCCAATACTCAGCAACCCAAGACAACTCCAACTGGGAAGTCGTTAAAACAACGCGCTTACAATGCCAATTAAATCATGAAGTTCCTTATTATGGGGAAGCTATTTTTAAAGCTTCAGCAAGTAAAAATAAAAACTTAACGTTTAATTTAGATATGGTTGTACGCCCAGATAATTACGCAATTGCTGGTTTAAAAGCCGTGCCACCGTCTTGGCGAGCAGGCTTACCGGCCCGTGATATTGCAAATATGAAATTACTTAAAAAGTTTGATGGTGAGCTGGGTAATAAAACCGCATGGGAGATGCTTAGCGAGCTTGAAAAAGGCTACTACCCTACTTTTTATTATCAAGACTGGCAAAACAGTGCCGATAAAATTGCCGTTGGTATATCGAGTGTAAACTTTAAACAAGCTTACTGGGCTTTTTTACAATGCCGTGATGAGCTACTCCCTTACAGCTTTGAAGATATTTCGTTTACTGTAATGAACTATCAATCTAACAGCAGTAAATTAACTAAATCGTCGCAACAACGCCTTGATAAAATTGCTGAGTATTTAAAAAATGATGCAAGCATAGAGTCCATTAGTATTGACTCATACACTGATAGCTATGGCGGCCGCTGGAATAACTTAGATTTATCGCGCAAGCGCGCCAAAACTATAAAAGATTATATGGTGAGCTTGGGTGTCGATGAAGCAAAAGTGCAAACCACCGGCTTAGGCGAAAAACGCTTTGTTGATAATAACGATAACATTTTAGGCCGAGACAAAAACCGTCGTTTAATTATTCAAATAGAGAAAATGTAGTAAAACTAATTGTGTTTACTTTCTTTAGCTTTAAAAACTTATCACCAAATTGAAAAAAACTTAGGGCCTGTTTGTCTTTCGAGATTAAATTTGCAGCAGTACGTTTGGTATTTAGGCAAGGCAGAGCCTATGTAGTGTGGTTATTCCCCATAAATAGGCGATAACGTAGCATTAATGCCAAACATGCGCTGCCCGAAGGGTTCTGCCTAGGGGAAATTTACTCTTTGTTGCTCGGTTTTTACTTAGCCCACTAGGTTACAAACCTCGCGCCGCGATTAAATCGCCCCTAGGTTGAACAAACCTTAATCCTGAAAGATAAACAGGCCCAGACTAATTAAAATAATAACCGCACCAATGATTAGCTCTTGGCTTAATGGCTCATTGTTTAGCCAAGCTCCTAAGCCTAACGCAAAGCTAGGAGTTATGAGCGTAGTAAGTGATACCGTACTCGCATTTAGATTTTGCAGTACATGAAAATACGCCAAAGCCCCAACTAAAGATCCAAACACACCTAAATAACCAATTGCCCACAATGATTTTGCACTCCAGTTCTGTATATGCAACTGACCATCTAATAACCACCAAGCAATAAAAAAGAGTGGGGTTACAAAAACTAAGGCACCAAATGTTGTTGCCATAGGGTGAATCGCAATTTGTACGCGCTTAATCATCACACCACTTAAACTAAAAAAGCAAACAGCCATAAACACATAAAGTAACCCAAGCCCTTGAGTTTGCGAGTTTTGTACTTGGTTATAACTAACAAAATATAAGCCGATTAAGGCGCACGCTAACGCCACTAATTTAATCGGGCTAAATTTAGGTTCATTTAATAACTGCTGAGCAAGCAAACCCGACAAAATAGGTGCAAGGCCAAACATAAGCGAAATAATACCCGAAGGGACTGTTTTAGCTGCCATATAGCTCAACAACATACCGCCAAAAATACCTATACTTGAATAAAAATAAAGTAAGCACGCATTTTTGCTCCAAGGTACTCTAATGTTTGTTATGGCAACAATTAAACCACCTAAAAACAACCCCACCAGCATACGCATTAATACAGCAAGCGTTGGCGATAGTGTTTCACTGCTCCACACAATCCCCAGAGGTGTAGTAGACCAAATGAGAACCATAAAAAAATACGATACTTTTACCGGCACATGCCAATCCTTAGCGTTTTATAACGCAATCCAACGTACATAAAATTATACCCTCACCACCCTATTTTAATACTTTTAAATGCATACAAGTCCTTAATAAATACAGTTGTAAATTGTAAGTTACATTTTAATACCGCTCTTTTATTACAAAACTATTTGAGATTTGAGTAACTAGTTATATCGTGCATGTATATTAATAATAATTAAGGTAATTAAGTGCTTAAAAATAAAACAACTGGAAGCATGTTAATTGTTGCAGGCACAACTATTGGTGCAGGTATGTTGGCATTGCCAATAGCATCTGCCGGGCTTGGGTTTAGTACTGCGCTTGCATTAATAATTGCTAGCTGGTTACTAATGACCTACACCGCACTACTCATGCTAGAGCTACATCAATATGCACCACGCGATGCAACGTTAAATACGTTGGCTAAATTATGGCTTGGAAAACGCGGACAATACATCGCGAATTTTTCGATGGTTTTTTTATTTTACGCTTTATGCGCTGCTTATATTGCAGGTGGTGGTGCACAACTTCAAGCGCGTATAAATATAGGCTTTGATGTAGATATAGTCCCACAGTTTGGCTCTGTGATTCTTGCTGTTATTATTGCAAGTGTAGTAACGCTAGGCACTAGCAAGGTAGATAAACTAAATAGAGTGTTATTTACAATAAAAATTATTGTATTAGCTAGTTTGTTTTACATGCTAACCCCTTATGTACAAGGTAAGCATTTATTAGAAATGCCTGTAGAGCAAGGGTTAATCCTTTCAGCTATACCGGTTATATTTACTTCGTTTGGCTTTCATGGCTCTATCCCCTCTATTGTTAAATATGTTGGTGTTGAAATAAAAGTACTGCGCAAAGTAATGATTGCTGGAGCCGCCCTACCTTTAGTTATTTATATTTTTTGGCAACTACTTAGCCAAGGTATTATGAGCCAAGCTGATTTACTCAACAGCCAAGGTCTTAATGGGTTTGTATCTAGCGTGGCAAGTATTGCGCATAACCCAAGTGTGGCAACGGCCGTTAAGTTATTTGCTGATTTAGCACTTGCGACATCATTTTTAGGGGTGAGTTTAGGGTTATTTGATTTTTTTGCTGATACATTTAAAAAAGGCGACAATAAAACGGACCGAATTAAAACGGCCTTGATTACGTTTATTCCGCCACTTGGCTTTGCATTGTTTTATCCTCAAGGCTTTATTATGGCCTTAGGTTACGCAGCAATAGCACTTGTTGTACTGGCAATATTTTTGCCTGTAGCAATGGTTTATAAACAGCGTACGACATCAAATAAAACAGGCTACCAAGTTAAAAGTGGGAATGTTGGGCTTGGTATAGCAGCTATATGTGGCATAACGATTATTGCTGCGCAGTTTATGCAAATGGCGGGGCTTATTCCTGCTATCGGTTAAAGCTTTTTGTTTTAATTTAGATAATAAAAAACCGCACATCATTAGATGTGCGGTTTTTTTATATTAACTGCGTTTATTTACAAACGTCAGCTACAGCATTTGAAAAGTATTCAATATTTGACTGGCTAACACCTGCAACATTTACACGGCTAGAACCAACAATATAAATACCATATTCTTTTTGTAGGCGAGCAATTTGCTCTTTATTAATACCTAAGAAAGAAAACATACCGTTTTGGCGTTCAATAAATGAGAAGTCTTGCGCAATATCTTTAGTTGCTAAGCTTTCCTTAATTAAACTACGTAAGCCATTTATGCGGCTACGCATTTCATCAAGCTCAGAGTGCCATAATTGTGTAAGCTCTGTACTGCTTAAAATAGTATTAACAATATCAGCACCATGCGCTGGCGGCATTGAGTAAATACTACGTACAACGCTTAGCATTACAGAGTTTGAAATATCTGCTGTTGCGCTATCTTTTGCAATTAGTGAACATGCACCAATACGCTCGCGGTATAAGCCAAAGTTTTTAGAACATGAAGAACAAATAATTAGCTCTTCTACTGCATCAGCTAAAATACGTAAGCCACGTGCATCTTCTTCAAGTGAAGCACCAAAGCCTTGGTATGCAATATCAACAAGTGGTGTAAAGCCAACTTCTTTTGCAAGTTCAGCAACTGTGTTCCACTGTGTTTCGTTTAAGTCCATACCGCTTGGGTTATGACAACATGCATGCACTAAAACCACATCACCTTTAGGCACTTGTTTAAGTGTGTTGATCATTTCATCAAACAGTAAGTCTTTATTTTCGTAATCGTAATACGGGTATTCTTTTACTGTTAAGCCTGCAGCTTCAAACAAGCTAATATGGTTAGCCCATGTTGGATTAGTTACCCATACTGTTGCATCTGCATTGCAACGCTTAATAAATTCAGCTGCAACGCGAAGTGCACCCGTACCACCTGGCGCTTGCGCGGTACGCACGCGATTTGCTAGCAATGCTTGATGTTCGCCTAGTAGTAACTGCTCCATTTTTTGGCAGTAATCTAAATTACCCGCTAAACCAATGTAAGATTTGCTCATTTCGTTTTCAAGACGAAACGCTTCAGCTTTTTTAACCGCTTTAAGAACCGGTGTATTGCCTTGCTCATCTTTGTAGACACCTACACCTAAATCAATTTTATTAGGGTTTGTATCTTGTTTATAGGCCGCCATAAGGCCAAGAATAGGATCTGTTGGTAATGGTTTTAATACTGAGAACATTGGCTATCTCTTATCGTTATTTAGGGGTTAGCTGTTAAGCTAAGCTTAACATAAAAGCACATCATGTTGACTAGCGTTATTTACACTAGAAAGTGAGGAATTTTAATACAACATGCAATTAAAACGGCAAGCGTCTTTTCATCAAAAAAATCATTTTTAAAGGCTTCAGCATCTACAATACCAACACATTCATTTTGTGTATTAAATAAAGGTAAGCAGGTTTCTGATTTAACTTTAGGATCGCATGTGTAGTATTCACCACCTTGTGATAAGTACTCTTCAACGTTATTAATAATACGGCCCTTGTGAGACAGCGCAACCTGTACGTTATTACTACCTGCCGCAAATGCTTGCGTTAAAGGGAACAACGGACGACTAGGCGCACCATGATAAGCCAACTTTAATAGTTGTTTACCTTCACTAGTATTAGTTGATTGATAAATACCATACCAATCAACACTTGTTTGTTGCTCAATGTAGCTCACAATACTTTGTAAATTAGCTAGATTGAACTGTGTTTGCTCATCATTTTTAAGATAGTCAGTTAATTTGAATGGCTCATCTTGTAGGTAACCAAATAAACTACACGCACCGCCCTCGCCAAGCTCAGGTATTTGATACTCCCAACATACATCAGGCAAAGCTGTGTTTGCTAAATGTAGCTCAAGCTTTTCAAGCTCTGTTGAAATCAAAGCTGGATTAGCACTTAGTTGTGCTTGTTTTAGGTAAGAAGAAATCATTTGGCCATCCATACATCTAAAGTTTCGAGAATAATAGCATGGATATTTTTGCAGAGCTAGCTCAACTTGTAGCACATTTCAACTTGGTTACCGCTGGCGTTATAAGTTACCTTTTCGGCTATTTCTTCTAGTAAAGACACCCCTCTACCAAATTCATTATTAACCTTTGCCAACTCATCGTGCTTACTACTAAACCCTCGGCCTGAATCACAAATAATGAAATACAAACTGAGCGTGTCGGGGCAATAGCGCATATCAATAATAATCATCGCATCTGTAAGTTTAGCAAGAGCTGCCTCTCTTAATTCGTAATATCGAAAAAAGCCGTCTTCTTGTTTTTTAATCTCTGAGTTAAGCCCTAGTACACCATGATCAAGCGCATTGTTATAAGCCTCAGACAACAGTAAAAATATATTAGAACGATGGGCGTTTAGCCCCCCAACACTGCTTAAAATATTAACAACGTCGTAAACGGGGTCTGTTTTTTTTATTTGTTCTGAGTTTAAACTCAAAGATAAATTAAACGCTAAAGTAGAGAATGCTTCTCGCTCTTGCTCCTCAGGAACTAAAGGCAGGCAGTTTAGTAAAACAATGCTTAAATCATCTTGCTGTTTAGTGCCATCAGCAAACTTAGTAACGTCAGCCACTATATCTTCGCTACTAATCATCGATTTACTTTTTAAGGTTTGTAAAAAACGCTCTTCCCCAAAAAATGTATCTTCTTTGTTTGCTGTTTCTATAATACCGTCGGTTGCTAATACTAGGCGTGTATTACTATTTGTTTCAAAGTGAATAACTTCATACTCAAATTCTTGATCGTCTAAAATCCCCAGCGCCATATGTTGCGACTCTAATGTTTGTTTTACATTACCGTCTTTATCTATTAGGTACGCATCTGGCAGGCCGCCCATCCATGCAGAAATACTTTTACCGGATGCACTAAGCTCTATAATGGTTGCAGCACAAAACATGTGTCCAGGTAGAAGGTTGTAAAGCAATGTATTTAGCTCACAGGCAATGTCATTAATCGCCATGCCTTTTTGTACCATAGTATAAAAAACACGAGAGATAGGTAATGCACCAATAGCTGCCGCTAAGCCGTGCCCTGTAAAGTCTCCCAACATGCAATACAGATTGCCTATTGGACTTTGCGCCACTAAAAACATATCGCCGTTAAACATAGACGCCGGCGATAAATTAAAATCGAGGTATTCTTTAAACTTACCCTGATTCTCTAATGAGTTATTAAAAATATGCTCAATTATTTCGTGTTCACGTTCAATTTGATTGTGATGATATTCAAGCAGCTTTTTTTGTTGATTTGATTTTTTACTCAGCTCTCTGGTGCGGCTATGTGCTTTAATTTTTGCGTGCAAAATAACTTTTTCAAATGGTTTATGAATAAAGTCATCACCACCGACTTCGAGGCACCGCTCAAAACTTGCTTGATCGTCTAAGGAGGTTATAAAAATAATCGGTAAGTAAACTTCACTATACTGCTGCTTTATTTTTTCAGCGGCTTCAAAACCATCCATTACGGGCATTAAAACATCGAGTAATACAATGTCTATTTGCTCTCTTTTAAGTACATTAAGTGCATCTAGCCCATTGTAAGCCACTGAAATTTTGTAGCCTTCCTGCTCAAGCATTTTACTTAGTAAAATGCGATTGAGCGCCTGATCGTCAACAATCAACACATGTATCATTAGCTAATATCAAACTTTTTATCAAAACGTGAAATTTGTAGGATTTTTCTAAGCTGAGGCTGGCAATTACTTATTTCGATGGTTTTTACTTGGCTATCAATGGTTTTTTTCATGTTAAGTAACATGCCAAGTGCTGAACTATCCATATAATCAGTCTCTCTTAAATCGATAATAACCTTTACTGTTTTTTCGCTCATTTGAGCATAAGCTTGGCGAAAAGATTGCACTAAATTAAAATCAAACTTACCTTTAATTTGTATTGTTAATGTAGTGCCATCGACTGATTCATTCTTAGTTAAACTCATAGTAAACTCCAATAATATTTCCTTTGAACTAAATATAACCTGTTAAAAGTATTTAGCAAAAAGAAAAACACACAACTTCAAATTTGCTATCATTTACACCAGCATTTAATTCATTTTTATCCACAAAGGTAAGGTATGAGTGATAGTCACTTAGTATATTCAACCAGTACGGGTCGCATTGACCAGCCGAAACCAGAAAAAGAGTTGCACGCTAAACTTTTTAAAGATGGTTTTATTCGCATTGAGCGTCAAACAAAAGGGCGTAAAGGCAAAGGCGTAATGCTAGTTGTTGGCATTGATCCAAAAGATCACGATTTAAAAAAGTTAGCTAAAACTATAAAAAGCAAAATGGGCCAAGGCGGCGCAGTAAAAGAAGGCATTATTGAAGTACAAGGTGATGACCGGGATAAACTAAAAGGCATTTTAGAAGCGTTAAAATTTAAAGTTAAAATTGCGGGTGGTTAACCCGCAATTTTATTAACTAGTTACTTCGCTATTTGCGAGTTCATTTAACCTTTCATACAAATTCGGGAGTTCGTGCTCAGCAATTGGCTTACTAAAATAATAGCCTTGCACAATGAAGCAATTATTATTTTGTAAAAACTGCATCTGCTCTATTGTCTCAACCCCTTCTGCGACCACGTCTAGCTTTAACTTTTGCGCCATGGCAATAATAGCTGCAGTGATTTCCATATCATTTGTATCCTCTGGTATATCTTTTACAAATGAACGGTCAATTTTCAATATATCAACCGGGAACCGTTTTAAGTAACTGAGCGACGAATAACCTGTACCAAAGTCATCAATAGAAATAGATATGCCTAATGCTTTAAGCTCGTGCAATTGTGTAATGGCTGCCTCTACATTACCCATTAGCATGCTTTCGGTCAGCTCTAAATGAAGGCGCTTTGCTGAAACACCCGACTTAATTATCATTTTGCTCAGTGTTGTAACTAAGCTTGAGTCTTTAAACTGGCGGGCCGATAAGTTTATCGATATATTATTTTCTAGACCTTGTTCTGCCAATCTTACGGCAAAATCACAAGACTCTTGAAGCACCCATTCACCTAATTCAACTATAAGGCCTGTCGCTTCTGCAATAGGAATAAATTTATCTGGAGGGATTGCGCCTTCAGTTGGGTGGAACCATCTTAATAACGCTTCATAACCAACGACCTGATGAGTACGGCTATCAACTTGAGGTTGGTAGTAAACTACAAATTGCTTTTCTTTGAGCCCTATACGTAACTCATTTTCAATAAATAAACGCTCATTTGCGGCCGCATTTAATTCTTGGCTATAAAAGTGGAAGGTATTACGTCCTTTTGCTTTTGCCTCATACATTGCCAAATCAGCATGTTTGAGTAACTGATCTTCCTCTAAGCTATCGTAAGGAGCCATAGTTATACCAATACTTGCACTGACAATAACTTCATTGCTACCTAGTTTTATAGGCACGTTCAGTGTTTTTTGAATTGTATTGGCAACATCAGCCGCGTGAGCTTGGCTTTCTATACCACTGAGCAACACTGCAAATTCATCACCACCTAAGCGCGCTATGGTGTCCTCGGCTCGTAAACGTTTTTTAAGTCTGTTTGCCACTTCAATTAATAATTGATCGCCAGCATCGTGGCCTAATGTGTCGTTAATACGCTTAAATTCGTCTAAATCAAAGTAAAACAAAGCAAATGCATAATGCCCGCGCTCTGCTAATGCCATTGATTTACGCAATTGCATTCTAAAAAATGTTCTGTTGGCAAGTCCCGTAAGGGTGTCAAAGTAAGCCAGTTGTTCCATTTTACGCTGGCTTTCTTTTACAAACGAAATATCTTGTGCTGATGCTACATAACTGGTTATTTCACCGCCCTCTTCACGAATTGGCGAAACACTTAAAGACACCCAAATTGGTTCTTTGTTTAAACCAGCTATTAATGTGTCCCCGCGCCAGTAATTACGGCTGCGTAGATCTATGTCTATATCTTCAACTAAAATAGACATTTCTGAGGCAATAATATTAAGTAGTGGTGCTCTATTAAAATGGCTTTCTGGATAGCCTGTCATTTCGAGCATTTTGGGGTTTACGTACTCAATGACAAAATTTTCATCGGTGATCACAACCCCGGTGCCCGAGAACGCGACCGCTTTAGATAAACGATTAGCTGCTTTTTCAGCAATTTCTTTTTCTGTAATTCTTTGGTTTAAACCATCAATAAGCTTGCGGATTTCTACCGTCATGTCTCTAAATGAGCCATTAAGGGTACCAATCTCATCTTTGTTTTCTGGCGGAAACTCTGTTGTTAGCTGACCTTTACCAAAGCTTGTTACTGCATAAACTAAAGTATGTAAACGGCGAAGTACTAGTTGATAAAGCGCCTGATGCAGCAATAAGGCAACTAATATTGCGTATAAAATAAAGAGTCCAAAAAACTTCAGTTTTAAATCTTGTAACGCAGATAACGTTGATGAACGTTTTTTATAAACCCCTATGTACCAATCTAAATCATCAATTTTACGGATATTAATAATGTGAGCTTCATCATTTTGTTCAAATGAATTGGCATATTCTGGTAACTTCACCGCAATTGCATCGTCAATAATTGACTGCAGTTCTGGGTTTACAAATTCGTTAGTAGCGAGTGCTTTATTGTCACTACCATAGTCAGCTAATAATGCAGGGTTTAGATTGGGATGGGCTAACAATTGCCCTTTACTATCAAATACAAGTAAGTGTTTTTCTTTATCGCCAACAGGTAAAAATGAAATAAGTTTGTTAAGGGAAATATCGCTTCCCGTTACACCTAAAAACTCGTTATCAACATACACCGGCACTAATAAGCTAATAACCCACTTTCGCCATACTGTATCGTAATAAACTTTTGACCATGCAGGCTCTCGCTCTGACCCCAACATACTTTTAATATATTTATACGTTGTACCTTGCGTAACTCTAAACTCGGCTGGTGCATTTAATGCCCAGTTTGGAGGAGAAACACGAATGAAATCGTCATCGGTAATTAAATAAAAGTTAAAAAAGTCGTGTACCAAAGTCGGAGAAATTATACGCCATAACATTTCAGAATCATTAAATAGGCGTTTATAAAAAGGTGAGTAATTTTGCTGTGGTAAAAATGCTGCTGATAATCCGTCAGCCGAGGCACTTCGAATCGTACCATCGCTATTAAACTGTAACTGTGATTTATTACCTAAATTAATTGGTGAATTAGATTGAAAAAGCTGCTCTGTCACTACGTTATTAGCTTGCTGAGCAATATTTATTTTTGTTTTAATACGCTCATTAAACTGCTTCACTAATAAATCTGTAGAGCTTTTTAACACCTCATGTTCTTCAAAAACAAGTTGTTTCTCTTCAGATTTAAGCATTAAGGCAGCCGCACATACCCCTGCTATTAAACAAATAGCAGATATAAGCAGTGAAAGTTTTACACTTAAAGAATTCAATCCAAAACGAGATGGAGGCCGTCTGTAAACCACGGGTCAACCTTAATTATTAATAATTGTTATTATTTGAACCAGTTAACGAAATATACCAGATCCGCATTCATATTTATAAATTATTTGTAAAGTTTCTATAATAACCACCTAAGGTAAATAAATAGTACCCTAAGCTTATTTAGATCTTTATTGACATTGTTGGCAACTCTCCATACATTAACCGTATGAACATATTTATCTCTCGCACTTTTTTTTCGTTTTTTAGCTTCTTTATATAGAAGAGGCTTCCCTGTTTGTGAGATAAAATCAATCGAATAGTAAAGCCTCCCAACCGGGAGGCTTTTTTGTTTTTGCTGTGTAATAACAGCCTACTTTTGGAATGAGGATACCAAAATGACAAATGATGTATTAAATGCATTAAGACACGATATAAATGAAATAGACTCCGACCTACTCGTGTTATTAGCTAAACGCCGTCGCATTAGCCACGGTGTGGTTGAATATAAAATCGCCAACAACAAGCCAATTCGCGATGAAGCACGTGAACTCGCGCTTCTAGAAAAATTAATTGGTTATGGTAAGTCACTGGGTTTAGATGCTTACTACGTAAATAATGTGTTTCAAACTATTTTGGAAGATTCAGTTTTACACCAACAAGCAATGTTACAAAAAAACCTTAATCCAGACGCACTGAGTGAAACACACCGTGTAACTTACTTAGGTGGTCAAGGTTCTTATAGCCAGCTTGCATGTCATAAATACTTTAGTCGCCGCCCTGGTAAATTAATTGAAATTGGCTGTACATCGTTTGACGAAATAACAGGTAAAGTAGAAAATGGCCAAGCTGATTTTGGTTTATTACCGATTGAAAACACAAGCTCTGGTAGCATCAACGAAGTATTTGACTTATTACAGCACGCACAAGTCTCTATTGTTGGAGAAGTCACCCACAGTGTAGAGCATTGCTTACTCGCAAACCCAGATACTGAACTTAGCCAATTAACAAAAGTATTTGCACACCCACAACCATTTGCACAGTGCAGCCGTTTTTTACAGGGCTTAGGTGATTTGCAACACGAAACATGTGACTCTACATCAAGCGCATTACAATCAGCTCTAAACACACCAAATAGTGCTGCAATTGGCTCTGCACAAGCAGGAAAAAATGTCGGCCTTGAAGTCATCAAATCAAATCTTGCTAATCAAAGCGAAAACCATAGCCGCTTTATTGTTGTTGCGCGTAAACCTCTGCAAGTGTCTAACCAAATTCCAACTAAAACTAGTTTAATCATGTCGACAAAACAGCAAGCGGGCTCACTAGCCGATGCGTTGATGATTTTTAAACAGCATAAGATTAATTTAGTAAAACTTGAGTCGCGCCCAACTCCGGGCAATCCGTGGGAAGAAGTATTTTATGTGGATCTTGAAGCAAACTTAGCTGATAGCCAAGTAAAAGAAGCGCTAGAAGAACTTAAAGAACACACCCAATATGTGCGTATTTTAGGCTGCTATCAAAGCGAATCACTGCAGGCAGTAAGCGTTAATACCTAATACACACTTTCATAATTAAAAAGGGCCGATATCGGCCCTTTTTAGTAAAAAGTGACAAGTATTAGTCTAAAACTTTTGAATCATTCGCTTTATTTAATAAGCTTCGGCTTTGTGTTAAAAAGTGCTCTGTTGAGTCAGAAAAGTAAACTTTTGCCTGCGCAAAAGAATCAATAAGCGCTGCTTTATCTCCTGCTTTTAATTTTTTCAATGTACTTGCAAAAGTGTCTTGGTACTGTGCGAGTAGGCTCTCTACATCATCGAATTGCGCTAACATAATATCTGAGTACAACTCCGGCGACTGTGCAAATAAACGCCCTACCATCATCAGCTCTAATTGATAAATAGGTGACGAGCAACTACGTAACTCTTCTAGTGTATGACTTTGTTTTGCTAAAAACTGTCCGTACACAAATGTTGTTAAATGGCGCATTACCTGAATAATTTGCATTGCTTCGTCGTGTTTTTTAGCATCAAGCTCAACAAGCTGACAACCCCATACTTGTAACTGCTGTAACAAGCCTTTTGCCGCTTGTTGCTCTCGCCCTTCACATACAACGACTGTTTGTTTTACCCAGTGTGATATGTCAGGGCCAAACATAGGATGCAAACCAACCACAGGGCCACTGTGCGCAGCTTTTAGTGCTTTAATAGGCGATTGCTTTACCGATGTAATATCAACTAGTAAACAGTCATCATCTAGTTTAGGTAACTTAGCAACTACTGCGTCCAATGCATTAATTGGTACGCTAATCATTACTAGCTTGGCACCTTTTAAAATATTTTGCGCATCGTTTTGCTGATCTTTATCTAAGATTTTAACTTCGTAACCTGAGCGAATAAACTGCTGAGCAAATAGCTGCCCCATAGCACCTTGGCCACCTACAATAACAATTGGCGAAAGTTCTGGCGCTGCACATGCAAGTTTTGCTTGTTGGTTTTGATAGGCTTCTCGCATCATACGTCTTAGTATATCTTCAACGAGATCGGGGCTTACATTTTGATTTATTGCTTCTTGTCTTCTTGCCGCTAATAGCTCTGCTTCACGATTAGGTGCATGTAAAGGCGCGCCTGTTTGTTGTTTTATCTCACCAATTTTTTGCGTAATACCATTACGTTTAGCGAGTAAGGCAACAAGTTGTGCGTCGCATTCATCTATACCTTCTCTCAGCTGTGCTAAATCACTTATGTCAGCCACGTTCATACCACCTTAAAAAACAAATAACGTAAATATAAATTTACATAAAAGTAAACTAATCAATACGATAAATACTAACAGGATCAGCTAACTGATAAAAGGCTAAAGCTTAAATTTTACTAATAAGGAAATAAGAATTGAGAATTGAGAATTGAGAATTGAGAATTGAGAATTGAGAATTGAGAATTGAGAAAATAATATTTTAAAACCAAAACGGGTTGCAACCCGAAGGATGCAACCCGTTTTTTTGCGTTGATAAACAGCGCGTATTAGTTAAGTTTTTCTCTAATACGTGCAGATTTACCAGAACGCTCACGTAGGTAGTAAAGCTTAGCACGGCGAACTGCACCGCGACGCTTAACTGCTACGCTATCAATAAGAGGGCTGTGCGTTTGGAATACACGCTCAACACCTTCACCGTTCGAAATTTTACGAACTGTGAATGCTGAGTGAAGACCACGATTACGCTTAGCGATTACAACACCTTCAAAGGCCTGTAGACGCTCTTTAGCACCTTCTTTTACTTTTACCTGTACAACCACTGTATCACCAGGGCCAAATGCAGGTACGTCTGTTTTAAGCTGCTCATCTTCAAGCGCTTTAATAATATTTTGGTTTACTTTTGCCATTATGTTTCTCACTTTCCTAGGTGTAACTGTCTTCTAGCCACAAGCTTTTTGGTACTCTTGCTGAAATTCTGCGAGTAATACCGCTTGCTCCTCAGTCAGAGCTAGGTTATGCAACAAGCCAGGACGTCGTAACCAAGTTCTACCTAATGACTGCTTAAGCCGCCACTTTGCTATCTCTTGGTGGTTTCCACTGAGTAATACAGCAGGAACCTGTTTGTCGTCCAATGTTTCTGGTCGTGTATAGTGTGGACAATCTAACAAGCCATCCGAAAACGAATCTTGTTCTGCTGACTGGTTATGACCTAACACACCTGGCACTAATCGCGCTACTGCGTCAATTAATGTCATGGCAGGTAGTTCACCACCACTCAAAATAAAATCACCAATTGACCATTCTTCGTCAACATATGATTCTATTATTCTCTCATCTATACCTTCATAGCGACCGGCAATCAAAATCAGTTTATTAGAGTTAGCGAGTTCGCTAGCGCCCTGCTGATCAAGTTTGCGCCCTTGCGGGGACATATAAATTACTTTAGCGCCATCACCAGCTGCTTTTTTAGCTTCGGCAATCGCTTTTTTTAATGGCTCAACCATCATTAACATACCTGGTCCGCCCCCGTAAGGACGGTCATCTACGGTTCTATGCTTATCTAAAGCGTAGTCTCGCGGATTCCAACAGTTAAAATCAATTAAACCATTTTTTACTGCGCGACCGGTAACACCTTGGTCTGTAATAGCGTCAAACATGTCTGGAAAAAGGCTTATCACCCCTACCCATAATGAACTAGTTTGCGTCATTAAAACCCTGGATCCCAATCTACGGTAATTTCTCTTGCGTCGTATTTAACTTCTTTAATAACTGAATCAGTTAAAAAAGGAATCAAACGTTCAGCTTGACCAAATGCGTCTTTACTATTTGCTTTCACAACTAGTACGTCATTTGACCCTGTCTCCATAAGGTCATCAACAATGCCTAAGCTATAACCTTTATCGGTTACAACAGACATGCCAATGAGATCTCGCCAATAGAACTCACCTTGCGGAAGTTCTGGTAAATGCGCTGCATCCATTGAGATTTCAGCATGGGTATAAGCCATTGCTTCGTCTCGGTCGTTTATCTGCGCAAATTTAGCGATAAAGCCTTTGTTGTGGCGACGCCAGTCGACCACTTCTAAGGACTGCCATTTACCTTGCTGCCCTATCAACCACGGGCTGAAATCGAAGATCCCTACGGGATCATCAGTAAATGAATGTACCTTAAGCCAGCCCTTTATACCATATGGGGCACCGAGCTTTCCTACGACAATTATTGATGAGGTGTTCTCTTGACTCATGGTTACACTTACGCCTATTAAGCCGCTTTACGAGCGTCTTTTACTAACTTAGCTACGCGATCTGAAAGAGATGCGCCCTGACCTACCCAGTGTTCAACACGTGGTAAATCTAAACGAATTTTTTCTTCTTGACCTGAAGCAATTGGGTTAAAAAAGCCTACTTTCTCGATGAAGCGACCGTCACGCGAGAAACGGCTATCCGCAACCACAATTTGATAGAAAGGGCGTTTTTTAGCGCCACCACGTTGCAAACGAATAGTTACCATACCGTCCTCTATAAAGATTGACTGTTTTCATTAATAAGATTTACTCCCCAGAATGGGGAGCTGGGGAATTGTACGAGTTTTTGGCAATAACGCAAGTAAGAAGTGAAGCAAAAAGACAGTTTAGTAGGTTAAACCGTGATCTCAACGACAAATTAGGGTTAAAGGTGTATTACATGCATAATTTATTCAACAAAAAAGGAGCTATTTGCTCCTTTAAATATGATTCGCTATTATTTTAAAAAATAACTCAAAAGTATTTTTTAAAACTTAGGACCACCGCCACCCATCATCCCAGGTGGTAACATGCCTTTCATACCGCGCATCATTTTGGTCATGCCGCCTTTACCTTTCATCTTTTTCATCATTTTTTGCATTTGCGTAAACTGCTTAAGCAACTTATTAATCTCTTGTACTTGTGTACCAGAGCCAGCTGCTATGCGTTTTTTACGTGAACCTTTGATGATTTCTGGACGTGCGCGCTCTTTTTTAGTCATTGAGCTAATAATAGCTTCCATTTGGATAAATGTTTTGTCACCCATTTGGCCTTTAACAGCATCTGGTAAGTTAGACATACCAGGGAGCTTATCAAGCATCGACATCATGCCACCCATGTTTTTCATTTGCTTTAATTGATCAGCAAAGTCGTCAAGGGTAAAACCGGCACCTTTAAATACTTTTTCAGCAACTTTGGCAGCTTGCTCTTTATCTACTTTCATTTCGACTTCTTCGATTAATGAAAGTACATCACCCATACCTAAAATACGCGACGCTATACGGTCTGGATGAAAAGGCTC
Organism: Pseudoalteromonas distincta; assembly: GCF_000814675.1. Lineage (GTDB taxonomy): Bacteria > Pseudomonadota > Gammaproteobacteria > Enterobacterales > Alteromonadaceae > Pseudoalteromonas > Pseudoalteromonas distincta. Next base: position 4,183 of record NZ_JWIG01000025.1, on the reverse strand, counting down.
GAGTGCGTCAGTACGCTCACCCACACCCATAAATTTAATTGGTTTGCCTGTAATATGACGAATAGATAAAGCAGCACCACCACGTGCATCACCATCGGTTTTTGTTAATATTACACCGGTTAGTGGCAGGGCTTCGTCAAATGCTTTAGCTGTATTTGCCGCATCTTGACCCGTCATTGCATCAACAACGAATAAAGTTTCAATTGGGTTGATTGCTTTGTGAAGATCTTTAATCTCGTCCATCATGTTGCTGTCAACATGTAAACGACCTGCGGTATCAACAAGTACTACATCTATAAATTTCTTTTTAGCATGAGAAATTGCAGCGTTTGCAATATCCACTGGCTTTTGCGAAATATCACTTGGAAAGAAATCAACGTCAACTTCTGTAGCAAGCGTTTCTAGCTGTTTAATCGCAGCGGGGCGATAAACATCGGCACTTACTACAAGCACTGATTTCTTTTTGCGTTCTTTTAAAAACTTAGCAAGCTTAGCTACACTGGTGGTTTTACCCGCACCTTGCAGACCCGCTACCATAACAACGGCTGGCGGTTGTGCATTTAGGCTTAGCTCTTCATTGGCCTCACCCATTGCTTTTTCTAGTTCTTCACGCACTATTTTTATAAATACTTGGCCTGGGCTTAAGCTTTTTGTAACTTCAACCCCAACTGCACGTTCTTTAACTTGTTTTACAAACTCGCGAACAACAGGCAGTGCCACATCGGCTTCTAAAAATGCCATACGCACTTCGCGAAGTGTGTCTTTTATGTTGTCTTCAGTCAGACGGCCACGGCCACTGATATTTTTTAAGGTTTTACCTAATCGTTCTTGGAGGTTCTCAAACATGTAACGGTTCCGATAAGACGTTTATATCAATCCATTAAAATTTTGCGGTTAGTTTGATTTTCAATTAACCAGGATTGACTTATTAAGTTTCAATTAAAAGTAGTATACCGTATATGGCGTCTTACAATACAGTGTTCAAGTGCACCTTGTTGAGTTTCTTTTTTTAAGGTCTATGCATTTGCTTTGCTATAAAATACAATGGCTATATAACAACAAGGATTATTTTGTCTCAAATTAAGTGGCCCAAGCACAATGCTGATTATTAGTTTAACTATTATTGCCAGTTTATTTTATGTGTTAGCAACGTCTCACGTGCTCTCACGCCTGTTTCATCAACAAGGCCCTAGCCAAAAGGTAACCGTCATATTGAGCACGGTTGCTATAGTGGCGCATATGCTGCTGTTAGTTAACTCTGTTTTTAGATCCGACGGTCAAGACTTAAGTATTGTAAACGTCTCCCTTTTAACATGCTGGGTTATTGTAGTTTCAGTAACAGCTGTGTCGCTAAAGTTCCCTGCCACTTTATTATTGCCCGTTGTTTATGGTTTTGGTGCTTTACTTACAATTGCCAGTTTGTTTATTCCTCATCATATTTTACTGCAAAGCATTAATATTGAGGTTGGCTTAGTAACACACATTTCCTTGTCCCTATTGGCCTACTGTATTTTAATTATTGCTACTTTATATGGTGTACAGTTCTACTTTATTGATAAACGTTTAAAACGTAAAGATTTAGCAATTGTGCATAGTCACCTTCCGCCTTTGATGGTTGTTGAGCGCCAGCTTTACCAACTCCTTAATTTAGGCACCATATTACTCACGTTCGCATTACTCTCGGGGTTTGTATTTCTTGATGGGATGTTTGCTAAAGAGTTCATTCATAAAACGATATTGTCGTTAGTTGCGTGGGCTATTTTTGCCATTGTAGCCATCGGGCATATGAAAAAGGGTTGGCGCGGTAAACCTGTGGTTATTACGATCATGGTCGCTGCATTTGTCCTCACACTCGCATATTTTGGCAGCCGTTTCATACAAGAAGTGATACTAAATAAGTTTTAACTTGACTCTGCTTGCTCACTCTAGCTTAATACGCATTGATTTATAAGAAAAGGATCCATCGTTGGACGACATATCGACAAGTACCCTATTTATCATTTTAGGTTTTTTGGTGCTTTTTTCTGCTTATTTTTCTGGTTCAGAAACCGGAATTATGTCAATCAATCGTATACGCCTGCGACACCTCGCTAAAGAGGATCATCGTGCAGCTAAACGAGTCAGTAAATTACTTAGCCGTCCAGATAGGCTCATCGGTCTAATCTTAATTGGCAATAATCTTGTCAATATAGCTGCAGCTCAAGTTGCTACCATTATAGGTATTCGCCTTTACGGTGACCTTGGTATTGCTATCGCTACGGGTGTGTTAACTTTAGTCGTGCTTATATTTGCCGAAGTAACACCTAAAACTCTTGCTGCCCTCTATCCTGAAAAAGTTGCTTTTCCAAGCTCAATAATACTTAAAGGGTTACTAAAAATTCTTTTTCCTTTTGTTGTTATCGTTAACTGGATGACCAACGGGATATTGCGGTTATTTGGTATTAGTGCCGCTCAAATCGACGAGCACAGCATGAGCAAAGAAGAATTAAAAACAGTGCTCAATGAGTCAGGCGCACTTATCCCTGCTCGCCATCAAAGTATGCTGACCTCAATTTTAGATTTAGAGCAAGTAACCGTTGAAGATATCATGATCCCACGTAACGAAATTGTGGCTATTGATATTAATGATGATTGGAAACTAATTAGTCGCCAGCTTACCCATGCACAACATACTCGCGTGTTGTTGTATCGCGACAATATAGATGACGCAGTAGGCTTTATTCACTCTCGAGATGCACTTCGTCTACTTACAAAAGAGCAATTTGATAAACCATCGTTGCTGCGTGCTGTACGCGAAATTTACTTTATCCCAGAGGGAACATCACTTAACACTCAGCTGTTAAAGTTTCAGCAGTCTAAAGAGCGTATTGGCTTAGTAGTAGACGAGTATGGCGATATTCAAGGTTTAGTAACGCTTGAAGATATTTTAGAAGAAGTTGTTGGCGATTTTACAACTACACAAACTCGTACGCCAAGCGAAGAAGTAGAAACTCAAACTGATGGCTCTTGTATTGTAGATGGCGGCGCTAACGTACGCGATTTAAATAAAGAGATGGGTTGGGATTTCCCACTAGACGGCCCAAAAACTTTGAGTGGTTTAATTGTTGAATACTTGGAAGATATTCCCGATGCAAATATTAGTCTACGTATTGCGGGCTACCCTATTGAAGTACTCGAAGTAAAAGAGAATATGATAAAACAGGTGAAAATTCAGCCTAATAAGCGTTCTCGCTAAGTAAAAAAGGAGCCGATTGGCTAATGCCAGTCAGTTAAGCTGACTGGCATCTTTCTTTTTATGGGGATACTTAGATGGTTTTGGCTTAACCCATCGGGGATATCTTCTATCCTCTCGTCTAGCTGGAAGCTTAAATAAGACCAGTGTATCGAGCAAGTGCTGCCAGTGTATTGGAATGTTCCCTGGGCTCATTATAGATACTGACGAGTAACACGGCCCATAGCTCCTGACGCACCATGTCTGGACGCTTACTTCTTAAATGGTATGCGCTATCAAGCATGGTTTGTTTGATTTCTCTAAACCCAAGTTCTATCTCCCAACGATGACAATATAATTCAACAATTTCATTACCTGGATAACGCAATCTATCCGTCATCGAGGTTAATATACGGTAGCTTTTGCCCTTTATTGTTTTGCTGATTAATCTCGCTTTAATCGTTTCAGGAACATCGGGAAAGTTTTTTTGTGCATGCTTTGTGGTTTTCAATTCAATGATATGGTCATTTTTACCCGCGCTGGAGATGATTTCATACTGTAAGTCGGGCCTTGCTGGTATCAGCCAGTGCCTCATCTCCCCAGTTTGATGCCAACGGTTTAACAGGCCTAAAGAATAATATCCTTTATCAAACATAGTCAGTGAATTATCTGGTGTACGTTCAATTAAACGCTCAGCTAATTTCATCTCGTTGGTTTTATAGTTATCAAACTCGCTACTGAGAAGTTGATGGCTGGTCAATTCCATATGACAGACCATGCGTATTTGAGGAAAGGCTGTATCACCGTATTGGTTGCTACCTGAAGAGAAGGCTTTACGATTATCAGGCGTGTCGGCTGTTCGCCACACAACACCGTCAACAGCTAATAGGTTCAAACCATTCCATGTTTCGAATGACTGTTGCTTATACATTGATTGAGCAGATTTATTGAAAACGTGTTTAACGGAATCAT
>NZ_JWIG01000024.1 GCF_000814675.1 Pseudoalteromonas distincta | reverse complement strand
TTACGGACAGTGCCTGGTGGGTAGTTTGACTGGGGCGGTCTCCTCCTAAAGAGTAACGGAGGAGCACGAAGGTTGGCTAAGTACGGTCGGACATCGTACGGTTAGTGTAATGGTAGAAGCCAGCTTAACTGCGAGACAGACACGTCGAGCAGGTACGAAAGTAGGTCATAGTGATCCGGTGGTTCTGAATGGAAGGGCCATCGCTCAACGGATAAAAGGTACTCCGGGGATAACAGGCTGATACCGCCCAAGAGTTCATATCGACGGCGGTGTTTGGCACCTCGATGTCGGCTCATCACATCCTGGGGCTGAAGTCGGTCCCAAGGGTATGGCTGTTCGCCATTTAAAGTGGTACGCGAGCTGGGTTTAGAACGTCGTGAGACAGTTCGGTCCCTATCTGCCGTGGGCGTTTGAGAATTGAGAGGGGTTGCTCCTAGTACGAGAGGACCGGAGTGAACGAACCGCTGGTGTTCGGGTTGTCATGCCAATGGCATTGCCCGGTAGCTACGTTCGGAACTGATAAGCGCTGAAAGCATCTAAGCGCGAAGCAGGCCTCGAGATGAGTTCTCACTAGACTTTTAAAGTCTCTGAAGGGCCGTTGAAGACTACAACGTTGATAGGCAAGATGTGGAAGTGGTGTGAGCCATTAAGCTAACTTGTACTAATTACCCGTGAGGCTTAACCATACAACGCCAAACGCGTTTTATGCGACAGTTTAGACAGAAGTTAATATGACTAAAGTAGAAATTACTTAGAAAGACTTAAAAAATATTATCAGATATTTTCCAAATTCAGTTAGTGCGTAGAAATACGGATTAACGCCCAAATTTGCTTGGTGACAATAGCGTTTTGGACCCACCTGATTCCATGCCGAACTCAGTAGTGAAACGAAACAGCGCCGATGATAGTGTAGCATTTGCTATGTGAAAGTAGGACATTACCAGGCTTCAAATTGTAGAGAGCCCGACTAGAAATAGTCGGGCTTTTTTACGTCTGCAGAAAAGTAAAATGCGCGCAATAAACACACACTCATATCGCGACACAAAGATAGTGTAGCATTTCACTGTGACTTTCTACCGCTGTGGGCACTACGACATTACCAGGCTTCAAATTAAAGAAACCCGTTACAGAAATGTGACGGGTTTTTTGCTGTCTGGGATTTAGTAAAAAGCCCATGCCGAACTCAGTAGTGAAACGAAGCAGCTCGAAGGCTAGCCCCACGGAAGGCCGCCCCGACACAATGATAGTGTAGCATTTCACTGTGGCTCTCCACCGCTGTGGGCACTACGACATCCTATTGCGTAGCGCACCGACTTCAAATTGTAGAGAGTCTGACTAGAAATAGTCGGGCTTTTTTACGTCTGCAGAAAAGTGAAATGTGCGCAGTTAACACACACTCATACCAACATCCATCACGTAGGTCGTTCGAGCGTAGCGACTCCCGACGTTAAAATCACATCTCGGAGTGTGCAATTAATATTTATAAAAGTAGGATTGTTAATGAGTGCAGAGATATTTAGTCGTTAATCATTACTTAAAATTTTATCTAGTTGTCCCGTTCTCATTTTTATATAGATACTTCTAATAAAGTACTTAAGAAAACTGTACTATTACAGGTGTTTTAAAATAACTATAACGAGAAACAAATGAAATTATTAACTGCAGCAACTTTAATCGTTGCTTCATCGACAGCTTTTGCACGCCCTGCACCGCTAGTGTCTATTCCTACTCATGATGCCTTTTTTAATAGTATTGCAGCGCATTGCGGTAAAGCTTTTGAAGGTGAAGTAGCAGTAGATTACGCGAAAGGCCCAAGCTCATTTACAGATAAAAAACTGGTTATGCATGTACGTAAATGTAGTGAGACTGAGTTACAAGTACCGTTTCATGTAGGAGACGATGCATCACGTACGTGGATCATAACTAAAACGGGTAGCGGCTTGAGTTTAAAGCACGATCATCGTCATAAAGATGGAACAGACGACGCATCAACTATGTATGGTGGCCATACGCTTGATGCAGGGTCTGCGCAGATACAGTCGTTTCCAGCAGACCAATACTCTAAAGAGTTATTTGTAAAACAAGGTCTTGCGCAGTCTGTAGGTAATACATGGCAAATGTATATTTACCCAGAAGTATTTACTTATCGATTAATTCGCCAAGGACGTGAGTTTAAGGTGGATTTTGATTTAACTAAACCGACTACTCCACCATCAGCACCTTGGGGTTATAAAGACTAAGGTTACTTACCCTTACTTGTATCTTCTTTAGTTTCGCATTGGAGTAAAACACTTAAATCTGGTTGGTAAGCGCGTGGTTTTGTTGGAAAACGTTCGTACTCTTGCACGCCTTCAAGTACTTTCAACATAAAGGTATTGCCGCGGCATAGACGGTCAGCATGGCGCAATAAAAATACACTTTGATTGGTAAAGTGTTTGTAATCGTCTGACTGGATTTCTATTTTATAATTGTCTTCGCCAATTTGTGTTTGGTAGTAATGTACTTTGTTATCAAAGTCGTAGAGCTTCTCGGTTTCGGCTTTTTCAGCAAGTGCAGTATTTGCACTCGAAAGGGCCACCAGCGTAGCGCCTATAAATAAGCGTGGTGTGTTTATTCCTTTCATAAAATGTATCCTTTAATTTGCGAACTTTATACCCATTAATAAGAGTAATAAGGTCGATTTCTTTACGTATTAGTCTAACACCCAAAAAGGGAAAGTGTGATGTTCAAACAAATAAAACAACTTTTTGCTGTATTCGATGAACAGCAGCCAAGTATGCAAGAGCACGATTTAAAAACAGCTGTTGCTGCATTATTAATTGAAGTTATGCGTGCAGATACCAAGCTTGAACATGATGAACAACGAACCCTGACTGTAACCTTAAAAAAGTATTTTAATTTAACAGATATTGAGGTTAATGAGCTTACTAATAACGCGGCAAGTAGCTTAGATGATTCGATAGATTACTTTCAGTTTTCAAAGCAGATTAATGAGCATTGTAGCGCGGCGCAGCGAATAGAAATAATAGAGTTATTATGGCGCTTAGCGTATGCCGATGGAGAAATAGATCCCCAAGAAGACTACGTTATACGTAAAGTAGCAGGGCTTTTATATGTAACGCATACCGACTTTATCGCCGCCAAAATAGCAGCGACAAAGTAAGTAGGCGTGCGTGCAAGTTATTTTAACTTACTTGCAACGCTTACTAACTGATGAGCGAGGGCTGATACTTTTTCAGCCGTTACAGGTTCATTTATTTGCCCATTTTCATTAAACAATGTGTGCACAGCGGGTACTGCAAGTTGATCGGCAAGTACTAACGATCCAATGCCGCTTAATATATCACGCACATGATTTAAACCGCGTAAGCCGCCAAGCCCACCAGGCGATGCTGCAAACAAAGCAACCACTTTATTACGAAAAGCAGGAACAGCACCTTGCTCTGTACGCGATGCCCAATCAATCGCATTTTTTAGTGCTGCGGTAATAGAGCCGTTGTACTCTGGGCTTGCTAGTAAAATACCGTCGGCTGTACGTAGCTTATCTTTTAAAAGCTGTACATCGCTTGGTGTACCTTGCGCTTCAATATCTTCGTTAAATAGTGGGATGTTTAATTCGTTTAGTTTTATTACTTCTACTTCAGCACCTGTTTGTAGAGCAAAACGTGCTGCCTCATTAATAATTTTTTGATTAAAGCTTTCTTGGCGAAGGCTTCCAGCTAGGGCGATAATTTTTGGTGCTGACATGGTAGTGGCCTTTTAATGTTTTAAGTTACATGACTAATGTAGCAAAATTTCACTTGTAGAAAACCCTAATAAACGCAACACTTGTGTGCGTAAATGCACATAAGTATAAGGTAAGCAGCATGGCGATAAAATTTGAAGATTGGCAAGACGTTAAAGTAGCGTTTGAAGTAGCACGATTAGGCACGTTAACGGCGGCGGCAGAAGAGCTTAATGTGCACCACAGCACAGTACTTAGGCGAATTAATAATCTTGAAAAAAACTTAAATGCACGCCTTTTTCATCGCCATGCCCGTGGTTACAAGGTTACTGAAATTGGCACCAAGTTATTTGCAACGGCGCAAACTATCCATAGCTCCTTAGAGCAGTTACATAACGATATAGCAGCAGCCGATAGCACCCTTAGAGGGAGTTTATTGCTAACGACGGTAAGTGGTTTTATGGATGTACTTGGTGATGTATGTGAGCAATTTCAGTCGCTACATCCACAAGTGCAGCTTGAGGTTATTTTAGAACAAAAAAGATTAAGACTCGATCACGGACAAGCACATATTGCAGTGCGTGCAGGCCCAAGACCTGATGAGGGCGATTATATTGCTCAGCATTTAGCGCAGTTATCATCGAGTTTATACGCGAATAAACGTTACATTAATAAATACGGCATGCCTAAATTATTAAGTGATTTACAACAACATAATTTTGTATCGGGTGTGGCGGGTTTTAATGCCCGCGTGCCTTATTTTGCATGGGCAGATGAACATATTCCTGCATCGCAAATTAAGCTGCGAGTATCTGAAACCGCAGAAGCGACTCGTGCAATAATTAAAGGGCTAGGCATTGGCGGATTACAGCATGACGTAGCGGCGCAATATTCTGATTTAGTACCTATATTACACAGTGAGTTAAGCTGGCCTACCGATGTATGGTTAGTCACACATCACTTAGTGCATCGCACTGCTAAAGTACAAGCTTTTGCTGGGTTGTTAAAAACACATTTTAGTAAGTTAGCTGCTAATCAATAGTTTTAGCAGCATTTTAGTTGTGTTTTAAATGATTATAGTGTTTTTTTTACTTCTATTCCTAGGCGTTTAGCCAAGCGTACCAAGTTAGCTCTATCTAATTCGAGCACTCTTGCTGCTGCTGACCAATTGTAATTATGCTGCTTTAATTGCTCGGTAATTACATTGTATTGCAAAGATTCTACAGCTTGCTTTAGAGGTTGGTTGATTAGGGTATTGGTTGTGCTTTGAGTTGCAACAATAGAGTTTGGCTGTGCACTAGGTGTTAAATCACAGTGCTCGCTTGTAATTGTTATTATTGGATTTTGCCATTGGCTTTGTTTCGCTTTTAGCGCACTTCGGCTAATGACATGTTCAAGCTCGCGCACGTTACCTGGCCAGCTGTACTGATTAAGTAATGCTTGCGCTTCGGGGCTTAGTTTTAATTGTTTTATCCCTAATTTACGGGCTGTTTGCTCAATAAAATAACCAGCTAAGAGTGTTATGTCGTGCTCGCGTTTACTAAGTGGTGGCACAGTAATAGGGTAGACACTGAGGCGATGGTATAAATCGGCTCTAAAGCGACCTTGAGCTACTTCTTCTTTTAAATTTCTGTTGGTTGCAGCAACAACGCGTACATTTACGTATTTTGGCGTGTCTTCTCCTACCGTTTGTATTTCGCCACTTTGTAGCACTCGTAATAGTTTACTTTGCATGGCAAGGGGTAGTTCGCCTATTTCATCTAAAAATAACGTGCCGCCATCAGCTAACTGAAATTTACCTTGGCGCGAATTTTGTGCGCCTGTAAAAGCCCCTTTAGAATGACCAAAAAATTCACTTTCGGCGAGGTTTTCGGGAAGTGAGGCACAATTTAAGTGAATAAGCGGTTGATCTTTTCGAGCTGAATTTAAGTGAATGTTACGCGCAACAAGTTCTTTCCCTACCCCTGTTTCACCTAATATAAGCACGCTAAAGTTAGATGCTGCAACGAGTTTAATGTCGTTTTTAAGTGTTTGCATTAACGGGCTTTGACCAATAATTTCACCGCCGTCACGTGTTAATGCTTCACGATTTAGTTCTTGTACTAATGCACTTGAGTGCTGTGCATGCTGTTTGTAGTGGGCAAGTTCTAAGGCCGTTTTAAAGTGCGCACTACACAGCGTTTGTAAAGTATTGAGTGTATCAGCGCTTATGCTGTTAAATGCATTAGCGTTAAGGCTATCAAACGTAAGTACGCCAAGTAGCGCGTTTTTATCATAAAGAGGTAAACCTAAACATGCATGTACCGGTATGTCGCCGGTTTTAGCTAATAGCAATCCATCGTATGGATCGGGTAGTGGGCAGTCGTGCGCAAATTGAAGCGCGAGTGTGCTTTTGCAAATAGCTTCTAGGCGAGGGTGTTCTACTATTTTAAATCGTCTGCCTAAACTGTCGGGCATTAACCCTTTAATTGCCAGGGGTTTTAATTGTTCGCCCTGAAGCACTAGTAACGCACTTGCATCACTAGGAATAACCCGCTCAACCGTTGCTAGTAATTGATCAAAGCTATGCTCGTGTAGTGTACTTTGAGCAAGCTCTAGAGCAACTTGTGTAAGGTTGAATTGCTGGTTCACGTCAAAATGACCTGTTTGTGTTCTTATGAGTTAATTTATAGTAGGTCATAAAGACTCATACTGTAAAGTGATTTAATTTAACTTATTGAATTTAATTAATTAAATTTTTTGGCACAGTATGTGTAATAGCTAAGTAACGTAGTTAGTTACAGAGATCGCTATGAACACACTAATGCTGAATAATTTAAATAATCAAACACAGTTTAGTTCACTATACGAAACAGTATTATTTGCTGCCAATACTGCATTGGCTGTGAGTTTAGTGTGTATTACGGCAAGTATTTTAATTAGCTACCCGTTTGCTGAGTACTTTTCCATGGCGGTGCAAGTATCAGCTCATATTGGGACTATTGTTATTGCTGCTATTTTAAAAGTAAGTTACGTACTGCGCTGTGTTGCACAGCATGGTTTAGGGCAGGAGGTACGATAATGCGCCCTATAAACTTAACTGAGCCAATGCCAGCACGCGTTGCTATTCATCAAGTATCTCAATGGCCGTTATGGATGCTAGCTTTTAGGCCTTTCTTTTTAGGCGGTGGCTTATTGGCATTTTTGTCAGTGGGGTATTGGCTACTTATTTTAACAGGCCATGCAAGTTGGCACTTATCGATACCTGCGACATTATGGCACGCGCACGAAATGCTGTTTGGCTTTGCAGGAGTTGTAGCTGTTGGCTTTTTACTTACCGCAGCACAAACGTGGACAGGCGTGCCGAGCATAAGTGGCAAAGCTCTTATGTGGCTTACGTTTATATGGCTTGCAGCGCGCTTAGCATTTTTTGTAGTACTGCCAGATATTGCTCATTTTAATTTATATGCTGCACTTACATTACAAGTTATTTGGTGGTTAGGCGCCATAACCGCGTTGGCTAATATGTTATTAAAAGCCAATAGCAAAAGTAACTATCCGTTTTTAGCTATTTTAGCTGTGCTTTGTGGACTCAATGTATTGTATTTAATACTTGTTTTACAACAAAACATGCAGCTTGCACTTGGTGTGGTTGATACCGCAGTACTGGTAATTACTTTACTAGTTGGCATTGTTGCGGGCCGCGTTTTACCATTTTTTACCGCTAAAGGTCTAGGTTTAGCCGCACAAGTTCGCACTCCTAAAATAGATAAAGCGGTGATGTATTTATCTATTTTGGCTATCACTCTGTTTTTCATCAACAAGTTGTTTTTGAACACGATTAATCCTGCGTTAGTTGTTGCAACTGTTGCTGCGCTTCACCTGCTTAGGGCTGGTTGTTGGTGGGATAGCAAGGTATTGAGAGTGCCGTTGTTATGGTCTTTACATTTTTCTTACTTAGCGTTAGGCGTAGGGTTAATGATGGTTGCATTTAGCTTTTATAGCAGTGCAATACAATTTAAAGATGCGCTGCACTTAATCACTATTGGCACAATAGGTATGATGATTTTAGCAATGATGACGCGTGTATCACATGGTCATACAGGGCGGACACTCGCTATTCCCCATTACATGGCTGTTGCTTTTGCGTTTTTGCTTGTGGCCGCTATTACTCGTTCATTACTCCCTTTTATTATTGGGCCTCACCTTGCTTGGCAAATAAGTGCTTTGCTGTGGTTAGTGGCTTTTTCATTATTTTTAATTCACTGCACACCTATATTAACGCGGCGTCGTGTTGATGGGCGTCGTGGTTAGTTCATCCATAGGAAACACATATGTTATCTGATAAAACCATTGAGATTGTAAAAAGCACAGTTCCGTTATTAGCGCAGGCGGGTACGGTTGTTACCGATCATTTTTATAAGCGTTTATTTAGCCATAATCCTGAGCTTAAAAATATTTTTAATATGGCGAATCAAGATACAGGTCGTCAGCAATTTGCACTTTTTAATGCATTGGCTGCGTATGCACAAAATATTGATAATTTAGCCGTATTAAAAGAAGCGCTAACACGTATTAATCATAAGCATACCAGCTTGAATATTTTACCTGAGCATTACCCTATTGTAGGTGCACACTTAATTGGTACGCTTAAAGAGCTTCTTCCTGAGCAATTTACTCCCGATGTTGAATACGCTTGGCGCGAAGCTTACGGCGTACTTGCTGATATTTGTATAACCGAAGAAGCTGCTTTGTATGAGCACAGTAAAAATAAACACGGTGGTTGGGCGGGAACTCGCCAATTTGAAATAACCAACAAACAGGCTGAATCAGAACTAGTAACGAGTTTTACACTTACGCCAGTTGATGGCGAAGCTGTTATTACACATAAACCAGGGCAGTATTTAGGTATTAAAGTTAAGCCAGAGGGCGCTGAATATGAAGAAATTCGCCAGTATTCTATTTCACAAAAAAGTAACGCTAAAAACTACCGTATTAGTGTTAAAAAAGAGCTACAGCCAAAGCCTGGCATGGTGTCTAATCATTTACACTCATTAGAGCAAGGCACTATTGTTGAGCTATACCCGCCGGCAGGAGACTTCTTTTTACGTAATAATACAAGTCCAGCGGTACTCATTTCAGCAGGTGTTGGGCAAACGCCAATGCTGGCTATGCTTGAAACGTTATTAAGTGACAACTCTAATCAAGAGATTATGTATTTACATGCCTGCGAAAATACTCAGCAGCATTCGTTTTCAAAATATTTAAATGAGTTAAATGCAGTTTATAACCGCTTACAAACAATGACGTGGTTTAACCAAGCGACAGAGGGCGCTGACTTTACTGGGTTAATGAACCTAAACGCAGTACAAGCACAGCTACCATTGAGTAATGGTGACTTTTATATATGTGGTCCTGCCGGTTTTATGGCATTTATAAAAAACCAGTTACTTGAGTTAGGTGTTAAAAACGAGCAGATTCATTATGAAGTGTTTGGTCCGCATCAAGACTTGTAATAACGCTTTAAAATAGAAAAAGGCGCGCAGCGGTGTGCTGCGCGCCTTTTTATAAACGCTAATAAAGTGCCTTATAACTCTTTACAGGTCACACCTTCAAGTACTGTAGTAAGCTCTTTTTTAGGATAGTAAAGCTCGCATTGGTTATTACGTAGCTGCAAAATAAACTTTTCAGATTTTATATTATGCGCGCCCATAATTACTCTGCCATCAGACCCTTTACTCATTGCATGATCAATTAGCAGTTCGCTACGTTTAGTAAATACGGAATCGGAAAGTGTTACTAATGCGCCTCCCTTAGCTTGTTGAATTGCCTGTTGTAGTGTTGCAATAACGCTAGGATTAACGCTCGTTAATATAGCGGGTTTAGCGGGCTCACTATTTACACTTTGGCATCCTCCCAAAGCGAATAAGGTAGCTAATGGGAGTAATAATTTAGCCATTACCTTTCCTCACTCAGTGTTGGCCAAGTTAAGTCCATATTACGCTGGGTAAATTGCTCAGGCATATTTAAAGGAATGAGAGATTCACGAGAGCTTGAAAAATTAGCTGGCTCTGCTTTTGCAGCAGCCGTTCTAATTGGGCAATTGCCATTTTCAACATGAAATAATGCGGTGGCTAAAACGGCCTCGTCACTGTCGCCTAACTGATGATCAAAGTCGTCCTCAATTTCACAACCTTGAACATCAGCATCAAATTGTGGCGTAGGGGTTGGTGTAAAACCCGCAGCGTATTCGCCAAATCCTTTGCTATTTACGCCACTAAATTGAATAGTGTAATAGGTTGTTGCGCAGTTATGAGTTGGGGTAAAGCCATAGGGCTTACCGCAGGTTGTGTCGCCAATTAAAATAACTTCTGCGTCTATACCTTTTAAACCATTAATAAAAGCTTCTGATGCCGAACAGGTGCCTGATGTGCTTAATACATAAACCTTTGATAGGTTTAAATCAGGTAGGTTTTCACCTGTGCTAAAAAAAGTAGAGTAATCTATTTCTTCATCAATAAATGGAAAAGGTGAATCAACGGGTTGTTTATCGTTTTGTTGAGTTTGATAATAAAAGCGGTTGTTAACGTTGGCATTACCGGCAACCATATAAGCCAATTGTGCCGACAGTGCTAATAAACCACCACCGTTATATCTAAAGTCGATTACAAGCTCATCAATACCATCGGTTTTAAACTTATTTACCGCATCAATAAGCCCTTCTTGGGCAATGCTTATATGGCTATTAAATTGCATGTAACCCACGCTTAAACCATTTACGGTTGTAATCGTTTTAACATTTTGAACCGGTGTTTGTTCAATATTGCCGGCGGTTACATTAAATGTTTTTTCGGCGCCATCGTTACTGCGTACAACAATAGTATGTGAGTCGCCGTTAGTTGGGCTAAATAAGCCTTCGTTAAGCGTATCTACACCCGACTGTGTATTGGTATTAATGCTAACACCGTCAACTGAAAGTACAGTATCACCACGTTGAAAGCCTATTTGGCTTGCAGGTGAATCATCTTCAAGATAAGCGACGCGTAAAATACGGTCGGCTGTATCGCCAATAAACGCCCAATTTATACCGTAACCAGAAGTAACGCCCGATTGCGCTTCTTGAAAGTAATCTTCAGTAGGTTCTGAAAAATGAAAGTTATCTTTTTTTGCACCTGAGTCGGTAAGCTGCTCTGTTTTTAATTGGGCAAAATAATCTGCTACTGTGGCAAAGCTTTCAGGATCGTTATCGGCAATCTCATCATACCAAAGGTAGGTTTCGTCGCTCCAAGAGCGAAGCCAGAGTTTTTCGTAAAGGGCAGAACCTGCTTGATCTGGGTAAGGCTCGTTGTTATTAAAGGGATCATTACCCGTACGCGGGGTTTCGCAAAAGTTTTTTAAATCGTTAGAGGGTTCAAATACACCCGCAGTCCATGTTGGACTGCTACTAACAGGTGTTGTAACTACAGGGGCTGAGTCGATACCGCTACCGCCGCCGCCACAACCGGTCAAAGCAAAGCCCGCAAATGCAGTGAAAATGGCAAGCGAGGTTTTATTATTTTTAAACATAGGTAAGGGCTTTTTTGTAAATAAGTTGTTTAAAATATTACAACACTCGCTCGTTTATTCAACATTTATAACTTTGATTTATGTAAATGAGTGTTAAAGCTTAGAGCTTGCTCGCACTACTTGTATCTGCGAATGCTTGCTTTTGCCATGCATTAAATAACTTTTGCTGTTTATCAGAGATTTTTAAACCGTATGTTTTTTGCATGTAAGCGTAGGTGTCAGCTATACGTTTACGTGCATAGACAGGCGGTTCAACTACACGTTGCTTAAAGTTTACTTTTACTTCGCAGCGACCATACTGTGTGGCGTTTTCGCTAAGCATGCCAAAACGATAATTAGAGCGATCGGCATTAATTTCGCCAATAGCTGGCGCTAAGTTATTTATATCAGCTTCCATTTTTCTAAATTTAGCACTTACTTTACGGCAGTTTTTACGTCCGCCATCTTGCCAACATTGTAGCTGATGACCAAATTCCCACGCCGGAACAATATGTTCCCACTCAATGCGTAGTGCTCGCACATTTACTTTGCCTGAGCGGGTAAGTGTATTTCGAGGAATGTAACCACAGTTAGAAGGATCAGGAATGAGTTTTTTGCCTTCTTTTTTAATATCACAGCCGCAGTAAATGCTTTTGGCGTTGTCAGGTAGGGTTTTAATTAAATGTCTTTTAGCCGTTGAAAAACGGGTAAATTGTTCGGCTGATACCGAAACGCACACACAACAAGCCAATAAGGCCAGAATAAATCGAGTCATATCCATCACAAATGTGAACTACAGGAATAGGCAGTTTAAAGCCTTGAAGATAAAAGATAAAGTTAACTTAAGGCCTACGCTTATATTAATAAAAAGTGCCTGATTAATTTTTTACTCAAAGTTATTTTCACTATTCATTTATTTCTCACTATTTATCGTATTTTAACCACACAAGGTTACCCGTTAAGGAGTATGCTTAAAGCTTACTCAATATGAGGATTTGGATTGCAAATGAAATTTGTTGATTATTATGCAGTGCTTGGAATATCGCCTGATGCAGATGATAAAGCGGTTAAAGTAGCTTATAAAAAGTTAGCCAGAAAATATCACCCAGATGTAAGCAAAGAGCCTCAAGCAGAAGATAAGTTTAAAGAAATAGCAGAAGCTTACGAAGTCATCCATAACAAAGAAGAACGTGTAAAATACGACGAGTTACGTCGTCACCAACAAAATCGTGCTCGTCAACAGCAAGGCCATTATGGTGGTAACAATGCCTCTTCGCAAAGTAATTATCAGCAAAGCGATCCTCAAACCGACCAAGAGTTTTCTGACTTTATTAATTCAATGTTTGGCGGAGCTGGTGGATTCGATCGTTCCGGGCAGAGCAGAAGTAACGCCGCTCGCGCGCAAAAAGGACAAGATGTGGAAATAGAGTTCCCAATTTTTCTTGAAGAGACTTTAGTTGATACCGTGAAGCCTGTTGAGTTTATGTTACCGCAGCGAGACAGCAGTGGCCGTGTCACTGAAATTAAAAAATCACTTAAAGTGAAAATTCCTGCAGGCTCAGTAAATGGCGAACGAATTCGACTAAAAGGGCAAGGCGGATTAGGGTCAGCGAATGGGCAAAATGGCGACTTGTATTTACAAATTAGTTTAGTGCCTCACCCATTATTTGATGTTGAGGGTCATAACCTAAATATAGTTGTCCCTCTTGCACCATGGGAAGCGGCTCTTGGTACAAAGCTAAATTTACCTACGTTGACAGGTAATATCCAATTAACTATTCCTTCTAATAGTCAGTCTGGTCAACGCTTGCGTATTAAAGGTAAGGGATTAATGAGTAAAAAAGCTAAAGGTGACTTATTTGCTGTGCTTAAAATTGTTAATCCAACATCTGTTGATGATACCAGTAAAAAACTTTGGGAAGAATTAGCCGAAAAAGCTCACTTTAATCCCCGTAATAACTGGAGCAAGCCATAATGCAAATTATCGTGACACAAAAGGACGATTTACTTACTAGTAAAGAGCTATGTTTGAGTAGTGATATTAGCGAAGCAATTTTATATGAGCTAGTTGAGCATAATATTGCGGTTCCAATTGAGGGGGATCATGTTACGCAGTGGCAATTTACGGTATCTGCAGTGACCTTAGTTAAAAAAGCGGCCCGTATCCAACATGACTTTTCGTTAGATTGGTCGGCAATAGCTTTAGTTTTACAATTGCTGGATGAGCGTGATGAGTTGATTTTCGAAAACGAAATGTTAAAGCGACATTTGAGTCGATTTAAGCACTTGGAATAAAATAAGCCCTAGGCTTATTTACTCTTTGATAAGTGGGCGCTAGCTCTCAAAAACCAATATGACTACTTTGATTTATTCTTATTTTTAATTCGGATAAATCGTTTTAGTCGTATATTTTGTATAAGTAGTAATATTCCACTTAAACAAAAAAGTACGCTAGTTGCTGCAAAACTAATAAGCAGCGGATTATTAAAATCCTCTCGCTCATCGTAATCCATAATATGTAACATCCAAAAAAAGTCGAAAATTCGCCATAGTGTGCTGCGAACGGTGACAACTCTGCCGTTATTTTCTGACAAGTACAGTGTTGTGTTAAAAGTGTCGTCAAATTGGACCTGCCAAACATTGGTTTTATATCCAACTTCTCGCGTACCTTGCTTTAGCAGTACAGCGCTTGTCACTTGAGCATCAATAAGTAAGTGTGCTTTAGCATTTGCGGTAATTTGTATTTTAGTTGGCGGCTCAAAGGGCCGGCCTGTTATACCGTTAAAGCTTTGCTGTTCATCTTTATTTATTACTGTAATTATAGGTGTGGTTAAAAAGTTCTCAAAAATTATTTGTGTTGGATTAGCCACCTGAGAGGCAATATCGTCAAGGGAGGCAACATAATCAGCCTGCGTAAATGGGTTATTAAGAGTACGTGTTGCAAGATGCTCCCCATGAACTTTATCAAGAGGGATTGCACTCATAATTAAACCACCTAGTAACCATGCTAAAATTTGTAGTGCTAATAAATAACCTAACCATTTATGTAACTTGCGAGCATGTTTAAATATTTTTTTATTCATGTTTTAGTCTTATTATTTTTAGAGGCTAGTTTATTACATTAATGGGATAAGTTACTGCGACATTTTGTCGCAGTTTAAACTATAGCTTACTGTAATCATTTAAAAATAAAAAAGATTACACTTAAATCCCTAACATGACTTATCTGTTTAATTGAGCTGGATGTTTGATATCCAGCTAGCTTTAAATGCTAAAAAATACTTAAAAGCTGCGAAATATCCATATAAAGTGGTTAATAGAGCATAGTTGATTTGGTATAACGGTAAAACTGCGTTAAAGTTTGCAATGAAATTATTAGAGGATAAATACGAAACGATGTCGGAAATTCAATTTTTAAATGTAGATCTTGAGCTTGAATCAAAGCAAGATATTAGTTTGCTAGTGGCAGACTTGAAAAAAGTCGCGACGATTTTACATTATGACAAAGACGAATACCGTCAATTAGCGCGTATTGAAGCTACAGGTGAGGTGAGCACACCTGATAAAGCCATAAACCATATATGTGAGCTTATTGAATCGTGTTCGCGTAACGCGCTAAAGCAATGGTTAAGCTGTTCACGTAGAACGTTTGATATTGGTTTTGAATCAGGGACTTCTCCTAAGTGCTTTAATCAAGCCTTAGATGCAGATACATTATTGCGTATATCTGCGATTGGTGCGGGTATGGAAATTACCATTTACCCAATCGAAAAGTAACTATCTTCGCTCTACGACTGCTGCGGTCATTTTTGATACGCAGCACAGCTCATTGCGGCTATTTGTAATTTTTATTTCCCACACTGAACTACGTTTGCCAATATGAAATGCTCTAGCCGTTGCTGTTAAAGTGCCGTTGCGAGATGCTTTTAAATGACTTGCGCTAATTTCCTGCCCTACACAGTAAAATTTAGTAAAATCGACAACAAAGTTAGCGGCATAGCTGGCAACTGTTTCGGCAAGTACAACGTTAGCACCGCCGTGAACCATGCCCATTGGGTTATGATGCTCAGGAATTGCCGGCATTGTGGCAACCAAATAATCATCGCCAATTTCTGTGACTTCTATACCCATAGTTTTCATTAATGTTCCTTGGCCATTAACGCCTTGCTCTAACTGCTTGCACAGCTCTAAGGTGATGGGCTGGTACCAAATACTCATAATGTCTCCTTTGCATTTTTAATCATTTATAAACTTAGCTTTAGTTATATCCTTGAAATGTACACAAGTGAAATTACTTTAGCTATTTTAAGGCTTAATTTAAATTTGCGATTTTTATTTAACTGTATATACTCACAGTTAAATGTACTGTATGGAAAACCAGTTGTATGCGACCATTAACGAACCGCCAAGCTCAAATACTCGAACTAATTAAAGTTTTTATTAAAGACACTGGTATGCCCCCTACACGTGCTGAAATAGCGCAAACATTAGGTTTTAAAAGTGCCAATGCTGCTGAAGAACATTTAAAAGCACTTGCTAAAAAAGGCGCAATTAAAATGAAACCAGGTGCAAGCCGTGGTATTCAATTAATTGAAGAAGAAGAGCCAGAACAATTAGGTTTACCGCTTATAGGGCGTGTTGCTGCTGGTTCACCTATTTTGGCGCAAGAGCACGTTGAAAGTCACTGCAAAATCGATCCATTAATGTTTAAACCAGCTGCAGATTTTTTACTACGCGTTAACGGTATGAGCATGAAAGATATTGGTATTATGGATGGTGATTTACTTGCTGTACATCGTACTCAAACCGCTGAAAACGGACAAGTTGTTGTTGCCCGCCTAGACGAAGACGTAACTGTAAAACGTCTTGAGAAAGCGGGTCGTAAAGTATTACTTCATGCTGAAAACGACGATTTTGACTCTATTGAAGTAGATCTTGAGAATGAGTCTTTTAATATTGAAGGCTTAGCCGTTGGCGTTATAAGAAACGCTGATTGGATGTGACTTTAAAAATAGCTTTTAAACAAGCAGTTTTATAAATGCGTACTAATTAGTACGCATTTTTGTTTTAAAATTTGTACTAAAAATAGGGCGTAAACAGCCCACTGACTATTTAAGCTGTAAACTTTTTTGCACTTATATTTTCCCCCTCCGAATGCGTTAAACCCCTTTGTTTTGCTCATATTTTGAACTTCCTGTCGTCCAGTTGATTACCGATTTTTTATTAATTATTCAATATCACCTGATTGTTTTTTATACTAAAACTTGCTTGTTGTTCGTTTTTTAGCTAATTGTTAATGTGCTGAGCTAATAATAACTCACAGCTTTTTAGTTTTGAGAACACACAATATACACAAACCCGTTGTTGGCGCAGCAAAACCAATCAATATTAAATGAGATTGGCTAAAAAAATAAAAATAACGAATTGGCGTTTAAGCCGTATGCCTCTTCGCTTTGCATTCGCAATAGCATCAAAGGAGCCGTCACATGGGTAAACTGACCTCTACCTTGTGGCTTATATTATGTGTTTTTTCGCACCCAGTTTTGGCTAACAGCCAATACAATATGCGCAAAGGCGTAACCGATATAAGCAATAATGTATATCAGCTGCACATGACCATATTTATAATATGTTGTGTGATTGGGGTGATAGTGTTCGCAATTATGTTTTGGGCACTTATTCATCACCGTAAATCTAAAGGGGCTGTACCTGCCCAATTTCACGAAAGCACTAAAGTAGAAATACTTTGGACTGCAATTCCGTTTGTTATTTTAATTGCTATGGCAGTACCAGCCACTAAAACCCTTATTGCAATGGAAGATGCCAGCAAAGCTGATCTCACTATTAAAATTACGGGTTCGCAATGGAAATGGCATTATGAATATATGGGCGAAGATGTAGAGTTCTACTCTATTTTATCTACCCCGCAAGATGAAATAGCGAATCTTGCAGATAAAAACCCTAACTACTTACTTGAGGTTGATAAGCCTCTTGTACTGCCAATAAATCAAAAAGTACGATTTTTAATGACTTCTGATGATGTTATTCACTCTTGGTGGGTACCTGATTTTGCAGTTAAAAAAGATGCGAACCCCGGCTTTATAAATGAAACATGGACGAACATAAACGAAGAAGGTACTTACCGAGGCCAATGTGCTGAGTTGTGTGGTAAAGACCATGGCTTTATGCCCGTTGTGGTGGTCGCTAAATCTGAAGCTGATTTTAAAACATGGCTTGCAGATGCAAAGCAGGCTAAACAAAAAGCAGCATTAGCAGATGCCGCATTACTTGATAAAACCCTCCCAAAAGAAGAGTTAATGACTTTAGGCGAACAAGTATATATGGCTAATTGTGCTGCATGTCATCAACCTACTGGCATGGGGTTACCGGGCGTATTTCCTGCACTTAAAGGCAGCCCGATAGTGCTTGGCGATATAAAAGATCACATTGATGTAGTTATCCATGGACGACCCGGTACGGCAATGCAAGCTTTTGCCAAGCAGTTATCTATAAAGCAATTAGCTGCGGTTATTACTTATAAACGTAATGCGTGGGGTAATGATACGGGTGATGTTATTCAACCGAGTCAAATACAGACAGCACTTGATGCCAAAGTGGAGGCGAACTAATGAGTAGCATAGTAGAACAACCTAACGCCAATGAAGCTCATCATGCTCATCACCCAGCTAAAGGTTTTAAACGCTGGCTTTACACAACTAATCATAAAGATATAGGTAGTTTATATTTAATTTTTTCGCTGACCATGTTCTTAATTGGTGGCGCAATGGCTATGGTGATCAGGGCTGAATTATTTCAACCAGGTTTACAGTTGGTCGATCCTCACTTTTTTAATCAAATGACCACAGTGCATGGTTTAATTATGGTGTTTGGTGCGGTTATGCCGGCCTTTACAGGCCTTGCTAACTGGATGATACCACTCATGATTGGCGCGCCAGATATGGCATTGCCAAGAATGAATAACTGGAGCTTTTGGATTTTACCGTTTGCGTTTTTAATCCTATTGGCATCGTTATTTATGCCTGGTGGGGGTCCTGCATTTGGTTGGACTTTTTATGCACCACTGTCCACAACATACAGTAATGATAATACTGCATTGTTTGTATTTGCCGTACATATTATGGGAATTAGCTCGATAATGGGCGCAATCAATGTGATTGTAACCATAGTGAACTTACGTGCCCCCGGCATGACATGGATGAAGTTGCCCTTATTTGTATGGACGTGGTTAATTACTGCCTTTTTATTAATAGCCGTAATGCCAGTGCTTGCAGGGGCTGTCACTATGGTACTTACCGATAAGTATTTTGCGACCAGCTTTTTTGATGCCGCAGGCGGTGGCGACCCGGTGATGTTCCAACACATTTTTTGGTTTTTTGGTCACCCTGAAGTATACATAATGATTCTTCCTGCCTTTGGCATTATATCGACCATAGTGCCTACCTTTTCTCGTAAAAAACTTTTTGGTTATGCATCAATGGTCTACGCCACATCCTCAATTGCGCTACTTAGCTTTATTGTTTGGGCGCATCATATGTTTACCACTGGGATGCCGGTCGCTGGCGAGTTGTTTTTTATGTACGCGACCATGCTTATATCGGTACCTACAGGAGTAAAAGTATTTAATTGGGTTGCCACAATGTGGAAAGGCTCAATAACTTTTGAAGTGCCAATGCTTTTTAGTATTGCGTTTATTGTGCTGTTTACCTTGGGTGGTTTTTCGGGATTGATGCTGGCAATTACACCTGCTGACTTTCAATATCACGATACTTATTTTGTAGTGGCGCACTTTCATTATGTATTAGTAACAGGGGCTGTATTTTCGATAATGGCGGGGGCCTATTACTGGCTGCCCAAGTGGACGGGCAATATGTTTAATATCACATTGGCTAAATGGCATTTTTGGCTATCACTGGTGAGCGTGAACGTACTGTTTTTTCCTATGCATTTTGTAGGGCTTGCTGGTATGCCGCGTCGAATTCCCGATTACGCTCTTCAATTTGCCGACTTTAACGCAATCATAAGTATTGGTGGGTTTGCCTTTGGTTTATCGCAATTGTTGTTTGTAGCTGTGGTAATTAAATGCGCGCGTGGCGGTGATAAAGTGCCTGCAAAAGTATGGGAAGGAGCAGAAGGGCTTGAGTGGGAAGTTGACTCTCCAGCGCCATATCATACTTTTTCTACGCCGCCGGTAATTAAGTAATGACACACGCACCGCTACTCAAACGTTTGGTACTTATTTGCATAGGCATGTTTGCCTTTGCCTTTGCTTTAGTACCTTTGTATGACGTGTTTTGTGATGTAACAGGGCTTAATGGAAAGCCTTCGCTTGAGCAAGCAGAGCAAAGTACACAAATAGTACAAAACCGAGAAGTCGGCGTTAGCTTTACTACTCACGCACAAAGTGGTGCACCGTTTGAAGTTAAATCAAAAGAATACAGTGTAGTGGTAAAACCCGGTGCAATGCGTGAGGTAATGTTTAGCGCTAAAAATAACAGCAATCTGGATAAAGTAATGCAGGCTGTACCATCAGTCTCACCAGGTAAAGCGGCAAAGTATTTACATAAAATAGCTTGTTTTTGCTTTGATCAGCAACCTCTAAAAGCAGGGGAAGAACTTGAATTTAAATTACTTTTTTATGTTGATACCGCATTGCCAAGCGACATTGAAGAATTAACTTTATCTTATACCGTATTTGATATTAGTGAACAGCTGGTGGCAAGTAATAACTAGCTTTTTAAACTAGCGTGAAACTAGGAGTAAATAAAATGAATCAAGAATATGAGCATTATTACGTACCTGAGCAAAGTCCGTGGCCTATTGTAGGTGCTGTTGCATTGTTTTTTATTGCAGTAGGGGCAGGCTTAACAGTTATGAGTGTAGGTAAAGAAAGTGGTAGCGGGGTTTATCTGCTTTATGCCGGTATTGCTGTACTTGTGTATATGTTGTTTAGCTGGTTTAAAAATGTAATTAGTGAGTCGGACCAAGGTTTGTACTCAGCACAAATGGATCGCTCTTTTAGACAAGGTATGAGCTGGTTTATTTTTTCTGAAGTTATGTTTTTTATGGCCTTTTTTGGTGCGCTTTTTTATGCACGCGTATTGTCGGTACCTTGGCTTGGAGGTGCAGGCAATAATGCAATGACTAACGAGGTATTATGGCCTACTTTTGAAGCCGTTTGGCCGCTAGTTTCAACACCTGCTGGCGAAACTACTCAAGCTATGGGCTGGCAAGGCTTACCACTTATAAATACCTTAATACTGCTTACCTCCTCAGTTACTTTACATTTTGCCCACGTAGCGATGGAAAACAATAAACGCACTCCACTTAAGGTTTTTTTAGGCGCTACTATTTTATTGGGCGTTTGCTTTTTAGGGCTACAAGTTGAGGAGTACATGCATGCATATAATGACCTTAATCTAACGCTAGATGCGGGCATTTACGGTAATACGTTTTTTTTATTGACTGGTTTTCATGGCATGCATGTAACGCTAGGAACCGTACTTTTATTTGTAATATTTTTACGGATATTAAAAGGGCACTTTACTAAAGATAAGCACTTTGCTTTTCAAGCAGCTGCTTGGTATTGGCACTTTGTTGATGTGGTGTGGCTGTGTTTGTTTGTATTTGTATATGTGCTGTAGCGTTTATTGGCGAATTATTTGCTTTAATAAAACCAAGTTTAAGCGCTGCAATAACAACAACTAAAACAACGACCGAAAACAATACGCGACGACCTAAAAAGTGAGACATAGGTCGTCCCCCTGTTTTCCCTGACACCATAATAAACAATGCTCTAAATAAGTTAAAAAGTATAAATATTAACAACAGTACGATAATAATTTTAATAATCACTGAGTTGACCCTTTATGCAGTTAGTTTTATGGCACAAACAAAAGCTTAGCTCACTAATCACACTTTGTATGGTTGTGGTTGTTGTACTTGTGTGTGTGCGATTAGGGTTTTGGCAGTTGGAGCGAGGTGAGCAAAAGCAGCAACAACTAACCGCTATTGCTAAGCAACAGACTCGTGGTGTGATGAGCTGGTCTCAATTACTTAACCTGCCTGATAGCTGGAACAAAACTGGTGTATTGGTTGAGTTAAAAGGGCGGTTTGTACAAAACCAATATTGGCTTTTAGATAATCAAGTTTATAACGGACAAGTAGGGTACGACCTACTTGCTTTACTAAAGCCAGATAGCGAAGAAAAAGTGATTTTAGTTAATTTAGGATGGGTAAAAGCGCCTATATCTAGAGATGCACTGCCAAAGGTTACTCTGCCTAGAGGTGTTTTTATTCTTAAAGCGCAAATAAAAGAAAATAACTTAAGTAGCTTCACGCTTGAAGATAAAACGACAAATAACGACTTACCTACAAGAATCCAATCTATCGACTTGAATATGCTGAGCACCCAAAGCCAGCAATCATTAATTAATTTTATGGCTTACAGACAAGGTACTGGTGATGAGATTGCAACACCTCATTATGAGGCCGTTGTTATGAGCCCTCAAAAGCATAATGCCTACGCTGTGCAATGGTTTTTAATTGCTATTGCATGTGCTGTTGTGGCTATTTTTGCGAGTAAAAAAAGGACACACAATGAAAAATAATCCCCTTTTGTTGTTTGTGGGTTGCTGCGCTATCCCATTAATTTTGGCATATGGCGCATTAAAGTTTGATTGGTTGCCTACTGCAATTACTAATAATGGCGAGTTTTTAAGCCAAGAAATAAAACTTAAAAATTGGCCGCAAAATAATCCCAAACAATGGACTATCGCACTTAATTATTCAAACGAATGTAACACCCCATGCAGCGAACAGCTCAATGCACTTAATAACTTATATGTGGCACTTGGTAAAAACCAAGGCAAGGTTGATATGGCTGTAATGGGAAGCCCCGACAATAAAAATCTACCATGGAAAATTATTACCGAGCAACAGAGTTTAAATCCTGCAAGTTTATATTTAATTGATCATATGGGGTTAGTGGTACTTGAATATCCTTTTAAGGTCGAGCCACAAGAAAACCGTTTAGTACAAAAAGGGTTATTAAAAGATCTAAAAAAATTACTTAACTATTCTCGTTCTAGCTAATTAAGTTGAGCTTAAGTTGGAGTATCTGATGTATAAAAATTATAAAAACTTAGTATTAATAACAGGATTACTCGCTTTGATTGTAGTTGCTTTAGGTGCGTACACCCGCTTAAGTGATGCAGGATTAGGGTGCCCCGATTGGCCTGGTTGTTATGGCTTTTTAACGGTACCTAAGCATGAGGCTGACATAGCCTTAGCAACTCAAAGCTACCCCGATATGATGTTCGAAACCGCAAAAGCGTGGAAAGAAATGATTCATCGCTACTTTGCAGGTGCTTTAGGCTTACTTATTTTAGGTTTATTTGTGTTGGCTTTTTTAAAACGCCAATATCCAACTACGCCAGTTAAATTGCCTTTGGCTTTACTTCTACTCGTGGTATTTCAGGCTGCCCTTGGTATGTGGACAGTAACCATGAACCTTCAGCCGCTTATTGTAATGGGCCACTTATTAGGTGGCTTTAGTATTTTGTCACTTATAACGCTTTTATATTTACGGCTAACCGCAAAACCTATTATGGGTGGCGATAGCGGCGCAAAACGCTATTTTG
Organism: Pseudoalteromonas distincta; assembly: GCF_000814675.1. GTDB lineage: Bacteria > Pseudomonadota > Gammaproteobacteria > Enterobacterales > Alteromonadaceae > Pseudoalteromonas > Pseudoalteromonas distincta. The sequence goes on along the minus strand of NZ_JWIG01000024.1, from coordinate 36,051 downwards.
GTTTAAGTTTAGTAGCGCTCAGTGTATTAATTATCCAAATTGCACTTGGTGGTTGGCTGGCTGCAAATTACGCCGCTCCTCATTGTAGTGGTTTGCCATTGTGTAATTATGCACAACCGTTTTCATTGAGTAGCGTATTTCAATTACCACTTGAGCACAGTAATTATGAGTTTGGTGTGTTATCGCAGCAAGCGCGTATGTCTATTCATTTATTACACCGCATTTGGGCACTGGTTACTTGCATCGTTCTGGCGCTAATTATGTGGAAAATATACAGCCAAGCGTACTCTAAAAAAATTAAAAATTGCGTGGTGAGTGTATTACTTGTTCTGCTTTGCCAAATTAGCTTAGGGCTTATTTTAGTACATTGGCATATTCCGTTGGGAGTTGCATTGGCGCATAACTTGATGGCTGCCATACTATTATTAAGCATGGTTAGGTTGTGTTATTACCTAAAATCACGCACATAAAGGGGAAATATAATGGCACTTATAATTGATAAAAAAATACTGCTACCCGTTAATACTCAATCGCTAATTTCGCGTACTCATAATTTGCTGCAAGACTACTTAGCAATTAGTAAATTTAAAGTGGTAGCCATGCTGGTACTAACAGCTTGGGTTGGTTTAGCGCTGGCTCCTGATGTAGGGCGAGGTATGGCTGTACAGTTTATTAGCTTGTTAGGTATAGGGCTACTTTCTGCTGCTGCAGCGGTTATTAATCATGTGGTTGATAGTGAGATAGACTCAAAAATGGCAAGGACTCGTCATCGTCCTGTGGCTAAAGGGCGTTTAAGTAAAATACATGCGCTTAGTTTTGCAGCTGTTATTGGGGTTGCGGGTTTTATTATGCTAATGGTGTGGGCTAATACCTTAACCGCTATATTAACGTTATTTGCATTGGTAGGTTATGCATTTGTTTATACATCATTTTTAAAGCGTGCTACACCGCAAAATATTGTTATAGGTGGGTTGGCTGGCGCAATGCCTCCATTATTAGGTTGGGTGTCAGAAACAAACCAAATGGCAGCAGCCCCTTGGTTACTTGTAATGATAATATTTACCTGGACTCCGCCACACTTTTGGGCGCTGGCTATAGCACGAAAAAGTGATTACGAACGCGCTAAAATCCCTATGTTACCAGTAACCCATGGAATCGACTTTTGTAAAACGTGCGTCGTTGCCTACTCTGTTTTACTCGCTGTAGTTTGCGTATTACCTTATTTAATTGGTATGTCTGGATTAATATATTTAATAGGTGCGTGTGTATTAAATGCAGTGTTTATATATAAAGCCGCCAAATTAAAAATTGCTGGAAATGATGAGACTGCAATGGACTTATTTCGTTTTTCGATTATTCATTTAATGGTACTCTTTGTAATCTTATTTATAGATAAATGGCTCCCTTTATGAAGCAGTTATGGCTTGGATTAATTGTTGTTTTTGTTTTGTTTTTATCAGCATGTTCAAATGAAAATAGTCCACCAGATGTAGATGCATTAGTTTACGAAAATGCAAAGCCACTGTCTGATTTTACGCTAAACGATCAGCGCGGCGAATTAGTGACTAAGCAACAATTTTTAGGACAGTGGAATTTAGTATTTTTAGGCTACACAAGCTGTCCAGATATTTGTCCATTAACACTTGCTAAGTTAAATGCTGTTTATAAAAACTTACAAGCAGATTATCCGCTGCAAATTTGGTTTTTATCGGTTGATCCAAAACGCGATACACCAGCTAAACGAAAGCAATATATAGATTACTTTAATCCTGACTTTTTAGCTGTATCAGGGGAGCATAAACACCTTTTTCCTGTTGTTAGAGAGCTTGGTTTAATTTACGCGATTAGCGATAGTAGTGAATCAGAATATGCAGTTGATCATAGTGCTTCGGTCGCTATGGTTGATCAAAATGGAGCGGTTAGAGCTATTTTTAAACCAGAATTTAAACAAGGTAGTGTGCCATTAATTAATGCGACGACTTTAACGAAAGAGTTTAAAAAAATAGCCGATTACTACAAAGACTAGCTTTTACTTTTTACCAATTTGAAAGGAGCTTTAGGCTCCTTTTTTTGTTTTTTAACGACGATTTAAATTTAATTAAGCATTTTATGGCAATTTTAATAACTAGGGCTAAGCTTTTGTTATGAATTGAATTGACAGGGAATGCACCTACTAAATGCTAAAACTTCCGAGCGAACTTGCTATTACGCAAGTTGAAACACTACATCAAGATTTACTGCACGAACTCAATAGCAACGATGATATCTGTCTTGATATTAACGATGTGATTTCTGCTGATACTGCCTCAATTCAACTTTTATGCGCCTTACAAAAACACCTACTTACCATACAGCACAAAATCATTTGGGTAGGCAGTAGCAAGGCCTTAACACATACAATCAATAAACTTGGCTTAAGCCAATACTTAACAACCGAAAGTAAAAGTTAGGGGTATATATGAAAAGAATTTTAGCGGTTGATGACTCAGCATCGATGCGTCAAATGGTGAGCTTTACATTAAAAACCGCAGGGTTTGATGTAACCGAAGCTAAAGATGGCAGTGAAGCTCTCGCTATTGCCAAGCAGCAAGACTTTGATGCCGTGATCTCAGATGTAAACATGCCAATAATGGATGGAATTACATTAATACGAGAGCTGCGTACTTTGCCTAGTTATAAATTTACACCATTACTGATGCTTACAACTGAGTCGGGATTAGAAAAAAAAGTAGAAGGTAAAGCTGCTGGGGCAACAGGCTGGATTGTTAAACCATTTAATCCCGATCAGCTACTAGCGGTAATTAAAAAAGTTATTCGCTAAGGAGCGCAGTGTGAGTATAGATTTAAGTCAATTTTTTGAAGTTTTCTTTGAAGAGAGTTTTGAAGGCCTAGATACCATGGAGGCTGAGCTATTAAACTTAGTGCCAGGTGAGGAAGATTTAGAAACTATCAACACTATTTTTAGAGCTGCTCACTCAATAAAAGGAGGCAGTGGGACATTTGGTTTTAGCTCCGTTGCTGACTTTACTCATGTACTTGAAACATTACTCGATCAAATTCGCCAAGGTGAACGAGAGCTTAGTACCGAGCATGTTAATTTATTACTCAAAGCTGTGGATTGCTTACGCGCTTTACTTGCTGCACTTCAAGGTGAACAAGAGCCAGATTTAACCGAAGCAGATTTGTTAAAAGTACAATTTGAACATGTACTTGGAATGAAAAATGAAACACATGAGAATAAACCTCAAAGCTGTGAAGAGCAAACAAGTAGTAATACCTATCAAATAGACTTTAAACCTCATCATCATTTATTTAAAACAGGAAACGAGCCACTGTATATGATCAGTGAGCTTGAAGAGCTAGGTGAGTTAGAAACCACAGTATTTTACGATGAAGTTCCAGAAATCACAGATTTGAGCAGTGATGAATGCTTTTTACATTGGCGCTTTTTTTTAAGCACTAGCCATGATGAAAAAGCCATAAAAGAAGTGTTTGAATGGGTTGAAGACGATGCCGATATAAAAGTTGAATTATGTGGCGGCTTATTTGGCAATGATGAGCCAATTCCACCTAATCAAGATGAGATACCTAAAGCTGTTGAGCTTGAAGAACCCGATTCAATAAAAGTAGCTGAGTTACCAAGTAAGCCACAGCAACCCGTTGCTAATAAAGATAAAAAACCTGCAAGTACACCAGAGTCTACCTCCATTCGCGTTGGCATTGATAAAGTTGATTCGTTAATAAATATGGTAGGTGAACTTGTTATTACACAAGCCATGCTAAATCAACTCAGCGAACAAGAAATCACACCAGCCACAATCACTTTACTACAAGAAGGCTTAGCACAACTTGCACATAATACGCGTGATTTACAAGAAAATGTGATGCGTATTCGTATGCTCCCAATTAATTTTGTATTTAGTCGTTTTCCTCGATTAGTGCGAGATATAGCGCAAAAGCTAAATAAGCAGGTTGAGCTAAAGCTGATCGGAGAGCAAACCGAGCTTGATAAAACAGTAATGGAAAAAATATCTGACCCTATGGTGCATTTAGTAAGGAACTCACTTGATCATGGGTTAGAGACTGTTGAGCAAAGACTGGCGGCAGGTAAAGATCCCGTTGGCACAGTAACCTTAAATGCATTTCATCAGGGTGGAAACATCGTTATTGAAATAATGGATGATGGACAAGGGTTAAATACAAAAAAAATAAAAGAAAAAGCCATCGCTAACGAATTAATCTCAGCTGATAACCATCTCAGTGACGATGAAATAAATGAGCTTATTTTTATGCCGGGCTTTTCGACAATGGATGAGGTAAGTGACTTATCTGGACGTGGAGTTGGGATGGATGTTGTTAAGCGAAATATCCAATCATTAAATGGCTCAGTGGAAGTAACCTCAGCGCCCGGTGTTGGTTCTACGTTTACTATTAGATTACCCCTTACTCTCGCTATTTTAGATGGGCAATTAGTTAAGGTGGCTCAGCATACTTATATTATTCCGCTCATTTCTATTGTGGAGTCACTGCAAATTGATATTGCAAAAGTGAGTCGAGTGGGTAAAAGCCTTGATGTATTGAGGCTTCGAGACGAATACATTCCTATATTAAGACTCTACGATATTTTTAATCATAAAAATGCCATTGAATCACTCGATAAAACGCTGCTTGTTGTTGTAGAAACAGATAACCAAAAGGTGGGTTTATTAGTTGATGATTTACTGTCTCAACAGCAGGTTGTTATTAAAAGTTTAGAGGCAAACTACCATAAAGTGGATGGCATATCGGGTGCTACCATTTTAGGAGATGGACGTGTATCGCTGATTGTGGACATTAGCGGCTTAATAAAGCTCTCAGGCTTAAAGAAGCCAGGTAGCCAAGAACTAACTATTGAAACGCAAGCCACTTTGGAGGCGTTATGAGCTCAGATCAAAGCCAGTTAAGTAACCAATTAAATCTTCAGCAACAGCAAGGTGTAAAACAGTTTTTAACTTTTATTATGGCTGATGAAGAATATGGCGTTGATATTTTAACAGTACAAGAAATTCGCAGTTGGGAAGAAATTACAGTACTGCCCAATGCACCAGAATTTGTAAAAGGCGTTATTAATTTACGCGGAACAATAGTGCCAATTATTGATTTACGGTTGCGCTTTGGATTACCAAGTGTCGACTATGGACCATTAACGGTGGTTATCGTTGTCAAAATAGAATTTGAACTAGGTAGTAAAATTATAGGTGTTGCTGTTGATGCCGTCTCTGATGTTTACAGTATTGCGGAGCAAGATGCGAAAGCGGTTCCTAGTTTGTCTGAATCGAGTAATTGTGAATATGTAGCTGGGTTGGTGAATGTTGGTGAAAAAATGGTAGCGCTAATTGACCTGCAAAAAACAATGAATATTTAGCAAATAGAAACTAAATGAATAATAAACTTAAAGGTGGTGATGAGCATGGGATGGTTTAGTAATCCAAAGCAGTCAAAATCAAGTAATGATTTAATTGTAGACGCATTGAATAAATCATTAGCGGTGATTGAGTTTGAACCTAACGGAAAAATAATTACTGCAAATATGAATTTTCTAAACGCGATGGGCTATCGTCTTGAGGAGGTTCAAGGCCAGCATCACTCGATGTTTGTTGACCCAGATGAAGCTCAGGGCAACGATTATAAAAACTTTTGGCAACGCCTGCGTAATGGCGAGTTTATCTCAGATGAGTTTAAGCGTAATGCAAAAGGTGGAGCTGAGGTATGGATCCAAGCAACTTATAACCCAATTGTTGATGAGCAAGGGCAGGTATTAAAAGTAGTTAAGTTTGCCACCGACGTGACTGAGCAAAAGTTAATAGCAGCAGAAGCTTCAGGGCAAATTAGTGCTATAAGTAAATCTCAAGCGGTTATCGAATTTAATTTAGATGGCACTATTATTGATGCCAATGATAACTTTTTAAATGCGCTTGGCTATCAACTTAGCGAGATTAAAGGCCAGCACCATAGGCTTTTTATTGATCCCGAACATGCAAATAGTATCGAATATAAAGAATTTTGGGCCAAACTAGGTCGCGGTGAATTTGATTCAGGGGAATATTTAAGAATAGGAAAGCAGGGTCAGGAGGTCTGGATTCAAGCATCTTATAATCCAATTTATGATATGAACGGCAAGCCGTTTAAAGTGATTAAATATGCATCTGATATTACTGAACAAAAAGAGCTTGAAAAAGCATCTCGTAAAGCAGCCGATTTAGCAAATGCGCTTAAAGTTTGCCAAGCAAACGTAATGATTGCTGATGAAAACCTTAAAATAGTATTTGTGAACGACCGTGTTCAGCAAATGCTAAAAGTCCGCGAAAAAGAATTACAAACCGTATTGCCGAGCTTTTCTGTTGATAATTTAATTGGCACCTGTGTTGATGATTTTCATAAGCACCCTAATCATCAACGTGATTTATTAAAAAACCTAGATAAGCCCTATAAAGCCGAGCTACTGTTAGCAGGTGTCACTTTTACCTTGATTGCTTCACCTTGGATCAGTCAAGACGGAAAGCATTTAGGCACCATTGTTGAGTGGGAAGATAGAACCAATGAAGTTGCGCTTGAAAAAGAAATCGCTGAGCTCATTGGTGCTGCAGGTAATGGCGAATTAGATACAAGAGTAGCGGAAGATGGGAAGGAAGGGTTCTTTTTACGTTTGGCTCAAGGATTAAATAGCTTAGTTAAAATAGTTGATGATGCCGTTGCCGACACTGGCAATATGCTCGATGCGATGGCAAGTGGTGATTTATCAAAACGTATTGAAAAAGAATACAAAGGTTCATTTGATAAGCTTAAACGCGACGCAAATGCAACGGCAGATAAATTAACAGAAGTGATTAATCGCATAAATTCATCGGCAACGTTAGTAGCCAGTGGTGCAGAAGAAATTTCTCAAGGTAATGCAGATTTAAGTCAACGTACAGAAGAGCAAGCATCGTCACTTGAAGAAACCGCTTCAAGTATGGAGGAAATGACCAGTACCGTTCGTCAAAATGCTGATAACGCAAAAGTAGCGAACGATCTAGCAGAAGAAACCTGTGAAAAAGCAATTCAAGGTGGTGAAGTTGTTAATAGAGCTGTTACGAGCATGTCGGCAATTAATGAGTCGAGCAAAAAAATTGCAGATATTATCGGTGTAATAGACGAAATCGCGTTTCAAACGAACTTATTAGCGCTTAATGCCGCAGTGGAGGCAGCAAGAGCGGGTGAGCAAGGTCGAGGCTTTGCAGTTGTTGCAGGTGAGGTTCGTAACTTAGCGCAGCGCTCTGCGGGCGCAGCGAAAGAAATTAAAGAGTTAATACGAGATAGTGTAGGCAAAGTAGCTGATGGCTCTCAATTAGTTAATGAGTCGGGCGCTACACTTAAAGAGATTGTTGTGTCAGTGCAAAGAGTGACGCAAATGATTTCTGATATTACAGAGGCATCTGAAGAGCAAAGTGCAGGTATTGAACAAGTTAATAAAGCTATTTCTCAAATGGACGAAATGACGCAACAAAATGCCGCTCTAGTAGAGCAAGCCTCTGCTGCTGGTGAGTCTATGGCTGAGCAAGCTAATGAGATGCGCCGATTACTTAACTTTTTCTCAGTAGATCAGCAAGAGATGACAATGATGTCATCAACTATGCGAACCCCTGAACTATCTCATAAGCCGCAAAGTCGTTTTGTGAGTAATAAGCCCAGGGGCGATAACTTTGTAGACTCAGCTGATGAGTGGGAAGAGTTTTAATATTTAGCCTTTTTATGCCTCGTCTAATAAATAGTTACAGCGAGGCACTACTTGTTAGCGTTAGGTTTAATTGAGAGCGAACAATGAAAGAGTTTTTGTGTACCGACCGCGACTTTAAGGAAATTGCCAGTTTAGTTTACAGCGCATGTGGAATTGTATTGGGGGATCATAAGCGAGAGATGGTTTATTCACGCTTAGCAAGACGTATTAGGGAGCGTAAATTAACTGATTTTAAAGCTTACTTAGAGTACCTGAATAGTCATAAAGATCAGGAATTTGATGCCTTTATTAATGCGATAACAACGAACTTAACGTCTTTTTTTCGTGAAATACATCACTTTGAATTTATAAAATCTGAGCTTGTTCCTGCTCTTTTAAAGGCAAATAAAAACAGTAAGCGAGTAAGAATCTGGTCTGCAGGATGCTCCACAGGGGAAGAGCCTTACAGTTTGGCGATGACTTTAAATAACGCATTTCCGAGCAATTGGGATGTAAAAATACTAGCAACCGATTTAGATTCTAATGTATTGGCAAAAGCACAAAAAGGTATTTACACCGCGGCGAATGTTAATGGCTTAGATGACGTGCAACTTAAGCGTTGGTTTTTAAAAAGTAAAGACGGTGAAAATTATAAAGTTAGAGATAAACTAAAAGAGTCTATTTCTTTCAAGCGTTTAAACTTATTGCAAGACTGGCCAATGAAAGGATCATTTGATCTTATTTTATGTCGTAATGTTGTTATTTACTTTGATAAAGAAACAAAAGATCAGCTTTTTAAGCGCTACGCTAATATATTAAATGAACAAGGTTATTTGTTTTTAGGTCACTCAGAAAGTATGGGTAAAGAGCATTCACAATTCAAAAATTTAGGGAAAACTATGTACCAAAAGGGACAAAATGCACGCTGAGTTTAGGCCGGTATTACCTAACTTTGAACACATTAAACGATATTGGGATTCGGGCCGAGGTAGCGTTGTAGCTAAAGTACTTCCGGGTGAGTTTTATGTTTCTAAAAATAATGAACTGATCTCTACAGTTCTGGGTTCGTGTATTGCGGCTTGTGTATACGATGAAGTACTTGGTATTGGCGGGATGAATCACTTTATGTTACCAATTCAAAAGGGAGTAGAACTTAAAAATGCGCATAGTTTAAGTTGTCGCTACGGTAATTGGGCTATGGAGTATCTTATAAACGAAGTTTTAAAAAATGGCGCGTCTCGGTGTAACCTAAAAGTAAAACTTTTTGGCGGGGGGAAAATTATTAGTGCGATGACTGATATAGGGTTGGGTAATATTAGTTTTGCAGCAGCGTATATTAAAGAAGAGGCATTAAATCTAGTTGCCCATGATATGGGGGGGCCGTGGCCGCGAAAAATATTTTTTCACCCGAATACCGGTAAAGTTCACATGAAAAAACTTAAAAACCTACATAATAATACGATTGAAAAACGCGAAGTTCGTTACTTACAAAATCTTAAAAAGCAAGAAGTAGTAACCGATATAGAGCTGTTTTAGGAGTATGCATGATTAAAGTATTAATAATTGACGACTCCCCTTTAATTAGGCGTTTACTCACTGAAATATTACAACAAGCTAAAGACATTACAGTAGTGGGGAGTGCAGAGGATCCCTATGAAGCTCGCGAAATGATAAAAAAACTCAGTCCTGATGTATTAACGCTCGACGTAGAAATGCCAAAAATGGATGGTATTAGTTTTTTAAAAAACTTAATGCGATTAAGACCAATGCCAGTAGTGATGATTTCAACTCTGACGCAAAAAGGCTCTCCTATTACACTAGAAGCACTCGAATTAGGGGCTGTTGATTTTATAGCTAAGCCTACTAATAACGTAAGAGAGCAATTGAGCCAATATGCATCACTTGTCCAACAAAAGGTGCGAATAGCTGCTGGAGCAAGAGTAAGAAGCTATAAAAAAACGGTCGTCACAAATGAGCCTATTAATACCCATTCTCAGTTTTTACTTAATAAAGTAATAGCGATAGGTGCTTCAACGGGAGGTACTGAGGCTATAAAAGAAGTACTTATTAAAATGCCACAAAATTGCCCGCCAATTGTAATTACTCAGCATATTCCTCCAGTGTTTAGCGCTTCATTTGCTGAGCGAATGAATCGTACATGCACGATAAATGTGAAAGAAGCTGAACATGGCGATAAGCTTAGCGCGGGCTGGGCTTATATAGCACCGGGTGGGTTTCATTTAAGTATTAAAAAACGAGGTGTTAGCTTGTATTGCCAGCTTGATGATGGCGAGCCGGTGAACAGACATAAACCTGCGGTAGATGTGTTGTTTAACTCATTAGTTGAAACTGGGGCTAAAAACGTAGTTGCAGCCATACTAACAGGAATGGGGAGTGATGGCGCAAAAGGGTTGCTTGCACTAAAACAAAACGGAGCACATACCTTGGCTCAAGATGAGTATTCGTCTGTGGTATGGGGTATGCCTAAAGCAGCTGCTGAGCTAAATGCAGCTGACGAGATAGTTGCGCTGGATAAAATAACCCAGCGGCTTTTACATCAGGCTGTTAAGGTTTAGATGCTTCAATTACCCAAGGCTGCGAAAACCAAAAGTAATTACCAGGGCTTGAAATAGAAGGGGCCGTGCAATTAAAACGAGAACGCCCTTTATTAAGCACCTTTGGTGAGGTGATTTCGACAGTATTTTTAGTTATCCATTTTAAATCTGCTTGGCCTACGCTTGATACATAACAGGCAAATTGGCTCTTATGAAAATCACCCATCTTAAATTCCATTGTGAGCGAGGGTGGATTTTGCTGTGTAACGCTATCTTGATAAGTTAAATTGGTGATATTAAACGCGCGTGAGTTAAGCTTAGTAATAAGGGTTTCTAGTTTGCTGTAAAAGCCTGATGCAGGAAAACGCGGCAAGCGGCTAAAATTAGAATCTTTATTTACAGCGCCTGAGTGCTGGCCAATACCCACAAAACCAAGCTCTTTCACGAGTGCTTGCAGCTCGTTATTAAACTCACCATACGGGTATGCTAAGTATTTATAGTCGTGGCCTATTTCTTCTTTTATGCGCTTTTGAGAGTTAAGAATATCTTGCTTAATACGTGATTGCCATTGTGCATCGGTTTCGTTTTCAAGCTTAAGGTGTAAGTAATCATGTTGTCCGCTATGATTGGCTATTAATGCCCCTTTTTTAGATAATTCTTTGAGCTTATCCCACCCCATTACGTAACTCATACCTTCGTCTATTAATTTAGGGTTTACAAAAATAGTGTACGGGTAGCCAAACTTTTCTAAAATAGGTGCGGCTTGTTCATAGTTATTGTTATAGCCATCATCAAAGGTGATGGCGAGAGTTTTATCAGGTAAAGTTTCACCTTGTTGAAGCGCGCTAATTAACTCATTAAGAGGAATAACGTTAAAGTTGTGCTCTTTTAAATAGCTTAAGTGCTCCGTAAATGTATTTGCGCTAACGCTCGTGACAGCGGGTAGGGTTTCACTAACATGATGATACTGTAAAATAACGGCTGCTTGAGCCCGTACAGATACACTAATGAGGATAAATAACACTAAATGAAACAATTTCTTATACATAATAAGGCACACCATAAAAGCTTGCTGTTGTTAGCGGGTCCGATGATACTATCAAATATCACAGTGCCGTTGTTAGGAATTGTTGATACTGCTGTAATTGGGCACTTAGGAAGCGCTCATTACTTAGCTGGAATTGCCCTTGGCTCTGCAGTTATATCTATTTTATTTTGGCTTGCTGGTTTTTTAAGAATGAGCACCACGGGACTCGTGGCACAAGCATACGGAAAAAACGATTTAACCCAACTTGCCGCTTTACTTAAACGAAGCCTATTGCTTGCAAGCGCAGTGGCCGTGCTATTAATTGTGTTATCCCCATTAATGAAGCACGCTATTGCTTACCTCTCCGCAGCCAATGGCGACGTACTTAACCAAGCTTATCAGTATTTTAGCATTCGTATTTTTAGTGCTCCAGCAGCATTATGTAATTTAGTGTTACTGGGTTGGATGCTTGGTGTGCATTATGGTCGAGGTCCATTTTATTTATTACTCGTCACTAATATCGTTAATATAGTGCTCGATATTTATTTTGTTGTTTATTTAGATTGGGCAGTTGCAGGCGCTGCATGGGCGTCACTTATTGCTGACTATACAGCACTAGTATTTGCACTGTTTTTAGTGGCTAAACTAGCTAAAAAACAAGACATTGATCTAAATGTACCGAACTGGTTGAGTATTAGCAAAATGGCTGAATTATTGAGTTTGAATAGAGATATATTTATTCGCTCTTTAATACTGCAATTATGCTTTAGTTTTATGACATTTTACGCGGCGCGTATAGGCGAAACCACATTAGCTGCTAATGCTGTTTTACTTAACTTTTTAATGTTGGTGAGCTTTGCTCTTGATGGCGTTGCTTACGCGTCTGAGGCAAAAGTAGGGCAAGCGAAAGGCCAAGGAAGTGTTAAGAATATAGGGCTTTGGGTTAAAATAAGCGTATTTTGGGGTATGCTTTTTGGTGTGTTATATAGCCTGTTTTTTGCATTATTTGGCAACACCATAATCAAGCTTTTAACCAATGTGCCAGAGGTTATTCAAGAGGCAACGCATTATTTACCATGGATAGTAGTATTACCAATTTTGGCCATGAGCTGCTTTTTGTTTGATGGTGTTTTTGTAGGGCTTACGCGAGCAAAGAACATGCGTAACAGTATGATACTTTCAGCTGGAGTTGGCTTTTTTGGTGTGTTTTGGGTGTTTATAGACCTGCAAAATAACGGGTTATGGTTGGCTATGAGCTGTTTTATGTTAATGCGCGGGGTTACATTAATAATTAAATATCACCACTTAAAAATAAATAATCAGCTATTAGATTAAATAAATGGTTTATTTCCAGAGATCGGGGTCGTGGTGTTTAGGGCCCATATCTTTTAAAACTTGTGAAAAACGATTGGCAAAAATACCGCAGTAGCCCCAACCGGCAAAAAATAATGCGGGGAGTAAAATTATAACGCCAATTATTTGTAAGCTGTAGTGGGTGTAATACCCAATAGATATGAATATCACGGCTAGCACAAACAGTGCTAAGCCGCGAAAAAAGCGCTTTAAGCTCAGCTTAGGATTGCTCCCTAAGCGATAGATAAGCTGCTTTAGCATTTACAAGGCCTAATAGTAAGAGTGATCGCCCGCTTCGTGTTCTGTTATATCAGCAACACCGGTGATTTCTTCAAACTTAGCTATCATTTCTTTTTCAATGCCTTCTTTTAGTGTTACATCGATCATAGAACAACCGTTACAACCACCACCAAACTGAAGTATAGCTATACCTGCAGCTGTAATCTCAACAAGGCTTACTTGACCACCGTGGTTAGCAAGTTGTGGATTTACTTCGGTTTCTAGCATGTGCTGTACACGTTCGTTTAACGATGCATCGTCACCTATTTTACGCGCCTTTGCATTTGGTGCTTTTAGCGTCAACTGAGTACCCATTTTGTCGGTAACAAAATCGATTTCAGCTTCTTCTAAAAATGGAGCACTTTCTGCATCTACAACGGCATCAAAACCGTTAAAGTTTAGGCGAATATCGCTCGCTTCTACAGCGTCTTCTGGACAATAAGACACACCACATTCCGCTTGTGATGAACCAGGGTTTACAACAAACACACGAATATTGGTTTGTTGTGATTGATCTGCTAATAGTTTAGCAAAATGCGCTTGCGCTGTTTCGGAAATAGAAATCATAAAACCATCTATACTTGACTAAATTACTCGGATACTGCGTATCATACTCCGCTCATCGTGTTGCGGCTAGTGTTGAGCGTAAAAAGTTGGCATCTATTTTAAGCAATGGTAGCGTGCAAACAACGAACATTTTTTGAGTGATTTATATGCGTTTGGTATTAACATTAATGGTGGTGTTGCTTAGCTTTTCAAGTGTAGCTAAGCCACTTTCGTATTATTTTGAACAAGATGTAAAATTTGACCCTTCAATTCCTACTCCTGAGCAAGTACTCGGTTACGAAGTAGGAGAGTGGCACGTGAGACACGATCAGCTCGTACGTTATATGGAAATACTTGCTGATAAAAGCGACCGTATAAATTTTGAAGTGATTGGCCGCACACATGAACAACGCCCCCTTGTCATGCTAACAATTACAGCAGCTGATAAGTTATCAAGCATAGAGCAGACACGCCAAGCTCACTTAGCACGCTTAAGTAACGATGGATCAGATGCTAATTCTACAAAGCAGCCTGCCGTTGTATGGATGGGATATAGTGTGCATGGTAATGAGTCATCAGGTAGTAACTCATCTTTGCTGGTGGCGTATTACTTAGCTGCTGCACAAGGTGCTGAAATAGATGAGTTATTAAATAACACGGTTATTTTACTCGACCCTTCGCTTAATCCTGACGGACTTGCTCGTTTTGCTAATTGGGCCAACAGTAACCGAGGTATGAACTTATCAAGCGACCCTAAAACCCGTGAACATGTTGAAAACTGGCCAAGTAGTCGTACCAATCATTACTGGTTTGATTTAAATCGTGACTGGTTATTACTACAACATCCTGAATCGCGCGCGCGTATTGCTAAATTTCATCAGTGGAAACCAAATGTCTTAACCGATTTTCATGAAATGGGACCAAACAGCAGTTACTTTTTTCAGCCAGGTATCCCTAGTCGTAAACACCCAATAACACCGGATGAAAATGTAACGTTAACTAAAGCGATTGCTAACTATCACGCAAAAACCTTAGATGAAAATAACGCACTGTACTTTACTGAAGAAAGCTTTGACGACTTCTATTACGGTAAAGGCTCAACTTATCCCGATGTAAATGGTGGTGTAGGTATTTTATTTGAGCAAGCAAGTTCTCGCGGGCATATCCAAGACACTATAAATGGACCTTTGAGCTTCCCCTTTACTATTAAAAATCAACTATTAACGAGTTTATCTACCTTTAAAGCCGCTGTTGATAACCGCCAAGCATTACTTGATTACCAAGCTAAGTTTTATAATCAAGCTACTGATTTAGCCAGTGATGAAAGCTTTGAAGGTTATGTAATTGAGGGCGCGGATGACAACACTCGTATTAAAGATTTTTTAGGGTTGTTGAAACAGCATCAAATAGATGCTTTTTCGCTTACTAAATCACTCAAGGCAAATGGCAACAACTATACAACCAATAGCTACTTTGTGCCCTTAGCCCAGCCACAGTACCGCCTAATAAAAGCTATTTTTAGCGAGCAAAAAAACTTTGCTGATAACACCTTTTATGACGTATCTGGCTGGACTTTAGCGCATGCGTTTAACTTACCTTTTGCAAAAGTAAAAAGCAGTTGGGGTTTAGAGGTTGCAAGTAAACCGTGGCAAAAAGCGGTAAAACCTTCTTTTGCTTCACTTGAGCAAGGTTATGCGTTTGGCTTTTCGTGGGATGATTACCTAGCACCTAAAATGCTAAACAGCCTTTTAAAGCAAGGTATTAAAGCGCGTGTAGCGCTAAGCCCATTAACAGCCAAATCAAACTTAAGTGAAGTAAGCTTTGATGCTGGTAGTATTATTGTGCCAGCAGGCTTACAAACGAATAATGATTGGGTTGGAATATTAAATAAAGCACAAAACGAGTTTGGAATTGCAATCAAGCCTATTAACTCAGGTCTTACAAGCAAAGGAGCCGATTTAGGGTCTCGTACAATGGCGGTTGTTAGCGAGCCAAAAGTATTATTGGTAGGTGGTAAAGGCGTAAGCCAGTACGAAGCTGGGGAAGTATGGTATTACCTCGATCGCTTTGTAGGTGTTGCGCCAACAATTGTTGAAATGGAGCGTTTAAACTCTATTGAACTCAGTAATTACAGCCATATAGTACTTGCCCATGGTAACTACAATAGCTTATCTGATACCGACAAAGTGGCTATAAAAAGCTGGGTAAGAAAAGGCGGCGTTATTTGGGGCCATAAAGGGGGTGCTAAATTTTTAGCTGATCAGCAATTACTCAAAGCAAGCTATCTATCACGCCAAGATGTAGCAAGTGCATTTAAAACAAAAGGTTTAAGCTACGCCGATAAGGACCATTTAGCAGGACGTCAACGTATTGCAGGTGCTATTTTTAATACTAATGTAGATTTAACTCATCCGCTTACATTTTCACTTAAGCGCAATACATTGCCCGTATTCAAAAACAGTACTTGGTTGCTAGAAGCTTCCGATGCGCCATTCGTAAATGTACTTACCTACACTAAAAACCCATTATTGGCAGGTTTTACTGATGCCGTTAATGTTGATCAAGTTGCTGGTGGTGCTGGCTTAATTGCGCACTCATATGGACGAGGTACAGTAATAGGCATGACCGACGACCCTGTATTTAGGGGTTACTGGTATGGGACTAGTCGACTACTAAGCAATGCGTTATTTTTTGGTCATACGTTTCGTGCAAATGGCGAATAATACCAATTCGCTTAATTAAGTGATCTATTTTGAGGATGGAAAAACGTGTTGATAGCTAGGCAAAAAATTCGCTATTTAGTTGTTCTCGGCAATTGCTCCTGCATTGCTCTACCTTCTGCATCCATGCAGTCGTAAATGAGAATTTTTTAACACAGGTAGCAACACGCTTAGCCCCGCAAAATGATTAAGTATTATAGCGGATTGGTTTAATACTTTTTAATAATTAAATAGGCGTTAAGCAAGTTGTAAAAGCCCACACTTGTTTAGCGCCTGCTTGTTTTAGTGCACTAGTAGCTGCGTTTAATGTTGCCCCTGTCGTCATCACATCATCAACAATAGCGACTGTTTTACCGGCCATATCCTGTGTACAAATAAAGGCATTTTTTAAGTTTCTTATACGCTTTGCTTTGGATAGCTCCGACTGAGCTTGTGTTTTTTTATCGCGAATAAGAACATTACTTAGTGGGGCGTAATTAGCTAAACAGGGTTGCCAAACTTGGCTTACCTGATTAAATCCGCGAGTAATAAAGCGGCTTTTATGAAGAGGTAAAATAATAAAGGTATCTGGCAAGTTAGGGCTTTGCTCAAAAAACTGCGTTAACTGTTTTTGTATAATTTGCTGCAATGCCTTTTTATAATGAATTTGATTATTAAATTTTAGCCTTTTAAGCCAATGCTCAAAGGGAGGTTGATAAAAAGCGCATGCAAATAATTTATCAAACTCGCAATTAGGAAACATCTCAATAATATCAGGTCGATGCAATAAACTCGTATGCTTACTAAAATCAAACAATGGTAAATCTTCAAGGCAATAATCACATAGCCCTAAAGAGGTCGTAATCGAGTTTTGACACTGCACGCAATAAGAGGGAAATAACCAATTTAAAACGGCTTGTTTCACTGACTCGCTCCTTGCATTGCAATCGCCTTTCTAAACGTTATGATGAGCCTAAGTTTGGTAAAGGTTAGGCAAATATGCAAAATGAGTTAGTGTTATTACATGGTTGGGGAATGAACCAGGGCGTATGGCAGTTAGTACAGCCAGAACTTGAGTTTTTATATTCAGGAAATGTACGTAGCCTTGACCTACCTGGGTTTGGTAATAGCGATGTGTGCCCAAGCCCTTATACTTTGCATGATGCAGCAGAAATTTTAAGTAAGCAATTAAAGCCAAAGAGCATTTTAATGGGATGGTCGTTAGGTGGATTATTTGCACTTTATATTGCTAAGCATTGGCCTGAAAAAGTATCTAAAGTTATTTTAATAGCATCGACTCCTTTTTTTGCTGAGGCAGATAACTGGCCTGGAATAAAAGCGAATGTATTGGCGCAGTTTAAAGAGCAATTAGTTAATCATCGAGAAAAAACAATAGAGCGCTTTTTAGCTATTCAAGCAATGGGTAGCGAGTCGGCGCGTGATGATATAAAGCAGCTTAAACAATTGCTAAATCAGTACCGCGCACCCCAAAGCGATGCCCTGAGTGCTGGTTTAGATATTTTACAAAACGACGATTTACGTGACTTATTTACTCATTGCCCAGTCCCTATTAGAGGAGTATTCGGCCGCCTTGATTCTTTAGTGCCTTATAAAGCGATTAGCAAAATGTCAGCACTAAATACTGAGTTTGAATATGAAATACTAGATAAAGCATCCCATGCACCATTTATTTCTCATAAAAGTGAGTTTTTATCTGTCGTTAAATCAATGCTTTAAAATAGAGCTAAGAATAGCGCTGTTTAAAGCTTTATTTTAAGCAGAACCTGAGCGATAATTAAACAATGTTTATTTGGTGGAGGTTTTAATATGCCAATCGGATCAGTATTTAATAGTGGTATAGAAGGGTTTAACCGAGCTAGCCAAGGTATTGAAAAAGCCAGTGCTGAGATTAACCGTGCCAGTATAGAACAACAAGATGACGCGCAATTAGCGCAGCAACGTCAGCTTACGGCAGCACGCCCTGAAGAAGCGATTACTGCACCAGTAGCACAACCAGCTCGTGTTGATGAAGCGCTTGTTAACTTAAAAGTTGAAGAATTTAATGCCAAGGCAAACACGCAATCAATTCAAACGGCCGATGATGTACTTGGCACGTTAATCGATATTAAAGTTTAGTATTATGAATATTGTCACGCCATTTCCGTCTATCAATATAAACACCGCAAATGTTTATACGGAAACCGCACGGCGTGACAACCAACTACGCGAAGTTATTCCCGCTCCCGCATCTAATAGCGCAAGTAATACAGAAACCAAAGCGCAAAGTGATGCTGAAAAAGCAAAACTGCCAGGTAGTAGCGATGGTGCGACGTATAACGCAACGGGAAAAATAGCAGACGAAAAGTCAGTTCAGCAGCGCGATGGAAACTCAGAAAACCCTGAGGGCACTGAGCAAGAAAGTGAAGCAATCGAGAAAAAAGAATCTGAGCAAGAAGAGCTGCAATTAGAACAAGAACAACAACAAATTACAGAGCTAAAAGCACGAGATACTGAAGTACGAATACACGAACAAGCACACGCTTCTGTAGGCGGGCAATATGCTGGCTCGCCAAGTTATGAGTATCAACGTGGTCCAGATGGTACTAACTACGCAGTTGGCGGAGAAGTACAAATAGATGTATCAGAAATTCCGGGTGACCCGCAAGCGACTATAGACAAAATGCAAACGGTACGCGCTGCCGCATTAGCGCCTGCAGAGCCTTCAGGAGCTGATCGCTCTATTGCCGCAGATGCTACGCAAAAGCTAGCAGCGGCTCAAGCTGAGCTTGCACAACCTGAAAAAGAAGACGACGAAGACGCAAAAAGTAAATTTGAAGCGTCATTCTCTAGCGATGAAAGCAGCGATACAAAAACAGCTAAAAGTGACGAGCAAACACGTGATGCCGATGTTGAGGCACGGGCGGGGCGTATTGCTAATTTTTACCAAATGGCTACATCGCCAGCGAGCCAAAGTAGTTTTTCAGCGTTAAGTTAATAATTTAGCAAAACATAACCACAAAAAAAACCGCTTACGCGGTTTTTTTTCGTTTTAGCTTAGCTGTACAACTATTATTTTTTCACTTTAGCATTAGCGAACGCATCGGCAAATGCATTGCCCATTAACGCATTACCGTTGTCACGTTTAGGCTTTGCAGCGCGAGGTTGCGAATTATTAGCACGTGCTTGTGGCTTTTGCGTAGCTGGAGCTGCTGACTGATTACTTGTGTCAATATCGTCATCTAAGCGCATAGTAAAGCTTATGCGTTTACGTGCAGCGTCTACTTCAACAACTTTAACCTTTACAATATCACCAGCTTTAACAACTTCACGCGGATCTGATATAAATTTATTCGTGATTGCTGAAATATGCACTAAACCATCTTGGTGAACACCTACATCAACAAACGCACCAAAATTAGCAACGTTTGAAACCACGCCTTCTAAAATCATACCTGGTTTTAGGTCACTAATTTTTTCAACACCGGCTTTAAACTCAGCTGTTTTAAATTCAGGTCGAGGATCTCGACCAGGTTTATCAAGCTCAGTAATAATGTCGGTAACGGTTGGTAAGCCAAACTTTTCGTCAGTGTAATCGTTAGCAGCAAGTTTAGTTAAAAAGTCGCTGTTACCAATTAGGTTACTGACATCTACGCTATTGCGTTCACAAATACGTTTAACAACAGGATAAGCTTCAGGGTGAACTGATGAGTTATCTAGTGGATCGCTACCATTATTGATACGTAAAAAACCAGCCGCTTGTTCAAATGCTTTTGGCCCTAAACGTTCAACCTTTTTAAGCTCACTACGTTTAGTAAATGTGCCGTTAGCATCGCGATAATTAACGATATTTTGCGCTAATGTTTTGTTTAAACCAGATACGCGTGTAAGTAGTGGTACCGAGGCCATGTTTAAATCTACGCCTACTGAGTTTACACAGTCTTCAACTACTGAAATAAGGCTCTGGCCTAATTGGCTTTGCGATACATCATGTTGGTATTGGCCAACACCAATTGATTTTGGCTCAATTTTAACAAGTTCAGCAAGAGGGTCTTGAAGGCGGCGTGCAATAGAGACAGCCCCTCGTATAGAAACATCTAAATCTGGAAATTCGTTAGCTGCAAATTCAGAAGCTGAGTAAACCGATGCACCTGCTTCGCTAACCATAATTTTACTAAGTTTAAGTTCGCTGTTTGCTTTGATAAGCTCAGCAACCAACTTATCTGATTCGCGTGATGCAGTACCGTTACCAATCGCAATTAGCTCAACTTTATGCTGACGGCAAAGTTGCTCTAACGTACGCACTGATTTATCCCAATGATTTTGTGGTGCATGAGGGAAAATAGTTTGTGTAGCTAGTAATTTACCTGTGCTATCAACAACGGCAATCTTACAGCCAGTACGAAGGCCTGGATCAAGACCTAAAGTAGTACGAGGGCCTGCAGGTGCAGCCATTAATAAATCTTTTAAGTTTTTAGCAAATACATCTATTGCACCGGCTTCTGCTTTTTCGCGCATTGCTGCAAAAAACTCATTCTCTAGGTGTAACCCTAGCTTAACTTTCCACGCCCATTGAACAACGTTTAATAACCAAGGACTTGCCGCTTTATATTTAATATCTAAACGGTAATGCTCAGCAATCATGTTTGCACATAATTGTGCTGAATTTTCAGCACTAGGCTCTGGGTTTATATTTAACTGAAGTACACCTTCATTTCGAGCTCTAAGCATTGCAAGCGCACGGTGAGAAGGTACTTTTTTAAGAAGTTCTTGATGCTCAAAGTAATCACGGTATTTTGCACCGGCTTGCTCTTGGCCTTTAATCACAGTACTTTCAATTGCGCCATTTTGGCTAATGTGGCTTCTAAATTTAGCAAGTAATTTTGCGTCTTCAGCAAAGCGTTCCATTAAGATGAATTTAGCGCCTTCAAGTACCGCTTTTGTATCTGCAAAACCTTTTTCAGCATTTACAAACTGCTCTGCTTGTTGCTCTGGGTCAAGGTTAGCATCTTTAAATAGTGCATCCGCAAGAGGCTCTAAACCAGCTTCAATTGCTATTTGACCTTTAGTGCGGCGCTTAGCTTTATATGGTAGGTATAAATCTTCAAGTTCTGTTTTACTTTGTGCATTAGTTATATCGGCACTTAGCTCTGGCGTTAATTTATTTTGCGATTCGATTGTCGATAAAATAAAACTACGGCGCTCTTCTAGTTCACGTAAATACGATAAACGCTGCTCTAAAAGGCGTAATTGGGTGTCGTCTAGGCCGCCTGTAACTTCTTTTCTGTAGCGGGCAATAAAAGGAACAGTTGCACCTTCATCAAGTAACTTTGTTGCAGCAACAACCTGTTGCTGCTGTGCGTTTAACTCACCGGCTAAACGTGCAGAGATATCGCTCATGCAAAAACCTTTTTATACAATAAAATAAGACCAGAAGCGTGTTACTGGCGCTGTTAATTGCTTGAATAATATCACAGGAGGTAGCAATGAAAAGCTCTTAAAGCAAGCTATTTTACTTGCTTTAAGATGGTTGGGTCGGGAGTAAATCAATTCAACTAAAAGAGCGCCCTAGTGAGGGTGCTCAATGTTTTCTAATACTTCACTGAAAGAGTGAGCAATAGGTGAGATATGTACAGGAATATGTAATGTTTTAGCTATTTGGCGAGCTGAAATTAAACCACAAATTTCGTTACTCGCTGTTGTAACTAATAAAAACATTGTGCCCTGATGCTCCATCGTTTGCAGCGCATCACCAATGCATGCGTAGCTTAAGCTTTGCATACTTACACCTGTAAGGCGGTTAACTGGTGTCATAATGTCACGTAAGCTTACTTCGCTTCGTTGCATATTTAAGCGCTCTGCAATGATAGTAATTTTAGAGCTTTGTAAATCGGCGCTAGAAACTAGGCCAATTAATTTTTGGTGTTCGTCTGTTACTAAAACAAAGTCAGATTGTTGTGCACTTACTTGTTTAAGAGCATCTGTAATCGTTGTTCCATGCTCTGCACGAATAGGTGTTTTTTGAGTAAAGTTATTCACCATTTTTAGCGCTGGAGAAGATAAATCGATTAATGGTTGATCATCTGCAAATGTGCTAGCAATAACGCCATGAGAAATATTTTGGGTACGTAATTCTTTAAAGTTAGACATAGTAGTCACCTTAGTAGTTATAAAATTTAATTAAGTTGTAAAATAATGAATTAAATTAAATAGCTAGGTGGTCCGCGTTGGTATGCAGTGCTAAAAGGTCTGTTTAGATTAGTGCTCTTATAAAAAGAATCTACGACATTAGGAAGTGGTTGAGGCGACCTAAAGGTAATAGTGTTAACGTGAGAGTCCACGTCAAAATCGAGGTTTGCTTGGTCAGGAATATCACAAGTAATAAAGTGATTAGATAGTTTAGCGTTATCAAGGTTTACGTCAGTGTTGCTGGCATGCAGCGTCAAACTTACACTCATTAAAAGTGCAAACAATACGGCATTACTAAATATGCGCTGTACTATGTTTGACATAATCACGACCTTAATTAACTGCTTTCAAATTAAACAAATCAACTTGAATAATTCAGTTATAGCTTATTGCTTTAATTTACACAATCAAAAGTTAACATGATCTGAATCAAAACTTTTCATTTCTTTTTTTGGTAATCGATACTGTTTACATACCACTGCTTTTTTCCCTGAGGAGTGGTCACTTCAAATTCGTCGTCCACTTGTTTTTTAATCAACGCACGCGCCATAGGTGAGTCTATTGATATGTAATCTTTGCGGTCGTAAATTTCATCAGGACCTACAATTCTGAACTTTTTAACTTCACCTTCTTCGTTTTCAATTTCAACCCATGCACCAAAAAATACTTTTCCATCTTGCACGGGAGAGTAGTCAATAATTTTTAAATCAGGTATGCGTTTGCGTAAGTAGCGTACCCGGCGGTCAATTTGGCGCAGTAAACGCTTATTATACTGATATTATAACCCCACCCAAATATATACTAAAATCACTACTTTAATACTTGTTAGATGATAGAAAAGAGTTAGTATTAAGGAAAAGTAAATATACTATATAATAAAAAGTATGGCATACATCCAAAAAATAAACGTAAAGTATCATGATAAAGAGGCTGGTAGTATTTGTGAGTTACCAGCTCTTTATACAGAGAAAGGTGTCGTGATATCACATATAAGATATCTTGCTTGGTACAGCTCTAAAAGTGAGTCATGGAAAGAGCGCTCTATATTTTCTTTAAAGCTCCTACTCACATATATTGATGTCGTACCAAACTTTGAAAACTCAACTTTATTATTAAAAGGTTTTACTAAAGCACTATTAGTAGGAACAATCGATTACGATAAAATGGATGACGAACTTGGATTGTATTGGAAGGCAAGAAAGCCTAGAGATGCAAATAATATATTATTTCATATAACGCATTACTCTGATTTTTTAGCTTTACAGGAAGGGTTTGACTCATCAAGGATAAACCCCTTCAGAAAAGCAACCAGTTATGAAGAGAGATTAAATTGGTGTGCATATTATCATAAGCACGCAAATGTGTTCCTAAATCATTTATCTAATCAAAATGACGCTGCCTTTAATGCGAAGAGAGTAAGATTCATTGATCGGTTATTAGAGCCTAAAATAAATAATGAAAAAGCGATGAAATTCCCCGATGAGCACTTTGAAAAGCTTCTTTATATTGGAATGGTAAAAGGCTCAACACCAGACTATAAATCTCAAGCTATGACCATGTTATTAAATTATGGTGGATTACGTAAAAGTGAGCTATTTCACCTTTATGTTTCAGATATAACTTTACACCCAATATATCGAGATGAAGCATTAGTTAGGGTCTATCATCCAGAAATAGGCCGCTCACCTGACAGTAGTTTTGCAAATAGGCGAGAATACTTACTCGAAAGCACTTTCTATAAACCAAGAAATACATACCGATTATCAGAAAGACTATATGCGGGTTGGAAGTCACCTTTACTCACAAATAAAGACGGCTATTTTGAAGTGATATTTAACCCGCCTGAAAAAGCAAAAGAATTTTTAATATCTTGGGTTAACTATCTTAAATATCAACGGGTAGAGCCGGCAAAAACAGACACTCACCCATTTGCATTTACCAACTCCACAGGAGCGCCTGAAACGATAAAAAACTTTCAGCGAATTCATAAAAGAGCAGTAAAAAAAATTGGGTTGGAAGTTCAAAAAGAGCTTGGAACTACAGAGCATGGACACAGGCATGCATATGGTTATCGCGCACGACAACTTGGTTTAAGCCAAGTTGAAATTCAAAAAGCAATGCATCATAAGAGCTCTCTATCCTGCTTGGTATATATACAACCAACCTCAGAAGATATTCGTAGTAAGATGAGAGAGATTAAATGAGCAAACTTAAAGGTGACTCGAGCCTTCCATTAAATATACCTGTATCAATAAAAACATTGGGTGAATACAAAGCAATATGCAAAAAAAACGGTATTACTAACTCAAGATTACATTTAGAAAATTACAAAAGCATACCAGGCCTAATTGCACATCCAGAGAGGGTTTTTAAGGATGAGTGGGTGAGCTATAAAGATACATTTGATGTCCCTGATTTTTATTCCTATAAAAAGTTAAAGAGTATTATTAAGCCATTAGCTCTCAAATCACAAAAGGAATACAGGGCATTTGTTAAAAAGCAAGATGACCCTCAAATACCAAATGACCCACAGGGGGTATGGGAAAGTGAATGGGAAAATTGGTTTAAATTTTTAGGTAAAAAAGAGCCTTACAATTTAAAATTTATTGCAAAACCATATATAGCTTGGGCTGTAAAAATAGAAGAATTTATGACCCAAGCATTAGGCGGAGGTTCTAAAAACTCTTTGCTTTGTCGATTCGTTCGAATTTATATAGAAAAACACGATAAAAGCTTAACTCCAGAAGCATTTCTTACAAAGCAAAAGGTTAATATTAGACCCTTAAAGCAAGAATTAGAAAAGTTGAATACCGATAATATGCGGCGTAACTTGATAATTGCAGTGAATGAATTTTTAGACTTTGTAATTACCAACGATCTAACTAGTGAAGATGAGGAGACTGGAGAGATCATTCGTGTAATGGATGCTAGAAATCCTTTATCGCTGCTATCAAATTCAGCAAGTGTGATGTCTCCGCAACGCGCTGAGTCAACTAAACCTTGCTTGCAGTATTACTTTGTTAAAAAGGCCCAAGAGTGGATAATTCCAGCTAATGCAAAAACTTTTAAAGACCTAAAGCATTTGCAAAAATTTGATGCTGATTGGCTGAAAGTATCATCGAAGGAAGTAGATCGAAGTGACCCTGATTGCGTGATAAAAAAGATTGGAGATCAGCTTTATATGTGGTCTCCAATAAATTGGTTGCATACGTTCACTTTAACAAAAGTTCCATTGCGGGGTCGTCAGATTGCATATAATGATTCAGGTGAAGCAGATGATGTAATAGCTAATGTTGATCAAAATGGAAAAATAATTTGGGAAAAAAATAAATCTATTTTTTCGGGGTTAACAAAAAACCAAGCGTTTATTAAAAGAATGCCTGACGAAAACGCAGGGATGTTTATCACTACAAACAAAACAAGTAATAATGGTCAAGGTTATTCAATACCTTGGATACCTGAAGACCTTATTTATTGGTTAGTAAAACTTCGTAAGTGGCAGCAAAAATATAATCCTATAGATAACCCTACGAACTGGTCTAGTTGTAAAAGAACAAATTTAAATGAGTTGCAACTTAAGGCTAAAGGAATAAATTGTTTTTTATTTAGGGCGTATCAGGATATTGAGCCACAAAGTGTTGGTAATTCCCTAACACCAAGGTTAGCTGCCGCACTTTATAATGTTCAACCATCAAATTTAGAGCTTGCAACGCTATCAGGGAAGGAAGCAACGTTAAATCAGTATAAGTCTAAGTATACCCCTCACTCAATGCGTGTGAGCCTTATAACGGCTTATATAATGGAAATGGGGATGCCTATTGAAATAGTTATGAAAGTTGTGGGGCACTCATCAATTGTAATGTCTATTTATTACTGCAAAATTACGCAAGGCGATATTAGAAAGCGATTAGAGCAGGGCGAGAAAGAAGCATTAAAAACGAGGGTTGACGCTACTCAGAGTTTAATTGAACAAAATAAAATAGAGAAAGTAAAAAATGAATTGGTATCAAATAATGAAGAGTTACTAAATTCATTAACAAACTCTATTCCAGCAGGGAACTTCATTTTCAGGGATTATGGTATCTGCCCATATGCCGCAACTCGCTGTGAAGATGGCGGAGAACTTAATGGTAGTGGTACATCATTACGTGTACCGGCTCCATCTGGTTATCTAGGGACGCAAAATTGTCTTCGCTGTCGTCATTTTATTACAGGCCCCGCATTTATTGGTGGGTTGCTATCCATCACTAACGAAATATTATTTCACTCTAACACCCAGTCATCTCAATGCACAAAGTTACAAAGTAAAATTACTATGCTTGAGAAAAGTTTAGACGAATTAGATCGCCGAGAATACGTAGCTAATTTAAAAAATGAAAAAATTGACTTATCAGAGCGTAAAATTCTTGAGTTAAAAATAAGAAAAACTGAGTCAGAATATGAAAGTGCAGCAAAAAAAATGGATATGCTCTTATGTGACTTACAGTCGTCCTACAAGCTAATTAAAATGACACAATCAATAGCTAATCAAAAAGACAGCTTGTCCCTCGTTAAAATGAGTGATTCAGAAATAGAAATATCTTTAGAAGAGACATCTTCATTTGAGCAACTTCAAGAGGTTTGTGAGAATGCAACGATTTATGAGTCGGCCAATGCATCGCATGCCATAATTCCAAGATCTCAACAGTTGGATAAAATGGCTGTATTCAATGAAATATCTCCCGGCTTATTCTTACTCACAGAAGAGCAACAATTGCACGCTGGAAATCAATTAGCGCGCCTTTTAAAGTCTCGTTTAAAAACATGGTCAAAAGTTAGTCGTGTAATTAATTGTGATATTAAGCTCTCCGACCTTCTTGGTGATGAACAGATTTCAAAGTCTGAAATCGAATTTATTAATAAAAATAATACGTTAATTAATAGTGAGTTATGAGTATGTCACCTGAAGATCTACTAACTGAATTACAAAAAGGTTGCTCTACTAAGATTAGTGAAACCCTCGAAGCAATCTATAGGGTTTGTATGGAGCAAAGAAAAAGAGGTGTTGATGACTATTCTATTTCTACAATATCAAAGTTAGGCACTCAACGAGGGGTTCCAAAAGCACAAAGTATTCGTAATAAATCGGGTGAAAAGTATAGAGCACTTATTGCATCATTTGCAGAGAACAGCCCAGTAAAAGATCTTGGTAAGCAAAAGCATCAAGGGTTAGACTGGATAGATGAAATAAACAATCCAAAGCATCGATTACTAGCAAAAATTCAAGCTTCCGAGCTAATTGCGACTCGAAAAAAGCTACAAGAAATTATTCCACCAAACCTTCAAATTGATATTTATGACTACAAGTCTACTGGGCTTGGTTCTGAGCATAAACTATCGAATCAAGAGCGCAGAGCATTAGAATATTTATTATCAAATAGCTTTCAAAGCAAATGGAAATTAACGCCAACGGATTATGGGGAGCTTATTGATGAAAATAAGCATGCTGTTTTTAAAGCGGCTACCCTTGACGCTATAAAAAAAGCTTTAGATTTTTTATAGCCGTAATATCTATAACACACGCTAAAATTTAATTTGCTGTCTGGTTATTATAATCTTTGTAGTTTCAATAAAGGAAAGCTTCATTTGGATAGAAAAATTAAAAGACCCTATAGTTAGGCTTCAAGATAACATTTTCTACTCTCAAGCATTAGCAGCTGAAAAACTAGCAAAGGAGATATAGTACCGATTGGTCCAGTCATAGAATTTTATGAAGGTGGGTAGTCTTCGTCACCAAACTCAAAATAGACTGACTTAGAAGTAGAAGATCTTGAATACCTCATATCTAAAGAGTTTATGCGCCGAGCAGGTTTGGAAGTGGGGCCAAACGGTAGTATATTATCAAGTAATGATAAAGATAACTTTCTCCCGGTTGCAACTTTAGATGCTGTTAAAAAAGCATTGCAGTATTTGTAATATTGGGATGGGGCAAACTAATTGTATACCAATCTAATAACGCGTGAAGGATTAGACAAGCTAAATAAAGAGCTTAATTACCTTTGGCGCGACTACAGACCTGAAATAACAAAAAAAGTAGCTTGGGCTGCTAGCCTTGGCGATCGTTCAGATAATGCCGATTATAAAGAAAATAAAAGATTACTTAGACAGATAGATTCTCGAATTAGGTTCCTTAGAAAGCGCATCGAAGCAGTCAAAGTTATTGACTACTCTCCTCAACAAGTCGGCAAGGTTTTCTTTGGGGCATGGGTAGAGGTTGAAAATGATAATGGTGAAACAAAAGCTTTTCGCATAGTTGGCCCTGATGAGATCTATGGTCGTAACGATTACATTTCTATTGACTCTCCTATGGCCAGAGCGATGCTAAAAAAGGAAGTTGATGATGATTTTCAAGTTAAAACGCCAGTAGGGATAAAAGAGTGGTTTATTAACAAAATTGAGTATAAGTAAAGAGCTAGTACAGCTTATGCAACAACTAACTTGAAAAACTCCGAAAGAGAGTATTTATATTTCAGCCTTCTGAGCTTTAGTCATCAAAATCTCTTTTGGTATAAAGACGGTTAGTCTGCTTAGAGCGAAAAGCAGACATTGACCGTTAATCGTTTCAACGACGGCAATTAGCCATACGTTGCATGTTTGCTCCCTTACTGGTTTTACGATATCCAAAACCGACATAACGACCATTAAGCAAATACCAAAGTAAAATAGGTATGTGCTCCAATCATATAGCCAAAGAGGATAAAGCGTTAATAGCACTGCTACAGGCCCTAGAATGCTGAAGACAGCTCTGGTATGGTTTTTATTTTTGTGCCAGTTGTATAAGTTTACCAATAGTTCCAAAGATGCAAAAATAGGTAAAAGCGTATTTACAGCTATTCCTTCGAAGTGAGAGAAGAAGCCTAGTCCTAATGCCGATGCAAGTGACCTTAATGCAGGGAGGCAGGCCGTGCCGCTAGCCAAACGCCACTAGAGCCTACTCTGTCTAATATTTTATTTATCATTTGAAAGTCTATTGGTTGATATTACCATCATTCTAAACTCCGTATACAAGTACGGAGTCAATCATTTTAATGAGTCAATTATGGGGCAATGTGTTGGATCTTCGTTTTGCATACAGGTATTTGTCATACCCACAATTACTTTCTCTAAACGTTGAAGGTCATTAATTTTGTCTCGAATGATTGCTAACTTTTGTCGGTTTAATAGCTCAACTTGAGCGCAGTTGCTGTCCATAGACATTAGCGATTTTATTTCTCTTAACGTAAAGCCGAGCGCTTTGGCTTTTGTGATAAACCTAAGTTGTCCTGCTATTGATTCGTCATATTGTCTATAACCAGATATTGGTTTTTCAGGTTGTGTAATCAGTCCTTCTCGTTCATAAAAACGAATGGTTTCTACATTTAAATTTAATGATTGTGCTAATTTGCCAATGGTTTTCATTATTGCCTTTGTGAATACTACTAATCTAAAGTTATATTTAGTTCAACTATCTAATGACTTGATAATGCCACAGACTTCAATTGTACCGTCAGACCCGCAAGAGCTTGCCATTAGTTTTAACTCTTTTTTGAGTGCATTCAATTCCTTCATTCGTTGATTAACTAAAGTTAGTTGCCGATCAATTAATGCATTTACACTAGAGCAACTCTCCTCTGGCTTGTTTTTTAATTCAATGAGTCGCTTAATATCATTAAGCGGAATATCTAAACTTCGACAATGCTTTACGAACTCTAGCTCTTTAAATGCCTTATTAGAATACAACCTGAAATTCCCTTCAGTGCGATCAGGATCTGACAGCAAGCCCTCCTTTTCATAATATCGGATGGTTTGTACTGAATACCCCGATGTTTTCGATAACTCACCAATTTTCATAAAATTTCCAAATAAACTTGACCCTATAGTCACTATAGGATTTATAGTTAGAGCATACAAGTTAATCGGAGATGAAAATGAGCGATTGTGGGTGTGAAGTTGAGCTAAAAGATAACCAGCAAAAAACGGTGCTTTATTGGCTTCTGGCTATCAATGCCTCGATGTTTGTTTTTGAAATTGGCTTTGGTTGGTTATCAGAATCAACGGCTTTAATTGCAGATTCGTTAGACATGCTAGCGGATGCAATCGTCTATGCAATTGCACTATACGCGGTGGGAAAGTCAATCCAACATAAGGCTAATGCTGCTTTAGTGAGTGGCTATTTCCAACTGGGGTTAGGCGTGCTAATTCTAATGGATATTGCTAGAAGGCTGTATGGTGAAAGTGAGCCTCACTCTTGGTTTATGATTGGCGTAGGCATGGTTGCTTTAGTTGCAAATGTGATTTGTCTCATCCTTATTCGAAAGCACAACAACGATGAAGTACATATGAGAGCTAGCTGGATATTTTCAGCGAATGATGTAATTGCAAATCTTGGTGTCGTTATCGCAGGCATACTCGTTATGGTGCTGAAACAGCGTTGGCCTGATATCGTCATTGGTAGCATCATTTCAATGTTAATTCTTCGAGGCGCTTACCGAATACTAAGCGATGCTAAACAAGAATTAGCTGTTGCTGAGAAAACACGTTAAACACCAAATGAAGATAAACAATCAACCTTTGGTTGTTCAAAGTAAGGAAACATCAATGAATAGCAAATATCTAGAAAAAACCCAAGATAGTAAATTTTGAACACTCTACAATTCAATCATTAATTTCTGAGCGTAATTGGCAAGAACTCGATGACTTCAACAAAATTGGTGCAGCCTACCAATTTGTTAAAGATGAAATATTATTTGGTTACAATGAGAGTGATGATATTTCAGCAAGCAGTGTTTTAGCCGATGGTTACGGACAATGCAATACCAAGGGTAACTTGCTGATGGCTTTGTTACGAGGATTAGGTATTCAATGTCGTTTTCACGGCTTTACTATTGAGCAGCGATTACAAAAAGGAGCTATTCCAACTTATGTATTTTGGTTAGCACCTAAATATATCATTCATAGTTGGATTGAAGTTTATTTCAAGGATCGTTGGATAAACTTAGAAGGCTTTATATTAGATGAACAATATTTAAGTTCACTACAGCACAAATTTAGTCAAATAAAAAACGAATTTTGTGGTTATGGTGTTGCAACAAAGTGTTTCTCTTCGCCAGATACAGATTGGCGTGGTCAAGATACCTATATACAAAAAGAAGGTATTCATGATGATTTTGGTGTTTATAATTCCCCTGATGAGTTTTATCTCGAAAAAGGAACTAACTTATCAGGAATCAAACGTTGGATGTATCAACGAGTGATCCGTCACTTTATCAATTTTAACGTAGTCAATGTAAGAAATTTAAAAGTTCTTGAGGTGGAAAATGCACAATCATAGCCATAGCCATTCGCATGGAAAAGACGACCGTATAGGTTGGACATTTTTCCTTAATGTTTCATTTACTATTATCGAATTTATTGGTGGTTGGCTAACCAACAGTACCGCTATTATGGCTGATGCTGTACATGACCTGGGTGACAGTTTATCTATAGGATTCGCTTGGATACTGAGTCGTTTCTCGGATAAAGAAGCATCCGATAGATTTAGCTATGGCTATCGTCGTCTTACCCTGTTTGGCGCATTAATTAACAGTATTGTATTAGTTATTGGTTCTGTCTGGGTGCTATTTGAAGCAATACCAAGATTATCTAATCCTGAAATGCCAATGGCTGAAGGAATGTTGGGTCTTGCATTACTTGGGGTTGCTGTTAATGGGTATGCAGTATTTAAACTAAAAGCGGGTAAAACGCTGAACGAAAAAGTACTTACGTGGCATTTGCTTGAAGACGTACTTGGCTGGGTTGCAGTCCTAATTGTTTCTATCGTGCTGCTTTTTGTAGATCTACCAATATTAGATCCTTTGCTTTCTATAGGCTTTACACTGTTTATATTGTTTAACGTTTTGAAAAACCTGAAAACAACATTGGCACTATTTCTTCAAGCTACACCTGATGAAGAAGTGCAGAATAATATTGAAAAAGCGATAAAGGCTATACCTGAAATTAATGGGATTCATCATATGCACTTTTGGTCATTAGACGGGGAAAGTCACGTATTAACTGCTCACCTAGAGTTAGCCCATAACTTTGAGGTTGATAAATTAATTAGGCTAAAACAACAAGTGGCTAAGGAACTTTCTTCTTATAATTTATCTCATACAACCATTGAGTTTGAGTTTCCTCAAGAAACTTGCCGTGACGAGCATGAAAAACATGCGCATGGCTAGTTTAGAAAACCTTTTTTTGATATTATAATTTTTCATATTTAAGTAGGTGTTTATTTTGAAATTCAATGTTGCGTTAAAAATACTATTAGTCGTTTCGATTGTTTTGCAATCGTTAACTGCTGTTGTATCCGCAACACCTGAGAATCACCAAATAGATATAGAGCACCTTCAAATTCAACATGATCATGCAGATGATCGAAATGTCTCAAATGATAATGTAGGTGATGAGCAGCATAATGAAAAAGATTGTCATCACTGCGGACATTGCAGTGGCAGCCACTTATCTTGGATTTTAGTCAGTAATTCAAATACCACGGGCAAACTAAACATTATCAATAAAACGCCTTATCAAATTGATCAAACAAGTACCTTTCTTGAAGCGATACTTCGTCCGCCCATTTCTTAATTAGATTAATTTTTAATGACCTATTTATCCTTTAATAATGGATAAAGGTTTCGTGTTTATTAATTTTAAAATTAAGAATTTTTATGTATATATATTTAAAAAATGCAGGTTTAGTCCTGTCTTTATGTATGGCTGTGAGTTTTTCAGTTGCCACTTATGCCAAACAGAAAAGTATTTCATGGCTAGATAGTCAAATAAATAAAGATCCCGAAGTTGTTGCGGCTAAAGAGTTACTTAATGCAAGTAATCATAGAGCCAAGAGCTTAACTAAAGCCGTATATAACCCAGAGCTTGAAGCAAGCTATGAAAAAGAGGGTGATTTTGATAATTATTCTATTGGTATCAGTCAAACGATTGATTTTTGGGATAAGCAATCAGCAAATAAAAGCATTGGTGAAATTGGTGTTTATGCAAACCAGCAACAATTGTTATCTCTACTCGATTCTAAAAAGGCTAACGCTTTAACTGCAATAGTTAATTGGCAAGCAGCAAAAAAGGTGGCTCAGTTACTTTCAGTAAGAGAAAATCAATTACAAACGCTCGTTGGAATTATTGAAGATAAGCGAAAAGCAGGACTTTTAGAGCCACTTGACGCTGAACTGGTTTATTTAAACTTGTCCCAAGTTTTCAGTGAAATATCTGAGTCGCAAATTGCTTTGAAAAATGCAGAGGTAAATGTTCAGGAGTTATTGCCTGATTGGACGCCTAATACTACCAATTTGTTTTCATTTACTTTTGGAGCAACAAACTATTCATTTAACTCTCAGTGGGTTGAGGAACATCCAAAAGTTAAACTCGCTAGAGCGCAATGGAAGATAAAACAATCTAAAGCTCAACTAACCACTATGGAATCTAAAGCCAATCCAACCATTGGAGTTAACGC
This sequence comes from Pseudoalteromonas distincta, assembly GCF_000814675.1. Taxonomy (GTDB): domain Bacteria; phylum Pseudomonadota; class Gammaproteobacteria; order Enterobacterales; family Alteromonadaceae; genus Pseudoalteromonas; species Pseudoalteromonas distincta. The sequence goes on along the minus strand of NZ_JWIG01000024.1, from coordinate 2,144 downwards.
AGGGAAAAGTGGAGATGAAGACTTGATTGGCGTGACTTTCTCAATGCCTTTAAATATCAGAAATAACTATTCAGATACTGTTAAAGCCGCTTATTCAGAAGCAATTGCAGCAGAGGCTAACTTTCGGTCGGTTTATCGAAAGCAGTCATTTGAAGCAAAAGCTAATTATGAATCGCTTATTGTCAGTAAAAAATATTATGAGCAATGGCAAAAACTGACAAAAGGCAGATTAGATAGCAGCGAAAACTTATTAAATAAGCGCTGGGAAGCTGGTGACATTAATACTTCTGACTACTTACTTGCATTAAATCAACGTGCGGAAGGGCTTCATGCAGGAATACGTTTGGAAAATCAATTCAAGCTTGCAGAAATATCCTTCATTTTAAGTATGGGTCAGTTATCCAAATTTGAGATTTGAGCGCTTTGTTTTTTCAGTAGCGAAAAACGAAATCTTAAATTTATTAAAAATATAGGTTACAAAAATGAATACAGTAATTAGTAAAAAATTTTTAGCCGTAGTAATTAGCTGCCTGTTAGTTGGGTTTACTACAAATCATGATGCTTTTGCACAGTCGTCAGATGGAACTGGTTCTGTCACAAACGTTTCGAAACAAGAAGAAAAAGAACATCAAGATGAGCATGAACACGAAAAGGGACATGAAGAAGATAAAGGTGACCATGACGAGCACGGCCATGAAGGTGGTAATAAAGAGGGAGAAGAAGGACATGAAGAAGGTATCACTATTGATCCAAAGAAGATGTCGCTTGCTAACATTAAAGTGGAAAGTGTTAAGCCTGAATATCAATTTAGCTCCGTATATGCACCTGGCGAAATAAAAGCTAATGGCTATAAAAGTTATGTGGTATCACCACGTACAGAGTCAGTCATTATCAGTCGCCATGCAGCGCTTGGCGAGTATGTAGAAATAGGTCAGAAGTTAGTTACATTATTTAGTGAAGCAATGGCACAAGCACAAGCTGACTATTTAATCGCTTCAACCGAATGGCAACGTGTAAAAAAGCTGGGTAATAAGACGGTGAGTGAAAGTCGATTATTACAAGCTGAAACAACATACAATGCGAGCTATGGCAAGCTCATTGCTTTAGGGTTAACTGAAAAAGCAATAAATGGTATTTCTAACAAAGACATTAAAGCATTTGGACAATATGCATTAACGGCGCACCGTGAAGGTGTCGTGCTTCAAGACGACTTTATCCAAGGGCAACGTGTTGATGCTGGGGATTCAGTCATGTTGTTAGCTGATGAAAAACAACTATGGGTTGAAGCAAAAGTTTCTCCAAATAAAAAGCTAAATTTATCAATTGATTCTCCTGCGGTACTTAAATTAGAAGGCCAGAGTTACAATGCCAAAGTTATCCAAGAAGCCCATACAATTGATCCCGTAACTCGTACAAGAATTATTAGATTGGGGGTACAGAATGCTGATGATAACCTTCATTCAGGTATGTTTGTAAAAGTTTACTTTCAGTTTGCCACAAAGCAGAAAGTGATGGCTGTGCCAGAAGAAGCATTGATCCGCAGCGCAGATGGTGATTGGACCGTATTTGTCGAAGACCACCCTGGAGAATTTAAAGCTGTAGAAGTAGAACTAGGCCGAGCCTTAGGTGATTTTAGGGAAATCATTGGCCTTGATAGTGGGACGCGAATTGTAACCAAAGGCGCATTTTTTGTTGCTTCTGAAATCGCTAAAGGCGGATTTGATCCGCATAACCACTAAGGAGCAAGACTATGTTTAATAAAATAATAGATTGGTCTGTTAATAATAGACTCCTGATTTTGATTGCGCTGTTTGCCACAATTGTCGGCGCAATTATGGTTATACCAAAACTAAATTTAGATGCCTTTCCTGATGTTACTAATGTTCAAGTTGCTGTAAATACTGAAGCGCCAGGACTAGCTGCTGAAGAAGTTGAACAACTCATTACGTACCCCATTGAAGCGGTCATGTATGCCTTACCTGATGTAGAACAAGTGCGCTCAATTTCTAAAACAGGCTTGTCTGGCGTCACGGTTGTTTTCAAAGAAGGCACCGACATTTACTTTGCAAGACAACTTGTATTTGAGCGTCTTCAAGCCGCAAAAGAACTGATACCAGAAGGTGTCGGCACACCCGAAATGGGGC
>NZ_JWIG01000023.1 GCF_000814675.1 Pseudoalteromonas distincta | reverse complement strand
CAAACTGGGGAGATGAGGCACTGGCTGATACCAGCAAGGCCCGACTTACAGTATGAAATCATCTCCAGCGCGGGTAAAAATGACCATATCATTGAATTGAAAACCACAAAGCATGCACAAAAAAACTTTCCCGATGTTCCTGAAACGATTAAAGCGAGATTAATCAGCAAAACAATAAAGGGCAAAAGCTACCGTATATTAACCTCGATGACGGATAGATTGCGTTATCCAGGTAATGAAATTGTTGAATTATATTGTCATCGTTGGGAGATAGAACTTGGGTTTAGAGAAATCAAACAAACCATGCTTGATAGCGCATACCATTTAAGAAGTAAGCGTCCAGACATGGTGCGTCAGGAGCTATGGGCCGTGTTACTCGCCTATAATTTAATACGAAGAATAATGACGATGGCGGCGACAGTCACAGGGATATGGCCTAACCAGCTTAGTTTCTCTAGCAGTTCGATGGCTGTCATTCAGTATTTCTCGTCAGTATCTATAATGAGCCCAGGGAACATTCCAATACACTGGCAGCACTTACTCGATACACTGGTCTTATTTAAGCTGCCAGCTAGACGAGAGGATAGAAGATATCCCCGATGGGTTAAGCCAAAACCATCTAAGTATCCCCATAAAAAGAAAGATGCCAGTCAGCTTAACTGACTGGCATTAAGCCCAGGCTCCTTTTTTGTGCCTAAAAATAAGGGTTATCGAGCTTCAACTCTACTGTTTTACCTTTTTCGTAAGGTAACGAGTTTAAATCTTTTGCGAAATATTCATCAAATAAAGCATCAAACTCGCCATTTTCTTGCATTATCCCAAGCCCTTTTTTAATTGCCACTGCAAGCTCTGGCTTACTATTTGATACAAAATAATAAAACCCTGTTGGATAACTCATATATAAATTAGGTACTATCACTAGGTTACTTTGTTTATTTGCCGCTAGCTCTGAATTAACCTCGATAAATGAACGTGGGAAGTAATCAATACGCCCTGCACTTGTTAAGGCAAACATAGCCTGATAATTTGCAAACGGCCTTATATGCAGGCCATTAAACGCCATTATTTTTGTATCAGGCCAATCATGACCTTGCACCGCAGAAAGCCTGCCTAACTGCTCTAAGCTAGTAATACCTTTAAATCTAGCAATGCTGTTCTTACTTGTTAATAGTGCCCTTTTACCTATGTAGCCTTTAAATAATGGGATTTTAATCGCAATAGCTAAAGACTCTCTTTCGGGGCTGCTCATACTCCAGTATAAATCTAAATTTTTTGTATCTAGTGCTATTAAAGTACGTTGTTGATGGGGATGAATTAAAACGGGGTTAATCTCTGCAGGGTATTGTGCGCTCACCAATGCTTTTTCTAATAGCTCGTTAAGGTAGTCATCACGAGCATATTGCACACGCTGCTCCTGCGCTACATTTACGATATTTACCTCACTCGCTAAAGCGCTGCATACAAACAAACTTACTACGTTAATCAAATACTTTAATGGCAACATAATTATCACCCTAGTTATTATCGGTAGTTTTAATAGTTATTATTGATAGTTTAAATTATCGCGTTATTTAAGCTAAACAGCTTCCAGCGCCTAAATAAAAGATGGCGATATTATGTAACTGTACTTATTAATAACCGCGCTATTAATACTTATCTTAAATACATAGTACGACGTTACACTCATGGCGTGCTCTACAAAGTTAGCACTGTTTATTCATACTTGCACAGTAAAGCTAAAACAATCGTGAGCATAAATATATTACAGGCAATAAAAAACCGCTCAATGAGCGGTTTTTAAAGTAGTTACAAAACCATTACGGCATAGCGTCTTGGTCTGCGCCTTCTTTTTCTATCACTTCAGGTATTAAATCTTCTTTGCTTACGCCCATTGCTATAGCAACAGAGCTTGCAACATAAATCGAAGAATAAGTACCAATAAACACACCAAACAGTAATGCAGTTGCAAAACCATGAATGGTTTGTCCGCCCCATGCAAACAAGGCAATCAATACTAAAATAGTCGTGATTGATGTTACAAGTGTACGGTTAAGTGTTTGCGTAAGTGAAATATCAATAATTTCTATCGTATCGTCAATGCGTACCTTACGGAAGTTTTCACGTATACGGTCTGATACAACAATCGTATCATTGAGTGAATAACCAATTACCGCAAGAATTGCCGCTAATATAGTTAAATCAAACTCTAAACCTAATACCGAAAATAAACCCACAGTAATGATAACATCGTGTAGTAGTGCACCTACCGCACCTACTGCAAAGCGCCATTCAAAACGAAACGCAACGTAGATTAAGATACAAATAAGCGCAGTTAACATGGCAAGGCCACCCTGCTCTTTTAAGTCTTCACCTACACTTGGGCCTACAAATTCAATACGGCGCATTACTACGCTGTCGTCTGCTTTTTTAAGTGCATCGATTACTTGGTTACCAATTACTTCAGCTTTTACATCGCTACCGCGTGGTGCTAAGCGAACTAAAATTTCTTGACTTGAACCAAATAGCTGCACTGATGCATCAGCAAAACCATTATCAGCTAGTGCATCACGTACTTTTTTAAGGTCAGCCGGTTGTGAAAAACCCACTTCTACCGCAGTACCGCCGGTAAAATCTAAACCAAAGTTTAGGCCTTTGATAAAAATTGATACAAACGACGCTAAAATTAGTAGCGTCGAGAAACCCATAGCCACTTTTCGAAGAGACATGAAACGAAGGGTTCTACTACCCAAACTTAAAATTTGCATGTCTGCTCCTTAAATCGAAAGTTTATCAATGCGTTTACCACCAACAAATAAGTTGATTACCGCACGGGTACCAACGATGGCTGTAAACATTGAAGTTAAAATACCAATCGCAAGTGTCACTGCAAAGCCCGCAATCGGACCAGTGCCCACTGCAAACAGTATAATGGCAGCAATTAGTGTCGTGATGTTGGCATCAAATATAGTACTAAATGCGCTATCGTAACCAAAATGAATCGCTTGTTGAGGGCTACGGCCATCGGCCAGCTCTTCACGAATACGTTCAAAAATAAGTACGTTAGCATCAACCGCCATACCTACCGTTAATACAATACCGGCAATACCAGGTAGCGTAAGTGTAGCGCCCGGAATTAAAGACATAACACCTACAATTAGTACTAAGTTAGCCGCAAGCGCAAGGTTTGCAACCATACCAAAACCTTTGTAGTACACAAGCATAAATACAAGTACAAACGCAAAGCCAAGTGCAACCGCAGTCATACCCGCTTCAATATTTTCTTGTCCTAAGCTTGGACCTACTGTGCGCTCTTCAACAATTTGAATTGGCGCTACAAGTGCACCAGCACGAAGTAGTAAGCTTAAGTTATGTGCTTCTGCTGGGTTATCAATGCCGGTAATACGGAACGAGCGATCAAGACGGGCTTGAATCGTTGCTACGTTAATAACTTCTTCAACCTTAATAGGCGGAAGCGCTTTACCGTCTGCATCTTTTTTACCCGATGGCTTGTACTCAATAAATACCGTTGCCATACGCTTACCAATAGCACGCTTGGTAAAGGCATTCATTTTTGCCCCACCTTTGCTATCTAACGTAATACTTACTTGCGGACGTTGGTATTCATCAGCGCCAGATTGCGCGCCCGTAATATGGCTGCCCTCTAAAATAATACGCTTTTTAAGTACAACAGGGTAACCATCGCGGCTCATGATCATTTCAGTACCCGCTGGGATACGACCTTGGGCAGCAGCGCTAATATCTGCGTTTTCGTCTACTTCACGAAATTCAAGTGTTGCTGTCGCGCCTAAAATTTCTTTAGCACGTGCAGTATCTTGAATGCCTGGTAGTTGAACAATAATACGCTCAGCGCCTTGGCGTTGTACGTTAGGCTCTGCAACACCAATTTGGTTGATACGGTTACGAATAATCGTTTCATTTTGCTTGATAGCGTAGTCACGAATCTCTTTGAGTTTTTGCTCACTCATTGTCGCAAAAAATGCTTTATCGTTACTGCTGTCATCAATGTAGACATTTAGCGGGTAGCGAGTTTCTAAGAAACTCTCTGCAGCATTTTTGTCTTCTTCGGTACGCATTTCTACACGCATACGATCGGAGCCTGCTACGCGGCGAACACTACGATAACGTAGTTTTTCTTCGCGCAGGTCACTGCGAAAATCTTGTTCCATTTGCTCAAGCTGGTTATCAACCGCTGTTGCCATGTCGATTTCCATGGTGAAATGTACGCCACCACTTAAATCAAGACCTAGCTTCATAGGGTTACCACCAACCGCTTTTAACCAAGCTGGTTGAGCAGGTGCCATATTAATAGCAGAAATGTAATCATCGCTCAGCGAATCACGAAGTAAGTCATGCGCTTTAAGTTGCTCTTCAACATTTTTTAAACGAACTAAAATTTGTCCATCTTCAAGTATTGTCGATTTAGCGGTTACATTATTTGTTTTAAGGATTGCGTTTACTTTGTCTACAACACTGAGATCGACATCAGCGCCTTTAGCACCTGAAACTTGTATGGCCGGATCGCGACCATACAAGTTTGGAGAGGCATATAAAAGGCCAATGGCTACCACAGCTAAAACAAGTAAATACTTCCAAACTGGAAACTTGTTTAACACGGGGTCGTCCTTATTATTTTTATAGCGACTTCATTGTGCCTTTTGGCAATACTGCAGATACTGCAGATTTTTGTACTGTAACTTCTGCTTGCTCGTTTAAAGAGATAACTATGAAATCTTTCTCTTCAGAAATTTTCACAATTTTGCCCACTAAACCGCCTTGGGTAAGTACTTCATCACCTTTAGCCATCATACTCATTAGGCTTTTGTGCTCTTTAACGCGCTTAGCTTGTGGGCGGTAGATTAAAAAGTAAAAAACCAAACCGAAAATAGCTAACATTATTAGCATTTCCCAACCACCGCCTGCCGCAGGTTGACCAGCTGCTGCGTGTGCATTTGAAATAAATAAACTCATGATACTTCCTCTTTAATTTTAAAGTTTAATTTTTTATATCTGCTAACTCTGGCACATCTTGGCCTCGGCGAGCATAAAAATCTTGTACAAATTCTTCTAATTTACCTTCGCTAATTGCATTACGTAAACCTTCCATAACACGTTGATAGTAACGTAAGTTATGAATTGTGTTTAGTCGCGCACCTAAAATTTCGTTACATTTATCAAGGTGATGCAAATAAGCTCGTGAATAGTTTTTACACGTATGGCAATCACACTCAGGGTCAAGTGGCCCTGTATCTGTTTTATGCACTGCGTTACGTATTTTTACTACACCCGTGGTAATAAATAAATGGCCGTTACGCGCATTACGTGTTGGCATAACACAGTCAAACATATCAATACCACGGCGAACCGACTCAACTAAGTCTTCTGGCTTGCCTACACCCATAAGGTAACGAGGCTTGTCTTCTGGCATTTTAAACGCACAATGATCAAGGATATTCATCATTTCGTTTTTAGGCTCACCTACTGATAGGCCGCCTAATGCATAACCGTCAAAACCAATTTCTTCAAGACCAGCTTGTGATTGTGCACGTAATTCTGGGTACATACCACCTTGGATAATACCAAATAAAGCAGATGGATTATCGCCATGCCCTTCTTTTGAGCGCTTAGCCCAACGAAGAGATAACTCCATAGAATCTTTAGCTTCTTTTTCAGTCGCTGGGTATGGCGTACACTCGTCAAAAATCATAACGATGTCTGAACCTAAGTCACGCTGTACTTCCATCGACTTTTCAGGCGACATCATAATTTCATCACCATTTACTGGAGATTGAAATAAAACGCCTTCTTCAGTGATTTTGCGCATTGCGCCTAAGCTAAATACTTGAAAACCGCCTGAGTCAGTTAAAATTGGGAAGTCCCAATTCATAAAGTCGTGTAAATCACCATGTTGTTTAATGATCTCAGTACCTGGGCGAAGCATTAAATGAAAGGTATTACCTAAACATATTTGCGCACCAGTGGCTTTAACTTCATCTGGCGTCATACCTTTTACAGTACCGTAAGTACCAACAGGCATAAAAGCAGGTGTTTCTATTACACCACGGTCAAAAATTAAGCGGCCGCGGCGCGCTTTTCCGTCAGTACAATCTAATTCAAATTTCATATCATCCTCAATGTCGGAAAAACAGTCCAACAAGCTATAATTTAACCGCCTGATTCTACCCTTTTTGCCTCACTAATACTATTAGCTGCGATAAATTCAGTTTCGCCAATTGCCGCAAACAAAAACCCCAGCAACTAAGCTGGGGGTTTTAATATATTCTACTGAGTATTAAACAATATTTTGTTACTTACGTGTTAAAAACATGGCGTCGCCATAACTAAAAAAGCGGTACTGCTGCTCTATTGCAGTATTGTAAGCGCCCATAATATTGTCTTGGCCGCTAAATGCGCTGACTAACATTATAAGCGTTGATTCTGGTAAGTGAAAATTTGTGACCATGGCATCAACAACATTAAATTGATAACCCGGAAAAATAAATATATCGGTATCACCAAAATACGTATCTAACTTGCCGCCGTGAACTTTAGCAGCCGACTCTAATGAGCGAACTGAAGTTGTGCCTACCGCAATTACACGCCCACCATTTGCTTTAGTTTGCGCAACAGCTGCAACTACGTCATCAGGTACTTCTATGTATTCTGAGTGCATTACATGCTCATCAACACTATCAACTCGTACCGGCTGAAAAGTACCAGCGCCAACGTGTAGCGTAACAAAAGCCATGTTTACACCTTTACCTTTGAGTGCTGTCATTAACTTATCGTCAAAATGTAGACCTGCAGTTGGTGCTGCAACTGCACCTGGTTTTTCACCATAAACAGTTTGATAACGCTCACGGTCAGCATCGGTATCAGGTCGGTCAATATAAGGAGGCAGTGGCATATGGCCAATATCATTAAGTATATCTAACACGTTTTGGCTATGATCGAACTCAAGCTCAAATAAAGTATCGTGGCGTGCAACCATTATTGCCTTGGCTTTGCCTTCTAAAATAACTTCGTTACCGACCTTAAGCGACTTACTTGCCCGTACATGCGCAAGTACGCGATGCTCATCTAATACCCGCTCTACAAGTACTTCAACTTTTCCGCCTGAAGCTTTTTGACCAAACATACGTGCTGGAATAACGCGTGTATTGTTAAAGACCAATAAATCGCCTTCGTTTACTAAATCAAGTATATCGCTAAACACTTTATGTTCTAAAGTTCCGCTTGGGCCATCTAAAGTGAGTAGACGGCTGCTGGTTCTGTCCGCTTTAGGAAAACGAGCTATTAATTCATCAGGTAAGTCAAAGCTAAAGTCAGCCACGCGCATAATTAGTAATCCACATCATTTAAAATCGCGCCAAGTGTATATGTATCGGATATTAAGCTCAAGAAATCAGCCAAACTTATAATGTCTGTTTGCGTGTTTGCCATTAAATTCTCTTGTTCTTATGGTTAAATGTCACTATTCTTGTTCGGCTAAATTATTATAAGTTATATTAGGGGTGTTCAACTCGTGCCAAACCAGCTTAAATTGCTAATATTAAACGCAAGTAGTGCTGAACGTCGCGCGATTAAGGGCACTTTAGAGAGCTTAAATGTATTTACCTTTATTGATGCCCAAGACAGCCAACAAGCTTTAAAGCTTTTAAAACAACACCCTGTTGATATTATAATAACGGGCATTAATGTTGGTAAAATTGATGGCTGGCGCTTTTCTAGGATGATCCGCTCAGGGTTATTAAAAACACCAAAAAACACACCAATCTTACTTATTCCGCCAATTTACTGTGAGCGGATTGCCGAAACAACAGCCCGAAGCTATGGGATAGATGCTGTACTACCGTTTGAGCACAAAGATATGCTCCCTCAAGTACTTGCGAATGTTTTATCTACTCACTTAGAAAAAAGTAGCCGGCTAAACTTATTATTATTAGAGCCACTTCAAAATACGGCCGACAAAATAAGTGAACAGTTAAAGTTAAACTTTGCTATCACTCACGTAACTTCAGCTAAAGCGGCACTTAACGCTTATAACCAACAGCAGTTTTCAATTGTGCTACTCGATGCCACTACATCAAGTGCAGAGAGCTCGAGTGTACTCGTTGAAGAAATCCTCCAGCACAATTCTAAACAAGCTATTGTTACAATTATAGAAAGTGACGATGCCGATTACGCTGAGCAGCTTTTGCTTTCGGGTGTTACCGACTTTATTAGAGCCCCTTACGATCCTTCATTTTTAAACAAAGTGTGTGACCACGCCGCACGGCGTGAAGATTTTATGGTGAGTTATGCTGAATTTGCTTACAAAGTAGAACAATTAAGCGTGAGCGAAGTGCGTTACAAAGAGTTATTTTCAGCTCATCAGCGTATTTTATTGCACTTAAATACAGTTGTTTTAGAGCTCGATCAGCAAGGTAATATTCGTTTTATTAACCCCGCATGGGAAACATTAAGCGGTTTTGGTGTTAAATCATCACTACAAAACCCATTAAGCGCTTATTGTAATAACGAAGATAAAGGAAGGCTTGACTACACTATCAACGATATTTTACATGGTGGCGAGCAACAGCAACAAATAGAAGTAAAGTTAACCCACAAAAATGGCAATTTAATTTGGGTTGAATGCAGATTGCAGCTAATAAAAAATAGTCGTAATAACGCGACTATAACCGCAACTATCGACAATATACACGAACGAAAGCAAGCTGAGATTCAACTACGTCATTTAGCACACCATGACCCATTAACTGGTTTACATAATCGTTATTATTTTGATCAACAGCTTAATAAAATATGCCAAGATAAATACACCTATGATGGCATAGAGCATGCTGTTATTTATATTGACCTCGATCACTTTAAAATAATAAACGACAGTAAAGGCCATCATCAGGGCGATATAGTTTTAAAAGAAGTGGCGCAATTATTTAAAGCAAATATTGGCGACGATCACCTGGTATGCAGAATTGGTGGGGATGAATTTGCAGTCATACTTACTAATATGAATTTACTGGATGCACACCTTATTGCAGAAGGTGTGTGTAGTGCGATAGAAAAACATGCTTTTAAATCAGAAGATCAGATATACACTATTAGCTGCTCTATTGGTTTAACTCAAATCACGACACAAAATAACGACCCTAATGAGTGTTTAAAACAAGCCGATATTGCTTTGTATATTGCCAAAAACCTAGGGCGTAACTTAGTACATTGCTATTCAAAAGAAGATGCTCAAAACAATACACTACAAACAGGGCTTGAATGGGGCCACGAAATTCGCCAAGCACTACAGCAAGATAATATTGAACTACATTACCAACCTATTTGGGATTTTAAAGAGTGTAAAGTTGCTTATTTTGAAGCGCTTTTACGCTTAAAACTAAAAGGTGAACTCGTATACCCAAATCAGTTTATTCCCTCTTTAGAAATGCTTAACGACACATTTTTGATGGATCAATGCGTTATACGTAATGCTATTGCTTGTGTATCTAAGCACCCAGAGTTAAACCAAGTTGCTATCAATTTGTCTGCACAATCGTTCTTAGATGAACGCTTATTGCCATTAATTGAATCAAACCTTGAAAAGTATAACGTGCCTGCTTCGCGGATAATTTTTGAAATAACTGAATCTGCGAGTATTAATAACCTAAAGGCCACTCGTAAAATGATTGAGAAGCTTAATAGCTTAGGCTGTCATTTTTCTATCGATGATTTTGGAACTGGATTTAGTACATTTAATTATTTAAAACAGCTACCAGCACAGCATGTGAAAATTGACGGCTCATTTGTCAGTGATATGCTCAATGACCCTATAGATTTAGCGTTAGTAAAAGCAATAAATGATATTAGTCGGTCTCTCGATAAGCGCTCTGTAGCTGAGTACGTTGAAAACGAAGAGATATTTTTTGCACTAAAAGAAATTGGTGTTGATTATGGGCAAGGCTACTTTATTGCACGCCCAATACCTGTTGAAAAAGTAAAAGATGAACTCGAAAAAATTTCTAAAAATAAAACGTTTTACCAACAACAAGCTAGCCCAAAATAAACAAAATTAAACAATTTTAATCATTTTATTACTACCAATATTACCTTTCTTGCCTATACTTTCAGCATCAAATAAAAAATGTCGTGACTTTTTATGTATTTCACTTTAAAAACATGACATTACCTTTTGGCGGCGTAGTACCGATATTTATAGTGGGTTTCAAAGCTATTTAAGCTTTTAAGGAAGAAGGTATGACACAACTAGTTATGTTATTACTGATTATACATTTTGCAATCGCGTATCAGTGCTACCGCTACGCGAATATTAAAGGCTACCCAGTTAAGGTTTTTACTGTATTAGGCTGCGTGCCTTACTTTAACTTGGTGGTATGGATTTATTTATTATTTTTACCTGAACTTGAGCCTTTTGAAAGTCATCTTCAAAATCAAAAGCAGCCTTTGTAGGCTGCTTTAGTTCACTTATTATTCTGCTTTAGAAAAATCTAAACTACATTGACGCTTTAAAAACACCTCAAGCTGTTGGCTAAATAGCCTAAAGTCTCGAATTCGGCCCGTAGTTTTACGCCACAAGATACCAATATCTCTATATGCATCACTTTGTGATGGTGTAGCCACCATATTTTTATTATCTAAAATACCCGCATTAATCGCCATCTGTGGTAAAAAAGTCACCCCGAGCTGATGCTCAACCATGCTTAATAGAGTATGTAAGCTTGCAGCTTCAAATGGGTTAATACAACTGGCACGGTTTAAATGACATGCACTAAGCGCATGGCCCGTCATGCAGTGCTCGCGCTCTAATAAGAATACGCTAGCCTCTGGTAATAGATTAAAGTCGACTACGCCCTTTGCAGCGCTGTAATCCTTATGGTGCACTAAACTAAACTGATCTTTTGCCAATACTTGTGTATGAAATTTATCTGTTTCGTACGGCAGTGCAAGTAGCGCTAAATCAATATGCCCATGTTCAAGTTTATCCAGTAGCTTGTCACTCGTATCTTCAATTAATACCAGCTCTAAATCACAAAAGGTTTCTTTACAAAAATGATAAAGCGGAGCCGCTATAAAGCTTGCAATTGTAGGTATAACACCCACAGTCAGCTTACCACTTAGTGGTGTTAAAAAGCTTTTTGTAAGCTCTTTTAAACTAATTGTATCGTTAATTATTTTACGAGAACGCTCAACAACTTCTTCACCAATACTGGTAAACATAAGGCTGCGATTTTCACGCTCAATTAGCTGACAGCCTAGTGTTTCTTCAAGATTTTGAATAGCGCTACTTAAAGTAGATTGTCCTATAAAGCAGGCACTAGCGGCTCTGCCAAAGTGCTGATGTTGATGAACAGCTAATAAATACTGTAGTTGTTTAATACTTGGAAGGTTAGTCATTTTTTCTTTCCACAAATAAAAAGACCCCAACACCTAGGGCATTGAGATCTTTTCAAGCTAAAAGTCTTTGAGTACTTTTTTATTAAACCCCAAATGCGGTTCTTAGTACGTAGAAAATAACAATAGCAAGGGCAGCGCCAACTGGCAATGTAATTACCCAAGAAACTACAATGTTTCTGATAACACCCATGTTAAGCGCGCCAATTCCACGTGCCATACCTACACCTAATACCGCACCCACTAGGGTTTGAGTAGTAGAGATTGGCATACCAGTACCTGAGGCAATAACAACGGTAGAAGCAGCAGCTAGTTCAGCAGCAAAACCACGGCTAGGTGTTAAATGTGTAATACCTTCACCGATTGTTTTGATTACTTTTTTGCCTAAAATAGCAAGACCAGCAACAATACCAAAACCACCTAGAGGTAGAATCCACCAAGCAATAGCTGCTTTTTTAGCAATTTCACCATTGTTTTCAACAATGTTTACAACAGCTGCTAGTGGACCAATTGCATTAGCAACGTCATTAGAACCATGTGCAAATGCCATACAACATGCTGTTAGTACCATAAGAACAGCAAATACTTTTTCAACATTGTTGAACTGCATTTGTTTATCTGCTTTTGGATCAATATTTAAGCGAGATATGGCAATTTTACCAATCACAGCAACAACTATTGCAACACCTACTGACAGTGCATAGCCTTCAGCTGAGCCTAGGTCTATACCAACGTGCTTTAAGCCCTTTTTAATTGTAACCAATGCCATGATAAAACCTGCTAAGCCCATATAAAGAGGGACATAACGTTTAGCATTTTTTAGTGGTGCATCTGTATTGAAAATAAGTTTTTGTGCACTCATGAATATTAAGTATGCAATAAAGCCTGATATGGCAGGTGTTATAATCCAACTACCTACAATACCACCTACTTTATCCCATTGAATCGCCTCAGTACCTACTGCAACTAACGCAAAACCTATGATTGCACCAATGATTGAGTGAGTTGTAGATACAGGCCAACCTAAGAACAAGGCCATTAATAACCAAGCACCGGCTGCAAATAAAGACGAAATCATACCCAGAACCATTAATTCCGGAATATCTGCAAATGGTGCTGCATCAATAATTCCTTTACGAATTGTTGATGTAACCTCACCACCTGCTAAATAGGCGCCTGCAAATTCAAAAATCATCGCTATAAAAATAGCTTGTTTGATTGTTAGCGCCTTTGAACCTACAGATGTACCCATGGCGTTCGCTACGTCGTTCGCGCCAATACCATAAGCCATAAAAAAGCCGACTGCTGCGGCAATTAAAATTAATACCGTGCCGTAAGATGCAATGATATCCATTGTAAAACCTTAATCTTTCGTGTTTGAACTGATTTTAAATTAACGAGCTAACATCAGCTCAAGACGTGATCCTACGCGCTCTGCAATATCTGCAAGCTCGCCAACCCATTCAATGATTTTATATAAAAACATCACATCAATTGGGTTTAACTCACCCTCTACATCACGTAGCTGGCGGCGTACTTTTATCTGCATTTCGTCCGTGTCTTGTTCTATGGCATCCAATTCAACTAACATTTTTTCTACTAAGGTGACTTCTCGACCTTTAAAACCCGTTTCTAGCAATTCTTCTAATTCGTTAATTGCTTTAGATGCTTGTTTAGTCGCATCTACACAACGGGTTAAGTAAGCTAAGAAATCAGCTTGCATAACTTTAGGAATGGTCATTTCACGACCAATCACTCGTCCTGCAATATCTTTTGCTTTATTGGCAATTTTATCTTGTTGAGTTACTAATTCGAGAAGATCTGTACGCTCTACCGGCATGAATAAACCACGTGGCAATTGTAAGCGTATATCTCTTTTCATATCATCAGCTTCACGTTCTAAATTGCGAATAGTGATGCGAAGCTCTTCAGCTTGTACCCACTCTTCTTTAAATACGTGATTAAAAAAAGGTATCAAGGCTTTACTTGCTTGATGAACCTTCTTGATGTGTTCTTCCATTGGTTTGATAGGAGATTTTGCAAATACTCCTAAAAACGCGTTTGTAGGCATAACTGACCCTTTAATCAAATTGATATGCTTTGCAGCATGAATTTTACAGTATTAACCAAGATTGTGAACGCTTTTTATTACTTCACTAAGGCTTGCAATGCACAAAGCGGCACTAAGCCGCTTTAATAAAAAAGAAAAATAGGTAAAAAATTATAGCGATTTTTCTATATCTTCTTGAGATGTATGACGAATATCTTTGCCATTTACAAAATAAATAATGTATTCCGCAATATTTTGACAGCGATCCCCTATGCGCTCTAATGAACGAACAGACCAAACTAAGTCCATAATTTTAGGGATTGAGCGTGGATCTTCCATCATATAAGTCATTATTTGACGTGTGATAGCTTCATATTCACGGTCAACTTTTGCATCTTCTTTATGTACTTGAAATGCGCGCTGCACATCCATACGTGCAAATGCGTCTAGTACATCATGTAACATCTTTAAAACTTGGCGGCCCATATTCTCAATATTTACTAGCAAGTCTTGTTGATCTTTAGTAAATGAGTCTAGTGCAACTTTAGCAATTCGCTCAGCTTCATCGCCAATACGTTCTAAATCTGCAATAGTTTTTGCAATTGCAATCACTAAACGTAAGTCACTTGCTGCAGGCTGACGACGAGCAATGATACGCGTACATTCTTCATCGATGCTGACTTCCATTGCATTTACTTTGTAATCGTTCTGACGTACCTTTTGAGCAAGCTCAGCATCGTTACGACTCACCGCATCAAGCGCGCTATTTAATTGCTGCTCAACTAAGCCACCCATACTCAATACATGGTTACGTACATTTTCTAGTTCTTGGTTAAAGCGCCCAGAAATATGCTTATTAATATTATGTTCCATAGTTACCTTCTCTCTTAATCTTGTACAACACGCTATAACGGGCTAATTAACCGTAACGACCGATAATGTAATCTTCAGTCTTTTTCTTCGTTGGTGTAGTAAATAAGGTATTTGTGTCTGAGTATTCAATCAATTCGCCCATATACATAAAGGCTGTTTGATCAGATACACGCGCTGCTTGTTGCATGTTGTGTGTAACAATAACAACGGTAAATTTGTTTTTTAAATCGTTTATTAGCTCTTCGATTACCAAAGTAGAAATAGGGTCGAGTGCTGATGTTGGTTCATCAAGTAAAAGTACCTCAGGCTCAATTGCAATTGAGCGAGCTATAACTAAACGTTGTTGCTGACCACCCGATAAGCCAAACGCGCTATCGTGCAATCTATCTTTTACTTCATCCCACAAAGCAGCACCACGAAGTGATTGCTCTACCACTTCATCTAATTTACGTTTCTCTTTAATGCCTTGTAAGCGCAAGCCATAAACTACATTTTCATAAATTGATTTAGGAAATGGATTAGGGCGCTGAAACACCATGCCTACATTACGACGAAGTGCTGCTACATCTACGCTCTTATCGTAAATATTTTGACCATGGAGTAATATTTCACCTTCAATACGGCAAATATCAACCAAATCATTCATGCGATTAATACAACGCAGTAATGTTGATTTACCACACCCAGACGGCCCGATAAACGCAGTTACTTGGCCTTTAGGAATGTTCATATTTACTTTATTAAGCGCCTGCTTATCACCGTAGTAAAGATCGAGGTCTTTAATCTCTAGCGCTTTTTGATCATCCGTTAAATTTTCTAGGTCTAACTTTTGACCAATATTAGCTTGGTTTACTTGTGGAGCGACTGTAATCATTTTTGTTACCTATAAAATCTTTACTAATTAGTGTTCAAGCGATCTGAATTTTTCACGTAAATGGTTACGTATACCAATGGCCGTTATGTTTAGGGTAATAATCACCGACACCAATAAAAAGGCAGTGGCGTATACCAGCGGACGTGCCGCTTCAACATTAGGGCTTTGGAAGCCAACATCGTATATATGAAAGCCTAAGTGCATGAACTTTCTATCTAAGTGAAAATACGGGAAGTTACCATCAAGTGGTAATGTAGGGGCCATTTTTACAACGCCTACTAACATTAATGGTGCAACTTCACCTGCAGCACGCGCAACTGCCAGTATTAAACCAGTCATAATTGCAGGGCTTGCCATTGGAATAATTATGCGCCATAACGTTTCAACCTTTGTTGCGCCAAGCGCTAGCGAACCGTCACGTACGGTACTTGGAATACGAGATAAGCCCTCTTCAGTCGATACAATAACAACTGGCAAAGTTAATATAGCAAGCGTTAACGCCGACCACATTACACCTGGCGTACCAAATACTGGCGTTGGTGCCGCTTCAGGGTAAAATAATTGGTCTAAGCTACCACCTAACATGTATACAAAAAAGCCGAGGCCAAATACACCGTACACAATTGAAGGCACACCGGCCAAGTTAATCACCGCAATACGAATCATCTTAGTGACTGCATTTTTAGCGGCATACTCGTGTAAGTAAATTGCAGCAACAACACCAAACGGCGTCACTATTACAGCCATCAGCATAACCATAAACACAGTACCAAATATAGCAGGGAAAACACCGCCCTCTGTATTTGCTTCACGTGGGTCATCAGATACAAACTTACCTAGCTGTACAAAGTAGTGCCCTAGCTTTGCAAAAAAGCCCATATCATTTGGAAACCAAACATCAAGTACTTGATACATTGGAATCGTAACTACTTCACCGCGCATATCTTTTACAGTTACGTGGTCACGTTTAGCTTGTTTACGTAGTGCAAATAAATCTTTTTCAAGTACACCATACTGCGCACGTAATTCAGCACGCTCTTGAGCAAGCTCAGCAACACGTTCATCAGTGAGTGCGTTATCTAGTAAGTAGCCCTTTTCTTTTAAACGAAGACGCTCAAGCTCATAGTTAATATGCCCAATGTCACCATTTTGTAAATCAAGTGCTTCGTCGTTTAAATCCACGGCACGCTCTACAAGTTCATGTAGAGCTTCAATTTTATCGCCTTCGACTGGTTTACCATCTTTAATTACACTTTCAACATAACCATAAAAATTACCGTTTTTACTACGCTCAAATACAGCAAGCGTTGCAGGCGTTGTTTTATTTTTAATGTCGGTTTCTAATATCCAACGAAAGTCTAAATCTACATACTCACGATTACCTGTTTTAATAAGTAAGCGCTCTATTTCTTCTTTTTCAAATCCGCTAACGTCAATACCTGTCGCGGCTAAACGCGTTTTTGGTACTAATTCACGGTCATAAACTTCGCCAATAACGGTTTGTTTTGAAATTGACCCTTCAAGTTCAAACTGCACAACTTCTGAAGGCCAGAAAAAACTTAATCCTTTCCAGGCTATCATTGCTAATAAGCCTAGAACTGAAATTAAACTGATGCTCACTGCACCACCGGTCATCCAAATCCAAGGAGAACCAGACTTAAACCACTGCTTTACCATGTCATGTCTCTCCGCTTACATTGAGCTATATTTTTCACGCAGTTGCTGGCGAACAAATTCAGCGACTGTGTTAAAAATGAATGTGAATATGAATAGTACAAAGGCCGCTAAGAACAATATTCTGTAATGCGAACTACCTACTTCTGACTCAGGCATTTCAACTGCAATATTTGCTGCAAGCGTACGCATACCTTGGAAGATGCTCCAATCCATAATTGGTGTATTACCCGTTGCCATAAGTACAATCATGGTTTCGCCAACGGCGCGGCCAAGTCCCATCATTACCGCAGAGAAAATACCAGGGCTTGCTGTTAGTAATACAACACGTATTAGTGTTTGCCACTGTGTTGCACCTAATGCTAATGAGCCATTTGATAAATGCTTTGGAACACTAAATACGGCGTCTTCTGCAATTGAGAATATAGTTGGAATAACTGCAAACCCCATCGCAATACCTACAACAAGCGAGTTACGTTGATCGAATGTCATGCCCAGCTCATTTGTTAAGTACTGACGTACATTGCCGTCAAACATCCAAAGCTCAACAAATTCACTCATCGCAAACGAAAACCAGCCAATAAGTAAAACGACCGGAATAAGGATAATTGAATGAGATCCTTCAGGAATTCGATGACGAATTTTGGTTGGTAATTTAGTCCAAGCTAAACCTGTCGCTAACATACCTAAAGGTAATAATATGAGTAACCCAACAATTGCAGGTAAGTGCTCTTCTATCAATGGAGCTAACCAAAGACCGGCTAAAAAACCTAAAATAACGGTGGGTAAAGCTTCCATTATTTCAACAGTAGGCTTAACTACCTTACGTAATTTACTCGACATAAAGTATGCCGTGTAAATTGCCGCCGAAAGCGCAATAGGCACAGCAAATAACATCGCATAAAGGGCTGCTTTTAATGTGCCAAACGAAATTGGCACTAATGAAAACTTAGATTCAAAGTCATCACTGGCTGATGTTGACTGCCATATATAACCTGGCTCTGGGTAACCTTCGTACCACACTTCTTGCCAAAGCGCTGACCAAGTAACTTCTGGATGCTCGTTATGTATTTCTAATACTGTTAGTTTGTTATCCGCTAAAATTAATGCAGCATTTGAACGCGGTGAAATTGCAAAGTTTTGTATTGCGCCTTCACTTACTTTACCTTGCCATAATTTTGCTTCGCTTGTTGTGTAGTACACCCCAAGCTCACCGTTACTGCTGGTCGTAAAAAAAGTACGACGGTAGAACTCTGTAAATACATTTAATTTACTTTGCTTAGTCGTTTCAAATGAACGTATTTTTTGATATTCGCGGCCAGTGTCAGTGTTAACTTCAAACCACTGCGAAACTTCGCCGTTATCATTTGCAAGCATTAATGAGTTTGCACCTGCTAGTAATTGTGCAGATACAATATTGGCATTTTCTTCGTTAGCTGAAAGTAGCTGAATTTGCTCTACATCACTTGGGTCACGTGTATCGTATACATAAACTTGATTAGCAGAACGTACAAAAGTACGGGTTGTATCTGGCGACATTAATAGCTCATCTACACGCCCTTCAACATCTAGCTCTGTGCGCTCAACAACCCACTCAACTTCGCCAGTAAACATATTCTCTTCAGCAACAAAACTGCTAAACAGCACCCGTTTGTCTTCTGTAAGTGCGACAACAGCTGTTCTGTCTTCATAGTGGCTAAATGCAAAGCGTTTAATAGCTGCGCCTTGTTCATCTACTTCCAGAGCCATTTCCCCAAGAGGAAAGTCTAAACGGGGCGTTAATTTACGCTCGTTATTAGGAAAGGTGACCAAAAATTTAGGTGCTACGACCATTACAGTGCCATCTTTTAAACCAAACGCATAATGCCCTTGAAAAGGCGCGCTAGTGGCAAAGCTTGTTGCATCACTTGGTAGCTCGGCGTTTAATGTTTTAAGCTTTTTACCAAAGCTGCCATCTTGCACACTGTAAAAATCAACCTGCCCTTGCTGACTGAGTAAATAAGCAACTTCAGTTTGCTCTTCTACACCTAGGCCTGCTATTTGCTGCGAATTAGCGACCTGAAAGCTATCGCGTTTTTCTACTTTTGCTGATTCAAAAATTGGCTGTACTACATAAAGAAGGTAAAAGAATATTAATAGCAGTGCTACCAATACCATTATCCCACCTGCGGTTATACCAAATTTGGCAAACCGATCTTTAAATAGACGGCTTCGATCCGTATTAAAAGTCGGTTTATTCGGATTTGAAGTCATCAAAACACCCTTAAATCTTAACGTTGTATAAATTATATTTCATCAAGATGACAGTAATGTTACAGCAGTAATAATAAGCACGTTAAAACGGTTTTAAATAAAACTGGCGAAGAAAATCGCTAAATAAGTTTCATATAGATGATTTTTAAGTGAACTAAATTATAAAATAATTGGACAAAGCATTTATCGAGGTCAATACTAAAAGAGTACTTACTAAATAAGAATGACTATTAATACCACGTATAGTCAACACAACCATATTCATTTTTATTATTTTAAAATCAACGATTTATAAAAAGTGCAACAACACACAATTTAGATTAGACAATACACTTAATGCCTATGCATTTACTTTCTTTGGGCTTAAAAAGAGAATTATTTATGAAGCAGTTGGTTATAACTATTCTAGGGCAAGATCGCCCTGGTTTAGTAGAGAGTATCTCATCCGTCGTGTTACAAAATCATGGCAACTGGCTAAGCAGTAACTTAAGCCATTTATTAGGTCATTTTGCAGGTATTATTCAACTTGAAGTTGCTGAGGAACACTTTCAATCATTACAAAGCGCTTTAAATAAGTTACCTAAGTTAGACGTTCGAATTGAAACCGGAAACACAGAAATTGAACCATCAACATTAGAACAAATCAATCTGGTTATTACAGGTAACGATCGCCCAGGTATTGTTCAAGAGTTGGCGAGTGTAATACGCCACAAAGGCGCTAACATTACTCATTTAAATTCAAGGCAGCAAAGTGCGCCTAATTGGGGGGTGCCTATTTTTAGTGCTGTTGCTACCGTTACTTTACCCAATGGTATGAATAAAGATGAAGTCATTGAAGCATTGGAATCAATAACAAGTGATTTAATTGTTGATACAGAAGAAGTTTGACATCCCTAGGTGCGTGCCACACGTTGACACGCATATTATTCTAGCCAGTCTATCAAAGCCCTCTGCGGGTTATTTAACGCAGACATAAAATAAGCCGATACAAGCATCGGCTATTTTAAATGGTTATCTTATAAAGCTACATATCCATATGACGATTCGTACTTTGCATCATTTGCTTTATACCTTGCTTTTCCAGCTCTAGTATTTGTTGCAGCTTTTCTTGGCCACTTTGAGTTTCAGCGCGCTCAAGTAAGTATTCGTATAATTCAATTACCTTTTGATGCTGCTCTGATAAGTAAGCTTGAATAACTTTCTCATCAAATTGCTGGTCTTTACTAATGTCTTCGAAAGTAATTAGCTCAGGATTTTTAGCAAAGTATTCATAACAGTACGTATCGAGCGTATTTATTTCGGTTATCGCTTTAAACCCGACTAAATCTTCAGCGAGTTTTTTTTCGTAATTTAGGTAGTAGTCCACCAGCATTGCATTATGTTCATCGAGTAAATCCTTTACGCTATGAAAATTAGCCGCCATTTGCGTATGAAACAAAACGGTCCAATCGTATACCTCTTTAATTGTTTTAACTTGCATGTGCATTCCTTACTTAGTTGACTGTATAGGTACTACATTGCGTAAAGCGTGCCAATTAAAAAACCATTTAAAAACAGAAGGTTAATTTTAAAGCGAATATTAATTAGCAATTTAATAGAATAACTTACAAATTATAGGTAATTTTTATAGAGCAATGCGTGAGTAGTAACAGCATTGCTCTATCGTCTTGTTGTTTTATATTATTTAAGTCCTTGTTTGCGCCACAGCAAGTAAACAGCAGGAATAACAAGTAAGGTGAGTACAATTGCACTACCCATACCGCCAACCATAGGCGCAGCTATTCGACTCATTACTTCGCTTCCGGTGCCCGTGCCATAAAGTACAGGTAATAAACCGATAATAATTGTCGCGACAGTCATCATAACCGGGCGTACTCGAAGCCCTGCACCTTCAATAATAGCTTGCTGTAATTGCACTAAACTAAGTGGCTTACCTGCCTGCTCTGCTTCGATGCATTTTTCTTGATAGGCTTGGTTTAAATACACCAACATAATGACCCCAATTTCTACCGCTACCCCAGCTAAGGCAATAAAACCTACACCCACTGCAACTGAAAAGTTAAAGCCCTCTAAATACATTAGCCATACGCCACCAATCATTGCCAGTGGCAACGTGGCCATAATAATAGTGACCTCAGCAAAGCTTCTAAAATTAAGATAAAGCAATACAATAATAATCGCTAATGTAAGTGGTAATACATAAGTCAGTTTGTCTTTAGCGCGCTGCATGTATTCATACTGCCCAGCCCACGTAATTGAGTAGCCAGCAGGTAGTATTAGGTCTTTATCGAGCACTTGCTGAGCGTGCTCAACGTAAGTACCGATATCAACGCCATCTATATCAATAAAACTCCAACCGTTTAAACGTGCATTTTCGCTTTTTATACCAGGCGGTCCATCTTCAATAAATACATCGGCTACATCACCAAGTGCTATACGCTGCCCTGTAGGCGTTACAATGGGTAACAACATTAGCTCTTCTGGCGAGTCTCTGTATGCTTGCGGATAACGTAAATTAACTGGGTAGCGCTCTTGCCCTTCTACGGTTTGTGTTACGTTTGTACCACCTATTGCAGTAGATACAACTTGCTGTACGTCGCTAATGTTTAAACTATAACGCGCCGCTTTTTCACGATTTATATCTACTTTTATATAACGCCCACCCGCTACTCGCTCTGAGTAAACCGATGCGGTGCCTTGCACATCTTTTAAAAGCACTTCTATTTGTTGACCAATTTTTTGAATTTCACTCAACTTTGGTCCCGCAACTTTAATGCCCACGGGAGTTTTAATACCGGTTGCGAGCATATCAATACGTGTTTTAATTGGCATTACCCACGCATTCGTCAACCCCGGAAACTTAACCAAACCGTCGAGTTCTTTTTTAAGTTTTTCAAGAGTCATCCCCTCGCGCCATTCGTTTTTTGGTTTTAACTGAATAAACGTCTCTATCATTGTAAGCGGCGCAGGATCTGTTGCAGTTTCTGCTCGCCCAACTTTACCAAATACTGTTTTAACCTCAGGTACTGTGGCTATTAGCTTGTCGGTTTGCTGTAGTATTTCGCGCGCTTTACCTACCGATAAACCAGGATACGTTGTGGGCATATACATTAAATCGCCCTCATCAAGTGGCGGAATAAATTCACTGCCTATTTTGTTTACCGGGTAAAAGCCAATAACAGAAACAACCACCGCGAGTACCAATGTCATTTTTGGAAATTTAAGCACCCAGTTAAGTAGTGGGCGATACGCTGCGACGAGTAATCGGTTAACTGGATTTTTTTGCTCCGAAATAACTTTACCTCTAATAAAGTAACCCATTAATACCGGCACTAAGGTAATCGCAAGCCCAGCAGACGCTGCCATAGCATAGGTTTTAGTGTAAGCCAGTGGCGCAAACATACGTCCTTCTTGCGCTTCTAAAATAAATACCGGCATAAAGCTGACGGTAATAATTAATAAACTAAAAAATAATGCAGGACCCACTTCACTCGCCGATTTAGCCACAACTTCCCAGCGGTTTTCGTTGGTAAGTGGCGTTTTTTCCATATGTTTGTGCATATTTTCAATCATGACGATAGCGCCATCAGTCATTGCGCCTATCGCTATTGCAATTCCCCCTAAAGACATAATATTGGCGTTAATCCCCTGCCAATACATAATTATAAATGCCGTTAAAATCCCAAGCGGTAATGTAATAATCGCCACCAGCGATGAGCGCACATGAAACAAAAACACCACACACACTAAAGCAACTACAATCAGCTCTTCAATTAGCTTACTTGTTAGATTATCTACCGCGTTATTAATTAAGTTGGAGCGATCGTACACAGGGACTATTTCAACGCCCTCTGGTAATCCCTTTTTAAGCGATTCTAATTTTGCTTTTACCAGCTCAATAGTTTTTTGTGCATTTTCGCCATAGCGCATAATAACAATGCCGCCGGTTACCTCGCCTTCGCCATTTAGCTCTGCAATACCACGGCGCATTTGCGGCCCGACTCTAATATCGGCTACATCACGCAATTGCAGCGCAGTACCATTAGCGTTTACACCAAGCGGAATAGCTTCCAAATCGGCAACACTTTTAATGTAGCCTGTGCTTGTTACCATGTATTCAGCTTCAGCCATTTCAACTACCGAGGCGCCCATCTCTTGGTTGCCTTGTTGAATCGCCGTTTGAATAAGGCTAAGCGGGATACCATATGCACGTAATTTATCAGGCTCAACATTAACTTGATATTGCTTAACCATGCCACCAACAGCAGCCACTTCAGAGACTCCTGGTACGGTTTGTAGCTCAAACTTTAAAAACCAATCTTGTAAGCTTCGTAGCTGACTAATATCGTGTTTATTTGTTTTATCAATTAGTGCGTATAAGTAAATCCAACCTACGCCTGTTGCATCAGGACCAAGCTCTGGCGTAGCGCTATCGGGTAATCTACTCGCTACTTGGCTTAGGTATTCTTGTACTCGGCTACGCGCCCAATACAAATCAGTTTTTTCGTCAAAAATAACGTAAACGTACGAGTCACCAAAAAACGAAAACCCCCTTACAGTTTGTGCCCCCGGCACAGAAAGCATTGCAGTGGTGAGCGGAAATGTAACTTGGTCTTGCACTACTTGCGGCGCTTGCCCCGGATAAGTAGTTTTTATAATGACCTGAACATCAGATAAGTCAGGCAAGGCGTCCACGGGCGTATTTTTTATCGCAAACAACCCTCCACCTAGTAAAATTAATGTAAGCAACAACACAAAAAAGCGATTGCCAACAGACCAGCGAATAATGGCAGTTATCATAATGGCTCCTAGTGAGAACTGTGTTGCATAGGTTGCATAGTAGAATGATCAATCGGCTCTGCGTTTTGCGCTTTAGTAATTACAAATTCATCATTAATAATGCTAAAAGTAAAATTAATATACTGGGCATTTTCAAACTGAGTAATATCAATATCTGGCGCTAATACAAAGTCCATTGTGGCGGGTTCTCGATTCCATTTTTCAATGGCTTCTCGGCTAATATTAATAATGCGATTTTGTGTATCTATGGCATTAATAGTGCCGTTAACCGTGGCGCTTTGTGGCAGCATATCCATGTTCATATTAGAGCCTGAACCAGAATCCGAGCTCATACCTGAGCTAATGCTAGAACTAGGCATTTCCATTCGTTTAAAGTCGGAGCTCTTACTTGACTCAGAATCTATTAAAAATTGCGCTGAGGTCACTACCGTGTCACCTGTCGTCACACCTGACAAAATGACCGCTTCATTACTATTAATTTGCCCAACTTCGACTTCTATCGATTTAAAACGACCCTCACCTAATGCAATAACCACACGGTTTTGATGCTGCGTGCGAATTACCGCTTCTTTAGGGACTGTAAATTGCGCCTTACTCGCTTTAGCGTGAATGCTCACTTGTGCAAACATATTTGGTTTTAACCGATGATCTGCATTTTCAAACCTGAGCCTTACACGCAGAGTCCGGTTTTTAGCATCAAGCGCGGGGTAAATGTAATCAACCTTACCTTCCCACTTTTGACCTTTTAAGTAATCAAGCGTCATCGTTACAGGTAAACCAACGCTCACTTGTTCTGATTGGCGCTCGAACACTTCGGCCTCTACCCAGATTTCATCAAGCTGGGCAATACTCATCATTGATGTGCCTGGTTTAACGTAAAAGCCTTCTCGTACTGTTAGCTCATCTACCACACCACTTTGCTTTGCGTAAAAAGTAATATTTTGCATTATCTTTTTATTTTTTTGTAAGCGTTCAATAAATCCATCAGACACATTTAACGACTCTAAACGTGCCTTTGCTGCGCGAATTAACACGGTATTATTACGATTCACTGCCAATAAAAACTCTTCCTGTGCATTCACCAATTGTGGTGAATACAAAGTATATAAAGGCTCACCGGCTTTAACTTGTGCACCCTGCGCTTTAACGTACAAGCTTTCAATCCAGCCTTCTACACGCGGATGAATGTGAATAAGTTGGTCTTGGTTATATTGCACATACCCCACAGTATTTATATCGCTGTGAAGTGTTTTAAGCTCTACTTTGGCAGTTCTTACACCCAAGTTATTAATGACTGCAGGCGAAATAGTTACTGCACCTGGTCCATCCTGAGCGTTGCTATCGTTTTCATATACAGGGACTAAATCCATTCCCATTGGCGACAGCCCTGGCGCGTCACGCCTGTAATTACTATCCATAGGGGCTACCCAATATAAGGGCTGTTTTTCAGCGCTTTGCTGTTCATGCATTGCCGAGTTACTAGGTAAAAACTGCATTACTAAGGCGCCAATTAACGCAAATGCGCCCGCACCGACTAAGGCGGCAACAAATAACTTTAAATTAGTATTCATTATGTAATTCTCCAGTTTTATCGCTCATTATTTGGGGGTCTAAGCTACTTGCATAATAATTAAGGCGAGCGGTAATAATATGCTGATCTACTTGAATATTAAGCGCGTCTATTTTGGCGTTAAGCTCACTAATACGCGCGCGCATCACGTCAGAAAAATCCCCATCGTCGCGCGTATAAGCATTTAGTGTTGCTTGAGATTGCTCTGACATTTGCGGTAATAACGTATTTTGATAAAGCGCATCGCGTTTTTGCAAACGAGCGAGTTGGCTAAACTCCTTAAAGTACATGCCTTTGAGTTTTTGAAGCGCCACCAGCTTTTGTGTTTTAGTAGCTTCTGCACTAGCAATAGCCGATTTAACCTGTTGATCTTGTCTGTTATCAGTAAACAATGGCAAATCAATGCTAAATCCTACTGAAAGTAAATCAGCTCGCGACTCCCCCATAGGCGTATCATCTCGGTAACCATAACCCACATTAACGCCCATTTGAGGTTTGTAACTTTGCTTGGCGAGTGCAACTTCGGTTTGCTTTGCGGTGACGGTTTTATCTATCGCAATAATTGCGGGGTGCGCCATAAGCAACTGTATTAATTTATCAAATTCAAGGTTTTCAAAATCAACAAGCCCTGTGGTTTTAGTAAACTCGGTGTTTAAAGGCTGCATAAGCATATTCATAGGTAACCACTGTGCTAAACGGTTTTTAGCACTTTCAAATTGCTGCTCAAGCATAACCAGCTTATCTTCAAGGCGAGTGAGCTCTAATTGCGCACGAATAATATCTTGCTGGCGTGTTTTACCTAAGGTACTTGCGTAGCTTGCTTCGGTAATTTCAATAAGCTGAGTAAATAGCCCTTTATCTTGCTCAATTAAAGCAATACTTCGCTGAGCACGATACGCGTTTAACCACGACTCAATCACAATTGCTTTTACTTGTGCTAAGCGATCGGCGCGCTGCCAAGGATATTGTTGAGCAGACTGAGCTAATGCCTTTTGTTTAAGTGCTAAACTATCCCCTCGGCTAAACTTTTGGCTCAAATCGACTTTAAGCTGCGTCATCCCTTCTTGATCAAACGCATAACCGTTAGTAGGTAAGTTAAGTAAGCCAACCGTTAAAACAGGATCGGGTAAGGTGCCTGCGGCAATACTTTGCGCTATTGTGGCATCTTCTTGGTAGCCACTCGCTTTTAGCCATGGCTCATGCGTTAGTGCATAATTAAGCGCTTGCGTTAAGCTAAGCGTTTGCTCATTGCGGGCTTGCTTTAGCGTATCGATATTTAGGTTATTTGAATTGTTTTGCGCATTAACAGCTGTGCTAAATAACACAACACTACATAATACGGCTTTAATACTTACAGCGTGGTTCATCACCTGCTCCATCTAAAAATAAAAGAAATTCTTAAATTAGGAAGCAAAAAAGGTGTTTAGGAGTTTTACAAAAACCTTTTATATCAATTGCATTGAATTAATGATCTATTATTGCGGTAGGGAAATAGCTCTATAACAAGGAAAAAATTACGCAGTATAGTTGCTTTATATAAGTAATTTTTAACGCAGTTAGAGAGGTATTTAACTCGCTAGAATGAGCATGTTTTCAATAAAATTGATATTACACCTATCCTGCTATTAAGCAGACATGGGAGGGCGGTAGAGTGAACGAGGTATATTAATTTGTGTAGTAAATACACTTATATTTACTTTTTCAGATTCAAGTAAAGTAACGCTAAATAAAGTATCAACATTAAGCATTGAATTAGCAGCGCAGCCACTGATAGGGCATTTGCAATCATTTTGTGGCGTACTTTCGTCGTCGCAACAATCCATCTGCATCATATTTTCCGACATGCTAGCGACAGCTGTTGTATCACTACTTTGTGTCATTGGCATTTGGGCATGCATTGCTGTTTTCGTTGGCATATGTGGCATTTCGCATACCATAGCTACAGACGCAACTGCCTGACCCACAAAAGTGAGCAGTAAAGTTATCATGAGTAAACTAGAGTAAAAACGTTGCAACATTATGCCTTTTAATAAATTTTAAAATGATTGTAAGATAACCTAACGGCAACCACAAATACTTTAATTATGTAGACTGCGGTTTTTCAGGTGTTTTAATTAAGTTACTCGCTATAATTGCAAATATACAATATGCGCTAAAATACCAAAAGCCCTCACCAAATTGGGCATTCATAACAAGTAGCTCACCACTTTTACCATGAGCGTTACCTGCTAGGTAAGTCACTATTAATGCAATAACAAATACATCAACCATGCTCCACTTACTTAATGCACAAATAACCAGACCGAGCTTTTGCTTCAACCCATTCAAAGGTAGGCAACAATAAAGCAATTGTAATAGCAGCTTCAAGCTTGGAATAACAATAGAAAACAAACCCACTAAAGCAGCTACAAATAAATTATTATTGCTAGCAAGCTCTTTAACTGTGCCTAAAATACTTTGTGTTTTGTTATAGGCGCTAATCTCGCCCTCTAACTTATCAAGCCCTAGCATATTCGAGAACATCATTAGCATACTGCGAGTTCGACCATCGCCCTCTTCAGCAAGCATTTCAATGCCCGCTTGCGCTAGTTTTGATTTATCTATGTTGCCCTCTATTGTTAATACTGGTTTTGTAATACCAGGAAACAATAAACAAAGAGCAACCACTACACTTATAACCGACAACCAATTACGCATATTTATTCTGCTATTGCCTCAATAATGTCATCACTGTATAAAACAGCATCCAATAAAAAATTAAATATATCGCCAATATGCAGCTCTGAGTTTATGTTGGCCAAATGGACCATAGCTTCATCTATATTATCTAATTCAAACTCTTTTATAAGCGATAAACAGTTCCCTAAAATGCCGCTCTCTAATAGTAACGCATCAGATATTGCAGCATCTAAAGTAAACTCTTTAACTATATCTTTTAATTCAGCATCTAAAATAGCATCAAGCACCGAGAACAAACCCACCAGATACCCTTGCTCGGTCAACTCTTTATTATTTTGCTCCAATATTAGCGACATAAATTGAGCCCGCGTTAAAGCAAGCTTAGTTAATTCGGTTGGTTTTTCGACCCCCAACTCACTAATTGCTAATACGCGAACAAATTGTCTTATTGTGTCCTCACCTAAATAAATAACCGCTTGTGAAATAGACGTAATGACTAAATTTGCTTTGCCTGAACGCGCGTTAGCTAGCTTTACAACCCTCGCTGTTATGGCGACATCTCTGGCCACTCGTTGATGAACTTCTTTAAAGCAAAGTGTTTCTTTTGCTGTAAAACGCAATAGATCAAAAACGGTTAGCTTTGAAGGCTCTACACCTTTATACGTAATCATTTCTGGGCGAGAAAAAAAGAACCCCTGAAATAAATCGCAGCCAGCCAATTTTAATACATTAAATTGTTCATGCGTCTCTATTCGTTCAACAATTATTTTTGCATGTGGATTTGCGCGTTTTATTTTTTTAATGCGCATATTGGTTTTAATAACCGGATCATCTATCTCAATTTTTATGTAATCAACATGTGCTAACAGTGGCTCCCATTTTGGATCGCCATCGTAATCATCTAACGCAAAAACATACCCTTCTTTTTTAAGTTCTTGCACACGCTCAGCCACCGCAGGAATATTACCCGTGCGCTCCACTATTTCAATAACACTATTTTCTGGCAATAAAAGTTTGGGGAAGTTATCGAGAATAGTTTCTGATGACAAGTTTATAAAAGCTAAATGATGTGCGGTAAGTCTATCTAAACCAACCAACATTAATGCATTAAAAAATAGGCGGCTTGTCGCATGGACATCAGAAGTGCCTACAGGAAACGCATTATTGGCTGAGTCTCTATAAAGCAATTCGTACGAGAAAACATTCTGGTCTATATCAAAAATAGGTTGCCGCGCAACAAACTGAGTTATTTTTTGTACTTCATCAGGTATGTTATGTAATTTCACTTGGCTCTAAACCTATAAATAAAAGATGGCAAAACAGCCAATAATATGTGTACTTTAATGCAACACGCATAAGATAAATATAGTCGTCATTGCAAAAATGTTAAAATTACACAACACTAATATAAAATATTAATATAAAAGGTAGAGATTTGACTAACTTTATTCGGTTATTAGTACTGAGCCCTCTGCTATTTGTATTTTTTAGCTATGCCAGCATTAACCCTACTCCCCTCAAATATAATGTTAGCGCGTCAGGGAGTCATTATCCATATTATACAAATGATCCAGAAAAGCCTGGCATATTACCCGAAATTATTGAAAAAGTACTCGATGATGCCAATATTGCAGCTTCTCATATCGGCCTACCTACAAAGCGTATTACCAAATATTTACAAGATGAAATAATCGATTTTGATGTTATTTCATTAGAATGGCTCTCAAAGAGTGAGAGAAATGACCCTCGTTATGTTTTTTCAGAGCCGCTCATTTATGCCACAGAAATGATTGTTACCTTGCCTAAAAATGCCCAGCACTGGCAAAGCGTTGATAGCTTGAAGGGTAAAAATATAGGAACGGTACTAGGTTACTATTACTTTAATGACAACACCTTTGAGCGTGTTGACTTTCCATCCGAAAAAGAACTTATGACAGCTCTATCAAGAAACCGTGTAGAAGCGGCACTAGTAGGTAAGTTAACTGCGCTCTATTGGGCAAAGCAGTTAGGGATAAACATTGCCTTTGGCGCACAGCATTCCCATGGTTTTTTAAGAATTCGCTTATTGAGCAAACATAAAGAATTATTGCCCCAAATAAACCTAGCAATTAAAAACCTTCACGCTCAAGGATATATAAAAACTATTGAAGATAAGTATATGAGTAATATACCCACACAAAATTAAGGGACTAATGGCGCAGAGCTCGTGTTTTGGAGTACAATAGCAGCAAATGTTAACTCGACCAGAATCAGAAAGAGCCCCATGAGTATTGAAAAAGCCTTAATCGAACGTAGTAATAATCAATGTGAATTGTGTGCAGCCACCGAGAACTTATCTGTTTATGAAGTACCACCGGTAACTGAAACCCACTCAGATAAATGTATTTACACGTGTCAAACATGTAAAGATCAAATCGAGAATAACAGCGAAATAACGCCTACGCATTGGCACTGTTTAAACGATAGCATGTGGAGCCAAACTCCTGCAGTACAAGTTGTAGCTTACAGAATGCTTTCGCGTTTAGCGCCTGATAATGGCTGGGCACAAGATGCGCTAGACATGATTTACCTTGAAGAAGATACGCTAACGTGGGCTAAAAAAGCACTTGCTGAAGATGACGATTTAAAGCATGTAGATAGCAACGGTGTAGTACTTCAAGCAGGCGATACTGTAACCCTAATTAAAGACTTAGACGTTAAAGGTAGTAGCCTTACAGCTAAACGTGGAACAGCTGTTCGTAATATTGGCCTAACCAGCAACCCTGAGCATATTGAAGGGCGAGTTGACGGCCAACGCATTGTTATTTTAACTAAGTTTGTTAAAAAATAATCGTTTGTTTTTAATTATTAAAGGCGCTCATGCGCCTTTTTTTATGTTTAAAATAAGTTAAGGAATGATTAAGTCACTAGGTAATACACTAGGGGGATAATATTGAGTAAGGATAACAAACATGGAAAAGCATCAAGCAGTACATTCACGTAAAAAAGCACTTACAGGACTTAGTTTATTAGCACTAAGCGCTTTTGCTATAACCGGTTGTGATCAACAACCTAAGCCGACTGAAAATACAGAGCAAGCAAAATCAATATCGACTCTAACTACCCAAGTTAGCTACAAAGATCGCAGTATGCTTCGCCCCGGTTCACAGTTAATCGTTACGCTTTCGGATGTATCTAAAATGGATGTAAAAGCAGATATAATAACCCAAGAAGTGATTGATATAACCCAAGCTCCACCATTTACTGTAGAGCTAACTTATGATGCCAGTAAAGTTAACGATAAACACCGCTATAGCCTAAGCGCCAGAATCATAAATAAAGACAAAGTACTTTACACAAGTACAACAAATAACGACCCATTTAGAGAGTCACAGCTAACTGGCCCTTATAAAATTGAGCTTTCAAAAGTATCCGTTGAAAAGCCAGACGTAACGCTTACAAACACGTACTGGAAAGCAATAACAATCAATGCTCAAACAGTAAATGTTACTACTAAAGAACCGTTTATTCAGTTCGATAAAGACTACCGTGTTAATGGCTTTTTAGGCTGTAATAATTTTAGCGGAAGCTATAGTACCGAGCAGCACACAATTACACTTAGTCAATTAGCGAGTACAAAAAAGATGTGTTCGGAGAATATGGACCAAGAGGCAGCTATGTCTAACGTACTTAACAATACTTCAAAGTGGGAAATTACAGGCGAGTCACTGAAACTTAAAAACAACAGCGGTAATACGCTTGCTACTTTTAACGCAGTTTATTTTAATTAATATTTAGCTCCCTAATATATGTGTTACCTAACACATTCGTATTGATTTTAAATAAAATGCCCAGCAAAGCTGGGCATTTTATCATTCATTATAAGCGCTATTTAAAGCTACTCATCAACGAGTTGTTCACTTCTGTAAAAACCACTTGGCTCACTTAACAAATCAACAAGTTCAGGCATTATTGCATCCATTGTTTGCTTTAGCTTCCATGGAGGGTTAATTACAATCATGCCCGATGCTGTCATGCCGTGTACGTCAGTATCCGCTTCAGTGCCTAATTCAAATAACTGAATGTTGCGCATTCCTGAATCAATTAAGCCCTGCTCCATATTATCAATGCGCTCTCTGTCTACTACCGGATACCAAATCATGTAAGTACCTGTAGCAAAACGCTGGTGAGCTTTAACTAAAGTTTTTACAACCGTTTCGTAGTCATCTTTAATTTCGTACGGTGGGTCAATTAACACACACGCTCTGCGAGATGCTGGTGGTAATAAACCAACTAAACCGGTAAAACCATCCTCTCCACGTACACGAATAGAGCGCTTACCTTGCATGTTTTCTTCAAGTAATAATAAATCGCGCGGGTGCAGTTCAAAAAACCAGCCCTTATCTTGGCGGCGTAAGTAATGCTCTGCAATTTTTGGTGAACCTGGATAAAATGCAAGTTCGTCAGTGTCGTTAAATGACTTAATTAATTCAATGTACTCATTAAGCGCTGCATGCTCACTTTTATGTTGCCAAAGTTTTTCAATACCATCTTGATACTCTTGCGTTTTTTGCGCATCAGCAGCTGCCAGTTCAAAAAAGCCAGCACCTGAATGCGTGTCTATATAATCAAGCGGTTTATCTTTAATTGTTTGATAATTTAGTACTTGTGCCAGTACTAAATGTTTAAGTACATCGGCAGGATTACCCGCATGAAATGAGTGTCTGTAACTAAGCATTATTTATTTTCGCCATACGCAATTTAATATCGTAAGTGAACCATAAGCACTAGGCTTTGGCAACTTACACCAAGATAAGAGAGTGTTAAAGTGAACCATTTCTGAATGAAAAAGCTCATATGCTGAATTATCCCTTAACGCAGAAGAAAAATCAGCTAAAACCACCGTAAATGCTGGCAAATCAACACACTTTGCTTTACATTTGCATGACATTAATTACAGTTATATGAGCGCCTTTATGAACAACACTACTCTTCAACAACTCGAACAACTGATCGATTCTTTAATCGAACGTAATAATCAATTACAAACAGATGTTGCTACTTTAAAAGAACAGAACACTAAACTAAGCGATGAAAACGAATTACTACAGCTTGAAGCTTTAGAAAATGAAGAAAAGCAAAAAGATGCCAGCACTACTTTATCTGGTCTTCTTGATAAATTACAAAGCGCACAACAGGCTAGCTAATGTCTGAGCTGCAAAACCAGCGGGTCACTGTTGAGTTGCTAGGTAAAGAGCAGCAATTTGCTTGCCCCGAAGGGCAGGAAGATGCATTAATAGCAGCAGCTAAAAATCTAAATGACTTAGTTGAGCAAATGAAACAACGCTCAACCGTTAGAAACGATCAAAAAGCCCTACTAATGGCAGCATTAAACTTAAGCCACGAATTGCTAGAAGCAAAAACACAGGCTACAGTTGAACAACAGCATCAAGACCAATTGATTGATAAACTCAGTCAGCATTTGGCAAATGACCCCAAACACCAAAAATAAAAAGCGCATACTGCGCTTTTTGTTTATTATTAAAGTAATTAAACCTCAGCGTAGAGATAATAAATGAAGTTAAAACTTTCAAACATAACCTCTTCATGTAAGCACTTACTATTGGCATGCACTTTATTATCAATAGCACCTAACACCTACGCTGCCGTTACTTGGAATACAATAAACCCTCATGTTCAGTTTTTAAAGCAACAAGACAAGCTTCGTTTTTACGACTCTAACCAAGTATTAATTGAAGGCGAAAAATGTGCCCTACTGGTTGATACGAGTGCCAATTTTGCTGCAGTTGAACAACTTGCTGAAGATTTAAAAAAACGCCTGAAAACACCTTTATGCTATTTGGTTGCCACGCATTACCATGACGATCACTTGCTAGGTATGGCGGTTATGCAAGATTTTTATCCTGATGCCAAGCTCGTTGTTCATCAGCAAGTAAATAAAAATTTTAGCCTTTACCAAACAGCATATACCGACAAACTAGACACCTATGAAAAGAGCATTGAGCTGAGCTACCAACGATTAGCGAATGTCCCTAAAGAAGAGCAAGCTAAATGGCGTGATAAGTTAAAGCTTGCAAAAAAGCGACTTTTTCGCTGGCAGGAGTATCAGCTTAGCAAACCCGAAATAGTCATTAATAGTCGTAAAGTTATCGACCTTGGTGGTTTTGAGGTAACGCTTGAGCCGCAGCAAGCCCATACTAACGGTGATTTAACTATTACTACTAATAATGGCAGTGTGCTGATTGGTGGCGATATCGTTGACTGGCTTCCTTACCCTGGACACGGTGAACTTAAAAGTTGGCAAACGTTGCTTAAGCAATATATTAACGATGAAAAGCTCGCTATTATTATACCTGGTCACGGCGGCACATTAACAAAAGAGCAGCTGAAACAGCCGCTATCATTTTTAACAGCCATAACGGAGCATGTTAAAAACAATAAAGATCAAAGTATTGAGCAGTTAATGCTGTCGTTTCCTGAATCAGTTATTGAGCCTTATCAACAAGAAGCGCTTAATATAAAATCGAGTAACTTTTTTTTACAAGCAGGCCTAAATCGTGTAAAAAGCGCAGAATAACTCAACACAACGGATTGTGTTAAAATAATAAAAGGAATTTACAAAAGTGATCACTATGCGCAGTTTGGTTTTATGTTGTTTGGGTATTTTGTTATTTGGTTGTCAATCAACGGAGCAAGAACCACAAGAAGCTCCACAAATATTTACTCATTTTGAGCCTGACTATACTTATGATATTGACGATGAAGTAGCTCAAACGCCTCAAGTTAATGAGCCAGTTACGCCACTTCAATTCAAAAAAACAATCGTAAAAAAGCGCCCACCAAAAACCACCGATCTGTGGGTGCATATAGCCAATAATCTACACTTTACGATTTATCAAAATCGCGCTTTAAAAAAGCGTATCAGCTGGTATGCAAAGCAACCTAACTACTTACAAACGGTGAGCAAACGCGCAGCGCCTTACCTGTATCACATCGTAAAAAAAATTGAGCAAAAGCAATTACCTATGGAGCTCGCATTACTACCATTTGTAGAAAGCGATTTTAGACCAACAATAGCCTCATCACAGCAAGCTGTTGGTGTTTGGCAGTTAGTTGGCGCAACGGCGCATCACTTTGGTGTTAAGTCAGACCAATGGTATGACGGGCGCCAAGACGTACTTGCTTCAACCGATGCTGCACTTGATTACTTAAGTTACTTACATAAACGCTTTGATGGTAATTGGCTACATGCTTTGGCCGCTTATAATAGTGGTGAAGGCCGTGTTAAACGCGCAATAGAAAAAAATAAAAAACGCGGTAAAAGCACCGATTACTGGTCGCTCAGCCTGCCAAAAGAAACCGCTGATTATGTACCCAAATTACTCGCTTTAAGCTATTTAGTTAAACACCCACAAAAGGGCATTAAACGCCCAAAGCTTGCATATAAACCATTTACAACACAGATGAACATAGGCCAGC
This sequence comes from Pseudoalteromonas distincta, assembly GCF_000814675.1. GTDB lineage: Bacteria > Pseudomonadota > Gammaproteobacteria > Enterobacterales > Alteromonadaceae > Pseudoalteromonas > Pseudoalteromonas distincta. Next base: position 70,958 of record NZ_JWIG01000023.1, on the reverse strand, counting down.
AGTTCGACTTTTCAGTCATTGCCAAGCTCTCTGGTATAGGTTCAAAGCAGTTACATGCTATTAATCAGGGATATTTAAAAAATCAAAGCTCACCTAACGGGCCGCATACTTTACTGCTGCCTATAGGGCAAGAAGCATTATTAAAAAGTCAGTTCTTCAAATCAAACTTTGCTGGAGAGTACATCGTTAAACAAAACGATACGCTTTACAGTATCGCCAGGCGTTTTAGTATGTCTGTAAAAGCTTTAAAACAACTTAATAATAAAAATAATAATTTAATAGGTGTTGGAGAAAAGTTATTAGTTGGACAACCTAAAACTCTGCCAAGCACATTAACTGTTGATTACAAAATCAGCCCTTATTTAGAACACCAAGAGATTGCGATTCCCACCATTGAAATAGATTACGAAGTTAAGTCAGGCGATAGCCTTTGGAGTATAAGTCAGCTTTATGATGTACCTCATAGCGACTTAGCAAAATGGAACAAACTCTCTGCATCAAGTATTTTAAAGCCTGGCACTCAATTAGTACTGTTTATACCACAGGCTGAAAAGCAAAAAGCAGCACCAATAAAAAAAGATTTACTGCTAGATTTACAAAAAACACTAAATCAGCCACGTTAAGTTTATAAACAAGTATATTTCGCGTAAAATTGCGCCCTAACATAGTTATTATTTGAAGAGACAAGCATGCAAATTAGCAAAAATTCAGCAGTTGAATTTCATTACACCCTTAGCGAAGCGGGCGAACAAATTGAAAGTAGCACAAACGAAGCGCCACTTACTTACATTCATGGCAGCGAAGGCATGCTTCCTGGTTTAGAAAAAGCACTTGAAGGTAAAGAAGCCGGCGAAAAATTTAGTGTAACGCTAGAGCCAAGTGAATCGTACGGCGAGCGTGTTGATGATTTAATTCAACGTATTCCGCTTAAGCACCTACAAGGCGACGTTAAAGTATGGAAACCAGGTATGACAGCAATGGTTAGCTCTAACCAAGGTCGTCATCAGGTTACTATTGTTAAGGTTGGTCGTTTTAACGCAGATTGTGATTTAAACCACCCATTTGCGGGCAAAACACTAACGTTTGACGTTGAAGTTGTATCTGTACGTGAAGCGACGAGTGAAGAAGTTTCTCACGGACATGTGCACGCTGAAGGCGGCTGCGGTCACTCTCACTAGTTAGCAATAAAGGAAGTAAGTATGTCTAAAGTTGCAGTAGTTACAGGTGGTACAAAAGGAATTGGTCTAGCCGTTGTAAAGCGTTTGCTAAGTAATGGCTATAAAGTACATAACCTTGATATAGAGCCAAGCGAAACTGGTATATTTCATCAGTGTGATGTAAGTGATGTACCGGCGGTACAAAGCTGCATCAACGCTATCTGTGAACAAAGTAAACGTATTGATGTACTTGTTTCTAATGCTGGAAAACACTTAAGCGCAAATATAGAAAGCACCGACGAGCAAACTCTCGATGCACTTTTTGCGCTTAATGTTAAAGGCGCCTATGCCGCAGTACAAAGCGTATTGCCAAGCATGAAAGCGCAAAATAGCGGCGCTATTATATTAGTCGCATCCGATCAAGCAATTATAGGTAAGCAAAACTCTTTTGCGTATAACCTAACAAAACATGCCCTTGCCTCAATGGCCAAAACAACGGCGCTTGATTACGCGAGCTTTAATATTAGAGTAAATGCGGTATGCCCTGGCACAATAGAAACCCCGCTATTTCATAACGCGATAGATGCGTACTGCGCAAAAAGTGGCGCAAACAAAGCTGAAATAGTTGCCGAGGAAGCAAGTCTTCAACCGCTTAACCGATTAGGTCAAGCCGATGAGGTTGCTGCCCTTGTGAGCTTTTTAGCAAGTGACGATGCCAGCTTTATTACTGGCAGCCTACAAAGTATTGACGGTGGTTACACTGCCCAATGAGCATGCAAATTATTGACCCTCATGTGCATTTTTTTAATCTTGCCGAGGGGCAATATACTTGGCTACAAGGCGAAAACCCACCAGCATGGCCTAACCTAGAAAAAATCAAACAACCAATAAGTGCAGAGCAACTTGTTAAAAGTACTGATTTTGAACTTGCGGGTATTGTGCACATTGAGGCTGGGTTTGATAATCAATCACCTATAAACGAGTTAAACTGGCTAAGCTCGCATTTAAAAAACCTTTCATTTAAGGCTATTAGTTACAACCAAATTGATGCGCCCGCAGAGCAATTTAATCACGCGCTAAATGCACTGGCTCATTCAAGCCTTTGTGGTATAAGAGATATAACCGAAGACGATGATGCAGTGAGACTAAAAAGCCCTCATTGTATTAATAACCTTAATTTATTGGCTACAAATAAACTGCATTTTGAAGCTCAATTTGATATTGAAAATAGCGAAATAACCAATCAAATAGCTTACTACGCTAAGCAGCTACCGCAGCTTCAAATTATAATTAATCATGCAGGACTGCCAAGTAATTTAAATGACTGGCAACAAGGTGCTGAGTTACTTGCTCAGCACGACAACATAGCAATTAAATTCTCTGGTTTTGAATTACTACAACTTACCAGTGAGCAACAAGCAGCGTGTTTTAATATTCTTTTTAATCACTTTGGCCAGCAGCGTATTATGTTTGCAAGCAACTTTCCTGTGTGCCAAATAAATACAAGCTACAACACTCTATGGCACTGCCATAAGGCGTTATGCTCAAACGATAAGACATGGCATAACCTTAGCTATGCAAACGCTAAGCACTACTACCAAGTTTAAGTAAAACTAGTTATATTAAACTCTCTTTTTATAATAATACGGCCAATTTATGAAAATGTACTTTTTACTAATCGTTGTATTTTCTGCGTTTTTTCTCAATGGCTGCATATCTCAAAATCCAGATCCGACACCTAAGCTGCAACATGCTCTACTGTCAAAGCCAAATAAAACAGCCGTTAGCAAAGCAATTAAAACACTTGTACATATACAAGAAACTCAATTAGCTGATAATGTATTTACTACCAGCAGCACAGTAACCCTTAGCAATGTGGATGGTAATAATATTATCGACACGCAAAGTCGCAATACACCCGATCAGTTTGAATTGATGATTAAAGGCAAGCAATGCTATATACGCCACCTTGATAGTAAAGCCACTATTGAGCTTAAAGACGTAGAATGTAGAATTAACGAGTTATAACAAGCTAAAACTTTACCAAACAAGTAAAAGCCGGTAAGTGACTAATCACTTACCGGCTTTTTAATGCATGTCCTAAAGTTAGGTTAAAAGACTATTATTTTATTTCTACGCGTTGAGAACGCATAACAATCTCATCATTTAATTCAATACCCAACCCTGGCTCTTCTGACACTTCAAAGAAACCATTTTTAGGTTGTGGGTCTTGTAAACATAACTCGCGGTTCCACTTTTTAATCGCATAAGTGTGGTGCTCATGAATCAAAAAGTTAGGGATAGCCGTTTCTAAGTGCAGTGATGCTGCTGTTGCAACAGGCCCGCCACATACGTGAGCTTGAATACGCACATCAAAGATATCTGCGTAATCACATACTTTTTTAGTTTCGGTAAAGCCACCACATAAACCAATATCAGGTTGCAGAACATCAATACTTTGATCTTCTAAGTACGGGCGCACACCCCAGCGATTATACAAACGTTCACCACCAGCAATTGGCACATTAACTTTATCTGCTACTTTTGCATGCAATGAATGGTTTAAATAGTTAACTGGCTCTTCAAAGTACATACAGTCAAATTCTTCTGCAATTTCACCCAACTGAATGGCTGTTGTCACGCCAGGTAAACTGTGGCATTCAAAAATAATGTCTACTTCGTCGCCTACTGCTTCGCGAATAGCTTGCATGCGCGCACGGTATAACTTCATTTCAGTACGTGAAATTATTTTTGTACGATCGTAATAAGTATTGCCGTCTTTATCGTACTGAATTGGATCTACTTTTACTGCATCGTAACCTTCGGCCATCGCCTTTAAAGCCGCTTCTGCATATTCTTGCGGTTGTACTAGCGCTTTAAATTCGCTATCCCAGTCAAACTGTAATTGCGATGCGTAAGTGCGTAGTTTGTCGTTAACTTTACCGCCTAATAACTGGTATACAGGTAAACCAAGCGCTTTACCTTTTATATCCCAAAGTGCGGTATCAATTGCGCTCATTGCAGCATATACAACAGGTCCGCCGCCTAAACCCCAAAAGCTCTCACGTAACATACGAGACCATAGTTTTTCTGTTTGAAATGGGTCGTGGCCGATTAAAAAGGCGTCGGCCATTTCTTTAATCATAGCCGCTGCAGCACTGTGACCTAAATCGTATGCAAGGCCGGCTTCGCCAACACCACTAATACCTTCGTCAGTATGAATTCGTACAAACACAGGTGTCCAAGAAGGTCTATCAGGACAGTGAATATCAAATACTTCAACGCGATTTACTTTCATTAAAATTCCTTATTAACCGCTATGGGTTATTTTGCAAAACTAGGGTCAAGTCGATACGCTTTACGTAACATTGCAGGCCACGCAAGTTGCCCGCCGGTGCTGCCACTGTGTACTACGTTTGCTTGATTATAAATATTGTCGATTATAGGTTGCGGTACTTCAATCACCTCTTGCGAGCTTGATTGTAGCGCTAGTTGAATTTCACACGCTCGCTGTAAATCATAAAAGCGCATAAACGCATCGCCTACCGTTGGACCTACTGTTAAGCCACCATGATTTACCAATAACATATGGTTAGTGCTGCCCAAATCATCTTGCAGCACTTTTCGCTCGTCGTCGTTTACTGCAAGCCCTTCGTAGCCATGATAAGAAAGCGATGGCAGTGAAAACATTGAATATTGGCTAAGCGGTAATAAACCATTTTTTTGTGTAGCGACTGCGATTGTTTCTTTGGTATGAAGGTGAATAACACAATGAGCGTCTTCGCGTACCTCGTGAATCGCACTGTGAATAGTAAATCCAGCTGGATTAATACTAAATGGCGTATCGTCAATAATGTTGCCGTCTAAGTCGACCTTTACTAAATTAGAGGCAGTTACTTCATCAAAGGTTAAACCAAACGCATTCACTAAGTAGTGGTCGGTGCCAGGCAAACGTGCTGATAAATGCGTATAGATTAAATCCCCCCAACGAAAGTGCTCTACCAGTCTATAACACGCGGCTAAATCAACACGAAGTTGCCACTCTTGTGCTGATACTTTATTTTTTAAATCGAGTTGGGGTAAATCAAACATAATGAGCCTTTTAAAAACGTACATTATTAACCTGTACGAACAGATGTTTAGAAGTCTAAAGCAGTCTCTATTTTATAGCAAACACCAAACAAAACAGCCACACTATTGTGTGGCTGTTTGTAAAACTAAAATACCAATTGCATTAAAATGGTATAACTGCGTAAATTATTTTACGTTAGCTAGGTAATCTGCAATTGCTTCAAACTCTTCATCAGTTACCGTTGCAACCATTGCTTTCATTGCCATGGTCATACCGTTATTACGTGCACCTGACTTAATATCTTTCATTTGCGCTACTAAGTAGTCTTTGTTTTGACCGTTTAGTTTAGGGTACATACCCATAATTGGTGCTTTACCTTCAGCGCCATGACAAGTTTGACAATTCTTAGCGGTATAAAGTGCAGCGCCATCGGCAGCAGCTGCATTAAACGAGAAGCTTGCGGCTAAAGTAATACCCGCGCCTAATAGTAGTGTTTTCATCTTGCTCATTGTATTTACTCTTCTTTTTTGACGGTTAGAAAAACTGTTCTATTGATTGTAGTAAACAATCAAATAAAAAGCATACGTACGAAACGACGCTAGACGATCAACTTAACCAAAAACCGCTAACTCGTTTCCATCTCACTTCTATATACTTTAGCAAATAAAAATGAGCTTACCCTTAATAACTATTACCACACTATATCATCTGGTACTTCAAAGTCTGCGTATGGGTCATCTTCATCTTTTGGTTTGTTTTCTGGCTCTACATGAAAAACAATATACTTTTCGTCAACTTCAGCCACTTTGCGTGCTGGTTCGTCGTCTAATACGTAAAATTGCCCTTCGAGTACACAAATAGCTAAACGACCGCCCGATAACGCTTTTTGCGTTTTCTCGTTCACGTCGATATTTTTTACTTTGTTTTGATAAGTAAAATTAAATGTGCGCTCACCACGAATAGCGTCTTGGTTGTGGTGCTCTAAAATTTGTTTAACACGCGCTTCTTGTTCGCGCTGCTTTAAGCTCACTTGGCGTGTTTGGTTAAGCTCTTCAGCTTTTTTTTGCTGCTCTAGCTTGGTTTGTTGAATATGCTTTTGCAGATCACTTGGGTTGCTAGTAGCCCCTTTCTTTTGCTTTTTTTGTTGCTTACGCTTTTCTGATTTAGCAACTTTAGCATTATGCGATGTTGTTAATCCTGCTTGAAGCAATTGGTCTTGTAATGAACCCATGACTTTGTTCCACTAAAAACTAATATTATCGCTATTTTAATCACCAACGAGTTCAAATAACAGCGCTATCGACATTAATCTAGCAAACTAGTTAAAACAAACCATGATATAGCGCAATGGCTATGGTTTTAATTATGAATTAAAAGCAATTTTTAATACAATACCAGACAACCAATCAGCAAATGCACAAGCCATATAATGCGTTTACCTCATCTACTCGTTTGCTCGGTATTTATATTTTTTGTGCTTTATGCACCGCAACCCCTACTTAGCCTTTTTGCGAGCGAATTTAATGTAGCACCTGCGGTAGCTGGCAGCTTAATGACTGCAACTATGCTGCCCTTAGCCATTGCCCCGCTCGTGTATGGTTTATTTTTAGCAAAAATAAATCCACTACTCATACTACGTATTGCAATGGTACTTTTAGGCCTTAGCTGCTTACTTTTTATTTATGTACCTAGCTTTGAGCTTTTATTATTAGTCAGATTTTTACAAGGTTTAACGCTCCCCGCAGCTTTAACAGCAATGACTAGCTATATAGGCATGAGTTATAGCGCCGATACACTTCAAAAAAATATGACCCTATATATTGGTAGCAGTATAGTTGGTGGTTACTTTGGACGTGTGCTTGCCGCTTTGTTTAGCGACTTATGGAATTGGCAGAGCTTTTATTACGTAATTGCTTTTATGCTTATTTGCTTAGCTTTGACAATTAAGCATTCTCGCTTTACAAACCCAGCTACACAGTCGCAACTCTCCCCACTCGATTACATTAAACAACTTAAAGAAGGCGCTGTACTTAAAGTTTACGGCGCCGTTTTTTGTATGTTCTTTTGTTTCGCTGCACTACTTAATTACTTACCGTTTATATTACAAAACACGTTTTTAATTACCAATACTCGTGACATAGGTTTAGTTTACAGTGGTTATTTAATTGGTGCCCTCGCCTCTATTGCTGCACCTTGGTTACTTAAAAAAGTCCCTTCGCCTTGGCATTTATTAACTGCGGTATTTAGTTTTTATAGTGTGAGTATTATTTTATTAATGAGCCATCAGCTTAGCTTATTTTTAATCGCATTTACTTTGTTTTGTGGTGCTATGTTTGTGATTCATTCAACTGCCGCACCGCTCGTTAATAAAATCAGTAAAGCCCCACCAAGTGTAACCAATGGCGGATATGTATCGTTTTATTACAGTGGCGGTGCATTGGGGTCGTTATTACCCGGTGTGGTATACCAACATCATGGGCAAACAGCGTTTATGTTTACGCTGCTCGCGGTTTGTTTATGCGGTTTATCGTTAATTATGTGGGCTTATTTTGAGGGTAAAAATACAACGCGCGGTTGATGCTTTGTGTGATTAAAAAATATTTCTAAGTCAGCTTTGCTAAGCAACCATGTTTGGGTATTTTCAAATGGATGACAATGGAACAAATCGCCACCCCAAATATCTTGGTCGACCCATAAGCTCACTTCGTTTTGCTTATCATTTAAAAGAGTCAGCATAGATACACACCCAGGAGCCACTTTTAAATACGTTGCTAAGCGTTCACTCGATGCAAACCCTAAACGCGAAAGCCCTTGTTGCTTTGATAGTGCCTTTAAATCGAGTTGCTTATTGTGCGCTGTAATAACTAAAAAGTGTCGCTTGCCTTCGTTATCGCGTAAAAATAGGTTTTTAAGACGAGTACCTGGGCGCTCAATCATAAACTCATCTGCCGCTAAGCTAGTATGTAGCGGCGGATGCTCTATTACATCGTAATTAATATCTAGGTGCGCCAAAAGCTCTGCTAACTTAGTTTTATCAGCCAACATATTACAAACAACGCCCTCTTAGTTGTACACTCAAATCTCGCCATAAAACATCATTAACTTCATGCTTATTGTCGCAATACTTACGATCTTTTAGCTCCTGATTTAATAATTCAACTGCTTGGTCTTCTAGCTGTAACTTCAGAATGCTCGATTCTTCAAAATGCTCTTTCTCTATATACTGCTTAACCTCACCACGACTTGGTCTCTTATTAGGACCACGGTCAATGTTAAAGTTTTCACGATGCTTAGCTTTTACCGAAACAACATAAGCAAAAAGCTTATTACCTTGCTCATCTTGCTTTTCGTGAAACTGTTTATTATTTATTTCAAAAGGCGGCTCATCATTTGAGGCACAGCCAGCGAGTAAAACCATAAGCGCTAGAACACATTTTTTCATTGTTTTTTATCGTTTTAGTTTTGAATTAAGCCGAGTCTAACAAAAATTGACGTAAACAGTGAAAATTTACGAAAAAATACTTGACCAAATTTATAAAAAAACTTAAAGTTCGTCCCGCTTGGAACTCAGCAGTCAAGCAGTTACATTATATGTAACTTAGGAATGTGGGGCTATAGCTCAGCTGGGAGAGCGCCTGCCTTGCACGCAGGAGGTCAGCAGTTCGATCCTGCTTAGCTCCACCACTTTCCTACTCCTTTTCAAATTCGTTCTACTCTTCTACTCTTCTATTTTTCCATTGTTTTTATTATTTTTTGACACCCTAATATTCTAATTTTTCATTCTATATAATTTTAAATCTATCCATTCAACTTGTGTCTTTACAAGTTCTTAGCTATACATAATGTCATATATTAGTACTTTAGGCTTAACATGGACAACCCTAAGCGTTCAACGCTAAAAAAGCTAGCTGCAATAGGTTTAACAGCTGGTGCAATAACACATGCGCCTTATGTTTTTGCCCGAAAAAAAGTCACATTAAGAGTGCTTGGTACGCATGTAACACTCCAAGAGGCTATCCGCAAGCAAGCGATGAGTGACTTGGGTATTAATATAGAATTTACTCCCGCAGGCAGCGCTGCTGTTTTGCAAAAGGCATCAATGGACCCTAGCTCCTTTGATTTATACGAACAATGGTCAGACAGCATTAATGTGCTTTGGGATGCAGGTTCCATTCAGCCAATAGAAAAAAAACGACTCACCTACTTTAACGAGATAAATCCACTTACTAAAACGGGAAAACTAACCGAAACTGCAAGTATTGGTGCAGGTGATGCCCCCTATAAATTATTAAATGTTCAACCCGATGGCACATTAAGCGCACAAGAAAGCGATCATCTTAGCTTTTTACCTTATGTGCATAATGTTGACTCTTTTGGTTACAACACCGACTTTATTAAGCCCGGTATAGCATACGAAACAGAAAGCTGGAGTTGGCTGCTTAATGACGAGAACAGAGGTAAAGTAGCTATTGTAAATGCGCCTACCATTGGATTATTTGACCTAGCCCTAGCAGCACAAAGTAAAGGGCTTATAAAGTTTAACGATATAGGTGCAATGACCCGTTCAGAACTTGATAGATTGTTTAGTATATTACTCGATTTTAAACGCCAAGGTCACTTTAGTGGCTATTGGAACTCGGTTCCTGAGTCGATTGAATTTATGAAAAGTAAACGAGCCCACATAGAAAGTATGTTTTCGCCTGCAGTTTCTGCATTAAACAGCCAAAATATTAATGTACGATTTGCCGCGCCAAAAGAAGGCTACCGAGGCTGGCATGGTGTTATGTGTTTATCGTCACAAATACAAAGTAGCGCAAAAGATGCTGCGTACGATTATATGAATTGGTGGCTTTCAGGCTGGCCTGGTGCATTTATTGCTCGCCAAGGTTATTACATTAGTAACCCGCAGCGCTCTAAACTACTCCTATCTCCGCCGGAATGGGATTACTGGTACGGTGGAAAAGCAACAAACATAGATTTATTAAATACCAATGGCGATGTAGCAGTAAAAGCAGGTGGGCAACGTAATGGCGGTAGTTACCATAAGCGCTTTAGTAATGTAGCAGTGTGGAATACAGTTATGCCAACCTATGACTACAGCCTGCAAAAATGGTATGAGTTGATTAGCCGATAATGATAATAAACTCAATTAAATCAAAAATAATATTAGCTCTGTGTTCGCTGATTGGATTACTTCTTTTACAGAGCTATTTGTTTAACTATTCGCAAACGTCTTTACTTAACTTGCAAAAATCGCAGCATAACGCACTTATTCAAAGTGAAGCTGTAACTAACTTAGAAAACGATATTATCTCCCTGCAAGCCCATGCTGTCTCATTTATTGACAATGCTAATGAAAATACGATTACCAAATTTAATTTTTATTTAAATAAGGCAAACTTAAATCTTGAGCAGCTAAAAACAAACACTCTAAACCTGACCCCTGAGTATCAAAATTCACTAATACGCCTTGGCGAATATTTAAATAATTACCAAGATACATTTGGCCAAGTTGTCATAAACAGACAAAAACGCGAACACCTTTACACCACTCAGTTCAAAAAACCTATTGATGACTTACAAGTAACAATTATTGATTTAGAAGAGTCTTCAAACAATGACAATAAAGTTATTTTTAACGATGTTTTACTCACAATAAGTAATTTAAAGCACGCTGCTGTAAGCTACCTTTATAAGCCTAACTTTGATGAAGCGCAAAATGTAAAACAAAACCTAGATTACTTACATAAAAAACTAACGAGTACGTCTGTAATAAATGAGTCCCTCTCCAATAAAGCAATAAGCTTAAAACAAGCTTATAACAAACTTGTATTGCTTACCCGCAGCTACACTTTTTCTGTAAATGTAGTGCTAACAGGCATAGAAAACGAATTGCTGTATTTAACTAATGAAATTAAAAATATAGAAAAAAATAAACTAACCGAAACAGAAGAGCTACTAAGTAGCCACTTAACAAAAAATACAGAACAGGCAAATATATTTGCCGTTTTAATTATGTTAATCATTTTATTATTAAGCTATTTTATTTTTAGATCGGTTATAAAACCGATTACCCAGCTCACTTTATTACTTAAAGATATGAATAGCGAAAAGCCAGTAATTATTTCAAATACCAGCCAAAATCAAACTGAAATAGCATCGGTAATAAAAGCAGCCAACGCTTTATATTTAAAAAATAAGCAAACCAAAGAGCTACTCAATGAAACCCGCGTATTAAATTCCCAAATGGAAGCAATGAATGCCGACTTGACGAGCGCTATGGAGCAAACCGATAAAGCCAATAAAACAAAAATAGATTTTGTAGCCAATATGAGTCATGAACTTCGCACTCCAATGAATGGCATATTAGGTATGTTGCAGCTTTTACAAAGCAGTGAGCTTCCCTCAAGGCAAAAACATTATGCAGATAAAGCTTTTTCAAGTGCTCAAAATTTGTTGCAGATTTTAAATAATATTCTGGATTTTTCTAAACTAGAATCGGAAAAAGTCCAGTTAGAGCAAATCCCTTTTACCTTACATACTATTGTTTCTAACGTTCAAAATTTATTCTCAACAAATGCCAAGCAAAAAGGCTTGCTACTAAATTTTACTTTACACGTTGATGCAGGACTTGAACTTATTGGCGACCCAATGCACTTAAGCCAAATAATAAATAACTGTGTAGGTAACGCAATTAAGTTTACTGAGCATGGTGAAATATCATTAATTATAGAAGCGACATCTCAACACGAAAAAACAATAAACCTTCGCTTTAGTATAAAAGACACGGGTATTGGGATGACTGAAGAGCAATCAAAAATTATATTCCAGTCTTTCTCGCAAGGCGACTCAAGCACAACAAGAAAGTATGGTGGGACCGGTTTAGGACTCACTATAAGCAAACAATTAACTAAATTGCTAGGCGGAGATATACAAGTAAGGAGCACGATTAATCAAGGTAGCGAGTTTTTCTTTACTCTACCCTTTACTTTATCTGAGCAACAAAAGCTTAAAAAACACGCCTTATTAATTAGCCCCGATAATGAGCAAATTAAAAAATTAATGGACTTGCTAAGTGGTATAGACATAACGACAGAAACAACAAAAGAACCATTAAGAGCCATTGCAAAAATGTCTCAGCCTAGTAGCCCATTTAGTATTGTAATATTGTCGGTAGAAAAAAAAGAGCTCAACGATAACTTTATTTTACAACAACTGTATGCTCAAAATAAAAACGGTAATGAAAAATTGACACTTATTTTATTAATTACCGATGAAGAGTCTCCAGAACCAATTGCAAAAAATGAAAATATAAACATTATAATTATTGGTAATAAAAATAGTGAAGTAGAAATTTTAAGAGCACTCGCACCAAATAATTTTAAAGAAAAGCAATTAAAGCCCCATCCTAAATTCTCAGATTTTAATGCATTAGTTGTTGACGACAATAAAATTAATCAAGAAATAGCTTCCGCTCTTTTAGCCAGATTAGATATGACCGTGATCATTGCTGATAATGGACATGATGCATTAGATAAAGTAGAGACAAATGACATCGATATTATTTTTATGGATGTTCAAATGCCAGTTATGGATGGGCTTGAAGCAACAAACATATTAAGAGAGCGAGGCTATAAAACTCCCATAATTGCCATTACGGCAGCCGCAGATCCTAATGATAAAAAAGCAGCGTTTAGAGCGGGTATGGATGGTTTCTTAGTAAAACCGATTATTTTTGATGCACTTTACGAAAGTATAGAAAAGCATCTGCAAAGTAGTGAACCTCTGAGCACTATAAATCGGCCTTTAGCAAAGGAAAACCTAGAAAACAATGACGAATTGTTAAGCAAATTATTTACACAGTTTGTAAACGATTACAATGACTTTTCGATTAAAGCTGATATATTAATCAAAAATGGAGAGTTAGAAGGCTTAATTCGACTAGTACACACACTCAAAGGGCTGACCGGCACATTAGGCTTGGAGCTACTACAACAAAGCGCGCAAAGTGTTGAGAAAAGCTTAATAGATAATAAAAGTATTAACTTATCTCATTTTAACGAACAATTAACACTTACACTTGTTGCCGTAAAACAATTTTTGATAGCTGATAACTTTAAAAAAGAACATATACAGCTACATCAACTAGAAAACGAAGACTCGGTTATCGATAATATATACTCATTAGCACTAACGGCTCGCCCCGTACCTAGCAGTTTGGTTAGACAGCTAGAAATGAATCAATATGAGAGAGGCCACTCTCTATTTAAGCTCAAAGAAGCAATTGATCATTTTAACTACGCGCTAGTAATAGAGCTGATTGATAAATATAGAAACGATAATAAAAATTAGGCATAACCACTAACCTGAACTAGATTTAATATTGCAAAGAACGCAAAGAAGGATAGATAGTGCATTCAAATTATCTCGCAAACAGTAATGGATTAACTACAGAGAAAAAGCATAAACCTTTAATTCTTATTGTTGATGACGAACCTAGTAATTTACACGTATTAGTTGAAGGACTTTTAACTGACTACGATGTACGTATTTCTACTAGTGGCGAACAAGCATTAGTATTTGTTGAGTCAACTCGGCCTGACTTGATTTTATTAGACATAATGATGCCCGGCATGGACGGCTACGAAGTATGTAATATACTCAAAGCGAAACAAAATACCAAAGGGATCCCTGTCATATTTGTAACAGCGCTTACAGAAGAAGAGTCTGAAGAAAAAGGCTTTGCTATGGGCGCAATTGATTACATACATAAGCCTTATAAACTAGCTCTAGTTAGAGCGCGTATACGTACACACATTACAGCGCAAGGCATGCTAGACAGGTTAATAGAAAAAAACTTTGATCTGCACGACAAGCTACTCGAAATAGAATCGCTAATACAAGAGCTAAGCCAGCGTGAAGAAGAGCTAAAAGAACTCTCATCAAAACAAAAGTTATTTTACCAAGCCCTAACGGGAACCGCCGATGGTGTTGTTATTACCGATAGTAATGGCAAAATTATAGCCGTAAACCCTTCATTTTGCCGTATAACCGGTTACTGTGAATCAGACTCACTGCAAATGCAGTTGCACGATATTAAACAAAATAACCATCCTAGTATTAGCTTTGACCAAGTCTGGGAACATGCGAATCAAGCAGGCTATTGGAGTGGTGAGCTTGTAACCAGACGAAAAAATGGCGAACTTTATCCAGAGCTACTAACTCTCAGTATGGTTAAAGGCGATCAAGATACTAACGTGCACTATATTGGTGTATTTAGTGATATTTCGAATGTTAAAGTAACCCAAGAAAGAATTGACTACCTAACATGGCATGATGAACTTACAGGTTTACCAAACCGAAATGGTTTTTTAAAACAGTTAGAGCAGCAACTTCAGGTTTGCAGTACCGAAAATAGTTATGCCTATATTTATATTATTGACATAGACAGCTTCCACTCAATAAATGATGGATTAGGCCTACTCGCTGGCGACAGTATCCTTAAAGAATTAACTAAACGAATCCATACTCACGTGAATAAAAAAGATGTTATTGCTCGCTTAGGTAGTGATGAATTTGCAGTACTATGTACAGTTGAAAAAGGCGTTGGCAGGATTAGAGCTCAAGCTATGGCTGAAAATAAAGCCCAAGAGCTACTTATAGGTATAAACCATCCATTTAAAGTGGATGAGCAAGAGGTTAGCTTAACGGTCAGTATTGGTACGTATATTTTTCCACGAGAAGATCAATGGGAAAGCGCTATTGAGACTATTCGTAACTGTGAAGCGGCCTGTTACAAAGCAAAAGAGAAAGGCGGCAATAGAGTTACCTTTTTTGATACTTCATTTGGCGAGCAAGCAAAACGCCGTTTTGAAATAGAACAAGATTTACGTAAAGCTATTTCTAATAATGAGCTATCGCTATATTTACAATCCCAATTTGATCGAAACCAAACCCTTAAGGGCGCTGAGGTTTTATTAAGATGGGAGCACCCTCAAAAAGGCTTTATAAGCCCTGGTGAGTTTATATCTATAGCGGAAGAGTCAGACATAATTTATGATTTAGATTGCTGGGTAACTTCAAATGCACTTGAAATACTAACGCAACTTAGTAAAACCAACCCTGAGTTAAACTTATCAATTAATATAAGTGGCAGGCACTTTCATGAAGCGCGTTTTTTAAACTTTATTAGCCAACAGATAAAGCAACATAACATTAATCCTCAACAACTCACTATTGAGATAATTGAAGGTACATTGCTTAATCATATGGAAGCAGCTATTGAAGCTGTTCACTTTCTCAAGAAACTAGGTATTAGAGTATCAATTGATGACTTTGGTACTGGATATTCGAGCTTAACCTACCTAAAACAATTACCAATACAAGAACTTAAAATTGATCGTTCTTTTGTGTTAGAGGCGCCTACCGATAACAACGATAAACTAATTATTGATATGATTGTAAGCTTAGGTCGTTTATTTGAACTCGAGATAGTTGCTGAAGGCGTAGAGAACCAGTCCCACTTTGATTTACTACAGGAGTATCCTGAGGTTATTCTGCAAGGCTATTATTTGCATAGACCAGAACCTGCAAGAGATTGGTTTAAAAAGTTAAAGTAACTGTAGCGTGATTTATAAACTAAAAAGCCGAGCATGAATATGCTCGGCTTTTTATGGACTTAATTTTTGCGGTTACTCGCGAACTTGGCCAACTCCATTAACTAAATACTTTTCTGTCGTTAGTGACTCGAGGCCCATAGGACCGTATGCATGTAGCTTGGATGTCGCTATTCCAATCTCTGCGCCTAGGCCCAATTGTGAGCCATCAGAAAAACGAGACGATGCGTTAACCATTACTACAGAAGCATCAACACTACGTTGGAATAACTCTGCAGCAGCTTCATTTTTAGTACAAATTACTTCTGTATGGTTTGAACCAAACTGTGCAATGTGTTCAACCGCTGCCGTAAAGTTTGGTACAACGCGAATAGCGATTTCTAGGTCTAGATATTCTTCACCAAATTCGTTATCAGCTAGGACTGTTGCGTTATCAAAGTATTTAGCTGCAAAGCTGTCAGCATTTATTTTTACACCTTCTTGGCGTAATACAACTGCACACAAATTTAAAAACTCATCTGCCACATCTTGATGCACAACTAAACCTTCTAGTGCATTACAAACACCGGTACGCTGGGTTTTACCGTTAAGCAGTAAGTTAAGCGCAATTTCTAGGTCGGCATCTTTATCTACATATAGATGACAAACGCCTTTGTAATGCTGAATTACTGGGATCGTACTGTTTTCAGTAACAAAGTTAATTAAACCCTCGCCGCCGCGTGGAATGATTAAATCAATGCTTTCGCGTTGCTGCATCAGTTCCATTAACAGCGCACGGTCTGGGTCTGGAATCACTGAAATAAGTGATACCGGTAAGTTGTGCTTCTCAAGTACGCTGTGCATTACACTTGCGATAGCTTGTGAACTTCTAAGTGCTTCTTTGCCGCCACGTAAAATTACGCCATTACCTGATTTAAAACATAGTGCACCAGCGTCTGCTGTCACATTCGGACGTGCTTCGTAAATCATACATACAACGCCAAGAGGTACTCGCATTTTGCGAATTTTAATACCATTTGGGCGCTCAGTAATATCACGCAGCTGACCAACAGGATCATCAAGGCTTACGATTACTTCAATACCTTCTGCCATTGATTCAATACGCTCATCGTTTAACGTTAAGCGGTCGATCATTGAGGCTGCTAAGTTATTGTCGCGTGCTGCGCTTAAATCACTTTCATTTTCTTTTATTATAAATGCTTTTTGCTCTCTTAGTGCCGCTGCCATTTCAACTAATACTTGGTTTTTAGTCTCGGTATCGAGTAAAGCAAGTGTATGTGCAGCTTTAGCTGCCTGACGTGAAATGTCCGTAATTAAACTCATGACTTCTCCAATAATGCGATATGTTTTTCAGATATAACTGGTCCAATTGAATCCTGCATTTTTTCGCTGAATTCACTCTGTTCGTTGTCTGCAATAAAGTTTAACAAACAGCTACTATAATTTGCGGTCGCTTTAGCTAAACGCGTACCGTCTTCACTTCGTACTAAAATGGTATCACCCACGGCAAATTCACCGTGAACTTCCATGATTTCGTCACCACGAATACATCCACTTTCACCTTCAAGAGATTCATCAAATGATCCATCAACAACAACTTCACCTTGCTCATTTGCTGTATGTGTCATCCAATGAATAGAGTCCTGCATCGGTTTTTCGTACGGTAAAAATACACTACCTGGGTTTTCCCCAGCTAGCAGTTTTGTAAATGTTTCTTCTTTAAAGCCATTTATAATATAAGTCGCTATACCATGTGACGTTGCTTTTTCTGCCGCTTCTATTTTTGTTTTCATACCACCAGTACCTACCGCACTTGTAGCACATCCTGCCATAGCATAAATAGATTCATCAATTGATTTTATTTCAGGCAGTAACACCGCATCGTCATGTAAGTTAGGGTTTTTATCATATAACCCATCTACGTCTGAGAATATTAATAAAGCATCGGCATCGGCAGCTGCTGCGACCATTGCTGATAAGTTATCGTTGTCTCCTACCCGTAAATCGTCGGTGGTTACGGCATCGTTTTCATTAATGATAGGAAGTACACCATGTTCAAGTAAAGTGAACACGGTTTCACGAATGCTCTGGTAACGCTCGCGGTCTCGTAAATCGCCATGCGTTAATAATAGCTGTGCAGATGGAAAGTCAAAAAAGCGGTCCCACATGGCAATCATTTCTGTTTGACCTGCTGCCGCCATTGCTTTTTTCATTACCACAGAGCGTGGTTTGTCTGATGGGAATAAATGCGCACCAGCCGCTACAGAACCCGATGATACTAAAATCACCTCGATTCCACGGGCACGACAACGAACAATGAACTGTGCGATGGTTAATATGTAACGCGAACGGCAGCCATCTTGATCTGGTGCAATTAATGCACTGCCTACTTTAAGTACGATACGTCGCCAATTTAACTTTTGCATAAATGCTCAACTTTCCATTTTATCTGCGCTCACCTTAATTAGACGAGCTAAAACTAAGTAGCTAGGTTTAAAACATAGCTTCGAATTTGTCTTTCATTTAGGCAACACTTTTTTTACACACACGCGAAAACCATATCTAAAACAATAAGCTTAGATTTAAGGTTAAGTATAAAGTAGCAACAACCCAATAATATTGAGCAGCACTAATCAAAAAATTTAAAAGTGTTGTTTATGCATCGCTGTAAAAAGCTGTGTGTGGCTTTTTTATTAACAACATACATAGAGCCTCTAAAGTCTGATACACCAACAGATAGGGTGAAGACCAAAGGACCGAGATTTAACCGCCACGATGGGGGTTAAACATTGAAAGTAATAGTTCAACTCAAACCTTTATTTACTTAAATAATTAAATAAACTTGTTTAGCAAAACCATACCAAGAGTTCGGCAAATGAAATTATGTAGTGTTCGAATACTAGTAACACCACTAATGCATGATTATAAAGATTAAAAATGACGTTAAGATTAACAAACCACTTTTACTTCCAATAAACTTCATTAGATAACTAATTATTAGAACACGAAGCATATTACACTAAATACCCCTTAAAAATCAAGGTTAAAATTCGAGCGAAGCTAATTCCTCCTCGTTTGTGGTGTTAGATTGTTATTAAAATTCAACCAATTAAACAATTAATACCGCTTAAAATAAGGCGGCTTAACACGCGCAAAATAATTTAAGCCTACTAATCTTCTATAAGCAGCTAAAATTGATTAGTAATATTTGAATTTCCCGTGTATACCCCTGTATTAATAATTAACAAAAGTTATACTTTCTAAACAAACCGTCATAAATAAGGAATTCTTAATCTATGTCAGCAATTTACATAGCCGGTATCGCACTTTGCTCTGTGCTTGCCCAATGGGTCGCGTGGGCTTTTAGAGTGCCCGCTATTCTTTTCTTATTGCTTACTGGTCTTTTACTTGGGCCATTTAGTGGTGTTTTAGACCCTGATGCATTGTTAGGTGATTTACTGTTTCCAGTTGTATCACTAAGTGTTGCCATCATTTTATTTGAAGGATCCTTAACTCTGCATTTCAGAGAGCTAAAAGGAATCGGAAAAGTTGTAAGGAACCTTTGCTCCATCGGCATGCTTACTACCTGTATTATTATTAGCCTCAGCGCCTATTGGTTGCTTGAACTTAATTGGCGTGTAGCTGCGGTATTAGGTGCAGTGCTAGTTGTAACAGGCCCTACTGTTATAGCACCGCTATTAAACTCAATGCGCCCAACACAAGACATTGACCGCATACTTCGATGGGAAGGTATTGTAATAGACCCGATCGGCGCATTATTCGCTGTATTAGTATTTGAAGCCGTAATGCTGGTAGGCCAAGGCGAAGTATTTAGCCACACTATTATTGCTTTAGTTAAAACCCTAGGTGTTGGATTAAGTATTGGTGTTGCTGCTGGTTGGTTAACAACACTATTAATGCGCCGCGAGTGGCTACCATTTGAATTACATAAGTTTGGTATATTGGCATTAGTACTCATTAGTTTTTCTGTATCAAACTATTTAAGCCATGAATCAGGCCTATTAGCAGTGACTGTATTTGGTATTTGGCTTGCTAACCAAGACGATTTAGAAATAGATTCTGTACTTGAGTTCAAAGAAGACTTGTCGATGATATTAATATCAACGCTGTTTATTTTACTTGCAGCACGCTTACAGCTCTCTGATTTAATGATGCTCGACAGCGATGTATTTATATTTTTAGCTATCGTGCTTTTTGTTGCTCGCCCACTGTGTATTGCTATTTCGACCTTTGGTACTGACTTGCCAATGAAGTCTCGTTTAGTACTTGCCTGGATAGCTCCACGCGGTATAGTCGCCGCAGCCGTTGGGTCGGTATTTGCGCTTAGCATGATGGAGTCTGGTGTTGCTGATGCTGAAAAAATGGTACCTCTTATATTTACAGTAATTATAATTACCGTTGTACTACAGAGCTTAACCGCCATTCCTGTCGCCAAGCTATTAGGTGTACGCCAGCCATCGCCAAATACAATATTAATTATTGGTGCAAACCATGTATCGCGTGCAATCGGCCGAGGCTTGCAAGAGCAAAACATTCCGGTTCACCTGTCAGATCCTGCATGGGAAAACTGCAGAATGGCACGTATGGATGGTTTAGCTTGTTATTATGGTAACCCGCAATCAGAGCATGCTGAACGCTACTTACCTCTAACAACGATTCGTAGTGTATTAGCGTTATCGCCAAATCGTCATCATAATGCGTTAGGTGTTCAATACTTTTCTCATTTACTTAATGAAAAAAATGTATTTTCGCTACGCTCATCAACGTCGCATGCAAAAGCAAATAAAGACAGCGCAACGTTTTTATCTAGACAAATACTGTTTGGAGACGAAGGCTCGTATGCACGTTTAAGCAGTATTATAGCTAAAGGCGGTAAGGTTAGTTCAACACGTATCTCGGATGAGTTTAGCTGGGAACAATACTTAGAAATGAACCCTGAGGCTATCCCTTTATTTATTCTCAAAGGTGATAAAGACAGTGATGACGATACACCAATTAAGCTAAGACCGTTTACAATCAACATGGAAAAACCGCCGCAAGAAGGCGAACGCGTTGTTGCTTTACAGCCGCCTAAAATGTCAGTTTTAAAAGACCCGCAAACAAAGGCTAAAGAAGACAGTTAAATACTTTTACAAACTGTAAAAACTAAAAAACCCTAACTTAAAAAGTTAGGGTTTTGTTTTTAAAAGCCATTAAATAGGAAGGCGAGCTCGAGCAACCACACTATCTGGCATTTTTTGCGCTAACTTAGTCAGCGCTCGCTCAATTTTTCTATGAGTCGCTTTATCTGCCACCATAGAATTGAATAGCCAACGATAGGCATCTTCAAAATCACGCGGGCTGCCATAACCATCATTAAATAATTTAACTAAACGTAGCTGTGCTTTTAAATTGCCTTGCGACGAGGCTTCACGCAAATACGTAATTGCCATTGCTTTATCTTGCTGAACTAAGCGACCAGTGTCGTAGTATCGTCCCAATTGCTCTAGCGCTGCCGCTAAGCCTTGCTCAGCTGCTTTTCGCATGTAATACACACCTAACTCTACATTGCGATCAACGCACACGTTATAAGCCAGCATATCGCCGTATAAAAATTGATAAGACGGCAATGCCATTTTATTGGCTCGTGCTTCTATATCTTGCACCAACTGGCAATCATCTGCCTTTACGCGCGCTAAATGCGTATTTTTATTTATTAACGCAATTAGCTCTGATTCTGTATACAGCGGCACAGCAGCAGGGCTTTCTGTAGCTAAGCTATTGGTTGCTATAAATAAAGACAGCGGTATTAGCGAAAGCCTTAGTACGCAATTACGATTAAATAAACGCATGTTCACCACTTATATAAATAAACTTATTAAATAATATACAAAGATCGTTCCAAGGTGAATTTTAGACACAAAAAAAGCTGCACGAAGCAGCTTTTTTTAATCTAATGGTAATTACGCAAACGGATTGCGAAGCACCATAGTTTCTACACGGTCAGGACCTGTAGAAATAATATCAATTGGAACACCCGTAATTTCTTCAATACGTTTGATGTAGTCAATCGCAGCTTTTGGTAAACCGTCAAGACTCGTTACGCCAACAGTGTTTTCTGACCAACCTGGCATTTCTTCGTATACTGGTGTTACTTTATCGTAACCTTCAGCCGCTAATGGTGTTACGTTAGTAACTGTGCCATCTTCAAGCTTGTAACCAGTACAGATTTTAAGTGTTTCTAAGCCATCTAAAACATCAAGCTTAGTTAAACAAAAACCTGAAATACTGTTGATTTGAACTGCACGGCGCATAGCCACTGCATCTAACCAACCAGTACGACGAAGTCGACCTGTTGTAGCGCCAAACTCATGGCCTTTATCACCTAGGTGCTTACCAACTGGATCTTGTTTATCAAGACCGTCGTAAAGCTCTGTAGGGAAAGGACCTGAACCAACACGTGTTGTGTACGCTTTAATAATACCTAAAACGTAATCAAGGTTTAATGGACCAAAACCTGCACCAGTCGCAACGCCACCAGCGGTAGTGTTTGAAGATGTTACATAAGGGTAAGTACCATGATCTATATCAAGTAACGTACCTTGTGCACCTTCAAATAAAATGTTTTCGCCTGCTAAACGCGTTTGATCTAAAAGCTCAGTTACATCTACAACCATTGCTTTTAAGATATCAGCAACAGCCATTGCATCATCAAACGTTTTTTGGAAATCTACAGCATCTACTTTGTAGTAGTTAACTAAAGTGAAGTTGTGGTACTCAAGCACTTCTTTTAATTTAGCTGCAAATACTTCAGGATTAAATAAATCGCCTACGCGTAAACCACGACGTGCTACTTTATCTTCGTACGCAGGACCGATTCCACGGCCAGTTGTACCAATAGGCTTATCGCCACGAGCTGTTTCGCGGGCTACATCTAATGCAACATGGAAAGGCAAGATTAGCGGACATGCTTCACTTATTAAAAGACGCTCGCGTACTGGTACGCCGCGCTCTTCAAGCATGCCAATTTCTCTCATTAGCGCTTCTGGTGATAAAACTACACCATTACCAATCACACATTTAACATTGTCACGTAATACACCCGATGGAATAAGGTGTAGAACCGTCTTTTCACCTTCGATAACTAAAGTATGACCCGCATTGTGGCCACCTTGATAACGAACTACTAAAGATGCTTTGTCTGTAAGGAGATCAACTACCTTACCCTTTCCTTCGTCACCCCATTGGGTGCCTAATACAACAACGTTTTTACCCATCGTAAATTCACTTAGAGAAAATTAGGACGAGATTTTACCAGAAAACTAAAGTAAAGATCACCCCTGTTCAGCTTATTTTTTCTGCGGGCAATTGTAATATCCAAATATTGACCAATAACCACATAAATAACAGTGATTTAACGCACTAGTTTGTATTTAACAAAAAGCCCCGCAAATGCGAGGCTTTTTAACTTTTAAATAATTAACGTAAAGTCTATTGAGCTTTAGCGCCTTTCATATATTGGAAGAAGTCGCTATCTGGTGAAAGCACCATAACATCTTGCTTATCTTTAAACGTCTTTTTGTAAGCTTCAAGCGAACGTACAAAACTAAAGAACTCAGGGTCTTTGTTGTACGCATTAGCATAAATGCCTGCAGCATCAGCATCGCCTTGACCACGTACAGAACGTGCATTACGCTCAGCATCAGCAAGCATTACAGTTACTCGACGGTCAACTCCCGCACGAATAGTCTCTGCTTTTTCCTGACCTTCAGAACGGTGCTCTTTTGCAACCGCAGTACGCTCAGCGCGCATACGTTGGTAAATAGAGCTACTCACTTCTTGTGGTAGGTTGATTTGCTTAACACGTACGTCTAGTACTTCAATACCTAGCTCACGTGCACTTTCAGAAGCTTGTACTAACGCTTCTTCCATCAACTCGCTACGCTCACCTGATACAATTTCGCGAATTGTACGTGTACCAAAGTTTGTACGAAGACCATTGTTTACTTTTTGCTTAAGTAGCGTTTCAGCATATTGCTTATCGCCACGAGCACGTAAGTAAAAAGCACTAAAGTCATTAACGCGCCACTTTACAAACGAATCAACAATTAAGTCTTTTTTCTCGCTAGTAACAAAGCGATCTGGCGCACCATCTAGCGTTTGAATACGTGCATCAATACGACGTACTTGGCTAAAAAATGGTACTTTAAATTGTAGGCCTGGGCCATATACAATCGCTTTATCGTCGCTATCTTTTTGTACTTTACTGAATAACATTACAATTGCTTTTTGCCCTTCAGGTACAACAAATACCGATGAGAAAGACATAACAATGGCAGCTAATAGTATTACTAAACTAAAGTTTTTCATTATGATTATCTCCCATCATTGAAGCGGTCGTTGTTAAAGCGGTCATTGCCACTATTAACAGAGCTATTGCGCGACGTATTAACTTTATTACGTAAGTCTTGAATATCACTTGAACTTGGAAGTGCAACTCGTGTTGCTGTCCCTTGCTTGTCCATGATTTTATCAAGAGGTAAATACATCATGTTATTGCCGCCTTTAACATCAACCAATATTTTAGAACTACTCCCTAACACTTCTTCCATTGCATCAATGTATAAGCGCTCACGAGTAACTTCTTTAGCTGCTTGATATTCAGGTAAAAGCTTTTCAAAGCGAGCTACCTCACCTTGTGCTTCCAATGTAATGCGCTCTTGATAACCTTCCGCTTCTTGAGTCATACGCGTTACTTGACCACGAGCACGCGGTTCAATTTCACGAGCATATGCTTCTGCTTCACGAATGAAACGTTCTTCATCTTCTTGTGCAGCAATTGCATCATCAAATGCATCTTTAACTTCAGTTGGTGGACGAGAGTCTTTAAAGTTCACGTCAGTAACAATTAAACCTAAGTTATATGGTTCGATAATCTTATTAAGCTCATCCCATGTATTTTGACGAACAACCTCACGGCCATTAGTTAATACTTGGTCCATTTTTGCATGGCCCACAACATAACGCAGTGCACTGTCTAGCGCTTCTTCTAAGCTACTATCAGCGTTAGTTACGCTAAATTCATAAAGGTATGGGTCAATAACACGGTATTGCACCTGAAACTCAACGCTCACTACGTTTTCGTCTTCAGTAAGCATAAAACCAGAAGCCGATAATGAACGAACTGCTTCAATATCTACTGGGATTACCGTTTCGATGAAAGTCATTTTCCAACGCAAACCAGGATCAGCAATTCGGTCATATTTACCAAACTGTAGAACCACACCACGCTCGGCTTCTTTAACCGTATAAATACCACTTAACGCCCATACAATAACGGCGATAATAAGTATGAATGAAATACCGGCTCCGCCAAGTCCACCGCCGCTACCATTGCCGGATTTTTTCCCGCCAAATAAGCCGCTGAACTTGTTACTAAACTTGCGGAACACCTCGTCTAAATCAGGTGGGCCTTGATCACGTCCGCCTTTATTATTCCACGGATCTTTGTCATTGCCATTATTACCCGGTTCATTCCAGGCCATAGCTATACTCCATTGTTATCTAAATAAATTAGGAAATTGTGTTAAATCTAACAAATCTACCGCGTTTCTCATACAAAAACCGACATTAAAACGTCAATTTTTAATTACGGTTGATAAAACCAGCAATTTCAGGACCAAATTCTTTAATTAAACGATTCCACTCAACCATTGGCATTCTAACATCTAACAGCCAATTACCTTGCTCATCAAATTGCTCTTCATGCACTGCATTTAAACTGAACAATGCAGCCCTTAAGCGACCATACAATGGCGTAAGAAATAATGTTTCGTTAAACATCTTCTTAGCTAGTAGCTCACTAATAGCCTCGCTAAGTAATTCACACCCTTCACCAGTCTGAGCGCTAAGCCATACTCTTATAGGTTGGCCTTCGTCGTCTCGATCAATACGTGGGCTGACGTCATCCAGCGCATCAATTTTATTATAAATTAATAGCTGTGGTACTTCATCGGCCTCAATTTCTTTAAGCACCGATTGTACTTGTTCAATATTTTCTTGCAGACGTGAGTCTGCTGCATCAATTACATGTAACTGCAAATCAGCTTCGCGAGTTTCAGTAAGCGTTGCTTTAAAAGCAGCAACTAAGTCATGTGGTAGGTGACGAATAAAGCCCACTGTATCAGCTAAGATAACAGGGCCAACATCACCTAGCTCAAGCTTACGTAGAGTCGGGTCAAGCGTGGCAAACAACTGATCGGCCGCGTATACATCTGAATTTGTAATTCGATTAAATAATGTAGATTTACCCGCATTGGTATAACCAACTAACGAAACTGTAGGTATTTCGTTGCGAGTACGAGCTCGCCTACCTTGTTCACGTTGCACTGCAACTTTAGCTAAACGTGCACGAATATTTTGGATACGGGCGCGAAGTAATCTTCTGTCAGTTTCAAGTTGAGTTTCACCAGGACCACGTAAACCAATCCCGCCTTTTTGACGTTCAAGGTGAGTCCAGCCTCGAATTAATCGAGTCGACATATGGCGAAGTTGAGCCAATTCAACTTGCAGCTTACCCTCGTGGGTACGTGCGCGCTGGGCAAAAATATCAAGAATTAGCGTCGTTCTATCAAGCACACGACATTGACAAACGCGCTCTAAATTACGCTCTTGTGATGGCCTGAGTTGATGATTAAAAATTACGACATCTGCTTTGTGGATTTTGACAATCTCAGCTATTTCTTCTGCTTTACCGGTACCGACGAATAGTTTCGGATGTGGTGCTTGACGGCTGCCTTGCACAACCGCCAAACTACTAACACCAGCAGAAGATACCAACATTTCTAATTCATGAAGATCTTCACGATCTCCTTCTTTAGGCAAGTCGATATGAACTAAAATTGCCTGTTCGCCGGATTCATAGCGGTCAAACAAACATTATGCTCCTAATTAAAAGTTTCCAGCTTCTGCCTCTTCAGTGTCTTCACTCCCTTGAACTGCTTGGAAGTTAACTGCGCGAGCAGGGACAACTGTAGAAATTGCATGCTTATAAACCATTTGATTTACGGTGTTCTCTAGTAAAATAACAAATTGGTCAAATGACTGAATTTTGCCTTGTAATTTTATGCCATTTACCAAAAAGATTGATACTGGAATGCGCTCACGTCGTAGTGCATTCAAAAATGGGTCTTGTAACGATTGGCCTTTTGCCATGTTATTGTTCCTTCGTTCTAGGTGTTATTATAATTAAGTGGCTGAACTTATTTGATAAAAAACAATATTCAACTACTACTAGCTTAGCGAACTTACTACACGATGCAAGTTTTCTTCGTCGCCTGTTGTTAACCAAGTAACATCAGGCCAACTACGAAGCCACGTTAACTGCCGTTTTGCCAGCTGACGTGTTGCTGCGATGCCACGAAAAACCATTTCATCATGGTTTGTTTCACCCGCAAGGTAATCCCACATTTGTCTATAACCAACACAACGAATAGAAGGCATATTGGGGTGTAAATCCTTACGTAGATATAGGGTCGAAACTTCATTTTCAAACCCCTGATCAATCATTATTTTAAACCTTTCTTCAATTCGGCGGTGTAATTCACTGCGTTCTTGCGGTGCAATTGCAAATTGATGAAAAGTATAAGGTAAAGCCGGCTGTTTTTGCATTTGCAACTCAGTCATGGTCTTACCAGTTAACCTGTAAACCTCTAAAGCCCGATTAATTCTTTGTGAGTCATTTTCACTTATTTTTTCGGCTGCTTTTGGGTCAACTTTAACTAATTCTTTATATAAATGAGGCCAGCCAAATTCTTTAGCTTGCGCTTCTAGCTCTGCTCTTATCTCTGTATCTGCTTCAGGTAAAGGCGATAAACCATCAATTAAAGATTTGAAGTACAGCATTGTACCTCCAACCAATACAGGTACTTTACCTTGTCTGTGAAATTCGTCAATTTTTTGCACTGCATCGCGCCTAAAATCTGCAACTGAATACGTTTCACTCGGGTCAAGTAGATCAATTAAATGATGCGGAGCTTTGGCTAATTCTTCGGCATCAGGTTTTGCTGTACCAATGTCCATACCTTTATACACTAGCGCTGAATCTACGCTGATTATTTCTGTATTTAAATGCTCGCACAGCGAGATTGCCAATGCTGTTTTACCTGCTGCAGTTGGACCCATTAAAAATATAACTGGTAAATTACTCAACACGGATACCTTAATCTAATTGCGTTAAATAGTGATTTAGCTCTATTTTAACTGCTTTTTTACGCAAGCGTTCAATAGTTTGTGGATTATTTTGTAAGCGCATTTGTTGCGCTAAAAATACATTGCTTAAATAAAATCGGGTCGGCACGCATTTCATTTGCCATTCTAACCAATTTTCTATATTTTCAAGTTTTGCTTTACACGCATCAAGTAGCTCACCTACCGCTGCACTTACGTCAAGTAAATATAAACACGCTGGCAATTTTTTAACCATTACAAATTGTTTTTCTATTACAAGTTCAAAACCAAGTAAGGTAAACCACGATTGCTGGGATTCTATAAGTAAGCAATCTTCTTTTTCTAAGTTTACTCGCACTGGTAACAAAAGGGCTTTCCCTTCTAAACTTCCGAACTCTTTAATTTGACTATACCAATCATCAACTAATGCATATTTAAAATGTGAGCAATACAATTGCTGTTCTTCACTAAAGACACACACTCCTTCACTAACACTTATAATAGAAACAGCTTTTAAGACATTATCCACAGATACGGACTGGTGTTGTGCTGCAGATATATTGGCTGCATTATCAAAATGCGCGGCGTGTTGCTCACTCACTCCTTGATAAAACGCATTTACGTCATGATGGCTCGTACTTGGTGCAGCACGGTATGCACCGCCAATACTTCTAGTACCTGAGGACGAACTTGAGCTACCAGCACTTCCAGAGTAAGAGGGCTGTAATTGCGATTTAGGGTAATCAAACACTCCTTCGCTTTCTATATTATTAGCACTGCTATGCGTTGACTCAATGAACGCTGGCGTGAATTCTGCTTCTGTGCTCGCTGATTCGTTAGTGAATTCGCCTTGCAATGGCACGACTACCTGCTTAATAGCTTGCAATATAAAATCATGAATTAACCGCCCTTGATGAAAACGCACTTCATGCTTAGCAGGGTGAACATTTACATCAACCTGTCGTGGGTCAATATCAATATAAATGACAAAACCGGGTAATTCTTGTGTTCCACTTACTTCTTCAAATGCCTGGCGTATAGCATGCAGAATAAGCTTATCGCGCATCATGCGATTATTCACATAAGTGTACTGAGTCGTATTCGCTGAGCCTACAGGCAGCACCCAACCATGCAACTGTAAACCGCCTTCTCCTGATTGAATATGCAAACCTTGCTCGGCAAAGGCCTTGCCTGCAACTTGTGCTACGCGTGTTATAGCCTGAGAGGGATCAGTTTTGGCACGATACTGCCTTACTACTTTTTCGTTGTGAGTTAGTGTAATAGAGACATCAAAGCGACTAAGCGCAATACGCTTTATCAACTCATCAATATGGCTAAATTCAGTTTTTTCGGTGCGTAAAAATTTACGACGTGCTGGAGTATTAAAAAATAAATCTTTTACTTCAATGGTTGTGCCATCGGGATGCGCTACAGGTTTTACTTGAACGGCCATGTCGCGGCCTTCTGCAAAAGCTTGCCAAGCTGCTTCTTGCTCTTTTGGTTTTGAGCTCAGCGTTAAACGCGACACAGAACTAATTGACGCAAGTGCTTCCCCTCTAAAGCCAAGTGAGCAAATGTTTTCAAGGTCATCAAGTGATTTTAATTTACTTGTCGCGTGGCGAGAAAGTGCGAGCGTTAGCTCATCTTTACTTATCCCTGCGCCATTATCACGAATACGAATAAGTTTGTGGCCGCCGCGCTCAATATCAATTTGAATACGCGTTGCGCCAGCATCTAAGCTATTTTCAACAAGCTCTTTTACTACCGACGCTGGGCGCTCAACCACTTCGCCTGCGGCAATTTGGTTGGCTAAACGCGCGGGTAATATTTCAATATTCATGAGACTTCCTAGCAAACATTGCGCTAATAATAATGACTAACTTTGAGGTATATCGAGCTCTTGTCCAATAAATAAGGTATTGGAACTAAGCTTATTAACTTGTTTTAATTTATTGACTGTAACGCCATAGCGACTCGCTAACATACTTAAAGATTCACCGGGGCGTACTTTATGCTTTGTTGGATATTGCGACTTTAATTTAGCAAATAAAGAATCATCCGGTGGATTTTTCAAATAATAATTTTTAATTGAAGTAAATATAGCTTTAGCTAAACGCTCTTGATGATTAGGGCTTTTAAGTAGCTTTTCTTCTCGCGGGTTAGATATAAACCCCGTTTCTACCAAAATAGATGGAATATCTGGTGATTTTAGTACTGCAAGGCTCGCATGCTGGGGATCTTTTTTATGCAGTTTGGCAACCTTACGAAGCTCTTTAACCACTTCGTCAGCTACATTTAAGCCAGTTTTCATAGAGTGGTCCATCGACATATCAAGCAACGCTTGTGCTAGATATTTTTCATTGGCGGCATCTTTCATTACATCAGCAGCGCCACCTAAAAGCTCGGAGTGTTTTTCTTTATCTTCTATCCATTTACCTATTTCTGAATTAGCACGTCTCAATGATAAAACCCACACAGAGGCACCATTTGGCCCAGGGCTTGTAAATGCATCAGCATGAATAGAAACAAAAAAATCTGCCTTTTTTTCACGGGCTCGATTAGTACGGGTATTTAATTTTACAAAATAGTCACCGCTTCGTACCATGCGCGAAATCATGCCACGTTCGCCATCAATCATGCGCTCTAAACGTTTCGCAATTTGCAGTGTAACTGTTTTTTCGTAGGTGCCTGATGGCCCAATTGAACCAGGATCTTCGCCGCCATGCCCCGCATCAATTGCAATAACAATGTCGCGCTCTTGGCTTAGTTGACGGTTTTTAGCGGCTGTTTGAGCAGGAGAAACAACTGTAGTAGCTTGGCTTTTATTGTATAAATCAACAACGAGTCTATTTTTATAAGGGCCTGTAGGTGCGAGGGCAAATACCACTGGCTTTATTGGCGCACTTAATTCAAATACTAAACGTACGCTTTGTTTATTTTTAGGTTTTGAGTAACGTAATTTGCTTACTATTTGATGTTTCGGGGGCACACCTGGCAATGTTTTTAACTCGCTAGTATTTTCTAAATCAATCACTAGGCGGCTAGGGTTTTTAAGCATGAAATAGCTAAAGTCGGGCTTATCATTTAAATCAAATACCACGCGCGTACTATCTGGAGACGGCCATACACGCACACTATTGATTGTATTTTTAGCCCATAGCGGCAAGCTTATGGTAATAACCATAAAATAAATAAAAAGTTTAACTACACCTCGGCTCATTGGATAATTACTGCCTTAACTATATTATTATTGATTATTTAGTTTTTCGACAATTGCTATACCGCGCTCACTCGCACTATTTATAACAATTTTACGTTCGTTACCCACATAGCTTAGAGTAATATCTAAATCAGGCACAGGAATAAATTCACCACCCTTTTCAGGCCATTCAACAACACAAATTGCGTCTGCTGAGAAATAATCGCGTATTCCCATGTATTCGAGTTCTTCAGGATCACCTAAGCGGTATAAGTCAAAATGATAAACATTTGCACGCTCAAGCTCATAAGGTTCTACTAGTGTATAGGTCGGGCTTTTAACCTTACCTGTATGGCCAAAGCCTTGCACTACACCTCGTGTAAACGTTGTTTTACCAGCACCTAAATCACCACGTAAATAAATAACCGCACCTTGCTCTATAATATCAGCAACGCGATTACCCATTGCAACCGTGGCAATCTCATCAGTTAAATGAAATTCAAAACTACGCGTCATTATTACCTCAAAAATTCATTCAAAAGCGCATATTTGCTAATCATACCAGAATATTCATTTAAGGCGATAAATTGAGGTTTTAGACATAAAAAAACCACACAAGCGAATGATTAAAGTTCTATTTGAATATCTATTTTCGATACCTTAAAACTGTAACATTGAAATAAAGTAAGAGAAAAGTAACGCTACGGCTGAGATGCCTATAGCAAGTATTAAAGTTACTGAGATATGTAAGCTTATAATCAAACTTTTGTGATTCAACCACTAGTTCTGATACCAAAAATATATAACAACAACGGAGTTGATGACACAAACCAGAATAACTACCCTGCATGCTTTTGTATTTCTGATAAAAAGATAATACCAACTAACTTAACGTCTTTAGTTTTAAGAATTTTCATAAAATAATACCAATTCGCTTAATTAAGTGATCTATTTTGAGGCTGGAAAAACGTGTTGATAGCTAGGCAAAAAATTCGCTATTTAGTTGTTCTAAATGAACATTTTTTAACGCAGGTAGCTACACGTTTAGCCCCGCAAAATGATTAAGTATTATTGCGGATTGGTATAAGTCCTAAATGTGTAAACACGTTTCAAGACAAGGCAGTTCCAGAAAACAAAAAGCCCCGGCTAATGCCAGGGCTTTTTTACAAAACTAACTTAATTAAAAATTAAGCTTGTTTTGGACTAGAAATAACGTCTACTAAAGTCCAAGATTTATTCTTAGAAATTGGTGCGCATTCACGGATAGTAACTACGTCACCCGCTTTTGCTGTGTTATTTTCGTCATGTACGTGTAACTTAGTCGTACGTTTAATGAATTTCCCATAGATTGGGTGCTTCACATAACGTGCGATAGCGATAGTGAAAGATTTTTCCATCTTGTCGCTGATTACACGGCCTTGAAGAGTACGAATTTTATCGCTCATTATTGACCTGCCTTCTGGTTAATAACTGTTTTTACACGCGCGATATCGCGGCGTACTGTTCTTAGCGTGTGTGTCTGAGCTAACTGACCAGTGCTAGCTTGCATGCGCATATTAAATTGCTCACGAAGTAGTCCTAGAAGTTCAGCATTAAGCTCTTCTACGCTTTTATCTTTTAGTTCGCTAGCTTTCATCACATTACCGTCCGAGTTACGAAAGTTGTTTTGAATGGCAGTTTACGAGCAGCAAGGTCAAACGCTTCACGAGCAAGCTCTTCTGAAACACCTTCCATTTCGTAAAGTACTTTACCAGGCTGAATTTCAGCAACCCAATATTCAACAGAACCTTTACCTTTACCCATACGAACTTCAAGAGGTTTTTCTGTAATCGGTTTGTCAGGGAAGACACGAATCCAGATTTTACCTTGACGTTTCACGTGACGCGTCATAGCACGACGAGCTGCTTCGATTTGACGAGCAGTCATACGGCCACGGCCAGTTGCTTTCAATCCGAAAGTACCGAAGCTTACTTTGTTACCGTTTTGCGCTAAACCGCGGTTGCGGCCTTTGTGCATTTTACGGAATTTTGTACGTTTTGGCTGTAACATTACTCGCTACCTCTACTTAGCACTTTTCTTGGCTTTCTTTGGTGCGCGTTTAGCTGGCTTCTCTTGCTCTTGTACTAGTGGTAAACCACCAATAACTTCGCCTTTGAAGATCCAAACTTTAACACCAATGATACCATAAGTGGTTAAGGCTTCAGAAGTTGCGTAATCGATATCAGCACGAAGAGTATGTAGAGGTACACGACCTTCACGATACCATTCTGAACGTGCGATTTCAGCGCCGCCAAGACGACCGCTAACTTCAACTTTAATCCCTTTAGAACCGATGCGCATTGCATTTTGTACCGAACGCTTCATAGCGCGACGGAACATAACACGACGTTCTAGTTGAGAGGCAATGCCGTCTGCTACTAGTTGTGCATCTAGTTCTGGTTTACGTACTTCAGAGATATTAATCTGAGCAGGTACACCAGCGATTTTAGTTACCGCTTGACGTAATTTTTCTACGTCTTCGCCTTTTTTACCGATAACAACACCCGGACGAGCCGTGTGAATTGTTACTCGGATTGATTTTGCTGGACGCTCAATAACGATTTTAGACACAGAAGCCGTTTTTAATTCCTTAGTAAGGAATGTACGAACTTTGTGATCGCCAAAAAGCTGTGCAGAGAAATCTTTTGAACTCGCGTACCAGGTAGAAACCCAAGGTTTAGATATACCTAGGCGAATACCAGTAGGATGAACTTTTTGTCCCATTACTTATACTCCTAGCTATCTGAAACCATAACAGTGATATGGCTTGTACGCTTAAGGATGCGATCTGCGCGTCCTTTAGCACGAGGCATAATACGTTTCATTGTAGGACCATCGTCCACAAAGATCGTTGTTATACGAAGCTCATCAATGTCAGCACCTTCGTTATGCTCTGCGTTAGCAATAGCAGACTCAAGTACTTTCTTAACTAATACAGCCGCTTTCTTCGGGCTGTACGCCAGGATTTCTAGTGCGCGATCTACAGGTAACCCGCGGATCTGATCTGCAACTAGACGTGCTTTTTGCGCCGAACCAGAGGCGAATTTATGTTTAGCTAATGCTTGCATTTATCTTCCCCTCTTATCGTTTCTTCGCTTTCTTATCCGCAGCATGGCCACGGTAAGTGCGAGTTGGTGCAAATTCACCTAGTTTGTGACCGATCATTTCGTCAGAAACGAAAACTGGTACGTGCTGGCGACCATTATGGACAGCAATGGTCAATCCGATCATGTTAGGTATGATCATTGAACGACGGCTCCAAGTTTTAATTGGCTTTTTCTCACCGCTTTCCAAAGCTTTCTCTACCTTCTTCAGCAAGTGTAGGTCTATAAAAGGACCCTTCTTGAGAGAGCGTGGCATGGCTATTCCTCAATATTACTTAGTACGACGACGTACTATAAATTTATCCGTACGCTTGTTCTTACGCGTCTTCGCACCTTTAGTCGGCTTACCCCATGGAGACACAGGATGACGACCACCAGATGTACGACCTTCACCACCACCGTGTGGGTGATCTACCGGGTTCATGGCAACACCACGAACTGTCGGACGAATACCACGCCAGCGATTTGCACCTGCTTTACCAAGTGAACGAAGCATATGCTCAGCATTGCCTACTTCACCTAGTGTCGCACGACAATCAGATTCAACTTTACGAACTTCGCCTGAACGAAGACGTAATGTTACATACTGACCATCACGAGCAAGGATTTGAACGTATGCACCAGCAGAACGTGCGATTTGAGCACCTTTACCTGGTTTTAATTCTACGTTGTGAACAGTCGAACCTACAGGCATATTACGCATTGGTAATGCATTACCAGGTTTGATTGGTGCATCAACACCAGACTGGATTGCATCGCCAGCTTTTAAGCCTTTTGGTGCGATAATGTAACGACGCTCACCGTCTGCATATAATACAAGAGCGATGTTTGCGCTACGATTTGGATCGTATTCTAAACGTTCAACAGTGGCTGGAATGCCATCTTTAGTACGTTTAAAATCGATTAAACGGTAATGTTGTTTATGACCACCACCGATATGACGAACCGTAATACGACCATTGTTATTACGACCACCTGATTTAGAGTTTTTCTCTAAAAGTGGTGCGTATGGCTTACCCTTATGTAGATCAGAGTTAACCACTTTAACTAGGTGACGACGGCCCGCAGAAGTAGGCTTACACTTTTGAAGTGCCATAATTCTATCCCCTTATTACTCGGCGCCGCCGACAAAGTCTAGCTCGCTGCCTTCTTTAAGAGTAACGTAAGCTTTTTTCCAGTCGCTACGACGACCGAAACGTGCGCCAGTACGTTTTGTTTTACCCTTAACGTTAAGTGTGCGAACACCCGTTACTTCTACTTCAAAAAGCTTCTCAACTGCTACTTTAATTTCAGCTTTAGTTGCGTCATTTACTACTTTAAAAACAATAGTATTGTTTTCTTCAGCAGCAATTGTGCTTTTTTCAGAGATATGTGGAGCAAGGATCACTTTTAAAAGACGTTCTTCGCGAATCATGCTAGCGCCTCCTCAAGTTGCTTAACAGCAGCGGCTGTAATAAGTACCTTATCGAAAGCAATTAAGCTTACAGGATCGATACCAGCTACATCACGTGTGTCAACCTTATAAAGGTTACGTGCCGATAAGAAAAGATTTTCATCTACTTCTTCAGTCACGATAAGAACATCTTTAAGCTCAAGTTCTTTAAGCTTAGCAACTAGTTCTTTAGTTTTTGGTGCTGCTAGAGCAAAACTTTCAACAACGATTAAACGCTCTTGACGAACTAATTCAGATAAGATGCTTTTAATCGCACCACGGTACATTTTACGGTTTACTTTTTGGCTGTGGTCTTGTGGTTTAGCTGCAAAGCTAACGCCACCTGAACGCCAAATTGGGCTACGGATTGTACCGGCACGTGCACGGCCAGTACCTTTTTGAGCCCATGGTTTTTTACCACCACCGCTTACTTCAGAACGTGTCTTCTGAGCACGAGTACCTTGACGAGCACCTGCTGCGTATGCAACAACTACTTGGTGTACTAATGCTTCGTTAAACTCACGTCCAAAAGTAGCTTCAGAAACTTCAAGACCGCCAGAAGCGTCTTTAATTGCTAATTCCATCACTAAATCTCCAGGACTTATGCTTTAACAGCTGGTTTAACGATAACGTCACCGCCAATAGCTCCAGGTACTGCACCCTTAACTAAAAGCAAATTACGCTCAGCGTCAACGCGAACTAGTTCTAAGTTTTGAGTCGTTACACGCTCAGCACCCATATGACCGGCCATTTTCTTACCTTTAAACACCTTACCAGGTGATTGGTTTTGACCGATTGAACCAGGAGCACGGTGAGATAGAGAGTTACCATGTGTAGCGTCTTGCATGCTGAAATTCCAGCGCTTAACACCACCTTGGAAACCTTTACCTTTAGAAGTACCGGTTACGTCAACCTTGTTGATTTCGTTGAATAATTCAACAGTAAGCTCAGCGCCTACTTCAAAATCGCCTTCACCACCGTTAAGGCGGAATTCCCACAGACCGCGACCCGCTTCAACACCAGCTTTAGCGAAATGACCCGCTTTAGCTTTGTTTACACGACTTGCTTTTTTAGTGCCTGCGGTTACTTGAAGCGCGTTATAACCGTCTGTTGCGTCAGATTTGATCTGAGCAATGCGGTTAGGTGTCGCTTCAATAACTGTCACAGGGATAGATACACCATCTTCAGTGAAGATTCGTGTCATACCCACTTTACGACCGACTAGACCTAATGCCATTTTCCTAAAACCTCTCTAATCTTTCGATTAACCCAGGCTGATTTGAACATCAACACCAGCAGCAAGATCTAAACGCATAAGCGCGTCTACAGTCTTGTCAGTTGGTTCTACGATGTCTATCAGACGTTTATGGGTGCGGATCTCGTACTGATCACGCGCATCTTTATTAACGTGCGGTGAAGTTAGTACAGTAAAACGTTCAAAGCGTGTAGGTAGTGGGATTGGACCACGTACTTGTGCGCCAGTGCGTTTCGCAGTTTCCACGATTTCTGCCGTTGATTGGTCAATCAAACGGTGGTCAAAAGCTTTTAGGCGAATACGAATGCGTTGATTTGACATTCTTAACCTCAATATAAAGAGCATATAAAAGAGCATAAAAAAACGACCGAAACAATCTTAAAACTTAAGATGTCGGCTGTTTGATTATATCTACGTTGAGTTCCAAATCGGAACTCCTGTTTATTAGCTTGAAATCCAAGCTTAATTTATCCTTTCTAATTCCCAGAGGAATTTTGAAAGCCTGCGTATTATAGAGGTATTGGTGATAAATGCAACAACTATTTAGAAACAATGTAATGAATACTAATTTGATTAAATATGCGTCCATACATGTTCAATAGCTATACTTGAACTAATGCTTTTGATGCTAGTCAACAAACAACTAAACATCTTAATTGCGCAAACTAAGGGATTTTTAGATATTATGGTATCCTGTTGCGCTAATTTTGCCCTTAATACTCTCAATATGGTGAGTCGATGCGTATTTTTAATTATTGTTTAAATGTTATGTCTGCTGGATTTAGTCGCTTATTTGTGAAAAGCAAAGTGCTGCCAGAAAATCCTATTAAACAGTATGATCTAAACCCTGAGTACCCTACATTTTACATAGTGCGTTTAAATTCACGTTTTGATTTAGCCGCGCTGGCGCATGTTTGTAAAAAGAATGGCCTACCTAGCCCAACAGAAGAGCAAGTGCTAGGGACTCAAAATTTAGACCGTTTTATTGGTATTAAAAATCCTCCACCGTTATTTGGTGATGAAGCAAAACCAACCAATGCTTTAGCCCAAGGCAAGCAAATTATTGAGTACTTAATAAAAAGCGGTCAGCAAAACGTACAAGTGGTGCCTGTTACTATTTTATGGGGGCGCGATCCAGGTAAAGAAAAGCCAGGACTACGTACTTTAATTACACACTCTCTTACTCCAAGCTGGTTTAGAAAGTTTTTTGTGGTGTTATTTTCAGGGCGCGATAACTTTATTCGCTTTAGCCAACCACTCGACTTATCACTTTTAGTCAATGAAAAAGCCGACGTAAGTGAGTTACCTCATAAATTATTACGCGTAGCGCGTGTTCACTTTAAGCGCCAAAAGCTAGCTGCTACAGGCCCTAAAATGCCATCTCGTGAGCAATTGTTTAATTCATTATTAGCGTCACCTACTATAAAAAAAGCAATTCAAGATGAAGCTAACGCTAAAAACATTAGCCAAACAGAAGCTCGTCAAAATGCACTTAAGCTACTTGATGAAATAGCCGCTAATTACTCTGAAGCAATGATACGTGTGGCCGAAAGGTTTTTAACTTGGTTATGGAATAAGCTTTATAATGGTATTGATATTAAACACGCCGAACAAATTCATGAACTAACAGATAAAGGCCATGAAATAATTTATATGCCTTGTCATCGCAGCCATATGGATTACTTACTGCTTACTTACTCTATTTATCATTTAGGTTTAGTACCTCCGCATATAGCTGCAGGTATAAATCTTAACTTTTTCCCTGCCGGAGGCATATTTAGACGCTCTGGTGCGTTTTTTATTCGTCGCTCGTTTGCAGGTAATAAACTTTATTCTGCCATATTCAAAGAGTATTTAAGCCAACTGTTTATTAAAGGTTACTCTGTTAAGTTTTACACGGAGGGCGGTCGAAGCCGAACTGGACGCTTACTGCCGCCTAAAACGGGCATGCTATCTATGACATTACAAGCAATGCTACGCGGAATAGACAGACCAATATCTATTGTACCTGTGTACATTGGCTACGAGCACGTCATGGAAATTAACACCTACCTTAAAGAGCTGGATGGTAAAGATAAAAAAGGCGAATCTATATTTGGTATTTTTAAGGCAATCAAAAACCTTAAGAACTACGGTCGTGGTAATTTAAACTTTGGCGATCCAATCTCTATTAACCAATACTTAAACGATAACCAACCTGATTGGCGTGATTCAATACACCCAACTGACGTGCAAAAGCCACAATGGTTAGCACCACAAGTAACTAAACTTGCCGACCAAGTAATGGTTAAAATTAATAATGCAGCGGCGCTTAATGCGGTTAACTTACTAGCGATGATATTGCTGGTTAATGATAAGCAAGCATTGAGTAAACCAAAGCTATTAGCTCAGCTTGATTTTTATCTGCGCTTACAGCGTGATGCAAGCTACAGTAATAAAGTAACTACACCAGACGAAACACCAGAGCAATTACTAACGCATGCATTAAAGCTTAATAAGTTTGAAGTTATCAGTGATGAGTTTGGCGAAATTATTACGATTAGCGATAAAGAAAAAGTACTGTTTAATTACTACCGAAACAATATTTTGCACTTGTTTGCAGTACCAAGCTTAATTGCACTACATCTATTTAAACAACACAGCACTACGATTGCTCAATGCCAGCAACTTGTAAAAACATTTTATCCGCTATTTGCTAAAGAGTGGTATTTACAGCCTCTTGATGAAAACTATATAACGCGTATTTTAGCTAACTTTGCTGATCAAAATTTAATTGAGTTTGATGGCGATAACATTCATATAACGAACAGTAATGACTGCCTAGCTAAGCTTGAAATGCTTGGACGAGCACTTAGCTTTACTCTACAACGTTACGCTATTGTAATTGGTTTTATTCAAACAAGTGATGGCATTGAAAAAGCAGAACTTGAAAGAGAAAGCCAAGTACTCGCACAACGTTTAGGTACACTGCACGGCATAAAAACACCTGAGTTTTTTGACAAAAAAGTACTTGTTAGTTTTATCGAAAACTTACGTGGCGAGTCATTAATAACAGAGGGTGATAAGGGCTTAGTAGGTAGCACACAACTATGTGAAACCTACGCACACCTTAAAACATTACTGCCAGCACGCGTTTGGCAGTCAATCAGCGATATAGTACAAGATCAGTGTAACTAGCAATGCATTTACAGAAGGGGTTAGCGTTGACGCATAACCCCTTCTTGCATTGTTGAGGCAACCAAGTTGCCTTGGCGATCAAAAAACTGCCCCCGTACCAAACCACACCCATTACTCGCACTTGGACTATCAATTGAATACAAAATCCAATCATCCATTCTAAATGGACGATGAAACCACATTGCATGATCAATAGTAGCTACTTGCATATTTGGCTGCATAAACGATACACCATGAGGTTGTAATGCAGTTGGTAAAAACTCAAAATCAGACGCATACGCTAATAAGTAATTATGGATACGCTGATCGTCCGGCATTTCACCATTAGCTTTAAACCAAATATGCTTTACCGGCTCCATAACTTCTGGTTTAAACGGGTTATGAAAAGTAACCGGTCGCATTTCAATAGGCATTTCACGGGTAAACTTATTACGGATAACCTCTGGGATATGCGAAGCGTTATCTTGGTAAAACTCAAGCGATGAACGTAATTCTTCAGGTGCGGGAACATCAGGCATTGTCGCTTGATGCGACAACCCATTTTCTTCACCCTGAAATGACGCGGTCATATAAAAAATAGGTTTACCGTACTGAATTGCTTTGACTCGGCGCGTACTAAAGCTCTTACCATCACGAATAGTTTCAACGTCATAAACAATGGGTTTAGCCGGATCGCCTGGGCGTAAAAAGTAAGAATGTAATGAATGAACTATTCGCCCTTCAGGTAGGGTTTCTTTGGCAGCAGAAAGCGCCTGCCCCATTACTTGACCACCAAATACAGCACCAAAGCCTAAATCTTGGCTTTGTCCTCGATATAAACCTTGCTCAATTTCTTCAAGTGTTAACAACGACAATAAATCATCTAATACTTGGCTCATTATTTCTTCCTCATTACCCTAGTGTCCAAATGATACTATACAATAGTGGGAAGTAAATATTTGTTAGGAATACTGTTATGGCTTACTGGCTATTTAAAACTGAACCCGATGCGTTTTCATTAGATGACTTAAAAAACGCACCAAAACAAACGACTCTTTGGGAAGGTGTGCGTAATTACCAAGCACGAAATTTTATGCGTGACGACGTCAAAGTCGGTGATTCAGTCATGATTTATCATTCAAGCTGCAAACACGTGGGCGTAGCCGGCATTGCCGAGGTTACCAAAGAAGCCTACCCAGACCCCACTCAATTTGATTTAAGCAGCGACTATTACGATGCAAAAGCCACCAGCGACAAACCACGTTGGGTTGTTGTTGAGGTTACTTATCAAAGCCATTTAAAAAAATTAATTAGCCTTAAAGATATTAAAGCCAATGACAATATTACTGAAATCGCACTTAAAAAGGGCGGACGACTATCAATAATGCCTGTTACTAAAAATGACTGGGATGAAATAATCAAAATGGCGCAGTAACACCCTATCGGTTTGAC
Organism: Pseudoalteromonas distincta; assembly: GCF_000814675.1. Lineage (GTDB taxonomy): Bacteria > Pseudomonadota > Gammaproteobacteria > Enterobacterales > Alteromonadaceae > Pseudoalteromonas > Pseudoalteromonas distincta. The sequence continues at coordinate 29,248 of NZ_JWIG01000023.1, read as the reverse complement.
CTAATTTCATTGAGTTTGATATGATCTATATTGACTTATAGCTGGAGGATTAATGAAATTACTGTATTGGTTAGATGAATGGTTAACTCTCCCGCGCAATGAGCAACAAACTCGATTACCCATGACGGGTAATGATTTACTCGGCGATGTATTTGTTAAGTATAATTTTGTTGACGTTAATAACCCCCTGCTTTTTACCTTTTCACCCGCAGGCACTAACGTGCAAGAGCAAGATCTTCACCCTGATTTTGCACCATGGGGTTATCACTTAGCTCAAAAACAAAACGTAAACGTAATCGCTTTTCAGCATTTAGGTAAAAGTAATTGGTTTCGTAATCGTAATTTAATCTTTTTTCTCGAGCAATTATCAACATTACTTACGCCGTTTAATTGTCGACTTGGCTATGGTTTAAGTCGTGGCGGATTTGCTGTTGGCGCTTTTGCTAAACTATTAAAGCTAAATCAGGTGTTGTTCTTCCATCCGGTAAGTACTAAAAATAAAGAATTAGTACCGTGGGATGACCGCTCTAGTACCGATATAGCTCAGCAGTTTGATTGGCAGCAAGATTATCACGATCTAGATTTAGGAGATGCCCAAGGCTATATTATTTACGATCCTACTAATCATATAGACCGAATGCACGCTAAGCGCTATAAGCAGTTAACTCACTTACGAGTATTTGGTATGGGACATGGCACACATGCCACATATTTGAATAAGTTTGGATTTTATAAGCAAGTAGCCGTCGATTTTATCCAGCATCAGCAAATTGATATTGCGCAGTTTCGTCTGCAAACTAAAACCTTACGCTTTAAAGAGGATTATTACAAAAGCCTTAATAAAGCGAATGTAAACTCAGCTCACCGTCAAACACTATTAAGCAAAGCTCATAATATTTTGATTGATGAAAAAGAAGTTCACGTACAGGAACATCAGGCAAAAATTGATATTCAGCCATTAATAGATGTTGCCCTTAAGCATCAAGACGAGCATCCTAATGATGCCATTCAGTTATTAGAAGTTGCTCAACAACTTGTACCTGACGATCCTTTAATTGAGCATAAAATTAAGCAACTAGAAGAGTAGTTACGCCAGTAAAAGCGGCTGTAAAGGCCAACTACTCTATTTGGCCTTTTTCTTTTTGTGCCCATACTTGGGCACAATGGCAAAGTACATCATTAACCCTAACCAAGAAAATATAATTATTCCCATTAGCCAGCCATTCTTTTCATGACCCTGTGTACGCTTACTGTTGAGTACAATAACGACAGGTAATATATAAGCACTTAAAACAACAATTAAAAATACAACTTCATTCATTATTTTTCTAGGCTCGACCAGTCTACTTCACTACTTAATACTCGATCTACCGATATATAGTGCAGAATATCGCCTTCACTTACTTTGTAATCTAATGGTGGATTTAAATCCATATTTTGCGCACTTAAATTATGAGCAACACCCAACAGTATTGCATCATGCTCAAGCTTAAAATGATGAAACAAAGTACCAAACTCCATATCTTTGCAGCCGCTTGGTATTTTCAAACTAAATTGTGTATCACCATGCAAAGTAGATAGCAGCTCCTCTTGCACACGGCTCGAACCTGGATCTTGCATTGAGCGTACGAGTATCTCAGCTGATTTTGCACTACTACATTCTACATTTTGGCAATGCTCTAACATCATCTCAACTTTAGTTTCATCTAAAAAGTGAGCACTTATATGACAATCATCTTTTACTAAGCGACTAATGCGCAGGGCTGTTGTAAATGTCTGATCGTCATCTTGACCATCAATAATCACCTTATCAGCACTACGAATAGCAACCCGCTCTAGCTCAGCTAAATTAGTAAAGCTCGTTAAACGTGCAAAATCAACGCTTTCGTTAGCTAAAAAAGGATGATCCATTTGCTCTGTTACCGCGAGTAAAATACGACGGTCTGTACGTTTCGTATCTGCCAAAATGTAATCAATCATCTTTTTTGTACGAGTGTCGTGCCAACCAAAAATAATAATATGGTGGTTACTGTGGGCAAAGTTTTTATCACCAGTCATAGCGCGCCTAATTAAGTAAGTAACAGTTTGTCCTGCTTTTCCTAGCAAAACACCAAATAAAGCTAAACCAAATGGAATTTGTATTAATGCAACCACCCAACGACCAAGATCAGTAGTTGGACTAAAGTCACCATACCCCACTGTTGATGTTGTTACTGTGTAATAGTAAAAAAAAGTAGTAAGCGAGGTTAACGCTTTCTCATTCGCTATAAATAGTAAGCTCCATGTTAATAGCATATGAGTCAAAATAGCTAATGCCACTGCTTGCCAACTCAACTGATCTATATGAGCGCGAACAAGTAACGCTAGCCTTTTAAATATCACCGGCATAATACAAAGTCTTCGTTAGTAAATTATCTATAAACAGTACGTTACTGTAAGCGATGCTTTTAAGCAATGTTTAAGCTTTTAACCGCAAATATTAGACTAAATGCTGTTTGCCAATGGTGATTTTTCATGATTAATTAGCGCTTAAAAATAACCAAAACAGTTGTGCTTATGCTTAATAAAATAGCCCGCCCTTTTACTAAAATTGTAGAGCGCTATCTTCCCGACCCTTTTATATTTGTAATTTTACTTACAATAATTACCCTTATTAGTGCGAGCTTATTTACAACCGCAACTAACATTGAAGTATTACAAGCGTGGGGAGGTGGGTTTTGGAACTTATTAAGCTTTGCTATGCAAATGCTACTAGTGTTAATTACAGGCTATATGTTGGCAAGTACGCCACCTATAAGTAAGTTATTAGAAAAACTAGCAACACTCGCAAATACAGCACCTAAAGCAATTATATTGGTAACGCTTATTTCGCTTTTAGCGAGCTGGATAAATTGGGGATTTGGCTTAGTTATTGGTGCCCTTTTTGCCAAAGCAATTGCTAAACATACTCGTGTTGATTATCGATTATTAGTAGCCAGCGCTTACTCAGGTTTTGTTGTATGGCATGGCGGATTAGCGGGTTCGATTCCTTTAACTATCGCAACCGATGGTCACTTCTCAGAGGCCAGCATTGGTATTATTAGTACAGAGCACACTTTATTTGCGGGCTTTAATATAGCCATATTAGTTGGTTTATTCATTATTATGCCGCTCGTTAATCGCTATATGCTGCCAAGCGAGCAAGAAAGCGTATATATCGACCCAGCTCTTTTACAAGAGACAACACCTAAGCCCACTACAATAACCAGACCCGCCCAACATTTGGAACAAAGTAAACTACTCGGTATGGCAATTGGCTTATTAGGTTTGGCATATTTAGGTTATTACTTTTTTATTACTGGCGGAAACTTAAACCTTAATAGCGTTATTGCTGTATTTTTGTTTTTAGCTATTACGCTGCATCAAACACCCCATAATTTACTTAATAGTCTGCAACAAGCAATTCCAAGCGGGGCTGGCATTGTTATTCAATTTCCTTTTTATGCTGGCATTATGGCGGTAATGGTTGATAGTGGATTAGCACAACAGATATCACGTGGCTTTATTGCCGTTGCGGATGCTGATAGCTTGCCATTTTTTAGTTTTTTAAGTGCAGGACTCGTTAATATGTTTGTACCCTCAGGTGGCGGGCAATGGGCAGTACAAGCACCTATTGTAATACCTGCAGCACAAGAGCTAGGTGCTGATATATCGCGCGTTGCAATGGCTGTTGCATGGGGTGATGCGTGGACTAACCTAATTCAACCTTTTTGGGCGTTGCCCGTATTGGCTATAGCAGGCCTAAAAGCAAAAGATATTATGGGGTTTTGTGTTGTGCAGTTGTTTGTAACTGGGGTTTTTATATCGCTGGTATTGAGCTTTTATTAACTGTAAACATAATAAAAAGGCGTGTAATACACACGCCTTGATTGTTTTATGCACTCTCGCTCTGCTGTTGTAGCTCCACCAACCTACCCTCTTTCAGTTGATAGACTTTGCTGGCCATGTTAATGGTTTCTTGGCGATGAGCAATCATAATCCGTGTGATTGGTAAGTGCTGAATTTGCTCACTTATTTTCGCCTCGTTGTCTTTATCTAAATGACTAGTTGCTTCATCCATAAACAACACGCAGGGCGATTGATACAATGCGCGAGCAAGGAGTAAACGCTGTACTTGACCGCCAGATAAGTTTGATCCTATATCACCTACTAATGAGTTATAACCCATAGTCATTTTGGTAATATCATCATGAATAGCCGCATGACGAGCACACGTCTCTATTTTTAAATAATTCGGCTGAGGGTCAAAAAAACTGATGTTATCAGCGATTGAGCCAGCTAACAATGTGTCATCCTGCATTACTGCAGCTATTTGTTTGCGGTAGTTTTTAAGGCCAAGCTGGGTGATATCTTTACCATCCAGCAGCACTTTACCCGAGGTCGGCTGTAATAACCCCAGCATAATTTTCATTAGCGTAGTTTTACCCGTGCCAGATGGCCCTGTAATCGCAATCGAGTCACCGGAATTCAGCGTTAAATTAACATTGTTTAAAATCGGCACTTGCTCTTCACTGTAACTAAAGCAAATATTTTCGAGCGTAAGCTGACCTCTCACTTTACCTTCGTCATCACCTGTATAGGCCATTTCACCGTCACGATTAACTTCTTGTTTCGTGAGTGCTATATCTGCAATACGGTCTAAGTGTAAGCGCATCATTTTGAATTGAATGATTTGTTCAATTAAGTTGGCAAAGCGGCTGGTTAACTGGTTTTTATAAGCAATAAACGCCAGTACCATACCAACAGACAAGCTATTGCTCATAACTAGTAATGCAGCAAAGTAAATCACTAATACATTTTCAAGGCCAAATAACAGCTTGTTAAATGAATCAAAGCTAATGTTTAAACGCCCTAAACGAATTTCACTGTTTATTACCTCTGCATAACGGTTTTGCCAAATACCTTGGCGCTGCGATTCATTTCCAAACAGTTTTATAGTTTGCATACCACGAATGTTTTCTAAAAAGTTGGATTGCTCTTTGGCAGAGTTTTGAATCATTTCTTCAGTGGCTTGATGTAGCGGCCGATACAGCGCCAAACGCACTAAGGTATAAAGCACAATTGCGCCAACAACTACCGCAGTGAGTTTTAGCGAATAAATTAGCATCATAATCAATACGGTAATAGCCATCACGCCATCGACCAGTGTTTCGACAAATCCTGTGGTAATGCGTTCACGTATTTGTGCCAAGGAGCCAAAGCGCGATACAATATCGCCAACATGGCGTGACTCAAAATAATTCATCGGTAGCCGCAATAAGTGCCGGAGTAAATTAACCCCCATTTGCATATTCAAAAGGCTGGAAAGCCGTAAAATTAACCAGCTTCGCACCGCATTAGTCACCACCTAAATAATCGCAATCAGCGCAAACCCCATAGCGAGTACCGTTAATAACGATTCATCAAAACTAATTAGTACTTCATCCACCACCCACTGCATATAATAAGGGGTCATCAAGGCAAATAGCTGCAATACCAGTGACAACGCAATCAGTTTTAGTAACCCTGCTTTTAAGCCCTTCATGGTGCTCCAAAGTTGGGTAAACTTCATCTGCGCTTGTTCTTGTTTGGCTTCAAACTGACTGGTTGGAGTCAGCTCTAAACAAATACCGGTAAAGTGTTTACTAAACTCATTACTATTTAAACTGCGTTTACCAACAGCTGGGTCGTTTATAGCAAACTTAGCTGAAGATCCTTTACCAGAGACTTTGGTCAATACCACAAAATGATTCATATCCCAATGCAAAATACACGGCGTTTGTAGTTTATGGACTTCCTCAAGCGGGCATTGTAACGCACGGCTAGCTAACCCTAAGTTATCACCCAACTCAATCAGCTGTTGTAAGTTCATCCCCTTTAAATTAGCCGAAAAGCGCTTACGCATGGCTGGCATATCCAGCCTATGACCGTGATAACTTGCCACCATAGCAATAGAGGCTAGGCCGCACTCAGCTATTTCGGATTGGAGGATAAGAGGTACTGATTTTAATACAGAAAAGTTCAAGCTATCCATGAAGCAAGTATTCCTTGATGAAACTTATACATGTGCTGTAAGGTTTGAAGTAACAACTATAAAAATTCAAATTCCTATGAGTTATAATAATCCTCAAAAGCTTATACTTTTATTAATCGTTATTTAATTACAGTTCTGTTTGAAGTTATAATTTACAAATAAAAATCAATATATCCAGCCCATTTGTTATGTGTGAGTATCAAGAAAAATAAGATAATAGGCGGCCAAATAAGGATTTTAACTCCAGAAAAAGCCGTTTTATCATTTTGTAAATCGGTTATGCTACGATTTCCATATTTTATATTTACTGGTAATAACGACATAATCAGGGCAATAAAAAGTTCTATGTGATCTGTAACTACTCCTATTGGTAAGAATACGATAAGAGCAAAAAGACTTGCATTATATACTTTCATAGCTGTCCTTTTTAGCATAGCTATAAGAATAGCTATGCTAATTATTTATTATACGTTTGAAGCAGCGCCACCCATGAAAGAGATTCTTGGTAGAAGGAACCTTGCTGCAGCTGAACCAATCGGCCCACCAACCGCACCAGATAACCCTCCAGCAGCGGTAGCAGCACCTAAACCACCCCAACTAAAATTGCCCGAAGTCGCTGCACTTCCTAAATAACCAGCAGCACCAATTACAGCTCCCAAACCAGCACCTGCAGGTCCAAAACCACCATTCGCTTCTTGAATTTCTTTTACGTTTAATTCACGCATTTTGTTATACTCCATAAATCCGATGCTTTTTAGTTAAGCTATCGGGTTGTTAATATGCCCAGCCTTTATAATTAGGTGGGCGGTTAATAGGCTGGCTTTAGCTGCTCGCTAAAGTTAACTAAAGCTGGCCGTCTTTTTCGGTTGTTTGCATTTAGCAAACCACCAAAACTTTCAAATTTTTCTTTATTTCATAAAACGCTACACTTAACTTACGCGCCCTTTTAGGCTGTACAGTGGCTCGAGTAACCACTCGATTAATGTGCGCTGCTCCAACATAATATCTGCCTCAAACAACATGCCACTTTTCAGCTCAAACGCCTTACCATAGGCCTGCATTTGTTGTTGGCTGAGTGTCGCTCGCAAACGGTACACTGGCTCTTGCAGGGTGATAGGCAGGCGTATTTCATTTGGAGTAATGAGCGCCTTGTCGATACGGCTAATTTTACTGTTAATAAAACCAAAGCGTTGGTAAGGGAAAGCATCAAAACGCAGGCGCGTATCGTTACCTAGCTGTATAAAGCCTGCTGAACGTGTTGGTAGCAGTAACTCTGCTACTAGCTCTGATCCTTCGGGAATAATATGCAACAGTGGTTTGGCTTGGGTAAGTGTTTCGCCTTCAACCACTTGAATGCCAGTAACAACACCGCTGTTACTGGCTGTTATGGTATATTGATAGTTACTTTTAATTTGTGTGAGTTGGTTTTGAATATCCGCTTGTTGGCGTTTAAGACTATTTATACGCAAAGTATACTGCTGGGGCACGTTAGCAATATTAAAACTAAGTTGACTTAATTGATTTTCTTGCTGCATAAGCAAGCGCGCTAGGTTTTGTTTTTCTTGCTTAACATCTAACAAAGCTTGCTGTTGTTGCTCACGTTCAATATTTGATAAAAAGCCATTTTTATTAAGTTTATTAAGGTTGCTTTGTTGGCGGTTAAGTAGCCCTAATTTTTCATCAGCCAGAGCAAGTTGACTTTGTAATGCAACTTGCTCATTAGTTAGCGCATGCTTTTGCGCTTGCAAGTTAAGTGACTCTTGCTTTTGTAGGGTGTGGTTTTGTGCTATCTCGTCATTAAGCAATTGTATTTGCATACTTAGCTGCTCAACAAGCTGGGTACTTAAGGCAATACCTTGGCTATTATTTTGCTGCACAATAATAGTCGCCAACGGCTGACCTTTATTAACGGCATCACCCTCTTGTACAAATAGCTGCTCAATCATACCACCTTGATTAGCAAAGCTTTGGATAACCCCTTTATTAGGCATTAAAAAACCGCGCACGGTTTCTTTACGAGAGTATTCAGCGGTGAATAAGAATGTAATGACTGCGACGGCCACACAAGCCAAAATAGACACAGTTAATTTTATGGATAACGGTTGCGCGAGGGTAATCGCCCCTGTTAAACGCTCACTTTGCTGAGCGACAGCTTCCTTTCTAAACAACATCCCTGAACAATCCCTGAACAACCCCTGAACAATCCCTGAACAACTTTATATCCGTACGTTACATCTTCAGTTACAAAAAAACAACAATAAAAATACAAAAACCTTTAAAAACAACAACAACCGAGCAAAAAAAACAGCAGGTTGAGCATTTTTCAAACTTACCATGCTGTTTTTTTATTGTTAGCTAGATAAAATCGTCATCGGCAAACTCAGTATTGGATTGTCAGAATCTGCAAAATGCATCATCACTGCCACATGGCCTGCAACTACCAGTGCATACATAGCCGCTGAAAAACCTTGTCCGTATTTATCTAGTGGTATTAAATGGGAGTAATGTCGGCCTCGCCATTCAAATACAATTTCCAGCGCACCTACAAACAAAAAGAATACCAGTAACATTAAGCCAAATGTGTAGCTCAGCCATAAACCAAACAGTACACCGAGTAAACATACACTTAAGCCAATCCATGAACGCATTGAAAAGCTAATACTTTTTAATACATGCCCGCCATCAAGCGGTAAGATAGGTAACAAGTTAAATAAATTTAATAACGCACTAAGAACCGCTACACCTGCAAATATGTCCATCTCGGTGGCGTAATACAAAACGACACCCAGCACTGAGGTAATTAAACCAAATGCAGGCCCCATTAATGATATAACGACATCTTGCCAACGAGTCGTTATTTTATCGTCACTTACAGCAAGCCCACCAACAAACGGGATTAAGTAAATACCTTTGGTTTTTATGCCAAAGTATTTCATTGCTCGCACATGGCCGTATTCGTGTACCACTAAGCAACCAATTAGCATTAGTGCAAATTCAATACTAAATAACCACGCATAGCCTGCAACAGAAGCCCCTGCAAGCACTACTTTAATTACCTTAGCGCTTTTAAAAAGCTTAAAACCTAATGCAGCTAGCCCTAAAAAGCCTTTTTTAGGTGAGCCATTTGTAGGTGCTGGTAGCGCTAGTTGTGTTGCAAATTGATCATCTACAAAAAGCGAAATGCTTTGCTCTTCGACTGCCCCTGTATCGATGCCTATTTTTTTGTTGTCGTAAGTAAACTGATAGTAGTTTTCACGAGGGTTATCAAAGGTAATGGCTTGTTGCGCATGAAATACCTGCACAATTTTTTGCCCAGACACCATAAGCGAAAATGGTTGCTCGGCTAAAGTAAGATCTATTCTTATCATAATTAAGACCGTTTAAAACAATGGCGCTAGTATACCTAATCAGCTTAAAAACACGAGGGAAGGTGCTAGGTAACTATTTTCAAAATAAAAGCATTTGATACTGACAAAATAAAAAAACACTACTACTTTTATAGTAACTCCAAGCGATACATTGAAAGGGATAACAGTGAAGAAGATAGTGCCTAATATTTTAGTTGTTGACGATTCAAAAGCAATTTTGATCGTTATGGAAGCTATACTTAACGAATTGGGTATATCCAACACTATAACTACGTGCCTAAATGCAAAAGAAGCGCTTGAAAAAGTTAAAGAGGATATCAACTACTTTGATGCTATTTTTACTGATCTCAATATGCCCGAAATGGACGGCATGGAATTAATCCGCCACTTAGGAGAGCTACATTATCAAGGCGGTATAATAATTGTTTCTGAAATGGACCATAAAGTTATTAGCTTAGCTGCCAATCTCGCGAAACAACATAACGCTCACCTCATTGGTAATATTCCAAAGCCAGTTCAACTGTCTCAGGTTAGTAGGTTACTTATTAAAGTGGCGCAATTAAACAGCCACACTTTATTAAAAGAGCCAGCCATTTCAAAAGATGAGCTTATTGATGCATTAAAAAACGATGAAATAACGCCTTTTTACCAACCAAAAATAAACGCGGATAACAATAAAATTGAAAGCGTTGAAGTGTTAGCGCGTATTTTATCAAGTAAAGATGGCAATATTATTTTACCTTGCCGTTTTATAAATACTGCCGAACAACACAACTTAATTAATCAAATTACATTTTCTCTTTTTGAAAAGGCCACCAGCGAATTCAAAAATATGACAGCACAACTAGGTCATGATTTTAAAATGGCCTTTAACTTATCGCCAACCCAGCTCGATGACCTAAACTGCCCAAATAAATTACTGCTCATTTTAGAATTAAACCAACTCACGCCTAGTAATATAATTATAGAAATAACAGAACAACATGCACTCTCAAGCCTCATGCAATTAGAAACACTAAATAGATTAAGAATGCATGGCTTTGGTATATCGCTAGACGACTTTGGTGTTGGCTTTACTAATATGAACCAGCTTCGAAACCTTCCTTTTACTGAAATTAAAATAGACCGTTCACTCATTAGCCATATAGAAACAGATTTATTTTCTCAAGTGGTTGTAAGTTCGTTATTTAATATTACGAATAAAGATCATTTAGATTTAGTGGCAGAAGGCGTTGAACGCCCAGAAGAGCTCGATTATTTAAGGCACTATAGAAGAAACCTAGCCATACAAGGTTTTTTATTTAGTCGCCCTAAACCACAAGACGAATTTATATCTTGGGCTAAAGATTGGCTAAAAACTGATGGCAGCCCCGCTTAAAGCGGTACTAATATTTACTCGGGGCCTGTTAGCTAATTATCACCCCGAGTGTGTTTATCTTCTTCACTAACTATATGCGCACTGCTTGCTAAGCGTTTGTGCCAACGCTGCCTTGCTACTGCGCGCATATTAGTAGATTGGTCTCGCTCATCTACAATCTCTAGCCCCATTAAAGCTTCAATCATATCCTCTAACGTTACAATACCCTGCACGTCACCGTACTCATCAACAACTAAGCATATATGAGTGCGCTTTGTTAAAAGTGTTTGCAGTAACGACGATACGTTCTGAGAGGTTGGCACCGTATAAATAGGCTTAATCAATTTGCTAATTTTGTAATCGGTGCCTAAGCGGTGAAATGCCAGCATAATATCGTTTTTATGCACAAACCCAACGATATCATCGGCATCTTTATCAAATACCAACACTCTAGAAAACGATGACGATCCATGTTCATTTAAATACTGATTAACTGTTAAATCTTTATGGATTTTGAAAATAACAGTTCGCGGCGTCATTAAATCACATAATTTTGCATGCTTAAAATGCAACAAATTACGGATAATATCAGATTCATCTTGATGTAATGCTCCCGACTCCGTGCCTATATCTGCCATTGCCTCTATCTCTTGACGAATATAGTAAGCCTCATCGTGCTTTGGACCCATTAAATTTGTTAGCTTTTGAGCAAACCATACAAAAGGCTTTAGCGATATAACTAAAAACCGCAAAGCGTAGGTAACACTTGGGGTTAAAGCTCGCCAGTAATTAGCCCCCAAGGTTTTAGGTATAATTTCAGAAAGAATTAATACAAGAAATGTCATAATGGCTGATGCAATACCTACAGCCGCATCGGAAAAAACGACAGCCGCTTGTGCACCAACTCCCGCTGCACCTGCTGTATGGGCAACTGTATTTAAAGTTAAAATAGCAGCTAAAGGCTGATCTATATTGTTTTTAAGCTTTTCGAGCTGTTTAGCAAGCTCAGGGTGTTTTTTTCTAAGTGATGCAACATAGCTGGGCGAAATACTTAATAACACAGCCTCCATCACAGAACATAAAAACGAAATAACAATCGCCACTACCATATAAACTATCAGTAAAGTCACTTTCTCTCCTCTATATTGGATATGTGAGCATGGTAACAATACATGCTATATTTGGCCAAACTTCCAATAATAATAGGCATAATAATGAAATTTAGCGCACCATGGTGTTATCAAAATAAGCTATTTAAGTACGCAGCAGCTCTTTTAACGCTTAGCAGCTTAAGCTTTGCTGCAATAGCTGCACCATTGGATAAATCAAAAATTCAGTTTATCGGCCCACTTGCCGAAGATATGCAGTTAAAGCCTTTTCAGACACCTCATGGCAGTGCGATTATTAACAACCTATTGCCACAACTACAAGCAGACACAGATAGTTTTTCTGTATTTGGGAAAAAACAAAACTGGCAGCCATTTAATAAAATCAATGCGCTCACTTTAGGTGGGTTACAGGCACTAAAATTTAATATTGAAACAACCCGCTTTACGCAAGGTACGCTTACCTTAAAAGGGATTGAGCAAGGTCAGTTATTTATTAATGGCGAACTACAAACAGGCGATAAAAATAGCTATAAGTTAGCTTTAAATAACAGTACTCACACTGTTTTAATAGTAGCCCAGCAAGTAACTAATTGGCACGATGTAACGCTTGATTTTGCACCTAAAAGCGAGGTTGATAAAATTACGCTCAGCACTTCACACATAAAACGTTTATCTGCAAAACAAATGTTTGATGCTCCTACCATTAGCCAATTATCACTCGCACCTAATGCCAAGCAGTACGTTACTACCACTCGCACTTATAGCGATAAAACACAAAATCAAGCAAATACAGTTACTGTACTTAAAGATTCAGACAATCAAACGCTTTATCGCTTTGAAGCAGGCCAACCAAGTAACATTATTTGGAGTCCAGATAACCAATATTTAGTGTATTTGTTAAATGGTGAGCTTAAACAACTTAACCGTAAAAACTTCTCAATAAAAACATTAGCAAACGATTTAGAAGGAGCTAATGGCTTTACCTTTTATAACGACACCAGTCTTTTGTTTAGCTGGTCTAAATCACCTGAGAGCACTAACAGCTTAACCAAGCACTATAAAGGTCTGCAAGATCGCTGGTCGTATGCACGTTCCATCAGCCAAATTTATATGCTTGATACTAAAAGTGGTTTAACAAAAGCACTTAGCCAAGGTCCTCTTTCTTACAGCCTTGAAGATTCAAATAGTAACCGTGGCAAAGTATTAATGAGCCGCCCAGTAATGGCAATGCAAGCATCAACTCACCCAGAGACAGAGTTAGTTGAACTCGATTTAAAATCAAACAAGCTTTCATCGCTTGGTAAATTCAAAACGTTTAATTTAGCCAAATACGCAAATAAAGATGTTTATGTAGTTGCAGGCCCTGACTTTAAAAATGGCGCAGGCAGAGCACTACCAAAAGCAATGCTTGCTAATAACTACGACGGGCAACTTTACCTACTTACTGAAAGCGGTAAAAACGTAAAAGCACTCAGTAAACAATTCGACCCCGCTATTGGCCAACTGCACGTTTTAGAAAACGGCGATGCGCTCATTAAAGTAACAGAGCAAGACACTCAACCACTTTACCTATTCGATTTAAGTAAACAGCGCTTTAAAAAGTTAAATACGGGATTAGATATTGTTGAACAATTTAGTTACTCACACGACCGTAATACCGAAATTTTATTAAGTGGCACTAACGCTTTAGCGCCACAACAACTAAAGCGCTTGAACGTAAGTAAAAATAAAACAGATTTAATATGGGATTCAAAACCAAGTAGCTATGCAAATACACGACTCCCTACATTAGAGGAGTTTAATTTTAAAAATAAACATGGGGTTGAAATAACTGGCCGCGTTTATATTCCTAGCAATTTAGATAAAACTAAAAAGCACCCGGCGCTCGTGTATTACTACGGCGGCACTTCACCAGTTACGCGTGGTTTTACAGGTCGTTATCCGTTTAACTTATGGGCAGAAAATGGCTACGTTGTTTATGTAGTACAGCCTACTGGCGCAACAGGGTTTGGACAAAAGTTTTCAGCGCAGCATGTTAATGCCTGGGGCGACTACACTGCAGACGATATTATCGAAGGCACGCAAGCCTTTTTAAAGAAATACAACTATGTTGATAGTGAAAAGGTAGGAAATTTAGGGGCATCATACGGTGGCTTCATGACCATGTTATTGGCAACTAAAACCGATATATTTAGTGCTTCAATAGCTCATGCGGGTATTTCTAATATTACCTCGTATTGGGGTGAAGGTTGGTGGGGCTACTTATATTCTGGCGAAGCATCAAAAAATAGCTTCCCATGGAATAACCCTGAGCTTTACAGCCAACATAGCCCTGTATTTCATGCCGACAAAGTAACAACACCTATGCTACTTCTTCATGGTGATAGCGATACCAATGTACCTGTTGGCGAAAGCTTAACAATGTACACTGCGCTTAAACTGCTTAATAAGGACGTAGAGTTAATCGAATACAAAGGCGCCGACCACCAAATTTTTGCACGCGATAAACGATTTGATTGGTGGAACACCATGCTCGCATACTTTGATAAAAAGCTAAAAAACGAGCCTCAATGGTGGGACTCAATGTATAAAAATGACTGAGCCTGAACCTTTAAAATAACGACTTAATACAGATTTATTAATAGTAGAATTAATTATTTAGCACCTTTTAATTAGTCTAAAGGTGCTAACCTCATCCTCTAATAACGTCTTATACCCCTTTGAAATATTAAGTTACTTAAAACTAATAAACCCCCTTCTCAGCATTTACCTATTGGTGCTACCATACAGAGCTATAAGCATTCAAAATAAAGTACTATGGCTATTAATGTTTTATTGGTTGAAGACGATGAACTACTCGTTAAACGCATCCAAAATCACTTTGCAGATACCGAATTTACAATAGAGGTAGACCCCACTGGCGCTGATGCACTTAACATTGTAAGGCAGCGGGTAAACCTGCGCGGTGCTATATCATTAGCTATAATTGACATTGTCTTACCAAAGCGCGACGGGCTTCAGCTCGCAAAAGAATTAAACACACTGACCGATATTGGCGTTATTGTATTATCGAGTCGTGACTCCCAAGCCGATCGTATTGCTGGCCTTGCACAAGGTGCTGATGACTATATTTGTAAGCCCGTCGATTTACTTGAGTTAGAGCTTCGCATGCGCGCGCTCTATAAGCGTGTTGCCGTTAACCTAGAAGACGACGAAAGCGAAGAGTTTATAGAATATGCTGACTTTAAGCTTCATCCTGATAACCGCACATTAATTACTGCTGCGGGCGTTGAGTCACGCTTAACTGAAGCCGAACATAAAGTGCTTATTTGTTTAATTAGTAATGCAGGTAAAGCCACATCCCGTGAAAAAATATCAGAAGAAATAGGCCAGCCCGATTGGAGTCCAAACGATCGTACTGTTGATGTGCTTATTGGTCGTTTACGTAAAAAATTAAATGACGAAAAAGATCAAAAACGCATCGTTACCGTACGCGGTAAAGGCTATATGCTTTCTATTTAATACTTAGTTAATTGCGCAATAAGGCGCTCAAATGCGCGGTAATTAAGTGCTTCTTTAAGCTCATTTAAACTAATGTTTTCAGCGCCTTTTAAATCACTAATAGTCCGCGCCACTTTAATTACTCTATGGTAAGAGCGTGGCGATAAAGACAACTTCTCGCTTGCTCTAGCTAAAAATTGCAACTCTGCAGGCGCAAGTTCACAGTGCACACTCATTTCTTTATTATTAAGTCTCGCATTAACCTTACCTTGGCGTTTTAGCTGCACATAATAAGCAGCCTCAACTCTTGCTCTAACCTCAGCACTGGTTTCCTCTGGTTTGGTACTTTGTAGCTCAACACTCGTTAAACGAGGTAGTTCTATTTGCAAATCAATACGGTCAATAAAAGGCCCCGACACGCGTGATAAATAACGCATAACTTGATCGGGAGTTGCCCGCTTATCAGTATGGCTCCCCGTTGGGCTTGGGTTTAATGCTGTAATAAGCTGAAACTGCGCTGGGAACTCCATTTGCCTAGCTGCACGTGAAATAGTTACTGTGCCGGTCTCCATTGGTTCACGCAGTGAATCAAGCACCTTACGCTCGAATTCCGGTAACTCATCTAAGAAGAGCACACCGTTGTGTGCCAGCGAAATTTCACCAGGCTTGGGATTTGAAGAGCCCCCCACCAAAGCAACAGCTGAGCACGTATGATGCGGATTACGAAATGGCCGCTGTCGCCAATTAGTTAAATCTATGGATTGTCCAATAATAGAGTAAAGCGCAGCTGTTGAAATAGCTTCATCGTCCGACATAGTAGGCATAATTGTAGCCATTCGCTGGGCCAGCATTGATTTACCAGTACCTGGAGGGCCTAAAAATAGTAAATTATGCCCGCCAGCTGCGGCTATTTCTAATACTCGCTTGGCGCCGGGCTGACCTTTAACATCGCTTAAATCGAGCAAAAAGTCAGGGGCTTGCGTGCAGTCGGGGTACTCTATATTTAATGGCAAGGGTTGTTGATTAAGTAGGTCGCCCCATACTTCTTGAATAGAGCTTACGGCTTTGCGTTTAACGCCATTAACTAGGCTTGCTAGGCTGTCGTTTGCAAGAGGTAAAAAGCAGCAGCGATCTTCTTCTTTAGCAGCAAGTACCGAAGGTAAAATAGCGTTTACACCACGCACTTCACCATTAAGAGCAAGCTCACCATAAAACTCGTACTTATGAATATCAGGACACACTATTTGCCCAGAGGCGACTAAAACTCCCACCGCAATAGCCAGATCAAACCGCCCTCCATCTTTTGGCAAGTCGGCTGGGGCTAAATTTACAGTTATTCGTTGATCGGGAAAACCAAATTGTGAGTTTTCGAGTGCGCTACGTACCCTGTCTTTCGACTCTTTAACAGACGCTTCGGGCAGGCCTACAATATGAAAAGCGGGTAAACCATTTCCTAGGTGAACTTCTACAATAACTTCAGGGGCATTTATACCCACTTGAGCACGAGAAAATATACGAGCTAACGACATTCCTTATCCTAGTAAATGGTGTGATTACACCAGTTTAGTCAGGATATTTAAAAACGTGTAATGTGATTTGCCATTTTATAGCGGCTAAACGAAGTAATAAGGTCATTAACATGCCTAATACCATCGCCATTTCGGTTGCTAACGAAAAACTAATACCAAGCGTATAAACAGTACCACCCGCTATACAGGTAATAGCGTAAAGCTCACCCTTTAATAGCATAGGGATCTCGCGTGCAAGCACATCTCGAATTAATCCACCAAAGCAGCCTGTAATTACAGCCATAATTACCGCAGTCATATCGGGCATACCAACAAGCTGTGCTTTTTGCGCCCCCATTACTGCAAAAAAAGCTAACCCGAACGCATCCGCTGTTTGTAAAATATAATGAGGTATCGGCTTTTGTTTATTTATAAGGCGTGTTGTAACAAATACTGAAGCGAGTATGGCAAAAAAGTAACTTTGATCGTGTAACCAAAACACAGGAACATCTAAAATTAGATCTCGCACTGTACCACCACCAATAGCAGTTACTGTCGCTAAAACTACGACCCCAAAGCCATCCATTTTTTTCTCGTACGCTAGCAAAGTGCCCGATACAGCAAACACCGCAATGCCTATTAAATCAAACCAGTGGTAAAGTTCAGTCATATTTGTAACAACCTAAAAATATTTGTGCCGTTTTAACACAAACCAAACAAGGTTTTAAGTAATAACGATTTATTTTAAGAAGTTTATAACATTTTAAAGTGTATCTCAGGGGGCGGGAGCTTACGCTTATGAGAAGTGAATGCCTCATGCAGTGCAGATGATCTTTAACCTATAAGCTAAATCACCACACTCATCAAATTTTAGACATAAAAAACACGCTTTAAGCGTGCCGTTTCATTCTTATTTATTTCAGTGGTTGCGGGAGCCTGAACTTATAAAAGGTGAACCGACGACCTTCGGGTTATGAGCCACAATATACACACTAAATTTTAGACATAAAAAAACACGCTTTAAGCGTGCCGTTTCATTCTTATTTATTTCAGTGGTTGCGGGAGCCAATTTATAAAAGGTGAACCGACGACCTTCGGGTTATGAGCCACAATATACACACTAAATTTTAGACATAAAAAAACACGCTTTAAGCGTGCCGTTTCATTCTTATTTATTTCAGTGGTTGCGGGAGCCTGAACTTATAAAAGGTGAACCGACGACCTTCGGGTTATGAGCCACAATATACACACTAAATTTTAGACATAAAAAAACACGCTTTAAGCGTGCCGTTTCATTCTTATTTATTTCAGTGGTTGCGGGAGCCTGAACTTATAAAAGGTGAACCGACGACCTTCGGGTTATGAGCCACAATATACACACCAAATTTTAGACATAAAAAAACACGCTTTAAGCGTGCCGTTTCATTCTTATTTATTTCAGTGGTTGCGGAAGCCTGAACTTATAAAAGGTGAACCGACGACCTTCGGGTTATGAGCCACAATATACACACTAAATTTTAGACATAAAAAAACACGCTTTAAGCGTGCCGTTTCATTCTTATTTATTTCAGTGGTTGCGGGAGCCGGATTTGAACCGACGACCTTCGGGTTATGAGCCCGACGAGCTACCAGACTGCTCCATCCCGCGCCTGAAATTTGTAGACTTGTTTAAAGTTGCTTACATTACAACTTGGCTTCCAATTAAAGAATTGGTTGCGGGAGCCGGATTTGAACCGACGACCTTCGGGTTATGAGCCCGACGAGCTACCAGACTGCTCCATCCCGCGCCTGTATATTTTAAGTCTATCGACTACTTTATTTTATCTCTTAAGTTAGAGTTTACAGTAACCTCAATCCCTAAGGAAATTGGTTGCGGGAGCCGGATTTGAACCGACGACCTTCGGGTTATGAGCCCGACGAGCTACCAGACTGCTCCATCCCGCGCCTGTAATTTCTTTAAAACATTTTCGTAATATTTACGAGCCTGCCTTGAAGAGAGCGCTACTATATAGGAATAAACATTTAATGCAAGACCTAAACTAATTAAAGTTGTTCAACCGAACAAAAAGCAACCAAATTACTATTCTGCGCTCAATCTTTGATGCGGATTAATCATTTTTTGCCATTCCCAGTCTGGATGTCCCATTACTATAAAGTCAGGGTTCTCAGTACTCTCGCGTTGGTTGTACGTTAGCGGGTTAAATTCTGCATCGGTAATACAACCACCGGCTTCTTCAACAATAACTTGTGAAGCACCTGTATCCCACTCTCCCGTTGGACCAATTCTTAAAAAACAATCTGCTTTGCCCTCTGCAACAGTACAGGCTTTTAAAGAACACGAACCAATAGCAATCGTTGTAAACTGACTATTTAAATACTGACTCACCGCTTCTATTTTTTGGCGGCGGCTCACTGCAAGCGTCAAGCTCTCTGGCGGCGCTACAGATATTTGCTTATCAATTGAGTTTTCACGTTTAAAGGCACCATTTTTAGCTGTAGCAAAATAAGTCACACCTTTTGCAGGCCAATGAATAACTCCAAGCACAGGATGATTATTTTCAATCAATGCAATGTTTACTGCAAAGTCGCCACTTTCTAAAATAAATTCGCCTGTACCATCCATCGGATCGAGCAACCAATAACGCTGCCAGTCCTGTCTGTCGGCGAGTGCTGGTATAGGTGTTTCTTCCGACATAATTGGGATATCGGGTGCAAGTGCTTTTAATCCAGCAACCAGTACGTCATTTGCTGCTAAATCAGCTTTGGTAACAGGCGTATTATCTGATTTCTCTTGTTGGCCAATATCGCCTTTTTTATAAATGGCCATAATTGCATCGCCAGCACGCTCAGCTAATTCAATGCACGGTTCGATTAATTTATTCATCGGCAGCTCCAGACGCTAAATACTTATCTAATAATAGCAAAGCTGCAACACTGCGTGCTTCGGTAAAATCTTCTTGGTCTAATAATGACTGCCACTGAGTTAATGGCCACTTAACAACAACTAGCGGCTCTGGTTCGTCGCCAATAAGGGTCTGTGGGTATAATTGCTTAGCAAATAAAATATGCATAGTGGCATTAAAGTAACTCGGCGCCATTGTTACTGTTCTTAATGGTTTAAAATACTCAGCACCAAAGCCAATTTCTTCTTTAAGTTCTCTGTTAGCAGCTTGCTCTGGATTTTCGCCCGGATCAATTAAGCCTTTAGGAAAACCTAACTGGTAATTGTTTGTGCCCGCACAGTATTCACGTACAAGTAGTAACTCATTATCTGCATTTAACGGAACAATCATCACTGCTCCCCGGCCACCGCCGCGAATTCGCTCATACTGGCGCTCTTCGTTATTAGAAAACTTTAACTCTAAAGACTCCACAGTAAACAGGCGACTTTTAGCAACAACATTGTTACTGAGGATTTGTGGTGGTGTTGGGTGCTTTTTCTGTGTCATTGGCGTTAATTTGCTATCATGGCAGTTAGTTCAATAATAAACCTTATAAGTTGAAATTCCTATGTTAAATTGGTCAAAAATCGATACCGTTTTGCTCGACATGGATGGAACATTACTCGATTTACATTACGACAGTCATTTTTGGCTTAACGTTATCCCTGCGCAACACGCATTAGCTAGAGGCATTAGCCTAGATGCAGCTAAAGCAGATATTTTAAAACGCTATCAAGCTGTGAGCGGTCAAATACAGTGGTATTGTTTAGATTATTGGGAGCAGCAATTAAGCTTGCCTATAATGGAGCTTAAACGAGAGTCTCAGCATTTAATTAAAATGCGCGAAGACGTACCTCATTTTTTAACCGAGCTTAAAAAAGCAGGCAAAGAGTTAATTTTACTTACCAACGCCCACCCTGAGAGTGTCATGCTGAAATTTGAGCATACAGCAATTGATAACTACCTAGATGGTGTAGTGTCTACTCATGAATATGGAGTAAGTAAAGAGCAGCAAAGTTTGTGGCACCAAGTACAAAAAGACTTAGGGTTTAATAAGCAGCGCACTTTGTTTGTAGATGACAGTGTGCCGGTATTGAATGCCGCACGAGAATACGGCATCGAGCACTTACTTGCAGTTGCTAACCCTGATAGCCAACAACCACATAACGAAATAGCCGATTACCTGAGTGTTACCGACTATCGTAAGATTATTTAACTCAGTTTACGTGGGCTAGATTTTTGGGTAACGGGCTTCAAGGCCTTGGTATACTAACTTTGCAAAATCTGCATGTTTTGTATCAAGGCTTTTAACTACTTCAACTAAATGCTCGTTATCTTCTTGCCCGTTCCACTCTTTAATATAGCTACCGTCTTTGTAGCCATGATCTTGGCGGAAAAAGTTTAACGTGTTTTTACCTACGTAGCCGCGATATAAATCATCAATATCCATACCCATTTGCGCCATACAGCCGGCAAAGGCAGCGGCATTAAACGTTTTATCTGCAACAGCGGAAGCCGCTAATATTTCTAGCGTTTGTTTAAAGTCATCCGCTTGTTGAGCATTACTAAGCTCAGCTTCAAGTTGCTTTGCTAAGTCTTCGTAGCTAGTTTTTCCGTCAATTCTAAGCGATAGACCAAAATGAAAAATATCAACCAACTCTAAAATAACTTGTTCAGTATCTGGTGTTTGTTTTTTCCACCATTTCCAACCATGATGATCCAGCATTTCAGCGCACTCAACCCAAATAGCGCGGTACCATTCGAACCCTTGAGTAAACCATTGCTCATGTACTTTAGTGTTCATGGCGTTTTGCATTTCTAGCATAACTACTAGCTTGTTTAAATTGGCAGACATATTCATTCCTGTCGTTTTTGATTAGTGTAATAGTACAGATAAAGGAAGCTTAACGCATCAGCACTATCTTAATATGTAGTTTACTTTGAGCCGCTAAATTCAGCCCATGAATCAATTAAATCAATGAAATCTTCAAAGCCACAACCACTACTTAAACCATTTTCTTCAAGCGCTAAATCGTCATCTTGATACGCTATTAGGTCTTCGCTATCTTGATGAAGCGCATGGGCTTCAAATAGTGCTTCGTCTTTGGTTAATATTAAATCTATTTCTTGGCCTTTTAGCGTTAGCGGCTCATAGCTTGAACTCACCGATGCAATAAGCGCTTGCACCATAGCTACTTTGTCTTTGCCTATTTCTTCGTTTAGCCAGCGACCAATAATAGCGTGTTCACTGCTTATTTTAATGCGTAGCCCACTAATAGGGTCGCGAATAAATTGATATTCCATAGGGTTTGCCTGTAAATCTTTAATTGCGTAATTATATACGTAAACGCCCGCAAACCACAGGACATATAAAGTAAAATAGCGCCACAAGGGCGCTATTTTACTCAACTTTAAAGCCGTTAACTTCGCGATCTATAACGCGCTGCGTCAATAATCGACCATAAGTAAATAATAGGCACAAGTACAAAGCCTACAAGCACATAAATTAGTGCGTAACTTATTATAATAGCGAGTGCAAAAAATATAGCCGCTAAAATACGCCCTTGCACTAACTGCCCTAAACCAGGAAAAAATATATTACATAATGCTGCGATTACGTTACCGCCAGAACCTTGATCTGCCATACTAACCTCTGTATTTATTTGATTTTATAATTATTTACCTACACACTCTATGCCAATTTATTAAAGCTTACAAATCAAATAGTTAAATTAGCCTAGATTTAGAGAGTTAGTAAATTTTGCTAACTTTAGGTCAAATTAGCAATTTTTATTGTGCGTTTACGCTTTTTTGTTTGTTCAAAAAATTATCAAGTTACTCGTTTTTAAGGCTATTTTATAAATAGCTGTTTATAAAAACAGTATTTTATTTAGCCTAACAAAAACACCTGTTATACTGCCCACAATATTGATTAAAAAGGCGTAACGATGGACGTTTCACAATTACTCGATGGCTTAAATGACAAACAACGCGATGCCGTTGCAGCCCCACTACAAAACATGCTGGTATTAGCAGGTGCTGGGTCTGGTAAAACACGAGTGTTAGTTCATCGTATTGCGTGGCTTATGCAAGTTGAGCAAGCATCTGCTTACAGTATTTTTGCCGTAACCTTTACTAATAAGGCGGCTAAAGAAATGCGTAGCCGCGTTGAAGAAACACTAAAAGCCCCTGTAGGTGGTATGTGGATTGGTACGTTCCATGGTTTGTCGCATCGTATTTTACGTGCTCATCACCGTGAAGCTAACTTACCTGAAGCCTTTCAAATTTTAGACTCTGACGATCAACTTCGGATGATCAAGCGCTTATTAAAATCGATGAATATCGATGATAAAAAATGGCCTGCTAAACAATTTGGCTGGTACATAAGCGCTAAAAAAGATGAAGCACTTCGCCCTAAAGATATTCAAGCATACGATATTAACGAGCAAATGATGCTGCGTGTTTACGCCGCCTACCAAGAGGCCTGTGATAGAGCAGGCCTAGTAGATTTTGCCGAAATATTACTACGCAGCTACGAAGTGTTAAAAAATAACCCTACGTTACTACGTCATTACCAGCAACGCTTTGCACATATGCTCGTAGACGAGTTCCAAGATACAAATACCATTCAATATGCATGGTTAAAGTTACTTGCAGGCGATACAAGCAGTATCATGATTGTAGGCGACGATGACCAAAGTATTTACGGTTGGCGCGGTGCTAAAATCGAAAATATTAAACGATTTTTGACTGACTTTAGCGCAGAAACCATTCGTCTTGAACAAAACTACCGTTCAACAGCAACTATTTTGAAAGCGTCTAATGCATTAATTCAAAATAACTCAGAGCGTATGGGTAAAAGCTTATGGACCGACGGTAACGATGGCGAGCCAATTTCTATTTATGCAGCATTTAATGAATTAGACGAAGCACGCTTTGTAAGTAGCAAACTACGAAGCTGGTTAAATGCAGGTAATGCCCTACAAGATGCCGCAATTTTATACCGTAGTAACGCGCAATCTCGTGTACTCGAGGAGGCCATGCTACAAGAAGGCTTAAAATACCGTATTTATGGTGGTATGCGATTCTTCGAACGACAAGAAATTAAAGATGCGTTGTCGTACTTACGCCTAGTAGGTAATCGTCAAGACGATGCCGCGTTTGAGCGTGTAATTAATACGCCAGCACGCGGTATTGGCGATAAAACATTGAGCCATATACGCGATTGTGCACGAGCAGAATCGTTACCGCTTTGGTATGCCGCCAAAGCAATTGTAGAACAACAGCATTTATCTGGTCGTGCTTCTGGTGCAGTAAGTAAGTTTGTAGAACTCGTTGAACAAATAGAAGATAAAATTAGCGACCTAACTTTGCATGAGCAAGCTAAGTACACAATTCAAACCTCAGGCTTGATGGCAATGTACCAAGCCGAAAAAGGTGAAAAAGGCCGTGCTCGCGTAGAAAACTTAGAAGAGCTAATTAGTGCGTGTGATCAGTATGAGCTACCTGAAGACGAAGAATACAGCTCACCACTACAAGGCTTTTTAGCGCATACATCACTTGAGTCAGGTGAAGGACAAGCAGAAGAACACGAAGACGCCGTACAAATGATGACGCTTCACTCAGCTAAAGGCTTAGAGTTTCCGCTAGTGTTTATGGTAGGCGTAGAAGAAGGCATGTTCCCTTCTCAGCAAAGCAACGAAGAGTCGGGTCGCTTAGAAGAAGAGCGCCGCCTTTGTTATGTAGGCATGACACGAGCAATGGATAAGTTATACATTAGCCATGCTGAGAGTCGCCGCTTATACGGGCAAGAAAAATACCATAGCCCATCTCGCTTTTTACGCGAAATCCCTGAAGACTGCGTAGAAGAAATCCGTATTAAAACACAGGTTTCTCGTCCACCTGCCGCCGGGCGTTTTAGCGCATCAGTTAGCCATGCAGCATTTGAAGACAGTGGCTTTAACTTAGGGCAACGAGTTTTGCATGCTAAGTTTGGTGTTGGTACCGTACTTAATTACGAAGGCAGTGGCGCGCAATCTCGCGTACAAGTTAACTTTGACGACCTTGGTAGCAAATGGTTAGTAACGGCTTATGCACGATTACAAGCGGTATAAAACACACCTAAATGAATTAAAACAACAACTAGCTGGCGCGTATCATCGTCAGCTGGTGCTAATTACTGGCAGCTCAACTTGGTGTTATGAAATACTTAACTCATTAATAGATGAAAACAATACACTTGTTGTATCCAAGCAGTGCGCGATTAAAGATTCGTACTGGCCTACTCGCACACACCAAATTTTAGGGCAAGAATTTGCTCATGCTGTTTACGATGGCTTTAGTGGTTTGCACCCTGATAAACTTGCAGCACTTGCCGGCACCGTTAAAGCAGGCGGTATACTGTTTTTATTACTGCCTGAACTGGATGATTTAGCCTCTTGGCAAGATCCAGCATTGAGTACAGTGCAATCACACGGTCAGAGCATTAACTACAGCATATTTAATCAGCGTTTCGCGACTATTATTAAACCGTTGCCCGCTTTTCACTTTAGTGAAAAAAATGGCTGTATTAGTAATAACGCTAGCTATGTAATGCATAATAAAATTGATTATGAGCCACAGCAAAACTGTATTGAGCAAATAGTAAAAGTAGCTAACGGTCGTGCCAACAGGCCTTTACTCATTAATGCCGATAGAGGCAGAGGTAAGTCGGCAGCACTTGGCTTAGCAACGGCAAAACTAACTGATAAAAAAGTAATTATTTGCAGCACTCAGTTTAAAGCGACCCATAGCAGCTTTAAACATTTAGCCCAAGAGTTAAGCCTTCAATACAACGCTGAACATAAACAGCTCGCCAATTTGCACTACGTTGCACCTGACGCGTTATTAAACACACTACCTGAGTGCGATTTACTACTCGTTGATGAAGCTGCAGCAATTCCTGTTCCGTTATTACTACAAATGCTAGCTCATTACCCTCGTATAGTATTTGCAAGCACTCTGGTTGGGTATGAAGGCAATGGTAGGGGTTATACCATTCGCTTTAGTAACTATATTAAAGCACACTATAAAGCCTCTAAAGTTGTAACACTTGATGAGCCACTGCGCTTTGCTAAACACGATCCTCTTGAGCAACACATTCGCACACTACTAGCACTCGATGCACAATATATAGAGTTAAGTAGTAATGAATTAGAGCAGCCAGTACATAGCGAAATAACTCAGCAATCCCTTGTAAACAATGAGCCTTTACTGCAGCAAGTTATTGCCCTACTTGCACTGGCTCACTATCAAAGTAGTGTCAACGACTTACGCCAACTACTAGACGCACCATCGCAAAGACTATTTATTAGCAAAATTAATAATCAATTAGTTGGCGTATGCTTAATCGCCATAGAAGGTGGTTTGAGTGAAGAACTTGCCCTACAGATTATAAGTGGAGAGCGCCGTCCGCAAGGGCATTTAATGGCGCAAGCACTCTCACAACTTAGCTTTAATAATGACTGTTTAACGCAACTGAGCGCTCGCGTTGTACGAATAGCGATTGATCCGAGTTCCCACAATATAGGACTTGGTAAAAAGCTACTTAGTTTTTGCGAATCGCAGGTAAAAAGCCAATGTAGTTGGCTTGGTGCAAGCTTTGGGGCAACAGCGCAGTTACTTAATTTTTGGCAAAACCGAGGGTTTGATACTGTAAAATTAGGTTATCAACGCGATAAAAGCACCGCTGAACATTCGGCGCTTGTGGTTAAATGCTTAAGTGACAAAAGTACAATTATTCAACCTTTGAAAAAGCAGTTTAAAAACGATTTTTTTTATGGGCTTTTAACACACTTTAAAACACTAGATTGGCAACTCGTGAATATCCTAATTGAAGGATTTCGCGACGAGTTAATAAGCCTAGAGACTCACGAGCGACTAGCGCTGCTCACTAAAAGTAACTTCACTCAATTTAGTATCTCTGCAACTCTTTGGCAGTTACTGAGCCAGTCACCTTCTTGTATATCTCAATTAACAGAGTCGGATAAACAACTTTTAATAAAGTTAGTGCTTCAAAATGAAAGTAATGAAAAAATGATTCAACACTTAGGTTTATTAGGAAAAAAACAGCTTGAGAATCAATTTAAACGTGCCATAAAAAACCTCACAAGTACCATCTAATAGCTTTTAGTTGCCCTATCACTGTTAAATTTTATCCATCTTTAAGCTATTTATTTAATTTGTTCTATCCTTAAAACATTAATAGGTAAATTAAGATAAAGGCATGGAATTAATAAACTTTAAAGTGGGCTGCAAAACAATTTCACTTAAAATACTCGATATTTTATTAACAGAGCGCTTTGACAATAATCTAACAACTTTACCCAACAATAATAAAAGCTTTATTGGTGTTAAAGATTATATGGATATACCAACGCCTGTTTTTGATTTAGGTATTATTTTAAATAATATCTCAACCGAACAAAGTAATGCGCATATACTAAAACAACTAAGAATATGGCAAGAAAAACTATTAAACTGGTTCAATACCCTTCAAAGTAACTTATTAAATAGCTCGGCTTCTATTTCAAGCAATGATGCAGAACTACAAGATTTTATTCTGTTTTACAAAGAGTTCAACACCGATAATGAAGACTTAAAACTAACAATGTCTCGGCTTAACGAACCTTTCCAATCATTGCTAGAAACGGTAAAGGAAGCTATATCAGCTCATAATCAAAGCGATTATAAACAAGTATCAGCTCTGCTCGAAAAAATTAAGCGTAGTAACCTAATTCAGCTAGAGCGTTTATTTGAATCAGCTAAAGAGCAAATAACCTTAGACTATAAACCTATTATTGTTTTCACCACCAAAGACGGCTTAAACCCACATGTAGGGTTATTGGTAGATAAAGTCGAAGATAATATCGACTATAAAAAAGAAGACATTAAACCACTAGATAAGCTCACTGAGGTCGGTTTTGATCTAGACCCACAAACTAAAAATATGATGCGAGGATTAATCAAGCTCCCCCAAAAACACAGTGTATTAATTGATCCAAGCGTAATATTTAAACCAACTCAAATAGAAGAATCCGAAAGTGAAGAAACCCAAGCTTATGGACTATTTTAAATAGCCTTTAAATTTGGTTATTAACTTTAGTACTGGAATAATGAGCTATTCCGCTCAACTCGTACATTTAGATGAATTGGAGAAGAATCGAGTATGTAATGTCCGTTACTTCCCCATATTTGACTTTTCTGCAGATGTAAAAAAGCCCGACTATTTCTAGTCGGGCTCTCTACAATTTGAAGCCTGTGCGCTACGCAATAGGATGTCGTAGTCCCCACAGCGGTGGAGAGCCACAGTGAAATGCTACACTCTCTTTGTGACCCGATATGAGTGTATGTTAATTGCGCACATTTCACTTTTCTGCAGACGTAAAAAAGCCCGAATCGTTAGATTCGGGCTCTCTACAATTTGAAGCCTGGTAATGTCCTACTTTCACATAGCAAATGCTACACTATCATCGGCGCTGTTTCGTTTCACTACTGAGTTCGGCATGGAGTCAGGTGGGTCCAAAACGCTATTGTCACCAAGCAAATTTGGGCGTTAATACGTATTTCTGCGTATTAACTGAATTTGGAAAATATCTGATAATATTTTTTAAGTTTTTCTAAGTAATTTCTACTTTAGTTATATTAACTTCTGTCAAACTGTCGCATAAAACGCGTTTGGCGTTGTATGGTTAAGCCTCACGGGTAATTAGTACAAGTTAGCTTAATGGCTCACACCACTTCCACATCTTGCCTATCAACGTTGTAGTCTTCAACGGCCCTTCAGAGACTTTAAAAGTCTAGTGAGAACTCATCTCGAGGCCTGCTTCGCGCTTAGATGCTTTCAGCGCTTATCAGTTCCGAACGTAGCTACCGGGCAATGCCATTGGCATGACAACCCGAACACCAGCGGTTCGTTCACTCCGGTCCTCTCGTACTAGGAGCAACCCCTCTCAATTCTCAAACGCCCACGGCAGATAGGGACCGAACTGTCTCACGACGTTCTAAACCCAGCTCGCGTACCACTTTAAATGGCGAACAGCCATACCCTTGGGACCGACTTCAGCCCCAGGATGTGATGAGCCGACATCGAGGTGCCAAACACCGCCGTCGATATGAACTCTTGGGCGGTATCAGCCTGTTATCCCCGGAGTACCTTTTATCCGTTGAGCGATGGCCCTTCCATTCAGAACCACCGGATCACTATGACCTACTTTCGTACCTGCTCGACGTGTCTGTCTCGCAGTTAAGCTGGCTTCTACCATTACACTAACCGTACGATGTCCGACCGTACTTAGCCAACCTTCGTGCTCCTCCGTTACTCTTTAGGAGGAGACCGCCCCAGTCAAACTACCCACCAGGCACTGTCCGTAA
>NZ_JWIG01000022.1 GCF_000814675.1 Pseudoalteromonas distincta | reverse complement strand
CCTAGATTCTAATTGGAAGTGCACCACCTAATTCATTATAGACTTCATTTGGTGTTTTAAATCCTAAACATTTTCTAGGGCGATTATTTAGTTGTTCCTCTACTTTTTTTAATTGCTGATGGCTTACTTTGCTAAAGTTTGTTTTCTTCGGGTAATACCTTCTAATTAAACCATTTATTTGTTCTACAGCACCTTTTTCCCAGCTGTGGTAAGGCTCACAAAAATAAGATTTATTTTTCAAAATGGCTTCTACTTTTTTAAACTCTGTATTTTCAGAGCCATTGTCATAAGTTATCGATAAACAAGAACTCGGTGGGTAAATAGATAGTTTTTTACATATTGCATTCGATGTCGCTAGAGCTTTTTTAGATGGTAATTTGGTGATATGACACACTCTAGAAACTCGTTCAAGTAACACATTCAGCGCACATTTTCTGTCGCTAGATTCAACAGAGTCACTTTCCCAATGCCCAAAGTTTTTTCTGAGATTAATGTCATCTGGCCTGTCTAAAATACTACATCTTTGACCCCAAACTGTTTTCGTTTTACGGGTTGGATATTTTTTCTTACGTTTTTTATGTTGCCTAGCTAAATATACAATAAGTGATGGTTCATTCTTGTATATATATTGATAAATGGCCTCGTGAGATACGTTGGGTAAGGTTTTATCAAATTTTATTCGCCCAGCTATGATCTCTGGACTCCACCCAAGCTTGAGCTTATCAGTCACATATCGTTGAGCTTCAACAGACTTAAGCTTAACTCGCTTAGCTCTCTCCCTTACCCTTACTTCGTAATACATTTGAGCTGGATGAGGGTAATAAGTTGGTACGTAATAATCATATTTATTACGCTTTAACTCTCGGCTAATAGTGCTATGTGAACGATTTAGTAATCGGCTCACCTCACGTATTGATTTTTTTTGGTAATGATACCACTCAAATAAACGACAACGTTCAAAGTTAGATAAATGTGAATATTGGGTACCCATGGCACACCTCCTGAACTTATAGTTTAGTAAAGGTGGTGCACTTCGACCTTGAATCTGCCTTCCTCACTTTTAAAAAATTTAGATGGGTGTCATTCTAAATTTTAAAATAGTAAAAAATCATTGTGAATACTTAAAATATTATAAATGGGTGTCATTTAAGTATTCTTCTAAATTTTAAAATAGTAAAAAATCATTGTGAATACTTAAATATTATAAATGGATGTCAATTAAATATTCTTTTAAATATTAAAAATAGCTTAAGTTGATGAAAGTAATATGCTTGTTTCACTATTTAAAATACCGTCAATTTCGCGTACTTGCCTTAGCACTCCATCAAACTCACTTAAATTTGCAGCTTGAAGCTCCGCAACTAAATCCCATGCACCATTGGTGGTGTGTAATTTTATAAGCTCGGGTATTCCGCGCATTGTTTTAATTACCTGTGAGGTAGATTTACCAACGACTTCTATCATCATAATTGCGCGCACGGCTTCTGTTTCTATGTGTTCGTGAACGCGTACAGTAAACCCTAATATTGCGCCTGAGCTAACTAATCTGTCTAACCTATTTTGCACTGTCCCGCGTGATACATTTAAAGAACCGGCTAAAGCTGAAATAGAAGCGCGGCCGTCTTTTCGTAATTCAGCTATTAAAGCATTATCAAGAGAGTCATAAATATAGGGAGTCATAAATCAAACCTTTAAAAGAAGTTACTGACCAAAATACATAAATTGTATATAACTGCATAGCAAAATGATAAAAACTAGTACTATTTGTGTAATTAATTGCCATATTAAATAGCACGTAGCCTCGCTAAACTTGTTTTAAATTAACTAATACATTTATTCAAGAGGTTTCAGCATGAGTCATTTTATAGCACAGCCAAAACAAGGCGTTCCATTTGTTAGCGTTCAGGCAATGGCTAAGCTTATAAATAGCTTAGGGGTCGAAAACGTTCTGCTAGATCTAACAAATAAATTAGAAACCGACTTTGCCCGTTGGACAGAGTTTGATAAGTCACCTCGCTATGCAGCACACTCACCAGAGGGGGTAATAGAGCTAATGCCAGTGAGTGATGGCCAAATGTTCAGCTGTAAATATGTAAATGGTCACCCAAAAAACACCTTTAGAGAACTTCAAACAGTCGCTGCGTTTGGTATTTTAGCCGATGTAGATAGTGGCTATCCGGTTATGATAAGCGAAATGTGTTTACTAACAGCACTACGTACAGCCGCAACTTCTGCAATGGTAGCTAAATATTTAGCACCTAAAAACTCAACAACCCTTACTTTAATAGGCAATGGTGCTCAATCAGAGTTTCAGGCACTCGCTTTTAAAGCGGTACTAGGTATTACGCATATTCGTTTATACGATATAGATAAAAGCGCCTCTAAAAAAGCATTTGCTAATTTAAGTGCATGCGGATTAAACGTGACTATTTGTAATAGTGTACAAGAGGCAGTAAAAGGGGCAGATATCATCACTACCTGTACTGCTGATAAAACTAACGCTACTATTTTAACAAATGACATGATCCCACAAGGTGTGCACATTAATGCCATAGGTGGTGATTGCCCAGGTAAAACAGAGTTAGATGCTAGATTGCTTGAGCGTGCTAATGTATTTGTTGAGTACGAGCCACAAACTCGAATAGAGGGCGAAATTCAACAAATGAGTCCAAGCTTTACAGTAACTGAGTTTCATAACGTTATTAATAAGCAGTCGCTTGGGCGTACTAGCCAAGATGAATTAACCATTTTTGACGGCGTTGGCTTTGCGAGCGAAGACTTTACCGCACTGGTATTTATACGTGATGAGTTAATTAAAACGGGCGAGTTTGCTTTGCTTGATTTAATTACACAACAAGCGGATCCTCGTAATTTATTTTCAGTGCTTAGTGATCAACCATTAGTAAAAGAGCACGTGGCATGAGCGAAGTAAACCAAGCCCCCAGAGCTGTAGTGATGGTAAGGCCACATCACTTTACATCTAACCCACACACAATGCTCGATAACGCATTTCAAAGTGAATGTTTAGCACAAAATCAAAGTGAACAAGCATTTAAAGAAGTGACTAATGCCGTACAAATATTAAAAAATGAAGGGGTAACAGTTCACCTTTTTGAAGATGAGCAAACACACACTCCCGATTCAGTTTTTCCTAACAATTGGTTTTCAACTCATCAAAGTGGCCAATTAATAATCTATCCAATGTTTGTAGAAAACAGAAGGTTAGAATATCGAAAAGATATTATTGATTTTTTAACGGATCACTATAAAGTGTCTTCAGTGACTGATTATTCATTTTTATCGAAAGAAAATTCATTTCTTGAAGGCACTGGTTCACTGGTTATCGATCATAAAAATAAACTCGCTTACGCGGTAGAATCAAAAAGAACTACCAAGTCGGTGGTTAATACAATATGTGAGCAATTAAAACTATCACCCATAGTGTTTAACGCATATGACGAGCAAGGAACTGCGGTTTATCACACTAATGTTTTAATGTGTATCGCTACAAAATTTGTAATGATCAGTTTAAATATGGTGCCAATTAATCAACGTGCACAGTTAGCTAAACATTTTTTGAAAAACCATCATCAAGTTATCGATTTAACGCTTGAGCAAATTAATAACTTTTGTGGCAATGCTATTGAGCTACAAGGTAAAAATGGTCGTATTTTAGCGTTATCGCAAACTGCGTTTAATGCACTTACACCGGCACAAATAACAGTTATACAAAAAACGGCTAAGCTTGTGCCATTACCAATACCTACTATTGAGTCGGCTGGTGGCTCAGTTAGGTGCATGATTGCAGGAGTTCATTTGCAAAATAAATAATGTATAGTTTTAAGGCAGCTTAGCTGCCTTATTTGCATTAAATTTTTAGTCGATGTCGCAAGCAAATGCCATTATACCCAAAAAGGGTATTAATATAAAAAATATAAGAAGGAATTAGCAATGTTCGATACCGTCGTCAAAAGCGTAAACAACCTTTTATGGGGAGAAGGGCAAGTACTTATTTATATACTCTTGTTTACAGGTATATGGTTTTCAGTACGACTAAAAGCAATTCAAATACTTAAATTTAAACATATGTTTAGCCTTTTAAAAGGCAGTAGCAAATGTAAAAAAAACGACATTTCATCATTCCAAGCGTTGTGTACAGGGCTTTGCGCACGAGTAGGTACTGGTAATTTAGCCGGTGTGGCAGTGGCAATTTCACTTGGCGGCAGCGGCGCTATATTTTGGATGTGGGTTATAGCCATATTGGGTATGGCTACAGGCTTTGCCGAAAGTGTACTTGGGCAAGTATATAAAGTGCGTGATAGTGGCGGCGAGTTTAGAGGCGGCCCTGCGTATTATATTCAACAAGGTTTGGGTAGCCGGGCGTTTGCCATTGTGTTTGCCGCGTGTTTGTTTTTAGGTTACGGCTTTACGTTTAGCGCAATGCAAACTAACACAATTACCGACGCACTCAACTACGCGTTTGAAGTTCCTACATTTTATTCAGGCCTAGTTATTACCGTACTCGCTGGTTCAATTATACTCGGTGGCTTTAAAGCAATTGCCCGATTTGCAGAGCGTGTTGTGCCAATAATGGGCATTGTGTTTGTACTTGCCGCCGTTATTATTACGATTATAAATTTCACGCAAGTACCTGCCATGCTTAAAGATATATTTTTATCAGCGTTTGGTTTACAAGAAGCAGGTGCCGGTGCGATGGGCGCAGCCATTAAAAACGGTATACAACGTGGTTTATATTCTAATGAGGCCGGTGCAGGTAGTGTGCCGCATGCTTCAGCAAGTGCCAGCCCAATTCCTAATCACCCTGTAACGCAAGGTTACATACAAATGCTAGGCGTATTTTTCGATACAATCGTACTGTGTAGCTGTACCGCGGTGATCATTTTATTAGCCGATATAGACATAAGCGGTGAAATGGAAGGCATTCGTTTAACACAAAGCGCGATGACTGCTCACTTAGCACAAGGTGGTGTTTACTTTGTAGCAGCCGCTATAACCTTATTTGCTTTTACATCGGTGGTGGCAAACTACGCCTATGCAGAGAGTAACTTGCACCTCTTTAAGCTCGACAACAAAGTAGGGCGCGGCATTTACACTTTGCTTTATTTATCAATGATGTTGTGGGGCGCGTCGGCCACATTAAAAGAAGTCTGGGATTTAGCCGATATTGCCTTAGGGTTAATGACAGTGGTTAACGTTATCGCTATTATACTGTTAACGCCGACTATTTTGTCTGTTACGAGCGATTACCACGCACAAAGAGACAAAGGTTTAGAGCCCGAATTTAAAGTAAAAGATGTAAAAGTACAGGGCAAATGCGAAGACGGCATTTGGGACTAGTTCAGCACACTTAACTATAAAAAGCGGTTTTATGGCAACATAAATCCGCTTTTTACTTTGCATAAATATTCACTTCCGGTGTTATAAAATAACTATAGCAACCAAAATAAAAGGCACAATTTTTTAGATGATCGAGATTCACGCAGGGAAAACAGCGGCTAAAATTATTAACGAACAGGGCTTTAAACCTGAACTTTTCACCTCTTTTTTAGGTGCAAGTGGCGGTCCTAAATGGTTTACATTATTTGGGTTGGATAAGTATATTTTTGGTGAATTTTTTAAAAACCGTACCCAACCACTTAATTTAATTGGCTCATCTGCTGGCGCTTTTCGCTCTGCGTGTTTTGCACAAAACGATCCCGTTGCTGCCATTGAGCGATTAGCAAAATCGTATTCGCAAACTCGGTACTCAAGTAATAAACCTACACCAAGTGAAATAACAATAAAAGCACGCGCATTACTTGAAGATGTTTTTGGCGATAACGGCGTCACCGAAATTATAAATAACCCAATATTTAAAGCGCACTTTATTGTCGCAAAATCAAATGGCTTTATCGCCAGCGAAAATAAATTAATACAGTTAATGGGTTTATCAAAAAGTTATATGTTAAACCGCGTTAACCGAAAATTATTAGGTTCGCAGTATGAGCGTTTTATATTTGGCCCAGCAACAAGTGACTTATCAATTACCGACAGCTACAATTTTAAAACGCAAAACATAGCGCTTACTCAAAATAATTTAAAAGATGCATTACTTGCATCGGGTTCAATACCACTTGTTATGCAAGGCATAAAAAATATTGAAGGCTCGCCGCAAGGTATATATCGCGATGGCGGAATAATTGACTACCACTTTGATTTAAAAATTAATAACCCAGGACTTATTTTATATCCGCATTTTAATTCAGATCCAAAAGCAGGGTGGTTCGATAAAAATTTAAAACGTAAAGTGTCGCCACTTAATTACGATAACGTGGTAATGATCACTCCATCAAAAGAGTTTATAGCAAGTTTACCCTACGGAAAAATTCCAGATAGAAATGATTTTACCGATCTTGATGCAGATACACGCATTAAATATTGGAATACTGTTTTTAGTGAAACTGAGAAATTGGCCGAAGCGTTAGATAAAAATTTAGAAAATAAATTATTTAGTACCATAGATATAATGGGATAGGATTATTTATTTAGTTACTTGTTATAAATAAGAAATTAAAAAGGAGAATTTATGAAACTATACAAATATTTATCTGCTGATGCTGCTACGGCATTCTTAACAGAGCCTACACTTAGGCTAAGTCAGAACAATAGTCAGAATGATCCTTTTGAAGTTTTACCAACAGGAATAGATATAAATAAAATAAAAGATGTCAGCCAAGAGACTATAAAAATTTTTGGGAGAGAATTTAATTCGCACAGAGATATAAATCCATATTTAGATTTATATGGTTATGTGTCTTTAAGTAAAAATAAAGAAAGTATGCCAATGTGGGGTAACTATGCAACTAACAGTAAAGGTATATTAGTTGAATTTGAAGTTGATGAAGAAGATCCATTTTCTATTTTTGATATAGATAAAACTAATGATATTGAAGCCTACCTGAGTGACAATGTTATTTATAATAGAGAGCGAAGCTATAGCAAAAATATCACTACTTTATCAGATGAAGAGGTTAATAATTTTTCGAAACATTATTTCTTTAGTAAACATGAATCTTGGAAGCACGAGGAAGAATATAGATTTGCACTACCATTTACGAACTGCAATAAAGTCATAACACTTGGGAATTCAGATGAAACCAAAAATAAACTGAGCTCACTGGGTTATAAAGGTGATTTAAGAGAAAAAATCAATGATCTATCTTACCTGCTTTATCTTACAGGGAGTTGCGAAAGTAGCCTTTCAGAATGGAATTCAGTTTGGAGAAATTACGAAGCTTATCAAGTGATGTTCTTAATTAAAGTTAATCCAAGTAAAATATCTAAAATTTACTTAGGAGTAAATTCAGATGTAAAGAAAATGAAAGAAGCAATAATAGAGGGGACTAAGTTAGCAACAGGAAATAGAGGAAGATTTTATAATAGCTTTGAGCAAAAGTTTACTGATGTCTATAGATGCAAACTTGACAGCAATCTATTTAAATTGAAATATGAAATACTCATGTGAAAAGCTTTATTATAGGAAGGTGTATTATCACCCATAAATTACGTTATGTTAAATTACATGGATTTTAATAAAGCGAGCGTGATTATACAAACCAGCTCGCTTTTAGGAGAGTAATTTGGTGGTTAATTAAGCTCTGAATCAACCCAAAACTTAGTACCTTTTAATACAGCTTGTAGTGCAAGGCCATTTTCGGTTACAGAATATACAGTAACTTGATCTGCAATCGCTTCGGCAACCAATGCACCGCCTTTATCTTCATATTTTGCTGCTGCATCAGCGTTTCCGCCAAAAGCCCAACCATGTTCAATAAATCTGTTTAATGCAGCTTGGTTATGAAAAACCATTACAACGTTAAAATCTTTTACACCTAAACCAAGCCCTAAACCGGCTTCACCCATATTCATGTAAGTCGATTTACCAGTAAGGTTATTTTTAACTACGCCGTAACCGCCACCAAAACTGGCTAAAACAACATTTACGTTCGCGTTATCAAAAACAGCGTAACCAGCCGAATTAGCAATTTGTTTTTTAACGTCAGGTTTTTCAGCGTATAATTTATCTAATGTATTTGTTTTCATACTTTGTACAAGTGAACGTTTTTCGCTTGGTGATGCACTACCTGTAGTAGCACACCCAGTTAACGAAACAGTTAAAGCAAGTACGCTTAGTATAATTAGTTTTTTCATGATTTTTTCCTTAATAAGATATAGCAACCAACAACCATAGAATAATCACGGCATTAAAATAATTAGAGCTTTACTATGTCCAATACTAGACAGTATCGGACTTTAACGTTATTCTGTAAGCCTATTATTTAATTGAATATTTATACATTATGCTTGTTGCTTTGGTTGATACGTTAAAACAATTAAGATATCAAATTGCCCATCTAGATGACGGTACTCTAAATTCAGAATACCCAGAACTTGCATCCTTTATACAGGAAATTGGCTTGACTGTAACTGAATCAAAAGCCGATCTGACATTCTTATATCAGTTTTTATATGTTTATGGCCGCAAGTCAGAAGCCACTTATAGCCGTTTTCGAAATGAACTTGAACGCTTTTATTTATGGTCGTGGTTAATAGCAGAAAAATCAGTATTCGATTTAAAACGTGAAGATATTGAAGCTTACGTTGATTTTATGGTTGAACCTGATAAAGAATGGGCTGCAACTTCAGTGCAATGGCGTTATAAAGATGAGCAAGGAATTCGTAGATTAAATCAAAATTGGCGCCCTTTTATGCTAAAAGAATCAACTGCCAGCCAACAAACTTTATCGGCCATGTTTACTGCCTTAAATGTATTTTATAAGTTTGCCCTACTCGAAGAAAAAACATTCGCGAACTTTGTCCCTGTTGTTAAAAAAAATAGCCCGTATTTAGTTGTTCAATCACAAATTCAAATTCCTGATACATTAAGTGATATTCAATGGGAATACGTTTTTGGTGTAACGCGAGATTTATGCGAACATAACCCTGATTTAGAGCGGAACTTATTTACGCTTGCCTGCTTAAAAGGTCTTTATTTACGAATTTCAGAATTATCTGAGCGCCCACAATGGTCGCCGGTGATGTCTCATTTTTGGCAAGATAATGATGGATTTTGGTTTTTACGTATAATGGGTAAAGGTAATAAATTACGAGATGTAACCTTAAGTGATGATTTTGTTGAATATTTAAAACGATACAGATTATATCGAGGTCTACCTGCCCTTCCTCGGGTTGATGAATCTGAGCCGTTAGTTCATAAAATTCGGGGTCAAGGTGGTATGACCGTAAGGCAAATTAGGCGTTTAGTTCAACAAAGTTTTGATTATGCTCAGCAATCATTACTTGATGATGGTTTTAAAGATGATGCTGAACAACTTGGCGCTGCAACTGCACATTGGCTTCGTCATACTGGTGCTACACATGATGCGCAAACAAGACCGCTTAAACATTTATCAGAAGATTTAGGCCATTCTAAAATTGCGACTACCGATCAAATTTATATTCAAACAAATATTAAAGAGCGAGCAAAATCAGGACTTAAAAGGAAAATTTAATGGAGTATTTAGTAATAGCATTTATAGGCGGACTATTTTTAATTTATTCTTTAACACTTCGCCAATTAGAAAAAACAGAAGTAACAGGTCCAATGTTTTTTGTTGTCGGCGGAATATGTTTAGCTTTTATGTTACCCAACGAAGGACAAAAAATAAAAGAAGGCGTTGATCTTTTATTACCATTTATAGAGCTTACGCTAAGTATATTTTTATTTTCAGATGCAGCTAAATCAAAGCTAAGTGTTTTAAGGCATAGTTTTCAGTATCCTAGTTTACTATTGTTTGTTGCCCTACCCTTAACATTATTACTTGGTATTGCTGTTGCTTTATTTTTCTTTGCTGAGCTTTCACTTATTCAAGCGGCGTTGCTCGCAATTATTTTAACACCTACCGATGCAGCATTAAGTAAAGGGTTACTAGCAAGTACACAAGTGCCTGAAAAAATACGTGAAGGGATAAATACTGAAAGTGGTTTGAACGATGGATTATGCGTGCCCATATTTTTAATATTTATATTACTCGCTAAAAATCCGGATTCAGCTATTACCGCCACACAAACATTAAGCGTGTTTGGACGAGAACTTGGCTTGGCTTTATTAATAGCTATTACAAGTATCGCTGTTTTTATACCGAGTTTAAACTTTGCAATGAAACGTCATTACTTTGCACAAAATACCAGTCCATTTTTATTACTTGGTTTTGCTATGGCTGTGTTTTCTGTCACTCAGTATTTTCATGGCA
Organism: Pseudoalteromonas distincta; assembly: GCF_000814675.1. Classification (GTDB taxonomy): domain Bacteria; phylum Pseudomonadota; class Gammaproteobacteria; order Enterobacterales; family Alteromonadaceae; genus Pseudoalteromonas; species Pseudoalteromonas distincta. The sequence continues at coordinate 230,505 of NZ_JWIG01000022.1, read as the reverse complement.
GTGGATTTATTGCGGTGTTTATTGCAGGTTTACTATTTGATAAATTTTCGACTGAAGAAGTTAGAACAGAATTAATTGAAGACTCAGAGCACATCGCAGATTTTACATCGCTAATGATTTGGTGCTTGTTTGGGTTTGTTTGTGCTTACTTAGTTATCCCGAAATTAAATACTGAAATTATAATTTACGCTTTATTAAGTACAACATTAATTAGAATAATTCCTGTTATGTTGTCTCTGCAGTTTACGGCATTGAATATTAAAGAGCGTTTTACATTTGCGTGGTTTGGACCAAGAGGATTAGCATCAATTGTTTTTACATTGATGGTGATTGATACGCAAATAGAAAACAAATATCAAATAGCGACAATAGCAATGACGACTATTTTGTTTAGTGTATTTATACACGGCATTAGCACTAAACCTATTGCCGATAGTTTTGTTAAAAAATAATTATTTAAACTAGGTAAATTAAGAATACGTATTAAAAAAGGCGTAACGGTTATTTCATTACTGATGAAGTTAATCGTTGCGCCTTTTTATATTTTATAAAGTTATCTAAGAACCTGTGCTAGTAATTCAATTGGGTGTTTTGGTTTAAATTTCTCAAAACGTTTAACTTGGCTACGACAAGAAAAGCCCGTAGATAAAAGTTGCTCTGGTTTATTTTTATCTACAATTGGTTTCCAACTCATTTCGTAAAGTGCACGTGAGTTATCCTGATTTTGTGCTTCGTGGCCATAAGTTCCCGCCATTCCACAGCAACCTGTATTTGTTGTTTTTAATGTTAAACCAATATCACTGAAAATTGTTTGCCAAACATTTGCTGCTTTTGGCAGTGCAGTTGTTTCAGTACAGTGACTCAGTAATGTAAATTCGGTATCTGTATTTTGCTTTGCGCTTAGTGATTTGAACGATTGTGTTTCGAGCCATTCATGGGCAAGTTGCACATTAAATTCACCACGGTTATTTTCTAAAATTGTATTATATTCATCGCGGTAGCACATAACGAGTGACGCATCTAAACCGACTAGCGGTGCATTAATATCATTTAATTTATTTAAAAACTCAGCTGCATTTTTAGCTGTAACTTTAAATTCATGCAAAAAACCTTTTACGTGTTGCGGTTTACCATTTGGTTTAAAAGGTAATAGCATTGGTTTTTTGCCAAGTTGGGTTATTAAAGTAATAAAACTTTCTACTAGTTCGGCTTCGTAAAAGCTCGTAAATGGGTCTTGTACTATTAATACATATTCACTTTGTTGCTCTGCATTTAATTTATTTAATAAATCAAAATCAAATTTTTGTGTTTTAGTAATACGCTTTGAAAGTGCAGGAATACTTAACTGTGGTGTATCAACATAGCCAACTGTTTTTTTAATAACATTACTTACTAATGATGTTTTAACAATTGGGTTTATAACTTTTGCAAACTTTGCCATTAATGGCGCGCTGTTTTCTATGTTACCAACAAGGTAATCTTTTAGCGGACGCGCATAATAACTATGATAATAATTTAAAAAGCGCGACCGAAAAGTAGGAACATCTACTTTAATTGGGCAAGCAGTTGTACATGCTTTACATGCTAAACATTCATCCATTGACGCTTTTACTTCGTGAGAAAAGTCGTAAATACCTTTTCGTTTTTCGCGGCTGTGAACGAAACGTTCCCACCAGGTGATTACTTCACCTTTGTTAAGCTGCTTTTCTACTTCGAGTAAATCTACATTTTTTGACTCTTGTAAACGAAGCCATTCGCGCATTAAACTTGCGCGACCTTTTGGTGAATTACGACGATCGCCGGTTACTTTATACGATGGACACATAGGTGAATTTTCATCGTAATTAAAGCATATGCCATTACCATTACAGGTCATTGCATTGTTAAAACTGGTTTTAACTTCTATTGATATTTGCTTATCGAAGTGCGATCTCTTTTGTCCATCAACACTAACTAGTGAGTCTTCACTATCGATAGGAGTACATATTTTACCGGGGTTTATGCGGTTGTTAGGATCGAAAGCTGTTTTTATTTTACGAAGCTGCGTATATAAATGCTCACCAAAAAATTCAGGACTATATTCACTTCGGTAACCTTTACCGTGTTCGCCCCACATTAAACCGCCGTACTTAGCGGTTAGTTTTACGACCTGATCTGAAATAGTTCTAAGTAGTTTTTCTTGTTCTGGGTCGCACATATCAAGTGCTGGGCGTACGTGTAAAACGCCTGCATCAACATGGCCAAACATACCATATTGTAAATTATGGCTGTCGAGTAATGCTCTAAATTCGACAATATAATCTGCTAAATTTTCAGGGGGTACTGCAGTGTCTTCTGCAAAGGCGAGTGGTTTTTGACTGCCTTTTACATTACCTAATAAACCCACTGATTTTTTACGCATTGCGTAAATTTTTAGTATATCGCTTTTATCACTGGTTAACTGATAACCAATAACGCCATTAGTTTGATTTGCTACGCATTCATCTAGAAGCTTACAAAGCGTGTCTACTTTGTCTTTTATATCATCGTTTGATACTGCATTAAACTCGACCATGTTAAGGCCTTGCATATCTTTATTTGGTACGTCGGTTATTAAGTCCGATACTAAATTCCAAATGATGTCTTCACGCGCTAAGTTTAAAACTTTGCTATCAACGGTTTCTACCGATGTTGCGCGTGCATCAACTAAAAACGGTGAATGACGAAGTGCTGAGTCAAAACTATCGTACTTGATATTTATAAGGGTTTTAAATTCGGCAATAGGCGTTAGGTTTAATTTAGCTTCAGTTACTATACCTAATGAGCCTTCTGAACCCGTTATTAAGCGGCTCATGTCAAAAGTAAGTAAGTCATCACTTAGCACATGCTCTAGGTCGTAGCCGGTTAAAAACCTATTTAACCGTGGAAACTTAGCTAAAATAGCTGCGCGTTCATTAACTGAAATATCTAAAACTGTTTTATATAAACTACCAATTAGAGAGTCTTGCTCGGCTATAATTTTTGCTTTGTCGATGTCTATTGGTGAGGTGCACATAGGTGTGCCATCGACTAAATAAGTTGTAAGCCCTAAAACATGATCGCTTGTTTTTCCGTAAACTAACGAACCTTGCCCCGATGCGTCAGTACTTATCATGCCACCAATAGTTGCCCTGTTACTGGTAGATAAATCGGGCGAGAAGAAAAAACCATAAGGTTTTAAAAAGTCATTAAGTTGATCTTTTATTACGCCAGTTTGAACGCGTACCCAGCCTTCTTCTACATTTATTTCGAGGATTTCGCGCATATAGCGAGACAAATCTACAACAATACCTGGTGTTAACGATTGACCGTTAGTACCTGTTCCGCCACCACGAGGCCCAAAAGTTAATGATAAAAATGGGTCGCGAGATGCAGTTTGCAGTGCGAGTTGAATATCTTTTTCATTTTTTGGAAAAATAACACCTTGGGGTATTTCCTGATACACACTGTTATCGGTTGAAGCAGTAATACGCGTTGCATAACTTGCATCGGTATCTCCACTAAAACCTTGGCTTGCAATGGTATTTAGGTAATTTGCGACAAGTTCTGTCGCGGCATCTTGCTGTGTAATTGTTGCTATCATGACGGCGATATTTTAGGGCATTTGACTAATTATATCATGGTGATGGCGAATAGAAATTGAAGATTTTACAGTTTGTAACACTCTTTTAGTCAATTTTAATGCAGCTTAAATTATACTCAAGTTAACGAGTAATGAGGCGTGTTATATGAAAAAATTACTATTACAGATCAGTGGCGTGTTATTTATTTTGCTAGGATTATTTTTTGCGATCGTCCCTGGCCCATCGCTTATATTTTTTATGGCGGGTTTATTGTGTTTTTCGTTTTACTATCCTAAAGCGCGACATTACTTATCACTTTGTCAAAAGGCGTTAACTAAATCATGTGCTTATTTAGATAAAAAATTAGCCCGTTAACTTACTTTTAATTAGGTATAAAAAAAATGCCAGCAATACATTGCTGGCATTTTTTATAGCTTACCTATTTATTACTTTGCTAATTTTTTAGCTAGGTATAACCATGTTTCTATTACTGTGTCTGGGTTTAGTGAAACAGAGTCAATGCCCTGCTCTACTAACCATGCTGCAAAGTCTTCGTGATCTGAAGGACCTTGACCACAAATACCTACGTACTTGCCTTTTTCTTTAGCTGTTTTAATTGCCATAGAAAGTAGTTTTTTAATTGCTGGGTTACGCTCATCAAATAAATGTGCGATTAAACCTGAATCACGATCAAGACCAAGCGTTAACTGTGTTAAATCGTTAGAGCCGATAGAAAAACCATCAAACATTTCTAAAAATTCATCAGCAAGTAATGCATTTGAAGGCAGCTCACACATCATGATTACTTTAAGACCATTTTCACCACGTTTAAGGCCATGCTCTTCTAGTAATTCAATTACGCGTTTACCTTCTTCAAGGGTACGTACGAATGGGATCATGATTTCAATGTTTGCCATATCCATGTCGTTTCTTACGCGTTTTATAGCTTCACATTCTAGTGCAAAACAATCGCGGAAGTCTTCAGAGATATAACGTGCGGCGCCACGAAAACCAATCATTGGGTTTTCTTCTTCTGGCTCGTATTGCTGGCCACCAACTAGGTTTGCGTATTCGTTTGATTTAAAATCAGACATACGCACAATTACACGCTCCGGTGCAAAAGCACAACCAAGCGTTGAAATACCTTCAACCAGTTTTGTTATGTAAAACTCTACTGGTGATTCGTAACCGGCAATCATGTCAGTAATTTCTGCTTTTAATGCATCTGTTTGCGCATCAAAATTTAATAACGCTTTAGGGTGAACGCCAATCATACGGTTGATAATAAATTCAACTCGCGCAAGGCCAACACCTGCATGCGGTAAGCGTGCAAAGTCAAAGGCGCGATCGGGGTTACCCACGTTCATCATGACTTTCATTGGTAGTTCTGGCATTTTATCAACGCGTGACGTTAGTATTTCAAAATCTAAAATACCTTCGTAAATAAAGCCAGTATCGCCTTCGGCGCACGATACTGTTACTTCTTGTCCCGCTTTAATTAAATCAGTTGCATTACCACAACCAACAACTGCAGGAATACCAAGTTCGCGTGCGATGATTGCCGCGTGACACGTACGGCCACCACGATTTGTAACAATCGCTGCTGCACGTTTCATGATTGGTTCCCAATCAGGGTCGGTCATATCGGTAACTAAAATATCGCCTACTTGTACCTGATCCATTTCTTTGATTGAATCAAGAACACGTACAACACCGCTACCAATTTTGTGACCAATTGCACGGCCTTCAACAAGTACATTACTTGTGCCATTTAATTGAAAACGTTCCATTACGTTTGAGTCTTCGTTTGAGCGGACAGTTTCTGGACGTGCTTGAACTATATATAGTTTGCCGTCGTTTCCGTCTTTTGCCCATTCGATGTCCATAGGACGACCGTAATGTTTTTCAATGATTACAGCTTGTTTGGCAAGATCTTGCACTTCTTTATCTGTAATCGAAAATTTATTAGAAAGCTCAGGGTCAACATCTACGATGTCTACTTGCTTACCGTGTGCTTTGTCTTCTGAGTAAATCATTTGAATGGCTTTAGAGCCAATATTACGACGTACTACTGAAGGTTTGTTTTTAAGGAGTGTTGGTTTATGAACATAAAATTCATCAGGGTTAACCGCGCCCTGTACAACCATTTCACCTAAGCCATAGCTTGATGTAATAAATACAACGTCTTCAAAACCAGACTCTGTATCAATACTAAACATTACGCCAGATGCTGACTTATCTGAACGTACCATGCGCTGTATACCTGCTGATAACGCTACACCACGGTGATCGTAACCTTGGTGAACACGATATGAGATTGCGCGGTCGTTAAATAATGAAGCAAATACGTGTTTAATAGCGACCATGACTGAATCGATACCGACAACGTTAAGGAAAGTTTCTTGTTGGCCTGCGAATGATGCATCTGGCATATCTTCAGCGGTAGCTGATGAACGTACTGCAAATGAAACATCTGCTGCAGTATCGCCATGGAGTTGGCTATATGCGTCGCGAATGGCTTGATCTAGGTTTGGTTGGAATGGTGTGTCGATTATCCATTGGCGGATATCGGCACCGACTTTAGCGAGTGTATTTACATCATCAACATCAAGTGTATCTAAGATGTCATGAATTTTGGCGGTGAGTCCTGATTGATCTAGAAACTCATTAAAAGCATCTGCGGTAGTTGCAAAACCACCCGGTACTTGTACACCTGCGTTTGCGAGGTTTGAAATCATTTCGCCAAGTGACGCGTTTTTACCGCCAACTCGAGGAACATCTTGCATACCAAGCTCTTGATACCAGAGAACGTATTCTTGCACGGATCTTTCTCCAAAAAAAACAAATTGTAGGTCTAACTGTGAGAGTTAAGAAAGAAAACCTTTTATAAAGGTCGTCATCATTCTACACTGGCAACAGTCCTCACGTAAACCGTGGGAAACCCATTTTAGGGATTTAAACGCAATAAAAAGGTTAATTATGAGAACTGCTTTTTATATATCAGATGGAACAGCAATTACTTCAGAGGTGTTTGGGCATGCGACTTTGTCGTTGTTTCCTATCGATTTTAATCATAAAACAATTCCATTTGTAGAAACTGAAGAAAAAGCGCACGAAATTAAAGCTTTAATTAATGCAACCGCTGCAAAAACAGGTGAAAAGCCTTTCGTGTTTTTTACTTTTGTGAATCACAATTTAAGTGAAATTATAAAATCGGCTGATGCAGTTACGTATGATTTTTTAACTACGTATAGCGAAAAAATAGAAAAAGAACTCAATGTAGCCCCTGTTCCAAAAATGCATCGTACGCATTCTATCCACGAAAAAAGTTATGATTTTAGAATTGATGCGGTTAACTATGCTCTTATGAATGATGATGGCGGAAATATTAAAAACTTTTCCGAAGCAGACATCATTTTAATTGGCGTTAGCAGAAGTGGTAAAACACCGACAAGCTTATACTTAGCACTGCAGTACGGCATTAAAGCAGCTAACTACCCTATTACTGAAGAAGATTTAGATAATGAAGGTTTGCCTAAATGTTTAGTCCCTTATAAACATAAGTTATTTGGACTAACGATTGACCCAGAGAGGCTTGCGGCTATAAGGCATCGACGTATGGCTAACTCTAAGTATGCTTCAATTAAACAGTGCCGTATTGAGGTGCGCGAAGTAGAAATGTTGTATAAGCGTCACAAAATAGCTTACTTTAATTCTACGCATCATTCTGTTGAAGAAATTTCTGCAAAAATACTGATAGAGACAGACTTGGAGCGACGTAAGTACTAACTTAGTCATCAAATTTGAAATAAAAAAACCGCAACTAAGCGGTTTTTTTGTATCAATAAATATTATTTACGTGCGTCCTTTAGTAAATCAGCGACTAAAAAGCCTAACTCTAATACTTGGTCGGCGTTAAGGCGTGGATCACACTGTGTTTTGTAACGCTGCGCTAGGTCATCGTCAGATAAACCGTAAGCACCGCCTGTACATTCTGTTACGTGCTGACCTGTCATTTCTAGGTGAACACCACCTGCGTATGAACCTTCAGCTTTGTGTACAGCGAAGAATTGACTGATCTCGCGCATGATATTATCGAAATTACGCGTTTTGTAACCCGATGTCGCTTTTTCAGTATTACCGTGCATTGGATCAGAACTCCAAATTACTTTTCGGCCTTCTTGTTGAACTCTTCTTACTAGTGCTGGGAGTTTTTCTGGCAGTACGTCTGCACCCATACGTGTAATTAGCGTTAAACGACCAGGAATGTTATCTGGGTTTAATGCGTCAATTAAACGAATTAGGTCGTCTGGGTCCATACCTGGGCCAACTTTAACACCAATTGGGTTTTTAATGCCTTTAAAGAACTCAATATGTGCATGGTCTAGTTGGCGTGTACGTTCACCAATCCAAACAAAGTGAGCAGAACAATCGTACCAATCACCTGATAAATGGTCGCGACGTGTTAGTGCCTCTTCGTAACCAAGTAGTAAAGCTTCGTGAGAAGTGTATAAATCGGTTTCTTTTAAGCTTGGCGCAATTGTAGAGTTAATTCCGCACACTTCCATAAACTCTAGTGCGTCTTGAATTTTATCTGCAAGTTGTTGGTATTTTTCTTTAAGTGGATTTGCAGCAACAAAGCCCATGTTCCAGCGGTTAACCTGATGAAGATCGGCTAGGCCACCTTGTGCAAATGCACGTAATAAGTTTAACGTAGCGGCACTATGATGGTATGCAGTCATTAAACGTTGTGGGTCTGGAATGCGCGCTTCTTCTGTAAACTCAATATTATTAATGATGTCGCCACGGTAAGATGGTAAAGACACGCCATTAATTGTTTCTAAGTCTGCTGAACGAGGTTTAGCGTATTGACCAGCCATACGCGCTATTTTAACTACAGGGCATTTACCGCCATAAGTTAATACAACAGCCATCTGTAAAATTGTTTTGAATGTATCGCGAATATTAGCGGCATTAAAATCGCTAAACGACTCGGCACAGTCACCACCTTGAAGTAAAAATGCACGGCCTTCGCACACATCTTCAAGTTGTTTGAATAGGCTTCTTGTTTCTTCTGCAAAAACTAGAGGCGGAGCCGTTTTTAATTGGCCTTCAACTGATTTAAGTATTTCTTGATCTGGGTACTGTGGCTGCTGCAGTATTGGCAGCTCTCTCCAGCTATTTGGGTTCCACGATGACATAATTTTTCCTCATTCCTACATTACCTGATAAGAAGAAATTAACGTATGCAGACCCCTATGTTCAAGGACTAAATTCACTATTTTCCAATTATTTAGTTATGAGTTAAGTATAAAAGTAATTTTACTTAACTCAGGTGGTTATATAACAATCACTTTAGTTTTATTTCAAATAAACTAAAGTGATTTAAAACAAACAATTAGAGTTAATTAGTTTCAATTTTAACACATTGAGAATAAATAAGGCACAAGGGTATATTATATGTATTTTACTTAAGAACACATCATACATAAATTGCATTAAATGTAATCTTAACTTTACACGATAAATTAATTATTAATTAACAGGGGCTATGTGCAGGTCTAAATATATGATAAGGGATTTTGTGTTGCTCATTTATATGCACTTTAAACCTAGTAGAATAACGCTGTTGATTATTCTCTTGCCAGAATATACTTACAACTGACACGAGGTTAATCTGCTGATCCCCCCTCATCTTCCCACCCTGCCGCCAGCGTTATTTAGCAAGTTGTGATAACTAAAAACTTAACTGCCAGTGATGCCTTAAATGGCTCTCATGTAAAAAGCATGTACGACAAGCTGAGCTTTTGGATGATAAACCCATAGTTAAAACACGTTATAATATTAATAACTAATTAGAGAAACAACCAAAACCAACACTATTATTTAGAGCTTAACCGCACCAAGTTCATTTTACATCCCTCATTTATTACACTACATGGGCAATTAAGCTCTAAGCGGACTAACCCTTTAATCAATAAAACACTACTAAATTACAGGAATAAGTAGAATCATTTACTCCAGTAAGAACACATCATACACAATTTGTTTTTAATGCTATCTGGACATCGAGTATTATTTTATTAAGTATTTACTCAATGCAAAGTGCATGCAATAATATAGCATTAGTAAGATGTGTTCTTTGAGGTGTGCCGTGGTTACTAAAGTGCAAATTAGGAGTCAGTTTGATTTAATGAACGAATTAACTTTAAGGTTAATTGAGGAATTAAATGAATGTGAGTTTTCCAGAGCAGAGTACTATCAGTTACCTGATGTAAGTAGTTTAGATGAAAATAAGGTTCCTGAGTCCATACTTGTCTCTAAAATAACTGGAGCGCCGGCTCAAAAGGCAATTTTAAACTCCTTTTCTGACATTTATAAAAAATCGGGCTTAAGCAGTCGCGTGTTAAAAAGGCACCCTGGTTTACTTGTTATTAAAAATGCAGATAAACAAGCTTTAAATAATCGTATAGCACAAGTTAACAAAGCTAAAGCTAGTTTCAAAGAGTGTATATTGGCAATTGATAATAACGATGCCCGATTTGAGGCTGTTCATAATGCAATACCAAATTTAATAACACTTGCTGCTTATCGTAAGATTCACAGTGAGAGCGAATCACCATTTTCCGTTAGGTTTACTTGGATGCACAAGCACGCAACTAAAACGTTGACTAAAAAAATGGCCCTCGAAATGCTCGACAAATCGGCCAGTTATCGAAATCCAAGAATGATAGATCAACAAAAATGGCAATCACTTGTAGCTCAAGAACAATTACGGGTTGCTAGTTTAGGTGAAAAGGAAAAATTAAGAATTCGTCGCCCTACTCGCGTAAGCCCTCAAGTTAATGTGAGATACACAGCACAAAACCGCTATCATGTGAGCGCCGCATTACCATTTATTCTGATTAATCCAGAACCAGACGTTAAACTAGGTATCTTACCTGATTATAAAAAACCCGAAGCTCATCCTCGAAAACGTGAGTATGATTTTCTAGTTGATAGGCTATATTTAGAACAAGTTGACCGATAGCTATTATGTTAAAAGGCCACAATATGTGGCCTTTTTAGTAAATATGTACAGTATTTAAAATAACGTTTATTATTTTTCTACTATCTCTTCTATTTTATCTTCATCAATTAACACTGCATTTTCAACAATACGTTTACCGCCTTGAATCTCAATGCGTTTGTTGTGTTTGTTCAATGTAAGTATTTCATCGCAAAACTGATCAGAGGGGTGCATTTCGTATGTGTAATCAATAATGTTACCAGTTTTGTCATCTTTGACGTTTGTAATGCTGTATTCTGATATAGCACCTTTTTCAATCAAATCTTTCATTGTGGTGGTCATATCACGACGAAGCGCTTTTAATTTATTTTCCGTAATATCATCAGTTGAATAAATAGATCCGTATTTTTCCATAATAGAAAGTAATCTAAAATGATACGTTTTACCTGGAGCTGCATAACGCCAAAGGTGATACAAACGAAGCATCATCCAACGCGACAATCCCCGTTTTAATTCTTGTGCACTATTAAAGTAATATCCTTTGTATTCAAGGTTATCAATCATGTTATGAACGAACGCATTTAAACAGGCCACACACTTTACATTACCACCTTGACCTTTTTTGCCACTAAAGTGAAGTGACGATAAAAAGTTCATATTTGACTCGTAAAACGAATCATCTATATCGGAGTTTTTAGTATCGGTTGCTGAATATTTAAATGAAAGTTTAGAACCTTGCAATGCTTCAAGTGACTCTTTAATTGCAGGATATGGCATTGACTGCCCTACCGCTTTGAGCTCTTGCGCTAATTCGTTCATAGAAAAAACAACTGCGTATTGAATACCGGACTTAAAATTAATTTTAACTATTTTGCCTTTAGAAGCTAAACGAATAAGTGCTCGTTCTACTTTTTCTTCTCTGTCCGATGGCCAAACAAGATACTCAATATCTTCGCCATCCTTACGAGTACTGACAACAGCAGGGGTAATTTTTATCTCACCATCGTATAAAATACCATCTACTTTCTCTGATATTTTACGCGTAATGATTGTTTTTTTAGGCGCTTCTTCAAGTGGCAATTTTTTATAGCCCGAGCGTACAAAGCGTCCCCACAAATCATAATGATTAAACGTGTTTGAATATGCACGTAAACCATGAGCTGCATTTTCAATAGAAATTCGCACGTCTTTGTTGTCTGTAAATAGTGCTAAACTTTCGTTATCAATTGCACTTTCCACCCCGTGGATTTGGCCCCTGAGTGTATCGGGCAAATTATCTACCGAGATGTTGACCTTTCGGCTCATTGTTCTTATTTCCATTTTTATTGCGACATCTAATAACAACACATTAAACAACAAAAGTTAAATGTTTAAGTTAGTATAAAAGTGATCTGACTTTAAATAAAACGTTTAGATCACTATTATACTAAGTAATGTATATAACTTGCGATTTCAGATCATATTTTTACTAACTGGGTCATCACAAATCTGTTTTTTACTAACTCAGCTGTTATTTTGTCCATCACAATGGCTTTATTTTAAAATTTAGCACGACAAATTCATAATAAAATTAATATCCCTGTGGATAAAGGCTTATCGAGTTAGCATAGATCTGATCTGTACCAAGTACAGATCAGATCTATACTAATTAAACGAACCTATTGACGCTAAGGTTAGTGCATAACTTTATAATTTACTTAGTAAAAAATTGATCTCAAGGGCTCTTTTTGTTCATAACCTTATGCGCAACCTGTGCATAACTTGATTTAAAAAAGAAGGCTTAGTAAAAAGGTGATCTGCAGGTAGATAAAGATCTGATCTTAACCAAGTATAACGCTGATCTGCTTTTTTTTATATTGTTTATATTAATCATAATGTTATGTGTTAATTTAAGGCCCTTAACCTTTACTACCTTATATATTTAACCACCTTTAAACTTCTTTATTTATACTAAGCAATATTAAAGGTGTAAAAGTATTTTTAAATGTCTTCTTTTTAAAATGCATGTCGTCTTAAATAGTTGTTTACAGCAATTTGAATGGACATTATACTAACTGCCTAACTTTGAGGAAGAAAGTATGTCTATCAATAATAACGCGTTAAGTACCTACCGGCTTTTAAAAGCAACTGCCGAAGTAGCTGAAAAATCATTAGAAGGTCGTATTCAGCACTATCGTGCTCATCTTAAATCAGAAGAAAAAGAATTAAGAACTTATACGCAAAAAGCAGCTGCCGATTTATTAGGTTGTAATAATCGTACTTTAAAAAGACGTCATGACAACGGTGACTTTGATGATTTAAACATAAAACGCGGCGCCAATGGTCATTATGCTTACACATTAGTAAACATTTTTGCTATGGCTGATATTATGGATATTAAACCAGATCATCGTACTGGTGATGACAAACTGCAAGTTATTGTCATTAATTCTCTCAAAGGTGGCTGTGGCAAAACAACTAGCATGGTTAATATTGCAGCAGCCCTGGCAACTACAAATATTAAGCGCTATCGCATTGGTATAATTGATTTAGATCCTCAAGGTTCTTCTTCAAGCTTTTTTCCTTCAAGCGAGCATGACCCAATTACTGTTGGTGATTTAATGCGTGATTGTATAGATTTAGATGAGGGCGAAACATGGCCTGAATTTGTTTCAAACTCATTTTTATCAACGCACATCCCAAATATTCGTGTACTACCATCAGGTATGGACGATTTTTATTTTGAGCACGAAACTGCAACATTACTCAAAGACACCTCAAATTATGAGCAAACTCGTCATTACCATAAGTTACTTGAAAAAGTAATTGAGCCTGTTAAAGACGAGTTTGATATTATATTAATAGATACAGCTCCAACTCTTAACTTTATGTTTTATAATGCATTAATGGCTTCTACTGCGATGCTTATCCCTGTTCATCCAGAAGCTGTAGACTTTGATGCTAATAATAAATATTTAAAACGACTAGGTGAGATTTACCATACCGTTGCGGCACTTGGCCATGAGGGATGGGACTTTATGCAGTTTTTAGTGACTAACTATGTAAAAGGTAATCACTCACAGCGCGATATTGTTAAAGATGTTCGTAGTGCATTTGGTCGCCAAGTTATGAGTTACCCAATCAACCACAGCTCGGCGATTACTGCTAGCTCTTCGTCTTTCAATACTATTTTTGATCAAAAAGCGTCAGACAGCTTAGCAAGCCGTGAATCACTAATGCGCGCTCAAGAAAATATTAAAGATGTGGTCGATGAGCTAGAAATGCTTATTCGTTCAAATTGGCAGTCAACTCAATCAACACTCAATACCCCTAAGTAAGGATGTTAAATAAAAATGGCTAAAAAACGTAAAAATGACACCCGCTTAGATCCATTTGCAACAGCTGTAGGAAGTAGTAGCCTTGACGCATTACTTGAACAAGCAAATGCTGGTGATGTAATTCGCATGCCAGCACCGAGCGATCCTGAGCGCCAAATTACACTTGTTTGCAAAGTGATCGCACACGCTGACATTGAATCTACAACAGGTGTGTACGGTAAAAATCGCCGTGTACAAGCACTTCTTAACGAAAAGTCAGTATCGGATATTCTACCTGCCATTGCAGAGGATGGCCGTAATCAGCACCCTGCGTTACTTTGGGATCAGGGTGATAAAAGCCTAGTTTTAGCAGGTTCTCGCCGTCGTATGGCCTGTATTTTAGGTAACGCCGATTATTTAGTACTTAGTTCAAGTGACTTTACTGAGCAAGACGCTAAAATTTTAGCTGTATCTTCAGATCAATATATCGCTCCAAGTTTATGGGAGCTAGGACAAGCTTACCAGCAAACTAAAAATGAGCTTATTGAACAAGGTAAAAAAGGATCTTACAGAGAGATTGCTGCAATTGAAGGTGTATCACACACCGCCATTGCTGATGCTGTTAAAGCGTATGAACAAATACCTGCTGAAGTTATTGCACTCTACCCTACTGCGAATCACGTGGGTCGCGAAGTGGCTAAAAAGCTCATGAGCGCAAAGGAGAGAGACCAAGAGACGTTTAATCAACTTGTTAGTGACCTAGCTAGTGATGAAGAGCTAAACGCCATTACAAGTGACGACAAGCGTGCAATGGCAATCACCAAATGCCTAACTGCTGAGCCTCAAGTTGCTGTTAAGCGTGAAGCTGTACTTGAAAATAAGTTTGTATCGGTACAACGCAATTTAAAAAGTGGTGATGTGTCTATCAAAATCGACAATAAAGTGATGACAGACAAACGCTTAGAACAATTAACTAAGCTATTAAGTGCCTTTAATTAGTTAGTTAAATAATGATCTGTCAGACATATATACTTAGTTAAATACTGATCTGACAGATTGTTTTGTTAGTAAAAATCTGATCTTTACTAGCCTAATCCTACCTTAAATAATCATATTTCCTCTTCAAGATCACTTTTTTACTAACTAATCGCCCCCTTTTAGCTATTTGCTCTTGGTTTATTATTATTGTTAGTAAAATTGTGATCTATAACGTGTCGTTTAATCTTTATATTTGTATGTAGTGCCTAATATTTTGCGAAATTTTATACTCATTTTTACCTATAAACCGATTTTTTACTAAGCTATCAGCTCCAACCAGTTTATATCTTGTTAATAGTGCTTTAGCTCAGAGCACATAAGGCATATACTGGCAGAATTATTTTTAAAATTTAATGCTTAGAGTGACATGTCTGCTAACTTATCAAAAAATGATTTAATGGCTATTTTTGAAGAAATTAAAAATGAGCAGGCTACCCAGTTTCCTCTTTCTGAACGCTTTATTAAAAAACTTTTCCGCGAAAATGTCTTAGATAAAGGCAAAGAGTACTACAAGAAAGGTCAAATCACCTGGCTAGAGCATACCCCTAATTTTTCTGTTGTAGACTCTACCGTGCAAGTGGATAACGGATCATCATTTAACCAACGTATTGAGATCAGTAAAGTACCAACTGGTTATTCTGTTGATACACACTGTACGTGTAATGCAAAAACCAAATGCCGACATTTAGCTGCTATTTTGTTTAAGCTTAAAATAGAGCACTCGGGTGAATACGGTGAAGATTACTTCATTAATGATTGGTTTAGTGAATTAAGCGCTCTTAAAAGTGGTGATCAACATACACCGTCGCAAGTATTATTATTTGTATTAGATATTGAAAATAACAAAGTATTTTTAACACCTAAAATAGCTAATTTTGAGACTAAAAAGAATTACACGTTAGGCCGAAACCTCACAGAGCAACAGTTAAATAGTTTCGTAACGCCAAATGATTTACTCGAAAGTGATTTTAGATTATTTAGCTGGATACGTTCACAAAATGCAGTAGGAAGTATTGAGCTAAAAGGCCAATGGGGCTTTAGTGCCCTACAACAATTGATAGCTACTGAACGCTTGTTTTTTCAGCGCTCTCGCGTGCCAATTAAAGCGCAATCTGGCCAAGCATTGAGTTTTAGTTGGGAGCAAGATAAAGATCTATCACAATTAGTTATTAAGCTCGAGCAAACCCAAAACTGGGCTTTATTAAAAACAACACCGCCTACTTACCTCGATTTAGATCATTTAAAAGCGGGTCGTCTTCGTACACCATTGAGTGCAGACGAAATAGCGCATTTACAAATTATGCCTGCTTTGCATGACGCTAATTTTGACAGAATATATAAACAACTTGCAGATAACTTTGGCGCTGGTGTTATACCGCACCCTACAAACTTGCAGCCAACGTTACCTAAGCTATCTAGTAATGCTGTTTTAAAAGTAACAATGGGCGAGCAAGGTTTATCACTTTCGCTGTTATTTAAGTATAAAAATAAAAACTATTTAGCTGGTTCTGCCCCAGCAAGTACTATAAATAGCGCATTTGAAAACACCGTAACTAACGAGCTAATCAATCTAGGGTTTGAATTTTGTAAAGGGGGTTTACAAAGTGAGCTTGTATTTACAAAGCAATCTCCTATCCATTTGCATTGGCTAATATACGAAGTATTCCCTGGCTTTAAGCAGCGTGGTTGGCAAGTCAGTGTAAGTAAAGTAACAAGCCCTAATCCACAGTGTGAAGTGAGTTTACATGTACACCGTGCTGCAGGGCATCAAATGCACTGCAAAGTATTGTTGTGTGACGCAAAAGCAGCGCTGTTGTTTACTAATGCTGATTCGCTTTATCAGTCATTGAATCGCCAAAGTGAACTGTTTTATTACTACCCGCTTGGTCGTCAGTTTGGGGTTATTAATAAGTCTGCTATTAACTTATTAAACGAATTTAAAGAACGTTTTGAATTTGTAAAAACACGTGACGAATTTAATATTCCGCTTTCGTATTTACCTGAACTAGTAAAGCACACAGCTATTAACGTAGAGCTTCACGACGATTCACTTGAGCTATATTTACAAGAGTTAAATAATACCGATAAGGCAATGCCTAAGGTTTCATTACATGGCTTAAATGACTCAGTAACACTTCGTGAGTACCAACAGCAAGGCGTTGATTGGCTTAGCTTTTTAAAACGTCATCAATTAGGTGGTATTTTAGCTGACGACATGGGGTTGGGTAAAACACTCCAAGTTATTGCATTTTTAGCGAGTACATTTAACCGCCCTCAAGCAGGCCCTACACTTATAGTGTGCCCAACTAGCTTGGTGAGTAATTGGAAAAACGAAATTACTAAGTTTGCTAAAAGTTTAAAAGTAACCACTATTTTTGGATCAAACCGTAACGATCCTTTACAACACTTAGCACAAGCACAATGCATTCTTACTACATACCCGCTTTTAAAGCGTGATATTGCATATTACTCGCCATTATATTTTGAAAATATAATCCTCGATGAAGCACAATACATTAAAAACGATACCGCACAGGTCTCACGATTAGTTAAACGCTTAAATGCCGACTTTAAACTTTGTTTAAGTGGTACTCCAATCGAGAATAATTTACTTGAGCTTAAATCGTTACTCGATTTTGCTATGCCATCGTTACTTGGGTCTCAAGCGCACTTTAAGCAGCACTTTCAAACGCCTATTGAGCGTGAAGCTGATATGCAGAGGGCTGAGCAGTTAAAAGCGTTAATTATGCCCTTTATAATGCGCCGCACTAAAGCACAAGTAGCGCAAGAGTTACCTGAAAAAACAGAGCTTACAAAAGAGTTTGAGTTTGAGCCTAAGCAAAAAGAAATGTACCAAGGCATTACACGTTCATTAGAAGAGAAGCTAATAGACTTATTTGCCGAACAAGGCGCACAAAAAAGTAAGCTTGCATTTTTAGAGGCGCTTTTAAAGTTAAGGCAAATTTGTTGCCACCCTAAATTAATAGAACCAGATACTCAAGCAGGCTCTGCTAAGCTTGAATGGTTAACAACACACTTACCGCTTATGCTAAGCCTGGGTCGTAAGATTATTATATTTAGTCAGTTTACATCGGCTCTCGATTTAATAGCCCAACGCCTTGAAGAAATAAACATTAACTTTAGTATGCTTACAGGGCAAACGCGTCAACGAGATAAAGTAATCGACGAGTTTACCAGTGGTAAAACATCCGTGTTTTTAATTAGCTTAAAAGCCGGTGGAACAGGCCTTAACTTAACACAAGCAGATACTGTTATTCATTTTGATCCATGGTGGAATCCCGCAGTAGAAAAGCAAGCGACTGATAGAGCCTACCGTATTGGTCAAACTAATCCTGTATTTGTTTATAAGCTCATAATGAGTAACTCAATAGAGCAAAAAGTATTTAAAATGCAGCAAGACAAGCAAGCCCTTGTTGATGCATTATTTACTGATAAATCAATGAGCTTTACAAAGTTTGATGAGCAGCAAATGTTGTCATTAATTAAAAACTAAAAAAGATCTAAAAAGTTTTGATCTTTTTATGAACTTAATTAAAAAGCGGACGTCTATCATTATGCTTGTTGATTAATTGCAGTTAACACAAGCATCATGTTGATTTCCCATTTAGTTACTAATTTTAGTAATGATTGAGCCAGCCCATTTTGAGTTGGCTTTTTTTATGTCTAAAATTTAGCGTGCAGCACTTATTTTAAAAGTTTTTATTTTTTTATGAACTTAATTCAAAAAGACGCGTCTACTATTATGCTTGTTGATTAATTGCAGTTAATACAAGTTTTCATGTTGATTCCCTATTTAGTTACTAATTTTAGTAATGATTGAGCCAGCCCATTTTGAGTTGGCTTTTTTTATGTCTAAAACTTAGCGTTCAGCACTTATTTTAAAAGTTTTTATTTTTTTTGAACTTAATTAAAAAAGACGCGTCTACTATTATGCTTGTTGATTAATTGCAGTTAATACAAGTTTTCATGTTGATTCCCCCTATTTAGTTACTAATTTTAGTAATGATTGAGCCAGTTCATTTTGAACTGGCTTTTTTTATGCCCATAATTTGATTTGTTTAAATCAACCCGAATAAAAATAAATGATCTTCCGTAAATTAATTTGAATTAATTATTTTGTTATCCGGTCTACTCTAATGCCTGTTGTTATATAGCCTCACCTAATAATATTAGTTATTTTGGTGATTATGTATTTAAGTTGCAGCTTGCTCGGGCAGATGTTGATTATCCCTTTGATTACTTAACTTAGTAATATTTGACCAGCTTATTTTAAGCTGGTTTTTTTATGGCTGTAATTTCTTAACTCCCCTACTTCTGTTGTTGGTTATTGGTTATGATGGCATGTCTCTAAATTTTATAAGTTTATTTTATGCTCACTCAAGTACTCACTAATATTGATTGGCTAAGCGCTGGTGCTGGTGTTGCTTTAGGCGCCCTATTTTACGGCGCTGTATCAACACGGCTTCGCAAAAAACTACATCTACAAATAAGCGAACAGCAGCAACAGCTTTCCCTGTTACAAAACCAATTTGATAATAAAGAGCTGCAATACAGCGCCTTGCTAGAAGATCATGAACTGCTAGAACATACCCACCAAGAGCAGCGCGATGAAGCGCAGCATTTTAAAACGCGTTTTAGCGAACAAGAAAAACAAAGCATTCAATACAATCATTTTTGGCGTAAAGCCGAAGGCGAGCTGACAGCGCTTCGTGAACAATATAATCAGCGCGATGTTGAATATAATAATATGCGCACTACCCTTGAGCAAAAACAGCAAAACTTTAGCGAGCAACTCGCGCAAATTGAGCAAAGTAAAAATACGCTCAAAAAAGAGTTTGAAAACCTAGCCAATAAAATTCTAGAAGAAAAATCACAAAGCTTTAAAACCTTAAATCAAGAAAGCATTGAGCAATTATTAAAACCAGTTCAAGGCGAGCTAAAAGGCTTTAGAGAAAAAATGGAATCAATGCACGTTGAAGACATAAAACAACGGACTGCGCTTAAAACCGAGCTACTGCATTTGCAAGCTAAAAGCCAAGCTATAACAGATCAAGCCGACAAGCTCAGTAACGCCCTACAAGGGCAAAAGAAAACCCAAGGTAATTGGGGCGAGCTTATGCTCGAAAACGTATTAGATAGTGCTGGCTTACGTGCAGGCGTTGATTATAAGCGCGAAGTGTCGTTTAACACTGAAGATGGCCGCTTGCGCCCTGATGTAGTTGTGTACTTACCACAAGGTCGCCACTTAGTTATTGATGCTAAAACTTCATTAAATGCCTATACACGCTATGTGAACGCTGAAAATGAGCTAGATGCTAATCAAGCAATTAAAGAGCATGTAAACGCCGTTACAGCGCGTATTAATGAGCTTGCGAGTAAATCGTACGACCGTTTGCCAGGTATAAACTCGCCAGAAGTAGTGGTTATGTTTGTACCAATAGAATCAGCTTTTGTAGAAGCACTCAAATATCAAAGCGATATTTACCAACAAGCAATCGAAAAAAATATACTGGTAGCTACACCCACCACCCTGCTTACTAGTTTAAATATTGTTAAACAGCTTTGGCGTTTTGAAGAGCAAACCAAATATTCAAAAGAGCTGGCAAGTCGAGCGGAACGTTTTTATAACAAGCTCAATGGTTTTTTATTAAGTATGGAAGGCGTAGGTAAGCAGCTTGATAAAGCGAAAGAAAGTTATGATAAAGCATTTTCGCAGCTATACCGTGGTAAAGGTAATTTAATTAAACAAGCATCAGAGTTTAAAGAGCTAGGTGTGTCGGTACAAAAAGAGCTACCTAGTGAGAGCGTAGAACGTGCTCAATTAGAATTAGATTAGGGTCTGTTGATCTTTCAAGGTTAAATTTGCAGCAGTCTGTTTGGTATTTAGGCAAGGCAGAGCCTATGTAGTGTGGTTATTCCCCATAAATGGGCGATAACGTAGCATTAATGCCAAACAGGCGCTGCCCAAAGGGTTCTTTCTAGGGGCTATTTACTCTTTGTTGCTCGGTTTTTACTTAGCCCCTAGTTTGAACAAATTTTAATCCGCAAAGATCAACAGACCCTAACCCTGATTTATTTTTATTTAGTTTATGTAAGTTAAACCTTAAGGATATTTATGAATAACAAGATTGTAGGAATTGTTTTAATCGTTATAGGTATCGCTTTAATTATGTGGGGATACGACGTGTATGATGCGGCGGCTTCGCAGCTTAGCCGTGCATTTAGTGGCGACACACCAATAGAAGCATGGGCGGGTATTATTGGCGGTGCTATCTGTGTGTTAATTGGTATTAAAAAGCTCAAGTAACCTGAACTTGAATAATAGATCTATTTAAGCAGCTATTTTCAGCGCTAACTACGTTGAATTTAGTTGTAATAGGCTGCACTGCACAGTGTTACTTGGCAAGATAAAACTCTTACAGGGCTTGCCAGTAATTGCATTGTGAAAGAGACAAATAGGCCGTGTATTGCAAGGCAAACCTTCAATAATAAACGCTTCAGTAATATTTACCCCAATTATTTCAACTACGCTCGGTTAAATTAGCTAAGTGTTGCCGCAATCGCTTTGCTAGTGAGATTATTTGTGCATCTTTAATTTATTACGATTTTGTCTACTTATTTGTACACATCTAATAAATGTAACCATTTTGTGTTGTATAAATGAGTATTAAAGCGCGCACCAATTTGGAAGTATGCTTTTTTATCAAGCTATTAAAATGCACTGTTTTGTACATTTAAAAGGACTATACGAGTAAAGAAAATAATCAGTTTTAAATGTTAATTTAAACGTCTGTTCAGCGTTTGTTAATTTAACTATCTTATTGATAGTATTGATATTTATTGTCTTCTTGTTGCTTGAATTTGGTTGTTATTTATACTAGCTTATAACGTAGATATTTAACCTACTCAAGGAGAATAGTCACATGGTATCTCGCAGAAATTTTATTAAAGCAGGGGCTGCTTTAAGTTTAGGCTCTATTTTTAGTGCTTCAGCTTTGGCTGAGCAATTAAAGGTAAAAATGTCTAACGGCAGTGTTATGCAAACTAAAGGATCAATAGATAAAAGCGCTGCTCTACCCACAAACGATGTTACTAACGCTAAGCATTACCGGCCGGAATCAAGAATGGGCTTGGGTGGCCTTGCCGCCGGGAATGGCTTTAATACTATATCAAGCGATACAGAAATTTTAACAATGCTAAATGCAGCATGGGATTCTGGTATTCGTCATTTTGATACGTCACCTTTTTACGGTTTGAGTTTAAGCGAAAGGCGCTTCGGTGATTTACTTCGAAATAAAAAGCGTGAAGATTATGTTTTATCCTCAAAAGTAGGCCGCCTTCTTACCCCTTCAGCAGAGCCTTTAGAAAATAGTTGGCATTGGGCTGATCACTCACCGTTTCATTATAAGTATGATTATTCAGCATCAGGCACGCGCCGTTCAATAGAAGATACTTTGCATCGTATTGGAGTAGCTTCACTCGATATTGTCTATATTCACGACTTATCACCACAAAACAGCGATATGGGAGATGACTGGCTTAAGTATTTTGATCAAGCGGCTAAAGGTGCTATTCCTGAGCTGACTAAAATGCGTGATGAAGGAATAATTAAAGGCTGGGGTTTTGGAGTAAATACACCTCATGCTGTTTATAAAGCGCTTGATATGTCAGACCCAGATATTTGCTTACTAGCGCTGCAGTATTCAATTTTAGATCACAAGCAGGCACTTGATAAAACCTTTCCTATGCTTGATAAACGAGGTATTTCAGCAGTCATTGGTGCGCCGCTCAATGGTGGTTTTTTAGCCGGTCGTAATCGCTTTAATTACTCGCCTAAAATTCCAGGGCCTATGCAGCAAAAGTTTAATGCAATAAGCGACATTGCATCTAAACATGGGATTGATATTAAAACAGCTGCACTGCAATTCGCAGAGGCGCCTTCAACGGTATCCTCAATTATTCCTGGCGCACGCACGGAGGAGCAAATTAAAGCTAATGTAGCTTCAATGAAAGTTACCATACCAAGCGAATTTTGGAGTGAGTTGAAATCTAAACAGCTTATTGCCCAAAACGCCCCCATACCTGCATAACAAAATAGGTGTGCCATTTGCTTGGCACACTTATTTATAGCTAATATATGGTTTATTTTTAAGCAACGCTTCTCGCGTGAGCAAGCTATACATCTTGTGTCTCGATAAATTATAGACACAAGGCGCAGAGCTAATAGGTAGGAAAAATCTACCGATTACACTACCTCAAGCAGTAAAATATTTTATATAACAGCTCGTAACCTTATAAACCAAATGAACATCTCAGTGAGTATGTTAAAAGAGGATTGTTTAGTTGTGGTTGGCCAAAAGCATTATTACGTGCCTATTACATATTACGCATATCGGTATCATGCTGCGTTTCACCCTGGCGGCCAGAGCGTCTGGAATAAATTAAAAGAGCTAAATGTATAACGCAAAAAGTTACTGTAAACCCCCATTACAGTTAGCCGGTAAACTGTAAAAGAGTAAATTAGCCCTACTTAATAAATTAAGTAGGGCTAAATAGGGCGTGTTGATCTTTGTGGATTGAAATTTGTTCAATCCAAGGAAGATTAAATCGCGGCGCGAGGTTTGTAACCTAGTGGGCTAAGTAAAAACCGAGCAACAAAGAGTTAATCGTCCCTAGAAAGAACCCTTTGGGCAGCGCATGTTTGGTATTTATGCTGCGTTATCGCCTATTCATGGGGAATAACCACACTACATAGGCTCCGCCTTGCCTAAAAAACAAACATACTGCTGTAAATTCACCCACCAAAGATCAACACGCCCTAGTCTGGTTTAATTAAAAACCAAATTTACCGTTGCTGTTCTGCCATTGTGCTTTTGCAGGAATAGTTTCAATAGTGTCCCAGTGTTCTACAATTTTGCCATTTTCTACACGGAATAAATCATAAAACGATACATGCTTATTCATAAATGTACCTTCGTTTACTGCTAAAACAAAGTTACCTTGACCTAAAATAATATGGTTTTTGCTTACTATCATTGGCATGTTTAACTTAGCGAGTTCACCAAGCGCTTTACCTAAGCCGCTTAAATCGTCTGCAATTGCAGAGTTGTGCTGAATATACGCGCCTTTTTCACTGCTAATAAAGTCATTGATTTTAGCCATGTTGCCGTTAATTAAAATGGTATTTACAAAGCCTTTAACTAGCGCTTTATTCGCTTTTGTTTTACTCAAATCGGTAATCGCTGTTGCGCCATCTAACTGCGTACGGCCACTTGGATTTACAGGTGTAATGGCTTGTAAGTTATCCCAGTGTTCTATAATTTTACCGTTTTCAAACTTAAAAATATCAAAGCCAACTTTCGGACCAAAAAAGTTATATTCAGTATGTGTAACTGTGTAGTTACCATCAGAAAAAGCGCGTTTCACTTGCGCTTTTGCGCTGCCTTTAGGTAATTGCTGGAGTACTTCACCAAAACCTGCAAGGCCATCTTTAACGGCTAAATTATGCTGTGTGTATTGAGTTGGGTTTATATGGCTAATGGCTTTGGCATCGCCTGTTTCTATGCTTGAAATAACTGCAACCGCTTTATCGGTATTACTAAGTGTAGTTTGTTCAGATGTGGTTTTTTGTACACTTGCACATGCAGTTAAGCTAATAACTGCAGTCGCTAACACACTGCGAGTAAGTAGTGATAATGGTTTCATTGTAATGCCCTTAATTATTGGTATGCAGGCATTTTATGTAATATTTATAATGTGCAGTAGAGTGTAAGTTGGCGCTAAAATGGTAAAAATCGAACCCCGCCAATCTAAGCTAAGTCGGCTATAAAATAGTGGCACTATGGCGTACTTGAAACTGACTCGGTGTAGCTCCTGTTTGTTTTTTAAAATATTTTACAAAGTTGCTAGCATCTTCAAAACCAAAATCGTAAGCGAGTTTTTGTGTTGTTACATTGCTTATTATTAAGCGGCGTTTTATTTCTATTAAGGTAAACGCGTCAATCATTTGCTTTGCTGTAAGGCCGGTACTTAATTTACAAATACTATTAAGGGTTTTGTAGGTTGTATGCAGCTTGTTTGCATACCAGTTAGCATCGCGAATAGTTAGAAAATGGCTCTGTAGCAACTTATAAAAAGTACCCAGTTTAATGCTTTGCTCTGGGTTGATATTATCATGACGCAGTTCTGGGCGTAGCCTATGCAATCCTAAAGCCAGCGCGCTAAATAAATACATAACAATGAGTGGGTCTGATTGCGGGTGTGCAATTTCTATTTCCATTTCGTTTATGGCATTTATTACCCGCGCTTGGCTATGTTTATTTAGCTTAAGTAATGGCGTATGTTGTTGGTTTAAATGGGTTGGTGTGTAATTTGGTAAGCGCATATTGGTATGCACGCGGTCTAAAAATGTTTGCGTAAACAATACAACATACCCTGTTGGTTGCTTACTAAAGTCGAATGCGTGCACTTGGTCGGGTTGCAAAAAAATAAGTGTGTTTGGCTCAAATGAATATTGTGTAAAATCAACCATGTGCTTTCCATTGCCCTGTTCTATATAAATAATCATATAAAACGAGACTCGATGCGGCATTTGCGGGTCGTGAGAAATTATATCTCGCTCGTACAAATTACTAAGAGGCAATATTTCAAGCTCAGCTTGCGCTGACTTATCATGGTTAAAACCAATGTTAGGAATATCCATTCGGGCTTATTTTTATGTGTTTTATAAAGTGTATGTGAGTTAGCTTTAGCTTATCAAGCACATTGCGATTTATTAACCCACTTTTTGTATGGCTGATGCTTATCGTACAGTACATTAAAGATATACGTGTAAATGAGTATAAATACTAAAAAGCCTGCTTCTAATGCAGCAGCAGCCAGCCATGTAATATTTAAATACCAAGCGAGCACTGGCAGCGTTATTACCACCATACCCAGCTCAAAGCCACATGCATGAGTAACACGAGTTAGTAAGCTGCGATCTTTTCGGTTATGTCCTGCTATTTTATCAAACACTATGTTGTAAATGTAGTTCCACAACATGGCAAAAATTGATAAACCAATGCCTACTATTGCCATTTTTCCTGTTGCAAACCCACCAAAATAAACTGATGCAGGTACAACAAAAAATAATGCAATCATCTCAAATATTAGGGCCTGAAAAATACGTTCTGCTGTGTTCATATACAAATAACTTCTTAAGTTGATGACGATGGCTGTATTTTCATTCATTATAAAGATATGTGTTAGTTACTTAGTATCGGGAAAAGCGATATGTTTAGTATTGAACAACTTCAGGCATTTGTGGCTACCGTTGAAGCTGGATCGTTTTCAGCTGCTGCGCGCGGTTTAAGTAAAGCGCAGTCGGTAATAAGCCAGCATATTATTAATTTAGAAATAGACTGTAATGCGACATTATTTGAGCGCACAGGGCGCTATCCACAATTAACCGAAGCCGGTAAACAGTTACTACCCCAGGCTAAGGCCGTGCTTAATCAACACCAGCGATTAACAAACTCTGCATTAGCACTAAACGAAAAAACACCAACCGAAATCACTATCGCACTTGACGAAGGGATCCCGTTTAAAACTATCGCGAGTATTATTAGCAAGCTGCAAAGTAAGTATCCTTACGTATCGCTTGAGTTTTTAAGTGCATCCAGCCATGACATAATTGACATGCTAAACAGCGAAAAGCTTATAACGGGTATTATTTTTAGTGAATTAAATATACCGAGTTACTTAGACTATGAATGTATTGGAACGGTAAAATTTGATTTATATGTTGCTAAGTCGCACCCTTTAGCGGGGATCAGATGTGAGAATATGGATGGTCTTCGGCTACATAGACAACTTCTTCTTCGTTCGCGCAATACACAAACAAGCAGCTTTCAGCTAAAAATTAGCCCAGAGATTTGGTATGCCGATAATTACTTTGTATTACTCGAGCTAGCAATACAAGGTAACGGGTGGTGCTTATTACCAAACCATGTAGCTCTAGATGCAGTACAAAGTGGTGAGCTGGTTAAACTTCCTCTTGAGTTTGAAGAAATGGGTTGGTTGGCTAATGTTGATGTATTACAGCATCAGCGGCATAGTAATCAAAAAGTGTTTAAAGCGCTTCGAAGTGTATTACGAGGGCTGTTATAAAATTTCTATTGTGGAATATTATTTCCATAATGATTGGGTTTTTTACCTCTTTTTTAACTGTGTCAATAAAGCCAAAATAGCGTCATTAACACAGCGTATTAAACGACGAGAGGCAAAACACATGAAAGCAATTGGATATCAACAAAACTTACCTGTTTCAAACGAGCTATCACTTCAAGACATTGAACTTGAAATGCCAACAGCACACGGCCACGATATTTTAGTGGAAGTAAAAGCAGTATCTGTTAATCCGGCTGATTTTAAAATTCGTGAATCAATGCCAGCGCCAGAAGGCGAATACAAAGTACTTGGCTTTGATGCTACAGGCGTTGTTAAATCTGTTGGCGAAAATGTGTCTTTATTTAAACCTGGCGACAAAGTTTGGTATGCCGGCGATGTAACGCGTTCAGGTAGTAATACACAGTTTCAATTAGTTGATGAGCGTATTGTAGGTAAAATGCCAACGACGTTATCTAACTTTGAAGCCGCAGCGCTTCCTCTTACTAGCCTTACCGCATGGGAGTTGTTGTTTGATAGATTAAACGTAGCTGAAAATGATGATTCTAAAAGTATTTTAGTGATTGGTGCTGCCGGCGGTGTAGGCTCAATTATGGTGCAATTGTTAAAGCAGCGCACTAAGCTTAAAATTATTGCTACAGCGTCTCGCGCCGAAACCACGTCGTGGTTAGAGGATTTAGGTGCCGATACTATTATTAATCACCGTAATTTATTAAGTGAAGAGTTTGCAGCTAAAAATTTAGGTGAAGTAGATTATGTCGTTAGTTTAAATAACACTGCTCAACACTTGCCTGAAATAGTTAAAGTGATTAAGCCACAAGGTAAGTTTGCACTGATTGACGACCCTGAAACACTTGATATTGTGCCATTCAAAACCAAATGTGTGTCGGTACATTGGGAGCTTATGTTTACTCGTTCATTATTTAAAACAGACGATATGCAAGAGCAACACGTTATTTTAAATAACGTAGCGACGATGATTGACGAAGGCCTGATTAAAACAACATTTGGTGAGCATTTAGGCACTATTAACGCCGTTAATTTACGTAAAGCGCATCAGCATCTTGAAACGCAAACGGCTAAAGGTAAAGTTGTTTTAGAGGGCTTTTAAATAACCACTTTATAAGTATATTTTGAGTACACAAAAAAGCCCCTAACGAGGCTTTTTTATATCTGCTATTTGTATAACTGTTTGTAATTAGGCATATGTTCAACCCAAAATGGCGGTGTACCAATATACTCTTGCACGGTTTTAATAAACTCACTTACCAATGGGGTTTGTTTACGATGAGGGTAAAGCGCGTAAATACCTGTGCCCATAGTTGATAGTTTATAATTAGTTAAAAGCGGCACAAGGCCCATTTTATCAATAGGTTCTTCTAGATTAAATAAATCGAGCATTACATACCCAAGCCCTGCTTTTACTGCATCGACCATAGCGCGTACATCACTCACTTTGTAATTGCCTTTCATTTTATGTATTTTTTGCTCATCACCATGAGGCTCAGTGCTTAACTTAATTTGGTCGAGACTTACATCGCCATTGCCATAAATAATAGCGGGTAAAGCTAATAAATCTTCTGGCGTGCTTGGCATTCCGTGCTTTTTTATAAAATCATGTGATGCAACAAGCGCAAAGTGCATATTAGCAATTTTTCTAGCCATTAAATTAGAGTCGTTTAGTTTGCCTATTCTAAAGGCTAAATCGTAATGATCGGCAATAATATCGTTACGCTTATCGTCAAGCATCAAGGTTATTTTTACCTCAGGATACTTTTGCATAAATATATTAATAGCGGGCTGAATATACTGCTGACCAAAAAACATACCGGAGGTAATGCGCAAAATACCTTTTGGCTTTGCCTGATACGAGTCGGCTATGCTATGGATATCAGAAAGTGTATCGATAAGAATATGCGCTTGCGTTAAAATTTCCTCTCCTGCTGAGGTGAGCGAAAACGAGCGCGTAGAACGATTTAACAATTGCACACCTAAACTGGTTTCGAGTTTTTTAATTTGTTTAGACAGCGACGAATTATCCATATCATGCAGTGCTGCGGCTTTGGCAAATGAGCCTTTTTGCACTACATCTACAAATAACGTTAATTGATTAGTTATCGACATATCACTCTCCTAAATCCCAGTAAGGTGTATCGCCATAATAGCCACTTGCAAAATCAACAAACGCACGTACTTTACTGGGTAAAAACTGTCTGTTTGCATACACCATGTAAAGCCCCATTGGCTCGGGTTCGTAGTCATTTAAAATGCGCACTACTTTACCTTGAGCCAGCGCTTCCCCTGCTATAAATGTTGGCTGCATAGCAATACCACCACCCGCAATGGCTGTATTTAGTAGTAAATCACCATTGTTAGCCACAAAGTTACTTTCAAGCTTTAGTTCGCTTTTTAACTCATTAACTCCAAATAATCGTTTTGTGGGCTCACTGTGGGAATAGCGTAAATAATTATGTGACTGTAAATCTAAAAGCGTTTGTGGCGTGCCATGGCGTTTTAAATAGTCGGGTGACGCAAACACAGCTAAACGTATAGGGGCAATTTTTTTAGCTATGAGCGTTGAGTTTTTTAATACGCCAATGCGCAGAGCAATATCAATACCCTGCTCTACTATATCTACATATTGGTCGGTGAGTCGTAAGTCTAACTTTAAATTTGGATACTGCTTTTGAAAATCAACCAACAAACCTGCTAAATGCTTAGTACCAAACGACATAGGCGCACTAATACTAAGCACACCCGAGACATTTTCGCTTAAGTTATTGAGTGAGTTTTCCATGTCTTCAATATCAATAATCACCTGCTGACAACGCTGATAATATTGATTTCCAGCCTCTGTTACACTTACTTTTCGCGTTGTACGGTGTAATAAACGCGTGCGTAGGTTATCTTCCAGCGCAGAAATATATTTGCTGACTAACTGCGGCGAAATATCGAGTTTATCGGCCGCTTTTGAAAACGATCCTTCTTGCACAACGGCTAAAAAGGTCTTCATGGTGGTGAGTTTATCCATGTTTAACAATACTTTGTTGATAATGTATAAATAAATACCATATTTATCGTCAAAATAAAAACTAATATAGTGCTTAATAACACATCTATTTGTTTAAGGTTTTAGCATGACTCAGCCCGCTTTATTTATATCTCACGGTTCGCCAATGATGGCTGTTCAGCAATCGGCTACGTCAGATTTTCTTGCATCATTAGCTCAAACGCTTAGTAAACCACGTGCTATTGTGGTTTTTTCTGCCCACTTTGATGAAGCGCACGATATAGTTATTACATCAGGAGATGCGCCGCATACTATTCACGACTTTTATAACTTCCCCAAGCCCCTGTATGAAATTCAATACCCAGCACCAGGAGACCCTAAGCTCGCTAATACTATTTGTGAGTACTTTTACAAAGCGGGTATTAAAACGGTGCAAAATGCAGATCAAGGTTGGGATCATGGTGTGTGGATCCCGCTGCGCTTAATGTACCCAAGAGCTAATATTCCCATTGTTCAGGTGTCTATTAACACGCGTTTGGGCGCTCAGGCGATGTATAAATACGGGCAGTTACTTGCACCACTGCGCAGCGATAATGTATTAATTATTGGCTCCGGCGGGATTAGTCATAATCTACGTGAAATATTTAAAAACCCTGCTACACCTAATCGTGTTCAAATGATTAATGAGTTTACCCAATGGGTTGAGCAAAAATTAATAGCGCAAAACACCCAAGCGTTACTTAACTATTTAGATGAAGCACCCAATGCTTTATTTAATCACCCTACCCAGGAGCACTTTTTACCTCTTTTTGCAGCGCTTGGAAGTAGTGATGGTAAAGCCAAAAAAATACATGAAGACATCGAAATGGATATTTTAGCACTCGATGCTTATAAGTTTTATTAATTTGAGCGTTTGTTCAAATTAAGTTAAGCTGTAAGTAAGTACTCTAAAACCAACTTAATTTATTTTATTGCGGAGCAAACATGGCAACTACACTTGCATTTGACGTATACGGTACGCTAATAAACACTCACGGCGTACTGTCCTTACTCGACGACATGATTGGCGATAACGCCCAAGCATTTTCAAATACATGGCGTGAAAAGCAATTAGAGTATTCATTTAGACGTGGATTAATGCAAAATTATATTCCTTTCTCGCTATGTACAAAACACGCACTCGATTACGCCTGCTTAGCGCACAAAACCGAGCTAAGTCAAGATCAAAAGGGGCAACTGCTAGAGCTTTATAAAACGCTTCCTGCGTTCGATGATGTAAAAGCAGGCCTTGAGCAATTAAAAGCGAAGGATTACCGTTTGTTTGCATTTTCAAACGGCGCCGCCGACGCAGTTCATACCTTATTAGAAACTGCTGGCATTAGTGAGCTTTTTGAAGGGGTAGTAAGTGCCGACGACATTAAAACCTTTAAACCAAATCCAGGGGTTTATAGTCACTTTTTACGCGAAACCAATTCAACAGGCGCAAACACGTGGCTTGTATCAAGTAACCCGTTTGATGTAACCGGTGCCATATCGCACGGTATGCGAGCGGCGTGGATTCAACGATCTAAAGAATCTATTTTCGATCCGTGGGAAATACAGCCAAATACTATCGCAACCGACTTACTCGATTTAAAAGCAAAATTAGAAAGCGTTAACTAATTTTCTATTCCCCCTTTTGCTTATGGTATTAAGTGCCGTGGGTGTAAAGGGGGTTTACGTTTTAACTATTTACTCCCGCCTTTATTAACTCAATCACTGTATTCATACGTTTTGCCAACGGCCTATTTCGGTGATGGCACACATAAATAGATTCACTAACCGGACATTCTAAATGATGTGTTTTTATAAGTTGTGGTTTATTGAATGCGCCAACAGCATGAGCAGGTAATACCGTAAAGCCCAACTCTAAACTTACTGGTTCTAGTATTAAACTAATTTGGTTAGAAAATCCCGTACGTCTTATTTGGTCAATATGCTCAAACTCACTGTAGTTTTCGCTTAGTAGTAGCTGCGCATGATGGCTTGCATCGGGATGAGCAATAAACCCTAGCTCACACAGGGTTTGCCAATTAGGCATGTTTATACCTGCAGGCGTTATAAGTAGTAGTGGCTCTTGGCTTATTTTATGGCTGGTTAGTTCGCTAAATGTTGGAGCTTGAGTTAAAAACCCGATGTCGGCACTATGGTTTGCTACTGCTTGTTCAACACTTACATTGGGCGCAAAGCGGTAATCAATAATTAGTTCTTTATGCTCAGATTGCAGTGCTAATAATTGATTATAAAACTTTAAACCACAACTGCCCGGAGATTGAATCTTTACCGCTCCGCTGTACGGCGAATCATCTTTTAATTGTTGTTCTAAAAACTGCCAATCTTTAAGAAGTAGGCTGCCCTGCTGATATAAGTTTTGGCCCTGAGGAGTAAGAGAAAACTGCTTACCATGGCGCTCAAGCAAAGCGCAGTTAACTTGTTGCTCTAGCTTTTTAATGTGCTGACTTACACCAGATTGGGTCATATAAAGGCGCTCAGCTGTTTTGGTAAAATGATTTACCTCAACCAAAGTACAAAACGTATTTAACCATGTTGGATTTATCATTACAAAACGCACTCAAAATGATGATTAATGATAATTTTACTTAATGTTGGTCGGTTCGTAAACTAACTCCATCGACTAGTCACAAGATAAGTCACAAGTTAAAGAGGAAGCATTATGAGTCATACATATCCACGTAGTTTTTCGCACATTGGTATTTCGGTTCCCGACGTTGAAAAAGCAGTCGAGTTTTACACTAAGGTGATGGGCTGGTACACCATAATGGAACCCACTTTAATTACCGAAGATAAAAGCCCAATTGGCGAAATGTGCACAGAAGTATTTGGCGAAAAGTGGGAAAAATTCAAAATAGCGCACCTATCTACAGGGGATCGTATTGGTGTCGAAATTTTCGAATTTAAAAATCAAGAAAACCCAAGAGACAATTTTGAATACTGGAAAACAGGCATCTTTCATTTTTGTGTTCAAGACCCTGATGTAGAAGGTTTAGCCGAGCGTATTGTAGAAGCTGGCGGTAAAAAACGTATGGAAGCCCCTCGTTATTACTACCCGGGTGAAAAGCCGTACCGCATGATCTACATGGAAGACCCGTTTGGTAACATCCTTGAGATTTACAGCCACAGCTACGAGCTTATTTACAGCGCAGGGGCTTATTAAATAGCACTTAGCTTAAAGCATTTAGCTAAAAACAAAGGCCGCAGTATTTATTACTGCGGCCTTTTTGTTTCAGTTATAGAGTTTTTAAATACACTTCACCGTCTTCTTATTCTCTATAACTTGTTTTTGCTTAGCTTGTGCAGCATGTTTTTCCCTGAGTTGAAAATATTATCAACCTCCAGAAAAGCACTACCAATCGAACTGTGTCCTAGTGAATTTATGAACGACATAATGTATTTGTCAGGAACTTTTGCTCTTATCCACAAACAGGCTACATGTCAGTACCGCTGAGATTAAAAAACAAAACATTACGCTTAATGTAAATAATATAAAGTTTTCATTTTTTGATATAGCTGCTCCTTTAAGGAGTATTTCACCGCTATTAAGTGCATCTACTCCTACATAGATCATCAACGGAATTACAAAAAATGCATTGCTGAGCTTAATAAGTAAGTCCTTTGATGAAAGACTTACTAATTGAGAAGCATTATGCTCTTCCTCGTCTCTATTTAATAGTTCGGCTTTTAATAGCTCAAAGCGTTCAGGGTACAAAGCCCTATCAATAGACGTGATAGCTTCTTGCAATTCAGTAATAGAATATTCTGAATAATTTGGTTCCATCTATTAAACCTTCTCCAGTGCCTAGCGCTTACATAAGCGGAAAAATATAGTTGACCAAAATGGTTTTAGGAACAAAAAACAGCCAGCTATAATTTTTTCATTTGATATTTACGTTAGGTTTTTTAGTTAACTGTATATAAAACAAGTATATATAGCTAATGGGCCAAAGTAAGAATATGGAAGCTACTAGTTTAAAGTGTCCATTTTTATATGAATGTGCTTGTGCTGAAAACCAACTTAATAAAGCTCCAATTACCCACAAAATCTTAAGAATGTTACCAAACCAGTGTTCATTAAGGAAACTCATAAAACTGGTGTTTTGACTTGCAAATATAAATAACAAAAGAGCTGAGGTACCAAATAAGAGACAGCTTCTTGATTCTGAACATTTTAGTAAGAATAGGCTAAAACCATCTTCCATGTTTTCACTAAAAAGTGGATGCTTCATAGAACTCCATTTAACATCGAACGATTTTATAGGCCGCGAATCGAGCATACTTCTGCCGATGTCACGCTCATGTTTCTACTTTATACAGTTTTAACAAATTACCTAAGGCATTGCTATCAAAAGCTATTTAATATTTACAAGCAAAGTTAAGGCATATAAATGCGCATTTCGCTCATTTCCTTGATTATGTAAGTAAGCAGCAGTTTGGCTGGCTTAATAGGTATTATAAGTATATGATATTGATAATTATTTGCATTAATAAGGTTTTGAAGGTGTGTATGAAAAAGTCTATGTTAACTCTGGCGTTAGTTATGGGGTTGGGTGGTTGTAGTACAACCACTGTGCTGCCTGATAAAAGCTCATCGCTTTATTACACTGCACTTTATAATGCACAAGCAAAGCCTGTTAGCTCTGTATTATTAGAGCCCACGCTATTAAATGCCGATGTGGTTTTAGTGGGAGAATGGCATACGCACCCGGGTGTGCATTTATTTCAGGCTGAGTTATTTGAGCAATTAAGTAGAGTCAATAAACGCACTGCCCTGTCGCTTGAACAATTTAGCCGCGCCGATCAGCTTACTTTAAACCAGTATGTTAAAGGTGAAATTGGTGAGCAATACTTAATTGACAACACCCAAGCGTGGCCTAACTACAAAAGTGATTACCGTGCGCTGGTAGAGCTGGCAAAAACGAACAATAGCGATGTAATCGCTGCAAATGCCCCTAAAAATATAGTCACCTGTATTGGCAGGCAAGGCATAAGTTACCTAAATACACTTGATGAAACACAGCAGAGCTATATTGCCAGCACTATTGATACCTCCCCCAGTGATTACAAGCAACGTTTTATGACCTCAATGCATCACGGCTCGCCAAGTCAAAATGAAAACTATTATGCTGCGCAAGTTACCTGGGATGAAACCATGGCAGAATCTATTGTTAACTATTTAAATAATCATAAAGATGCGCAGGTAATGCATATAGCGGGCAATTTTCATGTGAAAAATGGCGAAGGTATAGCGCGCGTTATTAAGCGTTTAGCGCCAGAGCTAAATGTTGTGTGGATATCGCCGGTAACAAGTGTGCAAGCTAATCAAAATGGATATCAGTTGCTGGTTAACCCTTTGCCTCCTCGTTATGTGCAAAAACAGCATCAACAAGCGGGTTTTAAAGCGTTAGGCAAGCGAAGTGAGCGAGGCGAGCAAACAGCTTGCTTATAAAATAACGACATAGTTAGTGAATCTCTTAACCAGGGCTCAGGTTAACTATGTCGTCATGTATTTAGTTTAGTTATTTCGGGCTTGATTGGTTAGCTCAACCAGCGCTTTACGTACCTCTAACGGGCTGTGGCACTGGGTTTTAAAGTTAATAAAGTAGTTACGCTTTTGGCTTTGTATATAAAAGCCTGTGGGTAATAGGCCGCTCATTATTGGGGTGTTATCAGCAACGCTGTGGTGCTGCATTAATATGAGCGACATAGCATCTTGATGATCGTCATTCATATGGTTAATCATACTTTGCTGCTGGCTTTCGTCCCAGTTTTTTGCCTCGCATTGCCATTCGTTTTGTTCAAGCCAAAATATTTTGCCAAAGCCGCCAATGTAGCGCACGCGTACTACGTCTAATTGCCATAATTGAAAGTCGTGCGCATTACGATAGCTTGCGGCTTCGGGGTATAGGGCAATATAGTTATCAAGCAAAGTGTGTGCTTGCTCACTTGGCACAACAGAGCCATCGCCTACAAGCGTTACTCGCCCGTGCTCGTTTTGATCGCCGTAGTCGGCGGCATCAAACACAGTGAGGCTCATACGAGAGTCGTGCTTTAGATTTTTAGTGTGCTGGGCTATATCGCTAATAAAAAAGTAAACACGGCCTTGTTCGTCGCACATATAGGGGGTTACTGAGCCAAACGGGTAGCCGCGTAAATTGTTAGAAATGGTCGACATGACACCGGCATTGGTTTTGTAAACCAAGGTGCGTGCATCGTTTAATGCTTGCTCTCTCATAAAAACTCCTGACGTTGAGAAAAAACCATGGGTGCATCGTTATAAGGATGAGGATTTACGTGCAGTTTCATGGCGTACATTTGTTGTAAGTTTTGTTCAGTTAAAACGGTGTTTATAGGCCCACTTTGCAACACTTTTTTGTTGTGCAGTAAAATAGCGTCGGTTGCATAAAGGCTGGCTAAATTTAGGTCGTGTATTGCAATAATAGCGCTGTTGCCTTGCTCTACAAAGGCTTTAACGCAGCTGAGCAAAGCATGTTGGTGGCGCATATCAAGTGCTGATGTAGGCTCGTCAAGCAGCATGAGTTTTGGCTCGCACGATTGTGTAAAAGCATTTAGCTGCGCTAAAGTTCGCGCCATATGCACACGTTGTTGCTCTCCGCCCGAAAGCGCACTTACGCGGCGAGTTAAATAATCACTTAAATCCATAATTGCGGCGTATTTATGTACTTTTTCGCTTTGCATTTTTAATGACTCTACATATGGGTAGCGGCCCATTGCAATAAGCTCAAATACAGTAAAATCAAACCCTACGTGGTTTGCTTGCATCATCACTGCGCGCTGTGTCGCTAGGCGTTTTTTAGCATGAGCGGCCAGCGGCTTGTTATTAAAAAGTACACTGCCTGTAAAGGAATGCATACCTGCTAAGGTATGCAGCAAGGTAGATTTACCTGCGCCATTTTCACCAAGTAGTGCTACAAGTTGCCCTTGTTTAGCGCTGCCATTAATAGCGTTTAAAACGCTGTGATTATCAAAGCCAACGCTTAGATTGTTAAACGTGATCATGACCAACCTCGCTTATTTTTAACAATTAAATAAATAAACAATGGCGCACCTAAAAGCGCGGTAATAATGCCAATAGGTAGCTCGGCTGGCATTATTACAATGCGTGCTAACCAATCAGAAAGTAGCAATACCACCACGCCAATTAACATACAAAGCGGCAGCATATTACGTAAATGCGGCCCCACCATTAAGCGGGCAATATGCGGGACGACTAAACCAACAAACCCTATTAAGCC
This sequence comes from Pseudoalteromonas distincta, assembly GCF_000814675.1. GTDB lineage: Bacteria > Pseudomonadota > Gammaproteobacteria > Enterobacterales > Alteromonadaceae > Pseudoalteromonas > Pseudoalteromonas distincta. The sequence goes on along the minus strand of NZ_JWIG01000022.1, from coordinate 193,072 downwards.
GGTAAGCGCTACAACTGCACCTACTCCTAATGCAACGAGTATAATTACATATAATTTAAGTTTATTAGTGTCTACTCCTAGGTACTGAGCTTGTGACTCGCCAATCAGGAGTAAGTTCATAGGATTTTTTAATCGCCAAAGGCCAATAAGGCTAATAAGCAGTAATGGCGCAGCTTGAATAATTGTACTCCAGCTTGCTCCGCCTAATGAGCCCATGGTCCAGTAATTTATTAATCGTAATGCACTGTCATCGGCAAAAAAGCTCAGTAGCCCAATAACCGCAAATGCTAATGCGTTAATAGCAACCCCGACTAATATAAGTGTGGTGATATTAATTTGCCCTTGCTGCTTAGCAATAAAATATACCAGCGAGGTAACACCAAGCGCCCCTAAAAACGACGCATAAGGTAAATACAACTGCGCGTTAAAATTAAACTGCGCGCTAAGTGCTATAAACGCCACAGCAACCATAGCCGCACCCGCACTAATGCCAATAATAGATGGGTCGGCCAATGGGTTGCGGCACAGTGCTTGCGTTGAAGCGCCTGTTTGAGCAAGCACCAACCCTACAAGCACTGCAAGGACAAAGCGTGGCAAACGTATTTGCATTACGACATTTATTTGCAGCGCATCAAACTGATTAAAGCGCTCGGGCGCAAGCCAAGCAATGGCTAAACGCCAATCCCACCCTGCTGGCCCATACCCTATGCTAAGTAGCGCCAAAGCAAAAATACACACAGAGGCTAATAGCATCCATTTATGGGTTTGGCTAAGTGTTACAGGCTTAAAACGGCTCAATGTTAGGGTGTTCATAAGTGGGCTTTGTACTCGTTAAGCTCATTAATTGCTGTGGCAATACGTGGCGACATGCCAAGCGAAAGTAGGCTATCCATTACAAGTAAGTTACAGCTTTGCGCCGCTTTTAATAAGCGTAATGTAGGTTGTTCACAAAAAGCCTGCTTACCGCCAAGGCTGTGTACAACATGGGCTGGGGCGACTAAAAAGTCGGGCTGATTTACAGCCAGCACCTCAGTGTTAATTGCTTTAAAGCCTGAATGCGTAGCGCCTATATTAGTAATACCTGCATAGCTAAATAATAAATTAGGCACGGTTTCTTGCCCTGCGGCAACAAGCCCGCGCTCATTAGCTGAGAGTAAAAATAGCGCACTGTGCGTTTGCTGTTTTGCCTTTTTGGGCAGCGATTTTTTAATTTGAGTAATAAGTGACTGTGCTTTTTGCTGGGCGTTTAAATCGTCACCCAAGCGTTTAATTAGCGCAAGTAGCTCGTTAACAGAAGTAGGCTTTTTATAATGAATGAGCTTAACCCCTGTTGCCTCAATTTGCTTAAGTGCTTGGCTTCGCCCTGCCCCTTCAAGCGCTAATAAGGTGGTTGGGCGCATAGAAAGTACGCCTTCTGCTGCTAAATCGCGATAATAACCCACCTGCGGTAACTGCGTGGCTTGGTGCGGGTACATGCTAGATTGATCAACCGCTACAAGGGCATTTTGTTTGCCTAGCGCATAAATTATTTCAGTTAGGGTGCCACCCGCGCTAATAACGCGCTCTTGTGCAAGTGCAGGTTGGGCCATTAAAGCAAATACTATTAATAGGTATTTCATTACATACTCCGGTTTTTATTTTTGGATATTATAATCAATTAAATCTAAATGAAAATGATTATCATAATTAATTGATCTTATTTTGACTTAGTTGTAACATCTTCGCTATAAATAATAACTATTATCATTTGGAGTTAAAATGAACCCCTCTGCATTTAAATTTACTGCTATAGCAACCTTATTACTTGGCTCGGGCACGGCCATTGCCGAAAACATAATTGACGATCATATTGTTGTGAGTGGCTCGCGCTTTGAGCAAAAGCTTAAAGATGTAACTGGCTCAGTCACTGTTATTACCGAGCAAGACATAGAGCGCCAGCTAGCAGTAGATTTACAAACCATGTTTAAATACGATTCAAGCATTGCAACCCCTGGCAGTGGCGCAGGTGCGCAAACACTTACTGTACGTGGTGTTGGCGGTAACCGGGTTGTATTTATAAAAGATGGCCGACGCACCAACGATGGTTATGCAGGTGGAGGGGGCTATTTAGTTGGCCGTAATTATTTTGACGTAGCAGGTGTAAAACAAGTAGAAGTAGCCAAAGGTGCTGCATCGTCATTATATGGCTCTGATGCACTTGGTGGCATTGTGGTTATAACCACTAAAGATCCTAGTGATTATTTAAAAAATAACAGCAGCTTTGTAAAAATGGCGCTTGGGTATCAAGGTCAAAGTAATCAAGTTGCCGCCGATATTACTGCGGCAAAAGACTTAGGCGACTTTGCAGTAAGTGCCGTGTATAGCCACCGCGATAGCGAAGAAGTACAAAACTATGACGAAAACTTACCCGGTTATGATGCTAAGTCGGATGCTTTATTAGTTAAATTTGAGCAACAGCTTGATGAAAAACGCACACTTAAATACACCCTTGATTACTTTAACCAAACAACTGAGCAAGTAATAACCCCCGCGGTTCAAGAAACCGAAGAAGATGACACGAGTTGGTCACTGGCGCTCGATTACCATTCAGAAGTAGCTACAGCTGCGTTTGATAAATGGTACGGGCAAGTGTCTTATAGTAGTTACGAGCAACAAAGCGATCAAATTAGTGGCGCAAGCACCTACACCGATTATAACGACTATCGTTTTGAGCAAAATATTTTAGGTTTAAAAGCGGTATTCAATAAAGGGTTTAACGCAGAGAGTGCCGATCATGAAGTGGTGTACGGGATTGATATAGACTTATACGACACCACCCGGCCACGCTTTAAAACCCGTATTTTAGCCGATGGCACTGTTGATTTTACAGACCAAAAACAAAAAGCATTCCCGGGGGCTGATACCTCTTTAATTGGCGCTTATGTACAAGACAGTATTTCGTTTAATAATAGCGCGTGGTCGGTTATTGCGGGTGTGCGATATGATTACTACACCCTAGAGGCTAAAAATGATGAGCTATACGCCGATGCGCAGCTTGGTGATATTACCGAATCTGCTTTTTCGCCTAAGCTAGGTGCTATATACCAATTGGATGATAACTTGTCGTTGTACGGGCAATACGTACGAGGCTTTAAAATACCACCACACGACCAAGCCTATCAAAGCCACGGCGTTGAACCGTTTTATCAAATATTACCAAACGCCGATTTAGACCCTGAAAGCAGTGATTCGTTTGAGCTTGGGCTAAGATACGCCAGCAGCGATATTAGCGTAAATTTAAGTGCTTTTTATGCAGCATACGATGACTTTATAGAAACCGCCGTAGTGGGTGTTGAGCCAACGTACATTCCTGGCGTAAACAAAACGCTGTATCAGTACCAAAATATTAGCGAAACACAAATAAGCGGTGTGGAAGCCGGAATTGCCATGTATGTAGCTGAAAATATACTACTAGAGGCAAACGTGGCTTACGTTGATGGTGAAAATAAAGAAACCGATCAGCCACTTACCAGCATTAGCCCGTTAAATGGCTCAGTATTGTTAAGTACAGAACAGGGTAATATTAACTGGACCGCCGCGTTGCGTTTGGCTAAATCGCAATCGGATGTAGTACTTGATACAAACGGTAATAAAACTACGCAAGGGCATGGCTACGGCGTTGTTGATTTATACGCAAACTACGAATGGCAAGCGTGGCAGCTAAATGTAGGTGTACTTAACTTGCTCGATAAAGAATATGTGCCTTTTGAGCTAATTGCAGGGCAATCGCAAAGTGCTGACTTTAGCCAATACACCCAACCTGGGCGTAACTTTTCAGCCAAAATAAGCTATGAGTTTTAATTAGCTCCTAGAAAATTAAATAGCAACAAACGGTGCATGAAGCTGCAGCGTTTGTTGAGTTTATTTTTAAGATGACACCCAACCTAATTTTTTATTTATTGATTCCTAGATTCTAATTGGAAGTGCACCACCTAATTCATTATGGCTAAAGTACAAAATTAACGGTGGGTGTCATCTCAAAATTTACTAAAAACAAAGTAACACTTTATAAAACCAGCGATTTAAAGCCAAAATCACTGGTTTTATAAATTAATTAACTGCAAAGTCTTTTGTTTCTAAATAGCTTGGTACGGTTTTAAAACATGCCTCTAGTTTGCTTTTAAGCGCAGTGCTTATCGAAGCATCACACTTCAATTCCCCGTTATATTTACTCATAGTAAGCGGTACTAAGCTTAACGAGTCATAGCTTGGCTTGCTTTGTATTTTATGAATTACTAAACCTTGCTGCTCTGTTAGCTTTATTAATGCAAACACATTTTTTTGTGCTTGATTAGTCGTTATTTTTTCAACATATAGCGGATTTTTAAAGATTAGCTTTGTAGTAAAAAGTGCGTTGCCACCGCGTTCAAAATGGCCGTTAAATAAAGTTACATTTAAGGTGGGTGTCTTTTTATTTATTAATAAATTTAGGTCAAATTTGGTTGGTAAAATAGTGATCTGTTCTTGCTCGTCTGCTGCTTTATTTAAAATATTTTTGATTGTTTTTAAGTGGGTGTCATCCGTAGTTACTTCATACACTATTTGGTAGTTGTGTGGAGGGGCGTATAAAGGCATGTGGCTGGCAAGTACTTTATCGCCGGCTAAAATAAGCGCCATACCATGGAAGCCATTATAGCTGTGGGTTTTGTGTGAATTGTGTTGAGGTGTATTTGCGTGCGCTGCACTCGATAATAAAATAAAAAATAGCAGTATGTGTTTCATGTTAGTGCTCAAAAAATATATATAGCGCCACTATAAGCTGATTTTTATATACAAATAATCGATAATAAGTGATTAGTTGTTTCCTTTTAGTTAATACGGTTTGGCGCTATGTATTTAGATGACATTGAAAAAGTAATTCATATGGCGGGTTCGCAAAATCTGCATACAACCGCTAAGCACTTTAATATTACCCCAGGTGCGCTGTCTAAAACGCTAAAAAAGGTTGAGGCAAACTTAGCCACGGAGCTGTTTAACCGTGTAGGTAAAACCTTAGTACTCAATGATAAAGGCAAAGAGTTTGTTAAGCACAGTAGCGATTTAGTTCATAATTACCAGCAGCTTACTAGCCGTTTTAAAAGCGATAATCATAAATTTAATGCGGTTATTGCAGGCCCTGCCATTTTACTCAAAAGTGGCGTTAAAAAGCTGCTTACACCCCTTAGTAACCTGCCTTGCTCGGTGCGTATTAATAATGTATTTGAAGGTGAAGCCATAAGCCAAGTTGCATCAGGTTCGGCGCATATTGCGCTAGTTACTCGCGAGGCATTAAACAACAGCTCACATACTAATTTAGTGGCGGTTGACGTATTTAATACTGAGTTTAGTGTAGCTGCGTCTCCTTCACATCAGCTAGTACAAAAAGGCTTTTTAACACTCAATAAAAACCAATTACTACAGTTGTCTTTTGCATGCCCGTTGTTTTCACCACTGTGCGGCCTTGAACAAGGTATTGGCTCCGACGGCTGGCAAGATGAAATAGCCCCGCGCAATATTGTATTTAGATGTAGCGATTACAGTGCATTAATAGAGGTGATACAAAGTGGCTTGGCGTTGGCATATTTACCAAATTTCGTGATTGATGATTTAGGGCTTAAAAAATTAACTGTAAAGGGGGTTAACAGTCGCTACAGCGAGGACGTAGTAATGATTTACAAACCATCAAAAGCTGATGGCTGGCTTAATAAACTCATGCACTCTTTGTAGAGAATTTATCAATTTAAGTTCAATGCAAAGTATTACTTAGCTAAGCAGTGGTTAGCTAATATCAGCAACAATGCACTGATTACGGCCATGTTCTTTTGCATGGTAAAGTGCTTTGTCAGCACATTTGTAAACTTGGTCTATGTCGTTACTGTGCTCAGGCCAAGTTGAAATCCCAATAGAAATTGTTATAAAGCCGATAGTGTCCATCTCTGTTGATTCTACTGTTTTACGTAAACGCTCAGCAATTTTAAAAGCGCTTTGGCTATCTTCATTAGGTAACACTAGGACAAACTCTTCACCGCCGATTCTTGATATTATTTCGTCTTTGTCCTGTCCAACAAAGTCGTTAACACGTTTTAAAAAGTCTATATCAGTTTCTAATATAGTGAATGGGGTTTAGCATAAGCTGCTTAGGTAGGCCTTTTAAGCTTTTTTATTGTGCGTATCTGTTAAGTAAAATATTTGTTAACTACTCTTTTTGAACCTGATAGGTAGAATAAAAACTCCCTACCAATGTACTCAGTGCTGCAGAGAATGCGAGTAGCAATATAAGAAATCTTAAGTTTAAAGCAGGTAATAATTTATATAGCAAAGCTTGCATCCTAAAGCACAATATTCAGCGCGTATTATACGAAGTTAAGTATTATACCCATTTAAGTGTTCATTAGTTAGGCTAGCTGACTTAATTAAATGCTTTTATAACAATCGCTTTTGCGGTTGTTTACAAAAGTAGTTAAGCTAAACAAATATTTGCATAACATAAATACGACTAAACCTTTGCTTTGGAGAGCGTTTTGCTAAATAAGTATGTTGTATCGTCTATCGTTTTTTTATCTGGGTGCTTAATGCCATTACAATCCTCGCTTGCTAAACCCGTGCTTTCTCTTGAACAAAAACTTGGGCAAAAGCTAATACTCGACTTTCGTTACTTCTGCCAGCAAGGAGTAAGTAATAAATGCCGAACTCCAATGACCGAGTTACCTAATGAGCTCGCTACCGCTATTGCAAAATACGATATTGGTGGGGTAATTTTATTTTCTGAAAACACTCAATCGATAGAGCAAACAATTGCGCTTAATAGCCAATTGCAAACAGCTGCAAGTAAATCCAGTAGTAAGCTGCCGCTATTTATATCAATAGATCAAGAAGGCGGACGTGTAGCGCGTTTACCACGCGATGTTGCCACCTCATTTACCGGTAATATGTCGATTGGCGCAACCTACAAAAAACACGGTACAAGCTTTGCGACAAAAACAGCAACAGTAATAGGTAAAGAGCTAAATTCGCTGGGTATAAATGTAAACTACGCGCCCACGGTTGATGTAAACATGAACCCCGATAACCCTGTTATTAACGTTCGTTCGTTTGGTGAAAACCCAGCATTAGTGAGTAAATTGGGCGCCGCACAGGTTGCAGGATTTGAAAGCAATGGCGTGATTACCTCGTTAAAGCACTTTCCGGGTCACGGCGATACAAACGTAGATAGCCATACGGGTTTGCCTAAAGTAAACCACGCAAAAGAAGTTATTTACGAGCAAGACCTAGCACCGTTTAAACACATTATCGCCAAGCAAAACCCAGGAATGATAATGACGGCGCATATTCAATATCCCGCGCTCGATAGCACAACGTTTATAAGTGTTAATGGCAAAACTATGATAAAACCGGCAACAATGTCGCGCGCAATCATTACTGATATTTTACGTGGCGAGCTTAATTACCAAGGAGTTGTAGTAACTGATGCGCTTGATATGGCTGGTATTAGTAACTTCTTCACACCAACTCAAGCGGTAATAAATACATTTGCCGCTGGAGCTGACATTGCCCTAATGCCTATTGAAATTAGAACACCAGATGATTTAAATAAACTCGATGATCTTATTAAAGATCTTGTTGCAGCGGTTAAATCAAACCAACTTGATGAGCAAGAAATAGCACAATCGGCACAGCGTATAATTGCACTTAAAAATAAATTTAGATTAAGCACTAATTTTGACCCTATTACCGCGCTCATAAATGCAAAGCAAACAATTGGCAGTGCAGCACATCGCGAAATAGAAGCGCAGCTTGCTGTAGAGGCAATAACGCAGGTTAAAAATAATAACAGTACTTTGCCACTTAATTTAAAAGCAGGAAGTAATGTTCATATTATTATGCCCGACACGCGTAAATGTATGGCAATGCAGCAAGCGATTGAAGCTATCAGCCAGCAAAAACTTAACTATAGTTGTAGTAGTTTACAAGGGTTCGACCCAGCACTCGCAAAAGCACAAATACACGCTGCTGATGTAGTTATAGCCGGTAATGCAACACCTAATCAAAGTGCGGTCGAAATTGGCGGTATGGATGATTTAAAAGATGATTCAAATTTTGCACTTAATAATGCGGAGCAGCCAAAAGCACTTGAGTCATTATTAAAAGTGGCAAAAGAAGAAAACAAAAGCACTGTATTTATAAGCCTAAGAGCACCTTACGACATTGCTAAATTTGGCGATTATGCAAATGCTGTACTTGCATCGTATGCATATAATATTGATGTAGATAAAAACGATATTGTATCTGGCCCTGCTTTTACCGCACTTGCAAAAGTGTTACTAGGAGAAGCACCGGCTAACGGCGTATTACCTGTCACAATAAAACCGCAAAAGGCGCACTAATATGAAACTCAATTGTGATTTAGGCGAAAGCTTTGGCGCGTGGAAAATGGGGCTAGACGATGACGTTATGCCACATATTGATATGGCTAACATTGCGTGTGGGTTTCATGCAGGTGACGCCGATGTAATGGCAAGCACGCTCACTCTTGCCAAGCAACATAACGTACAAATTGGTGCTCACCCAAGCTACCCAGATAAGCAGGGCTTTGGTAGGCGCTCAATGGTTCTTAGCGAAAAAGAGCTTACAAATTGCCTGCATTATCAAATAGCCACTATCGAGGGTATGGCAAAAGTACAAGGTTTAACACTTAGCTATGTAAAACCCCATGGCGCACTGTATAACGACATGATGGCAAATGATAAAATATTACAAACCGTTATAAATGCAATTGCCAGCTACCCAATAGATTTAAAGCTAATGATTTTAGCGACTAAAAATGCCAATAAGCACATTCAAATAGCTAAAAGCTCAGGAGTTGATCTAATACTCGAGGCATTCGCCGATAGGCAGTACACCGACGACGGGCATTTAGTGTCACGAACACTTGAGGGTAGCGTTCACAACAAAGCTGCATTACTAAAACAAGTAACTCAGCTTTTATCCGATGGCAGCGTGACAACACGAACTGGAAAAAAACTAACGCTCAACGCCGATAGCTTATGCGTACATGGCGACAACGCTGATGGCATAGCGCTTATAAAAGACATAAAAGCCCTGTGTAACTCAGCTAACTAAATACTTTTACACAACCACAAATAGAAGCTGTAAACCCCCTTTACAGCTTTAACTCATAGATTTAAATAAGAGCTTCATCGCATCCCACTGTTAATTTAATAATCCCTAACATATAACTACTTAGCAAATTAAAAAAAGTAACAACAGGGATAAAAATGAAAAAGCTTATAACACTTAGCCTCATTTTAGGCTGTAGCAATTTAGCCTACGCTGAAACAAATACACTACAACTGCAAGACGTGTTTAATTTAGAATATGCTAATCAAATAGATATAACCGAAGACGGTAAAACTGTTTATTTTGTGCGTAACCGCATGGATATAAAAACAGATCGCAAAGTGGGTAATATTTGGTCTGTTGATTACAAAACCAAACAAATGCAGCCGCTAACCTCTGGCGTACATATGGATTATTCGCCAGTACTCTCTCCTGATGGTGAACGCCTTGCGTTTATATCAACCCGCGATGGCAGCAGCCAAATATATATTAAATGGCTTAAAACAGGTGCTATGGCAAAAATTAGTAACTTAACGAGTAGTCCACGTTCGATTACATGGAGCCCTGATTCTAACCAATTAATATTTAGCATGTTTGTTCCAAGCGCTAATTCAGCGCCAGTGAGCTTACCAGGTAAACCAAAAGGCGCAACCTGGGCAGAGCCCGCCAAATTTATTGATGATGTGTATTACCGTTCAGATGGTGGCGGGTACACACAAAAAGGTTTTAGTCAGCTATTTACCATAGATGCTAACGGTGGTAATGCTAAACAACTCACTGATGATGAATTTGATAACGCGGGCGATGTAAGTTTTAGTAAAGACGGTAAATCACTTTATTTTTCTGCGAACAGGCACACAAACAACCAGCTAAAACCCACAAATAGTGAAATTTATAAACTCGAGTTAGCCACACAAAATATAACTGAAATTACTGATCGAAATGGTCCTGATGAGCAGCCTAAAGTATCGCCCGATGGTCGTTACTTAGTGTACACAGGTTACGATGATAAACGCACTAACTACGAAAACGCTCAGCTTTATATTCGTGATTTAAAAACAGGTAACACAACTAGCTTAACGCCAAACTTTGATCGTAGCGTAGGTCAAATAAAATGGAGTGCCAATTCAAAAGGTGTGTACTTTAGTTACGCTGATAAAGGCCAAACCGCCCTCGCCTATCAACCACGCAGTGGCAAGCGTAAAATAATAACAACCCAAATTGGCAGCGTTGCCTTTGGTCGCCCTTATTCCGGTGGCGACTTTGATGTAAGCGAAGATGGTGAGGTAGCCTTTACCCTTGCCGATACTCAGCGCCCTGCTGATATAGCAACAATTAAACGCGGTAAAGCGCAGCGTTTAACTACCCTTAATGCAGATGCACTGGGCGACAAAACTTTGGCTAAAGTGGAAGAAATTTGGGTTAAATCAAGCCACGATGAGCTTCCTATTCAGGGGTGGATTGTCTACCCGCCAGAATTTGATAGCAGCAAAAAATACCCGCTAATACTAGAAATTCACGGCGGCCCTGTCGCTAATTATGGCCCGCACTTTAGCGCTGAAATTCAGCTGTTTGCAGCCAAAGGTAATGTCGTTTTATACATGAACCCACGTGGTAGTGATTCATACGGTAAAGAGTTTGCACAAACTATTCATCACAATTACCCAAGTAACGATTTTGACGACTTAATGACGGGCGTTGATGCGCTAATAGCGAAAGGCTTTATCGACGAGTCTAAATTGTTTGTAACCGGTGGTTCTGGCGGCGGCGTGCTAACAGCTTGGATTGTGGGTCATACAGATCGCTTTGCTGCGGCTGTAGTTGCCAAACCGGTTATTAATTGGATCAGTTTTGTACTAACTGCCGATTTTTACCCGTTTTTTGCTGATTACTGGTTTCCAGGAAAACCATGGGATCACATTGAGCATTACATGAAACGCTCGCCTATTAGTTATGTTGGAAACGTTAAAACTCCTACTATGTTGCTCACTGGGGAATCTGACTACCGTACACCAATTTCAGAAACTGAACAGTTTTATCAGGCATTAAAACTACAAGGCGTTGATACTGCAATGGTGCGCATTCCTAATGCATCGCATGGTATTACAGCTCGCCCATCAAACTTAATGACTAAAGTAGCTTATATTCAATGGTGGTTTGATAAATACACTAAATAAACGTTGAATAAAAATTTATAGCTCAAATAAAAGCCACTTCAAATAAGTGGCTTTTATGTTTACCGACTTAGTATTCAAACTGTAAACCCCCTTTACACTTCTGTGACAGTTAAATATCGGACTTAGCTAAAACTTCAGTTAGTAAAATTTCGGTTTATAGCATTTTTTGTAACTTGAGTTGGTAAAAAATCGGTTTGAGTCACTGTTTATAGCCTCTCAGTTAGTAAAATTTTGTTTTATCGCACGGAGAAGTTAGTAAAAAATCGGTTTATAAATTCGCTAAGTTTGTCTATTAAAGCAAAAATCAGTCACTTACCTGCCTTTTAAAGTTGTTGTAAACGCTTTTTACAGCAAAATCACCCCAAATATGCCGTTTTATGAAAGGTTAGTTAAACTCTGATCTGTAAATTCACTCAGGTAGTTAAATAGTGATCCAACATGATTTGGCAAGGGCGTGTTGAACTTTGGTGGGTTAATTTGCTGCAGTATGTTTGGTTTTTAGGCAAGGCGGAGCTTATGTAGTGTGGTTATTCCCCATGAATAGGCGATAACGTAGCATAAATACCAAACATGCGCTGCCCTTTGGGTTCTTTCTAGGGACGATAAACTCTTTGTTGCCTACATGGATGTAGGTAAGGGGCGTGAGCAGGACGCGGAAGCTTTGCTCGGTTTTTACTTAGCCCACTAGGTTACAAACCTCGCGCCGCGATTTAATCGCCCCTAGTTTGAACAAATTTCAATCCACAAAGATCAACACGCCCTAGTTAAAGTCTGATCTGTAACTATGCTTCAATGTTCTAACTTTGTTTAAAACAATAAAAAAGGGCCTATTGGCCCTTGAGTAACACTATCTAGTTAGGAATTAAAACTGGTTCATGGTGTTGTCTTCACCACCGGCTTTTAGCGCGTTATCACCAGAGAAGTATTCTTTGTGTGTATCGCCCATGTTAGACCCTGCTAGGTCTTGGTGTTTAACTGAAGCTTGCTCACGGCGAATTTCTTGGCGTTGTACATCACGTACATAAGCCAGCATACCCATATCGCCAAAGTAACCTTCTGATAAAATATCAGTGCTTAGCGCAGCTGTATGGTACGTAGGCAGAGTAATTAAGTGATGGAAAATACCTGCTTCACGTGCGCCATCGCGCTGGAAGTTTTGCACTAGTAAATCGGCTGCTTGTGCAAGCTCTGTTGCATCCATTTCTGGTGCCATAAGGCCTTTATTATCGCCAAGGCTTGGGTAAGCACTAAGGTCACGGCCTGCTTCTTCCCACTCTTGATACACTTGCTCACGAAACTTAAGCGTCCAGTTAAACGAAGGCGAGTTGTTGTATACCAGTTTTGCATTTGGCACGTGTTCTTTTACACGATTCACCAGTTCTGCAATTTGTTTAACATGTGGTTTTTCTGTTTCAATCCACAGTAAATCAGCGCCCGACTGCAAGCTAGTAATACAATCTAATACAACGCGGTCTTTTTCAGTGCCTTCGCGGAACTGGTATAAACCGTTATCTAGGCGAGTTGGTTTACATAACTGGCCATTAATTTTCATTGCCGTATCACCTTCATTTAAATCATCAACACCGTTAATTGGCGTAGTTTCTAAAAATGCATTGTATTGGCTTGCTAAGTCACCAGGTGTTTGCGACACAGGTACTTTTTGAGTAAGGCTGGCGCCTAATGAATCTGTACGTGCCACAATAATGCCGTTATCAATACCTAGCTCTAAAAAGGCGTAACGTACTGCGTTAATTTTTGCTAAAAAGTCTTCGTGTGGAACGGTCACTTTACCCGCTTGGTGACCACATTGTTTGGCGTCAGATACTTGGTTTTCTATTTGAATGGCACATGCACCGGCTTCAATCATTTTTTTAGCCAGTAAGTAAGTTGCTTCTTCGTTACCAAAACCGGCATCAATATCAGCAATAATTGGCACAACATGGGTTTCAAAGTTGTCTATTTTATCAATAACAGCTTGAACATCGCCGCCGTTCGCTTTTGCTTCATCTAGGTCGTTAAACAAGTGGTCTAGTTCTCGTGCATCTGCTTGCTTTAAAAACGTGTAAATTTCTTCAATTAGTGCAGGTACCGATGTTTTTTCATGCATGCTCTGATCTGGCAGCGGACCAAATGCAGAGCGAAGCGCTGCAACCATCCAGCCACTTAAGTATACATAGCTGCGTTTAGTTGTTTTTTGATGGCGCTTAATAGCCATCATCATTTGTTGGGCAGTAAAGCCATGCCAACACCCTAAAGATTGCGTGTATTGGCTTGTGTCGGCGTCATATGCAGCCATATCTTCACGCATTACGTCTGCTGTGTATTGCGCAATTTCAATTCCTGTACGAAAACGGTTTTGTAAACGCATGCGGCTTGCGTATTCAGGGTTAATAGCTTTCCATGCGCTGCCTTGTGTTTGGCAAAGAGTAGAGAGTGTGTCGGTTTCGCGTTGATATGTTGTCATAATAAAATCCTTCGAACGAGTGTGTAATACCAACCTGCATAAATCTTTGATCAATTTAACGAATTAAATTGCACTATAACGTCGTTAAAAATTTTTTATTTAGAATAACTAGATACAAAAATTTTTGCCTAGCTCTAGCGTAATTTTCTTAACGTTAAATAGACCCCATATATAAGCAGATTGGTATAAATTATTTTAATGTTGTGAGAGTGGCTAGGAGTGTGTGCTCCGTTTCGCTTAATTCAACATTAGGCTCCTTTTCTAGATTTAGTAAATTTATAGTTGTTATTGTGGCTATACATTTTGTGAATGGCTAAAAAGCACTCAACATTGCCTTTTTGAGTTATTGTTGCCTTACGCATAAGCACACAACAACATCGCGACCGTTTAAAGGAAGGCAACTATGTCCCACACTCTCACACATTCAGGACTCAGCGTAGACACACAACTCGCTGATTTTGTTAAAAATCAATTGCTACCAGGCACTCACCTAAGTGAGTCACAATTTTGGCAAAGTTTTGCACATATCGTTCAAACACTTACCCCTATTAATAAGGCACTGCTTGAAAAGCGAGAGCTGCTTCAACAGCAAATAGACGACTACCATCTTGCTAATAAAACCTGGGATAGCGCTAAATACCAAGCCTTTTTGCAAGATATTGGTTACTTAGTAAAAGAGCCTGCCAACTTTGAAATTGAAACCCAAAATGTAGAGCCCGAAGTGGCCCTTACAGCAGGGCCTCAGTTGGTTGTGCCTGTAAGTAATGCACGCTTTGCACTTAATGCCGCTAACGCTCGCTGGGGCTCGTTATACGACGCTTTATACGGTACTGATGTGTTAAGCGAAGATGACGGGGCTGAAAAAGGTAATACCTACAACCCTGTTCGTGGTTTTAAGGTAATGGCCTACGCTCGCCAGTTTTTAGATAAAGCATTGCCGCTGACCAATGGCTCCCATATAGAAAGCACGAATTACTCAGTAGTAGATGGCGCACTTTTAATAACCTTGCGTGACAGCTCTCAAACCACATTAGCTAACCCATCTCAGCTTATTGGCTATCAAGGAGAAGCACAAAACCCAACTGTAGTGTTATTAAAAAACAATGATTTACACATAGAGCTACATATCGATCACCACCACATTATTGGCCAAGCTGATAAGGCTGGTTTAAAAGATGTAGTGCTAGAGGCCGCTCTTACCACCATTATGGATTGTGAAGATTCAGTAGCTGCGGTAGATGCAGAAGATAAAGTACAAGTTTATAAAAATTGGCTTGGGTTGATGCAAGGTAACTTAGTTGAATCGTTTAAAAAAGGCGATAAAACTGTTGAGCGTACTCTGCAAAGTGATAAAACATACACCGCACTTGATGGCGGCACCGTTACTTTAAAAGGCCGTAGCATGATGTTTGTAAGAAACGTTGGCCATTTAATGACGAACCCTGCTATTACCGATGTGTTTAATCAACCGGTGTTTGAAGGCATTATGGATGCGATGTTTACAGCCACTGCTGCCCTGCACGACCTAAATAAAAAAACAGGTATAAAAAATTCAAGCGCGCAAAGTATTAATATAGTAAAACCCAAAATGCATGGCCCTGAAGAGGTAGCATTTACTAACACTTTATTTAGCTTAGTAGAGGAAGCGCTAAGCTTACCTAAAAACACGCTTAAAATGGGGATTATGGATGAAGAACGCCGTACTTCTGTAAATCTTAAAGCGTGTATTTATGCAGCTAAAGGGCGTGTTGTATTTATTAATACCGGGTTTTTAGATAGAACAGGCGATGAAATTCATACCTCTATGCAAGCGGGCGTTGTGCTTCCAAAAGCACAGATTAAGCAGCAACCATGGATACAAGCTTATGAGGATCGCAACGTCGATATTGGCCTTGCTTGTGGCTTAAGTCATAAAGCACAAATAGGTAAAGGCATGTGGCCAATGCCAGATAAAATGGCATTAATGATGGAGCAAAAACAAGCTCATCCTAAATCAGGCGCTAATACAGCATGGGTGCCCTCCCCTACAGCCGCTACCCTGCATGCAATGCATTATCACGATATAAACGTATTTACTGAGCAGCAAAGTATAGCTAAACGTACTATTGCGAGCCTTAATGACCTGCTTACACCGCCGCTAATGGCAGACCCTAAAACGCTTTCAAAAGAAGATATTCAAAGTGAGCTAGAAAATAACGCACAAGGTATTTTAGGTTACGTTGTACGCTGGATTGATCAAGGCGTAGGTTGCTCAAAAGTACCTGACATTAACCATATCGGTTTAATGGAAGACAGAGCCACACTGCGTATTTCAAGCCAGCATATGGCTAATTGGTTGCTAAATGGCGTGTGCTCACAAGCGCAAATAAAATCAACAATGGCTAAAATGGCAAAAGTGGTTGATGGCCAAAACGAGCATGACACTGCGTATACACCCATGGCAACAAGCGAAGAAACCCTTAATAACAGCATTGCGTTTCAAGCCGCTACTGCGCTGGTTTTAGAGGGTGTAACGCAACCTAGTGGTTACACTGAACCACTACTACATAGCTACCGTATAAAATATAAAGCACAAAAGTCGAATACGCTTTAACTGCTTAATCAAAGTTAAAATTAAGTACTAAACCAGCTTTTAAGCTGGTTTTTTATCGCCTAAAATTAGAATAACAGCACTTTTAAGGCATTTTAAAAATATATATTCAAATAAGCATAATACACATGAATATCTAACATTTATTCAAACGTAAAAAAGCGTGTTTTGCATACACAAAACACGCTTTTTAAAGCTTTTAAACTTTTACGTTTAATTTTTTACAATGGCATTGTGATAAATATTTTGTACATCGTCACAATCTTCAAGCATATTTATAAACTTATCAAAGTTAGCAATAACTTCTTCGTCTTCAATTTCAATATTAACTTGAGGGATAAACGTAATTTCATCTACTTCAAAGTTAATGCCTTCAAATGCGTCTTCAAGGGCAGTTTTAGCTTTAAAGTATTCTGTTGGCGGTGCAAATACCGATATTTTACCGTCCTCGGCTTCAACATCGCTTACATCAACATCAGCCATCATTAATGCTTCTAATACGACTTCATCGTCATCGCCTGCAAAGCCAAGTACCGCATAATGATCAAACATATGCGCTACACAGCCAGGAGTACCAATTTTTGAGTCTGTTTTAGTAAATGGTAAACGTACATCTTTGATAGTACGGTTTGGATTATCAGTTAAACAGTCAACAATAACCATGCAGTTACCAGGGCCATAGCCTTCATAACGGGCAACAGAGTAATCTTCTCCTGCGCCACCGGCTGCTTTTTCAATTGCTTTTTCGATAACGTGTGCGGGTACTTGGTCTTTTTTAGCTTTTTCGATTAGACGGCGAAGTGTTTGGTTTACTTCGGGATCGGGATCACCACTTTTTGCTGCAACGTAAATCTCTTTGCCGTACTTTGAGTTTACTTTTGTTTTTGCATTGGCTGTTTTGATCATAGAACTTTGACGAACTACAAATGCTCTGCCCATTTTGTGCCCCTAATGAATACGTTACGTTTTGCGGTATTTTACCAATTCAAAACGTATTGGGCTAGCTCCGCAATGGGCAAAACTTGATTAATAAAAACTTTTATAACTACATACTCATTTCAGAATAAATTAAATGACATGCTATTTAACATAACTCTATTTTTTCAGAATAACTCTCAACTAATGTCACTAAGTCAGCAAAGTCATGTAAAACGTAATCGGCCTGATCGGCGTAAGCTGGCGTTAACTCTGGAGCGTATAAACATGCACGCATATTTGCATTATGCGCAGCTTGAATATCATAAAGGTAATCGCCTACATAAAGTAAGTTTCTAGCATTAATGTTCCAAAGTGTAGCAATAGCATTTAAAGCGCTGGGATCTGGTTTTGCAGGTGCATCGCTTCTTGTTAAAACAGTACTAATAGGAAGTGGGTTATTTTGTAATTTAATTGCAGCCGCTTTATCAAAATTGCGAGTAACAATTGCCATCGGTATATTTTTAGACTTTAAAGCATTAATAGCTTCACTCACGCCGGGTAAAATACTGGCATGTTGTGCGTCTATTAATTCGTGTTGGTGAACTATATTCATTGCCTCTTCACGCATATACGGTGAGGGCAACTGAGCAATGTAATCAAGCAAGTCTTGCTCGCAAGGGCAACCTATTTGGGCTTTAATTAATGTAAAATCTAGTTCGGATGAAACTAATGTTCCATCTAAATCAAAAATTACTCCAAAAATAGCCTCAACCTGAGTAGTCATATCATTCCCTGAATTTAGTTATTACTAAATAAAATTTAAACATAAAATTCTCTACTGCTTATGCCCAAGCCAGTTATAGCTAAAAGGATAAATGAAACTAACTATATTTAAATTATTTATTTGCACTGCTATCAATCTATTGATAATACAGTAAATATAATTGGTAGTTGTAGCATGCGCAAAAAATGGTAAATATACAAATTGAACTACCAGTTTTTACGTAAATTTACATATACCAGATCAAAAATGAACGCAGTTTAAACGTATAAAGAAAACGCGCACATTAACTGCAGTGCGCGTTGGTTGGGGAAGTTTTAACTGTTAATTTTGCTCAAAGCGGGCTTCGAGCCAAGTATCATCTTGTGCAAAGTTTAAAGTTTTAATCTTACCTTTGCCCTCAACGTTTACCATATTTACCTGAGATGGCCATAAATCACGAAGCGCGCCATTGCTCATTTTAATTCCTTCAATGTTTTCAGGAATTGGTGCTTCTTGGTAAACCCAAAAAAACTTACCATCAACTTGTGCTCCCACAAAGTTAAGTGGTAAAGGTTCACCACTTAACGTTTGTAGAGCAACATGCGATTCAACATACTTAGCAAAACGTTGCTGATCGGCTTTATTACTAATAATATCGATTTTGCCTTCAAACAATGTTCCTACGGCGTGTTCGGTATCATGTAAATAAAAGCGATGCATTAACTCAATATTATGCGTTCGTTTATTAAAAAGCACGGTTGTAACTGACGATTTTAGTTGATGCGCCATACTCGGCGCAGCAACTAAAAGGCAAACAATAATAAGCAAAAAGCGCATTATTGCGGCTCCTCACCGTTATCTTTTTCGTCTTTCTTCTCATCAGTTTTAAGCTCTGTTTTAATATCTTGCATGATATCGCGACTTACTTTAGCTTTACTCTTTTCCTTTTTAAACACTTCAATACGTGAAGGAATAATACGACGAGGGTAGTTATTGTTTTCAACATCTACGTCAGCTGTTTCCCAGCCTGGGTCAACAGTAACTGATACAAGCGGTTTGTTTTTATCGGTAACAATCAGCTTTTGAACGTTTTTATAATTACGACGCCAAATTTCAGCAGGAATATAACGCTCTTCAGTCGTGCCATCTTCATATGTTAGCTCTAATAAAATAGGCATTACCAAACCACCAAGGTTTGAAAATTCCATAACGTAATAGTTTTTATCTTCTTCTAAAGCACGCTCAAGCGTTTTACGCTCCCACGGCTCTAAGCCTTTCAAAAACTTATTGTACGAGTTACGTTCTTTATTGGTTACAGTAAAACGGTCGTTTTCGTCATAAAAATCGGTAACATCAGGGTTTTGCTCAACCCATGTTTTTTTACCTTCGGCGCGGTTACGCTCAACAAATAATGACGTAGGCTTATCTGCTTCAATATCACGTAAACGGCTATAATCAATATCAGGGTTTTTAGTGTCTAAACGTAGTTGATATACTTTATCTAAAGAGATATCAACATGGTCTGTGGTGTAAAACCAGCCACGCCAAAACCAATCTAAATCAACACCAGAAGCTTCTTCCATTGTGCGGAAAAAATCAGCTGGGGTAGGGCGCTTGTATTTCCAGCGCTGAGCATACTCTTTAAATGCAAAGTCGAATAAGTCACGGCCTAAAATTACTTCACGTAAAATATTAAGGGCTGCGGCAGGTTTAGTATAAGCATTAGGGCCTAAACGTAATACGCTGTCTGACTGAGTCATAATTGGTACTTGGACTTCTGACTTCATGTAGCTCACTATATCGCGAGGCTCAACACCCCAAGGAATAGTAGGATCCCATTCACGACCAGCAACACCATCTAAAAAGCTGTTTAAGCCTTCATCCATCCACGTCCATTGGCGCTCATCTGAGTTCACAATCATCGGAAAGTAAATATGACCAACTTCATGAATAACTACGCCAAGTAAAAAGCGCTTTTCAGCCTGAGAATAAGTACGAGTACCGTCATCTTGTAACTTAGTACGCGGACCGTTAAAGGTGATCATTGGGTATTCCATACCACCAACGGGGCCATTAACCGACTGTGCAGTTGGGTACGGGTAATCAAAAGAATACTTAGAGTACACTTCCATTGTGTGTACTACCGCTTCAGTTGAGTACTTTTTCCATAAGTCACCACCTTCTTTAGGGAAGAACGACATTGCCATAACTAAAGGCTGAACGTCACCACCTTGCTGATAACCCTTTGCATCCCACATAAACTTACGAGACGACGCCCAGGCAAAGTCACGTACGTTTTGCGCTTTAAAGTGCCACGTTTTAGTTTTGTCGGTGCCTTCTTTTTCGTTTTCTAGCGCTTCTTCTGCGTTAACAATAAACACAGGACGCTTAGATGTTTCAGCTTGCTTTAAACGTTTGCGCTGAGTACTTGTAAGTACTTTACTCGCGTTATCAAGCTTACCTGTTGCCGATACAATGTGATCCGCAGGAACGGTAATCTCAACATCGTAATCACCAAACTCAAGCGTAAACTCACCAGAGCCTAAAAATGGCTTGTTTGTCCATGCTTCGTAATCGGTATAAGCCGCTAAGCGAGGGAACCACTGAGCAATTAAGAATATGTCGTTGCCATCTTCTTCAAAGTGCTCGTAACCAGAACGTGCACCTAAAGCATCTTCTTCAACAATGTTGAAGGCAAAGTTCATGCTAAATTCTACTTCTTTACCTGGTTTTAATGGCTCGTTTAAATCAATGCGCATTAAAGTATCAACTACAGTTACGCGTAGCTCTTTACCATCGTCATCCTTTACGCCACTGATTGTATAACCCAGTTCGTTGTCGCTCATAAATTGCTGACGGCGTAAGTCACCTAAACTTAATTTAGCAGGCTTTTGAGCTGGTAGACTTTCTAAAGTGCTTTTAAACGTTTTAGTTGTTTCGGCAATAGAATCACTTTTAAAAATATTTTGATCTAACTGTAACCATAAATATTTAAGTGTATGCGGAGAGTTATTTTTATATTCAATGCTTTGGCTACCGGTAATACGGTGCTTTTTTTCATCTAGCTTTACATCAATATCGTAGTTTACACGTTGCTGCCAGTATTTTTCACCTGGTTCGCCAGCGGCACTACGATAAACGTTGGGTGTAGGAAGCGCTTCGTCTAATTGACGAAATTTATCAACAAAAGAACCTTTTGTTTGCTCAACCGAAGACGCCATAACCGCACTAGATATTGCCAAAGGCAATACAAAAGCACTTAGCGTAAGACCTATTTTTTTCATTGTTAGTCCTAATATAATTTTGTGAGCATACTTTGACAAATATACCAGTTAGCTTCAATAAATTAGCGACCAAGTACCGTATTTTTAGGGTGATGTTCACTTAGTTTATTAGATTGAAAAGTACAATTATTTTGTAACAAAATACGAATAAATAATAACTGTAAAGGGGGTTTACAAAAGTGGGATTTAATAATGGTTTTGAGCTATTAAATACAAGTTTTAGAGCTTGGAAAAAGCACATTAACTTTACCTACTTTGCTAAATAAGTATTGCTTTAGCATTATCAGGTAAACCAATAATCCTATGTATAAATGCCTCAAATTTGCAATAAGTAAAATGAGCTAAAAGCCCACTCTACTGAACAAAAATACAGTGAAAACAGCTGAATTATTGGCTCAAATATTGCCGAACTTCCTTAATATTCGCTATTTTTACGATAAATGATAAATAGTTCAATTTTAGGTTGATCTTTAGTGCAGTTTATATTTAAAATCGCCAACCTTTTTATTTGAGGAAAATAAATTCGTCACATTTATCCTCAAATTAATATCGATTACTAGCAAGAAATGCGGTGGGCTTATGGATTTTTACATCCTAAAAAAACAACAAGAACTAATTGCGATTCCAGCAAGTGAGAATAACTGTAAGCAGTATCTCGATTCGGGTTATTTTTATATCGATAAAGTAGCAGCGTGCAACGAAACTAATGCATTAAAGGCGCTACACGCAAAACAAACTAAAACGTTAAAAATTCCATTATTAATGGCACTTTTAGCATTACCGGTTGTTTTTTCAGCTTGGTCCAGTTTAACCTAAGGTAATGCACGGCTTAGGCTTGCATCTTTAACAGCCTTGGGTATATTGGCGCTCTTACGGTTTTATTAAGAGCGCGACATGAAAGTCCTCCACACCTCAGATTGGCACCTTGGCCAACAATTTTACGAACACGATCGCCGTGTTGAACATCAAGCCTTTTTTACATGGTTATTAGCCACTCTTGTTGAACAACAAATAGACTTACTTCTAGTTGCTGGCGACATTTATCATACAGCGACTCCAAGTGCTAGCGCCGAAAATCAGCTTTATCAATTTATTAAAGACGCCAAAAAAGCATGCCCATTATTACATGTAGTGATTATTGCGGGTAACCACGACTCTGCAAATCGTATTTTGGCAGCTCAGCCATTACTTGCACAGTTTGATACTCACGTAGTAGGGCGCTTTGATGTCGCAACACCCGATGAAACTGTTATTACCATAAATACCAATGGTAAACGCGCTGTAATCGTCGCTATGCCATTTTTACGTGCAAGCGATGTAAGTTTACTTAGCCAAACCGAAAGCGGCCCTAGTTATGCTCAAGGCGTTGCAAAAGCTTACGAGCTTGCACTAGAACAAGCTACTAATATAAACGAGCAAAACTCACCATTAATAGTTATGGGACATTTACACGCAAAAGGCGGGGATATCTCAAGTGATTCTGAGCGTAACTTAGTGATAGGTGGTGAGGAGTCTATTTCAGCCAATGTATTTGGTAAACAAGCCAACTATGTTGCCCTTGGGCATTTACACAAAGCGCAACAAGTCGCTAAAAGCGATATTATTCGCTACAGCGGCACACCTATCCCTATGTCGTTTTCAGAGCGTAACTACACGCACCAAGTAAATGTTGTTGAGTTTATTATTGATGAAAAACAACATATTAGTACAACTGTAAACCCCCTTTACATTCCACGCTCTGCCGATGTGATTATTTTACCAAAAGGGGAGTGTGTACCATTAAGCGAACTATGCGAGCAAATTAAAGCGCTCGACACCGCACAAAATATAATAGCGCCTTATTTACGTGTAAAGCTTAAATCAAGCGATACCGACACCACCTTCAGAGAACAAATAGAACAAGCACTTGAAGGCAAGCATATTAAATTTTGTGGTATTGAACGTGTACGTGAGCAATCAGCGCAAAATGACGACAACACCGTATTTGAAGATTTAAGCGAAGTTGAAATGCTCAACCCACTAAACCTATTAGAACAAGCATTCGCAAACGATAAAGACATGGCAGGGCAAAGCGTACCCGATGAGCTAAAAGCACTTTTAAGTGATGTGATAAACGAGCTTACGGAGCAAGAACAACTATGAAAATAACCGCAGTTCGTATTCATAATTTAGCCTCAATAGTTGACGCTGAAATAGATTTTACTAAAGCCCCATTAAAAGATGCAGGCTTATTTGCGATAACAGGCGATACCGGTGCTGGTAAAAGTACCTTCTTAGATGCTATTTGTTTAGCCCTTTATACAAAAACAGCGAGGCTGCGCGGCGATAAAGGTAACTTAATTGAGTTTAACGGCGACAGCATTAAGCTTAATGATGCGCGAAACTTGCTACGCAGAGGCACATGGGAAGGCTACGCCGAGGTCGACTTTTTAGGACAAGATAAACAGCTTTATCGTGCGCGCTATACAATTTCACGCACCCATAAAAAAGTAACAGGCAAACTTAAAGTAGCAGAGCACACATTAATTACCCTGCCAGACGAAACTTTAATAGCTGACAAAAGCCACACAATAAAAGAAGTTGAGAGCAAAATAGGGCTTAACTTTGAGCAGTTCTCCCGTGCCGTACTTTTAGCGCAACATGAGTTTGCTGCATTTTTAAAAGCCACTGGCGATGAGCGAGCACAACTTTTAGAGTGTTTAACAGGCACCGATAAATTTAGCCGTATTGGCGTGCGTATTTTTGAGCGCTATAAAGAGCAAGTAGCAAAGCTTGAAGCGCTTAAAGCAGGCCTTGAAAGCTATACCTTATTAACACCAGAAGAACTTGAGCTACAACAAACCAAGTTAACCGATTTAAAAGCGCAAACCGAACACACTAAAAAAGAGCTGACCAAAACCGAAAAAGCACTTAACTGGTATCAGCAAGCTACAGTGCTTGAGCAAAGCTTACTGCAGGCACAGCAAACCCAGCAACAAGCAAGCTCAGCGCTTGAAAGTATTACCTCACAAAGCGAGCAGGCAAAACAAGCCAAGCAGGCGCTTGAAATAAAAGATAACCGCAGCCGTTTTACTCAATTAACCGATCAAAATACGGCGTTAGAGCAGCAAATAACATCACTTAAAAGTGTTGATCATTTAGCGGTAATTAACGAGCGTAATACCGCGCTTGCTAAGCATACTGAGCTACTTAATAACGCCAATGAGCAAAAACAAAATGCAGCGCCCGTTATAGCAAAAGCGAGAGAGCTCGACAGCAGCATTGCCTTGCAAACTCAAGCTGTAAAAGGCACAGAGTCGCAAATAACCAAAGAGCAAACTCAACTTGATGAACTCACACAGCAGCTTAAACAAAGCAATAACGAGCTAGAACTCGCTAATACCGACTCAACTAAAAGCCAGCAATGGCTTAATGAGCATGCACAGCTGCACGTTTTAGCAAAAGACTGGAGCTACTATCAGCAAAGCTTTAATACCTACTTAAATGCACAACAGCAATTAACTGCAAACCTTGCACAAAGCCAAACTCTTAATACCGAGCTTGCAGGTCAGAGCGATCTTTTAAATACACAAAATAATAAAGTGCAGCAGTGCGAGGCGTTACTTACGAGCGAGCAGTCAGCTTTGCAGGTTTTAAATACTCAGCTTAATGAATTTAATGCAGAGCACTGCGACGCGCAGTTAAAAAGTATTGATTACTTAAAAGAGCAGCGAGAGCGCTATAAGCAATTTAACGCAGAACTAAAACAAAGCACTCAACGCCAGCAAGTGCTCAATCAGCAGCTAAATGAAAGCCAGCAAGCCCATGCTTTACTTAATCAGCATTTAATAACTAGCGAGCAAGCACTTAAAGGCAGCGAGTACGCACTTAACCAAGCGCGTTTAAGAGCCAGCGAAAACGTAGAGCATTTACGCACTGAGCTTCGCCCTAATGAGCCTTGTTTAGTGTGCGGCGCAACGGATCACCCGTATGCGGTAAATCAAAATCAGCAATTAAATAACTTAATTATTGATTTTGAAAATGCTTTTAATATAGCTAAAAAGCAATTTGACCATGCACAAAGCGAGCTGCATAAGCACCAAACTCAACATGCTGTGTTAACTGCTGAACACGGACAACTTGAGCAAATAATACAAACAGCAAAAGCCAAACAGCTCGACATTAAAAATACCATGCAAGGCGCACGTAATGAGCTTAACGACTTAACGCCTGATCAGCTTGAAGTAACTTATAAGCAATTAACGCAGCAAAAAGCGCAATACTTTGAGCAACAAAAACGCCAACGTACACTGCAAACCAAAGTAAATGAGCTACAAGCAGCACTTAAAGCAGAGCAGCAAGTACAGCAGCAGTTGAGTAATAAACACCTTGAGCTTACACACCAGCAAAACCAGTTAACGAGTAAGCATAGCGAGCTAAGTGCGCAAATTAACGAGCTGGGTACAACGCTCAATAATCAATTTGAAAACAGTGATTTTTGGCAGCAATTACAAGCCAATACGCTTGAACTTACCGAGCTGAACAAGCAGGTTACGCAGTATCAGCAAACTCAAACGCAACTTGAGCAAAGCCAAAAGCGCCAAGACACAGCTAATGAGCAAATAAAGCAGCTTAGCCCGCTTGTTAGTAAAAACGAGCAATCGTTAAAAGCACTTAATGAAGAGTTTGTAAAAGCTAAAGCGCTATTAGACGCGGTACAAAGTGAGCGCTTAGCTTTATTTAATAACGAGCAAATAAGCGCAGACGACTATCAAGCAAAACTCACAAGTGAGCAAGAGCAAAAGCAATCGCAGGTTCAAGCGAGTCAAAAAGCCTATGACGACGCTATAAAACAACGAGATGAACACGCTATAACGCTTAAAAATGTGGAGCAACGCTTACTTGAAAACAGCCAAGAACTAGCAACACTTGAGGCACGTTATAACCAGTGGTTTGCTGACTTTAAAGCGCAATACAGCGATGTTACGCACGAACAGGTCAAAATTTTACTAACGCTAAGTAGCGAGACTATTAAAGCGCATTTAACTCAGCACGAGCAGTTAACTCAAGCGTTAACAGATGCAAATGCCGCATTAAAACAGCAGCAACTTACGCTTGAAAAACACAACAGTAGCGATAAGCCAACACAAAGTGCAGAGGCTTTAAGTACGCAATTAAGCAGCTTAAATGAGCAACAAACGCAGCTGCAAAATTCATTACTAGCAACTAATACCGCTATTGAGCAACACAACCAAAACGCAAAGGCGCTTGAAGGCAAACAAGCTGAGTTAACTACGCTTAAAACACAGGTAGAGCAGTGGCATTTGCTTAATAAAGTATTGGGCGATGCAACGGGTAAAACTATGCGTAACTTAGCACAAACACAAACGTTAAAAATATTACTGCACTATGCCAACAGCCATTTAAAAACACTCAACAAACGCTACGAATTAACCGCCATAGCGCAAACGCTCGACATTGCAATTATCGACCGCGACATGGCCGACGAGCAACGCTCTGTTAATACGCTCTCGGGCGGTGAGTCATTTTTAGTATCGCTAGCGCTTGCACTTGGTTTAGCATCGCTTTCGTCTAACAAAGTACAAATCAATTCTTTGTTTATTGACGAAGGGTTTGGTACGTTAGATAGCGAAACCCTAAGCATTGCAATGGACGCTTTGGATTCTTTGCAAGCACAAGGCAGAAAAGTAGGCGTTATATCGCACGTAACACAAATGAGCGAGCGTGTAGCCACTCAAGTGCATGTAGCCAAAAAGCCAGGTGGATATTCCACAGTTGAAGTTTTATAAGCAACATTACTGAAAACAAGGAGATACAATGCCAACGTTTACAGGCGAGCAAGCAACACAATACGATAGCCGCATAACCCGTTTAGTTCCTGGTTATGAATTATTACATCAGCTTACTAATGCGCAACTACAAGCAACGCTAAGCGACAATGCGCATATTTTGGTAGTAGGGGCAGGCACAGGCAAAGAAGTACTTGCACTGGCTGCACTAAACCCTACATGGCAATTTACTGCGCAAGATACATCAGCCGATATGCTCGCTATCGCACAGCAGCAATTTAATGAACAAGGCATAACAAGCCGCGTAGATGTACATAATGGCCCCGTTGATAAATTATCGGTTAAAGCCGATGCCGTTTTATGTTTATTAGTAATGCATTTTTTAGAAGATAACGGCGATAAAAAAGAGTTATTAAAAGCAATGAAGGGCAATCTTAAAAAAGATGCACTCCTTTATATTGCTGATTTAATGCGTCCCGAAACGACGTTTGAGCGCGAAGCTCAACTTACCACATGCGCGCAATTGGGTTTAACCGAAACCGGTAAAACACAAATGGGACACGACCTAGAAAATGAGTTTTACCCGCTCGATAGAATGCGCTTTAGCGAACTGCTAAATGAGTGCAAATTTGGCATTCCAAAGCTGTATTTTAAAGCGCTAGGTTTTAGTGGGTATGTAGTTTAACGTTGTATTAAATTTGTACAATACCAAACAAGCTAAATAAGCACTCGCTCTTTAGCTTCAATTAAAACACCGAACTAACAAGTTCGGTGTTTTAATATAACCTCTCTAAACTCCGAAGTTTCTCTAAGCGTAGGTCGGTTAAGCGAAGCGCCACCCGACGGGGAAGTTAAATGGTAGCTCACATAGTGTAATGTAAACTTAAAATTGTATATCAGGTTTATAGCCTTGAGGTTGAAGTAAGTCTTCATTCTGCAGCAATATATCAATCCCCATCTCGGTTATTGAATAAGTATAAAAATCGCATTCACTATGTTGATCTGTCTCAATAGCTTTACTTAAATATCCCATTCTTTCTAACTTGATCAACGATATTTGCAAAATAGAGTCATCTGTAGAACTAAAGTTATTAGAAATTCTATAAAATGGGAGACCATCAGGGTCAGACGTATAACTTTGTAGACAAGCTGCTAAAAATTTATAATCTTGTGCCTTAAGGTTATAAACTGATGGATTCGCAATATTTCTTTTTATCCCAGAGCTATTTTGATTATTGATCACTCCTAGCCTTTCTGCTTCAGCTTTAATTAATGTACAAGCACGGTTAGTCGCTGAAACCAAATCATAATCAGAACGTCCAGAATCATAATCAGCAGGAGTTACTCCTAATAAATCGGTTGGTAGATGCATTTCAATATCGCGAGGCTTCAGGATAAATGATCTAGATTTACCTATAGCTCCAACGAATAATCCCATTTCAAAAATTACATTATCTCTTACGACATGTTCTTGTCTATTTCGGATCGTAGCGATATCTTCTGGAGCAAATATAAATAGTGCAAAATCTACAAATGACGACTTTTCAACAAGATCATCGATCACTGTTGATGAGAGTTTAAAAGTACCATTTTTCCATAGCGTTACTTCAAATTCATGGTCTAAATTAACATTTACAGCTTCAGCTACGGGTAAGCTTTCAACTGAAGAAGCTATAAATAGTCTTGGTTTTCTCAACTTATTGTCTCCTTACTTAATTGAGTTTTCTTTTAGCAATAAGAATAAAGTTATATGTTTTTAGTATCTGCTTATTACATTAATACTAAAATGTTTAGCTTGCTACCATACTAGCAAAAATCCTAACCAATCTCTCCAAGCGCTTTCATTGCAGCTTGTGCTTTGTCTGTTTGTACAAAAATATGGTCGTGATAAAACGCAGCTACCACATTAGCGCTAATGCCATGCTCAGTTAGCTTTGCAGATACCGCAGCTGTTAGCCCAACGGCCTCTAAGCTTGAATGTACGTTAAGGGTAATTAAATTATATTTACCCTCGTAAGTAATACCTGCTTTATCGGCGGTTTCAGCTTTTAAAATAAGGGTTAGCCCTTCTTCTTCAACATAAGTGGCAAGTGGCTCTAAGTGAACATAATCAGCCAATTTCCCTGCTAAGCAACAAAAAATATACTCGCCTTGCTTAAGCGCTGGCTGCATTGATTTTAATAATTCGTTTAACTCTAAAATTCCGGCCATGGTCGTTCCTTACAATGTGTTATTTTTTTAGCTGCGCGACTAGCTCGCTTAATCTCGCAATTTTTATATTACTTAACTGTCTATAATCAAAATATGGGCACACAATAATGTTGTTAGTTGTGTCTATTGCAAACTCGTCGTCAAGCCAATCAAATTGTGCATGCAACTTACCTTGTTGTAATAAGTTTTTAGCGTGCGTACGCCCAGCAATTATATGTAGCTGGTTTTTATTGCTAGTAGCTTTATTTGCACACGTAATAGTAATGTTGGGCGCGCTAAATAGCAGGGCGGTTTTACTGTTTTTTTGCAGTAAAAATTCATCGCGATATTGTTGCCAAGTAGGGGCTTGTTTGGCAAATGAATAATGCTCACTTGGCAGGGCAAATAGCACTTTTGCATACACGTTAAACACTTTGCGCCAACCATTACCACAGTGCTGGTTTATGGTATTTATTTGCTCATTTATAACCGGTTCTAGGCATTCAAGTGTTTCAAAAAACGGCATTGGCGGCGCTTTTGCTAAGTATACCGCCACGCTAAATTGCGTATCACCTAAGCCAACTAATTGGGTATTCAAGTTAGTTAGCCTTGTTTTGCGCTAAAATACGGTCGAGGTTATTTGCAAAATTTTGGCGATCGGTTTGGCTAAGTGGCGGCGGCCCACCACTCATTTCTACGCCACTTGAGCGCATGGTATCCATAAAGTCGCGCACGTTAAGTATTGAGCGGATATTCTCGGTGGTATAAAGCTCACCACGTGGGTTTAGCGCTTGCCCGCCGTTATCAATTACTTCACTTGCTAGCGGAATATCGCCTGTAATAACTAAATCGCCTTTTTCAACACGTTTTACTATTTCGTCGTCGGCTACATCAAATCCCGACGATACTTGAACGCGGCTTATGTATTTTGACGGCGGAATACGCATTGCGTGATTAGCCACTAAAATAGTCTCGATTTTCATACGCTCTGCAGCTCTAAAAAGTATTTCTTTTATAACAACAGGACACGCGTCTGCATCTACCCAAATTTTCATGCTATGGTCATTTTTATTGCTTTAGAATTAATATGATCCTATAGCAAATTTTTTTAATCGGCTAGCAAACTTTATATCCATCTATATTTAGATAATACGTACTATTTATGTAATTAAAAAAGGAGCTTACATGAAGGCTATAAAATACGGTTTACTTATTACAGGGTTGTTTTTTCTTAGTGCCTGCACCAGCCCTCCGGAGGGAATAACACCCGTTAAAAACTTTGATATACAAAAATATAAAGGCAAGTGGTTTGAAATAGCGCGTCTTAATCACTCATTCGAAGAAGGTATGGAGCAAGTTACCGCGACTTATTCAATTAACGACGACGGCACAGTAAAGGTCCTTAACAAAGGGTATTTAACGGATGATAAAAAATGGGATGACGCCGAAGGCTTAGCCAAGTTTGTTGAGGGCACTGACACCGGGCATTTTAAAGTCTCGTTTTTTGGTCCATTTTATGGCGCTTACGTGATTTTTGAACTTGACCAACCTGATTATCAATATGCATTTATAACCAGTTACAACAAAGATTACTTGTGGTTTCTGTCGCGTACACCAACGGTTAGCAAAGAGCTTAAAGAACACTTTTTAACTAAAGCTAAAGAGCTGGGCTTTGCTACCGATGAAATAATTTGGGTAAACCAAGAGACTATGTAAAGGGGGTTTACAGTTAGTTATATACGTTTTTAAAGTAGTAATAAAAGAGTCACCGAACTGTAAAGTAACTTAAATATATTATGGTTATATTGTGTGTACTTGCCGTGAGACAGCAAGTATTGGAAACACTGAATATCCCCTATTGTTGGCAAGCTATATAGCTTGCCATTTTTTTTGCCTAATCTATGGGAAAGTAGCGGATCACGTTTTTACTAACTAAGGCTAGTTTAATGCTAAAAACAACCCACTTA
Source organism: Pseudoalteromonas distincta (assembly GCF_000814675.1). Taxonomy (GTDB): domain Bacteria; phylum Pseudomonadota; class Gammaproteobacteria; order Enterobacterales; family Alteromonadaceae; genus Pseudoalteromonas; species Pseudoalteromonas distincta. Next base: position 161,795 of record NZ_JWIG01000022.1, on the reverse strand, counting down.
GTACAACTAACACGCTATTTAAAACACTAAACCACTTTACGTAGCCTACTAAAAAATTATAAAAAACCATTATAATTAAGACACTTAGGCTCATAAACCCGCAAAATAGTAATGTTCCATAACCACCTTGAGTAACTATACAAAGCACCAAGCTTAGTAAAATACTGATCCAAGCAGCTAATAGCAGCTTTTTACGTTGGGATTCTGTAGGGCGTTTTTTAAATACATCTTTAAAATGATTATACTTAGCCAGCGCAAAACAGTTAAAACTGAGCAGGCATAGGCTAAACCCAAGTAAATCAATCATGGTTTTTGCCTTTTAAGGTTATTAGATTGACTAGGGCTGATTATTTTTGAGTTGTTTTTAGCAGTACGTAATTTTTCGGTTTGTATAAAAAACAATATACTAAATAACAAAAACAGTGCATCAAAAGTAAATAAAGCCCACTGTTTGTGCATCAAATAGCTAACTATATTACCGTTAGTTGTAAGTGCATTAATAACCGGTACGCTTAAACATGCAACAGCATTTATAGCTGCCATAACTCGCCATTGCAGTGTGTCGCGCTTTATAAGTGCTAAAAGAGCAACCGCTAGCCATGTTAAAAAGAACGCGAGTATTTCTTTATCGGCGCGCTCTGCGGTAGTTGGGCTAAGTAGTCTGTTAGCAATAAAAAATGCACACGTTGCCAGTGGTAGTCCCATAATAGTGGCTAGGTTTAACCCTTCAACTAGTTTTAAACCAAACGAAGGTTTAACGTTATTTTTAGTTCGCTCGCGAATTCGTTTAGCCCACATAATACAGCCAGAGCCAATCATTACACAGCCTGCAATACCGCCTAATACGTATAACCAGCGCAACAACCACGTAGCTAAACGTCCTGTATGCATTGAATTAAGTGATTCGTAAAGCGCTTTGCTGCTAGTTAGCTCGTCATCAGTTTTAGCGACCATTTGCCCTGTAGCACCACTAAATATTAAGCGTGGTGCTTGGTCACGTAGTGTTTTACCTGCGCTTACCAATACGGTAATTGTTGAAGCTGCCATATTTGGTTGATTAACTTGTACGCGAGTAATATCTGCATGAGGCCACTTAGTATAAACCTGATCCAAAATACGTTGTATTGGCACCATTGGCAATTCGCCTTGGGCTTTATCGGTCATGGTATTGCGAGGTGTTACATCGTTAAAAAAGCCACGCATGCCGTCATCATAAGACGTTTGCGCAGGGTAGGGAAACAACATAAATATGAGCGTAATCATGCCCGTGTAAGTAATCATTAAATGAAAAGGCAGGGCAAGCACAGAGCTTAAATTGTGGGCATCTAACCACGTACGGCTACCTTTATTACGTCTAAAACTAAACATATCTTTAAAAATACGCTTATGAATAACTACACCCGATATAATGGCAATTAGCATAAAAAAGCTAGCAAAGCACACAATCCAGCGTGCGGTTATTGCATCCATGTAATGTAAATCATAGTGCAGCCGATAAAAAAAGTTACCGCCTTTAGTATCTACAAAGGGCTCAAGCTCTTGCATGGTATTAGGGTTTAGCTGTGTGTTTTCAAACTTACTGCGGCGCTGACCTGGCTCTTTTGGTTTTGCATAACCATAAATTAAATAAGGAATGCGTGGCTCAGGTAATGTAATACGCCAGCTTGATGAGTTAGCTCCATGGCTAGCTAGGTAATCGAACCCTGTAATTATTTGTTGTTTTTGCGCTTCTATACGCTGTGTTTGGGCTTGCACATTATGTATGGCTGGTTGATTCCATAAGGTTATTTCGTCTCTAAAAAAGCTAAGAGTCCCTGCAAAAAATATTAAATATAATAACCAACAAACGATTAACCCTACCCAAGTGTGCAACCAAGTCATCGATCTGAAAAAGCTGTCTTTCATACCCAACCCTTCAGTAATGCAAGCAATCCAATGAACGCTCCCGTACTTAGTAAAATACTGATCCACACTGTTTTTAATGATTTAACGCTAAAGGCATAAATAAATACAACGGCATAAATTAAAATGCTGATTGAAACACTAAACAGCACAGCGTCTTGTTTAGCTATTGGCAACACAAAGCTTAATAACGCAGTGCTTGCAGAGGTAAAAGCATAGCCACCAATTATGGCAATAAAAAAACGTAAAAATACCAAAACTCGATAACTGCTTACGCTTTTTACTATAAGCGCAATCACGTTAACCTTATCGAATGGCGCACTGTGCAAAGGTGCCTGCATAGTTAATTAATCCCTTTATTTAAAGCTGAGGATAAAACAAAGGCGCTATTATATATGTTACAAATACAAAAGATAGTTATTCTCATTTGTGATGTTTAACTTTTGAGTAAGTTATGCTTACTTAGTTACTTAGTAAAATACTGATCTGATATTATTTAATGATATTGCACAGGCTCTATGTAAAGCTTAAGGTTAATAAACTGAGTAAAAATAAAGAGTGAATAACGATGAGCGATCACGAAAAACTAAATTACGTTGAGTTCCCTGCATGCGACTTACCCGCAACTAAGGCCTTTTTTAGTCGTGTATTTAATTGGCAGTTTACTGACTACGGCCCAGAATACACGGCGTTTAGTGGCCAAGGGCTTGATGGTGGCTTTTTTAATGCGCCGCTTAAATCGCTAACTCAAAACGGTGCTGCGCTATTGGTTTTTTATAGTAACGACATTCACGCCACGTATAAAAAAGTACAACTGCATGGTGGCACAATATTAAAACCTATTTTTGAATTTCCGGGTGGTTGCCGGTTTCATTTTGCAGAGCCGAGCGGCAATGAATTTGCTGTATGGGCCGAGCAACACTAGGTTTTACAAGGCTTGTAGCGCGAATGAGCTTAAAGATCACGATTTTACTAACTAACGCTCGTTTTAATTAAAATAAACCGATTTTTTACCAACTCATTTATCCTAAATGGCCATTTAGGATAAATATTAAGCATTTAAGGCCAAATAAATATGAATAGTCACCAATTAATAGAGCAAGTTAGTAAATGCGTGATCTGTGAACCTCATTTACCTTTAGGGGCTCGCCCTGTTATACAATTTAACCCAAACGCACGCATTTTAATTGCAGGGCAAGCACCTGGAATTAAAGTTCACGAAACAGGTGTGCCGTTTAATGATGCAAGCGGAAACCGCCTGCGAGAATGGCTTGGGCTAACAAGGGATGAATTTTACGATGCTAATAATATAGCCATTTTACCTATGGGCTTTTGCTACCCGGGTAGGGGTAAGTCGGGTGATTTACCACCGAGAAAAGAATGTGCCCCTGCATGGCGCGAGCAGTTATTGGCTGCACTACCAAATATTGAGCTGACAATAGTGCTTGGTAAATACGCGCAGGCGTATCATTTACCAGAGACTAAAAAAATGCCACTTACGGAGTTAGTAAAATCGTGGCGTGAGTATTGGCCAAATTATTTAGTGCTTCCACATCCGAGTCCGCGTAATAATATATGGCTTAAAAAGAACCCATGGTTTGAACAAGATGTACTTCCAGAACTAGATAAGCAAGTTGCTGCTATTTTAAATAAGTAATACTTCTAGCATTAGGATTTATTGTAAAGGGACGTTACAGTTAACTTAAAAATTAACACTCTAATTAAATACAATAACAAACGAGGCTGTCTAATTTGAATGCATCTATATTAACCGAAGTAATACTTCCGCTCGCTCTTGCACTTATTATGTTTGGTATGGGTCTTGGGCTCACAACAACCGATTTTACTCGTCTATTTAAAAACCCGCTTGGCATTGTCATGGGTTTAATAGGCCAACTTGTAGCAATGCCTTTATTAGCATTAGGGCTGTGTTATTTATTTAACCTACCAACGCCTATCGCTATTGGATTAATGATATTAGCTGCTTGCCCCGGCGGTACTATGTCAAATGTAGTAAGTCAGCTTGCTAAAGCTAATTTAGCGCTTTCGGTAAGTTTAACCGCTGCCTCTACCGCAATTAGTATAATAACCACACCGTTTATTATTGGCTTTGCTATGAGCCAGTTTGCCCCAGCGGACGATGCTAGCTTTTCTATTTTAACAACATCGCTTGGATTATTTTTTATTACCTTAGTGCCAGTTGCTATAGGAATTTGGTTACGTCACTTTAAAAGTGATTTTGCCATTAAAGCAGAGCCGTTTTTTAGACGCTTCTCGTTGTTTTTTATGCTTATGATGATTGCCGCACTAGTAATAAAAGAGCGCGATTTATTAGTTAACTCATTTAACGACGTATTTTGGGCGTGCATAGCACTTAATATTGGTTCAATGGTTGTTGGCTGGCTAATTGCTAAATGTTCAAAATTAAATTTAACTGATTCGCTGACGCTTTCAATTGAGGTTGGAATTCAAAATGCATCGTTAGCTATTTTAATCGCTATTAGCTTTTTAAATAAACCAGAATACGCAGTTACCGGTGGCGTGTATGGCCTTGCCATGTTTATAGGGCCACTGTTATTAATTGGCGGGTTAAAGCTTAAAAATAAACGTACCGCTAGGGCTGTTAACTAGGACTTTTAATTAGGGCATGTTGACCACGTTACTTTAATTTATGGCTGCGGATAACGTAGCCTTAAACTCCAGTCTAAAAATACCACCAGTTAAATGTATGCTCTGCACTCATCGCGCCAATAAGTTGTAAGCTTATAAAGCACTCTTAAGCTTGAATATTGCGCCAGGCGCTGAGCTTGCTCGCGCAAGGAGCGAAGCTTCTAATTACTAAGGCGCATTTTAGGATGGGATAAGAGTGTAAGTAATACGGTGAAAAACAGCGCCTCAAATATGAGGCGCTACTTTAAAACTTACTATTTGGTTTGCATGTTTTTAGCGCGTTCTTCTGCATCTATTAATGCTTGCGATTTAGGCGCGCGTTTTTTCTCTTCTATTTTGGGCTTTTCAGTCGAGTCAGGATCCCAGCTTGAGTCTAACGACAAGTTAGCAAATGGATTGTTACTGTCTGCTTTTTTAGGCTCACTTTGTGGATCATCAACAGGCGGTGTTGTTTGTGCTTGATCAGGTGCTGCGCTTTGTTTTTTAGGCATCGGCTTTTCACCAGGTAATGGTGCATCTGGGTTAAATGTACGTACCTCTGGTTCTTTAAAGTCTTGCTCTGTTGTATATGTAGTCGATTGAGCGTCAGCTATTTGCTCTGGTGCGTGTAAATCTACAACCGGCTCACTCGCTGTTACTGGCTCAGGAGTACTAATAACCGGCTCTACAGTGTTGTGTTCGGCTTCTATTGGCGCAGGCTCCGTTACTTGCGCTGTATGGTGCTTACGTTGTTTTTTTACAGGCTTTGCATCTGGATCAAAGTCGCGTACTTCTGGCTCATTAAAGCTGCTGGCATTTTTAATACGCTCTAAGGTTGTTTTTGCTGCTGCTTCAAACTCGGCTGTATTAGGCTCAGGTTTTTGCTTTACTTCGTTAAACGTAGCGGTACTTGTTTGCTCTAAAGTATCTGCTGGCTCTATTTGTGCAGGCTCAATTTCTCTTGTTTGCGATGATGTAACTACGTTGTTTTGCTCATCTGAAATTTGCGGTGGTGTATGTTCAATATCAGCATTTTGTGCAGTGTTCGTAGGCTCTAAAGGCTCTTCATTAGCCTCTACGCTGCTCTCAACTGGTTTATTATTTTGAGTTACTTCGTTGATGACAACAGGCTCAATCTCTGGCTCTTTTGTAGTTTCAGGTTTAGCTGGCGTAGCAATTTTTTCTGATTTAACTTCAGGTGGAGCCGCTATAGTCGGTTCTGCCATCGTTTTGCTTTGTTTTGCACGGCGCAAGCGCACGACGACCATAGCGCCAATAAGTACCACTATAACAAGTATTAAAGTGGGTAAAAGTAACGAGCTTGGGCTTTGTGCTACAGGTTGCGGCGCAATTACAGGCGCTGGTTTAATTAACACCGGTGCTGGTTTTACAAGTACAGGATTTTCAGGCGTAGGTTGAACGTTTTGCTCTGGCGTTGCCGGTTTTACTTGCTCTATCACAGCTTCGTTTTTTTGCTCTGTAACTACTTGCTCAGGTACTGCTGTTGTTGGCTGTGCACCAATTACTATTTCGTTACTATTGCTATTGCTATTGCTATTGATATTTAGCTGATCGTTTATTTGTTGTTTTTGATCATTAGTTAAATTAAGGGTTTGCTCGTTGATGCTATCTTTAACAGCTTCTTCAGTGGGTTGTATTACAGGGGCAGGTTCAACAATTTTAGGTTGCGGCTGAGTAATAATGGCTGGCTCTGGCTCTATTATTTGTGGCTTTGGTTGTGCTTGAATTTCTTTTGGCTTATTACAGTTGTTTTTGTAATCACGCGCTGCCTTACGATATTTTTGACTCGCTTTATTATTACTGTTTTGCTGCATTTCTTGTTTAATTAAAATACACATAGCTTCGTTGTATGCAGCACTTTGCGCACTATAAAGTAGGGCAAAGCAAAGGGTAAATCTAATTAGTTTTGATATCATAAAGTTATGCGCGCTTAAATATTAATAGTTTGATTTTAAGCGCAAAATTGAAAATTATCCAGAGTAATACGACTAATCAATAACCATAAGGCTGCGATATTCATCGTAAGCAAATTGGTCTGTCATACCGCTTATATAATCTTGAATTAATCTACAGCGATAATAAAATTCATACGCTGCAAAGTGATCGGGCTCTTCTTGCATCGCATCTATTGCGTGTTGGTAACTGTTTAAGTGCTTTTTAGAGAGCTTTTTTACAAGTCGCGACTCTATTAATAAACGTGAATCGCCATTTAGTGCACGCTTAAAGTCATCCTTGTTTAGTAGCAGTAATGGTTTATAGCAATCGAGCAAACCATTAATTATTCTATAACCTTGCAGCTCTAATTTTTCGACTTCTTTATTTGAAAAAACATGCTCAAGTGCCACTTGCTTTAGCATTTTGGTTACAGCGTGTAGATGGCTCCTATCTTCTAAAAGTGCTTGGTTAAAGTCGCCATGGTAAATAGGTTCTATGTTTTCAATAAAGCGTTTTGCAGCATGTCCAACTAGCGGATGTAAAAGTGCTACGCGCAGGTATATAAAAAATTCGCTGTTAAAGTTATACGGTTGTGCTTTGGCGCGCTCATGTGCGTAGTCAACTGCTTTATCTACAAAAGTTTGGTGCTCTGTATCGTCTATTGTTAGGTTTATGAGTGCTTTTTTATAATGACTTTTAAGCTGTTTACATAAGAATTCGGTGCTTATGATCCCTTTTTCAACAGCATCCTCTATATCGGCTAGGCAATACGAAATGTCGTCGGCGGCTTCCATTATATAACTTGCTGGATGGCGGCAATATTGCTCAATAGTGAGCTCTTTTTGTAGCGCTTCAACAAAGTTTTTTTCGCTGTAGTAGTAACCCACTTTCTTCATTAAGTAGTTTTTATTTTGGGGTATGTCTTTTACATCAAGCCCAGCAGGGCGAGTGTATTTTAAAATACCAGCACTTTGGCTGTAAGTTAAATTAAGCGTTTGCAACGAATGAATTATACGTATGCCTTGAGCGTTGCCTTCAAAGTTACAAATATCAAGCGCAAGGTGTTTAAAAACAACACCTATACCGGTATTGGGCTCTTTGCAGCGCTCGGGTGTTACGCTTGCTAGGTTGTTATTAAACCAGTGGTTTATTGCCGCTTCGCCAAAATGTCCAAACGGTGGGTTGCCTATATCGTGCATTAGGCAGGCCATTTCTACTAAGCTTTCTAGGGGGCGTTCTAGATCGGTTAAGCCGTAATCTTTTTGTTGTTGGTAGCTTAAATTTGCAAAAATACGTTGCACTATAAAACGACCAACCTGTTGTACCTCAAGCGAGTGAGTTAAGCGCGAACGAACAGCTGCGTTGCGTTCAAGCGGAAACACTTGGGTTTTTTGCTGAAGCCTGCGAATAGCGGCACTGTTAATAATACGGCCACGGTCGCTTTCTAGCGCCATTTGTAAGTTAGAGGTTGTGCGATACATTCGTGCTGGCGTTATTTTTTTACTAAAATCTATGGTCATCTTTATACTTATCCTTTTTACAATTGATGACTGGCATAGTTTTTAGCACATAGTCATTTGTCTTTAATATACAGGGTTTAATCTATCAGTTTGTATCATAAAGTAACAACTTGCTTTAAAATAATTTTTTGAGTAATTGTTGTGCATTTATAGGTGTTTATAATGAAACAGTGGATTTTAAAGGCAGTATCAATTTGCCTAATGTTAGGAATGAACAGCGCGTTTGCTGCAAAAGAGCAAACTGTGGTGCTTGTATCAATTGATGGCCTGCGTTGGGATTATATTGAAAAACACGGTGCGCCAAATTTAAAAGCAATGGCCGAGCGCGGTGTTCGCGCACAAAAACTAATACCTGTTTATCCGACAAAAACGTTTCCTAACCATATTTCTATTATTACGGGCTTACTGCCGGTAAACCATGGCATTGTTGATAATAGCTTTTGTGATAAAGCGCGTAAAAACGACTGTTACAGCATGGGCAAAGCATTGGGCGATAGCACTTGGGTGAAGGGGATTCCGCTTTGGAATTTAGCAAAAATGCAGGGACTTAAATCGGCTACTTATTTTTGGCCTGAGTCAGATGCGTTATTTAACGGCATGACACCAGATTACTTTTATCACTATTCTAAATACAGCGATTACCAAAGCCGTGTTGATCAAATTATTCAGTGGTTAAGTTTACCAAAAGCACAGCGCCCACGTTTTATTGCGAGTTACTTTTCGCTAGTTGATAGCATGGGCCATGAATTTGGGCCAGACGCACCACAAACGCGAGATGCAGTTAAACAGCTTGATGAATTAATGGGGCAATTACAAACTCGCTTAAGTAAATTAGAGCAAGAGGTAAACTTAGTTATTGTCTCGGATCATGGTATGGCGAGTATAGATCCAGATAAAAGCATTGATGTAACCACACTGCCTCAAGATGAAAACTTTTTAGTTAAAAACACCGGTCCACGTTTACTCATATACACTCAACCCGATGCAATAAATGCAGATATAGCCGGCTATAAAGCTCGTTTACAAAAAGCAGCAAACGGTCGTTATACAGTATTAACTGACGAGCAGTTAGCAGCGTACCATTACAATAAAGGCACTCGTGTAGGCGATATTGTGGTGCAAACTACAGCGCCAGCGGTATTTACCAATGGTAAAAAACCAACCTATTTAGGGACTCACGGTTATGCATATACCGAGGATATGGCAGCATCATTTATTGCTGTAGGCCCTGCATTTAAACAAGGTATAAGCCTTAAAGAAGTGAGTAACCTTGATATTTACCCAGTACTTGCAAAAGTGATGGGGCTTAAATTGTTAAACAAAGTAGATGGCAATGGTAAAACATTAATGCCAGCAATTAAGCAAAAAGTGGTTGTGCATTAAGCCGACCGGTTTTGTGATATTTAAAGCGGCTAATAGCCGCTTTTTTATGTTTAACTGCAGAGATATTTATACTCATTACCTGTACTAGTTCTCCTTACTAGTTACATACACTTATAGTGCTGGTAAAGCCGCGTTCGTCGCTTGTTAAAGTAAGCACAAGTTGGTGGCGTTCACATATTGCTTTTACGGTGGCTAAACCTAATCCAAACCCTTCTTTTTGCCTTGCGGGGTCGCCCCTATAAAAACGCTTAGTGAGTTGCGATAATTGTGTGGGTTCTACTCCTTTGCCATTATCGCTAATATTTATATGATTGCTGGTAAGCGTAATGTGTATAGTTGCTTCATTACCTGCGTATTTAATAGCATTCTCGACTAGGTTAAATAAAGCCTGAAAAAGTAAGTTTTTATCGCCTTGAAGTACTAACTCCCCCTGATTAATTACATTTATATGCTGCTGATTTTGCTGTGCACTGGGCTCTAATATGTCTATTAAGTCATTAATAAGTGTTTGGCAGTTTATAGGTTCTAACTTTAACGGAAATTGCCCATGCTCAAGGCGAGTCAATTTAAGCATGGCATCAAAGGTATGTAATACAGTATCAAGCTGTTCTATTTCAAGCCCAAGCTCTGGCTGTTTTACTGCTTGGCGCTCTAGTTGTAAGCGCAATCGAGTAAGTGGGGTTTTTAAATCGTGTGCTATGTTATCGGTAATGCCTTGCACTAAGGCAAAGTTTTCTTCGATGGTGTCGAGCATGGTATTAATATGTTTGGCTAGTTTTACAAACTCATCACCGTGTTGTTTATGCACTACACGCGCCGATAAATCACCTTTTTGAACTTGTTCTACTACGTTATTAAAATAATTTACACGCCTTAAATGCCTGCGCGCAAAAATATAGCCAAACACACAGGTAAGTAACAAGCTGACCAAACAAGCCCAGGTTGCAATGGTTTTAAATTCAGTAATTAAGCGGCTTAAATGTTCGGTGGCTGTGGCAATAACAATATTGCCATGTTTGGTGTTTACAATACCGGTGGTAAGTAGCCTAATTTGCCCACGTTGGGTGTCGAGCACAGGAAACTCAAGGGTGTTTGGCAACTTTGGAATATCGTTAGGTAAAAAGCTTAATTGCTGAAATTGCTCGTCATCGCTTTGCCAAAATATTAAAATTTCGCCCTCGTTACGAAATACCGCTAGTTGCTGAAAAAAAGAGGCTTTATCAAATTCATTAGCAAGCCCTTCAATACGAACTTGCTCGGCGTTTAAGCGCCTTTCTACTTGGCGTGTTTGCTCGCCCAATAATAGCTGATATATAAGCACAACGCATAGCACTAAAACAACCGATGTAATGGTGGCAAACGCGAGTGTAAGTCGCCATACAGAACTAAAACGCGGGTTAAATTGTTGCCAAAGGTTGGAGTTAACAATCATTATTTTGCTCTACTTGTAATCGGTAGCCAACGCCTCGTATTGTTTCTATTTGTACTTTAGCACCAAGCAATGTTAGCTTTTTACGTAACCTTGCTATGTGTACATCTATTACATTTGTGCCAGGGTCAAAATTATATTCCCATACCGACTCAAACAACAAAGTTCGCGTAACGAGTTTATTTTTATGATCGAGTAAAAAATGTAAAAGTTTAAATTCTTTAGGTTGTAAGTTAAGTGTTTGCCCAGCTACATCTGCTTTGTGATGACGAAAATCGAGGTTTACGTTTGCTAAACTTAACGCGGTTTGTGGTGGTTGGTTATGAAAAGGGCGCTTAATTATGTTCTCTACACGAATGGCCAATTCCGAAAACGCAAAGGGCTTTATAAGGTAGTCATCGCCACCTGCTTTTAAGCCTGCAACTCGGTCGTCTACTTTATCTAACGCCGAGAGTATTAGTACAGGCGTTGTTTTTCCTGTTGCTCTAAGCGCAGCAAGTACTTGCAAACCATCTAGCTTTGGTAGCATTCGGTCTAGCACGATCGCGTCGTGTTCTTCGCATGTGGCAATTAATAATGCTTGTTGACCGTCTTGTGCGGTATCTACGGTGTAGCCTAGCTCGCTAAAGGCTTTGTATAAAAACTCGCGGTTTTGTTTGTCGTCTTCAACCAAAAGTAATTTCATTAATTGCCCCAACGCAGTAGTGGTAGGTTTTTACCTGTTGCGAGATCAATGGCTTTTTTATGGCGCCCTTTTAACGATACAAATGTGGCAACCATATAAGTTACGCCCATATCTTGCTCAAGTTGAGCTTCTATTAAGTATTGTGTTTGTGTTGAATCTAACGACTGGACAAGTTGATACATGCGGTAATTTTTTTTACGCATTAATTTAGCGGCTGCAACTTCGTCGTCTTCATCAAGCTCTGGCGGGGCGTATTCAAGCTCAATTAGTTTACCTTTTACATCAACTAGCAATTCAATAAAACGATTATGTTTTTGTTCAAAAAGTGTTACCTCGTAGGTGGTTTGTCCTTTTTCGAACTCTAGCTCAAACTCTACAATAACGGCTGTATTTAGGTATTCGGTTTCTATATTTTTTAAAATACTTTGTGGTGATGGCTCGTCTGCATTATTAAGTTTGTCAAAAATTGCAGAGCTGCTTGCATAGCACAACCCGCTGCAAAAAAATAAGGCGCTCAAAAAAATATGTTTCATGTAAGTATGCTCTTGTTTTAATGTGTTTAGCCTACCAAATAAGAGGGCTAAACACATTTATTTAGTCGTATGATTTATTCTTTATATCAGCGCTTTATATTGCTACTAGTCATCTAAAACGCATGCTCTTACTTGGTTGCTTGCAACCCATTGGCATTCTAATTCTACGGTTTGATTTAAATATTGCGTTAATGAGTTATCTTCACTTATGTAACCCCAAAGCGTTGCTTGCTGATTTTGATTTGCCGACACTAAACCGGTTAAGTTAATCTCACTTGTATCGTCCTCTAGTTCAACTTCGCTTACGCTGTTTTTCTCATTGTTATAAGTGCCTTCAAGCTCAACCCACTGCCCATCTAGGGTATTAACCGATAATCCATCCTCAAATACAGTTTGGCTATTAAATGTAAATTCAATGCCATTTATTGTCGCTATATCTTGCTCGTAACTAACAACACCGGCTACCGAAAACTGCTGATTAGTTGTATTTGAGTTGATGTTTGTTGATTCAAATTCTATTTCTTGAGCAAGTAATTTATTATCGGCTTGCTGCCATACACCATCTACCTCAATAACTTGACCAACAACAAGATTAGCGGTGGTGCCATCTTCAAATTGAGTTTGATCATTAATGCTAACTTGCCACTGCGAGTTTAATGTTATTAAGCTCATATTGTTATTTACAAAGGTGATTACGCCTTCAAGCTCGGTGTCTATATTATCGGTAAAACTAAGTCTTTGCTCTGCATCAACCTCGGTTGCACTAAATATTTCATTATTATAAAAACCTTCAACCTCAACAATTTGACCATTACTTAGTGTGCCGTCTATATCAGCTTGTTGGTAGTTAATAACTAAATCACCTAAAGTAAATGTACGCAACTGCTGGTTTAAATTGGTAATACTGCCTTGCACTTCAAGCTCTGATTGGCTGTTAGTAATAGGGGCTTGGTAGGTAACCGTTAATGAGTTTAATGAATGACTGTAGCCACTTATTTCAAATAATTGCCCTTGACTAAAGTCGCTGCTGTTTAAGTTACTGAGTGTTATTCCTGCAATATTTACTTGATCATTTATTATATTAATAGGACCTTTAAATACGGGGTCGTAATCTATTTCTGTTGCGCGGGCACCATTTGTTTCTACTTCTACCATCATCCCTTGTTTTATATTATCAAGAGTTGCGTTATTGCCCTCTATTTCTACTTCTGCTGAGCCTGCTGCAATAATATGATTGTTTACAGTAATTGAATCCGACGTTACACCTGTTACTTGCCCAATGATCACACTCGGTAAATTAGCTGAAGCAGTTAGCTCGTTGTTGTCGTTATTTGACGAACTACTGCCGCATGCAGTTAACGCAAGTGTAATAGCACTTAATGAGATTAGTTTTGCTGTATTTTTAATTGATTGGTTGGTCATGGGAAACTCCAAGTTAATAACTATTGCTGATGGAGTAAGTGTACTTAACCATGTATATCAAGAAGGTGGACAGAACATTAATTTTTGTTAATGTTATAAAAAAGAGCGCGTAAGCGCTCTGCAGGGAAGAACATGTTAAAACTTTTAAGTGGGCTATTTAGCCCACTTTTTAATGCGCTACTTATTTAAAGTTAGCAATACTTGTTTTTGTAGCAGTAACCGTGCGAATTGCATACGCTTGGTTTGTAATACCAAATGCAATACCGTTTACGCTCCAGTTAGGGTTAGAGAAGTAATCGTACTGAGTTGCGCTACCGTAAACGTGCGGGTAAGCCATAATACTTGCAAACTCATTTTGTACGCCATGACCCATGCCATCTACATATACACCGCCAGATGTGTCACCTTGTTTGCGTGAATGCGCTAAACCTTGGTTATGACCAAGTTCGTGTACAAATGTAGTTGCACCACAATCAATTGCAGTGATTGAGTACATACGGCTGCTCATTGAGCTATATAGATTGCCATTAGTGCCTTGGCCAACCCACGCTAAACCACATGAAATAAGCCCATTGCCAGCACTTTGGCCAGTACCTAATACGGCAATCATGTCGGCTTTCCAATCGCTGCGTAAACCATCTACGTAGCTGCTATTTGTAACCGAATCTAACCAATCCTCAGACGGCGTTACTGCGTAGTCACCTAAGTTTTGTTTGCCAGCTAAGCGTAGTGTTATATCAACGCCATTTTGGCTATATACCTGATTACTAAAAGCAATTAGTTGATTTATTTTAGTGTCAATATTGCTAGTTGCAGCAGCTGATTGGTCGGTATATAAAATACCGATACCGATATCGATTGTTTCTGCTTGTGCAACACTTGCTGCACATAATGCCGCAGCCAGTGCGGTTGTTGTGATTACTTTTTTCATTATTGTATTTCCTTACTCTTGTTGTGGTTGGAACTTGTTTTTAACTTGGTTGAGCTCATAAAAAGCAGACACACTAAAGCTGCTTTATAGTGCGGCTTTAGTTGTTTTTTATATTTTGATTATTGGTTAGCCATCAATTTTTGGTGCAAATATATCGATGCTTTTATCTGATTTGGGCTTTGGTGCGGTTACTTCATGCTCTATGTGGCTTTTATATAAATCGCGTTTTGCTGCAATCCATCCGTACTTACCTTTACTTTCGAATACATAGTTGCCAGAAGGTGCAGTAAATTGGCCATATACGGCATCTTTACCTACCGTTAAAACGGTATTATGCATGCGACCGTCAACACCCACTATTTTACCAAATATGCTCTTATCGCCATTTTCAGACTCAACCACACTAGTCACTTCTGCGGTGAATGTTTCGGCTGTTTGCGGAATAGCTAAATCAAAATTTTCGCCAGTCTCTAACGCCTGTAAAGAATTTAAATCAAACTCAATATAGGCCTCGTTATGTAAGTCGGTAGGTAAAACTTTTGTGTTTATAAGCACTTGCTTTGCTTTGTCTGATAAGCGATTTACGGCATCAAATTCTTCAAACGGTAAGCTGTTGTCAGGGGCAACAATGGGTTTTACGGTAATTGGATCTTTACTCATATCAATAGGTGCAGGGGGATGTGTATTGCGCGTTTTTTGTAAATCAATAGGAACAAAATCAATAGCAACAGGCGCGATAGGTTCGCCCGTTTCATCTGCATTAAAAAATAGCCCATAAACTGCAAATGCCGATAATGGTATAGCAATTAGTAAGACGACAGATCTCTTCATTTGTTTCTCTTTTAGTGTTTTTGGTTAACTATTTGTTACGTTTTATATTATTGAATGGATTAGATCAAGATAATAAATGTAACCGAAAAGAATTATTTCTTAATTTTATAATTCCTTATAAAATATAAGGATATTTATTTTTGGTGTGTTTTTTGCTCTTTTTAGTATTGGTTTTTAGTAGTGTTTACGCGGGCTTTGGCGCAGTTACAGGTACTTGTTTGTTTAGTTAAATACAATGGTTAAAAGTGACTTTTTGACGTTAATTACAATGAAAAATAAAAAGTGAATTTATTTCACCTTTTGTAAACCAATCGCTAATTGCAATGTAATTATTGGGCACGTATGTTGTGTGCTGCATAAATGCATTACGAGGAATTTATGAAGGTGTCTGATCAGTTGCTTAACCGAATTACAGCAGGACTTGTGGCTGTAATTATTGGTTTTTCGAGTTCTATTGCATTAATTTATCAGGTAGTGATAACCCTTGGTGGTACGCCCGATTTAGTAGCTAGTTGGATTTTAATGCTCGGTTTAGTGATGGGCACAACGTCAATTGGTTTATCGTACTATTACAAAGTACCTGTTTTAATTGCGTGGTCTACCACGGGAGCTGCATTACTTATTTCAAGTGCCCAAGGGTATAACTTAAATGAGGCTATTGGCGCGTTTATGCTCAGTGCATTGCTCGTGTTTTTGTCGGGGGTTACGCGCTGGTTTGAAAAAATAATGAACCGTATTCCAAGTGAGCTTGCATGCGCCATGTTGGCCGGCGTGCTTGTTACCTTTGGTATCGATGTGTTTAATTTTATGAACGACATGCCTTTAGTAATTGGCTTAATGGTCGTTATGTACTTTATTGGTAAACGCTTTTTTGCCCGCTTTGCTATGTTAAGCGTGCTTATTATAGGTGTATTACTCGCTTGGCAAATGGGCCATATTGATACCAGCGCGCTGCACTGGAAAATGAGCGAATTTGCTTATATTGAACCCGCTTTCCACTTGCAAGCATGTATTAGTATAGGCTTACCACTTTATATAGTTACCATGACTTCGCAAAATTTACCGGGTATTGCGGTTTTAAAAGCACATAAATATAAAGCGCCTATATCTGCATCTCTTAATGTTACTGGCTTTGTAAATATGCTTAGTGCTCCTTTTGGAGCCTACTCTATTAATTTAGCCGCGATTACCGCAGCTATATGTATGAGTGATGAGGCGGATAAAAATCATGATAAACGTTATTGGGCGAGTATAGCGGCTGGCGTATTTTATATTTTAATGGCGTTGTGCGCAGCTACATTAGTTGGCTTGGTAGCAAGTTTACCGCAGGCACTTATTTTAGCTTTGGCGGGCATTGCGCTATTTGGCACCATTGCTAATAGTTTGCAGCAAGCCCTTAGTAGTACTGAATATACTGAGGCCGCAATAGTCACTTTTTTAGTAACTGCATCTAACTTAACATTGCTCTCAGTAGGGTCTGCTTTTTGGGGGATTATAGCGGGTGTGCTAACGCTTATTATCACCAGGAAAGACTAAAAACTGTGAATATGTAAAGCGAAATTATTGCTCATATAGATGATTAAAATAGTTTAACCAAGCTTATTAAAAAGGCTGCAATTGCAGCCTTTAGTATTACAAACAGAGTTTACCTAATCATAAGTATGATGGCGAGTTACGCTAAACCGATTAAGTATATGGTGCATAACATACACAACACATAAGCTTAAGATTATAGCCACAGATACCGAACTAAACCGGTACATTGCACTATAAACAAGATCTTGGCCTGGCCCGAGTGAATTTCCAAACAAAATACCAAATGTAGTCAATACACCAAAACCAATGCCAGGTATGCCTCCGCCTAAAATATGAAAGCGCGCAAAAACAAACGAAAGTATCCATAAAATAGCCATCGGAAAAAGTAAAAAATCAGAGTGACTATACAAAAATAGTTGCGATAGTAACGCTGCATTACAGCCTATAAGCGTTCCAATTGCTCGCTGCCAACCGGCCATACCTGCGGCTTTCCAGCACAACGAAAATAAAATAAGCACAGAAGCTGCCTGCGCAGATATTGAGTCTTGTAAATCAAGAACCTGAAAAACAACAAAAGAGAGCGTAGCCACGGTTGAGCATAACAATACCTCATGGCGAATACTTTCTTTCGCTTTAGCTGGCATTACTCGCCCAGGCCTTGCGGTTACATCAGGAAATAGGCCATGCATTAATCCTCCAATAATAACGGTTAAGAATATAGCCAAACCATTAGTTAAGATTAACGGATAAATACTGCTTCCTTGATCAACATAGCTGGAAAAATGTAGCTGAATAGAAAGACTGATTACGCCTAAAGCGCCAAATAAAAAGGCACTACCGCTACTCATTTTATGAAATAAAAAGCAGAAAACACCAAACACTAACAATGTCATAACGACTGGCAAGTGAGAAAACAATCCCTGCATTATCAGCACTATAAGTGCGCTAAATGCAGCAGATGCTATAAATTGATTTATAAGCCCACGACTTAACGTAGGTACCATGCCCAATATCAACATAGGATAAACGGTAAAAAATATACCATTGGGCCAGTTCATTAATTTACTAATAGTAAAGCCAAGGGTACAGCCACCTGCAATGCGCAGTGCTTGGCGAAGGCCATTGGAGTCTAATTGTGGGCCTTGGCTAACAATTTGAGTCATAAAGCCTCCATTAATAAATGTAGTGTAACCAGCTAATAAACCTGATTTGTGCAGAGCCAAACCATTGCCCAATTGTTGATTCTGGTAATAATTGTACTGTTGCACGTGAGCCACTAGGCATGTTTGCTATTAAGTCTTGATGATTTACGAGCTTTAAGTGAATGCGTTGACGCTGTGCATCACGCACCCAACGATTACTGGTTTCTGTTGTACTTAGTAAACCATTAGCACTAAGTTGACCACTGCTAACGCCTGCTTCAAATGTTTCAAGTATTGCGTCGTAAACTTCACCTGGACGGCTATCAAATACTACACGCGCTTGGGTGCCTTGCTTCATATTTGAGAGTGACTTTTCTCTAAAGTCGGCAACTAAGTCGGCTTTTTTAGCAACAATAGCTAATAATGGGCTGCCTGCAACTGCGTATGCGCCGTTTAATAATTGTAAGTTAGCAACTACACCGTCACTTAATGCGCGCACTTTTGTGTAGGATAAATTTAACTCAGCCTGTGCTAACTGGTTAGCAGCGTGGCGCATGGCTAAGTTTTTGTTACCTGAGTCACCTCTAGCTAAAACCGCTTCAGCTAACTGGGCTTCTAGGGCTGCAACATTTGCTTTACTCGCTTCAAAATTAGCACGAATGCTTTCAAGTTCTTGCTCCGATATAGACTTTTGCTTATAGAGCTTTTCGCCTCTGCTTTTTAATAGTTTTTGCTCATGCTGTTTAGCGTTTGCAGCACTTATTTGTGCCTCAAGCGCTTTAACATTGGTATCAAGGCGTTTATTTTGTAATTTGGCATCATCAAGGGCGAGTTGAGCTTGTTCTTTAGCTAAATTATATGGGCCTTCATCGATACTAAATAATATATCGCCTGCTTTAACTGATTGGTTATTACTAACTTGCACACTAGTGACTCGGCCACTAATTTGCGGTGATATTTGCACAACAGGGTGATAAACACGTGCTTGTGGTGTCACAGGCAAAACCATATCGGCCACTAAATAGTAAATAAATACTAAGATAAACCCTATGAGAGAAAACCTTACATAGCGTGCAAACTTTTGATCCGGTGTCATTTTTAGCCTTACTTATTAACTTGAATACATTTAAGGGCGTTTTGCTCCATTTTGATCAAACCAAATGCAATCGCATCTAGTTGCTCAACAGATAAACCGCTGTATAACTGATTTTTTATATCGGAAATAGTCTCTTGCAATGAATGTAAAATGGCATCACTTTGCTCAGTAAAATAGAGTCTTTTACTGCGCTTATCATGTTTGTCTACACGGCGAACGATTAACGATTGTTCCTCTAATTGCTTAAGCGTACGAGTCAATGAAGGCATTTCTATCCCTAAGCTATTAGCAAGTTCAAGTTGTGTTAGTCCCTCACCACGCATACTAATATGCATTAGTGCAGTCCAGCGCGATTGAGTAAGCCCTAAAGGCTCAACCGCAATGGTTACCGCTTCGCGGCATAAACGATGAACTCGGCCCATATTACCGATAACTGTTAAATCGAGTGTTTCGTGAAAAGGTTTGTGTGTAGGCATAGCCACCCCAACATAGTTAGCAAGCTAACTATTTTATCATTACTTAGCTTGCTAAGTAAATATGTGTAAGTGCGGGAAGTAGCAAAATATTTGCTAAACCTCACTTGTAAAAATGGTGAGGTTTAGCAGGAGTTTAAAAGTTAAGTAAATTAGCTGGGGAGTATTGATCGGTAAGTACTTTTGTATCTGCGGGCCAATCTTGATCGTTTTTAGTAAATTGCATAAATTGGCTAATCGCTTTTATGTCTATACCGTATTTTACTAATTTAGGGGCGAGAGCATTTACACGCGTGTTAATTTGCGCTTCGCTCGGCATTGATTTAAGTCCCGCTAAAATAATACGATTACTACGATTTTCGCGACTTACGTTTATAAAGTCGCCAAATACAGCGTGGTAAGTTGCCGACTCATGTTCATAAAGTTTACTACTTGAAAACGTATTTGCAGCTATAACACCGCCTTCGGCTAATACGCTTTGTACTTCTTCAAAAAACTCTTTAGTAAGCAAATGCTCCGGAATATAGTCGCCGTTAAATGCATCCAAAATAATCCAATCATACTTTTGCTTTTTAATAGCGGCACGTTTTATAAAAATACGGCCATCTTGCACGCTTGATGTCACTAAATCGTTTTCTATAAAGTTAAAGTAATCGCGTGCAACTTTAGTTACTGCGGGATCTATTTCAACATTATGAATTTTTGCAGTGGGGTATAGCTCATGAATAACGTTAGAAAGCGTACCGCCACCTAGCCCTATAATAAGTACATTTTTAGGGTTATCGGCTACTAAAAGGCTCGCAAAAGTCAATTTTGTGTAATTAAAAACAAGTTTGTCGGGATTGTTCTTATACATACAGCTTTGGCTTGTTTGGCTACTTTTAGTATTAAATTTAAGGCAACGTAAGTCGCTCGTTTCTTCAACAATAATATTGCGATAAAGCGAGCGCTCTTCGTGGATAACTTTACTGCACGCAAAACCCGAAAATGCAATTAACGACAGTAGTAAATATTTAAGCATGAGCAAGCTCCTTATTATTAGCCAAGGTATTAATTACAATCGCGACTAAACCCAGTGACCCAAGCGTTAGAGCAAAGGCGCTAATAATTGTATTTACGTCAAACGCGAGTACAAAGTAAAACGAGGTAATTATAGTACCCAGTGCACTGCCAAGCGTACTTACAAAGTATAAACGCCCAGCCACTTGGCCGCTTTTATCGCTATCTGTTACCAGTAAGCGCACAGAGTAGGGCGAGATCATGCCTAAAATAACGGTAGGTATAAAAAATAAAGCAGTTGACGCTAAGAGTGAGCCGTAGCGACTATCTTCAATATGGGTAAATATAAATTCCATTATTGGCTGCGAAAATAATGTAATAGGCACCACCATAATGCTGGCTATTAAAAATATTAAACCATATTTGGTAAGTGATGCATTTTTAGTGCTGAGTTTGCCGCCAAGTAAATACCCAAAAGATAAACTAAGCATAAATACTGTAATTATACTGCCCCAAATATGTACGCTACTACCAAAAAAAGGGGCGAGAATTCTCCCTCCTAAAAGTTCAATCCCCATAATGCAAAAACCGCTGCAAAAAGCTAAAAAGTAAATTAACGCGTTTGTTTTTATGCTCATGTAATTATCGTTATGTAACTTAAGTAGAACACTATACTAACGTGATGACACGGCAGTCGCTAGTGCATTAATTAATCGCTCAGTGATTTTTTAAAAAGAAGTTTTGTTATAAAGTAACACATGCTACAATTTTGTTATACTATAACACTTTATTAGTTAATCAATCACATGAAGTACTCTTTAATTTATTTAGCCTGCCTAGGAATTAGTGCGCCCAGTATTGCGCAAGATCCAAAAGAAGAAATCGAAAAAATATCTGTCACTTATAAACAAGCTTATCGCGGTGATATTCCTCAAAAGCAAATGCCACAATCTATAGTTAGTATTAATAGTGCTGAGCTTAATAAAAAAGGAATTACTCAACTACAAGATGCGCTTGATTTTTCAGCTAGTATTTCACGTAAAAACAATAGCGGTGCATTGTGGGATAGCTTTTCTATTCGTGGCCTTTCGGGTAACGAAAACATGCCATCGGGCTATTTAGTTAATGGCTTTAGCGGTGGGCGTGGTTTTAGCGGCCCGCGTGATGTATCTAACATTGATTACATTGAAGTACTAAAGGGCCCAGGTTCAGCACTTTATGGGCGATCAGAGCCAGGCGGGACTGTAAATATTGTAACTAAAAAGCCACAGTTTGATTCACAGGGTGAGATAAAGCTAAGCTTAGGCAGCGACAGTTTTAATCGCGTTGAAGGCGATTACACCAGCGGCATTAACGATACCACCGCGTTTAGAATAAATGGCGCATGGCAAGATAGTGACAGCTACCGCGATGAGGTATACACCAATAAAAAGGTGATTACGCCGTCTATATATCATCAAATAAACGCATCGACCAGTGTAACTTATGAGTTTGGATACGTAGATTTAGCTCAGCTATTCGACCGTGGTGTTGTCGTACTCGATAACGATTTTGACACCCTACCAAGCTCGCGCTATTTAGGTAACCCAAACGATGGAGACACGCAGGTTTACTCTCGAGGCCACCAAATTACGCTTAACCACGATATTAACGAGGAATGGTCACTTGTTGTAGGTGCAAATTATCGAGACTCTAGCTTAACGGGTTTTTCGTCAGATGCAGAACTTGCACCGTCACGCCAATCGTTATTTGAAGATGGCCGCACACTTACCCGCCAGCAGCGCTATCGCGACTACGAAGTAGAAGATTTAAGTGTAAAGTTTGAAGTTAGTGGAAGTTTAGATACAGCCGGCATTTCGCATCATTTATTAATAGGTATTGATGCATATAAATACGATTTGCGCACGGCGCTTTCTCGTTATCGTGGCGGTAATGGCACTTATACTATTGATATTTTTGAGCCTGATTATTCTGGTGAACGTCCTGCTGTTTCGCTACTTTATGAAAATGATGAAGAGCAAAACGCTTACGGTATTTACATTCAAGATCAAATGGATATCACTGATAAGTTTAAACTTTTACTTGGTCTTAGATTTGATAGCGTAGACCAAGATATTTTAGAAACCAACAGCGGTGTGTTTTCAACCAGTTCTGAGAGCCAAATAAGCCCACGCGTTGGCGTAGTGTACAAACTAAATAATACAATAACCTTTTACAGCAGTTACTCTGAAGGCTTTTTACCACTGAGCGGTACTGATGCAAACGGCGACCCGTTTGGCTTTGAGTACAGCGACTCGTTTGAAGTTGGTGCTAAGTTTGAATACTTAGGTGTAAACGGTACTGTGGCACTTTTTGATGCTTCTAAAAGTAATATGTTAGTGGCAGATCCTGTAAACGTTGGTTTTTCGGCTCCCATTGGTAAAGCTGATAGCAAAGGGTTTGAGCTTGATTTAAATACCTATATTACCGATGCAACAGCATTTAACTTATCGTACGCCTATATAGATGCCACCACAGCAAACGACATTATTAATGCCGATTGGGGCGTGCCAATAGAAAAAGGCAGCCCACTGGTCAATGTACCAAAAAACAATCTAAACCTTACACTTAGCCATCAAACAGCATTAATGGGTAAAGAGCTTGAATTTGGTGCAAGTTACCAATATACCAGCAGCCGCCTAGGTGATGCCGCAGATTTGAGCTTTAGACTACCAAGTTACCAATTGGTCGGCGTGTTTGGTCAATTAAATTTAACAGATAAAACAGAGCTAAATGTGAGTATTCATAACATTTTTAATGAAGCCTACGCTCAAAGTAGTTATAACGCTTTGTGGGTTTATCCGGGGGCGCCTACGCAATTTAAAATGTCGATAGCTTATAATTTTTAATAGCTTAGCTTATTAAGCTTTTAAACAGTTTTCATCCTGAAGCGTCTTAATTTAATAATTAAGGCGCTTTTTTATTTAAATTAAGGTTTCTTAAGTTTTCTTTAAGTTTCGCTTGCTAAGTTACAAACATACACTTTATATGAGCGATGTTTATGCAATTAGCACACCTACCTTCATCACCCGTTTATATTCAAAATAACTCACGCTTTGTGAGTGCTCGCGTTAATGATGAGCATAGAAGTGCGTTAGAAAACACAGTTAAAGAAGGTTTTTTAGTCGCTTATAACGCCACGCTTACCTCTTTTATGCCATTACTTTGCCAATACACGACAAACGAAGGGCAATGCACTTTGGGTTTAAGGCAAGCAACAGCTCCTCTATTTATAGAGCAATACTTAGCACAGCCCATTGAGCATTTTTTACCTGAGAACACACAGCGTAATAAAGTATTTGAGCTTGGCAACCTATGCTCTACACATCGCAAAGCAACGCTTGGGCATTTTATTGTTGTTAATGAAGCCCTGCAAAGTGTAGGAGCAAAACATTTAGTATTTTGCGCCACTAAAAAAGTACGTGCACTGCTGCGCTTATTAGGCGTTAACTGCACTGAAATTGCTGTGGCAAACAGTTTTGTTGTGGAGCATCCGCTAAGTTGGGGAAGTTACTACGCTAATCAGCCTACCGTATGCGTTGTGAGTTTAGAGCAAGCTCACCAACAGGTATTAAATACCCCAATGCTTTATAGTTTGATGCAGCAAAATCACTCAAATATCAATTCTTTGGTAAATGCGTTGGTGAATGTATGAATTACTATAATACCCATGCAATATCGCCATTAATTATTGCCCACAATAAAGAGCAAACACTTGAAATTAACGTGGATGAGTTTAACCAGCAAATACAAAAAATAGTAAAAATACTACATAGCTTTAACGGCAAATGTATCGCTTATAAGCTCGATAATACGCCAGCTTGGCTTGTTATTGATGCCGCTACTGCGGTTTCGAATAAAGTGGCTGTGCCAATTGCTCACTTTTTTAGTGAACAACAAACTCAATATGTACTAGCGCAATGCGGCGCTAATATATTTATGAGCGACATACCAAACCCTTTATTTGGGGAGCCGACCGCATCAATTACTTTATTTGAGTGTTACACATTATATATTTACGAAATTGTTGTAGCTAAACCCGTCAGTTATTTTCCAGATACTCAAAAAGTAACATTTACGTCAGGATCGACTGGGCAACCAAAGGGCGTGTGTTTATCTGCAAATAGCCAAATGCAGGTAGCTCAATCTCTGTGCGATAAAATTAATATTAAAAAGCCTGTGCATTTATGTTTATTGCCGCTTGCTGTATTGCTTGAAAATATAGCCGGTGTGTATGCCCCTTTAAAAAGTGGCGGTACAGTGCATTTAATGCCGTTAAATGAATTAGGCTTTGTTGGTACTGCATTAAAACAGCCCGCACAGCTTATTGCTGCGATTGATAAAGTTAAGCCAAATACGCTTATTTTAGTGCCTGAACTATTAGCATGCTTAGTTACTTTTGCAGAAGATGGATGGCAACCGCCTAGTTCGTTACAGTTTATTGCCGTAGGTGGTGCGCTTGTCAGCGAAATGCTAATAGTAAAAGCACGTAGCTTAAACTTACCGGTGTACCAAGGTTATGGACTTTCTGAGGCGGCATCTGTCGTTAGTTTAAATACACCCACAAACGATAACATCCATAGTGCCGGCTCTGTGTTACCTCATATTCAAACCAAAATTGAAAATGGCCAGCTTTTTATAAAAGGCGATTTGTTTTTAGGTTACTTAAACCGTCAACCTCACAACAAAGACCAGTGGTATGCAACCGGTGATCTAGTAGAGCAGCGTCAAAATACTTTATTTATTAAAGGCCGATTAAAAAACCTAATTATTACCAGCATGGGTCGTAACATCAGTGCCGAGTGGCCTGAATCACTATTACTCAGTCAAAGCGGTATTTTACAAGCCGTTGTGTTTGGTGAGGGGCGACCTTTTCTCAGTGCCATTATTTACGCCGATACAAAGCTAAGTAACCCAGTGTTAGCGCAGTACATTAACGAAATTAATAAACAACTACCCGACTATGCTCGAATTCAAAAGTGGCATCGTTTAGCTGCCCCATTAAGTGTGCAACAAGGATTATTAACAACAAATAATCGCCCAAAACGAGATGCCATAAGTAAGCAATACCATGCTGTGTTTGATCAATTTTACCGACTTGGAGAAGTAATTAATGAGTGATTTTTTTAACACCCTTAAAGAGCAAACTAAACAAGAGCAAAACTACCTGCTTGCAGCGCCGATTATTCAGCGTGTTTTTAAAGGCGAAGCATCACTTGAAGAATACGCCTCGTTTTTAGCGCAAGCGTATCATCATGTTAAGCATACTGTGCCATTAATGATGTCGGTTGGTGCACGATTAACCGACGATCAAGAATGGCTGCGCGAAGCCGTCGCAGAATACATTGAAGAAGAGATTGGTCATCAAGAGTGGGTACTTAATGACATTGCAGCCTGTGGTTTTGACAAAGAAACAGTACGGTGTAGTCAGCCGCAATTTGCTACCGAAATGATGGTGTCGTATGCGTACGACTCCATTGCACGTAAAAATCCGTTGAGCTTTTTTGGCATGGTGCATGTGCTTGAAGGCACTTCTATAGCGCTTGCGGATGGCGCCGCTTCAAACATTGCAAATGTTGTGGGCTTACCTAAAAAAGCATTTAGTTATTTAACCTCTCACGGCGCGCTTGATATAGAGCATGTAAAGTTTTTTGAAAACCTAATGAACCAAATAACGGATGAGGCGGATCAGCAAGCCATACTTCATGGTGCAAAGCGCTTTTATCGTTTATACGGCGATATATTTCGTGGACTCGATGACGAACCATTTTTTAAAGCACGTGCACAAGGCAAATTGGCATGAGTAGTTCTTTGTGTGTGCTCACTGGTGCAACAGGCGGAATAGGGCAAGCGATTGCTAAAGCCCTATATGCAAAAGGGTGGAAGTTACTACTTGTAGGGCGAAATACCCAAGCCCTTGAGGAGTTGAGCCGTGCATGCCCAGACAGTGAAATATTTACGGGCGATTTAACCGACGATACAGCACGTATTAACCTAGCAATAAAAGCCAAGCAACTCGGCGGCGTTAAATTACTTATTAATAACGCCGGTATAAATACAATGCAAAGCCTTGAGCACACAAGTAATGAGCAAATAGATAATATGCTCATTACTAATCTGTCGGTGCCTATTAAATTATGCCAGCTATTTTTAGGGCAGTTAGCGTATACCAAAGGCACCATTGTTAACGTGGGATCATCGTTTGGCAGTATTGGCTACCCGTTTCAAACGCTTTATTGCGCCAGTAAATTTGGTTTACGTGGCTTTACAGAAGCGTTATCACGTGAGTTGAATGGTTCAGGCGTTAAAGTGACCTATTTAGCACCAAGAGCAACAGATACATCCATTAATAGCAGTAAAGCGCGGGCAATGAATAAAGAGCTCGGCAATAAAATGGACTCGCCAGAATTAGTTGCTCAAGAGTTATTAGCTCTTATAAGTTCAAACCAAACAAGGCGCTTTATTGGTTTTCCTGAAAAATTATTTGCACGCATAAATGGCGTATTCCCCAGCGTTGTTGATAACGCTATTGCAAAGCAACTTCCTAAAATTAAACGTTTTTTAAGTTAACAAACACACAAAGGCAAAATTATGTATAAATTTACACTCGCATTTTATTTAATACTAACCTCTGTATTTGCAACTGCAGTACACGCAGATGAAGCGCAAGACTTAACCGATATTCAACAAAAGTGGGCAATTGCTAATTACGAACTTGAAGACGATGCGCAAATAGACGCGTTTACGCAACTAAGTGAGCAAAGCGCATTATTTGTTAAAAACTATCCAAGCTCGGCGCAAACACATATTTGGAATGGCATTGTGTTAGCCAGCTTTGCTGGCGCAAAAGGAGGCTTGGGCGCACTTGGTTTAGCAAAAGAAGCAAAAGCGTCACTCGAAAATGCACTCTCGATTGATGGCACTGCATTAAATGGCTCAGCTTACGCAAGCCTTGCAACGCTTTATAGCAAAGTACCTGGCTGGCCAATTGGTTTTGGTGATGACGACAAAGCTGAAAAATTATTTAAACAAGCGCTCGCTTTTAATCTCGAAGGCATTGATACTAATTACTTATACGGTGAATACTTGTATGACGAAGGCGATTATAAACAAGCTAAAGCACGACTACTTGTAGCACAAGCTGCTGGGATTCGTGATACTCGGGCAAAAGCAGATAAATATCGTCAACAAGCAATAAGTCAGCTATTGGCAAAAGTAGATAAAAAATTAAAAAGATAAACAGATAATGCATTTATTACTCGTTGAGGACGATCATTTAGTGGCGCAAGGGCTTATTCGCTCTTTGCGCCAAGAGGGCTACAGCGTAGAGCACAGTGGCACAGTAAAGCACGCCCTAGAGTGCCTTTCTAGTGGTGAGATTGAGCTTGTTATTCTCGATTTAGGATTACCTGATGGCGACGGCTCGCAAGTTTTAAAGCATATTAAAGCTCAAAAAAAAGTAATACCAGTGGTTATTTTAACTGCACGCGGCAGTATTGACGACAAAGTCCAAGGGCTCGATATGGGGGCAGATGATTACCTTGCAAAGCCGTTTGACCCCGCTGAGCTATTTGCCCGTTTACGTGTAGCAAGCCGGCGCATTAATCAAACACAATCAAGCTTATTACGCTGTGGTGATGTAGTAATGGATACTTCTGCTCATACAGTTAAACTAAGTGGGCAGTCACTTACACTACCTCGAAAAGAATACATGCTTTTAAAAGCGCTGATGGAAAATCAGGGAAGGGTACAGTCAAAACAACAACTCGAAAACAAACTTTACCAATGGGGTGAAGAAGTCGGCTCTAATGCCATAGAGGTGCATATTCATCATCTTCGTAAAAAATTCCCTAGTGATTTTATTAAAACCTTACGTGGCATTGGCTACGTGGTTGGTAAGCGTTAGAGTGTATTTGTTTTTCGAGGTTGAAAATGTCAATTCGTAAACGTCTGACCTTAATTTTACTTTCAATGATGGTGCTAACTTGCTTTTTAGCATTAGTAAAAGGCTATCAAAAAAGTATGCACCACGGTGAAAGTTTGCTTGATGATGAACTTAAAATAGTGGCTGGCGTTTTAATTGAGCAACCATTGGCACTAAGCACAGATGCAGTACAAGTCAGTAATAATAGCGCTCAGTTGTTGTATCAAATTTGGCAAAATAATAGTTTACTTAGTGGCTCATCGAGTTTAACGAATAACCATGTTAGTTTTAGCGAGGGCTTTCAAACGGCCAATGTAGCAGGGCAGCGTATGCGGGTATTTGTGATGAGTAAAAA
Source organism: Pseudoalteromonas distincta (assembly GCF_000814675.1). GTDB lineage: Bacteria > Pseudomonadota > Gammaproteobacteria > Enterobacterales > Alteromonadaceae > Pseudoalteromonas > Pseudoalteromonas distincta. Next base: position 132,990 of record NZ_JWIG01000022.1, on the reverse strand, counting down.
CACCCGTAAAGTCATTGTTGCTGAACCTATGGCAAAGCGGTTTGAATTAGCTGAAGCCGTTATTTTATCTGCAATGTTACCAATGCTATGGGCAGTCCCTCTGCTTGCTATTTTTATTAGCTTTTTTGTTAAATACGCATTAGCCCCTCTTACTCGATTATCTAAGCAGTTGGCGTCTCGCCAAGCGAACGACTTTACGCCAATTAACTGGCAAGTAACCGACGAGGAAATTAAACCGGTTATTAATCGTTTAAACGACTTATTTAAACGCGTAGAAACGGCCTACTTACGGGAGCGTTTTTTTGCCTCAGATGCAGCTCACGAATTACGTACCCCGCTTAGTAGTTTAAAAATTAATGTACATAATTTGGCTAATAAACAAAGTAATCTGCAAGACCATCAAGAATTACAAGCTATGTCGCAGGGCATTAATCGCTTAAGTAATATTGTTGAGCAAATGCTAATCTTAGGACGCACTCAGCCTGAACAATGGCAGAGGCAATTTAGCGAACAATCATTGCTAACGATTACTCAGCAAGTCGTATCGGAGCAATACGACAAAATAGATGAAAAAAACCAAACCATTAGTCTTGAAGGCGATGATTTTGTAATTAATGGTGATGAGTTTACATTAACCACGCTTATCGCTAATTTACTTAGCAATGCCATAAAATACACACCCAATAATGGTCAAATTATAATTAAATTAGTATCAAGTAATAACGGCTTTAGTTGGCAAATTGATGATTCTGGTGCGGGTATGACTGAAGAGCAAAAAGAGCGAATATTCAATCGCTTTTATCGAGTAGGTGGTGATCAGCATCCATCAGGCGAGCAAGGTGCTGGTTTAGGTATGGCGATTGTTCAACATATAATTGCTATTTATGGCGCAAGTATTCATTTAGCGAATAGCCCTTTAGGTGGGCTAACCGTTAAGGTTACTTTTACAGGAGTAAAAAGTGACTAAACGTTTATTTAATCAGTGCCTTTGTTGTTTGCTATTTTTGTCGTTTAACGCGGCGAGTAAAGAGTACCTTATTATTTTAAAAGATCACTTGTTTTACCCCTCACAAATTACCATTCCCGCGAATAAAAAAGTAAAACTATTGATAGAAAACCAAGATAGCACACCAGAAGAGTTTGATAGCTTTGATCTAAACAGAGAAAAAGTACTCTACCCAAACCGTAAAAGCATTATTTATATAGGGCCGCTTAGTAAAGGGTATTACGAATTTTTTGGTGAGTTTTCGCCCAATACAGCAAGGGGCGTTGTAATAGTTGGTGATGAGGAGGCGCAGCATGCTAATAACTAGTTTAGTCATGAGCCTTAATCAATTACTACCTGTGGCTATTTTATTAGTGCTACTACAAGTAGTTAAAAAACAAAGCGCTTTAAAAATAGGATCTGCTTTACTAATTGGCGCGCTCATGTCGTTTATGTACATGCAAAGTGCATCATGGGTGAGCCAGTGGTTTGAACACCAAGGGCTAGAGTACTCACAAATAGGGCTCTGTATTACTATATTTATAGCCGTATTAGTATTTGCAATAAAGCAAAAATCAGCGGCTTTTTATATTGCTGTTATAAGCACAATAACATTGTATTTAAGCCACTATATTATTTACCTCACCAGCTTTTGGCAAAGTAATGATGCAGGGCAAAGCTTATTTATTGGCACTTTATTAGGTGTTGGAATTTGTTTAAGTTTTAGCGTATTGCTGTACTTTTTAATGAATGCAATTAAGCACCGCTTTGGTATGTATCCGCTTTTTACTTTGCTTGCTTTTAACAGCGCGGCTAAGTTATTAGTTGCACTGGATTTGGCAAGCCAAATAGACTTAATTACCAACACCGCAACCGTGTGGGATTTACGCGATGTATTAAGCGAAAACTCTGAGCTCGGGCGCGTACTGCGTGCCCTTGTTGGTTACGAGGCCACTCCTGATCTAATGAGTGTACTTATATATAGTACTAGTAGCGTGATATTTTTATCACTTTGTTATGTTATTTCGGCTTCAATGTCTAAGGAACGTGTATGAAAGCACTCAACCTATATTTAGCGCTTAGCTTTACCGTTTTTTGTTTGTTGGTACTTTCAACCCCAGCAAAGGCCGATGGAATTGTTGTTGATAAGGTATATCACCCCTATGTTTTACCTTTTGAGCGAGAGTTTGAATGGCGGTTAGTGTCGCACCAAACAGATAGTGGCAACATACTAGCGCAGCGTTTGGGTGGTGGCGGTGCTATTAACGATACAATGGCACTAGAAGGCTATTTAGTTGGTGAGCGAGATGACAACGGCGACTTTGGTTTAGAAGCTTATGAGCTTGAACTACGCTGGCAATTGATTGAACAAGGTAAATTATGGGCCGATTGGGGGGCATTATTTGAGCTTGAAAAAAAACATAATGAAGATGTGTATGAAGCAACTTCGGGTTTTGTGATAGAAAAAGAGTTTGGTAAAACAAGCTTAACTATGAATGCCTTTTTAGTGTACGAGTGGGGGCAGGATATTCAAAATGAATGGGAAAGTGAGTTTAGAGCGCAATATCGCTATCGATATCGTTCTGCTTTTCAGCCATCTATTGAGGTGTACGTAGGAGAAGACTTTGTTGGCATAGGGCCTGGGTTTATAGGTTTGCAGCGTTTTGATGGACAAAAGCAGTTAAAATGGGAAGCGGGTTTTATCACTGAGATAAGCCAATCAGAAAAAAATCATAGTTTTAGGCTCGCATTAGAATTTGAATTTTAATAACCAAGGAAAGCGGTTTTGGTTGTTTATCACTCTGATTATAGATAGGTACTTGACATATTTTAAAAAATCTATATAGTGGGCTGCAGCTAGAAAGAAAGCATGTAAGCTATAAATCTCCATTTCGATGTTGTATAAGTAATACTTGTAGTACCGTCCTGAAGTTTTTAAAGTACCATCTCATTTTTTGCTACACCCGCTCTTATGAGCATATTTTTTATTTTATATCAGGATATTACAATGTCTAACATCGTATCAGGTACAGTTAAGTGGTTCAACGAGTCTAAAGGTTTTGGTTTCATCGAGCAAGAAAATGGCCCAGACGTTTTCGCACATTTCTCAGCAATCAAAAGCGAAGGTTTCAAAACTTTAGCTGAAGGCCAACGTGTAGAGTTCACTCTTTCACAAGGTCAAAAAGGTCCACAAGCTGATAACATCACAGCTGTATAATTTTACTTTTTAAGTAAAATGAAAAAAAGCGCTTAAGGCGCTTTTTTTGTGTCTGAAATTTGACATAAACCAAGCAACGCCTGTTATTAGCCCCTCCTAGTATTTGTTTTTCTATTCTTCTAAGCCATTCTTTTAAGCAATTGTGTTAATGCAAGTGAGTTTAAGCTTGTGATTAATACCGCCCATTTCTCTTCTTATAATTTTTTAAAAAGAAAATAGATCTAATTTTTGGCTCATATTTACAGTAATGCATCAGCTGGAACCTTTGACTATAAAGTGGGAAAGGTGCTGTAAGGCTGCAAAAATTACCTATTTGTGCGCATGCTAAATTGCATCGAATTTAATAAGTAAGTAGTTGTGTGTCATAAAGCGATTTAACAAAGAATATAAAAAGTTAAAAATGAAAGATGATTTTGTCGCCCATAAGCATACTTACCTTCAATGATTTATCTTTCATAAGGGAGCCCTTTTTTTTGCTTTATTTTTAAAAAAGCAGCTTGCAGTGCTTCTATTAAATGCATATCTGTTTTTTTATTCGCAGCTAAATAAGCATCAATTGTTAGCTCATCTATTTTATAAATAAACTTTAAGTGTGCCGGTTTGAGCTTTAGGTAGTCGCTCATCTGCTTCATATATAAAGGATCATCTACAATTAAATCTACTTTTTTAGCGAGTAGTAAAGAGTATGACTTTTGAATATCAGAGGTTAAAACAACTTCAAACCCCAGTTTTGCGAGGGTTTGTGTTGAAAAGTCATTGCGCTGCATAGCAATTTTGTACACTTTGGCTTGCTCAGTAGTGTTTATAATAAGATCATCTCGCTCTGATAGGCCAATAAAGCCTAGTTCAAAACGTCCGACAGGTCCTATCCAATAAAATTTTTCTTCTCGCTCTACAGTGCGTGCAAGGCTGTATATAAAGGTATTTTTAAGCTCATCTGCAATTTTATAAGCACGTGCCCAAGGGTACATTTGAATGTTAGGTGTTAGATCAGCCTCAGCAAATATATCTCTAATAAATTGAGTACCTTCACCTGCTACCTCACCATCAATCAACACCTGGTTTGGCGGTGCTAACTCTGTAACAACAAGGATGGGTTCCTTTGCTTGAACATACACAGAACAAATTAAAAAAAGAGAATAAAGAATATATTTCACAATAGCGGATCGTTAGTCGGTTAGCTTAAGTAATATAAGTGTGGCTGAAAATACGAAAAACACAAAAAATATTTATGTGACTTTGTTACTAAGATATTGGTTTATTTGAGTTATGTATAACCATAAATAAGGTTAAATAGCTTGAAGGTTGGGGAGTGTATAAATGTGGAAGGCCTAAAACGATAAAAGGGCCTTGCGGCCCTTGGTGAAGTATCGTTCAAGTCAGATAGAGCTTTAACCCCTTAAAGTGCTATCCTCTTGTTTTGCAACACCGGTGTTCATCTCAATAAGTTTCTAAGCTAGCGAGAGGAAAAACCCAGCAATTGCTGCGCTCATAAGGTTAGCCATAGATCCTGCTAACACTGCTCTGAGCCCTAAGCGTGCGATATCCTTCCGCCGACTAGGCGCCATACCGCCTAACCCACCTAGTAAAATGGCTATCGATGATAGGTTAGCAAAGCCACATAGAGCAAAAGTAACAATTGCTTGTGTGTGTGCGCTTAACGTATCGCGATAATTTATAAAGTCTAAGTAAGCAACAAACTCGTTCACTACTATCTTTTGACCAATAAAGCTGCCGGCTATAATTGCTTCATCCCATGGCACACCTAGTAACCATGCAACAGGAGCAAATACATAACCTAATATTTCTTGAAGCGTTAATGTTGGGTAATCAAACCACCCACCAATACCGCCTAATAAACCGTTTAGTAGTGCAATTAGCGCTACAAAAGCAAGTAACATTGCACCAACATTAAGTGCTAAATGCATACCGTTTGCTGCACCTGATGCAGCTGCATCAATTACATTTACAGGCTTATCTTCGTCATCTAAATCTAAATCAGCTAAGTTATCTTTAGGCGTTTCAGTTTCTGGCACAATCATCTTGGCCATTAAAAAACCACCTGGAGCAGCCATAAAGCTCGCTGCTATTAAATACTTAAGATCTACGCCGATAATAACGTAACCAGCCATTACAGAGCCTGCCACAGTGGCTAAGCCACCTACCATCACTGCAAACAATTCCGATTTAGTCATTGTTGCTATAAATGGCTTAACTATTAGCGGTGCTTCAGTTTGGCCAACAAAAATATTTGCCGTTGCTGAAAGCGATTCTGTGCGAGAGGTTTTCAATAATTTTTGTAAACCGCCGCCTAAAATCCTAATTATCCAATCCATAATGCCAAGGTGATACAACACAGCAACAAGTGCTGAGAAAAACACGATAACGGGCAAAACTTGAATCGCAAAAATAAAACCTAATGTGTCTTGTGAGGCAAGTGGGCCAAACAAAAACCCAATACCGTCGTTTGCATAACCAATAACCGACGATACGGCTGCTGACATGCTCGTTAACACATTTTTTCCTGCTTCAAAAAACAGGACAAAACCGCCAATAACTACTTGCATCGCAAATGCTATACCAACGGTTCTTAAATTAATTGCCTTGCGATTAGTTGATGCCGCAAAGGCAATGCTTAGTAGCACACACATGCCCACTAAGCTCATAAATGTTGTCATACAAATGTTTCCCGTTGTTATTCTTGTAGTAAATATTTTATCTTACTTTTTATTATATCAATCGCAACGCGGTTCATACCGCCTCGAGTCACAACTAAATCTGCGTTATGCTTAGAAGGCTCAATAAATTGATAAAACATCGGTCTAACAGTTGCTTGATACTGCTCAACAACAGATTGTAATGTTCTGCCTCGTTGCTCCATATCACGTTGCATACGACGCATTAAGCAAATATCTAAAGGCGTATCTATAAACACCTTAATATCAAATTCTTTATTAAGCGCTTTGTCACTCAATAATAAAATACCTTCAACAATGAGTATTTTAGCAGCAGGCACTCGGCGAGTTTTCTCGCTACGTGTATGCTGTGCATAATCATACGTTGGTACTTCAACTGAATTTCCACTACGAAGCTGTGTTAAATGCTCAAGCATTAACGCATGTTCAAATGCATCAGGATGGTCGTAATTCGTTTGCGTACGATGCGCCATCGGTAAATGCGACTGATCCTTGTAGTAAGCATCTTCTTCAATAATGGCGATAGCGCCTGGTTCAAGCTCATTAACCAATTCATTGTATATAGTTTGGCTAAAAAGAGATTTGCCCGACGCAGACGCGCCTGCAATAGCTATAATAGTAGTTCGTGTCACTAAAGTTCTCACCCACACAGAAGGATATATTGTTGGTAGATCACAATAGCAAAAAAGACACGATTAATCTCTTTTGCTTCGCTTAAGAATGCAAATTTATAATGTTTAGGTTTTATGAAACAGGACTTTTGTCCTGTACGGAAAAATCGATCAGCGGATAAAGTAACCACCTAGAATCAAAGTGAGGTCAAAATGGCAAGAGCAATTATCTTAATGGCAGATAGCCTAGGAATCGGTGCAGCACCAGATGCAGATAAATTCGGCGATCTTGGGGCTAATACATTCGCTCACTTACTAAAAGCATATTACGACGAAACAGGCGCTGCATTATCGCTTCCTAATCTATCAAAACTTGGGTTAGTGGATGCATGTGAAGCTGCCGGTGGAGAACCGTGTTTAATTTCAGACCGCCAAGCTTCTCAAGGAGCATGGGGTTACGCTAAAGAATTATCTAGCGGAAAAGACACGCCATCAGGTCATTGGGAAATGGCAGGAGTACCTGTGTTATTTGATTGGGGATATTTCCCAAAAACACAGCCAAGTTTCCCACAAGAATTTATAGACGAGTTTATAGCTCGTACTGGTATTCCTGGCATTTTAGGCAACTGCCATGCATCGGGAACAACCATTTTAGAACAGCTAGGTGAAGAGCACGTAAAAACAGGTAAACCAATCTGTTACACCTCAGCTGATAGCGTGTTTCAAATAGCCGCGCATGAAGAGTCATTCGGCCTAGAGAAGCTTTATCAAGTTTGCGAAATCGCACGGGCGCTACTTGATGAAATGAATATAGGACGAGTGATTGCGCGGCCATTTTTGGGTTCAAATAGCCAAGACTTTGCTCGAACGGGTAATCGTCGCGACTATTCAGTGCTTCCGCCAGCACCAACATTGCTAGATGTGTTAGCAAAAGACGGCGGCGAAGTAATTAGTATTGGTAAAATTTCAGATATTTACGCGCATCAGGGCATAACCCAAAAGCATAAAGCACCTGGGCTTATGAACTTGCTAGAAAAAACCAGCGAAGTAATGAAAAGCGCACCAGATCATAGCTTAATCTTTACTAACCTAGTTGATTTTGATGAAAAATTTGGTCATCGCCGTAACCCAGTAGGTTATGCAAAAGCATTAAAAGAATTTGATGACTATTTACCAACTATACTAAAGCAGTTAAACGCAGATGACATATTAATGATCACTGCAGATCACGGTTGTGACCCAACCTTTCCAGGTTCTGAGCACACTCGCGAATACGTACCGGTTATTGCATATAAACCAGGTATGAGTAACACACCTCTAGGTGAACGCAACAGCTTTGCAGATATCGGTCAAACACTGGCACAGTGGTTTAACTTATCTGCGCTTGATTACGGCGACAGCTTTTTAAATGAGCTAACAACGCCAAATAAAAAGGAAAACAATTAATGAGTACTCCGCATATCAGTGCAAACGTTGGTGATTTCGCCGAAACAGTATTAATGCCAGGCGATCCGCTACGTGCGCAATATATTGCTGAAAACTTTTTAGATGATGCAGTACAAGTTACAGGTGTTCGTAACATGTACGGTTTCACTGGTACTTACAAAGGCAAGCCAGTAAGCATCATGGGTTCAGGCATGGGCATTCCATCAATGTCTATTTATGCACGTGAGCTAATTGTAAGCTTTGGCGTTAAAAATATTATACGTATTGGTACGTGTGGCGGTATTGGCACAGATATCAAAATCCGTGACGTAATTTTTGCACAAGGTGCAAGCACAGATTCAAACGTAAACCGTGCACGTGTTCGTGGCTACGATTTTGCTGCTATTGCTAACTTTGACTTACTTTTAAACGGTGTAAACGCCGCTAAAGAGCTAGGAATAGAAGCAAAAGTAGGTAACGTATTTACAACCGACACTTTCTACCAAGCAGACGACTCGTTCTATAAAGACTTAGACAAGTTAGGCATGCTAGCAGTAGATATGGAAACAGCCGGTTTATATGGCGTTGCAGCTGAATACGGCGCAAACGCAATGGCATTATTTACAGTAAGTGACCACGTAATCACCGGTGAAGCAACACCTGCTGATGAGCGTCAAAGCACGTTTAACGAAATGGTTAAAATTGCATTAGAGTCAATAGCTTAAATAATACATAACAGTTCCTTGGTAACGTATTCACTAAGTTTTGGAGACACGCCCAAAGTGAAGTGAGACTAACCTCCAAAGCCGCATTTTATGCGGCTTTTTTTATGCCTGAAAAAATGGGTAGCAGCTTCTAATTACTTATACCAATTCGCTTAATTAAGTGATCTATTTTGAGGATGGAAAAACGTGTTGATAGCTAGGCAAAAAATTCGCTATTTAGTTGTTCTAAATGAGAATTTTTTAACGCAGGTAGCGACACGTTTAGCCCCTAAAAATGATTAAGTATTATTGCGGGTTGGTATTAATTCAACCATCTAAAAACTTCGTTTTTAAACGCCTGTAAGCAGCGCGTCTACAGGTAAATTAAACTGCTGAGTGTAAGTTTCTCAGGTAGGCGCTAAGCTTGCTCGCGCGAGAAGCGCAGCTTCTAATTACTTAATCACCCATCCTAAAAACTACGTTTTTAAACGCCTGCAAGCAGCGCGTCTACAGGTAAATTAAACTGCTGAGTGTAAGTTTCTCAGGTAGGCGCTAAGCTTGCTCGCGCGAGAAGCGCAGCTTCTAATTACTTAATCACCCATCCTAAAAACTACGTTTTTAAACGCCTGCAAGCAGCGCGTCTACAAGTGAATTTTAACCACCGCGTTAAGTTTTCCACGTAGGCGCAGAGCTTGCTCGCGCGAGAAGCGCAGCTTCTAATTACTTAATCACCCATCCTAAAAACTACGTTTTTAACCGCCTGCAAGCAGCGCGTCTACAGGTAAATTAAACTGCTGAGTGTAAGTTTTCCACGTAGGCGCTAAGCTTGCTCGCGCGAGAAGCGTAGCTTCTAATTACTTAATTACACAACAAAATTTACCTTTAAAAACAAAAAAAGGGCCAAAGCCCTTTTTTATGGTGTTGCGCCTAATCATACAGGCCAAATTCTTAGTGCTTAAACAACTTCACCAGCCACTATTGTATTAAAGCTGTCGTTGTCATGCAGGCTTGCAAATGCGCTCTCGTGTAATAATTCATTACGTAAGTTTGGAGAGTATTCAAGTGCCATTTTAATATCGGCTAAGGCATCAGCATGTTTGTGCGTAAGTGCATAAGCACAGGCTCGTTGCCAATAGGCATAACCATAGTCACTATCTATATCAATTGCTTGGTTACACAGCTCAATGGCTTGTGCTGTTTCATTAATTTCTAGTAGTGCATCGGCTTTATAAGCAATGGCTTCAACATCTTCAGGTTTGCGATTGAGTATTTCGTCAAAAATTTCAATTTTATTCGCAAAATCACTTTCTAGGTTTGCGCGCATCCACAACGAATGAACTTCGTTAGTCACCGATATGCGTTCTTGGTTGCTGAGTATTTCTTCTGAGCGAACGCGTAGTTTTTCTTCAAGAATTTTTAATCGGTCTTCATACTCGTCTGTAATAACACTTACACGCGTATTTACTATATCTTCTACTTTATTTTTAACATCGCGCAACGAGTTCCAACCCACTAAAACTAAAATCGACGCCGTAGCGGTAATTATAAAAAACACATTATTAATGGTATCTGTAGTGTACGTTAATGCGCGATCGGCAGTATCAAGCTGCGCATGAGTAACCTGCTTAGTTACATCTTCACGAAGCTTTTGCTGATCTTGCCTAACTGCTTTTAGCTCATCTAATATGTAACGCTCCATTAGCGGCTTATACATAGGCTCTTTGAGTTGTTGAAGAGCTTGTTGCTCTTGTTGTGCTGTAGGTGAAGCTGGTTGCTTTTCAGCAGAGTTCACTATGCCTGAAAACAAAGTTAAACAAACAAAAAGTACAGATAGGTAATAACGCATTGGTACGCCTAATTAAATTAATTACTGTAATAACTTTAACATGCAGGGCTTAATGGCACTAGGGCGTGTTGTTCTTTGTGGATTAAAATTGACCTAATTTAGATAGGAGCAATAGTTGTAAAATTTATTTAGCCTAGTGAGCTTAGCAATAATAGGGTAAAGCGTGAGCATATTACCCATGCTCAGGTAATTTGAGTAAAAATAGGCAAAAAAAAACCAGCTCAAGGTGAGCTGGCAAAAACTGCTTAAAACAACAATATGTCGTAGGGATTCACAGGAGAACAACTTCATACTAACTGAATCTTTATGAACAAATACTTAATTCAATTCAACTAGTTAAAAATATAAGAATACTCAAAGTATTCGGTTTATAAAGTAAAGGTGCATTGGGCTTAAGTAATGCACCTTTATCATTATAACTATCTAACTACAATTTCATGGTGAAGGGGGGTATTCCAATGTGCGCTTTAGTAAACTAAAGCCACTTTCAAACCCTTCACATACCATTACGCCGAAATTTTTCAATTCGATCACAGGTCTAGTAAAAAGATTAAGGTTAATTCACCGATTTTGTATTTTATTTTGCGTAATACTTTATATGAGCGCCATCTGACTTTTTTACTATTATTTTAAACGCGACTTTAAGCCTATTGTTAAGTACATCATTAACGTAAGGGCAATCAAAAATATAAATTGGAGCAATCGTTTTAAATAGTATGTTGAGGCTGGCGTAGCATAATTTATACGCCTATATTAAGGATACGTAAGCACTTAGGTAGGCACGCTGAGTAAAAAGTAAGCCTATTAAATAAAAATAACCGTTACTTTTTAAAAAGTTATAAACACATAAGCAATAATACTGATTGATTAAGTATTTTACTTTTCTATTTTAAGGATTTCACAATGAGCAAGCCAACAGCGGGTAAATGCCCTGTTATGCACGGTAGTAATTCAGTTGTTTCTAAAGTAAACACCGATTGGTGGCCAAACACACTCAACTTAGACATTCTTCATCAACACGATACTAAATCAAATCCATACGGTACTAATTTTAACTACGCAGAAGAATTTAAATCTCTAGATTTAGACGAAGTAAAAGCCGACTTAAAAACCTTTATGACCGACAGCCAAGATTGGTGGCCTGCCGATTGGGGCCATTACGGTGGTTTAATGATTCGTATGGCATGGCACTCAGCGGGTACGTACCGTTTATCTGATGGTCGTGGTGGCGCAAGTACTGGTAACCAACGTTTCTCGCCTTTAAATTCATGGCCAGATAACGCAAGCTTAGATAAAGCACGCAGACTTTTATGGCCACTTAAGAAAAAATACGGTAACAAACTTTCATGGGCCGATTTATTTATTCTTGCAGGTAACATGGCATACGAATCAATGGGTCTAAAAATTTATGGCTTTGCGGGCGGCCGTGAAGACATTTGGCATCCAGAAAAAGATATTTACTGGGGAGCTGAAAAAGAATGGTTAGCACCAAGTGATGAGCGCTACGACAATGTAGAAAAACCAGACACAATGGAAAATCCATTAGCCGCAGTACAAATGGGCCTAATTTACGTTAATCCTGAAGGTGTTAATGGTATACCAGATCCTCTTAAAACAGCGGCTCATGTACGTGAAACATTTGCTCGCATGGCGATGGATGACGAAGAAACAGCAGCATTAACAGTGGGTGGCCATACAGTGGGTAAAACTCACGGTAATGGTAAAGCAGAGCATTTAGGCCCAGAGCCAGAAGCAGCAGACGTACACGAGCAAGGTTTAGGTTGGAACAGTACCAAAGAAGGCGGCTTTGGTCGTCATACTGTAACTTCAGGCCTTGAAGGCGCATGGACCACACACCCAACAACATGGGATAACGGATACTGCCACTTACTCTTAAATTACGAATGGGAACTTACTAAAAGCCCAGCTGGCGCTCATCAGTGGGAGCCTGTAAATATTAAAGAAGAAGACAAACCAGTAGACGTAGAAGATCCATCAATTCGTTTAAACCCAATGATGACCGATGCCGATATGGCCATGAAAGTGGACCCTGCGTACCGTAAAATTATTGAGCGTTTTTATAACGACTTTGAATACTTCTCTGATGTATTTGCACGCGCATGGTTTAAGCTAACTCACCGCGATTTAGGTCCTAAAGCATGTTACTTAGGTAAAGATGTACCAAGCGAAGACCTAATTTGGCAAGATCCTATTCCAGCAGTTGATTACACATTATCAGACGATGAAATCATAAGCTTAAAAGCACAGCTACTTGATTGCGGTGTAAGCGCGAGTGATTTAATAAATACAGCGTGGGATAGTGCGCGTACGTATCGTGGTTCTGATAAACGCGGTGGCGCAAATGGCGCACGTATTCGTCTAGCACCACAAAAAGATTGGCAAGGTAATGAGCCAGAGCGCTTAGCAAGTGTGCTTAGTGCCCTTGAAAAAGTACAAGCGGGTTTATCTAAGCCTGTAAGCATGGCCGATTTAATCGTTTTAGGTGGTACAGCGGCTGTTGAACAAGCGGCAAAACAAGCCGGTGTTGATGTAACAGTACCATTTGCACCAGGACGAGGAGACGCAACAGACGAAATGACTGATGCAGAATCGTTTGATGTACTAGAACCAATTCACGATGGCTTTAGAAACTGGCTGAAAAAAGATTACGCAGTATCAGCCGAAGAGTTATTACTAGAGCGCAGCCAATTAATGGGCTTAACAGCACCAGAAATGACTGCACTTATGGGCGGCATGCGTGTACTAGGCACAAACTACGCAGGCACTAAACATGGTGTATTTACCGATAATGTAGGCACGCTATCTACCGACTTTTTTGTAAACCTAACCGACATGGCCAATAACTGGAAGCCACTAGAGCCAGGTCTTTACAATATTGTTGAACGCAAAACAGGCACCATTAAATGGACTGCCACACGCGTAGATTTAGTGTTTGGTTCAAACTCTATTTTGCGTGCCCTAAGTGAGTTTTATGCACAAGACGATAATAAAGAACGTTTTGTACATGACTTTGTAAATGCATGGGTAAAAGTAATGAACGCAGACAGGTTCGATCTTAAATAATCTGTACGCTAAATAAAAACGGGGGAGTATTGAATACTCCCCCGTTTTTTATGCGTTTTAATTTCACGGCTAGATAAGCCCGCTTTTTTTAAAGCAATAAAACTTATAAAAGTGCAAAAAGCTTTTGTAGTTGTGGCATATATTCGCTCACAAGTTCAAGGTTGTTTTCGCTTACTAAAGATTCTGTAGACTCCTCAGCTGCGCTTGATGATTTACCAAACGAACCCATTAATGAGCTAGCGCCTTTATCTTTAGCACTTTTCATACTTTGAAAACCGCCCATCACTTTATTAGCCGTTTCTTGATTATCAGCAGAAAGGCCCGACTTAAGATTTTCGATATAAGCCATTGATACTTCAGAACCTACAGTTACTAGCTGCTCTGGCGTAAAACCGTAACGGTTTGTAACACTCGCAAAGCTTTTGTATAGGTCTTGTTCTTTAATCATGCTTAATGCACTGTTAGCTAAAGAGCTTTGTTCGCCAACACTTTGATCTGCAGAACCACCTAGCATACTTGCTAAATCTAAGTCTTTTAACGACTCTTGGCTGCTTGCCCAGCTAGTCACAGCTGGCAGTGCTTTCATATAGCTTTGAAGTTGACCTTCGTTAATATCCTCTGCAAGGCTTGAGAAACTCATCGCTAATAAGCTAAGTGATACAAGTATTTTTTTCATTGAGCATTTCCTAGTATTAAAGTAGTGCCAATTAGAAACTAATAAGCAACACTTGCCAACACAAAATAAAATATTGGCTGATTTATAGTACAATTTATGAGAATTTATTTAAGTTCTAAGAATTTAGTTGATTCACCACAAGCTAATGTACTGATGATATAATGTATTTTTGACAAATAGAGCTGAACACAATGTTAACAATTTCAAATACTGTCACTATCGATGAATGGGAACTAGAGCTCACAGCTATTCGTTCGCAAGGTGCCGGTGGTCAAAATGTTAATAAAGTAGCAAGTGCAATTCATTTACGTTTTGACATTAACCGCTCTAAATTACCTGACTTCTACAAAGAACGCTTACTTGCCTTAAATGATACAAGAATTACTAAAGACGGCGTCTTAATCATTAAAGCGCAAAGCCACCGTACCCAGGAGCTAAATCGAGAAGATGCCCTTAAGCGTTTAAAGGATTTAATTCTTAGTGCTACGGTAGTTAATAAGGCGCGTCGAGCCACCAAGCCCAGCCGTAATTCACAGCGAAAGCGCATGGACAAAAAAACCAAACATGGGCAAAACAAAGCGCTACGCGGCAGCATAAAGTTTTAGCTTTAAATGGTATTAATAAAGTAGAGAAGGGGCTGGATGTTTACATGCAGGCACTATTTTTACACCGTGTTGCTTGTATAAAAATATAAGTGAGGGCTAGCCTCACTTATAATAACTATTAATATTTACTTAGCCATTTCTAAATCAGATTCTGCATCTGCCAACATTGCAAACTCTTCATCAGCGCTTTTAGCAACTAAGTGTTTTGAGCTGTAGCCAAAGTAATATACGCCGCCCACAATAAACAGCATCATAGTGTATAAAAATGCACGAGGGTCGAACGCATACACACCGGTTAATGCTATAAGCGAAAGCACTAAAGCAATACTTGAAGTTACTACACCACCAGGGGTTTTATACGGGCGAGGTAAATCAGGTTGTTTAACGCGTAGTAAAATATGGCTCAGCGCCATTAATGCATACGATACCGTTGCACCTACTACAGCCATTGCAAGTATTAAATCACCCTCGCCACTAAGTGATACTAAAAAACCAAATACGGCAGGTACAATCAACGCACGTGCTGGCACTTTGCGATTAGTTGTAATCGACAACGAACGCGATAAATATCCGGCTCTAGATAAAGCAAACACTAAGCGACTATAACCATAAATAATAGAGAAAAACGAAGCAACTAAACCCGCAAGCCCTAATATATTTACTACAGTTGCTAAGCCCTCACTACCCGATGCATTTAATGCATCAACCAAAGGTACAGCACTTGCGCCCATTGCAGCTGCGCCTCCTGCGCCAGGCACTAAAACAACAACTAAAAAAGCAGTAAATAACAAAAAGATCATTGCACCAATAATGCCTTTTGGCACATCTTTAGCGGGATCTTTTGCCTCTTCTGCAGCAAGCGGTACACCTTCCACCGCTAAAAATAACCACATGGCAAACGGTAATGCAGCCCAAACCCCGTACCAACCTAAAGGTAAAAACTCACTGGCTCCCACTGCATCAGTTACGGGGACGTCAAATAAGCGTGATGCATCAAAATTTGTAATTAAAACAAAAGCCGTTGCAATAATAGCTAATACTGCTAAACCACTTATTACCATCATTACTTTAAGTGCTTCTCCTACGCCTGCTAAATGAATTCCCACAAATAGTAAGTAAAATAATGCATATACCCATGGTCCATTAAACCCAGTGAGGGCTTCAACTGCAGAGCCTATAAAAATAACAATAGCACCGGGTGCTAAGGCGTATTCAATTAATACCGCAAGGCCAGTTAAATAGCCTCCCGCAGGCCCCATAGCTTGGCGCGCAAAACTATAACCACCGCCTGCTGCAGGTATTGCAGCTGACATTTCAGCAAGCGACAATACCAGCGCTAAATACATAACTGCCATTAACACTGCAGCAATGGCAAAGCCACCCCAACCTGCTTCAGCAATACCAAAGTTCCAACCTGCAAAGTCACCCGATATTACATACGACACACCCAAACCTGCGAGTAATAACCACCCCGCAGTACCTCGTTTTAACTGCCTTTTAGCAAGGTACTCTGTATTATTAGTAGACATAACCCTTCTCCGTTGATGTTTAGTTTTTATTGTTTTATTTCACGTGTTTTTAATTAAAATTACTCAGCAATTAAAAAGTTAGTGGTTGAAACCTGATGCTCAATTACATCGTCTTGTGTACGGTCTTTTAAATTAACCCCAGTTAGTTTTAGTTTTTTAGCTTCACGTAATAAGTACAGCGCACGCCTAGCCGCTTCTGTATAAGGTAGGCCTGCTGGGCGAATATTCGATATGCAATTACGACATGCATCGTTAAGTCCTGTTTTAGGCTCCCATGTTAAATACAGGCCAAGGCTATCTGGCGAACTAAGTCCTGGGCGCTCTCCTATTAACACCATAACCACCTGCGCATTTAGCAACTCACCTATATCGTCGCCAATTGCTACTCGACCTTGTTCAACCAAAGTAATAGGGGCAATTTTAAATTGCTTATCTGTTGTAAGGTGCGCTAATAGCTCTGTTATAAATGGACATGCATTTTTTTGTACCGCCAACGAGGAGAGTCCATCAACCACTACAATCGCTAAATCGTGTTTAGCCTGCGTAGTGTGCTTTTGTTTATTCATATAGCTGAGAAGTATTTGCCTACCATTTTCATCAAGCTTGCGGCCTAAATCGGGTCGCTGAAGATAAGTAACCCTGTCAACGGCTTGGCTGTGTAAATGCAGGGGAGGGGCAACCTCTTTTAATACACTAATACTGCTTAGTTGCTCAGTCATTTCGTTAATATCAAGCGGAAAACTCACCGCATCGCGTGCTTGTGCATGAGATAGCTGAAAAGCCAGCATTTCTGAGGTTGGCAAACTTATACCCGCACGCCCAAGCCCAATACGGGCGTCGGTAAAACGGCGTAAATCACTCCAAGGATTGTGCACTACATTACCGTTATTTTTATGCTCGTTTACTGATTCATCTAAAGGAGTGCTCTGTTTTAAACGTGATTTCATGAGCCACCTCCAGTAATTGCACCCAGAGGTTTCGCAAAAGCGGGAGGCAAGGTATCTGAAAGTGTAATATCGGAAGTGCTTTGCATTATTTTCATATTGCTTAGCCATGCTTCAAACTCGGGGGCAGGTCTAGAGCCAAGTACACGGCGAACATATAATGCATCATGAAACGACGTAGTTTGGTAATTAAGCATAATATCGTCAGAGCCAGGTATTCCCATTACAAACGAGCAACCAGCAACACCTAATAGCGTAAGCAAGTTATCCATATCGTTTTGATCAGCCTCTGCATGATTGGTGTAACACACATCACATCCCATCGGTATGCCTAGTAACTTAGCGCAAAAGTGATCCTCAAGTCCTGCTCGGGTAATTTCTTTACCATCAAACAAATATTCAGGGCCAATAAACCCCACCACGGTATTTACCAGTAACGGGTTAAACTTACGCGCAACGGCATAAGCGCGAGCTTCACACGTTTGCTGATCAAGCTCATGATGCGCATTTGCTGAAAGCGAACTGCCTTGCCCAGTTTCAAAATACATCACATTATTGCCAACAGTGCCACGCTTTAAACTCAAAGCGGCATCTTGCGCTTCAGCCAAGGTATTTAAATTAAAACCAAAACTTGAATTAGTAGCCTCTGTGCCACCAATCGACTGAAATACTAAATCAACTGGTGCGCCAGCTTCTATACATTCAATGGTGTTAGTAACATGGGTGAGTACGCAACTTTGGGTTGGTATGGCGTACTTTTGAATAACATCATCCATTAACGTCATTAATTTAATGGCTTGGGCAACGTTATCGGTTGCAGGGTTTATACCTATTACTGCATCGCCATTACCGTATAGCAAACCATCAAGCATGCACGCAGCAATACCATTAATATCGTCAGTTGGGTGATTTGGTTGTAAACGTGTAGATAAATGCCCGGGGAGGCCAATAGTATTTCTAAAAGCACTCGTAACATGGCACTTTTTAGCAATTAATATGAGATCTTGATTGCGCATTATTTTGCTAACTGCAGCAGCCATTTCCGGCGTAATACCTTGCCTTATACTTGCAAGTACAGCAGGTGTTGCAAAGTCACTTAAAAGCCAATTACGAAAATCGCCTACGGTTAAATGTGCAATAGCCATAAAGGCATTTGCATCGTGCTCGTCAATAATTAAGCGTGTAATTTCGTCATCTTCGTAGGGAATAAGTACCTCATTTAAAAATGTTTTAAGAGGAATATCCGCCAATGTCATTTGTGCCACAGCACGTTCTTGTGCTGATTGTGCAATTACGCCCGCTAAGCGATCACCCGAACGCTGCGGTGTAGCTTTAGCCATTAACTGGGCTAAGTTCTTGAATTTATAAGTATGTGTACCTAAAGTGTAACTGTACGCTTGCCCCATGATTTACTCCACATAACTAATATGATCAACCTTGGTATAGGTTTTGCTGCATCTTTAGCTATAAATCAATATTGAATAGTTACAAGACAGCTTATTTTGTACCAAGTAACTATCGAATTTCGGCAAAAGATTATTTATTAATCCAATTCAATTGGTTACACACGCAAAGCGGTGTTAACTTAAGCATAATGAAAGTGTAACGAAAAAGAGCATCCCCGATATGGCGCAGCAAACTAGCTTCAGCGCACCACTAAAGAGCAAGGTGCAAACACACGATATAGACGAGCAAGCGCATAGCCTTACTCAATGGCAGCAAAAATACGATCAAATGAGCGACGGCAGCTTTTATGGTTGTATTGAAGAAACGGATTACGCCAATATTCATGTGTTTAAAGAATACACTGAGCGAGCGCTTCGTCAGCAATGTAACATAGCCCCTAATTCGGTTTGGCTTGGCATTCCTTGTCAGTCACAGCAAAGTAAAATTAATGGTTTAAGTGTGGCAAGTAATCAATTTATGTGCCGTACAAGTGATAACGACTTTGAGCTGATAACCCCTGAGCAATTTAATATTTATGGTTTGGTAATCGATTGGAACTCAATTGAATATATGGCGCAGCTTCAAGGCGTAACATTGAAAAACCTGGCATCTGCACAATCAGCTCGTTTATCGGTGAGCAACTCATCTTTGCAAACGGCAAGACAAATAATTAATAGCATGGTTATAGGCAAGGGCTTTGGACTTAGAACCGAATCACAACAAGATATGCTAAACATGTTGGCACTACACTTATTACAAGCAGACAATCCGCAGCAAAATATTGCGCCAAGTTATAAACACCGCAAAGCCGTAGTAGATAAAGTAAAAGATTACGTGGCCACAAATCCACAAAACCCAATAACCATAACCGAGCTGTGCGAGCTTTCCTTTGTAAGTAGGCGCACACTTCAGTATAGCTTTGAGAGTATTTTAGGAATTAACCCTTTGCGGTTTTTACGTTTAACACGCTTAAATAATGTAAGGCGGGAACTAAAAAAACCAAACCAAGATAAGCCCATTTCAGTAATAGCAGCCAATTGGGGATTTTGGCACGCGGGACAATTTGCTAAAGATTACACGCAACTATTTGGTGAAAACCCATCACAAACAGTTAAAAATAATAGTTTTAAAGGTTAAAAACTACACTTCTAACTTGAGTATAAGCACCTGTAGACGCGCAGCTTGCTGGCGTTTAAAAGCACCGCTTTTACATTTAGTCGGATGCATTAGTAAATAAGTCACCTTCTACAGACCATACTCTAACTTGAGTATAAGCACCTGCAGACGCGCAGCTTGCTGGCGTTTAAAAGCACCGCTTTTGCATTTAGTCGGATGCATTAGTAAATAAGTTACTTTCTACAGACAATACTCTAACTTGAGTATAAGCACCTGTAGACGCGCAGCTTGCTAGCGTTTAAAAGCTAACATTACTCGTGTTTTCTCATTTACTCCTCTTTTTCTTCTCTTTGTGCATTCATATTTTAAGGGCTGTTATTCACAAAGAGGTTTAGAGGCGCTGCGCTTTTAGAGGGTAGCTAGGGAGTTAAAATAATAAAGAACTAAAAGTAACAGCGAGGTATAAAATCTCACCTATATTGTGCAAACCCATCACAAACAGTTAAAACACCTGTAGACGCGCAGCTTGCTGGCGTTTAAAAGCACCGCTTTTACCTTTAGTCGGATGCATTAGCAAACAAGTAATTAAATCACCACCGAGAAGTGAAGGAGAAAACAAGGAGCAGTGACTAACCATTACTCGTGTTTTCTCTGTGTAGCGCACAGCGCCTCGGTGGTGAAATATCATATAACTTAAACAAATGGACTTTGTCTGCTCATTTACTCCTCTTTTTCTTCTCTTTGTGCATTCATATTTTTAAGGGCTGTTATTCACAAAGAGGTTTAGAGTCGCTGCGCTTTTAGAGGATTGCTTGGGAGTTAAAATAATAAAGAACTAAAAGTGAAAGCGAGGTATAAAACCTCACCTACATCGTGCAAACCCATCACAAACAGTTAAAACACCTGTAGACGCGCAGCTTGCTGGCGTTTAAAAGCATCGCTTTTGCATTTAGTCGCATGCATTATTAAACAAGTAACCTTCTACAGACCATACTCTAACTTGAGTATAAGCACCTGTAGACGCGCAGCTTGCTGGCGTTTAAAAGCATCGCTTTTGCATTTAGTCGCATGCATTATTAAACAAGTAACCTTCTACAGACCATACTCTAACTTGAGTATAAGCACCTGTAGACGCGCAGCTTGCTAGCGTTTAAAAGCTAACATTACTCGTGTTTTCTCATTTACTCCTCTTTTTCTTCTCTTTGTGCATTCATATTTTTAAGGGCTGTTATTCACAAAGAGGTTTAGAGGCGCTGCGCTTTTAGAGGGTAGCTAGGGAGTTAAAATAATAAAGAGCTAAAAGTAAAAGCGAGGTATAAAACCTCACCTACATCGTGCAAACACCAAACCGGTAGGTGCGAATTTATTTCGCGCTCATGTAACAAACAGTTAAAAATAATAGTTTTAAAGGTTAAAAACTACACTTCTAACTTGAGTATAAACACCTGTAGACGCGCAGCTTGCTGGCGTTTAAAAACACCGCTTTTACATTTAGTCGGATGCATTAGTAAACAAGTAATTAAATCATCACCGAGAAATGAAGGAGAAAGCAAGGACCAGTGACTAACCATTACTCGTGTTTTCTCTGTGTAGCGCACAGCGCCTCGGTGGTGAAATATCATATAACTTAAACAAATGGACTTTGTCTGTTCATTTACTCCTCTTTTTCTTCTCTTTGTGCGTTCATATTTTAAGGGCTGTTATTCACAAAGAGGTTTAGAGGCGCTGCGCTTTTAGAGGGTAGTTTGGGAGTTAAAATAATAAAGAACTGAAAGTGAAAGCGAAGTATAAAACCTCACCTACATCGTGCAAACACCAAACTCGTAGGTGCGAATTTATTTCGCGCTCATGTAACATGGCTTCAATGCTTTAAAAGTAAAAGCGAGCTATAAAACCTCACCTACATCGTGCAAACACCAAACCCGTAGGTGCGAATTTATTTCGCGCTCATGTAACATGGCTTGTATTCTTTAAAAGTAAAAGCGAGGTATAAAACCTCGCTTATTATATTCAAAAGCCCTATTTGATCGGTGCTAATTAAGCCGCGATTAAATAGGACTCTTGTCCTGAATGTTTGTTGCTACGTTTAAACGAGCCTTTGCCTTTTTTAGCTTTAACCACTTGTGGTTTAAATAATTTAGAGGTGACCATTGCCGCTAGTGCATTGTGGTTTATAACGCCTCGTCCTGTGTCTACCGCGCTGGTGTTTGCGGTTTTTGCTTTAGATTTTTTAGTCATATATTTCCTATCAACTAAAGTTAAATAATAAAGAGGCTTTTATATTGGCCTATTTAAGAGATGGCGATTGTAGGCTTAATTTTCAACCGCGCAAGTATTTTTAACATCCATTTGGTAGTTTTTTAATAATAAAAAAGCGCAGTTAATAACTGCGCTTAATATTACTTAGTTTGCTTTACTTTTTTATAAGATAATTAAAAACTAAAGCTTACTTTTGCATAGTACGTTCTGCCGTCAAAACCGTATGGCAATGCACGTACTGGATATTTAAATGCGCCGTTGGTGATAAAATTAAGTACTTCGTCATCACCTAATTCGTCTGGTGTTTCGTCAAATACGTTATCGGCACCTACCGAAAGCGCAAACATGTCATTAATTTGGTAGCTAACATTTAAATCAACTAACACAGCAGACTCAACCGTACTTGTTGGTTTAAATGAACCCGTAGGCGAAAGCTCACCTGGTAATGAAATATGGTCGTTACCAAAGTATTTTACATCTGTTTCGCCAAAGTAGTTAAAGCGAATGGTTGATGTGTAGGCATCGCGTTCGTAGTCAAACGTAAGCGTTGCACGTTCGCTCGGTTGTCCGTCGGTAAAAAAGCTGCGTTGTAAATCGTCAAAAGCAACCGCTTCAGGAATACCGTCTTCTGCGTTTACGCTGTCAATTTTAGTATCGTTTAGGTTACCTGCAAAGGTTACTCCTAAATTACCGCCTTCAACTTCAGTGCGGTACGATGCAATAATATCAACACCTTGCGTAGTAGAATCAACCGAATTTGAGAAGTAGTTAGCTTGCACAGCTCCCGTTGCTTGTAGCGCTGCAACTGCTTCCGAGCTAAACGATACGTCGTCAGCCGAAAGCAAGCTGCCAAGTGTAATACGGTCTTCAATTTCTACACGGTAAAAATCAACCGTTAACGAAAGCTCGCTTGTTACATCGTAAACAAAACCTGCGCTGTAGTTTGTTGATGTTTCAAGCTCTAAGCTATCTACGCCTAACGCACTTGGGAAAGCGGTCCCTGTGTTTGCTGTGAACGACTGCGTTAATGTGCCGTCTGAGCCTAAGTTAGTTGTAAAAGCTGTATAACCACTTTGTTGAAGTGATGGCGCTCTAAAACCAGTAGACAGTGCACCACGTACTGCAAAGTCATCTGAAAATTCATAACGTGTTGCTAATTTACCAATTAAATCATCCCCAGCATCTGAGAAATCTTCATAGCGTAGTGCACCACTTACGTTCCATGCGTCGGTGATCATAGTTTCTACGTCTACATAAACTGCGTAGCTGTTACGGTCGCTGTCGTTAGCCGCTTCAGGGCGAAGGCCGTTATAAGCCTGAAAACCACACTGTGCAAATTGATCCGGATCGTTTACTGATGGGTACGAGGTATCCATATTTGCTAGTCCACAGGCGTATGATGCTTCATCGCCAGGCACTATCTCGTAGTTTTCTTTACGGTATTCGGCGCCTACTGTTACATATAAAGGCTCACTACGGCCAATATCTACAATACCGTTTACATCAAGGTTAACCGTTGTTTGATCGAATCTAAAACCACCTGAGTAACCGCCAGTAGGGCCTGAGTTTGCTGCAATGTCGGCATCGCTTGCATCTGGGTTATTAAATAAATATTCAGCCGCGTAAGAAGCATTTAATGTATTGCGTGATGTAAAATCGTATTGGTTTTCACCATAAACAGCCGATACATCGTAAGTCCAGTCTGTGTTTATATCGCCTTTAAACCCAAGCGCTACTGAAATATCTTGTGCTTCGTTATATATGCGCGGTAAAAAACCATCGCTGTATACTTGTGTTACGTTTTTAGACGCTTCGTTAAAGTTACGGTAAAAACCATTACCCAGCGCCGTGCGCTCAGAGTAGCCACCAAACGAGTAAAGCTCGCCGTCGCCCACTGGTAATGCCATGTTGTAAAATAACGACGTAAATTCACTTTCTGAGTTACCTTGGCCCCAGCGTACATCTTCACTTAGCGTACCTGGTTCAACATTAAGTGAACCACCCGTATCGCGCTCGGCGCGGTTAGTGCCGTCGGCATCACGGTACTCAAGCGATAGGTTAATAAAGCCGCCTTCGTTACCTAATTCAAAACCACGGTTTAAACCTGCTGAAATAGTGTCGCCGTCACCTTCACTTGTGCCGCCGTATTGTACAAAACCCGTTGTAATACCGGTTGAGTTATTAAGAGATAAGTTAATAACACCTGCAATCGCGTCAGAGCCATACTGCGCCGCTGCGCCGTCGCGTAATACTTCAACGCCTTTAAGCGCCGTTAGCGGAATGGCATTCATATCAGTACCCGCAGCGCCTGCGCCTACTGTACCGTTAAGGCCAAAAATTGATTGGTTATGACGACGTTTACCATTTACTAATACAAGGGTTTGATCTGGTTGTAAGCCACGAAGCGTTGCGGGTCTAAATAAATCAGAACCGTCTGATACTTGTGTACGCGAAAAGTTAAATGAAGGCGCTGTCGCTTGAAGGCTTTGGCCTAACTCGGTAAAACCACCTTTAGTTAAATCATCCGCGTCAATTAAATCAATAGGAGAAGAAGACTCTGTAGAGGTACGGTTAGATACACGCGATCCTAATACAGATATTTGCTCAATGTTTTTAGCAGCTTGTACAGGTGCTTCTTCTGCGTTAACAATGCTTGGTGCGCTAAACGCGAAAGCAACGGCTACAGCAAGTGTGTTTAAACGGTATGTTGACATAGTGACGACCCTGTTTTTTTGTATTCTTAATAATATGTGTGTGGTTATGATGCTCATAACCTGTTGCAAACATCCTAGCAACATATGCAAACAAAAAGAAATGAAAAAAACTAAATATTTGGTCTAAGTATGCAAATAAACTTCAAGATAAGAAAAAACCACATCAAATCGGTTAAAATGCATGCTAATAAAGGATTAAACATCAAGAAATAGAATGTTTAACACTTTATTTACAATGTGGTTTTGCTCGTTATTTTACCCTTTTAAAGGTAATAGGCAGCGAATGGTCGTACCTGTGCCTAATGTACTGTTAACTTCTATTTTTCCACCGTGATCGCTCACCATAGCGTATACAAGTGTCATACCCATACCGGTGCCTTTTCCGACTTCTTTTGTTGTATAAAAAGGGTCAAACATATGCGCTATTGTGTCTTCATTCATGCCACAACCGTTATCTTTTATTTCAATACAAATATTTGTGTGTAGTACAAAAATATTGACTTCAATAATGCAGCCTTTTTCTAAATCTAACTCGCAAGCTTGCCAAGCATTCATTAAAAGGTTTACAAAAATCTGATTAATTGACGATAAATTGCACCAAATGAGTGGTAGGGGTTCAAACCGCGTTTTTATTTCGCATAATTTAAGTTTGCTACTTAGTAATCTTAAAGCATTATTAGCACCCGTTGTTACATCGGCTAATTGTTTATCTTGCGAAGAGGTGGGGTGGGCAAAGTTTAATAAGTCATGCACTATTTGTTTTATACGTTTAAGTCCTTCAACGCTGTCGTTAATTTGCCCCTGCAAATTGTTATAAATCCACGCGTACGGATACTGTAAATTGAGTATGTCGATTTCGTGTTTAAAACGGCTCTCTTTAATTTCGTTATTTAAATATTGTTCGTTAAGTTTTAGCAGCGCTACAAGTAAAGGGCTTGCGTTTTGTAGGCTCTCTACGTTACTCATTGCATAGGCAAGCGGGGTATTTATTTCGTGGGCAACGCCTGCGCTCAGTGTACCTAAGGTCGCCATTTTTTCTGTTTGCACAAACAGCATTTGTTGGTGTTCTAAGTCGGCTACTTTTTTTTGTAGTTCATTATTTATGGCAACTAAAACGCTACTTTTATCTTTAAGTAATTGCTCTGCAGCTAAGCGCAGCTTTTGTTCGTTTAAAAAAGCACGTTCAAAATTACCATCTGATCCATCCATTCCCTTCATCCATATAGATAACTTTATACATAACGTTTAGTCGTCTGTATGCAAATTTGCAACTTTAGTGCAGCCAAGGCCTAATATTTTGCATAAGTAATTATCCACTTATTGCTAATAACTCCATTATGTAAATACCACTTAATATAAAAGGTAGGCACAAACACACCATAGAGTATTTTTTTAAGCTATTATTTAACCAGAAGTAATTTAAAGGCGACTCAATGACTCAAGTAACACCAAGCACACCAATAAATCAGGTTGATGTACTTTGCATTGATGATGATGAAATAGTACTACGCACGTTAACACGGCTACTTGAAGTAAATGGCCTTTCGGTTATTGTTTGCGATAACCCGCAAAGTGCACTAACGCTTTTTAAAAATCATGAGTTTGGTTTAATTATTAGCGATATGCGTATGCCGGTAATGAACGGTGCCGAGTTTTTAGAAAAAGCACGTGCGCTGGCACCCGACACCCAACGCATTTTATTAACCGGCTACGCCGACATACAAACCACCTTAGCGGCTGTTAACCAAGGCCAAATAAATGGTTATATTCAAAAGCCTTGGCAAAACGATTTATTACTTCGTAGCATTAGAGATAGCCTAGAAAAATTTGCACTAAAAAAACAAAATCAAAAATTAGAGGCACAAGTTAAAGCGCAAAACCAAGAGTTGCTAGAGCTTAATAATTCGCTTGAACAACGAGTAGAAAAACGCACCTTACAAATAAAACAGGTTTTAAAAAAGCTTGAAGACGCCAACGAGCGCGAAAAACAAGAGCATAAATCGACCGTAGAGCTGCTATATAATTTTGTTAACGCAAACCCTTACCTAGATGGCAACAAAGCACAAAATATTGCTAATACCTGCACACAAATAGCACTTTACTTAAACTTGTCGCAAAAAAGCATTGATCTTGCCCCTATGGCTGGTTACTTGGCGCAAATAGGCTTGCTTGCTATGGATCCTGATCTTTATAAAAAACCAGTTAACCGCTTAAGCGAGCAACAACGTAAAACCTTTTATACTCACCCAAGTACCGCACAATTAATGTTAATGCCAGCAATACATTTACATGACTTATCGGATGCTATTTATTATCAGTTTGAGCGCTTTAACGGAAACGGAATGCCCAAAGGCCTTGCCGGAAACGACATCCCTATAGGCGCTATGGTGCTAGGTTTAGCGCGCGACTATTGGGACGCGTTTGAGCAGAGCAATGCAAGTGATGAAAAGCAGCGCCACGATGACGCACTCGAAAGTGTAAAACTTTATAGTGGATCGTTTTATCATCCTAAAATTGTACGTGCACTTGAAGCAAGCCATGCAAAACTACACGAACAAAAAAGTTCAGCAGGATCAGTGCTAATTTGTAATGCCCATGAACTCAAAGAGCAAATGGTACTGGGCCATGCTCTACACAGCCATACGGGCATAATGTTGCTGCCCAAAGGTCATGTATTTGGCAGTAAATCGATAGAAAAACTCCAACAGCTAGAATCGAAAAAACCAACTCCGTTCAGAATAATGGTGAAAACTGCTAAATGATTGATCTAAACCGCAGTTTTTTTCGTTACAATGTGCATAAAATAGATTATTGAATTTGCTTGAAGGAGCACTCTGTGTCGCGATTTTCTGCGGTTACTGACAACCCCCATGATGGGCGTTTTAACCAAAAAACGGGAATACTGCTAACTAACTTAGGCAGCCCTGATGCACCAACAGCGGCTGCGCTTCGTACATATTTACGCGAATTTTTATCAGATCCACGCATTGTAGAAATACCACGCTTGGTATGGATGATAATTTTACATGGCATTATTTTACGCGTACGCCCTAAACGTTCGGCTAAATTATACGAGAGTATATGGACCGAAAACGGCTCACCACTTACCCACATTACTCGCCAGCAAAGTGTAAAGTTAAATACCTTATTAAAAGAGCAAGGTTATACCAATACAGAAGTAGTAATGGCAATGCGTTATGGCAACCCTTCAATAGAGGCAGGCCTTGAAGAGCTTCGTGATAAAGGCTTAACGCGTATAATTATTTTACCAATGTACCCGCAATATTCTAGCCCAACTACGGGTTCTACGTTTGATGCTGTATCGAGCGTACTGCGAAAATGGCGCTGGGTGCCAGAGCTTCATTTTATAAATGGCTATCATAAAAACACCCGTTATATTGAGTCACTTGCTAATAGTATTAGTGAGGATTTAGAAGCGAATGGTATGCCACAAAAAATTGTTTTTTCGTATCACGGTATGCCTAAATTGTTTTTAGATCGCGGCGATCCGTACCATTGCCTATGTTTACAAACCACGCGTTTAGTTGTTGAAAAACTAGGCCTTGATAAAGACAAAGTAATTAGTACTTTTCAAAGTCGATTTGGTAAAGCAGAGTGGTTAAAGCCTTATACCGACGCAACCCTTGCAGCCTTACCTGATGAAGGTATTACTGATGTAGCTATTATAAGTCCTGCTTTTAGCGCCGACTGCCTAGAAACACTTGAAGAGCTAGAAGGTGAAAACCGTGAAATATTCGAAAACGCAGGCGGCGAAAAATACCGTTACATAGCGGCACTAAACGACAGAGACGACCATATAGAAGCTGTGTTTGATGTTATAAAACCTATGTTGTAACCCAAGCTTACTAAAGCTAAATATATTACGCATTAAGCGGTGTTAAAATTAACACCGCTTTTTTGTTTTTAGGGCTTTTAAAATATTTAGTTAATTAATTCACAAAGAGGTTAAGAGGCGCTGCGCTTTTAGAGTGAGTGATAAAACATAAAAATACTGTTTTTGGCTTTTCTCATTTTCCCCTCTTTTACTTCTCATTGTGCAAATAGAAGCTTTTAAAGGGCGAATTATTCACAAAGAGGTTAAGAGGCGCTGCGCTTTTAGAGTAGTGATAAAACATAAAAATACTGGTTTTGGCTTTTCTCATTTACTCCTCTTTTACTTCTCATTGTGCAAATAAAGGCTTTTAAAGAGCTAATTATTCACAAAGAGGTTAAGAGGCGCTGCGCTTTTAGAGTGAGTGATAAAACATAACAATACTGTTTTTGTTTCGGGGTTTTTGGCTTCCCCTTTTACTTCTCATTGTGCAAATAAAAGCTTTTAAAGGGCGAATTATTCACAAAGAGGTTAAGAGGCGCTGCGCTTTTAGAGTGAGTTATAAAACATAACAATACTGTTTTCTTTTGGCTTCCTCATTTACTCCTCTTTTACTTCTCATTGTGCAAATAAAGGCTTTTAAAGAGCGGATTATTCACAAAGAGATTAAGAGGCGCTGCGCTTTTAGAGTAGTGATACATATTGGCTGGACTGGTTTTTCTCAGTTATTACTGATTACCTTATC
The DNA here is from genome assembly GCF_000814675.1 of Pseudoalteromonas distincta. GTDB lineage: Bacteria > Pseudomonadota > Gammaproteobacteria > Enterobacterales > Alteromonadaceae > Pseudoalteromonas > Pseudoalteromonas distincta. The sequence goes on along the minus strand of NZ_JWIG01000022.1, from coordinate 103,555 downwards.
TTTGTGAAAGAAATTACTTATATTATTTAATAGTAATTAAAATAAATAAAAATGTACGTTTGAGGGGAGGCAATATCTAAGCAACAGCAATTAAACGCTATCGCTTAAAGTATAAATCAATCGCTTTTGTGAGGAGCTCGTCGAGTTGTTCTTCAAATTCTTCAATATTAATATCAAAGTGCTTTAAGTAAGCCCGAGCCTGAGCAAGTGATAAATTACGGCTGTTAACGCTGTATTGTCGCTCGTCTATGGTTTTATCGTAACGTGGTAAAAATACAAATTGGCCATAAAAGGGGGATTTAATATGCTTGTTTGCAAAACGACAAAAATCTTCAATATGCTCAGCACCCTTAGGTCCAAGGCAACCTGGCTCAATGCGATACATTAAGCGAATTTTCTTGTCGTCATTTATTTGCATTTAAAGCCTTTATCTAAAAAACAGTACGCGTACTATTTTCCCATCTTTAATTTGATAACTCGAAATAAGTTCTGAGCGTTTATCAACTACGTTTTCGTCAGTTGAACAAGTTTCTGAAAGTTCGTGATCAATCACTATATCACCGTGCACTATGCGCTTAATTGGTGATGAGTGAATACACTTTAACTTTTTAAACATTAGCCCATAACGTTCTATTAGTTTTTCTTTACCTTTAAATAATAGCTCATTAGGGAAAATATAAAACTCAACATCTTCGGCATATACACGAAGAAACTCTTCAATGTTACGTGCGTTATATGCTTTAACTAGCTGCTCTACCACAGCAAGTGATTCGCGCGATTGTTTAGCTTTAGTTTGCTGCTTAACTGTAAGTGCTTCTTTTGCTTGCGTTACTGCTTTCTCAGCTTCGGCTACAGCCACTGCTTTTTCTATTTTATTTTTAGGCTTTTCAGCAGGTTTAATTTGCTCGTTACCTAATACTTTTGAATCGTCTGGTTTAGTCGCATCAATTGTTGGCTTTTTAAGCTCTGGCGCTTTGTATTCAAGCGTATTTACTTTGTCGTCAGTGTTGGTTTGAGTTACTGATTGCTCATTTTCAACTTTTGGCTTTTCAACGCTTGTTTGAGCTTCAACTTGCGGCTCTTTTTGCTCAGGCTCGCTTTGCTCTGCGGCATAAGTAATTAGCGCAACGGTAGTGACTAATGAGGCTAAAATAATAGATAACGGTTTCATAACTTTCCTAAAATGAACACTAAATACGTGTAATACCAATTACATTAAATAGGCGATCTATTATAGCGCTAAAAAATAGCACAATAACAACGCGAAAATTGTGACATATAGTTGTTCTATATGAATAATTTTTAACGCAGTTAGTGAGTTATTTAATGCGATAGAATGATCATATTTTTGATAAAATAGGCATAAGGGTGCAACATAGCAAATTTTAACGTTATCGGGTAGTTAATACCACCACTGAAGCCTACCAGTACTGCTCTACGGTAATATTGCCGGGGTTTTTACGGCGGTTACGCGTAAAGTTTTTATCGAGAAGTAGCGCGGTTGTGTCTTTTACCATTTGTGGATTTCCGCAAATCATAAATTGTGCATTACTGGGCTTTGGGTCTAACTTTACATATTCAAACAAGCGGTTGCTCTCAATTGCGTTAGTAATTCGCCCACTTAAGCCTTGTAATGGCTCCTCTCTACTTACAACAGGAATATAGTTGAGTTGTGCTGGGTATACTCTTAATAGCTCGTTAATAAGTGCCTGATAGCTTAAGTCGTTATTAAAACGTACGCCATGCACTAAATTTATAGTTTTGTATTTTTTCCATACATCGGGCTGTTGTAATATCGATAAAAAAGGCCCTATGGCAGTGCCAGTCCCTAACATCCAAAGCTGATCACTTTGTGGTATTTCATCAAGGGTAAAAAAGCCGGTTGCGTGTTGTTCTATTAATACTGTGTCGCCAGGTTGTAAGGTAGCTAAACGAGGAGAGAGCAAACCGTCAATAACGTTAATAAGGTAAAATTCGAGATCGGGGTTTTCAGGGGCATTCACATATGAATAAGCCCGAGCAATACGTTTGTCGCCATCCATTATTGAAAGCTTTGTAAATTGACCAGCTTTAAACGGCTCTACGTTTGCATTAACGGTTAAGCTAAAGAGTGTTTCGCTCCACCACGTGACATTTTTTACTGTTGCTTCAACCCAATTAGACATAGTTACCTCTTGGTTTAGCTATTAAAGTTTTAAATAATTCACTCCATCAACATTAGCATTAAGTGACAAAGACTTACAGGAGAATATGACTAGATTTAAAGCAGTGAGGTATGCAGAATTTACCAATAAAATAATGTGAATAATTAGCATCTGCGATGCTGTACACGTAGAGCTTGGTCACGCGAGAAGCGCAGCTTCTAATTACTTAACTCATGATCACAAAGATAAACACAATCCCAAAATGGATATTCACCAACATCATTTACAAGCTCAGCGCGTAACGGATTTGAAATGATATAGCGTGCTTGGTTAATTAAATCATCTTCTGCTCTAAGCTGGTGCTCAAAATAGTTTTGTTGCCAAACTGGCCCTGTAGAGCAATTGAGCTTATTTATTTTCACAGTGGTAATGCTTTTATACTGCTTCATAACATCAGCAAGCGGTAAATCTTTCAATTGAAATAACCAATGAAGATGATCTGGCATTAAGGTATAACAAATTGTATGCACCTTATTTTGCATATAAACCAAGCCTCTTGTCGCAGTACATGCATTTTCAAAGTTCTTAAATAACGGAATTCTTTGTTTTGTGCATATTGTTACAGAGTAAAATTTATTTTTAGAAGAGTGGCGCCCAACTAATAATTTTTTAGAGGAGTACATAAAGGTTTTAATTTATTGGTTTTTATAAATATAGATAAAAAAGGGTGTTCAACAAGTTAAATTAAACCACAGCGTTAAGTTTCACGGTGGGCGTAAAGCTTGCTCACGCGAGAAGCGCAGCTTCTAATTACTCAATCACCCATTTTAAAAACTGCGTTTTTAAACGCCAGCAAGCTGCACGTCTACAAGTTAAATCAAACCGCAGTGTTAAATTTTGTGGTAGGCGTAAAGCTTGCTCACGCGAGAAGCGCAGCTTCTAATTACTCAATCACCCATTGTAAAAACTGCGTTTTTAAACGCCAGCAAGCTGCGCGTCTACAAGTTAAATCAAACCGCAGTGTTAAATTTTGTTGTAGGCGTAGAGCTTGCTCACGCGAGAAGCGCAGCTTCTAACTACTCAACCACCTATTGTAAAAACTGCGTTTTTAAACGCTAGCAAGCTGCGCGTCTACAGGGGTTATGGCCTCTAAAAATTTAACTATTCACCACACATAAAAAACGGCGCTAAATTTAGCACCGCTTTATAAGCAATAAGAAAAAGTTTACGCTTTTTTCTCTTCACAACTTGCTAGGTATTCGTCAAACGTACCTTGGAAGTCGATTACTTTTTTATCTTTAATATCAATGATACGTGTAGCTAATGACGAAACAAACTCACGGTCATGGCTTACAAAAATAAGCGTACCTTGGAAATCTTTTAACGCGTTATTAAGCGCTTCAATGGCTTCCATATCCATGTGGTTAGTTGGTTCGTCCATAACAAGCACGTTAACGTCTTGCATCATTAACTTACCAAATAACAGGCGGTTTTTTTCACCACCAGAACAGTTACGCGCTTTTTTGTTTGAATCGTCAGCTGTAAACAACAAACGGCCTAACATGCCACGAACCATTAAATCGTTGTGCTTAGCTGTACGCCATTGCGACATCCAATCAAACAACGTTAAATCGTTATCAAAATCTTTAGTGCTGTCTTGCGGGCAATAACCAAAGCTCGCATTTTCAGACCATTTAATTTCGCCTTCATTACTTTTAAGCTCGTCTACTAAACAGCGTAAAAATGTAGTTTTACCCACACCGTTTTCGCCAATTACAGCAAGCTTAGCGCCAGCTTCAAGTAAAAAGTCGCCGCCGCTAAATAACGTTTCGCCATCAAAACCATGGCCAAGCTTATTAACTTCAAGTGCCTGACGGTACATTTTTTTACCTTCGTCAAACGAAAGCGATGGGCTCATACGGCTTGAAGATTTAACTTCATCAAGCTTAATTTTATCCATTTTTTTAGCGCGCGAACTTGCTTGCTTAGCTTTTGAAGCGTTAGCACCAAAACGGTTAACAAAGTCTTGTAGCTCGTCAATTTCAGCGCTCTTTTTAGCGTTTTCAGCTAAAAGTTGCTCGCGTTGTAAGCCCGCAGCTTCTAAAAATTTCTCATAGTTACCAGGGTAAATACGCAGCTCACCGTAATCAATATCGGCCATGTGTGTACATACCGAGTTTAAAAAGTGACGGTCATGCGAAATAATAATCATCGTACATTTACGTTTGTTAAGCTCGTTAGCAAGCCACGTAATTGTATGAATATCCAAGTTATTGGTAGGCTCATCAAGTAGCAAAATGTCAGGGTTTGCAAATAACGCCTGTGCTAAAAGCACACGTAGTTTCCAACCTGGGGCAACGTTTGCCATTAAACCGTAATGGAATTCTTTATCGATACCCGCTTCAAGCAAAATTTCTTCAGCGCGGCTTTCTGCCGTGTAACCATCCATTTCAGCAAATACACTTTCAAGATCGGCAACTTTCATACCGTCTTCTTCGCTCATTTCTGGTAACGAGTAAATACGTTCGCGTTCTTGCTTTACTTTCCAAAGCTCCACGTCGCCCATAATTACCGCGTCTACAACGCTGTATTGCTCAAAAGCAAACTGGTCTTGGCTTAGGTTACCTACTTTTAACCCTGGAGTAATAGACACATTACCCGCACTTGGAACAAGCGCACCGCTTAAAATTTTCATGAAAGTCGACTTGCCGCAGCCGTTAGCGCCAATTAAACCGTAACGGTTACCGTTACCAAATTTAGCTGAAATGTTTTCAAACAACGGCTCTGCGCCAAACTGCATCGTAATATTTGCGGTGGAGATCAAAAAAGGTAATCCTAGATTAGTACTGACAGGAGTACGCTGCAGCAAAACGCCACAAACAAGAACCAGACAATAGGGTAAATTAGCTGGCGAATTATACAGATCAGCCACAACGAATGAAAGATAAAAGGCAGCTAATTTATAACCAAGTAAAAATAACGGCAATTCTCGGTTTTAAGTTACTATTTTTAGCGTATGTAGTGTTGAATGTGCTTACAGCCACAATGTAAATAATTACTAATGCCAAGCAATACTAAAGAGGGGGCGCCAAATAGCTAAGTTATTAGCCATGCTTTAATGCACAGGTTGATAAATTGACTTTATAGCCGCCTCATTTTTGGTAATTAACTGATTAACAGTCGCCACGTCATCGAGTGTTAGCGACTCCTTGCTTAGCATAAAATGCACATTGTTAACGTTAATCGGTGTAATAGTTTTTACCTGCGAAATTGAGGAGTGTTTTTTCACAAAGTACTGCGCAACCACAGAATCTTCAATAACATAGTCGATTCGTTTTTTATCTAACATGCTAAATCGATTATTTGCTTGAGCAGTAAGCACGACCTGTTTTGAATATTTGGTTTTGAGTTGTTCAAGTTCATCACCAAAAAAGCTTCCTCGGTTAATACCTGCTGTAAAATCTTGACTAAAAAGATCAGCCAAGCTGGTTACATCAGCCGAATCTTTGTGTTTATAAAGCAGCATTATTTCTTCGCGATAAGGCAAACTAAAGTGCGCGTATTGAGCGCGTTGCTCTGTATAACTTGCTGCGTAGGTTATATCTACTCGACCATTTTTAAGCTCAGCTTGAACACGCGAAAAACTCGGAAAATAAGTCCATTTAATACAAAATTTTGAATCTTTAAAAATAGCCCTAACAGCATCCACTTCTGTGCCTAAAAATGTATCACCTTGTTTTACAAGATAAGGCGGCCAATTAGTTTCGTTAGTGCCCATTGCCAATGTTTTAGTGCACGCAAGGGCGTTAAACTGAGTAAATAGCAGCGTTGTAAACGCTAAAAATAAAGTTTTCATTACGCTCCTACTATTCAAACAGCGCTTTTAGTGCTGTTTTGTTTTTATTTATGTGCTCATTAATTATTGCAAGCTCAGTAACCGACACCGTTTGTTTGCTAAACATTAAATAAATATCGTCTTTATTTACATGCTCAATGTCGGTTACTAATTTGATATTTGAGCCTTTTTTGCCAAAATAAGCCCCCACTAACTCATCTTCAATAGCAAAATCAATACGTTGTTTATTAAGCATTTCAAAGCGTTTACTGGTTGCACTGGTGTATTCAATCTGCTTTTTATATTTAGTTTTATATTGCTCAAACTCCTCACCGTAATAGCTTCCAAAGTTAGCGCCAACAATAAAGCCTTGTTTAAAAATGTCTTCGAGGTTTTTAACGCTATGCTGATTATTTTTGTTTTCGTATAAGCGCATAACCTCAGTTCGGTAGTTATCACTAAAGTGCACATATTTAGCGCGTTCATCTGTATAACTTGCAGCCCACCCTAAATCAATACGGCCGTATTTAAGCTCAATAAAAGCCCGCTTAGAATTTGGCAGTAACTTAACTTCAAAACAAAAAGGGGAGTCAGCAAATATAATGTTGAGTGCATCAACCTCAGAGCCTTGCAGCTTACCGTTAATGCCCATTACATAAGGCGGCCAAAAAGCATCGTGCGATGCCACGCTAAAGGTTCTTTCACAAGCAAATACATTAAATGGAGCCGTAAACAGCAAACATAAAAATACGGTAATTAGTTTATTCATTACGCCTCATAGTTATTATTTTGCTCATTATTACAACAGTATAAACCAGCTTTTGTATTTTAGCGGCACGGGTTTGTTTAAATTTGTAAATATTTCGTTAAAAATTGATTTTAGGATAAAACAACCAAACTAGCGTTGTTGGTAACCTTATCTGTGGGTACACTAATAATAAATTTATACATAGCAGGGCACGTTATGTCGCCAACTAAAATTCGCAACAATGTTATAAAACTCAGTGAATTAAGCACTAAACAACCAAACTACTATTTTATACAAGGTTATTTAATGGGGTTAGGTGTATTACCTCAACTGCTTCCCCCAAGCGAGTGGCAACCTGATTTATTTGGAGATATTAACCTTCAAAAAGAGAGCGAGATAAAATACCTCGAAAGCTTAATGGCGTTGTATAACCAAAGCATGGATAAAGTAATTCAAAACGAATTAAAAATGCCAGCAAAATGCAGCCTATCTAAGCAAGACTATCGGGATTCGCTAAAGCCGAACATGCCCCTACCAAGTTACTGTAAAGGGGTTTTACAGGCGCTTAAAAATATAAATAAACGTATGCTTGATACAGGGCAAAAGCAGGCTCTTAATAACCTAAGCAGCGTTTTAAAAGCATTTTCTAATGAAAAAGCAGCAACAAAAGAATTTGGTGAATTTGCCCAATACAACGCCCAAGAATATAAACGTAATTATGTGTATTTTATGGCCGACGCTATTTTTGAACTTCGATTTAGTAACGACCTAACTTTAAGTGATGAAGATGAGGCTGAATTTAACAACAGCTTTTTAGACGAAGAACCGGATGAATTAGATGAGCTTGATGAATTACTTGAACTGGTACTTGCCGACACCGAGCTAAAAGCACTTGAGCCAATACAAATGTTGCTAGACATAATGGAAAGTGGGCTCATAACAAAGCAATTTATTAAAGACAACACTGGGCACTTTTGGGGCTTGCACGAAACCCGCCCTTATATGATGCTTCGCGCGCATCGAGCAAAAATACATGCGCTGCATGGTTATACCCAAAAAGCGCAGTCAGAACTCGAAGCGTTATTAACGCTAAACCCAAACGACAATCAAGCAAACCGCTTTTTATTAATGAACTGCCTAATCATCAATAAACAATGGGACAAGTTGGATGCTCTATTGGCCGACTTTGATTTTCAAGAACTACATGCAACAGCCAGCCGAGCGCTAAGTGCTTTTGTAAAGCATGGTGATTCAAAACCCGCTAACGATTACAAAAAAATGCTCCAGCAGCAAAATAAACACTTTACCAAAATACTCACCGGCCAAGAAAAACTAAAAGAACAACAATCGCCATACTTCAGCCCAGGCAGTAAAGAAGAAGTCGCTGTTTATCTTGATTCGTTAGGTAAGCAGGCGTGGATTTCGGTGCCTGCGAGTCTTTTTTGGCTAAGAAAAAAGTAATAACTAAAAGCGTAACTCAAAAAATGCTAAGCGCGATTTTATATCGCGCTCAGTGCTCAACATCAGCACTTAATAACAACGGCGTATTAATTTAAAAATTTCTACTTATTAAGCCTATATTTAATGCGCTTGTTCCTGTAGATTAAACAAATAATGAATGCAGTATTAACAGTGCCTTAGCTGTTAAACGATTAGCCAAGGAGCGGTGAGTCTCGTGTCAAACACCACACTTACTTATTACAACCAAAATGCCAAAGCCTTTAGCGACTCAACACTAAACGTTGATATGTCGGCGCTTTATGCTGAGTTTTTACCGCACGTTGCACAGCACGGGAGTATTTTAGATGCCGGTTGTGGCAGTGCGCGCGATGCCGCTTTTTTTAAAGCGCAGGGTTTTACTGTAAGTGCGTTTGACGCAAGCCCAGAGCTGGCAGAGTTGGCAAGCAGTTACTTACAGCAACCTGTGGCGGTTAAAACATTCCAAGAGCTAAATAGTGTAAATCAATACGACGGGATTTGGTGCTGCGCTAGTTTATTGCACGTTCCAAAGGCTGAGTTACCGCAGGTGTTTTTAAACCTACAAAATGCGCTTAAACCGAATGGCGTTTTGTATGTATCGTTTAAATATGGCGATACAGAGCGTGTGCATAATGGCCGTGAATTTACCGATTTAACCGAGCAATTATTAAGTGATTTAATCAATCAGCACACGCAATTGAGCATAATGAAGCACTGGCAAAGTGTTGATCAGCGGCCAGGGCGCGAAAGCGAAGTATGGTTGAATGCGTTAATGCAACGCGCTATCTGTAAAGGCTAATAACTGTAATGAATATGAGTATTAGAAATCAGTTTGAATATTGTGACCAAGTGCTTTTGGAGTATGGTTATAAGCTACATGACCAAAACACAGTAGGTAGGTTGTATACGAAAAATGATAGTCCTGCTGTATTTATTGATACTACTCTTTTTCACCTAGAGTTACCCAACTATCAATATGTTGATTACACTAGTTATCAAAATCAACTGATGCATAAGTACCAAGGTTTATATCGTTTTGTTTATGATTCACGTACTTCCTTATCAATTGAGACACAAGCGCAATTTAAAAACGATCTTGATGTTTTTCTTGGCTCAGAAGAACAACAATCAGATAAAATAAAAAAATTTGGAGCTGATCGCAACGAAACCCACACTGATCCAACACCACCTGAATATAATTTTACCTGCTTATTTGAAGACGTCTTTGGCGCTCAATATTTACACGCACTTGAAGCTGAAAGTAAATACATTGATAGTGCAGGGCACATTCGCTATATAGACTTTGTTCTAACAAGAAGTAACGATGTTAAAAACCAAAGTAATATAGCTATAGAGCTTAATGGAGAGCGTTATCATCACCCGCTTATAATTGGTTTAAAAAAATATCGTTCGCAATTATTTAAGCAAAACTCATTAGTTTACGATGGCTATTTAGTTTTTCGATGGTCAAGCAGAGGTATGAGCGATCATTACAAGTTTAGTGATCAAATGCGTGATTATTTTGGTGATCCTAAAAACTTTAGTGCCGCACCTAAATACTTAGCACAGCGTGATTTATCATTTCAGCTTTTAGCACATCAAGATCAAGCCGTAAATAGTATTTCAAATCAACGCATAAAAGGTAAAAGCACCTTTTTAGTTGTCCTACCCACTGGTACAGGTAAAACAGAAGTATTTATAGAAGATTTAAAAACTCAAATAGATGCGGGTATATGCAAAAAAGCATTGGCAGTAGTACCTAGCACAGCTTTAAAAAAGCAATTAAAAGAGCGATTAAATTTAAGACATCCCTTATTAAAAGTGGGTGAGTTATTAACAGACTCAACGCTTAATGTTGTAGTGCAAACCAGCGCTTATATGATGCGCCATTACAGCACCATGCAATCACAATCTTTTGATTATATTCTGATAGATGAAGCTCACCATGCAGTTGCAACAGGATTAAGAAAAGTAATTGAATACTTTAAACCTAAAACGTTATTAGGGCTCACTGCTACAGACGAAAGGCCCGATGCCCAAAAGCTGCAAGACATATTTGGTCGCTATAAAGTTGATTTAACTTTAGAACAAGCAATTAAAAAAGGACTTGCTCCGCAAATAAGAGCATACCGACTTGAGTCAAATATAGACTTATCGCAAGTGCGCTTTAACGGTAAAGATTATGTAAAGGCTGATTTAAATAAAACCGTACTTATACCCTCGCGCGATCAATTAATTGTAGATTTGATCAATAAATATTTTGCAGAACCTTTAATTGAGGGGCAATTATTAAAGCAAGGTGTTGTGTTTTGTACTGATATTAAACATGCCCAAAGAATGGCGCAGTTATTTAATAAACACGGAATTAGTGCGCAAGCAGTACATGGTTCAGACCGCAAAGGGCTTGAAGAATATCAAAAAGGAAACATACGCTTTTTATGTGCTTGCGACCTACTAAACGAAGGATGGGATGCTCCACAAACTGAAATTTTAGTTATGGCAAGACCCACAATGTCTAAAGTGCTTTATACCCAGCAGTTAGGGCGTGGGACGCGAAATTATAGAGACAAAGAAGCGCTTATTGTAATCGATGTTGTAGACAGCTATGGCGCAGCATTACAGCCAATGTCGGTACACGGCTTATTTAACTTTTCTACTTACAAGCCATTTGAAAATATAATAAAAACAGAAGTACCAACACCTGAAAACGAAGCGATTGAATTAGATCGTTTATACGAAGGTGAACGCCGTATTGAAAAGATAGACATATTTACTTTTGAACATGAATTCGGCGGTTTATTAAATGAAGAGCAGCTTGCTCGCGAGTTGTTTATTTCAACTGGCACGGTAAAAAGTTGGGTTAAAAAAGGAGATATTACCCCAGCAAAAACACACCCATTTGGTAAACACACATTAAACTATTTTAATGAATCACAATTAAAGCAAATCAAAATAGATAAAAATATTAAAGAGCGTACAGAAGATTCAAGGCGAGATGATTTTTTTGAGTTTTTACAGAGTCGGGATTACTCATTCTCATATAAAATTGCTTTTTTACTTGCCTTTATAAGTGAATGTAATGCACAAGGTGAAGCCGAGCTTTCAAAACTTGTGTTGCGATATGAAAATTTTTACAAGCAGTTACAACAAGAGTTCGGCCAAGCAGAAAAAGACAAAAACCCGCTTAATGATAAAGAACGCTTGAACGATACAGCTTATTTAACTCGTAGTTTATTAGCAAACCCGTTTGAAAAGTTTGAGCGTAAACGTTTTATTTATCATGCAAAAGATCTCAATATTATTTCGTTTGACTCAGTACTCTGGGAAAAGCTAGATGAAAACGCACTTGCCGAAATCAAGCAGCAATATATTCAAGACGGTAAAGATTATTACCAAAAAATAGGTTTTAAGCTTCAAAACCACCACTTTAAAGCATTACTGCAATTTGAAGAGCCAGTTGATAACACTCCCGTGAATATCGTTCCTACACAAATAAGTAATGATGAGACACTATTTACAAGCCAATTAAAAACTGTAAATGAAGTAATCAAGTTGCCGTACTTCCCTAATATCAAAATTGCCTGCGGACATTTTAAAACTGGGGATGAAAGTGATATGGAATTGATGGACGCACCATGTGGCGCAGGCAAGCTCGATCCGCAAGTACATTTTTTAGCACGCGCATCGGGTAATTCTATGAATGGCGGTAAACATCCAATACTTGATGGTGATTTACTGCTACTTGAACTGATAACACCCGATAAAGCGGGTTCGCTACGCGACCAAATAGTTGTTATAGAGCGAGATGAAATAAGCGGAGACGGACAGTATTTACTGCGTAAAGTTAATAAATTACCAAACGGGCAATATGAGCTAATCGCTCAAAACCCTGATTACGAAGTAATGATTGCAGATGAAAGCATGCGAACATTCGCCCGTTTTAAACAAGTGGTTGCATAGTCGTTGTAGTCGCGATTTTATGTCTCGCTTTAACGTGATTTTTAAAAGGGTTTAAAGGGTTTAACGGGGATTTGAAAGATTTATTAAACGTGAAATTTAATGTTTTTAGGATTGGAGAGTCAAATGGAAGAGCAAGAATGCTTAGCTTGTGGGTTGATTATTGAACTAGAACAAGGTGTTAAAGTTAAACAATGCCCGAGTTGTAAAAGGTTTTATGATAAAGTGAAACTACAGATTGAAAAAGGTAAAAGTTTTACGCAAATAACAATTAACCCATTAGATAAAAAAGTGATAGAGGTTGAACCAAAGGAACCGATCATAACTTTTGAAAAAGAATGCCCATTTTGCTCGGAATATATCAAGAATACAGCTAAGAAATGTAAGCATTGTGGTGAGATCTTAGATGTTGTTCTTAGGGCCGCAGATGAATCAAAAAGAGTTAATAATGTTTTTATGAATTCATCATCATCATCAGCTGCAGTAGCCGTTACTCAGTCTAAGTCTTTCCCACATCTGTTACACTTTGTGCTTTCTTTAATTACCGGTGGTCTTTGGATTATTGTTTGGATAATCCATTACTTAGCTAGGACAAGATAAAAAATATAACCGATATTGCTAAGTAAATAGATAATACACAGTTTTAAAAAGCTTCTATTCGAGGTTTTATCGCGTTGGCGATAGCAACCAAAGGGCGCCTGCCGCCGACCGCCCTTTGGAATCCCACGGCGCACCCGAGGATCACACTTTATCTTCAACTTACGTGAATGATGTGAACGTAACCAGCGTAGATAGGCCATCCGTGGCCAAGCTACGCTTTGTACAGCATCCATGCTGTAAATTACTCATCATTAACTCTGTTTCAGGTGTGATCACGGGGAATTGGAGTGTGTTGTGAGATTGGAGTTTATGAATGTAGGCGAGGTTTTTACTCTGTGCCATGACGTTGTAAGTGAGAAAGTAAGTTTTGGGTAATGAAGCTTTTTTGCTCTTTTTAGAAACAAGGCATATTTTTTTTCGGCAGCAAACGAAAACCGGACATTGAAAACGCTAAATTTATTCCCGCTCTTTTGAGTAGAAGCCTAATTTTGTCCCATAACATTATTAAACGCCGCTTTGGTGCAAAATAACAAGATTAATTCCTAGCTATTTTAATTACTTGTTTACAAAGGTAATTATTGATGAAATTATCAGAGTATGCAATAGACGCCGTTTTGATTTGTTAAGAACCACTAAAACGGCCTTCAATAAGCTGTTAACTTGCATTACTCTAGCAAGTTTTTGAACTTCTAAATCAAAGGAATAGATTTAAATGATTAACTCTCACGAATCAATATACGACTTTATACTCGACCTATTCACTTTATACCGCCGGTGTAACGATTTAAACGTCCAACACTCGTTTGCGAAATTTAAAGGATTTAATGTTACAGACGAAAATGATTACGTTGATTGTGTTAAGTATATTTTTATAAATGAAAGAAAATTTCAAGAACAAAAAAGAATACGTATTTCAGCTGATAACGTGATTAGTCAGGCTCCAATGCCGGGTAAGTACCAAAGAATGCTTTCTGAACGAAAAAGACTTTCTCAAAACTGGGAATTCAACATACAAGATGCTTATAAAATATTAGACGCATAAAGTATGCAAGTTAATAAAGTGTTTGGCGCAACATGGAAGTATGATGAGACTTGAAAATGGAAATATTGTAGATGCGAATGGTATAGTTACATTTGTTAGCATTGCAGCATTTGAATCTGACGTTTGTAGTTCAAATATATGTTTTATTTGTACGAAAGCTCTAAATTCAAAGAATCAGAATAAAGAGCACATCATACCTAATTGGATTCTAAAACGATTTGACCTTCACAATGAAACTGTGAATTTACCTAATGGTTCAAAATATAAATATAACCAATATGTAATCCCCTGTTGCATCGAATGTAATAGCCTACTTAGTACTGAGTTGGAAACTCCATTGAGTAAGGCGTTTTCAAGAGGTTTCGATGGTTTGGTTAATTATGTTGAGAAAGAAGGCTACTTGAACGTTTATTTGTGGATGGCGCTTCTATTTATTAAAACTCATGTTAAGGATCAGTCTCTACGAATGTGCTTAGATCGAAGAGTTGAGTATTCATCAATAGCGCAAGGGGTAGGCTATAAGTGGGAAAGTTTTCATCATGTTTATTGTTTAAGCCGTGTGCCCTATACCCAGACAACATTAGAACAAAATTGTGTAGGATCTTTCTTTATTGTTCCGGTTGAAAGTATTGATGCCAAAAAAGAGTTTGATTATATGGACGTCTCTTATGCAAACACTTCAGGAGTTATTATTGGGGGTATAGGCATTATTACTGTATTCGGCGATGCTGGCGCCGTATGTAATGAGATCCAACCAACAGTTATAAATAAGTTGAGTGGTTCAGTTACAAATATGCAATTTAGAGAACTTGTTGCTCACTTCGCCTGTTGTAGTTTACATCTAAAGAATAACCCTAAGCACTCTACTATTTCGGATTCCTCGGGAGCTCAACCTCCACGTATGATATGTACTTTGTTAAATTCAAAGCCTGAATTTGAAAATTATAATGATCTAGTTTTTGGTAGTTTAATGGATATGTTACTAGGCGATCTACTTGATGGTAAGGTTGCTGTACCTGAATTCCGAGAAAAGCTGAAGGCAGGTCAACTATCCATACTTTTTGATAGTTCTGGGAAGGTTATTACGCCTAACAAGAGCATTAGTCGCTAATAAACAATGAGTTACGTTTTATTCGCTACACTACTTTAGTCCGATTGAGCAAGTATTACCACCGTCTGCTACTGGCACTTTGGCGAAGTCCGCCTAGAGCGAATAGCAGATATTAAAAAATTAAATTTATTCTTTTTTTGAGTAAGAGCCTAATTTAGTCCGATAACATTATTAACCGCTGTTTTGGTGCAAAATAACGAGCTTAATTCCTAGCTATTTTTATCGCTTGTTTAAAACTGTAATTATTGATGAAATTATTAGGGTATGTAATATAAGCCGGTTTGGTGTGTTATAACCACTAAAATGATGTTCAATAAGCTGTTAGGGCACATAAAATGCAGCGTACAGTAACTTAAACTTTAGCAGTGTCCTCGCAAGGTTATGAATAACAAGAAAGGCAGTTGGAATGGATAAGAAAAAGCAAGACGATTTCCCTAGTGAAAAGTATTACAACAAAACAACACTCGCCATTTATTGCATAGCAATAGGCTTGTTACTACTTGAGAAAGAACCAAGTATGAGTATTTTTAAACTCCTTGTTGGTACAGGATTCATGGTTCTTTGGACACATATCGCAGGGTTGGCTATATACTTTGTAATAAAGCCTCTTATCGGCGTGTTTTTAGAAAAGAGTAAGTTAGATGAAATTACTACAGATTATGTTGCTTGGATTGCACCAGGCATTGGGTTTATTTTTTTTGTAGCAATTGTCATGAAATAGCCCTAACAATGCCGTTACCATGTCTACTGATGGCACTCACCAGCCAGCTATTAGAAATAGTATTGGTGTAAACCTATTAGTAAATTAGGCCCATTTCGTCCAAACTATTAAATTCAAATCCATCACCCAACCGCCAACTTTCCAGCCACATTCCACATTTCACTTGGCATGGGGCTTGTTAACTTCCACGTTATATTCATCGGCTGGCTGCCGTTGTGGCTTTGGTATTTTACCTCGCCGTAGTTTACAAATCCCATGGTTCTGCAGTTTTCATCTTTGCCTTGCTCACGCACAAATAACAGGATAGTTTTGCCTGTTTGCTGGTGTTCAATATAACTTAGGCCACGTCCGTGTTCTGGGCGGGCGCTGTTTTGCGTTTGCCAGTGGAACAGGGTAGGGCTGATTGCGTAGTCGTGATACAGCGTGGTTGGTGAATATGTTTTTTCGCACTTGTTAAGTGTTACAAATAACAGCTCTAGGTTTTGGTTTTTAAATTCTAGAACGCCTTCGCGGGCGGTCGATTTTTTATCAAACGTGTGAGCCCCAAAAGCTGCGAGTATTTGCTGGCGAGTGTAGCGGCTGTGTAATTTTATTGCGTGGTTTGGTAGGCACGCTAAATCACTTTCTTGCTGGTGAATACGGTTTATTAATAGCGTAATTACTTGTTCAAGCTCCTGCTGTAGCTCTTTGTGTTTAAGTGCTTGTAAGCTTTGTTCAAGGGCTTTAAACCCTAAGCTTGTACCTGTGTTATCCCAAAAGTTGTAATGCGCTATAAGCGCATACTGTTGATTTTGTGGTGTTTGGGTAAAGCTAAAGTTGTTATTACATAAATCACGTAAAAAGCATAAATAACTGATTGAGTCGCAGCCGAGTAATTGAGTGTTTATAGCGCGGTAATACGCGGCGTAAATATCGGCTTGTTCTGCTGGTATTTCATCGCCTTTAAGCCAGTGCCAACCGCCGAGCTTTTTATCTTTTGGTTTGTATATATCTTCAAGCGTGACTTGTGGGTTTATGCGTAAAAAGTTACTTAGCGTTAGCGCGTCATTAGTGTGTTGCGAATAGCTATTTATCAGCTGCTGTAAACGACGTTTAGAGTTTATAGCTTGCTGAATATTTTTTAATATTGTTTGTTGAGTATGCTTTTGTAGCTCTATACGGCAACCCAGCGGTAAATGCGGGAAGTTGTTTTCAATCTCGGCTTTTATAGGCTGGCTACTTTTACCAATGAGTGCGCGAAACTTACTGGCAAAGTCGTATTCTGGGCGGGCGTTGCCTACAAAATCGAGTACGGTGCAACACTGTTTTTGGCTGTTGTCGGGTAAACGCAAACCACGGCCGAGTTGCTGTAAAAACAGCGTTAGGCTTTCAGTTGGGCGTAAAAATAATAGTGTATCGACTTCTGGAATATCGACGCCTTCGTTAAAAATATCAACCACGCAAAGTACTTGTATTTCGCCTTGGCGTAGTGCTTGCTGTTTGGTCGCGCGCTCATTAGTGTTTTTGCTGGTGAGTACATCGGCGTTTATGCCTGCTAAGTTAAATTTAGAGGCCATGAATTCAGCGTGTTTTTGGCTTACGCAAAACGCGAGTGCTTTAATAGCGTGAACATTGGTTACGATATCAGCAAGGCTATATATAATTTTGTTAGCGCGGCTGTTTTCACCTGTATAAAGGTTACTTAGTTCGCTTATATCGTAACGGCCGCCTCGCCATGTTATTTGGCTTAGGTCGGTGTCGTCATCTAGTCCAAAGTATTGAAACGGGCATAAGTGGCGTTGATTTATTGCCTCTGGTAAGCGAATTTCAGCGGCTATTACTCCGCAAAAATCATCGAGTATATTTGCGCCATCTTGTCGCTCTGGTGTAGCGGTTAAGCCAAGCAATATTTTAGGCGTAAAGTGGTTTAATATAGCGCGATAACTGGTAGCGCTTACGTGATGTACTTCGTCGATTACTATGTAGTCGTAGTAATCGCGAGTTAAATTGAGCGATTCAATTTGGCTGTTCAGCGTTTGGATGGATGCAAATAATTGGTTGTAGCGTTGTGGTTTGTAGTTACCTACCCACAACTCACCAAAGTCGTTATTTTTAAGCACGCCACGGTAAGCGCTTTGCGCTTGTTTTAGTATTTCTTCGCGGTGGGCTACAAACAAAAAGTGTGCGTTTGGGTTTTTATCGTAAACAGTTTTAAAGTCGAACGCCGATATTATGGTTTTACCTGTGCCGGTTGCGGCAACTACTAAGTTTTTAAAGCGTTTATGTACGCTGCGCTCAGCACTTAGTTTTTCTAAGATAGCGAGTTGATGCGTTTTTGGTGTTATATCAAAATAAAACTGGCTGCTTGATTGCCCAACACCGCGTTGCTCGTTAAGTGAATTAATGAGCTTTTCTTTACACTCAACAGCGCCTGTAAATAGCTCGAAGTCTTTTGATTCCCAGTAGGTTTCAAACGTACTTTTGGTTTTAGCTATTATGTGCGGAATTTCTTGCGCGGTAATTTTTAAGTTCCATTCAAGGCCGCTGGTAAGCGCCGAATGCGATAAGTTAGACGAGCCAATATAGCCTGTATGAAAACCCGTATTGCGCATAAATAAGTATGATTTAGCGTGTAGACGTTCTTGTTGATTGTTATAACTTAGCTTTACTTCGGTATTTGGTAGGTTTGCTAAAAAATCAACGGCTTTAGCATCCGTTGCGCCCATGTACGAGGTTGTAATTACTTTGAGTTTATTACCGCTTTTAGTAAACGCTTCAAGCTCATTTTTAAAAATGCGCAAACCCGTCCATTTTATAAATGAGACAAGCCAGTAAATAGTGTCGGACGATTTAATCTCGCGCTTTAGCTCGCTTTCGAGCGATATCCCCTTTTTTGCGCCACAAAATAATTCACTTTGGGTAAGCCCTGTTATTGGGAATATATCGCTTGAGTAATCTTTAAGGTTGTCCGCAATCGGGTTTTGGGTATTAAATAGCGCGGTAAGTATTCGGCCTTGGCTGTCGATAAGGTTTTCGTTAATTAGCTCGTCATCACGAATATGATCTTTAAGCCAAAGTACAAGGCTATTAGCTAGGCTAATTTGTTCTTGTAGGCGCTCGTTTGAGTTAGGAATGGCATTTATGGCATGCTCAACAAGCTTACCTAAAAAACGTGAAAGCCATGTTGCCGCTTCGGCCGTTTCAAGCTGGCGCTCGCCCACATAAAATTGATCACGATCTAAGTTTTGCTTAATTACTTGCGTAATTAACTGCTCGTAAATACCAATTTGCTGCATTAAAACCACTCCCTGTTTGCGAGTAGTTAGTTTACTTAAATACGGTACAGCTACAAGTAATAATCGACTAAGTTACTAGTAATTAAGTACAAACGTGTGAGTTAAGTATTAGCCGAGAGAGTAATCAAATGATGATGCTAAGAAATTCCCCCCTTCAACTTCACCTGAGAACACATAATTAATGAGTAATTACCTCGCATGGATTCGAGGAAAGGGATGCTTGCACATGGATGTGCGTTCATCGCGTTTACGTTCATATTAATTATTTGTTTAAGGATAAGTGAAATTGAGGGGCGCCGTGGGGTTCCAAGGGGCGGTCGGCGGTATCCGCCCCTTGGTTGCCATCGCCAACGCGATATTTGTAAATTATTTTAAAAGCTTAGCTTTTCGCGCGAGCAAGCTGAGCGCCTACAGGTGTTTAGGTGGGCTTTGTAGTGTGGGTTTGAATGATGCGACATGTACCTGTTTTTAATGTATAAAGTAAACATTGTGATTATAGGAACTCATCATGGATGATTTATTAAACCAAGGTTTAAGCCTTTTATTTGTTATTGGTAGTGTTTATTCACTATTAGGTGTTTTATTTATCAAAATATGGATTCATCAGAAGAATGCAAAACTACCTGTAGATCGTAAAAAGCTTAAACGTGTTGCAGCGCAGACACTTAATGAACAAGTTAATGATAAAGTTTTAGATGTAATAGGCTTAGTCTTTTTGTCTGCTTTGATAGTCACCATGCCTTTTGCTTTGAAAGGAATTGCTGAAATGTTTGCCAGCGGCAAGCTCAATTACTTTTTAATTATCGTGATTGCATTGGGACTAACGTATGTGGCACGAAAGCTTTGGGTTAAATCTAACGACTTAATAAAGCTAAAACTAGGACGTGATGCAGAATTAGCAGTTGCTTCAGAGCTTATAGAATTACAGTCACACGGTTACCAGGTATTTCATGATATACAAGCAGATGGTTTTAATATTGACCATTTAGTTGTTGGGCCAAATGGAATATTTGCTATTGAAACCAAAGGCAGACATAAACGAATAAAAGACGATACAAATTACAAAGTTAAATTTGAGAATAACCATTTAGCATTTCCTTCTTGGTTTGAAAGCAAGCCATTAGAGCAAGCTCAAAACCAAGCTAATTGGGTGAATAAATGGCTTTATGAATCTACCGGTTTTAATACTCCGGTTTTACCTGTTTTATGCTTCCCTGGTTGGTTTGTGGAACTAAAGCAGAGACCAATCTTTCCAATCGTTTCTCATAAACAAATAGTTAAAACTATCCTTTCAATGCGACAAGTTAGCTTAAATCAAGAGCAGCAGCGTGCTATTTGCTATCAAGTGGTGCAGCGAGCCTTAAACGATAGTAAGGCAATTTAAAAGCTACGCTTTTCGCGCGAGCAAGCTGAGCGCCTACAGGTGTTTAGGTGGGCTTTGCTTGTTGATTGAGGTAATGAGCTAGTTACTAAAGAGAAAGCGCGATGTAAAATCGCACCTACGCTTTTGTTGAGTGCGATGGTTTAATTACTGTAGGTGAGGTTTTATACCTCGCGGGTGCTTTATAAAAACCAGACACAAGGTGCATTCCCACCCACAGCTTTAATTTTTGCTTTTTGGATTAGTAATGTTGATGTGTTTTTTCATATTTATAGGTACACTATTTTAAAGTTTTAATTCAGGGAATGAATAATGATTAAATGGATTTTACTGGTATTTATTAGCGTATTTACAACTTTTCCTCAAGCTGGTGAGGCTTACACACAAGCCCAATGCGATAGCATTAAAAAGCAGCGCGAAGCTATTCGCTCTCAATTTAGAAGTGGCTACAGTAATAAAGAAGGTGAGCGTTTAACTGCACGCGATAAAGCGCTATTTACCTTACTTGCTAATCACTGCAGTAAGCCTAAAAAGAGTGGTAGCGCTTATCAGGCTACTTCTTCTACCCCAACCCGTACGCCTAATAGCAATTGGTTACTCAATCAAAAAGTATCAAACATGTCTTTGCACAGCGATAGCTATAAAGATGCTGCTAAGCTTGATGCTTGGTCAAAATTTTATAAATTGCCTAAACGTTGCCGTAAAAAAGGGATGGAGTCGGCCGACTTTGTGTGGTGTAGCGAGTATCGGGGTAAGCAAAAAGAGTTGTTTGAAGCACAGTGGCAAGAGCGCCCATAAAGATGTTTAAAACAAAATTGCGCGTGGTGTTTGTATTTTTTGTGCTGCTAATAGCATCGGCGCTCATTGCTAATCATTTTACTGGACGGGTATTTAATTATTACGATCCTATAGGCGAGGTTAAACGAATTTATAATAGTTTATCGACGCAGTTAGCTACTGAACCGTTAGCAACTAAACAACTCAAAAATGTGAGCACGGCAACTTTACAAAATGTATCAGTATCTGCCGATAATCACTTATCGCAAGCTAACAATACGCGCTGCGTGGATGTGTCGTTGGGTAAGGTTAAATATAAACGAAGTAGCGATATATTTACGTGGATAGACAGTGACGGTGTACCGCATTTTAGTGATAAAAAACCGGACTTCGCAGTAGCAACTTACGATACTGGTTTTATTGAACCGTTAGATTACTTTGACCTCACTTTAAATACGCCTAATTTACCTTCGTCATTTAACCAAGAGTTACGCATAAAACTCAATACTGTATTTAAAGTATATGGACAGATTATTGGCGTACATGCACTTAAAAAGGTAAAGCTTAATTTAACGGTATTGCCTACGCGCCGCGCTTATGAGGCCGCAATAAAGCAACGCGGTGGTGACCCTACAAACACTGCGGGTATGTATTTTCACGCGAGTAATTCTGCTTTTATTCATTATGATAATGCACACAGTGCAATGCGAACTGCGGTACATGAAGCAGTGCACGCCATTAATAAAGCGGTCTTAGGTTACACCCCGAGATGGTTTAATGAGGGGTTTGCTGAATACTTTGAGCTTACTAAAAATAATATGCAAACAGCTATTGTTGAGCCGAATAGTTCATGGACGAAAAATAACAATATTACTAAAAGTGTATTTTCGATTGATTCGTTAGTGGGTTTGGATGACTCATGGAAAAAAGGTGACATCAGTAAGTTGTATGCAAGCAGTTGGGCTGCAATTTACTTTTTAATGGATACTCAAGCAGGGAGAGTGTTACTAAAGAATATAATGCTTGCTGAGCAAGAATCCCTCTGTAATAAGCTATCTGAAAAGCAATTAAAAACGATGATGTATAAGCAATTTCCTAATCTTAATCGCGAATATTCTCAGAGGTTAAAAAAGCCTTTAAAAGCGCATATATTTTAAATAAGGTAAAAATTTAAAAGCTGCGCTTTTCGCGCGAGCAAGCTTCGCGCCTACAGGTGTTGAGCTTGACCTTATTTAAAAGCCAAAGCGCGATATAAAATCTCACCTACGATTTTGTTGAAAGTGGTGTTTAAAATTATTGTAGGTGAGGTTTTATACCTCGCTTAAAAATACATTTTTTATCATTGAAAAGTGAATTATTGTTCAATGTAGCGCTTAAAAGTAATGAGGCAATTAACTCTTATATTCGCCTCATTGCATGAGGCAAATAAATAACATAGACTGAGGCTAATTACCTTTAGGACTAAAGACTATGTGGATATGGCAACAGCAAAACTGGCCAAACTTTACGTGGGATGCTGCAGCGCTTGCTCCTTTACTAAGGGATCTTTCATATAATCAAGGTTTATTAGTAGGGCGTATGGGCGTGCAAAGTGCTCAACAAAAGCAGCAAGCCCTTGATACTTTACTTGCAAATATTATTCACTCCAGTGCGATTGAGGGCGAAAAGCTTAATGCATTTTCGGTTCGCTCTTCTCTTGCTAAAAAGCTCAATATTAATGAGCAACCTTACCCAACAACAGTGCAAAGCGATAATCTTGCAGAGATTATGCTTGATGCAATAAATAACACAGACTCACCGCTTAATTTAGAGCGAGTGCTTAATTGGCATCGCTTATTGTTTGCAGGTGAGCAAAGCTTATTTACTAAAATTGAGGGCGGGCAATTGCGTGGTGACGAGCCAATGCAAGTGGTATCGGGGCGCTTAGATAAACCGGTATTACATTTTACGGCGCCTCCTAAAGAGCGAGTAAATAAAGAGCTTTCGCTATTTTTTAACTGGTTTAACAAAACGCAAAACGAACCTCAAATAGATCCTTTTATTCGGGCAGCTATCGCACATTTATGGTTTGTAACAATACATCCACTTGAGGATGGTAATGGGCGTATTACACGCCTTATAACCGACCTGGCATTAGCGCAAGAACATGCTGAGTCAATTCGATTTTACGCTATGTCGGTGGCTATTTTAGAAGACAGAAAAAGCTACTACGAGGTGCTTGAAGCCACTCAACGTGGAGATCTTTGTATTACCCAATGGATTAATTGGTTTTTATGTACGCTTAATAATGCGATACACCATACGCTTAATAATATTGAGCAAACAATTTTTAAAACCAATTACTGGGCAAGTAAAGATCAAACAAAGCTAGGTGAGCAGCAAGTAAAAGTGCTTAATAAGTTACTTGATGGCCAATTTGAACAGGGTATTAGTGCGAGTCAGTATCAAAAGGTAGCTAAGGTTAGCCGTGCAACCGCAACACGCCATTTATCGGACTTGCAAACGCTTGGATTTTTAACAAAAACCGCCGCAGGTGGGCGTAGTACACGTTACAAAATTGCCTAATGAGGCAATTACACATATTATTCACCTCATTGAGTGAGGCGAATAGGTATTTGAATTGTTGTAGGTGAGGTTTTATACCTCGCGGGTGTTTTTATAAGAACAAAGCGCGATGTAAAAACGCACCTACGGTTTTGTTCAGTGCAGTGGTTTAATTATTGTAGGTGAGGTTTTATCTATGAATCTTTGTTTAGCTCTGTAATCGCTTTAATACTAAATGCGTGCATAGTTGTGTAGTGTTGCTTTTTAATGATTGTTTTAACGATACTTTGGTCAATATTTAAGTAATCGTGAACAAGAGCATTTCGTAAGCCTATAATTTTACGCCATGACAGTAGTTCTGCCTCGCTCAAAAAGCCTAAATTAGTAAGTTCGCTAAATGTTTGATAGGCGTTGCTACTGGTACTACTTTTGTGCTGTTTTAGCCAATGCTTTGATAAACCAATACACACCTCGGTCATTAACTGTAGTAATCGCTCTGCAGCTCGGTAGTCTCTACTATTAAGTGAATCGATTTGACTGAGTTCGTCGAGTTCTTGCATATATTCGTCAATATGGCGTGTTACTTCACTTAAATAAAGTGTAATTCCGGTATCAGTCATGTTTACTCGCTATGGTTTCAAATTCGAACTGGCTATATATACGCTGCTGCTCTTTCATCGCTCTAACACTATTATTGCTTATAATTATTTTTCCATATTCAATAACGTTGAAAGCTAAATAACTTGGAATAATATTTATATCAACAATCGAAATAAGTTGTTCGTTAAGATTAAGTGCATTACTTATTTCAAGCTCAAGCTCTTTTGGCCTAAGGCGCTTATCGAACGATTCCAGATCAAAGTTTTTAAATGCTATGGCTAAGTCAATGTCACTATGAGGCTGAGCTGTCCCTTTTGCATGGGAGCCATATAGCCAAACTACATCAATGTCGGTGTTTTGATGTAAATACTCAATTATTTTTTGTATAACTTCATTTGCCACGAAAAAGTAACCATTGATAAAAACAGTAATAATAACCTATCAGTTTTATAGTGAACATTAAAACTGATATTTGTTTTATTTAATTTAAAAGCTTCGCTTTTCGCGCGAGCAAGCTGTGCGCCTACAGGTGTTTAGGCGGGCTTTGTAGTGTTGATTGTGGTGTTTGAATTATTGTAGGTGAGGTTTTATAGCTCGCATGGTGTTTTTTATAATGCCAAAGCGCGATGTAAAATCGCACCTACGGGTTTGTTCAGTGCAGTGGTTTAATTGTTGTAGATGAGGTTTTATACCTCGCGGGTGTTTTTATAAAGCCAAAGCGCGATGTAAAATCGCACCTACGGTTTAAAAGCTTCGCTTTTCGCGCGAGCAAGCTTTGCGCCTACAGGAGTTTAGGCGGGCTTTGTAGCGTTGATTGGGAGTTATGAGCCGTTACTAAAGAGCTAAGCGCGATGTAAAATCGCACCTACGGGTTTGTTGAGTGTGGTGTTTGAGTTGTTGTAGGTGAGGTTTTATACCTCGCATGGTGTTTTTATAAGAGCAAAGCGCGATGTAAATTCCCGCCTACGGTTTAAAAGCTTCGCTTTTCGCGCGAGCAAGCTTTGCGCCTACAGGTGTTTAGGCGGGCTTTGTAGCGTTGATTGGGAGTTATGAGCCGTTACTAAAGAACAAAGCGCGATGTAAAATCGCACCTACGGGTTTGTTGAGTGTGGTGTTTGAGTTGTTGTAGGTGAGGTTTTATACCTCGCATGGTGTTTTTATAAAGCCAAAGCGCGATGTAAATTCCAGCCTACAATTTAAAAGCTTCGGTTTCCTCTTATTCCAACCGCGTTACTTTCACTTTTATTTTTCCGGCATTAGCGCCATAAAAGCGGCTTAGGTCGTTTGCGAATGGGCAAAACTCGCCAGATTTATCCATTTTAATATCGGCGCCGTTGGCTATTTCAAAAAGGTGGTCGTCGTTTTTATTAATAGCACCAATGAGTGAAAACCATTGTGCGCGAGGAAATCGTCTAAATGGTTCAAGCACAGCCATGGGGATTTCTTTTACGCCAAGTTGTACGTTGTCGCGGTTCCAGCCTAATGGCGTGCACTTTATGCCATCGTCAAACCAGTATTGATTTGGGTAAGGGGTAAAGCGGTACGTAGCGCCTTGCTCTAGCATAAGGCCGGTTGCGTTGTATTGCTCAGAGGCAAATACCATTACATCTTGGCTTTGGTTAATGCTCAGCACATTCATGTTTTGATTAGCCAGTTCTATATGTTGGCTTAAACCAATAAAGCTAAGTGTGGTGTTGTCGTTATAGCTAATTTTGTAATGCAGTTTTTTTAGCGATTCTGGGCGGTAACTGGTTAGCTTATTAATGCGTTCGGCTACGCTGAAGTGCACTAAAGGCTCAAGGTTGCTGGCTTCGTCATCAATTAATACATAGCACTGCCTATCTACTAATTTAAAAAATGGGTTAAACCAAAAGTAATTTTGTTGATGGCTTAATGCGAGCGGATCGGGCGTTACGGTTACGTCATCTTGTGCTACTAAGTTGCTATCGGGGAGTAGGGTTTCGTAATCTATATCGTGGCTAGTGAGTAACGATATATTAAGCGGTTGTTCTATTAACCACTCAAGTGCGTAGCGCAAGCAAATATCGGCTAGGCCATCGCGGTAGTAACCGCCGCCAATGTCTGAATGCGCTCCTGCAAACCATAGCTCGGTAATATTGCTTTGATGGTTCATGAGTGTGGGTTCAAACGCACGGCGTTTTTCATCAAGGGCTACGCAGTGCAGCGCGTGAGTAATGTTGTTGGCTATGGTGTGGTTTTCAAAAATAACGTGCTCTGCGCCGCGTGTGGCTTTACTTACTTTTGATAAGCCAATAGAGGCGACAGTATCAAACACACATACGTAAACATTATCAGCAATTAAAGGCTCTAGAATTTTGGCAAAACGCCTAGCTAGTGCACCGCCTCGGCTAAAACCCGTTAGCAGTATGGTATCGCCTATTAGGTAGTGAGCTTTAAAGTCGCTTAACGCTTGATTTAAAATACTGGCTACGTCGTCGCCACGAGGTGCAAGAGTTTGGTTTAAAATGCGTTTAAGGCGGCTGCCTTTAGTGCCAATACCTTGATAATAAAAACTGAGTTGGTTAGCAAAAGGAGTAATGGGGGAGTCTTCTAATTTACCGCCAAGCAGTAAATGCAATTTTAGAATGTTGGTAATATTAGAGTCTTCTTTAAAATGCTCTGAGCTAAATTGCTCTGCATCACGGGGCTCGTTTCCTGTGCCGTCAAAGTTAAAAATTAGCGTTTTACCCGTCATAACCCAATTTCCTTAGTTGTTTTAAATACTCTACACAGACAATGTTAAATATTAAAGACAATATTTGGGTTAGTAACAAATACGCCAACTAATTTGTTGGCGTATTAAAAGTGCGGGTTATAGGTTATTAAAAGTATAGTGATTTAGCTGCGTGCCCTCTGCGGGTTTTAATGCGGGGTTTAACTTAATTAATTGCTCGTAAACCTCAGGATAAAACGTTTTTAATCGTGCTGCGCGAGAAAGGTGATTCGGTTCAATTTTTTCAACAAGCTGTAGGGCTAAAGGAATCATTGGGCTTAACTCCCCTTTGGTGTAGCTTTGCTCAAGCGCTAGGTCGAGTATATCTACGCCTAATTTTTCTGAATCAGCGGGTATTTTATTATCAATGAGAAATTGTACTACCTCGACAGAAGACGATGCAGCTTGTACATAAACGTCGCGCCCATACGTATCGGTAATCGAAAAATCAAAACCAGCTTGTTTAAGCTTTTGCCATTGACTAAGAGGAAAACGACTTAATCTTGCTAAATCACTCGGTGGCTTAGGTTCAACTCGGCTTTGCCAGATCGCTATAAAGTCATGAGGCTCTAATAGTAGGAATGAAAAAAGTGTATCGGTTTCTGTTTGAGTTAATGGTTTACTAAGGCTGTACTCATAAGCTTTTTGGTAATCTTTTTTAGACAAATATTGGCTGAACGCGCTATGACTTCTATCGTTTGAAAGCTGATTACTTAGTATACTCCACCAGTAATTAACTAATACGGGGTCTTGTTCTTGTAAAACATATTCGAAGTTATTACCGTGCTCTTTTTTTACCTCTAGCACCGTATTATATGCTCGCATAGTAGAGTGTAATTGCTCAGTAGCGCTTAACTGCTGCTGTAATAGTTCACAGTTTTGTCTTTTATTATCTAGATCTTTCTTTTGTTGCTTCAAATCTACTAAAAAACGTGCAACATCAGAATTATCGGGCTCACTCACTTGGGGCAATGTGGCGTTGTCTATTTTACCAATAGGGTTAAAGTAAGCATATTGCTCAGGGTTTTCCTGGCCATTAATATAGGCGCCTTGCTGGTAAATAAAATCACTTACAAAAAAAACGCCTTTGCTATTTAGGTAGTCACTAGCATTGCCGATATGAGCTTTATAGCCTTGCTCTGTAAGGTAGTTTAACATTTGAGTATGCTTTGCATCTAAAGGGGCTAGCGTTAAGTTACCACTTTTAGGCAGGCTTACTATTGCAACGTCTAAACCCGTAAATAAGCCTGGCTGATTGGTTGGTGTTACGCCTAGTTGCTGCAGTGCTTTTACAAGCGGTAAATTAAACTGGCTTACGGCAATATCAGCCATGTTATACAAAACAGAATTTTCTTCGTACAGCGGCATAGCATCCAGTGCCGGTACCTGCTTCATAAGCGCAAAAATATACTCATTAGGAATGTTATTTTTAATCGCAGTAGCTACTTCATTTACCGTAAATTGATTAGATGAAATTGCCTGCTCAAACTCTTTTGGCGTAAATTTATTTGCATTAAGCACAAACAATGTAGCCGGGGAAATAACCTCACTGCCTTCAAGTTTAATAAACGTTTTAGAGTAAGTGGTAAATGTATCTGTGTTGTTTAATAAAGCATAAAGGGTTTCTTTTTGTACATTTTCATCAAGGGGTACACTCAGAGTAAGTCCTGGAGGGCTATGCTTATTATCTCCAAGCTGTTGAATCATTTCTTTTATTTTATCATTGGTGAAGCCTTTAATTGCCTCAATGCCTTGCCAATTAGCTAATTCGTTTAAAGAGCTAGTAATATTAAGCTGCTGTTTTTGCTCAGTAACTATGGCATCTCTCAAAAAGGCAATGTATTGACGCTTATTGATTTCTGATAGGTTTGCATACTTTAAAATCGTAGGGACCGACGTCCCTTTTTTAAGCTCACTCACAAAAAATGAAACAAGCGATTGGTTTAAATTATTTATTTTTATATGTTGTTGCTGTGATTGATCTCTGCAAAGGCGAATATCTTTTTTTAGATCTGTGACTATTCGTAGCGGGGTGCCTTCTGCAGGCTGCTTTTTATTAACTAAGTTAGGCTCAGTGGCATTTGGTGCAGCCACGTTGGGCTGCTCTACAGCGGCTGTGTTAGGCTGGTTTTTAAATAGATATACTGCCAAAGCCGCTATAATTATAAGTCCGAGAAGTAGCTTTTTCATAACCGCCAATCCTTTGATGTTATTAAAATATTCTCACATCGTACTACTTTAGGTACGCAAAGTGCAAAAAAGCTTTAAGAGATAATACTTATTAACTCTTAAAGCTTTTTTGTGGTTTTGTGAGCGTACTTAATTTATTAGTGCAACTTCATTTTAGGGCGCACTACACGCAGCACTTTTTCGCTTATCCATAATGCAAAGGTTTTTGCGCTACCGTGTATGGCGCGTTGGTGCATACGGTATAAAGATATATACATAAAGCGGGCAATTTTACCTTCAATAAAAAAGGTATTGCTGGTTAGGTTGCCCATTAAATTACCCACAGTGCTGTAGCTTGATAAGTTAACCAACGAGCCATGGTCGCTGTATTTAAAGCCGCGTAGTGGTTGCTGCTTTAGCGTTGCGATTAGATTTTTTTCGACGCACTGCGCCATTTGATGCGCCGATTGTGCACGAGGTGGTACTTGCTTGCCATCGGCTTGGGTAAATGCGCAGCAATCGCCTAATACAAAAATGCTTTCGTCTACGGTGCTTTGTAAAAACTCGTTTACTTGAATTTGGTTGCTGCGCGTCAGCTCAAAAATACCTAAGTCTTTAATAAAATCAGGTGCTTTTACGCCCGCTGCCCACACCATAATATCGGCATCAATGTGTTCTTCGTCTTTGGTGATAAAGCCTTGTGCGGTGCCTTCTTTTACTTGTGTTTGCTCGCGCACGTTTACGCCAAGTTTTAATAGCTCACGTTTAGCACTTACGGCAATACGCTCAGGTAATGCTGGTAAAATACGTGGTCCGGCTTCTATTAAATGAATATGCAAACGCTTAGACGACATATTTGTTAAGCCATAAAGCTTTAATAGCTCAGACACATGGTAAAGCTCAGCTGAGAGTTCAACACCCGTAGCACCGCCGCCTACAATGGCAATATTAAGTGATTGCTGTTGGTTGTCGTCTTGGTGAAGGCGTGTAAAGCTGTCGAGTAATGAATGCTGAAAGCGCTCTGCTTGTTGGTTTGAGTCTAAAAAGTAGCAGTGATCTTTTATACCTGGGGTATTAAAGTCGTTACTTACGCTGCCAATGGCAATTACTAGGTGGTCGTAGCGCACGGTGCGCTCGGGTAAAATTGTGTGGCCTAGCTCGTCTAAAAGTGGTGCAAGGGTAACTGTTTTATTGCTTTGATCTATATTGCAAAAAGTACCAAGTTGAAAGTTATAGTGGTGTTTTGCAGCATGGGCTGAATACACAACGCCATCTAAATCGGGGTCAATAGAGCCTGTCGCTACTTCGTGCAGTAACGGCTTCCATATGTGGGTACGGTTTTTGTCTATTAGCAGAATTTCAGCTTGTTTTTTCTTTCCTAATTTATGACCTAATTGCGTTGCGAGTTCTAATCCGCCAGCACCACCGCCAATAACGACGATTTTAGGTGTAGTAATATTCATAACGTTGCCCTCAAAAATAATATACCCAAGTGATCTGTATTTTTATTAGTTTTTTAAGATGACTTGGGTATCAATAAATTATTTTGGCAACAAGCAGTTACTACTCATTTTATAGTGCTCTATTTTGCGCTTAAATAAAGGTGATGTCAGCAAAAAATGCTGAATAAAGGCATATAAGTTATACTCACTTTCTTATAGTTTAGCTGTGCAGTTAAATTGCTGTTAAAAACACCGAAAAGGACATTTATGACCACGCCACTAATTCAATCACTTGAGCAGCACTTTGGTTTTAGCCAATTTAGAACAGGGCAACAACAAACTATAGAGCAGCTTTTAAATGGTCAATCGTCGTTGGCTATATTTCCGACCGGCTCGGGTAAATCGTTGTGCTATCAATTAACTGCATTGCATTTACCAAATTTAACCTTGGTGGTTTCGCCTTTGCTTGCATTGATGAAAGATCAAATTAGCTTTTTAAATAGCAAAGGTATTTACGCGGCAAGCCTTGATTCTAGCCAAGATCAAATGCAAAGCAGCACCGTAATGAATGATGTGCGAAATGGTAAAATTAAAGTATTAATGGTGTCGGTTGAGCGCTTTAAAAACGAGCGTTTTAGAGAGTTTATAAGCCAGGTGGCGCTTTCGATGTTAGTGGTAGACGAAGCGCACTGTATATCTGAATGGGGCCATAACTTTAGACCCGACTACCTTAAACTGCCACGTTACCGCGAAGAGCTTAATATTCCTTTAGTATTGCTGCTTACGGCAACGGCGACTAAAAAAGTTAAACGCGATATGGCAGAGCGATTTGCTATATCGCCTGAGTGTATTGTGCAAACGGGCTTTTATCGTGCCAATTTAGATTTAAGTGTGTTGAGCGTTAAAACCGCCGATAAAAACACCGAGCTTACCAACATTGTGCGCGCGCAAAGTGGCCCTGGTATTGTGTATGTAACGCTACAGCAAAGCGCTGAGCAAGTTGCTAATGTGCTAAGTGCACAAGGTGTGCACGCGGTGGCGTATCATGCGGGGCTTGAAGATACGCTACGCTGGCAAATTCAAGATGACTTTATGGCGGGTAAAATTAACGTAGTGGTGGCAACCATAGCCTTTGGTATGGGCGTTGATAAATCGGATATTCGTTTTGTTATACATTACGATTTACCAAAATCGATTGAAAACTACAGCCAAGAAATTGGCCGAGCAGGGCGCGATGGCAATCCATCAAACTGCTACACCCTTGCCAATTTAGATGGGCTAAATACGGTTGAAAACTTTGTATATGGCGACACCCCTGAGCTTAGCGGTATTGAATACGTAATTAACGATATTCGCCAAAGCCACCAGCAATGGGAAATGCAAGAATACAGCTTATCAAGCGAAAGTAATATTCGCCAACTGGCACTTAAAACCTTACTCGTACAGCTTGAAATGCAAGGCGCTATAACGCCGCAATATGCCTACTACGCTGATTTTAAGTACAAATTTTTGGTTGATAAAAACGAGCTACTTGGTCATTTTGATGAGCAACGCCAAGCATTTTTAACACAAATATTTAGCCATACCGATTTTAAAAAAATATGGGGCACGCTAAATTTTGACTCCCTTACGCAAGCCGCGCAGGTTGATCGAAAACGCGTAGTGGCAGCCCTTGATTACCTAGCCGAAAAAAACCTAATAACGCTCGAAACCAAACGTATTACCCAAGTATACAAAGTGCATAGCGAGGTTATAAATAACCCAGAACTTGCCCAGCAACTACATGACTACTTCAGTGATAAAGAACAAGCCGAAATTAAACGTATTGCTGCACTTGTACGCTTTTTTGAGCTACAAAGTTGTTTAAGCTATAACTTAGCGCGCTATTTTGACGATCAAAATGCACCACAGCAATGTGGGCATTGTAGTGTGTGTAGAGGCCATGCGGTTAAGCTTGAATACTCTATAGAGCCTGCATATATTGACGAGCAACTTATTTATCAAAAGGTAGATGAGTTTTTAGCGCATATGGCAGACAAAGGTAATCACAATGTGGGTATTGAAACCCAATGCCGCTTTTTAGCAGGGATGAGTGTGCCGTTATTTGCACGTAATAAAGTACGCCAGCTGAGTGGTTTTGCACTGTGTGAGCAAATGCGTTACAGCGATATTAAAGCAAAACTACTAGCGCGTTAAATTAGTTACTGTATCCTAGTGGCTTATTCAAAAAAGTAAGCCACTATGCCTCATATTGTTATTCCTGTTGAAAATATTTCTACTACCCCAGAGCCCGTTACGTGTGCTAACTGCCAAGCCTGTTGTTGCCAATTAGAAGTGCGCATAGTAACCGACACCGGCGTGCCTTTTAACTATATAGAATATGATAAATGGGGCAGCGAAGTAATGAAACGCGCTGACGACGGCTGGTGCCAAGCACTCGACCGTAATACGCTTATGTGCTCTATTTACGAAAACCGCCCATTAGTATGTCGCGAGTTTGAAATGGCCTCGGGTGAGTGTATTACCGAGCGTGATTTAGCGGGTATATAGTCCGCTATTATTAATGTACATAAACAACAAAGGGGCTTAAAAGCCCCTTTGTTTATTGCTTACTATAAAAATTAAACTTTAAAGTAGCTAATATACTTTTTAAGTGTGTTTGAAAGGTCAGCTAATGCAACGGCTTCTTGTGCGTTACTGTTAAGCGACATGCTGGTTTCTTTGGACATACTGGCAATTTCTTCTACGCCAGTACTAATTTGCGCCACGGTGGCTACTTGGTTTGATGTTGATTCAACAATTTCAAGCACGTTACTTAATGAGTCGTTAGCTTGTTGCTGTATTTGATGCAGTAACTCGTTTGCTTCGTGAGTAAGCGTTAGGCCATTTTCTACTTGTGGTACTGTGGTTTCCATAGCTGTTACCGACGCTTGCGTGTTTTCTTGTACTTGCAAAATCATCTTTTCGATATCGCCTGTTGCGTCGCCAGTGCGCTGGGCAAGTTGTCTTACCTCGTCAGCAACAACAGCAAACCCTCGGCCTGTTTCGCCTGCTCTTGCAGCTTCTATTGCCGCATTTAGTGCAAGCAAGTTTGTTTGATCAGAAATACTGCGGATCACACTTAAAATATCGCCAATGTGTTTTACATGTTCTTGCAGCACGTTTACTTGGGTAACTGTGGCTTTTACGGTTACTGAGATTTGCTCAATTTCGGCCGCTACTTTTTGCACTGCAATACTACCTTGCTGCGATAATTGTGCGGTTATTTTTGAGTTATCTTCTGTTTGTTTAACAGAGCCTGCAACAGCATTAATACTGCGGCTCATTTCTTCTAGGCTGCTTACTGCCGAGTTTGTATAAGTTACTTGTGCGTCAGCGGCACTAAGTGCTTGCTGCGAGCCAGACGCTACGCTTGCAGAGTGCGTAGAAAGCTCTTCAGATGAGTTAATAATGCTATCTACAATGGTTTTTAGTTTAGATTGCATAACCCCTACAGAAGCCATCATGCTATTTGGGCAGCACGACTGCACATCACCTCTTAAGTCTCCTTGGGCAATAAGGGCAATTACTTCGGCGGCTTCTTGTGGTTCGCCACCTACTGACTTTCTGATCAGTTGGCTAATAACATACGCAACGCTTGCACCTATTAAAATTGCAAGCGCGGTGAGCGAAATCATCCAAATTTCAAATGAACTGGCAATATCGAGAGTATCAATAGTGGTGGTTTGATTTGCTTGCTCTTGCAGGTTTATAAATTGGTTTATAACATTTAGCCACTGAGTAAACGCAGGGCGCGCATCGGTTAATAAAATGCGTTTAGCTTCGTTTAGGTTTCCTGCATTTTTAGCGTTTATTACACCTTGAATGAAAGGCTGAGTGCGCTGCTCTATTTGATTTATTTTATTAATTAAAGCGCGCTCTTCACTATTCATATCACCCATTAGCTTAGCCATAGCGCGGCTTGACGTTTGGTAAAATGCGTTTAGCTCTTGTATGTTATTTAACACGGTACTTAAACTGCTTTGCTCGGTAATTAGCACTACGTCGCGCACGGCTATTGCTCTGTCGTGTACGCTGCCTCTGAAGTTAATTGCGTAACGTTGCTTTACCGAATTTACGTCGGTCATGTGGGTAATATTATTATTAATAAGGCTAACGCGCGAAATTCCAATAATGGTTAAAATAATCATCATTGATAAAATTACGCCAAAGCCGGTCGTTAAACGCATGTTTATGGTCATGGTTGATCCCAAGTGTGAGTCAATACGCGCAAGAGCAGCTTGTATTATTAGTGAAAATACTTAAACAATAGCAGCATTATGCCTTATTAATTAAAGTTTTATTAGCAATAAGGTAGGTGATTGTTAATTTAGTTTACAAGCGTAACTTTGGCGGGGCATATTTTACAGGCATTAAAAAAGGGGCTAAATGCCCCTAGTGTTATATAAAATATTATATAAAGGTTTAGTCGTACTTTGCTTCTAGCTCATTAGCTGTATGAAACTTCTCATGGCTTTGCAATTGCTCGTCGTATTTAACAAGGTTTTTAAAGTGCGCTAATTGACCTGAGTTTTTAACTATTTCAACAATAAACGACATCATAAAGTCAGCGCCCGTTAGGGTATCGCCCACTAAATAACGTTTACCTTCTAGGCGGTCGTTAAAGTAGCTAATTACTTTGGCTGTTTCAGCGTCGGCATAGCCTTCTAAAAACTGTGTTTTAGCGCCGTCTTTTAGTACAAACATTTTAAGTAAAAGCGGTAAAATTGCTGAGCTTTCTGCAAAGTGCAGCCATTGCTGGTAGTCAACATATTCAGCGGTATCTACTTTTGGAGCAAATTTACCGTTGCCGTATTTAGTAATAAGGTAGTCGGTAATAGCGCCTGATTCAGCAATAATTAAACCGCCATCTTCAATTACCGGTGACTTGCCAAGTTGATGAATATGCTTTAGTTCGTCAGGTGCTAGGAAGGTGTCTTTATTACGCTGATAAGCCACAAT
Source organism: Pseudoalteromonas distincta (assembly GCF_000814675.1). GTDB lineage: Bacteria > Pseudomonadota > Gammaproteobacteria > Enterobacterales > Alteromonadaceae > Pseudoalteromonas > Pseudoalteromonas distincta. The sequence continues at coordinate 67,995 of NZ_JWIG01000022.1, read as the reverse complement.
TTCGTAGTCAACATCTAGCTCTTCTAAAAGCCAAATTATACGTTTAGAACGGGATTTATTTAAATGGTGTAGTTTAATCATGTCAGTCCTTTTGTGGCTTGTAAGGGCTTTGCCTTACAAGCCGTATAAAATTAAAGTGGGTTATTAATTTTAACCACAGTTTTACCAAAGTTTTTACCGCATATCATATCGTTGAACGCGCCTACTGTATTTTCGATGCCTTCTACCATGTGCTCACGGTATTGAATTTTTCCGTCTTCTAGCCATTTTTGCATGTCTTGTGCAAACTCGTCGTAACGGTCGCCGTAATCATCAAAAATGATAAAGCCTTGCATTTTAATACGCTTAGTAAGCAATTGACCCATTAGCATACCTAAACGGTCTGGGCCTTCTGGCAAGCTAGTTGCGTTATATTGCGATACTAAACCACACAATGGTACGCGCGCTGCGGTATTTAGTAATGGTAATACGGCGTCGAATACTTTACCGCCCACATTTTCGTAGTAAACATCAATGCCTTTATCACAGGCTTTTTCTAACTGCTCTGCAAAGTCATCAGCTTTGTGATCAATACAGGCATCAAACCCTAGTTTTTCAACGGCATGTGCACATTTTTCGCTACCACCAGCAACACCCACTACTTTACAGCCTTTAATTTTAGCTATTTGACCAACCGTTGCGCCCACTGGGCCTGTTGCTGCTGCAACAACTACGGTTTCGCCTTCTTTAGGCTGGCCAATATCAAGTAAACCCATGTAAGCAGTAAAGCCAGGCATACCCATAATACCTAATGCGTATGAAGGGTTTGCAGGCTCTTTACCTAACTGCATTAAGCCTTCGCCGTCGGTAATGGCGTAGTCTTGCCAACCTGTGTAGGCAAGTACCCATTCGCCTTCGTTAAACTTATCGTTTTTAGACTCTTCTACTTGGCACACTGTTGCGCCAACCATTACATCGCCAATATTAACTGGGTCAGCGTACGACTTAGCATCGCTCATACGACCACGCATGTACGGGTCTAGCGATAGGTAAATAGTACGTAGTAAAACTTCGCCGTCTTTTAATGCAGGAAGCTCTACCGTTTTTAATTTAAAGTTTTCATCTGTTGGAGCGCCATTAGGGCGTGATTCAAGAGTAAGTTGGCGACTAGTCGTAGACATAAAAGATCTCCTATTAATATAAATAAACTACTTACCGAATGTTTACGCTTTAAAAATCGTGTTCAGCTAAACAATAATGCGCGGCTAAGCAGTATGAATATGTACAATGCGTACCTTAATAAAGGAGTTTTGGGCGGGTGGTTGATAATTCAACCTTTGCGCAAATTTAATTAGAGTAATTAGTCTGCTTTGAGCTTACTAAATATATGATTGTTGTAAAATACCCCGTTTTTATAAATGGCCTGTTTAAGCACAGCCTCTTGCTCAAAGCCGCTCTTAGTAAGTGCTTTCATAGAGCCGGTATTACCAGCAAACACGGCACCAAAAATTCTGTTTAAGTGTGAGCTTGCAAACGCTTCATTGCATATAAGTTCAATAGCGCGAGTAATAATACCTTGCCCCCAATAGACTGTATTAAGCCAATAACCAATTTCGCCACTGTGGCTGTATTCAAATTCGCCGGGAGTTATACCAATACAGCCCGCAAATTGCCCATTTACAACAATGGCCTTAATAATGCCGTTTTTTGAGCCTTGGCTTATCCACCACTCAGCATCGGCTTGCGTATACGGAAACGGAATTTTTGACGATAAATAACGCGTTACCTGTTCATCATTTAAGGTGTTAATAATAAAAGGCGCGTCTTGGGCTTTAAACTCTCTGAGGGTGATCATATTTTTTCATAAATTTTTAGTATGCACACTAACTTAACAATCATTTAAGAGTTAAACAATCAGAACCTAAATTAAACTCTTTACGGCTATTACTTTGTTTTAAAGTCCTCTAATATAAGCAAAATATTACACCTATTTTAGATGCCATTATGCACCCTCACATTAAAGCGCTTTATAACAGCGCCCTAAAACCAAGCCGTTTAATTATTGGTTTAATGAGCGGCACCTCGTTGGACGGGCTTGATGTTGCACTGTGTAAAGTAACGGGCGCAGGCTTAAATACTCACATTGAGGTTTTAAATTTTACCACCGTTGACTACAACGACGATTATAAAACTAAAATAAAGCAGGTATTTGCCAAACGAGAGTGCGATTTAGAGCTTGTAACTTTACTGCACCCGTGGGTAGGTAAACTCCATGGCAATATGGTTAATCAGTGCTTAGCTAAGTGGAATATAAACCCAGCAAGTATTGATGTAATAGCAAGCCATGGGCAATCCATTTACCACTGCCCGCAGTCGCAGCATAACCACAAAAGCTTTACTAATGGCACCTTACAAATTGGCGATAGCGACCAAATAGCCGTTACTACGGGTATTACAACCATTGGTGATTTTAGGCAAAAACACATAGCCGCAGGAGGCGAGGGCGCACCACTTGCTGTGTATGGCGATTATTTGTATTTTTCGAGCGCTGTGGAGAGTCGGGTTTTGCTAAATATGGGCGGCATAGCTAACTTAACGTTTTTACCCAAAAATGGTGATGCAAACGGCGTGTTTAGCTCCGACATTGGCCCCGGTAATACCATTATGGATGCCTACGTGCAGCAACATTTTAAAGATATGCATTATGACGATGGCGCAAAAATAGCAAAAGCAGGCAAGGTAAATACACCATTATTAAATGCATTATGTAATAACGCATTTTTTAAACTCCCAATGCCTAAAACTACAGGGCCAGAGGTATTTAACTTAGCGTATTTAAACGCCGCACAGCAGCTTACAAATACACAGCACTTAAGCCATGAAGATGTAATGGCCACCTTAAATACCTTTACAGCAACCGCTATAGCAAATGCATTAAACGAGTGTGCAGAGCGCGAACAAAATTGTGTGGTGTATGCAAGTGGTGGCGGTATTCATAACCCATTACTAATGGCGCAACTTACAGCGCTTTGCCCACGTATTAAGGCTTTTAAAAATACCGACGATTTAGGTATAAACCCCGATGCCAAAGAGGCCGTACTATTTGCCATTTTAGCAAACGAATGCCTAGCCGGAGAGCAGCAACACCTAAGTAATACCGCACAAGGTATTGCGGGAGTTACTATGGGTAAAGTAAGTTTTGCAGACTAATAACTTATAAGTCGCGTAATTTAAGTGCAGCCAGCATTAAAACAGCGATAAAAACGTAGAACCCATACTCGCAAAGTAGCTACGAACGCCCTGTGACTTGGTATGTTCAGTTTTTATTTGTTCAGGAATATAGCCTTGCTCAAATGCTTTAATGTACACATCGAGTTGCTGGCTTTCTTTTAAGGTCGTGTTTTTTCCGTGCAGCATCATTTGCACTACAAAACACTGGCTTTGTGTAATGTTACTTAAAGTAAGATTTACAGTACCAGATTCAAGGTCTGCATTGCTCAGCGTTTTTTCAGTAAAATACTGCGCCCCACGTGCACTGGGCTGCGTTGCACTTAGTGAAATAACATCGCTCTCATTTGCGCCATCAGGCAACACACACTGCAGCGTAATGTTATGCGCAGCATTGGCTTTTAGCGATAGCTTTTCATATTCCATAGCGTGGCTCATCGCCGCAGACATGGAATCATCAAATGATTGCAGTGCAAATGTTAGTTGCACTAAGGGTGTACTCATCTTACTTAATCTTCTTGAGTCTATTCATTTATCGGATAGAGATTATCGCGGATCAAAGTTACAGATTTATGACTAATTGCATTATTTAGTACAATTATTGAGTAGTTTGATCAAAGAGGATCTTTTATTCTTTCTCATTCGGTTTTGGAATGGTTTGTCACACATCTGGAATAAGAAGCCATATATGGCAGGAGTTGCAGAGATGGTGATACTGTTCCCCATTTGGGTTCTTTTCATAGGGGACAGAATTTTGTTGTTAGGCTTAAACTAATTAAAACATCAAAAATACTTTCCCCTTTTTTACATGTTTAAATAAGTTACATTGTGCATAATGTTTATACTTGGCAATAGCTTGCACTATTTGCTATTAATATAAGTTCCTTAATTAAGAATATTTTCGCGCTAAAATAGCGAAAGTGTCCTCTGATAAAGTTGTTAGCATTACAAGGAAGTTTATGTCTATTTGCCCTAATTGTACTAAAAACATCAAACCTTTCAGTTTGTCTTTTTCCGTATTTCCATTTTATTTTAAGTGTGCTGACTGTAATGTAAGATTGAAGTTGGTCAGTTCAAAATTATTTTGGGCTACATTTTTGCTTTATTCAATGATAATAATTGCATCAATAAATTATATCCCTTTACTCCGCGAGTATAATTTAGGAGTTATTATTGCCGTTTCAGGATGGTTTTTTGTTTATTATAAGATCTCACTTTATATACTCAGAAATGAAAATATTGATTTTTATCAGTAGCATAATGCTAACAGGACGTTCAAACGGACACATACAGCTGGCTGTGCTCGTTCCTCACAAATTATAGCCAGCGTTATTTAGCCACTTCTTAAAGTGGTGTTATAGCTCAAGGTAGGGTATGCGTAAACTCCTAATTTTTTTATTATTTTCTGTACCAAGTTATGCAACTAGTGTTTTCTATGAATTTATTGAATTGAAAAGTAGTGATTTCAAAAACTAAATATTTTTGCTTCGAACGGGAGTCGTTCAACGGAAATCCATGAATTTTTTGTGCATGCACCAAATTCATTGAACGGAAACAAGCTGCAATCGGTTTCTTTAGAGTTATGGCAGGATCAACAAATGCTTTTTGCATCTTCGTCTGAGTTTTCTATTTACAACGAGGGAAGTCGCTCTGCTTTTCCTGTATCTTTAAAGGTAGATACAGGGATAAGAGTTAAAGCAACGTTATGCTATGCCCATAAATGTTTAGACATAAATTCTATTAGTACTTTACCAATTAAAGATGCCGAGTAAATTGAGTTATGACAAGCGCCTAAACTCTGACAATGTTATGTTGTCATGGTTTGGCAAATAGCGAAAAAACCATGCCAAGACATTGCTTGTCATGCGGGCGTTATCAATGTCCGCTGCTGGCACATTAGCGAAGTTTGTAAGAGTACACCGATCAAATTAATTATATCTCTAAATGTTTTAATGTACTTGAGTGTTTAGCAAAGTACAGGCAGTCCAGTTAGATAAAAATAGTTGTTGAAAATATAAAAGGAATTAAAAATGAAAAACGTAAATCCATGGCTTATATCTGCTCTTATTTTAGCTTTATTAACTAGTGTTTTTAGGATCTGGTTTGGTAACACTATGATCGGCTTTTTTATTGCACTAATACTTTCTTTAGCATGTATACCTTTAATAAAAGCAGTGCAGGGGAAAGGCAATATAAAAGGTGACTAAATCGATTTTCTTATTTCATAGTTAAACTTTCTAAAAGCCGAACTAAGGCATTTAAGTTATTAGCATGATCTTCTTAATACCACGCTTTTGTGGGATGATTATCAGTCTGATAGGTTACCTTCGTAGAGTTTGTATTGTTTATAAAAGCTCTATATGAATAGCCCCTGTGCTAAACGCAAAAAAGCAGATACCTAATTAGCATCTGCTTTTTAATTTTTAACGAAGAATATTTAGTTAAGCTTGAAATAAAGGGGTCACCCATTAGAAAATTCCGGTCAAGCAGGCAGCTGTGTTTTCTTGATCTTTTTATTCAAAAACCAAGTGTTCTTATTATTTAAACTCAATTTAAATATGACTATGCACCTAGTAATGACGTCGATTGGTGTGAATATGCACCAGTCACCCATATGAATTTAGGCAGTTTAATTAAGCATTATTGATGATTAATTAAGGCCCTTGGCTTTCGCCTCAGTCATCGTTTAGTACCAATGTCAGTCCAGTTTCTGGCTGTGTTTACACACTGCGCTGTAACAAGTCTGTGGTTTATGCTTACACATAACCAACCCTTTGTGGCTCAAACATTGGGCATATCCAGTATTTAAAATATGAGCGGTTAACGTGCGGGCTCAATCAAATCTAATGGTTTTACCAACCCCATTACGAGCTCAACACGTTAACCTAATTTGTTTTATAGACGCTAAGCAAACGCCTTGTGTTCATCGAATGGTACATTGTCTTTAAGCACGTGATAACACGCTCTTGCGAGCTTATGTGCAACCGTTTTAATCGCAACTACCTTGTTTGTTTTAGCCAGTTTTCGTTGATAATATTTTTTAACTGTTGGGTTATAACGAATTGCAAAATTAGCGGCCTCAGTAAAAGCCCACGCTAAATAACGATTACCATTCTTCTGATTCGTAGCGCCTTTTTTCTTTCCATTACTGTACCTTGCCCCTTTAACACAGCGACAATACGATGAGAAATTTCCTGGGCTATCAAAACGTTTAATCGTGCCGGTTTCTAACATAATAGTCAGTGCTAAAGTATTTCCAATTCCATCAATACTGGATAGGTTTATAAATTCAGGGGAGAGTGATGTTTGTTTTAAAATAGCGCCCTCTATCACATTAATTTGCTGTTGAGCACAACGTATTAATGAGAGGTTAGAAATGACTGACAGTGCTGTATTCATTGAGCTAAAGTCTGCGTGTACTTGCTCAGTATCAACGCCTTTTCTGATAGCAGCCATTTGCTTTATTTTGTTGCTACTGAGCTTATAACCAAGATGACGCATGTAACAACTTTGCACCGATAATAAGTTTTTAGTGGACTGTTGAACAATGTCCATTCGTTTGCGCATTAAATCGTGAACAGCCCTGAGTTCACGGGGGTAAATATAGCCTTCAGGCAGAATATTTAGACGTAGCATTTCAGCTAGCCAACGTGCATCACTATGGTCGTCAGCATACTTCAACCCAGAATATTGCTGGATTGCAGCAGGGTTCGCTAAGTGTAGTTTAAATTCTGCATCCATTAATGCATCAACTAACCAATACCAATTAAATGTTGATTCAACAACAAGTCCTGCTAACTTGTCTTTATACGGGGCTAAAAAAGATAAAATGACAGAGATGTTATTATTTAAACGCTTGCAGCTAAGCGTTTCACCTTGTTCATTAATGATAGCAATAACACAATTATTTGAATGCAAGTCAATTCCACCATATAGTTTCATACTAAGTTCCTCGAGGTACAGTTTATGTTTTGGTCAACACAACTGTATCGAAAAACTCGAGGAGCTTTCTATATGATTATCAAATCTTGACTTCATACATCATGGTTTGCCAGTGCCTGCTGAAGTCGCACTAGCTAAGTTTGCCAGAGTACGCCTATCAAATTAACTATATCCTTAAACCTTAAATTTACTTGAATGCTGAGCAACACATGGGTGATCCCTTCCAGCGTTAATTGAGAAATAAGCTCAATTCCAGCATTGAATGGGAAATATTCCAAATTCCTATTGGAAATTCACTTATCAAAGCCTCGCCTTATATGAAGCCCTGCTCCAAGCTTAAAAGCCTCGCCTTATATGAAGCCCTGCTCCAAGCTTAAATGAGAAAGAACATAAGTGAGGTTGTTTTAGTAACTTATGGGAATAAGAAAATTGCATCCGGCGGTTTCAATAGCGATTACTTTATATATAAAACAAAGGAGCTATTGAAACAGTTAAGCAGTATTTAGCTGCTCAGAAATAATACTTAAAAGCTCTTCAGCATCACTATATTCAATTTGAACTGCTCTGCTTATATCTAGTACTAAATTGTCTACTTTGGACTCAATATTGAACAATTTTTCATTAATGAATGAAAGAACTTCTTCGTTAGCGATGCTGCAAGCATCAGTGGCTAGTTTCATTGTGCTCGCTTTATGTTCATCATAGTTTTGAGCGTCCATAAAGTCATCCTCATAAAGTGAATCTGCGATATCAGGTATTTTTGAGTAGTGCCTAGTGAGATAAAAAATATCCATTGCGTCTTTACGTCTAACGCTATGCTCCCTTTCTAGCCATGAAATTAACTTCAACAATAGCATCCCAGCAGGCGATGCAACTTTAATATTAAGATTGGGGTTATTGGCAATTTCTACGTCTAGGGCATGTTTAAATGCTTCGTTAAAGCCTGTTACTGACATTCCAATATCGTGCTGTGGCGGCCAAGTAATAGAGTTTCCATCACCAGCAATATTTCCAAATGGAATAATATCAATCTCCCAGCTCTCACCGTTAGGAACGGTAGTTACTAGCTGGTGTACTTTTGTTTGAGCAGGGGTAAAACCATTTTTTAGCAGATGCTCCTTTAACTGTTCAAACTGATCCCAGTTTTGGACTTGTATACCAAAATCAATATCTCTTGTACCTCGCTCAATTGCAGCACCGTAGCCATGGTGGAGTATAATGTCTCTGGCGGTAGCACCTATGACTAGGTAAGGGATCCCTAATGCTTCAGTATGGGCGTTTATTTTTTGATAAAGGTCAACTAACCCGCGTGGTAATTTACCAACGACATTAAGCGATGTGCTTTTCATAAAACCTCGTTGCAGCATCTATGTTTCTTGTGTCTCTACTAGCTAATAAATTAGCATAAATTAAATACGGGTGTGCTAAATGAGTCTTTGACCCAACAAGTTTTTCTATAGCTAAAAATGGCTCCACTAAAACTACTTTTGTTACTGCATCGTTTATATTATCTTCTGCTTTTACTTTTCGTAATCGTGCAGTTTTTAAAATGACTTTTTTATGTTCAGGGCTTACGTAAATTAGATAATTTTTTGTATTTAAATAATCATCATATTGTTGAACAGCATATTCGCCTCCCCATATGGCATTTACATTATTTAGTTCAAGTTTTTGTAGTCGCTGCGTGTTGTCAGTAGTGAAGACTTCTTGTTTTAATTTAGCTTCAACAGTTACAGGATAAGCGTCTAACCACTTCTCTAGTAAAGCTTTTGAATTGTTGATTGTTTTAGTGTGTTGGTCTTTTTGAACTATAAACTCTTGATATATTAAATCGTCAATTACTTGTTTAACCGTTCCCAGTGCAACCTCGGCCATCTTTGCAATTGTGCGCATGGGTTTATTTACCAGCTCCGGTTGCACTAAAAACATAAATACTACTTTCATACCCTTGGGTTGAAATGCCTTACCTAATTGTTTGGCTAAGGCTATTTCATTGTGGGCTTTTTCGGGCTTATTTCCCTGAATATCAATATAAATTGGGGAGCAATTAATATACGTGTTACCAACTCGGTCTATAAAGGATGTATTTTGCTCCTTTAATAGAGCTGCTTGATTAGGGTTGATGTACTCAGTAATTAATAGGGCATTGGTTATCTGATTTTTTATTTTTAATTCAGCAATATACTTTTGTAAGGTGGTTGTATTTAGGTGCTTTTTGCATTTAATAATTAAATTGCTTTTAACATTAGGCAAAGCGAGTTCGCCTTCAGTACACTCTTTTTTAAAAGCTTTATACTCTGCGCCTAAACTCGTCTGCAAGTTTAATTTCTCAATAGCTGCCTGTATTATCCCGTGGTCCATCATTTGTTCACTAAATTTAACTGTTCATTGTTTATGAACATAAATATAAATTGAACGCCAGTCAAGTTTTGTTCACTAATTTAAGTTGTTCATTTTTATTGAACGGCCGTCATTAATGAACGAGGAGGGGGCAAGCTCACAAGCTTAAATTGCCTTACTGTAATTAGTGGGATAAGTACCAGCCTGATAAGTTACCTTTAGAGAGTTTATAACAGCTCTATTAAAATAGCTCTGTGTTAAGCGTAACGTTTAGCACAGGGCTTTATAGTTTTAGATTAACTGGCTTAACACGCAAGCGCATTAAAACGAATATTGCAGCCTTAATGAGATTGCATTGCCCGATGTGATAGTACCACCGGCCTCAAAGTAGTCGGCTTTAATGTAGTCGGCCATAAATTTTATGTTTTTGTTTACGGTGTAGTTAACGCCAAGGGCGTAGGTTTTTGCGTCTTGGTTTTCTTGCTTGAGCTTAAGTAAGCTATAGCGACCAGTGAGCTCCCAGCCTGGCTCTGAGTTTGCGCCTAGTTTTGCGTTTTTATACTTGCGGTATCCGCCTGATAGCTGATAACCAAATTGCAAATAGCCGCCTTCGTAATCATTGGTTGACTCTTCAATACTGGTTATTTGTGCTTGTTGCCACTCGGCCATCATGGTCAATCTGTCTTTAAGCCATAATAGCTCTATACCTTGCTGCGAGAGGCTATCGGCATTAATTTTATCGCCTTCTATTAATGAGTCGGCGGTATAAACCTCAAGTGGCTCATTTACTCTAAATTCGTTACCGTCGTACTGCCTCTCACTAAATGCGACGCCTAAGTGTAATAGGTTAGTATCTTGCTGCCATGGCACCCAGGCTACCCGCCCTGTAATAGCAGATGTTGCTTCGTCTTCGTCGGGCTGATAATAACCAAGTTGCCAATTTACTGAGGCTATGTCTCCCGATAGGCTAATACCTAAACTTCGCCCTGGCGAAAATGCTTCGCTTATCATGCTGCGTTCAAGCATTAATAAATTACGAGAGCTAGTTATTTTTTCTAGGCCAAAACCTTCTTTTTGTTGGCCTATGGTTAAATCAGCATATTTCCAGCCTGAGTATTCTAGGTAGGCGTCTTTTATTTCGGTTTCGCCATCGGCAAAGCCAAGCTGAAATTTACTTTTCCAGTCTTTGCTTATGTCTGATTTAAAACTTAGGCGAGCGCGGCGTATTTCTGAGGTACTTTCTGAGCTGTTGCTGTCGTATTGATCCTCTAATAATGAGGTATCAAACTTGTTGTAGTCGAGCATGATATAGCCGCTTAGGTCTATATCATCGTTAATTTTGGCAAAGCTTGCGTTACTAACAAAACAACAAAGTGTTGAAAGCGCCACTGTAGAAATAGTTAGTTTAGAGGTCATGTTAGGCTACCTTTGTTTGTTTTTCGGCTAAGTAGCTCACTTTTAGTTGGGCTACATCTTTTAAAAAGTCGATGTGCTCTATGTCTACAGCAACTACGTTTAGGCCTGTGCGCAGTTTTAAATCGTTGATGAGTGTGGCTTGGTTTTGCGGAGTTATGTTTTCTATGCGCTCGTAGCAAACGCTTTGTACTTCGTAGCGTTTTACAAATACACTTGAGTCAATTAAAAAGGCAATTAAGCAAATTATGCCGTTAAGAATACTTAGCTCAATTAAGCTCATTTGCCCTACAGAGGTAAGTAAAGCAATGGCGGTAACGAGGAATAAGTAAGTCATTTCTTTAATCGAAATAGACTCAGTGCGGTACCTTAGCATGGTAAATACCGCAAATAGACCAAATGCAAATTCCATTGACATATCAACGCCATGCAGCAAAAAGGTAATAATAAAAACGCCTACGCCAAATAAAATAAACGAGCCTGCCACCACTGCATTTTTACTAATACGAAAGTAACAGCCATAGCAAAGTACAGCCAGCGATAGGATGTTTACTAAAAAACGGGAAAGAAAAATAAGATCTAATTTTGTCATTTTAATTATTCTCTAAAGGTAAAAGCGGGTTAGTGCGGTTAAGGTGTTTTAAACGGGCTAAAACGGGTTTAAAGCGGTTTACTTTTAAGCGCTCGGGGTAGAGCAAAGCACAGCCAATGCAGTATTTACTAAACGAGGCAGGGAATATGTGGTGTTTGCTCATCAGCTTATAAAATGGCGAGTGTTTTGTTTTTTTGCGTTGCTTAAGTTCGGCAATAAAAAAGCCCGGTAGGGTTATTTTGTTATCACCTTTTGGGGTGTTGTACCACAGGTTAAAATCAAGCGTTAAGCGCTCGGCTTTTTCTTCGTTGGCTAAGGCTATTCGGTTATAGCCGCTTTGTTGGGTTACGTTTAGATGTGCAAAGCTGTTTTTCATTTGTTCTTTCATAAACGCAGTACAATGAACTTGCTCGTTGTTTTTTTCGAGCTTGATACGTGTTTTAACCGTACGGCTTTGATTGTCTTTTAGTTTTACTTCTAGGTATTCGGTGGCGGTATCAACGTAGCGTCTTTGGCGCACTTTGTAGCGATTAAGCTTACCGTTATGGTGGGCTTTGTATAAATCAAGCTCGGGCGTATCAAAGTACTGATTATAGTAAGAAAATAAACGCTTACCTTGTATATCAAGCACACGGTATTGGCCATGTAAGTGAGTTAGTAGCTCAGGTAAAAAAGACAGTGGCAGCATAAACTTGCTATCTACACGGTTCATTAAGTTGGCGTTATTAAGGTCTTTTAATCCGTAGCCTTCAAACGGGGTGAGTAGCTCGTTAATTAATGTTGATAATGGGCTATCAGCGTTTGGCTTTTCAGGTTGGGCCTGCTTATTTTTAGTGTTTATTGCAGCAAGTGCTACAGGTGCAATTGAAGTATCCTTTTCAAAAAGTTCATCCTTTAAACGTGCTTGAATTGTCATAATTTTCTCAGATTATTAAATTGCAAAGTTACAGAGTGCAGTGCCAGCGTGCTGGCACTGCATGAAGGATGGGTTGTTTATCTAGAGCAAAAGCCGCTGCCGTCGCCGGCTGAGGGCAATGTGCCATCAAGCTGCGCGGTCATATTTGCTACGCGGTACTGCATAAACGACGTTAAACCGTAAAACTGCCCCGTAGTAGAGGTTAGGTTTTGCTCAAAATAATCTGAGCCGTAAAAACTAGTGGGGTCGTTTTGTACGTGCTCACGGATTAAGTCGGCTATTTCATTTACGCGGGCGCTAAATGTGTCGCTTGAAAGTGAACCATTAATAAGTTGCGTTAAGTAACTGTGGTACACATCAAGGTTGCTTTGCTCGGCAAATACATTAGCAATTAACGGGCGCTCGCTTAATGCGCCGCTTACTGGCTCATCAATGTAGAGCTCTCTTACATCTACGCCATTACAATTCATGTTAAAGGTGCCAAATGACTCGTTAAAATCCCATGGCAAAATGCTAAATACGCCATCGTCATCGTAAATATAATAGTTATGAGCAAGCGTACCGTGGTAGCTATCTAAATTAGAAAGCGAAGTGCTAACCGACATATAACGTAAAAGTGTATCTACCTCTATGGCGCTTGTTTCGCCGTCATCGAGCGATTCTACAAAGTTAATAAATGCGCCGTTATCGGTGGTGTCTTCGTTAGTTTGTAAGTTTATGTCGGTGTAGCTTTGTATGTCGTCACCTAGCCATAATAAATCGCTGCCTGTGCCATCAGGCTTGTATAAATCGCCGTTACTGTTGGCAAAGTGTTTTTCTACAAATTCTCCATCTATGGCTTCTACCATTAAGTACAAACCAAATAGTTCGCCGTTTACATAAAAGTTAACGTAAGCATGCTCAGGCGTTGGTACGCCCATTTCGTCCATTAGGTCGTAGGCAATTACTTCACGCATGTACGACGGGTCGTTAAACGAGTTTTGCAGTGTGAATTTTTTTAGCCCAAAAAACTTTTGGCCCGACACGTATTCGTTAATGTCGACCTTAAAGCTGTATCGGTCACTGCTAGAGTTGGCAACACTGCTTAAGCTTGAGCCGCCTTTAGTGCGAATAGCCACACTATCGAGTGTTACACCGTTAAAAGTAATAGCAGTTTCGTGATATTCCTCATCAAGTGGGTTATCTAGAATGTCTTGCCAGTTTTCGTCGGTAATTGTAATAGAAAGCGTATTAACAGCTGTGGGTGTAAATGCGGTTGCAACGGTATTCTCACTACCTGGAGTAGGGGTTAAAAACGCATGAGTAAAGTCGGTGCTGTTGCTTAGGCCGTAACTAAAGCCTGTGGCTACATCGCTTTCGTCCCAATCAATGTAGTCAATTACTTCATCGTTGAGTATTAAGCTTAACTCGTCTTCTTTACCTAGTTTAAAGGGTACGTAGTAAGTGCCTGGATCTTCATCGGTGGCATAAATAGTAATGTATTGGCCTGCGTATAAATCTATGTCGGGCAGGGTTACTGGGTCTATGTCGTCGCTTTCATCAATAACTTGGTAGTTGGCTAAGTTAATAGTATTTTCGCTGTTATTGTATAGCTCAAACCAGTCGTTACCATCGTCTGCGGCGCTTGCCACCACTTCGTTAATAACGAGTGGTCCGTGAGTTGCTTTGCTGTTTTGGCTAAGCTCTGTTGGAGTTAATACCGCTGTTGCATCGCTGCCATCTGGGTAGCGGCCATAGCTGTAACCACTCAAGGCTTGGCCTTTTTTCCACGATAACTGCTCTATAATTACATTGTTACTGTAAAGGCTTACGGTATCGCTTGAGCCTAATTTAAACGCTACGCTTGGGAGGTCGCCTAAATCATCGGTGCTGGCGTAAATGCGATAAAACTCACCGGGCGCTAAAGTAATGTCGGGTAGGGCAAATTGCTCGTTATTGTCATCACTTAGTGTGTAGTCAGCTAAATAAACATCGCTACTGCTTGTTACATAAAGCTCTATCCAGTCCTCGGAGCCGCTGCTGTCTTTTGCTACTACTTCGTTTATACGCAGTGGGGCATCTTCAGCAATTAGCGTGGTAACAAGTGTTGAGGTGTCGGCTGTTTGGTTAGCTGCGCCCTGTGTTGGTGTTAATGTTTGCGCGGTGCCGGTGCCATCGGTGTATAAACCGTAGCTAAAACCTTCAGCGGCTTCGCCTTCTTCCCAATCAAGTACAGACACCGCAGTGCCATTTTCATAAAGCGTAACAGCGTCGTCGCTACCTAGTTTAAAGGTAACGTAATAACCGTTGTCGGGCGGTGTGTCGGTTTCATCAATGGCTTGAATAACAATAAACTCACCTTGCGAAAGCGCTACTGCAGGCAATGCTTGAGGCTCTCTGTCGGCGTTATCATCAACAAGTGAAAATACCGACAAATCGGCTATATCTTCAGTGGCATATAGCTCAATCCAATCGTAGGAGGTATCACTTGGGCTTGCGACAATTTCGTTTATAACTAAGCCAGTTGACGTGATTGTTGATGATGAATCAGTACTTTGCTCTGTGCTAGTGTCGGTAGTTTGCTCAGTACCGCCGCAGCCATACAATAATGTAGTAGAGGCAATAACTGAATAAAATATAAAAGGTTTTATATTCATGTAGGCACGCTTATTATTTTATTAAAGTGGATAAACTATAAGAATAAAAGGTGCAAACAATGTGTAAACATTCAGTAAATTACGTTTTTGTGATGGTTTTATGACAGGCTTTTAAGGACGCGTTAACTGCAAACCTAGCAATAGTTGAGTGCGTATATTTAAACGTAAAAAAGCAGATACCAATTAGCATCTGCTTTTTAATTTTTAACGAAGAATATTTAATTAAGCTTGAGGTTTAATTAAGTACTTCTCGCCTGTAGCTTGTTTAGAATAAGCCGCGATTGACTGTAAATGTAACACCTCAGCTAATGACACTTCATGCGTGTAGTTGCTCGAAAATGTAGTGGTGATTTCATCAGCAACGCGTTTGCGCATTTTCATTACTGTATCTGTGCCTAATTTACCTAAGGCATTAAATAACAAGAACCCGTTTACAGCCCATGCAAAACCAAAGTTACGGTTTAATGTAATAGGGCCGCGGTCTAGTGCGCCATAAATGTACACTTGTTTAAATGTATCAGAGCCATAAATTGTGTGCTCTTTCATATCGCGCGCAGCTGCAACTTCCATACAGTTAAGAATGTCACTTGTTAGTTGGCCGCCACCAATAGGGTCAAACGCTATAGTTGCACCAGTTTCGATTATTGCAGCAGTTAGGTCAGCAAGAAAAGTGTCGCTGCTTGAGTTAACAATATATTTTGCACCCATATCGCGCAGTAATTTTTCTTGTTCTGGTTTGCGAACAATATTAATTAAATCAACGCCATCGGCAATACAAATACGGTTTAGCATTTGGCCAAGGTTAGAAGCCGCTGCGGCGTGAATAATGGCTTTATGGCCTTCAGCGCGCATGGTTTCTACCATTGCTAGTGCGGTAAGTGGGTTAACAAAAGATGATGCACCTTCTTTAGCGGTAGTCCCTTCTTTTAGCTCTAGGCAACTTTGTACATTGGCACATATAAATTGACGATACGTACCGCCGCCAATTACTGCAACGGTTTTACCCATTAATGCTTGTGCGGCTGGTGATGAGCCTGCTGCTACTACGGTGCCTGCGCCTTCATTACCTACGGGCGTTGCTTTTCCAACACGGGTTTTAAGTGATGGCATAAATTGAGCTGGAACATCGGCAGTAATTACTGGGTCTTCATCAGTACCCGATTGCTTTGCAGTAGACATATCAGCTGCGCTGAATAAAACGCCTAAGTCTGATGGGTTTAATGGTGCAGCTTCAATGCGAATAACCACTTCATCGGCATTCGGCTTTGGCATCTCGATGTTTTTTAAGGCAAGTGTAAGTTTATTGTCTTCGCTGATAGTTGAAGTAAGTTGGATATTTTTATCTGTCATAGGTGTCTCCTGCAAAGAATTAAATTTGTTAAGCCAATAGCATTATTGTATTGGCGATCTGTCTTAGTAATTAAAAATTAGAATAGATACTTTTATAGCTACGCGTTATTTGGCGTTTGCTGCTTGAATTTGCGCTTTCACTTTTTGCATAAATTCAGCCATATTTGATTGGCGATCGGCCTCTATGCTTTGGGCAATGGCTAATTGGCTCATTGATTCGTTCCACTCTTTCATGCCGGGTACTTGTGCAAGTACATCCCAATCAAGCTGGCTTGAGCCAAAGGCGCTAACTATGGTGTTTACGTAATAAACGTAAATGTCTGCCATTGTGAATTGCTCGCCTGCAATCCAAGGTGAAAACTTACACACGCTACTCAAAGCGGTTACGCCACGCGTTAATACTTGGCGTACTTCGCCTTTAGTTGTGTCGGTTACTTCAGCGCCTGAAAATACATAAGGGATAAACCGCCTGCTTGGCAGTTCAAAATAAAGCTCTGCCATTTTCATAATTTGACGTACAACTGCGCGCTCACCTGCATCTTCAGGATATAGCGGGGTTTGTGGGTACGACTCTTCAATAAAGTCGCAAATAACACTCGACTCAGAAATATTAAGGCCGTTAGCTGTTGTGATTGCAGGCACTTTGCCTGCAGGGCTGATTGCTAATAACTCTTCACTACCGCCGTAAACAAGGTGTTCTTTAAATGGCAGTTGTTTGTGTAAAAGTACATGTTTAACTAGGTTGTAATAGTTGCTAGCAGCAAAACCGTGCAAAGTAATCATAAGTCAGCTTTCCATCATTAACGTGAAGATACTCATTGCCAAAAAATGCAATTTAAGTCCCTGTCTTTAGGTTGAATACATTATTACTTGTTTTAATTTGCTTATATATAGGGGAAAATGCGAATCACTTTTGTCTTTAAGACAATAAAGCATTTTATTTAATGGAGAGGCGACTTGGATCAACTAAAAGCCATACGGTATTTTATTAAAGTGGTTGAAACGGGCAGTTTTACCAAAGCTGCCAAAGCTTTTGATGTGCCGCCCTCGTCGTTGTCGAGGCGAGTTGCTGATTTAGAAAAAAGCCTAGGTGCGACGCTTTTAAAGCGTTCGACCCGCATAGTTAAATTGACCGAAGTTGGGCAAATTTACTATAACGATGTTCAGCAAATATTAAATCAGCTAGAGCAAAGCCACGAAACTGTACGCAGTTATCAAACAACACCAATGGGGCGATTATGTATAAGCTCAATGGTAAGTTTTGGTGACAAAATATTACTGCCTCTGCTTGATGAATTTAGCGCGCTATACCCCGAAATTATATTAGATGTTAGCTTAAGTGATGAGCTGTCAACACTTGGGCGTGACGATGTTGATATTGCTATTCGCGGTGGCTATGCGCCAAATGAGCGCGTGCTAGCAATAAAACTAATGGATAACGGCTTTATTCCTGTCGCGTCACCCTGCTATCTACAAAAATATGGTGTGCCTACTAATGTTATGGAATTAAAGGGCCACAGTGGCCTTTATTTTAAAACGCCAGCGGGGCCAACGCCGTGGTTATGTAAAGTGGATGAGCAATGGCACGACGTTTCTGGGCCTGCGGTCGCTATTTCAAATAACGGATCGTGGCTCGCTAAAAAAGCGTGTAATGGCGAGGGCATTTTAATGTCAACTCGATGGGCGCTCGACTCATACCTTGAGTCTGGCCAGTTGCAAGAGCTTAAGTTTGAGCATGAATTAGCGATAAGTCAAAATGCGACTATGGCGGTTTATTTGTTGTATCAAAAGCAGCGCTATTTAGTACCAAAGGTAAAAGCGGCGGTCGACTTTTTAGTACAAAGAATAAAAGAAACAAATGAAGAGTAATGAGCGAGCAGAATAGCGCTTAAGACTCAGCTGGGTAGTAGATAAATAGAGTGGTGAATTGGTGAATTGTCGCATGGCGCTGCGCTTATTCGATTTAGATTTATGCTTATTTAATTTATTAATGGGTTGTTTGTATAGATAATAGGTAAAAAACGTCTCCTTAAGCTAAAGCTTTTAATGGTGCGTCCGATAAGTTACTTAATAGGGCTTAGCGATTAAGGATAATCATGGTTAATAATGTATTTGGCAGCCAGGCTAATTTAAGCACTTTGTTGGCCCAATCAGTTAATAACGCTAACCAAAGCTCTGTGAGTCCTTCGCTACACACCAGCAGCGACCTTCAAGCTATTAATGATTTACAAACTAACGAGTCAAAAATAACCGATGGGTTATTAAGCCAGTTAAATAATAAAACTCTTGAGGAAGCACTAGCCAGTAATCAAAAAGCAGGGGACGTGTTAAAGCAGCAACTTACCTCGTTATTTACTATTTCAAGCACGCCGAGCACGCTTAACTATAAACTCTCCGATGAAGAACTCGCCCTGCGCACCGTAATAAGCTCTCAGCATGAGGGGTTATTAAAAAACGAAAACAGCACCCAATTAATTGAACGATTAAATACATCAGTTAAAAATATTCAGGGTGCTTATGCTAATACCAGCGATATTTTATCGAGTTTAGGTCAGCTTGGGCATGAGCAAAAAACGTTTTTAGCCTCAAGCCAGCAACGTGTTGAGCGCTCGCTTAATCCTTACATGGAAAGCCTTAATCGCGCAAAATACGAGGATGACGATAACTACCTGTTTGAGCTCTCGGTAAAAACTAAAGAGGGTGATGTTATAAACATTACCTTTAACTCATCGCAAGGTTATGACGAAAAAACAGGTGAAGCGATAGATGGCTTTGGCATAAATTACGAAGTTAATGGCAATTTATCAGAGGCTGAACATGGCGCTTTAACGCAGGTTATGGCGGGTGTTGGTGAAATGGCCGATGAATTTTTTAAAGTGAGTGAAAATTCATTCAACCCTCTTATAGTGCCAAATCAAATAGACATGAGCTTAGATTTTTTAGCGGGCTTTAATAGTGAGCAGTTAGCCGGTTTTAATGTATCGTTTTCAACAACGCAAAACGATGCGCTTGATACTGCCCAGAACACGCTTGATTTAAGTTACTCCATTGATGAAGCATCAAACCAGCAAGCACTTGTGTTTAAAGCAGTAGGTGGGCAAAACGACATTGATTTTGCACTCGATATGTCAACCATTGGCGCTAAAGACACGCAGCAAATGCAGCGGTATTTAGCGTCGCTCGATCAAAGCCTAGAAGATAGCCGAGTAAACAGCACCAAAGACGATAAAGAGTCGGCATTTGGGCGCAAAGGCGACGAGGCAATGCAGCAAGGTTTTGCATTGTTTAAAGGCGCTTTTGCGAGTATGTCGTCGGCGGCTGAGCGTTATAGCAATTTGGAGTCACTTGCAGAACAGCACTTTAATGACGGGCGCGCCATGGTTGCCGATTTGGTTGATAACATGATTACAAACGATGCCCGTTACCAAGGGCTTGGTAATAAAGCCCCAAATACATTGGGTGCGAGTATTTCTAAGCTCGCTGATTTTGATGCCACTTTTTCATATGCGCTGGATAACGGCGATTATCAGCCTAAAAGTACAATTGAGCTAAGCCAAGCGACAGAGCAAAGCCAATTAGGGGAGCTTAGCGGTGTAACGCAAAGTAAAAATGTAAGTAGCCACTTTGATTATCAATACAGTCGCCCTGATTATTACGACAAAGAAGAGAGTTATAACGTAGGTACTGCGGTTAAAAATAAAGAACTTGTGGGGCTTGATCAGTCTCACGAGGTTGATGTTGATACAAAAATGTTTGAGTTTAATCCGCAAACCAATCAATACGAGCTGCAAATGACGATGCAAGAACAAACCGTTAGTAAAAGCAACATTCGCTTAATTGACGATATTTGGCTTGAAGAAAACGAAAACAGCTACAACATGAATAAAAAAGAGCGTGTTGAGAGTGACGAAAAGCAAGACGAGTTTAAAAAAACAAGCAGCCACTCCCATAATAAACTAGTTACCCTAATTGGTGATTTAGACAAGCTAGCTGATAATAAAGACGTAAGGCGAGAATATTTAACTAACTTATCGCAAGTTAACTTTTTTATGGATAAAAAGTAACGGTTTTGAGTTGTTCACTCCACACTCAATATTGGGTATAGTCGTTAAATGCCTCATTTAATACTTAATTAAATACCCAATTAAAGAGTACCTTATGTTTAAACAATTAATTTTACTGTGCGCTTTAAGCATGCCGCTTGTAAGCTGCGCTGCTACAGCGCCATTTTCGGGCGAGATAAGTACGCAAGTACTGCTGAGCGACTACGACAAGTTTAACGAGCAATACAAAGCGTTCACGCCAACAGCACAAGATATAGCCCTAATGCAAAAGCTAGAAGGCAAAGAGCTAATTGTATTATTTGGAACGTGGTGCCACGACAGTGAGCGCGAAGTTCCAAAACTCATTAAGTTACTTTCTACGTCGAAAGTACAACTTGCAAGCATTGAATACGTGGCAGTAGGTTACAACAAGCAAGACGATGCAGGCATTGCACAGGCTCACGACTTACAATACACGCCAACGTTTATTGTTAAACAAAATGGCAAAGAGTTGGTACGCGTAATTGAAAAGCCAACGGGTACGTTAGCGCAAGACTTAACGCAGGGTTTGTAAGGTCTATTCTCATGTTATGGCAATTCAATTAAAAGGATGTATAAAGTTTGGTTTTTTGTGATTTGCTGCTAATAACAGCTTGTCATTTAACATCAATTAGTTAAGCGTTATGTGAGCATCAACTCGCGATTTTTATAATTAATATGGATATTTATGAAGTGCAAAAAGTGTAAATCAGGAATTACCTCCCCAATAGTTAAAACGACAAATATTAACGGGACTCCAATCGCGTCATCATCTTGCCCAGTGTGTGGTGAAAATTTAGATGGTTCAAAAAGATATTGGGTTTTATTAATTATTTTACTTATCGGCGTTGGCGTAGCATTAAGATATTTTTCTTAATTTTTTGGTAACTTACACATAACAAACGCACTAGAACGAACTATGCTGTTGTGACTTCATTCAACATTTTAGCCCCTTATGCGGCGTTAAATTTTAAAGGAATTCTATGACGCTGATTGAGTTTGAAGCTCTAGCATCTGAAAAGCTCTCGATAAATAACGAAGAAAGCAGAACGGACTTTCTTCGATTGTTAAATGCTGGATTATTGTCAAAAGTTATTGAAAGCTTATTAGGTAATGAAAGAGAGCTTAACGAAGTAGCAAGCAGATCCTATTATCACAACAACGGGTTTTTAAAGGTTGTTTTAATAGAAAAGCGACCTCAATACTCAGTTAGATTTCACATTTGGCCAGAAGAGTCTTTTCAAGCACCTGACGTTCATAATCATCCTTGGGATATGACGGGGTTACTTTTGAATGGTTCATATGAGTGGCCAATTTATACCTTCAATCAAGCTTTGGGAAGCTGTGCAAGTGTTAATTTATTTGAGTGCCGGTATTTGGAAGATTACTCAGGACATTCGTTCCACAATCTTGATAAGGTTATTTTGAATCAGGTAGATAAAATAAGCTTTCAAGAAGGTGATATGTTTCAATTTCCTCAGACACAATACCATAGTGTAAGAAAAGAAAACTCCCAACCTGCAGAATCAATAGTCATAACTGGTGAGTCAGTCGGGTTAAGTGCAAATGTGATTACAAATAGGAATATGATGTGTAGTTCTATATTTAAAAACTCCCCTGTCGAGAGTGCTTTCTTACAAGATAAATTATCCTCATTTCTAGAACGGAGGCTGTTTTGATCGTTAAAGATATAATAAAAAGTCCCACAAAATTAAGGGTTTACTTTATTGTTCTAGCAGTGTTTTTAGTATTCATGATTATTGCTAATTATTACTTGTTACCGGAGGCATTTATTTACTTTGGAGGACAATATGATGGTGCGATTCCTTCATTTATAAATAATTTAATAGCGTTACTTGGTTCAAGCTTGATTGCTTCAGGATTTATATGGTTTTTTACACCCAGTGGATTAGATAGTAGTGATGTGAATGTAATTTCCTCGCATGATATTAAAGATTCTCTTAATTCCATGCTCAATAGAACAGAACGCTTTTCGTACTATGGTCATACGGCTAGGTGGAACAGAGCTGTTACATTCCCCAAAATTCTAGAGCAGGCCAAAGATTTAAGAGTTACTAAGTATATTGATTTGATAATAATCGACCCTGATGATGCAAGTGCTTGCGATCTCTACGCTTCATTCGGGCATGGCGAAAGAAACAAAGGTAGAAAAATACAGACAGCAACAGATGTAAGAATTGAACTGCTTACAACTTTTTTGTGTTGCCTAGAAATCAATAAATCACCATTTATCGAAATCGGTTTATATGTAACAAATAGGGTTTCAATATCCAGGTATGATATTTCCGATAACGCATTGATGATGACTAAGCCATATCAAGGTGATCCCGCTCTTTATTTTCCTAAAAATACATTCTTTTACTCTTCTTATAAAGAAGAGTTTAATGTCGCCAAGCAGCAATGTAAGAAGATTAATTTGAACATCTCGGAAAAAGATATCAATGTATCGAATCTAAATAAGGCTCTATGCGAGGCGGGTTTTCAGATAGACTATGTTAATAATGAATTTGAGACAGAACTATTAAAAGCATTTGGCAAAGTAGAGAGGCCATATTGATTTTACAATCGCATGTTGAAGAACTGCTTTTCCGCTATGCTCCAAACCAGCCGAAAATGCGGCTGTTAAGTTTTTTGGGAGGTTTTGGTGATTGTTAGGAAAATGGATGTGAAGGATATTGAAGCTGTAAGTTCAATTTGTTGTGCTTCGTTTTCTTACTCTATTGCACACACTTTGTCAGAGGAGGGGAAGGAAACCTTTGCGAATATTGCTGCGAACAATGCTTTTCTTGGTAGAATGAAAGGCGACAACTTAATGTTAGTTTCCGAAAACGATAAGAAAATTGAGGGCATAATTGAGCTAAAGGAAGGTCGTCATATTGCCATGCTTTTTATTAGCCCTGAACGTCAGAAAAAAGGCATTGGCAGAAAACTGCTTTCATCAGCCCTAAAGCATGCAAAGGTTGACACCGTCACTGTGAGTGCGTCTCTATCTTCAATACCTGCTTACGAGAAGTATGGGTTTGAGTGCAAGGGCGAGGCGAAAGAATCAGCGGGTTTAGTCTATCAACCTATGGAGATAAAGCTTAATGGGGCAAAACAAACAATAAAATAATAGAGTGTAAATATTAAATTAATTCACCACGATTTATCAACGCTTGCTATTTGTACATAGGCTACTTTCAGCTCAATTCTAATTTTACTCACATAATCACTATTCACTAAACAGGCTTTTTTCGAATGCTTGCGCTGCATGTGAAGACGGTCTGTCTTTATAATGCAGTTGATACAGTGGCCGAGAGAGTTGTTCGTTATTTTTTTGGCTCAGGCGCGTTAATTTACCTAGCTGCACTAAATCTTCTGTGACTACATTTGGCAATAATGCGACCCCCATACCTTGAGCGACGGCCCTTGCTATGGCTTCGTTGCTACCTAATTGCATACTTTGCTCTGCTTGTACGCCATGTTGGGCTAATAATTTTACCGACATTTCTAAAGTGCCAGAGCCTGGCTCGCGTAATAACCAAAATTGCTCGTTTAACCATGCTTTTAAGTTTTTAGTGGGCTTAAAGTTACTGGGTATAACGATACTCATTAAATCGTTTTGCCAGTGTTTGCTTATTATATGCGGCTCGGTAGGTGTGCCCTCAACCAGTGCTAAATCGATAGTGCATTCTAGTAGGGCGAGCTCAATTTGCGCGGTATTAGCCACTTGTACTTCTACTTTAATATGGGGGTACTGCGCGCAAAACTTAGCTAAGTAGGGCGGTAGCCAATAACTGGCAATGGTGGTGCTGGTGCCTATAACGAGCGTGCCACGCTTAAGCCCTGTGCGTGATTTAATATCTTCAATGGCGGCTTTTTCAATGGAAAAAATGCTACGTGCATGATCATACAAGGCTTGGCCGCCCTCGCTTAAGGTAAGTTTTTTGCCTTTAGATGCACGCTCTATAAGTTGAATATTTAATTGGTGCTCAAGCTCTTTTAGCGCTTTAGATACAGCCGGTTGGCTTATAAAAAGCGCCTCGGCTGCGCCTGAAAAACTACCAAGCTTTGCTACCGTATAAAACACCCTAAGTGCATGCAAGTTCATTATGCCTCTCAAATCACATAACTTTAAGTTATCGAATCATGATTTTAATGTATTGGAGTTATATTTTGCGCTTTCTTAAAATGAAGTCAACAGTTTAACGTTGTTCAATTGAGAGAATATTATGCTTAGCGCTATTAAAAATTTGGGTATTAATACTAAGCAATACGGCGATACGCGCTGGTGGTTAGGTATGCTGCTGGTGGTTGTTTTGGCGGGAGCATCTGTTGCATTAAGTAAGTTACCCATAATGCAAAGTGCGCAATTTAGCTCTTTAACTATTGGTATAGTGCTTGGCATTATTGTGGGTAACAGTGTGTTTTCGCGTATTGCTACGCAAACCGATATAGGTGTTGATTACGCTAAAAGTATATTGCTTAAAGCGGGGGTTGTGTTGTTTGGGTTTAGAATTACCTTTGCGCAAGTAGCGGGTGTAGGCTGGGAAGGCTTATTAATCGATGTTGTAATGCTGTTAGGCACATTTATTTTGGCAGTGCAGCTAGGTAAGCGCGTATTTAAGCTTGATGAACAAACAACCATATTAATTGGCGCGGGTAGTTCTATTTGTGGTGCCGCTGCGGTTATGGCAACTGAGCCTGTAATAAAAGCGCAGGCGCATAAAGTATCGGTAGCGGTGGCAACGGTGGTGGTGTTTGGCACGTTAAGCATGTTCGCCTACCCAATAATGTTTGAGTACATGGGGCTGAGTGAACACGCTTACGGTATTTTTGTAGGCTCAACCATTCATGAAGTAGCGCAAGTGGTTGCAGCGGGTACAGCTGTAAGCGCCAATGCTGCAGATACCGCCGTTATAGAAAAAATGCTAAGGGTGATGATGCTTGCGCCATTTTTAGTGGGCTTATCGTTTTGGCAAAGTAAAAAGCATGCTAAAACAAACAATAACGTGCATGGCGGCGAGCAAAAAGCGGGTATTACAATCCCTTGGTTTGCGGTGTTATTTATTGTGGCAAGTGGTGTACATTCGCTATCAGTTATTCCTCAAGTCGCTACAAGCGCAGTTGTTTGGTTTGATAATATATTACTCACCATTGCCATGGTCGCACTTGGGCTGCGTACACATGTTGGTGCTATTCGCCAAGCGGGTATAAAACCACTGTTATTAGCAGGCTGTTTATTTTTGTTTTTAACCTTGGGTGGTTACGCTATTAATATAGGCATTGCTGAGCTGTTTTAAACGTTACTTGGTAAAAGTTGATTGGCGGCTTAAATTGGCCAATCAACTTCGTTTAAAGTATCTAGCTGTGTGCAGGTATTTTCATTGCCTTGCCATTTATTAGTGTAAACAGCGTGCGGGTCAAACTGTAACGTTTGTTTTTGTATATTAAAGTGCCTACCACCACGCGGATCTACGCCTACACCTGCTATATATTGCCAATTACCCCAATTAGCGGCTACATCGTAATCAATCAATTGTTGTTCAAAATAAGCCGCGCCGTAGCGCCAATCAAGACCAAGTTCGTTAACTAAGCAGCTTGCGGCAATTTGCCTTGCTCTATTTGATATATAACCCGTAGCGTTAAGCTCATTCATAATGGCATTGACTAATGGGTAGGGTGTTGAGCCATTACACCACGTAGCAAAGCGGTTTGGCATAAATGTAGTAAGTGGTTTTGTTTGCCTTTGGCCTTTAAAGCTAAACAGGCTTTTATCTGCCTTAAGTGCATGCCATTTAAAATACTCTCGCCATAGCAATTCAAATTTAATCCAGTAGGTAGACTCGTTTGTTATTTGACTATGTTCGTACGCCTCAACTGCTTTATAAACTTGCCGCGCACTTACACAGCCAAAAGCAAGCCAGCTACTAAATTTTGTGGTGTTATTAAAGCCATCAAGCTCGTTTCGAGTTATTTTATAAGTACTTGGCAGCAAGCCTGAAAAGTATTGCTTTAAGTGTGTTTGCGCACTTTTAAACCCGCCATGCATTACACCATTATTTGCTATACGCTCTAAAGGTTTTTTAGCGCACAGGGTTATTGGCTGAGGGAGCAAACCGTTTGGTAATGTTGAAAGTGAAATGGGGCTAGTGGCGGCCTCTACCTTTTTACGAAACGGGGTAAAGTGTTTAGGTAATTCGTTTAAATCAAAGGGGAGGTCACTTTGTTTAAAGAGCGTGTCTTGCTGCGACCCTGTAAATTTAGTATTAGGACAATGTGCTTTGAGTAAGTTTATTTGGCGTTGCTCGTACAGGCCAAATTGCTCGCTGTATACAACTTCATCTATATTTTGCTCATTAATACGCGCTTTTAAAAGCGATACAGGTTCGCCTTCAAGCACATGCAGGGTTTGCCCGCGCTCAATAAGTGCTTGTTGTAGTTCGTACAAGCATTGCATTAAAAACTGCTGTTTGTGCACGCCATATGGCTTTTGTTGATAGTTATTATTTTTAAACCAGTGCGGGTTTATAACAAATACAATATCGAGCGCGCATTGCTGCGACGCAAGGTCACTAAAAATAGCGTTGTCGGTTAGACGTAAATCGTTTTGTAGCCAATATAAAATGCGTTTGCTCATAGGTTTGCTCAGGTTTTTAAACTCTAAAGCTTTACGAAGCAAAAGCGGGTAGGGATTGATTTTCACTTGTATTTAATTAAGAAAGGATGAGCAAGTGTGACTTGCTCATATAGGTTTACTTAGAAGAATGAGTTGCTTGGCGTATATTTTTAGATATATAGGCAATTAAATAAACAAAAATAGTTAGTGGTAAACCAAGTACAAATAAGGCAATTTTATACTTATTTGCAATGGTTGATTTAGGTAATGTTATTGCGAAGCAAACGCTCATGGCTAACCAAAAGAAAGCTAAAAGTGGTGATATGTTTGATTGAGAGTTAGCTAAATCACATGTGCCAAATGAAATACTGGCAATAGATGCGTTACCTATTTCTATACACTCGTTGCTGTTGATAAGGCTTAATGTAATTACTGTTATGGTTAATACTAATAATAGAGGTAATAAGTGTTTCATATTTTCTTCCTTAATTGTTTAATTTTATGGGTTGCACTACAGCGCCTAAACAAATTAAAACGATTGGCAAAAAATAACGATAACAAAGCCATTAACTAGTTATTATAAAGTTATAACCATGGTATTACCTTGGTTATAACTTTTATAAGTCATTATTATTCAATAGGTTGTGTTTTTACTTCAGCTATAAGCTGATAACCTCGCTTCATTACAGACTTTATATATTTGGGGTTTTTTGTGTCGTTGTCATTGAGGGCCACACGTAGTTTGCTAATAACTCGTCTAACTGCGGTGTCGGTTACTATTTGATTCTCCCATACATTATTGTGTAACTCTTCAAGGCTAACTATTCTTGGTTGTTGCTCTATTAAATAGCTAAGTACCTGCATGCATTTGGGCTCTAATGTGTAGAGGTTATCTTCTTTAATTAAAGACTGCTGCAGACTGTCAAAAGTGTACTCGCCAATTGTTAGTTGATTCACCCTAGTTTTATCAATGACGGATTTTGCATAATCAGGGTTAGGTTGGGTTTTATTTTCTGTCGTATTTATGTGTTTTTTATAAAGCCGAGATACCATTATTCCGGCTAAATTCATTAAAAGCACTAGCGGGCTGAGTGGGAATGCACAGAGAAAAAGTAAATATTTAAAACCTACGTGTATATTTGGTTTATTAAGAGTCTGTCCGAATAACACGTTTAAAAGCATCCATATAATAAAATAAGGCGTAAGGGAAATTGAATCTGTTTGCTCCCCACAAACGCCATATTTTACGCCCTCTATGTAGTTTGGTGCGTCTAAACAAAAAGCATTCGCTTGGCTGCTAAATAAAATGAGTAACATAAAAATAAGTAGTTGTTTCATCATAAAGTCCATTTAGAAAGAGGCGGCAAATAATACCGCCTCCTTTAATGTTTAAATAGCTGATTTTTGCTCTGCTATCCAATCGTTTATTACGTCTTCTAGTACTTCCATAGGGAGTGACCCTTGGCCGATTACGGTGTCGTGAAAGCTGCGAATATCAAACTTAGCCCCGAGTTCTTTTTCAGCTTTTGCGCGCAGTTCGCGTATTTTTATTTCGCCCATTTTGTACGAAAGCGCTTGGCCTGGCCATGAAATATAACGATCTATTTGATCCTCCACCGCACTTTGTGGCAAAGCAGTGTGATCTGCCAAGTAGTCAATAGCCTTTTGGCGGCTCCAACCAAAGGCATGAATACCGGTATCAACAACAAGCCTAACTGCACGCCACATTTCGTAGCCTAAACGACCAAAGTCGCTGTACGGGCTTTGATAAAAGCCGGCTTCTTTACCTAAGCGTTCGGTGTAAAGTGCCCAGCCTTCGCCAAATGCTGAGTGGCTAAGTGTGCGTCTAAACTGGGGTACATCTAACTCCATTGCAATAGCGTTTTGTAAATGATGCCCTGGTATTGCCTCGTGCAGGCTTAGCGCTTCTAAATTATACAAAGGTTGCAATTTAGGTGTTGAGGCTAAAAAGTAAGTGCCAGGGGAACGATTATCAGCAGGTGGCATATAAAACGCGCCGCGACTCGCTGAGCCTTTTATTGTAAAGGTGTTGCGCGGTAAATGATTAAAGTAGGTTGGTAACTTGCCATACATTTTTTGCGTAATAAAAGCGGTTTTTTCTAGCAAGTCTTGCGCGTCTGTTGCGTAAAATTGCTCATCGGTCGCTAAAAATTCTAAAAAATCGCTGTATGTGCCATCAAAACCTACTTTATCAATAATGTTTTGCATCTGCGCTTTAATACGCGCGACTTCTTTAAGGCCTAGTTCGTGTATTTTCTTTGGTGTGGCATTGGTTGTGGTGTAGTAATTAACTGTGTATTTGTAATAATCAAGCCCGCCTTTAACGCTTGCAATACCCGGCTGGGCTCTACAGTTAGGCATGTAATCGTTTTCAAAAAAGTCGTAAAAATGCTGATAAGCAGGGACTACTTTTGAGCTGATTAAGGCCTTTGCTTTATTTTGGTATGTGGCTTTTTGCTCTGCTGTAAACGTGTTTGGTATACGTGTAAAGGGCTCGTAAAGGGCACTGTTTTCAGGTTGTTTAACAATATGCGCGCTAATGCTTTGGCTGTAATTTTCAAAGGTTTTGCAGTAATGAGTAAAGCCTGTTTTTATACCTTCTTTCATTAAATCAATATTTTGCTGATTAAATCGAGGGTAGTCGGCAAGGCTGATTAAAAATGCGTTGTAATCGTCGGGTGTTAAAAATGCCATGTTAGCGGGGGCTTCGGCAAAATAAGTATGCCAGCCACTTAAAAAATTAACCGGAAAATACTTATCTTGATAAAGGTAGCTTTGCTGCTCTGTTTCTCGCTCATATTTAAATAAGCGGTAGTTCATTAGCTGCTCGTTGTTGAGCGTTTTTGGGTCAATGCTGGCTAAGCTTTTTAGTACGCTGTTGTTATAAGCTTGGCGCTTTGCAATGGCTTGCTCGCTCCAATTTGGCAATGTACCGTTTGGCTTCCAGCCATCTGGATCGGTACGAAAAAATATTTTTTCAGCTTTAGCGTTTTGCCAGTGGTTATCAATAATGGTTTTTAAATCAGTGTTACTGTCGGCTAAGCTTGGTAGCGATGCAACCGCTAAGCATATAGCTAGAATACTTTTTTTAAACATAGTCATCCGTTATTGGCGAGTTTGTTATTATTTATCGCGCTTTTTTATTTTAATTTGTGCTCAATATAGTACCAAGTTAACTTAATCAATGCGCTTACTTTTATAACTAGTACCTTTTGGTTTTACTTTTTGATTGAACAAATTTCACTGCGTAACTGATTGGCGTACTAGTTTATTGTTTTATCAGCGTTTAGAATGACTAAAACTTATTATAAAAAATGACCGTCATGTTTAATAAAGTAATTACCTTAATTGATGAAGCAAACAACCAAGACCCAAATACTGAGCAGCACAATGGACAAAGCTTTCCAAAAGAAAGTTTATACGCCTTGCGCATGAGCGAAATGTTAACTCGTTTTAAACCAGATGCCGATGAACTCATGCAAATTGCAGTGCGTGCACAGCATATTCAGCGTTGGAAGTCGCCACGTAGTGATTTTGAAATGAACAAACAGGGCTATCATCAGTGGCGCAGTGCACTTTATATATTTCATGCTAGCAGCGTGGTTGCGCTCATGAAGCAAGCTGGTTACGGTGAAGCTGAGCAAAACCGAGTGTACGATGCGGTCGCTAAAAAAAATATTAAACGTAACCCAGACAGCCAATTAGTAGAGGATGTAGCAAGCCTTGTATTTATTGAACATTATATGCTTGGATTTGCCAATGCAAAACCAGATTACAATGAAGAAAAATGGATTGGTATTATTCGCCGTACATGGCAAAAAATGTCAGATGAAGCCCATGAGTTTGTACTTGCAGGTAATATTACATTGCCCGGGCCGCTTGTTGGGCTTATTCATAAAGCACTTGAGTAAAGTAGTGTAAGTTAAGTATTAAAATAAAAAGGATTTTTAGAATGTTATGCCCACGTACAAATACCTCTCTTGAACCTTTACTTGTTGGCGGCATTACTGTTTTTACGTCAGCGCAAGGCGGCGTATTTTTTGATAACAGCCAAATTTTTAAGTTTAGCTCGCCGGAGTTAAAGCATGGTCAGGTTTTACTTAAGTATTTGAGTAATTATACCGAAGGTGAGGGCGAAGTCTCATCGCGAGTAAATTGCCCTAAATGTTTAAGTATTGTGATGATGCGCCGGTATTTTTCGCCGCTTAAAGTGGTTGAAATAGACGAATGCCCAGGTTGTGCAGGCATATGGCTTGATAGCGGCGAGCTGGCAAAAATACACGAAAACCATTTAACCCCCCGAGAGCGAAAGCTGTTAGCCCACGAAATGGCCACCAATCATGGGTTTATAACTATTAAGTCGCCAAAATCAAAGTATTACCCCAAAGCGCCTAAAAATGTTCAAGACACCACAGTTGAACGGCTGGTGCAATTAGCATTACTTAACTTTGAATAATAAAGTAGTCTTGAACGCTACATTAATTTTAAGCTCGCAAGTGCTGCTAATAAAAGCATGACTTGCCAAGAACATATTTTAAAGCCAAGGGAAGCTGAATATGAAGGATTATAAGTGTAAAACTGCACTGCAATTTTACTGTGTGCTACTGGCGTGTTTTTTGACATCAGGCTGTGATTTTTTATTTGATAAAGCACATGGCTATCGTGGGCCCATTGTTGTGACGATTGAAACAGAAGATGGCTCAGTGCCAGAATTGCCTTTTTTGATAAAGTCGGCCTATTCAGAGTCGTGTGGTCATAGTAGCTGTGGTATTGATTTTGGTTATAAGTATTTTAAAGCTGCCTATGCTAATGAGCCAATTACCTTCCCACGGGAGCGTTTGGATTTATTACAGCCCAACGCCTATGCATCGATTGAGTTTACGGTTACCCATCCTAATTATCACCAAGGCGGATTTCCGCGAGGTTTTGGGCCCACCGATGCTGATGACCCTATTCATATTACGTTTACCGTTAAGCCGTTTGCTGAACAAATGAATAAAGTAGCTGGCTGGGCGACTGGCCCTAAACAAAACATGCAAAACTTTACACCTGATAGCAGGGAATATAAAAAAGCAGACATAAGGTATCGCCAAGCGCGCTTTAATTTAGGAAAGACGATTAAAAGGCACATTACGGTGATCAAAACTATGTACTTACCCCATTTTTCAAAACGTATGCAACAACGGGTGATTGAAAAGTATCAACCGATATTTAGAGCCTGGTATTACGGCGTACCTGAAACGGATTGTTGGAGTATGGTTAAATGTAGAAAGCAAATTTTAAAACCAAGGGAAGCTGAATATGAAGGATTATAAGCGTACTTATCTGCAATAATACTTAATCATTTTGCGGAGCTAAATATGTCGCTCCCTGCGTTAAAAATTCTCATTTTGAACCACTAAATAGCGAATTTTTTGCCTAGCTAGCAACACGTTTTTCAAATCTCAAAATAGATCGCTTAATTAAGCTAATTGGTATAAAGCATAAAAAACGGCGTACTAAAAAGTACGCCGTTTTTCTGTAATAGATTAACGCTTATGCAGTTTATTTATTACGGTTTTCTTTTGCAAAGGCACGTATTTTACGTTTTTGCGAAAGCGTTACTTTATTCGTACGCCCTGCAAATGGGTTATCACCTTCTCTAAATTCAATTTTGATTGGGGTGCCCATAATTTTAAGTGCTTTACGGTAATAGTTCATCAGGTAGCGTTTGTAGCTATCTGGTAAATCGTGAACTTGGTTACCATGAATTACAATACGTGGCGGGTTATAACCACCGGCATGCGCATATTTAAGCTTAACACGACGACCACGAACAAGTGGCGGCTGGTGATCGGCCTGTGCCATATCCATAATACGGCGAAGCATTGCGGTGCTAATACGCTTAGTTGCTGACTCGTACGCTTCATCAACCGATTCAAATAAATGACCAACACCTGTACCGTGAAGTGCAGATATAAAGTGTAAGCGTGCAAAGTCAATAAAGCCTAAACGGCGATCAAGCTCTGTTTTAATACGATCTTTAACGTAGTCGTCAAGGCCATCCCATTTATTAACGGCAATAACCAGCGAACGACCTGAGTTAAGCGCAAAACCTAATAAGCTTAAGTCTTGATCAGAAATACCATCGCGCGCATCCACAACAAGTAAAACCACGTTACAATCTTCGATTGCTTGTAATGTTTTAATTACTGAGAACTTTTCAACTACGTCACTTACTTTTTTACGCTTACGAACACCGGCTGTGTCAATTAACACATACTCTTTGTCGTTACGCGTCATTGGAATATAAATAGAATCGCGCGTTGTACCTGGCATATCATATACAATTACACGATCTTCACCCAATATACGGTTTGTAAGTGTTGACTTACCAACGTTAGGGCGACCAATAATAGCAAGCTTTACAGGTTTGTCAGCAAACGCTTGATGATCGGTATCATCACCTTCGCCTTCTTCGTAAAGATCGATTAATTCTTCGTCATCACCTGTTACTTCTTCATCTTGAGCAGCTAGTTCAGCAATAAGCGGCTGAAGTGTTTGTTCAAGTAATAGGGTAATACCACGGCCATGTGCAGCTGCAATGTGATGTATTTCACCTAATGATAATTGGTAAAATTCAGCACAGTTTGAATCTGCATCAATGCCATCGGTTTTATTGGCAACAACAAAGCACTTTTTCTCTTGTTTACGCAAGTGATTAGCAATGGCTTGGTCAGCTACGGTCATACCTACACGAGCATCTACTAAAAACAGAACAATGTCGGCTTCTTCAATGGCTAGCAGAGATTGATCTGCCATTTCGATTTCGATGCCTTCTTCTGAGCCATCAATACCGCCCGTGTCTACCACGATAAATTCATAGCCATCGTAACTAGCTTGGCCATATTTTCTATCTCGTGTTAAACCTGGAAAATCGGCTACGAGTGCATCACGAGTACGTGTTAAACGGTTAAATAATGTGGACTTGCCCACATTGGGTCGCCCAACTAGAGCGATCACGGGAAGCATAAACTACCTCTTTAAAAAACAACAAAAGGCTTCGCAGTGCGAAGCCTTACAAAAAACAATTAACTATTAGCAGGTTATACTAATAGCAGTCAGTTAGTTTGGTATTTTTACCATACTAACTTCACCATCGCGGGTGTATAAAATTAGCTTATCGTCGGCAACAACTGGCTCAACAAAAAAGCCCGAGCTGTCAAAGTCTTCACGAGATACTAGCTCGCCAGTTTCTTTATTTAGCCAATGTAGGTTACCTTCTTGGTCGCCTAAAGCTAAGTGGCTACCTGCAACTGCAGGGCCTGTTAGGTACCAACCACGTAGAGCGGGTTGGCTCCAACGTTCAATACCTGAATTTTTATCTAATGCGTAAATAACACCATCGCTATCTACTAAATAAATTGTTTGTGCATCCATCGCAATTTCGCGGTAGCTGCTGTACTCACGTTTCCACACTACGTTGCCAGAGCGAATATCTACAGCAGCTAAGTTGCCGTTGTAAGCTATAGCGTAAGCGTATGGACCGCTAATAAGTGGTTGAGTGTCTACGTCAACTAGGCGTTCAAATTCTGATGCGCCTTTAGCAACCGCAATTTCTGCGCTCCATGCTGAGTAACCACTGTCTGAAATTAAAACGCTTAGCTTGCCTGTTTCAAGGCCTACTAATACACCACCGTTAGCAACAGTTGGCGAGCTTTGTCCGCGTAATGTTAGTGGTGGAACTTCTTGTTCAAAACTCCAACGCTCTTCGCCCGTATCTGGGTGAAGGGCTAACAATTTACCAGAGCCTAAATTTACAAATATTAAGCCATCGCCTGCTGTTGGTTTAGACAGTGATTCGCCTGGTACATTCTTACGCCAAACTTCTTCACCGG
This sequence comes from Pseudoalteromonas distincta, assembly GCF_000814675.1. Taxonomy (GTDB): domain Bacteria; phylum Pseudomonadota; class Gammaproteobacteria; order Enterobacterales; family Alteromonadaceae; genus Pseudoalteromonas; species Pseudoalteromonas distincta. The sequence goes on along the minus strand of NZ_JWIG01000022.1, from coordinate 33,000 downwards.
TTTCGCGATCTAAGGCAATAATAAAGCCGTGTTCAGAACCTATATAAATTTTACCATAGGCTTGCAAAATACCACCTGATAATTTTGCATTACCGTTGTCAGCCCATGGCCAAAACGATAAATCTTGGCGTACATCGGTTTCCCACTTGGTATCGCCGTTAGTAAGCGAAAGCGCTTCTACTTGGCCTTCGCGGCTAGCAACATATACAGTATCTTTGTAAACAGCTGGTGTTAAACGAGAAAAGTAATGCTCTACGCCATCACCTACAGATTCTTGCCAAACAACGTCAGTTTCAAATTGGTTTACAATTTCAGGAAGTACTAGTTCATCTTCATCATCACTTGATGAACAACCCATCAGTGTTGCCATACATAGGGCAAGGGCTGCTGTTGTAAATTTTTTCATGCCTAAAACCTTATGCCGCTGGGCTAGTTACTGCTAGGTCATCTAACTTAATTTGTAATAGTGGGTTACTTGTTAATCCACCCGCATCTATTGCTGCTTGGTATGCAGTACGTGCTTGATCTTTGTTACCTTGCTGTGTGTAAATGTCGCCTTTAAGCTCGGCAACGTTTGCATTGAATGCTTCAGGTAATGGTGCATTTAATGTAGTTAATGCATCGTCATAGTTAGTTTGTGCAATTTGAATTCGCGCTAAACGTGTAATCGCAATTGCTTTTAATTCTGTATTTTCAGTATTAGACACTATCCAGCTTAGCTTTTCGCTTGCTACATCTAATTTTTTTGCTTCTACAGCGTCTTTTGCAGCAACAAATGCAGCAAGTGTTGCGTAGTTTGTATCTTTATTTTCGCTAATAAACGCATCAGCTGAAGATAATACATCATCACTTTCAACAAGCGCTGTATATGAATCTGATGCTTTTTCAGCGGTAGTAATTTGGTTTTGGTTATATGCTTTCCAGCCATATAAGCCACCAAGGCCAACAAGTATGCCTAGTGCAAGTGAAATGCCGTTTTCACGGAAAAAGCGTTTAATGGCTTCTGCTTGTTGTTCTTCTGTTGAATAAATATCCATTCTTACCTCTAATGTTCGCTTAGCCGTTAATAAGCTCAGCTAATAGCGCTTTAGCTTGTTCTAATTCTAATGTGACTTGTTCTTTACGCTCGCGTAAATACTTGATGGTCACAACGCCTTTTTCTAATTCATCTTCACCAATAATCACTGCAACAAGTGCATCGCTTTTATCAGCACGTTTTAATTGTTTTTTAAAGTTGCCGCCGCCCGCATGCACCATAACGCGTAAACCCGGTACGTCTTTACGTAGTTGCGCTGCAATTGCAGGAGCTTGAATGCTTGCTTTGTCGCCCATTGCTGCTAAATATACATCAGCATTACGACGAATGTCACCTACACACTCAAGCGCTTGTAGTAATAACACTAAGCGCTCTAGACCCATTGCAAAACCAACTGCTGGGGTTGCTTTGCCGCCAAGCTGTTCAACTAAGCCGTCGTAACGACCACCAGCACATACTGTGCCTTGTGCGCCTAAGCTGTCGGTTACCCATTCAAATACGGTACGGTTGTAGTAGTCTAAACCACGTACTAACTTTTCATTAACCGTATATGAGACGCCAGCAGCGTCTAAACGTTCACATAAATTTTCAAAATGTTCTTTTGATTCAGCGTCTAAGTTTTCAGACAATTTAGGCGCATCAGTTAAAATTGCTTGTACGTCTGGGTTTTTGCTATCAAGTACGCGTAATGGGTTTGAATACATACGACGTTTTGAGTCTTCATCAAGCACATCAATGTGTTGCTCAAGGTAGGCTACTAACGCATCACGGTAATCTGCACGCGCTTCGTTAGAGCCTAAAGAATTTAGCTCTAAACGAACGTGGTCAGTAATACCAAAGGCTTCCCATAGTTGCGCTGTTAATAAAATAACTTCTGCGTCTATGTCGGCTGTGGCAATACCAAATGTTTCTAAACCAAATTGGTGAAACTGACGGTAACGACCTTTTTGCGGACGTTCGTGACGAAACATTGGACCCATGTACCAAAGGCGTTGTTCTTGGTTATATAGTAAGCCATTTTGGTTGCCAGCACGTACGCATACTGCGGTGCCTTCTGGGCGAAGTGTTAATAAGTCGCCATTGCGATCGGCAAAGGTGTACATTTCTTTTTCTACTATATCGGTAACTTCACCAATAGAGCGTTTAAATAAGTCGGTTGATTCTACAATAGGAAAACGAATTTCTTGATAACCGAACGATGCTACTGTCTCGCGTAAAATGCTTTCTACTTTCTGCCAAACTTGTGTATCGCCCGGCAGACAATCGTTCATACCGCGAACTGCCTGAATTTGTTTTGCCACTGATAAATCCTAAATGCTGTTTATGTGTAATAAAAAATGCTTACACAACAAGAATGCTAAAAATTGACCCGCTATTATAGCGTTCTGGTCATAAAGGTAAACGCCAAACACCGCTGTTTGGCGCTTTATACGGTATTTATTCGACTATTTTAATATCGATAGGTGTTTGCTGCTCTTTTTGAGCAATAAAGTCGCGCACGTAGCCTTCGAGCTGGTCAACAATATTGTTGTTGTCAATACGTGCTTTTTGGCGCTCACCATTAATGTATAAACCTGAGCGACGGTTTGCACCGGCAAGGCCAATATCACTGACAAGGGCTTCACCCGGGCCGTTTACAACACAACCAATTACCGAAACCGATACAGGCTCAATAATATCTTCAAGGCGCTCTTCTAGCTGGTTCATGGTGCTTACTACATCAAATTCTTGACGAGAACAGCTTGGGCAGGCAATAAAGTTAATACCGCGCGAACGTATGCGCAGCGATTTTAAAATATCAAAACCTACTTTAATTTCTTGAACAGGGTCAGCTGCAAGCGACACTCGCAGTGTATCGCCAATACCTTCGGCAAGTAGCATACCTAAACCTACGGCTGATTTAACCGAGCCAGATCGCATGCCGCCCGCTTCGGTAATACCCAAATGCAGTGGTTGGTCTATTTCTTTAGCGAGTAAGCGATAGGCGCCTACCGCTAAAAATACGTCTGATGCTTTTACCGATATTTTAAATTGGTCAAAATCAAGGCGGCGTAATATATCTACATGGCGCATTGCTGATTCTAATAAGGCTTCAGGTGTAGGCTCGCCATATTTTTCTTGTAAGTCGCGCTCAAGTGAGCCGCCATTTACACCAATACGAATAGGTATGTTATGCTCGCGAGCCGAATCGACCACAGCTCTGATACGCTCTTCGCTACCTATATTACCTGGGTTTATGCGCAGACAATCTACGCCGTACTTTGCCACTTTTAAGGCTATACGGTAATCAAAGTGAATATCGGCTACTAGCGGAATAGTCACTTGTTCTTTAATACTTTTAAACGCTTCAGCTGCGTCCATAGTCGGTACTGATACACGCACTATGTCGGCACCTGCATCTTGAATTGCCTTAATTTGTGCAACGGTTGCATCAACATCCATAGTGTCGGTGTTGGTCATTGATTGCACAGCAATAGGGGCGCCGTCACCAATAGGGACGTTACCTACATTGATACGGGTGGATTTTCTGCGTTTAATTGGAGATTCTGAAAACATAGCGACTACTCTGCTAGTGGTAATGTAAATTTGGCTAAACGGTTTTTAGGAAATGCAGAAACATCTACAGGTTCGCCGTTTAAAGTAATGTCTACAGCGTCATGCTTACCAAGCACAACTGAAAAAGGAGGCGTTCCGCTTACGGTCATAATGTAGCCTGCTTTTTTAACGCCGAATGCTATTTTTTCGCCTTCGCCATCGTAAATTTCAACCCAACTTTCGCCGTTAAAGTTCATAACAATTGTACTGCTAGCATCTTCTTGGCTTTCGTTGTTAGATGTAATAGGAGCCGTTTCTGTAACGGCTTCTGAGCTTGTTGATGTTTCAAGCGTATCTTTTGATTCTAATAGTGATTCGTCGTTAATTTCGGCTTGTTGCTGTTGCTGTAAAATACTGGGTTGAGCTGCTTGTCGTTCACTCATTATTGAGTTGGCAACGTTTATTTTACTGGTTTGCTCTTCAATGGGGGTGGCGTTTTGCCAAAACCATAAAGCAGATGAGCCAATAACAATCGCTAAAATTAAATAACTAAAAAACATTAAACGGCTGTCGCTTGCTTCTTTTTCTGTTCGGCGCGAAAAGCTTTGCATATTAGCGGGCTTGGTCGGCTCTGGTGGGGCCGGCATCATTGCTAATATAGGTGCGCTATCGACTTTTAATTCACGGCAATAATTTTTTATATAGCCTTTAACAAAAGTGATAGGGCCTAGTAACGCAAATTCATCATTTTCAAGGCGTTTAATTTGAAGTTCAGACAGCTTTAACGGTGCAGCAATAGTTGCGATGCTAACGTTTGCTTGCTCTCTATGATTTTTTAGTATTTGGCCTACAGTTGGCTGTTCGCTCTGTGTTTGCGTATTTTCTTCATTCATAATGTGTATGAGTCTGGATCCACTAGTAAAAGTCTGTGCCCTGGTTTTAATGCTATATCAGGACTTAATTTATTCCATCGCATTAATTCATCAATTAATACATGCCGCTGGGTAGCTATATCGTAAAGGGAATCACCAGCTTTAATTTCGTAATAAATATTAGGATCGTTTAGGTATATTTTACTTCCATTCATTACCCGATCCGACTCTTTTAAACCATTCCATTGCAGGAGTTTTTGTAGTTTAACATTGTATCGCACCGAAATGCTAAATAGGTTTTCGCCAACAGCAATTACATGAAATGGCACGCGTAAAGGCGATACTTTAGGATTAAGCATTGGAAGCTCAGCTTTTTGCACTGCTTCGTAGCTTTTAAATTCAATATCAGCATTATTTTGATAGTTGCTGTTTTCAAAAACGGTTGTATTTTTAGTCGCTTCGTAGAATACCACGTCACTACTGTTTTTTTGATTCGTAACTGCAGGTGCAGAATTACTGTAGTTACTAGTTTGCTGCGAATTAAACTGGCCTGTTTTAGGTGCGCCAAACGAGATTATTGTTACCTCGTCATCGGCTTTAGCCGCTTGTTTTGTTGCTATAACTTCTTTTTGAGGTTCTAAAACAGGTTGTGCTTTTTCAGGCGCTGCTACTATAGAATCTGCAGAGTCGTGCTCAGTAGTAAGTGCAAGCATAACAGCCGATGTATCGGTAGGATTGCTTGGTGCGACGACTTTAGGAGCCTCTTCTTTTTGGGTCGTTACTTGTTTTGCTATTACGGTTGCTTCGTCGGCTTGCGTACTGAGCGTATTTGGCAATGCTTGAGCTTGCTCTTCTCTTGCTATAACTGGATTTACATCTTGGTTATTTGCTGTTGCGAGCTTTTTATCTGTTTTTTGCTCGTTGTTTGTTACCAAGCTTGTTGAACCGTCCTCTGGCGAACGTTTCTTTCTAATAACTTTTATTTTTGGTTTTGAACTAACGTGCGCGCCGCTTGCGTCATTTTTTAGTTCTTTTAACTGCGCTTTACGGTATTTTTCTCGCAGTATTTCAAACTCATTAAAACGTGTTCTTTTCTCTTTTAACGCATAGGCTTCGTTGCTGGTAGAGTAAGTTTGCAAAATAGTGTTGGAAATTTTTTCAGCTTCTTCAATTCTGCCCATTCGGTTTTTTACAAGATAGCTAAGCATTAATGCGCGAGAAGATACTCGGCCCGTACTTTCATAGCGTTTTAAAAGTTCACTGGCTTTGTATAAGTCACTTTTTGCGTAATACAGTGCGGCTAAGCTAATTAATGTAGATGTACGCTGAGAGCTGTGATTAAGTGCCTGTTGAAAGTAGCTTTCTGCATTTTCAAAATCATCAAATTCAATAGCACATAAGGCTAAATTTTCGTAGCTTTCGGCAACGCGAATATAACTTGGTACTTCAATCGCTTTTAAAAATTGATCAGTTGCACGATCGTATTCATCAATACCACATAAAAACACACCGTAGTTATTGAGGGTGTTAGGATCGTCTGGCTTGATTTCAAGTGCTTTTTGGTAGGCTTTATCAGCTAGCGGGTTTTCGCCCACTTGTTGGTAGTAATAAGCAAGAGAGTAATGTACTTCAGGTAGGTCAGGAGCAAATGCTGCTGCACGTTCTAAATTGTATTTGGCTTGAGAATTATTACCCGTTTTTAAATACTGTAGGGCTAAAGCAATTCGTGTTCGTGCTGCACCAGTATTATTAACTTTATTTTCGACGACGGGTTTATTACTGCCGTTATAACTACTTTCACTCACACAGCCACTTAGGGCAAGTGTTGATAGTGTTATAGCAAGTATAGATCGCATTACCTTATCTCTTTATTTTTAGTCCATGTCGCCTATCTTACCTAAAAGCTTTACTCTTGCATCATTTATTTAAAAATAAACAACTTAACAGCCTTATATGGTTTATTCATATAAGGCTGTTACAGATTATGCTTGGTGGATATTAACGGCAATCGCGTTATCGTCGCGGATTTTCTTTTTAGCTAAGCGTTTAGTACGGTCAACTACGTCACCGACTAACTGACCGCAAGCTGCGTCAATATCATCGCCGCGAGTACGGCGAACAATACAGGTTACACCTGCAGCTTGTAGTACTTTTGAAAAGCGGTCGATACGGCTATTGCTTGAGCGTGTGTACTCGTTACCCGGGAACGGGTTAAACGGAATAAGGTTTACCTTAGACGGTGTGCCTTTTAACGTTTGTACTAATGCATGCGCTTGGTCAGTGCTGTCGTTAATGCCATTAAGCATAACGTATTCAACTGTTACGTCTTTATTAGCTTTTGAACCGTCGATATAACGACGACACGCCGCTAAAAACTCTTCAATAGGGTACTTTTTATTAACAGGCACTAAAATATCACGCAGTGCGTTATCTGGTGCGTGAAGAGATATAGCCAGTGCTACGTCAATTTTTTCTTTTAGTAAATCAAGAGCAGGTACAACGCCTGACGTACTTAATGTTACGCGGCGCTTAGATAAACCAAAGCCCCAATCGTCCATCATTAGTTCCATTGCTGGCACTACGTTTTTAAGATTAAGTAAAGGCTCGCCCATACCCATCATTACAACATTAGTCACTGGGCGCTTTTCGCTATGACCATCAAGGCCTATATCTTTAGCTACACGCCAAACTTGGCCAATAATTTCAGATACTTTTAAGTTACGGTTAAAGCCTTGTTGAGCAGTAGAACAAAAAGTACATTCAAGCGCACAACCCACTTGTGATGATACACATAACGTAGCACGCTCTTTTTCAGGGATCCAAACGGCTTCTACTTCTTGGCCGCCTTCAAGAATAAGCGCGTACTTAATAGTACCGTCGCTTGCTTGTTGGCGAACTGTTATTTCTGGCGCTACAATTTCGCACTCAGCTTTAAGCTTTTCTTTAAGCTTTTTATTTACGTTAGTCATTTCGTCGAAGTTATCTACGCCAAAATGATAAATCCATTTCATCACCTGGTCACTACGAAACGGCTTTTCACCGAACGATGCAAATAGCTCGCGCATTGCATCTCGGTTTAAATCTAATAAGTTAATCTTTTTTTGCTCGGTCATGAAACAACCTCAATCGGTGACGGTGGAGATAAAAATTTACGAGGACGAATTGTACACAATTCACTCACTTTAATCATTAAGTAAAATATCAAAAAATGCACTTATGGATACTTTGCGTAATGACTAAAAAAGGGCCCGAAAGCCCTTTTCATTTTGTTAACGAATTCGAATTAACGAGTACGTGAACAAAGCTCTTCGTCAGCGAAGAAGTACGCGATTTCGCGAGCAGCAGACTCAACAGCATCAGAACCGTGAACAGCGTTTTCGTCGATGCTATCAGCGTAGTCTGCACGTAAAGTGCCAGCTAGTGCTTCAGCAGGGTTAGTAGCACCCATGATTTCACGGTTTTTAAGAACAGCGTTTTCGCCTTCAAGAACTGTAACCATTACTGGACCAGATGTCATGAAAGATACTAAAGCGCCAAAGAAAGGACGTTCGCTATGTTCTGCGTAGAAACCTTCAGCTTTCTCTTGTGAAAGGTGAACCATTTTAGCTGCAACGATTTTAAGGCCAGCAGTTTCGAAACGGTTGTAGATAGCGCCAATGTGGTTTTTAGCAACTGCATCAGGTTTTACGATTGAGAAAGTACGCTCTAAAGCCATCTTTATGCTCCAATAATTTTAAGTAAAAGTGTGAATATTAACGGGCGCGAATTATACGCGTTTTAAGTGAAAAATCCTAATTTTATTAAAAACCAGTTTGATTGCTGTTTTATGATCTCGATCAAATTTAAATTATTAGCCATATTTATACTGCTGCGCTTGTGTTTATGTATTTTTCAATAACACCAATTTCACTGGATTAATGCTTAATTTTTCAATCAAATTGGTAAAACTCATGCAACTGGTTTAAACCCAGTTCGATGTATGGAGCGCACATGTTACCCGTTATTTCTTCAATGCCTTTTATTCCTGAATTATTATGCCCCGCAGGCAGTTTAAAAAACATGCGCTACGCGTTTGCTTATGGCGCAGATGCGGTTTATGCGGGGCAGCCTCGTTATAGTTTGCGTGTGCGTAATAATGAGTTTGACCTAGAGACCCTGCAAATAGGCATTAGTGAGGCGCATGCGCAAAATAAAAAGTTTTATGTGGTGTCTAATATTGCGCCGCATAACGCTAAAGTTAAATCGTATTTACGTGATATAGAGCCAGTTATTGCGATGCAGCCCGATGCGCTGATTATGTCGGACCCTGGTTTAATTATGCTTGTTCGTGAAAAATGGCCTGCCATGCCAATCCACTTATCAGTACAGGCAAATGCGGTAAATTACGCGAGTGTACAATTTTGGGCAAAGCAGGGGATCGAACGGGTTATTTTATCAAGAGAGCTGTCGCTCGAAGAAATAACCGAAATACGCACACTCTGCCCAGACACCGAACTTGAAGTATTTGTACATGGCGCACTGTGTATGGCGTATTCGGGACGTTGTTTGCTCTCTGGTTACATAAATAAGCGCGATCCAAATCAAGGCACGTGTACTAATGCATGTCGCTGGGATTACGATGTAAAACCTGGTGTTGAGAACGAAACTGGCGAAATGGTACATAAAATTGACCCCAAACAGGTGATTCCTACACTGGGTGAAGGCGCGCCAAGCAACGATGTATTTATTTTAGAGGAACAAGGTCGCCCTGGTGAGTATATGCCTGCGTTTGAGGATGAACACGGCACCTATATTATGAATTCCAAAGATTTACGCGCTGTGCAATACGTAGAGCAGTTAACAAAAATGGGTGTACATAGTTTAAAAATAGAAGGGCGTACTAAGTCATTTTATTATGTGGCGCGCACTGCACAAGTTTATCGTAAAGCAATAGACGATGCGGCTGTGGGTAAACCATTTGATACTAGCTTATTTAAAACATTAGAAAACTTGGCGCATCGTGGGTATACCGAAGGCTTTTTAAAACGCCATGCCCACCAAGATTATCAAAACTATGAATACGGTCACTCTGTATCAACTAAGCAGCAATTTGTGGGTGAAGTACTTGGGCGCTGCGAAAATGGATTAGTTGAAATAGACGTTAAAAATAAATTTTGTACTGGTCACTCTTTAGAGCTTATGACACCACAAGGTAACATTACTTTTAAGCTTGAATATATGGAAAACAAAAGAGGCGAAAGTATTAGCGATGCTAAAGGTTCTGGTCACATTGTAAAAATCCAGCTAGATGAGGGCATTAATTTAGATCACGCTATTTTAATGCGTAATCTTGAGGATCACCAAGATACCCGTAATCCATTCAAAGAGGTCAGTTAGGATCCACTCTAATAACTGCTCAAAGCTATTTTATTAAATAGAGTGACGCTGAGCAGTTATATCTTCATCTGCTATTTTTTAAATACCATTTATGGAATTTATCTTATCATTAATGCTTATTTATAAAATTTTAAAAGCGAATATAATGGATATTCGTACTTAACACGTGTTGTTAAATCGCTCCTCACTGTTACCCCATTACTTTTTAAAGGAATCATTTTTGTATGTGGATAATTTTTGCATTACTCGCAACCGTTTTTTTTGGTGCTCGAGGAGTGTTGTATCAATGGACGTCGCAAAAAAAAATTAACCGTAACTTATTATTATTCGGTGTGTTTTTTGTAGGATTTGTTGTTAGTGCGCTAGGTACAGTGGTATTTGAACATACATGGTATGGCTGGGCAGACATTACGGTTGGGCTAGCGTTAGGTTTTGGCTCTTTTGCTGCTAATGGTTTGTTGCATAAGGGGTTTTCGGTTGGTAAAGCGTCTTTAATTAGTATTTTATCGGGATTAACGCCTTTGTTTGTCCTTTTATTTGCTTTTTTATTGTGGCAGGAGACCTTAACAACAATTCAATTAATTGGCTTTTTCATTATTTTTGGTGGCCTTTATATCATTCGTTATTCAAGCGATATTTCGTTGAACAACCTACAAGGTGCGCAATGGGGATTACTCGCTGCACTTGCCTTTGCATTTAATGATTTAATGGGCAAGCAATCAACACTTCTTGAGGCCGATACGTTTGCAACGCTAACGTCTATGTTTGGTTTTGGTAGTTTTCTCTTTGCTGTTAGTTGGTTAGTAAAGCGAAAAAAAATGCTAGCAGAGCAAGGCACTTCTCAAGGGTATTGGTCTGCGAGTAAAACATTTTCATGCGGGTTACTGATTGGATTAACAAACGTGGCAGGTATGGTGGCAATAATATCGGCTTTTGTAATTGGTAATACAGGGCTCGTTTCGGCAATTTCAGGGATGAACATTTTAATTATTTTATTGTACTCACGCATCATCCTAAAAGAGTCTTTTACACGCCAAGAAGTGATAGGATTAGCAACAGCATTTTTAGGTGTAATTGTACTTAGGCTTAGTTTTTAAACGTTTAAAGCTTTCTTTTTAAAAGCATACATTGCTACTTTTCGTTGAAGTGTTGCAATGTATGCTCTATTAATAGTCGTACCCGATAAGGTACTTGTTTTCTGTCGCGATAAAGCATAGAAAATGGCTGCCCTTCACTTTGCCAGTCAGGAAGAATACGTTTAAGCTTTGTGGCTTCAATAAGAGGCAATGCTATATAATCAGGAATGTAGCTAATGCCCACACCAGACTCAACGGCTTGTTTCATCATTTGAATTTCATCAACTTCTAACCGGACATGCGTGTTTGGATTAAAACTGTATTCTTCACTCGTTTGCTGATTTTTTAACTGCCACGGAACTAACCCAAGGCACGTAACTTTTGGGTGTTCTTCTAATTGCTTCGGATGAGTGATGGGATGATGAGCATAATTTTGGTGAGCACACAGCAGGTTATGAGTAAGCTTAAGTTCTCTAATAACCCAATTATCGATGGCTGGGTTTCTTACTCTAAACGCGATATCAATCCCTTCTTTTTCAATATCAATAAGATTATTTGAAAAGCGTAAATCTAATTGAATATCGGGATATTGCAGTAAAAATTCACAAAAAATAGCACTTAAAAAGTGTTTACCTATGTAAATGGGTGCAGAGATCCTAATTTTTCCTTTAGGTTGGTCTTTCTCATCACAAAGTGCTTGCTCAATACACTCTACTTCGTCAAATAACTTGCGGTAGCGGTCGTAATATAATTCGCCAGTATGCGTAAGTGTTACCCGATGAGCATCTCGATTTAGTAACGTTAATTGCAGAGCTTGCTCTAATAAACGTATTCTACGGCTTAAAGTTGATAGTGACATACCAAGGTTTATGGATGCTTTTTTAAAGCTACCTAGTTTTACTATGGTGCAAAAGTAACGTAAATCATCAAGAGAATAACTAGCTGCCATTAGAACTACTTTATTATTTAGGATTTAGGCAATATTAACAGCGGCACTTTAAAATTTCATTAGAGATTAAGGGGTAAGAACTGAAGTTAGGCAATAAAATTTTATATAACTTTGATTTCATAATTCTTCATGAAGGTACTGGTAAACAACGTAACTCAATCTGTTCAGCAAATAAATTAAAAGTAGTTTTAAGTCATGCTTGTTAAAGCCATTGAAAATAGATTTACATCAAGTGCTTTATTTAATTAAGTGAATTTATAAGTCGTCTTTTTTGATGAGCCCCTTAAGAATAATGAGAGGCTCCACACAAAAGTGGAGCCTCACTTTTATAATTTAGAAGCGATAACTTGCACCTAAATAAACAGTACGGCCATTAACCGTCGTATTGTACAAACGATCATTGGAGTCTGAATACTGCTCTTCTCGTTCATTAGTCAAATTACTTGCTTCTATAGTGAGCTTTAGCTTTTCATTAACCTGATAAAATGCTGATGCATCTATGTATGTACTGGCATGAAAACCATTTTCGTCTTCATCGCCGTTACCGGCTTGTACCGATGCAATATAGTCACTTCTATAAGCTGCTGCAACGCGTGCGCCCCATGAATCAGAATCGTAATATACTGTAAAGTTGCCCGAATGCTCTGACAGGCCAGGGAATGATTTATATTGATCAATACCTGAATTACCTACATTACGGTACAGTGCTTCACCATCAGCAAATGTATAATTAGCAATAACACCTAAGTTATTAAACGGGGCAGGTAAAAAGTCTAGGTCACGTTGAAAAGCGAGTTCCCAGCCACTAATATCACTTTCATCTAAGTTTTGAGGCTGAATAACAGTAAAAACAGTATTTGATGTTTGCGGATTACCGTTTTCGTCTACGTCGCCTAAAAAGCTAAGAGGATATCCGGTTTGGCTGTATGGGATATCATATGTTTCGGTGATAATGAAGTTATCGATAGATTTATGAAAGTAACTTACGGCCGCATACCCAATGTTTTCAAAATAGTACTCGACTGAAAAGTCGAAGTTAACTGATTCGTAGGGTTTAAGGTTTGGGTTTCCTGAGCTGATACTAAGGCCATTGGTTGATGTGGCATCATTTTGAACAACGCCTGTTGGCACTAATGCACCGAGCGAAGGGCGGGTGAGATTTTCGCCATAGCTTGCACGAAGTACTAAACTGTTATTACTATCCCAAACTAAATTTATAGCAGGCAAAAGTCCTGAGTAGGTGTTTTCAACATCAACTACTTCTCCATTTATTAAACCTACGGCGTTGGTTTTAGTATCGTAATGGCGTACACCAGCATTACCCATTAAATAACCTGAGCCCAATTCCCATTCAGCTTCGTATTGCAAATAAGCCCCAAAGGTTTTTTCTTGTACGTTATCGGTAAAATCAGGATTATCTAAATTAGGATCGATATTCATACTTGCTAGGGTGCCTAGTACATCGACACTTACCCATTGCTGTTTATTGTGCGCGGTATTTGTAAATGTCAGGCTTGGATCTACCGTGTCATCCAGTACGCCATTTTCCCAATCGCTGCGGTTAACGTTATCAGATTTAGTTTCACCGTTTTCACTTTCAAACTTTTTATTAGATACACCGAACTTTATATTTGAAGTATTGTTAAGCGTGTAATTAAAATCTAATTTTATAGAATCAAATGTATTGGTGATTTCTTCTTCAGATATATCAATTTCGTGATAGCGGAACAAACTACTGTCAGTAGGATCAAACCCGTATGTATTTTCCCCATAATAAGCATCCTTGCGATAATCAATAGTTTCATCGCCAAATGTTTCTAGGTAAACTTTAACACTGCCTGTATTGAACTTGGTTTGTGAACGCCCGACTAAGGCGGTCATATTTAAATCTTCTGTAATTTGCCAATCGCTATTTAATACAAACTGACTAATTTGAGTATCAGCATATTGGCTACGACTTTCTGAATGAATAGCGGCGTCTTCGTATACCGAATAAATAGCGTCGTTATTTTCATTTATTTCAAGAGTTGTTAGCTTTGAGCATATTTGCTCGTTGTTATAAGCTGGTCCAGTACAACCAATAGCTGTTGAACTAGAACCTCTATTTTGTAAGTGATATTCACTGCGGTCATTATTCAGTTCACCATATAGAGCGTCAAAACCGAATTCAAGGTTATTACTCGGGCGATACTGCAGGGCAAGTGTTGTCCCTAGGCGCTCCTGTTGGTTTTCAAATAACGAATAACGGCTACCACGTGAAAAGCTCACTTCTTCGTTGTTAATTTTGTCTTGTAACTCATCTGATAGCTCGGATATATCTGAGCCTGAAGCATTTTTTTTGCGCCAGCGATATGTATTGTAACCTTGCTCATTTACATCACGTTTGCTGTATGCAATTGAAAATAATGCGCCAAATTTATCATCCCAAGTATCTGAGATCAGAGCTGCAAAACGTGGACTAACATCATCAGTTTGTGAATTGTCACCAAGTTGACCTGATATTGCAGTATTAAACCCATCAAAATCAAATGGTTTTGCTGTATGAAGTCCAACAGTTCCACCTATACCACCTTCATCCATTTCGGCTGAGAAGGATTTTTTCACATCAACGCGCTGAAATAACTCAGAAGCAAATATGTTAAAATCAAAAGCGCGTGATCTGCTTACTGAGCCTCGGCTATCCATTGCCGAAGAAGACGTACCCAAAGCCTCCATACCGTTAAGTTGTACTTGTGTAAAGTTTGGTCCTAAACCTCGTAATGAAATTTGTCGGCCTTCGCCACCTTCTCGGGTAATCGCAATGCCAGGAACTCGTTGTAGTGAGTCAGCTAAGTTTAGATCGGGAAAATCTGCAATATCTTCAGCGACAATAGAGTCTTGTGCGCCCACAGCATTTCGTTTTAAATCTTTTGCTTTTAACAAACTGTTGCGATAACCCTGTACAACTATTTCTTCTACTTCTGTTTGAGCAGATTGTTCTGCATACACATAATTAGACGCGCCTAATGAGCTCATTATAGCCGTTGCTAAAAGCGTACGAGATGGTTTGTTCAACATAATGCTTCCTTGGTTTTTAATTTAAAGTTGATTATTAATAAAAGGGTTTGTGCGCACTAAATGACCTTCGTCAAATTGCACCACATAGTTAAAGCGCGCCTGCTGTGGCGAGCTGGGTATAAAATCGGTCGAAATTACTTGTGCGCCGCTATTTTTCGCGGCATTAAATTGGATTGCTCGCTGAGAATTGGTTGCACTTAAGGTTGCATCTGCGCGGGTGCGCACCATGTAACCTTTAAGTACAAGTTGCTGAATTTTATAAAAGTCGCGTGTAGGGTTGTTTACAATCATAAAAGCAGCTTCGGGCTGGTTTTCATCATAATTGGCAAACATGCTTGCCCCTTTTAACGAAGGCCTATTTTGTTTATAAAGTGCCGATTGCTGTGTATTGCCATCAAATAAGAATATGAACTTACCAGCTAAGGCACGTGTACTTGGCCACCCAAACCTAACGACTGTTTGGTTTAAAGATAACGGTATTTTACGTAAGTTATCGGGCGTGAATAATGAGTTAGGTAACGATTTTTGAATTACTTCATCGAGTAAATAATAATCGTTCGGTGTAAATTTAAGTGGATTATTGCCCAGCACTACATCTGATCGCGTTTCTTTTACATTGAGCATTACAACAATAGGAAAGTGCTGCGGGTTTGCCTCTGACCATGTTTTAAGTGTATTCAAACATCCACTAAGCAATACACAATGGCTTTGCACATCAATATCGGGAATGTGCATTACTTTAAATCCAGGGGTAGCTAATTGCTTTTTTTCTAACTCATTAAATAAAGGAGTCGTTGCAAAAGTATTAGCCCAAGGTTTTATGTATAAGTCACCATTAGGGTCTTTTAAAACGTCAATTTCTAAATAGCGAACACCGCTATTTAACTGTTTAATAATGGGAGAATGACCGTAATCAATACGGGCCATTAGTTTAGGATTTAGAGTGTTTAATTTATTTTTAACGCCTACGTTTAATGTTTTTTTATAGCTGTTATGTGAGCCAATCATTTGAAAGGTATTTAATGGCATAGCGTTAATGCTAGTTACATAACCTGCAAAAATAATAAAAATAAAAAGTGGCATACCACGTCTCAATTGTTGTGTTTGCTATCTAAGAGCGAGCATTTATAAATTAGGGGACACAAAAATATGGATTTAATAAAAGCTTCATAATTGAAAAGCATGTTTATAAAATTTTATGTCCCCTTTTATCCATTACCGCGCTCTAAATAATAAGTTGAGTGAAAACTGGATAAAGCCATCATGATTAGACTCAAAGCACTATGGTTAGCACTATGGATTGGGTTATGTATTACATTTAAAGTGAGTGCTATTGAGTACTACGAGGTTAAAAGTGCAGTGAAGGTGGAGACGGTTAAAGTTGCATTTTTAGCTGATATTCATCTACATGATATTTTTGCTAATTTACATAATACAGACAATATAGGCTTACCAAAGGATGTAGGGTCAAAGCAACCATTATTGGTACGAAGTATGTATGCGCAGCTTCACTCAACGCGACTTTTCAATGAAAATTATTTTGTTTTTTTACATGTATTAGATGAGCTAGTAGAAAAAGAAATTAAGCTAGTCGTTTTACCTGGCGATTTTACTGATGACGGCCAACCCATTAATGTAAGTGCTCTGGCACGTATTTTAGGCCATTATGAAAAAACATATGGGATGCGTTTTTTTGCGATTCCAGGCAATCATGATCCTGTAAAGCCATTTACAACACCGGCAGGTAAAGCTGACTTCTTAACGGCTCAAGGTAAAGAGTTTGGCGTTTATAGTTACCAACATGAAAAGTGTATGACTAAGCAGTCTGTATGTGATGATGGTTTAAAAAACTGGGGTTACACTGAAATATTAAGCACACTCAGTGACTTTGGATTTAGCAAACATAAAAGTGACGTGCTATATGAAACGCCTTATGAAAACCGAGAGTTTATATGGTGTGACCCTAATGATGTTAATCATTGTATAACGATGCCAGATGCGAGCTACTTAGTTGAGCCCATAAAAGGTGTTTGGTTAATGGCAATAGATGCCAATGTGTATGCACCACAATGGCAAAATTCGCCACTCACTTTTAAGGGTTCGTCTAGTGCCGGCTATAATGCTTTAATTGATGCAAAGCCTTTACTGTTAAAGTGGATAAAAACGGTTGTAAAAAGGTCAAAAGAGCAAAACAAAACACTGATCGCATTTAGCCACTTTCCAATGGGAGAGTTTTACGATAATGCGAATGATGAATTACATAAAGTGTTTAGTCGTGGCCATTTTTCCCTACCTAGAGTGCCTACACCCCGTACGACACAAATACTTGCAGATACAGGATTAACACTACATTTTGCAGGACATATGCATCTTAATGATACGGCGCTGGTAACAAGTAATCGAGACTCTCAGTTAGTTAATGTACAAGTGCCAAGTTTAGCTGCTTATAAAGCTGCATATAAGATTGCAGAGCTAAACTTAGTAAAGCACACCGCATTGGTAAGTACTCATACATTAGACGATGTTCCTGGTTTCAATGATTTATTTGGTTTATATGAAAAGGAATGGGTATATCGTGAACAACATAATCTTAGTAATTTTGACCGTACTATTTTGAGCTCAGAAAGTTATGGTGATTTTACTAAACAGCATTTATTTGGACTTATTAGTCAGCGTTTTTTAAAACGCGATTGGCCAAAAAGTTTAGTGGCATGGCTAAACGATAATCACTATTTAGCAGATTGGTTTACAGATATGCAGTGTTTAAATAAAGTCTCGCCTAATTTGCTAATTCAACTTAAAGCTGTATCTACAAAAGAATGGCTTCGAGATTTTTATTTATTAAGAAATGGTGATGTAACTGCAGATATAACACCTCAAAAGCGTATTACTTATCAACAGCTAAATGAGTTTTTAGCTCAATCGACTTGTAAAACAGATACGCAAACACAGCAGTACTTGGCTTTGTTAATAAAAATAATGGCAAAATTTAGTAAGCATACCCAAGGTGAGAATTTTAGCGTTGATTTGAAAACGGGGGAGATTATCTAATACTGATAACTCAACCCCAAGTAATAAGTGCGACCACTTGTGGTTGAGTTATAGGCTCTTAGTGTTGAGTTACTGTATTGTCGCTCTTGTTCATTGCTGAGATTAAATGCGCTAAATTTAAGTTTCCAATGATTAGAAAAATAATAATTTAGGTTTGCATCCCAATAAACAGTCGGCATAAACCCTGTTTCGTTTTCATCGAGCAAAAGACTGCCTGCCCGAACTAAATATTTATCTCTAAAAATAGCGCCTAGTTTAAAATTGAACTTAGGATGATCGTAAAAGATCATACTTGAAGCGGTTATTTTAGATAAAAAAGGTAGGTTTTTTTTAAATAAAGCTGAGCCATTATTTGAGTCGTAATACGTGACTTTGCCTTTATTGTAAGTTGTTTGTAGGTTGATACCCCAGTCAGAATTATGTATTAAATAATTTAAACTTATTTCCGCTCCCCACTGATAAGCTGATTCTGCATTACTTAGCCAAAGGTTATTTATATTGGGGACTGTAGACTCTGAAGTTTTTGATAAAGGGACTTGTGTGGTAACTATGTAATCATCTAAATCTTTATAAAAGAGTGATATATTAAACGTACTACGACTACTAAAATCTGCCTCTAAAGAAATATCGGTATTATAAGATAAGTAAGGTTTTAGATTTGAGTTAAATGTATATTTTGTATTATTTGGGGTATCGTTTGAACCATTAAAACTTAGTGAGTTCAGTAATGGTTTTGAATAGTTTTTAGAAAGTCCTACACGTAATCGCCAATGATCGTTTATAAAATATGAGCCATTAAACGTTGGCAGCCATAAATTATACAAAATAGGAGAGTGGGGCGCTTGAGTGTGAGATGTTATGGATTCTGCTTGGTAACGCACACCTATATGGGCCTCCCATTTTTCCTGCTCTGTGCTTATTAAAGTATAAGCTCCTCTGCTATATTCTTGTATATGCTCGGCTTCAGTGGTGATTGATGAACTATTATTTTGTATGTTGAATGGGTCGATGCCATAAAGTTTAAGTGCCTCATTAGTGTTTATTTTTAACCATTGTAGGCTTTTATGTGCATTTTGCGGTGAAACATACGACGCAGGAAGGTCAGTTAATTGTTGTGGTGCGTTGGTTAATTCATTAAAAAAAATATCGTTTTGCTGTGCGTTATACATTTTATTTTCAAACAAAGTCCAATCAGCTCCAAATTGCAGTTTTATTAAACTATTAATGTCATATTTAAAATCTAATTTTGCGAAGGTGTATTCACTATTTGAATTGTATTGTTCTATATCACCATGATGCATTTGCCACATGGTCGGATCTTTTAAATTTTCACTGTAGTTAATATCAGCATAAAATGGCGTTTGACGATAATCAATCGTAACGTCACTTATGCCTTGGGTATAAATCTTATTGCTGTAAGGAATGTCATACTTTGATTGTTCTTTTCCTAATATGGCGCTTACTTTCCAATTTTTATTCACTTGTTGCGTAAGTGATAGCACACCTTGCTGATATGCCGTATTTATTTCTTGGGTTCTACTTTCGGTTGCAACTCGTGCATTTTCGTAACGTGCATACACTAGCTCATTATTTTCATTCGTTTGAATGTCTGTAATTGTTGTTAGCCCTTTAATTATAGGCGTAGACTGCTCCCCTCTAGGGTATAAATGATATTCATACCGATCTCCTTTTAAAAAACCTGAGAGCATATCAAAATCAAAATGGGTGGTTTCATTTTTATACTCTACAGATAGATTTGCCCCAAATCGCTGCTGTGTAGCTTGCCATACCGAGTACCGATTACCACGAGGAACTATATAATCGCCTTGAGTCAAATGCAGTGCTTGTGATTGGGTTAAAGCCGATAGGTCAGCCCCATCTATTGCAATATTACGCCAGCGAAATGTATTAGCACCTTGCTCTAACGACTCTCTGGTTGTGTATGCAACGCTTGCAAGTACCCCCCAATTATTCCACGTGTTAGAAATTAAGCTTGAATAGCGTTTTGCGCCTGTACCCACATAGTCGTTGTAGCCAACTTCTGGGGTAATAATAAATTTAAACCCCTCATTATCTAGAGGGTTTATAGTTTGTAATGCCATTGTTCCAGATATTCCACCTGCAATTTTATCGGCGGAATATGCTTTAATTACATGGATTTGTTTAAAAAGCTCGGCAGGTAAAATATTGAAATCGAAAGAACGATCGCGCTGTTTTTGCACTCGGCTATCCATAGGTGAATCATTATTTGCTAACACAGGCATACCGTTGAGTGTCACCAAACTAAAATCAGGATAGTTACCTCGTATTGATACTTGGCGACCTTCGCCTGCTTCGCGAGTAATTGCTATGCCAGGAATATACTGTAAGGCCTCGGCCAAGTTAGTATTGGGAATATCGGTAATATCTTGTGCTGAAATTGCTTCACTAATCGTTTTATTATTGTGTTTTAAATTTCGTGAGCTAGCTAATGAATAGCGAATACCCTTTACTGTTATTTCTTCAAGTATTTCGCTATTGGTTGTTATTTTTTTTTGAAAAATAACAAAACCCTTGTCTTGAATTTTATATGTTAACTCGCTGCCTCTTAATAAAAAATCTAGTGCTTGAGCAAGTGTATGATCGCCCACTAAGGTGGACGTAGTTTTGTCGTTGATAAGTGAAGGGTTACTACTAAAAGAGACTGCATATGCATTTGCTACCTCTCTTAAGCTATCACTGAGAGAACCCGCTGGTATATAAATAAAGGTATTTATATTTTTTGCCGCACTAGGCAACGTTGTTAAACAACTAGCACCGATAAAAAAGTACACTAAAATACTTTTATTTAATGTACGTACCTGTTTTAGCATAATCATTTAATCAAAGTAATACAGTCATATTTTTTACTCATTTAAGGTAACGTTAAATGAAGTACGTTGTTCTTCTTATCTACTTTCCAGTTATAAGTTGATGCAATGAGCATAAGGCTTTGTTGTGGCGTTTCGAGATTAAATCGTCCGCTAATTAGTGTATTATTTAGTGTGTTATCCACTTTAATTACCATAGGGCTGTAACGCTGCAATTGTTTAATAACACTGGTTAGAGGTTCTTTTTCTGCATCAATCCAACCCATTCGCCAAGCAGGGAGTTGTGCTAACTGCTGGCTATAATCTACAGTTATATGGCCATTTTTTATAACAGCTTGTTGAGAGGGAGTTAATATCACTTTATCTAAAGCCGAGACTTCTACTTTGCCTTCGTACACAGTTACCACTACTTCATCTTTATTGCGCTCTACATCAAAAGAAGTACCCAGTACTTTAATGCTTGCTTGTCCTGAATTTATTATAAATGGCCGTGTTTTATCTTTGGCTACATCAAAAAAAACCTGTCCTTTTTTTAATTCGATTTGCCTTGAGTGTGGTAGCAAGTGCGCAGTTAACTCACTATCTGCATTTAAGTGCAAATATGAACCGTCATCTAATAACTGCGATACACGTTTACCTAAATGTGCTTCTAAAAGCTGAGGCAGGCTAGATTTAACTGCGGTTTTTGCAATCGGTGTTGGTGTAAATGTCTGTTGAGATATAGCAAGCCAGTACACTGCAAAAGCAATAGCGCTAAAACTAGCTGCTAAGGCGAGCATAGGGAAAGTTCTAGAGCGTTTAGCATTAGGCGTAATTATTGGAGTCGGTAAACTATATTGTTTAGTGTAAATGTGTAAAGCCTGTTTAACAGCAGGATCGCCAAATACATTAGCTATTTTTTCAAATGCATTCTTATTTTCTGTGCATTTTAACCAAAGCGATAGTTCTTCACGGTCATGATCATTTAAATCATTAATCCGATCTACCCAATCTGCTGCCTGTTCTAAGCGTTGTTCGTTCATTAAAAAACCTAACCTGCGTTGATTAAATATAAAGAGCGTAAAAGTGTAATAAAGGGGACATTTTTATTGATTTTTTTCTATGTGAAGCGTTATTTGTATCATTGCGCGCGTAATATGTTTTTTTACAGAT
Organism: Pseudoalteromonas distincta; assembly: GCF_000814675.1. Taxonomy (GTDB): domain Bacteria; phylum Pseudomonadota; class Gammaproteobacteria; order Enterobacterales; family Alteromonadaceae; genus Pseudoalteromonas; species Pseudoalteromonas distincta. The sequence goes on along the minus strand of NZ_JWIG01000022.1, from coordinate 11,047 downwards.
TCTTGGCTCATATTTAACTGCAGACTAATTTCTTCGCGACTTAATCCGTCAATACGTCGAAGCTTAAATACTTTTCTTCTTAAAGGTGGTAACTCTTGCAACGCACTTTTAACAAGCTCGAGCTTTTGCTCTGTAATAGACTGCGCTTCTGGATCGCTATTATCATTTGTAAAAAGCTCAATATCTTCTGCATTATTTGGTTGGCTTTTATTTTTTTGCCAATCACTATACATAACAGACTTTGCGACTTGATTTATGTACGCCTGAAAGTTTTCAATTTCTAATGTGTCATTTCTATTTAATGTTCTTAGTAGAGCTTCTTGCACAAGATCGTCTACGTCATCTGTATTATTGGTTCGACGACTAATGAATTTACGAATATGGCTGATAACGTTTTTTACATCGCTTTGTTCAGAAAAAATATTTAAATTCGATGGCAGGGGGCTTTTAAAAGTCTTCATTACTCAGTCTAGAATTTTATTTTAAATAAATACTAAGTGAATAATATGACCAATTGATTACAGCCAGGTTGATAGCGATTAAGTAAATTGAAGTGATGGTACGAAGAGTAAAGCATCATTTAGATCATCTTAACGCTTTAAATAGGGTTTAATTTTAGGCATAGAGTATTTGCGAAAATAACACTTTGAAAAAGGCTAAATTCTTGGAGGTACTATATTCACTTGTTATCCTTATTTGAATGTTCTTTTGACGGGATTAGCATATAAGTAGAGGGCCTAAGCGCTTTTTGGCAGGTCAGCTAATTTTATATTAATTTAAATAAATAACTTAGGAAAGTTAAAATAATAATATCAAATTTAGTAAAAGTGCGGCTATTTCTATTGATTAAGATCAACAAAGCAACAGAGAAAGATAGGCATAATTCGCGGTTGTAATTTACACCCAAAAGTAAAATGGGGTGCTACAAATGTGTGTTACGATTTAATAAAAAATAGTGGCTTTTTATTAAACTAGAGCTGCACAAAAGTTAGCCTTTACACACCTTTGTTTTTACTTATCTTTTTGTTTTATAATGATATTAATTGAAAAGGCTAAAAAATGGCTCTACTCATAAATAGTAAATGCATTAACTGCGATAGTTATAAGGTTTTCAATTAAAGTCTTTAAAAACAGTCTGTTACTTTGTTGTGCTATGGCTTGTGCTACGACTTTACGTAACTCGTTAACACTAAGCTAGTATCTTAAAAACAGTCTTAAAAGGCAAATTGTATTAACTGAATAGTTGAAAACTTTAGACTTATAGAGTCTTTGAATCTTATATTTATGTTTTGTAGGTTAAAGAATTAATTTGGAAAAGAGAATTGAGAGTTAATAAAAGCAAAACTTAGATTTTTCTTTTTTATGACACAACTATAAAGTGCCTTTTAGGGATCTTTAAGCTGCATTTTGGGTTTTAAAGTGACTTATTGGTCACTTTAGCTATAGTCGGCTATACCCAAGAAGTTTTCTATTGCTTTAACTTAATCTACCTTCTTTGTTTGTTTAATAAGCCTAATTAATATTACGGTCAGCACAGTAGCCGGTAACAACCATATAAAGTCGCTCATTTCTACACCTTAACATTTGAAGTTATACTCTAACCTTAATGCTTTTGATGTGTTTTGCAAATTTACGTCTCTTATCTTATTACCTTTCAATTTTTCTCCTCACTTATGCCTAGTTAGTTTTAGGACAAATTAACGAGGAAAAGTCATGAAAGACCAAAAATCGCCGTTTATTCGCCAATATGTACGCGCTAGTAGATCACCGTGGGATGACAGCTCTACAATTTTGCTACTAGCTGATGTTGTTGATAAGCAAACACTAGAACTAGGTTTCACCAATTACGTTTATTTACACCGAGATAGCGTGGGGTGTGTGCTGGGTATTAGTATTTCTCAACAGTTACTAGCTGCTAATCCTGAGTTCTCGGAGAGGTATTTGGAAGGTATTGAGATGTATGCTTTTTTACTCATACATATTGAAGACATAACAAACTTTTGCAGCTTGTTTAGTGCAGAATTTGAGCAGCTATTTATGCTAAAACCCAACGTATATTTTGCAGCTGCAGAAGACAGTTGGTTACGGTTAATAGAAAGCTCATAAACTCTGGCGAGCCTTTAGGCTCGCTTTTTAGTTTTAAAGATTCTGATCCAATTGTGTTTTAAATAAATAATTTAAACTCACAAAAAAAGTCACTATTTCTCCCTAAGAGTGCCTATTTATAAATAACCTCATAATAAGGGGAGTAAGTAATTATTAACGGATAATAATTATCAAAATTAATTTACGATAAGGAAATTCTATGACTTGCAGATATACCTCTACTCTAGACATTATCACCCTGTTAGAAGATGTCAAAACGGTTGTAAGGGATAACGATCATAAAATAAACAAACTCATGCTAAGTGCAGATAACCCTAACTTTAAAGGCTTTTGGGCTATTGTAGAGCCTCAAGTTTTTAATAAAAAACATCTTAATTATCGTGGCGTAAAATTGTTGATGTATAAATTAATGATTTGTTTAATAAACGATGTACACCAACCCGTACCAGCATATCCTGATTACGATGACGAGTTTTATGAAGAGCCAGAGCAAGCATTTAGTGATGCGCCAGAAGAGCGCTTTGATTCAGTTTTTGATAGTAAGTTCGAGGATGAATTTGAAGACGACTATAAAAATGATATTGAAAATGAATTTGTTGACGAGTTTGAACAAGATCGTATTGATCGTAATATCCAAGATTCAATAAACAGTCTTCTAAATAAATAATAAAGGACAAATATAAGTTATTTTAATAATAAAATAACTGCCTAATCATTACCCCTAAAATATGCCATGAGTCATTATTTGCAGGCTCACTACTTAAGCTGAAAACTGGTTTAAGCAGCTCAATCTCATTAATAGAGATTACACCTCTAGGGGAAGGCGTGACGCAAATATAGCGCCTTGTTATTACTTCACAAAAGCGTGTTTTTAATAATAATGTTGGCAAGGCTTTAAATAGGCCAAAAGCAAAGGGGGAATGGATTACTATCCATTCCCCCTTTGCTTATCTATCGTTTATTGATAAAACATTTCATTAATTTCTTCACATAATTTAGTGCGGAAAATAATAGACGAGTGAAGTAATTCAGCATCGCTTTCACTGAGAAGTGGTGCTCGTGTCTTCTTGTCAAAACGTTGCGGCATTTCCTCAAATAACTGTTCGTGGAGTCGCTTAATGTCATCAAAAATTTTGACTGATTGGGAGAATAAAAAAATCTTACTGTAATCGCCCTTTTTTAAAGACGACAAATATTTTAGTAAAATGGCCTGTCGTGCAGTTTTGTTTTTAAAAGAGTGTTCCACCTCAATAGCGACTATTGAGCCATCAGGAAGTAGCACAGCGCCATCCACAGTTCGTGTATCAGATAGGTTATTGATACGTTTAAATTCAGGCTCGGTAATAAACCCATTCCACATTGGTGCGTACGTTTCATCACTGTGGTAATTATGTATACCGCGCAGCATGACAAATGCATTAATCAGGTTATGCATTACATTGTTTTGATTGAACTGCAGAGCAGGGTTTCTATTCGCTCTAAAATGTATATCGATGCCCATTAACTCCTCTGCAAATTTGGCTGCAGTGTAGGTAGGTACATAGACTCGACCGTCTGGGCTTCGGTGTGTTTTTACCACCCGCAAAAAACCATCGTTTTCTAGCCGGTTTAAATGCTCTAAAGCTAACCGATGATTGATGGCATATAACCAACGAACAATGCCTGGGGTAATAATGGAAAATCGAATCGCGATTAATACGGTCAACCTAGTTCGGTTAACCCCTTTTTGATGATTGTTTGCGCCTGGATAATACCGCATATCAATATCAAAATAGCGAGGGTAGTGAGTGAGGAGTAGGTTGTTCGTTTCTAAATCTTTTGATGGTTTCTGAGTCAATTCAAAAGTCCTTTTGATGAGTTAATTAGTAAAATTAACTAGCACCGCAACACAAAAATTATCATCATTTTATAATTACATTGCCGTTTTTCATTCCGAGATGCTCTGACAGCATGCACGGAATCATTGTCGCGATAATTATCGCAACAAAAGCCGCTTTCAGCGGATGGTCTCTCAACTTCGTTGTTTAACCATAGGGACTAAAACGCCCGCCAGCTCTGGTGTTGCTCCGCAACGAGCTGACTCGACGCGCTATCGCGCTAGCGTTGTAGACCCAGCGCGAATGTACGAGCTACGCTCCGTACTAACCGCCATACTGCCGCTTCAGACAATGCGATGGGTGCCCCATTATCCGCATTTTTCTTCGCTTTTATTTTCTGACGAAAATAGATGGTTCGATATCAATTTGTGCCAAATTAATATCGAATTTCGCTGATGCGAAACATTATCGCGGTTAGTACAGACCAGCCTGTACATTCGCGCTGTCTCCATGTGTCTACGGCTTCGCCTACGCCACATTACGCGCTTGTTGGCCTCATTCTGAGGCGCTATTTTTGCAGTTTGTCGTGCCGAAAAATGCGTTTTAAAAAACCTGTCTTGCAGACAAAAGCCGCTTCCAAATTAAACTTATTAATGAATTTTTTAGAAAAGAATAAAAGGTTTTTACTTAATAAAATTAGGTGGAATAAGGGAAGGGCTAATTACTTAATTCAAACTGTTTGTTGCTGAGCTGCGCAGTCAAACAAGTTTGTTTTTTATCACGAAATCATTAAATTTGATAGCAGAAATTAATGATTAATAAGGTTTGAAAAATGAAAAACAATGACGTTACTGATATCGCTATTAACCCAACAACAGGATTACCTATCACAAATGCCAGCACTAATATCGTAGATGTTGGTGGCAATGTGGTGGGCCAGCCTAATAGAGTAATGACTGTTTATGAAATTGAAGAATCGATAAGTGATTCAAGTAATGGTGACTGTTTTGATGCATTTGACTCGTTTGATGATGGCTTTTAATGCTCAAAATATTGAAAGCAATTAGTCGGTATCGAATAGAAATCGTATATTCGACCATTACATTTGGTGGCTCAGAGTTACTGTTTACACTGTACCAATCAACTGAAGACTTAGCTTGGTTTATAGCTCTGAGTTTGTTTTGCACTAAGATGGCTATTGGCATAATTAACTACGAGAAATATTGCCAAAGTAATGGGCGTAGTATGAGAATCATGCTCAAATATTTGCTATTTAAATTTGTATAACCCTTGTTTATTTGTCCTAAACACAAAGCGCCCTGACTTTATCAAGGCGCTTTTTTTACGTTCCGTAGTATGAAAAATGAAATTTTGCATACTATAGATTCATCAAATTTCAATGCGCTTACTTACTCAATGGAAATTAAATACCCTAGCTATAAAAAGTTCAGAGTGATTATAGCTGATACTCTTTTAATCTAATTTCAACCTCAAAATGGATGTATTAACATCAGCTTCACCTAAATATAGAATATCGTCCTCATAGGAAATAAGCTTTGTAAATCTGGCGCGTGATTTTGTTTTTTCTATTACTTTACCAGTATTGATATCCACAATATGTGTTTGTTCCTTAACATTGTAGCGGTGTGCAAGTATACCTTTATGTTCAATTAATAGCCTTCTCTTTGTTTGCTTACTTATTATTTCACGACTTTCATTAACAATATTCCCAGTAAGAGTATCAACAAATAAACACCCTTGCTCACTTTGAAATGCTCTTTCACCTTGTTCTACTATTTTTATGAAAGTATGTGTTCTTTTGTCAAGTAAATGAATACCTTCACCTTCTGCGATCATACATTTACCGTTAGACACGAGCTCAGTAGTTTTTATATTGCTAATCTGAATCAGTTTATTTTCAACTAACTTATAAACACCATCAGCACCAGCTAAGAATATTTCGTTTTTAAAAAAAGCTATATGCCTAAGGCTCAGGTTTGAATCGAAGTAAATAGTATTAAATACAAGTCCATCTTTGAGTTGTTCTATTGCGTAACCACTATTGGTTAATGCTAAAACTGTAAGCACCTTATCAGTATAGGTGAAGTCTCTTACACCATTTTCTAAACTATAAGTAAAATCCCCAGATGAACTATATATAACTTCCTTGGAAACGTTACCTAAAGAGAAATAGAGTTGTTCTTCAAGAACTAAAGGGTCATCAATCTTGGTAGCTTGTGATGCCATCAATAGCGATAAATTTATATCTTGAGATAATATGTCATCTGATAAGGGCAACATAAATAGTTCATTATTATTACCTACAAAGAATAGGTTTTGTTGTGCAACTGCAACGGAATAAGGTTTAGCTCTAAATTTATAAAGTGTTCTCCTATTATTACCTTCAAAGTAAGTCAAAGACATTTTATCTAAATGATTTTCTCTTAATGAAAATACGCCATCATTGTGTCCTTTAATGTATGCATCAATAAAATTTTTATTATTTTCTGACTCAAAATTGGTACTAAAAACCTCTTCTAATCGTTTAGTTGTCAGGTCATATATAAAAGGTTTAATTGATGAACTCGGATCAACGTTAAAAGTAATGTAAAACCTATTTTCATCAATCCAATCAAAAGAGGGAAATGCATTTTGCCTGTTACAGGGAATCTCATCTATTTGGTCTTCAACAGGCTTTTGGAAGATTTTAATTTTGCATTTTGAATCTTCAACTACATGCATTATTGTGCGGCCACTTTTATGAATTTCTAAGCCGCGATAAGCACCAGAATAACTCTCCGACATTAACACTGTGTTTTGACGATTTAAAACTTTGTATAATTTTGATGTGTTTTTGTCTCGCGCAGTAACAAATAGCGAATTGTTATGAGTTGCATAGTCCAAAATATAATCTTTAGATTCAAAAACGGTTTGGGTAGAAACCTTCGGTAACGCTTCAATCTTCCCCTTATAGCTATAAGATAAAATTGCCACAATACATATCAAAATAATAAATAGTAAAGTGAACAAGTACTTATAATCATTTACTTTTTTTTGAGCAACCTTTGAGGGTTCAATCGATTCAAATTTGAGTTTGTAGCCTCTACCTCTTATGTTTTTAAATGACTCACTATCACCAAATTTTAAACGTAGATCACTTATTAGCTTGCGAAGAGAGTTTTTGGTTACAATGCGCTCCCCCCAAATTTCTGATTCAAGAGTTTGCGTATCAACAAAACCATCATCGGATGAAAAAAACAGCTTAAGTGCAATTATTTCTTGAGAGGTCAGTTCAAATTTTTCGTTGTTTTTTGATGCTGAATTAATATTTGGTGAGATTAAAAAGTCATTGATTTTATAGTTCACAGGACGAGCTTTATTATTTTTTCGGGGAGTTTAACCATTTGTTTTGATTATTTCAACAATATCCATGATATTTATAACTATTTAATAATTATGATATTTCACACTAAATCACACTGTTTTATATTTATTCACTACCTCCCTTTTAAAAAATCATAGATATTCCTTTCGTGAAAAAACATGCTTCAAAACCATTGTATATAAGTTTACAAAATCGCATTTAATTAAACTTTAAATAAGAAGGAATTATTAATAATGAACTTAAAAAGACTTGCTGTAATCGCTGTTATTTTATCTTTTGTTTCGGGTTGTAAGTCAACTCCCGATATCAGGGATATCCCGTTGAGTCTAACGGCTAAAAATAAAACACTTGAATATAAAAAACTACCAGGCGTTGCAAGTAATGTTGTCACTTTAGGGACTGTGAAAAATGCTTTAAGGGAGCATGTTTCAGCTCATACTGGATATACGCAATGCGATATCGAATGTGGAAAGTGGCAAACGGCAGACATAAAATCAATATGGGGTAAAAAAGTTTCTCTAACTGATTCTGAAGTGAAGATTACCTACTTTCGCGGGGATAAATTTCGCTCAGGCAGTACTTACCTTTCAAAAGTTCACACTGCATTTCCTTACCAAATTGAAGAAACAACTGAATCTTTTAAAGTTAACCTTTTACCTGCAATGACTGCGACTGCAGAAGATGCTTCTGACGCATTGTTTATTCCAATATCTTCCCCAATAAGCGACAAAACACTTCAAGAGTTACTCGATAATGTGATGGATAAACCGGGTAAAGATATTGATAGATATGTTTATTCAAGTGGCTCATTTGATGTTGATTTTGACCCTGCATCTGTTCAAACAAGTTTTGAGAGGAAGTTAAAGCAGCGACCTAATGAAAACAAGTCAAATAAGCGAGTTTACAAGAATAGTTTTGCATTTAATTCAGGTGGTACGGTTGCGAATGTAGATTTGGAAATCTTTTTGTATCGCGGTAAGTCAAAAGTTGAATATCGTTTAAGTCATCCTGTTTCTGTAAGCCCTGACGGGACATCACAATACGATGAAAAGTTAATGGGAATTTTACTAGAACATCTTAAAAGTGTAGCCAACAGCTGAGTTGTTGTAAGTCGTTTAAAGAGAGCTCTAAGTGGAGCGCGCTTACAAACAAAAAATAGGCTAAAAATCAAAGTTTAATCTTCAGGCACCCCAGTTGCTTACCTACCTTAAAAATATTGGAATATAAAAATGAAAAAATTAATTACCTTATCTCTTTGTAGTCTACTTGCGGCTTGTGGTGGTGGTTCTGGTTCTGGCTCTGGCTCTGAAACGCAGGTACCGGACTCGACTGGTGACACATCAACTGGCGTTGTTACCAATGTTGATTTTGTTATTGGTACTGTAGGACCACTAAGCGATGCTCGCGTTTGTGCAGACGTAAACCAAAACTTAGTGTGTGAAGAATCTGAGTTTTTAGGCCTAACATCAGCATCAGGTGCATTTACAGTGTCAGGTGACTACACAGATACAGCAATTATTATTGATGCAGTGTCAGAGAAAACAGCGAACGTAAATGAGGGCAACATTGTGGGTCACTCATACACTATGTATGCAGAAGCTGGCTCAGCGAATGTAAGCCCTGTAACAACGATGGCTGTAGACTCTGGTTACTCTGTTGAGTCAATCGCAGATTTATGGTCGGTTGATGTGAGTTTGTTTGAAGGTGACTACACGGCGCTAGATGATAGCAATGCACAAGCTGTTTTGGTTGGCTTGGCATCTGACTATGCAATTAAATTATTACAAGAAGGTGTGGCCTTAACGGATGTGCCGTATGACGTCTCTCTTGCTGCTGATACTGTTTATGCAGCGCTTGAGTCGGGTGTTGTTGCCAGTGAGATTTCATTTGAACTTGATGAAAATGGTTTGCTTTATTTAAAGGTACCTAGCGTAGAGGTTGACGTTGTAGAAGGTGATTTCATCCAAGGTACCACGCTCTCTTCGTTTGTGGGTGATTGGAGTGCATACCATTTTGACCGCCTTGATGGTGATCAGTATGGCCAAGTAACTATTAAAGCAGAGAGTTCTTGGGAGCAGTTTTGTATAAAAAATGCGTTTGTTGATTCAGGGCAACCTTTAAACGCTGATGTGGATGCTGATTGTTATAATTTTAACGTTGATCTTGATGGTTCGATGGTTCTAACAAGCCAAGATAGTCACACTTTAATTTACAACTTAATTTATGGCCATAAATCAGATGCGGGTACCGCGCTATTGTTTAAAGTAGAAAAGATAGTAAACGGAAGAAGATATGGTGGTGGCTTCATGTGGATGGATGACTATTCTGCAGCTGTGAATGAAGGTATGGGTCTTCGAGATCGTGATTGGTACCATTCTATTTATACGGGCTTAGCGGATGATAGTGCAGGTGAATTTGATGGTGTTGCTTATGAAGTTGATTTTGAAGAGCGTATGTCTGTTGAATATGACAGTGGTGAAGCAGTTGATACGCGTTTTTCGTATGTCCAAGATCTAGCGTTCTCGCCAGTATTTGAAATGAACCAGACTTCATTAGTTTACTCAGATGGTGTTGCTTATAATCGAACGGGGATGCTTCGTGTAGATGATTATATTGGACTTGCTTTGTTTAAGCGTGACCAAAAGTTAACACTAGGCCTATTATCTCCGAATGCAGAAATTATAGAGTCTGTTGATAATTGGAAAATGTATAACGGCACTGCTGCAGATTTGAAAACCTTAGTAAAATAAATTTTGTTTGTATGAGAGCAAAGGGGCTTCTATTAGAAGCCCTTTTTGATTGTACTAGCTAAAATCTTTCCGTGTAAAAAACTAGTATTGCCAATCTTCATAAGCTAAAGTGTATTAGTTCAGACAAGATCTGACACATCAACTTGAAAAAGTGAGAGTTACCCGTTTTGATAAAAGGTGTCGAATCTTTAAATCAAAACATATAAGAGGTAACTCTCATGCTACATACTAACAATCCAATTATTAAACACAAAGCGGGTTTACTTAATCTTGCAGAAGAACTTGGCAACGTATCAAGAGCCTGCAAAGTGATGGGCGTATCCCGTGATACATTTTATCGATATCAAGAACTCGTCGAAGACGGTGGACTTGATGCGTTAATTGATAAAAGTCGTAGAGCGCCAAACTTAAAAAATAGAGTTGATGAAGCAACTGAACAAGCCGTCATTAAATACGCTGTCGATTATCCAGCTCATGGCCAACACAGAACGAGTAATGAACTCAGAAAACAAGGCGTATTCGTTTCTGGCAGCGGTGTTCGTTCAATATGGCTACGTCATGACCTAGAGAACTTCAAAAAGCGTCTCAAGGCACTAGAAAATAAAGTTGCTAACGAAGGTATCATTCTCACCGACGCTCAAGTAGCTGCGCTTGAAAAGAAAAAACATGATGACGAAGCGTGTGGTGAAATTGAAACGGCTCACCCAGGTTATCTAGGCTCTCAAGATACATTTTACGTGGGTAATCTCAAAGGCGTTGGGCGTATCTACCAACAAACCTTCGTTGATACATACAGCAAAGTAGCGTTCGCTAAGCTCTACACCACGAAAACGCCAATTACTGCGGCTGACATACTCAACGACAAAGTACTGCCGTACTTCGAACAGTACGAGCTTCCCATGCTACGTATTCTAACCGATAGAGGCACTGAATATTGTGGCAAAGTCGAACATCATGATTACCAGTTATATCTGGCTATTAATGATATC